>NZ_JAENJH010000002.1 GCF_016595675.1 Prauserella cavernicola | reverse complement strand
ACCTCAACCGAACAACGCAACACCGCACTGCCCGCCTGGCTCCATTTCTACAATCACCATCGCGCCCACTCCGCCATCGGAGGCCGCCCACCAGCCACCCGGCTGACCAACCTCCCTGGACATCACAGCTAGGCGTCGTAGTCCAGAGTCACCAGGTCGGTCACCGGATGGGACTGGCACGTGAGCACGAAACCCTGCGCCACCTCGTCGCCCTCGAGAGCGAAGTTGCGGCGCATGCGGACCTCGCCGACGAGCACCTTCGCGCGGCACGTGCCGCACACGCCGCCCTTGCACGCGAAGGGCAGGTCGGGCCTGGCGCGCTGGACGCCGTCGAGCACCGCCGTGGTCTTCGGGACCAGCGCCGTGGTGAGTCGGCCGTCGAGCTTCACGCTGACCTCGCTGGTCTCCCCGACGAGCGCGGGTTCGACGTGCCGCACCGGTTCGGGCGGCTCGGCCTCGACGTAGAACAGCTCCTGGTGCACGCGCGAGAGGCAGACGCCGTGCCGTTCGAGCACGTCCTGCGCGTCGGTGACCATGCCGAAGGGGCCGCACAGCCACCAGTGATCGACCAGTTCCGGCTCCGGAACCAGGCGCAGCAGGTCGGTGAGCTTCTCCGCGTCGAGCCTGCCGCTGAACAGCTCCACCTCGCGGAGTTCTCGCGAGAGCACGTGCACGAGCTCGAACCGCGCGCGGTGGCGGTCCTTCAGGTCGGCGAGCTCGTCGGCGAACATCACCGTGTCGGTGCGCCGGTTGCCGTAGAACAGGGTCACGGTGCTCGCCTGGTCGGCCAGCACCGACGACGCGATGGAGAGCACAGGCGTGATCCCGGAGCCCGCCGCGACGAGGACGTGGTGCGCTGGCTCGGTGAGGTCGGGCGTGAAGCCGCCGGTCGGGGTGCCGACGTCGATCATCTGGCCTGGCCGCACGTCGCGCACGAGCCAGGTGGAGAACAGACCGGCGGGCACCTCGCGCACGCCCACCCTCGGGCTGGCTCCCCTAGGCGCGCAGATCGAGTACGACCTGCGCTGTTCGTGGCCGTCGACGGTGCGCCGCAGGGTGAGCGACTGTCCCGGCAGGAAGTCGTAGGCATCGGCGAGCTCGGGCGGGACGTCGAAGGTCACCGCGACGGCGTCGTCGCACAGCCGCGTGACGTCGGAGACGCGCAAGGGGTGGAACGCGGCTCGCGGCCGCACCGGAGCACCCATCGCCCTCACCCCTGTTTCGCCCGCGGGAGTTCTCGTGACACTAAGCCCGGCCGCGGCAGGGCGCCAGCGCGGACGACCTGGTGGCCGGGGTGGCGCCGCCTTGACACCACCCGCGCCTCGAACCCAGTATTAACCGTCCATTCGGTCAGTAAGCGAGGATGTGGCTGGTGCGGGACAACGCTGCTCACGACATGTTCGCCGTCGACGAGGCCTCGCGCGCACTCGGCATTGAGCTGCGGGAGGCCGCCGACGGCAGCGCCACCGCCACCATGCGGATCACGGCGACCATGGTCAACGGCCACGACATCGCCCACGGCGGCTACGTCTTCCTGCTCGCCGACACCGCGTTCGCGTGCGCGTGCAACAGCCACGGCCCGGTGACCGTCGCCGCGGGCGCGGAGATCTCGTTCGTCGCCTCGGCCCGGCTCGGCGACGAGCTGGTCGCGACCGCACAGGAGCGCACCCGGTTCGGCCGCAACGGGATCTACGACGTCACGGTGCGCCGCGAGGGACCCGACGGCCCCGTCGTGATCGCCGAGTTCCGCGGCCGCAGCAGAGTCATCGACAAGAACACCTGAGCTCGACCGAATCGTCCTCAATGGACACTTTGACACCCGTCGCGACCATGACGCGCCCCTTGGCGGTGACGGCGAGTGTCAGTATTCTCATCGACAGTGACATCATGGGTAAGGTAAGACTTGCCTTACCCACGTGACCGTCGAGTCGAGGAGTGCAGTGACCGCCGCTTCGTCCGTGGCCGAGTCCGTCGGCGAGTCCGTGCTCGACTGCGTGGGCGGAACCCCCGTCGTCGCGCTGCGCCGGCTCTTTCCCGATCCCGGCACCGAGGTCGTCGCCAAGCTGGAGTTGTTGAACCCCAGCGGAAGCATGAAGGACCGCTCCGCGCGCTACATCGTGGAGTCCGGCCTGCGCGACGGGTCGATCCCGCCCGGCTCCACGCTGGTCGAGAGCAGCTCGGGCAACTTCGGCATCGCGCTCGCCGTGGCGGCAAGGGTGCACGGGCTGAGCTTCAGCTGCGTCGTCGACCCCAAGACCACCACGGCCAACCTCGCGCTGCTGCGCAGTCTCGGTGTCGACGTCGAGGTGGTGACCGAGCCCGACGAGGCGGGCGGCTACCTGCAGACGCGAATCCGCAGGGTGCGGGAACTGCTCGCGCGCACACCCGGCGCGGTGTGGGTCAACCAGTACGCCAACGACCTCAACTGGCAGGCCTTCTACGACGGCACCGGCACCGAACTGGCCGAGCAGCTCGTGCGCCCGCCCGACTACCTCTTCGCCGCGGTGAGCACCACCGGCAGCATCCTCGGCTGCTCACGCAGGCTGCGGGAGCGTTTCCCCGACCTGCGGGTGGTGGCCGTCGACGCCGTGGGTTCGGTGATCTTCGGCGGCACCGCGGGCCGTCGCGAGATCCCCGGCATCGGCTCCAGCCGCGTGCCGGAACTGTGCAGCCCCGACGAGATCGACCAGGTGGTGCGCGTCGACGACGTGGACGCCGCGCTCGGCTGCCGCGAACTGCTCGCCACAGAAGGCATCTTCGCCGGCGGGTCCACCGGTTCGGTGGTCGCCGCGATCCGCCGCACCCTGCCCTCGTTGCCGACGCCGTGCCGGGTGCTGGCGATCTTTCCCGACCGGGGAGACCGCTACCTCGACCTCGTCTACGACGACGACTGGCTGGCCGCGGCCCGGTCGCGGCGCGCCTCGCCTGACCTCTCTGCCTGACCTCGCAGCCTGACCTCGCAGCCTGAACTCCCAGGAGGAAGACCCGCCCATGACCGAGCCCGCGCCGAGTCCCCGCATCCGCTATCTCACGCGGGGTGACGTCGCCGCCGTGGGAGGCGGGAGCTCCGAGCTCTACGTCGACGCGCTGAGCCGAGCCCTCGTCGCCCACGCCGACGGCAGGACCGTGCAGCCGCTCAAGCCGTACCTGCGCGTCGGCGAAGGCCACATCGCAGACCGCATCATCGCGATGCCCGCCCACGTCGGCTCGGTGGCCGGACCCGGCGTGTCGGGTCTGAAGTGGATCGGCAGCAAGCACGACAACCCGGCGGCGGGACTGGAACGGGCCAGCGGTGTGCTCGTGCTCAACGACCCGGACACCAACTACCCGGTGGCGATCATGGAGGCGGGGCTCATCAGCGCGTGGCGCACCGCCGCCGTCACCTGCCTGGCCGCCCGCCAGCTGGCGCGGCCCGGTTTCACCGATGTGGCGTTGGTGGGCTGCGGCGTCATCGGCGGCACCCAGGTCACGGCGCTGCTGGAGCAGTTCCCTGCCATCACCACGATCCACGCCTTCGACGTGCACGAGAGCGCGGCGCGGGCGCTGGCCCACCGGGTCGGCGAGCGCGCCGAGGTACGGGTGGCCGCGAGCGCGGAGGACGCGGTGCGCTCGGGCGACGTCGTGGTGCCGTGCACCGTCACCGACCGGCCGTATCTCACGTTCTCGTGGCTCAAGCCGGGCTCCTTCCTGGCCAACGTGTCCATCATGGACACCCACAAGGACGTCTTTCTCGGCGCCGACAAGGTCGTGGTGGACGACTGGGACCAGTGCAACCGCGAGAAGAAGATCATCAACCAGCTGGTGCTCGAGGGATCGTTCTCCCGGGAGCGGCTGCACGCCGAGCTGGGCCAGGTACTCGCGGGCACGCGGCCCGGCAGGGAGACCGACGACGAGATCATCCTGCTGAATCCCATGGGCATGGCAGTGGAGGATGTCGCGTGCGCCGCCGAGGTCTTCCGCCGCGCCGAGGCCGCGGACGTCGGCACATGCCTGAGCCTCTACTGACCGCGCGCGAGGAGGTCACGCGCGACCTGGTCGACGCGCTGATCAGGGAGCGGCTGTTCGGTTTCGGCGACGGGACGATCGAGGGCGAGTGGTACCGCGTCGGCGACGTCCGGGTGCGGGTCCGCGAGGGCGACGGGCTGACGCCCGTTCGGTTCGCGGGCGGCCCGGTGCTGCACGGCTCCGCCGAACTCGGTCCCGACGAGCTGGTGCGGCTCGTCGCGCGCGGCGAGACTTGCGCCGAGCAGGTGGCCGCCGACGTGCGCACCGCGATCGAGCACGGTGCCGTCGCGGCGGTACCGCCACACACCGGTGCGCTCGGGATGCTCGCGGGCGAACGCCTCGCGGCGAGCCGGAACCGGCCGTTCCACCCCACCGCACGCGCCGCCGCGGGCTGGTCGGCCGCCGAGCTGGCCCGCTACGGCACCACGCGGGCCGAGCCCCTCGCGCTGGACTGGGTCGCCGTGCGCACGGAGTCGCTTCGCTTCGGCTCCGGCGAACGCGACCTCGCCGGGCTGCTGCTCGGCGACGCCGCTCCCGCGGCTCCCGACGGGTTCCACGCGGTGCCGGTGCACCCGTGGCAACGCGAACACGTGCTGCCCCGCGAGTTCGCCGACGAGCTGGCACGCGGCGACATCCGGCCGCTCGCCACCGGGCTCGGCGCGTTCCGGCCGACGTCGTCACTGCGCACGCTGGCAGCGCCCGAGCAGTCGCTGCACGTCAAGTTGCCGCTGGGCATCGCAACGCTCGGAGCCGCGCGGCTGCTGCCCCCGCGCTACCTCGACAACGGCGAGCGCGCCGAACGCACCCTGCGCGACGTCCTCGCCCGCGACGCCGAGCTGGCCTCGCTGGTGGCCGTGTGCGACGAGCGCAGCTGGTGCGGCTGGGCGGGCGACGAGTTCGCCGACCGGCCCGGACACCTCGCCGCGCAGCTGCGCACCTATCCGGCCGACGTCGCCGACGCGGTGCCGATGGGAGCCTTCGCCGCGCCCGCGCTCCACGCCGGGTGGGAGTGCGATCCGGTGCCGTTCTTCCGTGCGCTCGCGGAGTCGTTCTGCGCCGTGGCGCTCGGGTTCCTGCGCTACGGGGTGCTGCCCGAGCTGCACGGGCAGAACGTGGCCGTGACGCTCGTCGACGGCGTGCCGGGGCGGTTCGTGCTGCGCGACCACGACACGGTGCGCATCCATCCACAGTGGATGCGCGCGGCCGGGGTGGCCGAGCCGGGTTACCGCGTCAAGCCGGGCGCCCGGCAGTCACTGGTCCTCGACGAGCCCGGCGAGCTCGTCGGCTACCTGCAGACCCTGGGATTGCAGGTCAACCTGCACGGCATCGCCGACGCACTGTCCCGGCACTACGGCATCACGGAGAACGTCCTGTGGAACCAGCTCCGCGCGGCGCTGATCAGCTGCTTCGACCGCACGCACCCGCTACCGGAGGTGGAGCGGCTGCTCCTACGCTCACCGACGTGGCCGAGTCGCACGGTGCTCGGCCCGCTGCTGAGGCAGGGCACGTCGGCGGGCGTGAGCATGCCGGCGAGCACGGGCCGGGTGCCGAACCCACTGCTGCGCTGAGCGCCGCCGAGCACGCCGCGCGCCAGCGGCTGCTCAACGCCTACCTGCGCGAGACCGGGATCCACGACGTGACACCCGGCGAGCTCGTCGTGGAGCTGCCAGCGACGGGGCGGAGCCTGCGCGTCGAGGTGTGGCACGCCTCGGCGTTCGGGCACCACACCTACGGCGAGCACACCGTGCCAGGCCACCCGGACCTGGTCGCCGCGCTGCTGGCCGAGCTGGCGGCCACCACCGGCTGCCCGGGTGGTGAGCTCGCGACCCAGATCGGCGACAGCGTCGAGCGCACCGCGCGCTACCTCGCGCACGGCAGGCGCCGGCCGGGGCCGGGAGCGCACGCGCGCACGCGGCACGCCGAGCAGAACGTGCTGCTGGGCCATCCCTTCCATCCCACGCCGAAGAGCGCGGAGGGCTTCACCGACGCCGACATCGGCCGGTACGCGCCGGAGCTGGGCACCGAGTTCGTGCCGCACTACCTCGCCGTCGCGAGGGAACTGCTCCTGGAGGTCAGGGTCTCGCCGGACGAGTGGGTGCCCGGCGAGGTCGCCGAGCACGTCCCCGCCGGGTACGAGGCGTTGCCCGTGCACCCGTGGCAGGCTCGCCATCTCGCCGGCGAACCCGAGGTGCGCTCGCTGGTCGCGCAGGGTGGGCTCGTGGCGCTGGGCCCGCTGGGCAGGCCGGTCTATCCGACGTCGTCGGTGCGCACCGTGTGCGACCCGGAGTTCGGCGTCTCGTGGAAGCTGCCACTGCACGTGCGCATCACCAACTTCGTGCGCAACAACCCGCTCGAACACCTGCGCCGGGCCACCGACGCGAGCCTGCTCGCCGCCCGGCTGCCCGCACGCCCCGGGTTCGGCGTGGTGCTGGAGAGCGGGTACCGCACGCTCGCTCCGGGCGTGGTGAGCGACGAGCTGGCAGCCGACCTCGCTGTGCAGTACCGGCAGAACCCGTTCGCGGGCAACGGGCAGGCGCCGCGGGTGCTCGCGGGCCTGCTGGAGGATGCGGCCGAGGTCCTGCCCGGCCCGCGCGAGGCCGACGAGTGGCTGCGGCGCTACCTCGATGTCGCGCTGGTGCCGCTGCTGTCGGTGTTCGCCACCGACGGCGTGAGCTTCGAGGCACACGTGCAGAACTCGCTGCTGTGCACGGAGAACGGCTGGCCGAGCGGGCTGTGGGTCCGCGACCTCGAAGGGGTGTCGGCGAGCCGCGACCGGGTGCGCGCCGGGCTCGTGGAGGCGGACAGCCCGGTGCTCTACGACGAGGCCGAGGCGTGGCTGCGGCTGCGCTATCACGCGGTGACCAACCAGCTCGGGCACGTCGTGCACGTGCTGGCGCTGCACACCGCGACGTCCGAACGGCGGCTGTGGCGCCTCGCGCGCGACCACCTGCGCGCCGCGCCGGAGGCCGGGCAGCTGCTGGCGTGCGCGACGTTGCCCGCCAAGGCGAACCTGCTCAGCCGCTTCACCGGACGCGGCGAGCGACCGGTGTACGTCGACGTCCCCAACCCACTGCGGGAGCTGCCATGACCCACGACCTCGTCCAGCGGGCGCTCGCCGCGCCGACCTACGCGCCCGTGCTGCGCAGGCTGTTGCGCCAGCTGCTGGAGTCGCTGCTCTACGAGGGCGCCGTGCGCACCGAGGACGACTCGACGATCGTGGGCTCGGCGGGTGTCACCTACACGTTCACGGCGCGCAGGCGGTTCACCTTCGACCGCGTGACGGTGGACGAACTCAGGCGCGAGGGCGAGGAGCCCGAGTCGGTGACGCGGCTGCTCGGCGAGCTCGGCGACCGCCTCGACGCCGACCGCGCGTGCCTCGCCCGCTTCGCCCGCGAGCTGGAGCACACGCTGCTCAACGACGCCGTGGCACAGTACTCGCGCACGGGCACACTCGCCGGTTCCGGCTTCGACGAGCTGGAGGGCGCCATCACCGACGGGCACCGCTACCACCCGGCGTACAAGTCGCGCATCGGCTTCGGGGTGGCCGACAATCTCGCCTACGGTCCCGAGTTCGCGCGAACGATCCGTCCACTGTGGCTGGCCGCGCACCGCGACCTCACCGAGGTGAGCGCGTCGTCGACGATCGAGGAGGCCGAGTTCCTGCACGGCCAGCTCGGCGACGCGCTCACCCCGCCCACTCCCGAGTTCACCTTGGTCCCGGTGCACCCGTGGCAGTGGAACGAACACGCGGCACGGGCCTTCTCCGCGCAGCTGCGGCGCGGAGAACTGGTAGTGCTGGGAGAGGATCCACACGCCTTCCTCGCCCAGCAGTCCATCCGCACGTTGTCGTGTGTGGATGATCCGAGCCGGCCGTACCTCAAGCTCGCGATGTCGCTGGTGAACACCTCCACGAGCCGGGTGCTGGCACCTCACACGGTGCACAACGCGCCGTTGATCTCCGACTGGTTGCACACCATCGCCGCCGCGGACGAGTTCCTGCGCGACGAGGCGCGCACGATCCTGCTCGGCGAGGTGCTGGGCGCCGCGGTGAACCCCGAGCCCGCGGCGGAGCTGACGAGGGAGGACACCTACGGCACGCTCGCGTGCATCTGGCGCGAGAGCCTGCACCTGCACCTCGACACGGAAGAGCGGGCGGTGCCCTTCACCGGACTCACGGCGCGCGAGCGCGACGGCACCCCGCTGATCGACGCCTGGATTCGGCGGCACGGCGCGGCCACGTGGGTGCGCGGGCTCGCCGAGGTCGCCGTGCTGCCACTGGTGCACCTGCTGTGCCGGCACGGGATCGCGCTGGAGTCGCACGCGCAGAACATGGTGCTGCTGCACCACGACGGCGTGCCCACACGGGTCGCGCTGCGCGACTTCCACGACGGCGTCCGGTTCTCGCGCGCGCACCTGGCCGAGCCGGAGCTGTGCCCGCCGCTGCGCGGCACGCCGTCGCACCACCAGAACCGCAACTCCTTCGTCGAGACCGACGACCCGGCGCTGGTGGCCGACTTCATGCTCGACGCGTTCCTGTTCGTCAACATCGGCGAGCTGGCCATCTTCCTCGCCGACGAGTACGGACTGTCCGAACGCGACTTCTGGGCGATCGTCGCCGAGCGGGTCCGCGAGCACCTCGGCCGCGTCGGCGAGGCGCGCTTCGACGTGTTCGCCCCGGAGATCGCCGTGGAGAAACTCACCATGCGCAGACTGTTGCCCGACACCGAGCTGCGACTGCACCGCGTGCCCAACCCGCTGGCGCGCGTGTGAGCGCCCCGGAGCCGGTCTGCCGCTACGTCTACGACCTCGACGCTCTTGCCGCGCATGTCACCAACGTGGTGGCCGCGCTGCCCGAGCGCTGCCGCATGTTCTACGCCATGAAGGCCAACAGCGCGCAGCCGCTCCTGCGTACGCTCGCGCCGCTGGTCGCCGGGTTCGAGGTGGCCTCGGGCGGCGAGCTCGCCAAGGCGCGCGCGGTCTCGGCCGACGTCCCGGTGCTGTTCGGCGGGCCCGCGAAGACGGAGTGCGAGATCGAGCAGGCCCTGCTGGCCGGGGTCGAGCGGCTGCACGTGGAGAGCGTGCTGGAGCTGCACCGCATCTCGCGGGTCGCCACGCGCGTCGGGCGACCGGCGCGCGTGCTGTTACGGGTGAACCTCGCGGGCCCGTTCCCCGAGGCGACGCTGGCGATGGCGGGGCGGCCGACACAGTTCGGCATCGACGAGACCGACCTGGGTGAGGCGATGCGCGCCGCGCGGGACCTGCCCTTTCTCGCGTTCACCGGCTTCCACCTGCACTCGCTGTCCAACAACCTCTCGCCGGACAACCACCTGGCGATGCTGGAGCTGTACCGGCGCAAGATCATCGGCTGGGAGGCCGAGTTCGGGGTGCGCTGCGAGGTCGTGAACGTCGGCGGCGGCATCGGCGTCAACTACGCGGAGCTGAGCGAGCAGTTCGACTGGCACCGCTTCACCGAGGGACTCGGCAGGCTCGTCACGACGTTTCCCGCGCACTGGCGCGAGATCGACTTCGAGTGCGGCCGGTTCCTGGTCGCCGCGTGCGGCAGCTACCTGACCGAGGTGCTCGACGTCAAACGCAACCACGGTGTCCACTATGTACTCGTGCGTGGCGGAACCCATCACTTCCGGCTGCCGGTGTCGTGGCAGCACAGCCACCCGTTCAGCGTCCTGCCGGTCGAGCGGTGGCCAGACGCGCTGCCGCGACCGGCGGTGCACGACGGGCCGGTGACGGTGGTGGGTGAGCTGTGCACGCCGAAGGACGTGCTCGCGCACGACGTCACGGTGAGGCGGGTGCGGGTGGGCGACGTGCTGGAGTTCCACCACGCGGGGGCCTACGGCTGGGAGATCTCCCATCACGACTTCCTCAGCCACCCGCACCCGGAGCAGGTGTTCACTGCGGCCCGGTCTTGAGTTTCGTCGCTCGCTGGGCGAATCTTGAGCGTCGGACGAGGGGACACACATGTTGCTGACGGGGCAGGTCGCCATCGTGCACGGCGGCTCGGGAATCATCGGTGGGGCGGTCGCGCGGGTGTTCGCCCGCGAGGGCGCGACCGTGCACGTCACGGGACGCTCCCGCGAGTCGCTCCACCCGGTGCTGGCGTCGATCGCCGACGGCGGCGGTCAGGGGCACGCCACCGCGCTCGACGTCACGGACGAGGCGGCCACGAAAGCCCATGCGGACTCGGTCGTCGAGCGCGCGGGGTCCATCGACATCCTCTTCAACGCCGTCACCCATCGGGATGTGCAGGGAACACCGCTGCTCGAGCTGCCGACCGCCGTCATGGAGGACGCGGTGCTCAGCGCCGTGCGCGCCCAGACCGCGACCATTCGTGCGGCGGCGACGCACATGGCCGAGCGAGGATCGGGCGTCGTGCTCACCAACGTCGGGTACGGGCCTCCGTTCGAGGGGATGGGCACGACGGTGGTGACGTGGCAGCTCGTCGAGGCGCTGTACCGGCAGTGGGCGGTCGAGCTCGGACCGCGGGGTGTGCGCGTCGCATGGACGCGCATCGGGGGAACGGTCGAGGGCGTGCTGGACGGGCCGGACTACGGATCGAGCTACGCGGGCGACACGGAGAATCGCGCCATCCTCGACGAGCTCGAGTCCGGCACCATGCTGCGCAGGCTGCCCAGCGCCACGGAGATCGCCGAAGCGGCCGCATACCTGGCCAGCGACCGGGGCGCGTCCATCACCGCGGCCGGCATCAACCTCACCGCTGGTGCGGTGTCCGACTGAGTCGGCCGCGCACGGCGGCGAGGCCGATGCCGGTACGCGCTAGTCGATGATCGCGCTGTAGCCGTTCAGCGCGGGCTGCCCGCCGAGGTGCGCGTAGAGCACCGTGGAGTCCTTCACGATCTCCCCCCGCCTCACGAGGTCGATCAGACCTGCCATGGACTTGCCCTCGTACACCGGGTCGGTGATCATGCCCTCGGTGCGGGCGGCGAGCTTCATGGCCTCCACAGTGGACTCGTCGGGGATGCCGTAGGTGCCCGCGTGGTAGCGGTCGTCGAGCAGGATCTCGTCGTCGGCGAGCTCGCGCTCGACACCGATCAGCGACGCGGTGGCGCGCGCGATCCTGGCCACCTGGTCCCACGTCTGCTCCGGCTTGGCCGAGCCGTCGATGCCCAGCACCCTCCGCGGCCTGCCGCCGAGCGCGGCGAACCCGGCCACCATCCCGGCCTGCGTGCTGCCCGTCACCGAGCACACCACCACGGTGTCGAAGAAGACGCCGAGCTGCCGTTCCTGCTCGGCGACCTCGAACGCCCAGTTCGCGAAGCCCAGCCCGCCGAGCCGGTGGTCGGAGGCGCCCGCGGGGATCGCGTAGGGCGTGCCGCCCGCCTCCTCGATGTCGGCGATCGCCTGCCGCCAGCTGTCCTTGAACTCGATGCCGAACCCGGACTTCACCAAGCGCACGTCGGCGCCCGCCAGCCGCGACAGCAGGATGTTGCCGACCTTGTCGTACACGGCGTCGGGCCAGTCGACCCAGCTCTCCTGCACCAGCACGCACTTGAGCCCTGCCCGCGCGGCGACCGCGGCGACCTGGCGGGTGTGGTTGGACTGCACGCCGCCGATCGACACGAGCGTGTCGCAGCCCTGGGCCAGCGCGTCGGCCACCAGGTACTCGAGCTTGCGGGTCTTGTTGCCGCCGTAGGCGATGCCGGAGTTGCAGTCCTCGCGCTTGGCCCACACCGCGGCGCCGCCGAGCTGGGCTCCCAGCCGCTCCAGCTCGTGCACCGGCGAGGGCCCGAACAGCAACGGGTAACGCTCGAAGTCGTTCAGCGACAAGGGATTCTCCGATCTTCGGCCAACACGGCTGAACGCAAGCGTACGGCTCCTGACGCCCTGTTAACCTGTGAAACATGTCTTGCGCTTGCGCTGCGGCCATCGCCGTGACCCGGACGCTCCGCCACTAGCGGCGGAGCACCTTCGCGTATCTTCTCCGCCGCTTCGTCCTGACCGGAGCGGCCTTCGTAGTGCTGCTCGGAATCTTCTCGAGCGACGGAGCACAACCTTGCACCAGGACATCCAACCCGGGACCTCGCGGCTGCGGCCGTGGTTCCTCCTCGGCTCACTGTCCCTTTTGCAGTTCCTGATCGCGGTCGACGTCACCGTGGTCAACATCGCCCTGCCCTCGATCGGCGCCGACTTCGGGGTCGGCCCGCGCCAGCTGACCTGGGTCGTGGTCGGCTACACCGTCGCGGGAGGTGGCCTGCTGATGTTCGGCGGCAGGCTCGGCGACCTGCTCGGCAGACGTCGGGTCCTGCTCACGGGCGCGGCCGTGTTCGGTGCGGCCTCGCTGCTGGCCGGGCTCGCCCCGACGTATCCGCTGCTGATCGCGGCTCGGATGCTGCAGGGCGTCGGCGAGGCGCTCGCGCTGCCCGCGGCGATGGCGGCGATCGTCCTGACGTTCCCCGAAGGGCCGCGCCGCACCCGCGCGCTGAGCGTGTGGGCCGCCGTCGCGAGCACGGGCCTGGTACTGGGCTTCGTGCTCTCGGGCGTGATCACCGAACTGTTCGGGTGGCGGTGGATATTCCTCATCAGCGTGCCGTTCGTCGTGCTCGTGCTGGTGGCGGTCACCGTGCTCGTGCCTGCCGAACCGCCGCGCGAGCGCACACCGCTCGACCTGCCCGGCTCGGCACTGCTCACACTGACCCCGCTGCTGCTCGTCTTCGGGATCATCGAGGGCGGGGAAGGCGGCGGAAGTCCGTGGCTCTCGGCGGCGGCGCTGGCCGGCGCGCTGATCGCTGGCGTGGCGTTCGTGCGCGTGGAACGCCGCGCCTCCGACCCGGTGATCCCACCGTCGTTCTTCCGCAACCGCACGAGGGTGCTCGCCAACATCGCCACGGCGTTGCTCAGCGGCGCGTTGTCGACGTCGTTCCTGCTGCTGACCTTCCAGCTCCAGCAACGCGAGGGCCTCACGCCGTTCGCGGCGGGACTCGCGCTGCTGCCGCTCGCGGTCGTGCTCGTGGCAGCGGCGACCTTCGTACCGCGCGTCGCGGGCCGGTGGGGAGCGCGCACCTGCGCGGTTCTCGGCATCGGGCTCACCGCGGCCGGGCTCGTGGCGATCCCCGTCGGCTCGGGTGTGGCGGGCACGATCCCCGCGATGGTGCTGATCGCCGCTGGCATGGGCTTCGGCCTCGTCGGGCTCCAGTACGCGGCCGTCAGCGGGGTGACCGGTGACGACGCGGGCGTCGCCTCCGGCATCCAGCGCGCCTCCGACCAGCTCGGCGGCTCGGCGGGAGTCACGCTCTACGTCGGCATCGGGTTCGCACCCGCGCTGGCTGGCTTCGACCCGTTCGTCGTGAGCTGCACGCTCGCCACGGCGGGACTCGTCGCCGCGGGCCTCGTCGCCTGGCGGATCAGGGATCACTGAGCGAGGGCGACCGGCCGGGCCTCCCGGCCGGTCAGCTCTCCGCCTCCACCGTGGCGCCGTCCACGACGTCCAGCACGAACCCGGCGACCGCCGTCCACACACCCGGGATCAGCAAGACCGCGAGCACCGAGAAGACCGGGAAGATCAGCCTGTTCTCCACGCCCTTGCCGGTGCGGAACCGCAGCCAGCTCGGCGGGCGCAGCTCGTACCAGGTCTCACCCGCGATGGGCAGCGGGAACAGGAACGGGCACCCGGACTCGGTGAGCGCGTCGCCGAGGCAGTGCGTCACACAGCCCAGCGCCACGGCGATGCCGAGCAGGCCGGTGACGCCCTCGAGCTGAGCGAGCGCGTTCGGGTTGTTCTCGTAGACCCACCAGATCACGGCGCCGCCGGACACCGGCAGCAGCCAGTCACCGAGCGCGTCCTCGGCCAGCAGCAGGCCGAACAGCACGACCCCGGCCACCGCCCACGGGCCACCCGCCTCCGTACCCGCCGCCGTGGCGAACCCGAGCACCGCGGCGAACAGCACGGTGTGGGACAGGTGCCGGTGGGTGCCCTTGCCCTTCTCGTCGCGCGGGCCCTTGGTGACCTGGTACAGCGCCCCGGAGGCCTTGCGCAGCAACCACGACAGCCCTCCGGTGACCGGCCCGAGCAGCTTCGAGGCCCTCGCGCCGGGGTGGTCGAGGTCCGGCAGCAGCGCGAAGCCGGCCGTCGTCGCGGCGAACACCAGTGCCTGCGCGAGCGTGTCGACACCGGCGAGCGGCGCGACGGCGAGACCGGCGCACCAGCCGGTGAGCGCGTGGGTACGACCCATCATGGGCGGGCGATCCTCCAGGGGGACACGGGGACTGGGAGCGTCGAACATCCTTTCGAACGCGGACCGCCGTGTCGCAGGGACACGCCCATGATCATCGGCCCTCCCACAGGCCGGGAGTGGGCACTTGGCAACAATCCCGGCCAACCCTACGAAAGTCGGAATTTTCGGGCCGCTCGCTCCGGATGTGAAACGTTTGTGAGCCTCGCGCAGATGGTCGGAGCATCGCGCTGGCGGGAGGTCGAAGCAGTGACTGGACGACGTTGGTGGAGACGCACGGGGATCGCGGCGATGGTCGTGGCCGTGAGTTCGCTCGGGTTCAGTGCCCCGCAGGCACTGGCCCAACCACCCGCACCACCACCCGGTGAGCAGGAGGTGCTCGACAACGAGGACCTCCGGTTGCTCGAGCAGGCGGAGCAGGCCGGGAAGTCGGAGGTCACCCTGCTCGTCGCGGCGCAGCGAGGGCGCGCCGACGCCGCCGCGGGTGAGCTCCGGTCGCTGGGCGGCGTGGTCCGTTCCGCCAACGACGACCTGGACTACCTCAAGGTCACCGTGCCCATCGAGGAGGCGGAGCGTGCTCCGAAGCTCCGCTCGGTGGACGCGGTGGACGTCGACGGGCTCATCGCACGCGACGAGCCCGCTCCCGTCGGCGCGACCGACCCGCTGCCGCAGCCGGCACCGGATCGCAACACCCCGAAGGTGAATCCATACCTGCCCACCGGCGACATCAAGGCAGCGCAGTTCGCGCGGACGTTCCCGTTCTGGGACGGCCGCGGCACCACGGTCGCCGTGCTCGACTCGGGTGTCGACCTCGACCACCCGGCGCTGGCGAAGACCAGCACGGGCAAGCGCAAGATCGTCGACTGGTACACGGCCAACTCGCCCACCTCGGGCGACGGCACGTGGGTGCCGATGTCGGAGCAGACCTACTCGGGCGCGTTCTCGGCACAGGGCAGGCAGTGGACGGCGCCGGATGGCTCGTTCACGTTCGGCGTGTTCTCGGAGACCGCGGGCGATCTCGGCACTGCGGCCAGCGAGACCGGCGGCGACGTCAACCGCGACGGCGACTCCGACGACAGCTGGGGCGTGCTGCAGGACACCGAGTCCAAGCAGGTGCGCGTCGATCTCGACGGCGACGGTGACTTCACCGACGAGAACCCGATGATCGACTACTCCGTGAACCACGACGTCGGCCACCTCGGCGTCGACAACCCGGCGACCGGCGTCGCCGAGCGCGTGGCGTTCGTGGTGCAGACCGACAAGCCCGGCTACGTCAACATCGGCATCGCGGGCGCCGCGCACGGCTCGCACGTCGCCGGTATCGCCGCGGGCAACGACCTCTTCGGCGGCCGGATGGACGGCGCCGCTCCCGGCGCAGAGGTGATGTCGGTGAAGGTGTGCCTGTCCACGCCGTCGTGCACGTCGAGCGGCCTGATCGACGGCGTGGTCTACGCGGCCGAGAACGGCGCGGACGTCGTGAACATCTCGATCGGCGGCCTGCCCGCGCTCAACGACGGCAACAACGCGCGCGCCGAGCTCTACAACCGCGTGATCGACACCTACAACGTGCAGCTGTTCATCTCGGCTGGCAACAGCGGCGCGGGCGCGAACTCGGTCGGCGACCCCTCGGTGGCGACCGACGCGGTGAGCGTGGGTTCCTACATCACCGACGACACGTGGCTGTCGAACTACGGTTCCGAGTCCCCCGTCGCCGAGTCGCTGCACCCGTTCTCGTCGCGCGGTCCGCGTGAGGACGGCGGGTTCAAGCCCGACCTCGTGGCGCCCGGCGCCGCGATCTCGGCGATCCCGCGCTGGCAGGCGCCGGAGCCCGTCCCGGGCACCTACGAGCTGCCGGCCGGGTACGGGATGCTCAACGGCACCTCGATGGCGGCGCCGCAGGCGACCGGCGCGGCCGCGCTGCTCGTCAGCGCCTACAAGGGCCTGCACCGCGGTGAGCGGCCTCCGGTGACGGCACTGCGCTCGGCACTGACGTCGACCTCGCGGTTCATCGACGGCATCGACGCCAACGCGCAGGGCGCGGGCCTGATCGACACCTTCCGGGCACTCACCGCGTTGCGTGGGCCCGGCGTGCACGAGGTGACCACGTCGGTGCCGGTGAGCACGGTCCTCTCCGGACAGCTCGAGACGCCGAACACCGGTGTGGGCATCCACGACCGCGAGGGTGTGACGGTGGGCAAGGCCTACACGCGGACCTACACGCTCACCAGGACCACGGGCTCGCGGCTCACCGTGAACTACCGGGCCGGCTGGGTCGGCAACGACGGCACGTTCTCCTCGGCCCGCACCGTGCGGTTGCCGCTGAACAAGCCCGTGACGTTCGACGTGCGCGTCAACCCGAAGACCGCGGGTTCGCACTCGGCGGTGCTGCGGCTGGACGACCCCCGCACGACGGGCATCGACGTCATGACCATGAACACCGTGTTCGCGCCGTACGACCTCACCGAGGACGGCGGTTTCGTGGGCAGCGCGTCGGGCACGATCCAGCGCAATCAGGCCACGAGCGTCTTCGTGCGGGTGCCGGAGGGCACCAGCTCGCTGCAGGTCGACCTCGACGCGGGTGGAGAAGAGCCGGGCGCGGGCCAGGCGCGGTTCGTGCGCTACGACCCCACCGGCGTTCCGGTGGACCCGACGTCGTCGGTCAACTGCTACAACCCCGACGCCGGAGCGGGCTGCCCCACGGGCTCGCCGACCAGCAGGGCGGCGACCGACCCGATGCCGGGCGTGTGGGAGATCGTGCTCGAGGCGCGGCGCACGTCCGACGCCGCCGAGGTGCCGTGGGCGCTGACGTTCGCGGCGCAGGGCACCACGGTCAGCCCCGATCCCGACGTCATCGACGAGGCCGCCCAGGGCACTGCCGTCGCCCGTGAGTACACCGTCACCAGCACGCTCGGCGAGTTCACCGGGCGGCTCACCGGCGGGGCGCTCGACAGCGCACACGTGGCGAGGCCTTCGATCGGCGAGGGCGAGACGCAGAGCTACGACGTGCGGGTGACGCCGGACTCGACGGCGCTGACCGCGACGATCGGCAACACCTCCGACGGCGGCGCCGACCTCGACCTGCTCGTGTACGACTGCACGAGTGGGACGTGCTCGCTCGCCGGGCTCAGCGCTGGCGGTGACTCCGAGGAGTCGGTGACGATCCCGAACCCGGCGGCCGGCGCGTGGCGCGTCGAGATCGACGGCTACGCCGTGCCCTCGGGTTCGACGGAGTTCGACTACCTCGACCTCTTCGCCAACCCCGCGTTCGGCTCGATCGCCGTGGACGACAGCGACGCGCCGAGGCCGACGGGCACGACGTGGACGGTGCCCGCCGAGGTCACGGCCGAGGGGCAGCCCGGCGAGGGCAGGGTCCTGCGCGGACTGGTCACCGTCCGCACCCCGGACGACCTGCGGATCGGCAGCGGCACGGTGCTCGTCGAGTCCGTCACCGGGTGACCGGAGCGGCTCGATCGGGTAGACCCTGAACCATGGGGTCGAGACTCGACGAGTACCGGCGCAAACGGCGGGCGGGCCGCACGCCCGAACCGCTGCCGGAGGGCGACGTGGTGCCCCACGGTGACGACGACACGTTCGTCATCCACGAGCACCACGCTCGCCGCCTGCACTGGGACGTGCGGCTCGAACGCGACGGCGTGCTGGTGTCGTGGGCCGTACCCAAGGGCCTTCCCGTCGAGCAGGGCACGCTCCGGCTCGCCGTGCACACCGAGGACCACCCGCTGGAGTACGCCACGTTCTCCGGTGACATCCCGAAGGGCGAGTACGGCGCGGGCCGGATGACCATCTGGGACAGCGGCACCTACGAGACGCTCAAGTGGTCCGAGCGCGAGGTGTCGGTGGTGCTGCACGGCGAGCGGGCCCAGGGCCACTTCGTCTTCTTCCGCAGTGGGGAACAGTGGCAGGTGATCCGCAAGGGCCCGCCGCAGGACCCCGGCTGGGAGCCGCTGCCGGAGCTGGTCGCGCCCATGCTGGCCGTCTCCGGCCGCCTGCCGTCGGCCGCCGAGGACGACGACTGGGCCTACGAGTTCAAATGGGACGGCGTGCGCGCGCTCGCCAGGGTGGAGGGCGGCAGGGCGACGCTGTTCTCCCGGCGCGGCGGCGACATCAGCACCACCTATCCCGAGCTGCGCGGCCTCGGTGAGCAGCTCGGCAGCGCACAGGCATGGCTCGACGGCGAGATCGTCGCGCTGCGCGAAGGGCGGCCGAGCTTCAAGGCCCTGCAGGCCCGGATGCACGCCGGCGAGCAGCGCGCACGGGCCCTGTCGAAGCACCAGCCGGTGACGTACCTGGTGTTCGATCTGCTGCACCTCGACGGCCGCTCATTGCTCGACCTGCCCTACACGCGACGTCGCGAACTGCTGACCGGACTGGAGCTGGGCGGCGCGCACTGGCAGGTCTCGCCGAGCTTCACGGGCGAGGGCGCAGCGGTGGTCGCCGCCGCGGGCGAGCAGGACCTCGAAGGCGTCATAGCCAAACGGGCCGACTCGCGCTACGCGCCGGGCAAGCGCAGCGACGACTGGCTCAAGATCACGGAACTGCGCACGCTCGACGCGGTGATCGGCGGCTGGCGACCCGGCGAGGGCAAGCGGTCGGACACGTTCGGCTCGCTCATGCTCGGCCTGCCCTACGACGGCGGCCTCCGCTACATCGGCCAGGTCGGCTCCGGGTTCACCGAGGACATGCTGCGGGAGCTGCTGGCGATGCTGCGCGAGCTGGAGCGAACGACTCCGCCGTTCGCCGACGAGGTGCCGAAGGAACGAGCCAAGGGCGCCCACTGGGTGAGCCCCACGCTGGTGGGCGAGGTCGTGTTCAAGGACTGGACGGAGGACGGCAGGCTGCGCGCACCCGCCTGGCGAGGGCTGCGGCCGGACCTCGACGCGAAGGAGCTGGGCTCGTGACCGATCCGCTCGTCGACGTCGAAGGCCGCCGCATGCGGGTGTCCAACCTGGACAAGGTGCTGTACCCGAAGGTCGGCTTCACCAAGGGCGAGGTGCTCGACTACTACGCGCGCATCGCGCCGGTGCTGCTGCCACACCTCCAGGACCGGCCGCTGACACTCAAGCGCTATCCGGACGGCGTGGAGGGTGCGTCGTTCTTCGAGAAGAACGTGTCGCGGCACGCGCCGGACTGGGTGCGCACGGTGCGCATCGAGACCCCCGGCAGCTCGCGCGGAGCCGAGAAGGCCGACTACGCGCTGGTGCAGGACCTGCCCACCCTGGTGTGGGTGGCCAACCTCGCGAGCCTCGAACTGCACATTCCACAGTGGACCGTCGGCCCGCGTGACGGCAGGCGCGATCCGGACCTGCTCGTGTTCGACCTCGATCCCGGAGAGCCCGCCACGATCGTCGAGTGCTGCGAGGTGGCGTTGCGACTGCGGGAGGAGCTCGCCGAGGACGGCATCGAGGCACACCCGAAGACGAGCGGCTCCAAGGGAATGCAGCTCTACGCGCCGGTGCGGGTGCGCTCGGCCGACCGCACGCGCACCTATGCCAAGGAGCTCGCCGAGCGGCTGGAGCGGGCGATGCCGGAGCTGGTGGTGTCGCGGATGGCGAAGAACCTGCGCCCGCACAAGGTGTTCATCGACTGGAGCCAGAACAACACTCAGAAGACCACGGTGGCCCCGTACTCGCTGCGGGCCAGGCCCGAGCCCACCGTGTCGACACCGTTGCTGTGGGACGAGGTCGCCGAGTGCGAGAGCGCCGCCGACCTGGTGTTCACCGCCGACGAGGTACTGGAACGCGTCGAGGAGCACGGCGACCTGTTCGCACCACTACGGACCGAAGAACCCCCGAAGCTCTGACACCCCGCCACTGCCACTGCGGCTGCGGTGAAGGGCACCTTTACTGCGTTCAATGCAGTAAAGGTGCCCTTCACCGCATGATCCGGATCGAGTCTCCAGGGTAGATATTTTTGTCCCCTCGGTCTGACACCGGGTTCTGCTGTGTACAGACCAACTGTGGACGGGCAGGCTCACCGGCATCCGATCGACCAATTCTCCGAGCAGAGGACACGATCATGTCGTTCACGAAACGCGTCAAGGCTGTTGCAGGTACCGCTGTCGCCGGCGCAGCGATCAGCGTGGCGATGGTCGGATTCGCGGGCACCGCGAACGCGGCCGACTACGAACTCAAGCTGTGCAACGAGTCGACCATGTACAACCTCAGCGCCGAGTACGAGGACGGCTCCACGTCGTCGAAGGTGTTCCCCCAGAGCTGCATGGAGTTCGGCGGCATCGCCGCCGACACCGACTTCCAGCTGATCTTCGACTTCTCCCACGACGACAACGACACCAAGTCGAGGGTGCTGAACACCTTCAGCGACGGGAACACCCAGGTGACGACCGATGACTCGCTCCGCTGGACCATGAGCAAGTACTGAGCACGGTCGACAGTCCACACCGGACCCGAAAGCCCGGTCAGCCGTTCAGCGTGTCGTCGAAGAACGCGAGCGTGCGACCCCAGGCGAGGTCGGCGGCGTCGGGGTCGTGGAACGAGGGCGCGTCGAAGTTCGAGAACGCGTGTCCCGCCGCGTAGTGGTACACGGTGATCTCCGGCCTGCCCGACACCGCGGCCTCGACGGCGCCGATCGCCTCGCCGGAGATGTAGGGATCGTCGTCGCCGTAGTGGAACATCACCGGGCAGGCGATGTCGCCGACCTTGTCGAGCATCCCGTGCACGCCCGAGCCGTAGTAGGACACCACGGCGTCCGGACCCTCACCGTCGGGACGCACCGACGTCGCGAACAGGTAGGCCAGCGTGCCGCCGAGGCAGAACCCGACGCCGCCGGTCCTGCCCGTGCACGCGGGCAGTGCGCGCAGGTGCGCGAGCGTGGCGCTCATGTCGTGCACGGCGACGTCGAGGTCGAGCCGCTGCGCGAGCTCCATGCCCTCGGCGATCCCTGATTCGTCCTTGCTCTGAAAACCGCGTTCCAATCGCCAGAACATGTCGGGCACGAGCGCGACATAGCCGTGCTCCGCCAGCCTGCTCGCCAGCGCGCGCATGTTGTCGTTGACGCCGAAGACCTCCTGGAACAGGACGATTCCCGGGCCCCGGCCCGACTCCGGCAGGGCACAGAACGCGTCGAAGGTTCCGCCGTCGTGCGCCGTGATGGTCTCGATCTGGGTGGCAACCACGATCGCGATCTTGCTATCCAGCGCCGGTCCTGCCAACCCCGTCAGGTGAATCTGCTGGACAGCCGGTCGCGTGCTGCTGCTCCCACAGTGCACGGTTATGCTGCGAGAATGCCGAGTTCGGTCGAGCCAGCTGACATAGCAGACCGGCTCCGTCGCATCGAGGCGGTCACTGACAACGCGCTCGCGGAGCTCGAGCTCGAACAGCTCCTCGCGGAACTGCTGGCCAGGGTCAAGGAGCTGCTGGGCGCCGACACCGCCACCGTGCTGCTGGTCGACAGCGGCGGGCACCATCTGGTCGCGTCGGCCTCGTCCGGGATGGAGGAGGAGGTGCGCCAGGGCGTCCGGGTCCCGGTCGGCGAAGGATTCGCCGGGCGCATCGCGGCCTCGCGCACGCCCATGGTCATCCAGCAGGTCGACTCCACCACCGTCGTCAATCCGCTGCTCTGGGAGAAGGGCGTCCGCTCACTCGCGGGCGTTCCGCTCGTGGCGGGCGGTGACATGGTCGGTGTGCTGCACGTCGGCACGTTCGACCCGACGCCGTTCTCGGAACGGGACGTGGAGTTCCTCCAGGTCGTCGGCGACCGGGTGGCGCTGGCCACGCACACGCGCCTCACCCGCACCGAGCGTGCCGCCGCGGCGGCGCTGCAGCGGACGCTGCTGCCTGCCAAGCTCCCGCAGATCGCCGGACTCGAACTCTCCTCGCGCTACGTGCCCGGCGAGGCCGGCGGAGCCAGCGGCGACTGGTACGACGTGTTCACCCTGCCGTCGGGCTGGCTGTGCGTCACCGTCGGCGACGTCGTGGGCAGGGGCCTCGCCGCGGCCACGATCATGAGCCGCGTCCGGACCGCGACCCGCTCCTACGCGCTCGACTCCGGCGAGCCCACCGCGGTGCTGTCCAAGCTCGACGCGCACATCCGGCACTTCGAACCGCAGACGATGACCACCATCGCCTACGCGGTGCTGGAACCGTCGCTGGAGCGGATGCACATCTCGCTCGCGGGCCACCTCTCCCCGGTGCTGGCGCTGCCGGACCGCAAGGCGGAGCTGCTGGACGTGCCCATCGACCCGCCGATCGGCGTCGGCTCGGCACCCCTGCAACGCCGCAGCGCCACGATCGACCTGCCCGAAGGCGCGACGGTGCTGTTCTACACGGACGGTCTCGTGGAGCGGCGCGACCGCGGTCTCGACGAAGGTCTCCGGTTGCTGTGCGACACGGTGACCACGGACTCCACGGAGCGGCTGTGCTCGACGGTCATGTCGCGCATGGTCGGCAGCGACCCCACCGACGACGACATCGCGGTGCTCGCCATCCGCAAGCGGCTCACCGACGAGTTGCGAACGCTGGAGCTGGAGCTGGACGCCGTCCCCGAGGTGCTCGCGGACGTGCGCGCGGCGCTGCGCCGCTGGCTGCCGACGACGGGCGCCACGGCGGAGGAGACCGCGGACCTGCTCGTCGCCGTCGGCGAGGCGTGTTCCAACGTGATCGAGCACGCCTACGGTCCGCTCGGTGGCAAGATCAATCTCCGCTTCGAGGCGGAGGAACCCGAGGTGGTCGTGACGGTCGCGGACACCGGACGCTGGCGGCAGGCCCGCGGCGCCCACCGCGGAAGGGGAACGGCACTGATGCGTCAGCTCAGCGACAACGTCACGTTCGAGCACACGGCGGGCGGCACCCTGGTGCGCATCCGCAAGACCCTGAGCGGCGAACCGGCATGACAGTGGCGAACATCGAGGTGCTCACGCGCGATCCCGAGACGATCGAGATCGCCATCACCGGCGAGATCGACCTGTCCAACGCCGACGTGGTCCGCGACGACATCTTCGCCGCCATCGGCAACCACCTGGTGACCGTCCGGCTGAACCTCGCGGGCGTCACCTATCTCGACAGCGCGGGGCTGCGGATCCTGTTCTCGCTCGCCGAGCGGCTGCGGCTGTTGCAGGCCGACTGCCAGATCCTGGCGCCCGAGGGCTCGACCAGCCGACGCGTCGTCGAGCTCGCCGGCCTCGACACCCTGGCCCGGATCCTGCCCTGACGGGTCCACTGTGGAGTAACCAGAGCTACGCCCGGCCACACGAATGTGACCAGGCGCTTTGGTGAGATACCGTTCGCCCATGCGCAGGAACTGGGTCGTCGCGGGCGTCGTCGCGATCGCCGTGGTGTGGCTCGTGGTGGTCACCGTGCTGATCTCGCGCGAGCCCGAGACGGGGGCGAGCTCGCCCGAACAGCTGCGTGACCGGCTCGAGCAGGCCCTGTCCACGCACGACGCCGACGAGCTGGGCCTGCTGCTGGGCCAGACGGGCAGCGAGGTCGACGAGTTCGCCGGTGCCTACGTCGACAAACTGCGCGGCACCACCGGGCTCACCGTCTCACTGCGACCGGACGGCGGCGAGTCCCGCGTCGCCGTCGTCGAGGGTGCCCGCGCGGACGGCAGCGCGTTCGCCTACGAGGTCTCGCTCAGCCGGTCCGGCGATCGCTGGCGCCTCGACCTCACCCCGCCGCTCTAGGTTTCGCGTGCCCGGAAGGACTTCATGACCAAGATCTTCAACGACCCGGCCGACTTCGCGCGCGACACGCTGTCGGGCTTCGCACGCGCGTTTCCCGGTCTCGTGCAGCGCGTGCCCGGCGGCGTGGTCAGGGCCTCGCAGGCGGGGCGGGGCAAGGTCGCGATCGTGGTCGGCGGAGGCAGCGGGCACTACCCGGCGTTCGCGGGCTGGGTGGGGCCCGGACTGGCCGACGCCGCTGTGGTCGGCGACGTGTTCTCCTCGCCGTCGACGCAGCAGGTGGTGGCTGTGGCGAGCGCGGCCGAAGCCGGCGGCGGCGTGGTGCTCAGCTACGGCAACTACGCGGGCGACGTGCTGAACTTCGAGGCCGCTCGCGCGCAGCTCATCGACGCGGGCATCCCGGTGCGCTCGGTGGTGGTCAGCGACGATCTCGCGAGCGCGCCGCGCGACGAACGGTCCCTGCGCCGCGGCACCGCGGGCGACCTCGTGGTCGTCAAGATCGCGGGCGCCGCGGCGGAGGCGGGCTACGACCTGGAGGGCGTGGTGCGGGTCGCCGAGCGCACCAACGCGGCCACGGTGTCGCTCGGAATCGCGTTCGAGGGGCCGACCCCGCCCGGCGCGCGCGGCCCCCTGTTCACCGTGCGCGACGGCAGGATGGGCGTCGGCCTCGGCATCCACGGCGAACCCGGCGTCTCGGAGGAGCCGCTGCTCGGAGCGCGAGAGCTGGCCGAACTGCTCGTGCGGCGGCTGCTCGCCGAACGGCCGGAGGGCATGCGCAGGGCCACCGTGCTGCTCAACGGCATGGGCTCCACGAAGTACGAGGAGCTGTTCGTGCTGTGGAACGAGGTCGTGCCGCGGCTCGAGGCCGAGGGTGTCGAGGTGGTCGAGCCCGAGGTCGGGGAGCTGATCACGAGCCTCGACATGGAAGGGCTCTCGCTCACGGTCGCGTGGCTCGACGACGAGCTGGAGGCACTGTGGGGAGCGCCCGCGCACAGCCCGGCGTTCCGCAAGGGTCCCGCCACCGCGGCTCCACTCACGCCGAGGCCGGTTCCCGTGGTCGCCGAACGCGCCATCCCGGAGTCGAGCGAGGTGTCGCGGCAGGTAGCCAAGGTCGTGCACGCGGCTTTCGAGACGGCGGCGACGGCGCTCGCCGAGGCCGAGCCCGAGCTCGGCGACCTGGACTCGGTCGCGGGCAACGGCGACCACGGGCGCGTGATGGCGCGTGGGGCGAGGGCGGCAGCCTCGGCCGCGGGCCGGGCCGTCGAGGCCGGAGCCGGCACGACCACCACGCTCCTACTCGCCGCCGACGCGTGGAGCGACAGGGCGGGTGGCTCCTCGGGCGCGTTGTGGGGCGCGGGCCTGCGAGCGGCCGCGCGGGTGCTGTCCGACACCGACCTCCCATCGCAGGCCGTGCAGGTCGCGTGCCGGTCCGCGCTCGACGCCGTGACCGCGTACGGCAACGCCCGCGTCGGCGACAAGACCGTGGTGGACGCGTTCCTGCCGTTCACCGAGAGCCTCGAGGCCGACCTCGCCGCGGAGCTGCCGCTCGGACCGGCGTGGGTCAACGCCTCCGCCGTCGCCGCGAGGGCGGCCGAGTCGACGGCGTCGCTGAGCCCGCGGCTCGGCAGGGCCCGCCCGCTCGCCACCCGCAGCCTCGGCCACCGCGACCCCGGCGCCGTGTCGTTCGCGGTGGTGGTGACGGCGATCGCGGAGCACGTGGCATGAACACCTCGCGCAGGGCCACGGTGTTGCGGGCCGCGGAGCTCTACTACGACCGGCACCTCACGATGGAGGCCATCGCCCAGGAGCTCGGGTGCTCGCGCGCGACCGTGTCGCGCCTGGTCGGCGAAGCCCGCACGGCCGGACTCGTGGAGATCACCGTGCACCGCAGGGGCCGGGCCGCGAGCACGCTGGAGCGGCTGATCGGCGAGCGCTACGGCGTGCAGGCCACCGTCGTCGCTCCGCCCGAGCGCGCGACCGAGGGCGAACGTCTGCTGCACGTGGCCACGCAGGCCGCCGCGAAGCTGCGGCTCACGCTCGCACCCGACACCACGATCGCGATCACGTGGGGCATCACCATCGCCACGCTGGCCCGCAACCTCACGCCCGGAGTCGTCCCCGGGCTCCAGGTGGTGCAGATGAGCGGCTCCGGCAACACGTTCTCCTCCGGCGCCGAGTACGCGTCCGGGGTGTTCGACCGCTTCGGCGCGGTGCTCGGCGCACGCGTGCACCACTTCCCCGTGCCCGCGTTCTTCGACTCCGCGGCCACGCGCTCGGCGCTGTGGGCCGAGCACAGCGTGCAGCGCATCCTGCGGCTGCAGCAGCGGGCCGACATCGCGCTGTTCTCCGTCGGCGCGCTCGGCGGCGGCATCCCCGGTCACCTCTACCGCGCCGGCTACCTCGACCGCGCCGACCTGCGCTCGCTCACCGAGCAGGGTGTGGTGGGCGATCTCGGCACCGTGTTCCTGCACTCCACCGGCTCGAGCGCCGAACTGGCGATGAACCAGCGTTCCAGCGGGCTGCCCATCGAGGCGCTGCGCCGCATCCCGCGCCGCCTGTGCGTCGCGCTCGGCGAGGCCAAGGCCCCGGTGGTGCGCGCCGCGCTGCTGGCGGGCGCCGTCACCGAGCTGATCGTCGACACGACAGCCGCCGAACCCCTCGTCGGCTGAACAGATTCTCACGCTGTCGCACTTCTGGATCGAAACCGCCAATGATCAGCGACTGATTTTCGCAACTCCGTTCACCGACACTGGGCCGTTCTGGTTACGCGTGCTTAGCATCGCCGCAATCTTTCAGCCTGTCAGGAGTCGACGTGGACGCCACCCAGCAGTCCCCCGTTGAGCGGTCGGCGATCCGCAAGGTCGCCGTGCGGCTCGTGCCCTTCGTGGCACTCATGTTCTTCATCAACTACCTCGACCGGACCGCGATCTCCTTCGCGGGGCCGAACGGGATGAACGACGACCTCGGCCTCACCGCCGCGCAGTTCGGCTTCGCCTCCGGTGTGTTCTTCATCGGCTACATCCTGCTCGAGGTCCCCAGCAACATCGCGCTGCACCGGTTCGGCGCCCGCAAGTGGCTGGCCAGGATCATGGTGTCGTGGGGCATCGTCTCGCTGCTGTTCACGTGGGTGGACAGCGTCGGCGGGCTCTACGTGCTGCGGTTGCTGCTCGGCATCGCCGAGGCCGGGTTCTTCCCCGGCGCGATCCTGTTCCTGTCCCTGTGGGTGCCCGCGCGGCACCGCAGCAAGATCCTCGCGCTGTTCTACCTGGCGCAGCCGCTCACCACGGTGATCGGCGCCCCGCTGGCCGGCCTGCTCATCGAGCAGCACGGCGTGTTCGGCCTCGAGGGCTGGCGCTTCATGTTCCTGTGCGTCTCGGTGCCCGCGATCCTCGTCGGCATCGCGACCTGGTTCTACCTCAGCGACCGCCCCGCCGACGCGAAGTGGCTGACCGAGGAGGAGAAGACGTGGCTCACCGCCGAACTGGAGGGTGAGGCCAAGACCAAGACCGGCGGCGGCTCCCACAAGGGCGGTATGGCGGCGGCGCTGCGCAGCGGCCGGGTGTGGGTCCTCGCGCTCATCTACTTCGGCTTCATCTACGGCCTCTACGCGCTGGCGTTCTTCCTGCCCGCCATCATCAGCAGCTTCGAGGAGAGCTTCGGCACCACGTTCACGACGCTCGAGGAAGGCCTCATCACGGCCATCCCGTACGTGCCCGCGGCGATCGTGCTCTACCTGTGGTCGCGCGACGCGACCAGGCGCGGCCTGCGGACCTGGCACATCGCCCTGCCCGCCGTGGTCGGCGGTGTGAGCGTGCCGGTCGCGTTGTACATGGGCTCGCCCGCGGCGACGATCGTGGTCATCACGATCACGGCGTGCGCGATCTTCGCGGCGCTGCCCAACTTCTGGACCGTGCCCGCGCAGTTCCTGACCGGCGCGGCCGCGGCCGTGGGCATCGCGCTGATCAACACCTTCGGCAACATGGCCGGTTTCGCCGCCGGCTACGTGACCGGATTCCTCAACGACGCCACGGGTTCCTACGCCGTGCCGATGTTCGTCGTCGGCGGGCTGATGGTGCTCTCGGCCGTGCTCATGGTCGCGCTCGCCAAGCGGGGCCGCGTGCAGACCGGTGACCTCGACGAGAAAGCGGAGACCTCGGCATGACCCGACTGTTCAACGACCCGGCCGAGTTCGCCGACGAGGTGCTCGAGGGCTTCGTCGCCGCCCACCAGCGGTGGGTCCGCCGCGTGCCGGGCGGCGTGGTGCGCAACACCGCGAAGACGCCGGGCCAGGTCGCCGTGCTCGTCGGCGGCGGCTCGGGCCACTACCCCGCGTTCACCGGACTGGTCGGGCAGGGACTCGCCCACGGCGCGGTGTCGGGCAACATCTTCGCCTCGCCCTCGGCCCAGCAGGCGTGCTCGGTGGCCAAGGCGGCCGAGAGCGGCGGCGGTGTGCTGCTGCTGTTCGGCAACTACGCGGGCGATGTCCTCCACTTCGGACACGCCGCGGAGATCCTGAACCAGCAGGGCATCCCCACCAGGACCTTCGCCGTGACCGACGACGTGTCGAGCGCCGAGGTCGACGAGATCACCAAGCGCCGCGGTGTCGCGGGCGACCTCACGGTGTTCAAGGTCGCCGCCGCTGCCGCCGAGGCCGGACTGAGCCTCGACGAGGTGCACCGGGTCGCGGAGCACGCCAACGACCGCACCCGCTCGCTGGGCGTCGCCTTCTCCGGCTGCACGCTGCCCGGCGCCGAGGCGCCGCTGTTCACGGTGCCCGAGGGCAAGATGGCCGTGGGCATGGGCATCCACGGCGAGCCCGGCATCGACGAGGCCGACGTGCCCAGCGCCGACGGGCTCGCGGAGCTGTTCGTGCGGACGCTGCTCGCCGAGCTGCCGCCCGGCATCACCGAGGCGCGCGGGCAGCGTGCGGGCGTGATCCTCAACGGACTCGGCACGGTCAAGCACGAGGAGCTGTTCGTCGTCTACCGGCGGGTGGCCCAGCTGCTCGCCGAAGCGGGCGTCGAGGTGGTGGACCCCGAGGTCGGCGAGTTCGTCACCAGCTTCGACCTGGCCGGGGCCTCGCTCACGCTGTTCTGGCTGGACGAGGAACTGGAGCGGTACTGGAGCGCGCCCGCCGACGCGCCCGCGTTCCGCAAGGGCTCACTCACCCCCGCTCCGCCCGCAGCCGAGGACCTGGCGGACGACACGGTCGAGCAGAGCGTGCCGGAGGCGAGCGAGCAGTCGCGCGCCGCCGCCGCGACCGTGCTCGCCGCGCTGGAGGCCACGCGCAAGGTGGTGGACGGCAACGCCGAGGAGCTGGGCCGCATCGACGCCGTCGCGGGCGATGGCGACCACGGCATCGGCATGCAGCGCGGCGCGGTGGCCGCGGTGGACGCGGCGCGCGAGGCGCAGCGGCTCGGCGCGGGCGCGGGCACACTGCTGGCGCTGGCCGGTGACGCGTGGGCCGACCGCGCGGGCGGCACGTCCGGTGCGCTGTGGGGGCTGCTGCTGCGGGCCGTCGCGAACACGTTGGGGGACAACGACGAACCCACCGGCGCGACCGTGAGCGAGGGTGTCGCGGCCGGGCTGGAGAGCGTGCTGCGCGTGGGCGGCGCCCAGCCTGGCGACAAGACAATGGTCGACGTGCTGGCGCCGTTCGCCGAGGCACTCGCGACCGGGATCGGCGAGTCGAGGGGCCTCGCCGAGGCGTGGGGCCGGGCGGCCGAGACCGCCGACGTCGCCGCGACGGCGACCGCGGACCTGGTGCCGAAGATCGGCAGGGCCAGGCCGCTCGCCGAGAAGAGCGTGGGAACTCCGGACGCGGGCGCCGTCTCGCTCGCACTGATCGTGGGCGCGGTACACGGCGTCCTCGCCGAGAGGAAAGGTGTGTGATGGCTCAGCAGTGGCGCATCGTCGTCGGCTCGGACGACGCGGGCTTCGACTACAAGGAAGCGCTCAAGGCGGACCTGGAGGCGAGTGAGCTCGTCGCGTCCGTTGTGGACGTCGGGGTGACCGCCGACGGCAACACGCCGTACCCGAAGGTGGCCGTCACCGCGGCCGAGCTGATCGCCAAGGGCGAGGCCGACCGGGCGCTGCTGGTGTGCGGAACCGGCCTCGGCGTGGCGATCTCGGCCAACAAGGTGCCCGGCATCCGCGCCGTCACCGCGCACGACAGCTTCTCCGTCGAGCGCTCGGTGCTGAGCAACAACGCGCAGGTGCTCACGTTCGGCCAGCGCGTGGTGGGCCTCGAGCTCGCCCGCAGGCTCGCGCGCGAGTGGCTGACCTACACCTTCGACGAGAACTCGGCGTCGGCGCAGAAGGTGCAGGTGCTCACCGACTACGAGAGCGTGGGTTCGTGCTGAGCTTCGGCGTCAGCCTGAAGATGTACTTCTCCCACGCCAGGACTCTGGCGTGGAGCGGGGATGTGGCCGCGCTCGCCTCCCACGAGGCGATCGCGGGAGGGCACGCGGAGCTGTTCGTGCTGCCCTCCTTCCCCAGCATCCCCGCAGTGACCGACGTCTTCGCGGGCACGCCGGTGCGCGTCGGCGCGCAGGACCTGTGCGCCGACGACACCGGCGCGTTCACCGGCGAGGTCGGCGGGCCGCTGCTGCGCGAGCTCGGCTGCACCCACGTCGAGGTCGGCCACGCCGAACGGCGGCGGCTCTACGGCGAGGACGACGCGCTGGTCGCCCGCAAGACCGCGGCGGCGCTGCGCAACGAGCTCGTGCCGGTGCTCTGCGTCGGCGAGCCCGAGCGCGTCCCCGCCGACCAGGCCGCCGCCCACTGCGTGGCCGAGGTGGAGTCGGCGCTCGGCTCGGCGACCGGACCCGTCGTGGTGGCCTACGAGCCGCACTGGGCGATCGGCGCGGCCGAGCCCGCTCCCGAGGAGCACATCGCGCACGTCTGCGGCACGCTCAAGAAGCGGCTCGGCGTCCGCGTGATCTACGGCGGCAGCGCGGGCCCCGGACTGCTCACCAGGCTCGGGACGTCGGTCGACGGGTTGTTCCTCGGCCGGTTCGCCCACGATCCCGTCGCGGTGGGCGAGATCCTGGACGAGGCGCTGGAACTGGCGAAGGGATCCTGATGGCGATCGGACTCAGCACCTACGCGTTCTTCTGGCGCATCTCGTCGGAGGCCGAGAAGCCACTGACGCTGACGCAGATGCTGGAGGAGACCAGGGAACTGGGCGCGGACGTCTTCCAGATCTGCGACTACGCGGGTGTCGAAGCGCTGTCCACGGCCGAGCTGCGCGAGGTGCGCTCAACGGCAGAGAGCCTCGGTGTCCAGCTGGAACTGGGCACCCGCGGCGTGCGCCCCGAGCACCTGCGGCGCTACCTCGACCTCGCCGAGGCGCTCGACGTGACGCTCGTGCGCAGCATGCTGTACTCGGCCGACGACCGGCCGACGCTCGCCGAGGCAACCGAACGGCTGCGCGAGGCCGTTCCCGGCTACGCGCAGCGCGGGGTGACCCTCGCGCTGGAGACCTACGAACAGGTGTCCTCGGCCGATCTCGTGGACGTCGTCGAGGCCGTCGGCAGCGAGTACCTCGGCATCTGCCTCGACCCCGCCAACTGCGTGGCCAACCTTGAACACCCGAAGCAGGTCGTGGAGACCACCGCCCGGCACGTGGCCAACCTCCACGTCAAGGACTTCACCTTCGCCCGCCAGGCGGGCTGGGTCGGGTTCACGCTCTCTGGCTGCAAGCTCGGCGAAGGGCGCCTCGACTACGGCGCCATGATCGAGCGGGTCAGGCCGGGCGAGAAGAAGATCAACCAGATCGTGGAGCACTGGCTTCCCTGGCAGGACGACATCGAGACGACCTGCCGGCTGGAGGACGAGTGGACGCGGCACAGTGTGGAATTCCTAAGGAGCAACTCATGACCACGGTCACCGTCGTCGGCGCGGGCGGCAAGATGGGCCAGCGCGTCTCGAACAACCTCGCCACGAGCGACTTCCAGGTGCTCTTCAGCGAGAACTCGCCCCAGGGCAAGGAGCTGCTGGCGAGCCAGGACCGCGAAGTCACCGACGCCGCCGAGGCGGCCCGGCAGAGCGACGTCGTGATCCTCGCCGTGCCGGACGTCGTACTCGGCAAGGTCTCCGAGGCGCTCGTGCCCGAGCTCAAGCCCGGCGCGATCGTGCTGACGCTGGACCCGGCGGCGGCCTACGCCAACCTGCTGCTCAAGCGCGACGACATCGAGTACGCCGTGGCGCACCCGTGCCACCCCTCGGTGTTCCTCGAGCGCACCACCAAGGAGGAGTACGCCGACACCTTCGGCGGCATCGCGGCCCCGCAGGAGGTCGTCGCCGCGTTCGAGTCGGACAACGAGACCGCGCGCAAGCTCGCCGACGACGTCATCCGCGTGATGTACGCGCCGGTGGTCGACGTGCACTGGGTGAGCGTGAAGCAGCTCGCCGTGCTGGAGCCGACGCTCGTCGAGACGGTGGCCTGCATGGTGGGTTCGCTGCTCAACGAGGCCCTGCACGAGACCGTGCACACCGTAGGCGTGCCCGAGCCGGCCGCGCGCGCGATGCTGCTCGGCCACGTGCAGGTGGCGCTCACCAACACCCTGCGCGGCTCCAACCCGTTCTCCGACGCGTGCCTCATCGCGATGGACTACGGCCGCGAGTCGATCGTCAAGGACGACTGGAAGAAGATCTTCGACGACGGCGAGCTCGACAAGGTCATCGCCAGGATGCTCAAGATCGACGCGGTGAAGCGCGACAACTGACCCACAATGGGGCCATGCGCTACCTGCGACTCGGCCCCGGAGACCGCCTGCCCGTGCTCGGCCAGGGCACCTGGCACATGGGTGAACGCGAGCGTTCGAGGAAGGCCGAGGTCGAGGCCCTGCGACGGGGCCTCGACCTCGGCCTTTCCCTGATCGACACCGCGGAGATGTACGGCGACGGCGGCGCCGAGGAGGTCACCGGCGAGGCGATCGCGGGCCGCCGCGACGAGACGTTCCTGGTCAGCAAGGTCCTTCCGCACAACGCGAGCGCGCGCGGCACGGTCGCCGCCTGCGAACGGAGCCTGCGCAGGCTCGGCACCGACCGGATCGACCTGTACCTGCTGCACTGGCGGGGCGGAGTGCCGCTGACCGAGACGCTCGAAGCACTGGAGACGCTGCGGACGGACGGCAAGATCCGGCACTACGGCGTCAGCAACTTCGACCGCGACGACCTCGCGGAGACGTGGGAGCACGCGCTCGGCCGCGACGTCGTGAGCAACCAGGTCCTCTACAACCTCACGCGGCGAGGACCGGAGTTCGACCTGCTGCCGTGGTGCCGCGAGCAGAGCGTCGCGGTGATGGCGTACTCGCCGATCGAGCAGGGCAGGCTGCTCGGCGACCCGGTGCTCGCCGAGGTCGCGCGACGCCACGACGTGACGCCAGCGCAGCTCGCGATCGCGTGGGTGCTGCACCAGCCGCAGGTGTGCGCGATCCCGAAGGCGACCACCCTCGCGCACGTGGAGCAGAACGTGGCGGCGCTGGACATCTCGCTCACGGCTCAGGACCTCGCCGACCTCGACGCCCGCTTCCCGGCCCCCTCCCGTGCCACACCGCTGGAAGTGCTGTGACGCGATGAGTTTTTCCTGTCGGTGGGGTCTGCCAGGATGAGGACCTCGAGGCAGCGAAAGGGCAGGGGCCATGGGGCAGACCAAGGTCGACGACGATTTCCTGCGTCAGGCGGACCCGTTCCGCCGCGAGTTGCTCGCGCACTGCTACCGCATGCTGGGCTCGGCACACGACGCCGAGGACCTGGTGCAGGAGACGTATCTGCGCGCCTGGCGGGCCTACGACCGGTTCGAGGGCCGTTCGTCGCTGCGCACCTGGCTGCACCGGATCGCCACCACGGCCTGCCTCACGGCGCTGGAGAGCAGGAGCAAACGGCCGATGCCCACCGGGCTCGGCGGCGGCAGCTCCGACCCCGCCGACGACCTCGTCGACCGGCCCGAGGTGCCGTGGCTGGAGCCGATCCCCGACGCGCTCGCGGGCGCCGACGGCAGCGACCCCGCGGCGATCGTCACGGAGCGAGAGAGCATCCGGCTGGCGCTCGTCGCTGCCCTGCAGCACCTGCCGCCCCGGCAGCGCGCGGTGCTGATCCTGCGCGACGTGCTCAAGTGGCGGGCGGCAGAGGTGGCCGAGGCCGTCGGCGTCAGCACCGCGGCGGTCAACAGCATCCTGCAGCGGGCCAGGGCCCAGCTGGCCCAGGTGTCGCCCACGCCGGACGACGTCGTTGAGCCGACCGCCGACGAGCAACGCGCGCTGCTCGAGCGCTACGTCTCGGCGTTCGAACGCAAGGACGTGACCGAACTGGTCGAACTGTTCACCAGCGACGTGGTGTGGGAGATGCCGCCCTACGCCGCCTGGTACGCGGGCACCGAGTCCGTGGCGGCGCACCTCAGCGATCGTTGTCCCGCGCGGCCGGGCAAGGTGCTCATGCTGCCGGTGGAGGCCAACGGCCAGGCCGCGTACGCGATGTACCTGCACGACGCGGACAGCGACGAGTACCGCGCGTTCACGCTGCAGGTGCTCACCGTCTCGGGCGGCGCGATCAGCCACGTCGCCAACTTCATGGACACGCGGCTGTTCGAGCTCTTCGGCCTGCCGGTGACCCAGGACAGCGCAGGCCGGGTGGCGGCGGAGCAATCAGTTCGCCGGGCGCACGCCTGCGATGACCGGCCCTGGCCGAGCGATCGGCTGCGGGCGCACGCCGACGGTGGCCGACTCAGGCCGGGTCGCGGCGGAGCAAACGGTTGCGGTGCGCGCCTGCCATGACCGCCCGGGCAAGGCAGAGCGATCGGCTGCGATGACCGGCTCGAGCCGGATCCCGGCCGAGCAAACGGTTGCGGTGCGCGCACCTGCCATGACCGCCCGGGACGTGGCCAAGAAATCGGCCATAAGCACCCGCCGACGGTGACCGGCTCAAGCCGGATCCCGGCCGAGCAATCAGTTCGCCGGGCGCACGCCTGCGATGACAGCCCCAGGCCGACCGATCGGCCGCGGGCGCACGCCAACGGTGGCCGACTCAGGCCGGGTCGCGACCGAGGAAGGCGAGCAGCCGGTCACCGGGACCGGCCAGCGGTGACACGTCGACGGGCTGCGCGAAGCGGCCCGGCCGGTCCTCGCCGCTGACCAACAGCGGGCAGAGTTCGAGCAGTTCGCGCGCGAGCGCGTCCGGAATCGGCCGGTCCGTGCCGCACGCGCGCGCGACGTCCCAGCCGTGCACGGCGACCTCGACCGCCCCGGCCCCGGCCACCACGTCGGCGGACAACGGGTGCCCGCCGATCTCGACGGTCCCGGAGCAGTCCGCGCGTGCCCACTCGCCGACGAGCAGGCACGCGTGCTCGCGCAACGCTCGCACCGGATCGGGGTGGTCGCCGGGATCGGACTCGAGCGAGACCGCCCCGAGGCCCGCGGCCTCGGACAGCGCGAGCAGCGAGTCCTGCATGTGCGCGAGCAGGTGGCCGAGGTCCCACCACCCGCAGGGAGTCGGCCCGCGCAACGCGTCGCGCTCGACCAGCCGCAGGCTGCCGAGCGTGTAGCCGACCGCCCGCTCCAGCAGGGCGAGCCCTGCGCCCATCGCCCCTCCTCCCACACCACCGTCCGGAAGTAGGGACCGCCAAACCCCCCAGAACTAATCGCCCACCCCGCGAGTCCCCCACTCCAGCGCGCGAGTCCCCCACTCCGGCCCGCGAGTTCTGCGCTCGGGCACGCGAGTCCCGCACGCCTGCGCGCGAGTCCTGCGGTCAGGCGCGCGAGTCCCGCGCTCCGAACCGCGAGTCCCGCACTCCAGCCCGCGAGTCGTGCACGCCAGCCCGCGAGCTCTGCGCTCAAGGCATCCGAGGAACCACCGACCGGCGCAGCCCGCAGAAACCGCAGCTACGCAGCCGACATAGGCACCGTAGGCACTGCGGCTACGCAGCCCACACGAGCACTGCGGCCACACGGCCACACAGGCAACCCCGGCCACGCGGCTACACGGCCACACAGGCACCGCGGGCACCCCGGCCACACAGCCACACGGCCACACGGCCACACGGCCACACGGCCACACGGCCACACGGCCACACGGCCACACGGCCACACGAGCGCGACCATCCGCCACCCGAAGCCCGCAGCAAGATCCCGCCGCGCCTCACCACAACACCGAGCGCAGTGCCCCCCACGCCAACCGCCGCGAACGACACCTACAACCCGCGCGTCAGCTCCGGGATACGCGCCGAGTACCGCGCGATCAGCTCCGCGTTGCGCTCGTCGCCCCCGGGGACGTTCGCGCTGGTCCACAGCGGCAGCGCGATCCCGCGCTCCGTCGCCAGCCCGTCGAGCGCCGCGAGCACGGACGACCACAGGTACGCCCCGAGCACCGTCGACACCGCCGCCGTCCGGGGCGCGCCCTGCGGGTGCACGACGTCGCCGGGCGGGACGCCGGTGTCCAGCACCACGGTCGCGTGGTCGGCGAGCCGCGTTCCCGAGCGGTCGCTGGCCTGCGCCGACGCGGGCAGCGACGTCACCGCGATCACCGGGACGCCACGAGCCAGGCCCTCGCTCGCGATCTCCACGGGATACGGGTTGCGGCCACTCGTCGAGAACACGACGAGCAGGTCCGACGACGTCGGCGCGGCGGCCTCCACCAGCGCCCGGCCGCGGCCGGGCTCGCGTTCGACGGCGGAACTGCGCAGCGCCCCGGTCAGCGGCAGGACCTCCGGGTCCCACAACGGCCGCACCGGGGCGAGTCCGCCCGCGCGGTAGAAGGTCTCGCACACCATCGCGAGCGAGTGCCCCGCGCCTGCCGCGTAGACGATGCCGTCAGCGGCCACCGTGTCCAGCAGCAGACCGGCGGCCCGCTCGATGTCACCCTGCCGCTCGTCGAGTTCCCCGAGCAGCCTGCGGACGTCCTCGCGCATTCGCGGTGCCTCCTTCGATCGCCTGGCAAACGCTAGGGCCAGCAAGTCGAATTTGTCCAGACCAATGTGGCCGAACCGGATCTTGACCTATGCGGGCCATCACTCTAGGTTCCTAGATAGGACGTCCTATGTCCAAATTTCAGCAAGGAGGCTGAAGCGATGCCCGCCGTGTCCCGACGCGCCGCCCTCTCCCTCGCAGGCGCCACCGCAGCCGGCCTGGCCCTCGCGCCAGCGGCCGCCGCCGCCCCGCGTGCCCGCAGTATGACCTCAGTGCCGTTCACCTCGGGCACCGAGGGCTACCACACGTTCCGCATTCCCGCGCTCGTCCGCACGAAGGCCGGTGAGCTGCTCGCCTTCGCCGAAGGTCGCGTCGAGTCGGCGGGTGACAGCGGCGCGATCCAGGTCGTGTCGCGCCGCTCGGCCGACGGCGGCCGCACGTGGAGCCCGCTGTCCGTCGTCTCCGCCAACGGCGACGCCACCGCGGGCAACCCCTCTCCCGTCGTGCTGAGCTCCGGCGACATCGTGCTGCTGACCGTCCGCAACGGCAGGGTGTCCGAGGACGAGATCAGGGAAGGCACCGTGTCCGAACAGGACACTCGCAGGGTGTTCGTCCAGCGCAGCACCGACGACGGCCACACGTTCTCCGAGGCCGTCGAGATCACCGCCGATGCCAAGGCACCGGACTGGCGCTGGTACGCGACGGGCCCCTGCCACGCGATCGAGCTCGAGCACGGCAGGCACAAGGGCCGCATCGTCGTGCCCGCCAACCACTCCAGCGCGCCGCCCGAGGGCTCGCCCGACACCGGCGCCGAGGACAAGTACTACGGCGCCCACTGCCTGCTCAGTGACGACGGCGGCCGCACGTGGCGCATCGGCTTCACCGAGGAGCGCCACGACGGATACATCGCCGCCAACGAGACCACCGTCGCCGAACTGCCCGACGGCACGCTGTACTTCAACAGCCGCTGCCACGGCACCGCACCCGGCCACCGGGTGGACACCTACAGCGCCGACGGCGGCGAGACCCTCGTCGAGCCCTACCGCGAGCAACCGGGACTGGTGGGCCCGCGCGTGCAGAGCAGCGTCCTGCAGACCTCGAGGGAAAACGCGCTGCTCTTCGCAGGACCGTCCGATCCGGACGCCCGAAGGGCGATGAGCGTCCGGATCAGCTCCGACCGGGGTCGCACCTGGCGAACCGCGCACCTCGTCTCCGAGGCGCCGGCCGCGTACTGCGACCTGGTGCAGCTCGACTCCCGCAGCGTCGGTCTGCTGTACGAGACGGGCGCCGAGGGCAGCTACGAGACGATCACGTTCGAGCAGCTCGCCATCCCCCGCACCTGACGCGGATCAGGTGGGCGCGTTCGCGAACTTCTCCGCCCCGTGCACGGCCTTGCCCGCGACGAACGTCGCGAGCACACCGATGTCGCCGATGCTCGAACTCGGTGCCGTGGTGGGGTCGTCGTCGAGCAGCACCATGTCCGCGAACGCGCCCGCCGCCAGGTGACCGCGCTCGTGCTCCTGTCCCGCCGCGTAGGCGGAGTGCACGGTGAAGGCACGCAGCGCCTCCTCGCCGTCCACCCGCTCGTCCTCGCTGAGCACCACACCGGCCTTGGTGGTGCGCTCGACCATCGACTGCAGGCCGAGCAGCGGCGCCCCGGCCGAGACGCACGGCCGGTCGGAGCTGCCGGGCACCCGCAGGCCGGCAGCGAGGAAGGACTTGTGCCGGTACAGCCACGGCACCCGGCTCTCGCCGACCGCGCCCACCATCGTGTCGCCGATCTCGTACAGGAACCGCGCCTGCGGAACGGGGACCACGTTGAGCGCGGCCATCCTCGCCAGCTGCTCGGGCCGCACCATCGCGGAGTGCTCGATGCGGTGCCGGACCTCCGGCCTCGGCAGCACGCGCTGCGCCTCCTCGAAGGTGTCGAGCGTGAGGTCGATGGCGCGGTCGCCGATCGCGTGCGCCGCGATCCGCCAGCCGCCCTTGTGCGCGGCGAGCATCCGTTCGCGCAGCACCGCGGGGTCGTCACCGAGCACGCCGACCCCACCGTGGCCGCAGAACGGCTCGGTGACCGCCGCCGTACGGCTGGACAGCGCGCCGTCGGTGAAGATCTTCATCGGGCCGATGCGCAGGAAATCGTCGCCGAAACCGGTGCGCAGCCCCAGATCCAGGCCGAAGGCGTCGCCGTGCAGCGGGTGCAGCACCTCGCTGGCCGGCATCAGTTCGACCCGCAACGGCAGCAACCCGCGCTGCCTCGCGGCCTGGTAGGCGGCGGCCTCGGCGGGGCTGTGGCCGATCCAGCCACCGCCGATCCCGGCCTCGGTCACGTGCGTGAGGCCCTCGGTGACGTAGACGCGCGCGGCCCGGTCGATGGCGGCCACGAGCTCCTCGACGGGATAGGGCTTCACGAGCGCGTCCACGAGCTGCTGCGCCTGCTCCGCGAGCAGACCGGTGGGCACACCGTCGTCGCCGAGCTCGACGACACCGCCCTCTGGCACCTTCGCCGAGCCGTCGAGCACCCCGGCCTGGTCCAGAATCGCGCTGCTCGCCACGCACATGTGCGCCGAACGGTGCTTGAGCCACACGGGCCTGCCGCCGCCAGCGCGGTCGAGCGCGGCGCGATCGGGGTGCCCGCCGAGCACGAAGTCGTCGTAGCCGGAGCCGACAACCCAGGCGTCGGAGGGCAGGCTCGCCGCCTTCGCGGCGACGGCGTCGTAGAGCTCCTGCGGCGTGCGGCACACCGAGAGATCCAGCTCGGCGAGCGACAATCCGTACCACACCATGTGGTTGTGGGCGTCAGCGAAGCCGGGGGTGAGCACGGCGCCGTCGCAGTCGACGACATGCCGCGCCCGCAGCCCCTCGACCTCGTCGTCGACGCCGACTATCCGGCCACCCAGCACGCCGATGGTGTTCGCGCGGGGCCGCTCACCGGTCATCGTCAGTGCCCGCACATCACGCAGCAGCAGATCCAGCATTCGTGTCCTCTCACGCCAAGTCGTCTTGCCTCAACCGGCAGCCTAGGCGCGAGAGGCAAGGCGGTCACTCCTTGCGGTGCCTGCCCTGCGGATCGTCGCCGTCGACCTCGATGCGCTCCTTGCGCACCTGGTCGGTGACGGTCTGCTCCTCGGTCACCTGCTCCGTGCCGAGCCGCACCTTCTCCACGGGCACGGATTCTTTGCGCACCACCGGACGTTCCTCGTGCAGGACGATCTCCTGCTCGTCTTCGCCGATCGGCACCCCGCCCGCACGGTCGGCGTCGGTGATCGGCTCCCGCTCGAGGCGGACCTCCTCGTGGCTCACCGGCACGCTCACCTGCTGCTCCTCGGTGACGACGTACTTGCGCAGGCGCACGCGACCCGTCTCCACCTGTTCGGTACCGACCTTGAGCTGCTCCTCGCTACGCATCATCGTTCCGCCGGAGCCATCGGAACCATCGGAGCCGGAGTGCTCAGACCGCTCGCGGCCGGTGTCGCGGGGCCTGCCACCTCCGAGCCGTCCCGGTGAGGTGCCCGTCGGCCCGTCCATGCTCTGGCGCGGCGCCGGCAGGTCGTAGTAGCGGTAGAGCTCCGCGCTCTCCTTGTGGGAGAGGTGGCCCTCGACGTCCATCCGAGGAGCATCGGACACCTGGTCCTTGGCGACGCTGACGTGCAGCCCCTCGGCGTCCAGGTTGGCGCCGTGCAGCGGGACGAAGCTCTCCCGCTGCCCGAACATGCCGGTGCGCACTGTGACCCATTCGGGTTCGTGCGTGTCGTCGGCGAGGTAAACGGTGCCGACCTTGCCGATCTTGCTGCCGCTGTGGTCGACGACAGTGCTGTCGACGAGCTCGTCTGGCCTCATGGACTGGGTCATGATGACGGTTCCTTCCGATTGCCGCTTTTCGTGACCCGGCGGGGAATTCGGAGCTGACGAGCGAGTGCCCGGCCCACCCGTGCGCCAACCGTCGCGCCCCTCGGTCGAGTGACCCGTCAGCTCAGCCTGCGGTTGACACACCAGAACACCAGTGCCACGCACACCCCCGCCAGCGCGAGGAACAGTCCGGCCTCGATGACCTGAAGCGTCCAGTACCGGTCCGCGGGCTGGACCGGGACTCGTGAGAAGTAACCCGCCCGGGCCATCTCGTCCGCCGTGTCGGAGTTGAGGAATCCAGCCGGATCGGCGACACCGGCCCGCGAAGCGGCCTCGCTGGAGCTGTACACCGCGCCCTGGGCGTCGACGAACACCTGCGTGCCCACCCGGAGCGAGTCCACGGCGGGCGAGGCCGACAGCACCGGGTCGAGGTAGTGCGGCCGCACGAAGTTCTTCACCACCACGAACAGAGGTAGGTACACGGCCAGGGTCGCCGCCATGCCCGCCAGCGTCCGGCGCGTCAGCGCACCCGCCGCCACCCCGAGGAGGAACCCGAACAGGGAGGTCGCGGGGAACGAGACGAGGCCGAAGTCGAACGTGGCGAACCAGCCCTCCGACTCCAGCGCGGGCGAGAACCACCAGGCGTAGGCGACCGAGAACACCACGCCGAACAGCACCGAGCAGGCGCCGAGGAACAAGAGCTTCGAGCTCAGCCACCGGCTCCGCGCGAGGCCCTGAGTCCACGCGAAGCGATGCGTGTGGTGCTCGAGCTCGTTCGCCACGAGCGGCGCCCCGAGGAACATGCCCACCAGTGCGGGCAGCAGCGGGAACAGGATCACCACGTAGTGATGGATCGCGTCGACCAGGTCCGACCACGAACCACAGCGCACGGGTTCGGAGCCGGTGAAGCAGTACGGCAGATCCGCCGGGCTGATCGCACCGCGCATGGCCGCTCCGAGCGCGACGTAACCGCAGGCGAGCAGGAGGAAGACCGCACCGAGTCCGACGAGCTTCGACCGATGCTGCCGCCAGGCCAGCCAGATCATGCGGTCACCTCGGACCGGGCGAGCTCCCCTGCATCCAAAAAGGACAAGATCAGTTCCTCGAGACTCCGTTGTCTTCCGTGTGAGTCCAGCAGCTCGTCGATGTCACCGGCGTAGCGCAGCGTGCCCTCGTCGAGCACCACCAGGTAGTCGCACAGGCGTTCCAGCTCGGACACGACGTGCGACGACAACACGACCGTGCAGTCCCACTCCGACTTGACCTCCATGAGCGTCCCCATGAGGTCGCGGCGAGCCAGCGGATCGAGACTGGCGACGGGCTCGTCGAGCACCAGCAGGTCGGGCCGCTTCGCCAGCGCGAGCGCGAGCGCGACCTGCGCGCGCTGCCCGCCGGAGAGATTGCCGACCTTGTGCTCCAGCGAGATGCCCAGGTCCTGTAGCCGCTCGAACGCGACCTCCGGGAACCACCGCTCGTTCAGCCTCGCCCCTGCCTCGATCATGTCGCGCACGCGGAACGACTCGTACAGCGCGTGCCGCTGGTCGAGGTAGGCGACCGATCCCCAGCCAGCGGGCGCGCCGAGGATCTCGACCGAGCCCTCGGTGGGCCGCAGCAGGCCCACCAGCAGGCTCAGCAACGTCGACTTACCAGCGCCGTTCGGGCCGACGAGGCCGACGACGCGTCCGGCCTCGATGTCGAGCGTGCAGTCGCGCAGCCCCCAGCGACGGCCATACCGTTTGCCTACACCCCTGGTCGAGATGGTGGGTACGGTCACCGGTGTTCCTCCTTGAAGTCGTGCAGTACGGCGGCGACGAGTGCGGCGATGTCCTCGGCGTCCATCCCGGCGTCGCGTGCGGTGGCGAGCCACGTCTCGAGCCCGGCGCGCAACTCGGCCTGCTCGGACTCGGCGAGCCCGTTGGACTCCCGCTCGACGAACGTGCCGCGCCCCGGCCTGCCTTTGGCGAGCCCGCGGTGCTCCAATTCGCGATACGCCTTGAGCACGGTGTTCGGGTTGATCACCAGGGTTCGGGCGAGGTCCTTGACCGTGGGCAGCCGATCACCGACCCGCAGCTCGCCCAGCCGCACGGCTTGCTCGACCTGCTGCACGAGTTGCAGATACGGCGGCACACCCGATCCCGCGTCGAACCTGAACCGGAACACCACATCACCCCGTTCCGCTATTAACCTAGCTAACTAGGATAATAGGACGCTCTGGCAAGCGTGCGGAATCAATGGCTTGCTGAGCTGGTTCGGACTACTGGGAATCCGGCGTCCGAAATGACTCCGGACACACCTCGGCAACGGCTCCGACGGCAGCCGGCGTTGCAGGGATGGCGGCGGCCTCACTCACCGGGCCACAGCAGCCGAGAAGACAACTGAGACAAAGAAGGACCGGGGCGAATCCGATCATCGGACGTGCCCCGGTCCCGAGTGAGCCGGCAACAGGACTCGAACCTGCGACCTGCTGTTTACAAGACAGCTGCTCTACCAACTGAGCTATACCGGCCTGCCTCGCCACAGGCGAGCGCGGGCTCACTATATCCGTCGCGCGCTCGCGTGAGCGCGCGCGGCCGCGCGGTCTCACCCGACTGCCGCGCGACCATCCCAGAGCTATGTTGGTTGCCGGCCACGGTGAACGAAAAACGTGGCGGACGCCACGGCCGTCAGCATGCAACGGCGGGCCCTTGCCGGTCGATGCTACGCGCGGAACCAGTAAGGAGGTCGCTGATGAAACTACGGCCGCGCGCGAAAACGGCGCCGAACCGCCGGCACGCGTGGCAGATCCTGGAAGCTCCGGCCGAGGAGCGGACAGAGAGGCACGTCCCACGGCAGCAGCGTGGCCGCTCGCTGCGGCAGCGTGCGTGGCACATCCTCGAAGCACCGACCGGCGAGCTTCCCGTGGTCGAGCCCCCGGCGACCATGGGCCCACAACTTCCCGACGAACCGACCGTGCACCTCGTGCTCGACCTCGTCGTCCGGATCGGCGAGGTCCAGATGGCCAGCGGTGCCGGCGCATCAGACGTCACGGCGACGATCCTCGCCCTGACTCGCGCGCTCGGTATCCCGACGTGTGAGGTGGACGTGATCTTCACGTCCATCACTGTGAGCTGCCATCGAGGCAGCGACCTCTCGCCGGTCACCGCTGTGCGCGTCGTCCGCGCCCGCAGCCTCGACTACACGCGCCTCTCCGACACGGAGCGGCTCGTGCAGCGGCTCCTGCGCAACAAGCTCAGCGCCGAGGAGGGCTACTCCGAGCTGCACCGCATCACCAACGCCAAACACCCCTACCCGCGCTGGGTCTCCACGCTGGCCTGGGGTGGCATGGCCGGTTGCATCTCGATCCTGCTCGGCGCATCGGGCTGGGCGGCGCTCGTCGCGTTCGCGATCAGCGCCCTCGTCGACCGCGTCGGCAGGATTCTCAACAAGCTGACGTTGCCGTTCTTCTTCCAGCAGGTGTCGGGCGGCTTCGTCGCGACCCTGCTGGCGATCGCGTTCGTCAACCTGGACCTCATTCCCGAGGATCGACCGACCCTGGTCGTCGCCGCGGCGTTGACGGTGTTGCTGTCCGGGCTCTCGACCGTGTCGGCCGTGCAGGACGCCATCACCGGCTACTACGTCACCGCTGCGGGCCGAAGTCTCGAGGTGGCACTGATGAGTGCCGGGCTGATCACCGGCGTCGCCGCGGCGATCGGGCTGGCAGGCAGCCTCGGCGTCGGTCGCACACCGATTCCGGCGATCGACGCGTTCAACCCGGTGAACCTGCCGATCATGGTGGTCGCCGGTTCGGGAGCCGCCGCGTGCTTCGCGCTCGCGTCGTACTCGAGCCTGCGCCCGCTGCTGGTCGCAGCGGTCGCCGGAGCGGTCGGCGTGGGAGCTTACGGCGCGCTGACCGTGCTCAGCCTCAGCCAGATCATCGCGTCGTCGATCGCCGCGACCCTGGTCGGTCTCGGCGGTGGTGTGCTCGCCCGCAGGCTGAAGGTCACCCCGCTCGTCGTCGCTGTGTCCGGTATCACTCCGCTTCTTCCTGGGTTCGCGACGTACCGCGGACTGTCCCAGCTCGCCGACTTCGGTACGGCTACCCAGCTGATGGAGGCGGTCGCGATCGGGCTGGCACTGGCCGCGGGCGTGGTGTTGGGCGAGTTCCTGGCGCAGCCGCTGCGGACCGGCCTCGGCAGGCTGGAACGCAAGCTGGCCGGACCCCGAATGGCAGGTCCACTGGACACTGGCGGCAGTCTGGAATGACCACATCGCGATAGTGTTTTCGTATGCCCGCTCGAGCTACGGAGTCCGAAGCACGCGCCGAGTTCGTGGTCGTCGCCAACCGGTTACCGGTGGACCTCGACCGTGCTGAAGACGGCACCCAGCGCTGGACACAGAGCCCCGGTGGGCTCGTGTCGGCGCTGGAGCCGTTCCTGCGCTCCCGCAAGGGCGCCTGGGTCGGTTGGCCCGGGGTCCCGGATGTCGAGGTGGACGAGTTCACCGACGACGGACTCGTCCTCCACCCGGTGACCCTCACCTCCGCCGACGTCCGGGACTACTACGAGGGCTTCTCCAACGCCACCCTGTGGCCGCTCTACCACGACGTGGTCGCCAGGCCGATCTTCGATCGCGGCTGGTGGGAGGCCTACGTCCGCGTCAACCGCCGCTTCGCCGAGGCCAGCGCGGCGGTGGCGGGCGAGGGCGCCACGGTGTGGGTGCAGGACTACCAGCTGCAGCTCGTGCCGAGCATGCTCCGCGAGCTGCGGCCGGACCTGCGGATCGGCTTCTTCCTGCACATCCCGTTCCCGCCGGTGGAACTGTTCATGCAGATGCCGTGGCGGGCAGAGATCGTGCGCGGTCTCATCGGCGCCGACCTGGTCGGCTTCCACCGGCCGGGCGGCGCCCAGAACTTCCTGTGGCTCGCCAGGCAGCTGATCGGCCTCGAGCCGAGCAGGGGCTCGGTCGGCGTGCGTTCGAGACCGGGCATGGTGCAGGTCGGCGACCGCACCGTCCGCGTCGGCGCGTTCCCCATCTCGATCGACGCCGCGGGCCTCGACACGCTCGCCCGCACCAAGGCCGTCACCGACAGCGCGGCCCAGGTCCGCGCCGACCTCGGCAACCCCGAGACGATCCTGCTCGGCGTCGACCGGCTCGACTACACCAAGGGAATCGACCTGCGCCTGCAGGCCTTCCACGAGTTGCTGCAGGAGGGCAGGGTCAAGCCGGAGAACGTCACGTTCGTCCAGCTCGCCACGCCCAGCCGCGAGCGCGTGGAGCACTACCAGCGCATGCGCGGCGAGATCGAGCAGATGGTGGGTCGCATCAACGGCGAGTTCGCCCGCGTCGGTCACCCGGTCGTGCACTATTTGCACCAGTCGGTCAACCGGACGGAACTCGCCGCGTTCTTCTCCGCAGCCGACGTCATGGTCGTGACGCCACTGCGTGACGGCATGAACCTGGTCTGCAAGGAGTACGTGGCGTGCAGGCACGACCTCGGCGGGTCGCTCGTGCTGTCCGAGTTCGCGGGCGCCGCGGCCGAGCTGAGCAGCGCGTTCCTGGTCAACCCGCATGACCTGGACGGGGTGAAGAACGCGCTGGAACAGGCTATTACGCTCGACCCCGCGGAAGGTCGGCGTAGGATGCGCGCCTTGCGTCGTCAGGTATTGACCCACGACGTCGACAGGTGGGCGCGCTCGTTCCTCGAAGCCCTCGGGTCCGAGACGGCCGCCTGACTCCCCAGACCCCTGCGAGCTCCTTGAGGAGGAGTGTTGACCGCCGAGGCCCTGACCGCTGAGCTGCGGCGCGCGATCATGCAGATCGCCCGGACGCCGCGCCTGCTGGTCGCCTGCGACTACGACGGCACGTTGGCGCCGATCATGGAGAACCCGGACGAGGCGCGACCGCGCCCCGAGTCGGTCGGTGCGTTGCGTTCGCTCGCCGGCCTCCACGAGACCACCACGGCGGTGATCTCCGGCCGCGCCCTGCGTGACCTCGCCACCCTGTCCCGTCTTCCCTCCGAAGTTCATCTCGTCGGAAGCCACGGCTCCGAGTTCGACATCGGCTTCGTCCACGAACTCGACGCGCAGGCACGCCGCCTGCACCGCCAGGTCGAGGACGAGCTGGAACGGCTGATCGAGGGCGTCGAGGGCGCCTCCCTCGAGGTCAAGCCCGCGAGCGTCGCCGTGCACGTCCGCCGTGCTTCGCGCGAGGACGCGCACCGGATCCTCGATGCCGTCCACAAGGGACCGTGCACCTGGGAAGGTGTGTCGACCACGGACGGCAAGGAGGTGGTCGAGCTCGCGGTTGTCCAGACCAACAAGGGCGGCGCGCTCGACACCCTGCGCCATCAGGTCGGCGCGACGGCGGCCGTGTTCATCGGCGACGACGTGACCGACGAGAAGGCGTTCGCGCGCCTCGCCGGGCCCGACCTCGGCGTGAAGGTGGGCGACGGTGAGAGCCTCGCGCAGTACCGGGTCGAGGACCCCGAGCAGGTCGCGACCGTGCTGGCCTTCATGCTCGAGGAGCGCCGGAACTGGCTCTACGGCGAGCAGTCGCCCCCGATCGAGCGGCTGTCGATGCTGTCGTCCGAGCGCTCCGTCGCTCTGCTGACGCCCGACGCCAAGCTCACCTGGCTCTGCCACCCCGGCCCCGACGCGCCCGCCGTGTTCGCCGACCTGCTCGGAGGCGAGAGCGCGGGCCACTTCACGATCAAGCCCCACCGCAACGGTCTGCCGCTGGGCCAGCGGTACCTGCCCAACACGATGACCGTGGAGACGCGCTGGTCGCGGCTGCTGGTCACGGACTACCTCGAGCCGGAGTCGCCCGCACACCGCACCGACATCGTGCGCGTGATCTCGGGTGAGGCGGCGGCGTCGATCGTGTTCGCGCCGAGGCCCGAATTCGGTGGCGTGCCGGTGCGGCTGCTGCAGGAAGAGGACGGCCTTCGCGTGCTGGGCACGTCGGAGCCGTTCGTGCTGCGCGCGCCCGGTGTGCAGTGGGAGATCACCAGCGACGGTCTGCACGACACCGCCACGGCGCTGGTGCAGCCGACGCCGGAGAACGCGGTGGTGCTCGAACTGCGCTGCGGCACGACCGACCTCGGCCCGCACGACCTTCCCGAGCTGGAGCGGCGCGCCAAGGCGGGCGACTACTGGAGCTCGTGGGCGTCGACCCTGAAACTGCCGACGGTGGAGCCCGAGCTCGTGGCCCGCTCGGCACTCACGCTGCGCGGCCTCGCCGATGCCGACAGCGGTGGCGTGATGGCCGCTGCCACGACGTCGCTGCCGGAGGAGATCGGCGGCGTCCGCAACTGGGACTACCGCTACTGCTGGATCCGCGACGGCGCCATGACGGTGCGCGAGCTGGTGACGCTGGGCTCCCTCGACGAGGCCGACGGTTTCCTGCGCTGGCTGCACGGCGTGCTCTCGACACTCGCCGGCCCCGAACGCCTCCACCCGCTCTACACGCTCGCGGGCACTCAGCTCGGCGCCGAGGCCGTGATCGACTCGCTGCCCGGCTACAAGGGCTCGCGCCCGGTGCGCGTCGGCAACCTGGCGAACCACCAGGTGCAGCTCGACGTGTTCGGGCCGGTGGTGGAACTCGTCATGACGCTGGCCGAGGCGCGCGGCGCGCTGCGGGACGAGGACTGGCAGATGGTGCGCGCAATGGCCGAGGCCGTCAAGCGGCGCTGGTCCGAGCCCGACCACGGCATCTGGGAAGAGCGGCACGTGCCGCGCCACCGCGTGTACTCGCGCGTGATGTGCTGGGTGACCCTGGACAGGGCCATCAAGCTCGCCGAGATCTACGACCGCCCGGTGCCCGCGGGCTGGCACGAGCTTCGGGACCAGATCGCATCGGACGTGCTCGAGCACGGCTGGAACGACGAGGTGCAGGCGTACACCACCGCCTACGACGGCACGGACCTCGACGCGGCGTCGCTGTTCGTCGGCCTCTCCGGACTGCTGGACCCGCAGGACCCGCGCTTCCAGTCGACGGTGACGGCCATCGAGGCCGAGCTGCGCAGCGGCTCGACCGTGTACCGCTACCACCGCGACGACGGGCTTCCCGGCGGCGAGGGCGGCTTCCACCTGTGTGCGGCCTGGATGATCGAGGCCTACCTGCTGACCGGCAGGCGCACCCAGGCGCAGGAGCTGTTCGAGCAGATGGTGGACGCCGCGGGCCCGACGGGCCTGCTGCCGGAGCAGTACGACCCGATCGCGGAGCGCTCGCTGGGCAACCACCCGCAGGCGTACTCGCACATCGGACTGATCCGCTGCGCCCGCCTGCTGGCCCAGTGATCGCGCGGCCCTCGTAGCCGCCGTGGAGGCCACCTCGAGTGCGTTGATCGCATTCGAGGTGGCCTTCGCCGTACCGGACGGCAGCACGCAGCGCCTCGGCACCCGGGTCGGTTCAGGCCATCGGGCCCCTCGTCTTCTTCTCACCCCACCAACAATGGCCGAGCGAACCGCACCAGAGAACCGCGATTTCGCCACCCTGTGGATAACCGCCCCGACATGAACAACTCGGTCAGCCGCCCGCCACCGACGGGATGATCACCACTTCGGACTGCGGCCGCAGCGGCGTCTCGGAACCGTCAAGGCGACGGCATTCCTCACCGTCCACATAGAAGTTCACGTACCGCCGCAGGCCGCCCTGCTCGTCGCGCAGCCGACGTTCCAGTGCCGGATACCGCTGCGCGAGCACGTCCAGAGCCGCGCCCAGCGTCCCCGCCGACACGTCCACATGCGACATCCCGCCCGCGAGCCCGCGCAGCATCGAGGGCAATCCCACCGAGGCCACCTAGACCCCCGCCGCACGGACGCAGAACACGTCGGGAAGATGCGCGGCCACGAGCGACCACGTGTCGCCGTCGTCGGCGCTCGCCCACACCTCACCGGAACGCGAGCCGAAGTACACGCCCGCGGGGTCGGAGTCGTCGACGCACATGGCGTCGCGCATCACCGCGGACCAGAAGCCCTCGCCGGGAAGCCCCTTCGCCAGTCCGGTCCACGTCTCGCCCGCGTCGTCACTGCGGTAGACGCGGCACCGGCCCTCCGGCGGGAACCGCATCATCGACGACTCGAGCGGGAACGCGTAGAGCACGTCAGCCCGCGTCGGGTGCGCCACCACGGGAAACCCGAAGTCCGCGGGCAGCCCCTCCGCGATCGACTCCCACGTGCGCCCCGCGTCGCCGCTGCGGTACACGCCGCCGTGGTTCTGCAGGTACTGCCGATCCGGGTTCGTGGCATCGACGGCCACCTTGTGCACGCACTGGCCGAACTCCGGGTACTGCTGGCCCTCCGGCATGAAGTCCGCGAAGATGCCGCTGTTCGACGCCTGCCAGGTCTCACCGGCGTCGTCGGTGCGATAGACGCCGCCGGTCGACATCGCGACGTTCACGCGGCGCGCGTCCCTCGGATCGGGCAGCACCGTGTGCAGCGCCATCCCACCGCCGCCCGGAGTCCACTGCTCCCGGTGCGGGTGGTCCCACAGGCCCCGCACGAGTTCGTACGTGCGCCCGCCGTCCAGTGAGCGGAAGAGGGCCGTCGGCTCCGCACCGAGATAGACGACGTCGGGCTCCGGACCGTACGCGAACTGCCACACCCCCTCCAGCGCGACGCCGGTGTCCTCGGGGAACGACACGGGTGCGTCGTCCGGCTCGCTCCAGGTCTCGCCCAGGTCGTCGCTGGTGACCACCGTGGGGCCGAAGTGACTGTTCAGCACGGCCGCTGACAACCGCGGGGTCGCGCACCTGGTGTCGATCCCGACCGCCTTCACGTCGGCGATCGGGAACCGCGGACCCGAGACGTCCCAGCGGCGCCGGTCCTGGCTACGCGCGAGCCAGAGGCCTTTGCGCGTGCCGATCGCGAGCAGGGTGTCCATGACTACCTCCGATGTGAATCAAGTCACAATCGAGGCTACGCCGCACCACCGACAGAACTCCGATCCGTCTCACGGACGACGGAGCGGTCGGGAGGTCGTCGGGGGACGGCCCGGCCGCTTCGCCAAAAACTCAGGAAGGCACGTACTTGACCGCGTGCACCGCGCTCGCGAGATCTCCGACCTCCAGCGCCTTGATGCCGTCGGGCAGCGGGCCGGGATCCGTGGGAACGAGCGCGTGGGTGAAGCCCAGCCGCACCGCCTCCGCGAGCCGCCTGCCGACACCGGTCACCCTCCGCACCTCACCGGCCAGCCCCACCTCACCGATCGCGACCAGCCGCGGGGACAGCGCTTCGTCACTGAACGCCGACGCCACCGCGAGCGCCGCGGCCAGATCGACGGCGGGTTCGGTGACCTTCATCCCGCCGACGGTCGCCGTGTAGACGTCCTTGTCGCCGAGCAGCACGCCGCCCCGCTTCTCCAGCACGGCGAGCACCATGCTCACGCGGGCGGAGTCGAGACCGCTCACCGCACGCCTCGGCTGGTTGAGGTGTGAGCGCCCGACGAGCGCCTGCACCTCGCACAACAACGGGCGCTTGCCCTCGACCGTCACGGTGACCGCGGTGCCTGGCACGGCCTCGGTGTGCCGGTTCAGGAACAGCCCCGACGGGTCGGGAACGCCGATGATGCCGTCGTCGCGCAGTTCGAAGCAGCCGATCTCGTCCGCGGCGCCGAAGCGGTTCTTCACCCCTCGCACCAAGCGCAACGTCGAGTGCCGGTCGCCCTCGAACTGCAGCACCACGTCGACCAGGTGCTCGAGCACGCGCGGACCGGCGACCGAACCGTCCTTGGTGACGTGTCCCACGAGCACGACAGGCAGTCCGCGCTCCTTGGCCAGCGCCACGAGCCCCGCCGCGACCGCACGCACCTGCGTGACGCCACCCGGCGCGCCCTCGACCTGGGGCGACGACATGGTCTGCACGGAGTCCACGATCAGCAGGCCTGGCTTGACGTCGTCGACGTGGCCGAGGATCGACGAGAGATCGCTTTCCGCCGCGAGGTACATGTCGCCGTGGACGTTGCCGGTGCGCTCGGCGCGCAACCTCACCTGTCCCGCGGACTCCTCGCCGGTGACGTACAGCGCGGCCCCTGTGCCCATGGCGGCCCACTGGTAGGCGACCTCGAGCAGAAGTGTCGACTTGCCGACCCCCGGCTCGCCCGCGAGCAGAACGACAACACCGGGCACGAGCCCGCCGCCGAGTACTCGGTCGAGTTCGGAGACGCCCGTCTGGCGCGCACGGGAGGTCTCGATGTCGACGTCGGAGATGGGCCGCGCCGGAGCACTGGGCGCTCCGGCCGCCACGCGGGCAATGGGAGGGCGCGTGTCACCACGCTGCTCGATCGTCCCCCACGCCTGGCATTCCGGGCACCGGCCGACCCACTTCGCGACCTCGAAACCGCATTCGGCGCAACGGTAGGTACTGGCTGCTTTCTTGACCACGAGCAGACGGTATCCGCCGGTACCGACAACGCGGCGTCAGTGACCGCCCTCTTCGTCGTGCTCGGACACCCTCGGCTCCGCCGGAGCCTTGATGGGGAGCTCGACCGAGGCATCACCGGCGTCACGGAAGGTCAGCGTCACCTTGACGGTCTGGCCGGGGCGCACCTCACGCGTGAGGCCCTCGAGCGTGACCTGGGCGTGGAGCTGGCGGCCGGCGCCGGGCTCGGTGGGTCCAACGTTGAGCGCGGTGCCCGCGGGAACCTCGCGGTCGCCCTGCACCGAGACGTTGGCCGCCTCGTCGGACTCGATCGAGACCAGCTCGTCGTTGGTGCCGCTGCGGTTGACGATGCTCATGAGCACCTCGGCGTCCGAGCCCTGGAGGTAGGCCGGGGGCTGCACGTCCCCGGGGAAGGCGAGCTCGGCGTTGCGGATCGCGATGTCCCGCACGTCCACCGACGCCCCGTCGATCGCCGCCACCTGGCGGTCGGTCTGGGTGATCTGACCGGCTCCGCAGCCCGCGATGAGCAACGCGGCACCGAGACCGATGACCGAGCCCAGCATGCGACGTTTCACTTCCGAGTCCCTCCTAGCTAAGGACTTGCCCTGCCGCGCACACTATCCCGGAGCGATATGCGAGGCGCGACGTGGTGGTCACTCGCGTGGTGTGACACACCTCGCGCACCGAGATCAAACGTCCACAGTGGATTTCGCAGCCGACGGGAAACGCATCCGTGCCCACCTGCGTGAGTACGCGAATTGCGCGTTTGTCAACCCCTGAGGGACCCTTGATCAGGCCACTGACCTGCGAGGACGACTCCGGGTGGCTGGTTAGCCCCCGATGCTCCGTGCTAAGCTGTATTCAGCGAAAGGGGCAGAGGACACATGGTTTTCAAGGTCGGAGAGACCGTCGTCTACCCGCACCACGGTGCCGCACTCATCGAAGCGATCGAGACACGCGTGATCAAGGGCGAGGAAAAGCAATACCTCGTCCTCAAGGTCGCGCAGGGAGATCTCACCGTTCGCGTTCCCGCTGACAACGCCGAGATCGTCGGCGTGCGTGATGTCGTGGGTCAGGACGGGCTCAACCGCGTTTTCGACGTGCTGCGTGCGCCTCACACCGATGAGCCCACGAACTGGTCCCGTCGGTACAAGGCCAACCTCGAGAAGCTCGCCTCCGGCGATGTGAACAAGGTGGCCGAAGTGGTGCGCGACCTCTGGCGGCGTGAGAAGGACCGTGGCCTTTCCGCTGGTGAGAAGCGGATGCTGGCCAAGGCGCGACAGATCCTGGTGAGTGAGCTAGCACTCGCCGAGGGCACCGATGAGGGGAAGGCCGAGGTGCTGCTCGACGAGGTTCTGGAAACCGCGGCGGTCTAGCAACCCTGAACGTCATCGCGCTGGTTCCCCTGACGGAGAACGACCATCGCCTTTCCGGGGCGCTGATCAATTTCCAAGGCGAATCCCTGTTGTCGCATGCCGTTCGTGGCCTGTTGCACTCGGAATGTGTGGACCGGGTGATTGTGGCAGGCCCGCCGCAGAATACGACCGTGTACTCGGCTGCGCTCGAATCAGTCGCTGATACACGTGTGCGAGTTGTTGCCGGGGGTGCCGGCCGTTCCGAATCGGTGCGGTCGGCGCTCGCGGCCCACTCGGTAAGACCGTCGGACATCGTGCTGGTCCACGACCCGGCGAGACCCTTCACACCGGCCGCCACCATTCGCGCGGTCATCGAGTCAGTGCGCTCCGGGGCCCCCTCCGCGGTCCCCGTCGAGCTGGTCACCGACACCATCAAGCTCGTGGACTCCGACGACGTCATCCGCGGTACCCGCGACCGCTCGACGCTGCGTTCCACCCAGTCTCCCCAGGCGTTTCGCGCCGAGGTCCTGCGCGACACGGGCCTCGACCCACTCGGCGAGCAGGTGCACACCGTCGCGGGCCACCCCCATGCCATGCGCATCGCCACGTCGTTCGATCTCGCCGTGGCCGAGGCGCTGCTGAACTCGGAGAAATGACAGTGAGAATCGGCCAGGGCACCGACGTCCACCCCATCGAGGCCGGCCGCGAGTGCTGGATCGCCGGACTGCGGTGGGACGGTGTCGACGGCTGTGCGGGCCACTCCGACGGCGATGTCGCAGCGCACGCACTCTGTGACGCTCTGCTGTCGGCGGCAGGGCTCGGCGACCTCGGCGCCGTGTTCGGCACCGGTGATCCGCGCTGGGAGGGCGCCCACGGCGTCGAGTTCCTGGCCGAAACCCGCAGGCTCGTCGAGCAGGCCGGCTACCGCCTCGGCAACGCGGTGGTGCAGGTCATCGGCAACCGCCCGCGCATCGGCCCCCGTCGGGCCGAGGCCCAGCGCGTGCTCGGGGAGGCCGTCGGCGGCGACGTCAGCGTCGCGGGCACGACCACCGACGGACTGGGCCTCACCGGCCGGGGCGAGGGCGTCGCGGCGATCGCGACCGCTCTGCTCGTGCCCGTCGACCGGTAGTCTGGCGCGGTGACGATTCAGGCGGTGATGTTCGATTTCTCCGGCACACTCTTTCGACTCGAGCACAAGGACACCTGGCTCAGCGACCTGACCGACTCCGCGGGTGAGCCCCTCGATCTGGAGGCGCAGGCGGAGCTCATGCGGCGGATGACCGCTCCGGTGACCCTGAACGTCGACTTCGACGAGGAGCACCTGCACGCGTGGGAGCACCGGGACCTCGACCCGGAGCTGCACCACAAGGTGTATCTCGAAGTGCTGCGGCAGTCCGGTGTCGCGCGCGTCGAGCAGGCCAGAGCTCTGTACGACCGGCTCGTCGACCCATCGGAGTGGACCCCGTACCCCGACACCGAGCGGGTGCTGAAGTCGCTCGCCGACAAGGGCGTGCGCGTGGGTGTGCTCAGCAACATCGCCTTCGACATCCGGCCCGCGTTCACCGCACGGGGCCTCGACGCCTACATCGACGAGTTCGTGCTGTCGTTCGAGGTGGGCGCCATCAAGCCGGACGCCGCGATCTTCCGGCTGCTGCTCGATCGGCTGGGCACGGCACCGGAGAACACCCTGATGGTGGGCGACCACGAGGGGGCCGACGGCGGAGCCAAGGCACTCGGCTGCCCGTTCGCGCTGGTGGAGCCCCTGCCGACCGTCCGGCGCTCCGACGGACTGCTGACCGCCCTGCGCGAGCACGCCGCGCTCTGACACGTACCATTTCTCCGTGGTCCTACATCTATACGACACCGCGACCAGGGACGTACGGGAGTTCCATCCCGCGCGCAGTGGAACGGCGTCCATGTATGTCTGTGGGGCCACCGTCCAGGGCATTCCGCACATCGGGCACGTCCGGGGCGCACTGAACTACGACGTGCTCAGGCGCTGGCTGGTCCACAATGGACTGGACGTGCTCATGGTGCGCAACGTCACCGACATCGACGACAAGATCCTCACCAAGGCCGCCGACGCCGACCGGCCGTGGTGGGAGTGGGCGGCGACCCACGAGCGCGCGTTCGAGGACGCCTACACCGCGCTGGGCTGCCTGCCGCCGTCGATCGCGCCGCGCGCGACCGGGCACGTCACGCAGATGATCGAGCTGATGCAGCGGCTGATCGACCAGGGGCACGCTTACGCGCAGGGCGGGGACGTGTACTTCTCCGTCGCGTCCTTCCCCGACTACGGCTCCCTGTCGGGGCAGCGGGTCGACGAGGTCCAGCAGGGCGAGACCCTGGCCGAGGGCAAGCGCGACCCCAGGGACTTCACCCTGTGGAAGGGCAGCAAGCCGGGCGAGCCGTCGTGGCCGACCCCGTGGGGGCCGGGCAGGCCCGGCTGGCACCTGGAGTGCTCGGCGATGGCCACGACCTACCTCGGCGCGGAGTTCGACATCCACGGCGGCGGCGTCGACCTGGTGTTCCCGCACCACGAGAACGAGCGGGCGCAGTCCAACGCGGCGGGCGACGGGTTCGCCCGGTTCTGGCTGCACAACGCGTGGGTGACGCTCTCGGGCGAGAAGATGTCGAAGTCGCTGGGCAACGTCGTCGCCATTCCGGAGATGCTGCGCCGCTACCGGGCAGTCGAGCTCCGCTACTACCTGATCCAGCCGCACTACCGGTCCACCATCGAGTACTCCGACGCCGCACTGTCGGAGTCGGCGCAGGGCTACCGCCGGGTGGAGCAGTTCCTGCGGCGCGTCGCGGGCAGCGCGGGCGAGGTCCACATCGGACGGGTTCCCGGCGAGTTCGCCGCGGCGCTCGACGACGACCTCGGTACACCCCAGGCATTCGCGGTGCTGCACAACACCGTGCGCGACGGCAACGCGGCACTGGACGCCGCCGACTCGGCCAAGGCTCTGGAGCTGGCCGAAACGGTGCGGGCGATGACCGACGTGCTCGGCATCGACCCGCTCTCGGAGCGGTGGACGGAGACGGGCGGGTCCGAGGACGAGGCACTTGCGGCACTGGTCGCCGACCTGCTGGCCCAGCGCAAGCAGGCGCGCGCCGACAAGGACTTCGCGAGGGCCGACGCCATCCGCGACCAACTGACCGCTGCGGGCATCGCGGTGGAAGACACCCCCAATGGTCCCTTGTGGACAGTGAGAGACTGAGAGATGGCAGGCAACTCCCACCGCCGTGGCGCGATTCGCAAGGACGGCACCAAGAAGGGCCAGGTCGTCGGCTCGGGTGGCCAGCGCCGTAAGGGGCTCGAGGGCAAGGGCCCGACCCCGAGGGCGGAGGACCGCTACGGCCACCCCGCTCAGCGCAAGGCCGCCGCGGCGGCGCGGACGGACAAGAAGCGCGCGAACTCCAAGAACAAGTCCGAGGGCCCGGAGATCATCGCGGGCCGCAACCCGGTGGTGGAGGCGCTGCGGGCCAACGTGCCCGCCACCGCGCTGTACGTCGCGCTCAACATCGACGCCGACGACCGCGTCAAGGACGCCGTCCACCGGGCGGCCGACAAGGGCATCTCGATCCTCGAGGTACCGCGCGACGAGCTCGACCGCAAGACCGGCGGAGCCATGCACCAGGGTCTCGGCCTGCAGGTGCCGCCGTTCGAGTACACCCACCCTGACGACCTGCTGGCGATGGCCCGCGACTCCGGCGAGGCTCCGCTGATCGTCGCGCTCGACGGTGTCACCGACCCGCGCAACCTCGGAGCGGTGATCCGCTCGGCCGCCGCGTTCGGCGCGCACGGCGTCCTGCTGCCCGCGCGGCGCAGCGCCGGCATGACGGCCGTCGCGTGGCGCACCAGCGCGGGCACGGCCGCCAGGCTGCCCGTCGCGATGGCCACCAACCTCACCCGCCAGCTGCAGTCGTGGGCCTCCGCGGGGCTGATGATCGCCGGACTGGACGCCGACGCGTCGCTCGAAATCGACAACCTCGATCTGGCCACCGACCCGCTGGTGATCGTGCTGGGCTCCGAGGGCAAGGGCCTCTCCCGCCTGGTGCGCGAGAACTGCGACTACACGGTGTCGATCCCGATGGCTCCCGGCGTCGAGTCGCTGAACGCGTCCGTGGCCGCGAGTGTGCTGCTCGCGGAGGTAGCGAGGCGGCGGAGGATCACCGGCCGGGTGTAGCCGGGCGCATGGCGCCCGCCACTTGACGCCGGTCTTGCCAACCCGGGGGCCCTTGCTCCGTTAGGGTCACGTTGCTGCACCGTGACCAGGGGGCCCACCGGATGTCGTTCGTCTCGCCACTCTTCCTGTGGTACTTCATGCCCGCGGTGCTCATCGCACTGCTGGCGTGCCCCAGGAGCTGGCGCAACGGCATCGTCGCGGTCGCGAGCCTGTTGTTCTACGCGACGGGTGCGGGGGCGTTCACGCTCCTGCTGCTCGCCTGCATGGCCGTCAATTTCGCGGCGGGGCCCGCGCTCGAGCCCGACGAATGGGGCCTGCGCTCCAACAACAGGCGCCGGTGGCTGCTGATCGGCGTCGTCGCGTTCGACCTGTCGATCCTGCTCGTGTGGAAGTACGCCGGCTTCGCCACCGAACAGATCGCCTGGTTCGCCGAGCTCTTCGGCGGTGATTTCCCCATCGTCTCGCTGGCACTGCCGATCGGGATCTCGTTCTTCACGTTCCACCACATCTCCTACGTCGTCGACATCTACCGGGGCGAGCGGCACGCGCTGCGCAACCCGGTGGCGTTCGCGACGTACATCTCGATGTTCCCGCAGCTCGCAGCTGGCCCGATCGTGCGGTACCGGGAGATCGCCGACCAGCTGCCGCAGCACCGTTCGCACCGCTTCGACGACATCGCGGCCGGGTTCCCGCGGTTCGCGCTCGGTCTGGTCAAGAAAGCCGTGATCGCCGACTCGCTGGCCCCGATGGTCGACGCGTGCTTCGCGACCCCCGCCGACGAGATGACCTTCGCGATCGCGTGGCTCGGGGCGATCGGGTACACGCTGCAGCTGTACTTCGACTTCTCCGGCTACTCCGACATGGCGATCGGCCTTGGCCGGATGCTGGGCTTCCGGCTCCCGGAGAACTTCGCCAGGCCCTACTCGTCGGTGACGATCACGGAGTTCTGGCGGCGCTGGCACATGTCGCTGTCGCGCTGGTTCCGCGACTACGTCTACATCCCGCTCGGCGGCAACCGCGGCGGCAAACGCAAGACGTACCGGAACCTGAGCATCGTGTTCGTGCTGACGGGGTTCTGGCACGGCGCGGCGTGGACGTACGTCGTGTGGGGCATCTACCACGGCGCGCTGCTGATCATCGAGCGCGCGTTCGGCTGGGACAAGGCACCGAAGGACTCGAGGGCGCGGATCGCGAGGCGGGCGCTGACGCTCGTGCTGGCGGTCTTCGGCTGGGTGCTGTTCCGCTCGCCCGACATGGCGCACGCGCTGACGATGCTGGGCCACATGCTGGTGCCGGACTTCGAGGGCATCACCGACCTCGTCGGGGCGTCGCTGACGAATCAGCGACTCGTGCTCCTGCTCGCCGCGGCGGCCATCTTCTTCCTCCCCGCCAGCCCCGTGACGGGGCCGATGCTGGAGTCGGCGCGCGGCAAGCCGGCGACCGCCCTGCGGATCGGCATCATGACCGTCGGCCTCGCCTACGCGGCGATCCTGGTGGCGACGGGCACGTTCAGCCCGTTCCTCTACTACCAGTTCTGACGCTCAGGTGGCCCGGTCCTCGGGTCGCCTCGTTCGCATACCTTCTGACCTGCGCGTTGCTTGTTGATCTTTCTCGCGAGTTCTCACGCCTGCCCGCCACCTGACGGCCTGTAGACGGCCTGGCAGCTCTCCGGCCACGCCTCCCCCATCGATCCGATACGCAGCCTGCTCAGCGGCCGCTGCGCCGGGTCAAGGCACGCTCTCCCGCCTTGACGCGGTGTGGCGGCCGTTGGACGATCCGGCGTTCGGGTCGCTGGGGGTCTGTCTCGTCGCCTGCGGTGGCGCGCAGGCACCCACCTGGGCGCGGCCGTGCCGCGCGGCCCGCCGGGCGTAGCGGAGCGGGAGCCCGGCGTGTGCCGCGATGGATCCGGCCCCGCCGCCAAGGTGAGGGGCAGGGAGCGCGCCGCCGCAGGCGGCGCGCCTTGATCCCATAGAGCCAAGTTCGGCAGTGGGCAGTCGTTTCGCCGGGCGCTCTGTTGCACGTCGCGCTGTATGCTGTCCGTGTTGCGGCTAGCGCTGGGAAGAACTCACGAAAGGTATATGACTCCGGCATGTACATCAGGCGTGTTGTTCTTTCAGGAATCAAAGGTTTTGATAACGCTGATTTGAGCCTCGTCGGCGATGACGATTCATTCGATGGCTGGTCTGTCATCACAGGTGAAAACGGTGCAGGAAAGACAGCCTTCCTGAAGGCGATCGCACTAGCCCTGCTCGGCCCAGACCAAGCCGCGTCCCTCGTTCCCGATTTTTCGGGCTGGATCACGGACGGGCTCGATAGCGGGACGATTTCAGTTGAAGTTCTGCCCGACCACGACCACGACAAAACTCGCAAAGGCGGATTTCCGGTCGCGGGCACCTTCTGGGCTGAGATAGAGATTCGGCGAAGTGACCGGATGTTCGATGTGTCGTCGGCAGATATTTTCAGAAATAAAAAGAAAGGCGCCCTCAACGGGCCCTGGCAGTCTCTGACACCCGGTTGGTTTTCGGTCGGATATGGCCCTTTTAGAAGGCTGTACGGAAGTTCGCCGGATGCTCAACGTTTGATGATGCTTCCGGGAAGAGTTCCGCGTTACGCTACCCTCTTCAAAGAAGACGCAACTCTCGCCGAGGGTGAAGAATGGGTCAAGACACTCAACTATCGTCGACTGGAACAGAACAAAGAAGACGCAACTATTCTCGACGCTTTATTAAACTTAGTCGGAGACAATTTTCTTCGACAGGGTGTGGCGATCGACGCAGTGAATTCTGACGGTATCTGGATGCGCGACTCTGCGGGGCGCAAGATGCCGCTGTCCGACATGAGCGAGGGATATAGATCTGCCCTCGCAATGCTTATCGACATATTTCGCCACATGGTGAGCGTTTTTGGTTCCGAGAATCTTCTTAGTCGAGACGAGGATGGGCGCACTTTCATAGACCGGCCCGGCGTGGTCATGATCGATGAAATTGACGCGCATCTCCATCCAGCTTGGCAGCGTGAAATAGGATTCTGGCTCAAGAATCACTTGCCGCGAATACAATTTATTGTTACCACGCATAGCCCTCTGGTTTGCCAGGCCGCAGACGCTGGTCGGATATACCACATGCCGACAGCAGGAAGCGGTGAACCTTTCAAGGTGTCGCACGACGAATATCGACGCATAATTACAGGTAAGCCTGACGAGATCCTACTCACTCCTGCGTTTAACCTGCCGCATACACGTTCGCCTCGAACTGTAAGGGCCCGCGAACGCCGCGCGCGTCTTGTCGCAAAAGAACGCAAGGTTGGCCTAAGTCCCGAAGAAAAACGAGAGTTTGAGCAGCTCGATCTCTTTGCCGGGGTCTTGGGCGAGTAGTACCAATGCGAAGACTCCATCGCCCTGCGCTTAAATTTGAATCGAGACAGGACCTTTTCGCGCGTCAAAAGAATGTCACTTCGGCGAAGTCGGGCCGCGAGCACTGGGATCGCTACAGGAGATCTAAGCCTGCAAAGGAGGTAATCTCCGCACTAGAAGCGATGGCTGGGACTAGGCAACGTTGCGCCTATTGCAGCGACTCCTACGCTTCTGATATCGACCACTACGTTCCTATAGCAAGGGATCACGGTCGAGTATTTAGTTGGAAGAACTTCTTGTGGGTTTGCACAAAGTGCAATCGACAAAAAGGGGCGAATTTCCCGGTCGCTGATACGGGAGAGCCACTACTGGTCGACCCGTCGCGGACAGATCCTTGGGCGCATCTTACTTTGGATACGGCAACGGGATTTATATCTCCACGATATTTGGAGAGCACATTCGATCCGGTCGGAGAGTTCACTCTCTCAGTGCTACCAACGATAAATCATGAGGGCGTAGCAGAGGGTAGAGCGAGAGTTTGTCGAAGTCTGAAGAAGGCAATCGGGAGCGCAGCCACAGCGCCAAGTTCAAATCAAGCACGCGAAGACCTTTTGACACTAGTACGTGAAGACGATGTTGCGGTTTCACGCTGGTATGGCTACTGGGAGGGTAGCCAGGAACCCGAAATGGTTGCTTTGCGTGTAGCCTCGCCGAAGCTTTGGCGGCGACTTCTTCGCGCATGTTCGTACTGATGCAGACTTAGTGGATCTCCATAACGTATCGAAGTTCGTAGCGGTCGGCGGGGAATAGGATGTCGGCGGTTTCGACTGCGAGGTCTTCGGCTCCGTGGCGGTCGGCGACGCGGAATGTCTGGTGGATCTCGACCAGGGGGCGCGTGGGCGGCATTTCGAGGGCGCGGGCTTCCTCGGGCGTCGGGGTGCGGATATCCAGCACCTCCTCCACCTGGTTGACGTGCAGGCCGATGGCTCCGAAGCGGTCAACGATGCCCTTGTTCGCGTGCTCGCCCTCGTGGGGTAGCTCAATGTCGGTGCCGCCAGTGATGGCGAGGGGCTCCCATGCCTGGCTGCTGGTGACCGGTTGGGCTGGGTTGCCCATGCGGATGAAGTAGCGGGTGCAGGTCACGGGATCGCCTTCGGCGATGCCGAGTCGCTTGGCGATATCGGCCGGCGCCGTGGTTCGGATGGTCTCGTGCTGCACGTCGAGCTTCGCGCCCGACGCCTCGGCCTCTCGCACGTAGGTGCGGACTTCTTGGCCCCGGAAATACCGCTGAGGGGCGATGCGAGTGAGCTTGTCCAGGCGGCGGACGAAGACGCCCTTACCTCGAATGCCGTTGGCGAAGCCCCACTCGCGCAGGAGCTTCATGGCCGCGCGGGCGGTGATCGCGGAGACGTTGTGGATGTCGCAGAGCTGGGCTTCGCTCGGAAGCTTCTCACCGTCCTGTAGATCGCCGTCGATGATCCGGCGGCGGTACTCCTTGGCGATCTGCTTGTAGCGCGGTTCGTCATCGCTCGGGAAGTCCGCGTGCTCGCCAAACAGCAGCTCAGACATGTTTTTCGCCCTCCTCAGGTTCGGGCTGATCGTCTCACAGAACCTCGTATGTTGACATCCTCACATACGAGGCTTAACCTCGTATACGAGGTTGCTCCGATGGGGTGGCCGTGAAGCCCGCTGAAGGGCTCCCTACAGGCGATCAATGAGGAGACAGAACACAGATGGCGATCAACAGGGGTCACCGGTTCCCGATCAACTTTGATGACGCCTTCCCGCAGGGGTTGGTGATGGTCGGCGAGGTCGCGCCGGACAACGAGTACCTGTCGAACGACGAGCGGGCGCGTGGCAAGCAGCCCAAGCAGAAGTTGGACGAGACCACGGGCAAGCGGCAGTGGAAGGCCACGGTCACCGACCCGAGCGAGACCAACGCCAAGCGTGCCTCGTTCGTCCTCACGTTCCTGGCCGACGTGCAGCCCGTGCCCACGACCGACGAGGCTCTGCCGGGTATGCGCCCGATCGAGCTCGACGGCCTGACGGCTGAGCCCAAGGTCGCGGGCAATGGTGAGTTCAAGTACCAGTCGTACGTCTTCCGTGCGACTGCCTTCAAGGCCGCTATGGCCAGTGGTGGCGCTGGCAGGTCAGCGGGCAAGTCGGCTGGCAACGGTGGCGGGGCTGAGACTCCGGCCAAGGCCGCGTGATCTCCATGGGCGAGGCCAACGTGAAGGGGCTTGCCGTCGTTCCCCGACCGCTCGTGAAGGGATGGGAAGAGGCGTATCGCCGGTACGGAACGGCGTGTGAAGCCCTCGACCGCAGCCGCGGAATCGACACCGCGTCGAGCATGGCCGAGGCATCTAAGGCTGTCGCTGTGGCGTGGCGGGCGATCGCGACGCAGGGCGCTTTGTCCTGGTGGATCGTGGCGGCGATGGTCTCGGCGGCTGAGTCCTTCGATGAACAGGCCGACTACTGGGCGGAGCAAGCTCGACGGTTCGGCGCGGGGGTGAGCACCGGCGGCACTCGTCCTGTTCACCCTCGCACCTCCCGTTCCCTGCACCGTGGGGGGAGGTGACGACGTGAGCGAGTGGGACAAGGCGCGTGAGGTGCAGACGCTGAAGCAGGCACACGAGGTTCTGTCCGGTCTGCGCCCCGGCGACGGCGAACCGCTGGCCGTGTGGCGTGACTACTACCTGCGCAGCTCTGCCGTGTACGCGCGGATCGCAGAGATCGACCGGGGGCATCACCACGAGGCTTTGTACTGGTCCGGGCGCGAGAAGCGTAAGGCTGAGGAGATCAAGCAACCACAGTAGTTAGTCCACTGTAGAGGGTGAACGTGCGGCCTGTGGGTCGTGCGGCGATGACGCGCGCCCTCGTTCGGACTTGTTGGAACGTAAGGCGCAGAAGCGGTGCGTGGCTACCAACCTTGCCGCTTCTGCGCTGTCCACACCAGACGGAGTAGACATTGGCAACGATAGACAACGAGCAGGGGCGCGAGTCAACGGGGGTCACCCGGATGCGTTGCGCCACCTGCAAGCGTTTCGCTCGGCTGGCTCCCGGTGACCGCGACTGCGCGGGCTGTGCGGGTCGGCTTCCTCTCGACATGCCTGCCTCGGCGAAGCGGGGTGAGGCTCGATGAGCGTGCATGGTTCGCGTTGGGCCGACCCTGCCCCGCTGGAGATCTCGCGGCCCCGGTTGCCGTGGTGGACGCTGCTGCCCGGGTGGATCAAGGTCGTCGTCGCGCCGGTGGCGGCGGTCTGGGTGGTGTGCTGGCTTGTGTTCCAGCTCGCCCGGGTCGCGGTGCGCTACCCGTTGACCATCGCTGTCGCGGTGCTCGTGGGCTGGCTTCAGGCCCAGTCCGGGTGGTGGATGGTGGCGTTCACGTTGTTGGCCGTGGTGGTGGTGTTGGGGTTGTGGCGGTGGCGGCATGCGCCGTCGTTCGGGCGGTTCGTGGCCCCGCAGCCTCGCACGGAGTTCCGGCGGTTCTCGGTGTATGCGTGTCAGTGGCGCACGGTGATGCGGCTGTCGGATCTGGTGAAGTCCAGCCGGGGCAAGGAGTACCGGCCTGCGCTCGGGCGGGTGCGCTCGGAAGGCTGGCGGGACCGGGTACGGGTGCGGATGGTCAAGGGCCAGGCCCCGGAGCAGTGGGAGCTGCACGCCTCCGGTTTGGCGCACGCGTTCAAGGCCCGCTCGTGCCGGGTGCGGGTGCTCAAGCCGGGTCGTTTGGAGCTGGACCTGGTGCACAGTGACCCGCTCGTGCATCCCGTGGCGGTGCCGGATCTGGTGGAGGATGCGGCGGCGGTCGATTTGAAGCGGGTGACCGTGGGTCGCACGGAGGTGGGTAAGCCGTGGCGGTTGCGGCTGCTCGGTACCCACGTGTTGGCGGTGGGGGTGTCGGGTGCGGGCAAGGGCTCGCTGTTGTGGTCGATCGTGTGGGCGCTCGCGCCGTTGATCCGCTCGGGGAAGGTGCGGCTGGCGGGCATCGACCCCAAGGGCGGCATGGAGCTCGGCCAGGCCCCGGAGGTCTTCAGCAAGGTCGTGTTCGACAACGGTCCTGACGCGGTGGTGCTGTTGGAGGAGATCGCGGCGACGGTGAAGGAACGCGCCACTCGGTATCGGGGGAGGTTGCGGGCGTGGACTCCGGAGACCGGGGACCCGTTCATCCTGCTCGTGGTTGATGAGCTGGCGGACGTGATCGCCTACCAGGCCGACAAGGGCCTGCGGGAACGCGCGTCGCGGGCGGTGCAGACGATCACGAGCCAGGGCCGGGCACCCGGTGTGTGCGTGCTGGGGCTGTTGCAGGACCCGCGCAAGGAGGTCGTGAGCTTCCGACACCTGTTCTCCACCCGCATCGCCATGCGGCTGGATGAGAAACCGCAGGTGGACATGGTCCTCGGCGATGGTGTCCGGGAGCGCGGGGCGACGGCGCACGAGATCTCCGAGCAGACACCCGGCGTCGCGTGGGCCAAGGAAGAGGGGCGTCGGGAGCCGTTCCGCGCTCGGGCTTTCCACGTCACCGACACCGACCTGGACGAGCTGGTCACCTTCGTCACCGGCGTTCCCGTGCACCGCGCGGAAGTCCTGAACTTCCCCGGCCAGCGAATGGAAGGGGGTGCGGCAGCGTGAACGAGCTGATCGTCTTCCTCGACGCCATCCGCGCTCATCTCGTGCGGCACAACCTGCCGGGCGCGATCGGGGTACGGGTCACGACGTGGCGGGAACCGGTCAAGGTCCAGCTCGACGGCTGGGACCTCACGGAAGTGGCCGGCCAGTTGTGTTCGTGGGCCGCGAGCCTCGACGGCTCCACGGCTGAACTGCACCGGCTGGCGGATGGGTCGCGGGTGTTGGTGACCGTCGTCGGTCGACTTCCCTGTGGTGCCCCGGTTCACGTGTACGGCGCGGTCCGCTACACCCGTACCGCGTTGCCTGACCTGCCGGTGGCGGTCACGCAGGAGGTGCCGGTGTGGGTGCTGCGCGGATGGGCTCGCGGTCGGCAGGGGGTGGCCGCCTGATGACCATCCCTGCGACCACTCCGGTCGACGTGTCGCGGCTGACTCGCGCGGAGCGGATGCGGCTGCCTCTGTCCACCGAGGTCATCAAGGCCACGGCGGAGAAGCACGGTGTCTGTGTCCGTCCGTTCACGATGGAGGTTGGCGACCCGGACACCGGTGAACTCCGCTACGTCGCGGTGCCCTGCGGCTCCACCGTGGAGTCGGTCTGTCTGCCGTGTGCGCGCAAGGCGAAGGCGCTGCGGCAGACCCAGTGCCGTGAGGGTTGGCATCTGACCGAGGAACCGGACTTCACCCCGGAACCACCCACCGGGCAGCAGACCGAACTGCTCGAGTTCCGGGCCGACCTCGTGCACGCCTACCGCCAGGCAGTGGACGAAGGCGCGGACTGCGACGCGGAAGAACTCCGTGACGAGATCCGGGGTGTGGACGACGAGCTGCGGGCACTCGGGATGCGGGGCCGACTCCCCGCCGTCGAGGTCCCCGTCAAGCAGCCGACGAAGCGGTCCACGAAGCGGCGGCAGGACGCGCCGGACCTCCCGACCCGCAAGGTCACCAAGACCACCGTGGGTCGGGAGTTCGCGGGGCGGTTCCGGCCGTCGATGTTCGTCACCCTGACCCTGGACACCTACGGGCGGGTCCGGGACGACGGCACCCCGATCGACCCGGCGGGCTATGACTACCGCAGGGCGGCGCGGGATGCGGTGCACTTCTCCGCCCTGATCGATCGGTGGTGGCAGAACCTGCGCCGTGTGGCGGGCTGGGACGTGCAGTACTTCGCCACCGTCGAGCCCCAGAAGCGGGCCGCACCTCATCTGCATGCGGCGTTGCGTGGGTCGATGTCGCACGAGGTCATCCGCATGGTCACCGCGGCCACCTATCACCAGGTCTGGTGGCCTGCTCATGACCGGCTCGTCTACGACGGCGACCAGGTGCCCGTCTGGGATTCCCGCACGGCCTGTTTCGTGGACCCGGACACCCGACGTCCGCTGACCGAATGGCATCAGGCGGTAGAGGAGGTTGAGGACCCGGCGCACGTGGTGCGGTTCGGGCGGCAAGTGCACTCCAAGGGCATCCTCGGCGGCACCGAGGAAGCCGGGCGGCACATCGGCTACCTGACGAAGTACCTCACCAAGTCCACCGGTGAGGTCGTCGAGGCCGCGTCCAACCGGCAACGGGATCACCACGACCGGTTGCACGCCGAGTTGGCGATCACCCCGTGCTCGCCCCGGTGCGCGGTCTGGCTGCTCTACGGCATCCAACCGTTGGGCAGCAACGCCAAGACCACGCCCGGCAGGTGCAAGGGGCGGGCTCATCGGCGGACCACGCTCGGCCTGCCCGGTCGCAGGGTCCTCGTCTCCCGCAAGTGGTCGGGCAAGTCGCTGGCCGACCACAAGACGGACCGCAAACGGTTCGTGCGGGACATGCTCGCCGGAGTCGGCATCGAGAAACCCGAGGAAGACACCTCGCGCCTGATCTGGCGCAAGGTCGCACCCGGCGATCAGCACGTGCCACCACGGGCACACCTGCTCATGCACGCCATCGCCGAACGAGTCACTTGGCGGGCCGAGTACGACCGGGCCTTACTCGCCGCGCAGGGACCACCAGGCGATGCGCCAGAAACTTCGGCAACTCAGCTCGCAGCCTGAACTACCAGGGGGAACGCAGTGGAGAACGTGAGCAGATTCGAGCGGCTGTGGTCGGTCGAGGACGTGTCGGCCTACTTGGGGGTGCCGGTGAAGACGCTCTACCAGTGGAAGTGGCGCGGCGAGGGTCCGCCGGTCCGCAAGCTCGGCCGTCACCTCCGATACGACCCGGCCAAGGTGCGGGCCTGGGTGGACGGACTGACGGAGGCGGCCTGATGGGACATATCCAAGATCGCTGGTATCGGCCTGCCCAGGACTCGGAGACCGGGAAGCCGCTCCTGAACGCGCAGGGTAAGCCGGTGCTGGAGAAGACCGAACTCTTCGGCAAAGGTCTGCGGTACAAGGTGCGCTACCTCGACCCTGTGGGCAACGAGCGGAGCAAGTCCTTTCCGGACAAGAAGAAGCGTCTGGCCGAGGACTTCATGCACAAGGTGGAGGACGAGAAGAACCGGGGCAGCTACCTCGACCCGAAGGCGGGGAAGGTGGTGCTGCGGGAGTACGCACAGCGATGGGTGGCCAGCCAGAGCTTCGAGGAGTCGACGCGGGAGCTGACGGCCTACCGGATGCGGCTGCACATCTATCCGCATCTCGGTGACAAGTTCCTGGACGGCATCACAGCCTCGGACGTGCGGGAGTGGGACCGCAAGCTTCAGGACAAGGGGCTGGCGGCCAGTTATCGAGAGGTGCTGTTCGCGCATCTCCAGTCGGTGCTGAACGCAGCGGTTGACGACGAGAAGATCAGAAAGAACCCATGCAACGCGGCGTCAGTGCGCAAACCGAAGGCCGAAGCTCGCAAGATCATCCCGTGGACGGCTGAGCGGGTTCACGCGGTGCACGAGGCGATGGCGGAGCGGTACAAGGTCACGGTGCTGCTCGGGGCTGGCCTTGGGCTTCGGCAGGGTGAGGTCTTCGGCCTGGCTGTCGATGACGTCGACTTCGATGGCGGGGAGGTCCACGTACAGCGTCAGGTGAAGCTGGTCGGCAACAAGCCGTGCTTTGCTCCTCCGAAACGGAACAAGACGAGGGATGTCCCGCTGCCCGACTCGGTGGGCAAGGCGCTGGTCGATCACATGGCACAGTTCCCGCCGCTGTCGGTCACGCTGCCGTGGAAGCATCCGGGCGGCGAGCTGGTGACGGCGCGGCTGCTCGTCTACAGCAGGGAACGTACGCAGGCATGGCGGCCGGTCTTCAACCAGTGGACGTGGGCACCCGCACTCAAGAAGGCCGGGGTGGAACGGGTTCCACGGGTCGACGGCTTCCACGCGCTACGGCACTTCTACGCCTCGACGCTGCTCGACGCTGGGGAGACCGTGGCCGCGCTCGCGAGCTACCTCGGTCACGCGGACCCCGGCTTCACGCTCCGCACGTACACACACCTGATGCCGTCGAGCAAGGAACGGACCCGCCGCGCGGTGGACGGGGTCTTCGGCCCAGGTCGTGGGGATCTCCCGGCGGCGGCCTGACCACGGCCTGAGCTGCCCGTTGATCTTCGAACTGGCAGCTCAGACCCACTTCCTTACCTACAACTACCAGTTCTGACGACGACGTAGCCCACTACCCACGGTCCCGGGGATCTTTGTACCTCCGGTCAGCTCTCGTTTGGCATTTACTTCCCGATGCGAGTACGCTTTCCATATAGAAAGTAAGCGTCGAAGGGAGCTCGTCTGATGTCTGGCATGTCCGAACTCGACCAGGTCGCCGACGCACGCCGCAAGGTCGCGTCCCACGCCCAGTTCCCGACGGGCTACTGGGTCTTCTTCGGGGTCGCCCTCGTTTTCATGGCCGGTGTGCCGATCTGGATGAGCTGGGTGAACTCGGCCGGCTCCACCTATCTGGGCTGGTCGCTCGGGGCGATCGCGCTCGGCTCGGCCGTCTACTCCGTGATCAAGCGGCGCAGGTCGGGCGTCCACCTCCCCAAGTGGGCAGGCGCCTACCCCAGCGCGCGACCGATCTGGCTGGCCAGCATCGTGATCACGCTCGCCGGGTTCGTCGGGATCAACGTGTTGGTCAACAACGATCAGCGCAACATCGCGCTCATGGTGCTCCCCGTCGTGGCCATCGCCGTGTTCTTCACCCACCTCAAGATCCGTTCGGCGATGCGCCGTGACATCGAGGCGGGCCGGGTCAGGCCGTGAGCAGTCAGGACCTCGAACGGGGCGCGGGCCAGACCGAGGGCTGGGGTCGCCAACCGATCTTCGAGACCGGTCCCCGGCTGGCGCTGTGCGCACTGCTGCAGGGCGCGAAGTGGGTCGACTTCGCGACGGCCCGCGACATGCTGGGCGCGAGCGACTCCGCGATTTCCAAGCACAGCCGCACCCTCGAGGACGCGGGCTATCTGGAGGTGCGCAAGGGTTCGGTGGGCCGTCGCCCACGGACCTGGTTCCGGCTCACCGACGATGGCCAGGCCGCGCTCCGGGGCCACCTGGACTGGCTCTCCCGGCTGCGCGACACCCTCGAGCCGACCTGAGGCGTCAGCGCCTCCGACCAGAGCTCGGGCTCGCTCCGGTGTCGCGCTGTTGGACGGGGAGAACATGGCCACGCAGGTGTACGACCGGATCGGCCGCGGCTACTCGCACGGGCGGCGGACAGATCCCCGCTGGATGGCGGCCATCACGGCGGCGCTGGGAGACGCCGGTTCCGTCCTCGATGTCGGAGCGGGCACCGGGTCCTACGAACCCTCGGCGTCGACGGTGCTGGCGGTGGAGCCTTCGCGGGGGATGCTGACACAGCGAGGGCCATACCTGGCTCCGGCCGTGCGGGCCGTCGCCGAGAACCTGCCCGTTCGAGATCACGCCGTCGACGCCGCGATGGCGGTGCTGACCGTGCACCACTGGACCGACTGGCGTCAGGGCCTCGCCGAGCTGCGGCGGGTCGCAGACCGTCAGGTGGTGCTGGCCTACGACACGCGGCTGCACAGCGAGTTCTGGTTCACGCGGGAGTACGTCCCGGAGATCGCGCGACTGGAGCGCTCCCGCCCTTCCGCCGAGGACATCGCGACCGAGCTCGGCGCCGACGACGTTGCCGTGTTGCCCGTGCCGTGGGACTTCACGGACGGCGTGTTCCCGTCGTTCTGGCGTCGGCCCGAGGCCTACCTGGACGAGCGGGTGCGCGCGAACTGCTCGGCGCTCGCCCAGACCGATCCGGCGGCGGTGACGCGCGGCATCGAGCGGCTGCGGCGCGACCTCGACTCCGGCCGCTGGCGGCGACGCCACGCCGACCTTCTGGAGCTCGACGAGCTCGACGTCGGGTTCCGCCTCATCACCGCCGGGGGTCGATGAGTTTCCGGCTCGGCCCAGGTCAGTACCGGCATGGGAATCGTCACCGCCAACCTCGCCATCTCGCTCGACGGCTTCACCGCGGGGCCGGGGCAGAGCCTCGAGAAACCGTTCGGCTCGGGGGCCGACGCGCTGACCACGTGGATGTTCGAGACCGAGCAGCCCGGCCGCGAGCGCGACGCCAAGCTGCTGGCCGAGATTCATGCCGGAACCGGCGCGCACATCATGGGCCGCAACATGTTCAGCCCCGGTCGTGGCGCCTGGGACGAGAGCTGGACCGGCTGGTGGGGGCCAGAGCCGCCCTACCACGCGCCGGTCTTCGTGCTCACCCACCACGAGCGTGCGCCGCTGGCGATGGAGGGCGGCACCACGTTCAACTTCGTCACCGCCGGCATCACCTCCGCGCTCGACCAGGCACGTGCCGCGGCGGGCGAGCGGCCCATCGAGATCGCGGGTGGCGCGGCGACCGTGCGCCAGTACCTCGCGGCCGGGCTGCTCGACGAGCTCGTGCTGCACCTCGTACCCGCGACGCTCGGCGCGGGTGAGCGTCTCTTCGACGGGCTCGGCGACCTGAGGCTGGAGCCGGTGGAGACCATCAGCTCGCCCACCGTCACGCACCTGCGCTATCGCGTCCTGCCCTCACCCCGGTAGGGCGAGGCGCGCACGCGCACCACGTGGTGAGGCTGGGTGGTCCACGTGGCACGGAGGAGGGATCGTGATGGCAGGCACGGCGACGGTGGGGCTGCTCGTCACGTTGGAGGCCAAGCCGGGGCGCGAACGCGACGTCGAGGAGTTCCTCGACTCCGGGCTCCCGCTCGTGGACGACGAGCCCGCGACCACGGCCTGGTTCGCACTGCACCTCGGAGGTTCCCGCTACGGCATCTTCGACGTGTTCCCCGACGACGCGGGCCGGGACGCACATCTCAGCGGCAAGGTGGCCGAGGCCCTGGTGGCGAAGGCTCCCGAGCTCTTCGCCGCCGGGCCCGACATCCGCAAGGTCGACGTCAGGGCCGCCAAGCTGCCCTGAGCGTCAACCACCCATTCCGAGCACCCCGACCATGAGCGGGATCAGCAGCATGATCAGGATCGCTCCCGCCACGTCGAACACGACTCCGGACCGGATCATCTTGGTGATCGGCACCGCGCCGGAGCCGTACACGATCGCGTTCTGCGGCGTCGACACCGGCAGCATGAACCCGAACGACGCCGCGAAGGTCGCCGCCAACGCGGGTATGAACGGGTCGATGCCCGCCGCCGCGGCGATGGGGATGACGATCGGCACGACCACCGCGGCCGCTGCCGTGTTGGACGTCGTCTCGGACACCACGATCGCCACCAGGACGGCGAACACCGTGAGCGTCACCGTGCTCGTGAGACCGAACGTGCTGGCGAGCGCCGTACCGACGGTCTGGGCGAGCTCGGTGTCGCTCAGCAGCGAACCGAAGATGATGCCGGTACCGAACAGCAACACCGTGCCCCAGTCGATCCGGACGGCCTCGGTCCAGGTGAGCGTGAACTTCCGCTGCGGCCAGTTCACCGGCAGCACGAACAGCAGCGCCGCACCCAGCACGGCGACGATGCCCTCGTCGAGCCGGTTGCTGATGGTCTCGTAGGCCGAGGAATCGCTGCCCGCGACCAACGCGACGATGCCTGGCGTGACCCAGAGCGTCACGGTGACGAGGAACGCGATCATCGTGTTCCACTCGGCACGCGAGAGCTTGCCGAGCTGCTCGCGCTCCTTCGCGACGTACTCCTCGACCCCGGTGAGCCGCTTGATCTCCGGCCGGTTCAGCAGGATCAGCACCGCGGCGAGCAGCACGAACATCAGTGCACACGCCGGCAGCGCCAGCACCGTCCACTCCAGGAACGAGATCCGCTGGCCCGTGGCCTCCTCGATCAGCTCCCTGCCGATGAGGTTCGGCGGCGAGCCGATGGGTGTCAGGAGACCGCCGACGCTGGCGCCGTAGGCGAGCACGAGCATCAGCGCGATGCCGACGCGCAGCCGCAGCGGGTCGAAGGGCTTGTCCTCCGGTGTCTGACGCTTGATGAGCTCGGCGATCACCGACAGCAGACCGACCGCGGTGGGCAGCAGCATCGCCACCGTCGCGGTGTTGGAGATGAACGCGGAGATGACGGCCGTGACCGCTCCGAGCGCGACGATCACGCGCCAGGTGCTCTTGCCAACGCCGCGGATGCTCAGGATTCTGAACGCGAATCTGCGCGCCAGGCCGTGCCGCAACATGGCCTGGGCGAGGATGAATGCGCCGATGAACACGAACACCGTCGAGGAGCCGAACGGTGCCAGCACGTCGTCGGCGGGTAGCACCCCGAGTATCACGATGGCGGCGACGCCGATCAGGCCGCCGACCGGGATGGGTACCGGTTCGCAGACCCACAGCACCACCACGCCGAGCAGGACCGCGGCCAGCTTGTGCTGCGCGGGATCCAGCCCGGTCGGCAGTAGGAGGAACACGATCGTCACCGCGGGCGCCAGGAAGAAGCCCACTGTTCTGCGTGCTCGTTCGAAGCGCTCCTCGGCAGGCGTCAGCTTCTGTTCCGCCAGTCCGCGATAGGTACTCCCGGACAACAGAGCCGAAGTGACGCTCTGCGTGCGCCCACCGTCAGCGTCGTCGCTTTGTGCCATCCGGGAACCCTAGCGACCAGTGATCCAAGTCACTAGTACTTTGCGATCATTTGTCTGATTCCGGCACCAGGGCGAGCTGGTCGGCGTGGAACGACTGGCGCTGCGGCGGCGGCAACCAGGCTTCCGGCCGGTTGCTCTTGTGCCTGCCCAGCTCCGTGAGGCTCAGCGGCGCGCCGAAGTCGGCTCCGTACGAGTCGGGCTTCTCGATGCGCACGAGGTGCGTCCGCTCGGGCGCCAGGCCGATCCCGATCGCGATGACGTAGGAGTCGTCGAGCTCGGCGGTGAAGCCCGCCCAGGCGCCGGCGAAGTGCCACACCCGCGCCGTCACCGGCTCACCCTCGACCAGCCAGGTCACCTGCGGCCAGTCCTCGTAGCGCTTGGCCTGCTTCTCGGCGTGCTCGACGAGCGCGAGGATCAGACCATCGGGCCGCGGTACGGACCCGTCCGGCAGCGTGAGGTTGACCAGGCCGAACGCGCCACTGAAGGCGACCTCGGCGAGCGGGTCGCCCCCACTGGCGCACATGGTCTCGTCGTAGCGCCGCTTCGGCAGACTCCCGATCCGGACGCCGTGCTCACTCTCCCGCTCGCGGTGCCCCAGCCACAACGCCCACGGCCTGCTGTCCGGGATGCCCTCGAAGAAGTCGACCCATCGCGGCCCCCGGAAACCCCAGTCGAGCCCGTAGACGGAGAAGTCGACGGGCAGCGATTTCTTGTCAGTGACATCGGAGTTCACTCGAAGATATTGCACCGTTCGCCCGGTATCGGCAGCTCGAGTTACCAAGCCGCAGCAATGGGTGACACAGCGCGAGCAGGTCGGTAACGGTCCGGATTGGACGGAAATCGCGTGTTCGCCAGCCGGGTAGTGCAACGGGACGATCCCGCTGCGACAGGCGCAGTCGGCATCGTTACCCGGTTCGGCCGGTGACACACGAACGGCCGCGGCCGCCGGATTTCTCCTGCTGGCCCCCGCAGGGGGCCGACAGCGAATCGGCGGCGCGGCCGGTAAATCCACAATGGAGCAACGTCACCACGTCCACTGTGGAGTCGGCGCCGGCCGGGCGGGCGGTCTCGGATCGGCCCTACCCAACCAGCGACACCGCTTGCTCAGGAGGACTGAGCGGCGGCGGGCTCCTTCTTCTTCTCGCCGGCCGCGGCCTCCGGATCGGAGCCGAGCCGTTCGAGAGCGTCCTGCAGCGCGGTGTGGCTCGCCGCGAGCCGCTCGGCGACGACGCCCCGCAGCTCGAGCGCCTCGGTGCGCTTGGTGTTGGCGTCGGCGAGCTTGCGCTCGGCCTCGCTGACCATCTTCTCGGAACGCGTCCTCGCGTCGGTCTCGAGCTCGTTGATCCTGCGCTCGGCGTCGGCGGTCTTGGTCGCGATCTCCTCGGCCGACGCCTTCTCGGCCGCCGCGATGCTCTCCGCGGACTTCTTCTCCGCCGCGGTGATCTTCTCGGCCGAGGTCTTCTCGGCCGACGCGATCTTGTCCGCGGAGCCCTTCTCGGCTACGGCGATCTGGTCGGCGGACTTCTTCTCCGCGGCGGCGACCTCGTCAGCCGACTTCTTCTCGGCGGCCTTACGGCGTTCCTGAGCCTCGCCGTCGAGACGGGTGCGCTCCTGCTGGGCCTCGTTCGCGAGCTTCTCGGCCTCGGCGCGCGCCTTGTCGCGTGTCTTCTCCGCGTAACCGTCGGCGGCCGAGCGCGCGGCGGCGGCCTCCTCCTCGGCCTTGCGGCGGAGGTCGGCGATCTCCTCCTCGGCGAGCCGCATCATCGTCTTGACGCGCTCGCTCATCGCCGCGGGACCCGAGGGGTCCTCGACCATGCGGGTCAGAGCGGCCTTGGCCTCGATCAGCTCCTGCTGCGCGTAGCCAAGGGCCTTGGTCAGGTCGGCGACGGACGCGGTGGCCTCGTCGCGGCTGCGCGCACTGCGCTTGAGCTCGCCGGCAGTCTTCTTCAGGTACTCGTCGACCTGGACCTGGTCGTAGCCCCTGAAGACCGTGGTGAACGGGGTGGACTTGGTGGGGTTGTGGGGTGCTCCGGCTTCTGCCATTCGGCAACCTTAATGAGTCCACACGCGGAAACCCATACCTCCAAACGGACCCTTTCTCTCCAGGGCCGATACTGTGCGTGCAAGGGTGCGCTGACGAGGGGAGGGACGTCTAGATTGGACGCGGTCCTCGACGACATCGCCCAGCACTGGCCGCTGTACGCGGCGATCCCTTTCATCGCCGCGCTGATCGGCTACGTCACCAAACGCGTCGCCATCGAGATGATGTTCCGGCCCCTCGAGTGGGTCGGAATCAAGGGCACCTTCCTCGGCTGGCAGGGCGTCGTTCCCCGGCACGGCGGTCGCATGGCCGCGGTCGCTACCGATCTGCTCACCGCGAATTTGCTGGACATTCGCGAAGTGTTCGACCGGATCGACTCCGACCGGATCGCGCGCGAGATCGAACAGCCGCTGCTCCGGGCCGTCGACGGGATCGCCCGCGACGTGCTCGCCGAGTACCACCCGCGCATGTGGGAACGGCTCCCCCCGATGGCGCAGGAACTGATCGTCAAGCAGCTACAGGCGTCGTCACCGAAGCTCGTCACGCAGCTGATGGACGAGGTGCGGGAGAACCTCGACGACATCCTCGACGTCAAGCACATGACCGTGCAGCGGCTGACGAAGGACAAGGCGCTGCTGGTCAGGCTGATCCGCGAGACGTCGAGGCCCGAGATGGCGTTCATCGCCCGCTCCGGCATCTACTTCGGGTTCGTGCTCGGCATCGCGCAGGCGATCGTCTGGGCGCTCACCAAGGAGCCGCTCGTGATGCCGATCTTCGGCGCCGCGATCGGCCTGTTCACCGACTGGCTGGCGATCAAGCTCATCTTCGTTCCGCGCGAGCCGGTGCGGCTGTTCAACCGGTTCACGCTGCAGGGCAAGTTCCAGCGCAGGCGTGCGGAGGTGGCTCAGCAGTACGGCGAGCTGATCGCGCGCGAGGTGCTCACCGTGCCGAACCTGATGGACTCGATCCTGCGCGGGCCGCGCTCCGACCGGCTGATGGCGATGATCAAGCGCATGGTCGCCGAGTCGATCGACGAGCAGGCAAGTGCCGCGAAGCCGCTGGTCACTGTGGCCATCGGCACGAAGCGGCTCGAGGAGATGAAGCAGGCCGCGGCGGCGAAGGCCATCGAGCGGTTGCCCGAGACCATCGGTCCCGCCGAGGGCTACCTGACCAGGGCGATGGACGTCGCGAACATGGTCGAGGAACGGATGATGAGGCTGACGCCGGTGGAGTACGAGGGTCTGCTGCGGCCCGCGTTCCGTCAGGACGAGTGGAAGCTCATCATGGTCGGCGGCGTCATCGGACTCCTGGTCGGTGAGCTTCAGGTGCAGCTGATGCTGACGTGACGGCGACGCGCCGTTCACGTCCCTTCGCGTAGGCGATCACCCGGCACACAAGATAGATCGTGAACGAGATCGCCGTGACGAAGAAGCTCACCGGTGCGCCCGGTGCGAGCGAGAGGATGATGCCGCCCATCGCGGCGACCTCGGCGAACACCACGGCCAGCACGGTCGCCCGCAGCGGGCTCGCGGTGATCCTGGCCGCCGCCGCGGCGGGCGTGACCATCAGAGCCACCACCAGCAGCGCGCCGACGATCTGCACACCGAGAGCCGTCGCGATACCCACGAGCACCGCGAACAGCGGCGACAGCAGCCGCACCGGAACGCCCTTGGCCATCGCGACGCCGGGGTCGACGCTCGCGAACAGCAGCGGCCGGTAGATGAGGCCGAGCACCACGAGCACGACTCCGGCCGAGACCAGCAGCGCCGTGAGGTCCTGCGGTTCGACGGCCACGATCTGGCCGACGAGGATGCCGAACTTGTTCGACGCCCTGCCCTCGTAGAACCAGAGCAGCAGTACACCGAGACCGAGCCCGAACGACAGGATCACGCCGATCACCGAGTCGCGCTCGGACTCCCTGCCACCGAGCAGCCCGAGCAGCAGCGCGGCGACCACCGCTCCGAGCAGCGCGCCGTAGCTGACGCCGATGCCCAGCAGCAGCGCCGCGGCGGCGCCGGTGAAGGCCAGCTCGGCGGTGCCGTGCACGGCGAACGACATCCGCCGCATGACGATGAGCGGGCCGAGCGTGCCGGCCACGAGGCCGAGCACGGCCGCGGCGAGCAGCGCCATCTGCACGAAGTCGAGACCGAGCAGTCGTGCGGTGAGCTCGAAGTCGAAGAGCTTGTCCATGATCTGTTACGACACCCGCTCGCCCACGTGATGGTGCACCTCGTCCTCGCACAGCGCGCTCTGCGCGCCCGCGACGTGGATCTGCCCGCCGACCTTGAGCACCTCGATCCGGGTCCCGTACAGCTCCGACAGCGTCTCGGAGTTCATCACCTCGTCCGGCGTGCCGATGCGGAACTGTCCGTTGACCAGGTACAGCACTCGATCCACATAGGACAGGATCGGGTTAATCTCGTGGGTGACGAACAGCACCGCGGTGTCGGCCTCCCGACGCCTCGAGTCGATCAGCTCACTGACCACTCGCTGGTGTGTCAGGTCGAGCGAGGCCAGCGGCTCGTCGCACAGCAGCACGTCCGGCTCGCCGATCAGCGCCTGCGCGACCCGCAGCCGCTGCTGCTCTCCGCCGGAGAGCCTGCCGACCGGCGACGCGGCGTAGGACTCCGCGCCCACCGACTCGACCAGCTCGGCGATGCGCTTGCGCCGCCTGCCCGCGCCGAGCAACCCGAAGCCCCAGCGGTCGCCGTCGAGGCCGAGCCCGACCAGATCGGTGCCGCGCAGGGTCAGCTGCTCGTCCATGGCGCGCTGCTGCGGGATGTAGCCGATCCTGCGGTTGCCCCTGCCCGGCGGCCTGCCCGCGATGCTCGCGGAGCCCGAGCTCAGTGACTGCAGGCCGAGCAGCACGCGCAGCAGGCTCGTCTTGCCGGAGCCGTTGGGACCTAGGACGGCGAGGAACTCGCCGGGGCGGACATCGAGGTCCAGACCCGACCACAGGACCCGGTCGCCGAACCTCAGCCCGGCGCTCTCGATCTCGACGACTCCGCCACTCACTTGCCCAATGCTCCCGACAACGCCTCAACCTGCTCGTTCATCCAGGCAATGTAGTCCGTCGTGCCTTCGGGCAGCGTTTCGGTCACGTCGACCACCGGCACTCCGGCGTCCTTGGCGGTGCCGATGACCTTCTCTGTCACCGGGGTGACCGTCTGCGAGTTGTTCACCACCGCCTGGACCTGCTTGCTGGAGACCAGCTCGGTGACCTCCTGCTGAGCGGCGACGGGCACATCGGTCTCGTTCTCGACGGCTTCGGCGAACGCGTGCGGCGTGGCGTCGGTGATCCCGGCCGTGTCGAGCAGGTACTGCGCGACGGGCTCCGTGGCGACGACCTTCGTGCCTGGGTGCTCGGCGCCGAGCTGCTCGATGCGCGTCGTCAGGTCGGCGAGCTCGGACTTGAAGGCCTCGGCGTTGTCGGTGAAGGTCTGCTTGGACCCGGCGTCGAGCTCACCGAGGCGCGCGGCGACCTTGTCGGCCACCTCGGAGACGACCTCCAGGTCGTACCAGACGTGCTCGTTGCCATCGCCGTGGTCGTGGCCGTGGTCGCCCTCGGCACCTTCCTCGGCGTGTTCGCCGCCGTGCTCGTCTCCGTGCTCACCGGCGTGCTCTCCTTCGTCGCCTTCCTCGCCGTGCGAGTGGCCCTCGCCCTCGTAGGCGACCACCGGCTCCGCGTCGGAGGCCTGGCCCGCGAGCTGCTCGAAGAACTCGTCGTAGCCGCCGCCGTTGTAGACGAGCAGCTGGGCCGACTGCACGTCGGCGGCGTCCTCCGCACTGGCCTGGTACGAGTGCGGGTCCGCGGACGGGTCTTCGATGATCGGCAGCACGCTCACCTTGCCGCCGCCGACGGCCTCGACGACGCTGCCCCAGACGTTGGTGGAGGCGACGACCGAGATCCGGCCGTCCTCACCTGGCTGGCCACCGGAGTCACCGTCGGAACCACATGCGGTGAGGCCCAGCACGAGCACTGAGACAGCCGGTGCCGTGACCAGCAGGCGCCTCGCGCGGCGAGAGTTCATCGACAACACACTCCGTCAACGTGATGGTGGGTAACAGTCAGTAGAGATAATGGGAACGATTGTCGAATTCACTTTACCCCAACCGGTGACGAACCCACAGTTCAGCGACCAGCGTCACGACGGACCGTCAGGTGTGACGCCGGTGGGGCGGAACTTCTGCATTGGCTTCTGAACCGTTACGGTTTGTTCATGAACCGGCCGATGCGAACCCGGCGACAGGCGACGTTGGCGTCACTGGCCGCCGAGTTGGGCGTGTCCAGGACCACGGTGTCGAACGCCTACAACCGGCCGGACCAGCTCTCGCCCGAGCTACGCAAACGTGTGCTGGAGACCGCGAGGCGGCTGGGCTATCCCGGCCCCGACCCGGTCGCCCGCTCCCTGCGAACCCGCAAGGCCGGCGCTGTGGGTCTTTTGCTCACCGAGAACCTCTCCTACGCGTTCCGCGACCCGGCGGCCGTCGGCGTGCTCGAAGGACTCGCGCTCGCGTGCGAGGACGCGGGCGTCGGCCTGCACCTCGTGCCGGCCGGTCCCGGCCGTGAGGACGTCGCCGCCGTGCACAGGGCCGGCGTCGACGGGTTCGTCGTCTACTCCGTGCCCGACGACGATCCGCACCTCGCCGCCGTGCTCCAGCGCCCGGTGCCCACCGTGATCGTCGACCAGCCCTCCGTCGACGGCGTCGACCGCGTCGGCCCCGACGACGAGACGGCCACCGTGAGCCTCGCCAACCACCTCGTCGGGCTCGGGCACCGCCAGGTCGGCGTGCTCTGCATGCGCCTCGCCCGCGACCGCAACGACGACTTCGTGCCGATGTCTCGCCAGCAGGATGCCCACTACCACGTGCAGCGCACCCGGCTCGACGCACTCAAGCGCACCTTCGAGGCCGCGGGTGTGGCGTGGGAGAGCGTGCCCGTCGTGGAGCGCTTCGAGCACAACGTCGACGACGGCGCGTCCGCGGCCAGGCAGTTACTCGACTCCTACCCGCGCGTGACCGCGCTGATCTGCACGTCCGACATCCTCGCGCTCGGCGCGCTCGCCGAGGCGGGCCGACGAGGCCTGCGTGTGCCGGCCGACCTGACGATCACGGGTTTCGACGGCATCGCCGAAGCCACGCGCGCCGGGCTCACCACCGTGCACCAGCCGGTGCTGGAGAAGGGGAAGTCCGCGGGCAAGCTGCTGCTCGGCGCCGCGGACCGCGTCGCGCCGAAAGTCATCACGCTGCCGACGGAACTGCGCGTCGGCACCACGTCGGCGCCGCCGAGGACCGCCGAGGAACGCTGGTTCGGGCCCTGAGCCGAAAGTGAGCCGCTGCTCACCCCTTTCGCCCAGCCGCTCATGGTCCAATTGACGTATGACCGCGATCGACCTGCTGCTCAAGCGCAACCAGGAACTGGGCAACGCGACGCCCGGCGACCGTTCCTCGGCCAGCCCCTCGCTCCATGTGGCCATCCTGACGTGTATGGACGCGCGCATCCGCGTGTTCGAGATCTTCGGCCTGTTGCAGGGCGAGTCGCACGTGCTCCGCAACGCGGGTGGCGTCGTCACCGACGACATGATCCGCTCGCTCGCGCTCAGCCAGCGCAAGCTCGGCACCACCGAGGTACTGATCGTCCAGCACACCAGCTGCGGACTGAACACCGTGACCGAGGACAGTTTCAAGGACGAGCTGGAGACCGACTGCGGCCTGCGGCCGACGTGGGCCGTCGAGGCCTTCAAGGACGTGCAGGCCAGCGTGCGGCAGTCGGTGCGGCGCGTGCGGACGAGTCCTTTCCTGCCGCACAAGGACAACGTGCGCGGCTTCGTCTACGACGTGCACAGCGGTGAGCTGACCGAGGTCTCCTAGCCCACCCGGCCGCGACGGCGGCCGGTGCTGCTGTAATTCCAGGGATGTCCATCGACTCCGACACCCTGATCGACTGGTTCGACACGGTAGGCCGCGACCTGCCGTGGCGTCGCCCCGAGTGCACCGCGTGGGGCGTGCTGGTCAGCGAGATCATGTTGCAGCAGACGCCGGTCGCCAGGGTCGAGCCGATCTGGCACGAGTGGCTCGCGCGCTGGCCGAAGCCCTCCGGCCTGGCCGCCTCGAGCCAGGGTGAGGTGGTGCGCGCGTGGGGCAAGCTCGGCTACCCGCGGCGCGCGCTGCGACTGCACGCCGCCGCCTCGGCGATCGCCGAACAGCACGGCGACGTCGTGCCAGCTGACGTGGACGCTCTGCTCGCCCTGCCCGGCATCGGCGCCTACACCGCGAGGGCGGTCGCCGCGTTCGCCTACGGCCAGCGGGCTCCGGTCGTGGACACCAACGTGCGCAGGGTCGTCGCCAGGGCCGTCCACGGCGCGGGCGACGCCGGACCGCCGTCGAACACTCGCGACATGGCCGACGTCGAGGCTCTGCTGCCCCGCTCGGAATCGCGGGCGGCACGGCTTTCGGCCGCGCTGATGGAACTGGGCGCGCTGGTCTGCACGGCGCGCACTCCGCGCTGCGCCGACTGCCCCGTCTTCGACGGCTGCGCCTGGCAGCACGCGGGCAGGCCCGCCTACGCGGGTCCCGCCAAACCGGTGCAGAAGTTCGCCGGAACCGACCGGCACGTGCGCGGACTGCTGCTCGACGTCCTGCGCGGCACCTCGGAACCGGTGGAGAAACCGCGACTCGACGTCGTGTGGTCGCAGGCGGGTCAGCGAGACCGCTGCCTGGACTCGCTGCTGGTGGATGGCCTGGTCGAACAAACGGCCGACGGGAGGTTCGCTCTCCCGGGCGAACATTGACAGAACAGAAGCGAATCTTGTTAATGTCTCCCCTCGTCACGATTTGCGAGGGAGATCGAGATGACCGGCAATTCTGGTTTCGACCGGCGTGCCCTGTTCAAGGGCGGTATCGCCGCGACCGCTGTCGGTGCCCTGACGACCTGGGGGGCGGCCCCTGCAACCGCCGCTCCGCGCAGGGCAGCCGAACCCGTGATCTACGGGACCGATCTGTGGGGAGCGCGTCCACCGGACCAACCCATCGAGGTGCTCGACCACAAACCCACCTACATCGTCGTGCACCACACCGTGGAGCCCGGCAACACCGAGGACTATTCGAGAGAGCGCGCATTCCAGATCTCGCGCGACATCCAGACGTTCCACATGGACACTCGCGGCTGGGGTGACTCGGGCCAGCAGTTCACGAACAGCCGCGGTGGCCACATCACCGAAGGACGGCACCGCAGCCTCGAGGTGCTGCGCGGCGGCACCCAGCACGTGCTCGGCGCCAACGTGGGCAACCACAACAGTGAGGTCGTCGGGATCGAGAACGAGGGCCTCTACACCGACGTCGACGTGCCGCAGGCGCTGTGGGACTCGCTGGTGAACCTGGTGGCCTACATGGCCGACCAGTACGGAATCACCACCGATTTCATCAAGGGCCACCGGGACTTCAACTCGACCGAGTGCCCAGGCGAGGTTCTCTACGGACGGCTGCCGGAGCTGCGCGAGGCCGTGGCGGCCTCGCTCGGTGTGCAGGCCCGCCAGCCCGTCGAGTGGCCGCTGCTGCGCCAGGGAGACACGGGCGAGCAGGTCAGGGAAGCACAGCGACTGCTGCGGGCGCGCGGGGAGAAGGTGTCCGTCGACGGGGTGTTCGGCCCGGCGACGCGCAGTGCCGTCCGCTCGTTCGCCGACGCCAACGGGGTTTCCACGGCTACCTGCTACGCCTCCGCCCACACCGATGAGCGCGGGCTGCTCGGTGCCGACATCTGGCCCCTGCTCACCGACGGCGCCGACCGTCAGGCCGTCAAGCAACGGCTGGCCAGGATCGGCTAGCGGCCGAGGACCTCCGAGAGGAACGCCTCCACGGCGCCCCGGTACTGCTCAGGCGCGTCGTCGTGCACCACGTGTCCCGCACCGGGCACGACGACGTGCCTGCCGCCAGGTACCCGGCCGGCGAGTTCTGCCTGCTGCCCCGGCGGCATCGCGGTGTCGCCCGCCTCGACGACGAGCAGCGGGCACCTCACACTGTCCACAAAGGACCAGTAGTCGCGCCTTCCCCATTCGGCCGCGATCTCGTACAGGTCCTCGAGATCGGCCAGCAGGTGGTAGCCGTCGGCACGTTCCTCGACACACTCGGCGAAGTAGTCGCCCGTGCTGCCGAAGAACTCCCGCACGTGCGCCAGCGAACGGAACGGCACTGGCCACGAGTCGAAGTGGCCTCGCCACGCCTCGACCGTGCGACCGCGCTGGTCGGGAGCCATGTCCTCCACCACCACCGCGCGCACCAGTTCCGGGTGCGTGGCCGCGAGCACCCACGCGTGCAGCCCACCCATCGAGTGCCCGATGACCACAGCGGGCCCCTCGCCGAGCCCGGTCACCAGCTGGGCGACATCGGCCACGAACTCCTCGGTGCGCCACTCACCGCGACGCCGGGACCTGCCGTGTCCACGCGCGTCCAGACCCACGACGTGCCCGTACCCGGTGAGCCAGCGCGTCACCGGCCACCACGTCGTCGCGCGCCCCATGAGGCCGTGCAGGAGCACGATCGGCGGGCCCTGCCCACCGAAATCGACGACTCCCTCGCCGCACTGCATGGACTCGCATTCACCTCGTCTTTCGGTGCGGGCGCGTAAGCTCCCGCCATGTTTAGCCGCCGCGCGCGGGCCGCCCTGCTGGGCGGTCTGGTGTGCACACTAGCCGCGTGCACCACGTCCCAACCGGACGAATCCCGGGAACCAGACCAGGGAGCTCCGGTGCAGGGCGCGGCCGGGATCGGCGATCCGTACTACCCCGAGGACGGCAACGGCGGCTACGACGCCACCGGATACGACGTCTCCATCGGCTACAACCCGGACAACGGCAATCTCGACGGCGACACCACCGTCACCGCGCGCGCCACCCAGGACCTCGAACGGTTCAACCTCGACCTGCGCGGCTTCACCGTCAGCTCCGTCGAAGTCGACGGCCAGCCCGCGGAGTTCGCCAGGGAAGGCGACTTCGAGCTCGTGATCACGCCCGGCGAGCCGCTGGCCGAGGGCAGCGAGTTCACCACGCGCGTGCGCTACGACGGCAAACCGCAGGACGCCTCCAGCGCCCAGCTCGGCGGCAACGGCTGGCAGCGCAGCGAGTCCGGCGGCGCGTTCGTGCTCGGTGAACCACAGTCGGGGTCGTACTGGTACCCCGTGAACGAGCACCCGCGCGACAAGGCCACGTTCCGGCTCACCGCGCGCGTGCCGCAGGGCTGGACCGCCGTGTCGATCGGCACGCAGGAGAGCTCGAAGACCGAGAACGGCTGGACCACGAGCACCTGGACCGAGCAGGAACCCGTCGCCAGCTACCTCACTACCGTGGCCGTCGACCGCTTCACCGTCGACAAGGGACAGCTCGCCGACGGCACCCCCGTGCTCAGCGCGTACGCCCCCGGAGCCGAGGGCATCCGGCGCGACGCTGACCGGGTCGGCGAGGTGATCGACTTTCTCACCACGAAGTTCGGCGAGTACCCGGCCACGTCGGCCGGCGGCATCTACCTCGCCAACGACGTCGGCTACTCCCTGGAGACGCAGGGCAGGCCCACCTACACCCTCGGGGCCGACTTCTCGACGATCGTGCACGAGCTCGCCCACCAGTGGTACGGCAACGAGGTCTCGGTCGAGTCGTGGGCCGACATCTGCCTCAACGAATGCCTCGCGAGCTACTCGGAATGGCTGTGGGCCGAGGGCAAGCAGGGCGACAACCTCGATGCCAGGTACCGCAACAACATCGACCAGCTGCGCGACGACACCGAGTTCTGGGGCCAGAAGCTCTACGACATGGGCGCGGGCAACGAGTTCGAAGGCGTGTACGACAAGGGAACCCTCGCGATCCACGCGCTGCGCAAGCAGATCGGCGACGAGGCGTTCGACCGCGTGCTCAAGCAGTGGCCCGTCGAGCACCGCGAGGGCAACGCGAGCTGGCCGGACTTCGAACAGTTCGTCTCGGACGTCTCCGGCCAGGACTTGGAAGGCTTCTTCGCCGACTGGTTCCGGGGCACGGAGCTGCCCGGTGACGAGCACCTCTATCCGGGTTCGCTGCGCAACTAGGTTCTACGCTGGGGCCATGGCTGTTGTGAAGATCAACGCGATCGAGGTCCCCGAGGGCGCAGGCCCCGAGCTGGAGAAGCGCTTCGCCGCACGGCTGCACGCCGTGGACTCGCAGCCCGGGTTCCTCGGCTTCGAGCTGCTGCGCCCGGTGTCCGGCGACGACCGTTACTTCGTCTACACGAAGTGGGAGACCGAGGAGCACTTCCAGGCGTGGGCCCAGGGCCCGTCCCGCGAGGCGCACGCCGGTGAGCGGGCCAAGCCCGTGTCCAGCGGTGCGAGTCTGCTGGAGTTCGAGGTCGTGCAGAGTTCGGTGCCGAAGGCAGAGTGATTCGCGAGCTCGAGCGCGCCGCCGGGCTGATCTCGTCGGCGAACGCGCTGCTCGTGTGCGCGGGCGCGGGTATGGGCGTCGACTCCGGGCTCCCCGACTTCAGGGGCGAGGACGGGTTCTGGCGCGCGTACCCGCCCTACGCGCGACTCGGACTGAGCTTCGCCGAGATCGCCGACCCCGAGCACTTCGCCGCCGATCCCGCGCTGGCGTGGGGTTTCTACGGGCACCGGCTGGAGCTGTACCGCCGCACGGTGCCGCACGACGGGTTCCGGATCCTGCGCGAGTGGGGTGAGCGCAAACCCGGTGGGGTGCACGTGTTCACGTCCAACGTCGACGGCCAGTTCCAGCGAGCCGGGTTCGAGCATGTCACCGAGGTGCACGGGTCGATCCATCACCTGCAGTGCCTGGCGCGCTGCGGCTCCGGCATCTGGCCTGCCGACGACGTGTCGGTGGAGGTGGACCCGGACACGATGCGAGCGGTCGGTGCGCTGCCATCGTGCCCTCGGTGTGGCGGGCTGGCCCGGCCCAACATCCTGATGTTCGGCGACATCGAGTGGCTGCCGGAGCGCAGCGACGAGCAGGCTGAGCAGCTGCGAGCCTGGCGGCGGCTGCACCGCGACGCGGTGGTGGTCGAACTGGGCGCTGGCACCGCGGTGCCGACGGTGCGCAGACAGGCCGAGCTGGCGAGTGCGGCGACGGCAGCGCTGGTGCGCATCAACCCGCGCGAACCCGAAGTCCGCCACGGCAGGGGCATCCCCCTCCCGGAAGCCGCCCTGAACGCCCTGACAGCCCTGTCGAAAACGATCACCTAGCCCCGCGCCGCCGCCACCCGCCACCAACCGCGGACCGCGCACCCAGCCCCGCGAGTCCCCCGCCCCAGCCCGCGAGTCCCCCGCTCTGGGCCGCGAGTTGCCCCCTCCTGCACGCGAGTTGCCCGTTCCGGGGCGTGAGTTGCCCACTCCCGCGCGCAAGCATCCGTTCCGAGCCGCAGCTCCAGCTCGCGTGCTTCCAAGCGCGCAGCGAGTGCCCCGCTTGGAACGTGACACCGCCCAGTAGGCAGCGGGGTCCCCGATCCAGCCTGTTGGCCTCCGTCCCGGCACAACGAGTTCCGCACTCCGGGCAGGGCGTCCCGCGTCGGCGCATCAGATCCCCGCCTCGACCTTCACGCTTGGTCCTCCCACACGCGTGCTTTCAGCGGAAGACGCCCTTACTCCCGCCAGTCGTGCGAGGTCCTGACGGCGCACGGCCGCTTCGGCTCTCCGGTCGCATACGAATCGCGCGGGGCGCTACGTGAGGCGCTGCCCATCACATCCCGTCGGAACGCAGACCCCGCTTGTCCCATCGGGAAACTCACGGTCGGGAACGGGGAACTCGTCGGCCATAGCGGGGAACTCGCGTGCGGGAACGGGGGACTCGCGGGCTGGAGCGGGGCGCGAGTCGCGCGTCGGGCCGCACGACTTGCGCTTGGGTACCGACAGGAACGGCGCCCCACGCAAAGCGTGGGGCGCCGTTTCCGTCGTACCGGGTTGCGGTTACTCCTGCTCGGCCTCGCCGGCGTCCTCGCCGCCCGCGGCGGCGATGCTCACCGGCGGGGCGTCGGGCACGTCCGACGGCTTGGCCTCACCGCGGAAGACGAACTGGGCCTGGTCGTCGCGCTCGTCGCCGACCTCCCAGTTCTCGACGTCCACGATGATGATCTGGCCGGCCTGCACCTCGCCGAACAGGATCTTCTCGGACAGCTGGTCCTCGATCTCCCGCTGGATGGTGCGGCGCAGCGGTCGGGCACCGAGCACCGGGTCGAAGCCGCGCTTCGCGAGCAGGGCCTTGGCCCGCTCGGTCAGCTCCAGCTCCATGTCCTTGGCCTTGAGCTGCGACTCGACCCTCGTCACCATCAGGTCGACCATCTCGATGATCTGGTCCTGCGTGAGCTGGTGGAAGACGATGATGTCGTCGATCCGGTTCAGGAACTCCGGCCGGAAGTGCTTCTTCATCTCCTCGTTGACCTTCTGCTTCATCTTCTCGTAGCGCGATCCCTCGTCGCTGCCGGAAGAGAAGCCCAGGCTCACGGACTTGGAGATGTCCTGAGTACCCAGGTTCGAGGTGAAGATCAGCACCGTGTTCTTGAAGTCGACCGTGCGGCCCTGACCGTCGGTGAGACGGCCGTCCTCCAGCACCTGCAGGAGCGTGTTGTAGATCTCCTGGTGCGCCTTCTCGATCTCGTCGAAGAGGACCACCGAGAACGGCTTGCGCCGCACCTTCTCGGTGAGCTGGCCACCCTCCTCGTAGCCGACGTAGCCAGGAGGGGCACCGAAGAGCCGCGAGGCGGTGTAGCGGTCGTGGAACTCACCCATGTCGATCTGGATGAGCGCGTCGTCCTCACCGAACAGGAACGCGGCCAGCGCCTTGGAAAGCTCGGTCTTACCGACACCGGACGGGCCGGCGAAGATGAACGAGCCGGACGGGCGCTTCGGGTCCTTCAGGCCGGCCCGAGTACGGCGGATGGCCTGCGACACGGCCTTGACCGCGTCCTCCTGGCCGATGATCCGCTTGTGCAGCTCGTCCTCCATGCGGAGCAGACGCGTGGTCTCCTCCTCGGTGAGCTTGAACACCGGGATACCGGTCCAGTTGGCGAGGACTTCGGCGATCTGCTCATCGTCGACCTCGGCGACGACGTCGAGGTCGCCGTCCTTCCACTGCTTCTCGCGCTCGGTCTTCTGGCCGAGGAGCGTCTTCTCCTCGTCGCGAAGGCGTGCGGCCCGCTCGAAGTCCTGAGCGTCGATGGCCGATTCCTTCTCCCTGCGGACGTCGGCGATCTTCTCGTCGAACTCGCGCAGGTCCGGCGGAGCGGTCATGCGGCGGATCCGCATCCGGGCGCCGGCCTCGTCGATCAGGTCGATCGCCTTGTCCGGAAGGAAGCGGTCGTTGATGTAGCGGTCGGCCAGGGTTGCGGCCGCGACCAGCGCCGAGTCGGTGATCGAGACACGGTGGTGCGCCTCGTACCGGTCGCGCAGGCCCTTGAGGATCTCGATCGTGTGCTCGAGCGACGGCTCGCCGACCTGGATCGGCTGGAACCGACGTTCCAGAGCGGCGTCCTTCTCGATGTACTTGCGGTACTCCTCGAGCGTGGTCGCGCCGATCGTCTGCAGCTCGCCGCGGGCCAGCATCGGCTTGAGGATGCTCGCCGCGTCGATCGCGCCCTCTGCGGCACCCGCACCCACGAGCGTGTGCAGCTCGTCGATGAACAGGATGATGTCGCCGCGGGTCTTGATCTCCTTGAGCACCTTCTTCAGGCGCTCTTCGAAGTCACCGCGGTAGCGGGAGCCCGCCACCAGCGACCCGAGGTCGAGCGTGTAGAGCTGCTTGTCCTTGAGCGTCTCGGGCACCTCGCCCTTGACGATGTTCTGGGCCAGTCCCTCGACGACGGCCGTCTTGCCGACGCCGGGCTCGCCGATCAGGACCGGGTTGTTCTTGGTGCGGCGCGACAGCACCTGCATGACGCGCTCGATCTCCTTGCTGCGACCAATGACCGGGTCGAGCTTGCCCTCCCGCGCGGACGCGGTGAGGTTCCGGCCGAACTGGTCGAGCACGAGCGAGGACGACGGGGTGCCTTCGCCGCGGCCGCCGCCTGCTTCCGCGGGCTCCTTGCCCTGGTAGCCGGAGAGCAACTGCAGCACCTGCTGGCGAACCCGGTTGAGGTCTGCGCCGAGCTTGACGAGCACCTGCGCCGCCACGCCCTCACCCTCGCGGATGAGGCCGAGCAGGATGTGCTCCGTGCCGATGTAGTTGTGGCCGAGCTGCAGCGCTTCGCGCAGCGACAGCTCAAGCACCTTCTTGGCACGCGGCGTGAAGGGAATGTGCCCGCTCGGGGCCTGCTGCCCCTGGCCGATGATCTCCTCGACCTGCTGGCGGACGCCCTCCAGCGCGATACCCAGCGACTCCAGCGCCTTGGCGGCGACACCTTCACCCTCGTGGATCAGACCCAGGAGGATGTGTTCGGTGCCGATGTAGTTGTGGTTGAGCATCCGGGCCTCTTCTTGGGCCAGGACAACCACCCGCCTCGCGCGGTCGGTGAACCTCTCGAACATTCCCACTCCCTCGACTGCTGCGCCCGGCGGCCCGATCTCATCACCAACGAACTCTTCCGGCAATGAGTTCGGCACCGTGAGACCACTGTAGTAGCCAAGCGCACGTGTCGGCCTACCACTCTGGCCGTTTGCACCCCGCTCCTGCCGACCGGGCGATGACACCTGACCCGGCGCTGAGCAGACACACAGTCCGTTTGTTGCTGGCTGTTGACGTCTGGCACAACGCACAAGCGGCACCTTTTGATTCCGATGGAAATTCTTGTCCGCTCACCGCGAACAGATATCCGTGACCCAGCTTTCCCACGAAAGAGGTGCGCGGGTGGCGAGTCACCCGTCCAGCGGTAAGGTAAGGCAGACCTAACGCCCGAATGGAGCAAGCGGAGGCGATCCGTGACCGTTGATCGGTCCGTGCGTGATGCTCGACACACGCGCGCCCAGCTCGACTCCCTCTCGGACTCGCTGACCAGGGTCGCGGGCCTGCAGGATCGCGTCGAGCTCCGTGCCGACCTGCCAGGCGAGGGCTGGCAGCGGTGCTCAGACCTGCTGACGCAACCCGGCCGCATCGGTGAGTGGTGCCTGGCGCTGTCCGACTGGTTGCGCGAGCAGTACGGCGAGGCACCCCCGAGGACCGCGGCCAGCTACGTCATGTCCTGGTACCTCCGCGTACCGGCGTACGCGGGCGCGCTCCTGCTGCACCACGAACGCCGGGTGCCGTCACTGCGACCCGAGGAGCTGGGCTTCCGGATCTCCGCCGATGGCAGGCCCGACCCCACGGGCATCGCGGTGCTCGGCACCTCCTTCTACTGCCTGCCGCTCGACCCCGCCGCGGGGCGGCCGGAGGCCACGGTCGTCGCGGACGAGCGCGCCCTCGCGGCGGTGCTGCGGGCCCGCTACACCGCGCACGCCGCGCGCTTCGTCCGCACCTACGGCCGGATGAGCCCGCTCGGCAACCGGGTGCTGTGGGCGGGCGCGACCGACGCGCTCGACGCGTGCCTGTGGTGGGCGGGACTCGACGGCGGCGACGAGGGCGCGGGCGTCGCCGACGCGGCACTGGTGCTCGAGTCGCGGTTCACGCCGCTGACCTCGGCCTCGACGTTGCGCATGGAACCCGGCGCGGACGGTCGACGCCTGTGGTGCAGGCGCAGGGAGAGCTGCTGCTTCAGCTATCTGCTGCCCGGCCAGACCGAGTGCGCTGAGTGTCCTCGGCTCGGCAGGTCACGGACCTGACGCTCAGCGCGACCAGTCCGGGGAGCGGCCCGAAAGACCCAGCGCGCGCTCGAACGCGGACGCCGAGTCCGCCACCGGCACGGCCTCGCCGAACACCTGCAGCCGTCGGCCCTGCTCGGCCATTCCGAGCATGACCATTTCGGCGGCCTCACCCGTCTCGTCGGTGCTGACGAGCTGCTGTCCGGTCGCCCGAGCGAGGTCCCAACCGTGCAGCACGAACTCGCAGAGCACCATCTCGCCGACCATCGAGGCAGGCAGGTCACCGCCGCCCATCGTCGTGCCGCCCTGCCACGCGTCGGGGTCGGCCAGCGCGCAGGCCAGGTCCTCGGTCTGGCGGACCAGGCGCGCTGCCCAGTCGCCGGTCACCAGGTCGGCGCTCTCCTCGGCAGCCGCTCTCGGAGGCACCTCACTCTTGCGCGCGGCGGCGTGCAGCGCGGGACCCCAGTACAGGAGGTGGTTGCACAGGCCGCGAACGTCGTAGCTCTCGCACGGGGTCGGCTCGGCCAGGTGCCCGGCGCGCACACCGTGCACCACCCGGATGAGGTCGGCGGCGGCGATCTTGATCGGTTCTCGCAGGTCGGACATGCCGCTCATCCCAGCGCGCGCGGCCGGATCCGTCTTGAAGAAAAACGTCACCCGCGGTGGCTACTGTCACCGGCGTGGAGCGCATCCCACAGGGGGTACTGGACGCCGGGATCGCGGCGACGAGGTTCGAGCTGACCCGGCACGAACCGATGGAGGCCCTGCGCCCGTTCGTGCAGTACTACTGGGTCGTGCGCTGGGACCTGCGCGGCAGGCCCGCTCATCTGCAGCGGGTGCTGCCCAACCTGTCGGTGCACGTCTCGTTCTCGCGCGCGGCCTCCGGCGTGTGGGCTCCGAGTCGCGAGGTGTTCTCGCACCTGCTCGAGGACAGGGACCAGGTTCTCGGCGCGCGGTTTCGGCCTGGGTGTTTCCGGTCCTTCGCCCGTAGGCCCATGTCGGAGTTCTCCGGCAGAGTGGTGTCGCTGGCCGAGGTCTTCGGGCCGCAGGCGCGGGAGACGGAGGACGAGCTACTGGCCGCCGCCGAACCGGCGGAGATGGCACGGCTGGCCGACGAACTGCTCGGCAAGGACGTGCCCGCACTGAGTGCGGCGGAGGAGCAGGCGCGCGACGCCGTGCGGGTGGTCGCGAGCGATCCGGGGATGACCAGGGTCGCCGCGCTGGCGGAGGCCACCGGGCTCTCGGCGCGGACGCTGCAGCGGTTGTTCGCGACCTGCGTCGGCGTCAGCCCGAAGTGGGCGATCAGGGTCCACCGGCTCGACGACGCCGCGCGGCGCATCGCCGACGACCCCGGGCTGAACCACGCCGACCTCGCGCACGAACTGGGCTACAGCGACCAGGCGCACTTCGTCCGCGACTTCACCACCGTCGTGGGCACGCCACCCGCGCGCTATGCGAGAGCCCAGGCCGCGGAACCCCGAACGTGAAGCGGCGGCCGTCCCTGGTCGGGAGGCCGCCGCTTCGCAAGAGTGGAACTATGTTTCAGTTCTTCTTGTGGTAGGCGTCGACGACTTCCGAGGGGATGCGCCCACGGTCGGAAACGTCGTAACCGTTCTTCCTCGCCCACGCGCGAATGGCCTGATTCTGTTCGCGGTCGACCGCGGCCGAACGGCCGGGCACCTTGGCGACGGCCGGGCGGCCCGCCCGCTTCCGGCCACCGGCACGGCGCGCGTGCTCGACATACTGCGCCAGCGCGTCCCGCAATTCTTCGGCGTTTTCGCCAGACAGATCGATCTCGTAGCTGACACCGTCCAGCCCGAACTCGACGGTCTCTTCGGCCTCTGACCCGTCCAGATCGTCCACGAGGGAGACAAGGACCTTCTGCGCCATCAGTTCCTCCTGTTAAAAGCCCGGCGATAGCCGGCGTGCGAGCCACGCCCCGGTCAAAAGCCTTTGACTGGACATATTAATACCCCGTGACCAGACTAAAGGCAAATCAACATCTGCGGTTACAGATGTGTCGCGCGCAGCTATTCGGGACGGACCAGCGGAAACAGGATCGTCTCCCGGATACCGAGACCGGTGAGGGCCATGAGCAGCCGGTCGACTCCCATTCCCGCGCCGCCGGTCGGTGGCATTCCGTACTCAAGTGCACGCAGAAAATCCTCGTCAAGGCGCATGGCCTCGCTGTCACCCTTCGCGGCCAACCGAGCCTGTTCGGTGAGCCGTTCCCGCTCGATGACCGGGTCGACGAGTTCCGAGTAGCCCGTGGCCAGCTCGAAACCGCGCACATAGAGATCCCACTTCTCTGCGACGCCGTCCTGGGTCCGGTGCTGTCGCGTCAGCGGCGACGTCTCGACGGGGAAGTCGCGCACGAATGTCGGCGCGTGGAGGTGATCCCCGACGAGGTACTCCCACAGTTCTTCGACGAGCTTGCCATGACCCAGCTTCGGATCCGTCTCGAGCCCGCGCGCCTGCGCGAAGGATCGCAGTTTCTCGACCGTCGTTTCCGGCGTCACTTCCTCACCGAGCGCGTCGGAGAGGGAACCGTACATTGTCATTGCGGTCCACTCGCCGGAGAGGTCGTACTCGGTTCCGTCGGCGAGGGTCACCACCTGGGAACCGAATGCCGCCTCGGCGGCTTCCTGCACCAGCTCCCTGGTGAACACTCCGATTGTGTCGTAGGTCGCGTAGGCCTCGTAGTATTCGAGCATCGCGAACTCGGGCGAATGGGACGAGTCACTGCCCTCATTGCGGAAGTTGCGGTTGACCTCGAAGACCTTCTCGATACCGCCCACCACGCAGCGCTTGAGATACAACTCGGGCGCGATACGCAGGTACAGATCCAGGTCGAAGGCGTTGGAATGCGTCACAAAAGGCCGCGCCGACGCACCACCGTGAAGAGTCTGCAGCATCGGCGTCTCCACCTCGGTGAATCCGCGGCGGTGGAAAGAATCGCGAAGCGCGCGCAGAACCGTCGCCCTGGTCCGCACCACGTCCCGCGCCTTCGGGCGCAGGATCAGGTCGACGTAGCGCTGGCGGACCCTGGTCTCCTCGGACAGTTCCTTGTGCGCCACCGGCAGCGGGCGCAGCGACTTCGCCGTGAGCTGCCAGCTGTCGGCGAGCACGGACAGCTCGCCGCGCTTGGAGGTGATCACCTCGCCCTGTACGAAAACGTGGTCGCCGAGGTCGACGTCGGCCTTCCAGGCGCCGAGCGCCTCCTCGCCGACCTTCGCCAGGCTCAGCATCGCCTGCAACTCCGTGCCGTCGCCCTCGCGCAGCGTCGCGAAGCACAGCTTGCCGGTGTTGCGCAGGAACATGACGCGGCCGGTGACCCCGACCTGCTCGCCGGTCTGGGTGTCGGCGGGAAGATCCGGGTGCCCGGCACGGACCTCGGCAAGCGAATGCGTGCGCGGCACCTCGACGGGATAGGGCTCGACGCCCGCGGCGAGAATCCGGTCACGCTTGTCCCGGCGCACCCGCATCTGCTCCGGCAGGTCGTCCTCGCTCATGGGCTGCTCCGGGAAATCGCTCATGAGGCCTTAGGGTACGAACACCCGTGCGAGCCGTGCACACGGGCACCCGTTCCCGCGCGGACCCGCTCGCTCAGCGCACGTTGCGTTCGTAGACCAGTCGCAACCCGAGCAGCGTGAGTTCGGGACGGTGCTCCGTGATGGTCTCCGACTCGCCCAGCACCAGCGGCGCGAGACCGCCCGTGGCGATCACCTCGACCCGCTCACCGGTGTCGCCGGCGAGCTCGCGGGCGATGCGCCGGACCAGACCGTCCACCTGGCCCGCGAAACCGAACACGATTCCGGACTGCAGGCATTCCACGGTGTTCTTGCCGATCACCGAGCGCGGCGGCACCAGCTCCACCTTGCGCAGCGCGGCGGCGCGCGCGGCGAGCGCGTCGACCGAGATCTCGATGCCGGGAGCGAAGGCTCCGCCGAGGAACTCGCCCCTGGCGGAGATGGCGTCGACGTTGGTGGACGTGCCGAAGTCCACCACGACGCACGCGGTGTTGTGCAGGTGGTGCGCGGCCAGTGTGTTGACCAGCCGGTCGCCGCCCACCTCCTTGGGGTTGTCGACCAGCAGCGGGACACCGGTGCGCACACCGGGTTCCACCACGATCTTCGGCACCCTCGGGTAGTACCTGCCGAGCATCACGCGCAGCTCGCGCAGCACGGCGGGAACCGTCGACAACGCGCTGATCCCGCTGACCGAGTCCGCGTGCTGGCCGAGCAGCCCGCGCATGGTGAGCGCGAGCTCGTCGGCGGTCATCCTCGCGTCCGTGCGCATCCGCCAGTCACGCACCAGCTCGGCCGACTCGCCCCTGCCGGAGTAGAGGCCGAGCACGATGTTCGTGTTGCCGATGTCGACGGTGAGGAGCAACTAGCTCTCCGCGTGCAGCAGGGCGTCCAGCTTGGCCGCGTCGACCGTCTCCGCCACCGGGAACGCCTGCTGCTCGCCGATGAACTTGCCGATGGGCAGCGCACCGCTGACCAGGCCGCTGCCCTCGGGCACCGTGGCCGGGTCGCCGCCGAGGTCGGCGATGCGGTTGTCGGCGTCGACGAACACGACCCTGGGCCGGAAGGACGCGGCCTCGGCGTTGTCCATCTGCCCGTACGCGATGAGGATCACCAGGTCACCGGGGTGCACGAGGTGCGCGGCGGCCCCGTTGATCCCGATGACGCCGCTGTCGCGCTCGCCCTTGATGACGTAGGTCTCCAGGCGCGCGCCGTTCGTAACATCCACAATGGACACCTGCTCGCCCGGCAGCAGGTCAGCGGCCTCCATCAGGGCCTCGTCGACGGTGACGGAGCCGACGTAGTGCAAGTCGGCCTGCGTCACCGTGGCTCTGTGAATCTTGGATTTCAGCATCGTGCGGTACATCCGGGACTCCCTCTATACCCCTGCGTCCTCTGTGGACATGTGTGGGCCGTGCTCGGCCGCTGCGCCGAGCAACACGGCGACGTTGTCGATGAGCCGGGTCCTGCCGACCCGCGCGGCGATCAACAACCGTGCCTCTCCATCGACGGGTGCGGGCCCCAGATCGGTTCCCCGCAGTTCCAGATAGTCCACCGCGATCTCCGGTCGCGCCGCGAGCGTGTCGCGAGCGGCGTCGAGCGCGGCCTGTGCACCGAGCCGTCCGGCGTGGGCGCCCGCGATGAGCGCGGCCGAGAGCGCGACGGCCTGCTCACGTTCCTCCGCCGACAGGTAGACGTTGCGCGACGACAACGCCAGCCCGTCGGCCTCCCGCACCGTGGGCACGCCGAGCACGCGGGTGTCGACGTCCAGGTCGCGCACCATCCGCCGGATCAGGACCAGCTGCTGGTAGTCCTTCTCGCCGAACAGCGCGTGGTGCGGCCTGACGATGTTGAACAGCTTCGACACCACCGTGAGCACGCCCGCGAAATGCCCCTGCCGCACCGCCCCCTCGAGCTCGTCACCCAGCGCGCCAGGGTTCACGGTGACCGTCGCGTCCTCCGCGTAGAGATCGCTCACCTGTGGCGTGAACGCGATCTCCACGCCCAAATCCTCGAGCACCTCGAGGTCGCGCTCCAGCGGCCTCGGGTAGGCCTCGAAGTCCTCACCCTGTCCGAACTGCAGCGGGTTCACGAAGATCGAGGCAGCCACCACCGTGTTGGGCAGCCGCTTCGCCCTGCGCAGCAACTCCCGGTGCCCGGCGTGCAGCGCACCCATGGTGGGCACGAGCGCGACCTTGCGGCTGACCCCGCGCAGCGCCGTCGTCACCTTCGTGACATCGGCGGGCGAGCGGTAGACGTTGAGAGTGCCTCGGCTGAACTTCGGGGCTGTCATGGGGTTTCACGTCCGTTGTCGAGGAGATCGGTGAGCTCGGCCGCGGCGTCGTCGGCGAGTAGTCCCGCGCCGGTGGCCCTGGAGACGGTCCGGCGCGCGAGCGTGGCGTAGGTGTCCGCCACCTCCGGGTCCTGCTCCGCCAGCACCTCGAGGTGCTTCGCGACGGTGCCCGCGTCGCCACGGGCGACCGGGCCGGTCAGCGCACGATCACCGTGCCGGAGCACGTTGTCGAGCGCCGCGGACAGCAAGGGGGCCAACAGCCGTTCGGCGTTGCGCACCCCGCCCGCTCCCAGCAATTCAACACTGTCGCTCACGAGCGTGATCAAGTGGTTGGCGCCGTGGGCGATCGCCGCGTGGTAGAGCGGCCGCATGGCTGCCGGGATGCGCACCGGCTCGGCACCCATCTCCACGGTCAGCGCCTCGCCGACGTTCCAGGCCGCCTCGTCGCCCTCGGCCGCGGTGATGCCGACGCTGCACGTCGCGATGCGCTCCAGGTCCTCTTCCCTGCCGCTGAAGGTCATCACCGGGTGCAGGGCGAGCGGGAGCGCGCCGAGTTCGGTGACGGGGGCCAGGATGTCGACGTCGTAGGCGCCGGAGGTGTGCACCACGATCTGACCGGCTCGCAACGCACCGGTCTTGGCGAGACCGTTGGTCATCGCAGCGAGTGCGTCGTCGGGCAGTGCGAGCAGCACCAGATCCGCGCGTCTGGCGACCTCGTCGGGCGGCAGCAGCGGAACTCCCGGCAGCAACGTCTCGGCTCGCCGGACGGACACGTCCGAGATACCCGACGCGGCGACCACTGTGTGACCTGCGCGGGCCAAAGCCGCACCCAGCACACTTCCGACCCTGCCCGCGGAAACCACGCCCACCGAGAGCCGGGCGGGCCGCTCCATGGCCGTCATCGCGCACGCCAACGGACGCTCATGTTGAACTCCCAAACTCGTTCCAGTCCCGCTCTTCGGTCGCGGGTACCAGACGACGGCGCGAGAGTAGTACTCGAACGCGCCGGTAACCGTCACCAGGTGACGAGCTTCACCCGTCCCGGGTTCACCCGTTCGCGGTCGCGAGCCGCACGGCCTCGGCCCTGCTCGACCTGACGATCTCGGTGAGCTCCCGCTCCCGCGACTCACTGGGTGAGCGGCGGCGCAGGAACGCCAGTTCGGTCACGCCGTTCTGGTACTCCGCGACGGCGTTGGCCGCGGCGCGGCCCGACTGCTTGCGGGCCATCTCGCGCCAGCGGCGGCGCTCCTTGAGGTCGGCGAGCAGGTCGATCTCGGACCTGGCGATGATGCCGGCCGACGCCAGCTCGGGCAGCGCGTCGGAGACGACCCGCTGCTCACGCCGCCGTTGCCAGAGCACGAGCATCACCACGCCGACGAACATCGGCACCATGATGAGGAAGTAGACGTTGAGGAACGCCTCGGCGCCGCCGAGGACCGACGACGCATTCCACAACGCGTGCAGGCAGACCGCGCCGACGTAGGCGATGAGCGGCAGCAGCACCTTGAGCCTGCGGCTGCCGGTCTGCGCGGCGACGCCGAGGCCGATCCCGATGAGCACCGAGAACAGCGGGTGGGCGAACGGCGAGAGCACCCCGCGCAGGATGAACGCCGCGATGACGCCGGAGCTCAGTCCGTCGCCGAAGCCCTGCTCGGCGAAGGCCCTGCCGAAGTAGTAGACGTTCTCGGTGAACGCGAAGCCCGCCGCGCTGAGCCCGGCGTAGACGATGCCGTCGACCACGCCGTCGAACTCGTGCGAGCGCCGCCAGAGGATCACCACTGCGGGCACGGCCTTCATGAGCTCCTCGACCAGCGGAGCGGAGACGATGGCGCTGACCTTGCTGCCCTGGCCCGAGCCGAGCAGCAGGTCGCCGACGGTCGCGGCGGTGTCGTTGATCAGCAGCGCCGACAGCGTCGCGACGCACGCGCCCCAGAGGAACGAGAGCAACAGCAGCTTGGCGGGTTCCGGTTCCCAGCGGTCGATCCACAGGAACGCCGCGGTGACCACGGCCACGGGCACGACCGCGGCGATCACGCCGATCACCACGGCCAGCACACCCACCCGCACGGTCGCGAGGCCCAGCACCAGCAGACCGCACAGCGCCACGCCCGTCAGTACGACGATCGGCAACAGCACCGTGATCCTGCGCGGGGTGTGCCGACGCGGTGGCTTGACCGGCCGGCTGGTCGTGGGTCCGCTCACGCGGGCACCATAAGTCCTGTCCACGAACCCGGAAGAGCAGGGTGGCCAGCGATCCTCCGAGGTTCATCCGCCAGGGAGAGCCGCGGGGTCCGCTCAGTCGTCCGCGCGACGCCGCCTGCGCGGGGCCGACTTGCCCGAGCCGTGCGCGGCGAGCAGCTCGCTGACCGACTTGCCCTCCGCGTGCGAACCCTGCGGCTCGGGATCGGGCTCGGGCGCGCGACGGCGTCCGCCACCCGACGAACCGTTGGTGTCGGCCTGCGCGCGCCGCCGACCGCCGGACTCGGAGTCGTCGGGCTCGGCGGTGAAGCCCTGCCATGCGGGCTCGCCCTCGGCCCTGCGCCTGCGGCCACCGGACTCGTCGTCGCCGTGCCGTCCCGTGGCTGCGGGCTGCTCCCCGGCCTCGGGCCGTCGCCTGCGCCCGCCCGCGCGGCCTGCATGCTCACGGACCTCGGGCGGCAACGTCGGATTCGGCGGAGCGGGAGCAGGCTCGGGAGCGGGCGGTTCGGGCTGCTTCTCGGGCGGCGCCGCCTGCTCGACGGGCGCGGCGTGCGAACCGTCGTCCACCTTCGCGGGCGGCTCCGGCTGGTCCTCCGCGCCGGACCAGGTCGGCGTCCAGTCCGCGTCGAAGCTCCTGGCGTAGGTGGTCGGCGGCTCCGGTTTCGCGGGTTTGCGCACGGGCGGGGTGACGCTCGCGGCCGGTCGTCCCCTGCGCGGCGGCTCCATCGCGGGCCTCGTCGGATCGGGCTCCGGTGCGCGCGCCGGCGTGTGCGGTTTGGCGGCGGGTGGCGGCGGCGAGGGCGGGGCCTGCGGCGGTGCGGGCGGCGCGGGCGGCTTGGCGGCCGGTGGCGGCGGCGCCTGCGGCGGCGCGGGCGGCTTGGCGGGCGGTGCGGGCGGCGCCTGCGGCGGGCGCTGCGCGGCGGGCCGCTGTTCGGGCTGGGGCCGCTCGGCAGGCGGCTCGGCAGGCCTGCGAACCGGCTGTTGCTGCGGCCGCGACCGCTCGGCGCGAGCCATCTCCGCGCGGGCGAGCTCGGCCGCCTTGGCGGCGCGGGCGGCGGCAGCACCGGCCTGGTCGCTCGGCTGCACGCGCCGCGTCGGCAGATCCACAGGGCGCTCGACGGGGCGCTGCGACGGCCTGCTGTCCTCGGGGGGCCGCGAGGGGCGCGGAACGAACTGGGTCGCCGCCTCCTGCGGAGCGGGCGGCTTCGGCGCAGGCTGCTGCGGAGCGGGCTTGCGCGCGACCGGTTTCTGAACCGGCGGTTTCGGGGGTGCGGGCTGCTGGGCCGCGGGTGGCTGACGCCGCGGCGGGCGGACGACGACGTCCTGCCCCTTGTCGCGGAACCGGTCCATCAGCTCCGTCTGCCGCTCCGGCGGCTCGGACCCGTTCTTGCCCGCGGTGATCTGCGCGGGGGCGCTGCCGCTCGACTCACCGGCCGTGACGATCCTCGGCTCCTCGCCGATCGAGCGCATGCGCGTGGACTGGGCGGTGAGCGCGACCCGCTCCCACAGGACCTCACCGCCGAACAGCGCCTGCAGGCTCTCGCGCAGGGACGAGACCTCGTTGCGGAGCGCGTCGAGCTCCTCGCGCGACTCCTCCTCGACCCGGTCCCGCGTCTCGGCCTCGATCTCCAGCTCGAACTCGCGCCTCGCCGCGATCTCGCGTTCCAGCTCCAGTTCGTAGATCTCCTGCGCCTGCGCGGCCGCCTGATCGCTCGACGAGGCCTGCTTGCGATAGCGCACGGCCACGAACGCACCGATCAACGCGGCCCAGAGCGCGGCGACGATGCCCAGTCGCAACCACCTGAGATCCTCGGTGAGTACGAGAGCCAAGGTCGCACCGATGGCGAGGGCCAAGCCCGCGGCCAGCCACGGCCTACCCGAAGAGTGGCCGCGCGAGTCGTCACCCACGCCAGTCATGCCCAACACCGTACCTTCTGGTAATCCATCCGAGACCTTGTTGGTACTTCGAGCGGTGGGTTTGGATCGTTAACCGGTCACTCTCCGATCGCGATCATGATCACGCGGTTCCGGTGCCCGGCAGCAGTGCTCGAGCCACAGTGCCGCGGCGATCAGCACGAGGGCGCAGCCCGCACCGATGATCGCGGAGGGAAGATCGTCAGCGGCGGCCGTGAGCTCGTTGGAGCGCGGAGCGAGATAGACCACTCCCGCCAGCCACGCCCCGAACATCAAGGCGCCCAGCAACGACGACGCCTTGGCGAGCGCGACGGCCCTGGCGATCCCGATGCCGTGGACCACCCTGCCTTGGCGGATCCGGCTGCGGACGATGTAGGCGAGCACCAGCTCGATGACGGCGAGGATCAGCAGCGTGACGCCGGCCAGCGTCGGCAGACTCGGCATCGACGTGTAGGCGAACTCGAAGAGGAAGAACACCAGTCCGAAGCCGATCACCCCGGCGACGAGCAGGTCCCGTGGCCGAGTGAAGTGCATGCCCCCACCGTAGCGGGACTCGAGGTGGCCATGACGCTCGTCGGTGGGCGATGCTTGACCCTCCAGTGACTGAAGACTCCAGTCTGGATCTCGTGCAGGGGGCGAGCGTGTTCACGATCGGAGAGCTGTCACGGCGGACGGGACTTCCCGTCAAGACCATCCGGTTCTACTCCGACGAGGGACTGCTCCCGCCCACCGACCGCACCCACGCCGGATACCGACTCTACGACACCAGGGCGCTGGCCAGGCTCGAGCTCGTGCGCACGTTGCGCGAGCTGGGCATCGGCCTCGCCGACGTGGAGCGGGTGCTCGAGCGGACGGAGACGATCTCCGCTCTCGCGAGCAAGCACGTCGAGGTGCTCGACGAGCAGATCCGCGTGCTCCGCCTGCGCAGGGCGGTGTTGCGTGCGGTCGCCACCCGGCGATCCGAACTGGACGAGGTGCAACTGATGAACCGACTGGCTTCGATGTCCGACGAGGAGCGCAAACGCCTCGTCGACGAGTTCTGGGACAGCGTGACCGAGGGCCTCGACGTCGACTCCGACTTCTACGAGTGGATGCGCTCGGCCAAACCCGAGCTGCCCGACGACCCCACGCCCGAGCAGGTGGAGGCCTGGGTCGAGCTGGCTGAGCTGGTGCAGGACCCCGGCTTTCGTGCCCTCATCAGGGGAATGGGCGAGGGGCAGGCGGCCCGGCGCGAGCAGGGAGAGGACATCGACGCGTTCGCGAAGGTGCAGCGGGACGCGTGGTGCGGGTGGAGCGAGCGGGCGGAAGCCGCACTCGGCAAGGGGCTCACGCCGGACTCGCCCGAGGGCACGGAGCTCGCAAGCGAGATCGCGGCACTGCTGCGCGCCGAGGACAAGACCGACGGCCCCGAGTTCCGCGCCGAACTGGCCGGGCAGCTCGAGGCGGGAGCCGATCCGCGCGGCGAGCGGTACTGGCAGCTGATGGCGATCATCAACGGCTGGCCGCCGGTGCCCAGCCAGAACGCGGCGGCTCAGTGGATCGCCGCCGCCGTGCGTGCGACGGCGGGTTAGAGCAGCAGGTCCGGCCGGAAGCGCACACCGGCGCGGTCGGACTCCGGCAGCGCGGCGAGCAGCTCAACGGCCCTGCCGCGGCCCGGCACCTCGGCGGCCGGCTCGATCTCGAGCCACGGGATCAGCACGGTCGCGCGCTCTGCGGTGCCGGGGTGCGGCAGGAGCAACTCGGGATCGGTGGAGCGGACTCCGTCCACGGTCACCACGTCGACATCGAGCGTGCGCGGGCCCCAGCGCTGCTCGCGCACGCGCTCGGCCTCGCGTTCCAGCGCCTGCCCGGTCCGCAGCCAGTCCCAGTGGTCGCGGGCCGGGTCGGCCACGATGCACACGGCGTTGAGGAAGTCCGGCTGGTCCTCGACGCCCCACGGCGCCGTCTCGTAGACGCCGGACACGGCCACCAGCACGTCCCGCAGGCCGTCGACGGCGAGTCGCAGGTACGCGAACCGGTCACCGAGGTTGGACCCCAGCGAAAGGACGGCCCTGCTCATCGCTCGCGCCGCACGGTCACGGCCACGTCGGCGAACGCCAGCGGAATCGGGGCCGAGGGCTTGTGGACGGTCACCTCGACGGCCGAAAGCCGCGAGTCCTTGCGCATCACCTCGTCGGCGATGCGCCCGGCGACGCTCTCGATCAGGTCGTAGGGCTCGCCGCCCACGATGTCGGCGGCCAGTTGCGCGAGCTCGCCGTAGTGCAGCGTGTCCGCGAGGTCGTCGGAGGCGGCCGCGGGCGCGAGGCTCAGCCACGCAGTCACGTCGACGACGAACTCCTGCCCCTCGCGCTTCTCGTGCTCGAAGACGCCGTGCCTGCCGAACACCGCCAGCCCGGTGAGCGTGATGCGATCGGTCATCCGGACGTGCCTCCACGCTGCCAGGCCGCGGCGACCTGCACGGCGTCGAGCGACGCGCCGACGTCGTGCACCCGCACTCCCCAGGCTCCCGCCTGCGCGGCGAGCGCCGAGATCGACGCGGTGGCCACCTCGCGGCCGGACGGCTGGCGCGGTTCGCCCTCCGCGTCGGCGAGCAGCCTGCCGAGAAAACGTTTGCGGGATGCCCCGACCAGCACGGGAAAGCCCATGCCCAGGAACACGTCGAGGCGGTGCAGCAACGCCCAGTCGTGCTCGGCCTGCTTCGCGAAACCGAGCCCAGGGTCCAGCACGATCTTGTGCTCGGCGACCCCCGCGGCCAGCGCCTCGTCCACCCTGGCGCTCAGCTCGTCGCGCACCTGCGCGACGACATCGGTGTAGTCGGCGAGCGAGTTCATGTCCTTGCTGTGACCGCGCCAGTGCATCAGCACCCACGGCACGCCGGCCTCCGCCGCGACCTTGGCCATGTCCGGGTCCGCGAGCCCGCCGGAGACGTCGTTGATCACGTGGGCGCCCGCGTCGACCGCGGCCGCCGCGACAGCTGCCCGCGTGGTGTCCACCGACAACGCGAGCCCGTCGGCGCACAGCGCCCTGATCACGGGAAGCACGCGTGACTTCTCCGTGTCGGCGTCCACGCGGCCCGAGCCCGGCCGGGTCGACTCACCGCCGACGTCGATGATGTCGGCGCCGCGCCGCCACATCGCGTGGGCGTGGGCAAGCGCGTCCTCCCGGCTCAGATAACGCCCACCGTCCGAAAAGGAATCGGGCGTGACGTTCAGTACGCCCATCACGGCGCACCTGCCAGGGGACGGGAGACCTGCGGTCACCGCCGGCCCTTGATCAGGTCGAGCGCCTCCGCCCTCGAGGTGGCCGAGGTCTTGAGCGACCCGCGGACGGCGGACGTGGTGGTGCGTGCGCCGGGCTTGCGGATGCCGCGCATCGCCATGCACAGGTGCTCCGCCTCGATCACCACGATCACGCCGCTCGGCTTCAGCTTGCGGTCGAGCGCGTCGGCGATCTGCGACGTGAGCCGCTCCTGCACCTGGGGGCGCTTCGCGTAGAGGTCCACGAGCCTGGCCAGTTTGGACAGTCCCGTGACCTTGCCCTGCGAGTTGGGGATGTAACCGACGTGCGCGACGCCGTGGAACGGCACCAGGTGATGCTCACACGTGCTGTACATCGGGATGTCGGTGACGAGCACCATCTCGTCGTGACCCTCGTCGAACGTCCGGTCCAGCACGTGATCCGGCTCGTCGTAGAGGCCAGCGAAGATCTCCTGGTAGGCACGGGCGACTCGACCGGGAGTGTCCTGCAGGCCGTCGCGATCCGGGTCCTCGCCGCACGCGAGCAACAGCTCGCGCACGGCGTTCTCCGCACGCGCCTGGTCGAACACCCGGCCGTTGGCCAGGGGCGCGACATCCTCTATCGCGGCCCCGTAGCCGTTGCCGCTCACCTCACTGGCGATGTTGACCGTCCTGATCGTCGGGATCGCGCTCGTGCTGCCCGCCCTGGGGAGGCTGCGGCTGCGAGGGTCCCGGCTCGTTGCCGGGAGGGCTCGGCCGCCACGGCTGGCTCGGCCTGGTGCCACCGGGTGAGGTGGCGGGCGTCCAGCCGGGAGGTGCCCCGTAGTTCGGCGGGCCAGCCTGGTAGTCGCCGGGCGCTCCGCCGCCGTAGGGCTGCTGCGGCCACGAACCCTGACCGCCGCCCTGACCGGACTGCCCGCCGTTCTGCCTGCGGGTGCCGTTCGGGTAACCGCCGCCGCCCTGGGGCGGCGCGTACGGGTTGTACCCCGGCGGGGGTCCGACCGGCCTGGGGTTGGTGCCGTACGGCGGGCCACCGGGCAGGTCGTTGCCACCGGGTGCGGTCGCCACGGGCGTCGGCTCGGGCTCCGGGACCGGCGCGGTCTGGGGCTCCGGCTCGGGCTGCGGCGGAGGCCACGGCTCGCCGCGCTCCATCGCCAGCTCGCCCGGAGTCTTGATCGGCGGCTTGTCCGAGGGAAGCCGCTCGCCGAACTCGTTGAACGCCGTGATGCGCGGACGCTTCTCGACCGAGGCGAAGATCCGCTCGAGGTCCCTGCGCTGCAGGGTCTCCTTGTCGAGCAGCTCCACGACGAGTTCGTCGAGAACGTCACGGTAGGTGTTGAGCACCTGCCACGCCTCGGTGTGCGCCGTCTCGATGAGCTTGCGCACCTCCTCGTCGATCTCGTGCGCGACCTCGAGGGAGTAGTCCGCCTGCCTGCCCGCCGAGCGGCCGAGGAACGGGTCGCCCTGCTCCTGGCCGTACTTGACGGCGCCGAGCCGGGGGCTCATGCCGTACTCGGTGACCATCGCCCTGGCGATCTTGGTGGCCTGCTCGATGTCGGAGACGGCACCGGTGGTGGGCTCGTGGAACACGAGCTCCTCCGCGGTCCGACCGCCCATCGCGAAGACCAGCCTGCCGATCATCTCGGAGCGGGTCATCAAGTCCTTGTCGTCCTCGGGGACGAGCAGCGCGTGCCCACCGGTGCGGCCACGCGGCAGGATCGTGAGCTTGTAGACCGGCTCGATGTCCGGCATCGCCCACGCGGCCAGCGCGTGCCCACCCTCGTGATAGGCCGTGATCTTCTTCTCCTTCTCGGAGATGATCCGGCTCTTGCGGGCAGGTCCGCCGATGACGCGGTCCACCGACTCCTCGAGCGCGGAGTCGGTGATGACGTTGCCGTGGGTACGCGCGGTGAGCAGGGCGGCCTCGTTGATCACGTTGGCCAGGTCGGCACCCGACATGCCTACCGTGCGCTTGGCGAGCGAGGTGAGGTCGACGTTCTGCTCGAGCGGCTTGCCCTTCGAGTGCACCTCGAGGATCGCCTTGCGGCCGCGCAGGTCGGGCGCGGACACCGGGATCTGCCGGTCGAACCGGCCGGGGCGCAGCAGCGCCGGGTCGAGGATATCGGGCCGGTTGGTGGCGGCGATCAGGATGATGCCGCCCCGCGAGTCGAAGCCGTCCATCTCGACGAGCAGCTGGTTCAGCGTCTGCTCGCGCTCGTCGTGCCCACCACCGAGGCCGGCGCCACGCTGACGGCCGACGGCGTCGATCTCGTCGACGAAGATGATGCAGGGCGCGTTCTGCTTCGCCTGCTCGAACAGGTCGCGCACCCGGGAGGCACCGACACCGACGAACATCTCGACGAAGTCGGAACCGGAGATCGTGTAGAACGGCACGGCCGCCTCGCCGGCGACGGCACGCGCGAGCAGCGTCTTACCGGTACCGGGCGGGCCGTACAGCAGCACGCCCTTCGGGATCTTGGCGCCGAGTGCCTGGTAGCGGCCGGGGTTCTGCAGGAAGTCCTTGATCTCGTGCAGTTCCTCGACGGCCTCGCTCGCGCCGGCCACGTCGGTGAACGTGGTCTTGGGCATGTCCTTGTTGAGCTGCTTGGCCTTGGACTTGCCGAAGTTGAGGACGCGGTTACCGCCGCCCTGCGCGTTGTTCATCATCCACATCAGCAGGAGCAGCAGGATCCCGAGCGGGATCATGTAGATGAGCAGCTGCGTGAAGAAGGAGTCCTGCGTGACGGTGGTGTCGAACTTGACACCCGAGTCGCCGTTGCGGGCATCGAGCAGCGAGTTGTAGAGCTGACTCGACGCTCCGTTCGGGAACTTCGTGATGATCTGGTTGACCTGCTGGCCATCGACGTCGATCGAATCGGCCAGGTGCAGCTTGAGCTGCTGCTCCTTGTCCTCCAGGTTCGCTTCCGTGACGTTGCCGGAGTTGATCTGCTGGACGGCCTGCGACGTCGGCACATGCGTGTACCCACGGTCGCCGTCGAAGATCATGCTGAAGGCGAAATAGAGCAGCAGAACCGCGACTATCCACAGCAGTGGGTTCTTGAGCAGGCGCTTGCGGTCCATTTGATCCGGCCGTGGTGGCCTCGACCCTCCCTGGCTAGGCGGTTCATGTCACACCCGCCGTCACGGTGTTGACAACTGCGATGGGCACGGTGTTAGCCGTCCCACCAGCGTACCGCCCGGCATGTTAAGGCAGCCGGGCGATCCTCCAGGAGAACAACGGCCATCAGCTCACCGATGTTCCCACCAGCCGACCCTCAACTCAACGCGGGGCGCGAACGGAGCCGTCACCGCTAGGAGGCGACACCCGCCACCATCTCGCCGAGCCGCGAGCGCAGGGTCTTCGCATCGGCGGGAGACACCGTCACCCACTCCCTGCCGTCGGTGCCTGGGCGCGACAGGCTCAGGTAGCGGCCGGTCGCGGTGTCGAACCACGCGAGCACGGCCGAACGACGCTTCGCCCCCAGGTCGTCGCGGCTGTTGGCGGCGAGCTGGCCGCCCCGCGACCTCGGCTGCGCGATCAGCTGTGCGTACGCCTGCCTCGGATCGGTGGTCCGCTCCGACAGTGCCGTGCGCCTGCGTGCACCGGCCCCGGAGCCGGCGACCACGCCCGAACGCGCGGGCTCCGTTCGCAACGCCTCGTCGATGGGGATGGTGATGGACGACTCGCTGCCACGCGGCGCCTGCGGGAGCAGATCCACCACCGCGGAGACCAGTCCGTCGGGATACGCGGGACGCAGCGAGACACCGGTCGCGTCCTGGACGGCCAGCACCGCCTGCCTCCCGTCCGAGGCGGCCAGCGCCGCGACCGGGGGCGCCTGGAACTCGGGGATGAACAGCGCGTCGATGCTGATCGACGGCCTCGCGAGCAGTGCGAGCCACTCCTCGACGTGCGAACCCGGGATGTCGCGAGCCGCGAACTCGGCGTCGAAACCGCGGCGCAGTTCCCTGCGCTCCAGCTCGGTACGGCCGTGCGAGCGGACCCGCAGCGGGTACGGCAGCTCACCGATACCGGCCGACTCCCACAGGAAGTCGAAGGCGACCGGCGTGAAGAACTCCTGCGTGGGCACGATCCTCCCGATATGAGCCCGATACTGCGGCGAACCCTAGCTCACCGGACCGCTACAGCGGCGCGGTCGTTGAGTTCACCGCACCGGCGATCATCTCGGAGAGCCGGTACCGCAACGTGGCCGCGTCGGCGGGCGCGATCGTGATCCAGTCCCTGCCGTCCCGACCGCGAGTCGCCTGCGTGAAGTACCGCCCGGTCTCCGTGTCGAACCAGCTCAGTACGGGTGTTCGGCTCTTGCTGCCGGTGCGGCTGCGCGCGTTGGCGCCGATCTGACCGCCCCGCTCGCGCGGCTGCGCGTGCAACCTCGCCAGCGCCTTGCGGTCCTCGTCGACGCTCGCCCTGCCACCGTCTGGCGCTGGTGCCCTGCGCTGCATGAAGTCGACGCCCGGCCCGGAGAGCAGCTGCTCCAGCGGGACGGTGATCGACTTCTCCTTGCCGCGCGGGGCAGGCGGCAGCAGGCTGACGATCGCGCTCGCGAGGCCGTCGGCAGGGACGCGGTCGACGAAGAAACCCTGCGGGTCCCTGATCAACAGCGTCGCCTGCGTGCCCAGCGTCGCCGCCACCGCGAGCTGCGGCTCGGCGCTCGGCGCACTGATCTGCACCGAGTCGACGCTCACGTCGGCGCCCGCGACCACACCGAGCATGTCCTCGATGTGGGGCTGCGGCCTGCCACCGTCGTCGACGAGGCCCCGCCGCGCCAGCTCGGCGAAAGCCTGCTGGCGCAGCGTGGCGCGTTCTTCCATCGTGTCGCCGTGCGACCGCACTTGAAGCGGATAGGGCAGTTCACCGATGCGGGCGGACTCCCAGAGGAAGTCGAACTCCAGCGGAGTGAGCCGCTCCGCCACTGCCTAGCGCTCCTCGTCGTCGTCGGATCCCCAGGCGCCGAGCACCGGCGGAGGCGTCGCCTGCGTGGCACCGAACGTCTCGTCCGGGTCCGGGTCGATGAGGAAGGAAGCGTGCGTGTGCTCCTTCTCCTCTTCCTGCCGGGCACCGCCCGCGCCCATGCCACCCATACCGCCCATGGGAGCGGCACCCTGCGGAGCGCCACCACCGATGGTGCCCGCGGGGTTCACCACACCCGGCTGCTGCTGCTGAACCGACGCGGCGCTGCTGGCGCCCTGCTGGTTGCTCGCAGTGGTGTCGGTGGACGACTGCTTGGTGCTGCCCGTGCGGTTGCCCTTGGCCAGCGAGCGGGCGCCCGCGTAGCCGAGCGCGCCACCGGCGGCCGCGCCGCCGAGCGAGGCGGCGACGTTCGGGCCGCCCGTGGGAACGGAGGGAGCCGAGGGAACCGAGCCGGTACCCGCGCCCGCCCCCACGCCGGGAGCCGGAGCGGAGCCGGGAGCCGGAGCGCCGGGAGGAGCCTGCGGCGGCGCCGCGTGGGAACCGCCCTGGAAGCCCGAGGCCGCGACGTTCTGCTCCCCGCCGTGCGCGGCGATCGGGGTCGCGCCGAGTCCGCCGTGGAGCACACCGCCGGGCGAGCCCGAGCCGGGCATGCCGTACGCGCCGGGGCCGCCGACCGGACCGGCGCTCAGCGTCGAGACACCCGACATCGGCTTCAGGCCGAGGGACTCGGGGCCGAAGCTCGGAGTGCTGCCGTCGATCTCCGCCATCGCCGTGGTGTAGGCCTCGAGGTAGGCGACCTGCTGGGCCTTGATGTCGTTGGCGGCGTCGAACTTCGGCTTCATGTCCTTGACCATCGCGGCGGGGCCACCCGCCAGCATGGCCGCCGTCATCTGGCCGGGGTCGAAGTCGCTGGGCTGCGGCATCTTTTTCAGCTCAGCGGCGGCCGCCGCCTGCTGGGTGAGCCGCGAGCTCATCGTGTTGGCCGCCTCGGAGGCCTGCGCGCTGGAGTTGGCGATACCGACGAGCGAACCCTGCGCGGCGCCCGCACCCTGGCCGACCCACGCGGCGCCCAGCTCGGCGATCGCGTTGTAGAGGTCCTCGGAAGCCCTGGAGAGGCTGGCGCTGTGGCCGGCCCACGACTGGCCGATCTCCTCGGCCGTGCCCGGCTCGTTGTTGACCGTCGCGTAGCTGTAGAGCTGCTCGCTCTCCTGCGCTTGCCAGTTCGGGCGGTCGCCGATCGCGCGGTCGTCGCCGTAGGTGAAGCCGTCCGCGCGGCCACGCGCCTGCTGGACGATGCCGGCGACCTCGCCGTTGTCGCCCATCGGCACGCTCGAGGTCTGCCGCGATTCGCCCATGTTCTCGAATGCCATGTTGTCGCCCCCCTGGCCTTACGCTTGCCCGCGGAACGGGTCGGCGCCCGACTGGTCGATCTCGTGGTAGCGGCTCATCGCCGTCATGATGGCCTGTTCGGCCTGCTCGTACTGGGTGTAGAGGTTCTGCAACGCCTGCGCGTACGAGTCGCCACCCCCGTCGGCGCGCTCGGAGAACTTCGCGGCCATGGCATTGCCGACCGGGTTCGCTCCGAGCCTCGGCTGCGTGGCGAGAGCCCCCGCGTTGGCGAGAAGCGCCTCGACCTCGTCCTTGCCGGTGCGGATCTTGTTGAGCACACCCTGCGCGGCGTCGGGGTCGACACCGACCTGGCCGGTCGCGGCCGCGGCGCGGAACGCGGCGGCATCCGCGTAGCTGCTGTTCCCCATCTCTCGCTCTCTCCTGTCCCCAGCACAGCGTGAAAAAACGCCTGTGATCTTCGCTTAGGTTAACGCAACAGCTGTGCCGGTATGACGCGTTCCCGGCACACAGGGTTCCGCATTTCCCCGAGGGGACGCAATGCGTTCACCTGCGATTACGAGGAGTAAACCTTTGGGTCCAACGTTCCGATGAACGGCAGGTCCCGGTAACGCTCCGCGTAGTCGAGCCCGTACCCGATGACGAACTCGTTCGGGATGTCGAAGCCGATGTAGCGCACCGGGACGTCCACCTGCACGGCCTCGTGCTTGCGCAGCAGCGACACGACGTTCAGCGACGCCGGGTTGCGGGCGTTCAGGTTCTTGAGCAGCCACGACAGGGTCAGTCCCGAATCGACGATGTCCTCGACGATCAGCACGTCCCTGCCCGCGATGTCCCTGTCGAGGTCCTTGAGGATCCGCACGACACCCGACGACGAGGTGGACGAGCCGTACGACGACACGGCCATGAACTCCATCTGCGCCGGGATGGGCAGTGCCCTGGCGAAGTCGGTCATGAACATGACCGCCCCCTTGAGCACACCGACCAGCACGAGGTCGTTCGCTCGATCCTCGACGGGGTAGTCGGCTGCGACCTTCTCGGCCAGCTCCGCGATCTTGTCTTTGATCTCTTGCTCGGTGATGAGCACGGAGGCGATGTCGCCTTCGTACACGGGCCAGTCCCCTCTTGTGGTGGGTTCGGGAGCCTTCACGCTTCCACGCAGAGCTTTCCACGTGATCTGCGCGCTTCAAAATTGCCGGGCAGCCATACGCCGCCCTGCCCCCGCCATTCGCCGACGAGCGCGTCGACGGCGCGCAGGTGGGCGTCGGTCAGTTCTCGCACACCCGCGCCGAGTAGCCAGGTGCGCAGCGCCCGCCGCCGCAGCGCGGCAGGCGCGGGCGTCAGCACGTCCACGTCGAGTGTCTCCCCGTCGCGCGCTCGCCGCAGCAGTTCGGCGGCCAGTACGTCGAGTGCCTCGGTGTCCTCGCGCAGTTGCGCGGCCGTGCGCGCGAGCGCGGCGGAGACTCCGCCCGCGAGCACGTCCTCCAGCAGCGGCAGCACCTCGCGCCTGAGCCGGACCCGGGTGTAGCGGCTGTCGGAGTTGTGCGGATCGGTCCACGGCACGACGCCCAGTTCGGCGCAGGCGCCCTCGGTCGCCGACCTCGGCAACGCCAGCAGTGGCCTTCCCCACGGCGGGTCCAGCGGGCGCATGCCGGACACCGAGCGCGGGCCGGAGCCCCTGCCGAGCCCCAGCAGCACGGTTTCGGCCTGGTCGTCACGGGTGTGTCCGAGCAGCACGAGCCGGTCGGGTGCGGGCAACGCCTCCCGCAACGCCCGGTAGCGGGCCCCTCGGGCGGCGGCCTCGACGCCTCCGCGGCCCTCGACGGTCACGGTGAGCACCCTGGCGTCGTCGGCGCCGAGTTTGCGGGCCATGTCCGCGGCCGTGGCGGCCACCTCGGCCGAGCCCTCCTGCAACCGGTGGTCGACGACCAGAGCGGTGACGCGCACGTCCCTGCGGTGCGCCGCCCTCGCCGCGGCCTCGGTCAACGCGAGCGAGTCGGCTCCGCCCGACACCGCGACGAAAAGCTCACCGGAGGCGAGCACCGGTTCGCCTGCCGCGAGGAAATCCCTGACCGCCCTGCGAACCGCGCTCAGTGGATCCGGCGAACCCACGCCTGCGGATCCCTGATCTCGGCTCGGGTCGGCAGCGTGTCCGGCGAGGTCCACACGACGTTGAAGCCGTCCATGCCGACGGTCCGCACCACCTCGCGCGTGAACGTGGCGCCCAGCGCGTACTGGCGGATCTTGGCATCGACACCGAGCAGGCTGCGCAGCAACCGATCGAGCAGCCCACCGCCCTTGCGCCTCGCGGTGAACCGGCGGCGGATGGTCGCCACGCTGGGCACCACGTCGGGGCCGACGGCGTCCATCACGTAGTCGGCGTGGCCCTCCAGCAGCGTCGACATCGCCAGCAGCTTGTCGAAGACGGCACGCTGTTGCGGGGACTGCAGCAGTTCGGCGAGGCCCATCGAGCCGTCGGCCTTGGCGCGCCGCGCCTCCTTGAGCGTCTCCGGCAGCCTGCCGAGCATCGTGCCGAGGCCGTCGCTGTCGGCGAGACCGGTGATGAGGTTGGCCACCTCGTTGGCGAAGTACTCGCGCAACCAGGCGACGGCGGTGAACTGCAGCCGGTGTGTGCTCTCGTGCAGGCACACCCACATCCGGAAGTCGCGGCCCGAGACACCCATCGCGCGCTGCGCGGTGACGACGTTGGGGGCGACCAGCAGGAGCCTGCCCTGCTTGTCCTCACCGCCGAACGGGTCGTACTGCCCGAGCACCCTGGCGCCGAGGAACGCCAGCACCACCCCGGTCTGCACCCCGGCGCTGCCCGCGACCAGCGGTGTCAGTGCGCCGCCCGGTGCGTCCGGCAGGGCGCGGCCGGTGAGCTCGTCGAGCCCCGACGCCGCAGCGCGCACCCAGCCCGGCCGGTCGACGACGTCACCCGGCAACAGCGGCAGCCCTGTCCCGAGCCCGGTGAGCTCGCGGACGTGGTGCTCGGCGTCGATTGTGAGCTCGCGCAGCTCGCTGACGGCGCGCTCGGCCTCTTCCCTGGGCACGACCGGTCCACCCCGCACGAGGTAGGCGCCGGTCGAGGCTGCGACGGACCAGTCGACCAGCTGGTTCGCCCTGGCCTGCGACTGCTGGTTCACCAAGTTCACCGTTTCGACGCTACCCGTTCGTCAGCCGCAGCCGCACCCACGCAGCGTGGCCGTGATCGTGTCCAGCCCGGCACGTCCGGCCTCGGTCTGCGAGCCCTCGGTCATCAGCGCGAACACCAGCACGCGGCCGTCGGTGTCGAGGACGAGTCCGGCGAGCGTGTTGATGCCGTCGGACGGGATCGTGCCGGTCTTGGCGCGCACCCAGCCCCTGCCTTCGGTGGCGGTCCCCTCGGTGTAGCGCGAGGCGAGCGTGCCACTACCGCCGGCGACGGGCAGGCCGCCGAGCAACGGGCGCAGCTTGGCCGTCCGCGCGTCGCCCTTGCCGTCCGGCGCGGCCGCGACCGACAGCACGTCGGCGAGCAGCTTCGCCGAGACCTTGTTGCGCAGGGAGAGCCCGCTGGCATCCGACAGCTCGACCCCGTCGACGTCGAAACCGTTGTCGCGCAACACGGTGAGCATCGCCCGCGAGGCGCCCTCGAACGACGGCTCCTCGCCCTCGGCGATGGCGACCTGGCGCGCGATGGCGTCGGCCAACAGGTTGTCCGAGATGGACAGGAACGTGTCGACGAGCTCGGTCAACGGTGCGGAAGCGACCTCGCCGAGCACTCGTGCGCCCTGCGGCGCGGTGGTGGTGGCGGTGCCGGAGACCTGGGCACCGAGCCTGCTCGCCAGCTGCTGGGCGAGGTCCTGGGCAGGCTTGCCGGACCGCATCGACGTGTCGTCGTCGGGTTTGCTGCGCCCGCCGTCGAGCATCGCGGGCTCGACGGGAGCCATGTAGGTCGAGGGCGCGTCCTCAGGCGCCCAGCCCTCGGCGCTCGTCGGACCGGAGAACGCGGACAGGTCGAGCTGCACCTGGCTGACGTCGCCGCCGGTGGCCTCCTTGACCTGCGCGACGAGATCGTCGAGGTGGGCCGCGCCCTGGTACACCGAGTCCTCTCCGTCGGGCAGCGACGACAACGTGACGTCCCCACCCGCGACGAGCACGACGGTGCCCGGCTCGGAGCCCTCCACGACCTTGGTGGTCAGCTGCTTGCCGTGGTCGAGCGCCAGCAGCGCCGCGGCTGCCGTGAGCACCTTGGTGGTGGACGCGGGGGTGATGAGCTTGCCCGCGTCCTGCTCCCACAACGCGGTGCCGTTGGCGGGATCGATGATGGAACCGGTCAGCGAGCCGAGCGCGGGGTTGTTCGTGAGCCCCGACAGCGCCTGCGTGACGCCGTTCGCGGTCGGCGACGGCGCCGAGTCGGGCGGACCCTCGAGGTCGCGGGTGACGGCCACCGGCTGCGGCTCGTCGCCCTTCGGCGCATTGGGCGCCCACGGCAGACCGAGCCGGTTGGAGACGTAGGGCAGTGCGGCCGTGACGCCGAGCAGCACCACCAGCACCACGGCGGCGCCGACGAGCCACCACTTGCGCCTGCCCCGCGAAGTCGGGGGTGGTGGGGGTGGCTGCTCATCGTGCGAGGGTTCGCCGCCCTCGGTCCGCGCAGCCGCCGGGTGCTGTTCACCGGTCGGCTCGATGCGCATCGGGATCGCCTGCGACCCGGCCTGCTTGACCTCGACGCGCGCGGGCACCTGCGGCGGCGCGGGTGAGTGTCCCTGCTGGTTCTGGGGCTGGTGGTGCTGGTTGTAGGGCGGCGCGGGGTGGTTCCGGTGCTGGTCGGGCTGCGACTGCTGGTCCTGCCGCTGGTTCTGCGGCCCTGGCCGGTGCTGCGAGCCCGGCTGGTTAGGCGAACCCGGCTGGCCGTACGAGCCGGGTTGGTTCTGCTGGCTGTGTTGGCTGCGTTGGTTCTGCTGGCTCTGCGAGCCCGGTTGGCTCTGCTGGCTCTGCTGGCCGGGCTGGATCTGCTGCCCGGACTGGTTCTGGCTCTGCTGGCTCTGCTGGCGCTGCTGCCCCGGCTGGCTCTGCTGGCCGGACCGGTTCTGTCCCTGCTGGCTCTGCGAGCCCTGCTGCCCCGGCTGGCTCTGCCCGGGCTGATTTTGTGCGCCGGACCGGTTCTGCCTGCCGGGCTGGTTCTGTCCCGGCTGATTCTGCGGCCCGGAGTCAGCCTGCGAGCCCTGCTGAGCTTGCTGGTTCTGCTGGTTGTGCGGGCCCTGCGAGCCGGGCTGCCCCTGTGCGCCGGGTCGGCTCTGCTGCGCGGGGTGGTTCTGCGGCCCCGACTGGTTCTGGCCGGGGCGCGACTGCTGGCTCTGCGACTGGCCCTGCTGCGACTGGGCCTGTGGTCGCGGGTGCTGGTGCTGCGAGGCGGACTGGTTCGCGTGCGGTGACCGCTGCTGTTCCTGCTGCCCCCTCGACGGCTCCCTCGACGCGCCCTGACCCGGCGACTGCGACTGCCGACCCGGCTGGTCCTGCCCACTCTGCGGCTGCGGCCTCGGCCGGGGCTCGGTGCGCTGCTCCCCCCGCTTCTCGGGGGCCTGCTCGTGCTCGGTCGGCACCGGAACCCACAGCGTGGGCCGCTCGGGCAGGCTCGGCTTCGGCAGGGCCAGCTCGTGGGTTCTTCCCTCCGGCTCGCCCTCGGCCGTCTTGTCGTGATCGGCCGACGGCCACGCGGGCTCTAGCGTCTCGTCAGTGCCGGTCACACACCCCTCCTCGCCACTTTGACGGGGCCAACGTCACACTTGCGCACCAGCATGCGACACCCGTCCGATCCGTGGTCCACACTAGTGAGGACGGTAAACGGACTATGTGAGCCGCCCGGACGCGGCACGCAGGCAACGAGGCAGCGAGGACGGCGTGGAATTCGACGTCACTATCGAGATCCCCAAGGGGGAGCGCAACAAGTACGAGGTGGACCACAAGACGGGGCGCATCAAGCTTGACCGCACCCTGTTCACGGCCACCCAGTACCCGGCCGACTACGGCTTCATCGACGACACGCTCGGGCAGGACGGTGACCCGCTGGACGTGCTCGTGCTGGTGCAGGAGCCGACGTTCCCCGGCTGTCTGATCCGGTGCCGTGCGATCGGCATGTTCCGCATGCGCGACGAGAAGGGCCCTGACGACAAGGTCCTCGCGGTGCCCTCCGACGATCCGCGGCTGGAGCACCTGCGCGACATTCATCACCTCAACGAGTTCCACAAGCTCGAGATCGAGCACTTCTTCCAGGTCTACAAGGACCTGGAGCCGGCCAAGAGCGTCGAGGGGTCCTCGTGGGCCAACCGCGTGGACGCCGAGACGGAGATCAAGCGCTCGTACGTTCGGGAGACCGAGCGTCTCGAGAAGGAGGCCGCCGACAACGGCGAGCACTGATCGCATGCGTCACGAACGCCCCGCTGCACTGAGCAGCGGGGCGTTCGTCGTTTCGGGCTCAGGCCTGGTAGCCGGGGATGGGGAACGCCGACAGCAGCTCGCGCACCTCGGCCGAGATCGTGCTCAGCGCCGCGGTGTCCTCGTCGACGGCGGCGGTGACGGTGCGGTCGATCCATTCGGCGAGCTGCGGCTGGTGCTCAGGCCGCAGGCCCCGCGTTGTGATGGCCGCCGTGCCCAGCCGGATGCCGGAGGGGTCGAACGGCTTGCGCGGGTCGAAGGGCACGGTGTTGTAGTTCAGCTCGATGCCCGCCTCGTCGAGCGCCTTGGCCGCGGGCTTGCCACCGATCCGCTTGCCGGTGAGGTCCACCAGCAGCAGGTGGTTGTCGGTGCCACCGGAGACGAGGTCGAAGCCTCGTTCGGTGAGCGCCTCGGCCAGAGCCTTGGCGTTGGCGACGATGGCGTGGGCGTAGTCGCGGAAGCCGGGCAGGGCCGCCTCGCCGAGCGCCACCGCGATCGCGGCCGTCGTGTGGTTGTGCGGGCCGCCCTGCAGGCCGGGGAACACCGCCTTGTCGACGGCCTTCGCGTGGTCGGCGTCGGTGAGGATCATGGCGCCGCGTGGCCCGCGCAGGGTCTTGTGCGTCGTGGTGGTGATCACCGGCGCGTGGCCGACCGGCGACGGGTGCGCGCCACCGGCGATGAGACCGGCGATGTGCGCAATGTCGGCCACCAGCACGGCGTCCACCTCGCGCGCGATCTCGGCGAAGGCGGGGAAGTCGATCGTGCGCGGGATGGCCGTACCGCCGGCGAAGATCAGCTTCGGGCGGTGCTCGCGAGCGAGGTCGCGCACCTGGTCGAGATCGACCCGGCCGGTCTCCTTGCGCACGCCGTAGCGGACCGCGTCGAACCACTTGCCGGTGGCCGAGACCGACCAGCCGTGGGTCAGGTGGCCGCCGTCGGGCAGCGCCATGCCGAGCACGGTGTCGCCGGGCGCGGCGAACGCGAGGTAGGCGGCGAAGTTGGCCGGCGAGCCGGAGTAGGGCTGCACGTTGGCGTGTTCGACGCCGAAGAGCGACTTGGCGCGGTCGATGGCGAGGAGCTCGACCGGGTCGACCAGCTGCTGGCCCTCGTAGTAGCGCTTGCCCGCGTAGCCCTCGGAGTACTTGTTGGTGAGCACGGTGCCAGTGGCCTCGAGCACCGCCTGCGACACGTAGTTCTCGGAGGCGATGAGCCGGATCTTATCGTGCTGGCGAGCGGCCTCCGCCTCGATCAATCCCGCGATCTCGGGGTCGGCGGAGGAGAGCGTGGGGATCGCTGGCTGATGCGTCATGTGACGAACTCCTGGCATGCGTCCGGGCTTCGCGGACACCCAGGCGCGCGGTGCCCTGCCCTGTTTCGCTCCCCGGTGGTGCTCCACCTCGTGGCGCCAGTCGCTACTGCGCTGCCGATGGTAGTCGACGCGGAGCCCATTCCCGCAGAGCGGAATGGGAGACGAGGTACAGGACGACCGCGTTGAGCAGGTGCCACAGGAAGTGGGTGCCGACGGGGAACTGCCCGCAGACGGAGTGGTCGGCGCTGCGCAGCGAGAGCGAGACCCCGAAGACACCGCCCGCGAGCGCGAACCTCGGCCAGTACCGGCGCGAGCGGGCGTCGCGCGTCACCGCGAGGGCGGCGGCGAACCCGAACAGACCGAGCAGCGGAGCCAGGTAGCTCGCGCCGCCGAAACCCAGCGGCGCCACGGCCGCGGTCACCGCGACGGTGAACGCGAGGAACGCGGGAGCGGCGAGCCAGGCCCTCGCCCAGCGCACGCCGAGGAAGACGTGCGTGAAAACGACCGCGTAGACCAGCACGAACACGAGGATGAAGAACGTGTCGGCGGCGCCCGCCCAGCGAGTGGCGAGCGCGTGGAACGCCGTGCTGGCCGCGAAGATCAGGCCGAGCAGCACCGCGAGCACCCTCGGGCCCCTCGCGCCGCCGGCCTGCCGCCACACGGCGACGGCGGCGCCGAGGAACGCCAGGTTGCTGACGGTGTTGAGCGGCTCGCCCCACAGGCCCGGTTCGGCCCGCTCACAGTAGCCGTCGACGTAGTCACCCCAGTCCACGCCGTCCGGTCTAGCAGGTTCGGGGGTACGGACGGTGTCGCGCACGTCAACGGCCGGTGCTCAGTCCGCTCGCTCAGTCCCGCACCGTCACTCCCATCGACCGGGCGGTGCCCTCGACGATGCGCGTCGCGGCGTCGAGGTCGGCGGTGTTGAGATCGGGCAGCTTGCGCTCGGCGATCTCGCGCAGCCGCTCGCGGCTCAGCACGCCCGCGCTGTCGTGGCCCGGCCGCGCGGAACCCTTGCCGCCCAGTGCCTTGCGGATCAGGAACGCCGTGGGCGGGGTCTTGAACCGCAGCGCGAACGAGCGGTCCTCGAACACCGTGACCACCACGGGCACGATGTCGCCGCGGCTGGCCGCGGTCTCGGCGTCGTAGGCCCGTTTGACGTCGACGAGGTTGACGCCGGTCTGGCCGAGCATCTTGCCGAGGTCGACGACGGGCGCCTCGCCGGCAGGCAGCTGCAGCGTGGCCTGGAAGGTCTGCTTCTTCTGTTTCGGTGGCATGCCGACGAAAGCTAGGAACTCCCTTCGCCGGAGGGTCAAGCGCTTTTCACACCTCTTCGACGGTGTCCGCGTGCCTGCGGGCGAGGTCCCGGTAGAGCTCGGCGTTGTGCTCCACCCACTCGCGCGCGGAGTCCGAGAGGGGCACGAACTTCTTCGCGGGACTGCCCATCGCCACCACGTCGGCTGGCACCTCGGCGCCGGGCGGCACCGTGGCGCCTGCCGCCACCAGCGTGCGCTCGCCGATCCTCGCCCCGTCCAGCACTGTCGCGCTGTTGCCGACGAGGGCCTGTTCGCCGACGACGCAGTCATGAACGACGCAGGAGTGACCGATGGTGGCGTCCCGCCCGACCTCGCAGCCGCCGTCGCCCGCGTGCAGCACGGAGTTGTCCTGCACGTTGGCGCCCTCGCGGACGACGATGCTGCCGAAGTCACCCCTGAGCACGGCGCCGTACCAAACGGAGGCGTCGCGCTCCACCACGACGTCGCCGACCAACGTGGCCGTGGGCGCGATCCACGCGCCGGGGTGCACCTGCGGGGTCTTGCCTTCGAACGCGAACAGCGGCATGGCCGACACCCTAGACACAAACAAAATCGGGGCCCCTCCGAAGAGGAGCCCCGATTCTGGTGGAGCCGCCTAGGGGAATCGAACCCCTGACCTGCTCATTACGAGTGAGCCGCTCTGGCCGACTGAGCTAAGGCGGCACGGACCGTGTCCGGCTGCGACCTAGTATAACGATCCCTTCGCGCGTCACTTTCCCACCCCTGCATCGTTAGGACGCCAGGACACCGCCGTCAGCGGATCGGCGGGTCCACTGGTGGTCTGGAGGACTCGTACATGCGCCGACGTCTGCCCCGTACGCTGGCACTTCCCGTGACAGCCGCGGTGCTCGTCCTGTCTGCCGCGCCAGCCGCAGGGCAGACCATCCCGACGACGCCCATCCCGGAACCGGCCGATCCGGGGCAGGCCCCGATCACCTCGCAGCCCAGCCCGGCACCCAACGGCAAGGCGGTCGGCGAGGCGGGCACGGCGCTCGGCATGCTGCGGCTGCTGCCGGAGGCTGTGCCGACCGACGCGATCCTGCCCGGCCTCGGCGAGGAGCTGCCCAAGCAGTCGGCGCTCGAGGGCGGGTTCGGCATCTCCAGCGCCCAGGCCAACTCCGAGTCCTACCTGACCTATGAGCGCTCGATCGCGCAGGCGTCGCCGTTCGGGCTTTCCGTCGCGGGCAACGCCCCGCAGACGCCGGGCTCGCTCGTGCAGACCGCGCTGCCCGACAACCCGGAGCCGGTGACCACCGGCTTCAACGCCCCGGACAACCCGCTGCTGAACGTGGGCGTTCTCAACGGCAGCGCGCATGCGCGGTGGAGCCCCACCGAGGGCCCGTGCGTGGGCACCATCTCCGACGCCAGCACCTCAGTCGCGAGCCTGTCGCTGCTCAACGTGGTCCCGACGATGCCCGACCTCTCGGCGATCTCCGACTCGCGGATCAAGGACGGGCTCGCGTCGCTGCCCGGCCCGCTCGCCAACCTTGGCGGGCTGCTGTCCGGTTCGAGCGAGGGCAAGCCCAACGCCGACGGCACGGGCGCGGTGCTGAGCATGCCCAACACGCTGTCCACGAGGTCCGTCGTGGAGCTCGTCGACATCCCGGACTCCGACCGCAAAGCCGTGCAGTCCACGTCGACCATGCAGGCCGCCGACATCAACGTCCTCAAGGGCACCCCGCTCGGCCTGACCATCAAGGTCGCCAGCCAGCCCGCGCTCAAGGTCACCTCGACCGGCGACGAGGCGACGTCGAAGGTCGAGTACACGGCGCCGGTGCTGTCGGTGGAGCGCAACGGCCAGCAGCTGTTCGAGCTCGACGCGGCCAACCCCACCAAGGACATCCCGATCGGCATCCCGCTGCCCGGCCTCACCGACGTGCCGGGCTTCCAGGAGGCCAAGGACCTGCCGGTGATCGGTGGCGTCGCCGAGCTCACCGACGGGCTGGTCAAGCCGCTCACCGACGCCGCGAACGGTTTCGTGGCCGACCTCGGCGTGCTGCGGCTCAGCATCGCGGGCCTCGACGAGCAGGGCTCGCAGCTGCAGGACCCGTTCCCGGGCTTCCAGCTCGGCGCCTCGGCCCGGCTGCTCGATCTGCAGATCCTGCCCACGAAGGCACTCCAGGACCTGCTGCCTGCCGACGTCGCCGGCAAGCTGCCGTCGTCGCTGGCGCAGGTCTCGCTCGGCGAGCAGGTCGCGAGGGCCTACGCGCCCGAGGGCGGCGTCGAGTGCGGGTCCACGGCACCGCCGTCGCAGGCGCCGCCTCCCGGCGGCGGTGAGCAGCAGCCGGGCGCACCCGAGAAGCTGGCGCAGACCAGTGCGGCGTACTCGTCGGTGCCGCTGTTCTGGACCGGCACCGCGATGCTGCTGCTCGGCGCCGTGCTGGTGGCCGGTCTGCCGCATCGCCGCAGGCTGGCTCCGGAAACCACGCCGAAGCCGTCCCCGCGCCCCCGCGACGAGTAGGCGACTGCGGTGAAGGGCACCTTTACTGCGTTCAATGCAGTAAAGGTGCCCTTCACCGCATCCGAGGAGAGGTGGCGGAGCTGAGGGTCAGCCTTCGCGGAGTGTGGTCACCATGGCTTCCACGGCGATGCGCGGCTTGACGTTCCACTCGATCGCCTCGCGGCAGGCCAGCACGGCCTCGAGCCTGCGCAGCGTGGACGCCGGGGTCCACTGGGAGGCGGCGTCGGTGCTCTGTGTGGCGTGGTCGGGATGGTTGAGCATCGCGCCCGCACCGCTGGCCGTCACCAGCACGTCGCGGTAGAAGGCGGCCAGATCCACCAGCGCGAGGTCCAGCGTGTCGCGCTGGGTCCGCGTCGCCCGCGACTTCTGTCGCTTCTCCAGCTGCCGAACGGCCGCGTCGGCGGCCCGCTTCGCCCCGGCGACACCCTTGCCGGTGCCGCCCGAGCCCATCGCGGTGCGCAACGCGTCCTGTTCGGCCTCGTCGCGGACCTTGCTCTCCTCCGAGGCGTCCGCCTCGGCCGTCTTGATCAGCTCGTCGGCGCACACGAAGACATCCGAGGGCCTGCGCAGACCGAGCGGGATCCTGAGCACGGCGGAGCGTCGTTTGCGGGCGCTCTCGTCGGTGGCGAGCCTGCGGGCCCTGCCGATGTGGCCTCCGCACACCGACGCCGCCCACCGCGCCATCCGCTCCTCCACACCGTCGCGCTCCATCAGCACCTGCGCGATCGCGGCGGGCGGCGGTGTGCGCAACGTGACGAGCCTGCACCGCGAGCGGATCGTCACCGAGACGTCCTCGGGGTGGTCGGAGGGCGCGCAGAGCAGGAACACCGTGCGCTCCGGTGGCTCCTCGACGGCCTTCAGCAGTGCGTTGGCGGCGCCCTCGGTGAGCCGGTCGGCGTCCTCGATGATCACGATCTGCCAGCGGCCGGTGGTCGGCCTGCGCGCGGCGGCCTGCACCAGCGAGCGCATCTCGGCGACCGAGATCGACAGCCCTTCCGGCACCACGAGCCGCACGTCCGCGTGCGTGCCGGAGAGTGCGGTCCGGCAGCCGTTGCACCCGCCGCAGCCGAGGCCGAGGTTGCACTGCAGGGCCGCGGCGAACGTGCGCGCGGCCACGGAACGTCCCGAACCGGGAGGCCCGGTGAACAGCCACGCGTGCGTCATCGCGCCCGAGTCCGTGGTCTCGCCGTCCACGAGGGCCGCCGCCGACTTCGCCGCGGCGGAGAGGGTTTCGACAGCCGGTTCCTGGCCGACCAGCTGCGACCACACCGCCTGCGTCACGAAGCGGCCTCCGCGACGGCCGGCCTGGACGCGAGCCCCGCGACCATTCCGACGAGGGTGGTCTGCACGGCGATCCGCACGCGGTCGGCGACCTCGTCCTCGGTGCCATCGGCGTCCACGACGACGTAGCGCTCCGGGTCGGCCGAGGCCATCTCGGTGAGCAGTTGTTGCACGCGCCAATGGTGCTGGGCCGAGTCGGCCGACTCCTCCTCGGCCCCCGGTTCGGCGTCGAGCAGCACGGTCAGGTCGGGCCGCAGCCGCCCGGTGGCCCAGTCGGCCAGGCCCTCGAGCTCCTTGGCGTCCAGGCCGGCGACGGCCGAGAGGTGCGCGAGCGGGGAGTCCACGAACCGCTCCATCACCACCACCGAGCCCGCGTCGAGCGCGGGCCGCACATCTCGTTCGACGATGTCGGCGCGCACCGCCGCCGCGGCGAGTGCCTGCGCTCTGGCCCCGGACAGCGCCGCGCCGGAGACGAGCGATTCGAGCCTGCTGTCGTCGAGCGCCGGGTCGGCGGCGAGCACGACGTTGCGCGGGCCCGCGGAGAGCCACCCCGCGAGCTTGGCCGCCTGCGCCGCGGTGTCGGTGGCCGTGGTGCCTTCGAGCGCGATCAGCAGCCCGTTGACGCGCCGCGGCCTGCGCCGGATCACGTTGCGCAGGTCGGCGAGGATCGGCTCCGTGCGCCGGGAGTCCATCTGCCGGTAGGCGATCACGCCGACCAGCGCTGCGAGCAGCCCGCCGCCGAGCAGCACGGGCCGGGTGCCGTCGATCGTGAGGACGTTGCCCCACACCGTCACCTTGTGGGGCTGCACCAGCCCGATGAGCAGTGGCACGGTAGCGGTCGCACCGAAGATGATGATCTTCATCATCGACTGGTAGATCGCGTTGATCCGGCCCCGGATCGAGTCGTCGACCTGCGAGCCGATGATCGTCACACCGGTGAGGAACGCGGCACCCGCGCACCCACCGACCACCGCGACGGCGATCAGCGAGACCGCGAGGTGCGGCGACAGCGCCACGACGATGAGCGCGAGCCCGGCGAGCACGATCCCGATGCCGAACATCCGGTCGTGCGGCAGGCGCTGGGCGAGCTTGGGCACGCCGGCGAGACCCACCGCGGCACCGACGAACACGGCCACGAAGAGCAGGCCGAACGCGGCGTCACCGCCACCGAGGCTCGACGAGTACGGCTTGGCCGCACCGATCACGGCTCCACCCGCGGCGAACGCGCCCATCATGCCGATCAGCAGTCCGCGCACCAGCGGCGTCGTGCGGATGAACCGGAAGGCGTCGCGGAACATCCCGAAGATGCCGCCCGACGGCTTCTCCTCGGCCTCCGCGGGCTTGGCGACGGCGCCGGATGCGGGCACCGGGTGGACGTTGCGCAGCGACAGCTCGGGGATCCGCGTCGCGACGATCAGCGCACTGGCCAGGTAGAGCAGGCTGTTGATGACCACGACGGCGTTGGCGATGCCGAACGTGCCGAACACGTTCGGGGACAGGTTGAACGTCGTCGGGATACCGGTGAGGATCGCGTAGAACCCGGCGCCGGTGACCACCGCGAAGCCGTAGGTCATCACCATGCCGAGCTGGTTGGCCGTCTCCACCTGGTCGGGCCTGCGCAGCAGGTTCGGCACCGCCGCGTCCTTCGACGGGATCCACATCATCGCCGCGGAGCCCACCAGGAAGTTGGCGATGAACAGCCAGATCGGCGACCCGACAATGGCGATCGAGAGCAGCAGACCGAAGCGCACCAGGTCGGCGACGATCATCACCTTGCGGCGGTCGAACCGGTCGGCGAGCAGGCCGCCAACCGGTGCGAAAAGCAATCCCGGCAACAGGTTGGTCAGCACGACTCCGGCGAAGGCGAAGTTCTGCGCCATGTAGTTGTCGGTGAACTTGGTGACCAGGCCCGCCAGCGCGAGCAGAGCGAGCCAGTCGGCGACACTGCACAAATAGGTGACGCCCCACAGTCTGCGGAAGGGCTGGATGGCGAGTACTCGCCGCACGCGATTGACGGTGGACGCCTCTCGGCGCACCGACTCCTGGGCGCCCGCGCCCGCTTTCCCCTGTCCTGCCTCGCTGATGTGCCCCACCCCAAATGACCGCCGGCACGTGCTGAGGTCAGAGTAGCGCTCGCCACGGACAGTGCGCCGGAGCACCGACGAAAACACCCGGGGTAGTCAATGAATCACGAAACGCTGATCGAAAAAATCAGCCGGTTCAGTTGAATAGGCTGCTGATGCTCTCGATCAAACTCGAAATGAACTGAATGGCGACGATACCGAACACAGCCATGAGTACGAGCGCGATCAACAACCCCGCCGAGCCGTTCGACGGCTTGCGGACGAGCCCACGCTCGCCCTCCGGCTTCGGAGCCTTCTCCCGACCCTCCTGCCGCTTGCGCAGCATCTGCGGCAGCAACTGGGTACGCGCGGCCCAGCCGCGCGACTGCCGCGAATACACCCCGGGCGGACCGTCGTCGCCGGACTCGGGCGGCGCACCGGGCAGGGCCACGGCGTCGTCGGCGGGAGCATCCTCGGCGTCCTGGTCCGGGAGCTGCTCGCCGGCCATCGCGGCGTCGACCATCCCCTTGACCATGTCGGGATCGGGCTCGACGGGCGTGGCGAGCTGGAAGCTCGTGAAGTCGTTGCGCTCGGGCCGCTCGTCCGTCGACTGGTTGTCCGGGCGTCCGCTGGTGACCAGCCCGGACAACGGGTCGCTGAACGACTGAGCCGGATCGGGTGCCTGGGTACCGTCCCCGTTGGCCACGCGTCCTCCTAGCCGGGTCTCGTCATGCCATATCAGGGTAGCGAGCCGGTCACTCCGCGCATCCGCCAACGGGGCGCACTAGCCCTCACCCACGGTCACGACGACTTCGACTTGGCCGTGGTGGCCTTCTTCTTGGTCGCGGTGCGCTTCTTCGGCGCGGGTCCCTTGGCACGCTTCTCGGCGAGCAGCTCGGCCGCCCGCTCCACGGTCAGGTCCTCGACCGAGTCCGACTTCCGCAGCGAGGCGTTGTACTCACCGTCGGTGACGTACGGCCCGAAGCGCCCGTCCTTGACGATCATCGGCTTGCCGGAGTTCGGGTCCTCGCCGAGCTCCTTGAGCGGCGGCTTCGCCGCCGCCTGGCGGCCCCTGCGCTTCGGCTCCGCGTAGATCTTGAGCGCCTCCTCGACCGTGATGTCGAAGATCTGCTCCTCGGTGGACAGCGAACGCGAGTCGGTGCCCTTCTTCAGGTAAGGCCCGTACCGCCCGTTCTGCGCCGTGATCTCGTCACCGCTGTCCGGGTCCTTGCCGACGACACGGGGCAGCGACAGCAACTTCAGCGCGTCGTCCAGCGTCATGTCCTCGATGGTCATCGACTTGAACAGCGACGCCGTGCGCGGCTTCGGCTTCTTCGCCTTGCTCGTCTTCTTGCCGGTGGTGCCGCCTTCGGGCTCCTCCGGCTCCGGCAGGAGTTCCGTGACGTAGGGCCCGAACCGGCCCTCCTTCGCCACGATCTCGTTGCCGCTGACCGGGTCGTTGCCCAGCACGCGGCCCTCCTGCGGCGTCGCGAAGAGCCGCTCGGCGATCTCGAGCGTCAGCTCGTCCGGTGGCAGGTCCTCCGGCAGGTTCGCGCGCTGCGACTGCTCGTTGACCTCGCGCTCGAGGTACGGGCCGTAGCGGCCGACCCGCACGACCACGGCGTGGCCCTCGGTGTCGTCGAACATCTTGATCGAGTTGATCTCGCGGGCGTCGATGTCCTCGACGCTGGTGCCGACCAGCTTCTTCAGCCCGCCGAGCCTGCCGATCGAACCGTCGACGCCCTGGTCGCCACCGAAGTAGAACCGGGACAGCCACTGCGTCCGCTGCTCGTCACCTGCCGCGATGCGGTCGAGCTCGTCCTCCATCGCGGCGGTGAAGTCGTAGTCCACCAGCCGCTCGAAGTGCTGCTCCAGCAGCCCGACCACCGAGAACGCGACCCACGAGGGCACCAGCGCGGAGCCCTTCTTCCACACGTAGCCGCGGTCCTGGATGGTCTTGATGATCGAGGCGTACGTCGAGGGCCTGCCGATGCCCAGCTCCTCGAGCTTGCTCACCAGCGACGGCTCGCTGTAGCGCGCGGGCGGCGAGGTGGAGTGGCCGTCCGGCGACAGCTCGCCCGCGGTCAGCTCCTGACCCTCGCTCAGCTGCGGCAGCCTGCTCTGCTTGTCGTCCGCGTCGCCGCCGGTCTCGGAGTCGACCGACTCGACGTAGGCCTTCAGGAAGCCGGGGAACGTGATCGTGCGGCCCGACGAGGAGAAGACGCACTCCTCGCCGCTGGTGGCCGTGCCGGTGATGCGCACCGACATCGTGGTGCCCTTGGCGTCGGCCATCTGCGAGGCGATGGTGCGCTGCCAGATCAGCTCGTAGAGCCGGAACTCGTCGGTCTCCAGCTCACCGGCGACCTGGCCGGGCGTGCGGAACACCTCGCCGGCGGGGCGGATCGCCTCGTGCGCCTCCTGGGCGTTCTTCACCTTGCGCGTGTACTGCCGGGGGGTCGGCGAGACGTACTCGGAGCCGTAGAGGTCGGTCGCCTGGTTGCGCGCAGCCGTCAGCGCCGTCTCCGACAGCGTCGTCGAGTCGGTACGCATGTAGGTGATGTAGCCGTTCTCGTAGAGCCGCTGCGCGATGCGCATCGAGCGCTCGGACGAGAACCGGAGTTTGCGGCCCGCCTCCTGCTGGAGCGTGGAGGTCATGAACGGCGCGTACGGCCGCCGCGTGTAGGGCTTCTCCTCGACGCTCGAGACGGCGAAGTCGCGCTCGGTCAGCGCCTGGGCGAGCCGGTTGGCCTCGGCCTCGTCCAGCACGCGGACGTCGCGAGCCGACGCCTTGAGCTGCCCGTCGGAGCCGAAGTCGCGGCCCGTGGCGAGCCGGGAGCCCGCCACCGAACTCAGCCGCGCCGGGAACGTGCGCGGGCTCGCGTCGGCGCCCGCGTCCATCGTCGCGGAGATGTCCCAGTACGACGCCGAGGTGAAGCGCATGCGCTCCCGCTCGCGCTCGACGATCACCCTCGTCGCGACCGACTGCACGCGGCCGGCCGAGAGCCTCGGCATGACCTTCTTCCACAGGACCGGCGAGACCTCGTAGCCGTAGAGCCGGTCGAGGATGCGGCGCGTCTCCTGCGCGTCGACCAGGTCGGGGTCCAGCTCACGGGTGTTCTCGGCCGCCGCACGGATGGCCTGCTCGGTGACCTCGTGGAACACCATCCGGCGCACCGGCACCTTGGGCTTGAGCGCCTCGAGCAGGTGCCACGCGATGGCCTCGCCCTCGCGGTCGGGGTCCGTGGCGAGGTAGAGCTCGTCGACGTCCTTGAGCAGGGTCTTGAGCTCGGTGACCGTGGCCTTCTTATCGGGTGAGACGACGTAGAGCGGCTCGAAGTCGTTGTCGACGTCCACGCCGAGCCTCGCCCACGGCTGGCCCTTGTACTTGGCAGGCACGTCGGCGGCACCGCGCGGCAGGTCACGGATGTGGCCACGGGAGGACTCGACGACGTAGTCACGACCGAGATACGGGGCGATCTTGCGCGCCTTGGTGGGCGACTCGACGATCACCAACCGTCGACGGCCACCGCCGTTGGCAGCCGCACTCTTCTTCGTCTTCGTCGATCCAGCCACGCTGTCCCGCTCTCCGCTCCACTAACTCACCTGTTCGACCCGCCAGTGTGCACTCTCCCGGGCGATGGCGTCCTCCCAGGTGGCTCAACACGCCGTAAAGCGTGTGTCAAGCGCATCGCCATGTGCCCCGGTGGTGTTTCCCTTCCACACCTAGCACGTCACACGAACCTCACGCTGAAGTGGGCCGGGGCGTAGCCGAACAACTACGCTGCGTCCCACGAGCCCGTCAACGGAGAGGACCGCCCCGATGTTCCGACGCCCGCTGGGTGCGCTGCTGGCAGCGCTGCTGACGTTCGCACTGGTCAACGCCGCACCGGCGAGCGCGGCGCCGGCCGTGGACCTCGCGGGCACGGTGGCACTGTCGAACTGCTCGGGCTCGATTGTGCACCTCGCCGGCACTCCTGCCACGGCACCGGCGCTGGTGCTGTCCAACGGGCACTGCCTCGAGGAGGGCTTCCCAGCGCCCGGCGAGGTCATCGTCGACCAGCCGTCGCAGCGTTCGTTCACGTTGCTCGCGGGCGACGGAGCCGAGCTCGGCACGGTACCGGCCACAAAACTGCTCTACGCGACGATGACCGGCACCGACGCCTCGGTGTACCAGCTCGGCCTCAGCTACGCCGAGCTCGAGCGCACCCACGGCGTCACCGCACTGGAGCTCGCCGAGCAGCGCCCCTCGGCGGGCAGCGACATCACCGTGGCCTCGGGGTACTGGAAGCAGACGTACTCGTGCTCGGTCGACGGCTTCGTCCACGAGCTGCACGAAGGCGACTACGTGTGGGACGACTCGATCCGGTACACGCCGGAGTGCGAGACCATCGGCGGCACCTCCGGCTCGCCCATCGTCGACGTCGCGACCGGCGAGGTCGTCGGCGTGAACAACACGGGCAACGAGAACGGCGAACGGTGCACGATGAACAACCCGTGTGAGGTCGCCGGGGACGGCGCCGTCACCGTGCGCGAGGGCATCAACTACGGCCAGCAGACCTACGACCTCTACGGCTGCCTGACGGCCGGAAACGAGATCGAGCTGGGCCGACCCGCCTGCGAGCTTCCGCAGCCCGCCTGAATCCGGACTTGAGGTTGACGCGACGTCAACCTCTACCGTTGTCCGCATGGCCTACTCGATCGTCCAGGTCGCCCGCATCGCGAACGTCACGTCGCGAGCGCTGCGGCACTACGACGAGATCGGCCTGCTGCCGCCCGCACACGTGGGCGGCAACGGCTACCGCTACTACGAGGACGAGCAGCTGCTGCGCCTGCAGCAGATCCTCGTGCTGCGGGAACTCGGCCTGGGGCTGGACGCGATCAGGGACGTCCTCGATCGCCAGACCGACCGCCTCGCCGCGCTCAGGGTGCACCACGAGTGGCTCACGGCCGAGCGGAACCGGTTCGACCAGCTGGCCAGGACCGTTGCGGACACGATCGAAAGACTGGAAGGAGGGATGAGAATGAACGCCGAACAGCTGTACCGGGGCTTCGCGCGGGATTCCGAGCGAGCGCAGACGCTGGCCGAGGAGGCGGAGCAGCGCTGGCCCGGCGCGATGGAGTCGCACCAGCGGGTCAAGGGCTGGTCGGACGAGAAGTGGCAGGCCGTCCAGCGTGCGGGCGCGGAGGCGTCGGCCCGGCTCGCCGAGCTGATGAACGAGGGCGTCGCAGCCGACGACCCGCGCACCATCGAGGCGACCGGCGCGCACTACCGCTGGGTGTGCCACTTCTGGACGCCGAACCAACAGGCCTACCTCGGGCTCGGCAGGCTCTACGTCGACGATCCGCGGTTCACCGCGAACATCGACGCGGTCGCACCGGGCCTCGCTGCCTACCTGTGCGATGCGATGGCGGCCTACGCGCGGGCCCGCCTGAGCCAGTAGGCCGGCCGGGGAACCGCGGTCCCCGGTCTCGCCACTACGGGGTGCCCGGATCGAACCTGGGCGCGGCCCCGGAGTCCGTGAGCTCCGTGCACTGCGGAGCCTTGAGGCTCGCTTCCTTCAACTCCGGCACGGCGTCGAAGCCGTCGAGCAGGCTGATCCGGCCGATCTCGTCCAGCGGAGCGCGTACCGAACCGATCGCGGCCCTGCTGGCCTCCTCGGTCGTGGCCGCGTCGAGCTGCTGCTTCGCGCCGACCGCCCGGTCCCTGATGTTGGTGTACGCCGTGACGGCCTGCTCCTTGATCCGGTCGCCGTCGGCCACGGGAGCGCGGGCGAGCCGGTCGAGCCCGTCCAGCGTGCGGTCGAGGCCTCCGATCATCGAGCCGAGCAGCTCACTGGACGTGCGAGAGGCCTCCTGCGGCGTGCTCGGGTCGATGCTCGGCATCTCGGAGAACGAGCGGACCAGCTCCGACACCGCTCCGCAGTAACCACCCGCCCACGCGGTGGTGGCGTCCTCGTGCCGCACCTCCTCGGCGGTGAGACCCGGTCCAGGCGGTGCGGGCTGACTGCCTGGCGACACTCTCGACTGCTGGCCACACCCCGCCACTCCAAGGCCAAGGGCCGTCACCACAGCGGCGAGAACGGTCATCCGCGGCCGCACGCCCACACCTCCTGACACACAGTGTCGAATCGAGCACGATCTTCGTCCGACGGTACCGGTCGTGTTGCAGGCTGCAAGCGCCCCCGCCGGGCTCGTCGGTTCCCGGAGACGGAACGGGCCCGGAACGCGAGGTGCGCGCTCCGGGCCCGGACAACGTGCCTGCTAGGCGTTGGTCGCCTGCTGAGCGGGCGTTTCCGTCATGACCGAACTGCGGCGCTTCGACACCACGATCGCGGCCACGATCACCAGCACCGCCACCAGCGCGATGGCGATCCGGACACCAACGGAGGCGCTCTCACCCACGGTGAACTGCACGACCGCGGGCGCGATCAGCAGCGACACCAGGTTCATCACCTTCAGCAGCGGGTTGATCGCCGGGCCCGCGGTGTCCTTGAACGGGTCACCGACGGTGTCGCCGATGACCGTCGCGGCGTGGGCCTCGGAGTTCTTGCCACCGTGGTGACCGTCCTCCACCAGCTTCTTCGCGTTGTCCCACGCGCCACCGGCGTTGGCGAGGAACACCGCCATGAGCGTGCCGGTCGCGATCGCGCCGCCGAGATAACCGGCGAGCGCACCGGTGCCGAGGCCGAAGCCCACCGCGATCGGCGCGAACACGGCGAGCAGACCGGGCGTGGCCAGCTCCCGCAGCGAGTCGCGGGTGACGATGTCGACGACCCTGCCGTACTCGGGCCGCGTCGTGCCCTCCATGATCCCGGGGATGTCCCGGAACTGACGGCGCACCTCGTACACCACCGCTCCCGCGGCCCGCGAGACCGCGTTGACGGCGAGACCGGAGAACAGGAACACGACCGCCGCACCGATGATCACGCCGACCAGAGTGTTCGGCTGGATGATGTTGTCGGCGAACGACTCCGGGATGTCCGTCAGGCCGGTACCCACGTCGCGCAGCGCACCGAGAATGGCCTCGGAGTACGAACCGAACAGCGCGGTCGCCGCGAGCACCGCGGTGGAGATCGCGATGCCCTTGGTGATCGCCTTGGTGGTGTTGCCGACGGCGTCGAGCTCGGTGAGGATCTGCACGCCCTCGCCTTCCTCGAGATCGCCCGACATCTCCGCGATGCCCTGCGCGTTGTCCGCCACCGGGCCGAACGTGTCCATCGCGACGATCACGCCGACGGTGGTCAGCAGGCCCGTACCGGCCAGCGCGACCGCGAACAACGCCACGGCGCCACCGAGCAGGTAGGCGCCGAACACGGCACCACCGATCACGAGCGCGGTGTAGACGGCCGACTCGAAACCGACCGAGAGCCCGGACAGGATCACCGTCGCGGCACCGGTCTCGGACGTCTTGCCGACGTTCTTCACCGGGCCGTGCTCGGTGCCGGTGTAGTAACCGGTGAGCCACAGGATCACGCCCGCGAGCGCGATACCGATGAGCACCGAGAACGTCGCGATGACCGCCGGGTTGCCGTCGGCGCCCTCGAACGAGCTGGGCAGGAACACGAACGCCGCGACGGCGGACAGCGCCGCCGAGATGCCCGCCGAGATGTAGAAGGAGCGGTTGATCGTCTTCAGCGCGCTCTCACCGGCCCTCGCCCGCGTGATGTAGATGCCGATCACAGCCGTGATGACACCGATCGCGGGGATGATCAGCGGGAACACCAGGCCGTAGCCGGTGGCTCCGAACGCGGCGCTGCCGAGGATCAGCGCGGCGACCAGCATCACCGCGTAGGACTCGAACAGGTCGGCCGCCATACCGGCGCAGTCACCCACGTTGTCACCGACGTTGTCGGCGATGGTGGCCGCGTTGCGCGGGTCGTCCTCCGGGATGTTCTGCTCGACCTTGCCGACCAGGTCGGCACCGACGTCAGCGGCCTTGGTGAAGATGCCGCCGCCGACTCGCATGAACATGGCGATCAGGGCGGCGCCGAAGCCGAAGCCCTCGAGCACCTTCGGGGCCTGGCCCGCGTAGACCAGCACCACGACGGCCGCGCCGAAGAGGCCGAGTCCCACCGTGATCATGCCGACCACACCACCGGTGCGGAACGCGATCCGCATCGCCTTCTCCCGGCCGCCGGGCACCCTGGCGGCAGCCGCGACGCGGACGTTCGCTCTCGTCGACAACCACATGCCCAGGTAGCCGATGGTGAACGAGAACGCCGCACCGATGAGGAAGAACAGCGAGCGGCCTATCCGCTCGTTCCAGTCCTCCGCGGGAAGTGCGAACAGCAGGAGGAACACGACCACGCCGAAAATCGCGAGGGTGTTCCGCTGCCGGTTGAGGAAGGCAGCCGCACCTTCCTGCACCGCCTTGGCGATGTCCTGCATCTTCTGAGTGCCCTGGTCAGCAGCCAGGACCTCCTTCAGCAGGAAATAACCAATGACGAGTGCAGCAAGGGCGACCACGGCGACCACGGCCACGATGCCGTAGTCACCTCCGGAGAGCTCGGCTGAGCTCGCCGCGAGGAAGTGCCGGGACATTCGTCCTCCTGGAAACGTCGCCTGTTGCCAGCTCCGGCAATGGGGCTGACCACTGTGCCGACGCTGACATGGGATCTACACCACTTCTGGTGTGGTTCGGCGGAGTCTATTGGTAAAGACGGACGACCCGGCAGGCCGTCCCACCTCACATACGCTGCGTATTCATGTGAAACCGCTCACGGTACCGCTCAACGGGTCGCGCTTGATCACGATCTCGGGTGTGCAATGCTCGAACACATGAGCGGTCGAGCCGACACATCGCGGGCCCGACGCCTGCTGAACCGGGCCACCGCGGGCATCCCGGAGCGGCGCCATCCCGTCACCCACGTCGCCGATCTCCCGGCGCGACAGCCGCGCTTCGCGGCCTGGCCGGACTGGGCGCCGTCCGCTGTCGTCGACGCCATCAGGGCGAGCGGCGTCGAGCAGCCGTGGACCCACCAGGCCGACGCGGCTGAGCTGGCCTGGTCGGGCCGCGACGTCGTGATCGCCACCGGGACCGCGTCGGGGAAGTCGCTCGTCTACCAGCTTCCGGTGCTCTCGGCACTGCACACCGACCCGAAGGCCACCGCCCTCTACCTGGCTCCCACCAAGGCTCTCGGCGCCGACCAGTTGCGCGCTGTGTCCGCATTGGACCTCGACGGCGTGCGGCCCGCGTCGTACGACGGTGACACCCCTCTGCCCGAGCGCGACTGGGTGCGCGAGCACGCGCGCTGGGTGTTCACCAACCCCGACATGCTGCACCGCGGCGTGCTGTCGGCCCACGCGCGCTGGGCGAAATTCTTCCGCAGGCTCTCCTACGTCGTGGTGGACGAGTGCCACAGCTACCGGGGCGTGTTCGGCTCGCACGTGGCACTGCTGCTGCGCAGGCTGCGCCGGGTGGCGCGGCACTACGGCGCCGACCCCGTGTTCGTGCTCGCGTCGGCGACCACCGCGGAGCCCGCGGAGTTCGCGGCCCGGCTCACCGGCCGGGAGTGCTCCCCCGTGGTGGAGGACGCCTCGCCGCGCGGGGCGCGGACGGTGGCGCTGTGGGAGCCGCCGCTACTCGAGGAGCTGGCAGGCGAGAACGGCGCGCCGGTGCGGCGTTCGGCGGGCGCCGAGGCGGCGCGGATTCTCGCCGAGCTGGTCATCGAGGGCGCCCGCAGCCTCGCGTTCGTGCGCTCACGTCGCGGCGCGGAGCTCACCGCGCTGGGAGCCAACCGAATTCTGTCCGAAGTGGACCCAGAGCTCGGTGAGGCGGTGGCCGCGTACCGGGCGGGTTTCCTGCCAGAGGAACGGCGATCGCTGGAGAAGTCGTTGCTGTCCGGCAGGTTGCTGGGTGTGGCTACCACGAACGCGCTCGAACTCGGCGTGGACATCTCGGGCCTCGATGCCGTGGTGCTGGCCGGTTATCCGGGCACGTTGGCGTCGTTCTGGCAGCAGTCGGGCCGGGCAGGCCGGGCGGGCGACGACGCGCTGGTGGTGTTCGTCGCGCGCGACGACCCGCTGGACACGTATCTGGTGCACCACCCCGCCGCATTGCTGGACCGGCCCGTGGAAACCGCGGTGCTGGATCCGTCGAACCCGTACGTGCTCGCGCCACAGCTGGCTTGCGCGGCGGCGGAACTGCCGTTGACGGCGAACGAACTGCCCGAGTTCGGCGGTGAGGCAGCGCGCGACGTGCTGGACGAGCTGGTGGCCGACAAGGTGCTGCGCAGGCGGCCGAGCGGCTGGTACTGGACGACGAGGGAGCGCCCGCAGCACGAGGTCGACATCCGCGGTTCGGGCGGTGAGCAGATCGCCGTGGTGGAAGCGGAGACCTCGCGGATGCTCGGCACGGTGGATCCGGGGTCGGCGTGCAGCACAGTCCATCAGGGAGCGGTGTACCTGCACCAGGGCTCGGCCTACGTGGTCGACGAGCTCGACCTCGAGCACGGCATCGCGCTGGTGCACGCGGAGGACCCCGAATGGAACACCTCGGCGAGAGAGGTCGTGGACATCGCCGTGCTCGACACGGTCCGCGAGGAGCGGTACGGCGGGGTCACCGTGTGTCTCGGCGAGGTGGCGGTGACGTCGCAGGTGGTGGGGTATCTCCGGCGGTTGCCGTCGGGCGAGGTGCTCGACCACGTCGCGCTCGATCTGCCGGAGCAGGTACTGCGCACCCGTGCGGTCTGGTACACGATCAACGGCGAACTGCTGGATGGTGAAACCGGTGGGGACCGGGATGACAGGGCACCGGGGGGCGCCGGTCTGGAACCGGCGCGCATCCCCGGCGCCCTGCATGCCGCCGAGCACGCGGCGATCGGCCTGCTACCGCTGTTCGCTACGTGCGACCGTTGGGACATCGGCGGTGTTTCGACCGCGATGCACGATGACACCGGGGAGGCGACGGTGTTCGTGCACGATGGTCATCCCGGGGGTGCGGGATTCGCCGACCGCGGTTTTGCCGCGCTCGTCCCATGGCTGGCCGCTACGCGGGAGGCGATCGTCTCCTGCGAGTGCCCGGCTGGGTGCCCGTCCTGCGTCCAGTCGCCAAAATGCGGGAATGGCAACGATCCGCTGGACAAGGCGGGGGCTGTGACCGTGCTGGACCTCGTGCTCGGGGCGGTGAACCACGAGGGTCGGCACGACCACGGGGTGGATCACACCGCGGAGGATCCCGCGGCGAAGACGGGCTGAGCCGAGGCGGGGGCGGCCGACTCGCCGTGCAGTGCGCGCTCGAGAACGTCGTGCACCGCTTCGGCGGCGGGAAGTCGCCAGCCCCAGATCTCCGGCTTGACCCGCCAGTGGACGACACCGTGCTGGAACGGCGTCGGCGGGAGCGGGACGTAGCTGCCCTCACCGTGGTACCGCACGTCCTCGTTGGCGGTGAGCATCGACGGCACGTTGTCCGTCGACGTGGTGAGGAAGAGCCAGCGGCCGTTGGGCATCGCGACGATCGGCGCCGGGTGCCCGGTGGCGCGCAGCAGCGTGGCGGCGCGGCGGCCGAGGCTGTCGTCGACCTCGATCGCGTCGATCATCGTGCCGGTGGCGACGAGCAGGCTGTACGGCCTGCCGGTCCACCAGGCGGCCACCTGCTGCGGGTGGGCGCCGATCCGCTGGCGCCAGTCCTCGTGCGCCGGGACCGGCTCGGTCCATGCGGAGCCGGACTCCGTGCTGTCAGCGGCACCGGGGTAGGTGCCCGGCAGCACCGGCCAGCCTCGCCAGGCCAGGCCGATCGCCTCAGCGCGCAACTCGATGCGGAACGCGCCGCGCCAGCTGTCCGACCACTCCGTGTCCAACATGTCTTTCTCGAGCCTCCCTCGTGCTTCGTCGCCTCGTTCGCGGCGACACCTACGAATAAACGGCAAGTTGCACCTCGCCGGAACCCCTCGGTCGACCACCGGCACTTGACAGACGACGAGTGAGCATCGACACAACTGTTCGGCTGAAGCCCGCGTGTCAATCGTCGGCCGGAGGCGCCCGCTACCCCCGCCGCTCGTCGCAGCCTTGGGAGCAGGCGACTTTCCTGGTGATCAACCGGTGTGGGGGCCGTCCTGCCTCCCACCTGGGTGAAGACCGTTCGTCGCACCCGGACGACCGCTGCTCGCCAACGCCCGGTTCGTCCGGCAGGTCAGTTCGATTCCTTTCGCCCGTTCGTCGCGGGCGCGTCCACCGGGCCTGCGCGCGCCCGCGCGGTCGCGGGACCGAACCCGGCCAGCAGACCAGGACCGGGTGCCTCGACCACGACCAGCGCATCCCACTCGTCGAACCGGCACTCGCGCAGTCGCGCCGACATCCGCTCCGCGATCCGCCCGGCGTGTCCGCATGCCTCCGTCGCCCCGCGAGCGACGTGGCCCGCGGCCGCGAGCGCAGCCAGGTCCGCCGCGTTCGCCGCGCGTTGCCGGGTGAGGACGGCGCTGCCGAGCGCCCACACCAGTGCGCCCACCACGAGCAGCGAGGCGATGGCGCCCGCCGCCCACACGGTCGCCGACCCGGTGTCGGGCTCAGGGCGGCGCCTCGACACCGGCCATCACCTCCTCGACTTCCTCCGCCTCTGCTTCGCCGGGTTCGAGTTCGGCGAAGGCCTCGGCGCGGACGGCGACGCCCGGCAGCAGGCCACCGATGGCAGGGACGGCAACGGTCACGGCGACGGTTGCCTCCTGGGTACGGGCGTCGATGGTCGCGCCGCTGGGCGCCAGCCTCCGCACGGCTTCGTCGGCGAGCGGAGCCTGTCCTCTTGCCAGGTGCCGGGCCGCTTCCGTGGCGGCGTCGGCACACCGCAGCTGGTGGGAGAGCGCGGTGACCCCGGCGAGAACGAGGCCGAACACGGCCAGCATCGAGCACAGCGCGATCGCGCCCTCGACGGTGGCTGCTCCGCGATCGCCCCTGGGCCACATCAGAAGTCCACGGAGATCGCGCGCTCGATGAGTGAGGTCAGGGCGCTGAGCACCGAGTCGCCGGTGACGATCGTGTAGAGCAGGGCCGCGAAGGCCGCGGCCGCGATCGTGCCGATGGCGTACTCGGCGGTGCTCATCCCGTCGTCGGAGTCGAGCAACTCGCGCGGCCACAGCGTCCACGTCCGTTGGGACAGCGGGTTTCTCACGAGGATCGTGCGCATGGGTGTTTCCCTTCTCTTGTCGTGCATCGATTGGGTCAGGGGAAGACGGAGAGACTGCCTGCGAGACCGAGTACGACCGGGACGACGCCAAGGCAGAGGAACGCAGGCAGAAAGCACAGGCCGAGCGGCCCCGTGATCAGCACGCCGGCCCGTTGCGCGCGAGCCTCGGCCTGGTCGGTGACCGCCGAGCGCGCTCGCTCCGCCATTCCAGAGGCGGCCTTGGCCAGGGCGCTGCCGGAACGAGCGGTGCGGCGGGCGGCCCGGGCCAGTTCCGCGGTGTCCTGACAGCGCAGAGCGGGCTCCCAGGCCTCCGCGGGTTCGGCTCCGAGCGCGAGGAGTTCGGCGGTGGACCGCAGTGCCGCTGCCGCATCGGCGGGGGCGGTGCCCGCGACCGCGCGCACAGCCGTGGGCACGGGCAACCCCGCCGCCAGGCACGCCGCGAGCAGGTCGCCGGTCGCGGCGAGGCGAAGCGGATCGACTGCGGTCCTGCGCGAACGCGTCAGCAGTCGGCGCGCAGCCAGCCAGGCGGCGACTCCGGCGGGAGCGGCAACGAACCAGCCTCCCGCCGCGGCGACCACGAACGCGAGCGTTCCGCCCAGGAGAGCGGCACGGACTCGCGCGGAACCCCACGAGCTCGCCGGAGCCGATGCCTGCGGCTTCGGGTCCTCACCTGACAGGATCTGCCGCAGCCTGCTCGCCCGCCGTGGCGGGAACACCAGCACCGCGACGCCCGCGAGCGCGGCGGCGAGACTCTGCGCGTTCATCGCCACGCCCTTCTGCGGACGAGAGCCACGAACCGCACGGCCACCACGACGGCGACAATCGCGACGGGTTCGCACCCTGGCCGTGCTCGCACCGCCGAGGGAGACTCCCAACCTCGGACCGGCGAGCTCATCGCGGCACCACCCGGCCGGTGAGGACGGCGCTCCAGCACACACCCGCGAGGATCAGTGCCGCGCCAAGGACAAGCAGCACCTGGCCCGCCGTCGTGGTGGCGAGCACGTGCAGTGGTTCTGCGCCCATTGCCTGGCCGAGCAGAATGCCACCCGCGGGCAGCGCGGCCAGGATCGCGGAGCTCGCGCGCGGGCCGGCCATCCTGGCGTCGACCTGGTTGGCCAGACGTACCTTGGCGTCGACATCCCGTTGCACGGCGTCGAGCACCGTGGCCAACGGAAGGCCGTGATCGCGAGCCAGAGCCCAGGCGTTGCCGAGCTGGGCGAGCACGTCGTCGAGGACGTCGTGGCGCCCGGGAACCGACCGTGGGAGCACCGCGTCCAGATCACCGCCGAGCCGCGCGGACGCGGCCACCGCTCGCAGGACGTCGGCCGTGCGCGCGTCGGCGTCGACGGCCGCCGCCTCCGCCGCGACCGCGGGATGCGCGCCCGCGCGGAGTTCGCCGACCATCGTGCGCACCGCCTCGCCGAGCGCCGCGGCGGCCGCGACCTTCTGGCGCTCCTCCCGCCGAGCCCGGAACTGGCGGATCGCGGCCCCGGCGAGCAACACCAGCGCCACGGCGACCGCAGGTCCCACCGTCATGGCGGCCAGGGCCGAAGAGAGCACCACGACAGGCACCATCACCTGGCGCGACCGGAGCCGGCCGATTCCCGCGCCGGGCCCCTTCGGGCTGCCGAGTGCGGCGAGCCGGTACGTCGAACTCGGCCTCGGCCAGCAGAGCAGGCCGAGAGCTGCGCTGATCGCGGCACCGGTCAGCACGGCACCTCGACCCCCTTCGACGCGAGGAGTTCCGACACCAGTGCGCGTCGGCCCGTCCAGCCCGAGGGCCGCCACGCCGGCAGCACGCGGACCGTGTCGCCCTCGCGATGCACCACACCGATCTCGGCGAGAACCCGCCGCCCGTCGGGTCCACGTCGCATGTGGAGCACGACCTGGACCGCGGCGGCGAGCTGACTGTGCAGGGCGGAACGGGACAGACCGCCGAGTGCCGCGAGCGCCTCGAGCCGGGCGGGCACCTCGCTCGGCGAGTTGGCGTGCAACGTGCCCGCGCCGCCGTCGTGCCCGGTGTTGAGCGCCGTCAGTAGTTCGCAATAACACTCAATTGCACCAATACTCACACGCGCGCCTCACGGCGGCGTCACCTGGGGAGCAGAGTTGTGAACCTCCTGCGCAAGCCACACAGCCGTACCCGCCGGGACTGGAAATGGGCCGCCGCTCGCGTGCTGGGCTATCCGCTCCTCGCCGGTCTCGCAGTCGTCGTGTACGTCGGATTCGCCCAGCCCGAGATGATCAGCGGCGAGTACCGCGACGGCATCCAGATTGTCACGGAGACGGCCCGATGACCGAGAAGCCGTCGAAACCGAGCTTCCTGTCGAAACTCCGTGCGCTCTGGACCCGATTCCTGGCCTGGTTGGCGACGCCCGTCGATGACCAGGACGACCCCGAAGACCGTGCCTGGTAGCCGATCCGTTGCTAAGACACGACGCCGTAGTGAGCGGCCAGCTCCGCGAATTCGGCGCCGCGGCGGCGGGGCGCGCGGTCAACGAGCCGTCGCATGGTTGCTTCGCCGAGCGGCTGGTACCTCACCCAGTCTGGCGCGAGGTCCCGCGCTTCGGCGAGGTAGCCGAGAGCGTGTTGGTCCCGGCGTAGGTCCACGGAAGCAGCCGCGAGGCGCAGGCGATGGCCTGCCTCCCAGAACGCAGGTACGTCACCGCGGGCGGCGGGCATCTCCGCGGCGAGCTGCAGAGCCCCTTCTGGGTCTCCAGCGCGAGCAGTGTGGTCGATGCGCTGGAGCGCGGCGACGCGGGGTCCAAAGATCGCGGCCTCGCTGGCGTTGTCTCCGCGTGCACGCACGGCCGCGGCTTGGGCCTCGGCCAGCAGGTCGTCGGCACGGGACACGCTGCCCGCCGAAAGGGCCGCTGTCGCGGCGTTGAACAGCAGATTGCCGAAGACGCCAGCGCGACGCGAATTGCGGTCGAGCATGCCGGGTTGAATGCGCTCCGCGGCGGTTACGGCGACACGCTCGGCTTCGTCGAGCCGGCCTTGTCGGACAAGCGTCCACGCGAGGTAGCGCAACGAGATCGCAGCCTCGATGTCTGGGACGTCAGAATCACGGGCCGCTCGTAGTGCACGCTCGGCGGATGACCACGCGAGGTCGTCGAGCCCCATGCGCCCGGCCAGACCAGCCCCGAGGCGATAGGTGGTGGAGAGCACGCGGTGCGCGCCGGCCTTTTCGGCGTCGTCGATCGCAGCACGGGCGACGCGCCGGGCGTCTGTCAGCACGGCGGGCAACACGTTGAGGAGCACCGTGTGGCGTCCGTCCACGTAGGCACGCCACGCGGAGTGGGTCATCACAGTGAGCTGGTGCAGGCTGACGACTTCGGCAGGCTCGGCGAAGTCATCAAGGCCTGGAATGTGTTCGCCTGCAGTCACGGCGTGTCGGAGTGCTGCCACGTCGAGCTGGCCAGGCAGCGGTGGGTTTATCTGGCCGAGGAGGTTCTCGACGGTGACGCCGAGCGCGTCAGCGAGGCATTTCAGCGTAGCGGGACGGCAGGTGGAGCGTCTGCCCTGTTCAATGCGGGCGACGGTGTCCACGCCGATAGATGCAGCGGCAGCGAGCTGCTCCTGGGAGAGATCTCGGGCCTTGCGAAACCGGGCGAGGTTCTCCGAGAGCGGGTTGCCAGCTGTCACAGCGCCTCCCATGTGGCATATGCAGCGTGAATAGACTAGCCCGCTACGGGCTTGCCGTCCTCGCACAACGCCAGCTGGCCACTGGATTCGGCGTCCATGGCGACGGACAGGCGTGCCGCAAGCGATGGTTTCACCCGGGACGTGGTCTGGTCGAGGGTGTACAGGCCGGCGGACACGATCTCGGGGTCCGTCAGCGATAGGCCAGCCACCTGCTCGACGGTGAGCAAGCCGCCGTCGAACACGAACGCGATGCCCTCTGGCATTCCACCGTGGTCCAGGACATGATCGATCACCAGCAAGCGGCCAAGCGGTCGCTCGATGCCGATCTCCTCGCGGACCTCACGGACCGCGGTCGTCCACGGCGCCTCCTCAGCATCGACTGAGCCACCGGGAATGTCCCAATGTGGCTTGTACGACGGCTCGACCAGCAGCACGCGACTGGCTGCGTCACGGAACAGCACACCAGCGGACATCCGTTTGCGGTGCAGGGAACGCACATACTCGTCGAACGGAAGCAGTTCCACGCGCCCGAGGCTACCGCTCCGTCGCGACGGTCTGAGTTCTAGGCGCAAGAGGCATAGAACCACGGCCGACGCTCGACGAACGCCGTTGTTGAAGCGCTGTTGCGCCTGAGGATGCTTGCCGAAACTGCCCATGTGGGAAAAGGAGAGTGGCGAACGGCAGGCCAACAGGCGCACCTCGTCGTCGAGACCAGAAAGGACGACAGCGGTGCCGCGTTCGTGCACACCCGGTGCAACTGGTTGATCTGGCCAAGTGTGGTTGACATGCGCCTGACCGACCCTCCGAGGTGCCAGACCTGCGTGTGGCTGGCCGATGCGACGACGCGCAGGGAGGTGGCGTGATGGACACGGCGCAGATCGACAGAGAAGCCGTGCGTGCGCATCCCGCGTTGCAACGCCTGATCGACCTCCGGAACGCCGGCTGGCAGTTCGTGCACCGATTCAACGATGAGGGTGAGGTGCGCCAGATCAACGGCCTGCGCGGGTGGCCCGATGGACACGTCGACGGCGTGCGCTTACGCCACGCCGACGATGCCGCTGCGGTTCGCTGGGACGGTGCCGGCCAGGTGGTTTGGCAGAAGGACGGCGGTCTGGCAGAGGTCGTCGACGGGCTGTTGTCCCTTCCGGAGCCGTCATGAGTTGGGCCATGGGGCCGGACGGCACGGAGTACGCGATGGTCAGCGGCGACCAGTGGCTTGAGCTCTACGTCGCCATGCGGGACGGCGACGAGGATCGCGCGATAGGCCTCCTGCTCGAGGTCAAGCCGTCGCACTGGCCGCTTCTCGACGAGAGGCTCGACGAGGACCCACTGGAAGCTGGCGAGTCCCGATGAACATGCCCTGGCTCAACGTGCCCCGCCACATCGCCGCCCACTGCACAGAGTGCGGCCAAGCGATGCCGCACTCGCCCTTCGCGACCATGGGCGATCTCGTGATGGTGGCAATGGCGTTCCGATGGGCTGTCTACGTGTGCGACGAGGTCACCGCGTGGTGCCAGGAACACCGCGAGTCCAACCGCCTGCCCGGCGGCCGTCCATCTCCTTGAACAGCGGCTCGCTGCCTTCTGGTGCGGCACAGCACCGGCAGGCGGCGCGCCGATCATGCCCGCCCGGCGCACAGTAGGCCTCCCTGCGCCATGCGGGCTATCCCTGCCCGGCTCGGTCCCGAGTTGTCTGTCCGAGCCGGGCAGGGCCACAGCGAAACGCCCGGATCCTGTCGGCCGGTCGTGCCATGCTCCGAGACGGGGGTGAGCGGATGTCGGTCGAGGACCTCGCCGCGGCAGTCCGGCGAGCGCTAGACCTGCTCACCCAGGTCCGCGCCGACGCCGAACACGCCACAGGGCTCATGGCTGAGGCGCGCGACGTCTACGGCGCCCTGCTGCACGGCTCCAGCGATCCAGAGGCCGCGCAACTGCCCGCGCTCGCCGCGCAGCTCGTCGACGAGGTCGGCGCAATCCACGGCCCGCTGCAGCTCGTCGACGAGTCCCTGCGCCGCTACCTCGACGAGCTCGGCGCCACCGGCCCAGAGCCCGACGCGGCGCCACGTCGGACGGAGGCCACGCCTACGCGTCAGGCTCCCCCGGATCCGCCGGGGGTGGCGGCGCCGGATGGCTCGCGGTACCCGCGCGAAGCTGAGTGGTGTGTCGACATGTTGCCGCGCAGGGTGCGAGCCGGGCAGGCCGTGGACCGCACCGTTGGCTACGCCGATGGCAGCCTCACTCCGCTGACCTCGGGCCAAGACGGAACGTGGACACCGGCGATCCGTCAGCGCCTGACCGAGCTCGGGTTCCCAGTCCAGACCGCTCGCCGTCTGGGTAACCACGTCGAGCTCAAAGCCGCGGCGAAGATGCTGCTGGAGGGGCGGCAGCACAGCGAAATCACGATCAACAACGAGCCATGTCGGGCACGCAGCAGGATGCTTCTCGGTTGCCGTGAAGTGCTGCCGAGGTACCTTCCCAGAGGGCACACATTGACCGTGCATGGCACCACTCAGCAGGGCGAACCGTTCACCGAGACCTACGAGGGGACCGCATGAGCACCACGATGACCGCTCAGCCCGCCTACGACATCACCACGGTGACCGACGCCGACGCCCTGTTGCGCATCATGGACGAGGTCAGCCGCGAACTGTCGCGCCCGGCCGAAGCTGGTGTGGTGTGGGAGCTGTTCTCGGGCGAGGACGACGAACACGTGCTAGTAGCCGGCGTCCGCGGCGAGCGCGGGTGCCTCAGCTGGGCTGAGCCTCACGAACTCCAGCTGCCTCAGAACGGTCTGAACGCCGAGCCGGTCGAGTACTTCACCTGGGACGGACACCAGTACGACCAGGACCCCGGATCCGAGGTCCCAATCGCGACCGTGCGCACCGCAGTCCGCGAGTACATCGCCACCAAGCAGCGCCCAACCTGCGTGCAGTGGGTGCCCGCGCCGCTGTAACACCCACCTGGCCCTGATCGACTCAACCGGGTGACGCTGGCCGGAACCGGCCCCCGTTCGGCTCCGGCGTCGCTAGCGTCACCGCTGATCGGCGTTGGGTAATCACCGATCATCCCCCTCGCCCCCGGCTCGCGACCCCCAGCGCGGCCGGGGGCGTCACCATGTCAGCCCGAGATGCGATGCCCCTGCATGCAGGACGTCAGGCTGGTTGTTCCGCCTCGACGATGGTGTGGACCCACAGGGGCGCCTCGCGCAGTGGTGCCTGCACGGCTGAGACCGGCTCGGCAGCCCACTCGATCTCGCGGTACATCAGCCGGTACAGACCGCCCAGCATCACGCCCACCGCGCGCCACGGCTGTTCCTGCGCGAGCTGGAAGTGGATCTCCAGTCGGCTCGGCTCAATGAGCAACTCGCTGCGAGGGTCGGGAACAGCCGGGAATCCGTCGAGGTCGACGATCACGTACTGCCACCCTTGATCGCGCGTTCGCACGACGACAGCCCATCTACCCCGCATGCTCGAAGCCTGTCAGAACGCCCCGCCATCGGTCACGGCTCGGGACGCACCCTCGACGCGCGCCCCGAGCATCACCACGGTCCGGAGCTGCGCGACGGTAGGTCCTCCCCTCGCCGTGTCGCGCAGCTCGGCCCCGCGAGACACGCCCCGCACGGCCCCACGAGGTGACACCGCACGCACCAATCAGACCCCGCCCCGATGCCATGTGGCGTCGTCCAGAGTGTGCGCAGGGGCCGCAGATCGCTGCTAGAGGCGTTCGTCCCACAACGCCACCCACACGGCGTATCGCAGCCCACGTTCGCGCATCCGAGACACTTCCAATCGCACTCGCGCCGTACCCGCCAACGAAAACTCAGTGCCCCTGAAAAACGCGCTCAAACCCCCCGCCGACCAGGGGGTCAGTTGGGCCGTTCCGCAGCGACGATGCCCCGCAGCCACCGGGGCGCCTCACGTAGCGGTATCTGCGCAGTCGAGATCGGCTCCGCAGCCCACTCGATCTCGCGTCGCACACGACCGTGCACGCCACTGAGGGTGACGCCGACGGCCTGCCACGGTTGGTCGCGGGTGCGGGCGTAGTGGACGGCCAACCGGGCAGGCTCGATCGCGTCGCCGCTACCGGGATCGGCCACCGGCGCGTAGCCATCGAGGTCGACGATGACGTGCCGCTGCGCGTGCTCACGCACCCGTGCCACGGTGTAGCGCCCTCGGGACTTGCCTGCCATGAGTGCAGGATGCCCCGTCGACGCGTGCGCGACCAGCGGAAAGCCCCCGCGCCAGTGGGAGACGACGCGGGGGCTCGCAGGGTATCCAGTTACGCGACCGCGCACCTGCACGTGACCGCAACGCGGGTATCCCGAGTCGGTCCAGCAGCAAGGGGACCAAGCGCAACCACCCCCACGCCGTGGTCAGGCCGGGCGCAGGGGTGGTTGTGAGGAGCGATTGGCTACGCGGGTGTGGACATCGCCCCGGAAGCCTCAGCAAGCACCGTCGCCGGGTAGGTGTTGACCTCGCCGTAGCGTTCGTGCTGGGTCTTGCCGGGCGCAATTCCCTTCTCCCGGCAGATCTGCGCCGCACGCTTCCCGAGCGACCTGGTTGCCGCGACGGAGGTCGACAGTTTGTGCCTACGTGCCCAGGCAAGCGCCGAGAACCAGTCGTGGCGTCCCTCGATACCGTCGAGGCGGTGTTCGACATCGTCGAGCCGCTCGCGCTGCCTCATCTGCTCAACTTCGATCTTGCCGACCCTGCGGATCGTCTCGATCTGCTGCTGAGCCCATACGGGCAGCTCGTCGTGCTCCTGTTGAGCAACCTCTGCCTCGCGGGTCTGCCCGGCGAAGTAGGCCTGCGCCTCGGCCACCTCAGGCTTGTTGGGGTCGCCGTTCATGGCAACGAGGTAGGCGCACTCCCGGGACAGCTGGTAGTCCTCCTGCGCCGGGCCGGGCCCACCTCGATCTTTCGCAGATCGGCGAAAGTTCGAGGTCAGATCAATACCGGTGTTCTCAGCTGACTGCCGCGCCCTGAACAGCGGACTCTTGAATCGTTCCCACGTTGCGTAACCCATCAACGGCTGCAGATCGCGCGCCGACCAGTACTCGGTGCCGTCGGGCCGCACACTCCTGATGCGGTCGAACGCCGAGACCGAATGCTCGATCGTGGGACCCAGATCACCCTTGTTGGGTGTGGGTTCTTTCTTCCACGGGTACGTCTTGCTAACTTCTTCCATGTCGCCTACCTCCATTGTGACGGCGATCACCCCTCCGGCCGCTGACCCCGGCGCGGAGGTGGATACGGATTCCGGAGGCCGCATGACGCAACCATGCGGCCTCCGGCCGTGCCAGGGTTCCCCTGGCACGTGATCCCAGAGAGTACCGGCAGCCTCCGACGAACACGGCCGACGCACCGTATGTTTTCGCCGGTGTGTTCGACTAGACACGCCCCGTAGTTGGGTGTTGACCCGGAGGCGTGCAGGCCTCCCAGCTGCAGCCTCCGGGCCAAGTCTGATCAGCTCGATTCGGCGAGCAGCCGGGGAAGCAGGTAGCGCAGCGCGGCCGCGGCCTGCTGCGGGATGACGCCGTTACCGGCCAGGCGCAGCCGGTCCGCGCGCGAGAGCCCGGGCACCGCGGTGATGTGCCCGGGAATGCCCATCATCCACTCGGGCAGTGCAGGGTTGAGGACCTGGCCGCCGCGCGCGCTCGTCGCCGTCGGCCTCGGGGCCGGGTGGTCGAGGACCGTTTCCCAGCGCCGGATCGCGTGCGCGTACGGTCCCCAGTCCAGAACACGTCCATCAGCGTCTGTCCCGTGTGGTGCCCCGACGTGGAGCGGTTCGCGGTGGCGTTGCGGCTGCCTCTGGCGTCGGCTGCGGTCGGTGTGGGCAGGAGCCGGCCTATCGCGTCGAGAGACGGGCGCCGGTCGGCGTCGGCGCGCTGGGCGCCGTTGCTGCCGGAGCGTGCGGCCGTCGGCGTCGGCAGCAGGGCGACGGCGGAGGACACCGTCAGGTCCCCGGAGCTGGCGCGCTGGCCGGGTGAGCCCTTCGTGCCATCGCTCGCCCTCGGTGTCGGCAGCAGGTGCACAACCTGATCCGCCAGCGACGGCTGGTGCCCGCCCGCCTTCCGGATGTCCGGGTGCTGCGAGCCCCCGCCGAGCGCCAGGGATGCCGTCGGCGTCGCGAGCAACCGCGGCGACGAACACCCGGTGCCGGTGGTGTGGGGCGCCGATGTCGCTGGCGCGTAGGCCAGTCCACGCCGCGTCATACCCGAGGTCGGCCAAGTCTCCAAGAACGGCACCCAGTGCCCGCAGAGCAGCGACGTCGCCGCTGTCTCCCAGACACCACGGGCAGGGTTCCATGTCGCTATGTGCGGGGGCACTGAGCAGTCCTCTCACGTTCTCGGCGATCACCAGCCGCGGCCGCAGCACACCGATCGCGTGGGCCATGTGCGACCACAGCCCGGAGCGGGTGCCCGGAGCGAGGCCTGCGCGGCGCCCCGCCGTCGACAAGTCCTGACACGGGAATCCCCCGGTCAGCACGTCAACCGGCGCCACGGAGGACCAGTCCACAGTGGTGATGTCGGCGAGGTTCGGTGTGCTCGGCCAGTGATGCGCGAGTACCGCCGACGCGGCGGGGTCGACCTCGCAGAACCACGCGGGCTCACAGCCGAGCACCGCGGCCGCGGCCATGTCCAGGCCGCCATAGCCGGAGAACAGGCTGCCAGCACGGCGGAATCGCTGGCGCCGCAGCGGATCGGGCCGCACGCGGGTCACGGGCATCGGTGTCTCCTCGAGCAACGCGCCCAGCTCACGCCGGGCGATGCGTTCGGAGGTCAGCGGCTCGGGCCGCCGGGGAGACACCTCGTGGTTCCAGCGCAGCTTACAGGCGCCGGAGCGTTGTGGGGGCTAGGTCAGTCGTCGAGGGCGGCCACGATCCGCTTCAGCGGCGTGGTGAAGTCGCGGCGGTCGGCGGGCAGCGGCCGAACTGGCAGGTGCGTGGTCCCGAGTCGTGTTGCCTGCTCGGCTGCCCACGCGTCCATCGCCTGCTCGTCATCACCGAAGTCCGGGCGGGGCGGCACGTCGCGCAGTCGCGGGTGCTGCTCGTGCAGCCACTCCCTGCACGGCTCGGTGACGCCGAGCGAGCTCGAGGGCGACGGCAGTGTCTCGCCGCTCATGAACTCGAGGATGTCGCGGTAATGCGAGCCGTAGGAGGGCAGGCCGTGGGTGACGGCGAGGACCATGTACAGCGAGAACGTGCGGGCCTCGTCGGCGTCGTGCTGGTCGGTCAACGTGGTCTCCTGATCGGGCGTGCGTGATAGCCCCATTTTTCCAGCGTCCTCACAGGACATTTCCAGGCCAGGAACGGGACAGCGCCAGCCTGTGCAGCGAACCGGCCCCACACCCGCACGGCGTGGGGCCGGTGCTGCCTGCGTCACTCAGCTACCCGGGCCCCCCGGAGACGACAGAGGATCGGCGTCGCCGCCGCGGAGCGCGCGAGCCTGCGCCTCGGCGACGCGGCCGAGCTCGGCGGCGTCGTCGAGCGCCCGCAGCATCGCAGCATCGCGGCACGCGACTTCGCCACGGGCTCGTCGGGTGCGTTGGGCACCCGCCATACCCCGTAGACCGTGGCGGCGGCGAGGACCAGCGTGGACGCCAGGCCGGTGCCCTCGCTGACGTCGAGCACGTCGTCAGCGACCGCCGCGGCCAGGGCGGTCACGACCGTGCCGACCGCGCCCACGAGCGTCTTGGCGATGGTGCCGATCTTCACTGCTGGTCACCTCCGGCCACGGTGACGTCGACCCGCACGGTGCCCTCCTCGAGGGCGGCGCGGGCGCCGGACGCTGCTGCGGCCTGCACGGCGGCGAGATCGATCGCCTCGTCCTTCGCGAGCTGGCGGACCAGCTCGGTGATGCCGGCGAGCTCACCGCGCATCGGCGCGACCTGCTGCCGGAGAACCCAGTCCGGCAGCGACCCGATGAACATCTCAGGCCAGCCGTTCGGCAGGTTCGGGTGCCTGTTCTTGATCAGCGGCGCGCCGTCGGCTCCGTGCCACACGGCGTTGTAGAGGGCCTTCTGGAACACGTTCGAGTTCGCCAGCTTCTTGATGTCGGCGTCGGTCAGGGGCATGTCGTCCTCTCCTTGGATGGGCCCGCCTGCGGCGAGCGCGTTGATGTGGTCGATGGCGTCGTAGGCGTGTTTGCCGGGGCACGCCGTGGGCTTGAGGTCTTGGTGTCCGCCGTTGAGGCGGGCGGCCTTCCACCAGCCGCGGGCCTTGCCGTGCTGCAGCAGCCACGCGGCCGCCCGCAGCTGCGCCTGAGTGGGCCGGTGTGTCTCGTAGTTGCCGACGAAGCAGATCGCCCGCGCGATGTCGTTGCGGCCGCCGGTGTGTGCGCCCTGGCGGCCGACGCCGTGCCCCTCGTAGATCCGACCCGAGGGCATCACGAGGAACGTGTAGGAAATCCCCCCGTTGAACCTGTCCTGGCCGATGTCCTCGAGCGTGCGCATGGCGCGTTCTTCGTCGTCGTCGACGCCGTCGCGGTCGGCGTCGACCCACTGCAGGTCGGGCGCGATCGTGACGGAGTGGTGCAGCCACACCTCCTGCGCGGGCAGCGGCGCGTCGGTGAAACCGTTGTCGTGGCGGGCGCCCCACTTGCTGCGGCCGATGATGTTCAACGTCAGCTCCCTTCGGTCTGTTCGGGGGTGCAGGTGTAGGTCGGCGCGGTGTCGGGTGAGCCGGTGTCGCGTGTGCACTGCTGGGTCCGGCCGAGGCTGTCGACGAACGTCCACGACGCCACGGGTTTGCCGTCCGCGCCGCGGCACTGGTTCGGTTCGGACAGACACGGCGGGCTCTGGCCGTCCACGCCGTCGGCACCGGTGTTGCCGGTCCTGCCGCGGCACGGCTCGGAGGGCTGGCCGCACAGCGCGGCGACCTGCGCGAACACCTGGTCGTCGGTAACCGGCGGGGCGTCGCGCGGTGCGGGCATGAGGGCGAGCACGTCGGTCACGATGGCGTCGAGGTCGGGCGCCTGGCCGTCGGCGCCGCGGCACCGGTCGTCCGCGCAGTAGTTCTGCACCGCGCGCCGGGCCGCCTCGCGCACCGCGGCGGGGTCGACGCGCGGCACTTCGACGATCTCGGCCGGCTCCTCGACCGAAGGCGGCTCGACGACCGGGCGTGCGCCGAGCTCGCGCACCTGCGCGGCCAGCGCGGCGGCTGCGGCGGCGTTGTGGACGACGGCATCCTGTGTGGAGTTGACGCGCCACTGCTGGTAGCCGAAGCCACCGGCTACGCAGAGCACGAGCATGGCGAATGCCAGCCACGGACCCCGTCTGCGGTCGGATTCCTGCACGGCCCGTTCGGCGGCGTTGTCGCGCAGCTGACGTGCGTCATCCGGTCTCATGGCTCACCGTCCTCGTCCTCGAGCGCACGGCGGAGCTCCTCGACCTCGTCCGGGGTGATCTGGCCGTCAGCGAGCGCGTCGAGAAACGCTGCAGCCGACGAGGACGCGGCCCGCTTCGCGACTCGTCTCGGTTCCCGCTTGCGGTCCACATGCGACCGCAGCAGGACGTAGGCACTGACCATCGAGCCGATGAGCCCGCCGATCGCGACGACCAGGTCAGCAACCTCACTCACACACACCCCCTCGAAGTGGTCATGCCCGCAGCCACGTGAACGAGATGTGGTTCTCCTCGAGCTGCTGGCTGGTCGACAGCGGCCCGCCCGAGTCCTGATACATCCACGCGGCGAGCGTCGTCCCCGCGGGAAACCGGCGGACCGTGGTCGTCGACAGCGCGGTGACGTGCGAGGCGCCGACGGTGATCTGCGCGGAATTGCCGTAGGCGGTGCCGTTGTTGGACGCCGCGGCGATCCGGAGGAACCGCTGCCCACCACCGGAGGCGGGCAGTGCGCGCACGCCGGCCTCGACGAGCCACACCCCGGGCCGGTTGATGGTGAAGTCGGTGCCACCGCCGGACACGGCGATGTCCGAGCTGGTCTCGATCGGCTGGGCGTAGGCGAGCTTGGTGTAGGAGGCGTTGGGCAGCGACATGTTGCCCGCGGCGATGTAGCGGGCGTGGCGGCCCTCGAGCTGCGCGGCGATCGCGGCCGCGATCTGCGCCAGGCCAGCCTCCGACGCAGTGGCGAGTGCCGCGATGTCGGCGGGCACGTTCGGGGGGTCGCTCAGCGCCGGGTAGGGCAGCGAGTAGATCGGCGTGGTCGGCATGGAGGGCTCCTAGAACGGCATCACGGTCAGGACACGGTTGTTGACCTGCAGGTTTTGATCTCCGTCGGCGAGACCGCGGTACTTGCAGGTGAAGGTGTTGAGCCCCTGCTGTAGACCGTTCTCGGCGGTGATGAACGTCGTGGCCGAGGCAGATCCGGCCACCCCCGCGGGCCCTTTGAGGTAGGCGTTGGTGATCGCGGATGCTGGGGATGCCTGCGTGGCTCCGGAGATCGCCACGCCCTGATGGATCTGCCCCTGTTGCCCGATGTTCACAGCGCCCGAGATGATGACTTCGCAGGAGTGAATGACCAGCGCCCGGCGCTGTGATCCGATGTAGACGGTCACTTCTGGGCCGTAGGAGCCGGTGAGGTCGCCGAAGGTGTCGTTGTTGGGCACGAACAACGACGCTGCGACGCGGTCCGAGTCGATGCGTTCACCCGCCCCGGCGCCGGGCGCGCGGATCTTGCCGAAGATGAAGTAGGTGGTGCCCACGCGGAGCACACCCACCACGTCGTCGGGCTGGAACGGCTGCACCGAGCCCGTGGAGAGCACCTTGAGGTTGGTGAACACCCGGCCCTTGATCTCGACGCTGTTGAGGCCGGTGAGGTCGTCCCAGGACAGCACGACGCCGGTGTGCCAGCCGAGCTCGGTGGTTCCGGTGACCTGCTGCTGCATTCCGTCGGCGAGCAGGGCGGCGATGTCGGTGGACCTCACTCGTCGACCTCGACTTTCGCGCGGGTGGTTCCGGTCATGGCCGCGCCCGAGTCGAGCGGGACGGTCAGGGTTTCGATCACGTGTGTCTCCGGCGCGGTGCGGTCCGAATAGGACACGGCGATGGGGTCCAGCGGCTCGAGGGCGACGTTGGGCACCATCGAGAAGTCCACCGAGTAGGGCAGGCCGATCGCGCGGGCGAGCATCGCGTCGGCGGAGGTCTGGCACTGGGCCTCGGTGGTGAGGAACGTCGAGCTGTAGAACTTCGGCACCCGCCCGAACGGGCCGTTCCAGTAGGTCGGGCTGTTCGGGTTGAGGTCGAACGCCACGGCGCGCACGGGCGGGGTTTCGCCGGCCTGCTCGCCGGTGGCGACCACGGCGTTGTAGACGCCCTGCCGCGAGAGCGAGCGCGAGACCTTGGTGACCACGCCGCCGCGGCCGTGGTTGACCGCGAACGCCGGGCGGGCGGGGTCGGGCGCGGTCTCCACGCGGAGCCTGCCCGCGTAGTCCCACCACATGACCTTGCCGAGGGAGTCGCAGATGTCCTTGAGGAACGCATACCGGTCGTCCTCGAGGATGTGGCTGCCCGGGAAGCTCGCGGTGGCGGCGTCGAAGTCGAACAACACCACCGCACCCGGGTAGACCTCGCCCACGAGGTAGTCGAAGATCGCCGCCACCGACGTGCCGGGCCCGAACTCCTGCGGTGCGAGCGGGCGGGCATCGACGATGCCGGCCATCCGGTCGCGCGCGGAGAGCCGCACCAGCCCGGACGGGGCTTCCTCCTGGTCGGCGTCCTCCAGCCGGTAGTAGCCCTGCGACACCCACTCGCGCACGCCGTCGCCGTAGACGACGCCGCGCTCCACGAACAGCTCGTTGCCGTACGGCGTGAGCGTGCCGCCGGCGTCGGTGGGCCACTCGTGGGTCGTGGTCAGGTCGAGCGACCCGCGGATCTGTGCGGTGGCGTCCAGGCGCACGTCGCCCGCGGTGATGGCGATCTCGACGCCGTGCGGGTTGATGCCGACCTGCCCCGGTGGACACACCCGCACCCGCGCGCACATGGCGTGCGAGCCGCGGATGGTGGTCAGGAACCGATCGGACACGGGCCTCACGGGACGATCACGTCTTCGGGGTCGGCGATGCGGTCGAGCACGTCGGCGTAGGTCGGCTCGGTGGCGAGCAGGTCGGCGTAGGTGGCGAACGCGGCGAGCAGGTCGGCGTAGAGCACGGTTTCGCCGACGAGCGTTCCGGGCGGGGCGGCGACCTCGGTCAGCGGCAGCTCGAGGAACCGGCGCAGCGTGCGCTTGCTGTGCTTGTCCGTGCTGATGTCGCCGATCACCGCGTACATGCCGGGGAACGGGCAGCCGGGTGGCACGTGCAGCAGCACCGGCTCGCCGGTGGCGAAGCAGTAGTCCAGGTCCTCGGCGAGGTCGAGGTTGGCGGCGGTGATGGTGAGCGGGTAGCGGCGCGAGCCGCGCAGGTCGGTCACCGCGACCGGCAGCGAGCGGGACACGACCTCGAACACGCCGCCGCGGGCGGGCCGGGTGATCTGCCCGAAGTCGGTGACTACGACGCGCCGGTTCAGGTAGGGGCGCTGCACGTTCTTGATCCACACCCCGGTCATGGCCGGCGTGACGGTGGCCTGCTCGGCGGCGAGCCGGTCGGCGGGCCGGAACGCCACGGTGACCGCTCGGGACACCGCGGCCGCGCCGCCGGAGACATCGAACACGCCGGGCACGACGTTGACCTGCGTGCTCTGCACGAGGTAGCACCAGGCGATCCCGGCGTCGTCGCCGGTGACGCTGGAGGGCTCGCCGATCTCGGTGACCGGCATGCCCACGCCTGCCCAGTCGTCGGCCTTCCACCCGGCGATGAGCACCAGGTGCCCGTCGCCGGGCACGGTCAACGGCGGGTAGGCGATGTTCTGGCCGCTGGTGTTGATCTGGGTGTTGGCGGTGGCCGGGGTGAGCGCGGCGTTGCGGAACGCCGCGCACTGGGCGAGCGTGTCCGCGCCGGCCACACCACCGGTGAAGCCGACGGTCGGCGCGGTGTCGCCGGGCAGGTAGCGGCGGCCGAGCAGGGCGGCGTTGCCGACCTCGACCAGCGTGCTCCAGCCCGCGGGGACGACGGGGCGGCCCGCGGTGTTGCGGATCGCGGTCCAGATCAGCAGCAGGTCGCCCTCGAGCAGCCCGGTCGGTAGCGGCGGGGTGAGCGCGGCGTTGACCCCGGCGGCCGCGGCCCCGGCACCGACGAACGACACCGGCGCCGAGTCCACATAGGACGCCCTGTAGTGGTTGGGCACGCCCGGGGTGAACTCGTAGTCGTCCAGCGAGCCCGCCCCGGTGGTGAGGGGCACGGTGTCGCCGCCGCGCACGGTCGACCAGGTGATCAGATCTGTCGAGCGCTCCACCCGCGCGTAGTCGGCCGCGGCCGGGGCGCCGGTGATCGACAGGCGCACGCGCGAGAGGTCGTCGGCGTAGGTGGCGGTCAAGGTCATCGGGCGGCCCCCACTCCCTGGCTGGCGCGGCGCCGGGTGTCCCGGTCGCGGGTGGTGACCTCGGTGCGCACGATGTCGGTGAGCTCACGGTCACCGATGAACACCCGCACCTCGGTGATCTGCTCGGTGGGCGTGCTCGTCGACGAGCTCCCGGCAGTGGCGGTCTGGCCGGTGACGGGCAGGGCGGCGGCGTCGAGGTAGCCGCGGGTGACCACACCGGAGCCGCCGACCCGGGCGGCGATGGCCGGCGCGATCGCGGCCGCGGTGCGCAGCACCTCGGTCAGCCCGGAGTCCAGTCCGGTGGTGAGGCTCTGCATGATCGCCCGGCCCTGCGGGATCAGCAGCCGCCGGTCCTTCTCGATGGGGCCCTTGACCGCGGCGATCTGCGAGGCGATCCCGGCGGCGAAGCCGAGCACCCCGGGCAGAGCGGCCTGCATTCCCACCCGGAGGCTGGACATGATCGCCGAGCCCTGCGACCACAGCGACATCCCGGAGAACGCGTTGCGCACGCCGCTGGCGGCGTTCTCGGCACGCTTGCGATTGATGTCGCCCTGGCGCCTGGTCTCGGCCACGATCCGCGCCCACGCGTTGTTGTTCGCACCGGCCGCGCCGTTGACCCCGCCCGCCCACCAGGCGCGCGCGTTGTTCGCCTGCGTCTTCGCCGACAGCGCCGCCGACCGGGACTTGTTGCCGGCGTCGCGGGAGATCCGGTCCCAGATCGTGGCGTTGCCCGAGCCGGTGGCCGACAGCTGCGACCACCACCCGTTGCGCGTGTTCGTCGCCGCAGTCGTGGCGCTCGAGGCCGCCCAGAACGCCTTGCCCCGCACCTGATCGGCGATCCCGGTCCACGCCAGCGTGTTCCCGGACGCGGTGGTGCTCATCGCGGTGTTCCAGAACGTGGGGATCTCGCCGGCCTTCTGGCCGATCGTGGCGGTGATCTCGCCGGCCTTCTGCGTGGTGGTGTTGGCGACGGTGGTCCACGTCTGGGTGGCGGTGTTGCCGAAGTCCGTGAGCCCCTTGCTCGCCGAGGTGATCTTGGGACCCCACTCGTTGACGATCAGGTTGGTCATCTGCTCGCCGGTCCAGGCCACCGTGTCCTCGACCCGGGCGGAGAGCCACCCACCGGTGATCTCGTCGGCGATCGCGTAGCCGAGACCGACCCACCCGAGCGCCTTCAGGCCCTGCGAGAACGCCCCGCCGAACTGCCGGGCCGCGCTCGGTCCCTTCTTCTTGCCGCCCTTCTCGGTGCTCTCGACCACGCCACCGACGTAGCCGTTGCCGTCGCGCCTGCCGTCGGCCCTCGAGTTCCGCCATGAGAACGCGCCCGCGATGGTCGAACCGATGCCCTTGAGCCTGCGCGCGGCACTGGCGAACGTGGCCAGCGCGGCCGCGGCGACCAGCACCTTGATGCCGAGCCCGTCGGCGGCCGTGGTCAGGTCCAGGGCCAGGCCGATGAGCGGGCCGATGAACTCGGCCAGCGTCTCCAGCGCCGGGGCCAGGTCCTCCTCGACGAAGTTCGCCAGGGTGTCCACGGCGCGGCCGAGCGGTCCGATGATCGGCTGCAGCAGCGCCAGCGCGGGCTCGAGCAGCGAGGTGATGATGCGGGAGCAGTCCTCGAGGATCCCGCCGAGCGTGCGGAACACCTCCTGGCCCTCGGCCGACTCGACGAACTCCTTCAGTGTCTCGATCGCCGGGCCGAGGACCCCGCCGAGACCGGCGCCGCCCTCCTCCAGGGCGGCGAACACGCTGCGCACGGTCGCCCACACATCGCCGAGCACGTCGCCGATCTCGCGGAAGGTGTCGATGCCCTCCTGCATCCACTCGCGCAGCTGGCCGGATTCCTTGGCCTGCTTGATGAACTCCGCGAACCGCTCCCCCGCCGCACCGGCGCCCTCGGTGAGGTCGGCGAACACCTCGCCGCCCACGTCGGCGATGTCGAGCAGCGCCTGCCCCACCGGGGCCAGGAACTTCCCCAAGTTCCGGACGGTCCTCGACGAGGTGAGCAGGATCCGGTTCAACGTCGTGGTGTTGCGGCCCTGCTTGAGCATGGCCGTGAACCCGGTCGCGGCGTCCGACACACTGGCCGCCACGGCGTTCAGGCCGGTCTCGGTCTTGGGCAGGGCCTCGTTGAGGTTGTCGACAGCGGGCCGCAGCCCACGCTCGAACGTGCCCGACACCGCCGAGCGCAGCCCGTCCAACGTCGGGGTGAGGCGCTTGAACGCGCGCTCGATGCCCTCGCCGCCGAGCTTGACCGCGACCAAACCGGCGACGGCGGCCGCGGCGATCCCGGGCAGCAACCCCAGCGCACCCGAGGCCGACGCGATGACGCCGGCGAGCCCGGCGACGAGCCCGATCACGCCGTTGAGTGCCGCGCCGACCAGCGCCAGCCGCAGGAACGCCCCACCGAAGCGGGTCACCATCCCGCGTGCCCGGTCAGCCGCATCACCGACCCAGGTGATCGCCGCCCGCAGCCGCCCCGACGAGCGGCGCGCCTCCTCGGCCTGGCGCACGGCTTCCTGCTGCGCCTCGCCGTACTGGCGAGTGGCCTCGGCGTGGGTGGCCTGTGCCGCGGCCACACCCCGGGTGGCCTTGGCCACCGCCGCCTCGGCCGCGGCGAGCGTCGAGGCCTTCACCACCGCCGCGTCGCGCACCTCCTGCAGCCGAGCTTGCGCGACCCGCAGCTTCTCGGTGGCGTCCGCCTCACCGTCATAGGCGCGGCGCACCCGCGCCGCGGCGTCGGCGATGTGCTTGTTGTAGTCGGTGACGCCGCGCGTCGAGGCGCGCAGCTCCTCACGCACCCGGTTCGCGGCCGCCCGCAACCGGTCCGCGGTGCCGTCGAACCGGATCCGGATCGTCCGCTGAGAGTCGGCCATGAGCTACCCGCCCCGACCGAACTTGCGGGCGATCTCCGATGCCGCCGCGTTCCACTCGCGCGCGATCCTCGCCTGGTTGGCCTCGATCACCGGGAAGAACCAGTAGGCGTCCTGCCCGCCGTGCGGGCGGTACTGGCGACCGGTGGCCTCCCGGAAGCGAGGCGCACCGAACCAGCCGGAACGGCGGTTCATGCCGAACACCGAGCCGAACAGCAGCGCCCACGCCGGTGCCTTGTTACGGCCGAGGCGCTTGGTGCCACCGGCCTCGACGACCGGCACCCGGTCGCGCCGCGCCTTGACCGTGCCGGCCACGAGCGCGGCCTGCGCGCCCTCCGCACGGCCACTGAGTGCCGCGTCCTCGGCGAGCACCGTCGCCAGCGCCATCGATCGCTCGCGCAGCTGCTCGTTGGCGTCCTTCGGCATCGCCTGCAGCGCCTGCAGGGTGTCGCGCACACCGTCGATGCGCATGCGCACGGTCAACGCTGTGCCCGCCATCCGTGCGCCCTCCTCCGTTAGCCCGACAGCTGCATTCCTGTCGGGCCTCCGGCCCCGGGCGCACGATCACCGCGTGCGTCGGTTCGCTGCTTCAGCACGTCCAGCGCGGTGAAGAGGGTGCGTTCGTCCTCGTCCCACCACGCGCTCGGTGCGGTGTTGGTCGCTATCGCCAGCTCGATGACGAGCCGCGCTAGAGACCCAACTGGGTAGGGTCCAGCTCGTCGTCGTCTTCGTCGTCCGAAGCCCGGTCGACCTCGAGGTCGAAGGCCTGCTCGAACTCCTTGAGCGGCCCGCTGTACTCGCCGAGGCGGCGGCTGGCGTACCAGGCGATCTTGTAGAGGTCGACGATGTGCATGTCGTCGACAAAGCTCCCGAACGATGCGCCCTTGGTGGTGCGCTCCCAGTTCAGGACGTCGCGGCTGTTCGTCTCGATGTCAATCGCGTCGCCGTGCTCCGGCGTCAGCGTGATTTTCAGCTTCACAGCGAGAAAACTCCCCTTGTCACGTCGGCCACAGCCGAGTAGTCCACATAGGCCCGACCGGAGTCGGGCTGCCCGGTCGGGCGGCCAAACGTCGTCTTGCTGAACGGGCCGATCAGTCGACGGCCACCGGCAGGAACCTGCACGGCGAGCTCGTCGACGGCCAGGCCGTCCACGGTGAGCGGTGTCTGCACCGTGACCGTCACCGGCGAGGCACCGGCGTTGTCGACCATGAGCAGCACCCGGCCGGTGTCGATCACGTCACCGTCGACGGTGGGCGCCGTCAGCTCCGGCTCGACTCCGGTCTTGACGATTGGCTGCGTGAGCACGTTCGCGCGCGCCATGACTAGGCCCCCGCGCCCATCGGCTCGTAGTACAGGCCGTCGCCGAGGGTGCCGACGATCGGCAGCGTGACCTCGGTGATTTCTGTGGTGCGCGCGTCGCCACCGACAGGGCCGGGCTTGATCTGCACCCGACCGCGCCACCGCTTGCCCTCGGGCAGGTTGGGGTGGTGATCGAGTACGAAGTCAACAGTCTGGTTGGCGTGGGTCCACAGGAAGTCCGAGAACCCATCGCTACGCCAGTCGGAGAACGCCGTCAGCTGCAGCGTCGGCTCGTCGTCGGTCTCCTCGATGAACGAGTTGTCGCCCTCCTCCGAGCCGCTGCAGTAGGTGTACTGCCGATCGCCGTCCTGGGTGCCCGGATCCAGGGTCCAGGACCGGATCTGGCACTCGAACGCGATCCCGTCGACGGTGAAGTTGATCAGCTTGAGGCGGCGCTGGTGAACGCTCATGTCAGGCTCATTTCTACGGTGATCTCATAGCAAGGAAGGTCGGCGTTGCCGACCGGGAACATCCCGGGCAGAGCGCTGGTCGTGACGGCGTCCTGCACCTCGGACAACGCGGCGGCGACGCGGGGAACGAACTCCCACAACCGCTCCAGCGACCGATCGTCGTTGGCTACGGCCACGTACACCACACACGTCGCGCTGGTGGGCTGGGCGAGCTCACCGAGCGGGAGGTAGCCGTCCCAGTCCAGCCGCGGCGGCCCGATGATCGCCGCTGGTGGGTCCACGTTGGACCCCAGATCACGAGTCACCCGCAGATCGCCCACTGTTGCCAACGCCGCCTCGAGCCGCTCGGCGGCTTCACGCACCAGGCTCATCCGATGACCGCCTTGGCGTAGCGGCCGATCCGCAGCAATTGCTCGATGTCCGGGTCGAATGAGGGCACCCGCGTGCTGCCGAGCTCACCCATCGCGATCAGCGCGTCGGGCGAGCGCCGGCGCGTGTGCCAGCGGAACGCGAGCCGCATCGTTCCCAGGATCAGATCGTGGGTGGGCGCGGGCAGTGTGGACTCGGGTTCGCTGTCGTAGTTGAACCGCGGCCGCCGAGACCGGACGAACACGATCGCGGCATCGAGTACCTGCTGCAGGCGCACGTCGTCGCGGGTGTCGTCCGGTTCGATCTTCTGGTCGATCTTGATCTGTGCCACGGTGGGCGGCCAGGACAGGGCCGGTGCCGGTTCGGTCATAGCGCGGCCCTCACGCAGCAGTCCTTGGCCTCCAACAGCTTGCGCAGCCCCGCGGCCAGCTCCGGACCCTCCAGCCGTGCCGCCATGAGCTCGGCGAGCTCGGCGAAGGGCTTGGACACCTCCTGCAGGTGCGCGGGAAGGTGCTCCCACGCGAAGAACCGCATGAGGTTGTCGATGCTCGGGTGCCGCGGGGCCGTCATCACCGCGCGCTCGATTCCGGCGCCCAGCCGTCGTCGGTGAGCACGTGGCCACCGGCGCGCACCGGCGCACCATCGCGGCGCACGACCTTGTAGGTGTGCACGGGTACGAAGGCGCTGGGCTCGGCCAGAGCGGGCTCCGGCTCGGCCCCGGCTGCCTGCTGCTCGTCGGCAGCCGGGGCCGACTCAGCCGCAACAGGTTCCGGTGCGGCGCTGGTGGGCTGCGGAGCTGACGCGGCCGCCCCCTGCGCGGTCGCGGCCTGCTCCGGAGCCGCGGCGGCGGTGCTCGTGCTCCGCTTGCGGGCAGCCATCGTCACTCGCCCCGGGTGTGGCGGACCGCGGAGAGGCCGACCGGGCGCAGCACGCGGGACGCGAAGTACCCGAACAGCGCGAGGTCGACGTTGGCCGGGCCGTTGCGCTCCTCGTAGCGGAACGTCAGCAGGCCCGACTCCCACGCCCACACGTCGGCCTGGTTGAACATGAGCGCGTCGGCGTCGCCCGCAGCGTTGCCGGTCATCGACCAGCACGGCTCGAACACGAGGTTGTCGATCACCCACGCCTGCCCGGCCACACCGGTACCGGCCGAGTTCGAGGGGTTGGCCGGCGGCAGCAGCGGGCGCCCGTCGTTGTCGACCGCGGTGGCCAGCGCGCTCGTGCCCTCCTGCGAGAGGTAGCCGCGGGTCGGTCCCGCGAAGCGGCGGAACGGGTAGAGCGCCTCGGCGCCGCGAATGCCGGCGATCAGCTCGCGGCCACCGAAGGTGCCCTCAGCAGCCGAACCGCCGGTCGTGGCGGAGGCCTGCGCACCGGAGGGGGTGAAACCGGCGGTGATGGGGCCGCCCTGGCCGTTGGCGCCGTTGACCTCGGCGTAGACCATGCCCTCGGTCTGCTGGCTGTAGGACTCGCCCATCGCCTGCATGGCGATGGCGTCGATGGCCGGGTTCGAACTGTCGACGATCTCGCGCGTGAGCTGGAAAGTGCCCGAGATCGCGCGCGGGGTGACGGTGACGACGTCCAGTTCGAGCGTGCCGGGACTGGGGTTGGTGCCCTCGGTGTGCTGGCTGCTCATGCCCGATGCCGAGGTGAACGACGGGATGGTGAACGGGGTCGCGTCCTCGAGCGCGCCGCGCGAGACACCGTTGACGAGCGGGCGGCCGCGCATCAGCTGCGTGACGTAGAGGTCGGGCCGGTAGCCGGGCGGGATCACGGCGGCCGCGTTGGTGGTGTTCGCCGCGAACATCACGGACGCGGCCTGCTTGGCGATGTCGTCGGTCTGCGCCTCGAACTTGCGCAGCCGCTCGCGGGCCTCGGAGTCGTACTCGCGGTGCGCGCGCCAGGAGTCGCGCACGAGCGAGTGGCCGTAGCCGTTCATCGAGTAGACCGGCGCTTCCTGCGTGACCACGGCACGGCCGGCGGGCACGACCTGACGTTCGTGCTGCTGCTGGAACGGCAGCTTGGCGAAGGCCTCGGCGACGGCGGTGGCGACGGCCTCGCTCATGCCCGCGGTGAACTGGGCCATGTCGACGGTGGGCGCGGAGGCCTGCACCGGCGCGGCCGGAGCGGCGGGCGCGGCGGTGGTACCGGCGGCCGGAGCAGCCGGGGCGGCGGGCGCGGCAGCGGGCTGCTGCTCGGGAGCCGGTGCGGTCATGGTGCTGTTCTCCTTTGCTGTCGGGGCCGATGCCCCGGGCGAGGTCTGGGATGCGGTCACGGACGTGATGCGGGCGGTGTCGAACGAGGGCATCGGGGTGATGCTGACTTCACGCAGGGACGCGCGGCGGACCAGGCGCACGCGCTCGTCGGCGGGGTCGGGCTGCCAGTCGTCGGACTCACCGTCGAACCACACGCCGATGGACAGGCCGTCGAGCACGCCGTCCTCGGCGAGGGTCAGGATCGTGTCGCCCTCGGCGCCGCGGGCGACCTTGAGCGTGGCCACCAGGCCCGCGTCGGTGGACTGCAGCGACGTCGCGACACCGACGGCCTGGTCGTAGTCGTGATCGCGGAACATCTTCACGCGCGAGACATCGGACCACACCAGCGAATCCGGCGGGAACTTCCACAACGCCCACCCCGATCGGGCGATCATGTTCCACGGCACCGCGAGCCCGGTGATGGTCCTCTTCGCACTGTCGACGGCGAACTGGGCCGCCACGGCGTCGCCACCGAAGGTGAAGGTCTGCAGGGCCGTGCCGGTCTCGGTGCTGGCGAACTGCGCCGAGGGCACGTGCGCGGGGGCGGGGGCAACGCGGAGCGGGCGCGGGGCCGACTGCTGCACGGTGGTCTCCTCGTCGGGGGTGTCGGCCGGCCGCGGCGCGGGCTTCGGCGGGGGCTGCGGGACAGCGCTGGGGATGTTCTCGATCTCGGCGATCCGCTGGTCGTTGTAGACGCCGACCTCGCGGCCGACCTTGTAGGTCTCCATGCGGGTCTTGGTGTCGCTGCGCAGGAACCCGGCGTAGTCGAAGCGCACGAGGTGCCCGCCGGGCACGACGTCGGGCATCGACAACCGGGTCTCGATCGCGCCGACGTAGGCGGCCAGGGTGAAGTCGACGAGGTCGAGGCGGCGCTGCTCGGCGTTGGCGTAGGTGCGCGAGGTGGTCGACACCCCGAGGTCTTCCGGGTCGACACCGGCGTGCCGGGCGATCTCCAGCACGATCGCGTTGCGCGACGAGGCGAGCTGCAGCTTCTCGGGGTCCCACTGCAGCACGTTCGCCTTGAGCGCGGCACCGATGTAGCCCCACGAGCGCTCAGAGCGGGCGGTCTCCCACTCGTCGAGCAACGGCTGGATCTCATTCGGGTCCTGGTCGGCCATGCCCTCGGCAGGGCTGAAGTAGCCCAGCGGCAGCGGGTCCCTGGTGTAGCGCTCGGTGGCCTGGTCCAGCGCGATCGCCATTCGGATGGCCCGCGCGGCGGACTTCAGCAGCGGCTCGTTGGGCGAGTCGATCCGGATCAGCTCGGCGTCGGGCACGTGCTCCTCGGCGATGCCCTGCGGCCGACCGTCCTCACTGGACACGTACACGCGGGCGTCGGTGCGCACGGTGACACTGCGCGGTTCCAGGCGGCGGACCTTGGTGGGGAACCCGTGCCAGCCGAACTCGGTGATGCGTAGCCAGGAGACACCCTCGAACAGCATGTCCTCGGCGATGCGGGTCATGGTGACCGAGCGGGCAACGTCGCTCTCCGGCTGCTCGAGCAGATCGGAGCGGATCGCGTTCCGGGTGGAGTCGTGCAGCCGGATCGGCAGGGTGCCGAGCGTGGCGCACACCAGGTCTCGCGCGCGCTTCACCGCGCCGACGGTCAAGGCCTCGGCGCGGCCGACGCGGGGCGCGAGCGGGCCCGTCGTCGATCCGCCGCGACGGATCATCTCGGGCGCGTTCAGCTCGAAGGCGACGTTGTTCGACGTCAGGTGCGGGGGGCGGGGACGACCGGGGGCCGGCGCATCGCGCCAGCCCCCGCCGAACACCGTCCGCCACAGCCCCACACGACCGAGACTAGCAGGAAGATTTTCGGTCAATCTGTCAACTAGCCGGACGATTTCCCGTCTGACGCGTCACTGGTTCGGCGTCCACGCAAAATCACCGGTTTCGGCGGTGGCTTCGGCACCGGGAGCGTGCGCGCCAGGTGCACCGCGCCGGCCGCGGCGTAGATGCCGCTGACATGGCCGGCGCCGTGCCGGGTGAACACCCACGCGTCGCCACGCGGCAGCTTCTCGGCGCCACCGGCCTGGGCGTTGAGCATCGGGTCGTCGGAGTGCAGGACCTGCCCGGACTTGACCAGCTCAGCGAAGCCCATGCACACCGCGGGCACGTCCCGGCGGATCGCCTCAACCTCGACGTCCTCGGGTGGCCAGTCCTCGCCCTCGGCGAGATCCGCCGCGACCACGGCGGCCGGGCCGTTCGGGAACCAGCCCAGCTTGCGCGGCCGCACGAGCGCGACCAGGCCCTTGACCTCGGCGCGCATGTCCTTGACCGCCGTCGGCCCGGACCAGGCGTGCACCGGCTCGATCCGCACCCTGCCGTCGGGCAGCTGGGCGGCGGCGAGCAGTGCGGCGTGCTGTTCGTCCATCGACACGTCGACAACCAGCGCCAGTTGGTCACGCAACTCGGACAGGTCGCCGGGCACGTGACCTTCGGCCCAGCCCGCGGCACTGATGGCCGGGTTGAGGTTCGGCACGTCCATGCACAGGATCTCGGTCAGGTACTGCGCCAGCTCCTCGCCGCCGTTGCGCTTCGCGCGCCGCGCGTCGGCGAGCAGCGAGCGCAGGCTGATGCGGCGGCCGAGATTCGGGTTGGACTGGGCCAGAGCATGCGGGTCGTCCGGCTCTGAGCCTTGCGGAGCGCTCCACTCGAACAGCCCCAGCTCGGGATCGCCGTCGGCGCGCATCGTCTCGCGGCCGGTGACCTCGTTGACCTCGACGGCGTCCTTACGCAGGGAGTTGAGCACCACGGCGCGGGCGTCGCCCTTGTTCGTGATCCCGAACGCCTGCGCGTCGGGTACAGCGTTCATCGCGTTGTAGGCAGCGTTCCAGGCGGCCCACGAGTCGTGCTCGCGCAGCTCGTCGAGGATGAGCTTGTGCACGGTGAGCGACCGGCCGCCCTTCCTGTTACTGGCCGCGATCTTGTAGCGAGACCTGTGCCGCTTGCCCTTCACCGTCCGGGCGATCGTCAACGTCTGCTCACCGTTGGCCTTGCGGATCCCGCCCTTGGGGACCTCCTCGGCCAGCTCCTCGATGGACTCGACGAGCTCGACGGCCTTCTCCCACGACTCGCGCGCGTAGTCGAGGTTCGTCGAGGTGCCCAGCACGAGCCCGACCTGCATCACGAACAGCCAGTACAGCGACAGCACCACCAGAACGTGCGTCTTGCCGTTCTGCCGCGCGACGATCACCAGCACCTTGCGGAACCGCGGCCGCCCATCGGGCAGCAGCTCGCCCGCGTGGATCACCAGCCACCGCTCCCATGGGTCCAGCGGCTGCTCGAGGATGTCGCGGGCGAACTCGTCGACGGCGAACCCGTAGGAGGTCGCCGGCGTCAGCGCGCACCCGCAGCCACACGGCCCAGGCGAGCCGGTGACCAGTGGAGGCGTGAACAGCCGCGGTTCAGTCCGACCCAGTACGTCCGGCGTGGTCTCCGCGGAGTTCGATGAGCTTGGCCTTCTTGGTGCTTCCACCACCGTCGTCAAGGGGCGCACCTCCCTTCGGCAGGATCGCCTTGCGCGCGGCCGGCGTCGCGCCGAGCGACTCCAGCACCGCGAGCATCGCGCGGCCCAGCTCGGCGACCGTGCGCCCGCTGGTCTCCTGGTCGATCGCCTTCGCCAGCCGCCGCGTCAGCGACGCGGCCGCCTTGTCCTGCTCCTCGAGCTTGAGTTCCTTCAGCGTCGCGTTCACCGCGGTGTAGACCGCCTTCGACGTCGCCGCGGACTTGGCCCTCGGCGCGCGCTTCGCCGCGGTCACCGTGCACCTCGCGTGGTGTGCAAAACATGCGGGGAGAGAGAGGACATAGGGACTCGGGGTGTCCGCCGGCCGGGGACCTCGGAAAAACCGCAGGTCAGGGGTTCGACCACTGTGGACTGTTGTTCGCGCAGGTCAGCGGCCTTTCGGGCTTGACTCTTCATATCGCTCCCTCATTCCACGTAGACGCAGTCAGTGGCGTAGCCGACGACTCCGCCCATCTGGATGGCGAGCTGGGCAGCTTCGAGGTAGGACGACGCGGCCACGTCGACGCGTGCCCACTGTGCGACGGTGACGCCCTGCTGGAGAAGTTCGTGTGTCGTGACGCCTACGTCAAACTCCCACGTCATCTCGGTGGTCACGGCCGCCACTCCTCGCGGTAGTCCGAGTGGGAGGCGTACGGCAGAGCGAGCAGGCGAACGGTCCGACACGGACCATTCGGCACATCGCTCCGGCTTTTGAAATGCGAGTGCTTCGGCACGCACACCCCACACACGGGCAGTTCGCTGTACTCCTCATCACCATCGGCGAGCCAGCCGATATCGCGCCACAGCTCTGCGTGTTCGTCGAGGATGCGCCGCTTGGACTCGATGTCATCCAGGACGGCAGCGGGATCATGCCGTGCGATGTGTACCGCCTCGAAGTAGCCCAACGTCCCAGTGATGTGCTGCAGGCGCTCCCCATGGACGACGGCAACCGTGCCGCCCCACACTGCATCGTCATCGGCCCGGTAGATCTCCCCGGTGTCCTGGTCTCCCGTCCATTCCGCGGAGGAGCAGAGCCGGGCTGAGTTCTCGTCCTCGTCGAGCCGCGCGCGCAGGAACTCAGTCAGTTCGGCCATGGTCACCACCTTGTCACGGGTCGGGGCTCAGGATCGGGCTGTGCGCTGGGATCGCCGATGTCCATATTGCACTTGCGGTGTGCGGCGACGAGGTACGCGGGGTCGTCGCCGTTGACCTTGCCTCGGGTGTGATGGACGGACGGGGCCTTGGGGTCGCGTCGTCCGTTGCGGGTCGGGTCGATGGGCTGGTGGCACAGCTGACAGATCCACCTGTCGCGGTCGAGGACGAACAGTCGGATCTTGCGCCAGCGGCGGGTGCTTCCGCCTTCCCATGCGGTGCTCACCTTCCCTCACTAATCCTTGACTTTACTGGGTATTTCACCCTAGACTGATGGCACAACTTCAGAGAGGAGGTGAACACATGGGAGACCTGGGAACGGCGATCATCACCGCGATGCGCGATCAGGGTTGGCTGCTCATCAGCGGCACCAACACTCTCGCCTGCTACCCGCCCACGCGGGACGGCGAATCGCTCAAGTCGATGGTGGTCCCGACCGTCCTGCTCCAGCAGGGTAACGAGCGCCGATTGGGCGTTCTGCTGCTCTCGCTGATAGCCGTGTACGGACTGCAGTGGCCTTGGCCGCCGGAACCGTCCGACGGGGCGCAGGGTGGCGAGACACCGCGACTCGACTGGTGGTGATCGCGTGAGGGCTGGCCGGGGGTGAAGGAAGCACCCCCGGCCAGCTTGCCCAGGGTACCCGCCGTTCGATAATCCTTGAATCAAGTCAAGTCCAAGCGCATTATGGGAGCATGACGATGTGGAGTTTGACGGTGACGGCCGCGCTTGATCGCGCGCCCTCCCAGCACGAGACCATGCAACTCGGCCGCGAGATCGCGGGCGAGGACCTGGTGATGGTCGGCATCCAGGACAACCGCGTCTCCTGCGTGGTGTCCAGCGAGAGCGTCGACGGATTCGGCATCCTGCAGGACGTCATCGACAATTACGAGCAGACGATGGCCCACCACGGGTTCACGGTGCTGTCGTGGGAGTCCGCCGAGGTGTTGTCCGAGGCCGAGACCCAGCGGCGCATCGAGGCCGCGGCCATCCCGGCCATGGTGTCGGCGACCGAGTTCGCCGAGCTGTGCGGGATCACCAAGCAGCGCATCTACGAACTGGAGACCGAACGCAAGAAGACGGTCGAGCAGGGCAAGACGAGCCGGTTCCCGACACCGGTCGTGCCGGGCTACTGGCTCCGCTCGGCCGCCGAGCACTACGCGAAGAACCGTCCGCGCCGCCCCGGCCGGCCGCGCAAGGACCAGCCGTAGGGGCACCGCGCTGCTGCCGTTCACGTCAGGCCACTGCGCGGATGGTGATGTGGACGCCGGAGGCTTCGACCTGTGCGCCCGAGCCTCCGGCGTAGCGCTTGACGGCGTGGAGCTCGACGACCTGCGAGTCGTCGCCCCACACCCCGGCGCTGCCGATGGCGTCGAGCACGGCGCGCACGAGCTTGTCGATGTCGGGCTTGCCGGTCGGCGCGACGGGTGCGTTGTCGCGCAACAGGTGCGCGTTGCGCCCGGTGCGGTAGTGCGACTTCGGACGCGGCATGACGAACACCAGATCGACGTCGACGGAGCCGTCGAGGCGCGGCCGGTCAGCGCCGACGAGCGCGTCCCGAATGTCGCCGCGCCAGGTCTTGACGTGCTGCGACACCTCCATCTGAACGATCTTGCCGCTCTGCTTGTGGTGGAAGGCGCGCTTGCTGCCCTGGGGACGCGGGATGCCGGGCACGAACACGGCGGGGCTCACCGCGGCCACGTGCTCGAGGTCGGTGGGTGTGAGGGTCACGGTGTCTCCCGGGGAGGTTGGCGGGCGTCGTGGTAGCCGGTCATGGGTCTGCGGCGGCCGCGGCTGGCCTGGACGGTGCAGGGCTGGTTGGGTCCGGCTCCGCAGGGTGGCCACGGGCAGTGGCGTAGGCGCGGGTTGTCGCGGGTCTCGGCCTTGTCCGCGTTGGCGGCCTGGCCGTTCCAGAACAGCGCGGCGGGCGCCATCCCGGTCGGGGCCTGGCCGCGAGCCTTGCGGGCGGTCACGTCGGTCTCGCCGCGCGCCACGCCTCAGCAGCGGCGCACACGGCCGCGATGCGCTGGGCGCCCATGCCGGACACGTCCGACAGCTGCGAGCCGGTCGGGGTGGCACGGTGCTCGTCGACGAGCTCGGCCAGCTGCTCGGTGGTGGTGATGCCCGCCCGGCGCAAGGGGGCGGTCTGGTGGAACGTCAGGCCGTATTCGTGCAGGGCCTGGACGTCGGTCGCGGTGGTCATGAGGCCTCGCGCTTCGGGGTTAGGCGGCAGAGTGCGCACGTGGCGGACTTGCCGGTGATCGGGTGGAGGTGCAGGCCTCCGTCGGTGCCGTGTTCGCAGCGCATGCGAGGGTCGGCGATGGCGGCTTCGATGTCGCGGGTGACCTGCCCGGCGCGCTCGGTTTCGCTGGTGTCCCAGGCTTCCGCGGTGAGGCGTGCGTCTCGGCAGGCCCGACAGGGTGGCGGGTCGTCGTCGCCGAGGTGGCGGTCGCAGCGGTCGGCCGGTCGTGGCCCGTCGAGGGGTTTCGAGGGGGTGGGGGTTTCGCCGTCGCGTTCGGTAGGTGAGTGCCCCTCCCCAAGGTGACCATTGGAAGGGACGGGACCGGGAACGGGACCGGGACCGGGTGTGTTGTGACTCCCGTGTGGAGTCTTGCGTGAGTCCACTGTGGTGTCTCCGTTGGTGTCCCGTGGGGACACTTCGGTGGACGTTCCGGTCTTTCGTTTCCGGCGCTGCTCGGCCTTGCGTTCCCGCCACGCCTCGCGCTCGGCCTCGACGGTGGCGCGGGTGGGCTGGTAGTCGGCCCAGTCGTGGAACATGTAGCCGGACTCGCCGTCGACCTCGGTTCGGTTCCACAGGCCGACGTCGACGAGCCGCTTGGCGTAGCGGTGGCGCGGGTCCCACAACGTGACCTGTTCGTCGGGCACGAACCCGTCGGCGACGTTGGTGTCGACGTTGTCGGCGCACCAGGTTCCGGCGAGCTCCCACAGTCCGACGGCGGGCAGCTTGTCCCGGCCGAGTTTGCGGACCTTGGGGTGACGCCAGAACGAGTCGTCGCTCTTGAACCAGGGCATCAGGCGGGCACCTTTCGTGCTGGGTGCGCCGCGAGGCCGAGGCGGTCTCGGATCCTCGCGGCCGTGTAGGTGGACATGCGTGTGTGCGTGGCGATCTCGACGTCAGACCAGCCGGTGAGCCAGAACCGGTAGATGAGCTGGTCGACCTCGGCGGGGTCGACGAGTGCGAGCGCCTCGGCGGGCATCTCGCCGCGCCAGCACATGCCGCGCAGGACCTGCAGCGACATGACGCGCACGGCGGGGCGGTCCGGTATGGCGTAGCCGTGGACGTGCAGGCTCACCGGGGCTCCGTTCGTCGGCAGGGTGCTGGGCCGCCCCGCGCACTCCTCGGGGCGGCCCAGCGGGCTTACGGGATCTCGGCGGCCGCCGTCGCGCCGGGCACGTGCACGAGCACCACGGGACCGGAAACGGCGAGCAGCAGCGGCCACGACAGCGGGCGACCGCAGGGGGTCGCCGGGAACCACCGGTGAACATCGGGCGGGGTGATCCGCCACGGGTGCTCATCGGTCTCGCTACGGCGTTGCCAGGCGTGGCCGGTCGAGGCGATCACCACCGAGCCGGGCGCGGGCTCGACGGGCAACTGCGGGGTGAGGACCGCCGGGAGTGTGGGCATGGCCTCTACTCGCCGTGCTCGACGGGCAGCGCGGCGGCGTGCACTTCGGCGCTGGGCTCTGCACCCTCGTTCGGCTGGTCGTTCCACCCGCCGAACGGGGTGATCACTCCGCGGTAGTGCGGGCCGATCTGCACGAGCGCGCGCCGCGTGTGGTGGTACCGGTAGAGCTGAACGGCCTCGCCCCGGGACCTGGCGACCTTCAGGAACGGCGCCAGGCGAGCGGCGGTGTAGTCGTGGCGCGGCAGCGACGGGGTGTCCTCGTCGACGACAGGGGGTGTCTCGAGCGCAGTGAATACGCGCGGGAACTTCGCGGCCGGCCCTTCGGTGAAGCGCAGGGCCAGGCCGTCACCGAAGAGGTCGGGGTCCTCGCAGACACGGATCTCGTTGAGGTCGCGGCGGATCTCGACGGCGTGGTCCTTGTGGCTGGTGGCCTTCGGTTTGAACGCGGCGATGACGGCGCGCACGTCGGTCAGCGGCCACAGCATCGGGTGTTCCATGAGGCCGTAGGCCTGCACGTAGGTGTGGCCGATGGCGACGCCGCTCGTCGAGGTGCCGACGAGCAGGTCGGTCACGCCGACGTCCTCGCCGAGGTAGCCGCGGGCGGAGTTCAGCAGGATGCCCTCGGATGCGGCGCCGCTGCCGAACGCGGCGGTGTGCGCGAGGTCGCCGAGTAGCTGCACCAGCCGCACGGTTTCGATGCGGATCAACGGGTTCTCCTTCTGTGGTGATTGGCGTTGGGGCACGTCGCGAAGTGCGCGAGGTGCAGTCGGGTGCGGCGGGCGCGGGACATGCGCGCCTGGCCGGAGGTGAGCACGGCGGCGACGAGCAGCGCGCCCTGCACGACGAGCAGGACGTTGCCGTTGCTGGCCGGGTCCGCGTTGACGGGCATGCGCTCGCCCTCGCGGGTGGTCGCCCACAAGATCCGTGCGCGACACGACTTGCACGTGTCGCGGAACGGAGCCAGGGCGACCCCCGCGGGCGGTGTCACGACGTGGCTTCTCTCGCGGCCTCGGCGGCGGCGACGACACCGGTGACGTCGCGCAGCGGCGCCTCGGCGTGACCAGCTGCGTCCGTCCACCGCTGCGCCTGACCGCCCGGCTCTGCCTCGTTGCCCCAGGCCCATCCGGTGGTCGTGCGGTAGAGCCAGGCCCAGCTCGTCTTGCTGTCCTCGTCGTAGAGCACCCGCACGTCGGCGGGCGGCTCGTCGTCACCCGGGTTCCAGGTGCGCGACCACGAGGCGGCTTCCTCGTGCTCGGTGTAGGCCACGTGGTCGCCGAGGTGCCCACGCCACCGCGAGCAGACGAACGATCCGGACGGCTTCTGCGCGGCGCATTTCCCCGGCTGCTGCACCTCCGGGTAGGGCGCGCTGTCGATGTCGGCGACCTTCGCGGCGAACAGACGGCCGAGCTCGTCGAGCCGGTCCACGAGCTGGCCGAGCCGATCAGCGACCGCGAGCGTGGCGTGAACGTGCGCGGCGTCGAGCTGGTATCGCTCGGCGGGCGTGCCGTAGTCCGGGATCCCCGCGGCGGAGTCGAGCTTGGTCACGGCCCGCTGGTACTGGTCGAGGTCGCTCACTGGGCGCCGCCGTTGTCGTCGCCGTCCTCGAGCTGGGCCAGCACAATGTCGAGCGTGCGCTTCGGGTCGTCGCTACCCAGCGCGCGGTCGAGCATGTCGATCACCTGCGACGCTTCGGCGCGCGTGAGGTCGCTCGACGATGCGAGCCGCTGGTTGATCAGCAGTCCGACCACGCGCAGCTTGTCGTCGCGGTCGGTGATGCCGAGCTCTCCGAGCTGGGCATGGAGCTTGTTCTGCTGGTCGCGGGTGACCTTGCGCTTGTCGTCTCCCGACGCGACCGGCTCGCGGGCCGTCGTGTCAGCCACGGGATCGGGGTCGTCGGCGTGCTCGTCCTCGCCGGGCAGCGGCGGCCCGGCGTTGGCGGACTCCGGCTCGGCCTGCGCGCGGCGAGCGGGCGGGGCGACGCGTTCGGCAGTCGCCCGTGTGGCCGGCCTCGCCTCAGCGGTGGTGCGGCGCCGGGCGGTGCGCTTGGGCTGTTCCTGCTCGGCGCGCTCGACCTGGTCGTCCTCGATCTCCTCGGCGACGTAGGCGATACCGAGGATGGCGTCCGCGGCGATCAGGCGGGCGCACTCGGCGGTGGCGCGAGCGACGAGCATCGCGCCGGGCTGTTTCTTCCAGTTGTCCTTGGTGTGCAGTCCGAGCCCGCGCGCACGGTCGATCGTCCATTCGGAACGCTCGATGCGGTCGGACCCGGCGCGCTTGCCGGCGACGATCGCGCGGGCGGAGGTCTGCTCCTCAACCCAGATCTGGTGTCCGTGGGACTGCACGATCGCGCGCAGCGTGATGGCACGGGGTGCAGCGGTGCCCTGGATGACGTCGAACGAGCGCAGCGCGCCGAGCGGGGACAGGCCGACCTCGGCACCGGCGAGGATCGCGGCTGCGGCGTCGTAGGGCTTCTCGCGGAACCCCTGCGGGCAGAACGGGGTGGAGACCAGTCCCTTGGCCAGGTGCATGGCGGCGTCGGCGCTGTGCGCCCACTCGACGAGCGCGGCGGCCTGCGCGGGCAGTGCCGACGAACGCGCGGCGGGCGCCGCGACGGCAGCCGTATCGGGCTGGAACGGGGCGATGGCGGTGCTCACAGGTGGCTCACTCCTGAACTTGTGCGGAGGTGGGACAGGGTCTTGTTGGCGGCCATGTGCACCAGCTCGCCGACCTCGCCGAGGTCGGCCCCGGCGAGCCGGTCCGGCACGGTGACCTCGGCGCGGATGCGCACGCCGTCCGGGGTGCTGATGGCGGACTCGAACCGCCACTCGGGATCGACGATCTCGGCGTCGACAACGCTCTCGGCGTTCACGCGGCGGCCTCCTCGCGCAGGATCTCCAGGCGGCGGCGCGGCACGCTGCGTGGCGGCACCGCGGGGTTGCCGACGAGGTCGCGCGAGCCCTTGTCGAACTCGGCGACCTGCTGCGCGTACAGCAGCTGTCGGTGCTGCACGGGGCCCGCCGTGACCGGGATCAGGTCGGCGCCGTCTGCGCGGACGTGCACCGCGGCGCACCCGTCGACCGGGATCATCGGCTGCTCGGCGCCGTCGGGGTCGACGTAGGTGTCGGCGTAGCGGTACCCGGCCAGCTGCAGCGCGGTCTCACCGAAGATCCCGGACCGGTTGGTCTTGAGGTCGACGAGCAGCCGCGGGCACTCTTTGTCGATGCCCGGCACGCCGAGCGGGAAGTCGGCGATCAGGTCGAGGGTTCCGGCGTAGCCGTGGCGGTGCGACATGACGGTGATCTCGATGTGCACCGGCTGCACCTGCCAGGCGTCGAGGAACGCTACGTAGGACTCGACGTGGCCGGCGAGCTCGTCGGGCACCTCGACCTCGTCACCGCGCACCAGGCGCTCGGCGAGGTTGTGCACCTCGGTGCCGCGCTTGGCCGCCCGATCCTTCTCCTCGTAGCGGGCCTTCTGCAGCTTCTCCAGCCGTTTCGCCGGTGACAGCTCGCCGAGGGCGGCCCAGTTGTCGATCGCGTATTCAGCGGTCGCCTTGCCCGCCCAGTTGATCAGCGCGGCCTTCGGCAGGCCGCCGGACAGGATCGTGGTCACGCCGGGCACTCGGGTGCCGTTGGCGTCGACGTAGTGGTGTCCCCGGGCGGTGTCGACGCGCCGGATCGGGGCGGTGTAGTTGCTCATCGGGTCCTTTCAGGACTGTTGTCGTGGGTGGTGTCGTCGGTGTCGGTGGTCTGGATGCGGCCGGTGAGCAGGCACGGCCGGACGCGGCGGTCGGTGTGGTTCACGAGGCGGCCGCGCGGGAACACCTCGACGTGGTGGGCGGCCTGGCCGCACTCCTCGCACGGAAGGTTGTGCGCGGCGATGATCTGGTCAGGGGTCACGAGGCGCGCTCCGTGCTGCGGTGCCGGTGGATCGCCCGCTCGAGCGCGCCGAGCGACATGCCCATGCGTTCGGCGGCCGCGCGGCGGGTGAGGTTCTGGGCGGCGAGGAACGTCCAGTCCTCGATCACCTCGACCCCCGGGCGAAGCTGGCGCGGGTACGCGGTCGCGTTGCCGGCCCTGAGTTCCCGCTGGTAGCAGCGGTTGTGCATGCCGCGCCCGCAGCGCCGGTCTCCCCACCTCACGGTCTTGTCGTCGTGAGCGGCCATCGGCTCGCCGCACTTGCGGCACACCTGGCCGCTCACGACACCCACCGCCGGGCCAGGGACCGAGCACGAGCGCGGGTGTGGCCTTGGCTGCGGAGCCTCAGCCGGTACTCACGGCGCCGACGGCGCCGGTCCGCACCGACCGCGGCACCGGCCAGCAGCCAACCCGCCAGCACGGCGAGGATTGCGGTCGCGAGCAGGACGGCCGCGGCCAACATCTGTGCGGATGTCACGGCAGCAGCACCTGCCCCAGCCACACCAGCGTGTGGATGACGAGGTACAGAGCGGCGAAGGCCAGCGGGGCCGCGACGAGCGGGCACCCCACGCCACCGGCCGGTGTCGGGGCGGCCGAGGCCACCTCGACGCGACCGGCCTCGCGCCCGTCCTGCCGCTCCTCCCACCGCGCGCCCATCACCGCGCCCACTGGTTGTCGTCGATGTGGCCGAGCTGCCCGACGGCGGGCAGGACCTCGGTCGGCTCGGGCAACGCGTGCCGTCCGCTCGGATACGGGTCGGTGTAGGCCTCGCGCGGCGGCTCCGGATGCCACGCCGGTTCGTCCTCCGGTGCGTCGGGCAGCGGGTCAGGCTCGCGGCCTGCACGCACGTAGTCGATCAACGCGTCGCGCTGGGCGAGCATGTGGAAAAACGCCCACGCGCCGAGCCCGAAGCCGGCCGCGGCGACGAGGGTGAGGGCGAGCAGGAACCAGGCCACGATGGTCATCGCGTCTCACCGCCGTGCAGGGGCACGAGGATGTGGCCGCGGGCCTCGATCTGCGCGCGGCTGGTGTCCTCGACCCGCACGGAGTGCGAAAACTCCGCGCGCAGCGAGGTCTCCCATACTCCTGGCGAGATCTCGCGGTAGTAGTGGCCATCGGGCACCCGCTGCGGGCAGCGGTAGACGATCGGCACGTCCGCCAGCTCGGCCGCCGCTGGGGCGGCGATAACCTGTGCGTACGCCATAGAGGCACTTCCTTTCGTGATGGATGGGTTGGTGCTGCGGCGTTCAGCGGGGCCGGTGTTCCAGCACCGGCCCCGCGCTTGTTCTGGGACCGCTCGCTCGCCGGCATGTGATCGACTTAGGCCGTCGACGGGCAGGAAGGTCACGCCGCGCCGTTGGTTCGCTGCGGAGAACTTGGGGTTGATATCTGCTCGCGATAGGGAGCGAGAAGCGCGAGGATCTTGCTGGCCTCGACGTCGGTTAGGTCCCGGTGCTTGCTCGCGTCTTCGGCGGCCGCGGCCCGGATCTCCTCGACAGTTCGGCACAGCCGGGAGGGGCGGTGCGGCGACTTCTCGCTACACCTCGCCTGAACCGTTGCATCGGTTGCAGATGGTTTCGCCTTTGCGCCGATCGTTGGGATCGACAGGGACGTAGCCTTCTCCGTTGCATCGGCCGCACGGCACAGGCTTCGGTTTGGGTCCGGGTTTGCGCCCATAGCCAACCACCGGTCACGCGGCTCGATCGTGGACCGCTGCGAGGAGTGATTCCCGTTTGACGCGAAGCACTCGGCACAGCGCTTTGAAGTTTCCCGGGCTCGGGGACTGCCGCCCGGCCTCCCAGTGCCCGACCGCGGAGCGGTCCACGCTGAGCTTGCGTGCAAGCTCATCCTGGGTGAATCCAGCGAGCTCACGGGAGCGCCGGATGGCCGTCCCATCGACGGATGTTGATCTCATGGGTCGTCACGCTAGATCACGTTTACTCACGCAGGCAAGCGTGAAACGCCACAGTTCGGCCCTCTAACGTGATTATACGTGAGCTTGTAACGTCTAGACCTGCCAAAACGACGTTCGCCGTCGGCTGGACACTCACGTTTAATCACGCCAGACTGACATGCCATGAGCAACTACGAGGACGGTTCACTTGGCTGGTGGATCGACGAGCGTCGCGCCGAGCTCCGCTTGACGTGGGACGAGCTCGCAACGAGGGCAAACCTGTCCACGGAGACCTTGTTCGCTGCCGCACGCGGCCGGCCGATGCGCACGACGAACCGATCCGCCCTCGAACGCGCCCTCGAATGGACGAACGGGGACATCAACCGAATCCGGGCCGGGCAAGAGCCACGCGTCCGCGACGTCGCCGAACCCGCACGTGACGGTGACCGCGAGGCCGAATTGCAGCAACTGCGCGAGATGGCCGAGACCCTCGAAAAGCAAGCTCACGAATTACGCGAACGGCTCAACCAATTGAGCCATCCGAGTGAAAAACGGCGGGCACAGTAACGGTAAAGGAGTTATTACAGCGCTTTGACCAGCGCGAACGGTCATTTAGGGTCAGCCGATAGGGGGAACTAACCAACGCGTCCCCTTGAGTGGAGGAAAGCGACCCCGCAATGCCCGACCGTGAACTACTGCAAGTCGAACTAAAACAAATCGAAGACCAGCTACGGCGAGTCCGCGACAAGATCGACCAGCTGGAACACGAGCAGCCACGGCCACCTCCGCCGCGGCGGGCAAACCTTCGACTCGTCTCGAACAGCAAGGCGGGCCCGGGCATCGCAGGCGGGCCCTGCGCCCGAGAGTCGCGTCCGAACCGCCATCGAGGCGCTTCCTAACCCGGTACCCGGATTAGCTTCACAGAGTCGGGATCGAAACCAGGTCCTCGCCACGTCGCCGGCAGAACGACTACGCGGAACAACGCACGGATGACCTCGGCCCGAAGATCGAGCGGTAACGCATCCCAACCCGCGCGATCCATGCCAGCCGCACGCAACAACAACCTGTGACGGGTGCTCAACGACTGCTGAGACCGCAGATCATCGATCTTCGCAGAGAAGGCCGCGAGCGACTTCGCGATGAGAGCAGGATCGATGTCGGGGTGGTCGACGAGTTGCTCAAGCTGCTTCTTCGCGGCTTCGCGACGTCGCTCCAGCTGCGCGATCTCCTTACCGACCTTCGGATCCGCATTCGCTGCCTCAGCTAATCGCTCCTTGAACCGCGGCCGGTTGAGCACCGCGAGCACCTGCGTCACCACGTACTCGTCGAGGTGCTCCGTGTTCCGACCAGCACGCTTGCACTGTCGGCAGTAGTAGATTCGCGAAGTCTTGCGGTTCCGTCCGCCGGTCGGCTTGCTACTCAGCGTGCTGCCGCAGTTGTAGCACTCCGCGACACCCGTCAGCAGGTATCGACGGGCACGCCCCTGGTACGGGAAGAGCTTGGCGTTCCTGGCGAACAACGCCTTCACTTCCTCCCAGAGCTCCACTGAGATGATCGGGGCCCAAGCCCCCTCGTAGGTCTGTCCTTGACGTTGGATCAGGCCGACCACACGAGGCGCTAGCAGCACGTTCTGCATGGCTCGCGGATCCCAGCGGTTCCCCATGCTGGTTGTGGAGCGTTCGTTCAACCAGGCCACGACTCCGGCGATCGTCTGTCCCGCGACCAGCCGCTCAGCGGCCTCCTCGACGAGCACGGCCTCGTCTGGGCGATGCGTAACCTTGTCTGCCTCGAATCCGAACGGACGCCGTCCACCGCCCGCAGGCAGGCCCTTCTCGGCGCGCCTTTCCCATGCATGCTTGACACGCCTCGATGTGTCGTCGCTGGCCTTGCACGCCTGCGCTGCCTCAATGCGAAGGACGAATCTGTCGTCCGGACTGTTGAGGTCCCTAACCCCGGACACCGATGCCAGTTGCAGGCGGCGCTCGTCGGCAAGCCTCAGCAGCAACTCAAGGTCCCAGGGCTGACGTACGAGGCGGTCTCCGTGGTAGACGATGATGCCGTTGACCTGGTTGTTCTTGATCGCTTCGAGCATCGCGTCCCAGCCCCTGCGCTTGCGATTGCGCTGCCAGGCCGAGACGGAGTTGTCCTTGTAGATGTGGTTCTCGCTCACTCGCCAGCCGTTACGCTGGGCCAACGCGCGGGCGTCCAACTCTTGCCGATCGACGTTTTCCAGTGATCCGTCCGGCGCCCAGCTCAGTCGACAGTAGATCGCGGCAGTCACGGTCATGCTCGGAGTATAGGTACTTGACAACGGTGTAGCTCGCACACCTCCTGTCCCCGGACCTCGCCGACGACGAGCCGGTCGGGGCGCATGCGCAGCGCCTCGCGGACGAGTTCGCGCAACGTCACCTCGCCCGCACCCTCGACGTTCGGTGGCCGCGCGACGAGGCGAACGAACTGTGGATGCGCGGGTTGCAGCTCACCCGCGTCCTCGACACAGACGATGCGCTCCGTGGGCGCCACCTCGCCGAGCAGCGCGGCCAGGAGCGTGCTCTTGCCGGAGCCGGTGGCTCCGGTGACGAGAAACGCGAGCCTGGCCGACACGAGTGCGCGGAGCAGGACGAGCCCATCGCCGCCGACCGTGCCGAGCCTGCGCAGCGCGCGCAGGTCGTGCACGGCGGGGCGCAGGACCCGCAGGGAGAGACAGGTGCCCTCGGCCGCGACCGGCGGCAGCACCGCGTGCAGGCGGACCCGGCCGTGCGGACCGCTGCCGGGAAGCCAGCCGTCGACGAACGGCTGGGCGTCGTCGAGTCTGCGCCCCGCGGCGAGCGCGAGCCGCTGCGCGAGCCGCCGGACCGCCTCCTCGTCGGAGAAGCGGATCTCGGTGCGGCGCAGGCCGTTGGAGCCATCGATCCACACCTCGTCGGGTGCGGTGACTAGTACGTCGGAGACGCCGGGATCGGCCAGTAACGGTTCCAGCGGTCCGGCCCCGACGAACTCGTGCCGCAGCAACCTGAGCGCGTCGAGGATGTCGAGATGCCCCGCGACACCACCGGTTTCGGCGCGAACCGCGTCGGCGACCGTGCGGGGATCGGTACCCGAACCCGCTCCGGCGATTCGCCTGCGCACGCGCTCGACCAGCTCCGTGTCGGTCTCCGGCCGCTCCTGTCGTGAGTGGACTGTCGTGCCATCCATCGTGAACCCCCCGTTCGGCTGTACGTCCACGATCGAAGACTCGCCGAGGCGCGAACAAGGTGAAGTCCGCGAACCTGTGGACAACCGGTCCGATGTGGATAACTCGCACAGCGAGAGGTCCGATTCCCGCCGGATCCTGGCCGCGGAAATCCAGAAACTGGACCCATGAACCTCACAGACAAGGTCGCACTGGTGACCGGTGGAAGCAGGGGAATCGGTGCGGCGACGGCGCTTCGGCTCGCCGAGGATGGTGCCGACGTGGCCATAACCTTTCAGCACAACGAGGACAGAGCGGCGGAGGTGGCCGGCCGGATCAAAGCCGCCGGCCGTCGAGCGCTCACGATCCGCGCGGACAGCGCGGACCCGGAGGCCGTCACCGAGGCCGTCGACCGCACGGCGGCCGAGTTCGGCAGGCTGGACGTCCTCGTCAACAACGCGGGTGTGTTCCTGGTGGCGCCGCTGGAAGAACTGGGTATCGCGGAGATCGACGAGACACTCGCGGTGAACGTGCGCGCTCCGTTCGCGGCGGCGAAGGCGGCGGCGCGGCACATGACCTCCGGCGGCAGGATCATCCACATCGGCAGCAACGTGGCAGAACGCGTGGTGTTTTCCGGATTCTCGGCGTATTCGATGAGCAAGGCGGCCCTCACCGGTCTCGCCAAGGGTCTCGGCAGGGAGTTGGGACCACGGGGCATCACCGTCAACGTGGTGAGCCCCGGTCCCACCGACACCGAGACCAACCCCGCCGACGGTCCGAACGCGGACACGATCCGCGACTTCACCGCACTCGGCCGCTACGCCGAGGCGGCCGAGATCGCCTCCGCCGTCGCGTTCCTCTCGGGCGACGGCGGCGCCTACGTGACCGGCGCCGTGCTGGCGGTGGACGGCGGGTTCAACAACTAGGTGCGGAGTGGAGAGCGTCGAGCACGGTGCGGGCGGCGCGACCGAGCGCGCTACCGGGACGTGGGTTGAACGCACCGCGCTCGACGGCTCTCGCCAGCCCGCGGTCGGTGCGGACAGAGCCGAGCAGGGCAACACCGACGGCGTCGGCGACCTCGCCAGGGCTCAGTCCGTCTGGCGCGGGACCGCGGGCCAGCACCCGGACTTCACCGGGACAGTCGAGACCTGCGAGGACGCGCGTGGCACCCACGCAGGAGCGGACCTCGGCAGGCACCACCAGCACCACGAGGTCGGCGTGCCGCAGGGCCTCCGCCGCGGCGGCGTCGGGGTGCCGGGGCACGTCGCACACGACGGTTCTGCCCGCGCGCCGCCCGGCTTCGACGACCGCGGCCACGGCGTCCGAGCTCGGCCCCGGCCCCTCGCGATCGCACGAGAGCACCGACAGCCGCCCGGCACCGATTTTCCTGGCCGGCAACGCCGCTTCCAGCTCGGCCATCGACACTCGCCCCGACTGCACGCGCAGACCGGGCCAGCGCACGCCGTCGGTCTGCTCGGAGCCGAGGAGCAGGTCGACCCCGCCGCCCAGGGGATCGCAGTCGACGAGCAGCGCGGAACCGCCGGTTCGGGCCACACCAAGCCCCACACTCGCAGCGAGTACCGAGGCACCCGCTCCGCCGCGTCCTCCGACAACGGCGAGCACTCGTCCCCGTCGGTCGCTCGGACCTTCCGCGACATCGGCGAACGCCGCGACGAGCGTGTCCTCGCCGTCGGGCAGCGTGACGACGTCGCGGGCACCGAGCGCGAACGCCCGCCGCCACGACGCCGGTTCGGGAGCGCCCTTACAGACGAGCAGCACGTCCGCTCGCCTCGGCAGCGGCGTGTCGAGCAGAGCAGCGGTGTCGTCGACGAGAACGAGCGGCGCGTGGGCCCAGTGTTCGCGCGCGGCCCCGAGGTCGCGCACCCACTCGCTCTCGCAGCCGACGGCTGCCGCGATCCGCTGGATCTCGTCGAGCACGGTGTCGTCGCTCGCCACGACGAGCGGACGGTCGGCCTGCTGCACTTGCCACCCCCAGAAGCGTCACTGCGATCGCTTCCACGTTCACCTCGGCGCAGGCCGACGAACAACCCTGAGTTTTCGAACCTGTGGACAACTCGCCCGCTGTGGACAACTCCGTGGACAACCGGGGTGAAGGCGGCCCCCGCCAGGGGGGAGGAGCGGGGACCGCCGGTGGGTTCAGTCCCGGGGGGTCGGACTGAACCGGGGGTCCGGCTGGACCGGACAGTTCAACTCTAACGCCGTCAACGCAAGGTCATGTGACTCCGACCACCCCAATTCGGTAACGAGCAGGAGGTCGACGATTCCTTTGCCACGGCGCGAATCCGACTCGACACGCTCCGTGCCTGTGCCTCACGCGCCGAGTCGCGGCCACCGAAACGCGATCACTATTGTGGAGACGTGGCCGAACCCAACAGCTCGCCGCCGAGCGCGCCCGAAGCGCCCACCGCGGTGGCGGCGTTCTTCGACCTCGACAAGACGATCATCGCCTCCTCCAGCGCCCTCGCGTTCAGCAAACCCTTTCTGCGCCAAGGACTGATCAACAGGCGTGCGGCGCTCAAGAGCGCCTACGCCCAGCTCGTCTTCTCGCTATCGGGAGCGGACGCGGACCGGACCGAACGGTTGCGAGCGGAGATCTCGGCACAGTGCGCGGGCTGGGACGTCAGCCAGGTCCGTGCCGTGGTCAACGAGACGCTGCACGACGTGGTCGCTCCGCTCGTGTACGCCGAGGCCGCGGAGCTGATCGCCGAACACAAGGCGCGCGGCGAGGACGTGATCGTGCTGTCCGCGATGGGCGAGGAAGTGGTGGCGCCGATCGCCGAGATGCTCGGGGCCACGCGGAGCATGGGCACGCGGATGGAGATCGTCGACGGCCGGTATTCGGGAGAACTCGAGTTCTACTGCTACGGCGAGCAGAAGGCCGTCGCCGCCAAACGTTTCGCGGCCGAGTACGGCTACGACCTCGCCACGTCGCACGCCTACACGGACTCGAGTACGGACGTGCCGCTGCTCGAGGTCGTCGGCCACCCGCACACCGTGAACCCGGACCGTGCGCTGCGCAAGATCGCAGTGGAGCGCGGCTGGCCCGTGCTCGCGTTCACCAACCCGGTGTCGCTGCGCGCACGGATCCCGGCGCCGTCGGCGGCTGTGGCGGTGGGACTCGGGGTGGGCGCGGTCGCGGCGGGCGCGACCCTCTACGGACTGTCGCGCCGCCGTCGCAAAGAGACCTAGTCGCCACCCACACGGCGGCGGCTTCTGCTTGGGATGTCACGGAAATCGATGTGCTCACAACCGTGGAACTCACCGGATAGCGGCTCTGTACCGGTGCACCCCGGCTCCCTCTTGAAGTGACGGCCGTCACTAGGTAGAAAAGGAGTTGCGGACATCGAGTCGGCCAGGGACCCGGCGAAGATAAGCCCGGTCCACCCCGATCCGATCTCCGTGCGCGAACTCCGGGCACCCACGCTGGGCACGCCGCGGGAGGCTTGTCGTCGAGGGACTGCGTAACGGGACGCCGGACGCCGAGACCCCATTGAGTACGACACGAGTTGCAGCTTGGTCACCCGAGCAGTTCGCGCGAGCAGGCGGCGCCCGTCGACGTTCAACGTCGACGGGCGCCGCCATCATGTCCGGGTACTTTTTCCCGGGGAACGGACCATTCGGTCATTGACCACTCCCCGCTTCGTCAGTAGCTTTCCAAAGTCGGCGAGTTCTCGTGGAGAATCCACGAACACATCGCTCTGGGAGGCTTTCAGTGACGATCCCCCGTGTCCGGCGCAGGAGAACGCATGCCAGGAAAGGCGCCACAGTCTCGATCGCGGGCTTGCTCGCCATGAGCGCCGCCGCCGTCCCCGCCACAGCGGAGCCCGCCGACGAACAGGCACGGAGCTGGGCCGAACAGACACTCGCGGAGCTGACCCTCGAACAGAAGGTCGGCCAGCTCTTCGTCGCCGACGTCTTCGGCAAGTCCGCCGACGAGACCCACCCCTCGAACCAGGAGAAGTACGGCGTCGACACCCCTGCGGAGGTCGTGCAGCGCTACCAGGTCGGCGGGGTCATCTACTTCAACAACGCCGGCACCGACAACGTCGACGACCCGGCGCAGGTCGCGCGCTTCTCGAACGGGCTGCAGCGCGCCGCGCTCTCGGCCGAGCCGAACATTCCGCTCGTGATCTCCGTCGACCAGGAGGGTGGCCGGGTCACCCGTATCGGCGATCCCGCGACCGAGTACCCGAGCGCGATGGCGCTGGGCGCGGGGCGGGACGCCGGGGACGCGCGCGACGCCGCGGCGATCAGCGGCGTCGAGCTGCGGTCGATGGGCATCGCGCAGGACTTCGCACCCGACGCCGACGTGAACTCCAACCCGCTCAACCCCGTCATCGGTTCGCGGTCGTTCTCCTCCGACCCGGCGCTGGCGGGCGAGTTCGTGGCCGCGCAGGTGGACGGATACCAGAACGGGGCCGGCCCCACGGAGTCCGTGTCGGCGGCCGCCAAGCACTTCCCCGGCCACGGCGACGCCGCGACCGACAGCCACACCTCGCTGCCCCAGATCGACCGCACCGAGCAGGAGTGGCGGGAGACCGACCTTCCTCCGTTCAAGGCGGCGATCGACGCGGGCATCGACTCGATCATGACGGCGCACATCACCGTGCCGAGCCTCGACCCATCCGGCAATCCCGCCACGTTGTCCCAGCCGATCATCGGCGGGTTGCTGCGCGAAGAGCTGGGCTACGACGGCGTCGTGGTGACCGACTCGCTGCAGATGCAGGGCGTGCGCGAGCTGCACCCCGACGACGAGATCCCGGTGCTGGCGATCGAGGCCGGCGTCGACCAGATGCTGATGCCGCCGGACCTCGACGTCGCGATCAACGGCGTGCTCGACGCCGTGCGGAGCGGAAGGCTCAGCGAGGAGCGCATCGACCAGAGCGTGCGGCGCATCCTCGAACTCAAGGAGAAGCGCGGCATCGTCGAGCAGCCCTATGCCGACGAGGAGGCCGTCGACCTCGTCGTGGGCACGCCGGACAACCTGGCGCGCGTCCAGGAAGTCACCGACAAGACCACGACGGTGCTGCGCAACGACGCCGGAACGCTGCCGCTGCGCGATCCCGGCAACGTGCTCGTGACGGGGTGGAACCGACCCGACTACCCCGGTTACCCGGCGGAGCCGGTGGACGCGCTGGCCGACGCGATCGGCCCGTTCGCGACACCTCTGGCAACCGGAAGTGAACCTGACCCGAGCACGATCGACAGCGCCGTGTCCGCCGCGACCAGCGCGGACACCGTGATCGTGCTGACGAACGGCCTGCGCGACGACGAAGGGCAGCGCGCGCTCGTCGAAGAACTCGTGGCCACCGGCAAGCCTGTCGTGGCAGTGTCGGTCCAGGAACCGTACGACCCCGGGTACGCGGACGTGCCCACGTGGGTCGCCACCTACGACTGGCGGAGCGTGACGATGTCCTCGCTCGCGAAGGTGCTCCTCGGCGAACAACCACCGCAGGGCACGCTTCCCGTGACGATCCCGGCCGGAGACGACACCGGCACTGTGCTGTACCCGTTCGGCCACGGGATCAGCTGGTGACCGTCAACCGGCGGCTCTTCCTCGCCGCGAGCGCGCTGGCGACCCCGATGCTCACCACGGGGTCCCAGTTCGCCGCGGCGGCACCGATCGAACGCGGCGGCGGCGAGGTCACACCGGGCGCGGACCAGCTGGCGGCAGAGGGCTGGCAACGGCTCGCCGGCCGCAAGCTCGGCGTGCTGTCCAACCCCACCGGCGTGCTCGCGAACCGCGACCACATCGTCGACTCGCTGGTGGCGGCCGACATCCGGCCGGTGGCCGCGTTCGGCCCCGAGCACGGATTTCGGGGCAGCGCGCAGGCGGGCGGCTCGGAGGGCGACTACGCGGACCCGCGCACGGGTGTGCCCGTGTACGACGCCTACGGGGCGACCGCCGGCTCACTCGCGGGCATGTTCACCAAGGCGGGCGTCGACACGGTCGTCTTCGACATCGCCGACATCGGTTCGCGCTTCTACACCTACATCTGGTCGATGTACACGGCGATGGCGGCCGCCGCGCGCACCGGCGCCGCGTTCGTCGTGCTCGACCGGCCGAACCCGGTGGGAGGCCAGGCCTTCGGACCGATGCTCGACCCCGCGTTCAGCTCGGGGGTCGGCCTCAAACCGATCGTGCAGCAGCACGGCATGACCGTCGGCGAGCTGGCCCGGTTCTTCGACGCGGAGTTCCTGCCCGATGACGGCGGCCGCCTCGACTCGCTCGAGGTCGTCGAGGTCCACGGGTGGCAGCGGTCGACGGTCTTCGCCGACACCGGGCTCCTGTGGACACCGCCGAGCCCGAACATCCCCACCGCCGACACCGCGCTCGCCTACCCGGGCACGTGCCTGTTCGAGGGCACGGTGCTCTCGGAGGGCAGGGGCACCACGAAACCGTTCGAGACCATCGGCGCGCCCGGCATCGACTGGCGGTGGCGCGAGGCGCTCGCGGCCGAGCGGCTCGCGGGTGTGTCGTTCCGAGAGACCTACTTCGTGCCCACGTTCGGCAAGTTCACCGACGAGACGTGCGGCGGGGTGGAGCTGAGCATCACCGACCCGTACTCGTTCGACCCGGTCCGCACGGGCGTGGCCATGCTCGTCACCGCCAAGCGGGCACACCCGGAGCAGTTCGGCTGGCGGCCGGACAACTTCATCGACAAGCTCGCGGGCTCGACTCGCCTGCGCACGATGGTCGATGCCGGTGCGGGCACCGACGAGATCGTCGGTTCCTGGCAGGACGAGCTCGCGGACTTCCGGCGAAGCCGCCAGGACTACCTCAGCTACCGGTAGGGGACGATCGTGCGGGCGAAAATCGCGACACTGACCGCGGTCATAGTGCTCACGGGAGCGACGGCCATGGCTTCTGCTCACCCCGACAGCGGCCGGTTCGACCGGTCGAAGGAGGGTTTCGCGCCCGCGTCCACCGTCCTGCACGAGGCCCCTCCCGAGCAGGTGGGGCTCGACCCCGAGCCCCTGCGCGACGCCGACCGGCAGCTCACCGAGTGGACCCAGGACGACGCCGTCGACGGGCATCCGCTGTTCTCCGGAGCGGTCGGCATGCTGGTGCACGGCGGGAAGATCGTCGACACACACGCCACGGGCGAAGCCGTGCGCTACGCCGACGGCGAGGGCACCGAGCTGCCGGAGTCCGAGCAGGTGCCCATGCGCCCGGACACGATCTTCGACATGGCCTCGGTGACCAAGCTGTTCACCTCGATCGCGGTGATGCAGCTGGTACAGGACGGCCAGGTGGAGCTGGACGCGCCGGTGGCGCGCTACTTGCCCGAGTTCGGCGTCAACGGCAAGCAGTCCATCACGGTGGAACAGCTGCTCACCCACACCTCAGGGCTCGAGCCGTTCCTGCTGCTGTGGCAGGACTGGCCCGACAAGCAATCGCGCATCAAGGCCGTCATGGACGTCGCGCCGGAGAACGAGCCCGGCAGCACCTACACCTACTCCGACCTCAACCTCATCACGCTCGGTGTGCTCGTGGAGCGGCTCACGGGGTCTACGTTGGACCAGGTGGTGACCGAGCGGATCACGGCACCGCTCGGGATGTCCGACACCGGCTTCAACCCGCCCGCGTCGAAGCTCGACCGCATCGCCGCGACGGAGTTCCAGAGCGACCCGGACCGGGGCATGGTGCGCGGTGAGGTGCACGACGAGAACGCGTGGTCGCTCGGCGGAGTCGCCGGCCACGCCGGGGTCTTCTCGACGGCCAGGGACATGGCCGTGCTCGGGCAGGCGATGCTCAACGGCGGAACCTACGACGGAACGCGAGTGCTCAGCGAGGACAGCGTCCGCGCCATGTTCACGAACTACAACCTCGACTTCCCCGGCGACGACCACGGACTCGGGTTCGAGCTGAACCAGCTCTGGTACATGGGCGGGCTCAACTCCACCGTCACGGCGGGGCACACCGGCTACTCGGGCACGTCGTTCGTCCTCGACCCGAAGTCACGCTCGATCGCCATTCTGCTGAGCAACCGCGTGCATCCCAGCAGGGAATGGGGATCCATCAACGTCGCCAGGCAGGCGTGGGCGACGGCACTGTCGCGCTCGATGGCGGTGCTGCCCGCCAAAGGACGCTCGTACTGGTTCAGCGCACTCGGCGACGACAGCACGGCCACGCTGACGACACAGCCGCTCACTCCCAGTGGTCGTTACGTCTCGGTGCGGTTTTCGGCCTTCGTTGACAACGAATCGGCAGACCCGCTCGTACTCGAATCGAGCACCGACGGCGTCACGTGGGAGACGGTTCCGTTGCACGCGAAGGGAGCCGGGGCACCGCGCGAAGCCACCCCTTTTTTGGCCGGAACGGGTCACCGTTCGTGGTGGTCCGTGCGCGCGGAGCTTCCCAGCACTGAAAATCTCACGCTTCGTTGGCGATTCACCACTGACGGGAACTACACGGCGCGCGGGGTGTCACTCGACGACATTCGGGTAATAGATACAGAGGGCGCCCTTGTAGACGGCGAACGGCATCCCGAAGCCTTCTCCGCGATCGGCTTCGCTTTGCACAGCCGGTAATTAGTTGCAGAGTCGTTAGCCAACCAAGGTTAACGACCACGACCCGGTTGGCGACTTTCTCAGCAACTAGCGAAGCAGCAGCACGGGACGTGGGAACACTCTCAGGTTGCGATCATTCCGAAAGGTGTGGGTAACCTTGTCGCAGATGCCTACGGTTAGTAAGTTTCCCACGGTGAGCAGTGCCAGCCCCGCCGACTCGCCAACGGAGCCGTCGACCGACGGTCCCGAGCGCGATGCCGAGCACGGTCCCGAGACGACCGTGGGGCAGAGCCTGGACGCCGATGCCAGCCCGCTCGTTCGAATCCGTTCCCTTTTGCCGGGCCTGGCGCGTGCGGAACAGCGCGTGGCGAAGGTCGTCCTCGACGACCCGTCCGCGGTCGCCCGCCGCAGCATCACCGAGGTCGCGCTCGCCGCGAACACGAGCGAGACCACAGTCACCCGTTTCTGCAAGGCGATCGGGGTCGGCGGCTATCCGCAGCTGCGCATCGCGCTGGCCGCGGACACCGCCCGCTCGGCAGCCCGCTCGACCCGCAACCTCGGCGGTGACATCACCCGCGACGACGAGCTCTCTTCCGTCGTCAGCAAGGTGAGCTACGCCGATGCCAGGGCGGTCGAGGAGACGGCCGAGCAGCTCGACATCGGCCAGCTGGAGCAGGTCATCGACATCCTCGCCGCCGCGGGCAGAGTGGATGTCTACGGCGTCGGAGCGAGCGCGTTCGTCGCCGCGGACCTGCAGCAGAAGCTGCACCGCATCGGCCGCATCAGCTTCGCCTGGTCGGACACGCACATCATGCTGACCTCCGCGGCGGTGCTGAACTCGGGCGACGTGGCGGTGGGCATCTCCCACACGGGAGCCACCACCGACACGGTCGAGGCGCTGCGAGTGGCCAGGGAGCACGGCGCGACCACGGTGGCGCTGACGAACTTCCCGCGCTCGCCGGTGACCGAGGTCGCCGACCACGTGCTCACGACCGCCGCGAGGGAGACGACCTTCCGCTCCGGCGCGACGGCCAGCAGGATCGCGCAGCTCACGGTGATCGACTGCCTGTTCATCGGGGTCGCGCAACGGCACATGGACGACGCCGTGAGCGCGTTGGACGCCACCCGCGACGCGGTGGGCACACACAGGCTCGGGGTCAGGCCGGACGGTAGGCGCAGGCCCCGGGAGACCGGCAAATGAGCGACGCGGTGGACATCGCTGCGCGTTCCGAAAGGCGAACAGCGAGAACGGTGAGGCCTATGACATCGAGCCGCAGCGGAGTGGGCGTGCCCGCTCAGGTGGTGCACGTCGACTCGCCAACGGAGCAACGCAACACGCGCACGACCGACATCGACCAGATGTCCACCGCGGGGATCCTGACGGCGATCAACGCCGAGGACAGCCGTGTTCCCCGGGCCGTGCACGCGGTGCTGCCGCAGCTCGCGACGGCCGTCGACTACGCGACAGAAGCGCTCAGGGGCGGGTACCGCGTCCACTACGTGGGCGCGGGCACGTCCGGCAGGCTCGCCGTGCTCGACGCGGCCGAGCTGGTGCCCACGTTCAACGTGCCGCCCGACTGGTTCGTCGCCCATCACGCGGGCGGCGAGCGGGCGCTGCGGCACGCGGTGGAGAACGCCGAGGACGACGAGAGCGCGGGCGCCGCCGAGCTGAGCTCCACGGCGGCACCGGGCGACTTCGTGCTCGGACTCACCGCGTCCGGCAGGACGCCCTACGTACTGGGTGCGCTGAAGGCCGCTCAGCGGCGTGGCGCACGGACCGGCCTGGTCTCCGGCAACCCGGGGGCGCCGAAACCGCCGGGGGTCGACGTGCTGATCGCCGTGGACACCGGCCCCGAGGCCATCGCGGGGTCGACCCGGATGAAGGCGGGCACGTCCCAGAAGATCATCCTGACCGCGTTCTCCACGGCCACGATGGTGAAGCTGGGCCGCACGTACTCGAACCTGATGGTCAGCATGCGCGCCACCAACGCGAAGCTCCGGGGCCGCACGCTGCGCATCCTGCAGGAGGCAACGGGACTGAGCGCACACGAGTGCGACGAGGCTCTCACGAAGGCGGACGGCGACCTCAAGGTCGCGCTGGTCCACCTGCTGTCCGGAGTGGACGTCGCCGAGGCGCACAAGGCACTGGCCCGCTCGGACGGACATGTCCGCAAGGCCCTGGAGTTCGTACGCGCCAGGGCTTCGTGACTCCGGCGGGCAACGATCAGGAGGCGGCGGCGTCGGCGATGCTCGTCGCCTCCCGCGCACCTGCCTCGAACGCCTCGCACGAGAACAACAACCACTGCCGTACGCCATCGGCCTCGCCGCTCGCGAACGCCTGCGCGGCCTCGCGGTACTGGGCCGCGCGCCGGAAGTAGGCGACCTCGGGAACGGTCAGTGCCTTCGGGTCGAGTCCCGTCGCGATCATCGTCAGCCGCGACGCGGCGCGCGCGACCACGCCGTCGGCCGAGCCGAACGCCCGCAGCGCGAGCAGTTCGCCGTGCACCACGGCGGTGAGCACCGGGCCCGGCACCGCCGTCGCACCCGTGACGAGCTGGGAGAGCAACTCCAGCCGCGCCCCGACGCCCGCCTCGGCGCGGGGCCTGCCCAGCGCGTCGGAGTCCGAGACCAGATCAGCCGCGGCGAGCACGTGAACGCGGGCCAGCGCCTGCGCGGGCGCCCTGCGCCACGTGGGCAGCAGCGACTCCGTGGCTTCGGCGACCCGCAGCGCGCCCGCGAGCACGGGGTCGGTGACGGCCCCCTCGGCCGGGAGTTCGGGGTCGGCGCCCTCGGTGCCTGCCGAGGCGCGCGCGGCACGGACCGACGCCTCCGCGGCGGTCGCGGAGCCGTCCCGCAGGTTCGCCCGGTGGCGGTGCACCGCGAACACGGCGTCCTGCGCGGACTTTGCGGCGGCGGCGACCCCGTCGAGCTCGAGCAGCGGCGCCAGCGGATCCGTCATGCGTCGAGCACCTGACCTTCCTTGCTGACCACCGGGGGCAGCGTCGACCACGGGAAGTTGATCCACTTGTCGGTGCGCCGCCACACGTACTCGCACTCCACGACGGACGCGGGCTTCTGGTAGACGACCGCGCAGCGCACCTCGGCCACCTGGTCGGCGCAGAAGTCGCGGACGAGCTTGAGCGTGGCGCCGGTGTCGGCGACGTCGTCGGCGACCAGCACGGTCGCTCCCGCGAGGTCGACGACGTTGGGCACCGGGGGCAACATCACCGGGAGGTCGAGACGCTCGTCCACACCGGTGTAGAACTCGACGTTCATCACGTGCAGGTTCTTGACGTCCAGCGCGTAGCCGAGCGCGCCCGCGACGAACAGTCCCCCGCGCGCGATCGACAGGATCAGGTCGGGCTCGAAGCCGTCCTCAGCCACCTGGGTCGCCAGCTCACGGCTCGCCGTACCGAACAGTTCCCACGTGAGCTCTTCGCGCTCAGCCATCCGCGCCGTCCCTTTCGCCTACTACCGGGTCCGTCGAGGATAAGCAGCGCCCGTCGACCGCTTGTCAGCCGCTCGTCGCCCGTGGCTTGTCGTGCCCGCAACCTGGCTGCAACCTTCTACTTGCCGTACTAACGTCACTACGGACGCCGCCACGGATTCGCGCATCAGGAGGCCATGGAACATGACAGAGCAGTCGCCGGCACTCGACAACCTGCTGACCGAGAGCCGGACCTTCCCTCCGAGTGAGGACTTCGCCTCGCGGGCCAACGCGACCGCGGATTGGTACGCGAAGGGTGACGAGGATCGCGACGCCTTCTGGGCCGAGCAGGCGCACCGGCTGCACTGGGACACCGAGTGGAGCCAGGTCGTCGACTGGTCCGACGCGCCGTTCGCGAAGTGGTTCGTCGGCGGCAAACTCAACGTGGCCTACAACTGCGTCGACCGGCACGTGGAGGCCGGGCACGGCGACCAGGTCGCGATCCACTGGGTCGGCGAGCCCGGCGACACCCGCGACCTCACCTACGCCGACCTCAAGCGCGAGGTGTCCAAGGCGGCCAACGCCCTGCTGTCACTGGGTGTCTCGGCCAACGACCGCGTCGCCATCCAGCTGCAGATGGTTCCCGAGGCGATCGTCGCGATGCTGGCGTGCGCGAGGATCGGCGCGCTGCACAGCGTGGTGTTCGGCGGGTTCTCGCCGAGCGCGCTGCGGCAGCGCGTCGACGACGCCGAGGCGAAGGTCGTGATCACCTCCGACGGCCAGTACCGCAGGGGCAAGGCCGCTCCGATGAAGGCCAACGTGGACGAAGCACTCGAGGGCGCTGAGAGCGTCGAGAAGGTCCTCGTGGTGCGCCGCACGGGCGACGACCTCGACGCCGAGGTGCCGTGGACCGAGGGCCGCGACGTGTGGTGGCACGAGCTGGTCGACGGTCAGTCCGAAGAGCACACGCCCGAGGCGTTCGACTCCGAGCACCCGCTCTACATCCTCTACACCTCGGGAACCACCGGGAAGCCGAAGGGCATCCTGCACACCTCGGGCGGCTACCTCACGCAGGCCGCCTACACGCACAACGCGGTGTTCGACCACAAGCCGGGCGAGGACGTCTACTGGTGCACCGCCGACATCGGCTGGGTCACCGGGCACTCCTACATCGTGTACGGGCCGCTGGCGAACCGCGCGACGCAGGTGGTCTACGAGGGCACTCCCAACACGCCGCACGAGGGCAGGCACTGGGAGATCGTGCAGAAGTACAAGGTCTCCATCTACTACACGGCGCCGACGTTGATCCGCACGTTCATGAAGTGGGGCGCGGACATCCCGGCGAAGTACGACCTGTCGTCGCTGCGCGTGCTGGGCTCCGTGGGCGAGCCGATCAACCCCGAGGCGTGGATGTGGTACCGCGAGAACATCGGCGCCGAGCGCTGCCCGATCGTCGACACGTGGTGGCAGACCGAGACCGGCGCGATCATGATCTCGCCGCTGCCCGGGGTCACCAGCACCAAGCCCGGCTCCGCGCAGCGCCCGCTGCCGGGGATCTCGGCCAAGGTCGTGGACGACAAGGGCGACGAGGTGGGCAAGGGCGGCGGTGGCTACCTCGTGCTCGACAAGCCGTGGCCCGCGATGCTGCGCGGCATCTGGGGCGACAACGAGCGCTACCGCGACACCTACTGGTCGCGCTTCGCCGACCAGGGCTACTACTTCGCGGGTGACGGCGCCAAGTACGACGCCGACGGCGACGTGTGGCTGCTGGGCCGGGTCGACGACGTCATGAACATCTCCGGTCACCGCATCTCCACCACCGAGGTCGAGTCGGCGCTCGTGTCGCACCCGACCGTCGCCGAGGCTGCCGTCGTCGGCGCGACCGATCCGACCACGGGCCAGGGCATCGTGGCGTTCGTGATCCTGCGCGGCGGCGCCGAGGGCGGCGGCGACGAGGCCATCCAGGAGCTGCGCAACCACGTCGCCAAGGAGATCGGCCCGATCGCCAAGCCGAGGCAGATCATGGTCGTGCCGGAGCTGCCGAAGACCCGCTCCGGAAAGATCATGCGCAGGCTACTGCGCGATGTCGCCGAGAACCGCGAGGTCGGCGACGTCACCACGCTCGCGGACTCGTCCGTGATGGACCTGATCTCGAGCGGCCTCAAGACCGGCGGCGACGAGTAGGCACCCACCGCACACGAAAGCGGCCTCCACCCGGCGGGGTGGAGGCCGCTTGTCGTTGTGCGCTCAGCTGATCAGCAAGAGGTAACCGACCGTCCTACCGATTGCCACCCTGTGCGACCCGCTCGATGATCTGCGAGATCCGCTCGCGCTTCTCCAGGTCATCCCGAACGACGAAGGCCGGGGAGTCGCCCTCCGTCACGCCCCACGGTACAAGGACGTCGAACTCGAGGTCTCGCACCCGAGTGAGGCTGTCGACGTAGTCCTGGCGCAGATCGGAGTCGAGGACCACCGCTTTCCACTCCCCGTCCTCGATCCAGATGAAGTCGCCGGTGAAGAGGAATCGGTGCTGTCCGCTGTCCCAGAGGTAGGAGGTGGTGCCACTGGTGTGTCCCGGAGTGGGGATGACATACAGATCGTCATCAATCGTCGTGGACCCGTCGAAAGTGCCGTGAATCCGGACCGAATCCTTCATCTCGGCGCGGTCGTCTCGATGCGACCAGATCGGAACGTCGAGTGCGGGCTGACCGTACATCGCCTCGTGCGCGTGGTTGATCAGCAGGCGCGCCGGAGCACCCATCCGACGGATGGCCGCAGCACCATCGCTCACCCCCGGGGAGTTGTAGACCACGACGTTACCTGCGGGGCGCCGCAGGATGAAGGACCGCAGCAGCACGTTGTCCTGGTAGGGCAGCCGCGTCGTGGATGTGGCGGCGAGTTCATCGAAGATGCTCTCCAACTCCCGGCTACGGGTACGGGACATGTCTGACTCCGCTCTCGTGATCCGGCCAGTTCCTGTCGATGTCAGCGAGACTAGAAGTTGAAGCGCACTTGAGATCAAGGACGCGAAATGGCTCGATGGCATTCGCCGAAGGAAAACCCGGCCAAGGCATCGTGGCGTCCGTGATCCTGCGCTGCGGCGACGAGTAGACGCCCACCGCACGCGAAAGCGGCCTCCACCCGGCGGGGTGGAGGCCGCTTGTCGTTGCGCGCTCAGCTGATCAGCCGGTCACGTCCAGGTGGGCCTTGACCGGGGTCGGGGTCGGGGCGTGGCCCGACTGCGAGCCCGAGCCACCGTCGTCCGAGCCGTTGTCGTCACCGTGGTCGCCGCCGTTGTCGCCGTCGTCACCGTTGTCGTCGGTGGGCGGGGTGGTCGGCTCCTCGCCGTCGTCGTCGCCGGCCTTCGAGCAGGTGGCCGACGCGAGGTCGAGCGTCTGCAGATTGTTGACCTCGACCGACAGCGCGGTGACCGTGGTGGAGCCGTCCTCGTTGGTGACCTGCTTGTTCAGGGTCACCGAGGCAAGGCCCGGCACCTCGACGGCGGTGTTCGCCGGAGCGGTCACGTCCAGCGCGATGCCTGCGACCGACGCGGCGGCCACCGACGACGACGCGACGCCGTTGTCGCAGGAGGCCTCGATGGCCTCGGCGGCGACGAGCGGCTTGGCCAGGTTCAGGCCGAGGTCGGGCAGCGCGCTGATGTCGACGCGCACGTCGGCGATGCTCGCCTTGGCGTAGCCGTCGCCGGCGCGGGCGTTGAGGGCACGCACGTCGAGCAGGTTCTCCGGCACGTCCAGGTGCGCGACGGACTCCTCGGAGGCACCGTTGGTGTCGTCCACGAACGGCGTCTTCGCGACCTTCAGCAGGCCGTCGGCGGCGATGGCGAAGGCGGAGTTCTCGCCACCGGTCGCGGACGCGGCGGGGGCGATCAGGACGCCAGCGGTCAGCACGGCGGAAAGCGCGCCGACACCAGCCATGGCCAGTCTCTTCTTGGACACAGAAATACCCTTCAAGGAATTACGTACAGTTACCGCGAATGCGGTTCTTCATGCGCGAAAAAGGCTTCCGGAATCGTGATCCGGCCGAGAAGTCAGACGATGTTGACGATCGTGCCGAGCGGAAGCTTGACGAGCTCGTCGAGGGCTTCTTGCGTCACCCTGATGCACCCGTCGCTGTTCGCCTGGCCGACAAAGCTGTCGTCGGGCCAGGTGTGGATGCCGACGGTGCCGGGGCCACCGCCGAACGTCTCGTGCGAGTCCGAGTGATAGCTCAACGGAAGCACGATGGGGCTGTAGTCGTTCACCGTCTCCTCGATGGAGGCGATGATGTACGCACGCCCCTCCGGCGTCGGGTGCTCATTCGTACCGATGCCGATGGTCCATGTACCGATCGACTCACCGTTCTCGGTGATCTCGATCTCGAAGTTCTCCCTGTCCACGTTGACAGCGAAGGTGTTCTCGGCCGACTCGAGGTCGGCGTCGGAGGCGTGGATCCAGCCGCTGGCTCCGTTGGGACGGGTCGGCAGCAGAACCTGCACCCACTCGCCCTGCTCTGCGACCACGGGAACCCAGGTCGGGGAACCCATCTGGCGGGTCGGCAGCTTCGCGAAGGGCTCGCCGTTCACTGCTTTGTAGACGACCAGGTCCTTCTTGGGGTGAACCACGCGCCCGGTGGACTCGCCACCGGGGTCGGACGGAGCACCCTCGACCGTGCCGAACGTCGTGGCGTCGGGCAGTTTGGTCAGGTCCTCCTGGCTCACCGCGGCGGGTTCGACGGCGGCTTGTTCCTCCGCCTCGCCGCCGCACGCGGAGACCGTGAGTGCGAGCAGTGCGGCGCCCGCGAGCGCGAACAGCCGCGTCGACCTCTTCCTCCCGTGGGCAGGGGAGGTGCCAGATCTATCCATCGATCACTTGTCCTGAACGCAGTAGGGACACAGGTACACGCACGCGGAACCCCAACGAAGACGCCGAACACGGCGACTACCGCATGCGTACGAGACGCCTCGCATTGTTATCCCGTGAAGAACGACGGATCAAACTGGTCGGTTTTCCACCGCAACTCCGGCAACAGCACAAATGCTGCATTTACGCAGGCCAGAAACTCGCTAGTGGATCACTCGATAGTGTTAACCCTAAGCGGAAGGGGTAACGCGACCTGCGGTTGCATGGCGTGACCAGTTCCCGCGCGCGTCACCCGACAGTGGCTACTTCACTCGTGAATCGCTGCCCTGAAAGTGCGAGTAGTGACACAGTAGCTCGAACTCGGCAACAGCGAAACAATCATGAACGCCCGCCCCGAACCCGCCGATCTCGAACGTGTGTTCTATAATTCTGGCCGTCGCAGCCGGACGCCACCGACAGGGAGATCACTCCGCATGAGCCTGGACACATCCACCACCCCGGACGAGCAGGTGAACTCGGCAGCCGAGACTCCCGCCCAGCCTGCGCAGGCCGAGCAGCCTGCCCAGAACGGCGCGGAGAACAACACCGAGTCCGAGTCCTCCGAGTCCGCGGAGGAGAGCAAGCCGAAGCGCGGCCGCCCCAAGGGTGCGACCGCCGCGCGCAAGACCCGCACCGTGGAGCTGACGCTCACGGTCACCGGCACCGCCGACGGCGAGTGGCAGGCGGAGCTGAAGCACGGCAGCAAGTGGGTCGCCCGTGGCCTCGGCATCCCCGCCGCCGCGGTGTCGAGGGCGGCGAAGGAGCTCCACGAGGAGCTGTCCGCCCCGATCGACGAGGTCATCAACGCGGCGAAGGAACAGCAGCAGGCCAAGGTCGCCGAGCTGGAGGCCCAGCTGGAGCAGGCCAAGCAGGCCCTCGCCGAGCTGGAGAGCTGAGACTTTCCCCCTGACGGCTCCGGTCCCGGACTTACCCGGGGCCGGAGCCGTCGCTTTGCGCCGGGGAAGTTCCTCAGCGCGCGAGGACGGTGGTGGGCTCGTGCTTCACGGGGAAGTTCACCGATCGCGCGATGAAGCACTTCTCGTGAGCCGCCGCGTGCAGTTCCGCGGCCCGCTCCACCATGTCCTGCTCGGCGACTGTCACCGTCGGCCGCAGCACCACCTCGGTGAACTCGCCCGCACCGCCTGCCTGTTCGGCCATCGTGCCCGCCGCCTCGTCGACGTAGTCCGTCACGACGACGCCGGCCTGCGAGCAGAGCCCGAGAAACCACAGCATGTGGCACTCGGACAGCGCGGCGACCAGCAGTTCCTCGGGGTTCCAGCGCCCCGGGTCGCCGCGGAAGGCGGGATCCGCGGAGCCGGCGAGCACCGGCTTGCCCTCGGCGCTGATGTCGTGGTCCCTGCTGTAGGCGCGATAGCTCGACGTGCCGCTGCCCTGGTTGCCGGTCCAGCGCACGGTCAGTGCGTAGGAATGTTCACGATGTCCCATGAGCCGGATATACCGCCCGGTGGCAAGTCGGCGGAAGCGAGTTTGGCGGTTGCGGCCGCGCGTACGAGGCGTTGAATGTCGCCGTGAGCGAAACACCCGAGGCCGGGCCTCATCGCGGCGAGCACCACCACGAGGACGTCAGCGGCAAGCTCAACTGGCTGCGCGCGGGAGTACTGGGCGCCAACGACGGCATCGTGTCCGTCGCGGGAATCGTGGTGGGTGTCGCGGGAGCGGGCACCGACCGCGCGGCGGTGCTGATCGCCGGCGTCGCCGGGCTCGTCGCCGGTGCGCTGTCGATGGCGGGCGGCGAGTACGTCTCCGTGAGCACCCAGCGCGACACCGAGCGCGCGATGTTGCGGCTGGAGCGCTACGAGCTCCGCACGATGCCGCACGAGGAGGAACGCGAGCTCGCCGAGATCTACGAGGAGAAGGGACTGTCGCCGGACCTCGCGGCGAAGGTGGCGCACGAGCTGTCCGAGAAGGACGCGCTGCACGCCCACGCGGAGGCCGAGCTGCGCATCGACCCCGACAACCTCACGAGCCCGTGGCAGGCGGCGTTCGCCTCGATGGCCGCGTTCACGGTCGGCGCGCTGCTGCCGTTGCTGGCGATCGCGCTGCCACCGGTCTCGGTCAGGGTGTGGGCCTGTTTCGCCGGCGTCGTCGCCGGCCTCGCGCTCACCGGTTGGGCGAGCGCGAGGCTCGGCAACGCCCGCGTGGGCAGGGCCGTGGCCCGCAACGTCGGCGTCGGTGCGCTGACGATGCTGATCACCTACGTGGTCGGGCTGCTGTTCGGCGTCACGACCGGATAGGCCGCGTCAGCCGCAGGTCACCGCACGCCCTGCATCAGCTTGCGAATGAACGGCGACAGCAGGCCGATGGCGACACCGACCACGACGGCGACCGCGCCGACGATGCCGAAGTACGACCCTTCGGACTCGGGGCTGTAGTACTCGGCCAGCGAGCCCGACAGCGCCGTGCCCAGCGCCACCGACAGGAAGTTCAGCGCCACCATCTGGGTGCGGAACGTCTTCGGCGCCAGCTTGGTCGACAGCGAGAGCCCCACCGGCGACAGCAGCAGTTCGGCCACGGTGAAGACCAGCAGGATGCCGATCAGCACGAGCAGCGGGCTCGTGTTGCCGGTACCGCCCGCCATCGGCAGGAACAGCAGGAACGCGACACCCATCAGCGACGTGCCGAGCGCGAACTTCATCGGCGTCGACGGCTGCCGGTCGCCGAGCTTGGTCCACATCGTGGCGAACAGCGGGGCCAGCGCGATGATGAACACCGGGATCACCGAGTTCACCCACGACACCGGCATCTCCCAGCCGAAGAGATCGCGGTTCAGCCGCTCGTCGGAGTAAACGGTGACGACCGTGAACTGCTGCTGGTACAGCGCCCAGAACGCGGCGCTGGCGATGAACATCGGGATGAACGACAGCACCCGGCTGCGCTCGATGGACGTGATCTTGCTGCTGGACAGGATCACCGCGAAGTAGGCCACCGACGCGACGCCGACGATCCACACGGTGACGTCGGAGAGGTTGGCCGCGGTTACGACGCCTGCGATGACGAGCACCGTGATCAGTGCGGCCAGCGCGAGCACCCCGACGCCGACGAGCGGCAGCCGCGACGACGGCAGCGGGTTGGGAACCTCGCGGGCCTTGTCGCCGAGGTTCTTCCTGCCCAGCGTGTACTGGATCAGGCCGAGCGCCATGCCGATCGCGGCGAGCGCGAACCCGAAGTGGAAGCCGACCTCCTTCTGCGCGAGGCCGGTGAGGATCTGGCCGACGAACGCGCCGAGGTTGATCCCCATGTAGAAGATGGTGAATCCGGCGTCGCGACGCTGGTCGTGTTCGCTGTAGAGCGTTCCGACCACCGCGGTCGCGTTGCCCTTGAGCCCGCCGCTGCCGAGCGCGACGCACGCGAGCCCGACGCCGATGCCGGCGTATCCGGGCAGCACCGCGAGGCTGACGTGGCCGATCATGATCAGAACGGCGCTGTAGAACAGGGTCCGGTCCGGTCCGAGCAACCGGTCGGCGACCCACGCGCCCGCGATCGTCGAGAGGTAGACGAGCCCGCCGTAGCCGCCGACGATGCTCAGCGCCGTCGCCTTCGGCATGGCGAGGCCACCGTCGGCCACCGCGTAGTAGAGATACAGCGGGAGAATCCCGAGCATCCCGTAGTAGGAGAAGCGCTCCCACATCTCGACACCGAACAGGTTCGCGAGCCCTCGTGGGTGCCCGAAGAAGCCGGTGTCCTTGCTGCCCTCTGTGGAGGTCGTGTCCAAGGAGTTCACGTGCATCTGCCCTTGTCGTGCTGGGTCTGGAAAACCACCAACACGGTAGGTTACTTCTGGGTAAATGCACGCCGGAGTCGGGTCGACTCACCGCAGGACAGCCACTAGGGTGGCCAGCGGGTGTGCCGGGAAGTCTGGTCGGCGGTCCCGTTGTCGACCCCACCGGAGCCCGTTTAGTGAGCACTTCCGACCGCACCCGGCCGATCCTGTCCGGTTTCGCCCGCTTCCTCCGGATCGAGACCACCGGCGGATTTCTGCTCTTGGCCGCAACGGCGATCGCTCTGGTGTGGGCCAACTCTCCGCTCGACGACAGCTACCGCGCGATCCGCGACTTCCACATCGGACCGGAGTCGCTGCACCTGAACCTGTCGATCGGCGACTGGGCCAAGGACGGTCTGCTGGCGCTGTTCTTCTTCGTCGCCGGACTGGAGCTCAAGCGCGAACTGGTGGTCGGCGAGCTGTCCGACCTCCGCTCGGCCGCCTTGCCGATCCTCGCCGCCGTGGGCGGAATGCTGCTGCCCGCGCTGATCGCCGTCGGCGTGGCGTGGGGCGAACCCGGGATCGAACGAGCCTGGGCGATCCCGGTGGCCACCGACATCGCGTTCGCGCTCGGAGTGCTGGCGCTGGTCGGATCGAGGCTGCCCACGGCGGCCCGCGTGTTCCTGCTCTCGCTCGCGGTGGTCGACGACCTCGGCGCGATCGCCGTGATCGCCGTGCTGTTCACGGAGACGTTCAGCGTGCTCGCCGCCGCGATCGCGGTCGCGGGACTCGCCTGCTACGCCTACCTCCAGCACCGGCGGGTGCGTGCCTGGTGGCTCTACGTTCCCTTGGCCGTGGTGGTCTGGGCCGCCGTGCACGCCGCGGGCATCCACGCCACGATCGCCGGCGTCGCGCTCGGCCTGCTCACCCGCGTGCGCGCGGACGCGGGCGAGGAGCACGCGCCCGCGGTGCGGCTCGAACACCGGCTGCAGCCGTGGTCGGCGGGTCTGGCCGTACCCGTCTTCGCGCTGTTCGCCGCGGGCGTCACGATCAGTGCCGACTCGCTGGGGGCCGTGTTCTCCAGTGCCATTCCGCTCGGCGTGGTCGCGGGGCTGCTGGCAGGCAAGTTCTTCGGCATCCTCGGCGCCTCGGCGCTGGCCGTGCGACTCGGCGTCGCCCGGCTGCCCGGCTCGCTGAGCTGGCGCGACGTCGCCGCGCTCGCCATGCTCGGCGGGGTCGGGTTCACCGTGAGCCTGCTCGTCGCCGAGCTCTCGCTGGACGGTGAAGCGGCCGAACTGGCCAAGGCCGCCGTGCTCATCGCGTCGGCGTTCGCGGCTCTGGCGGCCGCCGCGCTGCTCTCGAGGCGCAACAAGGTGCACGCCAGGGGCGCGCCCACCGAGCCATCGGATTGATCACATGGCACGATGATGCCCGTGAGCAGCCCCAAACACGAACCGGTCGGCGGCGATCGTGTGGGCTCCGTGCCCTACATCCCGCTGTCCGAAGACAACGGATCCGCGGCCGACGGTCAGTCGATCGGCACGCTCGTCAAAGACGCGACGACGCACCTGTCGACCCTGTTCAGGGCCGAGGTCGAGCTGGCCAAGTCCGAAGCCGTCGGGGAGGCCAAGAAGGCCGCCAAGGGCAGTGCCTTCTTCGTCGTCGCCGGCGTCATCGCGCTGTACAGCTCGTTCTTCTTCTTTTTCTTCCTCGGTGAGCTGTTGTCCGAGTGGCTCCAGCGCTGGGCGGCCTTCGGCATCGTCTTCCTGCTGATGCTGGTCACGGCCGCGCTGTTCGGCCTGCTCGGCTACCGGAAGTGGAAGAAGGTCAGGGCGCCGCAGCGCTCGATCGACAGCATCAAGGAGACGGCCGCAGCGCTGAAGTCCCGGCGCCAGCCCGAGTCCGCCGAGGCGGAGCCGGGCCTGCCGGTGCAACGCTGACGGCAGTGCGGCAGGTCGCCGTGCCCGCACCCGACCCGTCGACCGTCCGGCTGGCGGGTCCCTGGACCCACCGCGACGTCTCCGCGAACGGGATCCGCCTGCACATCGCCGAGGCCGGATCCGGTCCTCCGGTGCTCTTGTTGCACGGCTTCGGCGGGCTCTGGTGGAGCTGGCACCACCAGCTGCGAGCGCTGGCCGACGCCGGCTTCCGTGTCGTGGCCGCCGACCTGCGCGGCTACGGCGACTCGGACAAGCCCCCGAGGGGCTACGACGCGTGGACCCTCGCGGGCGACGTCGCTGGGCTCATCAGGGCGCTGGGCGAGCGCAGGGCCCACCTGGTCGGACACGCGTGGGGCGGCATGCTCGCCTGGACGGCCGCGAGCCTGCACCCGCGCCTGGTGAGCTCGGTGAGCGTGCTGGGCGGGGCGCACCCGCTCGCGCTGCGCTCGGCCATCAGGCGCTCGGTGCTGCGCAGGCGCGGCCAGGCGCGCGCGATGGCCCACCTGCTGCGGTTCCAGGTCCCGATGCGGCCGGAACGCGCCCTGGTCAGAGACGAGGCCGCCGAGATCGAGCGGTTGCTGCACGACTGGTCGGGCGTCGCGTGGCGCGAGGACCCCGGCTTCGCCGAGGCCTCGAAGACCTTCCGCAACGCCATGCTCGTTCCCGGTGTCGCCCACAGCGCGCTCGAGTACTACCGCTGGGCCTTCCGCGCCCAGTTCCGCGGTGAGGGCAGGCGGTTCACCGACGCCGTCGACACCAGGCTCCACATGCCGGTGCTTCAGGTGCACGGCGCCGCCGACCCGTGTGTGCTGCCCTCGACCGCTCGCGACTCCGCGCCGTGGCTCGGCCCCCGCTCGCGCTTCGAGTTGCTGCCCGGCGTGGGGCACTTCCCGCACCTGGAAGACCCCGACCGCACGGCGAAGTCGCTCGTCACGTTCCTGCGCGAGTCCTGACGCCGGTCACGCCGTGCAGGCGCCGGTGCTGACCTCCGCCCCGAATCCCGGCGCGGCCTCCACCTCGGCGCGCACCTCGTCGGCGGTGAGCACGAAGCCCGTGTCCGGGTCCTCGACCGACGCGCCGAACACCACGCCGACGACATCGCCATCGGGGTCGACCATCGGGCCGCCGGAGTTGCCGCTGCGCACCTGTCCTCGCACGGTGAAGACGTCGCGCTCGACGGTGTTCGCGTCGTAGATGTCGGGGCCACGCAGGTTGATCCGCTCGCGCACGCGCAGCGCCGACGCGGTGTACGGGCCGTCGAGCGGGTAGCCGAGCGCGATCGCGTCGTCGCCGTTCTGTGCCGGACGCGGGTCCAACGGGAGCGAGGGCGACGAGAGGCCGGGCACCGCGAGGATCGCGACGTCGGTCTCCGGGTCGTAGTAGACGACGCGCGCGTCGAGCCTGCCGCCCGCGGTCTCGACCGCCACCTCGTCGGTGCCCGCCACCACGTGCGCGTTGGTCATCACGCGCTCGGGGGCGACCACGAACCCGCTGCCCTCGAGCGAACGCGAGCACGCCTGCGCGACGCCGCGGATCTTGAGCACGCTCTGCTGCAGGTCCCGCACCACGGCGCTGTTCTGCAACGCGGTGTCAGGGGGGCCGATCTCGGCCACCGGCGCCTTCTGGAACGGGTCCACAATGGAGGGGAAACCGGACGCGTCGAGCAGTTGGCGCAGTTCACCGGGAAGGCCCTGCGCCGCCTCGGGCATCATCGAGTTCACGCCGCCGAGCACCACGGAGTTGTTGATCGCCCTCGACAGTCCCGGCAGCGAGGTGACGCTGGTGAGCGGCAACGCGATCAGCCAGGCCACCACGAACACCACGACGCCCTGCACCACCGCGCCGAGCGTGCTGTCCACGCCGGACAGTTTGGGCGAGCGGATCTTGCTCTTGAGCTTGTTTCCCAGCCACACCCCGAGCGTCTCGCCGAGTGCGACCAGGAACACCACCGTGCCCACCGCGAACGCGACCCGCGCGGCCGGATGGTCGAAGAAATCGACGATCACGGGCGCCAGCTGGATACCCGCGACGGCCCCCGCGATGACACCGAGGAACGCGGGCAGGGCGATCACGACGCCCTGACGCGCACCGGAGACGGCCGCCAGCACAGCCAGCAGGATCACCAGCACGTCGACCCAGTTCACGTCACTCCCAACCCGCGGGGCACCGGCGGTTACCCACGCTCTTCCGGCTCCGCCCTGCGGAGGCGGGCTTCGTGCCGCGCCAACGCTACGTCAAGCTCGCGTACATCCGTGTGATCCCACTCGCGCTCCCAGCCCGCGAGGGTCAGCAGCACCGACAGCAGCCCGGCCGTGAAACCCCACACGAACATCTCGCCGACCTCGAAGGCCGGGCCGGTGTATCCCGTACCCGGCCTGCCGACCCGGAACCGGTTGGCGGGATCAGTGAGGTCCGCCACGGCGACCCTGGCCACGGCCGCGGTCTCGGCGGGATCGACGGGGTGCACGGGAGAAGGCTCGTGCCAGTAGGCGAGCACCGGGGTCACGGCGAAGCTCGACACCGGAACGTACAACTCGGGCAGCACGGCGAGCGGCCGGATCCCGGCCGGGTCGACGCCCGTCTCCTCCTCGGCTTCGCGCAAGGCCGTGCCGACCGGGCCGTGGTCACCGTCCTCGGCACCGCCGCCTGGGAAGGACACCTGCCCCGCGTGCGAGCCGAGCGTGTCGGCCCTGCGCTGCAGCAGCACGTCGGGGCCTCGACCGTCCCCTTCGCCGAAGAGGATCAGCACCGCTGCGGCACGGGTGGCCTCGCCGTTGGGCACGGCGAAACGGGTGAACGTCTTCGCATCCAGCTCGCCGCTGATCTCGACGAGCCCGCGCAGCCAGCCGGGAACGCCGCCGGAATCGACGAGCGGACCGTTCACCGCGCCGCTCCCACTGCCTCGCGGATCTGCTCGACGGAGCGGAACAGGCGCGGGTTCTCGATCAACCGCACGGACCCGTCGGGACTCACCAGGTACGAGGCGGGCAGCGACCTCGGCACCCGCAACGCGTCGCGGACCGGCCCCGTCGGACCTTCACCGTCGTAGACCGAGGGCAGGCGCACGCCCAGCTCGTCGAACAGCTCCAAGCCCTCGCGCGCGCCGCTCTGCACCTGCACGGCCAGCACCCGCGCCGCACCGGGCCGCTCGGCGTACTCCTGCAGCAGCGGCAGCTCCTCGCGGCACGGTCCGCACCAGGTGGCCCACACGTTGACCAGCGTGGTCTCGCCCGCGAGCGCACTGCCGAGGTCGACCTGCGAGCCGTCTCCCAGGCACGGGACCTCGACCCCGGCCAGCTGCTCGACGGTGCCCTCACCGCGAGGGCACGGCTCCAGCGCCGCGGCCGCGCGCGCGGGCCCGAGATCCTCGCCAGCGGCCGCCCCTGGCTGCGCAGGCTGCTCGCCACGCAGGTTCGGCAGCACGGCCACCAGCACGGCGAGCGCCAGCACGCCCACCGCCAGTGCCCATTTCGTCGCAGTGGTCAAGGCTTCGTCACCAGTGAGAGCAGGTGCTCCCGCTCGTCGCCCTTCACCAGCTTTGCCGCGACATCGAACTCGGTGGGCCCCGCACCGTAGGAGGGGCAGTCGTTCGCGAGCGGGCACGCGCCGCAGGCGGGCTTGCGGGCGTGGCAGACGCGCCTGCCGTGGAAGATCACGCGGTGGGAGAGCATCGTCCACTCCTTGCGGGGGATCAGCTCACCGATCTCGTGCTCGACCCGCACCGGGTCGTCGTCGGTCGTCCAGCCCCAGCGGCGCACCAGCCTGCCGAAGTGGGTGTCCACAGTGATCCCCGGGACGCCGAAGGCCTCACCCAGCACGACGTTGGCGGTCTTGCGGCCCACGCCGGGCAGCTTCACCAGCAGGTCGAGCTTGCCGGGGACCTCGCCGTCGTGCCGCTCCACGAGCGCGGCGCCGAGCCCCATCAGGGAGTTGGTCTTGTTGCGGTAGAAGCCGGTGGGCCGGATCAGCTCCTCGAGCTCGATCCGGTCGGCTCCCGCGTAGTCGGCGGCGCTGCGGTAACGGGCGAACAGCGCCGGAGTCGTCTGGTTCACGCGCTGGTCGGTGCACTGCGCCGACAGGATCACGGCGACCAGGAGTTCCAGCGGAGTCGTGAAATCCAGCTCGCAGTGCGCGCCGGGATAGGCCTCGTCCAAGCAACGTTTCATGCGCCGGGCGCGTCTTACCAAGGACAACCGGCTCTCGTCAGCGAACGAGCGCCGCTTCCGGGGGGCACGACCGACGGCTGACGACACACCGCTAGCCTACGTGCGCCGTCCGACGACTCGGATACGTGCTTGGCTAAGGTCGAGCTCCGGCAGACCACGAGCGAGGGATCGGGAGACTCATGACCGTCTGGTTCGTCATCGCGGTGCCGCTCGTCATCATGCTGTTCGCATTGGGTATGGAGCGGGTCGAGAACCGGCTCCGCCATGTCTCCGTCCGAGGTGAGGACGTCGAGGAGTTCCTCGAGCAGGCACGACCTGACGAGGTCAGAGCGCTCTACGGGCACGGGATCGGCCGCGCGCTGGAGCTTTTCCGGCTGCGCAGGCTCGGTGGGAAGACCGGCAAACTGAAGCCGCGCCGCGTCCGGGGTTAACAGCGGGTTAGGCTGTTCGATCGGACGAGATCGATCCCATACCGCTCTGACAGGCGGTGTTCGCGCGAACGCGTAGCGGTATCACCCGCCCAGGGTGCGTTCACTGCTGCGCGGCGAGCCGGGAGGCGATCTCGGGAGCACGCCCTACACTGCACGTAGTGATCGGCGACACGCTCCTCGAGTTCGAAGGATCGCGGTCGCTTCTCAAAGGAGGCACGAGGTGGACGAGACCCTGGCCCGCGCGGGCATTTTTCAGGGTGTGGAACCGGCAGCGGCCGAGGCGCTCGCGCAGACCTTGGAGACTGTGGAGTTTCCCCGCGGCCACGTGATCTTCAACGAGGGCGAGCCGGGCGACAAGCTCTACATCATCAAGTCGGGCAAGGTGAAGATCGGGCGCAAGTCCGCGGACGGCCGCGAGAACCTGTTCCAGATCATGGGCCCTTCCGACATGTTCGGTGAGCTGTCGATCTTCGACCCCGGCCCCCGCACCTCGACCGCGACGACCGTGACCGAGGTCAGCGCCGTGACGATGGACCGGCCAGCCCTTCGGCAGTGGATTTCGACGCGCCCGGAGATCGCCGAGCAGTTACTGCGCGTGGTCGCGCGCAGGCTGCGCCGCACCAACAACATGGTGGCCGAGCTCATCTTCACGGATGTGCCTGGTCGCGTCGCGAGGGCGTTGCTACAGCTCGCGCAGCGTTTCGGCAGCCAGGAGGCCGGGCTGCTGCGGGTCACGCACGACCTGACCCAGGAAGAGATCGCGCAGTACGTCGGCGCGTCGCGGGAGACCGTCAACAAGGCACTGGCCGACTTCGCACACCGCGGCTGGCTGCGGCTCGAGGGCAAGAGCGTGCTCATCCTCGACCCCGAGCGGCTCGCTCGCCGCGCTCGCTGAGCAGGTAGCTCCAGACATAACAAGGGGCCGGGCGCCACCCCCGACGTGGCGCACCGGCCCCTTGCTGTGCGCGGACCATCCCCCGACAGCCCGCGCTCCCCGCCCTCCGGTGTAGGCCCCGACCCGATTCCCGGAGGGAGTTCGCAAAGCATGTAGTTGGTGCGGTGCTTCTAACGATCCATGAGCTACACCCACCAACTCAAGGCCGTTCACTCTCAAGGACGCCCAATGTGATGATTTGATGCCCTGAACCCGCACTCTGTTATCCAACTGAGACAGAAATACCCGTTCAGGGCCTCGCCCGCACCCAACGGCGCCGGCGAGTCGCGAAACCGGACCACAAGTGGTACCTCCGTACCACCCTGGTGGCATACTGGTACGCGTGTCCCAGTCTGATGCTCACGGCCGCACGACGCTGGCCGACTACCGCGCCGCACTGAGCACCCCTGGCGCCCGGCGCCCGATGATCGCGTCGCTGCTCGCGCGCCTGCCCATCGCCATGATCGGCATCTCGGCGCTGCTCTTCGTCCAGCACGAGACGGGGTCGTTCGCCGCTGCGGGACTGGTGTCGGCAGGCGCGCTCGTCGGGGTCGCCGCGGGCTCGGTCATCCAGGGCCGGATCATCGACCGGTTCGGCCCGACCAGGCCGTTGCTGGTGGTCACCGCGATGTTCGTCGTGGCGATGACCGCGCTCGCCGTCGCCATCGAGGCCCACGCGCCCACCCCGCTGCTGGTGACGCTCGCGGTGGGCATCGGCGTGACCGAGCCGATGACCGGGTCGGCCTCGCGCGCCCTGTGGGCCAGGCTGGTGCCCGCCGGACCGGCCAGGGAAGCCGCGTTCGCCTACGAGGCCATCAGCATGGAGACCTTCTTCATCCTCGGTCCCGGCCTGGCCGGGGTGCTCATCGCCGCACCGTGGCCGGGCACCGGCATGGTGCTGGGTGCCGCGTGCATGGTGACCGGCGCGGTGCTGTTCGCGCTCAGTCCCGCCGTCCGCGAGTGGGGTCCTTCGCAGGAACGCGGCGGGCGCCTGCTCGGTGCGCTCGCCAGCCCGGGGATGCGGACGCTCGCGCTCGCGGCGCTGGGCTTCGGCATGGTGATCGGTTTCGTCGAGGTCGCCGTGCCCGCCGCCGCCGACGCCGCGGGCCACGTCGCGCTCGGCGGGGTGCTGCTGTCGGTGTGGTCGGTCAGCTCGGTCGGCTTCGGCGTCGCCTACAGCCTGCGGCCGTGGCCCCGGCGGCTGCCGGTGCGCCTGCCCGTACTGCTCGCCCTGTTCGGTGTGCTCGTCGCCGTGCTGGCCCTGCCGGAGACGCTGTGGGTGCTGGCCATCGCGATGCTCGGCGCGGGCGCCCTCATCACCCCGCAGTCCACGGCCCACTCCACGACGATCGAGATCGTCGCCCCGAAGGGCACGGCCGCCGAGGCCTTCGGCTGGGTGCTCACCGCGATCACGCTCGGGCTCGCCTTCGGCCAGTCCGTGAGCGGCTACCTGGTGGAGCACAGCGGGCCGCCCGCCGCATTCCTGGCAGCGGCGGGCTGCGCGCTCGTGCTCGCGACCGTGGTCTGGTTCCTCCGCCACACGATTCGCCCGCCGGTACCGGCGTGGGCCGCCGCGGTCCCGGCGTGAGCGGCTAGAGCACCAGTTCCATGCCGTCGACGGGCAGCTCCGCGCCCGCGGCCACGAGCTCGGCGTGTTCGGGCGAGACCGGGTCCAGCACCGGGTTGGTGTTGTTGAGGTGCGTGTAGAGCCAGCGCGTGCCCGGCGAACGCCGGATCCTCGCGAGGCTGCCGTGCTCACCGGCCATCGGCAGGTGCCCCATCGCCAGCTGCGCGCCCGACCCGACGCCGCCTCCGGTCGCGTCCGCCATCTCGTCCGGCGCGTAGAACGAGCCGTCGAGCAGCGCACAGCTCGCCCCGGCGCAGAAGTCCTCGAACCCGGCGGGCCACTGCGCCACGCACGGCGCGTACACGAGCGAGCCGCCGGTGGCGGGATCCTCGATGCGGTAGGCCACCACCCACGGGCCCGGCAGCGTGGACTCCGCCGCGTACTTCGGCTGCTTGTCACTCACCGGGAACACCGTGACCCGCAGGCCGTCGAACTCGAACTCGCTCTCCAGCTCCGGCCACTGCCAACCGTGGTAGCGGCCCGCGATCTCGCGGGCGGGCACGGTGTTCGCGACCGCGTCGGGCGCCCACACCCGCAGCCCCGCGGCCTCCTTGAGCTGGAACAACCCCAGCGTGTGGTCGAGCTCACCGTCGGTGAGCAGCACCCCGCGCAGCGGCGTCTGTCTCGCTCCCGGTCCCGGGGCGAGCGCCGCACACGACGTCAGCTGCGTGCGGATGTCCGGGGAAGCGTTGAGCAGGTGGAAGTTCCTGCCGTCGGCGCTGATGGCGAGGCAGTCCTGACTTCGCGCCGGGGCAGCCCCGGCGCGCACGGCCTCACACGTCGGGCACGCACAGTTCCACTGGGGAACACCGCCGCCGGCCGCCGTGCCGAGCACGATCACTCTCATCGCGGTCCTCGCATCACGAACTCGCTCGCACCACTGGGCGCCTCCAAGATCAGGTCCACGAGCCCCCGGTCCGGCGAGCGCTCACACACCGGGTCGGTCGCCGCGGCGTCGCCGGTGAGCTGGAACGCCTGACAACGGCACCCACCGAAGTCCACGCTCCGCCGATCGCACGTCCGGCACGGCTCGCGCATCCAGTCCTCACCACGGTAGGCGTTGAACGACTCGGAGTCGTACCAGATCTCGGCCAGCGGCCGCTCGCGCACGTTCTCCAGCGACAGGGTCGTGATCGCCGTCGCCGCGGGGCACGGCAGCACCGTGCCGTCGGGCGCGACGGTGAGCTGCTGGGCGCCCCAGCCGGACATGCACGGCTTGGGGTAGGGCTCGTAGTAATCCGAGAGCACGTAGACGACCTGCATCCGCCCCCGCAGCCGCTCGATCGCGGCGCGCACCACCGGTTCGGCTGCCGCGAGCTGCTCGCGCGTTGGCAGCAGCGCGTCCCGGTTGCGCAGCGCCCAGCCGTAGAACTGCGTGTTCGCCAGCTCCAGCCGGTCGGCCTCCATCTGTTCGGCGAGCGCGATCATGCCCTCGAGCTGGTCGTGATTGGCGCGGTGCAGCACCACGTTGACGCTCAGCGGCAACCCGGCGGCCTTCACGAGCCGGGCGGCGGTGAGCTTGTGGTCGTGGGCCTTCGTGCCCGCGAGCAGGTTGGCCCGCTCGGCGTCGGCGCCCTGCACGGACAGCTGGACGTGCGCGAGCCCTCGGTCGACGAGATCGGCGAAGCGCGACTCGGTGAGCCCGAGGCCACTGGTGACAAGACTGACGTAGCAGCCGAGCTCGCTCGCATGGGAGACCAGCTCGGGCAGGTCCGGCCTGGCCAGCGGCTCTCCGCCGGAGAGGTGCACCTGGAGCACGCCGAGCTCACGCGCCTGGTCGAACACCGAGATCCATTGGGCCGTGCTCAGCTCGTTCGCGCGCGTGACGAGTTCGAGCGGGTTGGAACAGTAGGGGCAGTGCAGCGGGCAGCGGTGGGTCAGCTCGGCGAGCATGCCCAACGGCGGCTGGGTCACGTCCATTCGACCACCTGCCGGTCCACGAGCCGGGCGAGCACGTCGTCGACGTCAGCCTCGCGCACGCCCGCGTAGCGCGTGCCGAGCGCGGCCACGATGTCGGGCACGGTGCGCTCGCCGTCGCAGAGCTCGAGCACGGCCGCCGCGGTCGGGTTGGTCACGAGTACTCCCTCCGGGAACAGCAACACGTGGGTCTGCCGCGTGCGGTCGTAGGTGAGGCGCACGCCTCTGCGCAGCCGCGGCGTCACCGCTTGGCCGCCGCGTCCTCGATGGCGCTGAGCATCGACCACAGTACGTCGCACTTGAACGCCAGCGCGGCGACGGCGGCGTCCTGCTGCTGCCTGCTCACGGCGTGCTCGACGACCAGCGCGAGCGTCTGTTCGCCCTCACCGCTCACCGCGTCGATGCGGGTGGTGAAGTACTCGAGGTCCTGGCTGCGGATCCAGTCGTAGCGCGCGAGCATGTCGCCGACCCTGCGCCGCATGAGGTGCCCGGAGAACATCTCCGTGAGCCCGGAGGCCACCGCCTCGACCCACGGCCTGGTGCGCGCGAAGTTGACGTAGGCGTCGACAGCGAACCGCACGCCGGGAGCGAGGTGACGTTCGTCGAGCACCTCCGCACGGTCGAGCCCCACGGCCTCGCACAGGCGAAGCCACCGCTGCGCTCCGCCCTCGTTCTCGGTCCTGCCGTCGTGGTAGACGATCCGGTCCAGCCATTGCCTGCGGACGCCCGGGACGGGGCAGTTGCTGATGATCGCCGCGTCCTTCTGCGGCAGCATGCGCTGGTAGTACCAGCGGTTGGCGGCCCAGATCCGCAGCTCGTGTTCGCTCAGCTCACCGGCGTGCATGCGGTGGTGGAACGGATGGGTGCCCCAGTAGCGGTGCGAGAGTCCCTTGAGCTCGGCGACGAAGGCCTGCTCGGTCATCGGTTGCATCGATTGCATCGGCGGCACTGCCGTCCTCCCGGGTCGAGGGACGTGGCCAACGGGGGCGCGATTGAAAGCGCTTTCCCGCTGACCACGTCACAACACTCGTCACTCCATACGGCCGAAGTACGCCGTGACCTCCATCGGGGTCTCGTACTCCTCGAAGTCCGGAGTGGTCCAGACCTCTAGCTCGCCCGACTCGATCATGGTGCGCCTCCCTCCATTGGGACGTCGATCAAAACGCCATCACGGTAACGGGATTCGTGCGGAAAGTGCTATCCCTCGGAGCGGAGATACTCCAACTGAGCAACCACGCTCGACTCCGCGGGCGCCCACAACGAGCGGTCGACATCGGCGTAGACGAGCTCCACCACCTGACGCGGCGTCGCGTCGGAACCGAGCTGCCGCAGTGCGGAACGCACCTGGTCCAGGCGCTGCTCCCGGTGCGCCGCGTACTCCCTGGCCGTGGCCGTGACGTCGGCCAGCTCCGGTCCGTGCCCCGGCAGCCCCAACGCGCCGTCCGGCAGCGCACACAACAGCTTCAGTGACCGCAGGTAGTCGCCGAGATCGGTCAGGACCGTGGTGCCCCTGCCGAGCACGGTGTCGCCGGTGAGCACGTGGGTGGTCCCACCGGACGCGAAGCGCAGCGTCACCGAGTCGTCCGTGTGTCCCGGCGTGTGCAACACGCTCAGGTCCAGTCCGGCCGCGCTCACGACATCGCCGTGCGCGAAGGGTTCGGCGTCCCGGCAGAGGTCCGCGCGCCACGCTCGCACCGGAGCGCCCACCCGCTCCGCGAGCCACGGCGCGCCCTCGGAGTGATCGGGGTGGTGGTGCGTCAGCAGGACCAGCTCGACGGGCTCGACCTCGGCCACCCGCTCCAGATGCTCGACGTCCTCGTAGCCGGGGTCCACCACCACGCACGCGCGCGAGCCCGGCGCCCGCAACACCCACGTGTTGGTGCCCTCGAGCGTCATCATCGAGGGGTTGTTCTCCAGCAGCACCGAAGCGGCGCGAGAGACCTCCCTGAGCGCGCCGTACGCGGGATGTGTCACGGAACCTCCACCCTCACCTCGTCGCCCTCGACGACCATCCGGGGCATCACTTTCTCCACCGGCTTCCGCACGGCCAGCGCCTCAGCCACCGACGGATACGCGTTGAGCTCGTCGAGCAGGAACCACGTCGGCGGCATGAGCATCGACCTGCCGGCCTCCGCGTCGGCGATGGCGTCGGCTGGCAGCTGCCAGTCCGAGGACTCGGCCTCGGTCGTCCTGCCGTCGGCCTGCTGGCCCTCGGGCAACGCGGCGAGGAAGAACCGCGCGTCGTAGCGGCGCGGCTCCTGCTCGGGGGTGAGCCAGTTCGCCCACGGCCGCAACAGGTCCGCCCGCAGGGTCAGGCCCTCACGGGCGAGAAAGCCCGCGAGGGAGAGCTCGCGCGACACCAGCTCGGCGCGGGCGCCGTCGTACGGCGAGGTGTCGGTGACCAGCTCGGTTCCGGAGCCGGCCAGTAGCACGCCGGACTCCTCGAAGGTCTCCCTGACGGCCGCGCAGACCAGCGCCCTCGCCACCGGCTCGGAGCACCCGAACCGGTCGGCCCACTCCTGCGGCGGCGGACCCTCCCAGCTCACCGAGGCGTCAGCGTCTCGCTGGTCGACGCCGCCGCCGGGAAAGACGGTCATACCGGCCGCGAACGCCATCGCCGCCACCCGGCGCTGCAGGAAGACCTCGACACCGGCGTCGGTGTCGCGCAACAGCAGGACGGTCGCGGCGTCGCGCGGCGCCACGGGGTGTGCCGGCGCGTCGGTCGGCAAACTCAGCACGGACTGCTTCGGCACCCGAAAAATTGCTGGCACGTCCCGCAACATACCCGCAACTACGCGGAAATCAGTCCGCCCAGCGGTGCTCGCTGCCGTTGGCCCTGCCCTGCGCACTCTTGGCGGCCTCGGCCCGCTCGCGCTCGGCGAGCTCAGCGTGCAGCTCGCGCAGCAGCTGCCGGTCGCGGTCGGAGAGCTGCGGGTCGTCGAGATCCAGTTCGGGCAGGTCGACCACGCCCTCGGCGCGCAGGCCCGCGATCGCGCGGCCTTTGTCGGGGTCCTCCGCGATGGCCGCGCGCAACTGGGCGACCTCTTCCTTGGTCATCTCGGTGGTCGCCGCGGCGCGGTTCTCGCGCTCGGCCGGGGACGGCGGCTGCTCAGGCTCCGGCGCCGGTTCCGGCTCCTCCGCGGGCTCGGGCTGCTCCGCCGATGAGACCTTGACCGAGGGCTCCTCGAAGTCGGGAGCCGCGTGCAACGGCTCGCGCGAGGCCTCGGCGACCGGGTGGACGGGGCTCTCGTCGCGGGGCGCACTCGCCGCCCAGGACGACGGTCCGCCCGAGGACTGCGCGGTGGCCAGCCACACCGGCGTCGCCGCCGCGAGACCGGCCTCGTGGTACTCGGTGCGCTCGGCGCCAGGCCCGGTGACCTCGACGACCGAGCGAATGCCCGCCCTGCGCAGCGCGTCGTCGACGCGGAACGCGACGGCGGGCGGATGGGCCTCGGGGCCGATCTCGACCAGCACGACCCGCTGCGGCAGCGGGCCCGGCACGCTGCCAGCCGGGGTGTTGCGCCAGACGGCGTGCACGGAGCGCAGGTCGGGCAGCACCTGCAGGGTGCGGTCGAGCGCATCGGTGATGCCCTGCTCGGGATCGTTGTCCCTACTGAAGCGGTGGGCGTAGCCGGGAACGGCGTCGCCGACGGTGAGGTGATCGGCCAGCGTGGCGTCGGACCGGCTCATCTCCAGCACGAGCGCGAGTTCACGCTGCTCGGCTGGGCGAACCATGATCCGGCCGGCGATCAGCGCGCCGACAGCGAGTTCGGCGGCGTCGTCCAGGTGCGAACGAGCGACGAGCTCACGTGCCTCCGAGAGCGCGCTGTCGTCCAGTCGGCCCGCCAGTGCCAGCAGGACGTTGTGCAGTCGCAGCGGAACCGCGAAGCCGTCCTTCGGCAGGCCATCGTGGACATCCACCATCGCCGTTCTCCCTCCAGCCCGCTGGCCGAGCGAGCGCTATGCGGGTACGAGTGTGTGGTGACCGGCGTCCACGGAGCCCACGCACACGAACCGTGAGTTCGCGAGCGCCGCCCGGTGGTAGGCGGGAACGTCGAACTGTGCAGGCAGGACCTCCACACTCGGCGCCTCGTCGCCGAGGACGCGGAGGACCCGCTGAAGCTCCCCAGTAAGTCGTGGGAGCCCGGACACCGCGGTGACGAGCAGAATCCGCTTCGCCTCGTCTTCGGACCCACGGTCGTGCCGCCAGCTCTCCCGGACCTCGCCCACATCCGGGCGACCACGCAACGTTGCGTGAACCACCACGGACACCGAATCGACGGTGTTCACCCAATCGGGTGCACCCGTCGTGAATGTGTACCGGTTCTCAGCGGAGGCGTCTACCCCAAGCGTGGAACTCACCTGGTGCCAGTCCGCGCCGTGCGGGATCAGACCAGCGACCAGCAGGCGATACTCGGACTGGTCCAGATCAATCCTGTGCTTTAGCAAAGACTTGGGGAGCGTGCGGGACAGCGTGCCCATCGCGCCCTCGCCCAGCCAGTCGCGGAACCGCCACAGCATCTGGTCCGGCATCCGGCCGGCCAGCCGCAGCAGCAGCTCGTGACACGCGTGCTCGATGTCGGGGTCCATCTCAGGAAACCTCCACGGTCAGCTCGACTTCGACTGGGGCTCCGAGCGGCAGTTCCGCGACCCCCACGGCGGAGCGGGCGTGCGTGCCCGCGTCGCCGAAAACCTCTCCGAGCAGCTCGGACGCACCGTTGATCACCGCGGGCTGACCGGTGAAGCCCTCGCTGGACGCGACGAACCCGGTGACCTTGACGACACGCACCACCGAGTCGATGCCGACCAGTGAGTGCACCGCCGCGAGCGCGTTGAGCGCCGAGGTGCGCGCGTGCTGCTTGGCCTCCTCGGGGCTCACCTCGCCGCCGACCTTGCCGGTGGCGGCCAGCGAGCCCTCGACGAACGGCAGCTGACCCGAGGTGAACACGTGCGAGCCGCTGCGCACCGCGGGCACGTAGGCGGCGACCGGCGCCGCGACGCCGGGCAGTTCGATACCGAGCTCGGCGAGCCTCGCGCTCCAGGTCATGGGGTCAGCCCTTCGGGCGCTTCAGGTAGGCGACGTGCTGCTCACCGCTCGGGTTCGGCAGCACGGTGACGAGCTCCCAGCCGTCCTCGCCCCACTGGTCGAGGATCTGCTTGGTCGCGTGGATCAGCAGGGGGACGGTGGCGTACTCCCACTTCGTGGCACTCATGCGGCACACCCTAGCCAGTACCGTCTGATCGCGTGGAGACATGGCGCATCATCGCCGCGATCCTGCTCGCGGTCGTCGGAATGTTCGGCGTGCTGATCATCATGGCCAAGGTCCGCGACCGCAGCGACAGCTCGCCGACCGTCGCCGTCGCGGGGCTCGTGTCGTTCACCACGCTCGCGGTCCTGTGCGTACTGGCGCTGACCGTGCTGCCGGGTGCGGTGACCTGGGGGATGGCGGCGGTCGTGGCGGTGATCGTCTCCGTGCTGGCTCTGGCGTCCTGAGCCGCGCGCGCCCGGAATCCTGGCTTACCCTGCGTAGGTGACCACTCCGGCTGGCTGGACCGACGAACTCGCGCGGACCCGGCTCCACTTCGTCACCGGCAAGGGCGGAACGGGCAAGACCACCCTCGCCGCCTCACTGGCACTGGCGCTGGCCAGCCACGGCAGGCGAGTGCTGCTGATCGAGGTCGAGGGCAGGCAGGGCTTCGCCCAGGTCTTCGACACCGAGCCCCTGCCCTACGCCGAGCAGCGGATCGCGTCCGCGCCGGGTGGCGGGGAGGTGCGCGCGCTGCACATCGACGTCGAGGCCGCGCTGCTCGAGTACTTCGAGATGTTCTACAACCTCGGTTTCGCCGGACGGACGCTGCGCCGCATGGGCGCCATCGAGTTCGCCACCACGCTCGCGCCGGGACTGCGCGACGTGCTGCTCACCGGCAAGGTCAAGGAGTGCGTCGGGCGCACCGAGTCCGACGGCAGGCACACCTACGACGCCGTCGTGGTGGACGCGCCGCCGACCGGCAGGGTCGTGAAGTTCCTCGACGTCACCAAGGCACTCACCGACCTCGCCAAGACGGGCCCGATCAGCGCGCAGGCCGAGGGAGTCGTGCGGCTGCTGCACTCCGGCGAGACCGCCGTGCACATCGTGACCCTGCTCGAGGAGATGCCCGTGCGCGAGACGCTCGACGCGGTCGCCGAGCTCGACGGCGCCGACCTTCGGCCCGGAGCCGTGCTGATCAACCGCGTCCGCCCGCCGCGCCTGCCCGCCCGCTCGGTGACGGCGGCCGCGGACGGCAGGGTCGACGCATCGCGCGTGCGCTCGGGACTCGCCTCGGCGGGCATCGAGCTGCCTGAGGCGACGCTGGACGGGCTGGTGGAGGAGACCGTGGAGCACGCCATCCGGCTCGAGGCCGAGCAACGCGCCCGCGAGCAACTCTCCGAGAGCGACCTGCCGACGCTGGAGCTGCCCGACCTCAACGGCGGCGTCGACGTCGCCGCGCTCTACGAACTCGCCGAGGCGCTGGTGGAACAGGGGGTTCGATGACGTCGACGCTCGACATCGACGCGCTCATCGACGATCCGGGGACGCGGGTGGTCGTGTGCTGCGGGTCCGGCGGAGTCGGCAAGACAACCACGGCGGCGTCACTCGCGCTGCGGGCCGCCGAGCGCGGCAGGCAGACCGTGGTGCTGACGATCGACCCGGCTCGCAGGCTCGCCCAGGCGCTGGGCCTGCGCGAGCTCGGCAACCAGCCCCGCAAGGTGTCGGTCGCGGGCTTCGAGCCCAAGGGCGAGCTCTGGGCGATGATGCTCGACATGCGGCGCACCTTCGACGACATGGTGCGCAGGCACGCGGGCCCGGAGCGGGCCGAGCAGCTGCTGACCAACCGCTTCTACCAGACCATCTCCACGTCGTTCTCCGGAACGCAGGAGTACATGGCGATGGAGAAGCTCGGTCAGCTCGCCGCGGCGGGCGACTGGGACCTGATCATCGTCGACACTCCGCCGAGCCGTTCCGCACTGGACTTCCTCGACGCGCCGACGCGGCTCTCCACGGCGCTCGACGGCCGGATGATCCGTCTGCTGACCGGCCCGGCGAAGGCGGGTGGCTGGGGACTGCGCAAGGTCGTCAGCGCGGGATTCTCGATGTTCGCCAAGGCGGTCTCGACCATCCTCGGTGGACAGCTGCTCGCCGACGCGTCGGCGTTCATGCAGGCCTTCGACACCACGTTCGGCGGGTTCCGCGAGCGGGCGCGCAAGACCGCGGAGCTGCTGCGGTCGGAGGGCACGGCGTTCCTGGTGATCGCCGCGCCGGAGCCGGACGCGCTCAGGGAGGCGAGCTACTTCGTGGAGCGGCTGTCGGAGGAGACGATGCCGCTGGCAGGGCTGGTGGCGAACCGGACGCACCCGGTGCTCGCGGACCTGTCGGCCATCGACGCGCTGGCCGCGGCCGACGCGCTCGACCGCGGTGACAAGAGTGCCCCTCTCGCCACCGCGGTCCTGAGACTGCACGCCGACCGGGTCGCCCAGGCGGAGCGGGAGCAACGCCTGCTCGAACGCTTCACCAAGGCCCATCCCGTGGTGTCGGTCGTACGGGTTCCCGCACTGCCCAGCGACGTGCACGACCTCGCCGGGCTGCGGGACATCGGGGACCGTCTCGCGGGGAGTTGACGGCCCCCGGGTGGTCCAGGGCGTGTCTGACGTCAGACGCGCCCTAGCCGCCGACCGCGGGCTCGTACTCCCGCTTGGCGGACTCGAGCAGTTCGCTCCAGCTGTCCACCCCCGGACGCCTGCGCAGCAGTGCGCGCCTCTCGCGTTCGGTCATCCCGCCCCAGACACCGAAGTCGATCCGGTTGTCCAGCGCTTCGGCCAGGCATTCCGTGCGTACCGGGCATCCCATGCAGACGACCTTCGCCCGGTTCTGTTCGGCTCCCCGCACGAACAGGCCATCGGGGTCCGTGTCCCTGCAGTACGCATAGATCCGCCAGTCCGACTGGTTGGTCTCCATACCCCCAGCTCCTACCCTGTTGCGACCGTCAGGCAGGCAGCGAAGTTCTCGACCTCGCCCCCGCGAGCAGGTCTGTTGTGCTCACGTCCCTCCAGTAGCGCCTCCCCAGGCGCTGTATTCGTGAGATGTTGACGGACTGTAGGGGTCCACGGTTCCATCGCCAACCCCCAAGCGGCGTTTTGTTACCAGATGTCACATTGCCGTCAATCCTGTATCTGGCTGGTCCGGACCGGCCTCATGCGCGAGCGATTTAAGTGATCTACGCCACTCCTTGCGTACTCTGACGTGGGTGCGCATGAGGGACGGTCTGCTCAAGATGTTCGGCCTCTGCCTACTCGCGGGGGTCCTCGTTGCGGGAATCATGTTCCCGGTGGCCGGGGGCATCGGCGTGCTCTCGAACCAGGCCAGCGACACGGTGGAGAACATGTCCGCCGGGCTCGCGGACGATCCGCCGCCACTGGTCACCACGGTCACCGATCGCGACGGCAATCCGATCGCGACGTTGTACGACCAGTACCGCATCCCCACCGGCCCCGAGGAGATCTCCGACGCCATAAAGTGGGCGCTGATCTCGGTGGAGGACAGGCGGTTCTACGAACACCACGGCGTGGACTGGAAGGGCACCATTCGCGCCGCGGTCAGCAACTCCTCCGGCGGCGACACACAGGGCGCCTCGACGTTGACGCAGCAGTACGTCAAGAACTACCTCATCAACGTCACCTACCGCGGCGACGAGCTGGGCCAGCAGCGCGCGCAGGAGGCCACGATCGCCCGCAAGCTCAAGGAAGCGCGCATCGCGATCCAGCTCGAGACGAAGTTGAGCAAGGATCAGATCCTGGCCGGCTACCTCAACATCGTCGAGTTCTCCCGCGAGATCTTCGGCGTCGGCGCGGCGGCCAGGGCGTACTTCGACACCACGGCGGACGAGCTCACGGTGGCGCAGGCCGCGTTGCTGGCCGGCATGGCCAACAACCCGCCCGCGTACGACCCGTGGAACAACCCGGAGCGGGCCACGCAGCGGCGCAACTTCGTGCTGGACAAGATGGTCGAGAACCGCAAGGTGTCGCGCACCGACGCCGAGCGGATCAAGACCGAGCCGCTCGGGGTCGTTCCCGACGGCCCGAACAAGCCACCGGCCAACTGCGTCGGAGCGGGTCCCGAGCACGGTTTCTTCTGCCAGTACGCCGAGGACTACCTGCTCGACCAGGGCATGACCAAGGACGAGCTCTACACCGGCGGCTTCACGGTGAAGACCACGATGGACCCGAGGGCCAACCAGCTCGCGAAGGCGTCCGCCGAGGAACAGGTGGCCAAGACCCAGGACAACGTCGCCAACACGCTCTCGCTGATCACTCCGGGAAAGCAGCGGCACGAGGTGGTGGCGCTGGCGGCGAACCGCGACTACGGCCCGGACGCCGCGGCGGGTCAGACCGAGTTCGCCCTGCCCTCTGCCATCTCCAACGTGACCGGAGCGGGCTCGAGCTACAAGATGTTCACGGCCGCTGCCGCCGTCGAGCGCGGGGTGGTGGGCATCTACGACACCGTGCAGTCGCCGGGCTCGTACGTGTCCCGGATCTTCAGCGGCAGCCCTCCGCCGTGCCCGTACGTCGCGCCCTACACGCGCGGGTACTGCGTCTCCAACGCGAGCGAGGGCTACAGCGGCACGATGTCGCTGCAGACGGCGTTGCAGACCTCGCCCAACACGGCCTTCGTGATCCTCGAGGAGCAGGTGGGCATGGGCGCGGTGATCGAGATGGCCAGCAAGCTGGGCCTGCGCAAGACGATGGCGGGCAACGTCGCGACCGGTGCCGCGCCCGAACCGGGCTCGCAGAGCCAGGAGATCCGCTCGAGTCAGGCCCAGTACTTCGGGCCGAACCAACGCTCGCCGGGCAAGGGCTCGTTCACGCTCGGCGTGAGCCCGACGAGCGGGCTCGAACTGGCCAACGTCGCCGCGACGCTGATGAGCGGTGGTGTCTGGTGCCCGCCGACGCCGATCGCCTCGGTCACCGATCGCAGCGGCAGGCCGGTGCCGGTCGAGGAACAGCCGTGCGAGCAGGCCGTGCCGGAAGGTCTCGCCAACACGATGGCGATCGGGCTCAGCAAGGACGACCTGCCGGGCGGCACGGCGGCCGCCGCGGCGGCGGGGGTCGGCTGGAAGCGGCCGATGATCGGCAAGACCGGCACGACCCAGAACAACGGCTCGGCGGCGTTCATCGGCGCGACGCCGCAGCTCGCGGGAGCGGCGATGGTGTTCAGGCCCGACCTGCCCAACGGCGGGCTCGTCGACGGCGGACCCGGCAACGTCGTCGCCGTCGACGGCGACAGCGGCAACATGTTCGGCGGCAAGACGCCGGCGCGGACCTGGTTCGGCGCGGTCAGCAAGATCCTCGACGGAGCGCCCGCGTTGCCGCTGCCACCCGCGGACCCGCGGTACGAGCGGGCCAACTGAGCCGAGGCGACGCCCATCAGAGACGATCGACTGAATCCTGCCCACCCGGACGAACACGATTCCGTCATGTCGCGTGTACGCTGGGTAACACAAGACGCCCAAGGATGATGATGAAACGTCTCGTGACGGGTACCGCCGCGCTCGGCGCCGCGACCCTCGGTTACGCCGCCGGGATCGAGCGGCGCCACTGGACGCTGCGCACGGCGGAGCTGCCCGTGCTGGCCAACGGCGCGCGGCCGATCAAGATCCTGCACATCTCCGACCTGCACATGCTGCCAGGGCAGCTCTCCAAGCAGCGCTGGGTCGCCGAGCTCGACCGGCTGGAGCCGGACCTGGTCGTCAACACCGGCGACAACCTCGCCCACCGCAGGGCCGTGCCGTCGGTGCTGCGGGCGTTCGGACCGCTGCTCAACCGGCCGGGCGTGTTCGTGTTCGGCAGCAACGACTACTACGCGCCGAAGCCGAAGAACCCCGCCAGGTACCTGATGCCGAAGGGCCGCAAGAAGCGCATCCACGGCAGGCACCTGCCGTGGCGCGATCTGCGTGCCGCGTTCATCGAGCACGGCTGGCAGGACCTGACCCACGTGCGGCGCACGCTCACGATCGACGACCAGGAGGTCTTCGTGGCGGGCGTCGACGATCCACACCTGCGCCGGGATCGATATGTCGATATTTATGGACGGCCGTCGCGATCCGCCGCGCTCCGGCTCGGGCTCACCCACTCCCCCGAGCCGCGCGTGCTGGACCCGTTCGCCTCCGACGGCTACGACCTCGTGCTCGCCGGGCACACCCACGGCGGCCAACTGCGCCTGCCCGGCTACGGCGCGCTGGTGACCAACTGCGAGCTCGACCGCTCGCGGGCACGGGGCGTCTCGCGCTGGGGCGCCGACATGTGGCTGCACGTCTCGGCGGGTCTCGGCACGTCGCCGTACGCGCCCGTGCGCTTCGCGTGCCCCCCGGAGGCCAGCCTGCTGACGCTCGTCCCGCGCGACTCGGAACCCTCGCGGTCACGGAAGGCGGCCCGCCGAAAAGCCGCCAGTGACGTCCGCTAGACTGTCTTCCGACCCATTGAGCAGTACATCGGGGTGTGGCGCAGCTTGGTAGCGTGCCTCGTTCGGGTCGAGGAGGTCGTGGGTTCAAATCCCGCCACCCCGACGCAAGATCAAAAAGGGCCGTGCTCGTCACTGACGAGCACGGCCCTTTTTCGTGCCCCGCATCGTCGTGCAGTGAAGGGCACCTTTACTGCGTTCAATGCAGTAAAGGTGCCCTTCACCGCAATCAGCGACCAGCGAGCAGCGGTCAGCGGGTGGCGAGGACCTCGGTCCAGCACTGGGCGAACTCGCCGCTGCCGTCGCGGACCCACATCCACGCCGAGCGAGCGGCACTGGCCAGCTGCTGGTCGGCACTGCCGTCCTGCGAACGGATCGCGGCGGCCAACTCGGTCTCGACCTGCTCGGCCAGCTCACGGTAGGCAGGCCCGGGGTGATGCTTCGTCTTCGAGCGCACGTCCCGGAAACCGGCACGCAGCACCCAGTCCGTCACGTGCCTGCCCGCGAACGGGTTGCCGCCTGCCCTGCGGTGCAGCAGGTGCCTGCCGCGAAGGGCCGCGTCCACGTTCGCCGTCTTCGGCCGCAGCTTCGCCTTGCTCCAGTCCGAAGTAGACACGGCGAGCGTTCCGCCTGGACGCAGGACCCTGGCACACTCGGCCAGCACGGCCTGCGGGTCGGCGACGTGCTCGAGCAGCCCGTGCGAGAACACCACGTCCACAGAGGACGTCGCCAGCGGGATCCCGTCCGGCGAGGCAGCAACGAAATCCACTGTGGACACGCGAGCCTGTTCGGCAGCCTTCCTGGCGTGCGCCAGGTCGCCGGTGTCGGCCGCGACCCCGAGCACGTGTATCGGATGCGCAGCCGAGCCGAGACTCAGCGTGATCGCACCACGCCCGCAGCCGACGTCGACCACTCGCATCCCAGGCTCCAGCCGGGGCAGGACGAAGCCCGCGTAACCCTCCAGCACGCCCACAACAGTACGGACCTGGCAGGATCGGGGAGTGACCACACAGCATCCGGCAGCTCAGGTCCCTGACCAGCTCTTCGCCGACGCCTCGACGGAGGCGCTCTGGCGAGCGCGGTTCAAGGCTCCGAGGGTCTCGGTTCCCGACTGGGCCCTCGACGCCCCGGACGCGAACATCTACGTGTCCAACGCCAGCGGCGTGTGGGAGGTCTACGCGTGGGACCGCGCCACGGGTAGCCACCGCCAGGTCACCGACCGGCCCAACGGCACCCTGCACGCCACGACGTCGCCCGACGGCCGGTGGATCTGGTGGTTCGACGACACCGACGGCGACGAGTTCGGCTCGTGGGTGCGCGAGCCCTTCCACGGCGAAGGTCATGGCGGCAAGGCACTTCCCGACGTCCCCGCCGGGTACCCGGCCGGGCTGGAGATCGGGCACGGACTGGTCGCGATCGGGGTATCGACCGACGACGGCAGCGCCCTCTACGCGCACCGCAACGGCGAGACCACACGCTTCTACTCCAGCACCGACGACGCCGGCGTCGCCGCGCTGTCCCGCGACGAGCGCCTGCTCGCCATCTCGCACTCCGAGCACGGCGACTCGCGCCATCCCGCCGTGCGTGTGCTCGCGAGCGACGGCTTCACGACGATCGCCGACAAATGGGACGGCGAGGGCAAGGGCCTGGCGGCACTGGCGTTCTCGCCGAAGCAGGGCGACCCGCGCCTGCTCCTGCTGCACGAGCGCAAGGGCCGCGAGGAGCTGCTCATCTGGGACATCGAGAGCGGCGCCGAGCAGGAGATCGAGCTGGACCTGCCCGGCGAGGTCATCGGTGACTTCTACCCCGACGCGAGCGCGCTGCTGATCGTGCACTTCCACGAGGGCCGCAGCTCCCTGCACCGTTACGACCTCGGCACGGGCGAGCTGACCGCCGTGGAGACGCCGCCGGGGCGCATCGGCGGCGCGGGCGTGCGGCCCGACGGCGTCATCGAGTACTCGTGGTCCAACGCGGCGCAGCCGCCGCTCGTGCGCGTGCGCGCCGCCGACGGCTCCGACACCGTGCTGCTGGAGCCACCAGGTGAGAAGGCGCCCGGCTCCGAGCCGCTGACCGACGCCTTCGTCGAGGGCCCCGGCGGCCGCATCCACGCGCTGGTGTCGCGCCCCTCCGGCGCGGATGGACCCCAGCCGACGGTGTTCCTGCTGCACGGCGGGCCGCACGCCGCGGACGAGGACCGGTTCTCGGCGTACCGGGCGGTGTGGCTCGACGCCGGTTTCGCCGTCGTCGAGGTGAACTACCGCGGCTCGACCGGCTACGGCTCAGCCTGGCGCGACGCGATCGAGGGCCGCCCTGGGCTGACCGAGCTGGAGGACGTCGCCGCGGTGCACGACTGGGCGGTCCGCAGTGGACTGGCCGATCCGGCGAGGTGCGTGGTGAGCGGCGCCTCGTGGGGCGGATACCTGACGCTGCTCGCGCTGGGTGTGCAGCCCGGCCGCTGGGCGGCGGGCGTGGCGGGCGTGCCGGTGGCCGACTACGTGGCGGCCTACGAAGATGAGATGGAGCAGCTGCGCGCGTTCGACCGCGCGCTGTTCGGCGGCTCGCCCACCGACGTGCCCTCGGTGTACGACGAGTGCTCGCCGATCACCTACATCGAGAACGTCGACGTGCCCGTGCTGGTACTGGCAGGCGACAACGATCCGCGCTGCCCGATCCGGCAGATCGAGAACTACCTCGACCGACTGGCCGCGCGGAGCGTGCCGTACGAGTTCTACCGCTACGACGCGGGCCACGGTTCGCTCGTGATCGCCGAGACGATCAAGCAAGTGGCGATCGAGGTCGGCTTCGCCCGCCGCGCGGTCGGCCTGGCGTAACAACGACACAGGGGCGCCGGGCTCACGCGCGCTGCGTGGGCCCGGCGCCCCTGGTGTGTCGGAGGCCGGATCAGGAGGCCTGCTGGGCCTGCCACATCCAGTGCTGCTTCTCCAGCTCCGCGGCGATCGCGATCAGCAGGTCCTGGCTGACGAGGTCGCTCTTGTCGGTCTCGTCGATGTGGCCCCGCAGGCGCTCGATGATCGTGCCGAGGATGTCCACGATGGCCGCTATGGTCGCTTCGGTGGACTGCCAGTTGTCCGGGTAGTCGGGCAGTCCGGAGCTCTCGACCACCGTCTTGGCCTTGCCGTTGGGAGAGACACCGATGGCGTTGGCCCGCTCGGCGACGTCGTCGGTGAACCCGCGGGCGGCGTCGACCAGCTCGTCCAGCTGGAGGTGCACGCTGCGGAAGTGCTGACCGACCACGTTCCAGTGAGCCTGTTTCGCGATCAGCGAGAGGTCGACGAGATCGACGAGCGTGGACTGCAGAGCGTTCGCCGTGTGCTCCTTGTCGCTCTCCTTGAGCGGGCTGGTGATCGGCGAATTGGCCATGATTTTCGTCCTCTCTTCGCACGTGGTGGGAGCGTCGACCTTGCGCAGGCGTCAGGTTGACGAGCTACCCGGCCCAGGCCGAGTCGAAACCACCTACAGTGTGCGCCGCGCGAGGGCGAACTCGGTAACCTGCCGCCCGATCAGGCGCAGGTTGTTGACCACCTTCTCCTCCGACGCGCCACCCGTTTCGTCGAACTTGACCTCGGCCGTGTTGACCGCGCCACCCATCGGAGTGGGCCAGCCGCGCAGGGCGTGGGCGATGGTCCGGAGCTGGTTGAGCGTGGTGACGGCGGCCTGCCAGCCGTAGGCGACGGCGATCACGCCGACGGCCCTGCCGTCGAGGTAGGGACGGGCGTCGGAACGCAGGTCCTCCACGTAGTCGAGCGCGTTTTTCACCAGACCGGACAGCGCGCCGTGATAGCCGGGCGAGACCACCACGATGCCGTCGGCGGCCCGGACGGCCTCGATCAGCTGGGCGGCTTCCGGCGTCCGGTCGTCGATTCCGGCGTCGTAGAAGGGCAGCGACAGTGCGCTGCCCGTGATGGCGTCGGTCTCGGCGCCCGCTTCCCTGGCTCCGGAGAGTGCGATGTGTAAGGCGCGCTCGGACTGGGACCCGTCTCTCAGAGAGCCACCGATACCGAGCACCTTGATCGCACGCGTCGAAGTCACGCCCCCGAGGCTAGACCTTCGACTTAGGTAGAGGACCAGTCCGAACGGCCGGGACATCCGTCACATCTGGCGCCGAAACCTACTGATTAGTAACCTTCGGTTGGTCATCGCTGACGGGAGGAAGAATGGCGATTCCGCTCCACATCCGGGTCCAGGCGGCAGGCGCGCAGCTGCTCTACGCACTGCCACTGCCGCTGCGGCGAGCGATCGCGGGCAGGCCCATCCGCGTCGACGGCCAGGAGCTCGCGCTGGACGCCCAGCTCCTGCTGCGCCTGCAGCAGCTGTCGGGCGCGTCGCTGGTGAGCAAGGACGCCGCGGTGGGCGCCTCCCGTGCCGCGCTCGACCTCTCCAGGCACCTCGTCAGCGGCAAGCCCGTCGAGCCCGTGGCCACGCGCGAGTTCCCGATCCCGGCCGAGCACGGCGAGATCCCCGCGACGCTCTACACGCCGCAGGGCCTCGCGCCCGGCTCCGGCCTGCTGGTCTTCTACCACGGCGGCGGCTGGGTGATCGGCTCCCGCGACAGCCACGACAACACGGCGCGCTTCTTCGCCAAGCACGCGGGCGTGCGCGTGCTGTCGGTGGAGTACCGGCTCGCGCCGGAGCACCCGTTTCCGGCCGCGCAGCAGGACGCGCTCACGGCGTTCGACCACGCCCACGCGAAGGCCGACGAACTGGGCGCGGACCCGGACCGCATCGCGGTGGGCGGGGACAGTGCGGGCGGCAACCTCTCCGCGGTCACCGCGCAGGTGGCCGTGCAGCGCGGCGGCCCGGCACCGGCTTTCCAGCTGCTGCTCTACCCGGGCGTCGACGGGACGCGGCGGCGTCGGTCGCGGGAGCTGTTCTCGAACGGCTTCTTCCTCACCGACGATCAGATGACGTGGTTTCTCGACCACTACGCGCCCGAGGGCGTCGACCGCGCCGACCCGAGACTCTCGCCACTGCTCACCGAGGACCTCACGGGACTGCCGCCCGCCTACATCGCCACGGCCGGGTTCGACCCGCTACGCGACGAGGGCGAGGCCTACGCCGCGCGGCTCGCCGAGGCCGGCGTGCCCGTCGCGCTCAGCAGGCAGGCCGACCTGATTCACGGTTACGCCAATTTCCTCGGGGTCGGCACGCGATTTCGCGAGGCGACCGCTGAAGCGGCGGGCGCACTGAGAATGGGGCTCGGACTCAAGGGGTAGCAGTTCCGGACACAAAAATTCGGAATCCGGCGTGGAATTGCTTCCACGCCGGATTCCGGTCCCCCTCTTTTACCCCTTGGCTTACGGCGCCGGAACCGGCAGTTCAGGCACCTCGGGCACCGGAACCGGGACACCCGGCACCGGCGGGAGCCCACCGAGCAACGAGGACAGCAACGACTGCAGGCTCTCGAGCAGCCCCTGGAGCAGACCGTTGACCATGGTCAGCGGATCCGGCAGTGGCGGCAGCCCCGGCACCTGCTGGGTGTAGGCCCTCGGTTCCGCGTTCGGGTCCGCGATCACCTCGCTGACCTCGGTCTGCTGCGATTTCGCGACACCCGCACTGCTCTGGGCGTCGGCCTGGATCGTGTAGATCTGGCCTGCCGCGAGATCGGCGAGCAATGGATCGAGGTCGGCGAGTGTGTCCTGGGTGCCCTGCACGTCACCCTCGTACGCGGACTTCGCGAGCTGGTCACGCAGTTCGAGGACCTGCGCGCCGGCCGCCTCCGTCGACGTGGCACCCTTCCCTCCGCCATTACTCGCGGCGGCGACTCCCGCAGAGGTCGCAGCCAGCATGGCGCCTGCCGCGACCGTGGCGACCACGCGGGCGAACTTGCTTTTCATTTCGTACCTCCTGGCCCTCCTGAAGCCCAACGCGAATATGGTTACCAATTGCGTTGGTGATCCACCAGCCGATCTTGAGCTGCGGCATTTTCCAACCTTCACCTGACGAATTCGTCATCTGATACCGGCCCGCAACTGATGAACGTCGAACTGTTGCCATTCGCCCGGAAGACCAGAAGAAAAACTACGCTCCGCGCTCGCGTCACCCCGTGGAACGCGGACGTAACCCGCGTGAGCGTATTCGGCCACGAACGCCGCGCATCACCCCGTGGTGCACGCGTGTCGAATGGACCCTCACGGCCGACGAACAGACACGAACGGCCCCGGCGGCAGAAGCCGGGGCCGTTCGCCTGTGGCGGGAGCGGACGCAGCCGCCAGTTCAGCCTGCCCAGTTTTCTGGATCCAGTCAAGAAAGAGCACCCGGGTGGACGTGACCACAAAGAAGTTGCACGCGCGTACCAGCCTGGGGTTTCCTCGATGTCGTGCCACTCAAGCCGTACCTCGAGGTACTCCGCCTGCCTGGAATGCGGACCTCCACCCTCCTGATGGCGCTCGCGCGGCTGCCGATGACGGCAATGGGCATCACGCTGACCCTGCACGTCGTCAGTGAGCTCGGCCGCGGCTACGGCGCCGCCGGACTCGTCGGCACCGCCACCACCGCGGGCACCGCGCTCGCCGCTCCGCTCGTCGGCCGGATGATCGACCGGCACGGCCTGCGGCCGGTCGTCGCCGTCTGCGGGCTCGTCTCGACGGCGTTCTGGGTGTGCGTGCCGTATCTGCCGTACCCGGTGCTGGTCGTGGCCGCGCTCCCGGCCGGGGCGCTGGTACTGCCCGCGGGCTCCATCGCCAGGCAGGTGATCACCGCGCTCGTGCCTCCGGCCCGGCGGCGCACGGCCTACTCGCTGGACACCATCTCGCTCGAGACCACGTTCATGATCGGCCCCGCGCTGGGGATCGCCGTGAGCACGCAGCTCTCCTCCACCGTGGCGCTCACGGGGATCGGCCTGACGTTCGGCCTGTGCTCGGCCGTGCTGTACGCGGTGAACCCGCCGATCCGCACCCAGGAGGAAACGAGTGTGCCGAGGGGAGCACGGCCGCGGATCCACACCTGGCTGAGCGCGCACCTGGTGGCGACGCTGCTGATCGCGATGGGAGCGCTGTTCGTGCTCATCGGCACCGAGCTCGCCGCCCTGGCCGCGCTGCGCGAGTCCGGAGACGTCGGCTGGACCGGAGCGGTCATCGCCGTGATGTGCGTCGCATCGCTCGTGGGCGGGCTGATCCACGGCGCCGTGCCACGCTCGCTGTCGCAGCTACCGCTGATGGTGCTGCTGGCCGTGCTCGTGCTGCCCGTCGCACTGGTGGCGGAGCCGTGGTGGCTGCTCGCACTCGTTCTCGTGCCGATGAACATGGCGTGCGCGCCGACTCTGGCCGCCACGACCGAGGCGGTGAGCAGGCTCGCCCCCGCGTCCGTGCGCGGGGAGGCGATGGGCCTTCAGGACTCGGCGAGCAGGATCGGAATGGCGCTCGGCGCGCCCGTGATCGGGTTCGTGATGGACAACTCCCAGCCGGGCTGGGGTTTCGTGGCCGCGGGGCTGGGCGGGCTGCTGTTCGCCGTGGTCGGCTTCCTGCTGCTGCGCCGCCCAGCGCGGCCCACGCCTACAGACAGGCCTGTCGAAGCTGGTCCAGGTTCTCCAGATTCCGTTGCAACCACTCGTTGAACGCGCTCAGGTTGTCGAGCTTGCGCTGTTCGAACTCGAGGTAGCCGTCGGCCATCGCGCCGAGCGTCTGCTTGACGTCCTGTTCGGCGACCTGACCTGCGAGGTCGCGCAGCTCGCCCGCCTTCTCCTCGGCGTTCGCCTGCACTTGCTCCGGGTCGACGTTGGGGTTCAGGTCGGCGATGCCCAGCGCCTGACCGCACACGCTCGCCTTGTTCGTCGCGTTGTTCACACCGTCGACGGCCTCGTTCACCTCGGAACAACCGGCGAGCAGCAACAGACCAAGCGCGACCGGCGCGCACCTCTTCAGCATGGTGAGTGAACCTACCGGGCTCGCCCCATCCACCCACCCCGTGTCCGACTTCGGGAGGACGCCACCGGGGGCCGCCGCGCCGTAGCTTCGGGCGGGAACCGGGGAGGGGTGGCGAACATGCAGGCTGGGGGCCGGGTCGCGGCACTGGACGTGCTCCGCCGGGCTCTTCGTGGCCGTGGCCGCGTTCCAGCTGTTGGCGGCGTCGTGGTGGCTCACCCGCTTCTCCCGGGGCCCGCTGGAGCAGGCTTGGCACTGGGCGTACCTGGCGCCGCAACGGAGCGCCACGCCGGCGCGCTGAGCGGGCACGAAAAAGGGCCGCCCCGCGCGTACGCGAGGCGGCCCTGTTCCCGCTGTGGCCTCAGCCCAGGGTCGGGGCGAGGTGCTCGGCGATCTCGTAGGTGTTGAGCGCGGCACCCTTGCGCAGGTTGTCGCCACACACGAAGAAGTCGAGCGTGTTGGGGAAGTCCAGCGCCTGGCGGACGCGGCCGACGTAGGTCGGGTCGCCACCGACGACCTCGGCGGGCGAGGGGAACCGGCCGTTCTCCGCGTCGTCCACCAGCACGATCGAGGGCTGGGCCTCGAAGACCTTGTGCGCGGCCTCCACGGTGACCTCGCGCGAGAACGTCGCGTGGACGGCGAGCGAGTGGGTGGTCACCACCGGTACGCGCACACAGGTCGCGGAGACCTTCAGGTCCGGGATGCCGAGGATCTTGCGCGACTCGTTGCGCACCTTGAGCTCCTCGGAGAACCAGCCGTCGCCCTTGTACGACCCCGCGGACGGGATGACGTTGAGCGCCAGCGGGGTCCCGGCGAACGGAGTGTCCGACAAGGACAGTCCGGCGGCCTCGAGCGCCGCGCGCACGTCGCCCGCCTTCGAGCCGAGCCCCTTGCCCGCAACGGCTTCCAGCTCCGCGTAGAGCCGGTCGATGCCGTCCTGACCCGCGCCGGAGGCGGCCTGGTACGACGCGACCACCAGCTCCTGGAGCCCGAACTCGCGGTGCAGAGCGCCCAGCGCGGCCATCATCGACAGCGTGGTGCAGTTGGGGTTGGCGATGATCCCCTTCGGACGGTCGGCGGTCTTGGCCGCGTTGACCTCGGGCACCACGAGCGGCACCTCGTCGTCGAGGCGGAACGCCCCGGAGTTGTCCACCGCGACGGCGCCGCGCGCGGCGGCGACCGGCGCCCACTCGGCCGAGATCTCGTCGGGCACGTCGAACATCGCGACGTCAACGCCGTCGAACGCCTCGGGCTTGAGCTCGATGACCGTCAGCTCCTCGCCCCGCACCACGATCTTCTTACCGGCCGAGCGCGCCGAGGCGATCAGCCGGATCTCACCCCACGGAACGCTCTCGCGCCCGTTGATGATGTCGATCATGACGGTGCCGACCGCTCCGGTCGCACCGACCAGAGCCAGTGTCGGGCCCTGTGCACTCATCTAGCGTCCACTCCCTGCGTAAACGACGGCTTCTTCGTCGCCGCCGAGCTCGAATGCGTCGTGAATCGCGCGCACCGCCTCGTCGAGTTGCGCGTCCCTGATCAACACCGAGATCCGGATCTCCGAGGTGTTGATGATCTCGATGTTCACACCCGACTTCGCGAGCGCCTCGCAGAACGTCGCCGTGACACCGGGGTGCGAACGCATTCCGGCGCCGACGAGCGAGACCTTGCCGACGTGGTCGTCGTAGAGCACCGCCGTGAAGTCGAGCTCTGCCTTGATCTTCTCGAGCTCGCTCACCGCCTTGGGGCCGTTGGCCTTGGACAGCGTGAACGTGATGTCCGTTCGGCCGGTGGTGTTGGAGATGTTCTGCAGCACCATGTCGATGTCGATCTCCGCGGCCGCGACGGTGCGGAAGATCCTCGCTGCGGCACCGGCGTGGTCGGGAACACCGGTGACCGTGATCTTGGCCTCCGAGCGGTCGTGGGCCACACCGGTGATCAACGCTTGTTCCACGGGGAGCTCCTCAATCGAACCGGCCACGGTCGTGCCCGGCTTGTCACTGTAGGAAGAACGGACCCGGAGGGTCACGCCGTACCGGCGCGCGTACTCCACCGACCGCAGGTGCAGGATCTTCGAGCCGCTGGCCGCGAGCTCGAGCATCTCCTCGTAGGGCACCGTGTCGAGCTTGCGCGCGTCGGGCACGATCCGCGGGTCGGCGGTGTACACACCGTCCACATCGGAGTAGATCTCGCACACGTCGGCGCCCAGCGCGGCGGCCAGTGCCACCGCGGTGGTGTCGGAACCGCCTCGTCCGAGCGTGGTGATGTCCTTGGTGTCCTGCGCGACACCCTGGAAACCCGCCACCAGCGCGACGTAGCCCTGTTCCAGCGCATCCGTGACGCGACTGGGCGTCACGTCGATGATGCGCGCATTGCCGTGCACCGACGTGGTGACGACTCCCGCCTGCGAACCGGTGAACGACCACGCCTCGGCACCCTGTGCCGAGATCGCCATCGCGACAAGCGCGTTCGACATCCGCTCTCCGGCGGTGAGCAGCATGTCCATCTCGCGTTCGGGGGGAACGGGGTTCACCTGTTCCGCGAGATCGAGCAACTCGTCGGTGGTGTCGCCCATGGCCGAACACACCACCACGACCTCGTTGCCCGCCTTCTTCGTGGCAACGATCCGCTCGGCAACGCGCTTGATCCGGTCTGCGCTCTCCAACGACGAACCGCCGTACTTCTGGACCACGAGCGCCACTTGCCGAACCTCCTCGCCGGAGCGAGCACACCTCACGGTTCTGTTGCGAAGGGCCCGCTCCATACCTTCGAGACAGCCTACCGGGGGCAACCACCCTGGACATCTCGCTTTGTGGCCCCGACCACTCGCCGGGAGCGGCCAGTGCCGCAGCGCTGACTTACAGTGAGCCGATGAGTGACAAGGAAGCCGAGACGAGTGTGCCGGTACACGACCTGATCGCGACCCGCTGGAGCCCCAGGGCGCTGGACGACATGGCGGATGTCACACGGGACCAGCTGCGGGCTCTGCTCGAGGCGGCGCGGTGGGCACCGTCGTTCGGCAACACGCAGCCCACGCGCTTTCTCGTGGGCAGGCGCGGCGATCCCGGCTTCGACCGCATCCTCGGCACGCTCACGACGCGCAACCAGTCGTGGGCACACCGTGCCGGTGCGCTGCTCGTGGTGCTGGCCCTCACTCACAACGAGAAGGGCGACATGCCCTACGCCGAGTACGGCGCCGGACTCGCCGCGGAGAACCTCGTGCTGCAGGCCGTCGCCGAGGGACTCGTCGCGCACCAGATGGCCGGCTTCGACGCCGAGGCCGTGAGCCGCGAGTTCGGACTTCCCTCCGAGGTGCGCCCGCTCGTCGCCGTCGCGGTCGGCCAGCTCGGCGACCCCGAGGTCCTCGGCGACGAGCGCTCGATAGACAGGGAGACCGCCCCGCGCGAACGCGTCGCACTCGACGAGTTCGCGTTGAGCGACTGGGGCACGCCCGCGTTCTAGGCGGAGCCGGTCCAGTTGATCGTGCCCTCGGGGCCGAAGAACGTCCTCAGATGCCTGCTCTCGGTGTTGCCGTACAGCAGGAACTCGAAGGTCGAGCCGTCCGGCCAGGTGACGGTGCGCTTGCGGAGGTCCACCTTCGGCGCCTGCGGATCCCTGGCCTGCCAGACGACCTGGGGTTCGGGCGCGTTGGCGGGTTCGAGGATCGTCGTGCCCGTGTCGACGATCGCCAGCGCCGAGGGCGAGCACACGAGCCACGGCGCCTTGGCGGCCCTGAGCCGGTCGGTCAGGTCGAGCACCATCGCGTTCTCGGGGCCCTTGACGTGCACCACACGCTTCGTCGAGCCCTTGCCGGCCGCCGAGTTGTGCATCAGGTAGAGGACGTAGGACACCGCGACGCCGACTCCACGGATGATGTTCCAGAAGAAGCGTCGGACGAGCCGCTTGCCCTTGACCGTGCCGTCCTCGCGCCTGCCGGGCACCTCGAAGGCGAGCCCGTTGTCGCTCAGGCGCAGCACGACGACCGGCTCGCGCCACTGGCCGCGCATGAACTCCTCGACCCGCTCCCGGAAACCGGGCCGGACCGTGGTCTTGTCCCGCTTCTCCTGGAGCTTCTCCTCGTGGGCGAAGATCTTCTCCGCGGCCCGGCGCCTGACTTCGGTGGGCGCCTGCTCGATCAGATGTCGAGGTTCCTGCGGGTCTCCTCCGGGCTCTGGTCCCCGCCGATCTCGCTCTTGTTGAACCACGGCTCGTCCCCTCCGAGACTGACGTCTTCGCTGGCCTCACCGTAGGCGGTCGTCGCCGCGGCGGAGCCTGCCTTGGCCCCGGCACCGGCGACGAGTGGCATCGCCCCCACCGAGGTGCCGAACATCGTGGACAGCGCCCGGTTACCCGGCGTGAACGCGACTCCGGCGGTGTCCTGGAGGACATCGAGTCCGAACCTCGACTCACCGGCGAAGCGGCCGAGGCGGAACTTCCTGGTCATCTCCATGACCTTGGTCGAGTACTTCGCCAGGAACTCGATGAACGTGTCGAGCAGCTTGCCGAACTTGCCGAGGTATCCGGTGACCTTCGTCAGCACGCTCGCGGCCTTGGCGATGGACGCGGTCATGGCGGCGGCGACCGAGCCGCCGAAGCTGATGACCGACGCGGCCAGCGCTGGCAGCCAGATGGTGATCAGCCAGGACACCAGCTCGGTGATGATCGCCTTGATCACCTCTTCGATGACCTGCATGACCATCGACCACATCTGCAGGACCTCGGCCACCGAACCGGCCGCGGAGCCGACACCGCGGATGCCGGAGGAGAACTCGCCGAGCGCTTCCTTCGCCGCATTGCCCGCCTCGTCGACCCACTCGGCCAGCGCGGTGTCGCCCGCCTGCTCGAAGTCGTCGGCGAGCGCGACGAAGCCCTGCGCGATCGTGACGAAGTTGTCGGAGGCGTGCCCGATGGCAGGACCGTCGCCGGTGACCTGGTGCAACGCGTCCTGCAGCGGCTGGACAAGCTCCAGCAGCATGTTGAGCCCGTTGCCGACCAGCCAGCCGATCGGGTCCATGGCGAAGGTGACGATGTCGCCCGCGGCGGAACCGACGAAGGCCGCTCCGTCGCCGACCAGTGCGGCACCCGCGGAGGCCAGCTCCTGCGGGTTGTCCGCCTGCGCGGCCTGCTGCGCGTGCGCGGCGACCGACTTGCCGGACTCGTAGACGGTGCCGACCACCGGCACGTGGCCCATCGCGCGGTCGACGTTCGCGCCCATGCTCTCGTCGTACGCCTGGACGTCGAGCGCGTCGGCGATGCTCTCTCGCTCGGTCACGATCCCTGGCCTCCCGCCGCGTCGATCTGCGCCTGGTGCTGGCCGAACGTGATCGACCCCGCGTCCTCCGCGCCCTGGTACATCTCGGCGGCCTTGTTCAGTTTGGTGATGAAGCCGTCCACGCCGTCCTTCATGTCGTCCAGCAGCGAACGCAGCTCCTCGAGCCGGTCGGTGTAGCCCTGCTTGGCGAAGATCCCGACGACGCCCCACGCCTCGTTGGTGACGTCGGCGGCGTCGATGAGGCCGCCGAACTTGTCGGCTTCGCCCTCGTAGTGCGGAAGTTGCCGGGCGTAGGCGGAGATCGCCTCGATGTTGGTCTGAATGCCCTCGGGCATCGAGCCCCCTCGGTCGGGATCGGTCAGCGGCGCATGATGGAGCCCTGGTCGAAGTAGTCGTCGTTGTCGTCGTCCGAGCGGGTGGGCCTGCGCCTCGGCGGCGCCGCCTGCTGCTGCGGTTGTGACTGCTGTGGCTGAGACGACTGCTGCGGCTGCTGCGGTTGCTGCTGCTCCTGCGACGCAGGCTCCGCCTCGGCGGTTCCGAACGCCTCGGCCTGCGCCTGGCGAACCTGCTCCGAGGTGTTGACGCCGAGCGAGTCGCCGAACGCATCGTCCACGATCCCGGCCTGCCGCTGCACCGCTCCCGCGACCGCCTGACGCATGGTGTTCATGATCGTCCTGGCGAGCTGGTCGGCGTCCATCCGCAGCGCGGCCGCCCCCAGCTTGAGATCGGTGACGGCTCCACCGGCGCCGGCGACGACCCTGACGTTGCCGTCGGGAGAGGTCGCGCTGCTCTCGATCTCCGCGATCTGCTCCTGCATGTCGGCTACGCCGGCGAAGTTGGCCTCGGCCTGCCGGATCTTGCCTCGGAAGCTCTCGAACTGGGCGATCAGCTGGTCCATGTGGGCGGACATGGTTACTCCCGTGCATTACGCGAAGATCATTCGGACATTTGCGTCACCCGATTATGACAGCTCGCGCGGGAGTGGATCAGCCGCTCGCTCAGGCGGAGCCGCCGACGCGGCGGATCACGCGCGCGACGATCGAGGACACCACGAGCCAGAAAACCGCGGCGATGCCGTAGTTGACCAGCACGGAGAGCTTGGGATCCTCCGGCTGGAACAGGTCCTTGAAGCCCAGGGAGAGACTCTCGGACCAGTCCGACACCCACGACACTATGCCGTTGCCGGCGTTCGCCTCGCCGATCACGAAGATCACGTGCAACACGAGCACCAGCGCGAACAGCAGGCCGATCCAGCGGACGATGCCGGCCAGCAGCCCCACGACGCGGTCGCGGACCAGCCGCCAGTCCGTCGTGCGCTTCGGCGCGGACTCGGGCTCCTCCGCGGCGTTGCGGTAGGTCGACACCGCGGGGCCGGGCGGCAGCGCCTCGGTGGGCTCGCCTGCGTCCCTGCCCTGTTCGTTGCTCTCGGCGCGCTCAGCCATGCCCCGCAGTTTCCCACGCCGATCCACGAATTGCTACGCGCGAGTAACTCCCGGAAGGAGCCCGAAAGATAACGGTTCGGCCTCGGCCCCGGCTTTTCAAGTCGATCGCGTCGTGGTTAAGGTGGCTGACGTGGCACGTGCACTCCTGCTTCGCTGCCGCGACGGGGCCTGATCGGACCGGCTCCCCGTCGCGGGGCTTCGTGGTGCCGCCGGTCGTAACCGAGCCCACAACGAGCAGGAGCAGTTCCAGATCATGAGCACGCCCGAAAGCCCCGTATCGCAGTCCGGCCGCATCCGTAAGCCCACGCGCCCCGCACCCGCCGGCCAGCCGGTGTGGAACACGCAGCGCGGCTCGTCGATGCCCGCCCACCGCTACCAACCCTGGCATCGCCTGGTCGAGGACATCCAGCTGTCCGACCGCACCTGGCCCGACAACCGCATCGAGCGCGCCCCGCTGTGGTGCGCGGTCGACCTGCGCGACGGCAACCAGGCCCTGATCGACCCGATGTCGCCGGCCCGCAAGCGCAAGTTCTTCGACCTGCTGGTGCGCATGGGCTACAAGGAGATCGAGGTCGGCTTCCCCGCAGCGAGCCAGACCGACTTCGACTTCGTGCGCGAGATCATCGAGGAGAACGCGATCCCGGACGACGTCCGGATCCAGGTGCTGACCCAGTGCAGGCCCGAACTGATCGAGCGCACGTTCCGCTCGCTCGAGGGTGCGCCGAGGGCCATCGTGCACATCTACAACTCGACCTCAATCCTGCAGCGCCGCGTCGTGTTCCGCGAGGAGCGCGAGGGAATCAAGAAGATCGCGCTGCAGGCCGCCGACCTGGTGACCGAGTACGCCGCCAAGTACTCCGACACCGACTTCCGGTTCCAGTACTCCCCGGAGTCCTACACCGGCACCGAGCTGTCCTACGCCGCCGAGGTCTGCAACGCCGTCTCCGACATCTGGCAGCCGACGCCGGAGCGCCCGGTGATCATGAACCTGCCCGCGACCGTGGAGATGGCAGGCCCCAACGTCTACGCCGACTCCATCGAGTGGATGAACCGCAACCTGGAGCGTCGCGACGGCGTGATCCTGTCGCTGCACCCGCACAACGACCGCGGCACCGGCATCGCCGCGGCCGAGCTGGGCTACCAGGCGGGCGCCGACCGCATCGAGGGCTGCCTGTTCGGCAACGGCGAGCGCACCGGCAACGTCGACCTGGTCGCGCTGGGAATGAACCTGTTCAGCCAGGGCATCGACCCGCAGATCGACTTCTCCGACATGGACGAGATCAAGCGGACCGTCGAGTACTGCAACCAGCTGCCGGTGCCCGAGCGCAGCCCGTGGGGCGGCGATCTGGTGTTCACCGCGTTCTCCGGCTCCCACCAGGACGCGATCAACAAGGGCTTCGACGCGCTCAACGTCGCCGCCGACAGGGCTGGCGTCCCGGTGGACGAGTTCACCTGGGAGGTCCCGTACCTGCCGATCGATCCGAAGGACGTCGGCCGCACCTACGAGGCCGTGATCCGCGTGAACTCGCAGTCCGGCAAGGGCGGCATCGCCTACATCATGAAGTCCGAGCACCAGCTGGACCTGCCGCGCAGGCTGCAGATCGAGTTCTCGCAGACCGTCCAGCGCCACACCGACTCCGAGGGCGGCGAGGTGGACCCGGACACGATGTGGACCGCGTTCTCGGCCGAGTACCTCGAGCCGCGCACGCCGCTGGAGCTGGTGAGCCAGCACGTCACCGCCAACGGCGACTACGACCTCACCGCCACGGTCAGGGTCGACGGCGAGGAGCAGGAGATCACCGGCCGCGGCAACGGGCCGATCGCCGCGTTCTTCGACGCGCTGACCACCGTGGGCTACAACATCCGGCTGATGGACTACAGCGAGCACACGCTGACGCCGGGTGACGACGCGAAGGCAGCCTCCTACATCGAGTGCGCCATCGACGACAAGGTGTACTGGGGCGTCGGCATCGACCCCTCGATCGTCACCTCGTCGCTGCGGGCCGTCGTCTCCGCGGTGAACAGGGCCCACCGCTGACCGGTGCGGGGACCCGGGCCGCCGGGTCCCCGTCCACAGTGGATTTCCGGTGTGGACGGACCTGAGGAGTTCTCAGCCGGCGAAGCGTTGAGGGTGGTGTGGACGTCTCGACGCTGTCACTGCTCGCGCTGTTTCTCATCGCGGCGGTTCCGCTGGCCCCGACGGAGGTGACGCTCGTCGGCATGGGCGTGGTCGCCGCGACGACGGACGGGCCGGTCGCGCCGATCATCCTCGTCGCGTCCGCGGGCTGCCTGCTCTGCGACTACCTGCTCTACGTCGTGGGCAGGAGGGGCGGCCCGCTCGCGCTCGACCGCGTCCGCAGGCGGCGCGCGGGCGACGCCACCGTGCGCTGGCTCTCCCGGCACCTCGACCGTCGTCCCGTCGCGGTGCTGGTGATCGCCCGCTGGCTGCCCGCGGGCGGCACGGCGGGTTCCCTGCTCGCGGGCTCGCTGCGCTGGCCGCGCTCGGTCTTCGTCGTCGCCTCGGTCATCGGCGTGACGCTCTGGTCCACCTACGCCGTGCTCCTCGGCTACCTCGGCGGTGCCGTGGTGGAGGAGTCGGCACTGGGCCTGTTGCTCTCGCTCGGCGTCGCGGTGGTGCTCGCGGTGACGGTCGCCTCTGTGTGGCGGCGCCGGAGCGGGCATGATCTGGAGCATGCGCGCGGAACGTCTGGTGGCACTGCTGTTCACCCTGCAGAGCAGGCGTAGCGCGACCGTTCCCGAACTGGCCGAAGCGCTCGGCGTCTCCGAGCGGACCATGCATCGCGACATCGCCACGCTGCAGGCGTCCGGCGTACCGCTGTGGACCGAACCCGGCCGCTACGGCGGAGTCCGGCTCGTCGAGGGCTGGCGCACCCGGCTCGACGGGCTCACCTCCCGCGAGGCCGTCGCCATCTTCGCGATGGGCGTGCCGAGAGCACTCGCCGAACTGGGCCTCGGCACCGCCGTGTCCGCGGCACACGCGAAGGTCTCGGCGACACTGCCCGCACCGCTGCGGGAACAGGCACAGCACGTCGCGCAACGGTTCCACCTGGACGCACCCGGCTGGTTTCGCGAGGAGGACGAGGCCGAGCACCTGGCCGATGTCGCGCGGTCGGTGTGGGAACAGCGCAGGACGAAGATCACCTACCGGCGCGGCGACGGCACCGTCGAGCGCGTGCTCGACCCGCTCGGACTCGTGCTCAAGGCCGGCGTCTGGTACCTCGTCGCGCGGGCCGACGACTCGCTGCGCACCTACCGCGTCAGCCGGATCGCCGGGTCGGAGCCGCTCGAGCAGACCTTCGAACGACCCCCCGACTTCGACCTGGCGAGCTGGTGGCAACGCTCGTCGGCCCAGTTCGAACGCTCACTGCGGCGCCAGCGCGTGCGGGTGCGGTTGAGCGAGGGCGGGCGACGGGGGTTGCCGAGGTTCGTCGACGCCGACCTGGCGATCGCCGCGCTGGAGGCGGCGGAGCCTCCCGACGCGGACGGCTGGACCGAGGTGGAGCTCGACCTCGAGGAGGGCCACATCGCCGCGGGCCAGCTGCTCGGGCTCGGCGCGGGCGTCGAGGTGCTGGAGCCACCCGCTGTGCGCGCGGCCTTCGCCGACGCGGCACAGCGGATGGCCGACCGTCACCGGTAGCCGGTGGCGTCCGCGGGCTTGCCGGCCTCCTGCACCTCGTCGACGTAGCGCCACGCGTCCGGCCTGCTCCCGTCCACGTCGTCGAACTCGTAGATCGCGGCGAGCTGCCCACTGTTGAGCGTCTGCCCGGTGAAGCGCTGCCGCTCGGGGTCCGCGGCGAGCTCGGCGACCGCGCGGCCCACGAACACCGGCGACTCCGAGATGCAGAAGTGCGGCTCCTTGACCAGCGCGTCGCGCCAGTGCTGCTCGGTGACGCCGTAGTGCTCGAGCATGGCCTCCGAACGCAACCAGCCCGGTGTCATCGCGACCGCCGTGCAGCCGTACTCGCGCAGCTCGTGAGCCTGCGCGAGCGCGAGCTGGTGCGCGGCGGCCTTGGGGATGTAGAAGCCGAGCGAGGTGCCCACGCGGAACCTGGCGTTGTACTCGGCGGTGCCGTCGGTCAGCTCCACCAGCAGCCCGCCCTGGTTGCGGATCATCAGCGGGAGGAGGTGGTGGCTGGTGATGATGTGCGCGTCGATGCCGAGCCGGATCATGCGCAGCGAGTGCTCCAATGGCTGTTCCCACACCGGCTTGCCCCAGCCGATGTAGTCGTCGCCGCCCCACACGCCGTCGACGAGGATGTCGACGCGGCCGTGCTCGCGGTCGACCCGCTCCGCCAGCGTCGCGACCTGAGCGGAGTCGAGGTGGTCCACCCGCACGGCCGCTCCCTCGCCGCCCGTCTCGGTGATCCGCTCGACCGTGCCCTCGATGGTCTCCGGCCGGTTCACCTCGGAGCGTTGCCGCCCCGACGACCTGCCGGTCACGTAGACGAACGCGCCGCGCCTGCCGAGCTCGATCGCGATCGCCCTGCTCGCGCCGCGCGTACCCCCGGCGACGACGGCCACCCTGCCTGTCAATGAGTTACCCATGCCCACGACGCTGCCCCCGAACCCTGTCACCCCCTGTCAAGGTTGGAGCAGCCATCCCGCGAGTCCCCCACTCCGGCGCGCGAGTCCCCCACTCAGGCACGCGAGTCCCCCACTCCAGACCTCGAGTTGCGCGCTCCAGCGCGTGAGTCCCGCATTCCCGCCGGTCTGAAACATCGGCGCAGCGAATGGCACCCGGCCGCTGCGTGGAGCCGCCGTTCTTCGCAGTCAGGCCGCGGTGGCCGACTCCCGGACGCCCGAAGGGCAACTCGCTGACGGGAGCGAGCAACTCACTGTCCCGAACGCAGCACACGCGTCGGGAGCACACGACACGCAGGCCAGCGTGCGTAACTCGCCATCCCAAACGCAGGGCTCGCGTTCTCGAGTGCACGACTCGCAGTTCAGAACGGGCAACTCGCCGTCGTGAACGCGGGACTCGCGATCAGGAACGCACGACACGCAGGCCCGAGCGCACGACACGCAAGCCAGGGCCGGGAACTCACCGACCCGAACGCGCAACTCACCGTCCCGAGCGGGGGACTCGCGGGCCTGGGCGGGGGACTCGCGGGCCTGGGCGGGGGACTCGCGGGCCTGGGCGGGGGACTCGCGGTTAGTGGGGTTCGTTGCCCACTGCCGCGGCTTCGGTTTTCAGGGCGTCCAGGACCGCCGTCACGGCGGGGCGGCGGAGCGCGCCCGCTCGCAGCACCGCCTCGATGAGCCGCGCCGCACGGATCCCCGCGAGCGGCCTGCGCAGCACCCGGCGAGTGTCCATCGTGTACCTGGGCAGCAGCGCGATCCCGTGCCCCGCGGCCACCAGCGCCTCGGTGATCCGGAAGTCGTTGAAGCGGTACTCGACCCGCGGCCGCACGCCCGTTCGCGTCGCGAGCGACACGAGCACGTCGTCCACCGGGAACCCCACGTCCACACTGATCCAGCGTTCTCCAGCCAGCTCGGTCAGCTCCACCCGCTCGCGATCACCAAGCGGGTGCCCTGGCGGCAGTGCCACGTCCAGCGGCTCCCGCAGCAACGGCACCACGTCGATGCGCTCGCCCGCGAACGGCGCCGCGTGCTCGTCGCGGTGGGTCACCACCACGTCGTGGTCGGCGAGCAGGCCCGGCACCTCGGGCGGGGTCATGTCGACATCGCGCACCTCGACGTCGAGCCCGTCGGTCGCGGCGAAGCGCGGCAGCAGGCCCGGCAGGAGCAGCAACCCGGCCGAAGGGAAGATCGCGAGGCGCACCCGGCCGCGTGGCGAGCGCCGGTAGGCGTCGAGCTCCGACTCCGCCCGCTCCAGCGCGGCCAGCACGTCATCGGCCCTGGCCACGAGCGCCCTGCCCGCGTCGGTGAGCCGCAGCCCGCGCCCTGCCGGCTCGGTGAGCGTGAGCCCGACCTCATCCTGCAGCGCACGCAGTTGCTGCGACACCGCCGACGGCGTGCAGTGCAACGCCAGTGCGGCAGCGGTCACACTGCCGCGGTCGGCGAACTCCCGCAGTGTCCTGAGTCTGCCGAGGTCCATGCCCACAGTGAAGCATGGCTACACAATCACTGAACACATTCTCGCTGGTGCTTCATTGTTAGCGGGCGCAAGCTGTAAGCCGTGCCTGGTCGGGACCGCTTACTCGCCGCGTTCACCGCTCTGCTCTGGGGCTGCAACTTCCTCGCGATCCATGCCACCCTCACGCACTTCCCGCCGCTGTTCGCCGGCGCGCTGCGATTCGTGGTCATCGCGATCCCGACGATCCTGCTCGTACCGTGGCCGAAGGTGAAGCTGCGCTGGCTGATCGGCTACGGCCTCGGCTTCGGCACCCTGCAGTTCGCGTTCCTGTTCGTGGCCATGAACACGGGCATGCCCACGGGACTGGCGTCGCTGGTGCTGCAGGCCTCGGCGCCGTTCACGGTGCTACTCGGTGCGGTGTTCCTGCGCGAGAAGCTCACCGCGTGGCAGGTGGCCGGCATCGTGCTCGCCGTCGCCGGGATGAGCGCCATCGCGTGGCAGCGCGCCGAGTACGCCGCGCTGCTGCCCGTGTTGCTCACCCTGCTCGGCGCGCTGAGCTGGGCGTGCGGCAACCTCTGCCTGCGCAAGGCCGAACCCGAGCAGCCCCTGCGCTTCACGCTGTGGATGTCCGTGGTGCCTCCACTGCCCATGTGGGGCCTCTCGATGATCTTCGAGGGCCCCGCCGCGCAGTGGGACAGCGTCAGCACCTTCCATCTGCCCGCGCTGGCCGGGATGGCCTACACCGCCGTGCTCGGCACGGTGGTGGGCTCCGGGATCTGGAGCGCGCTCATGCGCCGCAACCCGGCCAGCACGGTCGCGCCGTTCTCCCTGCTCGTGCCCGTCGTCGGCCTCACGATGGCGTTCCTGCTGCTCGACGAGCGCCCGACGCCGATCGAGATCGTCGCGAGCGCCGTCGTGGTCAGCGGCGTACTGCTCGGCTCCGTGCGCTGGTCACGGAGGAAACGCGAGCCTCAGGACGTGACGGCGTCCGGTTGCACCAGTTCCGGCTCCACCTCGTGCGGCGAGAGCCGGCCCTCGAGGATGTCCTCCGCGTAGTGGCAGGCCACCCGGTGCCCCTCACCGATCTCCCGCAGCTGCGGCCGGTCGGTGTCGCACAGGGTCTCCTGCCGCCACGGGCAGCGGGTGTGGAACCGGCACCCGGTGGGCGGGTCGGCCGGCGAGGGCAGGTCTCCCGAGAGCAGGATCTGCTCGCGGCTGTCCTCCACCACGGGGTCGGGCACCGGGATCGCCGAGAGCAGCGCCCGCGTGTACGGGTGCAGCGGCTGCCGGTAGAGCTCGTCGGAGTCGGCTTCCTCCACCATCGAGCCCAGGTACATCACGCCGATCCGGTCGGAGATGTGGCGCACCACCGCCAGGTCGTGCGCGATGACGAGGTAGGTGAGTCCCAGCTCGTCCTGCAGCTCCTCCAGCAGGTTGACCACCTGTGCCTGCACCGAGACGTCGAGCGCCGACACCGGCTCGTCCGCCACGATCAGGTCCGGCTCCACCGCGAGCGCCCTCGCGATGCCGATGCGCTGCCGCTGCCCGCCCGAGAACTCGTGCGGGTACCGGCGCAGCGCGCTCTCCGGCAGGCCCACCGCGGCCAGGAGCTCCTTGAGCCGCTGGTGGGTCTGTTCCTTGCCCTTGTCGAGCCCGTGTGCGCGCATGCCCTCGACGAGCAGCGACTCCACCGACTGACGAGGGTCCAAACTGGACAGCGGGTCCTGGAACACCATCTGCATCCGGCGGCGCATGGTGCGCAGCTCCTCGCCCTTGAGCGTGGAGAGGTCGGTGCCGTCGAAGTCGGCCCGCCCGTCCGTGGGCTCCACGAGCCGCAGCAGCGCGCGCCCGAGCGTGGTCTTGCCACACCCCGACTCGCCGACGAGGCCGTAGGTCTCGCCCCTGTTGATGGTCAGGCTCACCCCGTCGACGGCGTAGACGTAGCCGACCGTGCGGTCGAGCACGATTCCCCGCTTGATCGGGAAATGCACCTTGAGGTCGTCGATCGTGACCAGTACGTCGTCGCTCATCGCGCTCCCTCCGCTGCCATCGGCGCGACCTCGACCGGGTTGTGGCAGCGCAGCATGCCACCCCGGTCGTCGACCAGCTCGGGAGGATCGCTCCAGCACTCCTCCAGCTGGCTCGGGCACCTCGGCGCGAACGCGCACCCGCGCGACCACGCGATGTTGTCCACAACGGACCCCCGGATCGGCACCAGCTTCTCGCCGCGCGGCGCGTCGAGCCGCGGGATCGACGCCAGCAGCCCGTGGGTGTAGGGGTGCCTCGGCTCGGCGAAAAGCGCGTGCCGCTGCGCGCGCTCGACGATCCGGCCGCCGTACATCACGTTGACCTCGTCGCAGAGTCCAGCCACCACACCGAGATCGTGCGTGATCATGATCAGCGCAGTGTCCGTTCCGGACACCAGCTCCGAGAGCAGGCTCAGGATCTGGGCCTGGATCGTCACGTCGAGCGCGGTGGTCGGCTCGTCGGCGATCAGCAGCCTCGGCCTGCACGCCAGCGCGATGGCGATCAGCGCGCGCTGGCGCATGCCACCGGAGAGCTGGTGCGGGTACTCGTCGAGCCGCCGCTTCGGGTCGGGGATGCCGACCCGGTTGAGCAGCTCGGCGGCCTCCGCCTTGGCCTCCTTGCGGCCCAGCTTCCGGTGCCGCTCCAGCACTTCCGAGATCTGCAGCCCGATGGGCACCACCGGGTTCAGCGACGAGAGCGGGTCCTGGAACACCATGCCGAGGTCGCGGCCACGCCGCTCGTCGAGCTCCCGCTGCGAGAGTCCGAGCAGCTCCTCGCCCTCGAACGTCACCGAGCCGCCGACCTTCGCTCCCCGCGAGGGCAGCAGTCCCATGATGGCCAGCGACGTCACGGACTTGCCGCAACCGGACTCGCCGACGAGCCCCACCGTCTGGCCTGGCTCCACGTTGAAGCTGATGTTGTCCACCGCGACGGAGGGCTCCTCGCCCTTGCGGTGGAAGGTGATCGAGAGATCGCGTACTTCGAGCAGTGCCATCCCGGTCACCTCCGCTGCCGCGGGTCGAGGGCTTCGCGCATCGACTCACCGACGAGTGTGAAGCCCAGCGCCACCACGATGATGCACACGGCGGGCAGGAACGCCAGGTGCGGCTGGTTGTCGAAATAGTCCTGCGCGTTGCCGAGCATCTGACCCCATTCCGGAATCGCGTCGTCCGCGGCACCGAGGCCGAGGAACGACAGTGCGGCCGCGTCGAGCACCGCGATGGCGAGCACGAGCGTCGACTGCACGATCACCGGGCCGAGCGAGTTCGGCAGGATGTGCCGGAACACGATCGCCCCGCGTTTCACGCCGAGCGCCTTGGCCGCGAGCACGTGGTCGCTCTGCCGCACGCTCAGCATCGTTCCGCGCAGTAGTCGCGCGAAGATCGGGATCTGCACGATCGCGACCGCCAGGATCACCGTGAACTGTGTTTGATCGGCGAACAGCGCACCGATGGACACGGCCAGCAGCAGCGACGGGATCGAGAGCAGCACGTCCACGATCCGCATGACGAGCGAGTCGACCCAGCCGCCGAACGCGCCGGCGAGCGTGCCGAGCACCAGCCCGCCGCCGAGGCCGATCACCGTGGCGAGCACGGCCACCAGCAACGTCTGCTGGGAACCGAGCAGCATCCGCGAAAACAGGTCGCGGCCGAACTGGTCACCGCCGAGAGGGTGACCGTCCTGTGGTGGCGGGATCTCGTTGCGAGCCCGGGAAACCTGATCGTCCAGCAGCCGCAGCGCCGGGTCGTGGGGGGCGATGAGCGGCGCCAGCAACGCCAGCAGCACGAACAGCCCGATCACCACGGCGCCCACGAGGAACACCGGGTTGCGGCGCAGCCTCCGCCACGCCGAGGCGGCGAGGCTGACTCCCGCATCGGTGGCGTTGCGTGAGCCCGAGCCCTCCGGACCCGGTTCGAGTTCGGGACCCCGCGCGGCCACGCTGGCGAGCCGGTCGATTTTCGCCGCACGTGACGACGTCATAGCTAGCTCACTTTCTGCGCCGAGCGGATGCGCGGGTCGATCACCGCGTACGACAGGTCAACGATGAGGTTGACCAGTACGTAGGCCATCGCGGCCGCGATGATCACCACCTGCAGCACGGCGAAGTCCTTGCGTTCGAACCCGATCGCCAGCGCCTGCCCGATTCCCTGCCACGAGAACACCGTCTCGGTGAGCACTGCGCCGGACAGTAGCGCGCCGGTCTGCAAGCCGACCGTCGTCACCACCGGCAACATGGCGTTACGCAGGATGTGCCGGTCGCGGATGATCCGCCGCGTCAGGCCCTTCGACCGCGCGGTGCGCACGTAGTCCTCGTCGAGCACGTCGAGCACCGACGCCCTGGTGATCCGGAAGATCACGGCGAACGGGATCGAGGCGAGCGCCACCGCGGGCAGCAACAGGTGTCGCAGCGCGTCCCACGCGGCGTCCCATTCCCTGGTGAGCACCCCGTCGAGGACGAAGAACCCGGTGATGCGCGTGGCATCGATGTCCGGGCTCTGCCGTCCGCCCGTCGGCAGCCAGCCGAGCTTGATCGACAGGAAGTACTTGAGCAGGAAGGCCAGGAAGAAGATCGGAATCGAGATGCCGATCATCGAGCCGACGACGCCCGCGTTGTCCAGCCAGCCGCCGCGACGACGGGCGGCGAGGTAGCCGAGCGGGATCGCGAAGATCAGCGCGAGCAGGATCGCCGCGATGCTGAGCTCGAGCGTCGCCGGGAACCGTTCGAGGAACAGTTCCATCGCTGGCTTGCCGGGCGAGACACCGGTGGACGTACCGAAGTCACCGGTGATGGCCCGACCGAGGAAGGCGAAGTACTGAACGAAGATCGGGTCGTTCAGTCCGAGCGCCTCGGTCAGCTCGGCGCGGCTCTCGGCCGTACCGCGGTCCCCCAGGAGGGCCGAAACCGGCCCTCCCGGGAGCATCCGCAGCCAGCCGAAGATCAGCACCGACAGCACTACCACGACGAGTGCGAGTTGCAGCACCCGCCGAACCGTAAAGCGGAGCACAGTTCTCTGTTACTCGCCGGAGGACACGGTGACCGAGGCGAACTCCTCCTTGGTCAGCGGGCTGGGCACCAGCCCCTGAACGTCGGAGGAGACCACCATGGCCGGCGGGGAGTGCGAGAGCGGAATCGCGGGCAGGTAGTCGGACATCAACTTGCGGTTGATCTCCTGGTACTTCGCGTCGCGCTCGCCTTCCTCCACCGTGGTGTCGGCGTCGGCGAGGGAGTCGGCCAGCTCCTGGCCCCACGGCGAACCGGAGGTCCAGAACTGGTTCTCCGCGTTGCCGAAGAACGTGCCGATGAAGTTGTACGGCGAGTTGTAGTCACCCGTCCAGCCCAGCAGGAACAGCTGGGCGTCGGCGACCTCGACCTGGTCGACGTAACCGCCTGCCCACGGCTTGCTGATGGGCTTCACGGTGATGCCGGCGGCCTCGAGGTCCTCCTGCAGCGCACCGAAGATCGACTGCGGGTTCGGCATGTAGGGCCTGGTGACCTGGGTCGGCCACCACAGCTCCACGGTGAGGTTCTCGTGCCCGGCCTCGCGCAGCAGCTGCTTGGCCTTGTCCGGGTCGTACGGGTACTCCTGCACGTCGTCGGCGTAGCCCTCGACCGAGGACGGGTAGAACTCCTTGGCGACCTCGGAGTTCTCCGGCATCACGGAGTCGACCAGAGTCTGGCGGTCGATCGCGTGCGCCAGCGCCTGGCGGACCTTCAGGTCCCGGAGCGCCTCGTTGTTCTTCTGGGTGATGCCCAGGTACAGGATGTTGAACGGATCGCGGATCTGGACGTTGTAGCCGGCGTCCTCCAGCGAGGCCCAGTCGGCGGGCGACGGGAAGTCGTAGCCGTCGATGTCACCGGCTTCGAGCGCCTGCTTGCGCGCGGTCTCGTCCTCGATCACGCGGAAGATCAGCTTGTTGAGCTTGGCCTTGTCGCCCGAGTACTCGTCGTTGCGAGCGAGCTCGATGGTGCCGTTGCCCTCGTCGTACGAGGTGAACTTGAACGGACCGGTGCCCGTCGGGTGCTGACGCGCGTACTCGGAGAAGACGAAGCCACTGCCCTCGGCCTTGACGTCGTTGGCCTTGTACTCGTCCAGCGCCTTGGGGCTCTGCATGGAGAACGAGTCCTGGCTGAGCATGGTCGGGAAGCGCGCCGTGAACCGCGTCAGCTCGAGCTTGACGGTGGTGGGGTTCTCGGCAGTGCAGCCCTTGAACAGCGACGGCTTGGCGCCGTCGGCGAAGCCGCCGAAGTTCTCGATCCAGTAGTACGACAGGGCGGCCGTGGCGCCCGCGCCGGTCTGGTTGAACATGCGCTCGAAGTTCTTGCAGACGGCGTCGGCGTTGAACGGGGTGCCGTCGTGGAACTTCACGTCCTCTTTGAGGTTGAAGGTCCAGACCTTGCCGTCGGGGGTGGACTCCCAGTCGGTGGCGAGCTCGGGCTCCAGCTCAGCGGTGCCGGGCTTGATGCCGACGAGGGTCTCGAACATCTGCCGCGTCACGCGGAACGTCTCGCCGTCGGAGGCGTAGAACGGGTCGAAGTTCGACGGGGCGCCAGGAGCGCCGAATACCAGCGTGCCGCCTTCCTGCCCGCCGCCGCTGTCGCGTTCGGATTCGGCACAGGCGGTCAAGGACACCGCGAGCGCGGCGGTGAGCCCGATCAGGGCTGTCCGTCGCGATCGGGCCACCCGCATTTGGAGCATGTTGGCACCCCTTGGAGGAAATTCCAGTTCGGTCGCGTTCACGTGAACACGTGACCGCAGATGGTCGCTGACCCTAGCGGTTATCGGCGGCTCACTTAAGGTCTGGAGGTTACGATCGGGCTACGCGGAGGAGCGGGTTACACCGAACAGTCGCTGAACATCGACTCAGAGTGACCGTCCGAACGGCCGCTACCCGCGTTGGTCGGCCTCCATTGGTCCGAACGTCGCATCGGCATGAGCAGCCGTGCGATCGGCCGAAAACCAGCCGAACTCGAAGCGTTGCCAGGCCAGCAGGTGTGGTCTGGACGTCTCGCCGTCCCTCGCCACGGCGCGTTCGAGCCGGACGCCGGGGTCGGGATCGTCCATCCAGCACAGATACGAGAGCAGGGGCCGCACGGAGGCCCGGCCTGCCGAGACCCCTTCGAGCACCAGCACGTGCGGCACCGGCACGTCCACCAGCGGGCCGGGCTTCGCCTCGCCAGTGGTCCAGTCCATCCGGCGATACCGGCCGGCACGGCCGTCGGCGAGCGGATCGAGCACGCCGGCACGCAGGCGGGGCCACCACGAGACGGGGTCGCTCCAGGTGGCGAAGTCGTCGGTGCCGACGAGCGCGGTGGAAACGCCCCGTTCGCGCAGGGCGGCCACGACCGCGGCGGCGAACGTGGACTTGCCGGAGCCGGACGGACCGTCGATGGCGAGCAGCCGCACGCCGCCCAACTTCGGCGACGTGTGCAGCACCCGCTCGGCGACGGTCCGGCCCGGCTCCGCGAGATCGGGCACGAGCGCCTCGATCAGAGCGCGCGGCGACCGGACAACGCGCGGCCGAGGGTGAGCTCGTCGGCGAACTCCAGGTCGCCACCCATCGGCAGGCCAGAGGCCAGCCGGGTGACGGTCAGACCGGGGAAGTCACGCAGCATGCGAACGAGGTAGGTCGCGGTGGCCTCGCCCTCTGTGTTGGGGTCGGTCGCGATGATCACCTCGGTCACCTCTTCCGCCCCGATCCTGGACAACAGGTCCTTGATGCGGAGCTGGTCCGGCCCGATGCCCGACAACGGGTCGAGCGCGCCGCCCAGCACGTGGTAGCGGCCCCGGAACTCCCGGGTGCGTTCCACGGCGAGGACGTCCTTGGGCTCCTCGACCACGCAGATGAGCGCCGGGTCGCGACGAAGGTCCCGGCAGATGCGGCACTGCTCCTCCTCGGAGACGTTGCCGCAGACGTCGCAGAAGCGCACGCCTTCCTTCACCTTGCCGAGCACGTCCTGGAGCCTGCCGATGTCGACCGGATCGGTGGCCAGCAGGTGGAAAGCGATGCGCTGCGCGCTCTTCGGACCGATGCCGGGCAGCCTGCCCAGCTCGTCGATGAGGTCCTGAACTACGCCTTCGTACAAAGTTACTGTCCAGGCAGGCCGAGGTTGCCGAGACCGCCGAGGTCGGGCATGCCGCCGCCACCGCCGAGGCCACCCGCGAGCGGGCCGAGCTTCTCCTCGGTGAGCTTCTGCGCGTTGTGGGTCGCGTCGCGCACCGCGGCCACCACCAGGTCGGCCAGGGTCTCGGTGTCCTCGGGGTCGACGATCTTGGGGTCGATCGCCAGGTTCTTGAGCTCCATGCCGCCGGAAACGGTCGCGGTCACCAGGCCGCCGCCGGAGGTGCCGGTGACCTCAGCCTCCGCCAGCTCCTGCTGGGCCGTGACCAACTGTTCCTGCATCTTCTGGGCCTGCTGCAGGATCTGCTGCATGTCGGGCATTCCGCCGCCGGGCTGCACCATGATTCGGATTCCCGCTTTCGTAGCTTGCGTGACGTCGTGTCCAGCCTAGTCGCAGCGCGTGTGGCACGGTGTGAGCCGTGCGTCGTCGTGGTGTTGCGCTGCTGTTCGTTTCTCTGGCGCTGAGTTCGTGCGGACCGGACGGCGGGGCTGCCGCACCCGCTGCGAGCCAGAGCCCGGCCCCCGACCGCGTCAGCTCCACACCCCGGCAGGTGCCGACCACCGCTCCGCCACGGAGCACCACGCCCGAGCCGGACCCGCCCACCGTGGTGCTCGACGCCGGCCACAACGGCGGCAACGCCTCGGCACTCTCCGAGATCAACCGCGAGGTGCCTGCGGGGCGAGGACGGATGAAGCCCTGCAACACCACCGGCACGGCGACCGACGACGGCTACCCCGAGCACGTGTTCAACTTCGACGTCGCGAAGCGGGTCGGCGAGGCGCTGCGCGCCCGCGGGGTGCGCGTGGTCGGCACCCGCGACTCCGACGACGGCGTCGGGCCGTGCGTCGACCGGCGCGCGGCGATCGGCAACGAGGTGAATGCCGACGCCGTGGTGTCCATCCACGCCGACGGCTCGTCGACGCAGGGCAGCGGCTTTCACGTCGCCTTCTCCGACCCGCCGCTCAACCCGGCGCAGGGCGACCCCGCGAACCGGCTGGCCACAACGGTGCTCGATGCGATGGCCGCCGAGTTCCCCGTGGCCGACTACATCGGCGAAGGCGGCCTCTCCGGCCGTGACGACCTGGCGGGGCTGAACCTCTCCGAGGTGCCCGCCGTGCTCGTGGAGTGCGGCAACATGCGCAACCCCGACGAGGCCTCGGTGATGTCCACACCCGAGGGCAGGCAGCGCTACGCCGACGCGATCACCGAAGGGGTACTCGCCTACCTGGGCTGAGCCACGCGCTCAGTCGATCGGGCGCGCGCCGAGGTGGTCGGAGAGCAGCTTGTGGGCCACGGCCTCCGGATCGGTCTGGTCCGGCGCGGGAGCGGCCACGGGGCCGCCCGAGTCGGGACCGTCCGGGTAGGGCTCCTCGTCGTCGGGCTCGGGCGGCAGCGGGATGTCCGGCTCCGTGGTGGCGGGCACTGGCTTGCGCTGCTGTTCCGAGGCCGAGGGCCGCTGGAAGCGTTGCTCCGGCTGCTGGTTCTGCTGCGGCTTGGCCGGCGGGGCCTGCCTGGCCGGTGCGGGCGGCGCCTGCCGGGCCGCGGGGGCCGGTGCCTCGTTCTGCACCGCTCCCGCGTGCACGCACCTGACGCTCCAGTTGCCCGAGACCACCTGGCCGAGTGCCGTCGCGATGCAGTCGGCGTTGCGCGGCTCCGACAACCGTCGCGCCAGCGGCTCCGCGGGATGGGTGAGCACCACCGTGTTGCCGTCGAGGCTGTGCACGGTCGCGTTGGTCAGCATCGCCTCGGTGCTGCGGCTCAGCTTGCGCACGGCGGCGAGCAGCTGCGGCCAGTACTGGCGCAGCGCGGCCGCGTCGAGCTGTCCCGGCTCGGACGAGGAACCGGCCACCGGAGCGGGCGCCTGAGCGGGCTTCGGCTCGGGCTGCGCAGGCGGGGCTGACGCAGCGGGCGCGGCCGGTTGCTTCGGCGGTTCCGGCTGCTCGGCGGGCGGTGCGGCTGCCGAGGGCTGCGTGGGTTCGGCCGGCTTCGCCGAGCGCTGCGAGGGCCGTTCGAAGGTCCGCTCCGGTGCGGCCGTCGTGGCAGGCGCGGTCTGTTGCGCGGCGGGAGCAGGTGTGGCGGCGGGAGCGGCGGCTTGCGGCGCGCCGGCCTGCGCGGGCCCCGCGGTGACCCGGCGCTCCAGCCGTTCGAGCCGCTGCAGCATGGCGGCCTCGTCGCCGGCGACCTCGGGCAGCAACATGCGCGAGCACAGCAGCTCCAGCAGCAGCCGGGGCGCCGTGGCCCCCCGCATCTCCAGGAGTCCGTTGTGGACGATCTCGGCGTAGCGCGTGAGCGTGCCCGGCTGGATGCGCTCTGCCTGCGCGATCATGCGGCCGAGCTCTTCCTCCGGCGCCGACACCATGCCGGTGGACGCCGCGTCGGGCACCGAGCGCAGCAGGATGAGGTCACGCAGCCGGTCGAGCAGGTCGGTGGCGAAGCGGCGCGGGTCGTGGCCGGCTTCGGAGAGCTGGTCGACCGTGCTGAACACGGCCTTGTGGTCGTCCGCGGAGAGCGCGTCGACCATCGCGTCGATCAGCGCGACGTCGGTGACGCCGAGCAGCGACACCGCACGGGCGTAGGTGACGCCCTCGGGTCCCGCGCCGGCCAGCAGTTGGTCGAGCACCGACTGGGTGTCCCGCGCCGATCCGCCGCCCGCCCTGATCACCAGCGGGTAGACCGCGGGCTCCACCTGCATGCCCTCGGCGGCGACGTTGCGCTCGAGCAACTCGCGCATCGCGCTCGGCGGGATCAGCCGGAACGGGTAGTGGTGCGTCCGCGAGCGGATGGTGGGCAGCACCTTCTCCGGCTCGGTGGTCGCGAAGATGAAGATCAGGTGCTCGGGCGGCTCCTCCACGATCTTCAGCAGGGCGTTGAAGCCCTGCGTGGTGACCATGTGCGCCTCGTCGATGATGAACACCCGGTAGCGGGACTCGGCGGGCGCGTAGAACGCGCGGTCGCGCAGCTCGCGGGCGTCGTCCACACCACCGTGGCTGGCCGCGTCGAGCTCGGTGACGTCGACGCTGCCTGGGCCTTCCGGTGCGAGCGCGAGGCACGGCCCGCACTTGCCGCACGGGTCGGGCGTCGGGCCCTCGACGCAGTTGAGCGAGCGGGCCATGATGCGCGCGCTGGACGTCTTGCCACACCCACGCGGACCCGAGAACAGGTAGGCGTGGTTGATCCGGCCGGAGGACAGAGCGGTGCGCAGGGGCTCGGTGACGTGCTCCTGCCCGACCACCTCGGCGAAGGTTGCCGGCCGGTACTTGCGGTACAGCGCGAGAGCCACGTCGCGAGGGTACCGGCAGACTCGGACACTCCCCTCGCCCGGCCGTCCAGGGCAAAAAGGGGACCCCCGCACCCGTCAGAGCCTGCTTATCCTTGCTGCCTTCCGGCCCTGGGGAGGTTCACAGGGTGGACGCCGCGGGGGTCCGTCGCCCAGTCTAGGCGAAGGCTCGACCGGCTGCCGACACGGGGAGTGCCAGAGTGAACTCGGTGGCCCCCGGTTCGCTGGTCACGGCCACTTCGCCGTGGTGAGCGGCCACCACGGCGGCGACGATCGCCAGCCCGAGTCCGGTGCTGCCGGCCGAGCGCGAGCGCGAGGTGTCGCCGCGCGCGAACCGCTCGAAGACCTCGGGCAGCAGCGGTGCGGGGATGCCTGGACCGTCGTCGTGGACCTTCAGCACCGCGGAGTCCCCCCGCCGCGCGAGCACCACCTCCACCCTGCTGCCCGACGGGGTGTGCGCGCGGGCGTTGCTCAGCAGGTTGGCCACCACCTGGTGCAGCTGCTCGGCGTCGCCCTTGACCGTGATCGGCTCGGCGGGCGCGTCGAGCACCCACCGGTGTCCCGGCCCGGCCACGTGCGCGTCGGCGACGGCGTCGGCCACCAGCCGGGACAGGTCCACGGGCTCTCGCACCGGCGCACGCCCCGCGTCCAGCCTGGCGAGCAGGAGAAGCTCCTCCACGAGGTTGGTCATGCGCGCCGACTCGGACTCCACGCGGGAGAAGGCGAACCGGACGTCGTTCGGCACCGCGTCACCGTGCCTGCCGACGAGCTCCGCGTAGCCCTTGATCGCGGCGAGCGGCGTGCGCAGCTCGTGGCTCGCGTCGGCGACGAACTGCCGGACCCTGCTCTCGCTGCGCTGGCGCGCGTCGAGCGCGCCCGAGACGTGGCCGAGCATCTGGTTCAGCGCCAGTCCGACCTTGCCGACCTCGGTGCGGGTGTCGGTGTCGGGCTCGGGAACGCGTACCGACAACGCCACCTCGCCCTTGTCCAGCGGCAACTCGGTGACCTTCGAGGCGGTGGTGGCCAGCCGGTCGAGCGGGCGCAGCGTGCGGCGCACCGTCCACGCGCCCACCAGCCCCGTGATCGTCACCGCGCCGAGCGCGACGCCGCCGATGATCAGCCCGACGTTCAGCAGCGTGTCGTCCACTTGCGACAGCGGGAGCCCGGTGACCAGCACCGTGCCGTCGCCCATGACCATCGCGGAGAGCCGGTAGGAGCCGAAATCGCCGAGGTCGCGGCTGTAGGCCCGGCCATCGGCAGGCAGGTCCGTGAGCACCGCGTCGCTGCTGTTCGGCAGCAGTTGACGCTCGGCCTCGGGGCCCGTGAGCCGCTGGGCCCTGACCACCTCGCCGTCGCGGAGCACGGCGGTGAGGGTCTCGACGCCCTGCCCGGGAGCGTCCAGCGCGACCAGCGGCCCCTTGGGGCGCGGCTCTCCGGGCCGCAGTTCGGGAGGCGGGCCCATCGCGACCGCGCGCGCCCGGTCGCTGGCCCCCCGAAGCTGCTCGTCGAGCTTGCCGACCAGGAAGGTGTCGAGCGCGAACTCGGTGACCACGACGACGAGCAGGCACACCACCGCGAGCAGCCCGATCAGCTGCGCGAGCAGCTTGCTGCGCAGCGACCAGGGCCTGCGCACCCTAGGCCGGCTTGAGGACATACCCCGCGCCGCGCATGGTGTGGATCATCGGCACCCTGTCCGCGTCGATCTTCTTCCGCAGGTAGGAAATGTAGAGCTCGACGATGTTGGCCTGCCCGCCGAAGTCGTAGTTCCACACCCGATCGAGGATCTGGGCCTTCGACAGGACTCGCCGGGGGTTGCGCATGAGGTAGCGGAGCAGCTCGAACTCGGTGGCGGTGAGCGAGATCGACTCGCCGCCCCGGTGCACCTCGCGGCTCTCCTCGTCCAGCGTGAGGTCGCCGACCACCAGCGTCGAACCCGCCGCGGCCGCCACCACCCGTGCCCTGCGCAGCAGTGCCCGCAGGCGCAGTGCCAGCTCCTCCAGGCTGAACGGCTTGGTCACATAGTCGTCGCCGCCCGCGGTGAGCCCCGCGATGCGGTCCTCGACGGCGTCCTTCGCGGTGAGCAGCAGCACGGGCAGGTGCGGGGAGTCGGCGCGCATCCGGCGCAGCACCTCCAGCCCGTCGAGGTCGGGCAGCATGAGGTCGAGCACCACGGCATCGGGGCGGAACCCGCGGGCCTGCTGGATCGCGCTCGCGCCGTCGGGCGCCGTGCGGATCTCCCAGCCCTCCATGCGCAACGCCATCGAGACGAGCTCGGCGAGGCTGGACTCGTCGTCGACGACGAGCACCCGGACAGGTGAACCGTCGGGCCGCCGCTGCCCGACCTTGCCGGGGTCGGTGTTCATGCTGGTCATGGTGGCAGCTTCGCGCGCGAGCGTGTGCTCTCGCTGTGGCCCGCCTGTGCGCCCGCTGTGAACGCGCGAGGGCACAGCCGACGCCCATGCGGCACACAGCTCGGGCACAGCCGGGCCCGCGACGCTGACGAACATGAGCACCGAGAACGCGCTCCCTGAGTCCGAGCGGAACTGGGGCGATCCACAACCACCACGGGAACACAGGCCGCGCTGGACGGCACGCCGGACGACGGTGGCCGTCGCGGTCGCGGCCGGCATCGCGCTGGCCGGCGGGGTCGCCGTCTACGCGGGAGCGAGCGGCGGGTCGGGCCAGGACGGCATGCGGGGCGGCCCTCCGGGGACGGGCGGGCAGTTCGGCCCGCAGGACGGCATGTCGGCGATGGCCGACGCACTGCACGGCGACTTCACGGTCGCAGGCGACGACGGCGGGTACGAGACCCAGCGCGTGCAGAAGGGCGAGGTCACCGCCATCGACGACACGTCGGTGACGGTCGAGAGCGAGGACGGCTACACGCGGACCTACGCGATCGACGAGGAGACCGAGCAGCCCGAGGAGACCGGGAAGGGCGAGGTGGTGACCGTGCTCGCGTCGGTCGCCGGCGACGAGGCGACGGCCACGAGCATCACGACCGGCACCGACGGGTTCCCCGGCGCACCGGGCGGCACCGGCCCTGGGCAGCAGGGCGGGCCGCAGGGGGCTCCGCCGGGACAGCAGGGCGGTCCCGGCGACGCGAACTGAGCGGTTCAGGCGGGGAGGTCGAACTGACCGGCCTTGACGGCGATCAGGAACGCCTCCCACTCCTTCGTGTCGAAGACGAAGACGGGGCTGTCCGCGAGCTTGGTGTCGCGCACCCCGATCCGCTCCCCACCCAGGTTGACCTCGACACAGCTGCCGCCGTTGGGCTCGCTCGCGAACGACTTCTGCCAGCGTTCGGCCTCGAACATCTCCACAGCCGTGGCGGGGTCGTAATAATCCGATCGAGCGACATAATCGGCCATGGCGCTACCTCCGTGCCTGGTCGAAGGACCCGGACGATCGGCGTGACGGGTCACGCCGATTCCGTGCCCCAGTGTCAACTGAGATCAACCTATGCGGCCATTCGTGCGATGTTCGGTTGACCTCATCGACAGCGTGATTAATCTGAGACTAGGATTATTTCTAGTCATAGGGTCCCACCGACGCAACGGCGGGGGTCACCCCGTGAGAGATCGGCAACACAGGCAAGTCTGGGGATGGAGCACGACATGGCGGTACGACTGGACGTGGAACCGAGGGGAACCGAACGGGCAGGGGATGCCTCCGACGAGGACGGCGCACACCCCGAACAGTCCGCCCGCCGCCTCGACCTCGGCTTCGTGAAGGTCTGGCGGCCGCGCCCGCTGCGACTGCTCGAACCGAACCTCTCGGTCAGCTACTGCCGCGTCTGACGGTTCAGTTCCTCGCGGTAGTGCTCGGCCAGCTCCTTGAAGAACTGCCGCGTCTCCTGGCGCTCCAGCGCCGCACCACGCAACCGGTCCCACGAGTCGACGAAGATCTGGAAGTCCTTGATGTCGTCGAGGTAGATGCCGCCAGCCGAGTGCTCGATGTAGACGAAGTCCCGCGTGCGGTCGGGGAACCGCATGATCGTGAAGTCGTTGGGCACCGAAGCCAGTCGGGCGTCGAACGGCAGCACGTGCAGGTAGACCCTCGCCCGCTTCTCGAGCTCCAGCATGTGCTCCAACTGGTCCAGCATCACGGCGGGCGAGTTGCCGCCGGGCGCCCTGCGCAGTGCCGACTCGCTGAGGATGAAGCGGTAGTACGGCGGCTGCTGCTGGTCGAAGACCGCCTTGCGGTCGAGCCGGTTGCGAACCAGTGATGTGACGTCCGTCGCTCCGAACTCCGTGAACTGCTTGAGCATGAAGTGCTCTGACTGCAGTGGACCGGGGATGCGCTCGCCGTGCCACGTCATGATCTCCGCGGCCGCGGGCTCGAGGTCGGTGAACGTACGGAACCAGTGCGGCACAACGGATCGGTACCCGGACCAGTGCCCGCGCTGACCGGCGGCCGCCCTGGCGAGGTTGAGCAGCGTGTCGGCCTCCTCGCCCGAGATGTCGAACGCGTCGAGCATGGCGCGGACGTCGCCGAGCTTGACCCCCACCGCCCCGGACTCGATCTTGTTGACCTTGCCCTGGGTGCACCCGAGGATCTCGGCGACGCGCTGCTGGGTCAGGCCCGCGGAATTGCGCGCGTGGCGCAGCTCATTACCGAGCTGCTTTCTTCGGGAGGTGACGGTACTGGCCATGGCGCGTCGACGTTACCGTTTTCCACCACCAACTCGAAAGAGGCTCTTCCGCGTAGGCTGCAGGTCATGACGAAGAAGGCGAGCATCGGCGTCACCGGCCTCGCGGTGATGGGGCGCAATCTGGCACGCAACCTTGCCCGGCACGGGCACACGGTCGCTCTGCACAACCGTTCGGAGCAACGGACCCGCGACCTGGTGGAGGAGTTCGGTTCCGAGGGCGACTTCATCCCCGCCTACTCGGCGCGCGAGTTCGTCGACGCGCTGGAGCGGCCGCGGCAGGTCGTGGTGATGGTCAAGGCGGGCGCCCCGACCGACGCCGTGATCGAGGAGTTCGCCCCGCTGCTCGAGCCAGGCGACGTGATCGTCGACGCTGGCAACGCGCACTTCGCCGACACCCGCAGGCGCGAGGCGGCGCTGCGCGAGCGCGGTCTGCACTTCGTCGGCACCGGTGTCTCCGGCGGCGAGGAGGGCGCCCTGCACGGGCCGAGCATCATGCCCGGCGGGTCGAAGGAGTCCTACGAGTCGCTCGGCCCGCTGCTCGAGGACATCTCGGCCAAGGTCGACGGCACACCCTGCTGTGCGCACATCGGACCCGACGGCGCCGGGCACTTCGTCAAGATGGTGCACAACGGCATCGAGTACGCCGACATGCAGCTGATCGCCGAGTCCTTCGACCTGTTGCGCGGCGCGCTGGGCTACGAGCCCGCGCAGATCGCCGAGGTCTTTCGCACCTGGAACACCGGCAGGCTCGGCTCCTACCTCATCGAGATCACCGCGGAGGTGCTCGCCCACACCGACGCCGCCACGGGCAGGCCGTTCGTCGACGTGGTGCTCGACCAGGCGGAGCAGAAGGGCACCGGCCGCTGGACAGTCCAAATCGGACTCGACCTCGGCGTGCCGATCACCGGCATCGCGGAGGCCACGTTCGCGCGTTCGCTCTCGGGCCACGCCGACCTGCGGGCGGCGGCGAACGGGCTCGCCGGCCCCTCGCGTTCCCCGTTGACGGGCAGCGACGCCGAGCGCTTCGCCGACGACGTGGAGCAGGCGCTCTACGCTTCGAAGGTCGTGGCCTACGCGCAGGGCTTCAACCAGATCCAGGCGGGCAGCGCCGAGTACGACTGGAACATCGACCTCGGCTCGGTCGCCTCGCTGTGGCGCGGCGGCTGCATCATCCGCGCGAAGTTCCTCGACGACGTCAGCGCGGCCTTCGGGGCCGAGCCGGGCCTGCCGACGCTGCTCACGAGCGGCGACTTCCGCAAGGCCGTCGAGGACGCGCAGGACTCGTGGCGCTCGGTGGTCTCGACCGCGGTGCGGCTCGGCATCCCGACGCCGGGCTTCTCGACCGCGCTGGCCTACTACGACGCGCTGCGGGCCGACCGGCTGCCCGCCGCACTGGTCCAGGGGCAGCGCGACTACTTCGGCGCGCACACCTACCGCCGCGTGGACACCGAGGGCACGTTCCACACGGAGTGGGCCGCCGAAGGCCGCCCGGAACACAAGTCCTGACCCTGCCCCCGCGGCTCCACCACCCGTGGTGAAGGGCACCTTTACTGCATTCAACGCAGTAAAGGTGCCCTTCACCGCGTTCGGGCTCAGTCGGCTCGGTCGAAGGGCAGGCCCACGTAGTTCTCCGCCAGGCTTGTGGCCGCCGCCCTCGACGACGCCGTGTAACGGAGTTGCGAGAGCTGGAGCCGGTGCTGGAACGCGTCGGCGTTCGGGTCGGTGTGCAGCATCGAGGTCATGAACCACGAGAAGTGCTCCGCCCGCCAGACGCGGCGCAGGCAGCGGTCCGAGTAAGACGCCGCGAGCTCGCCGTCGTTGTCGCACAGGAGCGCCTTGAGCGCGCGCGAGAGGTTGCGGACGTCGGCGATCGCGAGGTTCATGCCCTTGGCCCCCGTCGGCGGCACGATGTGCGCGGCGTCGCCCGCCAGGAACAGCCTGCCGTACCGCATCGGCTCCACCACGAAGCTGCGCATCGGTGTGATGCTCTTCTCCAGCACCGGCCCCTCCCGCAACGAGAACCCGTCCCTGGTCTCGAGCCGCTGTTCCAGCTCGTGCCAGATCCGGTCGTCGGACCAGTCCTCGATCCGCTCGATGGGGTCGACCTGCAGGTAGAGCCGGGTGACCTCGGGCGAGCGCATGCTGTGCAGCGCGAAGCCGCGTTCGTGGTGGGTGTAGATCAGTTCCTCGTGCGAGGGCGGCGTGCGCGCGAGCACACCGAGCCAGGCGAACGGGTACTGGTGGTCGTAGGCGGTGAGTTCCCCGGCAGGGATCGAGGGCCGCGAGATGCCGTGGAAGCCGTCGCAGCCCGCGATCACGGCGCAGTTCAGCTCGCGCGCGTTGCCCTCGGAGTCGTGGTAGGACACCCGAGGCGACTCGGTGTCGAGTCCGTGCAGCTCCACATCGGACACCTCGAACTCGATGGGCAGTCCCTTGCCGGCGTGCGCGGCGATGAGGTCCTTGACGATCTCCTGCTGGCCGTACACGGTGATCGCCTTGCCGGTGAGCTCGGCGAGGTCGATGCGGTGGTCGGCGCGGTCGAAGCGCAGTGAGAGCCCGCGGTGGGGCAGGCCCTCGGCGGCAAGCCGCTCGCCGACGCCCAGCTCGCGCAGCAGTTCGACGGTCGGTTGCTCGCACACGCCCGCGCGCACGCGCTGCTCGACGTACTCGCGGCTGCGCGCCTCGAGCACGACCGCCTCGATGCCCTCGAGGTGCAACAGGTACGAGAGGACCAGGCCGGCCGGTCCCGCTCCGATGATGCCAACCTGCGTGTCCGTCACCGTTTCCTCCACGTCGTCACTGCCGGGTCGCTGCCGTTGTCGCACCACACTCTGCGACGGGCCGATCCGCGCGAACCACCAGGACTTCCACTGGACGGAAGGCTTTCAGTGGGTCTCCCAGCGCGCATCCCCGGAGACCCGGCCGGCCCTCGGGGCGCCGAGCGCGCGCGAGATACCCCTCGCGGCGGCTCTGACCGCGGGCACCAGCGTGCGCGGATCGGTGCCCTCCGCGGGCACGACGATCGAGATCGCGGCCACCACGGAGTCCTGCTCCCCGTAGACGGGAGCTGCCACCGACAGCGCCTCTGGCTCGATCTGCCCGTCGCTCACCACGTAGCCGTCGCGCCGCACGTCGGCGAGCACCCTGCGCAGCTCCGACGGCGACGAGATCGTCTTCGGCGAGTACCGCTTGAGCGGCACGGCGAGCGCGCGCTCCTGCCAGTCCTCCGGCGCGAAGGCCAGCAGCACCAGCCCGACCCCGGTGGCGTGCACGGGCAGCCTGCCGCCGACCCTGGACTGGATCTTGATGGCGCCCCGGCCCGAGATGCGTTCCACGTACACGACCTCGGCCACGTCCAGCACCGCGAGCTGCACGTGCTGATGGGTGGCCTCGTAGAGGTCCTCGAGGAACGGCATCGCGCTCGCGCGCAGGCCCGCGCCGTGCGGGGCGAGTGAGGCGACCTCCCACAGCCACAGTCCCACCCGGTAACGCCCGTCGGAGTCGCGTTCCAGCGCGCCCCGCTCGGCGAGCTCGCCGACGAGCCGGTGAGTGGTGGACAGCGGCAGGCCCGCGCGGCGGCTCAGGTCGGACAACGTCAGCACCGGGTGCTCGGCACTGAACGCGTCGAGCACGTCCAGCACACGCCCGACCACCGTCGGTGAGACCTCAGCGTTGTGCCGCACCTCCACAGCCAACTTCGTCGGCGCTCAGGGCGCAACCTCCGCGTTGCCGGTGCGAGCCGGGGGCCGATTGGTTAGCTTTGCGTCCGGACAGCCGATCGAACGAACGGAGTGACCCAGTGGCCCGGGACTGGTCCTGGGCCGTCCTGCGCCGGTTTCTCCCCAGCTGGCGCCAGCCCGCGCGAATCGTGGTGCTGGCGTTCGCGGCGGTGGTGGCGCTGGGGACGGCACTGCTGTCGCTGCCGGCCGCCACCACCACGGGGGAACCGGCCGAGCTGGTGACGGCCCTGTTCACGGCGACCTCGGCGGTCTGCGTCACCGGGCTCGTCGTGGTGGACACGCCCACCCACTGGTCCACGTTCGGCGAGGTGGTCATCCTCTGCCTCATCCAGGTCGGCGGGCTCGGCATCATGACCATCGCCTCGCTGCTCGGCCTGCTCGTGTCGCGCCGGTTCGGGCTGCGCCTGCAGCTCACCGCGCAGACCGAGACCAAGGCGCTCGACCTCGGCGACGTGCGGCGTGTGGTGCGGGGCGTCGCGCTGGTGAGCCTGGCCTTCGAGCTGGTGACGAGCCTCGTGCTGGCCGCGCGGTTCGCGATCGGCTACGACTACGGCGTCGCCGACGCGCTCTATCACGGGGTCTTCCACTCGGTGTCGGCGTTCAACAACGCCGGTTTCGCCCTGTTCCCCGACAACCTGGTCGGCTTCGCCACCGACCCGTGGATCTGCGTCCCCATCGCCGCCGCCGTGCTCGCGGGCGGGCTCGGCTTCCCGGTGTGGGTGGAGGTGTGGCGCCGCACGCGGGAGCGACGACGCAAGGCCCGCTGGTCGCTGCACACGAAGATCACCGTGGTCACCAGCGGTGTCCTGCTCGTCGTCGGCGTCGCCGTGGTGACTCTCGCGGAGTGGAACAACCCCGCGACGCTAGGCCGCTTCGACGCGGGAGGCTCGCTCGTCGCGGGCTTCTTCCACGGCGTCATGCCACGCACCGCCGGGTTCAACAGCATCGACGTCGGCCAGATGGAGTCGGGCACGCTGCTGATCAACGACATCCTCATGTTCATCGGCGGCGGCAGCGCGAGCACCGCGGGCGGCATCAAGGTGACGACGTTCGCGCTGCTGGCGTTCGTGATCTACGCCGAGATCCGCGGTGAGCCCTCGGTGCACGTGATGGGCCGCAAGCTCCCCGCGACCGCCCAGCGGCAGGCCCTGTCGGTGGCGCTGCTCAGTGTCGGCGCCGTCGTCGCGGGCACACTGCTGCTGCTCACGCTCACGCCGTTCCGGCTCGAGTTCGTACTCTTCGAGGCGATCTCGGCGTTCTCGACCGCCGGCATGACCACCGGGATCACGGCCGAGGTCGGCACTGCGGGGCACGTCGTGCTCCTGGTGCTGATGTTCCTCGGCCGCGTCGGTCCCATCACGCTCGCGTCGGCACTCGCGCTGCGCGAGCGGTCCCGGCGCTACGAACTACCGGAAGAGAGGCCGATCGTTGGGTAACCGGAACCAGGGCCGTCGGGTCGTCGTCATCGGCCTCGGCCGCTTCGGCAGCTCGCTCGCCGTCGAGCTCGTCAACGGCGGCTGCGAGGTGCTCGGCATCGACAGCGACCCCAAACTCGTGCAGAAGCTCTCCGACGAGCTCACCCACACGGCGGTGGCCGACACCACCGACGCCGAGGCCATGGGCCAGCTCGGCGTGCCCGAGTTCGACCGCGCCGTCGTGGGCATCGGCACCGACATCGAGGCCAGCATCCTCACCACGTCGATCCTGGCCGACTTCGACATCCCCAACATCTGGGCCAAGGCGGTGAGCCGACAGCACGGCCGCATCCTGCGCCGCGTCGGCGCCCACCACGTCGTGCTGCCCGAGCACGACATGGGCGAGCGCGTGGCCCACCTGGTGACCGGCCGGATGCTGGACTACATCGAGTTCGAGGACGACTACGCGCTCGTGAAGACCACGGCTCCGGCGGAGGCGATCGGCAAACCGCTCGGCGAGACGCGGGTGCGCAACAAGTACGGCGTCACCGTGGTCGGCGTGAAGCGGCCGGGCAGCGAGTTCACCTACGCCACGCCGGAGACGGTCATCGCCCCGCGCGACCTGCTCGTGGTGGCGGGCCGCCGCGAGGACGTCGAGACGTTCGCGGACCTGACCTGAGCGAGGGCGTGAGCTAGCCCCACACCCTGGCCGCGGTCTCCACGATGCGCTCGAGCTTGCGGATCTCCTGTTCCTCGGTGAGGTCGTTGCCCTCCTCGGTGGAGGAGAACCCGCACTGCGGCGACAGGCAGAGCTGCTCCAGGTCGACGTACTTGGCCGCCTGTTCGATGCGGCGCTCCAGCGACTCCACCGGCTCGAGCTCGCCGCGCTTGGTGGTGACCAGGCCGAGCACGACGTACTTGTCCTCGGGCACGAACCGCAGCGGTTCGAAGCCGCCGGAGCGCTCGTCGTCGAACTCCAGGAAGTAGCCGTCCACGTTCAGCTCGTTGAACAGCGCCTCGGCCACGAAGTCGTAGCCGCCCTCCGCCGCCCACGACGACCGGAAGTTGCCCCGGCACAGGTGGGTGGTGATGGTCATGCCCCCCGGCCTGCCCGCGATCGCGGCGTTCATCGTCCTGATGTTGCGCAGGTGCAGGGTCTCCGGGTCGCCGCCCATGCGCGCCACGAGCTCGCGCTGGTTCGGGTCGTTGAGGTAGGCGAGGCTGGTGTCGTCGAGCTGCAGGTAGGTGCAGCCGAGCTCGCCGACGGCCCTGACCTGCGCGGCGTAGGCGTCGCCGAGGTCGGCGAAGAAGTCCTCAAGGTCGGGGTAGACGTGTTCGTCCACCGCCTTCCTGCCGCCGCGGTAGTAGACCATGCTCGGCGAGGGAATGGTCAGCTTCGGCGTCACCGCGGGATCCACAATGGACTTCAGGTACTCGAAGTGCTCGCCGAAGATGGTGGTGCCGAGGCCCACCTTGCCGTCCACCTGCAGGCCGGGCGGGCTGAACTCCAGGTCACCGGCGGCGTTGTGGAACTTGACGTGCAGGCGTTCGTCACTCTTCGAGACGCCGTCGAGCTGGTAGATGAAGTCCATGTGCCACGAGGCGCGCCGGAACTCCCCGTCGGTCGCTGAGCGCAGGCCCACCTTGCGCTGCAGGTCGACGACGTCGCGGATGGCCTCGTCCTCGATGGTCCTCAGCTCGGCGCCGCTGAGCTCACCCCGCGCCGCCTGCTCGCGAGCCCGGTGCACGGCGGCGGGGCGCAACAGGCTACCCACGTGGTCGGCGCGAAACGGAGGAATCGAACGCTGACTCATCACCGCATGGTCACACGTCCCGCGAGGCCCATCAACCGACGAACGCGCGGCCCCCGGTACGGCAGCCCCGTGCCGGGTACCCAGCGCGGATGTCGCACCCCCTCGCACGCGGACTCGCGGCGGGAGCCGCGGGGGTCACCGCGCTGAACACCGTCACCTACCTGGACATGGCCCTGCGCGGACGGGCCGCCAGCAGCACCCCCGAGCGGACCGTCGACTCGCTCGCGAGCGCCGTCGGCCTCCGCGTGCCCGGCGTGGGCGAGACGCGCCGGAACCGTCTGACCGGCCTGGGTGCGGTACTCGGCACGCTGGCCGGCACCGCGGTGGGCGTCGGGTACGGCGCGCTGCACGCCCTCGGCTGGCGGCCGTCGCCGCCGGTCGGGGCGCTCGCCGTGACCGCGGCCGCGATGGTGGCGGGCAGCGGGCCGATGACCGCGCTCGGCATCACCGATCCGCGCGGCTGGAGCGCCACCGACTGGCTCAGCGACGTGCTGCCCCACCTGGCCTACGGAGCGGTCACCGCGGCCACCTACCGCGCCATGGAACCGGCGGCGGAATGAGCGGGGGCCAAGTTTTGCAGCCCCCTGGACAGTGACCGCGCCGCATGGAGACGCTGGAAGTTTCCTTCGTCTCAGCCGAGGAGCGCAATCATGACGCACGCCAACGGTCCCGAGATCGATCCCACGTTCTACCGCAGCCCGGCCGAGGCGATCGCGGCTCCGCCGGAGCAGCTCGCCTACGTGGTGGCGTTCGACCGCACGGCCGAGCGTCCCGACGCCCTCACCGTCGTGGACACCGACCCGGAGTCGAACACCTACGGGAAGGTGGTCGGCTGGTCCGACCTGCCGACCCGAGGCGACGAGCTGCACCACTTCGGCTGGAACGCCTGCAGCAGCGCGTTCGCCCACGCGGGCCACGACACCGACGGCCTGCGGCGCCGCTACCTGCTGCTGCCCGGCCTGCGCTCGTCCAACATCCACGTCTTCGACACCGAGCCCGACCCCAGGCAACCCACACTGCACCGCACGGTGGCGGCGAGCGAGCTCGCCGCGGGCGCGGGCTACTCGCGGCCGCACACCCTGCACTGCGGGCCCGAGGGCATCTTCCTGTCCTGCCTCGGCGGGGCGAACGGATCGGAGGGACCCGGCGGAATCGCGTTGCTGGACCACGACACGTTCGACGTCCTGCGGGCCTGGGAGACCGACCGAGGGCCCCAGTACCTCGCCTACGACGCGTGGTGGCACCTCAACCAGAACATCGCGATCACCTCCGAATGGGGGACGCCGTCGATGATCGAGGACGGCATCGACCCAGAGCTGCTGCTGGGGAACAAGTACGGCCACAGCCTGCACTTCTGGGATCTCGAGAAGGGCACCCACCTGCAGGAGGTGGACCTCGGCGCGCAGCACCAGATGGTGCTCGAGCTGCGCCCGTCACACGACCCCGAGGCGACGTGGGGGTTCGCGGGCGTGGTGGTGAGCACCGAGGACCTCTCCGCGTCGGTCTGGCGCTGGCACCTCGACGGCGGCACCTGGCGCGCCGACAAGGTGATCACGATCCCGGCCGAACCCGCCGAGCCGGAGCTGCTGCCACCGGCGTTGCAGCCGTTCGGCGCCGTGCCGCCGCTGGTCACCGACATCAACCTGTCCGTCGACGACCGGTTCCTCTACGTCTCGTGCTGGGGCACCGGCGAGCTGAAGCAGTACGACGTCAGCGACCCGGCTCACCCGAAGGAGACCGGTTCGGTGCGGCTCGGCGGGATCGTCGGCCGGGTGCCACATCCGTCCGCAAAGGACGAACCACTGGCGGGAGGCCCGCAGATGGTGGAGGTGAGCCGCGACGGACGTCGCATCTACCTCACCAACTCGCTCTACGGCAGCTGGGACGACCAGTTCTACCCCGACGGGGTGGGTGCCTGGTTCGCCAAGATCGACACCGACCCCGGCAGTGGGGGCGGGCTGAGCATCGACGAACGGTTCTTCCCACACGGCAACGAGTTCCGTGGGCTGCGGGCGCACCAGGTGCGGTTGCAGGGCGGCGACGCGTCGTCGGACTCCTACTGCTTCCGCTGACGGGCTCACCCGGAGTAACCGCAGCTCAGACCCGGTAACCGCTGGTCAAACAGGCCCCTGCTACGCTCTTTCGCGGAGGATTGGCCGAGCGGCCTAAGGCGCACGATTGGAAATCGTGTTGGGTGTAACAGCCCTCACGGGTTCGAATCCCGTATCCTCCGCGCTTCGAACGAGCAGAACGCCGGAACCCCTCGGGTTCCGGCGTTCTGTATTAGACGGGCGCACAGAGTAATCAGCACGTCCCCCTACCTTCATCTGTCCGGAGTCGATCGGTCACGCTAGGTTTGATACCGATTGACCCGACTTCCTCAAGGAGTCCGCCCCATGCCCGGAGTGGAAGAGATCCGCGCGGGGATCGCCCTCGCGAACGAGAAGGCTTCCGCTGGCATTGCCGCCCTTCAGCAGGCTGCCCAGTCGATCGAGGAAGCCCAGCAGACCCTTTCCATGGCGACGTCCGGCAGCACGCAGCAAGAGGTGAACCAGGCTCACGGTCTGCTCGCCGAGGCGCTGCAGGGCATCAACGGCACGCAGAGCACCATCCAGGCCTGCATCTCTTCCGCCGAGAACTACTCGGCGCGGCTGTAGCCGATGTCGTTCGACCAGCTGCGCCAGTCGCTCGCTCAGGTGCACAGCGGGCTCACCGACGCCCGCGTCCACACCGATCGGGCGAAGGAACTGCTGGAGGAGTACCGCCGGGCGCTGGCCGATGTCCAGACCCAGGCCCAGCCGTGGCTGCCCCCGCAGTTGCCCCGCGCCTTCGAACAACTCGACAATGACAGCGGCCGGCTGGCTGGCGCCGACGACCTGCTGAACCACTACGAGGCGAGGCTGTAGGCAACGCATGGGCAGGAGGGCAGGCGAGCAACGCGCCCGGGTGACGACCGCGCTCGATCACCTGAGGCAGCAGATCGGCCTGGCCCTCGGCGCTGCGCGCAACGCCCGCACCGCGGCCGAGTTCGAACTGGCCAAGGCCCAGCTCGAGCAGCTCATCGTCAGGGTGGGCACGGAGCGGGCCGCGCACGACCCCAAGGTCACCGAGCACGCGAGCGATCCCGCCATGCCGGGCGTGGTGTCCTGGCTGCGCAGCGTCCGCGCCGAGTTCTACCGCGAGTGGGCCGACGGCCCCAACCGGCTGCGCGAGCTCGTCGCGGCGAGCGCGCCGGGCCCCGCCGGACGTCCTCCGGGTGACTGGCTCGGCAGGGTCGGCAACTCGCCGGGCATCACGGCGCCCGAGCTCTGGCGCATCGGCTACTCCACAGTGGATGGTTCGACGGCCGGTCGGACCGCGGGCACGGAGCTGAGCTTCGACGTCGCCGTGCCGCTGCTCGACGAGTCGCACCTCGCGATCACCTCGGCGCCCGGCACAAGGCAGTCCGTGGACGCGCTGGTGGAGAACGTGCTGATGCGCGTGCTCAGCACGTTCGAGCCCGGCGCCGTGAAGATCCACCTGTGGGACGTCGGCCAGCTCACCGCGGTGCTGCCGAGCTTCTACGCGCTGAGCCGCACCAGCGCGGTCACCGTGCACGACCCGACGCGCCTGGTCGACCTGCTCGACGAGTTCGCCGGGCACATCCGCCGCATCCACAGCAACACGATGCAGGCCGGTTTCCCCTCGCTGCGGGCGATGCGCGCCGCGACGGGCAAGCGCGCCGAGCCGTGGCGGATCGCCGTGCTCTACGGCAACGGCGAGGACCTGCACCCCGAGCAGATCCGCGACCTGCGGCGCGTGGCGAGCGGTGCGCTCGACGCGGGGATCTCGCTGGTGCTCGTGGACGTGCCGACCGTGCTGGGCGGCTCGGTCGAGACGATCAGCCTGCTCGACGAGCGGCGCGCGATCTCGAGCATGACCGGCTCCGACCTGGTGGTCACGCTCGATCCACCGCTGCCGTCGGGCCAGGTCACCACGGCCGCGCACCGCATCGCGGAAGCACTGGTCGCCAAACAGGGCGGGCCGCGCTCGTTCGGCGACCTGCTGCCCACCGAGTACGGGCGGGAGAGCGCGGCGCGGGAGCTGCGCGCGCCCGTGGGGTTCTACGAGGGCGAGCCCGTCGAGGTCGTGATCGGCGACGCCACCCCGCACGCGCTGATCGGCGGCCCGAGCGGATCGGGCAAGACGAACTTCCTCTACGCGCTGCTCGGCAGCCTCACCGCGCGGTACTCGCCCGACGAGCTCGCGCTGTACCTGCTGGACTTCAAGGAGGGCGTCTCGTTCGCGGGACTGGCGCCCGGCCGCAAGGACGAGAGCTGGCTACCGCACGCGCGGCTGGTCGGCGTCAACATCAACACCGACCGCGAGTTCGGACTGGCGCTGCTGCGCTTCCTCGCCGACGAGCTGCGCAGGCGCTCGGCCGCGGCCAAGGAACACGAGGTCACCAACCTCTCCGAACTGCGCGAACAGGATCCAGCCGGGCACTGGCCGCGCATCGTCGCCGTGATCGACGAGTTCCAGTACCTCTTCGCGGGCCGCGACACGGTGACCGCACTGGCAACCTCGCTGCTGGAGGACCTCGCCAGGCGAGGCCGCTCGCAGGGCATCCATTTGATACTGGCGAGCCAGGACATCGCGGGCATCGACGCGTTCTGGGGCAAGCCTGCCGTGTTCGAGCAGTGCACGCTGCGCATCGCGATGCCGAAGGCCCGCAGGGTGCTCGCCGACACCAACCAGGCCGCCGTCGCCGCGCCGAAGTGGCACTCGGTGATCAACCACGACTCCGGCATCGCGCACGGCAACCAGCTCGCGCACGTCCCCGACGCCAGCGCGAAGGGCGTGTTCCCCGCGTTGCAGCGCGAGCTGTGGCAGGCCTACGCCGGGCACGGCCAGCCCCGGCTCTTCGACGGCGCACACGCACCGCTGCTGGAGGAGTCGGCGGCGTTCACGTCGCTGGGCCTGGCCGAACGGCCGCGCGCGCTCGTCGGCCAGTCGATCGACGTCGCCGACACCGCGCACAGCGTGGAGCTCTCGGGCGCACCGGGCAGGCATCTGGCCGTGCTGGGCACGTCCACGAAGGAAGCACTGTCGATTCTGGACTCCGCCGCCCGTTCGCTGGCACGCCAGTACCAGCAGGGCGACGTCGAGTTCGTGCTGTGCTGCCCGGTCGAGCGGTGCGTGCCCGCCGCGAGGGAACTCACCGACCGGCTCGTCGCCGAGGGCCACAAGGCCGGCCTCATCGCCCCCGACGAGCTCACCGGAGTGGTCACCACCACCGCCGCGAACCTCGCCGGGCTGGGAACCGCGCGCATCATGGTCCTCTACGGGGTGGACGCGGCACTGCCCGCGCTGGAGGCCAAGGAACCCGGCAAGCAGAGCGGACTCGACCACCTGCGGACGCTGCTCAAGCAGGGCCCCGCGCACGGGCTGCACGTGCTCGGCTGGTGGCGGGGCATCGCGCGGCTCAAGGACACCCTCGGCTTCGCAGGCACCGACGACATCGGCGCGTGGGCCGCGCTCGACGTTCAGGGCAACGAGCTGGCACCGTTCTGCGCGGGGCAGGTCGTGCACTGGTCGCCGAGGCCCGACCGCGCGCTGTTCTTCGACCGCACCACCCATTCGTCGCCGGAAGTGGTCATCCCCTTCAACCGTCCGGAGAGCTCCGATGAGTGACGAACCGACCGCCGCGATGCGGTACAAGGAGATCGTCGGCCTCGCGCGCAAGGCGGCCGAGGACCTGCGCACGTGGGAACTCGAACGCACCGAACAACTCACCGGCGAGATCGCGGCAAGGGCCGACGCGGTGACCACGGCGGCCAAACGGGAACAGGCGATGACCGAGCGCGCCAACCGCTGGTGGCGCATGGCGAACGACAACGTCTCGCGGCTGTCGTGGCTGGAACTGGGCGCCCCGCCGGAACCGACGGCCTCGGCGCGCGGCGAGTGGCTCGACCGCTACGCCGAGGACGTCCGGCCCGCGTACCACGAACTGACGCAGGCGATCCTCAGGCTGGGCTGGCGAGCCCGTTAGCCCAGGGCCTGGCTAGCTACGGCAGCGGAGGCAGCGACCACCGGAAGGGCCCGTCGGGCTCGTCCAGCCACATCTGGTGGAACCCATCGGGCGTAACGGTCAGACCGAAACGATCCCAGCCCGGTCTGCCGAGCGTGTCCCACATGGTGTGTACCCGTTCGAACTGTTCCCAGATTCTCACCGGTCCTCCGTAGCGAACCTCCCGCGCACCCCTTTCGTCCGAGTCGAGCGCGATCGCGCACCACGACCCATCGTCGCCGGTGAAGGTCGCCCACTGCGCGCCGTTCCTGCCGCGGTAACCGAACACGACCCGCCGAGGTAGCTGTGACTGTGCCAGAAACCACGGCAGGGCATTCGTCCACGGCTCGGCATCGAGCGTCGTGGTTGACCGCAAGCCATTGTCGAGGTCGATCTTGCGGGCCTGCTCGGACGACGGCGCCGTGTCGGTCGCGCGCATCGCCATGAACCCCGCCCACCGAGGCGAGAACCGGCCCTCGAGCCGGTCACCGATACGCCTCAATCGAACCAGGTTGCCCGCGTGCGAGCCGCGTTTGACGTCGACGAGCACCAGGCCTCCGTCACGTACCTGCCTCGCCCACGTCCACGGCACTGCCGGCACCGAGCACGTCGCGATGATGCGGTCGAACGGTGCCGCATCCGGTAGGCCGGCCGTTCCGTCGGTCGCCGCCAGTGTGGGCGCGTACCCGAGGTCGGCAAGACGCTCACGCGCGGCGTCGACCAGCCCGGCGCCGATGTCTACCGAGAACACGCACGCGTCGCCAAGACGGTGCGCCAGTAGGCCCGCGTTGTAACCGGTGCCTGTTCCGATCTCGAGCACGCGGTGTCCGTCGCGCAACTCGAGTGCCTCGAGCATCCGCACCATGAGTCCCGGTTTTGTCGACGACGACACGGTCACCGAGTTGCCGGACTCGGTCCGCGCAAGCGCTGTCACGAGTGGCCGATCGCTGTAGACAGTCTCGAGCCACCCCGCATCGCCCACGCCCTTCTTCGCCCAAGAGCCGTCTCGCCTCTGTTCGAAGAAGTGCGGGACGAACACGTGTCGCGGCACTCCCTCGAGTGCGGCCCGCCACATGGGATCGGTTAGTACGCCATCGGCCGCGACCCGCTCTCCGAGCTTGCGCGCGTGTTCACGCCACATGCCGTCCGATACCGTCACGTCTCCACTCCCCTCGCGAGCAACTCCGCCAGCGTCGCGGTGATCGGCGCGCCGAGGGCATCCTCGATCCATCCATACTGACCGCCTGCGTTGCATTCCAAGAACACCCAACCTCCGTCGGGGCGCACCACGAAGTCGAAAGCGCCGTATACGAGGCCGAGTTCTGCACAGTAGCGACGCACCCCGGCCACCACGTCTATTGGCGGGGCGACGAGTTCGTAGCGCAGGGCTCCGTAGTCGGCGCGCCAGTCGAGCCGGCTTTCGGCGCTGCCGGCGATGATGCTCGCGGCGAAAACATGCTCGCCAACCACGATGACCCGCGCGTCGACATCCTTCGGAACCCACTGCTGGAACTGGTGAGCAGTGCGCTCGACACCGCGTAGATCTTCCAGATCGGCCGGTCCGACACGCGTCGTGAAAGTCGTTTTTCGCCCGCCTTCTTCCACGATAGCCGCGGCGCCGAGCGCCTTCGACACCATCGGGCCGGCTGCGAACGAGCGCACCGCATTCGCCTGATTGGTGATGAGCGTTTTCGGCACCTTCAGCCCGCACGACGCCGCTGTCGCCAGCTGCACCGGCTTGTACGCCGCGTCCGCGTTGCGGCTCGGGTGGTTCACCCACAACACCGGCAGTGACGCCAGAATCCCACCCAGGCTGTACTTGGCCTCGGACATCGCCCAGCGCCTCTCGGTCGGCGACATCTCGGCGTGGAACCGGAACGCCGAGGGGCTGCGGTACCAGATCGACCGCAGCGCCTTGAATTCGATTCGCCGCCCGCCGGCGGTCAGGCTCCCCGCCCAGCGCCCACCACGCAGTTCCGCCCGAACACTCGCCCGCTGCGGAAACCACGCCGTATCGACGCGCGCCACCGGCGCGCCTCGATCCTCGAGCGCGCGAACCATCCGATCTGCGGTGATGTCGTCCTCGGACGCCAGGATGAGAACCGTCATCAGTCGTTGATCCAGTCCTCAGCGCTCGGCCCATCCTCGCCGTCCACCGTCGATGTCGTGTGCGCGGTCGGATCGCCTGCGACCGGAAGATCGATCAGCGGCACGCCGTCCTCAAGCGCAACCGCCTTCTGCTCACCCTGGTCGTAGCGCCACGCCGGCAGAGCGCGACCCGGGCCTGCCGGCCGAGCACGCCGCAACCCCCACGGACGCACGCCCACACGCGAGGGTGTGTCGTCGCGCGACCCCGGCGTCGTCGTGCCCGAGAGCGCGAACTGTGCGCTGAAGGGTGCGAACGGGTCGGTGTCGAATTGGAAAGATGCATCCGACATCTGAGCTCCTCTCCTCTGTTGCCGTCAACAGCTATCTGGCTCCCGAATGGGCTGGAGCAGTTTCGAAACGTGTCGCGAGCATCGACGCTCAATCCGACAAGGGAAACGACGCCGACGTATACGGCGCACTCAGCGCATATACCTCGCAGGTATATGAACCGTCACAACCCGTGGCAGATCACCTACACTGCGAATTGATCGGGATGGGGACCGGTATGAGCGACCAGAGACGCTGCTGCGGCGCGTGCGGCGCACGACTCGCCGCGGACCAGCGGGCCAAGCTATGCAGTCCGTGCTCCCGGTTCGCGGCCGCTCGGAATGAGCCAGCTCGGCCCAGCACCGACTTCTGGGATCGAGAGAGCCTGCGCGATGCCCTGGCATCGCGGCACTTCGGACGCGTCTTCAAGGCCTATCGGCAGGCGCACAAGCCGCAGGTCACGCAAGCCACGCTCGGCCGGTGGCTCGGCATGTCCCAAGTCCAGGTGAGCAGACTAGAGAAGGAGAACGCGCAGGCACCGTCAGACCTGCGCAAGCTGCAACGGTGGGCTGAGATCCTGCACGTCCCACCGTCCGAACTGTGGTTCACCGTTGGCTATACCGCGGACGAGTCATCGTCGCAGCCGACCTCGATTAGCCTGCCGACGAAGGACGGCGAAGGTGACAACGTCCAGCGTCGACAACTTCTCAAAGCGGCAAGCTCAACCGTGACGTTGGTCGGCGCCTCTCTGCTCGGCGCACCGGCCACGACGACGACCCAGCGGAGCCGCACGTTAGGAAAGACCGACATCAAGATCGTCCGCGAGATGACCGGTGTGTTCCGCCGACTCGACAACCGCTACGGAGGAGGACACACTCACGCCGCCGCCACAGTCTCGGAATACCTGACGGTGACCGTGAAACCCATGCTCCAAGACGGTGTCGGCACCGACGTCGTCCGCGCCGACCTCTTCCTGGCTGCCGCGGAAATGCACCAGCTCGCTGGCTGGATCGCATACGACATCGGCAAACGCGATGCCGGCCGCCGATGGCTCCGCGAAGCACTCAAGCTCTGCCAGGATGCCGGCGACGACGCGCTGGAGGCAGAGATGTTGGCGGGCATGAGCCACCACGCCGCGTTCGACCACTCGCCCGGCACCGCCGTCGACCTGGCGCTTGCCGCCCGCCGAACCGCACGTCGATCCGGTCTTCCTGCGCTCGCGGCCGAAGCCGCGGCAATGGAGGCGCACGGTCACGCCATGCAGGGAAACGTCTCCGCCTGCTTCGCTGCCCTGCACGACGCCGAGCGAGCATTCGGCCGGGTGGTCGGCAGTGACGGACCAGAGTGGCTGAACTACTTCGACGCCGCCTACCTTGCTGCCAAGTTCGCACACACCTTCCGAGCACTCGGCCGACCGGGTGAGGCCGAACGCTTCGCACGCCGCTCGCTCGAAATGAGCGACGGGTACGAGCGCGGAAGGTTGTTCAACACTGCTCTACTCGCGTCGACACTCGCCGATCAGGGCCGGGTCGAGGAAGCCTGCACCACCGGCGGAGCCGCGATGCACATGGCGCGCACTGTGCGCTCCGTCCGCGGCGCCGAGTACCTCGCCGACGTCGGCCGCCGGCTGAGCCCGTATCGCGGACACGCCGACGTGTGCGCGCTCTACACGCAGATGGGCCGCGCCGGCCTCGCTACTCCGCCCGCCTAACGGCCGAACGCGAGTACGTGCAAGAGCCCCACCTGTGAGGCCGCCCCGACGATCTCGCCGCTCTCGATGTACTCGCGGATCGAGTCCAGCGGCACCCACGAGACCCGCTCGGCCTCGTTGATGTCCGTTGGCTCACCGATTCGTTCGGCGCCGCGCGCGAGGTAGAGCAGGTTTTCGGCATCTGCCGAACCGACCATCGGCTGCATGGTCACGAGCGGCTCGACATTGAGCGGACGCCACCCGGTCTCCTCTTCGACCTCACGAGCGGCGGTGACCGCCGGATCCTCGTTCGGGTCGACGTAGCCACCCGGCAGCTCCCACACCCACCGGTCGATGATCCACCTGTGGCGCCACATCAACAGCACACGATCGTGATCGTCGAGCACGATCATCATCGCGGCCTTGGGAATCCGTAGCACGTACTGCTCGAAGGTCACCCCGTCTGGCAACTCGACCGATGCGATGCTCAGTCGTAGCCGGCGAGTGTCATCGACGAGCCGCTCGCCATGGATGGTCCAGCGCGTCAGCTCGCGCCCGGTCGGTTCGATCTCCACGTGAGCCGATGCTACGGCCGAGACCGACTCCGGGACACTCCCGCGCCAACGAGCCCAGGGCCTGGCTCACAACCACCAGGACCACCAGCCGCCAGGACGGAAGCGCACCACCTGCGGGTCGTGGTCACTGGCCTGCTCGGCGAACTCCGCGTTGATGTGCACCACGTCGTAGTCCACCCCGAACGGCGCGCGCGAGATCAGCATGTGGTCCAGCACCTGCGAGTTGCCCTCATAGACGTAGCTGTAGCGCTCGCTCTTGGGCAGCGTGTCGATCAGGACCTCCAGCGGGCCGCGCAGCTTCGCCAGCGTCGGCGAGAACTGGAAGTCGTTGAGGTCGCCCGCCACCACGATGTTGGCGAACCGATCGGCCTCGAGGACGTCGTCGACGAAGCCGCGCAGCACCTCCGCCTGCTGCAGGCGCTGTACCTCCGAGCCGCGCGCGGGCGGCTGGTTGCGGCCGTGCGTCGGCTCGTCGCCGCCCTTGGAGGCGAAGTGGTTCGCGACGACGAAGACCGTCTGGCCCAGGAACCGGAACTCGCCCACGAGCGGCTTGCGGCTGTCCTCCCACGCGGCGTTCTCCGGGTCGATGCGGCCGGGCGAGGCCGACAGGCGCGCGCCGCCGAGCTTGCGCTGCACGTCCACCGCCGTCGTCGCGTCGCCGCCTGGACGGTCCACGAAGGACACTCGCTTGGGGTTGAACAGGAATCCGACGCGGATGTTGCCGCCCGGCTGACCGCCGTCGGTCAGGTCCTGCGGGTCGATCTGGCGCCACTGGTAGCGGGGCCCGCCCGCGGCGACGATCGCGGCCACGAAGCGGTCCAGCGTCTCGTCGGCCGCCACCACGCCGTCCCCGACGCCGTCGGGGCCGTTGTTGTCCTGGATCTCCTCCAGCGTCACGATGTCCGGCGACGCGAGGTTCTCCACGACTCCGGCGGCGAGCGCGTCGAACTTGGCCTGCTCGTCGCGCGCCGACAGGTTCTCGACGTTGTAGGTCGCCACGGCCAGCTCGCCGAGGCGCTGCTTGCGCGTGACCTCGCGCTCGAGCCCGTTGTCCTTCACGTCACCGAGGAGGTTGGCCATGATCGTGTAGCCACCGAAGCTGTCGTACTCGACCGGACCCGAGGTGATGCCGGCGAGCGTGTCACCGGTGTTGGCCTTCGGGAAGGGCCGCTGGGAGAACGGGATCAGCGACTCGATCTTGACGATGCCCGTGTTGGGCCGGTCGTAGTCGAGGTAGACCGAACCGCCCCGCGCGCTCGGGTTCTGGTCGGGCTCGGTGGTCACGTACAGCTCGTTGTAGTCCGTGCTGCGGCTGACCAGCCTGGCGTCGGTGACGCTGACGAGCTCGCCCTCGTGCGCCTCCCAGAAGTCCAGCGCGTACCGCTCCGGCTCCAGCGGCAGGTCCTCGATGTTGCCGCCCACCTGCGGCGCCGAGCGCTCGGGCAGCGTGCCCTCGGTGACCACGACCGGCTCGGGAACGGCGTTGCCGCTCGACTCGACCGTCCACGTGGCACCGGTCAGCTGCGTGGTCGACTGCGACTGCTGCGACGGGTAGTACTCCGCCACCACGCCCGCGACGCTCACGGCGTCGCCCGGCGCCACCGAGGGCGTGACGGAGCCGGTGAACACGAACAGACCCTCACTGGTGCGCGGGTCGTCGTCGGGTTCCGGGTCCTGCAGCCAGAAGCCGCGTGCAGAGCCGAACGTCTTCGTGGCCGTGACGACACCGGGCACTCGCACGCTCTCGCCCTCCAGCGGCGAGAGCCGGGTGGTGCCCTGGACGTCGCGGATGCGCGCGTCCGTCGGCTCCGCGCCGCCGCCCGGCTCCTCGCCCGCCGCGTTGACCGGCGTCGGGCTGCCCGCGGCGAAGTCGGCGGAGTTGTCGTCGGTGTCGGCCAGGTCGGTGCGCGCCACCGACGTGGTGTTGCTCGCCGCTGGCGCCGGGGAACCCTCGCGCACCGTCGCGTTGCCGTAGCCGACGAGGTCGACGATGCGGGAGTCCGCCGCGCAGTCGGCCGCGGTGAGGCACGTCAGGGTGTCCGTGCCCTCGACGAGCGCGACCGTGCCGGAACCCGCCGCCATCGCGATGGAGCCGTTCGCGTCCGGCGAGGGCAGCGCGGCCGTGCCGCCCGCACCCTTGGACTGGGCCACCAGGTAGCGCCCCTCGGGCTCCACCGAACCGGACAGCGGCGTCGCCTGCCAGCGGCTCGACCCGCTCGGCGAGCCCGGCAGGTACTGCACGCTCAGCCCGTCGAGGCTGGCCGACGCGTCGCCCGCGTTGGCCAGCTCCACGAAGTCGTTGGTCAGCGTCGCGCCGGAGTTGCCGCCCCCGCCGTAGACCTCGGCGATGACCGGGCCGGTGCTGGGTGCTGCGGTGGCGGGCGCGGCGATCACGGCCAGCCCGGCCACCGCGGTGACGGTGGCGACGGTGGTCGCGCGGCGCAGGAGAGAGGTCACCGGGAGATCTTTACCCAGCCGGGTGAACGAGGGAAGGACAATGGCCTAAACGTCAGCGACCGGTTTCGACCTCTGCCCGCGATCAGTTGCCGGTCCGTTCGACATCGAAGCTAGCGCCCGGGCCCCATTGCCATCGCTTCACAACTCCGGACGACCGTGAGCGCCGCCTGCCGTTCCGCGGCGCCGAACACCGGGTTCTCCGCGTACTCCTGCCAGAGCCGCAGCGCGCCGAGCGCGGCCTGCCGCACTTGCGGCTCCGGTCCCTCGACGCCCAGCCGCTGCGCGGGCTCGTCGCCGTAGCCGCCGATGAGCCGCAGCGCCTCGTCCTTGAGCTCCTCGGGCAATCGCGCGCGGCCTGCTCGCAACGCCGCCAGCACCCGCAGCTCGGCGAACTCGTGCGCCCCGGCGAGCAGTCGTTCCAGCTCGCCGAGCAGCGGCGCCGCCGCGGGCCGGGGTTCCATGCGCAGCACGACCTCGAGTCCGATCAGCGCCGAACGCGCCTTGAGCACGTGCCTGCGGTCGGTGAAGTAGCGCGTGATCGAGTCGCGCAGCTCGCTGAACCCGGTGCGCTGCGAGAGCTGAGCCGTCAGCGCGGACTGGGTGTCCACGCCGCCGCGCACGAGGGTGGTCGCCAGCCGGACGCCGAACAACCCGAAGCGCGCGAGCAGCTCCTGGCGGCGAGGGTCGGCGGCGAACCGGTCGGCGGAGAGCAGCAGCGGTTCCAGCTCAGCCTTGGGGACGGCGGCGAGCGCGGCGACGGTCTCGAAGTCGGCCTCGGTCAGGCTCCGGCTCGCACCGGCCGCCAGCCCGGCGACCGGCACGATGTCCTGGCACAGCCCGCTCAGTTCGGTGTCGCGCCGGTACCGTCGCGCCACCTGCCTCGCCGAGATCAGCGCGTCGACCCTGCCACCGCCGAGTTCGTCGGCCCGCGAGAGCACGACGAGCGCGTTCACCGGCGCGGCCCTGGCGACGGGGTGGTCCTGCACGGTCCGCAGGAACGACAGGTCCGCGTTGTGCGGGTGGCCCATCAGGTACAGCACGGCGTCGGCGTCCATGCAGACCCGTTCGAACGCGCCGGGCTCGGCCGCCTCGGCGTCCAGCGGCGGCGGGTCGAGCAACATCAGCTCGGCCTGCGAGCGGCTCGCCTGCACGTGGTGCCAGCCCGCGTCGGTGCCCGCACCGGCGACGTCCTCGCCCGCGATGGCGTTCACCAGTGTCGACCGGCCGCACCCGTGCGGGCCCGCGACCGCGATGCGGACGGGTTCGGTGAACCGCGCGAGGTGCCCGCGCAACCAGTTCGTCGCACGCGGGCTGTCGCCGTAGGCCTCCAGCGCCTGGTTGAGCAGCGACCAGGTCAACTCGGGCAGATTCACGCCGTGAGTCCGCGAACGGTCTCCGCCGTGGCGAGCGAGTGTCCCCTCCGGTACAGCAGGTTCAGCTGCTCGATGCCGCGCGCGAGCTCCCGTGCGCTGGCTCCCCGCTCAGCGGTCTCGGTGTCGATGACCTGCTTGATGCGCTTGGCCGTGTCGGCGATCTCGGTGCGCAGGTCGTGGGCGACGGCCGTGCAGCGGTCGCGCAGGTCGCGGTGGATGAGCCGGACGGTGTCCTTGCTCTCCTTGCCGTAGGTGAGGAAGAAGTCGTCGACGTGGCGGTGTGCGGCGGTCCGCGCCACGGCCTGGCGTCGTTTGAGCCGGGCGCCACGCTCCTCGAACACGCTCTTGGCACCGAACGCGGCACCCGCGCCGAGCGAGATGGGGTTGATCAACGGCATGCCCGCCAGTGTGGTCGCCAACCCGAACATCAGCAGGCCACTGTAGGAGCCGCGCAGACCGACGAACAGCTTCTGCCCCACCCCGAAGCGCTCGACGTTGGGCATCCGCAGGTCACCGATGTGGTCCCGCGCCTCGGCGCCGAGCAGCTTCTCCGGCAGCGCGTCGTCACCACGCGGAGCCACCTGGCGGGCGATCTTGCGCGCGATCCACTCGAAGCGGTCGAGCAGCCACGTCGAGTTCGTCTCCGCGACGGCCTTGAGGTTGTCGCGCAGCCACTGCTCGAACTCGGGCCAGTCCTTGGCCGGATCGGCGGTATCGAAGTACTCGTCGGCCTCGCGCAGGATCCGGCGGGTGCGGTCGCGCAGGTCGAAGTCGAGGTCGGCGACCAGGTCGGCGACCTCGTCGGAGAGCACCGTCTGCCAGCGTGCCGACTCGCGTTGCAGGTCCTCGAGCCGGTTGCCCGCGGCCCGCCAGCGGGCGGTCAGCTCGTCGGTGCCGCCCTCCCTCAGCTCGGCCAGCCGGTCGCGCAGCGGCTCGGCGAGCTGTTCCACCGTCATGTGGATCAGCGCGGCGGCCGAGCGGCGGCGCAGCAGGTCCACATGGCCCATCAGGTCCTGGTGCAGGTAGCGCACGAGCGCGCCGTAACCGGACTCGTCGTTGAGCGCCTGGTCGCCGGTGCGCGCGGCGGCGAGGCGCAGCGACGCCGACACGGGGATCACGGCGACGGAGAGCCCGTCGCGTTCCAGCCTGGCGCGGTTGCGTTCGGCGACCCCGCGCCAGCCCGGCACCAGATCGATCTTGGTGAGGACCAGGACCACGGTGGGACAGAAGAGCCGCACCCGGCCGAGTAGTTCCAGCTCGGCGGCCGAGAGTTCCCTGGTCGCGTCGGAGACGAGCAGGGTCGCGTCGGCGTGCGGGAGCACGGCCAGTGCACGGTGGGTGTGCTGCGAGGTGGGCGCCCCGATGGGCGGGGAGTCGACGAGCGCGAGCCCGGACTCGAGAAGTTTGCGGGGCAGTCCCACCTCGGCGCGGACGGCGCCGGAGTCGCGGTTGGCGCGCGTGGTGACGGACTCGACGGGCGTCGGGACGCGGCCGGACTCGATGGCGGTGGGGGCGCCGTCCTCGGTGGTGACGATCGAGGCTGCGGGCGCGGCGGCGTGTGCGACGACGGCGGGGACCGTGGTGGTGACATCGTCGCCGACCGCGCACACCGGGGCGTTGACGAGGCCGTTGATCAGTTGGCTCTTGCCCTGGCCGGATTCGCCCAGGACCAGGACACGGACCTGTGGTCCCGCCAGTTCAGTGCGACGGGACCGGAGACGCTCGGCCAGGTCGGGCCTGGCATGTGCGCCGCACGCCTGGATGGTCTCGTCCAGGACGCCGAGCCACGAGGTAGCCATCATCGGACGGCAAGTGTGCCTCGATCACTCTCCGCAGTGAAGGCTGGGCTCGTGATTGACACGAGCCCAGCCTGTTATCACTCCGAGATCAATTCGGTCCTCAGAGACCGAGGCCCAGGTCACCCGTGTCGGGGAGGTCCGTGGGCAGCGCGTCGGTCACGCCGGCGACATCGCCGAGCGGGCTGGCGCCAACGCTGTCCGTGACAGTGCCGACCGGGTCGCCCGGCAGCTCGGCCGGGACGTCGGCGGGCAGGTCCGCACGGTCGGGCAGCGGGTTGGCGACCGGCAGCTCCGGCAGCTCGGTGGGCAGGTCCACCGGGAGGCCGCCAGGCAGGTCGGTCGGCAGATCGACCGGCAGGTCGCCGAGGGCGGGGAGGTCGGTGGGCAGGTCCACCGGAAGCTCGCCGAGACCCGGCAGGCCGGGCATGCCGGGCACGTCCACCGGCAGGTCGCCGACGGCGGGCAGGTCAGCGGGCAGGTCGACGGGCAGGTCGGCCGGCAGCTCGGCGGGCACGTCGATCGGTGCGTCGACGGGCAGGTCCGCACGCTCCGCGGGCAGGTCGACCGGCAGCGAGCCGGTCTCCGGCAGCGCGGGGACCGCGGGCAGGCCGGCCGGGACCACACCGCCGAGGCCGCCGAGGCCGCCGAGCGCCGCGCTGTCCGAGGTGACCACGGCGAGCGTGGAGGCGGCGGGGTCGAAGCCGCGGGTCAGGCTCTCGGAGTCCAGCGCGCCGGCGAGGTCGCCGGTGGTGGCGAAGTCCGGCAGCGACGGCTCGGAGGGCGAACCGGCGAACGCGATGCCGTAGGTGCCGGCCGGGGTCTCGATCGAGCCGCCAGCGGCGACGTCCTCGGCAGTGGCCCCGGCGGTGCCCTCGAGCTCGACGGCGTCGCCGTCCAGCGCCACACCGCCGGCCGCACCGTCGGTGCTGCCCTCGGTGAAGGCGGCGATGCCGGCCTGCTCGGTGGCGAAGTCGAGGTCGCCGGAGATGCCCTGCAGGCTGGCGTCGACCGTGCCGGCGCCGTTCGCGGCGTCACCCTCGTAGGCGACCGAGCCGCCAGCGCTCTCCAGGCCCGCGCCGCCGATGCCGGCGAACTGACCGAGAACCGAGTCGGAGGTGGAGGCGAAGCTGGCGCCGTCCTCGCTCACCTCGCCGACGATCTCGCCCGCGCCCGCGTCGGAGACCACGGAGCCGGCCAGCTGGCCGCCCTCGGTGGAAGCCGTGGCGGCGCCGACAGCGTGAACCTGGTCGGTGACCAGCTCGCCCGCGCCCGCGACGCCGTCAGCGGAGCCCTCGAGGTCGGCGTCGAAGACGCCGAAGTCGAGCGCGTCGTCGGAGCGCTGCTCGCCCGCGACGTCGGCGACGGACTGCAGCTGGGCGATGGCACCCGCGATGCCGTCGGCGCCGACGGGCAGGTCACCCAGCGCGTCGGTGCCGGGCAGCTGGCCGCTGTAGTCCATGACGAGCGGAACGACTTCCTGCACGTCCTGCGCGGTGATGTCACCGAGCCCGGCGCACTCGAGGGCGTCGGTCGGGTCCTCGGTGAACGCCAGTCGCGAGGCGGGGTCGTTCAGCAGGCCGAGCACGAAGTCGTGCAGCGTCTGCTCCTCGTGGATGGACAACGAAATCTCCATTCGGTGGGGGATCGGTGCGGCGCTCGGGGACGCCGACCGAAGCAAGCTATGCCCGCGTGACGTCGAGGTCATCGGGGATCACTCCCTGTTGTCCACGCGTCCTGCTGGGGGTTCGGTTAGGGGATTAGGGGATCGGGAACGCTTACGGCTCGGGGTGTCATCCGGGTGCGCCGCTTTGGTACGAAAGGACGCACACTTGGCCCTCCCCGACCGAGAACCGTGAGGATCCGCCGGAAAAATGCGCTATGTACTGGGTGTCCACGTCGGCACCACGCGCACCACGGCCGCGGTGTGCCGTTCGGGAGCAGCCCACTGGGGGCAGCCCGAGGTCGTCCCCCTCGGGGGTGGCTTCCCGTGGCTCGACTCGGTGCTGCACGTCGGCCCGAACGGCGACGTCCTCACCGGTCAGGACGCTCTGCGTCGCGCGGCGGCCGAGCCCGATCGCATCGCGCGCGGCCCGCTGCGCCGCACGGGTGACGCCGTCCCCCTGGTGCTCGCCGACCTGTCCTACCCCGCCGAGACGCTGGCCGCCGCCCTGATCGGCTGGGTGGTCGATCGCGTCGCCGACGCCGAGGGCGCGGACCCCGAACGGATCGTGGTCACCCATCCGCCCGGCTGGTCCGGCTACCGGCGCGGACTGCTGCACGAGGCGCTCGACCAGGCCCAGCTGCCCGCGGTGCTCGCGCTGCCGAGCCCGATCGCGGCGGCGGAGAGCCACCTCGCCCGTGAGCGGGTGGAGGTGGGCCAGACGCTCGCGGTCTGCCGCGTCGGCGGCGAGCACGTCGAAACCGCGCTGCTGCGCCGCGGCCCGCACGGGTTCGAGCTGCTGGCCCACGCCGACGGACCAGAGCACACGGCGGGCGTCTACCTCGACGACCTGCTGGTGCGGCACCTGCAACGCGAGCTGTCGGTGGACGACAAGGACCCGGGCGCGATGGCGCGCCTGCGGGCAGCGTGCACCGCCGCGAAGGAACGCCTGTCGCAGGCGAGCGAGACGGCGGTGTGGGACGACGTGCCCGTCACCCGCGCCCAGTTCGAGGAGCTGGCCAGGCCCGCGCTGACGGCGGCGGTCGGCTCGCTGGAGCGGCTGGCCTCGACGGTGCCCTCGGGGCAGCTCGCCGCCGCGGTGCTGGTGGGCGGCACGGCCCGCATCCCGCTGACGAAGGAGCTGGCCGAGGACGCGCTGTCGTGCCCGGTCTCGGTGGACCACGATCCGGGCACCGCCCTGTGCCGGGGCGCGGCGCTCGCGGCGATGCCGAGGCCGGAGCCCGAGCCGGAGCCGACGAGCACGTCCAGCTCGCTCGTCGCAGCTTCCTACGAACTGCCCACGGTGTACGGCGGGGACGAGGCCGACGATCTCGAGCCGCCGCCCGAACGCCCCCCGGTCGAGATCACACCGCTGGAGCCGCCCAAGCGGCGGTTCACGCTGGCCCGCAAGGACTCATCGACCCCAGACCGAGACGAGGAACGGTGAGCCTCACCGGGATCAGGACCGAGCTGCTGCTCGACGAGCCGACGCGGGAGCTGTGCGCTGCCGTCGCGAACGGACGGCTCGCTCCGGCGCGGCTGGCGGTCATCGCACCGGGCGGCTACGGCAAGACCGCGCTACTCGACCACCTCGCCGCCGGCCGCACGCGCTCCGGACTGCCCGTGGCCCGCTTCGGCGAGCACGAGCCGGGCTCGCCGCTGGTGCTCGTCGACGACGCCCACGAGCTGGGCGAGAGCAGGCTTGCCGACCTGGCCGAGCTTGCCGCCGACGACCGCGCCGGGCTGGTGATCTCCACCCGGCCCTCACCCCGGCCAGCGGCACTCGACCGGACGCTCGCACTGCTGCGCGGACAGGTCGTGCTCAGGCCGCTCGACCGCGACCGGATCACCACACTGCTCGGCCGCGCCCGCGCGGGCCACACCGAGTTCGTGCACGACGAGACCGCGGGCGTGCCCGCGTTCGTCGCCCGGCTGGCGCCGGCGCTCGGCGCGGAGCCCGAGGTGCCCTCGGCCGCGCTCGCCGACTTCCGCCCCGAACTGGACCGGCTCGACTCCGGCGTGCTGGTGGTGCTGCTGGCGGCCGAGAGCGGGGCCGGGCTCGACCCCGGGCTGCTCACCGGGCTGCTCGGCAGGGAACCCGACGCGATCGCGGGCGTCGTCGACGCGGCGAGGGCCACCGGGCTACTCGGCGCCGACGGCTCACTGCTGCCGATCGCACGGCGGGCGCTGACCGCGCTCGTGCCCGCCGACCGGCGGCTCGCCGTACACCAGCGGCTCGTGCGGTTGCAGCTCGACCGCAGGGGTCCGGTGCTCCCGCTCGTGCGGCCGCTGCTCGGTGGCGGACTCACCGGGCCAGAGCCCGCCGCGGCGTTCGAGGCAGCAGCCGACGAGGCCGCCGAGGCCGATCCGGCGCTGGCCGCGCAACTGTTCGACGCGGCCGTGACCGCCGGGCTTCCCGCCTCCGACGTCGGCACGCGCTGGGCCGAGGCCTCCGCCAGGGCGGGCGACCTCGCCACCGCGGCCAGACTGGCCGACCAGGTGATCGCCGACCCGAACGCCCGCGATCGCAAGGACGGCGCCAGGGTGGCGGGCACCGCGCTGGTGCACCTCGGCCAGCTCGCGCGCAGCGCCGAGCTCTTCCGCTGGTCCGGCACCCGGCTGTCCACCGTGTACGCGGCGCTCGGACTGCTCGGCACGGGGCGCCGAGCGGAGGCGCAGCGCCTGCTCGAGACGCCGCCGGACTCCGACGAGCCGCCGACCCTGCTCTCCGGCGCGATGACGGCGGCGGCCCAGGGCATCGCCGAGTCGGTCTCCGGACCGCCGGCGGCAGCACTGTCCACTGTGGTCAGCTCGGCCGAGATGCTGGAACCCGTCGGCCGCTCGGCACTGTTACCGGACAGCCCAGCCGCGCTGGGCGCGCTCGTCGGCATCCACTGCGGTGAACTGGGCATCGCTGAGACGTTGCTGGAGCGCGCCGTCGCGGCCGAGTCGGGCGGGGACGCACTGGCGCCACGGCACCGGCTGCTGCTCGCGTGGATCGCGGTGCTGCGCGGCAACACCGACCTCGCGGGCGAGCGGCTCGCCTCGGCGGGCACGGAGCTGTCGCCGCGCGACTGGTTGTTCGCCGCGGGACTGCGGGCCGCGCTCGCGCGCAGGGCGAGCGACCTCAGCGGGCTTCGCACGATCTGGGGCGAGGCGTGCGACGCCGTCATCCGGCATCCCGTGGACCTGTTCACGCTGCTGCCGTTCGGCGAGCTGTCGGTGGCGGCGGCGAGGCTCGGCGACCGCGAGCGGCTCGCCCATCACGTGCAACGGGCGTGGGCACTGCTCGACGCGCTCGGCAATCCTCCACTGTGGACAGCGCCGCTGCACTGGAGTGGGCTGCACGCGGCGATCATGGCCGAACAGCCGGCCGAAGCACGCGAGCACGTCACGGCGCTCGAGGCCGCGGCGGGCCACAGCTCGCACCACGCCGTGGTGTCCGCCGCGGCGGGCTGCTGGCTCGACGTGATCGGCGGCAAGGTCGACGCCGCGCGCGTCGAAGCGGCGGCGCGCGGCCTGCACGAGGAAGGGCTGTGGTGGGACGGCGCGCGCCTCGCCGGGCAGGCCGCGATCCGCACCACCGACCGGGCCGCCATGGTGTCGCTGCTGGACTGCGCGCGGGAACTGCGTGGCCGCGCGCCCGGCGACGCCGTGACCGACCCCGGCGGCACCCCGAAGCTGAGTGAGCGCGAGGTGCAGGTGGCCGAGCTCGTCGTCGCGGGCATGACGTACAAGCAGGTGGGCGACCAGCTGTTCATCTCGGCGAAGACGGTGGAGCACCACATGGCCAGGATGCGGCAACGCCTGGGCGCCACGAGCCGCAGCGACCTGCTGGCCCAACTCCGCACCCTGCTCGCCGCCCGCGTGCGGTGAAGGGCACCTTTACTGCATTGAACGCAGTAAAGGTGCCCTTCACCGCATCTGTGGCCGGCTAGTAGCGGCGGTCGACCACTGATCCGTTCGAGGCGGTCCACTGGATGTAGCCGTGCTGGAAGTTGTTCCTGCGACCGCCCGCCACGGCGAACTCACCACTCGTCGGGTAGCCGAGGTAGGAACGTTCCCAGCCGCGCGCGGCCCAGCGCGAGCGGATCGCGCCGTAGACCTCCCGCGCACCGGTGCTCGCCGTCCAGTAGACCGAGCCGGTCTTGGAGAAGTGGTTGTACCGCCCGCGACCGTCGGGCGTCACGCCCTCGTCGGTGGTCGGGTAGCCGAGCGGGCCACGCTCCCAGCCCAGCGCCGCCCAGCGCTTGCGGATCTCGCCCCAGATGCCGTGCGCACCCGTGCTGGGGGTCCAGTAGATGGAACCGGTCTTCGAGAAGTGGTTGTACCGCCCGGTTCCGTCCGGGGTCACCGACTCGCTGGTGGTCGGGAAGCCCAGCGGAGAACGCTCCCAGCCAAGTGCCGCCCACTTCTTCCTGATCTCACCCCAGATTCCGTGCGCACCCGTGCTCGCCGTCCAGTAGATCGACGCGGGACCGGCGCCGGGCAGACCGGCGAAGTGGTTGTAGCGGCCCGTGTTTCCCGGCGTCGACGTCTCCTCCGTGCTCGGCGGGCCGAGCGCCCGGTGCGCGCCGAGCGCGACGTAGCGGTCGTGGATCGCGCCGAACACGGCCTTCGTGCCGGTCGGCGCCGACCAGTAGAGCCTGCCGCCTGCGTAGGGCCGGTAGTACACGCCGCCCTCGATGACCTCCGGCCCGGTCGGAGCGCCGAGCACCCCGCGCAGTCCGGCGTCGGAGCTGTAGCGCTGCTGCACCGGTGTCGTGTAGGTGGCGTGCAGCGTCAGGTCGGAGCTGCCCATCGTGACGGTGCGGCTCGCCTGCGTGGAGCCGTCCGACCAGCTCGCGAACGTCGACGCACCGTCGCTCGCGGTGGCCGCCGCCTCGATCTTCAGCAGCGCGCCCTCGGTGACCATCGCGACGCTGCCGCCGGTGCCCTCGTCGGGCATCTGCAGCCCGGTCGGCACGTTGCTGGTCAGCGTCACCCGGTGCTCCCTCGGAGCGGCGACGGAGGTGTAGCTCGTGGACACTCCGTCGCTGTCGGTCGCCGTGGCCGTGAACTCCATCCGCGAGTCCGGGTGGTCGGTGAACGGCATGGTGATCGTCGGGCCGGTGCCCGCGGGGCCACTGTGCGCGTGGCACGTGTCCTCCTCGGCGCAGTGCACGACGGAGCTGGTCCATGCGACGTCCACGGCGCCGTCCTCGACGTCGGTCGCCTCCACCGTCACCTCCACCTGCTCGCCGACCGCGAAGTCGCGGCCCTCCGGCGTGACGGGCGTGATCACGGGCGCGTGGTTTCCGGGCACCACGGTGATCTCCAGCGACGACGAGAGCCCGAGCGGGTCGGTGACGGTGAGCGTCGCGGTGAAGCGCTGCGCCGAGTCCGGGTACGCGTGGGTCACGCGCACGCCCGTGTCAGTGGCGCCGTCGCCGAAGTCCCACTCGTAGCGCAGCTGGTCGCCGTCGTAGTCGATGGAGCCCGACGCGTCGAAGGTGACCGTGCGCGTCTCCGGGTTCGTGCTCGTGGACGCCTTGGCCACTGGCTCGGAGTTGCCCGGCGCGTAGCTGAGCCTGCGCAGCTGCCCGGACTTGATGTCGGCGTAGACGATGTCGCCGCCAGGACCGGTCGCGAACTTCACCGGCCCGCCGATGTCGGTGCCGAACGGCGGGTTCTCCCTCGGCCGCGTCACGGTGCCGTCCGGCGTGAACCGCATCGTCCACAGCTTGTTGGCAACGTAGTCGCCGAAGAAGTACGTGTTGCGGTACTGCTCGGGGTAGACGGAGCCGGTGTAGAAGACGCCGCCGGTGACGCTGTTGCCCTGGTCGATGCCGCCGCCGTGGCGGTAGGCGACCAGCGGTGCGGTGTTCTCGACGCCGGCGCACGCGGCGAGCGTGCTGTAGCCGGGCGTGCGCGAGTTGCCCTCCCAGCACGGCCAGCCGTAGCGCAGGCCGGGCTTGACGAGGCTGACCTCTTCCCACGTCTGGTAGCCGACGTCACCGACGACGGGCAGGCCACTGCGCGGGTCGAGCGAGAGCCGGAACGGGCTGCGAAAGCCGCTCGCGAACACCTTGCTCCGCGTCGCACCCGGGGCCGCGGGGTCGTAGTACGGGTTGCCCTGCACCCCGTTGCCGTTCGGCAGGATGCGCATGATCTTGCCCTGCGGCTGGTTGACATCGAGCGCGCGCAGGGCGCGGGGATCGGTGCCGACGTAGTGGGAGACGTCGCCGATCGACACCCAGATGGTGCCGTCCTGCGCCGCGACGATCCCGGTGATGCCGTGGACGTTCGAGTCGCCCGGCACCTGGAGCAACGTGTTCTCGCCGGTGAGTCCGGCGGGCTCGTCGCCGCCGGTGACGGTCCAGGCAGCGAGCCGGATGACGTAGCCGTTGCCGCTGGGCACGGAGCGCGCGAGGTAGATCTTGCGCGAGCTCGCGTAGTCGGGCGCCACGGCGATCCCGACGAGTCCCAGGTCCTGCACGGGCTCAACCGGGAGCGTGGCGAGGGTCCGCGTGCGCGCGCCGTCCGCGGAGACCCACGCGACCTTGCCGAGCTTGCCGGTGGACAGCAGGCTGCCGTCGGGCAGGTAGGCGAAGTCGGTGAGGTCGAAGGCGGCCTGCCCGCTCGGTTGGTCCCTGAGCACGAAACCGTCGGGCAGTGCGGGCGCCGCCGAGGCATGCCGGGGCGGGAGCCCGGCGAGCAGGCCGGCGACCATGAGCGCAACGCCGACCACGGCGAACACGAATGCGGGCACACGCTTCCCTGCGGAGGACATGCCCCGTTTTCGCTAGATCGAGTGAATATGTTTCACACTCTGAAGTGAAGTAATTCGACTGTGACCACAGCACGTTGTCAGCACGTTGTCGCAACCGCGCTCAGGGCGGCGGTGAGCGACCAGGACCTAACCCTTGGTGTAGATCTCTCCGTTCCAGGTCTTCTGGTGGGGCAGGGAGAGCGAGCCATCGTCGGAGACCGTGCCCTGCACCGTCCCGCCTCTCTTGACGAGACCGCTGAAGGTCAAGTGGTCCCCGGAGACCGTCCAGGTGCACTCGCGGATGTCCCTCTCGTCGAGGTCCTCGATCTCTTGGCCCTCTTTGTACTCCTGGCTGTAGAGGCACTCGCCTTCCGACTTGATGACCAGGATGGTGTCACCCGCGGTACCGAAATAGGTTCCCTCCACGCTGCTCCCCCCGCATCCGGTGAGGGCGACGCCGAGCACTGAGACGGCTACCGCGCCGGTCGCCGCCTTGATGAAAAGCATGTTGTTGGCCCCTTGCAAGTCGAGCGGAACTCACCGCAGGTGGCACGGCGCGCATGCCGCGCCCCACCTCCGTCAACCGAATTCAACAACTCAGAGTCAATGGCTCACGCGACGCTCACCGACGAAGCTCCGTGCCACCTGCGGGGAAAGGCTCGAACACGACGAAGGCCTCGTCTCCCCCGATCGAACGGGAGAAACGAGGCCTTCATCTGAGCGGTAGCGGTGGGATTTGAACCCACGGACGGGGGTTACCCGTCACACGATTTCGAGTCGTGCTCCTTCGGCCGCTCGGACACGCTACCGACGGATACGTTACTGCATCGTCTCAGCGAGCTTCGAACGGGCCCGCGCTCCCACGCTGACCAGCGAAGAACTCCTCCAGCAGTGCCGAACACTCGTCGGCGAGCACCCCGCCGCGCACCTCGGGGCGGTGGTTGAGCCTCCGGTCGCGCACGACGTCCCACAGCGAACCCACCGCGCCCGTCTTCGGCTCCCACGCGCCGAACACCACGCGGGAGACGCGCGCCAGCACGAGCGCGCCCGCGCACATCGTGCACGGCTCCACCGTCACGGCGAGGGTGCAGCCCGCGAGCCGCCAGCCGTCGCCGAAGCTGCTCGCCGCCTCTCGCAGCGCGAGCACCTCGGCGTGCGCCGTCGGGTCGCCGAGCTGCTCGCGGGCATTGTGCGCGGAGCCCAACTCGGTGCCGTCGGGACCGAACACCACGGCGCCGATGGGAACGTCCGCCGTACCGCGCGCCTGCAGTGCGACCAGCAACGCCGCTCGCACCGCGGAGGTGTCGTCGGGCCTCACAGCTCGTCGAGCAGCTTGCCGAACTCGTCGGAGAAACCGCAGCGCTGCGCGATCATCTGCAGCTGCTCGTCCGGGTACAGCTCGACCTCGTTGACGATCACCTCGAGCTCCGGACCCGGCATGCCGAGATCGGCGAGCACCTCCAGATCGCCCTCCGGCCAGAGCACGTCGTCGTCCTCGTCGGGTGGATCGACGCGCAACAGGTCGAGTACGTCAGCGGCGATGTCGTAGTCGAGCGCCGCCGCCGCGTCGGACAACAGAAGTCCCGCTCCGCCGGGGCTCGGGCGCACGATCACGAAGAACTCGTCGTCGACGGCCAGCAGCCCGAAGACCGCTCCCGTCGAGCGCAGTTTCCTCAACTCCGTGATCGCGGCGTCCAGTTCCCCCAGCGCAGCCGTGTCCAACGGGCTGCATCGCCACCGGCCGTCCTCGCGCACGACGGCCACTGCGAACCCCGTGATCGGCTCCTTCACCGCCATGCGCCCACCGTATACCCGCACGGCCCCGCGCCGAGCGCCGAAACGTGCACCGTTGGCGTGTCAGTATCGAGTCCATGACCGGACCGACCGAGCTGCCCTCGCTTCCCGACGCCCGCTTCGCAGGCCTGCGCGCCGAAGCCGAGGCCCTCCAGCCCACCACGATCGCCCTGCGCAGGCGGCTGCACCGCCATCCCGAGCTGGGTCTCGAGCTGCCCGCCTCGCAGAAAGCGGTACTCGAGGCCATCGAGGACCTGCCGCTCGAGGTGACCGTCGGCAAGTCGACGTCCTCGGTCACGGCCGTGCTGCGCGGCGCGCGGCCCGGCCCCGCCGTGCTGTTGCGCGGCGACATGGACGCGCTGCCGATGCCGGAGGACACGGGCGAGGAGTTCGCGTCCGAAGTAGCCGGTGCGATGCACGCGTGCGGCCACGACACCCACGTCGCGATGCTCGCCTCGGCGGCTCGACTGCTCGCGAACCACACCGACGAGCTCGCGGGCTCGGTGGTGTTCATGTTCCAGCCGGGCGAGGAGGGCTTCCACGGAGCGCGGCACATGATCCACGAGGGCGTGCTCGACGCGGCGGGCACGCGCGTGGAGCGGGCACTCGGGCTGCACATCTACGCCAACCTGCCGAGCGGGCAGATCGCGACGCGGCCGGGTCCGCTCATGGCCGCGGCGGACACGTTCCACATCAAGATCACCGGCAGGGGCGGGCACGGCTCGATGCCGCACAACGCACTCGACCCGGTGCCCGCGGCGGCGGAGATGGTCGGGGCGCTGCAGACGATGATCACGCGCCGGATCGGCGTCTTCGACCCGGCGGTGCTCTCGGTGACCAGGATCGAGGCGGGCACCACCACCAACGTCATCCCGGAGACCGCTGTGCTGGAGGGCACCATCCGCACGCTGTCCGAGCGCACGCGGGCGCGCGTGCACGCGGAACTGGGCGCGGTGTGCGAGAACATCGGCGCCGCTCACGGCTGCCGGGTGCTCGCCGACGTCGACCCCGGCTACCCGCCGACCGTCAACGACGCCGGGCAGGCCACGCGGGTCCTCGAACTGGCGGCGGAGGTCCTCGGCGAGAGCAACTCGCTGGAGATGCCCGACCCGATCATGGGCGCCGAGGACTTCTCCTACGTGCTGCAACGGGTTCCGGGCGCGTTCGCCTTCCTCGGCGCCTGCCCGCCGGAGACCACACCGGACGAGGCCGCGCCGAACCACTCGAACCGCGTGCAGTACAACGAGGCGGCGATGGCGAGCGGGGTGGCGACGTACGCGGCGTTCGCGCTGGACGCCCTGCGCTGACGGGACGCGATACGGCAGGATGGGCGCCGTGCGAGACGTATGCGTGATCGGACTCGGGCTCATCGGCGGCTCCGTGCTGCGGGCCGCGGCGGCCGCGGGCAGGACGGCCTGGGGTGCCACCGACTCCACTGTGGACGCCGAGGCCGCCGTCGCCGACGGCTTCACCGCGACGGTCGACGTGGCGGGAGCGCTGCGCGACGCCGCCGAGCGGGACGCGATCGTGGTGCTGGCCGTTCCGCTGCCCGCGGTGGAGCGGGTGCTGCCGCTGGTGGCGGAGCACGCGCCGAACTGCCTGCTCACCGATGTCACGAGCGTGAAGGTGCCCGTCCTCGACGTCGTGGGCAGGCGGCTGCCGGACGCGCGGTTCTGCGGAGGGCATCCGATGGCGGGCACGGCCGAGTCGGGCTGGGCGGCGGGCAGCGCGACGCTGTTCTCCGGAGCCGCGTGGGTGGTGTGCGTCGAGGACGACACGGACCTGGACGTCTGGCGGGAGGTGGCGGCACTGGCGCTCGACGCCGGTGCGCACGTGGTGCCGACGAACGCCGCCGCTCACGACGAGGTGGTGGCCCGGATCTCGCACCTGCCGCACCTGATGGCCGGGGTGCTCGCCGCGGTCGGCGCCGTCGGCGGGCCGCTCGCGGCGGCGCTGGCGGCGGGATCGTTCCGCGACGGCACGCGGGTCGCGGGCTCGCACCCCGAGCTGGTGCGCGCGATGACCGAGGGCAACCGTGCTTCGCTACTGCCGGTGCTCGACGAGGCGCTCGGCAGGCTCGGTGCCGCGCGCGGCTCCCTCGCATCGACCGGCGGGCTGGCCGCGACGATCGACGCAGGGCACGAGGGGATTCGCGAACTCGACAAGTACGCTTCCGCCCCGCACACCGGGGTCCGCGTCGACCTCGGTGCACCGGACGCCCGCGTCGGACTGCTCGCACTCGGCGAGCGGGGTGGCCGGATCACCGCACTCGACGGCGACGTGCTCACCGGCGAGGTGCGGTAACCGCTACGGGTTCTGCGGTCCCTGCGGGCCCTGGGGATTCTGCGGGCCCTGCGGTCCGCCCTGGCCAGGCTGGCCGCCTTCGTCGCCCGCGCTCTTGTGCAGGAAGTTCTTCGCCTTCTTCGTTGCGCTGTCGATCTGGTCGGACTTGTTGCCGAACTTGGACTTCGCGAAGCCGCTGGCCTTGTCCAGTCCCTGCTCGACCTTGTCGCTGTTCTTGCTCAGCGCGTCCTGAGCCTTCTTTTTGATCTCATCGAAGTTGATGCCCATGTGTCCATTCACCAGCATTGACGTCTCCTGCGCAATGGGAGAACTCCCTTAGGGGTCATCCCCTTCGGCGGAACGTGAACCGCGACCTGGTCAGATCAGGTCCGCGTACGGCGTCGAACGCGTTTTCCAACTGATCAGCGATGTCGGACAGTTCCTCGGCGGCAGGCAGGTCGACGCCGGCGGGATCGCGCTGCTCACGGACCGCCGCGGCGAGTTCGCCGAGGCCCTCGGTGATCAGCCGGACGTCATCGGCCGCCGGTGGTCGCGCGCCGTGTTCGACGGTCACCACCACCGCCGTGACGGCGTCGGTGAGCTGTTCGAGCGCCACGATCGCGGGCCACCACGCCGCGGCCTGCCGTCCGGCGGGCGAGGGCTCCACCACGAGTTGCTGGAACGCGGTGCGCAAATCGGCGAGGCCGCGATAGGCCCTGCGCCGGTTTCTCGAACGCTCCGTCCGCTCCTGCGGGGTGTCGGCGGCCGACAGCCCGGTCTCGACGTAGTGGCCGACGGTCTCGGCGACGTCGGCGAGCCGCCCGCCGACCCGCGGCCGCCTGCTGCCTGGCCACAGCAGATAGCCGAACACGAGCACGATCACGCAGCCGATGACGGTGTCGACCAACCGCGCGAGCACGAGCGGCCAGTCACCGCCCGCGGTGAGGTCCATCTGCACGATGATCAACGGCGTCACGAAGGCGCTGAGGATGCCGTAGTTGCGCACCTTGCCGATCGCGGCGCCCGCGGCGAACAGCCCGACGAGCAGGACCAGTCCGATGCCCTGCGTTCCGATGCCGAGCACCGCGGCGCCGATTCCGACGCCCACGATCGTGCCGAGCCCGCGCAGGATCGCCCTGCCGAACACCGACCCGAAGTCCGGCTTCAGCACGATGCCGACGGTGAGCGTGATCCAGTACGAGCGATCGACGGGGACGACGAGGCTCACCAGCTCCGCCAGGGTCACGCACAGCGTCAGGCGCAGCGCCGCGATCCAGGTGAGCGGACCAGACGACAACAGGCCGAGCCACTCGCGCACGCGGGCGCGGAAGGTGACGCGCTCGCGCCGCTGGCGTTCCTGCTCGGTGTTGATCTTGGCGAGCCCGTGGTAGAGCGCCGTGATGGCCGGATCAGGGTGCTCGCCGCGCGGCGGGTCCGGCAGCGGGCCGTTCGCCAGCACGGCCGTGGCCACGTCGGTGAAGTACTCGATCACGTCCCTCGGCGCGCGCAGGCCCGCGTTGACCATCGCCACACACGCCTCGACGGCAGGTGTCGCCGCCGACAGCAGATTGAGCAGCTTGCGGTAGGTGACGTCTCGGCCCGACAGCCACGAGCGGGCGTTGAGCAGCCGGTCGTAGGCGGTGTTCATGGAGGCGGTGAGCTGCTGACGGGCCGCGAGCGCGGTCGCCTCGTCCTGCGCCGAGTGCAAGGCCGCCAGCTCGATGAACACCTGCGCGACGGCCTGTCGCTCCGGCGAGGTGGCGTGCACGGTCCAGCCGACGAGCGCTACGAGCAGACCCCACACCGCACCGCCGGCGAAGCACGCGAGCGCGAGCTCGGAATCGGTTCCCACGGAGTGCTGCCCGGTGCCGAGCACGGTGAACACGAACAGCTGCAGCGCCGCGATCGACGCGTTGTTCCCGGCCGCGCTGATCAGCGCCGAGACGGCGGAGACAGCCACCACCAGCGGAATCGAGAACGCCGGGTTGCCCCCGGTCAGCAGGCCGAGTCCGAACCCGACGACCGCGGCGAAGGCCGCGCCGGCGAGCCGGACGGCGCGATACCGGTACGGCCCGGCCGCGTCGGCGAGCACCGTGGGCAGCGCGCCGCTCGAGACCAGCGCGCCCAGCACGAGCTCGTCGAGCGCGAACCCGATAGCGATGGGCACGGCCAGCGCGATCGCGGCGCGCACGGCTCTGGCCCAGGGAATGGGGACGGGGGTCGAGCGGAGGAGATGAACGAGCCAGCGCGGTGCGGGCAGGTCGGCACGGGTCGAGCTCACCCCGACATCATCACCTACTCCGGTAGCTTTCCCGCGATGGTCGGCAGAAGGTTCTCGTTCGAAGTGCGGCGGAGCAGCAGCGCGGCGCCGGAAAAACTGTTCCGGCTCGAGACCGACGGTGAGCTGTGGTCGAGCTGGGCGGGCCCGCTGGTGCCGCAGTCGAGCCAGGCGCGCGTGCCCTGCGGGGTCGGCGCGGTCCGCAGGGTCGGGCTGTGGCCGGTGCTGCTCAGCGAGCAGACCGTGGTCTACGAGCCGGACCGACGACACGTCTACGTGCTCACGAGCGCGGGGCTACCCGTGCGCGACTACCGCGCCGAGGTGCTGTTCACGCCCACCGGCTCCGGAGGCACCGAGCTCTGCTGGAGCGCGTCGTTCACCGAGCGTCTGCCCGGCACTGGCGCGGTGACGGCTCCGGCGCTGCACGCCGCGCTGCGCTACCTGGCCGCGAGGCTGGTCACCGCCGCCGAACGCGCCTGAGCTCAGCCCGCGCCGAGGCAGAGGAACGGGCGGCGCAGCGGGTCGACAGCCGTGGCCTCGGCCAGCGCCACCGCGGGCGAGGTGCCCATCGCGAGCTGGCGGTGCAGGTCCGCCATGGCTTCGGCGGCGGCACCGTCACCGACCCGCGCGACGGCGCCGACCACCGTGCGCGATCCGCTCGCCAGCAGCGCGCCCGCGAACCCCAGTGCCTCCTCGCCCGGCCGGATGTGGCTCATCGCCAGCTCGCACGCGGCCAGCACCACGCGCTCCGGCGGGTTGGGCAGCCGCGCCGCCTCGTGCGCGAACAGCGGACCGTCCACCAGATCGAGCCGCGAGAACAGCGCGTTCGCCGGCTCGTGCGCACCGTGCGCCACCAGGTGCGCGACACCGGAGCCGTCCAGAGCGGACAGCACGTTGCCGCTGGTGGCCAGCTCGCCGTCCACCAGCCGAGCGTCGGGATAGACCGAGCGCAGCTGCCGCACCTCCCCGACGGAGCCCGGCACGCCAGGGCCGCCGACGAGCACCACCGACTCGGGGCTCGGGTTGCGCGCCGCGGCGACCCACGCCGTGGCCGACGGCGCGATCGACAACGGCCGGCCTCGCAACGCGGGCAGCGCCGCCCACGGCAGCGCGTGCAACGGACCGGTCGGCACCACCACCAGCTCGCGGTCGCCGAGCAGCCCTTCGAGCGGGCGGATCAGCAGCTCGTCGAGCGTTGCCGCCCTGCGCCGCGCCGAGGCGGTCACCGCCGTGGCGAGCGCGCCAGGCAGGTGGTCGGGCGCCAGCGCGTTGAGATCGGCGTGCAGCTGCTGCGCGGTCTCGACGGCCTCGCTGTACGCACCGAGCCGCACGAGCCGGAACCGGCCGTCGCGCACCACCACCGCGGCGAGTGAGTCGCCGTGCCAGACCAGGCTCACCAGCACGCGCTCGCCGAGCTTCCCGGCGACCTCCTCCGGCGAGGACACCGGCCGGGGCCTGCCCCAGCGGGACGTGTACCAGCCGAGCCTGCTCGCCTCGCGTTGCAGCCACGCGTAGCGCTGTTCGAGCGCCGCCACCGGGCGGCCCGAGAGCCGGTGCTGCTGCACGGTGCGCTGGACGTGGCGCATCTCGGTGATGTGGTGTGCCAGCACGGGATCGTCGATCGCGGGCAGTGGTTCGTACCGGTACACCTGCGCGCGGGTGCGTTCCTGCCACGCGAGGAGCCTGCGGGCGCCGCTGCCTCCCGTGGCCGTGCCCAGCACCAGCCCGACAGCGAGCGAACCCAGTTCCTGACCGTGCACGGCCGTGCCGCACAACAGGTCCAGTCCGCCCATGCGGTCCCTGGCCCAGCCCAGTTCGGTGAGCCCGCCGCGCGCCTGCGCGAGCGCCGCGCGCGTCCGGCCGGTCGCCACCGCCAGCTCGGCGCGGCACAACCGCAACAGCATCCGGTGGTCGACAGGTGTCGTGCGGCGCGGCCTCGGCACGCTGGCGAACTGCTCGGCCGCGGCCTCGACCTCGCCTCGGCGCACCAGCAGCCGCACGGCGAACAGCCGCGCCGCCGCCGCCTCGTCGCGCAGCCCGAGCTCGGCGAGCCTGCCTGCGAGGCGGACCAGCTCCCCCGGCAGCTTCGCCGGCGGGCGGCGTCCCGACTCCAGCAGCTCCACGGCGTCGACGCGCAGCCTGGTGAGCGCGGCGATCTCGGCCCAGGGAGCGTTGCCCCGGCGCAGGAACCGCCTGCGCGCACCGGCCGCGAGCTTGCGGGCCAGCGCGACGTCGCCCTCCAGCAGCGCCGCGGCCGCCCTGGCGACCTCCGCCTCGGCGAGGTCCTGGATCACGCGGTTGCGGCGCAGGACGGGCAGCGCCTCGTCGAGGTGGCGAGCGGCGTCCTCGGCGAGCCCCGCGACTAGCAGAGCCCGCGCCTGGTCCACGCGCACCCTCGCGAGCCAGCCCGGCGCCGCGGATTCGAGGATCCGGATCGCCTCGTCGTAGTGCCGTAGTGCACCGGGAATGTCACCGGCGAGCCGGGCGAGGTCGCCGAGCCCGTGCCTGGCCTTGCCCTCGAGTCGCGGGTGCCGGCGTTCGGCGGAGAGTGCGATGGCGCGGTCGAAATCGCGCCTCGCGGCGTCGAGGTTGGACTTCTCCGCGTGGATGTGCGCGCGGTTGAGCAGGGTTCGCGCCAGCATCAGGCCGTCGCTGTCGATGCGTTCCAGCGTCGGGATGATCGCGTCGAACAGGCCCAGCGCCTCCGACAGCCTGCCGACGCGGAACAGCAACAGCGCGCGCTGGCCGGAGATCGCCGCGGTCAGCTCCTCGCGCCTCGGCCCTTCCGGCAGCGGTTCGAGCTGCACCTGGGCGCGCTTGAGCCCTCGGAAGCCCTCGGCCGTGGAACCGACCTCGGCCGTGGCCAGAGCCAGACTGATCAGCACCCGGACGCGAGCGGCTGTCCACTCTGGACCAGAGCCGCCCCCGTCGAGCGTTCGCAGCGCCTTGCGCAACAGGCGGATGGCCTCCACGTTGTGCGCACTGCCCGCCGCGTCGTTGGCTCGCCGATGGTCCGCGAGAACGGCGGCGAGGGCTCGATTCGGTTGTCGATCACCACGCACGGGATCTATGGGAGCACATCCACCGCCCCACTCCGCAAGCTGGATCTTTTACAGCACGACTGCCGGCGTGACAACGGTTCGTCTGCATGAAATCCCGTCGACGTATACCACTATCTGAGTGGTTCCCCGGGGCACGTCGTGGAGAACGAACCGCCCACCGTCGTCCGCTGTGGTCGAAACCGAGTCGTACCCGGCAACCCGGACCTCGACGCCGTACTCCCCCTCCGGCACGAGCCACCCGTCGATCCGGTGCGCCCTGCCGACCTTCGTCAGGTTGATCATGACCGTCAGGTCGCTGACCGTGAAGGTGATCGTCCCCTGCGCGACGCTGCGGACGCCCGACAGTTCGTCGGCCCGCTCCCAGCGCGCGACCTCGACGTCGAGGTTCTCCAGCTCCAACGCGAACTGCACGCGCTCGACCAGACCTTCGGGCGGCGGATCGAGCTCGTCGACGAACCGGCCGAGCTCGGCGAGCAGCGCCTGGTCCTCCGGGTGGGTACTGCCCTCGTTCATGCGCTGCCCCCTTGAGCGTCAAGCAGTCCCCGCATCCGCTTCAGACACCGGCCCCGCGTGGGGCCGATGCTGCCGTGCGGCATCCGGAGCACGTCCGCGACGAGCCGGTACTCGACCCGGCCCGCGAGCACGGTCAACCGCAACAGTTCCTGGCACCGCTGCGGAAGCTCACCGAACGCGGCCCACAACCTGCGGTCGCGGTCGGCCCGCAACGCCTCGGCCTCCGGCGCGGGCTGTGTGCTCGGCACGGTCTCGGCGAGCTCGTCGGTGAGCGGCACCGGCGGCGGCTTGCGGCCACCGGCGCGCTGGGACTCGCGGCGCGCGGTGGTGATCAGCCACGCGGCGAGCGCTCGCGGATCGGCGAGACGGTCGAGATGGCGGAACAGGGCGAGCCACACGGTCTGCACCACGTCCTCCGCGGTGTGCCCGTCCAGGCCGTTGCCCCTCGCGACGTGCCACACGAGTGGCGTCAGCTCAGTGACCAAGCGGTTCATGGCCAGCTTGTTGCCCACGCGCGCCGCGTGCATGCACGCGGCATAGAGCTCGTGGCCGTGGAGTCCTTCCCACGGAGGGTCCGCCTCGGCGGTTCTGGCGTCCGTCACCGCACCCGCCCTTCGCTGTCGCTCTCTTCAAGTCGGCGCAGGCAGTATCCCGGTCTCCCGAGAGCAGAGGAGCGGGTTGCGGAAAGTCAGATACATGAGGTCACTCGTTCGGACTAGCGATCAGAGCAAAAGTGACCGAGCGGCGCGGTTCGTCCTCCCACGGCCGCGCCAGCTCGGCCTCGATGAGGTGCCGGCCGGCATCGACGACGTCGAGCGCCAGCCGGCGAACCCCACCTTGTCCGGGCGGCCCCACCCCGCGGGACCGCCCGGCCGGATGGTCGACACCCCCAAGGACGAACTCGTCGACGACCAGCCGGACCCCCTTCGGTAGCCGCAGCGACCACCGGTAACCCGACGTCCGGATCTCCGGGAGCGTCAGCTCCACGGTGTCCCCGACACGCAGCTCCGCTGTCGTCCCCGCATCGGACTGCGCGAGCCGGACCAGTGCCACCACACCTCCCGATTCCTCGTCCCCGACTTGTCCCCCGACATTCCCCCGACGGCGGTGGTGGCCGACGGCCCCCTCGACTATCGGCCACCACCTGCTTGCTGCGCGGACCTCAGACCACCAGCTGGTCGATCTGTCCGCGCTCGTCCTCGTGGTACGACACCGGCAGGCGGTAGTTCTTCGCCAGCAGCGCCAGCAGCGTCAGGTGACTGTGGCCCGACTCCGAGGCCGGAGACAGCCGCTTCCAGCCGATCCCGTGCACCGCGACCCACACGCCCGGCGAACCCGCGGTGGAGAACAGGTGCGTCACCGCGCGGCCGTTCACCCAGCCACCGCCGGCGGAGGCACCGTTGTGCCCGTTCGGCTGCTGCTGCGCCGCGCCGCTGGGCGGCGAGGAGTACGGGTCCCAGCCGGTGGGCGCGGGCGTGGCGGCAGGAGGCGGCGAGTACGGGTCCCACCCGGCCGGGGCGGGCGGCGGGCTGTAGGGATCCCAGCCCGCCGGCGCCGGACGGGCCTGCGGCGGCGAGTAGGGGTCCCACCCCGCGGGCGCGACCCTCGCGGGCGGCGAGTACGGGTCCCACCCGGCGGGCGCCGGACGCGCGGGCGGAGGCGAGTACGGGTCCCAGCCCGCCGGCGGCTCTGGCGGAGGCGCGTCCTGCGGCTGCTCGGCCGGTGTCTCCTGCTCGGGCTTGGTCTCGGTCACCGTGTCGTCGGTCATCGTTGGCGCTCCGTACTTCGTCAGTTGACGGGATGGATGATGCTGAGCTCGTCGTTGTCGATGAACGGCACGAACGGACGCCCGCTGGCCCTCGCCCCGCTGAGCTGGGCGAGCGCGGCGGTGGTGCCGTCGGGCCCACCGGAGAGCCGGGTCCAGCCCAGGTTCTCCAGGTAGGCCCAGCCGTTCGCATCGTGCGCGGTGGCGAAGAGCCGGAGCGCTCGCTGCGGAGGCAGCCACGCGCGCAGGCTCACGCCGGTGCAGCCGAGCGTCGTCGGCCGCGGCTCGGGGTAGTCCTCGATGTAGGCCTCTCCGTATGCGATCCGGAGGAAGCCGTCCTCTCCCCAGTCGGGACCCCACGAGTTCTTGGCGATCCAGCAGCCCGCTTCGTCGTCCCAGCCGATGAGCGCGACACAGTGCCCGCCGCTGGTCTCCTCGGTGGTGCGCCGGTACACGCCGCCGGTGTAGTGGAACAGGTCGTCGAAGACCACGAGGCACGCGGTGACCGCCCCGTAGCCGTAGATGTGCTCCTTGATGGCCACCGGATCCTGGCTGAGGTCGACCACGCCCTCAGCCTTGGCCAGCCGGTCGCGCCAACCGGGGTTGAGCGCGCCGGAGTCGTCGTCGTAGTACGGGTAGTGGTCGTCGAAGGTGACGCCGATGCCCTCGCAGTCGGCGAACAGCTCGTCCGGCCACGTGCCGTCGGGCAGGATCGCCTCGCGCGCGGCGGCGTGGCCGAAGAACAGGTGCGCCTCGGAGAGGTCGAGCCGCAGGCCCGGCGCACCGCGGGTGTAGGCAGCGGTGGTCTCCAGAGCCGCGATGGTGCCGAACGCGCTGCACGAACCCGTCTCGCCCTGGTCCTTGACCTCGGTGACGTAGTTGCGTCCCTCGACGTCGCGCAGGTCGAAGGCCTTGGGCAGGTGCGGACTCGGAGCGTGCCGCGCCGACGTGGATCCCCCTGCGGCGGCGAGCGCGACCTCGGCCATCCGGCCCGGCAGGTCAGCCCGCGCGGAGAGCTCTCCCGCCGCCGGCGACGGGACGCCGAGCCTGGCCTTGCGCGCGTCGCCGGAGAGCCTGCTCAGCCGGGTCTCGCCGCAGCGCCACGGGTCGCCCAGCGCCGCCAGCGAGTCGCGGATGCCCGCGATCTCGGCGGTGCAGGGGTGCTCGGCGCTCATCTGGGTCCTCCCGGAGGGTGGCTGACGTGCTGTCGGCCATAGGACGCAGCAAGACCCCTTCCAGATACACCCGGGGTAAGACTTTTTTCATCCCCGCGCGTCCGCGCGGGTGAGAGCATCCGAAAAGCTCACGCTCCGCGTTCGGTCCGCATGCGTTCCTCGTGCCATCGGTCGAACAGCGCCGGGACCTCCTTGACCACGAAGGCGAGGAAGTCGGCCATGCGGCTCAGCCGCAGGCCCGCCGGGGTGTCGGGGCCGACCGCCTCGACGCCCTCGGCAGTCGTGTCGCGCCACATGCGCAGCATGCGGTCGCGCTTGAGGAACGACGCGAACCAGAAGTCGTCGTAGAGCTGGTAGTGGTCCCGGCGTTCACCGGGCTGGCGTTCCTTGCTGATGAGCCCGACCTGTTCGAGGTAGCGCACGGCGCCCGAGATCGCGGCGGGGCTCACCTCGAGGGCCTCCGCCAGGTCGGCGGAGCTCATCCGGCCCTCGTCGGACACCGTCAGGGCCGCGAAGACCCTGGCGGGCATGCGGGGGAACCCGATCTGCGACAGCGTCAGCGCGAGGCTCTCGACGTAGGCGCGGACACGCTGCTCGTCACGCCCGGAAGCCGGGTCGCCGGGCGACTGCGGACTGCTCGACATGCGCTCCATCCTTCCCGAGAAGCAGACCAACACTCAATCTATACACTTCCTTAACTTCACAAGTTTGTGAAAACACTGTACTTTCGGCGGCATGAAGAACGCCATCGACGTCAACGACCTGCGAAAGTCGTTCGGGTCGACCAAGGCCCTCGACGGACTCGACCTGACCGTCGCCGCCGGCGAGGTCCACGGCTTTCTCGGCCCGAACGGCGCGGGGAAGTCGACCACCATCCGCGTGCTGCTGGGACTGCTGCGCGCCGACGGGGGACGCGTGAACCTGCTCGGCGGCGACCCGTGGCGCGACGCGGCGAGCCTGCACCGCCGGCTCGCCTACGTACCCGGCGACGTCAACCTCTGGCCCAACCTCTCGGGCGGCGAGGTGATCGACCTGCTCGGCAGGCTGCGCGGAGGCATCGACCAGCGCCGCCGGGACGAGCTCGTCGAGCGGTTCGACCTCGACCCGAAGAAGAAGGGCCGCACCTACTCCAAGGGCAACCGGCAGAAGGTCGCCATCGTGGCCGCGCTCGCGTCCGACGTGGAGCTGCTGATCATGGACGAGCCCACCTCAGGCCTCGACCCGCTGATGGAGGCCACGTTCCAGCAGACGGTGCAGGAGGTGCGCGAACAGGGCCGCACGGTGCTGCTCTCCAGCCACATCCTCGCCGAGGTCGAGGCGCTGTGCGACCGCGTCAGCATCATCCGAAACGGGCGCACGGTGGAGACCGGGACCCTCGCCGACCTGCGGCACCTCACCCGCACGTCGATCTCGGCCGAGCTGGCGGGACACCCGAACGGGCTCACCTCGCTGGAGCACGTGCACGACCTCAAGGTGGACGGCAACAAGGTGCGCTTCGACGTCGAGACGGACTCGCTCGACGAGGCACTGCGCATGCTCACCTCCATCGGCGTGCGCAACCTGACCAGCCAGCCGCCGACCCTCGAGGAGCTCTTCCTCCGCCACTACACCGAGACCGAAATCGGATCGGCGTCGTGACCGCCACACTGGAACGGCCCGGCTCCGCGCACACGCGGCAGCAGGCGGGCCACCTCGTCGGCACCCGGCACCTCGTGCGGCTCGCGCTCCGCCGCGACCGCATCGTGCTGCCGGTGTGGATCGTCGTGATCGGGATGCTCGCGTCGGCGGGCGCCGGTTCGTACGAGGCGATCTATCCCACGCAGGCCGAACGGGACGCGCTGACCGCGTCGATGGGCTCCAACCCGTCGCTGACGCTGCTCTACGGTCCCGCGTTCGACCTCAGCACGGCAGGCGGTTTCACCGCATGGCGCTTCGGCGCCTTCCTGGCCCTGTTCACGGCGCTGGCCTGCATCTTCACGGTCACCCGCCACACCAGGCAGGAGGAGGACACGGGCAGGCACGAACTGCTCGCGTCGGCCGTGGTCGGCCGCTACGCCGCACTGACGGCCGGGGTGCTCGTCGCCGGGCTCGGCGCGCTCGCCACCGGGGTACTGATCACCGTCAGCCTGGCCGGAGTGGGCATGCCGGTGGCGGGCTCCGTCGCGCTGGGCGCGGGCACGGCGCTGACCGGCTTCGCGTTCACCGGCGTCGCCGCGATCGCCGCGCAGATCTCCGAGTACTCGCGCGGCGCCAACGGCATCGCCGCGGCGGTGCTGGGCGCGACGTTCCTGCTGCGCGCGGTCGGTGACGCCGCCGCCGACGCCTCTTGGCTGTCGTGGCTCTCGCCGTTCGGCTGGGCGACCCAGGTGAGGGCGTTCGCGGACGAACGCTGGTGGGTGCTCGGGCTGCTCGTCCTCGCCGCGCTCGTCACCGGACTCGTCGGCTACCTGCTGCTGCCCCGTCGCGACGTCGGCATGGGCCTCATCCAGGCCAAGCCGGGGCCCGCGCGGGCGGCGCACGGTCTGCGCTCACCGTTCGCGCTTGCCTGGCGATTGCACCGCGGTGCGCTGCTCGGCTGGATCATCGGGTTCGCGGTGTTCGGCGCGCTGTTCGGCTCGCTCGCGGCCGGGGTCGGCGACGTGATCGGCGACAGCGCGGAGGCGCAGGAGATGTTCGCGCGGCTGGGCGGTTCTCAGAGCATGGTGGACGCCTTCCTCGCCTCGATGGCCGGGATCATGGCCATGATCGCCTCGCTCTACGTCGTCCAGGCCACGGTGCGGATGCGCTCGGAGGAGACGGCGTTGCGCGTCGAGCCACTGCTCGCGACCAGCGTGAGCAGGCTGTCGTGGGCGGCGAGCCACCTGGTCTTCCCGCTGCTGGGCAGCGCCGCGCTGCTGGCGGTGGCCGGCTTCGCGACGGGGCTGCTGCACGGGCTGCGCGTGGACGACCTCGGCGGGCAGCTGCCCGCGGTGCTGGGCGCGGCGATGGCGCAGCTGCCCGCCGTGTGGGTCGTCGCGGGTGCGGCGACGGCGCTGTTCGGGTTGCTGCCCAAGCTCGCCACCGCGGCGTGGGCCGTGGCGGCGGTGTTCCTGCTGATCAGCATGTTCGGCCCGATCGCGAACGCCGGACAGCTCGTGCTCGACCTCTCGCCGTTCCAGCACATCCCGAAGCTGCCGAGCGCGGAGTTCACGGCGACGCCGCTGGTGTGGTTGAGCGCGTTGGCGCTGGTCCTGCTCGGCATCGGGCTCGCGGGGTTCCGCAGGCGCGACATCGGTTAGCGGTGTCCGGCCGGAGCCCGGGTCCTGTCGGGGGGCGCGGGCTCCGTTCGCGTTCAGGTACCGGTGCGGACGGTCCCGTCGGCGGCGACGTCCAGCTGTGCCTGCGGCCCGGCGACGCCGCAGTCCTTCCCGTTCGGATACACCGGGCCTGGGGTGAGGTCCAACGTCTGGCGGGTGAGCTCACCGCCGTCGGCGCCGGTGATCGTCAGCGTCACCCGGACCTGCTGCTCCGGCAGGCCCGGCACGTCCGCGAAACCGTCCTTCTCGCCGGTCTCACGGACCTCGGCCGAGCAGACGTCCTCGGGCCGATCGCCCGTGCAGCCGGTGTCGACCGCTTCGGTGGTGGGGTGCAGCATCACCCGGCTCGACCGGCAGGACTGCGCCCAGCACGTTTCGAGCGTCGCGGCTGTGGCCTCGCCTGCCACCGAGCCCGGTGCGACGGTCACCGAGATTCCGGCGGGCGCGCCGATCGCGGTGCACGCACCGGGGCCAGCGCCCGCCGAGGCACCACAACCGGCGACCAGGAGCAGGGCGAGCAGCGGGAGAGCACGCATACCTCGAAGGACGGTGCGCGTCCGGCATCGCGTTGCATCCGTGGCTACCTTTTCCGGATGGAGACTGTGGACGAGACGCGGGCGGTCCGGTTCCGGCTGGCCAGGCAGGGCCTCGGCAAGCGGGCACCCAAGGGGAACCTGGCGGAGACGGCCGGCGCGGTGGCCCCACAGAACTCACCTCCCGGCTCGGCGGGGCAGGCACTACAAGCCCGCCTCACCGGCCTGACGCCGCAGCTCATCGAGGACGCGGTGACCGAAGAGAAGGCGCTTGTGCAGCTGTGGGCCATGCGCGGCGCGCCGCACCTGGTGCCGGTCGACGACGCGGGGGTGTTCACCACCGGGCTGCTACCCGAAAGCGAGGAGTCGTTCCTGCAGTTCATTCCGGGGGTGGCCGATCACGCGGCCAAGTTCGACCTCGGTGTGCGGCAGCTCGTGGAGTACACGCGCTACGCGCTGTCCGTCGCGCTCGACGGCAGGCAGCTGAGCAAGGACGAGCTGGGCGTGGCACTGGCCGAGGAGGTGGGCAAGCGGCTGCCGCCTCGATCGCGCAAGGGCTGGGCGGAGCCGGACGGACTGGGCTCGAACACCTACGGGCAGAGCACCGTGCGCTACGCGCTCTACGTCGTGTCGCTGTACGGCGTGCTGTGCATCGCCTCGCAGCCCCGAGGGAGCGCGAAGTTCGCGCTCACCGAGCAGTGGCTCGGCGAGCCGTTGCCGACGTGGGAGCCGGACCGCGCCAGGGCGGAGCTGGTGCGCAGGTACCTGCGCCTCCACGGACCGTCCACCGCGGCCGAGCTCACGGCGTGGACGGGCGCCTCCACGGAGTTCACGAAGGCGTCGTGGGACCTCGTCGCCGACGAGCTCGCCGAGGTGGACTACCGCGGCAAGCGGGCCTGGGTGCTCGCCGAGGACCTGTCCGAGCTGCGCACGCCACCCGCGATCAAGGGCGTGCGCCTGCTGCCGCCGTCCGACCCGCTGCTGGCGAACAGGGACCGCGCCGCGCTCGTCGCCGACGAGGCCACGCGCCGCAGGATCTGGCGGTTCCAGGGCAATCCCGGCGTGGTGCTGGCCGACGGGGAGCTCGTGGCGCTCTGGCGTCCCAGCAAGAAGGGCAAGACGGTGACGATCGGCGTCGAGGAGTTCCGCCCGCTCGGCGGCACGGTGAAGGACGCCATTACGAAGGAAGCCGAGGCGCTGGCGCCCTTCCGCGGCGCCGAGCAGGCGCGGGTCACGGTGACGTCCGCGGGCTAGCCGACGCCCCGGCTTCGGCGGATCAGTCGAGGTCGGACAGTGCCAGCTGGGCGTCGTCGACGAGTCGGTCGGCGGCCTCGAACTCCTTGCGGGCGGCCATGGTCCGCTTGCGGGCCTTGGCCTCCGCCTCCTCGGCGACGCGGAGTTCCCTGGCTGCGGCGTTGCGCGCGGTGCGGGCCCGCGCGAGCTCGTCCCTGGCACTCTGCCGCCGCTCCCGCAGGCGGCGCATCTCGTCGTCGCGCTGCGACTCGTCCGGCTCCGGCTGCACCACGGGCGGCTTGGTCCCGTCCACCCGCTGCGGTGGCTTCGCCACGCCGGACTTCGCCCGGGTGTCAGGCTCCGGTGGCGTGGACTTGCTGAGCTTGGCTCCGCCCGGTCGGCGCGGCTCCGCCTCACCCTTCGGCTCGGGCGGCCTTGTCGTGCTCGACTTCGCTCGGCCACGCCGGGGTGGCTGCGTCTCGGCCTCCGACGTCGACCGCCGCCGTTGCACCGGCTCTGCCTGTTCTGCCTGCTCTGCGTGGCCCGCCGAATCCTCCGACTCGGTGCCACGCGGCCTCGCCGGCGCCTTGTCGCGCGGCTCCCGCGTTCCCGGTGCGGGGCCGAGCGCCATCCAGTCGCCCGCGAAGGCGTCGCCGGGGTGCAGCGCCGTCGTGAGCCTGCCCTCGGTGACCGCCCTGCCCGCGTCCGGCTCGGCGAGTGCCGTGTCGAGGGTGTCGTATACCTCCCTCACCACGGCCTCGCCCACGGTCCCTCCGCCCAGCGTCGCCGCGCGGTCGGCGAGCTCCCGCACCAGTTCGTGCCTGCGCCGGGACAGCGCGCGCAGGTCGTCGCCCGACAGCTCGGCGTGTGCGCGGCGCAGTGCGTCCCCGAGGTCGATCAGCTCGGCGACGTCCTCGGGATGGGCGCGCGCGAATGTGTTGACCAGCCACGCCGCGCTCGTCGGCTTGCGCAGCGACTTCACCCGGCTCGCGAGGTCCTTGTCGCCGGCCTTGCGGGCCTCGGCGGCGCGCCGGTCGCGCACCTTCGTGAACTCGTCCCGGTCGAGCTCGTAGAGCTCCTCGGCGACCGACTCGAAATCCATGGCTCCAGCCTGCCTCCTCGACCGCGGCCGTGGCGCGCCGACGATGTCATTAAGGTGGGTTCCGTGGGTACGACCGAGATCGAGTTCTACTGGCGGCCAGGCTGCCCCTTCTGCTCCATGCTGCGCAGCTCGCTGGAGGGCAGTGGCCTTCCGGTGCGCGACGTGAACATCTGGGAGGAGCCCGATGCCGCAGCACGCGTGCGCGCGGTCGCGAACGGCAACGAGGTGGTGCCGACCGTGTTCGTCGGCGAACACGCGCTGGTGAACCCGACGATGAAGGAGCTGATCGCGCTGGTCCGCGCCGAGGCTCCGCACCTGCTGGAAGCCCCCGAAGCGACCTAGCACGGCTGCGCGGGAGGGTGCCGCAACCACTGCAACCCCCTGCAACCCTTGTCGTCGCCACCGGCTGCCGCCGACAGTGGAGTTCTCACAGCACGCACTGTCGCGACTTGCTGGATCGGAGGCTCCGTTGACGACCGACCTCACCACCCGCGCGGACACCTGGCTCACGGCCTTTCAGGACGCACTCGCCGCCCGCGACGTCGAAAGAGCGGTCTCGCTATTCGCCGAGGACTGCTACTGGCGCGACCTCGTCTCGTTCACGTGGAACCTGCTCACCGTCGAGGGCCGCGACGCCGTCGCCGACCTGCTCCGCAACACCCTCGAGCACACCGATCCGCACGACTTCGCGCTCGTCGGTGAGCCCACCGAGGCCGACGGCGTCACCGAGGCGTGGCTGTCGTTCGAGACCGCGACGGGCCGCGGCACCGCCCACGTCCGCCTCGTCGACGGCAAGGTGTGGACCCTGCTGACCACGCTCGACGAGCTCAAGGGCCACGAGGAGCCGCGCAGGACCTCGCGGCCGAAGGGCGTCGAGCACGGCGCCGACCGCAAGCGGGTGACCTGGCTCGAAAGGCGGGAGTCCGAACAGGCCGAACTGGGCTACGCGACCCAGCCCGAGGTGGTGGTGATCGGCGGCGGCCAGGGCGGCATCGCACTGGGAGCGCGGCTGCGCCAGCTCGGCGTGCCGACGATCGTCGTCGAGCGCAACCAGCGGCCCGGTGACTCCTGGCGCAGGAGGTACAAGTCGCTCGCACTGCACGATCCCGTCTGGTACGACCACCTGCCTTACCTGCCCTTCCCCGACAACTGGCCCGTCTTCGCCCCCAAGGACAAGATCGGCGACTGGCTCGAGATGTACGCACGGGTCATGGAGCTCAACTACTGGGGCTCCACGACCGCGCGCTCGGCGGCCTACGACGAGCGCGAGCAGCGCTGGTCACTCACCGTCGACCGCGACGGCCAGGAGGTGACCCTTTCTCCGCGCCAGCTGGTGTTCGCGCTCGGCGTCTCCGGCAAACCGAACGTGCCCGTGCTGCCCGGCCAGGAGAAGTTCCTCGGCGACCAGCACCATTCGTCGCAGCACCCCGGCCCCGACGCCTACGCGGGCAAGAAGGCCGTGGTGATCGGCTCCAACAATTCCGCGCACGACATCTGCGGGGCACTGTGGGAGGCGGGAGCCGAGGTGACGATGGTGCAGCGGTCGTCGACGTGCGTGATCAAATCCGACTCGCTGATGGAGCACGGGCTCGGTCCGCTGTACTCCGAGCGGGCCGTGGAGTCCGGTGTGGACACCCGAACGGCAGACCTGATCTTCGCGTCGCTGCCGTACCGGATCATGAACGAGTTCCAGAAACCCATCTACGACACGATCCGCGAACAGGACGCCGGCTTCTACGAGAAGCTGGAGCGCGCCGGGTTCGAGCTCGACTTCGGCGACGACGACTCCGGTCTGTTCATGAAGTACCTGCGCAGGGGCTCGGGCTACTACATCGACGTCGGCGCTGCGCAGCTCGTCGCCGACGGCAGCGTGCGCCTGGTGAAGGGGCAGGTCAGTGAGCTGACGGAGCGCGAGGTGGTGCTCGAGGACGGCACGCGGCTGGAAGCCGACCTCGTCGTCTACGCCACGGGCTTCGGTTCGATGAACGGACTTGCCGCCGACATCGTGGGCGAGCAGGTGGCCGACCGCGTCGGCAAGGTGTGGGGACTGGGTTCCGGCACCACCAAGGACCCGGGCCCGTGGGAGGGCGAGCAGCGCAACATGTGGAAGCCCACGCAGCAGCAGGCGCTGTGGTTCCACGGCGGCAACCTGCACCAGTCGCGGCACTACTCGCTCTACCTCGCACTGCAGCTCAAGGCCCGCGCCGAGGGCATCCCGACCCCGGTCTACGGCCTGCAGTCCACGCACCACACGTCCTGAGCAGCCGGATGTGCCGCTGCCCGGATTTCGTTCCGGGCAGCGGCACCGTCGAGTTCCCGGGCTGAACGATGCGTTTCGCGGGCGGGCCGTGGAACGTAGGCTTGTTGTCTACGTCACCGCACGGGTACGATCACCGGTGTATACCGTATACATCAAGGAGGCTGCGGTATGTCGATCGACAGCGCCGGTACTTCGGTCGCGGAGCGGGTACGAGCCGTGATCGAGGCGCACAAGGGCGATCGGGGAGCCCTCCTGCCCATCCTGCACGGCATCCAGGCGGAGTTCGGCTACGTCGACCCCGAGGTGGTGCCCGTACTGGCGAACGAGCTGAACATGAGCCGCGCCGACGTGCACGGCGTCATCACCTTCTACTCCGACTTCCGCTCCGAACCCGCGGGAACGACCACGGTGAAGCTCTGCCGCGCCGAGGCGTGCCAGTCGGTGGGAGCCGAACAGCTGGTGGCCGACGCCGAGCAGGTGTTCGGCGTGAAGCTCGGGCAGACGACGCCGGACGGCTCGGTGACGCTCGGCCAGGTGTTCTGCCTCGGCAACTGCGCACTCGGGCCCGCGGCCCAGATCAACGGCCGGATGTACGGCCGCATGGACCGGTCCCGGCTGGTCGAGTTGCTGGTGCGAGCCGAAGGTGGCGAGAGCGCATGATCACCGTCTACGTCCCCAGGGACTCCGCCGCCGTTTCCGTGGGCGCCAACGAGGTGGCCGCGGCCATCCAGCGCGAGGCGGACGGCACGCCCATCCGGCTCGTGCGCAACGGCTCGCGCGGCATGTTGTGGCTCGAGCCGTTCGTCGAGGTGGAGACCGAACGGGGGCGAGTCGGCTACGGGCCGGTGACCCCCGAGGCGGTGCCCGGTCTCGTCGCGGGCGGGCTGTTCGAGGGCGCGCCGCACGAGCTGTGCCAGGGCGTTGTCGACGAACTGCCGTGGATGCGCGACCAGCAGCGCCTGTGCTTCGCGAGGGTCGGCGTGATCGACCCGCTGTCCACCACCGACTACGAGGCAGGCGGCGGTCTGGCGGGCCTGCGCAGGGCGCTGGAGCTCGACCCCGCCGACGTGGTCACGGAGGTGACCGACTCGGGCCTGCGCGGCCGCGGCGGCGCGGGATTCCCGGCCGGCATCAAGTGGAACACGGTGCTGAAGACCGACGGGCCGCTGAAGTTCGTGTGCTGCAACGCCGACGAGGGCGACAGCGGCACGTTCGCCGACCGCATGCTGATGGAGGGCGACCCGTTCTGCCTCATCGAGGGCATGACGATCGCCGCGCACGCCGTTGGCGCGAGCGAGGGCTACGTCTACGTGCGCTCGGAGTACCCGGACGCGGTGAACACGCTGCGCAGGGCCATCGACATCGCCTACGCCCACGGCTGGCTCGGCGAGAACGTGCTGGGCTCAGGACTGTCGTTCGACCTCTTCGTGCGCATGGGCGCGGGTGCCTACATCTGCGGCGAGGAGACCTCCATGCTCGAGAGCCTGGAGGGCAAGCGAGGCATGGTGCGCTCGAAGCCGCCGATCCCCGCGATCACCGGCCTGTTCGGCAAGCCGACCGTGGTGAACAACGTGCTCACCCTGGCCAGCGTGCCGACGATCCTCGCCGAGGGCCCCGAGCGCTACGCGGGACTCGGGGTGGAGCGCTCGCGCGGCACCCAGGTGTTCCAGCTCGCGGGCAACATCGCCCGCGGCGGCGTCTTCGAGACGGCGTTCGGCATCTCGCTCGGCACGCTCGTCAACGATTACGGCGGCGGGACCCGGTCCGGCCGCCCGGTCAAGGCGGCTCAGGTCGGCGGCCCGCTCGGCTCGTACGTGCCGACCTCGCAGTTCGACCTGCCCACCGACTACGAGGCGTTCGCGGCCGCCGACGCGATGCTCGGTCACGGCGGCGTCGTTGTGTTCGACGACACCGTGGACATGGCGGCGATGGCGCGGTTCGCGATGGAGTTCTGCGCTGAGGAGTCCTGCGGCAAGTGCACGCCGTGCCGCGTCGGCGCCGTGCGCGGGGTCGAGGTGATCGACAAGATCACCGGCGGCCAGGACCGCGACGGCAACCTCGCCGTGCTGAACGACCTGTGCGAGCTGATGACCGACGGGTCGCTGTGCGCGATGGGCGGGCTCACCCCGAACCCCGTGCGCAGCGCGCTCGCGCACTTCCCCGACGACTTCATGACGAACAGCGCCAACCACGAGGAGGCGAAGTAGCACCATGGGTCTGTTGAAGGAACACGACTTCGGCACGCCGCCCCAGCCAGGGCCGGCGTCCGTCACCGTCGAGATCGACGGCGTGCCCGTGGCCGTTCCCGAGGGCACCTCGGTGATGCGGGCCGCCGCCCAGACCGGGACGGACATCCCGAAGCTGTGCGCCACCGACAGCCTCGAGGCGTTCGGGTCGTGTCGCCTGTGTCTCGTGGAGATCGACGGCAAGAAGGGCACCCCGGCCTCGTGCACCACGCCGGTCGCCGAGGGCATGAAGGTGCGCACGCAGACGCCGAAGCTCGAGAAGCTGCGGCAGGGCGTGATGGAGCTCTACATCTCCGACCATCCGCTCGACTGCCTCACGTGCGCCGCCAACGGCGACTGCGAGCTGCAGGACATGTCGGGCGTGGTCGGGCTGCGCCAGGTGCGCTACGGCTACGAGGGCGAGAACCACCTCGACGCACCGAAGGACACCAGCAACCCGTACTTCGACTTCGACGCCTCCAAGTGCATCGTGTGCTCCCGCTGCGTGCGCGCGTGCGGCGAGGTGCAGGGCACGTTCGCGCTGACGATCGAGGGCCGCGGCTTCGACTCCAAGGTCTCGCCGAGCGCGAACGACCTCTTCATGGACTCCGAGTGCGTCTCGTGCGGCGCGTGCGTGCAGGCCTGCCCGACGGCGACGCTGCAGGAGAAGTCCGTCGTCGAGCTCGGCATGCCTACGCGGTCGGTGCTCACGACGTGCGCCTACTGCGGCGTCGGCTGCTCGTTCAAGGCCGAGCTGCGCGGCGACGAGCTGGTGCGCATGGTGCCGTACAAGGACGGCGGCGCCAACGAGGGCCACTCGTGCGTCAAGGGCCGCTTCGCGTTCGGCTACGCGACCCACCCCGACCGTCAGCTGAACCCGATGATCCGCGAGCGGATCACCGACGAGTGGCGCGAAGTGGACTGGGAGACCGCGATCTCCCACGTGGCCGAGAAGTTCCGCGACATCCAGGCGCGCCACGGCGTCGGCTCCATCGGCGGCATCACGTCGTCGCGCTGCACCAACGAAGAGGTCTACGTGGTGCAGAAGCTGGTGCGCGCGGCGTTCGGCAACAACAACGTCGACACGTGCGCCCGGGTCTGCCACTCACCGACCGGCTACGGACTCAAGCAGACGTTCGGCACCTCGGCGGGCACGCAGGACTTCCGCTCGGTCGCCGAGGCCGACGTGATCGTGGTGATCGGCGCCAACCCGACCGACGGGCACCCGGTGTTCGCCTCGCGCATGAAGCGCAGGCTGCGCGAGGGCGCCCAGCTGATCGTGGTGGACCCCCGGCGCATCGACCTGGTGCGCTCGCCGCACGTCGAGGCCTCCCAGCACCTCCAGCTCGCGCCCGGCACCAACGTCGCGATCGTCAACGCGCTCTCGCACGTCGTGGTCACCGAGGGCCTGGTGGACCGGTCGTTCGTGACCGACCGCTGCGAGGAGTTCGACGAGTGGGCCGAGTTCATCGCCCGCGAGGAGAACAGCCCCGAGGCCACCGAGTCGATCACCGGTGTCCCCGCCGAGCAGGTGCGCTCCGCGGCGCGGCTCTACGCGAGCGCCGGCAACGGTGCGATCTACTACGGCCTCGGCGTCACCGAGCACAGCCAGGGCTCGACGATGGTGATGGGCATGGCCAACCTCGCGATGGCCACCGGCAACATCGGCCGCGAGGGCGTCGGCGTGAACCCGTTGCGCGGGCAGAACAACGTGCAGGGCTCGTGCGACATGGGCTCGTTCCCGCACGAGCTGTCCGGCTACCGGCACGTGTCCGACGAAGCCGTGCGCGAGGTGTTCGAGAAGCTGTGGGAGCGCCCGATCATCCCGGAGCCGGGTCTGCGGATCCCGAACATGTTCGACGCCGCGGTGGACGGCTCGTTCCTCGGCCTGTTCGTGCAGGGTGAGGACATCGCGCAGTCCGACCCCAACACTCAGCACGTCAACGCCGCACTGTCGGCGATGGAGCTGGTGGTGGTGCAGGACCTGTTCCTCAACGAGACCGCCAAGTTCGCGCACGTGTTCCTGCCGGGCACGTCGTTCCTCGAGAAGGACGGCACGTTCACCAACGCCGAGCGGCGCATCAACCGCGTGCGGCCGGTGATGACCCCGAAGACCGGCAAGGACGAGTGGCGCGTGGCGTGCGAGATCGCGCAGGCGATGGGCTACGACATGAGCTACGAGCACCCGCGCGAGATCATGGCCGAGATCGCGGCGGTGACGCCGACGTTCGCTGGCGTCTCGTTCGACAAGCTCGACAAGCTCGGCAGCGTGCAGTGGCCGTGCAACGACAACGCGCCAGAGGGAACACCGACCATGCACGTCGACGGCTTCGTGCGCGGCAAGGGCCGGTTCGTGCGGACGCCGTTCGTGGCGACGCGGGAGCGCAGCACGCGCAAGTTCCCGCTGATCCTCACCACGGGCCGCATCCTGTCCCAGTACAACGTGGGAGCGCAGACGCGGCGCACCGCCAACGTGGCGTGGCACCCGGAGGACGTGCTGGAGATCCACCCGCACGACGCCGAGGAGCGCGGCATCTCCAGCGGCGACGAGGTGACGCTGACCAGCAGGGTCGGCACCACGACGTTGCGCGCGGAGATCGCCGACCGGATGCCGGTCGGGGTGGTCTACACGACGTTCCACCACCCGGTGACGGGCGCGAACGTGGTGACCACGGAGAACTCGGACTGGGCCACGAACTGTCCGGAGTACAAGGTCACCGCGGTGCAGGTCGGGCTCAGGCATCCGGTGGAGCGGCACGAGGCCGCGCGTGACGAGGAACCGGCACTCGCGGATTAGGAGCGCAATGACCAGCACCATCTCGCCCCAGGTCCGGATGGCCAACGACATCGCCGTGCAGTTCGAGCACAAGGACGCCGACGAGGCGGCCGAGGAGATCGCCGCGCACATCCGGATGTTCTGGGACCCGAGGATGAAGTCGGAGTTGCTCCGCCTCGCCGGGTCCGAGCCGTCGTCCTTCGAGCCGACGGCTCTGGCCGCGGCGAGGCGGCTCTGAAGGCTCGGGGAACTCTCAAGGGATACGGAAGACCGGGAAGCCGGGGGCGACGCGCAGCAGCTCCGCCTCCGGCGTCTCGGCGTTGATGTCGCCGAAGAACGCGCCCACCTCCCACGCCCACTTCTTGAGGTAGGCCCTGATGACCGGCGGCTTGTCGGCGTCGGCGAGTTCGACGGGCCTGATCGTCTCGACCCGCTTGCCCACGCGCAGTTCGGCCTCGCCGGCGGCGCGGACGTTGCGCACCCACTGCGTGTGGCCCCTCGGCGCGACCAGGTAGCGCTCGCCCTCGTGGGTCAGCACGTTGACTGGCACCGATCTCGGCTCGCCGCTCTTGCGGCCCTTGACCGTGAGCAGTCTGCTGCCCGCGACGCTCACGCCGAGTCCGGTCAGCCTGCCGACGAGGCGGTTGAAGGCATCGCCGAGCCTGCCGCTGCGGAGGTAGCGCTTGTCGTCGTACTGGGTTCCCATCGTCGTCTCCTCGATCCGATTTTCGAGAGCGGTGCTCTCTGTTGAGATCAGTGAACACGGATCGGGAGATCGAGTCAAGAGCAGTGCTCTCGAATTTGTGCACCGATCTCGCCACTGGCAGACTGAGCCGTATGCCAGCACACCGGACGGCGAGGGAACGAGCACGCGCCGAGCTCACGGCGGCCATCAAGGACGAGGCACGCAGGCAGTGCGGCGAGCGCGGAGCCGACGGGTTGTCGCTGCGCGCCGTGGCCAGGGAGCTCGGGATGGTTTCCTCGGCGCTCTACCGCTACTTCCCCAGCCGCGACGACCTGCTGACAGCGCTCATCATCGACGCCTACAACGACATGGGCGCCGCTGTGGAGCAGGCCGCGGAGCAGCACGAGCACCCGCGCGAGCGCTGGCGCGGCGCCTGCCACGGGCTGCGCACCTGGGCACGCACCCACCCACACGAGTACTCCCTGCTCTACGGCACCCCGATCCCCGGCTACCAGGCCCCGCAGGACACCGTCAGCGCCGCGAGGCGCGTCCCCGCCGTGCTCCTCGCCGCCGTGAGCGACGGGTGGAAGGCAGGCGAGGTGGAGGCTCCGTTCGCGGCACCCGAGCTGTCCCCACTGCTGCGCGAGCAGATCGGCGTCGTCGGCACGGCGCTGGCCCCCGGCGTACCGGAGGAGGTGCTCGCGCGGACGATGATCGCCTGGTCACAGCTGTTCGGCATGGTCGGCTTCGAGCGCACCGGCCACTTCGTGGGCTCGGTGGATCCCGCCGACGAGTTCTTCACGTACGCGGTGGAACAGATGACCCTGTTCGTGGGACTGAGTTGAGCGGATACGCGCCTATCGTCGAAGTGGTCAGCGAACGATCCGCGACGAAGGGAGCCGACATGGTCAGCCGCGACGCCACCACCCACTGGAGCGGTGGGCTCAACTCCGGCAAGGGCACCGTCACCCTGGACTCCTCCAACGCCGGCCAGTTCGACGTCTCGTTCCCACGCCGCGTCGGCGACCCCGAGGGCCAGTCCAGCCCCGAGGAGCTGATCGCGGCGGCGCAGTCGTCGTGCCTGGCGATGAACCTCTCCGGAGTGCTGGAGAAGGAGGGCCTCTCGCCGACCTCCATCGACGTGAGCGCCGAGGTCACCCTCGGCCCCGCCGACGGCGGCCTCGCGATCAGCGCCATCGACATCACGCTGCGGGCGAAGGTCGACGGGGTCGACGCACAGAAGTTCACGGAGCTGGCCACCACCGCCAAGGACACGTGCCCGGTGAGCAAGGCGCTCACGGGCACCACGATCACCCTCGACGCCGCGCTGAGCGGCTGAGCGGGCGAGACGGGCTGGACCGTTGGAGCCGGTGACCGGTATCCGGGGCACACACCGGTCACCGGCTCCGAGGTCACGCCGAGGCTGGGGCGAGCACGACCACCGAGTTGTGACCGCCCATTCCGAGCGAGGACTTCACCGTGAGGCGGCCGTCCAGCGCGAACTCACCGTGCCGCAGCTGCGGGTGCGCCTCCGCCACGACCGGCGGCGCCGGGATGCTCCCGCGTTCGTAGCCGAGCGCGGCGACGGCAACCTCGACCGCCGACGCCGCGCCCTGGCAATGCCCCGTCAGCGGCTTCATCGAGTAGATGCCCGTGTCCGGCGTGAACAGCTCCTCGAGGATCGCCGCCTCCACCCGGTCGCACTGCGCCGTGCCGGGACCGTGGGCGTTGACGTAGCCGACCTCCGACGCCGCGACGCCCGCGTTGTCCAGGGCGTCGGTGAAACAGCGCCGCACCTCGCGGTACTCCGGATCGATCGACGTCACGTGGTACGCGTCGTGTGACATCGCGCCACCGAGCGTGACCGCGTAGGGCGCGTCGGAGGAGTTGGAAAGAACCATGCCGACCGAGGCCTCACCCATGACGAACCCACTGCTGCCCTCCTGGAACGGCCTGCAGCAGTCGAGCGGCTCCCGGTCCGTCACGACCACCCCGAGATCCCTGAAGTGCAGCACGTTCTCCGGCGTCAGCGAGAGATCGGTGGCGACCAGCACCACGTCGTCGACCACGCCCGCGTCGAGCCACGCCTTCGCCGTGAGCAGTCCCGCGTTGCCGGACGCGCACATCGCGGACACGTTCATGGCGGGCCCGTGGAATCCGTGCTCCCGCATGAACGTCGACATCGGGGTGGAGGGCATCAACGCCAGATAGTCGCGTGGCCGTAGGTACCCATTCTCCGGACCGTAGAAATCCTTCCAGAGATATGTCTCGCCGAGCACGACGGCGTGCAGCAGACCGACCCGGCGTCCCGGCGTCCAGCCTCGGCCCTTCGCGTCCTCGATCGCTTCCCGCGCGGCAGCGCGCATCGCCCTGGCGAACCGACCGCGGCCGTCGGCGGGATCGCCGCCCTCCGGAACCGCGGCGATCCAGGCGGACTCGTTCCGGTACCGGCCGTGTCCGCCGGTCAGCGAAGCCGCGGGCTTGCCGGAGATCAGCCCGTCCCAGAGCATTTCCCGGCCCCAGCCGTAGCCGGTCACCGCACCGATGCCGCAGATTTCGATTCCATTTGACGCGTCCTTCACCTTGCTCACTTTCCTACCTTCCGTTGTGGGGACAGACGGCGGCACGGGGCGTTCTCGACAAAGCCGTCTACTTGTTCTGACGGCGAACGGGCGCGTCCGGGATGCCGGGTTCGCGAAGTCGTTGCCGAATCCTGCTGTTCGCAAGGGGCCGAAACCGTGCTCTAATCGGGGTGCCCAGCACTCGCGGATGGACGGGACATGGAGGCGCGAACGAACGCAGCTGTAACCAGCGGCTACGAACCGCACCACGAGATCGTCGCCGATCTGGCACTCGCTGCCGGGGCGTCGGCCATGTGGTCGATCGACCTCGTCGACGACGACGTCACGTGGTCCGCGGGCCTCGCAGCCATCCTCGGTCTGTCCGAGCCGGGTGACGACGAGATCCGGCGCACACTCCTGGACCTGATCTCACCCATCACCACGGCTGTGCACGAGGTGTCCGAGTGGGATAATTTCGAACTCGAGCAATGCGTCGAGACGCCGGAAGGCGACGTCAGATGGATTCGGTTCCTGGCCAGACCCCAACCCGGCGGCGACCCCGCCGGACTGCTCGGGATCGCGGCGGACGTGACTGAGCGCCGCGGCAGCGAACAGGAACTGGCCGACCTCGCCGAACGGTACCGGCTGCTCGTGGAGCTCAGCCCGGACGCGATCTGCGTGCACGAGGCGGGCAGGCTCGTCTACGTCAACCCCGCCGCCGTGCGGTTCGTCGCGGCCGAGTCGGCGGACGACCTGGTCGGCAGGCCGATCACCGACTTCGTCGACCCCACGTCGGTGCCAGAGGTGCTGCGACGGATCAAGAGGCTGGGCATTCCCGGCGCCACGTCGGAGCCCTCCGAGGCCAGCCTCAAGCGCTTCGACGGCGAGTCGATGCTCGTCGAGTCGGTGTCGGTGCGGACCACCTGGCAGGGCCGCCCCGCATTCCAGGTCATCATGCGCGACGTCACGGCGCAGAAGACGGCCGAGGCGGCGCTGCACTACCAGGCCGCGCTGGTGTCGCACGTCAGCGACGCGATCATCGCCACCACCGCCGACGGCATCGTGACCAGCTGGAATCCCGCCGCCGAAACGGTGTACGGGCACAGCACAGCCGTGGCGATCGGCCAGGACGTCAGCGGACTGGTCGGCGCTCCGCTCGACCCCGAGGCGATCGTGGCGGCAGGCGGCGTCACCGAGGCGACGCACCACCGGGCCGACGGCTGCGTGCTGGCCATCCGGGTGTCCGCGGCCGAGATGAGCGAGGGTTACGTGCTCGTGTGCGCCGACGAGACCCCGCGCAGGCGCGCGGAGCTGCGGTACAGCACGGTGGTGGCCGCGCTCGACGAGGGCGTGCTCGTGGTCAGCGCGGACGGGCTGGTGGAGACCGCGAACCCGGCCGCGATCCGGATACTGGGACTGCCCGGAACGGCGCTCCTCGGCACGTCACCCACGCGGTTCCCGCTGTACAGCGATTCGGGCGCGCGGCTCAGCACGACGCAGTACCCATTCGCGCAGGTGCTGGCCACGGGCGTCCCGCAGAACGGGCGCGTACTGCGGCTGCAGCGGCCCGACGGGCAGTGCGTGTGGCTGTCGATGAGCTGCCGCCCGCTCGACCCCGACGCGGCACCGCCGTCGGCCGTGGTCACCTCGTTCACCGACATCACCGAGCGCAGGGCCATCGGCGAACGGCTGGCCCACGACGCGACGCACGACCCGCTCACCGGCCTCGCCAACCGCACGCTCGTGCTCCGGCGGCTCGCCAGCGCGCTGGCCGAACCGGACCGCGAGGGACTGGCGTGCGTGCTGTTCGTCGACCTCGACAAGTTCAAGCTCATCAACGACTCGCTCGGGCACAGCACCGGCGACAAGGTGCTGCGCGTGGTCGGTCAACGGCTGCGGCACTGCGTGCGCTCGACCGACCTGGTGGGCAGGCTCGGCGGGGACGAGTTCGCCGTCGTCACCTTCGACGTCTCGGGCGACACCGGCATCCGCTCGCTGATCGGGCACCTGCGCTCGTCGCTGACCAGGCCGATCGGGCTCGACGGCAGGCAGCTGCGCGTCGACGCGAGCGTCGGCATCGTCACGGCGCGGCCGGGCGACCCGCGCTCGGCCGAGGATCTGATCCGCGACGCCGACGTCGCGATGTACGAATCGAAGACCCGGGGCCGCGGCCGCTACGAGTTCTTCGACGTCGAGCTGCGCGAACGTGTGCAGCGGCAGCTGCGGCTGGAGCAGGACCTGCGCGAGGCCGTGGTGGACGGCCAGCTGTGGATGGCCTACCAGCCGGTGGTGGAGCTGAGGTCGCTGCGCACCGTGGCCGTCGAGGGCCTCATGCGCTGGCACCACCCGACGCACGGCGCGATCTCGCCGGTGGAGTTCATCCCGCTCGCCGAGGAGAGCGACCTGATCAACCTCATCGGCGACTACATGCTCAGGACCACCACCGAGGAGATCGCCAGTCAGCGGGCGCGGCGCGGCCTCGACACCCGGCTGACCGTGAACCTCTCCGCGCGCCAGCTCGACGACGCCGCGCTGGTGCCGACCGTGGAGGAGGCCCTGGTCCGCACGGGGTTGCCGCCACAGACGCTGTGCCTGGAGATCACCGAGAGCGCGCTGATGCGCGACCCGAAGTCCGCAGGCGACGTGCTCACCGCGCTGCGGGAGCTGGGCGTGCGGCTCGCGATCGACGACTTCGGCACCGGCTACTCCTCGCTCGCCCAGCTGTGGCGGCTGCCGCTGGACACGTTGAAGATCGACCGCTCGTTCGTCACCGGGCTCGGCAAGCCCGGCAAGTCCGAGGCCGAGGCCATCATCAAGGGCATCGTGACGATGGCGCACAGCATGGGACTGAGCGTGATCGCGGAGGGCGTGGAGACCGACCGGCAGCTCGAGATCCTGCGGGAGCTCGAGTGCGACCAGGCGCAGGGCTACCGCTTCAGCAGGCCGGTCAGCGCCGGGGAGCTGTTCCCCAGGATGACCGCGTAGCTCTCACGGCAGTCGCGGCCTGTTGTGTGAGCCAGGTAACAAGTCCTACGCTGAACTCCGAGCTGCACGCCACCACCACGAGAGAAGTGACCGCGATGTCGGGGACTCACCCGGGCGCGGATCCGGTCGGTGAGCTTTTCGCCCGACGCACCGACCCCGTGCTCGATCTGGCAGGACAGGCGGAGGACGTCGCGCGGGCATGCCACGCGATGGCCGTGCGATTCCATCGCGGCGGCAAGCTCGTGGTCTTCGGCAACGGCGGGCCCAGCACCGACGCCCAGCACGTGGCCGTCGAGTTCGTGCACCCCGTCATCGTCGGCAAGCGTGCGCTGCCCGCGATCTCGCTGACCGCCGACGTCGCCACCGTCACCGGCGTGGCCAACCGCGAGGGGCTCGCCGAGGTGTTCGCCCACCAGCTTCGGTTCCTCGCCGATCCGGTCGACATCGCGCTGGGCATCTCCTCGGACGGCAACTGCGAGAACGTGCTGCGCGGCCTGGAGGTCGCCACCGAGCTCGGGCTGCTGACGATCGCGCTCACCGGCGGCGACGGCGGCCGGATCGCCGGTACGCCGGGCCTCGACCACGTGCTCGTCGCGCGGTCCGCCGATCCCAGGGTGGTCAAGGAGGTCCACGTCACCACCTACCACGTGCTGTGGGAACTCGTGCACGTCTTCTTCGAGCAACCGGGGGTGCTGGCTCCGGAGGTGGTCGCATGACCGGCGAGAGAGTCCCCGCCTGCCACGACGGGGTGTGCATCACGTGCTCCGACACCGCGGTGGAGGTCCGGGTCGTCGAGGTGCTGGCACACCGGCTGGCCGTCGTGGACACCGGGCAGGGCCGCGAAGAGGTCAGCGTCGCACTGGTCTCGGCCGGCGTCGGGGACACGATCCTCGTGCACGCCGGAGAGGCGATCGCCGTCGTCAGTTCCTGACACGTCCGCACCCCGCGAAGGGGGTGAGTGTCGATGGCACCCGAGCGTTCCAGGGCGCACACCGACGAGATGGCCGCGCTCTACCCGTTCCTGTACTCCGAGACCAGCGACCTCGACGCCGTGCTGGAGCAGGTCCGACGCTCCACAGTGGACAAGGCGAACGAGATCGTGGAGCTGCGCGACACCGTGCTCGAACGCGATGGCGCCAAACTCGCCGCGTGCGCCGAGGAGATGGCCGCGTCGTTCGCCGCTGGCGGCAGGCTGCTCGCCTTCGGCAACGGCGGCAGCTCCACCGACGCGCAGGACCTCGCGAGCCTGTTCCTGAGCCCGGCCGGTGCCGCGCGGCCGCTGCCCGCGTTCGGGCTCACCAACGACATCGCCGTGGTGACGGCCCTGTCCAACGACATCGGCTTCGACGTCGTGTTCGCCAGGCAGATCGCCGCGTTCGGGCGCGCGGGCGACATCGCCGTCGGGCTCTCCACCAGCGGGAACTCCGCCAATCTGCTCCGCGCGTTCGACGAGGCCGGCAGGCGCGGCATGGTCACGGTCGGCATCGCCGGCTATGACGGTGGGAAAATGTCCGAACTGGACTCCATCGAGTACCTGTTCGTCGTTCCCTCCCCCTCCGTGCACCGGATCCAGGAAGCGCAGACGACCGTCTACCACGCGCTGTGGGAGCTCACCCTCGCCGCGCTGGAGCCGGTCAGCGAAGGGTGATCAGTCGTGACGACAACGGAACCGATGGAAACCGACGTCAAACCCATCCACGTGTTGTGGATCAACGCGGGACTCTCGTGCGACGGCGACTCCGTCGCGCTGACCGCGGCGACACAGCCCAGCATCGAGGAGATCGTGCTGGGCGCACTGCCGGGACTGCCGAAGATCCAGGTCCACTGGCCGCTGATCGACTTCGAGTGCGGACCGGACCAGGGCGCCGACACGTTCATCGAGTGGTTCCACAAGGCCGACCGGGGTGAGCTGGAGCCGTTCGTGCTCGTGGTGGAGGGCTCGATCCCCAACGAGGCGATCAAGCGCGAGGGCTACTGGTGCGGCTTCGGCAACAACCCCGCGACCGGCCAGCCGATGACCACGAGCGAGTGGCTCGACCGGTTGGCGCCCAAGGCACTCGCCGTCGTGGCCGCCGGCACGTGCGCGACCTACGGCGGCATCCACGCGATGGAGGGAAACCCGACCGGTGCGATGGGTGTGCCCGACTACCTCGGCTGGGACTGGAAGTCGCCCGCCGGTATCCCCATCGTGTGCATCCCCGGCTGCCCGACGCATCCCGACAACTTCTCCGAGACCCTGCTGTACCTGCTCTATCAGGCGGCAGGCCAGGCGCCGATGATCCCGCTCGACGACAAGCTCCGTCCACAGTGGCTGTTCGGGTCCACCGTGCACGAGGGCTGCGACCGCGCGGGCTACTACGAGCAGGGCGAGTTCGCCGACGCCTACGACTCACCGACCTGCCTGGTGAAGCTGGGCTGCTGGGGTCCGGTGGTGAAGTGCAACGTGCCCAAGCGCGGGTGGATCAACGGCGTCGGCGGTTGCCCGAACGTCGGCGGCATCTGCATCGCGTGCACGATGCCGGGCTTTCCCGACAAGTTCATGCCGTTCATGGACGAGCCGCCCGGCGCGCACGTCTCGGCGATGGGGAGCAAGGCGTACGGCTCGGTGGTGCGCAAGCTCCGCGACTTCACGATCAAGACCGTTGACCAAGAGCCGAGGTGGCGCGAGAAGGGCAAGCAGTTGCACACCGGCTACCAACCCAGCTGGCAGTGAGGTGGGACCACGATGGCGACGACAGCAGAGCGCAAGAGCGCGGCGACCGAGAAGACGAACCTGGTCGAGATGTCGTGGGATCCGATCACCCGGATCGTCGGCAGCCTCGGCATCTACACCAAGATCGACTGGGCGCAGAAGAAGGTCGTCGAGTGCCACAGCACGTCGTCGGTGTTCCGCGGCTACTCGATCTTCATGAAGGGCAAGGACCCTCGCGACGCACACTTCATCACCAGCCGGATCTGCGGGATCTGCGGCGACAACCACGCGACGTGCTCGGTCTACAACCAGAACATGGCCTACGGGGTGCGCCCGCCGCACCTGGGCGAGTGGATCATCAACCTCGGCGAGTCGGCCGAGTACATGTTCGACCACAACATCTTCCAGGAGAACCTGGTCGGGGTCGACTACTGCGCCAAGATGGTCTCCGAGACCAACCCCGGCGTGCTGGAGCTGGCCAACCGCACCGAGGCCCCGCACGCCGCCGAGCACGGCTACCGCACGGTGGGTGACATCATGCGCTCGCTGAACCCGCTGGAGGGCGAGTTCTACCGCGAGGCGCTGCAGGTGAGCCGCAGTACGCGCGAGATGTTCTGCCTCATGGAGGGCAGGCACGTCCACCCGTCCACTTTGTACCCGGGTGGCGTCGGGACGGTCGCGACGGTGCAGCTGTTCACCGACTACCTGACCAGGCTCATGCGCTACGTCGAGTTCATGAAGCGCTGCGTGCCGATGCACGACGACCTGTTCGACTTCTTCTACGAGGCCCTTCCCGGCTACGAGCAGGTGGGCCAGCGGCGCGTGCTGCTCGGCTGCTGGGGCAGTCTCAACGACCCCGAGTACTGCGACTTCACCTACCGGAACATGGAGGACTGGGGCCGCCGGATGTTCGTGACCCCTGGCGTGATCGTGGACGGCAAGCTCATCACGACGAGCCTGCTCGACATCAACCTGGGCATCCGCATCCTGCTCGGCAGCTCGTTCTACGAGGACTGGGCGGGCAAGGAGAAGTTCGTGACGCACGACCCGCTCGGCAATCCCGTCGACGACCGGCACCCGTGGAACCAGCACACGATCCCGAGGCCGCAGAAGCGCGACTTCGACGACAAGTACTCGTGGACGATGTCGCCGCGCTGGTTCGACGGGACCGACCACCTGGCGCTCGACACCGGCGGCGGCCCGCTCGCGCGGCTGTGGACCACGGCGCTGGCCGGCCTGGTCGACACCGGCTACGTGAAGTCGACCGGCGGCAGCGTGCTGATCAACCTGCCGAAGACGGCCACCAAGCCCGAGGTGACGTTCGAGTGGAAGATCCCGCGCTGGAGCAACGCCATCGAGCGCAACCGGGCGCGCACCTACTTCCAGGCCTACTCCGCGGCGATGGCGCTGCACTTCTGTGAGAAGGCGCTGACCGAGGTGCGGCAGGGCAACACCAGGACGTGGGAGCCGTTCGAGGTGCCGGAGGAGGGCGTGAGCTGCGGCTTCACCGAGGCCGTTCGCGGCATCCTCTCGCACCACATGGTGATCAAGGGCGGCAAGATCGCCAACTACCACCCGTACCCGCCGACGCCGTGGAACGGCAGCGTGCGCGACAGCTACGGCACGCCGGGCCCGTACGAGGACGCCGTGCAGAACACCCCGATCTTCGAGGAGAACTCGCAGGAGAACTTCAAGGGCATCGACATCATGCGCGCGGTACGCAGCTTCGACCCGTGCCTGCCGTGCGGGGTGCACATGTACACCGGTGGCGGCAAGGTCGTCGAGCAGCTGCACACGCCGCACGCGTTCGGCTCGGGGGTGTGATGCGATGGCCGACGCAGGCGCCGTCGCCGAACGCGTCGAGCAACTGCTCGGCGAGCTGGACCACGAACGCCCACAGGTGCGGGAGATCGCCGCGGAGCTCGTCAGAACGCTGATGGGCCTCTACGGCGCCGGGCTCACCCGCGTCACGGAGTTGGCGGACGAGCGCGGACTCGACGCGCTCGCCGCCGATCCGCTGGTGTCAAGCCTGCTCGTGCTGCACGACCTGCATCCGCGCGACACCGAGCAGCGCGTGGCCGCGGCGCTCGACGAGGTGCGCCCCTACCTCGGCTCGCACGCGGGTGACGTCGAGGTGGTGGGCATCGACGACGAGGGTGTACTGCGACTGCGGCTCACCGGCACGTGCGACGGCTGCCCGTCCTCGGCGGTCACCGCGAAGTACGCGATCGAAGACGCCGTGCGCGCGGCGGCGCCCGAGCTGACGGGTGTCGAGGTCGCCGGCGTGGCGGAGCCCGCTGGTCCCGGCGGCAGGCCCTTGCTTCCACTGGACACAGTGGACTGCCCGGTGCCGCGATGAGCACGGGGCTGCGCAAGTTCCTCCGGCCGGCTCCCGCGGCCCGGCCGGGGGAACGCTGCGAGCTGTGCGCCGAGCCCATCGGCGAGGAGCACGGGCACGTCATCGACCTCACCACGCGCGCGATCCTGTGTTCCTGCCGCGGTTGCTACCTGCTGTTCACCAGGCCCGGCGCGGGCGGGTCGCGGCATCGCGCCGTGCCGGAGCGCTACCGGCACGTGGCGGACCTGGAGATCGCCCGCACGCTGTGGGACTCCATCGGCATCCCGGTGCGGATGGCGTTCGTGTTCGAGAACTCCGTGCTGGAGCGCAGCGTCGCCTTCTATCCGAGCCCGGCGGGCGCCACCGAGTCGTTGCTGCCGCTGGGCGCGTGGGACGACCTGCTCGCCGCGGCACCGGGGCTCGCCGACGTCGAACCCGACGTGGAGGCGCTGCTGGTGAACCGCACCGGCGAGGGCTTCGAGTGCTTCCTGGTGCCCATCGACACCTGCTACGAGCTGGTGGGGCTCGTCCGGCTGTACTGGCGCGGCTTCGACGGCGGCAGCGAGGCCCGCACGGCCATCGAGGGGTTTCTCTCCACGCTGCGCGAGCGAGGGGAGGGCGGGTGGCCGAACTGAGCTTCGACTGTCTCGACGTGCGCCCGCTGCGCCACGCGGTGGCGCCGACGCTGCTGTTCCGGCTGCGCATCGCCGAGCTCACCGGAACCCCGATCCACACGATCGCGCTGCGCTGCCAGATGCGCATCGAGCCGCGGCGCAGGCGCTACGACGAACACGAGGGCGAGCTGCTGGCCTACCTGTTCGGCGAGCGCTCGCGCTGGGGCGAGACGCTCAAGCCGATCCAGTTCACGTCCGTGTCCACGCTGGTTCCGGCGTTCACGGGTTCCGTGGAGGCGGAGCTGGCCGTGCCGTGCAGCTACGACCTGGAGGTGGCCTCCGGCAAGTATCTGCACGCGCTCGCCGACGGCGACGTGCCGCTGCTGCTGTTGTTCAGCGGCACCGTGTTCGCCAAGGGAGCGCAGGGGTTCCAGGTGCACCAGGTGCCGTGGCACAAGGAGGCGACCTACCGGCTGCCCGTGGCGGTGTGGCGGGAGCTGATGGACATCTACTTCCCCGGCGAGGGCTGGCTCCGGCTGCGTCGTGACACCGTCGACGCACTGCTGCGCTACAAGTCCGAGCACGCCATCCCCACCTGGGACGCGGCTGTGGACAAACTGCTCGCCGACGCGGGAGGTGGGCGGACATGACCGGCGCGCTGGACACGGCCAGGGCGGTGGGCGACGCCGTGCTCTACGAGGGCTATCTGCTCTACCCCTACCGCGCGAGCGCGGCGAAGAACCGGTTGCGCTGGCAGTTCGGCGTGCTCGTGCCGCCCTCGTTCGCCTCAGCCGACGCGGGTGAGTACGCCACCTCGCGCACCGAGTGCCTGCTGGAGCCCAGACGGCAGGCGACACTGCACCTGCGGCTGCGGTTCCTACAGGCGCAGGCGCGGCAGGTCGTGACACACGGACGGCCCGTGCCGTCAGCCGTCGTGGACGCCGTCGAGTACACGACCTGGGACGAGGCACTGGAGCGCGAGGTCGAGGCCACCCTGCCCGTGGCCGAGCCGCTGGCCCAGCCCGTGGAGGTGCCGTTCACGATCGCCGGGGGCGAGGACGTCGAGAACCTCGGCGACGGCGTCGAGCTGGTGCGCACCCGCCAGGAGCTCACCGGGTCGCTGTGGCTGCGCGCCGAACCGCTGTCCGGGCCGTTCGGCGGGATGCGGCTGCGCGTGGACGTGCGCAACACCAGCGCGTGGAGCGAGCAGGACGCCACCAGGGAACGCGCCCTGCACCACGCGCTGCTCGCCGCGCACGTCGTGCTCGCGGTGGACGGCGGGCACTTCCTGTCGCTGCTCGACCCTCCCGAGTGGGCTCGCCCGGCGGCACGGTCCTGCGTCAACGAGCGCACGTGGCCCGTGCTGGTCAGCGACGACGTGGTGCTGTCCTCGCCGATCATCCTCGACGACCGGCCCGTCATCGCGGCCGAGAGCGCGGGCGAGCTGTTCGACGGCACCGAGATCGACGAGATCCTGACCCTGCGCACGATGGCGCTCACCGACGAGGAGAAACGCCAGGCCCGTGCCACCGACGACCGCGCGAGGGCGCTGGTCGACCGCGTGGACGCACTGCCACCCGAACTGCTGGACCGCCTGCACGGCACCGTGCGCTACCTGCGCTCGGTCACCGGCGAGACCGAGGACCAGCCCGACGTCGAGAACGTGGAGGTGGCGGGGGTGCGGGTGGCGGCCGGTTCGCGCGTCGTCCTGCGGCCTGCCGCCAGGGGCTCCGACGCGCAGGACATGTTCCTGGCCGGACGCGGCGCCACCGTCCACGCCGTGCTGTCCGATGTGGACGGATCGACCTACGTGGCCGTGACGCTCGACGACGACCCGGCCGCGGACCTGCAGGTGGACCACGGTCGCTTCCGCTACTTCGCCCCTGACGAGATCGAACCACGGGAGGTGACCGGATGACCCGCGTGCTCGTGGCTGGAATAGGCAACATCTTCCTGCGCGACGACGGCTTCGGCGGGAAGGTGATCGAACGGCTGCGCGAGGAGGAGCTGCCCGAGTGGGTCGAGCTGGCCGACTACGGGATCAGCGGCGTGCACCTGGCCTACGACCTGCTCGGCGGTTACGACCTCACCGTGCTGGTCGACGCCACGCCACAGGGCTGCGAGCCCGGCACCGTCTTCCTCATCGAGGTGAGCGCGGACCGGCCCGCACCGCACTCGCTGGACGCACACGGCATGCAGCCCGACGCGGTGCTCGGCCTGCTCGACCTACTCGGCGGAGACGCGGGCCGCCTGGTCGTGGTCGGCTGCGAGCCGGCCGACACCGGCGACGGCATCGGGCTCACCGAGCCGGTGGCCGCCGCCGTCGACGAGGCCGTGCGGCTGGTGTGTGATCTGGCCAGACAACACGAGGACACGACGAGGGAAGGTGTGTCATGAAACGACTCCTCACCCTGTTGGCACTCGGCGGCGCGGGCGCGCTGGCGTGGCGCGGTGTCGGCGCGGACGTCAAGCGCTACCTGCGGATGCGCAGGATGTGATCGCCATGTGCCTCGGCATTCCCGGCGAGGTCATCGAGATCCTCGAAGACCGTCCCGATCTGGCGAGGGTGTCGGTCAGCGGCGTGAAGCGGGCCATCAACATCGGCCTGCTCACCGACGACCCGCCCGTGCCCGGCGACTGGATTCTCATCCACGTCGGCTTCGCACTGTCCAAGATAGACGAGCAGGAGGCCGCCGCCGCGCTGGAGTTCCTGGAGAGCATCGGCAAGGCGTACGAGGACGAGCTGGCCGCGCTCCAAGAGTCCCGTATCGATTAGAGGTTCGCGCCATGCGATTCGTCGACGAGTTCCGCGACGCGGAGAAGGCCCGAGCGCTCTCCGCGAAGATCACGAGCCTGTGCGAGCCAGGCAGGCAGTACAAGTTCATGGAGGTGTGCGGCGGGCACACGCACACGATCTACAAACACGGCCTCGAGGACTACCTGCCCGAGAACATCCAGCTCGTGCACGGTCCCGGCTGTCCCGTCTGCGTGATCCCGATGGGCCGCGTCGACGACGCCATCCACATCGCGCGCAGGCCCGACGTGCTGATGACCTCGTTCGGCGACATGATGCGCGTGCCCGGTTCGGGAGGCAACTTCTTCGACTCCAACGCCGAGGGCACCAACATCCGCATGGTGTACTCGCCGCTGGACTCACTGAAGATCGCCAGGCAGAACCCGGACACGCAGGTGGTGTTCATGGCGATCGGGTTCGAGACCACCACGCCCTCCACCGCGATGACCGTGCTGCGCGCCGCCGAGGAGGGGCTGGAGAACTTCTCGGTGTTCTGCAACCACGTCACGATCATCCCGGCCATCAAGGCGATCCTGGACTCGCCGGACCTGCGCCTCGACGGGTTCCTCGGCCCCGGTCACGTGTCCACGGTGATCGGGTGCAGGCCCTACGAGTTCATCCCCCGCGACTACAGCAGGCCCGTGGTGGTGGCCGGGTTCGAGCCGCTGGACATCCTGCAGTCGATCTACCAGCTGATGGTGCAGCTGCGCGAGGGCCGCTGCGAGGTGGAGAACCAGTACTCGCGGGTGGTGCCGTGGGACGGCAACATCGTGGCGCTGCGGGCCATCGCGCAGGTGATGGAACTGCGGCCGTACTTCGAATGGCGAGGGCTCGGTTTCATCTCCCATTCGGCCATGCGGGTCAAGGACTCCTACGCCGACTTCGACGCCGAACGCCGCTTCGCCGTGCCCGGCGTGCGGGTGGCCGACCCGAAGGCCTGCCAGTGCGGCGAGGTCCTCAAGGGTGTGCTGAAACCGTGGGAGTGCAAGGTGTTCGGCACCGCGTGCACACCGGAGACGCCGATCGGCACGTGCATGGTGTCGCCCGAGGGCGCGTGCGCCGCGTACTACAACTTCGGCCGGTTCAGCAGGCAGCGGGTGCGGGAAGCGAGCCACTCGTCATGAGCGCGCCGACCGACCGCGAACAACAGGTGCTCGACCGCATCGACAAGGCGCGCAGGCGTCGGGCCAAGGTGCGCGAGGAACGCGTGACGCTCGCACACGGTTCCGGCGGCAAGGCCACACAGACGCTGGTGGAGGCGATCTTCCTCGACGCCTTCCGCAACCCGTTGCTCGAACCGCTCGAGGACGCGGCCACGTTCACCGCGGGCGAGACCCGGCTGGCGCTGACCACCGACTCGTTCGTGGTGTCGCCGCTGTTCTTTCCCGGCGGCGACATCGGCGACCTCGCCGTGAACGGGACCGTGAACGACCTGGCCGTGTCGGGCGCGCGGCCGCTGTACCTGACGGCGGGCTTCATCCTCGAGGAGGGCTTCGGCATCGAGGACCTCGTGCGGATCGTGCACTCGATGCGCGACGCGGCCGAGCGGGCAGGCGTCGACGTGGTCACCGGCGACACCAAGGTGGTGCAGCGCGGCAAGGCCGACGGCTGCTACGTCAACACGGCTGGCGTCGGCGTATTGGAGCACTCTCACGCACTCGGCGTGGCCACCGCGAAGCCCGGTGATGCGGTGCTGGTGTCGGGCCCGATCGGCGAGCACGGCGTCACGATCATGCTCGCGCGCGGGGAACTCGACATCGACGCCGACCTGGAGTCCGACACCGCACCGCTGAACGGTCTGGTCGCCGACCTGCTCGGCGCCGTCGACGGGGTGAGGGCGATGCGCGACGCCACGCGGGGCGGCGTCGCGACGATCCTCAACGAGGTGGCCAAGGCCGCGGACGTGGCCGTGGTGGTGGACGAGAACGCGATCCCGGTGCGCGACGAGGTGCGCGGCGCGTCCGAACTGCTCGGCATCGACCCGATGTACGTGGCGTGCGAGGGCCGGATGGTCGTGGTGGTCGACGGGGCGCAGGCGGACGCGGCGCTGGCGGCGCTGCGGGCGCACCCGCTCGGCGAGGGCGCGGCGAAGATCGGCCGGATCGTCGACGACCCGCCCGGCCTGGTCCTGCTCAACACCGCGTTCGGGGGCACCCGGATCGTGGACCTGCTGGTGGGAGATCCGCTGCCGAGGATCTGCTGATGCACGAGCTGTCGGTCACCCAGAGCATCGCCGACGCGATCGTGGCGAAGCTCGGCGACACCAAGGTGAGCGTGGTGAGCCTGGAGATCGGCAGACTGTCCGGGGTGGTGCCGGAGTCGGTGCGATTCTGCTTCGACGTGGTGGCGGAGGGCACGATCCTGCAGGGCGCGAGGCTGGACATCGCCCAGCCGCCCGGCCGGGCCCGCTGCCGCGACTGCTCGACGGCGTTCGACCTCGACGACCTGATCCTGCTGTGCCCGTGCGGCAGCGCGAACGTCGAGGTGCTCTCCGGAATGGAACTCAAGATCAAGTCGGTGGAGGTGGCGTGAGATGTGCGCGACGTGCGGCTGCGGGACCGAGGAGCACTCCCACTCGCATTCCCACACGGTGACGATGGAACAGGACGTGCTGGCCAAGAACGACCACCTGGCCGCGCACAACCGCGAGTGGCTGGCCGAGCGAGGAATCCTGGCCGTCAACGTGATGAGCTCGCCGGGAGCAGGCAAGACCACGCTGCTGGAACGCACCGTTCACGAGCTGGGCACCAGCCTGGCCGTGGTGGAGGGCGACCAGGAGACGAGGCTGGACGCGGACCGCATCAGAGCCGCCGGCGCGCCGGTGGTCCAGCTCAACACAGGAGCGGGCTGCCACCTCGACGCCGGAATGCTGCGGCGGGCGCTGGACGAGCTGGACCCGGCGCCGCACTCGGTGGTGTTCGTGGAGAACGTCGGCAACCTGGTGTGCCCGGCGCTGTTCGACCTCGGCGAGGGGGCGCGGGTGGTGCTCATGTCGGTGACGGAGGGTGCGGGCAAGCCGCTGAAGTACCCGCACATGTTCGCGAGCACGGACCTGGTGCTGCTGAACAAGCTGGACCTGTTGCCCTACGTCGACTTCGACGTCGCGGAGTTCACCGAGGACCTGGGCAAGGTGAACCACTCGGCGGAGGTCCTCGGCCTCTCGGCGACGCGCGGCGACGGGATCCCGGAGTGGCTGGACTGGCTGCGCACCCACCCGTCGATGGCGAAGACGGGCGTCCTGCGGTGAGTGCGGTGAGTGCGGTGAGTGCGGTGAGTGCGGTGAAGGGCACCTTTACTGCGTTGAATGCAGTAAAGGTGCCCTTCACCGCGTTCAACCCACCCGGGTCGCCGCGATCACGGCTTGACCGAGGCTCACTCCGCCGTCGTTGGCGGGAACCCTGGAGTGGGTCAGCACCCGGAATCCCCCCGCCTCCAGCGTCGTCACCGTGCGGTGCAGCAGCAGGAGGTTCTGGAACACGCCACCCGACAGCGCTACCGTGCCCAGGCCCGTGCGCTCCCGCAGCCCCGTGCACACCTCGGCGATCACCTCGGCCACTCCGTTGTGGAAGCGCGCCGCGATCGTCTCCCGCGGCACGCCCGCGCGGAGATCGTCCACACCGGACCAGATCAGGTCACTCGCGTGCACGAGCTCGCCGTCCACCCTGGCCCGGTACGCGCCGCGCTCCGCGGGATCGGCCAACTGTTCCAGTTCGATCGCGGCCTGGCCCTCGTAGTTGATCTCCTCGCGCACACCGAGCAGCGCCGCGACAGCGTCGAACAGCCTGCCCGCGCTGGACGTCCACGGCGAGTTCGTGCCGGCGCGCGCCAGCGACACCACAGCGGTCCAGTCCGCGCCGTGCCTGCGGGCGACGTCGAGATCGGTCTCGCCGAGGTGGGCCGCAGCCATGCGCCACGGTTGCCTGATCGCCGCCACCCCGCCCGGCATCGGCACCGGCGCCAGGTGCGCCGCCCGCTCGAAACCGGCCAGGTCCGCCACGAGGAACTCGCCTCCCCAGATCGTGCCGTCGGTACCGAATCCCGTGCCGTCGAACGCGACTCCGAGCACCGGTCCCCGTTCGCCGTTGTCAGCCAGGCACGACGCGATGTGGGCGTGGTGGTGCTGCACGCCCACCAGCTCCACATCGGACTGTTCCAGCGCGTACTTCGTCGACAGGTACTCCGGGTGCAGGTCGTGGGCCACCACCTCGGGCCGGATGTCGAAGAGGCTGCCGAGATGGGCGATGCCGTCGGTGAACGCGCGCAACGTCTCGTAGTTCTCCAGATCGCCGATGTGCTGGGATACAAACGCGTGCCGGTCCTTGGCGAGACAGAACGTGTTCTTCAGCTCGGCCCCGCACGCCAGCACGGGCCGCGGGAACTCCAGCGCCACCGGCACCGGTTCCGGGGCGTAGCCACGCGAGCGCCGCTGCACCTGCACCGTGCCGCGGAACGGCCGCACCACCGAGTCGTCGGCGCGGATGTGGATGGGCCGGTCGTGGGTCAGGCAGGCATCGGCGATGCCACCGAGCCGGTCGGCCACGTCCTCGTCGCGGTGGACGATCGGTTCGTCCGAGACGTTGGCGCTGGTCAGCACGATCGGCCTGCCGACATCACCGATTAGCAGATGGTGCAGCGGCGTGTACGGCAGCAGCAGCCCCAGGCTGCGGTTGCCTGGAGAGACGTCGCGGGCCACCGGTGCGCCCGGCCTGCGCGGCAGCAGCGCGATCGGCGCGCGGCGGCTGGTGAGCACGCGTTCGGCGAGCACGTCCACCTCGCACAGCTCGCGGGCCGCGGCGAGATCGGGGACGAGCACGGCGAACGGCTTGTCCTCGCGGTGTTTGCGGCTGCGCAGCGTCGTCGCCGCGCGCTCGTCACCGGCGTCGACGGCCAGGTGGTAGCCGCCGAGCCCCTTGACCGCGAGTACCCCACCCGCGCCGAGCAGGTCGACCGCGGCGGCGAGCGCGGCCTCTCCGTACGCGTCGCCGAGACGCAGCCGGGGGCCGCACACCGGGCAGCACACGGGCTGGGCGTGGAACCGGCGATCCTCGGGGTCCACGTACTCCCTCGCGCAGTCCGCGCACATCGGGAACCCCGCCATCGTGGTGAGCGGGCGGTCGTAGGGAACGCCGCGCACGATCGTGAAGCGGGGGCCACAGTTGGTGCAGTTGACGAACGGATAGCGATACCTGCGGTCGCCTGGGTCGGCCAACTCGGCGAGACAGTCGGCGCACGTCGCGCTGTCGGCCGAGACCAGGGTGGCCGCGGCACCGCCCCGGCTGGGCACGATGCGGAACCCGCCGTCGCCCGCCACCGGGACCTCGTGCACGGTCACCGCGTCGATCGCGGCGAGCGGCGGGGCCTCGGACTCGAGCGCGGCGAGGAAGGTGCTCAGCTGCTCCGGCGAGCCCTCGACCTCGATGAACACCCCGGCCGGGTCGTTGCCGACGAGCCCGGAGAGACCGAGCCGGCCCGCGAGTGTGTGGACGAAGGGCCGGAACCCCACGCCCTGCACCACACCCTCGACCCGCACCGCGGTCCGCACGCGCCGGTCCATCAGCCCAGTGTCCGCCTGGAACCGGGCTCGGGCCAGCGGCTCAGCCGACGATCAGCACCTCGAGCGTGCGCGGGCCGTGCACACCCTCCACGCGATCCAGCTCGATGTCACTGGTCGCCGACGGTCCGCTGATGAACGTCAGGGGCCGCCCGGGCTCCAGCCGCGCCAGCGCCTCCGGCACGCTCACCGACACCTGGTCGGCCCGCACCACGCACAGGTGGTAGTCGGGCACCAGGCTCAGGATCCGTCGCCCCTGCGCGACGCCCGCGTCGAGCACGATCGTGCCCGTCTCCGCGATGGCCACCGCGCAGCCAGTCAGCACACCGTCCACAGTGTCCAGTTCGCCCAGCGGCAGCGGCGGGTCGTCCGGCACCCACGTCACCGAGGGCACGCGCCACCGCGGCGGGACGTCGGCTGGCACCGCGACCGTCGACACCGAGCGCCGCGCGAGGCACTCTCCGATGGAGTCCGGCACCTCGGCCTCGGTGACCCGGTGCACGATCGCCTTGTAGTCGGCGACGCGCTCGTCCAGCAGGTCCAGCGGGTCGGCCACGGTGCGCGTGCGCTCGTAGTCCCTCGGGATCGGCGCCGCCGACGGCCGGTCGATGGCCCGGATGCGGGCCAGGATCTCGTCACGGGCGCTGAACACGGTTCTTCCTCCACCACGCACGGAAGGACTCCTTCGGCACCGCGGGCGCGTCGCGCGAGTCCGTCCACTTCGCACCTGGTCCGGGCAGTCGTTTGATCCGGCCGTCGCGGGCGAGCAGGCGCGACAGCGACCCCGCCTTCTGCGCGGCCTCGTACCGCTTCGCGTCGCCGAACACCCACGCCGCCGCGGCCATCGCGATCGCCTCGGGAGTCCGCTTTCCCTTGGCCTGCACGGCTTCCGCGCGCAGGTGGGTGAGCACCTCGGGGATGTTGATCCGCACCGGGCACACCTCGTAGCAGGCGCCGCACAGCGACGAGGCATACGGCAGCGACGCCGCTTGCTCGTCGTGCGGGTCGTCCACGAGCTGCGGCGCCAGGATCGCACCGATCGGACCCGGGTACACCGAGCCGTACGCCTGGCCGCCGGTGCGCTCGTACACCGGGCACACGTTGAGACACGCCGAGCAGCGGATGCAGCGCAGCGCCTGCCGCCCCACCTCGTCGGCGAGGGTGGCGGTGCGCCCGTTGTCCAGCAGCACCAGATGGAACTTCCGCGGCCCGTCGCCGGGCGTCACTCCGGACCACACCGAGGTGTAGGGGTTCATCCTCTCCGCCGTGGACGAACGCGGCAGCAGCTGCAGGAAGACCTCGAGGTCTTGCCAGCTCGGCACCAGCTTCTCGATACCCATCACAGTGATCAGCGTTTCGGGCAGGGTCAGGCACATGCGGCCGTTGCCCTCGGACTCCACCACCACGATCGAGCCCGTGTCGGCGACCGCGAAGTTGGCGCCGGAGATGGCGACCTTCGCCGAGAGGAACTTGCGCCGCAGGTGCTTGCGCGCGGCCTCGGCGAGGTCGGGCGGCTCGTCGGAGGCGGGCTCCTCGGCCATCTTTTTCCGGAAGATGTCGCGGATCTCGGCGCGGTTGCGATGGATCGCGGGCACCAGGATGTGCGAGGGCCGGTCGTCGCCGAGCTGCACGATCAGCTCCGCGAGGTCGGTCTCCACGGCCTTCACCCCACCGGCCTCGAGCGCCTCGTTGAGACCGATCTCGGCGGTGGCCATGGACTTGACCTTCACGACCTCGTCGGTGCCCTCGGCGCGCACGAGGTCGAGCACGATGCGGTTGGCCTCCTCGGCGTCGCGCGCCCAGTGCACGACGCCGCCGCGCGCGGTGACCGCCTCCTCCAGTCGCACCAGGTAGGTGTCGAGGTTGGCGAGCACGTCGTCCTTGACGGCCTCGCCGGCGACCCGCAGCCGCTCCCAGTCGTCGAGCTCGGCGACGACCCCGGCCCGCTTGGTGCGGATCGTGGTGGTGGCCTTGCGCAGGTTGCGGCGCAGCTGCGTGTCGGTCAGCGCCTCACGCGCGGCCTTGGGGAACACCGGGCTCCCCAGCCAGGTCACCGGGTTGCGGCCGCCCATGGCTCCTCCTCCGTGCTCGCCAGGATCTCCGCCAGGTGCACCGTCTGCACGCCCGTGCGCAGCCGCGACAGTCCGCCGCCGATGTGCATGAGGCACGAGTTGTCGCCAGCGCTGAGCACCTGCGCTCCGGTGTCCTGCACGCACCGCATCTTGTCGGCCAGCATCGCCGTGGAGGTCTCCGCGTTCTTGAGCGCGAACGTGCCGCCGAAGCCGCAGCACTGTTCGGCCTGTGGCAGCTCCACCAGCTCGAGGCCCTTCACAGCACGCAACAGGTCGAGCGGTTTCTCGCCGACACCGAGCATGCGCAGCGAATGACACGTCGGGTGGTAGGTGACGCGGTGGGGGAAGTACGCGCCGACATCGGTCAGGCCGAGGACGTCGACCAGGAACTCGCTCAGCTCGTAGGTGCGCTCCACGGCGGGACTCGTGCCGCACAGGTCCGGGTGGATCTCGCGGACCATGCCGCCGCAGGAGCCCGAGGGCGCCACCACGTAGTCGTAGCCACCGAACACCTCGGCGTAGTCGCGGGCCAGTGGCTTGGCGTGTTCCTGGTAGCCGGTGTTGAAGTGCATCTGCCCGCAACACGTCTGCGCGAGCGGGAAGTCGACGTCGCAGCCGAGTCGTTCCAGCAGGCGGACCACGGCCTTGCCGGTGTCGGGGTAGAGCGTGTCGGTGAGACAGGTCGCGAACAGCGCCACGCGCGGTGCGCTCATGCCTGCCCCACCCGTTCCCCGGCGCGGCGCCAGGCCATCGGATCTCCTTCGGGTTCGTAGCGAGCCAGTGGCGTGCTGGCCGGCACCTCCTCCAGCACCCCCGCGGCCCTGGCCTGCACGAACGCATTGCCGAGCGCGCTGGCCTCCACCGGTCCGGCGAGCACCGGCAGGCCGCAGGCGTCGGCGGTCAGCCGGCACAGCGGCTCGTTGAGCGCGCCACCGCCGACCAGGTGCACCACGTCCAGCTCGCGGTCGGCGAGCCCGGCCGCGGTGCGCAGCGAGTTCGCGTGCGCCAGTGCCAACGACTCCAGGATCGTGCGCACCACCTGGGGCGGTGTCTCCGGAACGGGCTGGCCTGAGTCCCTGCAGGCCTGTGCGATGCGCGCGGGCATGTCGCCCGGTGGCAGGAAAACCGGGTCGTCCGCATCCACAATGGACCGGAATGCGGGTTCCCGCATCGCCGCCGTCAGCACGTCGTCGAGCCTAGTGTCGCGCCCGTGTGCGCGCCATACCTTCATCGACTCGCTGAGCAACCACAGTCCCATCGTGTTGCGCAGGAAGCGCACCGTGCCGTCGATCCCGGCCTCGTTGGTGAAGTTCGCGGCCCGCGCCTGCGGGCTCAGCACGGGAGCGGGAAGGACGAGCCCCGCCAGCGACCACGTGCCGCACGAGACGTAGCCGAACCGGTCGCCGGAGGCGGGCACCGCGGCGACGGCCGATGCCGTGTCGTGCGAGGCGACGGCCAGCACCGGCACACCACCGGGAGCGGTGCCGATGCGCTCACCTGGCTGCCGCAGCGGCGGCAGCAGTCCCGGCGGCAGCCCCGCCTTGGCGACCAGCTCCGCCGACCACGTGCGCGTGGTGGCATCGAGCAGCGCGGTGGTGGACGCGTTGGTCACCTCGGCGCCGAGTTCGCCCGTCAGCCGGTGGGCGAGCAGGTCGGGCAGCAGCAGCATCGTCCTGTGCTCCAGCCGCCCCTCCGGCTCGGAGAGCAGCTGGTAGATCGTGTTGAACGGCAGGTACTGCAGGCCCGTGATGCCGTAGAGGGTCTCGTCGTCGACGCGCTCACGCAGCCGCCGCGCCATGCCCTCGGTGCGCGGGTCGCGGTAGCTGCGCACGTCGCCGTCGAGCCTGCCGTCGGAGTCGACGAGCCCGTAGTCGACCGCCCACGAGTCGATGCCGATCGACACCGGCTCCGCGCTCTCGCACTCGCGCAGGCCCGCGAGGACCTCGCCGGACAGCTCCTCGAAGTCCCAGCGAAGCCCTCCGCCTGGCCGCTCGCGCGGACCGGTCGGGAAGCGGCGGATCTCGGTGAGGTCGATGGTCCCCTCGCGCACCCGGCCGAGCATGACGCGCCCGCTCGTGGCGCCGAGGTCGACGGCGACGAACGCCGTCACCGGCCCACCTCGACCAGCGGCACGCCCAGCAGACTCGCCACCGCGCGCAGCTCCACGGCGCGGTGCCCGACGCCGAGCGCCCAGTGATGAGCGACCCCGCTGGCGGACCACTCGTCGGTCCACTCACCGGGATCGCGGCCGAAGTCGACGCGGCTCGTGGTGTTGCCGATGCGCATCAGCGGGCCGTCCACCACCTCGCCCTCCGACACGATCAGCGAGTACCGGCCGTCGCGGTCCTGGCCGAGGCCGCACAGCGTCACCGGCCCGTGCGCCACGTCGAACTCGACCGAGACGCCCCAGCCCCGTTTGCCGTGGTAGACGCCGAGGCCGCGCAGCAGCGGCTTCTTCGCGCTGATCGCCAGGTGCGCCGGGCCGTCGTGACCCATCTCGACGTGCCCGCGTTCGAAGTCGAGCGCCTGCAACTCAGTGAACGACCCGCCGGCGCCGAGCACGTCCATGATCAGCATCGCGAGGCTCGTGCGCAGCTCGTACTCGCCCGCGGCCGGGATGCCGCGCGCGGTGAGCAGGCTCGCCCCGAGGATCATCCCCGCGCCGAGCCGCTCGTGGGTCTCCCCGTCGAGCCCGCGGTGATAGTAGGCGAGGCTGTCGAGGTCGAAGTCGGCGACGAGCCGGTCGAGGCCCACCGCGACCTTGGCTCCCCAGTCCAGGTCCTCGCGGTTCACCGACGCGTCCAGCTCGAAGATCGACTCCGCCTCCTCGACCTTGGCGGCCACCTCGGCGTCACCGACCTGCTCCACGCGCACGCGCAGGTCGTCGAACTCCAGCACCTCCACGTGCCCGCCGAAGTGGGCGCTGACCATCGTGAGGTCGGTGGAGACGTCGTACATGCCGGGGTAGAGGTGCCCCATGAGCCCGTGCCTGCCGTGGCGCAGCGCCGTGCGCACCGACGCCGCCGAGATCCAGCCGCCGATCTTGGCCCAGGCGCGCTCGTCGCGCAGGTAGCCGGACACGCTGCGGAACTCCACGCCCGCGCGGCGGAACGTGTTCGCCATCTCCGGCAGCGGGCACGCGCCGCAGTAGGCGAGCCACTGTCCGGTGTCGACGGTCGCGTGGTCCATCGACTCGGTGGGCTGCAGGTTGATCAGCAGCACCGGAGCGCCGCTGCGCTGCGCGATCGGCATGAGCATCGTGGCCGTCATGTACGTCGTGAGGAACCCGACGATCAGGTCGCAGTCAGCCGCCCGCAGCTTCTCCGCGGCGGCCGCGCCCTCCTGGGCGTCGGAGATGAACCCGACGTCCACGATCTCGGCGGCACCGTTCCCGTGGGCGGCGATGCGCTGGCTCACGTACTCCGAGGACCGCCGCAGTGTGGGCAGCAGGTCGGGGAACTGGGGCCAGTAGGCGCCCAGCCCTCCGGCGACGAGCCCGATCTTCGGCCTGCGCTTGCTCATGATCTCCTCCACTCACCCAGGAAAAGCCGGTCCGCTGCGGTGAAGGGCACCTTTACTGCGTTCAATGCAGTAAAGGTGCCCTTCACCGCAGTCACCTCACCTCAGGAACGCGGCTGCCACCCCGGCGTCCACCGGGACGTGCAGGCCGGTGGTGTGGGAGAGCTCGCCCGCGGTCAGCGCGAACACGGCGTTCGCGACGTGCTCGGGCAGCACCTCCCTGCCCAGCAGGGTGCGCTTGGCGTAGAAGGCGCCGAGCTCTTCCTCGGGCACCCCGTAGACGGCGGCGCGCTTGGCGCCCCAGCCGGACGCGAAGATCCCGGAGCCGCGCACCACGCCGTCGGGGTTGACGCCGTTGACGCGGATGCCGTGCTCGCCGAGCTCCGCCGCGAGCAGCCGCACCTGGTGCGCCTGGTCGGCCTTGGTCGCACCGTAGGCGATGTTGTTGGGACCGGCGAACACGCCGTTCTTGCTGACGATGTAGACGATGTCGCCGCCGAGGCCCTGCGCGACCATCGCCCTCGCCGCCTCGCGCGAGACGAGGAACGAACCGCGCGCCATCACGTCGTGCTGCAGGTCCCAGTCCTGCGCGCTGGTCTCGAGCAGCGGCTTCGACACCGAGAGCCCGGCGTTGTTCACCACCAGGTCCACGCCGCCGAACGCCAGCGAGGTCGCCGCGACCGCCCAGGCGATGCCGTCCTCGTCGGTGACGTCCACCGCCACCGCGACGGCCCGGTCGGTAGTGCCGATCTCGTCGGCGACCGCGGTGGCCGCGGCCAGGTCGCGGTCGGCCACGGCCACGCACGCGCCCTCGGCGGCCAGCCGCAGCGCGATGGCCTTGCCGATGCCCGAGCCGCCGCCGGTCACCAGCGCGATGCGCGTGGCGAGGGGCTTGGGCTTCGGCATCCGCCGCAGCTTGGCCTCCTCAAGCTCCCAGTACTCGATGCGGAACTTCTCCGACTCCGCGATGGGTGCGTAGGTCGACACCGACTCGGCGCCGCGCATCACGTTGATGGCGTTGACGTAGAACTCGCCCGCCACGCGCGCGGTCTGCTTGTCCCTGCCGAAACTGAACATCCCGACACCGGGCACCAGCACGATCGCCGGGTCGGCGCCGCGCATCGGCGGCGAGTCAGCGCTCGCGTGCCGCTGGTAGTAGGCGGCGTAGTCCTCGCGGTAGCTCGCGTGCAGCTGCCTGACCCGCGCCAGCACGTCCTCCACCGGCGCGGTGCCCGGCAGATCCACCACCAGCGGCGAGACCTTGGTGCGCAGGAAGTGGTCTGGGCACGACGTGCCGAGCGCGGCGAGCGCGGGGTGCTTGGCGTGGGCGAGGAACTCCAGCACCTCGGGGCTGTCGGTGAAGTGGCCCAGCTGCGGCAAGTCGGTGGACGCGAGCCCGCGCAGCACCGGGAACAGCGCCGCGGCCCGCGCACGACGCTCCTCGTCGGGCAGCGCCTCGTAGCCCGGCAGCGGCTCGCCGAACGGAGCCGGGTCGCCGTGCTCGGCGAGGTAGGCCTCCGCGGTGCGGATGATCTCCAGCGAGTTCGCCTGGCACTGCTCGCTCGTCGCGCCCCACGCCGTGATGCCGTGCCCGCCGAGCACACAGCCGATGGCCTGCGGGTTCGCCGCCTTGATCGCGGCGATGTCCAGTCCGAGCTGGAACCCGGGCCGCCGCCACGGCACCCAGACCACGCGGTCGCCGAACGCCTTGCGGGTCAGCTCCTCGCCGTCCACCGCCGTGGCGATGGCGATGCCCGAGTCCGGGTGCAGGTGGTCGACGTGCGGCGCGTCGACGAGTCCGTGCATCGCCGTGTCGATGCTCGGCGCCGCGCCGCCCTTGCCGTGCAGGCAGAAGTCGAACGCCGCCACCATCTCGTCCTCGCGGTCCTCGCCCGGGTAGACGTCCACGAGCGCGCGCATGCGGTCGAGCCGCAGCACCGCGAGTCCCGGCTCGGTCAGGGTGCCGAGGTCGCCGCCGGATCCCTTGACCCACATCAGTTCCACGTCGGAATCGGTCACCGGGTCCGTCGTGGTGGCCTTCGCGGAGGTGTTGCCGCCCGCGTAGTTCGTGTTGCGCCGATCGGCTCCGAGCGCGTGCGAGCGCGCGAGCAGATCGGTCACGGCCCTCTCGGTCATGCTCATGCTCCCCAGCCGGCCGCCGCGCCGCCGACCCGCTCGGCGACGATCCGTTCCGCATACCCTGAGCGCCGGTAGGCGGCGATCGGATCGGGGTCGAGCCCCATCTCCTCGCGCAGCTCGGCGAGCAGCGGGCGCACGTCCGTGGCGAACGCGTCGGTGAGCACCCCGTTGGCGCCCAGCACGTCCCCGTCGCGCTGTGCCGACCGCAGGGCGTCGACGTCGACCAGCAGCGCCTTGGCCGTCGCCTCCTGCACGTTCTGCACCGAACGGATCAGCGCCGGGATCTTCGGCTCGATGTTGTGGCACTGGTCGAGCATGAACGCCACGCCGCTCGCCGAGTCCAGTCCGCCGCCGAGCACGATCTCCACCATGATCCGGAAGAGCTGGTACGGATCGGCCGCGCCCACCATCAGGTCGTCGTCGGCGTAGAACCGCGAGTTGAAGTGGAAGCCGCCGAGCCGGTGCTTGCGCAACAGGAACGCGACGATGAACTCGATGTTGGTGCCCGGCGCGTGGTGGCCGGTGTCCACGAGCACCTGCGCCTTGTCACCGAGCTCGACACAGTGCGCGTAGCTGGTGCCCCAGTCGGGCACGTCGGTGGCGTAGAAGGCCGGCTCGAAGAACTTGTACTCCAGCAGCATCCGCTGGTTCTCGCCCAGCCGCTCGTACACCGCGGCCAGCGCCTCCTCCAGCCGCGCCTGCCGGTCGGCGATGGAGTCCTGTCCCGGGTAGTTCAGCCCGTCGGCCAGCCAGACCGACAGATCGCGCGAACCGATGGCGTCCATGATGTCGACGCACTCCAGCAGGTGCGCGACCGCCTTCTTGCGCACCGCCGGATCGGGATTGCAGACGCTGCCAAGCCGGTACTCGTCCTCCTGGAACACGTTGGGGTTCACGGCGCCGAGCCGAACCCCCAGGTCCTCGGCGTGCTTGGCGAGCCCGGAGTAGTCGTCGACCCGGTCCCACGGGATGTGCACGGCCACGCTCGGCGCGACGCCGGTGAAGCGGTGCACCGTCGCCGCGTCGGCGATCTTCTCGTAGGCGTCGCGCGGAACACCCTCCTGCTCGAACACCTTGAACCGCGTGCCGGAGTTGCCGAAGGCCCACGAGGGGGTCTCGATGTGCTGCCTGCGCAGTGCTGCCTTGACGGCGGAGTAGTCGGACATGGAGCCCTCCCTCTTGTGGTGTGGATCAGTCGAGATGAAAGACCTCGGCGAGCGGCACCATGCCCTCGTCAGGTGCGCCGTCGAGGTCCTCGAAGAACTCGGCCATCTCGGCCTGCCACCTCGCGTTGACTTCCCGTGCTGCCATGCCGTCGCGTGCGGCGTCGAGGTCGTCGGTCTCGAAGTAACCGACGAGCAGACCGTCCGGGGCGAGGAACAACGAGTAGTTGCCCCAGCCGGTCTCCCGCAACGCCGCCCGCATCTCCGGCCAGACCTCGGCGTGCCGCCGCCGGTACTCCTCCATGCGGTCCGGCTTCACCCTGAGCAGGAAGCAGACACGCCGAGATCCGGTGGCCATCAGAAGTCGAAGTCGTCGATGTTGTCGGCGTTGAACGTCGTCGGCGGGCCGAGGATGATCTCGCCGTTCTTGCCGATCTCGCGCTCACCGAGCTCGCCCGCCTTGAGGACCTCGCCCTCCTTGCCGGTGATCTGGCCCGAGGCCAGCGCCGCCGCGGCGTAGCCGGCCAGGTAGCCCAGCTGCTCCGGGTCCCACAGCGCGAACTCCTTCACCGTGCCGTCCTTGATGAACTGGCGCATCTGGTTCGGCGTGCCGAGCCCGGTGAGCACCACCTTGCCCTTGTACGGCGACGAGGAGATGTAACGCGCGGCCGCCGCGATGCCCACCGTGGTGGGCGAGACGATCGCCTTGAGGTCCGGGGTGGAGCTGAGCAGCGCCTGGGTCTCCTGGAACGACTTCTGGTCGTCGTCGTCGCCGTAGGCCGTGGTGACCAACTCGATGTCGGAGTATTCCGGCTTCTTCAGCTCGTCCTTCATGAACTCGATCCAGGTGTTCTGGTTCGTCGCGTTCGGCGTCGCGGACAGGATCGCGATTTTGCCCTTGCCGCCGATCTGCTCGGACACCATCTGGATCTGCGAGCGGCCGATCGACTCCGAGTCGGCCTGGTTGACGAACACCTGGCGGGCGTCCACCGCGGCGTCGGAGTCGTAGCTGACCACCGCGATGCCCTTGTCCATCGCCTCCTTGAGCGCGGGCGCCACGGCGTTGGGGTCGTTGGCCGCGATCACGATGGCGTCCTGGTTCTGCTGCACCAGGGTGTTGATGTAGGAGACCTGCGACGACGCCGACGCGTCGGACGGGCCGACCTCCTTGCCACTGCCCTTGAGCTCCTCGACAGCCGAGATGCCGCCCTCGTCGACGATGTTCTCGTACGGGTTGTCGATCTCCTTGGGCAGGAAGGCGATCTGCAGGCCCTCCTTGATCGGCGCGTCGGGGTCGGCCACCTTGTCGGCGTTCGGCCCTGAGCCGCTGCCGGACTCGGCGTTGTCCTTGGTCGTGCCGCCGCAACCGGCCACCAGCGTGGCCGCGAGGCCGATGCTGGTCAGCGCGAGCAGAGCCCGCTTCCCGCTCCTTCGGTGGTGGATCATCGTTGGTCCTCCTCGGGGGTGGCGTGGGAGGCGGCGGTCGCCCCCACGGGGTCTGGCAGGGTTTCCTGCGGTGGTGGCTCCGGTATCCCCACGGCGGCCGGGGACCGCCGCCTGCGCACCAGGTTCGCGACCACCGGCACCAGCACGGAGATGATCAGCAGCAGGCCGTTGATCACGTTCTGGATCTCGTTGGTCACGTCGTTGAGGAACAGCACGTTGCGCAGCCCCGCCATCAGCAGCAGGGCGCTCGCGACACCGACGACCGTGCCCTTGCCGCCGAAGATCGACACTCCGCCGAGCAGCACGGCCGCCACGGCGATCAACTCGAGGCCGTTGGCGTTGTCGGCGCGGGCGCTGTTGTAGCGCAGCGTGTAGACCAGCGAGGCGAGCGCGCACAGGATGCCCGACACGATGTAGAGCACGAACTTGATGCGCTGCACCCGGATCCCGGAGAACCGCGCGGTCTGCTCGCCGAGCCCGATGGCGTACAGCGATCGGCCGATCGGGGTGTAGTGCACGACCACGGCGACGAGGATCCCGAGTACCAGCACCACGAGCGTCGAGTAGGGCAGGAACGTGCCGGGGATCGTGTCCGTCGCGATCGGACGGTAGGTGTCGGGAAAGCCCGTGACCGCACCGTCGCCCAGCACCACGTACGCCAGCCCCCGGTAGAGGCCGAGCGTGCCGATGGTGACCGCGAGCGCGGGCAGGCCGAACCTCACGATCAGCGTCGCGTTGAGCGAGCCGAGCACCGCACCCGCGACGAGCACGAGCGGCACGATGGTCTCGAACGACATCCCGGCGTCCCACAGCACACCGGTGAGCGCGGAGCAGAAGCCGAGCACCGACGCCACGGACAGGTCGATCTCGCCGGTGAGGATGATCGGCAGCAACGCCAGCGCGAGCAGCGCCACCTCGGTGTAGTCAAGCAGCAGGAAGCTGACGTTGTCGGTCTCCGCGAAACCCGGGGTGCTCGCCGAGCCCCACACGAACACGAGGATGCACAGCAGCAGGAGGATCGACTCCCAGCGGAGCAGTTTCTCACGCACGGCGCAGGCTCCTTTCCTTCCGCAGGCGCTCGGCTAGTCGCACCATCACCGCCCGGTCCAGCGAGATCGCGAGCAGCAGCGCGGCGCCGTCGACGGCTCGCTGCCAGAAGGCGGGCACCCCGAGAATGGGCAGTGCGCTGGTGATCGTGGTCAGCAGCAACGCGCCGAGCACCGCGCCCAGCACCGTGCCGCTGCCACCGAAGATGGCGACCCCGCCCACCACGACGGCCGCAACCACGGCGAGCTCGCGCCCGGTGCCGACGGAGGCGTTGATCGTGCCGAAGTACGACGCGTGCAGCACCCCGGCCAGCCCCACGAGCGCGCCCGACACGACGAACGCGGTCAGCACCCGCTTGCCGGCGGGAATGCCGGCCAGCCGCGCGGCCTGCGGGTTGGAGCCGATCGCGTACAGCTCCCGGCCCGAGCGCCAGTTGTGCAACGCGTACGCCGCGATCGCCAGCGCGACCACCGCGATCAGCGTCAGGTGCGGGATGCCCAGCACCGACCCGCTGCCGAACGACAGGAACCCCTGCGACATCTGGTCGGCGTTGATCTGGTGCACGCCCGTCGCGCTGGCCCAGCCGTAGGTGAGGCCGCGGTAGACGTACAGCGTGCCCAGCGTGACCACCAGTGCGGGTACCTTCGCGATGGCCACGAGCGCGCCGTTGAACGCACCGCACGCGGCGCCGAGCGCCATGCCTGCCAGCACCACGAGGATCGTGGGCGTCTCGTGGTCGGCGATGAACATCTGCCCCGACATGTACGCCGTCAGCCCCATCACCGAACCCACGGAGAGGTCGATGTTGCGGGTGATCACCAGCAGCGTCTGACCGATGGCGAGCAGCGCGATGATCGAGGCGTTGAGGAAGAGGTCGTGGATGCCCTGTGCGCTCAGAAAAGACGGGTTGGTCGCGGTGGTCACCAGCACCACCGCCGCCAGCGCGAGGACGATGCTCAGCTCGCGCCCGGACAGCAGCGCGCGGATGCGGTTCATGCGGCGCTCCCGTTCCCCGTCGCGGCGTACATGACGGACTCCTCGTCGGCCTCGTCCCTGGACAGCTCCGCCGTGATCCGGCCCTCGTGCATCACCAGCACGCGGTCGGCCATGCCCAGCACCTCGGGCAGCTCGGAGGAGATCAGCAGCACCGCCATGCCCTGTGCCGCCAGATCGGACAGCAGCGCGTGGACCTCGACCTTGGCGCCGATGTCGATGCCGCGGGTCGGCTCGTCGACGATCAGCACCGACGGCTCGGTGGCCAGCCACTTGCCGAGCACGATCTTCTGCTGGTTGCCGCCGGAGAGCGTGGCCGCCGGATCGGACAGGCTGCCGAACTTCAGCGAGAGTCGTTCACCCCACGTGCCCGCGAGCGCGCGCTCCCGCGACTGCCGGGTGAGCCCGCCAGGCGACACCTGCCGCAGCCGCGCCAGGCTCGCGTTGCGTTCGATGGAGAGCTCCAGCACCAGGCCCTGCTCCCTGCGATCCTCGGGCACCAGCGCGACGCCGGACTCGATCGCGTTGCGCGGCTTGCCCTTCGGCAGAGCCTTGCCGTCGACGGTGACGGTGCCCGAGTCGCGGTCGTCGACGCCGAACACGGCTCTGACCACTTCGGACCGGCCCGAGCCGACCAGACCGGCCAGCCCCACGATCTCGCCGCGGCGCACGGAGAAGGAGATGTCGCGGTAGACCCCGGCGCGGGTGAGCCCGTCGACGACGAGCACCTCCTCGCCGATCTCGGTGTCGCGCTTGGGGAAGAGCTGCTCGACGGAGCGGCCCACCATCCTGCGCACGAGCGTGTCGTTGTCGATGTCGGCCATCCGCTCGGTGACCACGAACGCGCCGTCGCGCAGCACCGTGACGCGGTCGCACAGCGTGTACATCTCGTCGAGGCGGTGGGAGATGAACAGCAGCGCGGCACCACGGTCGGCGAGGCCGCGCGCGACCCGGAACAGGCGCTCGGCCTCCACGGCGGACAGTGCCGCGGTGGGCTCGTCCATCACGATGATGCGCGCGTCGGCCACCAGCGCCTTGGCGATCTCGATGATCTGCTGGTCGGCGATCGAGAGACCGCGCGTCTGGCGGGCCGGGTCGATGGGGACACCGAGCTGGTCGAACACCTCGGAAGCCCTGCGGTGCATGGCCTTGCGGTCGATGCGACGTCCGGTGCGCAGTGGCTGGCGGCCCATGAACACGTTCTCGGCGACGGAGAGATCGGGGAACTGGATGGGTTCCTGGTGGATCACGGCGACCCCGCGCTGCTGCGCCTCTCGTGGCGAGGAGAACCGCACGTGCTCCCCGTCGAGGAGGACGTCGCCGCTGTCGGGCTGGTGCTCGCCGCCGATGATCCGGACGACGGTCGACTTGCCTGCCCCGTTCTCGCCCGCCAGTGCGTGCACCTCCCCCGACCGCAATGCGAGGGAGACGCCGCGCAGGGCGCGCACGGCCTGAAACGACTTGGTGACGTCGCGGAGCTCGAGCAGCGGCACGCCGGTGTGGTCCGGTGCTGCCACGATGTCCTCCTTCGTTGGAGATCGTGAAACGTTTCATTCACGAGTGGCGCTCAAGTTAGGCCGTTCTGCGCGCGTCGTCAAGACCCTGGTTGACGTGCCATTTGGTAACGATCCGGCGCGGGCCGGGCGGTCCGGTCGTGTTAGCTTGCTTGCGATCGCATTGTTCCTGGTGTTCAGCCGTCCGGTTGAACGTTTCACAGCGGAGCGGGGCACGTTATGTCGCCGAGCATCAAGGACGTAGCCGTCCGCGCGGGAGTCTCCGTCGGGACCGTCTCCAACGTGCTCAACCATCCCGAACGCGTCACGGAGAACACGCGCGCCGCGGTGCTGTCGGCGATCTCGACGCTCGGGTTCGTCCGCAACTCCTCGGCGGCGCAACTGCGCGCGGGCACGAGCCGCTCGCTCGGCCTCATCGTGCTCGACCTGAGCAACCCGTTCTTTCACGACGTCGCGCGCGGCGTGGAGCACGTCGCCGACGAGCTGGGTTACGCGGTGGTGCTGTGCAACTCCGACGACCAGACCGCCCGCGAGAACCGCTACCTGCAGGTGCTCGAGGAACAGCGCGTGCGCGGCGTGCTGATCACGCCCATCGAGGTGAGCTCCGACCGGCTCGACGCGCTGCGCAGGCGCGGCACCCCGGCCGTGCTGGTCGACCGGCACGACCCGAGGGTGAACTGCTGCTCGGTGGCCGTGGACGACGTCGCGGGCGGCGAGCTCGCCGGCGCGCACCTGGTGGCGCAGGGCCACGAGCGCATCGTCTACTACTCCGGCCCGCCGAACCTGAGCCAGTGCGCCGACCGACTCACCGGGCTCCGGCGCGCGGTCGCGTCGGCGGGCCTCGACCCCGACGAGGCGGTGGAGGTCGTGGAGGTGCCGGTGATGAACGCCCGCAGCACCCACGACCTCGCGCGCGCCAGGTTCGCCGACGGCGACGACACGCCCGGCGCGTTCTGCGCCAACGACCTCATGGCGCTGGGTGTCCTGCGTGCCGCGCTGTCCACGGGCAGGCGGGTGCCGGGCGACCTCGCGCTCGTCGGCTACGACGACATCGAGTTCGCCGCCGACGCGGCCGTGCCGCTCACGTCGATCCGCCAGCCCACGCAGCAGATCGGCAGGGCGGCGGCGCAACTGCTCGTGGAGGAGTGCGACAACCCCGAAACGCACGCGCACCAACAAGTGATGTTCAAACCAGAACTGGTAACCAGAGACTCCACAACCCCCGAATAAAAGCAAGCCGCGCACCCGAACGCGCGAGTCCCCCGCTCCAGCGCGCGAGTCCCGCACTCAGGCACGCGAGTTGCGCACTCAGGCACGCGAGTCCCCCACTCGGGCGCGCGAGTCCCCCGCCGAGGCACGTGAGTCCCCCGCCGAGGCACGTGAGTTGCGCACTCGAGCGCGCGAGTCCCCCGCTCACGCACGTGAGTTGCACACTCCAACCAGGAGTCGTGCACGCCAGATCGCGAGTCATGCACTTCGGTTTGCGAATCGTGCGCTCTCGACCGCGAGTCGTGCACTCCGACGCGCGAGTCCCGCGGCTCACCCTCCGCCCGCCGGCCGGGGTTCACGACTTGCCCGCCCCGGAGGGCAGGTTCCGATCCGAATCACCACACCCCGCACTCCACGCCGTCCGAACCACACCCTCGGAACCGGAGCCGAGCAACCTGCGGCCACGAGTGCACAACTCGCGTCTCCGGCGTGGAACCCACGCCCACACACGACTCGCGACCAAGAGCGCACAACTCCCGAGCTCGAACGCGCAGTTCGCACGCCCGAGCGAAGAACTCGCGGTCGGGAACGCAGGACTCGCCGTCGGGAGCGCAGGACTCGCGTGCCTGAGCGGGGGACTCGCGAGGGCTCGCGCGCCTGAGTGCGGGACTCGCGCGCCTGAGTGCGGGACTCGCGGTCGGGAGTGCGGGATTCGCGGGCTTGAGCGGGGACTCGCACGCCTGAATGGGGAACTCGCGGGCTTGAGCGCGCCACTCGCGGTCCGGAGCGGGGGACTCGCGCGCTGGAGCGGGGGACTCGCGGGTTGAAACGTATTAGCTTGACTCCCGAATCACGCTCGATCGGCGGCGGCGCGGCCGCGCCAACTGCGGTGACCGTGCCAGCCGCGCATGAATCGTTTCACGGCGGTGGTACGGTACGGCGAGTTCGGCACCGAGGGGACACATGGTCGGCATCAAGGACGTGGCGCGTCGCGCCGGGGTCTCGATCGGCACGGTGTCCAACGTCGTCAACCGCCCGCAGGTGGTCTCGGCCAGCACCAGAGCGAGGGTCCTCTCGGCAATCGAAGAGCTCGGCTACGTACGCGACGAGTCCGCCCGGCAGCTGCGCGCAGGCCGTAGTCGCATCATGGCACTGCTCGTGCTCGACCTCGGCAACCCCTTCTTCGTCGATATCGCCCGCGGCGCCGAGGAGACCGCGCAGGACGAGGGCCTGCACGTGATCACGTGCGACAGCGGCCACCAGGCCGAGCGCGAGGTGTCGTACCTGTCCATGCTCGCCGAGCAGCGGGTGCGCGGTGTGCTGCTCAGCCCGGTCGACACCTCGGGAGCCGCATTGGAGACGTTCCGGCGCAGCGAGATCCCGTACGTCTTCGTCGACCGCAGGGTGCCCGCTGACGAGGCCAGTTCCGTGTCCGTCGACGACGTCACCGGCGGAGCTCTCGCGGCGCGGCACCTGGTGGAGACGGGACACACGGAGATCGCGTTCGTCAACGGGCCCGCGATCCTGGCGCAGTGCCGCGACCGCGAGGCGGGCGTGCGCTCGGTGCTCGACGCCTCCGCCGCGAGGTTGTCGGTGCTGGAGACCTCCGAGCTCGACGTGGCCTCCGGCCGCGACGCGGCAGCGCGACTACTCGGCATGAGCCCGAGGCCGACCGCGGTGTTCTGCGCCAACGACCTGCTCGCGCTCGGCGTGCTGCAGGGCATGGTGGCCGCGGGCGTGCGCGTGCCCGACGAACTGGCGATCGTGGGCTACGACGACATCGAGTTCGCCGGCGCCGCCGCGGTGCCGCTGACCTCGGTCCGCCAGCCCGCCAGACGGCTCGGCAAGGCCGCGGCCGAACTGCTGATCGCCGAAACCGGAGAGAGTGAGCGCGTCCCCGAGCGGCAGACGGTGGTGTTCGAGCCGGAACTGGTGGTCAGGGCCTCGACGCGCCTCACGAGGTGAGGCTCGCGCCGCTCACTCGTGGATGATCGACACCATCCGCAGCGCGGCCCGGCCCAGTCCCTCGTCGCCCTCGATCCGGGCGCGCCCGACGGCCTGCGCGGGCTCGATGCCTCGTGAGCACAACCGCCACAACGTGTCGACGTCGACGTGCACCACCGCGGCGGCGACACCGTCGCCCGGTTCACCCAGCGACCAGCCGTGCCCGGTCGCCGTCACGTCCCAGGAACGGACCGGCGTGCTCACCAGCAACCACGTGCCCGGCGAGCGACGCACGCCGCGCAACGTGAACGGCAACGCGCGCAGGAACGTGTCGAGCACCGGCACCAGGAACTCCTCCCGCAGGTCGGGCGCGAGCCCCACGGCTTGCCTGATCTGCTGCCGGTGCACCCAGTACTCGGTGAAATCCCTGGCGCAGTCCAGCCACAACGGCGCGTCCTCGGCGCCTGCCCACGACACTCCGAGGCTGTGGCCGTCGGGATCGCTGTCGCGCCACAGCGCGGCGATCTGCTCTCCGGTCAGCGCGAGTGTGTCGATCAGACACTGTGGACTGAGTCGCGCGCACGCGTCGACCCATTCCTGATTGCTGCGGTGGATTAACGCGGGCAGGGTCTCGCCCTCCAGCGGGCCGGGACCGCCGTGGCCGTCGCGGTCGCGGGCCAGCCGCCCGTAGTCGTCGCCGAGCAGGTGAGCGGCGACATCGCGCACGCTCCACCCGGGAACGGCCTGCCGCGCCCAGTCCCCGGCGGCGACGCCGCGCAGGCAGGCCAGTAGCTCGTCGCGCTCGGGGCGGAACAGCTCGCGGGTGTCGATGGGCTCGCCGAGCCAGGAGAAGTCGGGTCCTACCGCGCCACGCGGCGGCGGACAACTCGATTACCCGACGCAAGAACAGGGGCTCCCCGCTCCTGGACCAGAACGGGAAGCCCCTGCGATCACACGAGGTTCGCGTACACGACGACGTTGTCCTCGTAGCTGTGTTCGGCGTCGTCGAAGACTCCGCCGCAGGTGATCAGACGCAGCTGCGCCTTGTCCGTGTTGCCGTACACGGCTTCGGTCGGGAACTCGTCCTTCGGCACCTGGATGGAACGCTCGACGACGAACGTCAGCTCCTCGCCGTCGCTGCGATCCACCATGATCTCGTCGCCGGGCGCCAGCTCGTGCAGCTTGTAGAAGATGCCGGGCTGACTGTTGCCGTCGACGTGGCCGAGCAGGATCGCGGGTCCGATCTCACCGGGAACCGGCGACAACCGGTACCACGCTGCCTGCATCGGCTCCTCCACCGAAGGCACGGCGATGGCGCCGTCCTTGGTGACGGCGACCGAGATCAACGACGAGTCGGCGTCGATCTTCGGGATCCGGACCTCGGTGGGCCGGAGCTTGTCGTAGGGCTTGGTCACCGGCACCGACGTGGTCGGAGCCGGGGCGGCCTGCGGCTCGGGGGCCGAGCCACAGCCGGTCAGTGCGAGTGAGGCGAGCAGGGCGGCCGCGACGAAGCGGCCGCCCCGGCGAAGCGGCAGGCGCATCGAGTCAGCCCCGCGCTCCGCCCGCACCGGTCTCCACGCCGCCCTTCGGGGCGAAGCCGACCTGGGCGTCGCCGCCGTTGTCGCTCTGCCACGAGCCGGCGTCCGCGGCGCCGGGCACCGGTGCGATCGGCGTGCTGCCGCCGCCGATGGTGCCGCCGTCGCCGTTGTCCGTGCCGCCGTCGCCGTGGTCGGTGTCGTCGCCGCCGCAGACCCACTCGCCCAGCACGTTGCCGCTCTCGAAGGTCATGCCGTCCCGCAGCTGGACCATGTAGCCCCAGTAGCGGCCGTCGACCTCGTCCTGCCACGGGCCCTCGAGCACGTCGAAGTGCGGCGAGGTCAGCCCGGTGGGCTCACCGGCGACACACGCGATGATCAGCATGCCCAGACCCGTCTCGGGGTCGATGTCGAAGCCATATCCGGCGTTGTCCTCGAACGGCGGGAGCTCGGGCTCGCTGGGCTCGTCCGTGTCCGAGGTCGGCGGGGTGGTCGGCTCGTCGGGCTCCGACGTGCCGGGGTCCTCGGGTTCGGGCTCGGGATCGGTGGTGGGCGAGGGCTCGTCGCTCGGGTCCGACGGAGCAGGCTCGTCGCCGGGCTCCGACGGCTCGGTGGTGGGCTCCTCGGCGTCATCGGTGGGCTCGGCGCTCGTCGAGGTGGTGACCTCGGGCGACGTCAGGCCCTCCTCGTCCTGGGCGACTGCGGGTGCTGCGAACACGGCCAGGGCGAGAACATTGGCAAGCGCCGCACCAGCGATGCGGCGCAAAGGCTTTCTCAAGACTGCTCCCCAGAAGGACAAATGTCGGTGAAAGAAAGATCGGGACCGCATGATCTTGCCCGACAAATCACCCGAAAGGGTAATTGATACTTCATGACATGAATCATGACCAGATTTTGTAACGCTGTTCAATTTCCGGAATTACAGTTGGTCGGAAATTGACGGTCCTCGCATCGGTTCGAAATCTTCCCACTCGAGGTCCTGAATAGAAATGCGAGATACGCGTTTCATTCAGCAGCAGTGGTTGCCGCGCCAGGCGTCGCGGCCCTCCTTCACCGCCACCGCGGCGATGACCAAAGCGGCGATCGGGTCGGCCCATGCCCAGCCGAACAGCGAATTGAGCAGCAGGCCGACGAGCAACACCGCGGAAAGGTAGGTGCACAACAACGTCTGCTTGGAGTCGGCGACCGCGCTAGCCGAACCGAGCTCGCGCCCCGCGCGCCGTTCCGCGTAGGACAGGAAGGGCATGATCGCCAGCGACACGGCCGCCAGGACGATGCCGACCGTCGAATGCGAGGCGGCCTCGCCTCCGAACAGCGACCGGACGGATTCGACGGACACGTAGGCCGCGAGCGCGAAGAACGACACCGCGATCACCTTCAACGCGGCCTGCTCACGTGCTTGCGGATCCTTGCCCGAGAACTGCCAGGCGACGGCTGCGGCCGAAGCCACCTCGATCACCGAGTCCAGCCCGAATCCGATCAACGCGGTCGAGGACGCGATCGTGCCCGCGGTGATCGCGACGACGGCCTCGATGACGTTGTAGGTGATCGTCGCGGCGACGAACAGCCGAATGCGACGCGACAACACGGCGCGCCGAGCAGCGTCGGGCCCCTCCAACTCGGGAGCCGCGCAGCACGCGTCGGCGCAGGTGGGCTCGCTCACCGGGCGGCGACCGACGGTTCGTCGTCGACGCAGGGCTCGTCGGTCTCGACGGCGAGCACGACCTGCGCCAGCTCTCCGAGCGCCCGCGCGAGGTGGGCGTCCGCCAGCTCGTAGCGAACCTGCCGCCCCTCATAGGTCGCCACCACCAGCCCACAACCGCGCAGGCAGGCGAGGTGGTTCGACACGTTGGAGCGGGACAACTCGAGCTTGGTCGCCAGCTGCCCGGGGTAGTTCACGCCGTCGAGCAGGGCCACCAGGATCCGGCACCGCGTCGGATCGGCGAGCGCTCGCCCCAGCCGGGCCAGCGCCGACTCCCGCATCTCACAGGTCAGCATGAGCGGAACAGTACAGCAATGGATGTACTACAGCAACGGCTGAACAGTTGCCTGTGAGCTGATCAACTGAGCAAACGGCTACCGGATTCAAGCCTCGCGGGCAAGAGACCAAGCGGGGTTGATCATCGCTCGATACGGTTGCCATCGCCAGGAAGCCACCAATTGGGGATGAAACTTGTTTCGACCTTTCCGCATCGTGACCGCACTCGCCGGCCTCACCGTGCTCTCGCTCCTGCAGGCCGCCCCCGCCAACGCCATCGCGAACGGGGAGGACGTCGCCGACGGCGAGTACACCTTCTCCGCCTCGCTGTCGATGCCCGAGATCACCAGGGGAGACGGCACCACCTACGCCAGCGCGTGCTCGGGCGCGCTCATCGCGGACCAGTGGATCATCACAGCGGGTCACTGCTTCCACGACGGCGACCGCAACCGTGTCAGCGGTCCGCCGCGCTACCAGGTGACCGCGACCATCGGCCAGGCCACGCGCTCCGGTGACGAGGGCGTCAAGGTCGATGTCGCCGATGTCGTGCAGGGCGAGAACGCGGACATCGCCATCGCCAAGCTCGCCAAGCCGGTCGAGGGCATCGAGCCGCTCCAGGTGGGCGAGAACGCGCCCGCCAAGGACGACATCGTGCGGCTCGTGGGCTGGGGCTCGTCCGACGCCACGGCCGACGTCGACAACCGGCCGGACCGCATGCAGACCGGCGAGTTCGTGGTGACGGGGGTTGAGGATCTGGCCGTCAACGTGACGGGCCACGCGCCGCAGCGCGACGTCAGCGCCTGCCCGTACGACTCGGGCGCCCCGTTCTTCTCCGAGTCGGAGGACGGCACCTACAGCCTCGTCGCGACCGAGGTCGGCGGCCCGGACTGCCCGCACGCGGAGGACGAGAGCGCCGCGAGGACCGACGTGCTCTACGACTGGATCGCGAAGCACGTCCGCCTGCCGTGACGGACTGACGCCGCGCTCAGACGAAACCGCCCTGACCTCTGTCGGGGCGGTTTTCGTCTGAGCACCTCAGCAGCTCAGCTGGGCTGGTAGGTCTGCATCCGACTGATCTTGTCGCCGGTGAACGTGTAGGCCTCGGCGCTGACGAAGGGCATGGGCTCGCCCTCGTTAGGCACCAAGCGCCCGCGGTTGAGAGCGACGAGGGTATCGCTGTCCGGATCCTCGATGAGCTGCTCGATGCTGACTTCGGCGCTGCCCTGGGCGAGGTCAGCGCGCATGCGTTCCTCGAACGCGGCTCGGCCTTCGCCGACCTTCTCGCCGTTGAACTCCCAGACGAGGTTCTCGTCGACGAAGCCGACGATGGTGTCGACGTCGCAGGTGGCGAACGCGGCGGCGAACGTGCGAACGGCGCGGGCGCGGATGCTCTCTGGCATGTCGGGCTCCTTTGACATAGCGCGCGGATGCGATCACGGGTAGGACTCGCGCGCCAAGTCTGAGTCATCGCCTGTGACCGCCCCGTGATGGCAGTCACAGGTGGAAACGAGAACTGGAGGCATCGAACCCCGAACACGGATGGGCAGGCGAGTGGCGGCGTCGCAGTCGCAGGAGCCGACCCGGACAACTACGAGAGATCGAAGGGGGCGAGGGAGTGGCCTTCCCAGATCCGGCGGGATGCCTGTTCGGGGTAGGGCAGAGTCTTCGACTCGGTGTCCAGGACGCGGGTGAGGTGCTCGCCGGGCCGGTGGGCGGACCAGCCCGCGTCGCCGGTGGTGACGAAGCGGACCCATGCCTCCTGGAGTTCGCGGGAGAGCGCGACGGCCTCGGGAGTGGGCTCCTCGCCGATGAGCTGGGTGCCGACAGGGCTGTCCAGCGTGCCGAACGCCAGGGGCACGTCGAGGCTGTGGCAGGCGCCCATGATGCCGCCGAGGGCCGGGGCAGCCCAGCACAGTTCGAAGAGGTACGAGGTGCCGCCGGCTGCGGCGTTCGCCTCGGCCAGCTTCTGTGACGGCATGCGGAACAGGGCGTCGGAGTACACCGTCTCCACCAGCTCCTCCGGGCCTGCCTGCGGGAACGCGGCACGGTAGGCCCGCGCGCCGTCCGGTTGCGGGGCGAGCAGTTCCAGGGCCGCCTGGGCGTCCTCCTCGGTGAAGGTGCCGTACCGTCCGCTCGCGACGCTGAAGTACCGGAACTCGTCCCGGGTGTGGCCGACGAGCAGTTCGGTCCCGCTCGCGCGCGCGCCGGTCAGCGCGGGCCAGGGCGTTTCCGGGAGGACCTCGCCGTCGACGACGGGACACAGCGCGGTGCCGGTCTCCGTGAGGCGTCCCCAGCTCGCCCGGTGCGCGTGGAGGTCGGCGTTGAAGGAGGTGAGCTCGGCGGCCAGGTGCCACGGTTCGATGTCGCACAGGGCCTCGGCGGTGGGGGCCGCCGCGCCGAGCCGGTCCGCGAACGCGGCGGTGACCTGCCGTGCCAGCACGGGGGTGCTGTGCAGCCCCGGCACCGAGTGGGCGATGGCCCGCCGGAACAGTCCGCGCGCGGACTTCATCGTCAGCAGGGCGGCGACCGAGCCCGCCCCTGCGGACACCCCGGCCACGGTGACCTGACCGGGGTCGCCTCCGAAGGCGGCGATGTTGCGCTGCACCCACTCCAGCGCCGCGATCTGGTCGAGGAATCCGCGGTTGGGCGGCACGTCGTCGAGGAACGCGAATCCCTCCGCGCCCACGCGGCAGTTGATGGTCACCACGACGACTCCCGCCTCGGCCAGCGCTGCCGGGTCGAACATCGGGTCGCTCGACGCCGCCGAGAGGTAACCGCCCACGGGGAACCACACCAGCACCGGTAGTCCCGCCGCGCCGGGATCCGGCGTGCCGACGTTGAGCGTCAGCCAGTCGGTGCCCTGCGGGGGCACGTCGATCGGCAGGGACAGCGGCACCACGGGGCCGAACTCGACCGCCTGCCTCGTCCCCTCCCAGCGGTGCGGCGGTGCGGGCGCGGCGAAGCGGAGCGCTCCGACCGGGGGCTGGGCATAGGGGATGCCGCGGAACACCGCGTGCCTCTGCCGCCTGCACCCCTGCACCACGCCTTCCGTGGTCCGCACCTGTGGCTGTTCGAACATGACGATCCCTTCCCTCCAGTGGCCCCCAGGATTATGGGTCAGGTGTATTATGTCAACTGTATTAGAACAGTTCCGGGGCACGAGGGAGAGGCCGGCGATGCCGAAACAGGTGGATCACCGCGGACGCCGCGAAGCGATCGCCCGCGCACTCTGGCGGGTGGTGGAGCAGCGCGGCGTCACACAGCTGACGATGCGCGTGGTGGCGCAGGAGGCGGGCATGTCACTCGGGCAGCTGCAGCACTACTTCGCCTCCCGGACCGCGATGCTCTCCTTCGCCATGGACTTCGCGTCCGAGCAGACCTCGGTGCGCGTACACCAGGGGCTCGACAAGCTCGGTGACCGTCCGCACCCACGTGACGTGCTCCGGCTGACGCTCGCGGAAATGCTCCCCCTGCATGCCGACGCCCGCGCGACCAGCCGGATGAGCGCCGCCTACGTCCTGGAGGCGCTGCACGACGAGGCCGTGCACGAGCAGGCGCGCCGCGGCCTCGTCCAAGGACGGGCCCTCGTCGAGCGGCTGGTCCACCAGGCGATCGCCGACGGGCACATCGACTCCGGCCGCGACCCGGCGACCGAGACCAACCTGCTCCTCGCCCTCACCGGCTTCACCTCCCTGATCGAACTCGACGTGATCGAGCCCCAGGACGCGCTCGCCGCGATCGACGTGCAGCTGGACCGGCTGTTCAGGAGTAGGTGACCCGCCCCCGGACACGTGGGCGGGTGGGACAAGGTCGACTCCAGTCCGCCGACTACGAGGAGTGGCGCACTCCCTCACCGAAGCCGACGTGCGATAGGCCCGGCTCCACGACGTGCGATAGGCCCGGCTCCACGACGCGCGCCACCCGGCCGCGACCGTGCTGCTGATCCTCGGGGGCCCGACCGGACCGTCGTGGACATGATGTGGCGGTCCACCACCGAGACGAAGCGCGGTACATGCATGTGACGGAGGACATCCGAAGAGACGTCGCCGACCAGCTCAACGGGTACTTCCGGAACACCAACCGAGAACCCATTTGAGCCCCTGACACGCGAAAACGCCCCGACTCCGCTGGAAGTCGGGGCGTTTCGAAGGTATTAGCGTGGCCAGGGCCGGGGTCGAACCGGCGACCTTCCGCTTTTCAGGCGGACGCTCGTACCAACTGAGCTACCTGGCCGGAAACGCCGGCTAGGAGCCGAACGCTTGGCGACCCTGACGGGACTCGAACCCGCGACCTTCGCCGTGACAGGGCGACGCGCTAACCAACTGCGCCACAGGGCCAAAATGTGTTGCGTACTCCCAACGGGATTCGAACCCGCGTTGCCGCCTTGAAAGGGCGGAGTCCTAGGCCGCTGGACGATGGGAGCCCGGTTCAGTTCGGCGAACCGACCCGACCGCGCCCTCAGGTCGTTCCCTGGGAGCGATAGCTAGTCTAGGACACCCTCTCAACCGCTTTCACAGCGGGTACCCCATTTGCTCTGACCTGCGCAAACCTTGCCTCACGGCCCACTGGGCCGCTCGGCGTCGATCTCCATCATCCGGCGCCCGGGGGCAGCCGGCAACAGCGTTACGAAAACCTTGTCGTCACATTTACGAAAGCGAAAGACCTTCTGGCGAAACGCCGTTGTCACCGGCAATCGATTGCCTCCGCACGGTCTGGACCAGTAACTTGGCCCTCGTGCTGCCCAGGTGCACGACCAGGGGGTGTGCACCTGGGCAGTCTGGGGGCCCGGCACACAACGCCTAGCGCTGTACCGGCGCCGTTCCGTCGTCGTCCGGCTTCAGGCCCAGCATGTCGAGCAACTGGGCGCAGTCTTCGACCCCATGGGCTCCTCGCGCCACCGCGAGCCGCGCCCTTCGCACCTGGTCGTCGGAGACCCGCGGGGCCTCGGCGTGCCCGGACCGCTGCGCGGGAACGCCACCGCCGCCCTGGCCTTCTCCCTCGTATCGAAGGAGGAACTGCCGCACTTCCACAGACCCGCTCATGGTTCCTCCAAGGGCTTTTGGATCACCTTGGCCGCGAGGCTAGCGAGCGTGAGAACGCGCTGACAGCCCCCCGGAGAGTGAAGCTCTCAGCACGCTGCGTTCACTTGAGCGGCCATTCGGGGCCAGTTCAACAATGTCGCTTCGACAACGAAGAAATGACAGGTCGGAGCGCATTTTCCGGCGCAACACTCGCAAGTCGCGGCGATGTCATGTAACAATCAACGTGCTGACACACCCCCGGTCAGCGCCTGTGGAGATCCCCTCCGGCCCCCGCGTTCCTCCCCCTGGCGCGGGGGCCTCTCCATGCGTGGGGTCAGTCGTTACGACAGCTATCGAATTACTCATGGTGTTCGACTCCTGCGCCAGGCGGGTTGGCGGCTAGGCCGAACGGCACAACTTCGACCGAATTACCGCGACACGCCGTGTGGCTACAGTCACAGACATGTCGCGGCCGAGACACAACCGTTATCGTGTCGGGGTGCCTCTTCCCTCATTCGGACGGCTGAGCAGCCGCACCAACCTCAAGGCAGTGAACGGCGGTCGTCACCGCGGCGCCGCCACACAGGACGCGGACCCCGCCGCCGAGGACCACGAGCTCACCAGCTACCTGGCGGCTCTTGCGCCCGAGGCCGACCCGGAGACCACCGGGTCCGGCAGGCGCTTCGGCGACGCGCAGGTCTACCAGCTCCGCATGAGCCTGATCGCGAGCCAGCAACTGAAGGACCTCGCCATCGAGCGCGGCACCTCTCCGCAGGCGCTGGCCCAGGAATGGGTCCTCGAGCGTCTCGCGTGGGAGGCGCAGGCCGCGTCCGAGATCCGCAGGCCCGAGCGGGCCCGGCGGCAGGACATCGAGCAGACCGACCAGTTCCGCTTCGACGCACAGCAGTGGGAGCAGACAGCTCCGCGCTGACCTACCCCGACAACGACCGAGCCCCCGGCGGAAAATCCGCCGGGGGCTCGTCGCTGTCAGTGGGTGACGCCCTTAGAGAGCGCGAACCTTCTGAGCCTGCGGCCCCTTCTGACCCTGGCCGACCTCGAACTCCACTCGCTGGTTCTCCTCGAGCGTGCGGAAACCGCGGCCCTCGATTTCCGAGTAGTGGACGAACACGTCGCCCTCGCCGCCGTCCTGGGCGATGAAGCCGAAGCCCTTTTCGGCGTTGAACCACTTCACAGTGCCTTGCGCCACCGTTTTACTCCTCGTTGCTGTTCCGCATGAACGTCGCCGAAGCGATGTCCTGGCCGTCCCGGGCGGTTCCAACGAGACGAGCAACGAGCGCGGCGGCTCACGGCTCGCGTCAGAAGTTCCGCGAGTGTGAAGCCACTAACACGCAAAACGACGGCCACTCGGCAGCCTACCGGCTCCGGGCCGATTTCGAACCCCGCAGTCCCAGGTTGGTCCAACCGGGCGGACTCTCGTGGAAGTGGTTGCGCTATGGGCGCTTCGAGCGATCTACCAGCACAGCGAGCCGGCAGTGTCGTCAAGCAGCCCGGGTTCGCCCACGGACCCCGGAACCGCCCCGTCGGCACGGCACAATCAACACCTCAACCTTGTGATGGCAGTCACAAATTTCGCGGTGCAACGAATGGCTCCCGCCGGACGTCAGTGGGTTTGTATGGGGAGATCAAAAGGGGCTATGGACGTGGAACAACTACTGGGGACGTCGAGGAGGGGACGCGGGCGCGCCGGCGGGCTAGTGGCGCTCGCAACGACAATCCTGCTGACGCTCACCGCCTGCTCGAGCGATGGAGCCGAAGGCGACCCGCAGCAACGACCGAGCGACCCGGCCGCACCCGCGGCGAAGGTCGAGGCACAGCCCGGAGACGGCGCGACCGACGTCGCGCCGCGCGATCCCGTCACGATCTCGGTGACCGAGGGAACGATCGAGCAGGTCCTGCTCACCAACCCGGCCGGGGACGGGGTCGAGGGTGAGCTCTCGGAGGACAAGCGCAGCTGGACCATCACCGAGCCGCTCGGTTACGACAAGACCTACACGTGGTCGGGCAGCGCGGTGAACACCGATGGCAAGGCCACGCCGATCACCGGCTCGTTCGACACGGTGGCGCCGGCGACGACGCTGGGCGGACGGCTCAACGTCGGCGACGGCAACACCTACGGCATCGCGATGCCGATCAGCCTGACCTTCGACGAGCCGGTGAAGGACAAGGCCGAGGTGGAGAAGGCGCTGACGGTGGAGACGACGCCGAAGACCGAAGGTTCGTGGGCCTGGCTCGAGGGCGACACGTCGGTGCACTGGCGGCCGAAGGACTACTGGCAGCCGGGGACCGAGGTGTCGGTCAAGGCGATGATCTACGGCGTCCCGATCGGTGACGGCGCCTACGGCGAGGCGGACGTGACCTCCAACTTCACCATCGGCCGGTCGCAGGTGGTCAAGGCCAATACCCAGACCCACCGGATGCAGGTGTTCCGCGACGGCCAGCAGGTGGCGGACTACCCGGCCAGCTTCGGGCTCGACTCGGACCCGGGCCGGGTCACGCGCAGCGGCACGCACGTCGTGATGAGCAAGCACTCGCAGTACTTCATGAACAACCCCGGCTACGGGTACACGGACTTCGAGGTGGCCTGGGCTGTGCGGATCTCGAACAACGGCGAGTTCACGCACGCGGCGCCGTGGTCGGTCGGCGACCAGGGCAACACCAACGTCTCGCACGGCTGTGTCAACCTCTCCGACTCCGACGCCAAGGAGTACTACGACAGCGCGCTCATGGGCGACCCGGTGGAGGTTGAGGGCAGCACGCAGCAGCTCGGCCCGAAGGACGGCGACTACCACGACTGGACCTATTCGTGGCAGGACTGGCTTTCGATGTCGGCGCTAGAAGGATAAAAAAGGCGAATCAGACAAAGGAAGCGCCGCGAGACTCGGTTCTCGCGGCGCTTTTCCTGTTCCGGACAAAAGACGTTGCCCAAGTGGCAGGTTGACTGAAACTTTCCGACACTGACTTGACAACGTAAGCCAGTGCCTGGAGGTCCCCAATGGCGGAGGACGCAGCACCCAGACCAGAGGGTGCCCGCTACGAACCCGAGCCGAAAGACGTTCGCAAAGCCGTCGCCGGATCGGCGATGGGTAACTGCATCGAGTGGTACGACTTCGGCGTTTTCGGGTTCATGCCCGCGATCCTCGGCCAGGTCTTCTTCAACGCGGGCAGCACGTCGGAGGGCGCGCTGGCGACCTTTGCGCTGCTCGCCGTGACGTTCGTGATCCGGCCCTTCGGCAGCTTCGTGCTCGGCCCGCTCGGCGACAAGCTGGGCAGGCAGAAGGTACTGGCCCTGACGGTCATCCTCATGTCCGGCTCGACGTTCGCGATCGGCCTCCTGCCGTCCTGGGAACAGATCGGGCCTGCCGCGGCGGTGCTCGTGATCCTGTTGCGTGCGCTGCAGGGCTTCTCCGCGGGCGGTGAGTACGGCGGCGCGGCCACGTTCATCGCCGAGTACGCGCCCGACAGGAAGCGCGGTTTCCTCGGCAGCTGGCTGGAGTTCGGCACGCTCGTCGGGTTCTTCCTCGGCGCGGGCGTGGTGACGGTCTCGACCGTGATCCTCGGCGACGAGGCCATGCTCGAGTGGGGTTGGCGCATCCCGTTCCTGATCGCGGGTCCGCTCGGCCTCGTCGGTCTGTACCTGCGGAACAAGCTCGAGGACACCCCGGTGTTCCGCGAGATCGAGAACCAGAAGAAGGTCGCCAAGTCGCCGCTGAAGGAGCTGTTCAGCCAGCACTGGAAGTCGATCCTGCACCTGATCGGCCTGGTGATCCTGCTCAATGTCGGTGACTGGATCATGCTCGCCTACGTCGAGACGTACCTCAAGGACGTGCTCGGCATGGAGGGTGACACGCCACTGCTGATCGTGATGGGCGTGATCCTCGCGATGCTCGTGGTGATCGTGCCGATCGGCAGTCTCTCCGACCGGGTGGGCCGCAAGCCGATCCTGATCGCGTGTTGCGCTGGCTTCCTCGCGCTGCCGATACCCGCGTTCACGCTCATGGAGAACAGCGTCGGCGAGGGCGGCAGTATCAACGTGCCCATGCTGGCCGGCGGTCTGGCACTGATCGGCGCGTGCCTGGTGCTGTTCCTCGCCGTGGTCGCGTCCACGCTGCCGGCGATGTTCCCCACACAGGTGCGCTACGGCGCCTTCTCCATCGGCTACAACGTGTCGACGGCGTTGTTCGCCGGTACCGCTCCCTACATCGTCGGCTCGCTCGTCGACGCCACCGGCAACAACCTCTGGCCTGCGTTCTACCTGATGGGCGCGGCGGCGATCGCGACGATCCCGGTGCTGATCCTGCCGGAGACCAAGGGCGTGTCGTTGCGCACGATCGTCAGCTCGACGGAGTGTGAGAGCGAGACCACCAACCCCTCCGCGCCGACCACGGGATAATTTGTCCAGGTGACCAAACCTGGACAGAGCTGGCCGCCGACCGACACGGAACCGGCGGTCCCCCACGAGGACGCCCCGGCGCCGGGCAGCAAGCTGGGCGTGCACTACTCCCACTGCTTCGGTTGTGGCGATGAGGTCGAAGCCGGCCTGCACATCCAGTCGTCCGTCGCCGAGGGTCCCGTGGTGGTCTCGCAGTTCACCGTCACCGAGGCCCACCAGGGTGCGCCGGGGCTCGCCCACGGCGGGCTGCTGGCGTGCGCCTTCGACGAGGCGCTCGGCTCGGCGGTCGGCAACCTGCTGCGCAAGCCATCGGTGACGGCGAAGCTGGAGACCGACTTCGTGCGCCCGGTCCCCGTCGGCTCGACGCTGCACATCGCGGCCGAGCTGGACGGGGTGTCGGGCCGCAAGATCTACGTGAGCGCCGACGGCAGGCTGGACGCCGCCGACGGCCCCGTCGCGGTGCGCGCGAGGGCGTTGTTCGTGACGGTCGGCTTCGAGCACTTCACCACGCACGGCGACAAGGACGCACTGCACAAGTTCGGGGTGTCCGACAAGGAGAGACCCAAGGACTGGGACATCAACCCCTGATGTTCATCCTGCTGGTCGTCAGCTTCCTCGTTCTCGCACACCTCTACATGTGGAAGCGCCTGGTGGCCGACACCACGGCGCGCGGGAGCACGGCACGCCGGACCGGCACCGCCGCGCTCGTGGTGCTGATGCTGCTGACGGTCGCGGCACTCGCGCTGGGCACCGGCGTGGATCCGGCCATCGCGCAGTGGTTCGCGTGGCCGGGCTACCTGTGGCTCGCGGCGTTCTTCTACCTGGCCATCACGCTGCTGGTGCTGGAGCTCCCACGGCTGTTCCTGCGCCGGTGGGCCGCGAAGGAACCCGCGGACGACGAGCCCTCCGGGGTGAGCAGGCGGACCGTGCTCGCGCGCGGCAGCGCCGCGGTCGCGGGAGTGGTGGCCACCGGGTTCGTCGGTTACGGCGTCTCGGTGGCCATGGGCTCGCCGACGGTCACGCGGGTGCCGATGGCCCTGCGCAGGCTGGACCCACGGGCCGAGGGATGCCGCATCGCGCTGATCAGTGACGTCCACCTCGGACCGATCATCGGCCGCTCGCACACCGAGCGGATCGTGGAGCTGATCAACGCCGAACGCCCGGACCTCGTGGCCATCGCGGGCGACCTGGTGGACGGCGAGGTGGCCCACCTCGCCGAGGCCGCCGCGCCGCTGGCGGACCTGCGCAGCACGCACGGCACGTTCTTCGTGACGGGCAACCACGAGTACTACTCGGGCTACCAGCAGTGGATCGACCACCTGCCGTCGCTGGGCGTACGGCCGCTGCGCAACGAGCACGTGGACATCACACACAACGGCGGCACGTTCCACCTGGCCGGGGTCAACGACCACACCGCCTACCAGTGGCAGGACGAGGGCGACGTCGCCGCGGCGGTGCGGGGCCGCGACCCCGGCAACGCGGTGGTGCTGCTCGCCCACCAGCCCCGGGACCTGCCGAGCGCGGTCGACGCGAACGTGGACCTGGTGCTCGCGGGACACACGCACGGCGGGCAGCTCTCGCCGTTCGAGCTGATCGTGAACCTCCAGCAGGGCGCGGTCGCCGGTTCCTACGAGTTCGGCGACACGCGCATGTACGTCACCAGGGGCGCCGGGTTCTGGGGCCCGCCCGTGCGGGTGGGGGCCCCGCCCGACATCACGATCGTCGAGCTCCGGACTACGTGAGCGTGCGCGGGCGGATCTCGTTGGCCTTGTCCACCAGCGCGATCCGCCGCTCCGCGGAACCCGCGAGGCGCGCGAGCGCCCGGTAGCACCGCTCCAGCCCGAACCGCAGCTCCCGTTCGGAGAGGTCGCAGCCGAGCACCTTCGCACCCGGCAGCTGCCTGCCCTGCCCGCCGTTGGGGTTGGCCCCGTCGGAGACCACCCACTGGAACGCGGACTCCAGCACCTCGGCCGAGAGTCTGGTGCGGCTCTCGGCGTCGAGCGTCAGCCGCTCGAGCCGCGCGCCCGCCTCGACGATGTCGCGCTCCCTCGTGTGCTGCGCCGCGCCGCCGGTGATCCTGGTCTTGATCTTGATGGCGGCCACCTGCGCGGCGACGTGGTGCGTCGACGACACCGGAACCGACTCCAGCACCTCGATCGCGCTCGCCCTGGCCCCCTGCGCGAGATACACCCGCGCCAGGCCGAACGCCGCGCTGACGTAGGAACGGTCGGAGCGCCACACGAGCTCGTAGAGCCGCGAGGCGTTGAAGTAGTCGCCGACGCTCTCGGCGCTGAACGCCATCGCGAGCTTCGGCGCGATCTCGCCGGGCAGCTCGTCGTACACCGCGTCGAAGGCGACGTGCCCGACCCTCGGGCGTCCGCCCGCGAGCTCGATGAGCCCTCGGTACCAGTCGATACGCCAGTCGTGCGGGTAGCCGGCCTTGATCGCCAGGTACTGCGCGGCCTGCAGCTGCCGGTTGGCCTCGGCCAGCTCGCCGAGCTCGATCCGGGCGCGCACAATGCGCAGCCGCACCTCGATCGACTCGCGCGGAGCGTTGGACAGCGCCTCGATGGCGGTTCTCGGGTCGGCCGACGCCGTGGTCGCGAGGACACCCGCGCCGGGATCGTCCGTGTGCACCTGTGGGATGGGCAGGCCCGCCACGACCTCGGCCGGGTCGGGCAGCGGCACGTTCTGGCCCGGCTCCGGCACCACCATGTCCACACCGAACGTGTTGGTCTCCGGACCGTAGACATTGGACGGTGCGGGCCGCTGTTTTCCGGTGCCCAGCGACATGATCTCGCGCAGCACACCGGTGAGCTGGTCGGCCATGTCCTCGGCCGAGATGAACCGGCGGTCGGGGTCGGCATGCGTCGCGCGGCGCAGGAACCGGTGGTACGAGCCGAAGAGCTTGAACAGCGGGACGTCGTCCTGGCTCGGCAACGTCGTCTTGTACTTGGTGGTGTAGCCGGTGAACTCGAAGCTCAGCACCGCGAGCGTCCGCCCGACGGTGAACAGGTCAGAGGCCACCGACGCACCGCGCGTCGGCAGTTCGGGTGCGCTGTAGCCGGTGGTGAAGAACAGCGGGCTCGTGTAGTCGTCGTTGCGGCGCACCGCACCGAGGTCGATGAGCTTGAGCTGCTCGTGCGTCTGGATCACGTTGTCGGGCTTGAGGTCGCAGTACAGCAGCCCCTGCCCGTGCAGATAACCCAGCGCGGGCAGGATCTCCAGCCCGTAGGCGATCACCTGGCCGATGGGCAGCGGCTCGGCGCGCCCGGTCTCCCGGTGGTGCGCGAGTGCGAGCTGGCGCAGCGACTGACCGCCGACGTACTCCATCACGATGTAGCCGACGGAGGTGCCCGTGTCGGGATCGGGATGCTGCACGAAGTTGTAGATGCGGACGATGTTGGGGTGCTCGACCTCGGCGAGGAACCGGGTCTCGTTCACAGCGGCGGCCATCGCGGTGGCGTCGCCGGTGTCAATCAGTCCTTTGAGGACGACCCAGCGCTCGTTGACGTTGTGGTCCTGTGCCAGATAGATCCAGCCGAGCCCACCGTAGGCGAGTGCGCCGAGCACCTCGTACTGACCGCCGACGAGCTCGTGCGGCCGCAGCTTCGGCACGAACGAGAACCACGTGCCGCACTTCTCGCAACGGCCCGTGGGCTCACCGGGCCTGCCGTCCTTGCCCCTGCCGACCTTGGCCGAGCAGTTGCCGCAGAAGCGCTTCTCCTCCGAGACCTTCGGGTCGGACAGCACCGCCGACGCCGGGTCGCGGTAGGGCACCTGCGGTACCTCGACGAGACCGGCGCCGAGCCTGCCGCGCCGGGCGGTCCGCGAGCCCGTGCGCCGCGACGTGCCGGGGAACGCGCCCGAGCCGGTGCCGGATCCCGTGCCAGGTCCGGTGCCTGGCCCCGTGCCCGAGCCCGTTCCCGGCACGATGCCGCCGGAGGTGCTGCGCGGCAGCACACTCTCGGTGCCAGGGTCGGGCAGCACTCCGGGGCCGGAGGGCTCTGACGGCGGGGCTGGCGGGCGGATGCTCTCCGTGAGCGGCGCCGGCGTGGCGAGGACGCTGGTGGGCTGCGGCTCAGGAGCTGCCTGCCAGTGCGGCGTCATGACCTGGGTGTTGGGCGCGACCGGCGGCCCGGGCGGCGGCCCGGGCCGCGCCGCGGGACGGGCCGGCGGGTCGGCCGGGGCCGGCTGCGAGCCGGTGAGGACCTCCGGTGGCTGCTGCCAGCCGCTGCTCTCCGGCTCGTCCGGCGCGGCGTGCCGAGGACGGCGTTGCTCATCCGACACTGCTGCTACCTCCGAAAAGACGTCACTGGTAGTCGGGGGACGGCGGGCTCGCGGGACCGAGGCGCTCGAGCAGCCACCGGTTGTAGCTCTGCTGCCACGCACCGCCACGCACGCGGTCGAGCACGGCGTTGACGAAGCGCACCATGTCCTCGTTCTCCTTGGGCACGCCGATGCCGTAGAGCTCGTCGGTGAACCGCTCGCCCACGATCTTGACCGTCGGGTCCTGTTCGGCCATGCCCGCGAGGATCGTGTCGTCGGTGGACACGGCGTCGACCTGGCCCTGCTGCAACATCACCAGGCAGTCCGACCAGTCGTCGACCGAGATCGGGACCGGCGCGGGGTCCGCGGCAGCGATGTTCTTCAGCGACGTCGACTCCTTGGCGGCGCACACCCGTTTGCCGCCAAGGTCCCCGATGCCCTCGACGTCGGAGTTGACGCCGACGAGGACCTTCTGGCCCGCCACGTAGTACACCGTGGAGAAGCTGATGTCCTCCAGCCGCTCGCAGGTGATCGAGAACGTGCGCACGACGATGTCGACGTCGCCGTTCTGCAGTGCCGGGATGCGCTGCGCCGAGGTGATCGCGCGGAACTGCACGGCGTTCGGGTCACCGAAGATCTCGCGCGCGACCTCCCTTGCGATGTCGATGTCGAAGCCCTCGAGCGCGCCCGAGGTCGGGTTGCGGAACCCGAAGAGGAACGTGTTCTGGTCGACGCCGACGCTCAGGTGACCGCGTTCGCGGATCTCGTCCATCGTGGACCCCGACGGGATCGAGCCGTTCGGCGAGAGGCTCGCGGTGGGGTTGCAGCTCTGGTCGGCGGTGCCGCCGCCCTGGACGTCGTTCTCCAGCGCGGCGTTCGCGGGCTGTGGGCGTTCGACGGAGCCAACGGGGGCGGGGTCGACCGGCTTTCCCGGCGAGCCGCAGCCGGCCACCAGCAGTGCGAACGTCGACAACGCGACGCCGAGGCGTGTCCTGTGTTTCATCAGCGGTACTCCCGCAACCTGTCCCGGAATCCCAGCGTAGTGCCCAGTGCGGCGATCACGGCGAGCACCGCGAACCCGGGCGCCAGCAATGTCAGCGCGCGTGAGCCGTTGGTCGTGTCGTCGACGAAGACCTGCCTGCCCGACTCGATCGCCGCGGCCAGCTCCTGGTCGAGCCGGTTGAACGCGGCGGCCGCGCTCTGTTCGTCGGAGGCGTCGATCGCCAGCGCCACCGCGGCGTCGTAGTCGCCGGTGCCGTCGAGCTCCCGCACCTGCTCGTGCGCCTCCCGCCACGCGGTGGCGTGCGTGATCGCGGAGTCGACGTGGCCTGCCGAGTCGAGGCCCTCGGTGCTGCTCGCGGCCTCGGCGAGCAGTCCCGAGTTGCCGTCCGGTCCCGCCAGCTGGCCGAAGAGCTCGTCGAACTCCTCCTGGTATGCCTCGCCACCGCCGCGGGCGACGAGTGTCAGCGTCTCGTCCGCGCGGGCCTGCAGCGCGGCGATCCTGGCTCGCACCAACAGATCCGACTGCTCGGTGCCGTCGCCGCTACCGCTGCCGACGAGCACGCTCTGCACCGTGATGGCCACCGCCGTCCACAGGACCGCGATGCCCACCGCGACCGTGGCCACGACGAGACCGACGTTGAAGACGCGGTTGGTCTTGCGCTTGAGGTGGATCTGCGCGGCGATGAGCGCGCCGAGCAGGCCGAGCACGAGCAGCGCGATCAGCCACGGTACGCCGGCGGCGTCGTCCTGCTCCTCGACGAGCCGCTCGGTGTCGATCTCGTAGAGCTCCTGCGCGGCCGGCAGGATCTTGGCCCGCATGAGCTCGGAGGCCTCGCGCAGATAGGCGGCGCCCGCGGGGAAACCCTGGCGGTTGTTGGACCTCGCGGTCTCCACGAGCCCCGTGTAGACCGGCATCTGCTGGCTGAGGATCTCGACCTGGCGCGCCGCCTCGCTGCCGCCCGAGTCCGAGGCCGCCCTGGCGAGCGCCACCCCGGCCTTGGCGATGTCGAGCTCGTAGCGCTCGCGCAGTTCCGGCGGTTCCGAACCGGTGGAGAGAAACGCGCTCGCCGCCGTCGCGTCGGCGTCGGACAGCGAACGGAAGACCTCCTGCGCCGCGGCGGCGAGGGGTTCGCGGTGGTCGATCAGGTCGTCGATCGTGTTCGCGCGGTTCTGCACGGACACGGTGCCGAGCAGGCCGACGAGCAGAGAGAGCACGATGAGGCCGGTGGCGATGAGCGAGAACCGGCCGGGCGTCGTCGCCGCCGACTTGGTGATGTTGCGGATCGCGTTGCCCGGCAGTTCGAGCAGCCAGGCGAGTCCCGAGCGCGGGCCACGCGGCTCCTCCGGCGGAACCGGGGGCACGGGCTGCCCAGGGGGCACTGCGGGCACACCCGGACCACGAGGGGTCACGGTGCTCGTCATCGCGTTCCTCCACCCAGTTCCAGCACCCGCATGACCGTAGCCGAATGCGGGTAACGGCAAGCACGGTGTCCACGAACGGACCAAGATCGTGCCGCTGCCGTAACCAGGCGGGCGGTACCGGCTAGCGCGGTGCCCTCAACGCGGGCGCCGTGGAGTGCGGCAGCACGAGCTCCGGCGCCTCCGGTCGTTCGAGCACCACCTCGATGTCGTCGGCGAAACGGTAGGGCCTCGGCGCGAGGATCGCGCCGAGTCGCCTGCGCAGACGCGACATCTCGGCCCTGACCGTCACGGTGCGTTCGGCGTCGCCGAACAGGTCCAGCGCGAGCCCTGCCGCCGACCGGCCGTCGCGGTGGGTGGCCAGCACGAACAGCATCTCCGCGTGGCGGGGGCTGAGCGGATACGACCACGTGCCGCTGTGCGCGGTGACGGTGAGCGTGCAGTTCCTCGGCGAGCGCACGTCCAGTACGGCCCTGGTCGGTTCCTGAACCGAGTCGCCGGACAGGCGCACCAGCCAGCCACCTGGAACGGGTTCCACCCGGCAGCCGCCCAATGCGGGCAACCACACCTCGCCGGGCGCGCAGCCGCGCGGCAACGCGACGCGGTCGAGAGGTTCGACGCCCGACACGGCGGCTACCCAGCCGTGCTCGTCGGTGACCAGCGCGCGCTCACCCACCTTGGCCAGCACCGGCAACGCGGCGGCCCGCAGGCGCTCCAGTTCGGCGAGGTGGGCGTTGCGCAGCTGCGACTCGGCGAGCCTCGCGACGGTGTCGACCAGCGCGAGGGTGGTGGCGTGCACCGTCGCGGCCGGCCCGGAGAGGTCGACGACCCCGAGCAGGCTGCCGTCGCGGGGATCGTGCAGCGGGGCCGCCGCGCACGTCCACGCGTGGTGGCTGCGCACGTAGTGCTCCGCGGAGTACACCTGCATGGGCCTGCGCGCGATCAGAGCGGTGCCGATGGCGTTGGTGCCCACGTGCCGCTCGTCCCACGAGACGCCCTCGGTGAAGCCGAGCCGGTCGGCGCGATGACGCACGGGGTTGCTGCCGTCGCGCCACAGCACGCACGCGTCGGCGTCGACCACCACCATGATGTGCGCCGCCTCCTCGGCGACGCTCATGAGCCCGCCGCGCAGGATCGGCAGCGCCTCGGCCAGCCGGCTGGCCCTGCGCCTGGCCTCCAGCTCGGCCGCGGACAGCGGGCTGCCGTCGCGGCCGTGGTCGGGATCAAGGCCGAGCCTGCGCATGCGCTGCCACGACGCGCCGATGACGGCCCGTGGCTGCGCGGGCGGACTGGTGCCGGACAGCGCGGCCTCGTGCATCCGAGCGAGCACGCGCGCGTACCGCCGGGGGTCCGTCCCGACGGGCACCGCTGCCTCGAGGTGCTCCTGGCGCACGCCCACGAGTGTCGCAAGCCTGCCGTTCGGAAGGAACCCTCAGCGGCCGACCGGCTGCCGAGGGTTTCTGACCGCTCCACTTCGGACAGCGGCTCCGTGTGGGCGGAGTCACCGCCCGCGAGGCTCAGGACTTGGCCGTGGCCAGCCGGTCGAGGCGTGCCGTGGTCGGCCAGCGCACGTCGCGGGCCCAGCCGAGCTTCTCGAACATCCAGATCAGCCGCGCCGAGATGTCGATCTGGCCGCGCAACACGCCGTGCCGGGCGCACGTCGGGTCGGCGTGGTGCAGGTTGTGCCACGCCTCGCCGAAGGAGAAGATCGCCAGCGGCCAGAAGTTGGCCGCCTTGTCCCTGCTGGTGAACGGGCGGTCGCCGATCATGTGGCAGATCGAGTTCACCGACCACGTCACGTGGTGCAGCACGCCGATGCGCACGAAACCGGCCCAGAAGAACGCCGTGACGCCGCCCCAGAACGACCACGTGATGAGCCCGCCGAGCACGCCGGGCAGCAGCAGGCTCAGGCCCACCCACAGCGGGAACAGCGCGTCGACGCGCCGGATGTCGCGGTCGGCGAGCAGGTCGGGGGCGAACCGCTCCGCGTTGGTGATGTCGCGCTCGAAGAGCCAGCCCATGTGCGCGTGCCAGAAGCCCTTGGCCAGTGCCTTCGGCCCGGTGCCGAACAGCCACGGCGAATGCGGGTCGCCTGCCCGGTCGGAGAACGCGTGGTGCCTGCGGTGGTCGGCGACCCACTGGATCACCTGGCCCTGCGCGGAGAGGCTGCCCGCGACGGCCAGCGCGACCCGCAGCGGCCTGCCCGCCTTGAACGAGCCGTGCGTGAAGTAGCGGTGGTAGCCGACGGTGACGCCGAGTCCGCTGACCACGAAGAAGAGCGCGGCGAGACCGACGTCGACCCAGGTCAGTCCCCAGCCCCACGCGAAGGGAACGGCGATCGCCAGAGCGACGATCGGGGCCAGCACGAAGACCTTGACGGTGATGTGCTCCGGCATCGACTTGCGTCCGGAGACGATCGGTTTCGGCCTGCGCTCCTTCGGCGTGGCGGCAGGGCTCGGTGACGTGCTCATCAACACCTCGCGTGGTCGGATCGAAAGGATCTCGGACGGGCAAGAAAAATTGCCGAATTAGAGCAAACGCCGAATTCACACTGACCCGTACGCTCGCGATGTCTGGCTTCGGACGCTACCCGATTCTGCTGTGAGAAGCCACAGAATCCAGCCGCCGACTAGATTGCCGTGGTGACCTTTGCGCATTGGGAACTGATCGCGACCAGATGGCGGGACAACGACGTGTACGGGCATGTCAACAACGTCGTCTACTACGAGTTCATGGACACGACGGTCAACCGTTGGTTGATCTCAGAGGGTGGACTGGATATTCACCAGGGTCCGATGATCGGCCTTTGTGTCGAATCACACTGCAATTACCGGGCCGCCGCTGAATTTCCCGAGAAGCTCGCGATCGGTCTGCGAGTGGGCAGGCTGGGCACGTCGAGCGTGCGGTACGAACTCGGCATCCACCGCGAGGACCGCTCCGAACTACTGGCCGAGGGACACTTCGTGCACGTGTTCGTGGACAGGCACTCGCGCCGCCCCGAACCGATCACCGAAGACCTGAGGGCCGCGCTGGAGCGCCTTCAGATCGAGTCCATAAAGGACTAACGGACCGCCCGCGACGGTCACCCACGGGCCCCGTACGCTACGGCTAGTAGTACTAGGGGTGCTGGAGGACCGGTGATCACTGGGTATTCGGTCGCGGTGGCGCTGTGCTCGCTGGCCGTCGCGGCATGGGCGTTCGTGTCGGCGGCGCGCAACCGCGAGCCCGGCAAACCGCTGCTGATCGGGCTCGTCGCGCTGGAGGCCCTGCTGCTGGTGCAGGTGGTGATCGCGGTGGTGCTGCTGATCGGCGGCGACCGGCCGGGCAGCATGGTCACCTTCATCGCCTACCTGGTCGGCTCGCTACTGATCCTGCCGCTCGGCGCGGCGTGGGCGCTGGCCGAGCGCACCCGCTCCAGCACGGTGATCCTCGGCATCACCTGCGTGACCGTGCCGGTGCTGATCCTGCGACTGTCGGAGGTCTGGGGTGGCGCGAGTGCCTGAACCAGCGGCGGAACGGCCGGCCACGGCGAGTGGACCCGGCCGCATCCTGGTGGCGGTGTACGCGATCTTCGCCGTGGCCGCGACCTCCCGCGCGGCGGTGCAGATCGCCACGCGGTTCGACGAGGCCCCGGTGCCCTACCTACTCTCCGCGTTCGCCGCGCTGGTGTACCTGCTCGCGACGTTCGCGCTCGCGCGCACCGGCAGGACGTGGTGGCGCGTCGCGCTCGCCGCCTGCTCGGTGGAGCTGGCGGGCGTGCTCGTGGTGGGACTGCTGAGTGTGTTCGACCAGGCGGCGTTCCCTGACGCCGCCGTGTGGTCGAACTTCGGGATGGGCTACCTGTTCATTCCGCTGGTGCTGCCCGTCATCGGGCTGCTCTGGCTGCGACGCACGGCGCCTACCAGAACACCGCGATGACGACGTTGGCGAGCGTGAAGCCCGCCAGGCCGTAGAAGACGCCCTTGCCGGACTCGGGGCGGCGCCACAGGATGTGGGCCAGCACGAGCACGACCACCGCGATGGCGAGCTTGACGGCGACCTTGGTGTTGTCGGGTTCCGCGGCGACCAGGCCCGCAGAGGCGATGCCGACGAGAGCGACTCCGGTGAGGACCTGGGTTCCCGCGCTGTACATCGTGATCGCGGGAGCTGGTCCGGCCGGTGCGACGCTGCGCGCGACCACGCCACTGACGATTCCGGCCATACCGAGCAGGTGCAGCACGACCAACGCGTCGTAGACGATTTCCATGTCGGAACTTTACTACACCTTGTAGTAGCTACTGCGGTGAAGGGCACCTTTACTGCGTTCAATGCAGTAAAGGTGCCCTTCACCGCAATTGGCTGGCCGCTAGAGCGGGACCGCGAAGAGTGCCGCCGAGGTGCTCAGGGCCGTCAGGACCAGCAGGCACGCAACGGGCCACGCCAGGGGGAAGGCGAAGCGGTCGGGGTCGCGCAGGCGGCGGATCCGCGCCTGCACCGGGGTGTCGGCCACCGCGAGCGCACCCGCAGGCGTACCGCCCGTTCCGTTGGCGTGGAAGCGTTCGAGAGCGCTCGCCAGCGTCTCCCTGCCGTGCTGGCGGACGGCCTTGTCGTCGGCGCACATCTCCACCAGCAGCTCGATCGTCGCGCACACGCGCGTGAGCAACCCGCTGCTCGGCAGCAGCCTGCGCAACGCCTGGAACGGCGCCACCACGAGGTGGTGCCGCTCGCTCGCGTGCGCGCGCTCGTGGGCGAGCACGGCGTCCAGCTCCGCGTCGGTGAGCAGGCGGCGAGCGCCCTGGCTCACCACGATCCTCGGGGTGCGTCCCGGCAGGCAGTACGCGACCGCGACGGGGTGGTCCACCACGAGCGCGTCAGTGTCGTGCCGCGCGACGAGCTGGAGCAGCAGCCGGTGCCGCGCCCGTGCGCGGGCGGTGCTGCGCAGGCACAGCAGCTGGTTCACGACCAGCCAGCCCGCGAGTGCGAGTCCGGCCAGCACCGCGGCCGCGTGCCAGATGTCGAGTTCGTGGAACACCGGCGGCAGATCGAGCAGGGCGGGCAGCAGGCCGCGCCGGTAGGGCGCGAGCCCGAAGCCGAGCAGGGCACCGATCGCCGAGACGACCAGCGTGAGCATGCTGATCTGCCAGAGGATCAGTGCCGCTCTCGGGTGCGTGTGCGTCCAGCGGCTGCGCAGCAGCCAGACCGCCACGAGCACCGCCACCGTCGCTGCCGCGAGCTGGTGCCCCACGAGGATCACGTCTTCTCGCCCCGTTCCAGCGCCTGCCGCAGAGCGTCCGCCTCGTCGCTGGTCACCGACTGCGCGAACCGGACCAGAGCCGAGCCACGGTCGCCGGTCAGCTCGAGCGCCTCCAGCATCAGCTCGGCCACGTACTCCTCACGCGTGGCGGCGGGAGCGTAGAGCCATGCCCTGCCCTCGCGCTCGCGACGCACCACGTTCTTGGCGGCCAGCCGCGTCAGCACCGTCATCACGGTCGTGTAGGCGAGACCTCGATCGGCGAGCGCCGCGTGCACCGCACGGACGCTGGCCGGCTCCGGTCGCGCCCAGAGCACCTCCATCACCGCGCGCTCCAGTTCTCCGAGCCTCGCCACGTCCACCCCTTCTGCAAGTCCGCCTGCCGAAATTCAACCACGAACCCCCGAGGACGTGACCCCCGTTGTGACCGCCAGCAACAGCTGGAGATGGCAGGAGAGACGCTCGCGCGGATCGGCTAGATCGACGCCGCTGACCTCGCTCGCTCTGCGCACCCGGTGGCGAACCGTGTTGGGGTGGACGTGCAGCGCGGAGGCGACCGCACGCACGTCACCCATCGCGTCGAGCCAGGCGAGCAGCGTGGGCACCAGCTCGGAGCCGTGCTCGGCGTCGTGGGCGCTCAGCGCGCCGACGGCGGGGTCGCGCAGATCGGGGTTGGCCTCCAGCAGCGACAGGGTCTGAGAGAGCAGCACCTCGGCCCGCAGGTCGGCGATGCTCGCGACCGAGCGGGCCGTGCCCATCGCGTCGAGCACCCGGTCGGCCTCCGCCCGCGACGCCCCGACCTCGCGCAGCGACGCGACCGCCGACCCGATCCCGGCCTGCACCCGCACGCCGGTGCGCCTGGTGAGCACCTCGGCGACGTCGGCGAGCTCGGGGGCGAGGCCCGTGAGCTGGCGAGCCTCGGGCAGCACCGCGTAGACGCGCGAACCGTCGGTGCCCACCAGCGCGGCCCTGCGGAACGAGGCCATGTGCACCGAGACCATCGTGAGCATCTCGGCGAGGCGCAGTTCGCGCACCGGCTCGTCGGGCGTCGACTCGCGCGCGGTGAAGGCCACGACCACCGCGGGCGCGGCGGGGTCGAGCCCGAGCTGCCCCGCGACCAGGTCGGGGCTGGTGTGCCCGGTGAGCAGCCCGGTCACCAGCTCCTCGCGCGAGCGGCCCTGGTCGCTGCGCTGGCGCAGCAGGTGCACCGCCGCGAGCCTCGCCCCGCCGAGCAGCGCGCTCTCCGCCCGGTCGGTGAAGGGCTCCCTGCCCTGCTGCACCCACACGGTGCCGAGGTGGTGGGTGCCCGCCCTGATGCCGACGGCGAGCCTGCGCCGGATACCCAGCTCGGGATGCTGCTCGATGCGCACCACCTCCTCGCCCGCGCGCAGGCGTTCGAAGACGCCCCACTCGCGCAGTAGCGCCAGATAGCTCTCGGGGCCCTGCCAGCCGAGGATCGAGAGCCTGCGCAGCTCGTCCACCTCGGCGGCGTCGCTGTCCGAGCGCGAGTAGGCGAGCACGCGATTGCCCGCGTCCTCGATGCTCACGCTGCCCCCGGTGAGCGTGGCAAGCGTTTGCGCCAGCGAGAACAGGTCACCCGGCTCGTCGGTGAAGCCCTCCGCGAGCGTCGCGCTGTCGAGCACCTGGCGCACCACGGTCTCCAGCTGGTCCCAGCGCACCGCCGCGGCGACGCCGAGCAGCGCGACCCCGGCCTCGGCCGCCACGCCCGCCAGCTCGTCGGGCGCCTCCTTGACCGCGACGGCCGAGGCGCCCCGGCGGGCGGCCGCCCGCACGGACCGCGCCGCCTCCCGCCCGCGCACACCGATGATCAGTACGAGCTCGCCCTGGTAGCTGCCGGGCTCGTCGTCGGGATCCAGGATCGCCACCCCGCGCACCACCGGGTCGGTGTGGTCCGTGCGCAGCTCCACCAGCGGCAGCCCGATCGCCACCAGCAGGCTGCGCAACCCGATCCCGTTGTTCGATCGGCCAACCGTCATGGTTCAACGTTAGCCGCTCGAACATCCCGTAGCCGCCGTCCCGGACCCACACTTCCCTCATGGACGCCATCACGAGCACGCCAGCGCCGCGCAACGAACCCGTGCGGGACTACGCCCCCGGCTCGCCGGAGCGGGAGAGCATCACCCGTGAGCTCGCCCGGCTCGAGAGCACCCGCTTCGAGCTCACCGCCACCATCGACGGCGAGCAGCGGATGCCGGAGGGCGCGCGCATCGACGTCGTCCAGCCCCACGACCACGCCCACGTGCTGGGCACCACCGCCAACGCGACCCACACCGACGCCAAGGCCGCGATCGACGCCGCGCTGCGCGCCGGTGAGTCGTGGCGCCGCCTGCCCTACGACGAGCGGGCCGCCGTGCTGCTGCGCGCCGCCGACCTGCTGTCCGGCCCGTGGCGCGACACCATCAACGCCGCCACGATGCTCGGCCAGTCCAAGACCGTGGCGCAGGCCGAGATCGACTCCGCGTGCGAGCTCGCCGACTTCTGGCGGTTCAACGTGCAGTTCGGCCGCGAGCTGCTGGAGGGCCAGCCGCAGAGCTCGCCCGGCGTCTGGAACCGGCTCGACTACCGCCCGCTCGAGGGCTTCGTCTACGCGATCACGCCGTTCAACTTCACCGCGATCGCGGGCAACCTGCCCACGGCTCCCGCGCTGATGGGCAACACCGTGCTGTGGAAGCCCTCGCCGACGCAGGGCCTCGCCGCGCACCTGACGATGCGCCTGCTCGAAGAGGCCGGCCTGCCGCCCGGCGTGATCAACCTGCTGCCCGGCGACGGCCTCGACGTCTCCGACGTGGCGCTCGCCGACCCGGCGCTGGCTGGCATCCACTTCACCGGCTCGACGCGGACGTTCCAGCACCTGTGGTCGTCGGTCGGCGCCAACATCGGCGGCTACCGCACCTATCCGAGGCTCGTCGGCGAGACCGGTGGCAAGGACTTCGTGGTGGCCCACCCCAGCGCCGACGTCGACGTGCTGCGCACGGCACTCGTGCGCGGCGCGTTCGAGTTCCAGGGCCAGAAGTGCTCGGCGGCCTCCCGCGCGTTCGTGCCGCGCTCGCTGTGGACGCGGATGCGCGACGACCTGGTGGCCGAGGTGGAGGCACTGAGCGTCGGCGACGTCACCGACTTCTCCAACTTCATGGGCGCGGTCATCGACCGCAGGGCCTACGACCGGCTCGCAGGCGTGCTGGAGCAGGCGAAGTCCGCGCCGTCGCTGGAGGTCGTCGCGGGCGGCACCGCCGACGACTCCACCGGCTACTTCGTGCGCCCGACCGTGCTGGAGGGCACCGACCCCGAGCACGAGGTGTTCCGCACCGAGTACTTCGGCCCCGTGCTCGCCGTGCACGTCTACGAGGACGGCGACTTCGAGCGCGTACTGCAGCAGGTGGACCGCGGCGCGGCCTACGGGCTCACCGGCTCGATCATCGCCCGCGACCGGACGGCCGTGGAGCGCGCCAAGGAGGTGCTGCGCTTCGCGGCCGGCAACTTCTACGTCAACGACAAGCCGACCGGCGCGGTCGTCGGCCAGCAGCCCTTCGGTGGCGCACGCGGCTCCGGCACCAACGACAAGGCGGGTTCGATCTACAACCTGCTGCGCTGGGTAAGCCCGCGCACGATCAAGGAGACGTTCGTTCCGCCGGTGCGCTCGTCGTACCCGCACCAGCTCTAGGAGGTCGTCATGCTCCGCTCGGCCATCATCGCCGCGTCCCGTTCGCCTCGAGCCCGCTCGCTCGTGGAGAACCTGCCCCTCGCCAGGCCGATCGTCGACCGCTTCGTCGCGGGCGAGCAGCTCGGCAAGGCACTGGACACCACGCGGGAGCTGACCCGCGACCGGCTGGTGACCCTCGACCACCTCGGCGAGGACACCACGGACCGGGCCAGCGCCGACGCGACGGTCGAGGCGTACCGGAAGGTGCTCGGCGCGCTGGCCGACGGCGGGCTCGCGGCGCGGGCGGAGGTGTCGCTGAAGTTGTCGGCGCTGGGCAGGTCGCTGCCCGGCGACGGCGACAAGATCGCGCTGGAGAACGCCCGCGCGATCTGCGAGGCCGCGGCGAGCGCGGGCACCACGGTGACCGTGGACATGGAGGACCACACCACGGTCGACGCAACCCTGTCGATCGTGCGGGAGCTGCGGGTGGACTTCCCGTGGGTGGGCGCGGTGCTACAGGCCTACCTGCACCGCACCGAGGGCGACTGCGCCGACCTCTCCGGCCCCGGCTCCCGCGTGCGGCTGTGCAAGGGGGCCTACGACGAGCCCGCCTCGGTCGCCTACCGCGACAAGGCCGAGGTCGACGCCTCCTACGTGCGCTGCCTGAAAATCCTGATGGCCGGGCAGGGCTACCCGATGGTCGCCACCCACGACCCCCGGCTGATCGAGATCGCACAGGACCTGGCGGCCCGCTCCGGCCGCGCCGCCGCGGAGTACGAGCACCAGATGCTGTTCGGCATCCGCGCCGACGAGCAGCAGCGGCTCGCCGCACGGGGCCTGCGCATGCGCGTCTACGTGCCCTACGGCGGCGAGTGGTACCCGTACTTCGTGCGGCGGCTCGGCGAGCGGCCCGCGAACCTGGCCTTCTTCGCCAGGGCCCTGGTGGGGCGCTAGCTAGCGCCCGGCGGGCACGGCGTCGCGAGCCTGAGCGCCCAACTCGCTCGACTCCCTGGCGCAGTGGGCGCAGCAGTAGAACTGCCCACCGACGTCGACGCCGTGCCCCGACACCTTGCAACCGCAGTGCTCACACACCGGGGCGAGCTTGTGGATGGCGCACTCGAACGAGTCGAAAGTGTGCCTGTCACCGCCCTTGGTGTGAATCTCGAAGGCCATGTCGTAGTCGTTGCCACACACTTCGCAAGTAGCCATGTATGAGCGTTCCCGCATGGCTCACCGGCGAAACTCAGCGTGAAAGACGCGAGGGCCACCACACCAACTTGCCGATGTCCACGGTCAGCGCGGGCACCAGCAGCGAGCGGACGATGAGCGTGTCGAGCAGGACACCGAACGCCACGATGAACGCCAGCTGCGCCAGGAACAGGATCGGCAGCACCGCGAGCGCCGCGAACGTCGCCGCCAGCACCACACCCGCCGACGTGATCACCCCACCGGTGACGGTGAGCCCGTAGCGCGTGCCCTCTCGGGTGCCCCGGGTCCGCGCCTCCTCCCGGACTCTCGTCATCAGGAAGATGTTGTAGTCGATCCCGAGTGCCACCAGGAAGACGAAACCGAACAACGGCACCACGGGATCGGCCCCTGGGAAGCCCAGGACGTGGTTGAAAACCAACGCGGACACACCCATCGTGGCCGCGAACGACAGCACCACGGTGGCCACGAGCAGCAACGGTGCGAGCAGCGAGCGCAGCAGCAGCATGAGCACGGCCAGCACCACCACGAGCACGATCGGAATGATCACCGCACGGTCGCGTTTGGACGTTTCCTGCGTGTCGAGCGTGACCGCCGTGCGCCCGCCGACCATCGCGTCGGCGTCGGGCACCGCGTGCACGGACTCGCGCAGCTCCCGCACCGCGCCGACGGCCTCCTCCGAGTCACCGGGCGCGTCGAGCACGGCCTCGATCAGCACCAGTCCGCCTGCCGTGCCCGCGGGTTCGGCGCTGGACACCCCGTCGATGCGCGTCGCCTCCAGCACCGCGTCGGCGGCCCCCTCGTTGGCGATCACGATGGCGGGCGAGCCGACGCCGCCGGGGAAGTGGCGCGTGAGCACCTCCTGGCCTGCCACGGAGTCGACCTCGGTGAGGAACACGTCGGTCTGCGACGTGCCGTCGGCCTTGAGCTGCGGCAGGAACGCCGCGCCGACCAGCAGCACCAGCGCGGTGACCACCCAGATCGCCCTCGGCTTGCGGTCGACGGCACCCGCGATGCGGCCCCACACACCAGTCGACTCGGGATGCGGCGAGCCGTGCTTCGGGCGGAACGGCCAGAACGCGGCGCGGCCGAAGAGTGCGAGCACGGCGGGCAGGAACGTCACCGAGGCCAGCAGCGAGGCACCGATGCCGATGGCGGCGACCGGACCGAGCCCCCGGTTGGAGTTGAGGTCGCTGAACAGCAGGCAGAGCACGCCGAGGATCACTGTCCCGGCCGAGGCGGCGATCGGTTCGATGGTGCCGCGCAGCGCCTTGCGGATCGCGACGTAGCGGTCCTCGGTGTCTCGCAGTTCCTCCCGGAACCGCGAGACCAGCAACAACGCGTAGTCCGTCGCGGCCCCGAAGACGAGGATGAACAGGATGCCCTGGCTCTGGCCGTTGAGCGCGAGCACGTCCGCGTCGGCGAGCAGGTACACGGACAGGCTCGCGAGGCCGAGCGCGAAGACGCCGGAGAGCAGCACGAGCAGCGGCAGCAACGGACTGCGGTAGACGATGACGAGAATCAGCGCGACCACGGCGCCCGCGACCAGCAGCAACAAGCCGTCGATGCCGCCGAAGGCCTCGGAGAGGTCGGCGATCTGGCCAGCAGGCCCGGCGGCGTACACGTCGAGCCCGTCCGGCCGGTCCCGGTCGAGCACCTCGCGCAGGGCCTCGACGGCATCGTTCGGCTCGCCCTCGATGGGCACGACGAGCTGCAACGCGTTGCCATCCTGCGACGGGATCACCGGCGAGAGCGGCTCGACGACGCCTTCGATCGAGGTGGCCTCCTCGGCTCGCTGCTGCAGGAACGCACGGTCGTCGGGAGTGACCCCGCCCTCGCGTTCGGCGACGACGATCGCGGGTACGGCCTCGTCCTGGGTGAACTGTTGCTGCAGCTCCTGGACCTGCGTGGACTCGGCGGAGGCCGGCAGGAACGACGAGTTGTCGTTCTCGGAGACCTCGCTCAGCTTGCCCGCGTAGGGTCCGCCGAACCCGCCGAGCGCCAGCCAGCCGATCATGATCAGAGCGGGTAAGACCCAACGGAGCCTGCGCACGTTTCTCCCAGTTGTTTCGATCATCGAATGTTTCGGTGGTCGAAATACTAAGCTGGGTAGATGGAGGCGGCAAACTGGAGGAGTGAGACAAACGTGACATCGGAGCAAGCGCCCGGCGACGGCGTGCTGATCCGGCTACTGCGCCAGCTGACCGTGGAGAACGGGGAGTTCGTCGAGATCCTGCGACAGTCCCATCGCATGCACCGCACGGACCTCAACGCGCTCGCCGTGATCATGGACGCCACCAGGACGCAGGGCCACGCACCGAGCCCCGGCGAACTCGCCGAGGCGCTGCACCTGTCGGCCTCGGCCACGACGTCGCTGCTCGACCGGCTCGAGTCGGCGGGCCACGTGCACCGCACCCGCAGCGCGGCCGACCGCAGGCGCGTCGAACTGCACGTCGAGGATCAGGCGCTGGAGCTCGCCCGCGGGCTGTTCACGCCGCTCGGCGAGGAGTTCGCGCGCACCTGGACCGAGTTCGGGCCCGAGGAGCGGCGGATCATCGAGCGCTTCCTGACGGTGAGCATCGAGGCGACGGTGCGCACCAAGAAATCCGTGCTGCCACCGAAAAAGCCGAACTCAGCAGGGTAGCGGCCCCACGCAGAGCGTCGGCGGCCAGCGCGCGAGTCCCCCACTCCGGCGCGCGAGTCCCCCGCTCTGGCACGCGAGTCCCCCGCTCTGGCACGCGAGTCGCACGCTCCCGACTCACCCGGACGCGCCACCGGGTGGGGCAGCCGAAGCCATCCCACCCGGCGGTACCCGTCCGGCCCGGTCAGCCGATCACGCCCGGCAGAACTTGTCCCTCGCCGGCATCTCGCCGTCGACCAGGTAGCGCGTGGTCACGTTCGACGCGCACGGGTTGTCGCCGAAGACGTAGACGCCGTGGCCGCTGCCGTCGACGCTCAGCAACCGGGACCGGTCGCCGAACTCCTCGCGCAGCATCTCCGCGCCCACGTGCGGGGTCGCCGGGTCGCGCTGGTTCTGCACGAGCAGCACGTTGCTCGGCCCCTCGTCGGTGATCTCCACGCGAGGCTCCGCAGGCTCGTGCGGCCAGAACGCGCAGGGCGAGATGTTCGCGCTGGCCGCGCCGAACAGCGGGAACTGCTCGCGGTCCTCGGCTACGGCCTGCCGGTAGGTGTCGACGTCCTCGGACCACTCGCTGTCGTTGCAGGTGACCGCGAGAAACACCGACCAGTTGTTGTCGGCGGGCGCCAACTCGTCGGCGTCGAGCTGTGCCTTGACGGCGTCCACGTCGTAGGTGTCCAGCGACTGCCAGAGCTGCGCCATCGCGGCATAGCTCGACTCGCCGTAGAGGCTCACCAGGGTGCCGAACCGGAACATGCCGCCGTCCAGCCCCGCGACGGGCTGCTCGTCCAGCCGCCCGGCGAGCTCGAAGTAGGTGTCGCGCACCTGTGCGGGCGTCCGGCCGAGGCCGTAGCTGCCGTGCCGCTCGGCGACCCACTTCGCGAAGTCGGGGAAGGTCTCCTCCATACCCAGCGCGAACCTGCGCATGCCTTCCTGGCCGAGGGCGGTGTCGCCGATGTTGCTGTCGAGCACGACCCGGTCGGAGGTGTCGGGGAACATCGACGCGTACGCCGCACCCAGCGCCGAACCGTAGGACAGCCCGAAAAAGCTGGCCTTCTCCTCACCGAGCGCGGCGCGGATCCGGTCCAGGTCACGGGCCGTGTTCGCCGTCGTCAGGTGGCGCAGGCGCCCGTCGTCGTCGTTGCGCGCGCACTGCTCGGCCACCGACTCGGCGATCCTGGCCTGTTCGAGCACCGCCGCGTCGTCGACCGCGTACGGCGGGATGTTGGCGCCATAGTCCTGATCGGCGGTGAAGCGGCAGCTCACCGGAGCCGAGTGCCCGACTCCGCGGGTGTCCATACCGATGAGGTCGTAGCTGTCCAGCACGCTCGCGGGGATTCCACGGGAGACGAGGTCCGCGGGGAGCGACAGCCCCGGGCTCCCGGGGCCGCCCAGGTTGAGCATCAGCACGCCGCGCCGCTTGTCCGGGTTCTGGCTGGCCAGCTTGGAGATCATGATGTCGATCCGGTTGCCGTCCGGGTCGGCGTAGTCCAGTGGCACCGGCACGGTGGCGCACTGCAGGACGGTCGGCGCGGCCGCGGCCACGGTGTCCTCCGGGCACTCGCCCCACTCGACCTGCGCCGTGGGTGCGCTGCCCTCGTCGGCCGTCGCGGGGGCCGTGGCCAGCGTGCCGAACAGCCCGAGTACGGCCAGCACCGCCAGGCCTCTGCCCGCGCTGCGTTGTCGTTTCATGTCCACTCCCAGATCGGTCTTGCCTGCGGTTTCCGCCTCACTGGAACGTGTGTTGTGGGAACACGGTCAAGATCGCGGGGGAGGTCGGTCGTCAGGTGTGCCCGGAGGGCTCTGGTTCGGGCTGCTGACTTGCGGTCGGGTGACCGGGGCTGCCGGGGTTGCCGGAGCGGGACTCGGGTGGGGAGTTCGCGGCCCGTAGTGCGGGACTCGCGGGCCGGACCGGGGGACTCGCGGCCGGGAGCGGGACTCGCGGGCCGGAGCGGGGGACTCGCGCGCCCGAGCGGGGGACTCGCGCGCCCGAGCGGGGAACTCGCGCGCCGGAGCGGGGAACTCGCGCGCCCGAGCGGGGAACTCGCGGGCCCGGGCGGGGAACTCGCGCGCCGGAGCGGGGGACTCGCGCGCCCGGGCGGGGGACTCGCGGGGTTGGGCGTGGGTTGCTTGGGCGCGGGGTGGGTTTGGTGAGTGGACTTCGGGGGTTGATTCGGGCTCGGCGGGGTTGTCTACTGCGGGCGCAGGAGTCCCTACCGGCTTGGAGGTACGCGGGTGATCGTCACGGTGCTGGGCGGCGGGAACGGATCACACGCGGCGGTGGTGGACCTGTGCCTCGGCGGGCACGAGGTGCGCTGGTGGCGGCGCGGAGCCAAGTTCCCCGACGGTGGCCGCCTGCGGTACCGCACCCACGACGACTCCGGTGAGGTCACCGCCGCGCTGACCACCCACGACCTCGGCGCCGCCGTCGAGGGCAGCGACCTGATCGTCGCGCCCGTACCCGCCACCGTGCAGACCGAGCTGCTCGACGCGCTCACGCCCGTGCTCGCGCCCGGCCAGGCCGTCGCGTTCACGCCGGGCACGTTCGGCACCTGGCTCGGCGCGCTCCGCAGGCCCGACGTCGCCTTCCTCGAGACCGGCACGCTGCCCTACCTCACCAGGGTCACCGCGCCCGGCGAGGTGAGCATCCCGGTGATCTCCGGCCGCCTGCCCGTCGGCTCCATCCCCGGAACCGGCGCGCTCGCCGACGACGCGCACGCCCGCTTCGCCGCCGCGTACCCGATGGCCGTGCGCGTGAGCGACGGGCTCGACGCCGCGCTGAGCAACTGGGGGCCGGTGATCCACCCGCCGCTGATCGCGCACAACCTCGGCGCCATCGAGTCGCTCGCCGAGCGGTTCGACATCCACGCCGAGGGCAGTTCGCCGTCGGTGCTCGCCACCACGCGCGCGCTGGACACCGAGCGGATCGCGCTGCGCAGGGCACTCGGTTTCGGCGACCCGCACTGGCCATTGGAGGACTACTACCAGGGCCGCGACACCTCGATGTACCCGCCGGACGCGAAGGCGCGCTTGCTGGCCTCGGACCTCTGGCGCGAGTCGGTGACCATCGACCACCGCTACGTCCACGAGGACATCCGACGCGGCCTGGCGTTCAACGTGGCGCTCGCCCGGCTCGCCGGCGTGGAGGCCCCGGTCGGCGCCGCGATCCTCACGCTGGTGGGCACCGCGCTGGGCGAGGACCTGCTCGTCACCGGCCGGACTCCACACTCGCTCGGCACCGAGGACCCCGACGAACTCCGCCGGAAGGCCCGCGAGGGCATGACTATGCTCGCGGCGTGACGACACCCATGCGCTATCTGCTGCAGCTGCACGGAAATCTGCCGATCGAGACCTACCCGGCCGTCGCCGCGAGGGCCGAGGAGCTCGGCTTCGAGGACGTCACGGTGCACGACGTCCTGCTGCGCAGGCCGGTGTGGCCGGTGCTGTGCGACATCGCGCGCGCCACGTCGCGCATCCAGGTGGGGCCGAACGTCACGCATCCCTACCTGAGCCACCCCGTGCAGATCGCGGCGAACGTCGCGCACCTCGACGAGCTCTCCGGTGGACGCGCCGTGCTGGGCATCGGCCGCGGTTCGATGTACGAGCTGGTGGGCCAGACCAATCCGTCCACGTTGAAGGGCGTGCGCGAGGCCGTGGACGTGATCCGCGCGGTCATTACGGGCGACGGGTCCGAGTACCACGGCGACGTCTTCAAGCTGGGCAAGTCGGCCAAGCTGCATTTCGGCACGGGCCGCCGCGTCCCGGTGTACCTCGGCGCGCACGGTCCGAAGGGCGCACGGCTCGCGGGCGCGCATTGCGAGGGTCTGCGCCTGGCCGCGCAGTGGGACCCCGCCTACGCAACGATGCTGCGCAAGGAACTCCACGCAGGAGCCGAGGAGGCCGGCCGCGCGCCGTCCGACGTGGACTTCGTGGCGGAGAACTGGACCTACGTGCACCCCGATCGCGAGCTGGCCCGCCAGGGCGCGCGCCGCATCATGGCGACGTTCCTGCCGCACCTGGGCCCGCTGCTGAAGTTCCACGACGTGCCGCAGGCCGAGGTGGACGCGGCCCGCGCGGCGACGCGCGACGGCCAGACCGAGCGCCTCGCCGAGATCAGCGACCGCACGCTGGACCTGTTCATGGCGGCGGGTGACCTGAGCGACCTCGTGGCCGGGCTCAAGCGCTGGCGCGAGGCCGGGTTCGACGCGGTGTCGTTCAGCGGCGAACTCGGCCCCGAACCGGAGGTCGCCCTGGAACTCCTTGGCGAGGCCCTGCAGCAGGTCTGAGCACCCCGCGTGCGGTGAAGGGCACCTTTACCGCGTTGAACGCGGTAAAGGTGCCCTTCACCGCAGTTGGCCGCTAGTGGTCGCGGTGGTCGAAGACTCGTTTCGTCTTGCCCGCGTTGCGGGGGAGCTCGCCCATCGGCACCAGGTCGACGTCGACGCGGACGCCGATCTGGGCCTGGAAGCGCTGCGCCAGCTCGGCCGCGAGGCCGGGGCGATCGCCGCCCTCGACGCGGATCACCAGCGAGTCGCGTCCCGCCTCGTCGCGGTCGACGTGGGCCTGGAACTCCGAGCCCGCGCCCTCGACATCGGCGAGCACGGTGTCGACCTGCGCGGGCAGGAAGATCACGCCGCGCACCTTCACCTGGTCGTCGGAGCGGCCCTCGATGCGCCCGATGCGCGGGTACGGGCTGCCGCACGGACACGGCTGCGCGTAGCGGAAGGACAGGTCGCGCGTGCGGTAGCGCACGAGCGGCGTGGCCTCCTTCGTCAGCGTGGTCACCACGACCTCGCCGGGAGTCCCGTCCGGCACCGGCTCCAGAGTCTCCGGGTCGACGATCTCGACGTGGTAATGGTCGGACCACACGTGCATGCCCTCGTGCAGGGAGCATTCGACACCCGTGCCGGGGCCCCACAGCTCGGTCATGCCGTAGACGTCGAAGGTCTCGATGCCGAGCCCGGACTCGATGCGCCTGCGCGTGGCGTCGCCCCAGCGCTCGGAGCCGATGATGCCGACGCGCAACGACAACTCGTCGCGCAGTGCCTCGCGCTCCACCAGCTCGGCGATCAGCAGCGCGAACGACGACGTCGCGCCGAACACGGTGGTACCGGCCTCGCGCATCAGTTCCAGCTGCAGTTCGGTGTTGCCTGGACCGCTGGGAATGGTCATGGCGCCCAGCCGCTCCGAGCCCGCCTGGAAGCCGACGCCCGCGGTCCACATGCCGTAGCCGACCATCAGCTGCACGCGGTCGGCCTCGGTCACGCCCGCGAACCGGTAGCAGCGGGCGAACATCTCGGTCCAGTCCTCGATGTCCTTGGCCGAGTAGGCGCAGATGGTGCGCTTGCCCGTGGTACCGGACGAGGAGTGGATGCGCACGATCCGCTCCGCGGGCACGGCCGCGTAGTCGAGGAACGGCGTCTCGCGCAGCTCCTGCTTGGTGGTGAACGGCAACCTCGCGAAGTCCTCGGCGTCGCGAACGGGCGCGTCACCGAGCTTGGCGCGCAGGAACGACGAGCCAGCCCGAGCCCTGCCGATGGCCTCGTCCAGCGCGGACACCGATACGTCGAGCACATCTACCCCAGTCATCGACTCACCTCACCAGCAACCGGTTCGGACCACGGAAGTCCAGCGTCGGCTGCCATTCCACCTTCTCCTCCGCCAGCCGCAGCCGCGGGAACCGATCGAACACCAGCGGCAGCACCACTTCCATCTCGGCCCTCGCCAGCGCGGCGCCGAGGCAGAAGTGCATGCCGTGCGAGAACGCGAGGTGCTGGTTGGGCGAGCGCGTGATGTCGAACCGGTCCGGATCATCGAAGACGTCCGGGTCGCGATTGGCGGCGCCGAGCAACAGGATCACGGCCTGGCCCTGCTTGAGGTCCAGGCCACACAGCTGCCGGTCGCGGTCGGCGATCCTGGCCGCGATCTGCACGGGACCCTCGTAGCGCAGCATCTCCTCGGTGGCGGAGCCGAGCAGCGACGGGTCCTCGCGCAGCAGCGCCAGCTGCTCGGGGTGCCGCAGCAGCGCGAGCAGGCCGTTGCTCAGCATGTTCGTCGCGGTCTCGTGGCCCGCGGTCATCAGGAACAGCGCGTTGGCGTAGAGCTCGTTCTCGCTGAGTCGCTCGCCCTCGTCGGCGGCCTCGATCATGGCGCTCAGCAGGTCCGGGCCCGGCGCGGCGCGGCGCTGCTCGATGAGCCGTCCCAGCAGCTCGCGCATCCGCAGCGCGCTGTCGGACGCGCGACTCGCGAGCTCGGGGCTGATGCGGCCGGAGCCGACGACGAGCACCAGGTCCAGTGCCCAGCCCTGGAACTGTTCGTGTTCCTCCTCGGGGATGCCGAGCAGGGCCGACACCACCAGCGCAGGCATCGGGTACATGAGGCCGCGGTGCAGGTCGAAGGCGTCGCCGTCGGCGGGCAGCGAGTCGAGCAGCGACCGGGTGAGCTTCTCGATCGTCGGCTTGGCCTGCTGCACCATGCGCGGAGTGAACGCGCGCAGCATCAGCCTGCGCAGGCGACGGTGGTCGGGCTGGTCGGAGAACACGACGATGTCGCGCATCGTCTCCTCGAGCGGCGCGGCCGCGAGCCTGGCCTCCTCCGGCAACGGGCGCAGGATGGCCGACACGCGGTCGGAGCTCAGCTCCTTGTCGAACAGCGCCTCGCGCACGTCGGGGTAGCGGAACAGGAACCGTCCCGTCGGCAGCCCGGCGTCGGACGCGGCCCTGATCTCGGAGTAGATCGCGTAGGGGTCGGCGAGTCCGTCAGGACTGAGCAGCTTGCGAATCACGGAGGTGACGGACCAGTCGTCGCTCATGGTCCAACCCTTTAATGCCGGGTGCCCCTCCGTCAACCGCTCAGGTCCGGGCACCGAACCTGCTCAGCGGGTCGCTCGCAGGGTCCTCGCGATCCCGTTGGCCGCCGTGCGCAGGGCGCCAGCCACCTGCGCGGTGTTCATGCGCGCGGTGGGCGCGGTGACGGACAACGCACCGATGGGAACCCCGTCGACGTCGGGCACGGGCACGGCGGTGCTCGCATAGCCGAGCCGCGTCTCCTCCCACTCGGTGGCGACGCCGCGGTCGCGGATCTTCTCGAGCTGTCCGCGCAGCACCGCGGGCGCGGTGATGGTGTGCCTGGTCAGCGGGCGCAGTCCGCGCGAGACGACCTGGGTGAACAGCTCGTCGGGGGCGTGGGCGAGCAGCATCTTGCCGGTCGCCGTGCAGTACATCGGCAACCTGCCCGCCACCCTGGACTGCTCGCTCAGGCCCCGGTGCACCACGATCTTCTCCAGGTACAGCACCTCGGTTCCGTGCCGGATCGCGAAGTGCACGGTCTCCCGCGTCGCGAGTAGCAGATCCTCCATGTAGGGCAGCGCGGCGTCACGCACGATCCGCTGCCTCGGCACGCGGTGGCCGATCTCGAACAGCTTGAGCCCGAGCCGGTAGCCGGTGCCCGCGCGTTCGAGCAGGCCCCACGTGAGCAGCTCTTGCGCCAGACGGTGCACGCTGGCCTTGGCGACGCCGGTGCGGCGCACCAGGTCGGTCAGCGACAGCGACTCATCGTCGACAGTGAAGGCCTCGATGATCAGCTGCGCCTTGCCGAGTACCGAGTTCATCGTGGTGGTGGGACCCGGCGACGGAACGACACTCATGTCAGGAACCTCGCGATCACTCGCACGACTTCTCCGGCGTGCTCCTCCATCAACGGAACCATGCCGCCCTCGACGATCACCACCTCTGCGGCGTTAAAGCGCGATGACAACGCTCCGAGCTGGGGAAACGTGTGCGGATCCGCCGAGGCGCCCAGGCACAGGACGGGCGCGCGGACCTCGCCCGCGCGCTCCTCCATGCGGTAGCGGCCCACGGCGTGGTGCCCGGCCTCGACGTCGTCACCCAGCGTCAGCGCGTCGCGCACGAACCGCGTGAGCAGGTCGAGTCTGCGCTCCGGGTAGAAGCCCTGCCTGCGCTGCCACAGGGTCCGCAGGTGCGAGCCGTCCTCGCTCACAGGCACGTGGTCGATCGGCGGCCGGTCCACGCGGGCCTCCCGCGAGGCCGCGTCGACCCAGGGCGTGGACGAGAGCACGAGCCGGTCGACGCGCTCGGGCGCCGAGGCCGCCACCTCGATCGCCACCACGCCACCGGTGTGGTGCCCGACGAGCGAGACCTTCTCCAGCCCGAGCGCGTCGAGGAGCTCCAGCACAGCCGCGGCGTAGTGCTCGATGCCGTGCTCGGCCGGCGGGGCCGAGTTGCCGAAGCCCGCCGTGTCCATGGCGATGGCGCGGTGCGTGGCGCCGAGCAGCGGCAATACCTCGCGGTACTCGTCCCACGAGCGCGGCGTCTGGTGCAGCAGCACCACGGGCTCACCCGAGCCGCACTCGGCGTAGTGCAGCTGGCCCAGTGAGGTGTCGGCGTAGCCGAAGCGGATCCTTCTCACGAGACCTCGGCGAGGAACTTCAGGCTCAGCGGGTTGTAGCGCTCGGCCTGCTCGTGCTGCGGCCAGTGCCCGCACTCGGGGAAGATCTCGAGCTGCGCGCCGGAAATCGCGTCGGCGATCGCGTGTGCCTCGGGCACGTCGCCGAACGGGTTCTTGTTGCCCCACACCACGAGCGTCGGCGCGGCGATCTTCGCCATCCGGTCGGGGCGCAGGAGGTTGCGCTCGCGCGTCTCGGTCTCCTGCAGTGCCAAGAGATTGTGCAGGTTCCGCTGGAACTCGGGGCGGTGGTAGATGTCGTAGCGAACCTCGGTGAGCTCGTCGCCCAGCGCCTCGTCCCACTCAGCCCACAGCAGCCGCAGCCGCTTGCGCGTGAGCTCCACGTCGTCCTCCAGCGACGCTGCGGTGGTGGAGGTCTTGAGCCGCTGCATCACCTCGGGGTTGACCTTGGTTCCGCCCATGCACAGCAGCTGTAGCGACGCGACGCGCTCGGGGTGTTCGCTGGCCGTCCACGCGGCGACCCAGCCACCGAGCGACTCGCCGACCAGGTGCGCCTTCTCCGCACCGACGGCGTCGAGGTAGGCGAGCAGGTGCTCGACGTAGGCCGGGATCTCGCCTGGCTTGTCGGGCTTGTCGGTGTAGCCGTGGCCGAGCATGTCGATGGCGTGGCAGCGGTAGCGCTGGGCGTGCGGCTCGATGTTGCGCACGAAGGCCTCGAGGTGACCGGTGGTGCCGTGCAGGAACACCACGTGCTCCCCGTCCTCCGGCCCCGCCTGCAGTGACCGGGTGCGGATGCCGCCCGCGTCCACATAGGCCTGCCGGAAGTCCACATCGGCCAGTTCGGTCCAGATACTCACGCGTCACTCCTCGTTGCCGGGTCCAGAACGGCGACCCCCATGCCGGTCAGCCACTCGGGGATCACCTCGTACGACAGTCGCCTCGCGGGCACGTTGTCCAGCGCGGCCGCCATGGCGAGCCACGTGCGGATCTCCTGCGCGCCGTTGCCAGCGACCTCCTCGAGCTGTTCCGTGCTGTAGCGGGTGAGGCTCCGGGACTCGCCCTTCTCCAGCAGGGTCAGGAACTCGTCGTCGAACTCGGGGTTGATCGCGGCGGAGGCGGCGCGGATGATCTCGCGGCGGCGCGCGTCGTAGTCCTGCCAGTTGTCGCGGCCGTCGAGCCACGCGCGCACCATGAACTCCTCGTCCTCGCCCTGCGGGTCGCGCCAGTCGGGCCACGGCAGCCGGTGCGACAGCCCGCCCGAGGCGATCACGGCCACCCTGCGGTCGCCCTCGAAGCCGAGCACGGCCTCGCGCACGGCGGCACCGAGATCGGCGCAGCGCGCGAGCGCGGGCAGCGGGTGAGCGAAGACGTTCACCACGATCGGCACGATCTCCACGTCCAGCCCGTCGAGCAGGTACTGGATGGCGTGCGACTGCCCGTGGTCGATCTGCAGGCGCGCCGAGAACGCGGCGTCGAAGCGCCCGCCCTCCACGAGCGAGTTCGCGAGGTGCCTCGACAGCGGCACGTCAACGGGCTGCGGGCCCTTGGGAGTGCCGGACTCGCCACTGGCCACGCACTCGCCGACACCGATGGTGAAGCTCGGGATCAGGTCGAGCCAGAAGCCGCGGAAGTGGTTGGAGCCGATGATCACCACCGTGTCGGGTGCGGCGGCGGCAAGCTCGTCGCGCGCCTCGGCGAGCGCGTCGCGGAAGCGCTGCGCCTCCTCCTTGTGCACCGTCTGCTCCCAATGGGTGTTCATGAGCGTGCAGTGCGACGCACCCACCCCGAGCACGATCTCCGTCATAGCCCCACCTCGCTTCGCGGTCTCGTCGTCGTGTCCACGGCCACCCGCACCAGCAGGCGGGTCAGCCGCACCATCTCCCGCACGTCCACGGTGTTCATGCCGAGCGAGAAGTCGTCGGCGGCGTGGGCGACCTTGGGCATGCCGACGCGCACGGTCGGGATACCGCGGCCCCGCAGGATGTTGGCGTCGGTCGCGCCGCTGTTGCCGCGGATCACCTCGTGCGGGCGGCCTTCGGTCTCCTCCCACGCGGCGATGGCACTGCGCGCGACCCACGAGTCCGGCGGCGTGTGCGTGCCGGGGATCGCGAGCACCAGTTCCATACCAATGTCCGGAATGGACAGTTCCTCGCCGATCCTGGCGAGTTCCGCTGCCAGTTCCCGTTTCGCGGCCAGCGGCGAGAAACCAGGTGGCAGGCGCAGATCCGCGCGCAGCCTGCACGCGGCGGGCGTGGTAGCCGCCATGCGCCGCCAGCCGCCCTCGATCGAGGCGATCACGCCCTGCGGGCTCACGGTGCCGCCGGTATGCCGTTCGGCGAAGCCGGCGAACCACCGCTCCAGCCGCACGGCGACCTCACCGGCGCGCGCGATCGCGTTGGCGTAGGGCAGGCGGTGCCGCGAACCGACGTAGGTGTGGGTACCGCCCACCTCGATGTCGAACCACGCGAGCCCCACCTCCTCCCACGACACGGTCCAGCCGGGTTTGGCGATCACGGCGAAGTCGGTCCAGCCGCCCTGCTCCAGCAGGAACGAACAGCCCGCGCCCTGCCCGGTGTTGCGCCGCGTGCTCGCGGGCAGCGCGTTGGTGGGCATGCCGCCCGCGCCGAACGCGGCCACCAGGTCGCCGGACAGCGGCACGCCCGCGCGGGCGATCGCCTCTGCCGCCATCGCCACGCACGCGACGTGGCCCTTGGGGTTCGACGCGCCGAGCCCGGTGACGAAGTCGCCGTCGTGCGCCGCCTCCGCACGCATGTCGGGCCGCAGCTCCGGCCCGATCCACGGCACGTCCTGCTCGGCGTCGCCGGTGGTGAGCGTGTCGATCGGCGCGTACAGCATCAGGTCCGCCCCGGTGCCGTCACCGCGCAGCCGGCCGAGCGCGTTGGCCTGGTGCTCGTCGAGCGGCTGCGCCTCGGCCGCAACCCCGGCATCGGTCAGCGTGCGCGCGAGGTGCCCGGCCAGCGGTGCCTCGAACCCGGTGGGACTCGGCACGTCGACGATACCGGTGATGAGCTCGCGCAGCCGTTCGGCCGTGACGTGCGCGCACGCCTCGGCGATCCAGCGTTGTCGATCACTCACTGGTTGATCCGGTGCACCTGGGTGTTGCTGCGACGGGCGAGCGCGCGCCACGCGAACCGCCCGGCGACCACGGCGGTGCCTGTCACGATCAGGGACAGCACGACCTTCACGACGGATCTCCCTCCAGCTCGGCGAGCCTGCGCTTGGTGGTGGACTCGGCGAGGTTGCGCCACGACGTGAGCGAGACGTCGGGGCGGTAGAGCTTCTCGGGCGGGGCGTCGGTGATGTCGACCATCCACGCGTCCTGGCCGGAGAACTGGCCGTGGAACAGCCACCGGATCGCGCCGAGGTACTTGGCGTAGAAGCGCGCGGTCTCCGCGCCCTTCAGGAAGTTGACCATCACGCCCACGTAGCGGTGGTTGTTCTCGTCCACCGGCACGTAGAACTCGTAGTGGATGAACTTCGGGTACACGATCCGCAGCACGCCGGGCATCGACAGCGACGCGAAGCCGGGAAAGCGCTGCGCCTGGATCACCGGGTCGATCTTCTTCGGCGTGCCGGTGTTGCCGACGTTGAACGTGCCCCTGGGCGGGCGCATCTTCCACCAGCGTTTGCCCGTCCAGTGCCCGACGCCGGGGAAGTCGGCCTCCCAGTGCACCTCGTCCTGCACGCGGTAGATCCAGCGTCCGCCCGGCACCACGCGCGTGGTGTTCCAGACCGGCATGGGCTTGAACAGCCGCCACAGCGACGTGCGGTGCAGGTACTTGGCGTGGCCTTCGTCGAAGCCGTTCTCGCAGGCGAAGCGCCAGTTGCCCGACCTAGGGTCGATCCGCCCGCCCAGCACGAACGCGTTGTCGACGAGCTCCTCCGGCAGCTGTTCGTCGATCGGCGGCGCCTGCTCGTCGGCGATCGGCAGGTACACCCAGACCATGCCGAGGCGCTCGGCGACGGCGTAGGTCGCCACCCCGACCTTGCCGCGGATGGGCGAGTCGGGGCCGTCGGTGATGACGGCGCAGAGCTTGCCGTCGGTCAGGTCGAACGTCCAGCCGTGGTAGGGACAGCTCACGGTGCCGGGGAACTGCTGGTTGCCCTCCGAGAGCGGAACTCCCCGGTGCGGGCAGCGGTTGTGCAGCGCGTAGGCGGTGCCGTTGTCGCGGATCAGCGTGATCCTGTCGCCGCCGAGAGTGAACGGCTGGGGTTTGCCCGTGATGTGGTTCGACCACGTCACCGGGTACCAGTAGCCGCGAAAACCCTTGGCCGCGCCGTCGTAGTGCGGCCACGACGACCAGTCCTGACGCCCGGGCAGCTTCGGCGCCCTGCGGGTGCGGACCCCGCCCTCTTCGAGCCGTCGTGCCATCGCGTGTCCTCCCGAACGAGCCGGTGTCGCAGCATCATGGGGGCGCACCACCCGCCGTGCCTACGCGCTCGGTTCGCTGAGCAGACCCCGGTCGTTGAAGCACCGGGCCCGGCGGCGGCACGATCGGCGACCATGACGACCACGGAGCCGTTCGAGAGCCACTTCGCCGAGGCCGACGGGGTGACCTACCACTACCTCGAGGCGGGCGAGGGCGAACGAGCCGCGGTGTTCCTGCACGGCGGTGGCCCCGGCTGCACGGGCTGGTCGGACTTCGGACCCGTCGCGCCACTGTTCGCCGCCGACCGCCGGTGCCTGCTCGTCGACATCGCGCAGTACGGCCGCTCCGAGAAGTGCGTGATCACCGGGCCGATGTGGGACTTCCACGCCGCCAAGACGGTGGCACTGCTGGACACCCTCGGCATCGAGCGCGCCGACTTCGTGTGCAACTCGTGGGGCGGCACGATCGCGCTGAACCTGGCCGCGAAGTACCCGGAGCGCGTGCGTTCGCTGGTGGTCACCGGCAGCATGCCCGTCTTCCACGGCCCGCTCGCCCCACTGCCGGAGGGCTCCCGCCGAGGCCGCAACGCGCGCGACGCCTACTACGGCGGCACGGGCCCGTCGTGGGACAAGATGCGCGAGCTGATGGCGCGCCTTGAGTGGTACGACCCGGACGCGATCCCGGCGCTCACGGTCACCATGCGCCACGAGCAGAGCCTCGATCCCGAGGAGATGGCGCTCGCGGCGGCCTCCGACAACCCGCGCGGCGACTGGCAGGACCTCTCGGCCGAGCTCGGCCGCATCCAGGCGCCGGTGCTGTTCGCGTGGGGCATGTACGACGCGTTCCTCACGCCCGACTACCCGCTGATGCTGGCGCGCATGGTGCCGCGCGGCCAGCTCTACGTGCTGGACCGCGCCGGCCATCACCTGCAGGAGGAACGGCCCGCGGAGTACTACTCGGTGGTGACCGGTTTCCTGGACGCGCAGCACTGAGTTCTGTGGTTCGCTGGGATCCGGACCTTCGACTACTCGCGAGGAGAACCCGGATGCCCGCATCGGTCGATCCCGATCGCACGGAATGGGACGTCATCGTCCTCGGCGGCGCCGCCGCCGGAGAGAACGCCGCGCAGTACGCGACGCAGTTCTCCGGGCTGAGCGCCGTGCTCGTGGAGGCCGCCCTGCTCGGCGGTGAGTGCTCGTACTGGGCGTGCATGCCGAGCAAGGGCCTGCTGCGCCCGGTGGAGCTGATCGACGACGCGGCGCACCTGCCCGGCACGGCGAAAGCAGCCGCGCACGGGCTCGACGTCGACGCGGTGCTGGCCAGGCGCGACACGATCGTCAAGAACCTGGACGACACCTCGCAGGTCGACTGGGCGGTGGGCGCGGGAATCGACGTGGTGCGCGGCTACGGGCGGCTCACCGGCGAGCGGCAGATCACCGTGACCGGCCAGGACGGTGGCACGCGGGTGCTCACCGCGCGGCACGCGGTGGTGATCGACACCGGTTCCTCGGCCACCGTCCCCGGCACGCCCGGCCTGCGCGAGGCGCTGCCGTGGACCTCGCACGACGTCACGAACCTGCACGAGGTGCCGCGCCGGGTCGTGCTCGTCGGAGGCGGGGTCGTCGCGTGCGAGGCGGCGACGTGGCTGCGCGGACTCGGTGTCGAGGAGCTGACCCTGGTCAACCGCGGCGACCGCCTCCTGGCCCGCCAGGAACCGTTCGCGGGCGAGCTGGTGGCCGACAAGCTGCGGGCCGACGGCGTGCATCTCTACTCGAACGCCTCGGTGACGTCGGTGCAGCGACCGGACGCCCGCGACACCGGCACCGGCAGGACGCACGGCGGTGAGGTGCGCGTGACGCTCGACGACGGCACGGTGCTCACCGCCGACGAAGTCGTGGTGGCCACGGGCCGCACGCCCAACTCCGGCGACATCGGACTCGACGCCGTCGGCCTCCGCGCGGGCGGCTACGTCGATGTCGACGACCAACAGCAGGTGCGCGGAGTCGAGGGCGACTGGCTCTACGCGATCGGCGACGTCTGCGGCAAGGCACTGCTCACCCACATGGGCAAATATCAGGCGCGGATCGTGGGCGAGGTGATCGCCGCGCGCGCCGCGGGGAAGGCCCCGGAGCCCGGACTCAGCACCGCGGCAGGGCACTCCGCCGTGCCCCAGGTGACGTTCACCAACCCGGAGGTCGGCTCGGCCGGACTCACCGAGCAACAGGCCCGCGAGGCAGGGCTCGACGTGGAGACCGTGGAGTTCGACATGGCGGCCCTGGCGGGCACCTACGTGCAACGGGACGACTACGTGGGCCGCGCGAAGCTCGTGCTCGACCGCTCCGACGACACCATCGTCGGCGCCACGTTCGTCGGTCCCGGCATCGCCGAAATGGTGCACGCGGCCACCATCGCGATCGTCGGCAAGGTGCCGCTCGCGACGTTGTGGCACGCGGTGCCGAGTTACCCGACGGTGAGCGAAACCTGGCTGCGGCTGCACGAAACACTCAACGCGCAGCGGCGCGGAGCAACGGCCTGACGGTGGTACAACCCACCGCATGAGACGAAGACCCCGCTTCACCATCCTCTGTGGATCGCTCGTGGCGCTGCTCATCGGCAGCGCCACGACTGCGTTCGCGGGCGAGAAGTTCGTGACCCACGACGACCTCACCCAGCGCGAACTCACCAACTGGACCCACCGCCACCAGGACGAGGGCTACCGCCTGGTGCGCGTCGACAGCGACCGGACGCCCGAGGGCACCCGCTACAGCGCGACCTTCCGCAAGCACGGCGACCGCCCGGACTGGCCGCTTCGCGCCGCTGTCGACGCCCGCATCTCCCACGAGCTGGCCAGCACCGGCGTGCCGGGCATCGCCGTGGCCGTCATCCAGGGCGGCACCCTGCGCTACCTGCGGGGGTTCGGCCACGCCGACGTCGACGACGACGTGTGGATGGACGGCACGATCGTGGGCCCGTACAACTCGGTGAGCAAGGCCATCGCCGGCGCGCTCACCTTCGACGTCGCGGAGGCGGACGGGCTCGACCTCGACGCCAGCACCAGGACCTACCTGCCCGAACTGCCCGCCCAGCACACGCACACGGTGGGCCAGCTGCTCGACCTGCGCGGCTGCGTCGGCCACTACGAGCAGATCCCGGCCGCCACGTTCGACGAAGGCCCGTACGCGAGCGCGCGCCAGGCCGTGGCCGAGTTCGCGCACGCGCCATTGGTGTGCGAGCCGGGACGGCACTGGTACTACAGCACCCACAGCTACGCGATCCTCGGCGCCGTGCTGGAGTCGCGTCTCGGCGAACCGATCGGCGCCATCGTCGACAAGTGGATCACGCGCGGCTACCGGCTCCCGAGCGTGCGCCCCATCGACCTCGCCGACACCTCCGTGCGCAGGATGACCCTGTACTCGGGCAGCAACACCGAACTGCGGCCGTCCGACTCGACGTACAAGGTGCTCGGCGGCGGGCTGGAGGGCTCGGTGCTGGACATGGCGCGGTTCGGCCAGCGGGTGATCGGCAGCGACGTCCTCGGCAGGGCGTCGCTCGAGCGGATGCTGACGCCGCCGGACGCGCTCAGCCCGTACGCCTACGGCTGGGCGACCGGCACCGAGCGGGGACACCGCTTCGCCGACAAGGACGGCTCGTGGCCGGGCAGCCGCACGTACCTGCGGATCTACCCGGACGACGGGCTGGTGGTGGCCGTGCTGACCAACCGCGAGCGCGGCGCGCACAGCGCGGTGCGGCTTGGCGGCGACATCGGCGCGCTCGTGCTCGGCGACTGAGCGGGCCTCAGCGAACGTCAGCGGACGAGGCGGCTGGTGAAGCCCGCGCTCACCAGCCGCTCGCACGCCCGCGAGACGTCGTCGGGCACGTGCTGCGCGATGGCGAAGCCGCGCCTGGCGTACTCGGTGATGCGCTGGGTGTCGCCGACCAGCATGTCGATCACGCGGTCGGCGTCGCCGATGCTCTCGATGTAGGCGTCGAGCGACAACGGCAGCGACGCGCACCGGAACTCGACGCCGGGCCAGCGCTTGCGGGCCGTCGCGTAGGCGCGCCGCTGTTGGTAGGGCTTGCAGACGAGCACCGCCGAGCGCACGGCGATGCCCCGCTCTGCGAGCAGGTCGCGGCTGAGGTCGATGTTGTCACCGGTGTTGCGAGCACTGGGCTCCACGAGGATCGCGTCGTCGGGAACGCCCAGTTCGAGTGCGTGCTCGCGGTAGTGCACCGCCTCGCCGCGAGGGAAGCGCTCGACCGTCGTCGGGGCGTTGGCGCCGGTGAAGACGAGCAGGGGGAAGACTCCGCGGTGGAACAGCTCGGCGGTGTGGGTCGCGACGCCGAGGTCGTGGCTGCCGAGACCGATCCCCACGTCCGCGCCGCGCAGCTCGTGACCGAGGTCGTGGTAGTGCCACAGCGTCAAGACGTCGGCTCTGAGCGAGTCGGGCAGCGTCCGGGTGGGGGCTGACATGGGTCCTCTTCGGGGTCTGGCCGGGTCGGCCCAGTGTTGCAGCCCCCGGTGATCGCGCACGTGGCAAGGCCTGGCCCGACTGCGGTGAAGGGCACCTTTACTGCGTTCAATGCAGTAAAGGTGCCCTTCACCGCGGTTGTTATTACTCAGGAAGCTTTAGTAAGCTGCCTGATAAAGTTCGTGAACCGTCCAAGGGAGGTTCCGATGTTCGTACTCGACGAGGGCGAAGGCCCCGCGCTGGTTTTGCTGCCCATCCTGGGCGGGACCCACCGCATGTACACGCCGCAGGTCGAGGTGCTCCAGCACGAGTTCCGTTGCCTCGCGGTCGACCTGCGCGGCTGCGGCCGTTCGCGCTCCCTGACCGGAGTCGAGGAGCACGACGTCCTGCGCACGCAGGCCCGCGACGTCGTGGCCGCGCTGGACGAACGGGGCATCGCCTCGGCGCACCTGGTGGGCGTCTCCTACGGCGGGGTTGTTGCACAGACGCTGATGCTGGAGCACCCCGAGCGCGTCGCGTCGGCGGTGCTCTGCGACAGCCTGTGCGACATGCGGCCCCGCAGCCTGTCCGAGCGGCTGCTGATGGCCTCGGCCGGGCTCCAGCCGCTGCTGTACCGGTTGCCCGCGCGCCGCCTGGCCGCGCTCGAACAACGGCTTTACCGGCGCTGGCCGGAGGCAGGGCAAGCGGTGGCAGACACACTGACGACCACCCGCCGGAGCGACCTCGTGAAGCAGCGCAGGGCCGTCAACGCGATCAGGCTGGAGGAGCGGCTGCACGACTGCGAGGTCCCGACGCTGTGTCTGGCGGGCGCCGCGATGGCCACCGGCGTGGCGATGATGCGCCGCATCGACGACGCACTGCCGCGCTCGGAGTTCGCGCTCATCGACGACGCCGTCGACCCGTCGAACCTCTGCAGCCCGGAGGCGTTCACCGACGCCGTCGCGGGCTGGGCCCGACGGCATCCGATCCGAGAGGGCGCGACGTGACGGACTCACTGCCGCAGCTGGTCAGCCGGCTGCTCGACCAGGTGCTCGCCGGACTGCACGAACACCTGGCCGGCCACGGTTTCCCCGACCTGCGACCCACTCACGTCGTCAACGTGCTGGCGCGCATCGACTGCGACGGCAGCAGACCGACGGCGCTGGCGAGCCGGGCCGGGATGACCACGCAGGCGATCAGCGAACTGGTGGCGTACCTGGAGCGGGCGGGCTACGTCCGGCGCGTGCCGGACCCGAAGGACGGCCGGGCGCGCGTGGTCGTCTTCGCCGACCGGGGCGAACAGGCGGCGAAGGTCGCGGCCGAGTACTTCGAGGAACTGGAACACCGGGGCGCCCGCGAGGTGGGAGCCGAGCGCTTCGCCGACGTCAAGGCGGCACTGGCCCAGCTCACCCGTGCGGATCGGCCGTGAGCAGACGGGCGTACTGGGACCGCCAGGCGGCCGACTACGACGCGCGCAGGGCAACGGCGGAGCGCCGGTACTTCGCCGAGAGCAGGCCGTGGGTCTGCGGCCGGGCCGTGGGTTCGACGCTGGAACTCGCCGTGGGCACGGGCCTGAACCTGCCGCACTACCCGGCGGAGGTGGAGCTGACGGGCATCGAGTGGAGCCCGTCGATGCTCGCCGAGGCGCTCCGCAGGGCCGAGTCGCTGGGCCGCCGGATCGACCTGCGCGTGGCCGACGCGACGGACCTGCCGTTCGCGCCGGACTCCTTCGACACCGTGGTGAGCACGTTCTCGCTGTGCTGCGTGAGCGACCATCGCCGCGCACTGGCCGAGGCGGCGCGCGTGCTGCGTCCCGGCGGCAGGCTGCTGCTGGCCGACCACGTAGCCGCGTCGTCGGTGCCGGTGCGCGTGCTCCAGCACCTGGTCGACGTGGTCAGCATCCCGGCGCAGGGCGAGCACTACACGCGCCGCCCGATCCGTAGGCTCGCGGCGCTGGGGCTCGACGTGGTGGAATCGCAGCGCACGACCTACGGCGCGATCGAACGGGTCCACGCAAGGAAGAACTGACCCCGGCGCGGTGCGACCTCGCGAGCCACACCGCGCCGGTTCCATTGTGGATACTTCGGATCAGGAACCGCTGCCGCCCACCGGCGGCTTGGCGGTCTGACACGTCGTGTCCTGTTCGGGCAGACCGTCGCCCATCAGGTACCGCGTGACGACCGAGTCCGCGCAGTTGCCCGGGTAGGCGCCGTGCTCCCACGAACCGTCCACGAGCGCCATCCGCGCGTTGTCGCCCAGCAGCTCCCTGAGGTTCGCCGCGCCCTCGATGGGCGTCTGGGAGTCGTGGGAGTTCTGCACCAGCAGCACCTCGCTGTCGACCTCCCCGACCTCCGTCGCGGGTTCGCGCGGTTCCGGCCAGAACGCGCACGGCGCGATGTTCGAGGTGACCGCCCCCAAGATCGGGTAGCGCCTGCCGTCCTGGATCGCGTCGCGCCGGTAGCGCTCCACGTCGCGTGGCCACACCGCGTCCCCGCACACCACGGCGAGGAACGCGGAGTCGGAGTTGTCAGGCGGAACCTCGTCCTGCCACCGGTTCGGCACCGCCGGCGCCTGCTTCAACGCGGCACCGGTGCGGGCAGCCGGTTCACCGTCCGCGGCGGCGCGCACGCGCCCGAGGAACTCGGCGTAGTCCGCGTTCACGTCATCGGTGGGCCCGGCCGAGAGCGCCTCGGACCGCAGCACGTTTCCGTCCACGGTCTCGCCGTCGAGCCGCACCGGTTCGCGATCCAGGCGGGTGAGCAGGTCGCGGAACAGCGCCGACACGTCGTCGGCACTCTCGCCGAGGTGGTACTCCGCGTCGCGTTCGGCGGCCCATTCGGCGAACACCTGGAAGCCGCGTTCGGCGCCGAGCGCCCAGATCTGCACCATGCCGCGCCACACCCGCTCCGGGTCGACGCTGCTGTCGAGCACCACCTTGTCGACGCTGTCGGGGAACATCTCGGTGAAGACGGCGCCGAGGTAAGTGCCGTAGGAGATCCCGAAGTAGGAGATCGTCCGCTCACCCAGCGCGGTACGGATCGCGTCCAGGTCGCGGGCGGTGTTGCGGGTCGTGATGAACGGCAGCAGGTCCGGCTGCTTCGACAGGCACGCGTTCGCCATCTCCTTGGTGTCGGCCACCGTCTGGTCGAACGTCTCCGGGTCGAACGGCATCGGCGACCACCCGTGCTCGAGGCCGCACGAGATGGGCGTGCTCCGGCCGATGCCACGCGGGTCGAAGCCGATCAGGTCGTAGCTGTCCTTGACCTCCTGCGGCAGCCGCGAACCCGTGGTGAGCGGCAGGGTGAGCCCGGACGCCCCCGGCCCGCCCGGGTTCATCAGCAGCACGCCCTTGCGCTTGGCGGACTCGGCCGCCTTGAGCCGGGAGATCGTCACGTCGATCGTGCGCCCGTCCGGGTCTGCGTAGTCCAGCGGCACGGTCACGGTCGCGCACTGGAAGTTCTCCGGTTCGTCGGGTGAGCACCGTTGCCACGCCAGGTCAGAGCCCGCGGGCTCGGCCGAGGCAGCCACGGGCGCACCGACGAGCGCGGCCCCCGCTGTCGTCGCCGCGGCGCACAGCATCGCCAACTTTCGCTTCATCAGATCTCCGTTCGCCGGTCTACACACGACGACTATACATTGCGCGTATACCTTCAGCGAATACGACGCTGAGCTGCTATGACGTGCGCTCGGCCACCAGTACCGCGAACCCGTCCAGATGGCGTGCGAGGCCGTACTCGAACAATCCGTCCAGATCCGACGCCGCCTCCTCACGCATCTCGGCCAGCAGCGGATACCGCCCACTGGCGAAGAGCTCATCGGCGCGCGCCCGCTGCGCCATCAGCCACCGGTCCTGCGTCAGCCCGGACTCCTGCTCGGCCTCGACCTCGTCCGCCATCGACAACGCGGCCGTGATCACCAGCGAATGCAGCGTGAGCGCTTCCTGCATGCGCGTCGTCTTCGACAACCCGAGCTCGTCGAGCGCGCGCAACGTCCACTCGGTGTGGGCCACCAGATTCGGCGCGAACGAGGGGCGGGTGAACGAGACGGCCCTGGGCAGCCACGGGTGCCGCCAGCACAGCGACCACTGCAGCCGGGAGACGAGCTCGAGCTTCGCGCGCCATCCGTCGGGCCCCGGGTCGGGCAGTTCGGGCTCGCCGAACACCTGATCGGCCATTTCGGTCACCAGTTCATCCTTGGTCGAGACGTGGCGATACAGCGACATGGGACCGACACCGAGCTCGGCCGCGACCCGGCGCATCGACACGGCGTCGAGACCCTCGACGTCGGCGATCGCGATGGCGGCGCGGAGCATGTGCTCCCGGTTCAGCGCCTGCCGCGACGACTCGGCGGCGACCGGCGGCGGCTGCGCCGGGCCGACCGGGTGTTTCCGGCCCGCGCTGACGATCGTGCCGGAACCGACCTTCGACTCGACCAGCCCCTCCTCGCGCAACGCGGCGACAGCCCTGGTCGCGGTCGCCACGGCGACACCCCAGCGCTCGGCGATCTGGCGGATCGACGGCATCCGCTCGCCGGACCGGAGCTCACCGGAGCGGATTCTCGCGCCGATCTCGGCGACGATCCGCAGATACGGCGGATCCGGTCGTGCTGCGCGCGGCATGCGTTCCTCCTGATCATCGACCTCGACGTGAGGCTACCTCGCGGAAGTGTACTAGTTCACTCATTACCCAACTAGTACACTTTGTCAAGCATTTTCTACGTATTTAGTTGACGTGTCGGGCATCGCAAATACACTGTACGCGAAAGATCGATACGCTGTACGCATCCTGGTTAGGCGACCATGAACCCCATCGCATCCCCGGCTGCGCGAACCGGAAGCGACTTCGCGCGACTGTCCACACGCATCACTTCACTGGGCCTGCTGGACCGGCGTCCCGTGTACTACGGCATCAGAATCACCACGGTCGCCCTGCTTTTCGCAGCGGGCTGGGCGGCGTTCTTCCTGATCGGCGACTCGTGGTGGCAGCTGGCCGTCGCCGGTTTCCTCGCTGTCCTGTTCGGACAGATTGCGCTCGTGTCGCATGATCTGGCCCACCGTCAGGTTTTCCGGACCAGAAAGCCGAGCGAGTTCGCGGGCCGGCTGGCTGGAAACCTCGGCATCGGCATGAGCTACGGCTGGTGGATGGACAAGCACACCCGCCACCACGCGAACCCGAACCACGAGGAACTCGACCCCGACGTCGACCCCGACATCCTCGTGTGGTCCACCAAGCAGGCACGCGAAAGCCGCGGTCTCCCACGGTTCATCGGCAAGTGGCAGGCGTTCCTGTTCTTCCCACTGCTCACGCTCGAAGGCTGGAACCTGCACGTCTCCGGGATTCGCGCGGTTCTCCGCAGGAAGATGAAGCGCCGCGGGCTCGAGGCCACCCTGCTCGTCGCGCACTTCACGTGGTACTTCGCCGCGGTGTTCCTGGTGCTCTCGCCGGTCAAGGCCGTGGTGTTCGTCTTGGTGCACCAGGCCCTGTGGGGGATCTACCTCGGCTCGATCTTCGCGCCGAACCACAAGGGAATGCCGATGCTGCGCGGCGACGAGCGGCCGGACTTCCTGCGCAGGCAGGTGCTGACCTCGCGCAACGTGCGGGGCGGCCGGTTCGTCGACAACGCACTCGGCGGGCTCAATTACCAGATCGAGCACCACCTCTTTCCCAGCATGCCCTCGCCGAACCTGCGCAGGGCGGCGCCGGTGGTCCGCGCCTACTGCGAGGAGATCGGCGTGCCCTACCACGAAACGGGCCTGCTGGATTCCTACCGGCAAGCCCTGCGGCATCTGCACGAGGCGGGCGCGCCCCTACGAGTCGGCTGAGGACTTTCCACCGAGCAGAAAGGACATCCCGTGCACCCATCTATCCGGCGGGCACAGGCGACCGACGAGGACACGGTCCTCTCGGTACTCACCGAGGCGTTCGCGAACGACCCGCTCACCCAGTGGCTGTTCCCCGACCCGGCTGAGCGGACCCGGCTCCAGCAGCGCTTCTACCACCACCAGCTCGGACAGCCCGGCGCGGAGACGTACCTGGTCGGCGAGGGCGAGGGCGTCTCGCTCTGGCACGCCCTGCCCGCGCCCGACGCGGAACCGGACGGACCAAACCTGGACGTCGCCTACGGCGCGAGCGCCGCCCGCTTGCGGACGCTGGGAAAGGCGCTGGCTCCACGCCATCCAGGCGCCAGCCACCTCTACCTCTTCTGCATGGGAGTACGCGGCGAGCGTCAGGGCGCCGGACTCGGTTCGGCGATGCTGCGCGACCGGCTGACCCGCGCCGACCACGACGGCGTCGCCGTCTACCTGGAAGCCAGCTCGCCCGGCAGCCGCGCGCTCTACCTGCGGCACGGCTTCGAGCACCTCGGCGAGCCCGTTCGCCTTGCCGACGGGCCGCAACTCTGGCCGATGTTGCGCGACCCGCGCCCCGTCGACCTCCACGGTGGATAACGAAAGGGAACCCATGACAACGAACGAACGACCGACACTGATCCTCGTCCACGGCACCAACTCGAACGCCTACGGCTGGTCGGGTCTGGTCACCGAGCTCACCCTGCGCGGGCACCGGTGCGTGGCCGTCAACCTGCCCGGACATGGCGACAACCAGTTCATCCCGCGCTCCTACCAGGCTCCGCAGGACCTGGAGGCGCTGGCGAGCGAGCCGTCGCCGCTGGCCGAGATCACCATCCACGACTACGTCGAGCACGTCGCGGGCGTGGTGCGCAGGGCCAGGCAGCACGGGCCCGTGATCCTCGTCGGCTCCAGCCAGGGCGGCGTCACCGTGAGCCGGGTCGCCAACGTGGTCCCCGAGCTGATCGACAGGGTCGTCTACGTCGCCGCGTACTGCTGCGTCGACCTGCCGAACATGCTGGCCTACCTGGAGACTCCGGAGAACAGCGGCAGCCTGGTGCACCTGATCGAGGCCATGAAGGTCGGCGACCCGGCCGAGCTCGGCGTGACCCGGATCAACTGGCGCTCGGCGGAGCCCAAGGCGTTCGAGGCGATCAAGCAGTGCCTGGCAGGCGATTTCAGCGACGAGGGCGTGCGCTGGCTGGCCAACCTGCTGGAGCCGGACGAGACCGCCGCGATCCCGGTGTCGGAGGCCAGGGGCGAGGCGCAGACCTGGGGCCGGATTCCGCGCACCTACGTGCGTTTCACCGAGGACCGGCTGATCCCGCTCTCGCTGCAGGACCGTTTCATCAGCGAGGCGGACCGGCTGACCCCGGACAACCCGACCGACGTGCACAGCGTCGCCGCACCGCACGTCGGCCCGTTCCACCGGCCCGAGCTGGTCGAGATCCTCGCCGGACTGGCGAGCCAGGGGGAGGGATCATGACGAGGACACGTCGCGGGTTGGCGCTCGTCGCCGCGGTCGGACTCGGCCTCGGCGTGCCCGGCCAGGCCGCCGTCGCCGACCAGCGCGACGCTGTCGTGTGGACCGAGACGGGCGCGGTGCGCGGCTCCGTGACCGACCAGGCGCGGGTGTTCCAGGGAATCCCGTACGCCGCGCCGCCGGTGGGCGAACTGCGTTGGCAGGACCCGAAACCCGCGGCCGCGTGGAGGGGTGTGCGCGACGGCACCCGGCCCGGGCCCGCGTGCCCGCAGGGCCCGGTCGAGGTCCCCGGTGGCAGCAAGAACGAGGATTGTCTGTACCTCAACGTGACCACGCCGTCCGAACCCGCCGAGGGCGCCACCGCGCCGAAACCGGTGGTGGTGTGGGTGCACGGTGGCGGCTTCTACATGGGAGCGGGCAGCAACTACCACGCCGAGCGGATGGCCGCCCGCGGTGACGTGGTCGTCGTGACCATCAACTACCGACTCGGGGTATTCGGTTTCTTCGGCCATCCCGGGCTCTCCGGTTCGGGCACGTTCGGGCTCAAGGACCAGCAGGCCGCAATGTCCTGGGTGGCCCGCAACGCCGCGTCGTTCGGCGGCGACCCGCGCAACATCACCATCGCGGGCCAGTCCGCCGGCGGCATCAGCAACTGCGCGCACCTGACCTCACCGACGGCGAGGGGGCTGTTCGACAAGGCGGTGCTGCAGAGCGGATCGTGCGACCTGGACTGGCTGGACAACTTCGATTACCGGGGCCAGTCCGCCGACGCGATCTACGAGCCGCTGTCCTCGCTGGAGGCTCAGGGCAGGCGAGCGGCGACCGACCTCGGCTGCGAGGGCGAGCACGACGCCGCCGTGCTGTCCTGCCTGCGCGGTCTGCCGGTGGACAAGCTCATGCCGAAGCTGGACAAGTTCATCCAGCCCGCCTACGGCACCGAGGTGCTGCCGGAGAACCCAGCCGACGCCATCCGGTACGGCCGGGTGCAGCGGGTGCCGGTCCTGGCGGGCCACACCCGCGACGAGATGACGCAGTCGACGTCGTTCTACGACCAGGGCAAGCCGATGAGCGGGGCCACCTACCAGGCGGTGATGCGCGAGACCTTCGGCGAGCACAAGGACGAGGTCGAGGCGCGGTACCCGGAGCGGGCCTACGACTCGGCGGCGCTGCGCTGGGCCGCCATCACCACCGACCGCAAGTGGGCGTGCAACCAGTACAGCACCTCGCGGGCCCTGAACCGGCACGTTCCGGTGTACCAATACGAGTTCGCCGACCCCGACGCGCCACTGCTCTCGCCCGCGCCACCGACGATGCCGATGGGCGCGCAGCACGCCTCGGAGCTGTGGTCGTTGTTCGACCTCCACGGCATCGCGGCGGAGTTCACCCCGGAGCAGCGGCGACTGTCCGACCAGATGATCGACTACTGGGCCGGCTTCGCCAGGAGCGGCGACCCTGGTGACGCCGACGGCCCCCGGTGGCCCCGGTTCCGCGCCGGGGACCGGACGCCACACGTGCTGGCCCTGGCACCGGGTGCGGGCGGCATCCGGCCGGTCGACCTGGCCGCGCAGGACCACTGCGGCTTCTGGGCGGAGCTGGAAGGAGGCGAGAACGGTGCCGGAACTGACCATCGCTGAGGAGGTCCTGCTGGTCGCGCTCGACGACCGGACGGGAGCGGGCAGGCTTCGGCTCGGGCTCGACTGGGCCGTGGCCGGCGCCGTCGTGGTCGACCTCGTGCTCGCCGGGAAGGTCACGGTGGCCGACGACGACCTCGTCACCGTGCTGGACTCCACGCCGACCGGCGTAGCACACCTGGACGCCACCCTGAACGCGGTGGCCGGTGGTATGAAGATCGGCAAGGTGTTGCGCCGAACACGCCGCAGCGCCCCCGATCGCGCGCTCGACTCGTTGATACAGAAGGCAATCCTGCGCAGGACGACGACACGGCTGCTGGGGGTGCTCCCGACGCGCCGGTACCCGTCGCAGGCCGGGGCGGCCGAGTCCGAGGTCCGCGCCCGACTGGCCGAGACCGTCCTCAATGGACGTCCAGCCGACGGGCGCACCGCGGCTCTGGCCGGAGTGCTCTACGCAGGAAGGCTTTGGCGCACAGCGATTCCCGGCGGAGACCGCAAAAAGGTCAAGCGAAAACTTAGGGACATATCGGACGGACAGACCGTGAGTCCCGCTGTAGGCAAGGCAATCGTGCGTACGCACGGCGCCATCGTCGCCATGACCGCGGCCGCGTCGAGCGGCGGCTGAACCGCGGAAAAAAAATCCGAACCGGCTGGAACTGGCTCCGCGACAAAAACGTCTATACCAATCACGCACCAGAAAGCTACGAAAGGTGATCATGCGCAAGACAGTGACCGTGACAGCGTTGTCCTTGCTGATGCTGGGGGGATTCACCAGCGCGGCGCACGCCACGGAGGCGGCGGCACCCGTGGGCACGCTCGCGTGCTCCGGCACGACGGTGACCGCGAAGGAGACGGTGAAGATCCGCTCGAAGGCCACCACGTCCTCGACGGCCATCGGACAGCTCAACAAGGGGAAGAAGGCCTGCGAGACGTCCAGCCCGACGGGCGGCTACCACAGCGCCTGCGGCGGGAAGAGCAACGTGTGGTCGAAGATCAAGGTGGGCGGTAAGACGGGCTACGTCCCGTGGAACTGCATGCGCTGACCGGGGCGGAAGGCGTGCGTTGTGGACGAATCCCTGTTCGTCCACAACGCACGCACCCGGGCTACGGGCGCGTGCGAGAAGAGTGGGCCCCGTGGGACTCGAACCCACAACCCGCGGATTAACCTGCCACCACGTCTTTCGACGCCGCCCCTTCGGAGCGTTCGTGGTCTGGACTGTCCCTTCACCCTGGCGCTGACGCGCTGTAGGTGCCACCCGTCCAGTCTCTACACCTTCCGAGGTCTCCCTCGGCTTGGCTCGGGATTGCCATGCCGGCGTGGCCGACGAAGGGTTCCCCGACTTTGAGTGGTGTCATCCTGGCCGTTTCCGACCAGGCGCTCCTATTGAAGTCCGCTGCTCTGCCAATTGAGCTAGAGGCCCTAGCCGGGGGAGAGTCTAACGGGCGATGCCACTCCGCCGGTAGGCACCCGGCAGACTTGACCTCGCCGTCCTCTCGCCGCCGCCGCAAGGAGCACGAACGTTGTCGCCCTCGTCCGGCCTGGTCGCACGCATGGAACGCCACCAGGTCGCCGTCTACGTGGGGGCGCTCCTGGCGGGTGCGGCTGTGGGCAGACTCGCGCCCGGCGCCGGTCCAGGTCTGGAGCACGCGATCAACCCGGTGCTCGCGGCGCTGCTGTACGTCACGTTCCTGCAGGTGCCCGCGGCGGAGCTGGGGCGTTCGCTGCGGGCAGGGCGCTTCCTCGGCGCCGCGCTGGTGGTGAACTTCGTCGTGGTGCCGCTGGTGGTCGCGGCGATGTTCGTCTTCCTGCCCGCCGACCAGGCAGTGCGGCTGGGAGTGCTGTTGGTCCTGCTGACGCCGTGCGTGGACTACGTGATCGTGTTCAGCGGGCTGGCAGGCGGTGACAGCAGACGGCTGCTCGCGGCGACGCCGCTGTTGCTGGTGGCGCAGATCCTGCTGCTGCCGGGTTTCCTGTGGTTGTTCCTCGGCTCGGAGCTGGCCGAGATCGTGGAGGTCGGCCCGTTCGCCGAGGCCTTCGTCGTGTTGATCGTGATCCCGCTGGCGCTGGCCTGGCTCACGCAGGCGTGGGCTGCTCGCCGCAGGACGGGACAGCGGGTGAGCGACGCGGTGGGCACGCTCATGGTGCCGTTGATGGCGGCGACGTTGCTGACCGTGGTGGCATCGCAGGTGCCCAAGCTCGGAGACGGCCTCGCCACCGTGGCCCGGGTCGTGCCGTTCTACGTGCTCTTCCTGGTGGTGATGGCGTTCGCGGGGCTCGCCGTCGCCCGGCTGTTCCGGCTGGACGTCGCAGAGGGCCGGGCGATCGTGTTCAGCGGGGCCACGCGCAACTCGCTGGTGGTGCTCCCGCTGGCGCTCGCCCTGCCCGACGCGCTCGCGATCGCGGCGGTCGTGGTGGTGACGCAGACACTGGTGGAGGTCGTCGGCATGGTGCTCTACGTCAGAGCCGTTCCCCGGCTGCTGCCCGCGCGGTGACGCACGGCGGCCATCACGAGCTCCGTTGCCCGCGATGACCGCCGGCGAGACTCAGCACTTCCCGCAGCAGCCACAACTCGGACCGGAACAGGAACCGCAGCAGTTGCATCCACCCATCACGCCGACACCACCTTGTCCGAATCCCGAACGTGCGTTTCGTTCACTACGTTAGGCAGCGCGAGGTGGGTGGCGGAACCACTGCCCGAGTGACTCATGGCGATTCCGCTATGTGACGACGACCGTCGACCAGTCACCTGACGGATGCCCTGGGGCGCCACGTCTTCCTACGGTTTCGGTCATGTCCACCAAATCACTGCGACTCGCAGTCATCATCGGAAGCACCCGCAGCGGCCGGTTCGGCCCCGTTCCCGCCTCGTGGTTCGCCACGCAGGCCAGTGAGCACGACGCGATGGACGTCGACCTGGTCGACCTCGCCGAGCTGACCCTGCACAACTCGCTCGACGACTCGGCCGACGCGAGCAGCCTCGCGCGGCGGCTGGGCTCGGCCGACGCGTTCGTGGTGGTGACGCCCGAGTACAACCACAGCTTCCCGGCCTCGCTCAAGACCGCGATCGACCACTACGCCAAGGAATGGCAGGCGAAACCGGTCGGCTTCGTGTCCTACGGCGGGATGAGCGGCGGCCTGCGCGCGGTCGAGCACCTGCGCCAGATCTTCGCCGAGCTGCACGCGATGACCGTGCGCGACACCGTGAGCTTCCACAACTTCTGGGAGCGCTTCACCGACGACGGCGTGCCGCACGACGCGGGCTCGGCCAACTCCGCGGCCCGGGGCATGCTCGATCAGCTCGCCTGGTGGGGTTCCGCGTTGCGCAGCGCCAGGACGACCAGCCCGTATGCGGCCTGAGCAGCGCTCGACGCGTCGGCTTGACCTACACCAAGGTCGAACTTGCACGCTGGGGCGCATGACGTTGCAGGCGACTCCCGCGCTACTGGGCCGCACCAGCGAGCTGGCCGTGCTCGACCGCAGACTCGACGAGGCGCGCTCCGGCCGCGGCAACGCGCTCGTCGTGCGCGGCGAGGCGGGGATCGGCAAGTCGGCGCTGCTGTCCCACGCGAGCACCGCCGACGACGTGCTGGTGTTGCGCGGCGGGGGCATCGAGACCGAGGTGAAGCTGCCGTTCGCCGGGCTGCACCTGCTGCTGCGCGAGGTACTCGGCGAGCTCGACTCGCTGCCGAACACTCACGCACGCGCGTTGCGGTGCGCACTCGGCACCGGCAACACCGGTACCGGCGAGGCGAGCGAGCTGTTCGCGATCGGCCTCGCCGTGCTCGCCCTGTTCGAACGGCTGGCGCGGCAACGGCCGGTGGTGTGCGTCATCGACGACGCGCACTGGCTCGACGAGTCCTCCGCCGACGCGCTGCTGTTCGCGGCGAGGCGCCTGAGCACGGAGCGGGTGCTGTTGCTCTTCGCCGCGCGCGAGCTGCACGCACCGCCGTTTCCCGCCCCCGGTCTGGCCGAGCTGCGGCTCGATGGCCTGGCGAGCTCCGACGTCGACACGCTGCTGCGCGAGTACGCGAGCGACCTGCCCCGCCACGTCCGCGACCGGGTCGCCGAGGACGCGGCAGGCAACCCGCTCGCGGTGCTCGAGTTCGCCGCCGCGCAGCGCGAGGGCAGGCCGGTCGACCCGTACGGCGTCGCGAGACTGCCCGCCCACAGCCGGATCCAGCGCACGTTCGCCGACCGCATCGCCGCGCTGCCGGACAGCACCCGGACGGTGCTGCTCGTGGCGGCGGCCGACGGCACCTGCAACACCGGCACCGTGCTCGAGGCAGCCACCCGGCTCGGCGCCTCCGCGGCCGATCTGCGCGTCGCCGAGGGCGCCGAGCTGCTGATGTTCACCGACAACTGCATCGGCTTCCCGCACCCGCTCGTGCGCACCGCCGCATACCAGAAGGCCACGATGCAGCAGCGCATCGCCGCGCACCGGGCACTCGCCGAGACCTCGGCCGAACACGGCGAGGCGGACCGGCGGGCGTGGCACCTCGCCGCGGCCAGCACCGGACCCGACGAGGCCGTGGCGAGCGCGTTGGAGGCGGGTGCCGAGCACGCCAGGGCCAGGGGTGGCTACGGCGCGGTGGCCTCGGCCTACGAGCGGGCGGCGCAGCTCAGCCCCGACACCGGCGAGCGCGGCAGGCGGCTCACGGCGGCGGCCCGGGCCGCGGCCGAAGCCGGTCAGCTCCAGCGGGCGTGCCAGCTGGCCCACGAGGCGGGAACCCTCCTGAGCGACCCGGTGGCGATCGCCTGGGCGGCCATGATCCACGCGACCATCGCCGAAGACCACGCCAAACCACTCGAGGCGCAGCGGATCCTCGCGAGGGCCGCCGAGTCCGTTGCGGGGCGCGAACCCGACCTGGCTGGCAAGCTGCTCTTCTGGTCGGGCACCGCCGCCTGGTCGGCGGGCGACGCCCGCGCCGTGGCCGGCACCGCCGCCGACGCCGAGGCACTCGGCCTGCCCGACACCGGTCGCTTTCGCTCGCTCGCCACCGCGTCCGGCGGCGACGTCGCCGAGGCCATGAGCGCGGTACGCGACCTGATCGCCGACTCCGAGCGGCTCCCGCGCGTCTGCACCGACCAGCCGATCGCACTGCGCCGGCGCTCCGAGATCGCGGGCTGGCACCTGCTGCTCGGCGACCACCTCCAGGCCCACGAACTGGCGCTCGGCATCGCCAGGGACAGCAGGCAGCAGTCCGCGGCGGGCGTGCTGCCGAGGGCACTCGCGCTGCTCGCCAGGACCGAGCTGCTGCACGGCGACCCCGCCGCCGCGCGGGCCAACGCCGAGGAGGGCAGGCGCATCGCCGCCGACATCGGGCAACCGCAGGGCAGCGCCGAGCTGGCCGGGGTGCTGGCGCTGCTCGCCGCCACCGAGGGTGACCAACGGCGGAGCACCGCACTCGCCGGGGAGGCCTTCGAGCCGCAGGCCGCGCTCGCGCTGAGCCTGCTCGACCTCGGCAACGGCGACTACGACGCCGCACTCGACCGGCTCGCCGCGCTCGCCCCCGCGCCGGACCGGCTGGCCACCATCGAGACCGTGCCGATCATGGTCGAGGCAGCGGCCCGCGCTGGCAGGTCCGACGAGGTGAGCGGCCCCGTGGTCACCTTCCTGACCTGGGCCGAACGGAGCGCAACACCGTGGGCCCGCGCCGTCGCGCTGCGCTGCCGGGCGGTGCTCGGCGAGTCCCACCTTTTCGCCGAGGCCATCGAGCTGCACCACAGCGCACCGGGCAGGCCGTTCGAACGCGCCCGCACCGAGCTGCTCTACGGCGAGTGGCTGCGCCGCGAACGGCACCGCAGCCAGGCACGGGCCCGGCTCCGGTCGGCGCTGACGATCTTCGAGCGCCTCGGTGCACGGCCGTGGGCGGAGCGAGCTCGCACCGAGCTGCGCGCGACCGGCGAGAGCCTCGGCGCCAAGGCGCACGCTCCGGAGCTCGCCGAGCGGCTGACCCCGCAGGAACTGCGCATCGTGCGACTCGCCGCGACCGGGCTCAGCAACCGCGACATCGGCTCCCGGCTCTTCCTCAGTCCGAGGACCGTCGGCTACCACCTGTACAAGGCCTACCCGAAGCTCGGCGTGGCGTCGCGGGTGGAGCTCGCCAAACTCGGCCTGGCGAGCTGACCCGGCGCGCGCCGTGCCAAACTGCGCACGTGGAGTACCAACTCACCGCCGAGCTCACCTCGCCGGCAGGCGCCCCTGACCTGGACCAGCTTCAGCAGGTCGGTGTCGTGGCCCTGCTCGACGCGCGGCTGAGCCGCCTCGCGAGCATCGAAGGACCCGACGGGGTGGAGATCAGCCCTGTCGAGCATTCCGTGCACGCCCACCTGGCCGGCGCCAACGTGAACTGGCTGCTCGACGCGCCGGCGCTGGTGTTCGCCGAGGACGCGACCAGGGCCGTGCTCGAGCAGCTGCTCGAGGAGACCGAGCTGCTCAACGGCTGGTCGGTCAAGCACTGCGCGGTCACGGCGACCGACGACCAGCTGGAGAGCGCGCTGGCCGCGGAGGAGGAGCCGGAGGGCGAGCCCGAGCCGGAGCCGCTCACCGAGTACGAGCTGGAGGACCGGCGGGAGCGTCTGCTCGAGGCCGCCGACTACGTGCGCGCCTTCGGCCTCGACGCGTTCGGCCACACCGACGGTGGCGACGTCACCGAGGAGGAGGCCCGCTACGTCGCGGGTGCGCTCGCACACGGCCTCGAGATGGTGATCGACGAGCTCTTCGGCGACATCCAGCTGCTCGAGGACGAGGACACGACGGCCGACGAGGTGGACGTGCTGTGGGTGCTCGACGAGCTGCCCCAGCAGTACGCCGACCGCTACACCGCGCTGTTCGCCAAGCAGTTCCTGGTGGCGACGGTGATCCTGGGCCACCGGCTCACGCAGCCGGAGTGGACGGCGCCCGCGTCGATGGCCGAGGCCCTCGCACTGCACATCGCCAAGTCCCGTGCCGAGCTGGAACTCGACCTCGCCGAGGCGATGGCGGAGGACCGCGTCGCCGAGATCCTCGCGCTCTTCGACGACAAGGCCTTCGAGGACGGCGAGCACGAGGCGCTCTACGACGGCGCGAACCCGGACGTCGACGTGCTGGACTGGTTCCGTCCCTACACCCACCTCACCGACGCCCAGGTTCTGCACCCGTACCTCGCGGACGAGGACCAGTCACCGAACTGAGGGCTGTTCCCCGTCGCGCTCGGCGGCCCGCTGCCGGTAGGTCATGGTGGCGCTGGCCAGGCCGAGCACGAGCAGCACGACGCCGATGAGCAGGTCGTTCACCACGGCCGGGTTCTGGCCGGGCTCGTCGAACGCGAACGCGGCCACGATCAGCCACGCGCCGAGCCCGGCGTTGATGAGGCTGAGCCAGGGCAGGTCGCGGGGCGCGAGCACGCGGATGAGCGCGAGCGTCCCGGCGATCGCGGCCACGAGCACGTCGCTGGTCTCCGCGGTCGTCGAGGCGCTGTAGTCCAGTGCGAACGGTGCGAACCCCAGCCACACCGCGCTCAGGAACATGATCGAACTCGGCAGACTCGGAGTCAGCCTGCCCTCGGTTGCCGGTCCGGTCCACAGGTGGTTCGCGCGCGCTGTCGGCACAGTTACCGCTCCCTCGTTCGCCTCGGTGTCGATCTCCTTCGGCCGCCCTCCAGCATGCGCCCGAGCGGGTGCCGACGGGCATGATCCATACGTTTCCTTGACGCGCGACGTCGGTCACCGCCCGCCTTTGGTCGTAGGCACTGCGGGTGATTTGCCCGGGTTGATCGCGAATTCATAACCGAACCATTCTCGGTTTTCAAGACTGCCCAGCGGGTTTGCCGCCATCTAGCTTTCGTGATTGTCACCGTCAACCCTGCTCGGTGACTTTCACACTATCGAGAGAGATCGAAAACCATGAAAAGACCTCTGGTTCGGTTTCTGATCGCAGGACTCGCCCTCGTAGGCGGATCCGTGACTCTCGCCGGCCCCGCCGCGGCGGAGACGGCAGTGGTGGCGCACGAGGCAGCCACCACCAGCAGTGCGCAATCGAGGATCGAGGCCTACTGGACCACGGAGCGGATGGAGTCGGCCGTGCCGGCTGACCTCAGCCTGGCCGTGGACGCGGCCAGGGTGCCGGCGAAACAGGTGAGGGCCGCCGCCGACCCCGAGAATCCGCAACCGCGCCACGGCAAGGTGTTCTTCACCCTCGGCGGCGCGAACTACGTGTGCTCTGGCACCGCCACCAACAGCAGCAACGGCGACGTCGTCACCACGGCGGGCCACTGCCTCAACGAGGGTCCCGGCGCGTTCGCGACCAACTTCGCGTTCGTGCCCGCCTACGACAACGGCTCGCGCCCGTACGGCACCTGGACGGCCGAACGGCTCTACACCACCTCGGCGTGGGCCAATTCCGGCGATTTCAACTACGACGTCGGGTTCGCGGTGATGAACGAGAACGCGAGCGGGCAGAGCCTCACGCAGGTCGTCGGCTCTTACCCGATCGCGTTCAACCTCGCGCGCGGCCTGAACTACACCTCCTACGGCTATCCGGCGGGCGCGCCGTTCAACGGCGAGTCGCTGTACTCCTGCTCGGGTACGGCGCGGCAGGACACCGTCGGTGGCTCGCAGGACCAGGGGCTGACCTGTGACATGACGGGCGGTTCCTCCGGTGGCGGCTGGCTCACGGGCGGCCGGATCAACTCGGTGAACAGCTTCAAGTACACGTTCGACCCGTCGACCATGTACGGCCCGTACTTCGGATCCACCATCCAAACCGTCTACAACCAGGCCGCCGTCGCCTAGCCACCCCAGCTAGCAGTGAAGGGCACCTTTACTGCATTGAACGCAGTAAAGGTGCCCTTCACCGCGGTCGAGCGGTCACAAGCGCCGGGGGACCACGAACCAGAGCACCGCGAACAGGGTTCCCACCAGAACCCCGAACACCGCCATCAGCACCGAGCCGTAGATCACCTTCGCGATCAGCGCCACCGTGAGTGTCACCGCGATCGAGAGGCAGACCAGGCCCGCGATCACGCTGCGGTTGCCGACGCGCAGGATCTCGGCGCGCCTGCCGGTGCGGAACAGCACGCGGTGCCACACCGCGGGCGCCGTGAGCAGTGCGGTGGCGGCTGCCGTGAACAGGACGGTGACGAGGTGCACGCCCTTCTCGAACCCGCTGGCCTGGCGAAACGGCTCGGTGAACGCGACCGCGAGCAGGAAGCCGAACAGGATCTGCACCCCGGCCTGCGCGACCCGCAGCTCCCCGAGCAGCTCGTTGATGTTGCGGGTGAGCTGCTGGTTCCTGGATTCCTGGTCGGCGGCGCTCACGGCGCCGCTCCCGCTCGCGGCTGCTCCACCACCACCGGTGCGCGGCGTACGCGTTCGTGCCAGCCGAGTGCGGTGACGGCGCCGATCACCAGGAGCAGCCCGAGCCACTGCGTCACCGACAGTGTCGAATCCAAAAAGGACACACCAATGATCGCCGCCGTCACGGGGAAGGCGAGCTCGGCGAGCGTGGCGCGCGCGGCCGGGGTGGAGCGAAGGCCCACGTAGTAGAGGCTCAACGCCAGCAATCCCGGCACGAAGGCCAAGAGTCCGAGTCCGAGTGCGTTGTCCCAGCTCACCGTATAAGTTTCCCCCTGCACGGCAACGATAATCGCCGCGAACGGAAGCCCTACCGAGAAGCGCAGTGTGGTCACGTCCCGTGAGCTGAGCCGCCCGGAGACGAAGCGACCGAGCACGGTGCCCGCAGCCCACAGCGCGGCGGCGCCCACCGCGAGCAGCGCGGCCCGTGCCGCGGCGATCTCGACCGCGAACGGATCGCGAAACGCCAGCAACCAGGCACCGAGCAGTGCGGGGACCGCGAAAAACAGGTAGGCGGCGCGCGTGCGCTCACCCAGCACGACCCACGCCGCGAGCACGGCGAACACGGGTTGCAGCTTCTGCAGGACCAGCGGGGTGATCGGGTCGCCGAGCTGGAACGCCGCGGTGAACAACGCCGTCGCCAGCGCCGACGAGCCGCCACCGATCACGAGCACCGCGAGCCACTCGCGTGGTCCGCACCGGCGCAGCGCAGCGAGCGCCGAGGGCAGGAACGGCAGCAGTACCGCCGCGACGATCACGTGCTCCCAGAACACCACCGTGCCCGCGGGCAGGTCCTCGGCCAGCGGCAGCCGGAGCAGCCCGTCGGTTCCCCACAGCGCGGCCGCCACCGCGACCAGCCACGTCCGGTCCGCTCTACCGGCCCCATCTGCTGTTGTCACTGGTCCAGGCTACGAGCGCCGTCGAACCGGGGGGCCACACCGTGAGATCACTCATTCGGGTCTTCGGGTTGCAAACGGGTATCGGGGATGGATAGGGACGAACCATGAAGCCCCGGATCCCTCTCGCACTGCTCACCACGGCCGGCGCCGTGTCCGCCGTCCTGCTCGCCGGCGGCGGCCAGGCCCTCGCCGCACCCGCTACCCCGATCGCCACCCCCATCGCCACCGCGCACGGCACGTTCGGCGAGTACAACGACACCCGCACCGCCTCCACCTACGACACCGAGCTGGTGCCGGAGGGCTCGCGGGCGTCGGTGTTCTCGCTGTCCTCGCCCGTGCTGGGCACCACGACCAAGCTCGGCGTCACCGGCCTGGTGCCGGACCGGCACTACGGCGCACATGTCCACACCAAGCCGTGCGGCGCGAGCGGAACCGACGCGGGCCCGCACTTCCAGCACGAGCAGGACCCCGTGAGCCCCTCGACCGATCCCGCCTACGCCAACCCGGACAACGAGGTGTGGCTCGACCTGCACACCGACGCGCGCGGCAACGGCTTCGCGGTGTCGCACGTCGACTGGTCCTATTCGGAGCGGCGCCCCGCCTCGGTGGTGCTGCACGAGCACCACACCGCCACCGAACCCGGCGAGGCAGGCGACGCGGGCGCCCGCCTGGCGTGCGTGAACGTGAACTTCTAGCTCGCCGTGCGGTGAAGGGCACCTTTACTGCATCCAACGCGGTAAAGGTGCCCTTCACCGCAGCTCAGGACCCTGGCGAGCGTGCTGTGCGGCACCAGCGACAATGGAGGGCGTGACCGCCACCCTGAGCAAGCCCGCGCTGAAGATCGGCCCCTACGAGGTCGATCCGCCGGTCGTGCTCGCCCCGATGGCAGGCATCACCAACGTCGCGTTCCGCAGGCTCTGCCGCGAGTACGGTGCCGGGCTCTACGTATGCGAGATGATCACCGCGCGCGCCGTGGTGGAGCGCCATCCCGGGACGATGCACATGATGTCGTTCGACCACGGCGAGTACCCCAGGTCGATGCAGCTCTACGGCGTCGACCCGAAGACCATGCGCGAGGCCGTCAAGATCATCGTCGGCGAGGGCCTCGCCGACCACATCGACCAGAACTACGGCTGTCCCGTCGCCAAGGTGACCCGCAAGGGCGGTGGCGCCGCGCTGCCGTACAAGCGCACCCTGTTCGGCAACATCGTGCGTGCCTCCGTGGAGGCCGCCGAGCCCGCCGGAGTCCCGGTGACGGTCAAGTTCCGGGTCGGCATCGACGACGAACACCACACCTACCTCGACGCGGGCCGGATCGCCGAGGCCGAGGGGGCCGCGGCGGTGTCGCTGCACGCCCGCACGGCGTCCCAGCGCTACTCCGGTGAGGCCGACTGGACCCGCATCAGCCGCCTCAAAGAGGCCGTCACCTCCATCCCGGTGCTCGGCAACGGCGACATCTTCTCCGCCGACGACGCACTGCGGATGGTCGCCGAGACCGGCTGCGACGGCGTGGTCGTCGGCCGTGGCTGCCTCGGCAGGCCCTGGCTGTTCGGCGAGCTCGAGGCCGCCTTCGCCGGCAGGCCCGCGCCGCAGGGACCGAACCTCGGCGAGGTCTCCCGCGTGCTGCGCAGGCACGCCGAACTGCTCATCGAGCACGACGGAGCCGCCAAGGCGCTGCGCGACCTGCGCAAGCACATGGCCTGGTACTTCATGGGCTTCCCGATCGGCTCCGAACTGCGCCGCTCGTTCGCGATGGTGAGCAGCCTCGACGAGCTCGACGACCTCATCACGCGCCTCGACCACGACGCGCCGTTCCCCTCCGAGGCGCTGGGGCCGAGGGGCCGTCAGGGCTCGCCCGGCAAGGTCACGCTGCCGCACGGCTGGCTCGACGACCCCGACGACCCCTGCGTTCCCGAGGGCGCCGACGTGATGCACTCAGGCGGCTGAGCCACTTCGCCGGAACGGCATGATCGTGGGCACCGGTTCGCCGGTGAGGAAGTCCGCGACGATCGCCGTGCACTGCGCCGGTTTCTCCAGCAGCAGCACGTGCGAGGCGCCGGGCACCACGGCCAGCTCCGAGTTCGCGATGCCCCGGTACAGCGCCAGTGTGTGCTCCAGCGTCACCAGGTCGTCGTCACCGCTGAGCACGAGCGTGCGGCACGTGATCCCGGCCAGGTCGGCCTCGGTGAAGCCGGGCTCCTCGCGAGCGGCCTCCGCGATCTTGGCCATCACCACCGGCAGGTGCTCGACGCCGTCGGGCGAGACCTCGGCGTACATCCGCACCAGCTCGTCGGGCAGCTCGCCGACACCGTCGCGCGGGCTCACGATCATGCCGTCGAGGTCGAACGCCCCGCTGATCAGCACGAGCCGCTCCACCAGGTCGGGTCGCTCCAGCGCGACCGCGAGCGCCACGGTGGCACCGGCGCTATAGCCGACGAGGCGAGCGGACCCGCCCACCACCTTCTCCAGGAACGCGACGGTGTCGCGCGCCATCACCGACACCGTGAGCGGACCCTCGACGTCCGGCGTGTGCCCGTGTCCCCTGCGCTCCGGCAGGTACAGGTGGAAGTTCTCGGCGAGTGCGTCGAGGTTGTCGCAGAACGTCCTCGCGTCACCGAACCCGCCGTGCAGCAGCACCAGCGGCTCGCCGTCGCCCCGCTCGTCGTACCAGGTGCGCACTCCGTCGAGGTCTGTGTACTCAGCCATGACCATCAGCCCGTTCTCGTTCGATCCGGTCGTTGCTCAGGTAGTACGAGCCGGCTCGGGAAAACTCATCGGCAGACCGAAGAACGGGAACAGCCTCGGCGCGTCGAGGTACGTCGTGGTGTGCGCGATCCGATCGCCCCTCGGTTCGAGCAGCACCAGCGCGAAGCCCACGCCGTCGCGATACTGGCCGAACGCGGGGCCTCCGTTGGCACGCACCGGCAGCAGCCGATCGTGCTCGCACGGCTGGCCGGATTGGGTCACGACGGCGGCGATGTCGTCGCGACCGCTCAGCCACCAGGCGAACGGCGGCATCGACATCGTGGCGTCGGAGTGCAGCAGCGCGACGAGGGTGTGTACGTCGTGTGCCTCGAAGGCTGTCACGTAGCGGTCGAGCAGCGCTCGCTGCCGCTCGTCGAGTGGGCCGGACGAGGGGTCCTCGCCGAGCCCGGCGCCGCCGAGCGTGGCGCGCGCTCGCTGCACCGCGCTGGTGACCGAGGCGGTACTGGTCTCCAGCAGCGCGGCCACCTCGTCGGCCTTCCAGCGGAGCACGTCCCGCAGGATCAGCACCGCCCGCTGCCTCGGCGGCAGCAACTGCAGTGCGGCGACGAACGCCAGCCGCACCGTCTCCCTGCCCACGGCCACCTCGGCGGGATCGCCGTCCTCACGCAGCACCCTGTCGTCCGGCACCGGCTGCAGCCACGTGTGCTCGGGCAGCGGCGCGCCGAGCGGGGTGCCGGGGCGCGCGGCGGGCCCGAGGTCCATGGCGCGAGCGCGGCGCTGTGCGCTGCGGAGCATGTCGAAGCAGACGTTGGTGGCGATGGAGTAGAGCCACGAGCGCACGGTGGCCCTGCTCTCGTCGTAGCGCTCGCGGTGCCGCCACGCCCGCACGAGGGTCTCCTGCACCGCGTCCTCGGCTTCGAAGCCGGACCCGAGCATCCGGTAGCAGTAGGCCGTCAGCTCGATCCGGTGGCGGTCGAGCAGCGCGGGGTCGGTCATCCCGCCCACCTCATTTGAGTTGCATAAAACAAGCAGAGTCCAGTAACAGCATGATGCACTAGAATTCATACCATGGGTAAGCGACACTACGGACAGTTCTGCGGTCTGGCGCACGCCGCCGACCTCGTTGGCGAGCGCTGGGCGCTGCTGATCATCCGCGATCTACTGGTGGCCCCCAAGCGATTCACCGACCTTCGGCGTGGACTCCCGAGGATCCCCACCAACGTGCTTTCCGCCAGGCTCAAGCAACTCGAGGCCGAAGGCGTCGTCGAGCGCCGCGTGCTGCCGCGGCCCGACGGGTCCGTCGTGTACGAGCTCACCGACTACGGCAGGGACCTCGAGGAGATCGTGCTCGCGCTCGGCCGCTGGGGCGCGCGGACGCTCGGCGAACCGGGGCCGGACGACATCGTCACGCCCGACTCGCTGGTGATGGCCATGCGCTCGACGTTCCATGCCGACGACGCCCACGACGTGCGGGCGAGCTTCGAACTGCGGCTCGGCGACATCGTGCTCGGCGTGCGGGTGGACGGCGGCAAGCTCGACGTCGCCGAGGGCGAGCTCACCGGCGGTGCCGACCTGGTGATCACCACCGGTCCCGCGATCAAGGCGGTGATGGCGGCCGAGCTGACTCCCGCCGAGGCGATCGAGAACGGCAGCGTCCACCTGGAGGGCGACCCGGCCCTGCTCACGACGTTCGCAACGATCTTCCGGATCTAGCAAACTGCCCATTGACAACCGTGGTTGTTTTTAGCAAGCTCTCTCCCAGAGCAAGCGACAACCACGAAAGGAACCCGACATGGGCACGCAGATCTTCATCAACCTCCCCGTCAAGAACCTCGACAAGTCGGTCGAGTTCTTCACCGGCCTCGGCTTCACGCAGAACAAGGACTTCACCGACGAGAACGCGTCGTCGATGATGATCACCGACGACATCGTGGTGATGCTGCTGACCGAGACCTTCTTCAAGACGTTCACGAAGAAGGAGATCGCGGACGCCACGACGACGACCGAAGCGATCATCGCGCTCGGATTGGAGAGCAGAGCCAAGGTCGACGAAATGTGCGACAAGGCGCTCGCGACGGGCGGCTCGGCCGCGAACGAGACGCAGGACCACGGCTTCATGTACGGCCGCAGCTTCGCCGACCCGGACGGTCACCTGTGGGAGGTCACCTACATGGACCTTTCCGCCATGCCACAGTGACCATTCGGTCACTCTCGTAGTCCGGTTGAGCGATATTCACTTTCCAGCCGTATCCGCACGCTCAAGCAAAGCCTCACTCGAGACGAATACCCATCACGGGGGATGAGGCGAGGAGACGGAACGCGGTGGCGGTGAACCGGGCGGCCCCGGCGGCGACAGGGGCACACGACCCCGCCGGGCTACTGGCCGCCCACGAGGCGATCGCGCGCGAACTGGCCGCGCAGGGGGACTGGCGCAGGGCCTACGAACACCTGGGGTCCGCGCTCGAGCTGGCTCGGGCGGGCGCGTCGTGCAGCCACCCGCAGATCCCGGAGCAGTACCAGCTGGAAGTGGAGCGGTTGCGCCGTGAGCGCGCGCAGGCCAGACACGAGAGCCTGACCGACGCGCTCACGGCCACCTACAACCGGCGCTACCTCGACAGGCGCCTCGGCGAGCTCCGCGCGCCCTCGGTCGCGCTCGTCGACATCGATCTTTTCAAACACATCAACGACCGGTTCGGGCATCAGGTCGGCGACCAGGTGTTGCAACGAGTCGTAGCGCTTTTGCAGCAAACCCTTCCGCCGGACGCCTTCTGCGCGCGCTACGGCGGCGAGGAGTTCGTGCTCGTCGCTCCGGGGGCCGGGCCCGCGGCGGCGGTGGCGCTCGCGGAGCGTGCTCGCGCCCGCGTCGCCGGGTTCCCGTGGACGCACGTACGTCCGGGACTCTCCGTGACGGTCAGCGTTGGTGTGGCGCCGTTCTCCGGCACGAGCGAGCGCCTGGATGATCCACAGAAACAGCTGGCAGAAGCCGATGCGTTGCTGTACGCGGCAAAGCGTGCGGGACGCAATCTGGTGGCCCATCGTGAGCGCGGCCTCGTTCGCTTCCTTCCCACTCTCCGTACTCACGCCACTCGGCCATGCCCGTGACGTGTGCCGATGCTTGATCCCTCACCCGTGGCCGGAATCTGCCGAGCGCAACTCTGCGTAAAAAAGTCACGGCATGGTGTCGTCACGAACGGCGGATATCCGTACGATAACGAACGCTGTCCACAGGACGATCAATCAACTGATCCGTGGGTGACCAAGACCAGACTGTGAAGGGAGAGTGCGTGTCCGACGACGCCGACTCTCCCGGCACGAGTTCACAGGCCGACGAATGGCGTGCTCTCGCGCAGCGGAACCGCAAGGACGCGGAACGCAAGCGCAGGCGCTCCCTGGACGACGGCCAGGGCGGCATCAGCGTTTCCGACGTCGTCGCAAGACACACCGGTAGACGGCCGCAGTTCGAGACGGGCGAGCGGCCGGTCCCACCAAGACAGGCCAGGCCGGTCGAGCCGCCCTCAGGAAATGACCCGGCCTCCGGCGCGGTGCGGCCCCGGCGCCACTCGACCCCGCGCCGAGAGGAACCCCCCTCTGCGGCGCCGCCATCGGCGGCCCCAGGACAGGAACCGACGAACTCGGGCCAGTACCCCCGACCGGCCCAGCACGGACCACCCGCGGCCCCGCCGGCACCCGCGGCCCCGCCGGCCCCGTCGGCGCCGTCGGCGCCGTCGCGAAGGCAACAGTCCCCGCCCCCGCCCCGATCCGAACCCTCCCGACCGGACGACGCGCACGCCGAACCGAGGCACGCGGAGCCGGCCAGGCGGGCCGACGCGCTGCGCGCCGAACCGCCCCGACACGACCCGGCTCCACTCGAACCGCCGCGAACGGCGCCCCCGCGCGCTGAGCGGCCGCGAACGGAGCCTTCGCGCAGCGAGGGACTGCGAGCGGAGCCGTCGCGCCCTGAGGTGCCGGGAGCGGAGGCCACGCGAACGGACCTGTCGCGCCCCGAACCGTCACGAGCGGAACCCCCGCGCGCCGAACGGCAACGAACGGACCCTTCGCGCGCCGAAGGGTTACGAGCGGAGCCGTCGCCGCGCGGTCCGCGAGCGGAGCCGTCGCGCGGCGAAGGGTTACGAGCGGAGCCGTCGGCACGCGATCCGCGAGCGGAGCCGTCGCGCCCGGAACTGTCCCGTCCGGAACCTTCGCGTCCAGAGGCGCCGCGTCCGGAGCTGTCGCGTCCGGAGCTGTCACGTCCAGAGGTGCCGCGTCCGGAAGCGCCGCGAGCGGACCATCCGCGTGCAGCGGGGATGCGAGCGGAGCCGCCACACGCGGCACCGCCGCGAACGGACCAACCGCGCGCCAACGGCTTGCGCCCGGAGCCGCCACACGCTCCGCCGTCATTGGTGGAACCGCCTCGATCGGAACCGCCACGCGCAAATGGCTCGCGAGCGGAACCGCCACGGGGGCCGCGCGGGGAACCTTCTCCTCCGGAACCGTCACATCAGCCGTCGCATCCCGAACTGTCGCGCCCGGAACCGCGCCGCCCTGGCCCGCCGCGAGCGGAGCCGCCACGGCAGGACACGCGGCGATCGGAACGCTCCCTGCCCGAACCGGGCCTGGCGGAGCCGCCGCGAGTGGAGCGCTCGCGGCCAGATCCGGCGCGCCCCGACTTGTCGCGCCCGCAGGCTCCGCACCAGCCCCCGGCTCGCCCCCAACCGCCGCGAGCGGAGCCGTCGCGTCCCGACGCGCCGCGAGCGGAGTCCTCACGCGCCGAACCGCCGCGAGCGGAGTCTCTGCGCGCCGAAGCGCCACGAGCGGGGCAAGCGCGCCCCCTGCCGCCGCACGCCGAGGCGACACGAACGGATCTGTCGCGCCCGGAACCGCCGCGAGCGGAAATGTCGCGCCCCGATCCGTCACGACCGGAACTCTCCCGACCCCAGCCGCCGCACGCCGATCCGGCGCGAACGGAGCAGTCGCACGCTGAGGCCCCGGGCGAGGAGCCCACTCGCAACAACCTGCCGCGGGCCGACCGCCCTCGCAGGCGTCCGTCGCGAGCGGAGCCGCGGCAGCCTGAGCAAAGCCGGGCCGTACCACCTCCACCGGTGGACGACTCGACCATGAACGTCGCCGCCGTGCTCGAGGGCGGGCTAGGGGACCACGGCGACGAAGCCGGTGACGCCCCTGCGCCCGGGCCGAAACGCCCTGTCGCGCCGCCCCGGCCCCGACGCCCACTCCAGCCGCCTCCGACGCCCTCGATCGAGGACCGGCTGACGATGACCGACCAGCTCGAGCCGGTCGACGACACCACGAAGTACAAGCGCAAGATCGACAACTCGCTCGCCCGGTTCTCGGCGGCGCACGACGAGCTGGAAGCCGAGGAGCAGGAGCGGAGGGACCGCCGCGACAAGCTCGTCGCGCGCTTCGAACAGACCCGCACGAAGCTGCATCGCGCCGTCACCGTCGCGACCTCCGTCGTGGGCCAGCGCGGCTCGGCGCTCGTCCAGGACGAGGAGCCCGAGACCGAGAGTGACGACCAGCAGGCCTCGCCGCAGACCCGCCTGCAGGAGAAGAAGGAGCGCCGCAACAACCGGACGCTGCTCGCCGCGCGGGTCACGGCGATCACGCTCGCTGTTCTGGTCTTCATCGCCACCGGCATCGCCTGGGGCGCGAAGACCTGGTTCAACTCGCAGTTCAACGAGATCGCCGCGCTCGACCAGAACTCCAAGGACATCCAGAACGCGCAGGGCCAGCTCGGCGACGAGAACTTCCTGATCGTCGGCTCCGACACCCGCGAGGGCGCCGAGGTGGAGGACAACGTCGGCGACCCAGACGGCGTCCCCGGAGCACGCTCCGACACGGTGATGCTCGCCCACATCCCCAAGGACCGGAAGCGGGCCGTCGTCGTCTCCTTCCCCCGCGACCTGGAGATCTCGCGCCCCGAGTGCGAGCGGTGGAACCCGGAGACCGGCGAGTACGGCGAGGTCGTCGACGCCGCCGACGTGGTGAAGCTCAACTCCGCGTTCAACGTCGGCGGGCCCCGCTGCGTCACCAAGGTGATCCAGCAGATCAGCGGCATGGCGATCAACCATTTCGTCGGCATCGACTTCAACGGCTTCAAGGGAATGGTCGACGCCGTGGGCGGCGTGACCGTGCACATCGACGAGCCGATGGAGGACCAGGAGCTCGGGATGATCGTCGCCGAGACGGGCGACGTGGTGCTGCGCGGCGACCAGGCGCTCAACTTCGTGCGCGCCCGCAAGGTCTACAGCGACCCGACGTTCTCCGACTACGGGCGCATGTCGCGGCAGCAGGAGTTCATGTCCTCGCTGCTGAGCGCCACGCTCTCCCGCGACGTGCTGCTCGACGTCGGCAAGCTCACCGGGTTCGTCAACGCCTTCGCCAGGTCGACGTTCGGCGAGAACATCGGTGTGGACCAGCTGCTCACGCTCGCCCAGTCGATGCAGGGCCTCAGCGCGGGAGCGGTGGAGTTCATGACCGTGCCCACCGTCGGCGAGGCCAACGAGAACTCGAACGAGGAGCTGCTGGAGCAGGACACCGCGGACCTCTTCAAGGCCCTCATCGACAACACGCCGCTGCCCGGCGAGGAGCCCGCCGAGCCGGAGCCCGGCCCCGGAGAGCAGCAGGCGGCGGACTCCTCGGAGTAACCCGAACCGGTGTAGCAGCTGTCCCCGAAAGAGTTAGCCGGGGTTCACCTCAGGTTCATTTGGCAATTCGGCGGCCGTGCCTACCGGGTCGTAGAGTCTGCGGCATGCGCGAGGCTTACCACGTTGAACTCGACAACCTTGCCGACCGGCTTTCCGGTATGTCGAGCCAGGTCGCTGACGCCATGGAGCGGGCGACCCGAGCACTGTTGGACTCGGACCTGAAGCTGGCCGAGCAGGTCATCAGCGACGACGTCAAGGTCGATGACGCGCGCGCCGACTGCGAGGAAAAGGCCTACGCCCTCCTCGCACTGCAGGCGCCCGTGGCCACCGACCTCCGGATCGTCGTGGCGGCACTGCACGCGGCCGAGAGCCTGGAGCGCATGGGCGACCTTGCGCTGCACGTCGCGAAGGCCGCGAGGCGACGCCACCCGGACCCGGTTCTTCCCGAGCAGGTCCGCGCCGCCTTCGCCAAGATGGGCGAGGTCGATGTCCGGCTGGCCCGCAAGGCCGAGGAAGTGATCCGCACCAAGGACGTCGAGGCGGCTCGCAGCATCGAGGCCGACGACGACGAGGTGGACGACATCCACCGCAACCTGTTCAGCGTGATCATGGACAAGGACTGGCCGCACGGCGTCGCGACCGCCGTGGACGTGACCCTGCTGGGCCGGTTCTACGAGCGCTACGCCGACCACGCCGTCTCGGTGGCTCGCCGGATCGTGTTCGTGGTCACCGGAAGGATGCCTGGATACACCGGCAGTGACGTGTAAGCGGGCAATCGACAACCACTGATCACCCAGTTGTCATGTTCTATACGTCGGCGATCACTCATCCGGACAACAGAGAGTCACTTCTCTGTTATGTCGCTGTGATGTCGCCTCTTCGTCGCGTTTCGTTCAGGCTTCGTTCATCCACGCAGCGCTGCGGTGTCATGTGCCGCCCATAGCGTCCGACCACGTGAGGATTCCCCAGCGGAGGCGTCTGCCTGCCGCGGAGACTTGGAAGAGGTTAACTGTGAAGCGTACCACCCTGGGCCGCGTTTTCGCCCTCCCAGCGGCAGCCGCGCTCACCTTCGGCCTGGCGGCCTGCGGCTCGGCCAACGAGCAGGGCAGCGGCAGCGGGGGCTCCGGCGAGGGCCTGTCGGGCACGATCTCCGGCGCAGGCGCCAGCTCGCAGGAGGCCGCCCAGCAGGCCTGGCAGGCAGGCTTCATCGGCCAGAACGGCGACGCGACGGTCAACTACGACCCGATCGGCTCGGGCGGCGGTCGTGAGCAGTTCATCAGCGGCGGTTCCGACTTCGGTGGCACCGACTCGTACCTGGACGACGAGGAGCTGGCCAAGGCCAAGGAGCGTTGCGGCGAGCTCGTCGAGGTCCCGGCCTACGTCTCGCCGATCGCCGTGGTCTTCAAGCTGGACGGTGTCGACGAGCTGAACCTCAAGCCCGCGACGATCGCCAAGATCTTCAACCAGCAGATCAAGAAGTGGAACGACCCGGCCATCGCCGAGGACAACCCGAACGCCGACCTGCCGGACACCGCGATCACCCCGGTGAACCGCTCCGACGAGTCGGGAACGACCGAGAACTTCACCGAGTACCTCACGGCCACGGCCGAGGCCGACTGGCCGCACGAGGCCAGCGGTGACTGGCCTGTGCCGGGTGGCGAGGCCGCCCAGGGCACCTCGGGTGTCATCCAGGCCGTGTCCAACGGCAACGGCACCATCGGCTACGCCGACGCCAGCCAGGCCGGCGAGCTGAGCACCGTCAAGGTCGGCGTCGGCGAGGAGTTCGTCGCCTACTCGCCCGAGGCCGCCGCGGCGGTCGTGGACGTGTCGGAGCGGCACGAGGGCCGTGGCGAGTACAGCTTCGCCTACGATCTGGCCCGCGACACCACCGAGGCCGGCACCTACCCGATCGTCCTCGTGTCGTACGGCATCGCCTGCGCCAACTACGACGACGCCAACAAGGCCGAACTCGTGAAGTCGTACTTCAACTACATCATCAGCGAAGAGGGCCAGAAGGCATCGGCCGACGCTGCCGGCTCGGCTCCCATCTCGGACAAGCTGCGTGAGCAGATCCAGCCCGCGGTCGACGCGATCTCCGCGAACAGCTGAGTAACAACAGCTCCAGCGTCCGGGTGGTCACCTCTTCTTGGTGGCCACCCGGACACACGCTTTGAGAAGGGTTAGAAGGGAATCCAAGTGCCGCCCAGCACAACGAGGCCGAAGGCACCGAAGGTGCCGCAACGGCCCGGGGACCGCATTTTCGCCGGCGCTTCCACGGGGGCGGGCGTGCTCATCCTCGTGGTCCTCGCCGGGGTCGCCGCGTTCCTGCTCGTCGAGGCCTGGCCGTCGCTCACGGCCCCCGCCGAGGACATCCCGGGTGGCGAGGGGGTGGCGGTCTACGTCTGGCCGCTGCTGTTCGGCACTCTGATCTCGGCCGTCTTCGCTCTGCTGATCGCGTCGCCGCTGGCGGTCGCGATCGCCCTGTTCATCACGTACTACGCGCCGCGCCGCATCGCCGCGGGTCTCGGATACCTGATCGACCTGCTGGCCGCGGTGCCGAGCATCATCTACGGCCTCTGGGGTTTCACCGTGCTCGCGCCGCTGACGGTCGAGCCGGCGAACTGGCTCGCCGAGAACCTCGGGTTCATCCCGCTGTTCGCGGGCCCACCGTCGGCCACCGGCCGCACGATGCTCGTGGCGGTCATCGTGCTCGCCGTGATGATCCTGCCGATCATCACCGCCGTGGTGCGTGAGGCATTCCGGCAGACTCCGCGTCTGCACGAGGAGGCATCGCTCGCTCTCGGCGCCACCCGCTGGGAGATGATCCGGATGGCGGCGCTGCCGTTCGGCCGCTCGAGCATCATCGGTGCCTCGATGCTGGGCCTCGGCCGCGCGCTCGGCGAGACGATGGCCGTCGCCATCGTGCTCTCCGTCTCCGGCGGCGTCACCTTCAACCTGATCAGCAGTGCCAACCCCTCGACGATCGCGGCGAACATCGCGCTCCAGTTCCCCGAGTCGTCGGGCATCGCGGTGAACACGCTGATCGCATCGGGTCTGGTCCTCTTCGCGATCACGCTGGCCGTGAACATGGTGGCTCGCGCGGTGATCAACCGCCGCAAGGAATTCTCGGGAGCCAACTGATGCCGACTCCTACCTCACAGAGCTCCGAATCCGACCTCTACACACCGCTCACAGGCGCTCCGCTCACCGCGGGACAGCTGCCGAGGGGAGCGGCGCCGCTGACACTGGCGATCGTCGCGCTGGCCGCGCTGGGTCTGTGGCAGTTCGCCGACTGGAGCCCCGCGGGGGCCGCCGTGGTGGGCGCGCTCGTCTACACGGCCGTCATCTACCTGTGGTCGCGCGTGGTCGAGGGGCCGCGAAAGGCCACCGACCGGCTCGTCACCGCGGTGGTGACGTGCGCGTTCCTGCTGGCTCTGCTGCCGCTGATCTCCGTCGTGGTGACGGTGCTGTCCAACGGCCTCGCCCGGTTCGACACCGAGTTCTTCTCGTACTCGATGCGCGGGATCGTCGGCGAGGGCGGCGGTGCCTACCACGCCATCATGGGCACGCTGATCATCACGGCGCTCGCCGCGCTGATCTCGGTGCCGGTGGGTCTGCTCACCGCCGTGTACCTGGTGGAGTACGGCCGGGGCAAGCTGGCCAAGGCCATCACGTTCTTCGTCGACGTCATGACCGGCATCCCGTCGATCGTGGCCGGCCTGTTCGCCTACGCCCTGTTCGCGCTCATCTTCGGTCCCGGGGTCCGAATGGGCATCATGGGCGCGATCGCGCTGAGCGTGCTGATGATCCCCGTGGTGGTGCGATCCACCGAGGAGATGCTCAAGCTCGTGCCCAACGAGCTGCGGGAGGCGTCCTACGCGCTGGCCGTGCCGAAGTGGCGCACGATCGTCAAGGTCGTGCTCCCCACGGCACTCGCCGGTATCGCGACGGGTGTGACGCTGGCGATCGCCCGCGTCATCGGTGAGACGGCCCCATTGCTGATCACGGTCGGTATCACGTCGAGTGACAACTTCAATCCGTTCGACGGCCGGATGGCGACGCTGTCGGTATTCTCGTACTACGAGTACGTGAACCCTGGTGTTCCGCCTCAGTTCTCCCTCGACCGTGCGTGGGCAGCCGCACTGACGCTGATCATCATCGTGATGGTGCTCAACCTCGTGGCCCGGCTCATCTCCCGACTGTTCGCTCCGAAGACGCGCGCGTGAGCGGCGTCCGAGAAGACCAGGAAGACTAGGAAGGCACTGTGGCAAAGCGCATCGAGGTCAAGGATCTCGACATCTACTACGACAAGTTCCTCGCCGTGCAGGGCGTGTCGATGACGATCCAGCCACGGTCGGTCACCGCGCTGATCGGCCCTTCCGGTTGCGGCAAGTCGACGTTCCTGCGCACGCTCAACCGGATGCACGAGCTGGTGCCCAACGCCAGGGTCGACGGCAAGATCTTCATGGACGACGACGACCTCTACGGCGCGGCCGTGGACCCGGTCAACGTCCGCAGGCAGATCGGGATGGTGTTCCAGCGCCCCAACCCGTTCCCCACCATGTCCATCTACGACAACGTGGCCGCCGGGCTCAAGCTCAACAACAAGCGCCTCCGCAAGGCCGAGATGGACGAGGTCGTGGAGCGTGCGCTGAGCGCGGCCAACCTGTGGGAAGAGGTCAAGGACCGGCTGCCGAAGCCCGGTTCCGGCCTCTCCGGCGGGCAGCAGCAGCGGCTCTGCATCGCGCGGGCCATCGCCGTGCAGCCGGACGTGCTGCTGATGGACGAGCCGTGCTCGGCGCTGGACCCGATCTCCACGCAGGCCATCGAGGACCTGATGCTGGAGCTCAAGGAGAAGTACACGATCGTCATCGTCACCCACAACATGCAGCAGGCCGCCCGCGTCAGCGACATGACGGGGTTCTTCAACCTGCGTGGCGTCGGCCAGCCCGGCGAGCTGGTGGAGATCGACGAGACGACCAAGATCTTCTCCACACCCAGCAAGAAGGCCACGGAGGACTACATCTCCGGCCGCTTCGGCTGATCGCCGCTTCGGGCGGGGTGCTCGTCACTCCGCCCGAAGCGCGCTGCGCGCGGGTCTGCCCGCGCGCACGAACCGGACGTGGGGATGTCCCTCCGGTTCCAGGGTCACGACGGCACGCACGCCGTAGACCCGCTCGATGAGCTCCTCGGTGAGCACCTCTTCGGGGCGGCCCGCCGCCACCACCTTCCCGCTCTGGAGCACCACCAGCCGGTCGCAGTACATGGCGGCCAGGTTCAGGTCGTGCAGCGCCACCACGGTGGTGAGCGGGAGCCCCACCAGCAGGTTCAGCAGGTCGAACTGGTGCTGGATGTCGAGGTGGTTGGTCGGTTCGTCCAGCAGCAACTCCCGCGGCTGCTGCGCCAGCGCGCGGGCGATCTGCACCCGCTGCCGTTCGCCTCCCGACAGCGTCTGCCATCGTCTGTCCACTTTGTCCGTCAGCCCGGCGTGTTCGAGCGCGGCGCCGACCGCGTCGTCGTCCTCGGCCGAGGAGGGCAGCCAGGTGCGGCGGTGCGGGATCCGGCCCAGCCGCACCACGTCCAGCACGGTGAGCGGCACCTGGGTGTCGGTGTGCTGTTCCACCACGGCGATGCGGCGCGCGAGCGAACGTCGGCCGACGTCGTCGAGCCGCTCGCCGTCCAGTGTCACCACACCCGTGGTGGGGGCCAGCACGCCTGCCAGCAGCCGCAGCAGCGTCGACTTTCCCGAACCGTTGGGCCCGAGCAGGCCCACCGTGGCCCCTGCCTCCGGCGCGATGCTGACGTCGTCGAGCACGATCCGGCCGCCGAGCGAGCGCGTGACGCGCTCGGCGGCGATGCCGTCGGCGGTCATCGGGCACCTCGCGCGCGGTAGAGGATGAGCACGAACGCGGGCACACCGATGAGTGCGGTCACCACACCCACCGGCACTTCCTGCGGGTCGAGCACTGTCCTGGCGAGCGTGTCGACCCACACCAGGAACACCGCGCCCGCGAGCGCGGTCACCGGCAGCAGCCGCGCGTGGTTCGGGCCGGCCAGCGCGCGGGCGGCGTGCGGCAGCACGAGTCCGACGAACCCGATCGCGCCTGCCGAGCTCACCAGTACCGCCGTCAGCAGCGCGGTCACGCACAACAGCACCAGGCGCGTACGGGCCACCGAGACGCCGAGCGTTGCGGCCGCGTCCTCGCCGAACGCGAACGCGTCGAGCGAGCGCGCGTACCCGGCGCACACCAGCAACGTCGCGGCGAGCACCGCGAAGCACGTGCCCACCTCGGCCCAGCTCGCGTTGCTGAGCGAGCCCAGCAGCCAGAACAACACTCCGCGCGTGGTCTCGGCGTCGCCGGAGGTCAGCACGACGAACGACGTCAGCGCCGAGAACAGCTGCATCACCGCGACCCCGGAGAGCACCACGCGGTCGGTGGTGCCGCCGAGCGTGTGGCTGAGCAGCAGCACGAACGCGAACGAGGCCACCGCGCCGAGGAACGCGCCCGCCGACATCGACACCACACCACCGCCCGCGCCGAGCACCACCACCAGCACCGCACCCGTCGAGGCGCCCGAGGACACCCCGAGCACGAACGGATCGGCCAGTGGGTTGCGCAGCAGCGACTGCATGATCGCGCCGCACACCGCGAGCCCGGCGCCGCACACGGCGGCCAGCAGCGTCCTCGGCAGGCGCAGGTTCCACACGATGCCGTCGCGGATGGCCGACAACCCCGACTCGCCGATGCCGAGCCGGGCGACCACCGCGGACCAGACCTCGCCGACCTCGATGTTCGCGGGGCCGAAGGTGATGGCGAGCGCGATCGACAGCGCCAGCGCCACCACCCCGCCGAGCAGCACCAGCGGCAGCCGCGAGCGCCGCGTCAGCTGCGCGAGACTCACCCGGCGAGCCCGAACTCGCGCAGCTTCGCGGCCAGCTCCTCGACACCGGCGACCGTGCGGATCGACGGGTTCAGCGCCTGCCCGCTGAGCAGCACGTAGCGCTTGTCCCGCACGGCCTTCAGGTTGCGGGTCACCGGGTGCGACTCCAGGAACTCGATCTTCTTCGCGGCGGTCTCCGCCGTCTGCGACTTCCGGGTCAGGTCACCGATCACGAGCACGTCGGGATCGCGTTCGGCCACCGTCTCCCAGTTGATCTGCGGCCACTCGTCGCGGGTGTCGTCGAAGACGTTCTCGCCGCCGACCGCCTTCGTCATCACGCCAGGGGCGCCGCAGCAGCCTGCGAGGTAGGGCGCCTCCGAGTTGGCGAACCAGTAGAGCAGCGTGACTCCCGAGGCATCGAGGCCGTCGGTCGCCCGTTCGAGCCTGCCGCGCAGCTCCGACACCAGACGCTCGCCGCGCTCCTCCACGTCGAAGAGCGTGGCCAGCTCACGCACCTCGGTGTAGATCGTGTCCATCGTCAGTGTCGTGTCCCTGCGCCCGTCGCCTGCGCCCTCGTTGTTCTTCGTGCAGTCCGAAGGGGACAGATAGCTGGGCACGCCGAGCTCGGAGAACTGGTCGCGTGTGGCTACGCCGCCCTTGCCGAGGGTCGCCACGAAGGACGCGGTGACGAAGTCGGGTTCGGTGCTCAGCACCGACTCGAACGACGGCATGTTGTCGGCCAGCCTCGGGACGCCCTCGTTGGCGGCCGCGAGGTCGTCGGGCAGCGGGTCGGTCCACGTCGCGGTGCCGACGATCCGGTCGGCCAGCCCCAGCGACAGCAGGATCTCCGTGGTGCCCTGGTTCAGCGACACGACCTTCTGCGGCGGCGCCTCGACGGTGGTGCGCACCCCGCAGTTGTCCACGGTGCGCGGGTAGCCGGGAGCGGCCCGGTCGTCGTCGCCGGTGCCACCGGTGCCACCGCACGCGGCGAGCGGGACCAGCAGGGCCAGCGAAAGCGGAAGGGCGAGACGGCGGAGCGGGAAGGCCACAGCGTTCCTCTGCGTCGAGGGCCCATGCGCGGAGCCCGAACCGGACAGCGACTCCCGGCTCACGCCGGGGTGCCAGCAGGTCTTCGGACTCGGGATCGTCCGGACGGAAACGCCTTCCCGGAAGCGTCGCTCCAGTGGCATCGTGTCCCGCCCGTCACCCTCACCGCTGCGCGTCAGTTCCGGACTCTCACCGGATTTCCTGACTCACGTCGTTCGTGAGTACGACTGGCGGCGGCAACGTATCACGGACGGGCGTACTGGACGTCCGTTTCGTGACGCACGAAACCGAGGCGCTGATACACCGCGACGGCGGGCGCGTTGTCGCCCTCGACGTACAGGATCACCTGACCCAGCCCGCGTTGTGCGAGGTGACGAAGGCCCGCGAGCGTCAGCGCCCTGCCGAGCCCACCGCCCTGCGCGCCGGGGTCGACGCCGACGACGTAGACCTCGCCCACTTCTTCGCCGCCGAAGCGCTCGGGGTTGGCCGGGTGCACCTTGGTCCAGTGGAAGCCGACGACAGTGCCGTCGGCGTTCTCGGCGAGGAAGAAGCCCTCGGGGTCGAACCAGCTCTCGGACTCGGTGCGGCGCAGGTCGTCGACGGTCAGCGCGCCCTGCTCGGGGTGCCAGTCGAAGGCGCGGGCGTTGACGTCGATCACCGCCTGCTCGTCGTGGCCGGGGCGGAACGTGCGCAGCGTGAGCCCCTCGGCGGGGGTCGGCTCCGGCCAGTCGGCGTCGGCGACCCGCACGTGCATCACGAGCAGCTCGCGGACGCGCTCGAAGCCGAGTCGCGTGGCCAGCCGCGCGGCCGCGGGGTGATCGCCGTGCGCCCACACGCGGAGCTGGTCGGGCACCTGCGCCGCGAGCTCGCGCGCCAGCGCCGCGCCGTGGCCCTTGCCGCGGTGCTCGGGGTGGACGATCAGCTCGGCGACCTGCCTGCCGAACGAGTCGCCCCCGGTGTCGAGGTGCGCCACGCCCACCAGCTCGCCGCCGTCGTGGCCGAGCAGGAACCTGCCGCCGGCGAACTCACCCGGCAGCGGCCCGTCCCGCTCGATCTCCGGCCTGCCGTCGGCGGCGCGTGCCGCAAGCAACAACGCGCGCACCGAGTCGGTACGCGCGTCGTCGAGGTCGTTCACCCACGCTGTCTCGAGCATGAGTCGAGACTAACCGCGGCGGTCGGGTCAGCGGTTGGAGAACTCCGTCACCTCGAAGGACTCCGGCACCACCGGCACCGCGCCCTTTACAGAGCCCGGCTTGGAAGGCCGTTCGAACTTGTAGCCGACGTTGCGCACGGTGCCGATCATCTGCTCGTGCTCGGGGCCGAGCTTCGCGCGCAGCCGCCTGACGTGCACGTCGACCGTGCGGGTGCCGCCGAAGAAGTCGTAGCCCCAGACCTCCTGCAACAGCTGGGCGCGGGTGAACACCCGGCCCGCGTGCTGCGCGAGGTACTTGAGCAGCTCGAACTCCTTGTAGGTGAGCTCGAGGGTGCGCCGCCGCAGCCGCGCCGTGTAGGTGGCCTCGTCGATGACGAGGTCACCGACCCGCAGTTCGGCGTCGACATGGCTCGTCGCGCCGTCCCTGGTGGTGGCCAGCCGCAGCCGGGCGTCCACCTCGGCGGGACCCGCCGTCGGCAGGAGAATGTCATCGGTGCGCCACTCGGCACTCACCGCCACCAGGCCACCTTCGCCGACCACGGCGATCACCGGGGTCGTGGCGTCCTCGTCACCGGCGCCCTTGAGGAGCCTGCAGAGGCTCTTCGCGGACGCGAGGTCGCTGCGCGCGTCGAGCAGGATCACGTCACGGTGTCCGGCGTCGAGCAGCGCGGTGACCTCGGGTGCGCGAACGCGTACGGTGTGCGGGAGCAGATCGAGAGCGGGCAGCACTGAGGTGGCATCGGATTCCGCAGTGAGTACCAGTAAGTCCAGGCTCATCGCCACCGCCTCAAAATTGATCGCCTCGGGCACGGCCCGGGCCGGTCTTAGTTGAGAATAACCGGTGAAATCTGTGGTGTCCCTACTCGTGAAGTCGGCATCACACGAGGTCGCGGGCTTGAAGCGACCCGGAAACGACCGCGAAATGCTGCTGTAACAGAACGGAACCGAATGTGAGTGCTGTGACCCAGCAATCCCACCCGCCTCGCAAGCGCGGAGGCCGCAGGGCCCGCAAGATCATCGTGGTGCTCGTCGTGCTGGTCGGCCTGCTGGTCGCCGCCGACTTCGGCGCCGCGGCATTCGCGGAGCACACGGTGTCGCAGAAGGCGCGCGAGCAGCTGGGGCTCACCGAGGACCCGAACGTAACGATTCACGGCTTTCCGTTCACCACGCAGGCGCTCGGCGGCGAGTACGACCACATCACGGTCTCCGCGGACGGCGTGCCGGTGGGCGACATGCTCAACGACGTCGGGATCAGGGCCGAACTGCGCGAGGTCACGGCGCCGCTGTCGGACCTGACCTCCGGCAACACCGACAACATCACCATCGGCGACCTCGAGGGCCAGATCACGCTGAAGGCCAGCGACATCGGCAAGGTCTCGCCGCTGGACAACATCAAGGACCTGAGCATCGAGCCGTCCACCGAGGCCTATGTCCGCAACGGCGAGGGCAACGACGACTCCCAGGCCGGCGACGACACCGGCGATAGCGCCGCCGAGTCGCAGCGGGAGGACGACCAGGACTCCACGGCCGGCGTGCGCCTGTCCGGCAAGGTCGACATCGCAGGCCAGGAGATCGAGATCTTCGCCTTCGCCATGATCGAGCTCGACGGCACCTCGATCCGCATCACCCCGCACCGCCTGCAGTTCGGGAATGACCAGGAGACCACCGTCGTTCCGCCTGAGGTGCAGCAGAGGCTGCTGCCGAACTTCGAGGCGGACATCAACACCGGCGATCTGCCCTTCACCGTCACGCCGACGGCGGTCAAGGTGGAGCCGGGCTCGCTCACGATCAGTGGCGAGGCGAAGGACGTGGCGTTCGCCGGAGTGACGGGACAGTCGGGGCGGTAGCCCCCGCGCGGGACCAGGGAGACGAGCCGGTGACGGGGTTGTGGGTGGTGGTGGGCACGCTCGTGGCCGGCCTGCTGGTCGGCGCGCTGCTCCACCGCCGCAACGGCCGCATCCGCACCACCGCCGAGCCCGCGGGCGAGAGCGCCGAGCTGCCCGAGCCGGTCACGGCGGCCCTCGCGCCCGGCTCCGCCGTGACGCTGGTGCAGATCTCCACCACGTTCTGCGCCCCGTGCAGGCAGACGCGCGCCCTGCTGTCCCATCTGGCGGAACGCACCGAGGGTCTGCACCATGTGGACCTCGACGTCACCGACCGCCCGCACGTCGCGCAGGAGCTCGGGGTGCTGCGCACGCCGACGACCGTGGCCTACACCTCCGAGGGCCGTGAAATATTGCGGGTCGGCGGGGTACCGAAGGGCCCTGACCTGCTCGCCGCGCTCGGCCCGCACCTCGTCCCAGAGGTTGAACGCGGTTCCCACTGACAGGGAGGGTAGGTACTGTGAGCGCCGTGGACAGGCTGCCTACCCACCTCCTCACGCAGCGCCGCGCAGTTGATCTGTGCCGCGTGCGTAGCAGCCTGTGTTCGTCGAGCGGTTCGCCCCGGTTCGACGTTCCAGCCGCACACAGGAGGTGACATGGCAGCAGGCCCCGCAGTAGACCCTCGTGGCCCCCGCTTCGCCGCGGCCGTCACGACGGTCGTGCTGGCCGTGGTGCTGGTCACCGGCTGGTGGCCGCTGCTCGCCGCGCAGACCGTGGTGTTCGCCATCGGCGCCTTCATCGGGCTACGGCCCGCGCCCTACTCGGTGCTGTACCGCGCGCTGGTGGCGCCGCGACTCGCGCCGACGAGCGAGCGAGAGGACGCCGCTCCGCTGCGCTTCGCCCAGACGGTGGGGTTCGTGTTCGCGCTGGTGGGCACCCTCGGCTACGCGGGCGGGGTGACCGCGCTCGGCGTCGTCGCAACGGCGTTCGCCCTGTTCGCCGCGTTCCTCAACGCGGCGTTCAACTTCTGTCTCGGCTGCGAGGTGTACCTGCTCGCGCGCCGGTTCACCCCGCGCACCGAACACACGTCCTGAGAAATCCCTTCGCCAACCACGAGTACAAGAAAGTGAGTGCCGCTCCATGAGCCGTGAAGACGTCCTGGTCACTACCCAGTGGGCAGAGGAGAACCTGAACACTTCCGGCGTGGTGTTCGCCGAGGTCGACGAGGACACCACCGCCTACGACGGCGGGCACATCCGCGGCGCCGTGAGGATCGACTGGAAGACCGAGCTGCAGGACCAGGTCCGGCGCGACTTCGTCGACAAGGCCGGCTTCGAGGCCCTGCTGTCGGACAAGGGCATCGGCAACGACGACCTCGTGGTCCTCTACGGCGGCAACAACAACTGGTTCGCCGCGTACGCGTACTGGTACTTCAAGCTCTACGGCCACGACAACGTCAAGCTCCTCGACGGTGGCCGCAAGAAGTGGGAGCTCGACGGCCGCGAGCTGACCACAGACGACACCAAGCGTGAGCGCACCAGCTACAAGGCCAAGGAGCAGGACCTCCAGCTCCGCGCGTTCCGCGACGAGGTCGTCGACGCCATCAACACCAAGAACCTCGTCGACGTGCGCTCGCCCGACGAGTTCTCGGGCAAGCTGCTGGCGCCCGCGCACCTGCCGCAGGAAGCGGCCCAGCGTGGCGGCCACATCCCGAGCGCGGTGAACGTGCCGTGGTCGAAGGCGGCCAACGAGGACGGCACCTTCAAGTCGGCCGAGGAGCTCACCGAGCTGTACCGGGAGGCCGGCCTCGACACGTCGAAGTCGACCATCGCGTACTGCCGCATCGGCGAGCGGTCGAGCCACACGTGGTTCGCGCTGCACGAGCTGATCGGCCTCGACGACGTGAAGAACTACGACGGTTCGTGGACTGAGTACGGCTCGCTGGTCGGCGTGCCCATCGAGACGGGAGCGAAGTAGATGTCGGACGGATGCGGCGCGCCGCAGCAGACCGCCACGGCGGCTGACGAGGACACCAACGGCCAGGTCGTGGTCGCCGGAACGGTGACCAGCAGCGACGGCCCGCTCGGCGGCGCGTACGTGCGGCTGCTCAACGCCGACGGCGAGTTCGCGGGCGAGGTCCAGGCCTCACCGCAGGGCGACTTCCGCTTCTACGCGGCTGCGGGCGACTGGACCGTGCGCGCGCTGCACCGCACGGGCAACGGCGAGGCCGCCGTGACCGCGGGCGGCCCGGGCGTGCACCAGGTCGCCATCGCCGTCTCCTGAGGCGTCCACCACCACAGCACCACCAACGCGGAGGCCGCCTTCCCTGACGAGGGGAAGGCGGCCTCGCTGCGCCGACCCGCCCCACCCGAGACCTGCGGAGCTGCGGTGAAGGGCACCTTTACTGCATTGAATGCGGTAAAGGTGCCCTTCACCGCATCTGGGCTCCCGCGCTGCTGCTGAGCCAGTGCGGCGGGTTATCCTTCCGCTCGTGGAGATTATCTTTACGACGCTGCTCGTACTGGCCATCGTCGCCACCACCTGGTTCGGTGGTTACGTCGTCTACCGGCTGTACTCGGACCGCCGCGACGCCTGATGTCCAGCGGTATGTCCAGCGGCGACGAAGCCATCCGGGTCGCGGCCGAGCGCGCCGAACAGACCGCGGGCAGGAACATCCCGCAGTTCGACGACCTGCCGATCCCCGGTGACACGGCGAACCTGCGCGAGGGTGAGAACCTCAACGACGCGTGCCTGGCGCTGCTGCCGCTCGTCGGCGTGTGGCGCGGCGAGGGGGAGGTCAACTACCCCACGATCGACGGTCCGCGCCGGTTCGCCCAGCAGCTCACCATCGCCCACGACGGGCGCCCGTTCCTCTTCCACGAAGCCCGGTCGTGGCTGCTCGACGACGACGGCAACGTGATCCGCCCCGCGGCGCGCGAGACCGGCTGGTGGCGTCCCCAGGAGGACGACACCATCGAGCTCCTGCTCGCGCACTCCAGCGGGATCCTCGAACTCTTCTACGGCACCCCCAAGAACCAGTCGGCCTGGCAGCTCGCCACCGACGCGGTGGTGCGCACCTCCACGGCCAAGGAGGTCACCGCCGCGCAGCGCCTGTACGGCATCGTCGCGGGCGGCGACCTCGGCTACGTCGAGGAGCGCGCGATGGTCGGCCAGCCGATGACGCCGCACGCCTCCGCGCTGCTGCGTCGCGTGGTCGGCTGAGTCCCCGCTTCCACGACGAAGGCCACCTCCCACTCACGGGAGGTGGCCTTCGTCGTGTCCGGGGCTCAGTCGTACTGCGAGTCGTAGACCTTCGCCAGCTCCGCGTGCAGCTCCGTCGAGTCGGCCAGCGGCTGCCCGTCGAGCGTGTGCACCCGCGTCACCTTGCGCACCGACGACGCGAGGAAGACCGCGTCGGCCGAGGTGAGCTCGCTCGCGGGGAACGACTCCACCACCGTCTGCCAGCCGGCCCGTTCGGCCGCGCGGAACACGTCACCCTGCGTAGTACCCGGCAGGATGCCGATGGTCGGCGGCGGCGTGTAGAGCGTGCGCCCGCGGACGAGGATCACGGCCGACGTCGGGCCCTCGAGCACCGAGCCGTCGGTCGCCGTGAAGATCACGTCGGACGCTCCACGCCGCGCCGCCTCGCGCACCGCGGCCATGTTCACCGCGTACGACAGGGACTTCGCGCCGAGCAACAGCCACGGCGCGCGCTCCATCAGGTCGGTGCCGATGCCACGCTCCAGCGTGACCGCGGCGATGCCCTCGGCCCGCGCCCGCTTGACCTTCTCGTCGATCTCCATGCCCAGCGCGAACGCCGTCGGCGTGGCGTTCGGGTCACCCTCGACGCCTCGCGTGTAGACGAGCTTGAGGGCGATCTCCGAACCGCCGGACCAGTTGTCGATCACGAGCTGGACGACGCGTTCCCACGCCGCCCGGTCGGGCTCGGGCAGGTCCAGCATCGCCGCCGACCGCGCGAGCCGGTCGAGGTGCGGGCCGAGCTCACGGGGCCTGCCGTCGGTGACGAGGATCGTCTCGAAAACGCCGTCACCGCGGAGCACGCTGAGGTCGTCGACGCGGAGGTGGGCCTGGTCTGGGTCGGCAAGTGTGCCGTCGAGGAAAGCGAGCACGCGCATGTGCTCACGGTACTCACCTACGATCGGTCGTATGGCCTACCAGTCACCGCTGCTCTCCCGGCCCGGCGCGGTCGCGGCACCCGAAGGACACCCCGAGGCCGGGGTGGCCTGGCACTGGGGGGATCCGTTCGCCGAGCAACGCACCGCCGTGCGCGGTGTCGCCGTCGTCGACCGCTCCCACCGGCACGTCATCACGGTGTCCGGCGAGGAACGCCTGTCGTGGCTGCACCTCGTGATCTCGCAGCACGTCTCGGCACTGCCCACCGACACCGGCACCGAGGCACTGGTGCTGGACAGCCACGGCCGCGTCGACGCGCACATGGTGCTCGGCTACACCGAGGACGTCGTGTACCTCGACACCGATCCCGATTCGCAGGCGACGAGCGCGCTGCCCAAGGGCGGCAAGCAGAGCCTGCTCGCCTATCTCGAGGCGATGAAGTTCTGGTCCAAGGTGGACATCCGCGACGCGACCGAGGACTTCGCGGTGCTCACGTTGCTGGGACCGGACATCGACAAGGTCCTCGACGTCGAGGTCGGCCCGCAACCCTACGCAATCACGCCGCTGCCCGGCGGCGGTCTCGCCCGCCGTATGCCGTGGCCGGGCAGGCACGCCGTCGACCTGCTGGTGCCTCGCGCCGAGCTGGCGACGTGGTGGTCCCGGCTCACCGACGCGGGCGCCCGGCCCGCGGGCAGCTGGGCATTCGACGCCCTGCGCGTCGAGTCGCTGCGGGCCCGCACGGGCGTCGACACCGACGAGCGCGCCATCCCGCACGAGCTGAACTGGATCGGCTCGGCCGCCCACGTCGCGAAGGGCTGCTACCGCGGCCAGGAGACCGTCTCGAAGGTGCACAACGTCGGCAGGCCGCCGCGCAACATGGTGCTGCTGCACCTCGACGGCTCGCCGGAGATCTATCCCGAAACGGGTGACCCGGTGGTCCTGGGCGAGCGCACGGTCGGCCGGATCGGCAGTGTCGCCCAGCACCACGAACTCGGACCGATCGCGCTCGCGCTGGTCAAGCGCTCGACCCCGGCCGATGCGGAGCTGCTCGTCGGCGCGGAGGACAACAGGGTGCAGGCCGCGATCGACCCGGACTCCGTGCCAGGGGAGGGTGCGGCCCCGGGGCGGGAGGCGGTACAACAGTTCCGGGGATGAGATGATCACGCGCATCCCTGGTGTGCCCGACCGATCTAGAGCAGGATGGCCCCGTGATCGAAGTCCGGCCCGGCGGGCGACGTCGCATCGACCGTGTACTGGCCCCCGGCTACGTCCTCGACGTGGACACGCTGCCGATGGACACGCTGCGCGAACGGCGTGACGAGGCCGCGCAGGAGGAGACCGACCTCTCCTACCTGCGCCGGCTCCTGCACGCCAGGATCGACATCGTGAAGGCCGAGCAGCAGCGCCGCACGTCCGGCGGCTCGGCCAGCATCGTCGACCAGCTGGCCACGATCCTCGCCGACAACGCGCTCGGGCCGGCCACCGGTTCGGGCCGCCACCAGTCGCTCGAGCCCTCCCGCGCGGGCGAGTACCGCAGGCGCGCGGAGGCGCTGGTCGGCAACGCGGATCTCTCCGACGTGTCGGCACTGTCGGAGGAGCAGCTGACCCAGACCCTCGACAGCTTCCGCGAGCAGGAGGAGTCGGTCTCGCAGCGGCGGCGCGAGGTGCAGAACGTGGTCGACGGCTTCAACGCCGAGATCGCCCGGCGCTACGCCTCGGGCACGGCCTCGGTGGACGAGCTGCTGGCGAGCGAGCGAGGCAAGGACGTGCCCGAGGATGACTGACGCCCCGCCACTGGTGGAGCTGGTCCGCTCGGGGTTCGTCGAGAGCGTGCACCACGGCGCCGTCGTGGTCGTGCGTCCCGACGGTTCGGTGCGCACCGCGTTCGGCGACGTCGAGCGCCCCTTCTTCCCGAGGTCGAGCTGCAAGCCGCTGCAGGCGGTGGGCCTGCTGGAGTCCGGCCTCGACGTCGGCTCGGCGGATCTGGCGCTGGCGTGCGCCTCCCACAACGGCGAGCCCGGCCACGTCGAGCGGGCACTCGCGCTGCTCGCCTCGGCCGGCTTGGGCGAGTCCGACCTGCACTGTCCTGCCGTCTACCCGATGTACGAGCCGGCCAGGGCCGAGGCGATCCGCACGTGGCCGGGCGAGCGGCGAGCGGCGATGAACTGCTCGGGCAAGCACGCCGCGATGCTGGCGGCCTGCGTGCGGCGCGGCTGGCCCACGCGGGGCTACCACGATCCGGGCCACGAGTTGCAGCTGACGATCGCCGACACGGTCGAGAAGCTCACGGGCGAACCCATCGCGGCCACGGCCGTCGACGGCTGTGGAGCACCGCTGTTCGCGTTCTCTCTCACCGGTCTGGCCAGGTCGTTCTCCCGGCTGGTCACCGCCCAGGACGGCCCCGCTCGGCGGGTGGCCGACGCGATGCGGGCCGACCCGTGGCTGGTCGCGGGCACGGGCAGGGACGACACGCTGCTGATGCGTGCGGTGCCGGGCCTGCTGAGCAAGGTCGGCGCAGAGGGTGTGCACGCGATGGCGCTGCCCGACGGCACGGCGGTGGCGCTCAAGCTCGCCGACGGCGCCACGCGCGGCAGGGCACCGGTGCTGGTCGCCGCGCTGCGCGCGCTCGGGGCGCTGCCGGACAACCCCGCCGCGCTCTCGGTGGTGGAGGGCCTCGGCCGCGGCGCGGGCGTGGTGCTCGGCGGCGGTCGCGAGGTCGGCGAGCTGCGGGTCACCGGCGAGTGCCTCGCGGCGCTCGCTAGTTGAACCGCTCCCTCGCGGCGAGGTCGCCCCAGTAGTCCCGCAGCGTCTGGAACAGCTCGGCGATCTCCTCGACCGCGCCGCCCCGCAGGGCCTCCAGGATCGAGTGCACCTCCTCGGCGGAGGTGTCGGACTCCAGGATCGGGTCCTCGATGAGCTGCACCAGCCCGCCGTAGTCCAGCTCGACGGCCGAGGCGGGGTGGAAGTTCGACAGCCAGCGGCCCGTCTCGGCGAGGATCTGCGTCGGCCCCGAGTCGCCGAGCGTCTCCTGCACCAGCTCCTCGGCCTCGGCCACACGGCGCAGCGCGTCGGTCATCGCGGTGCGCCAGGACAGCTCGCGCCGGGGGTCGTGCATGCCGTCGCCGAGCACGAGCCTGCGCTCGTCGGGCTCGATGAGCGAGAACCACGGCAGCGGCACGGTCCACGTCGTGGACAGCATGTGCATGGTTCCGGTGTGCAGGTCGCGCAGCGCCGAGTTGGCCCGCGTGCGCAGCGTCTCCTCCGTGGCGTCCGCGGCGTCGAGCACCGCGGCGCGCAGCGCGGGCGTGGCCTCTCCGAGAAAGCCCACGAGCGCCGCGGCCGAGCGCACTCGTAGCTCCAACGGGCAGACGAGGGGGCCGGGACCCACCACGGCACTTCCCGCCGTCGGCACCTCGGAGGGGTCGAGCACGAGCACGTCGGTCTTGGCGCTGGGAGCCGCCTCGCCGCTCGGCAATTCGGCAGGCAGCAGCCGAGGAGGCACTGAAATCTGTGACTTCAGCCACAAGAGATGTTCGCGCTCGCCGGCGCTCGCCCGCGTCAGCTTGGCGGCCTCCGCAGCACGAAGCAGCTGCTCGTCGGGCGGTTCACCGAAAGCGGACAGCGGTTCGTACACCCGGAGATAGGCCACGAACGGACGGAGCACCCCGAAATCCTGGCACGCCCGCACCCGCCCGTGAGCACCGGCTCACCCCTTCGCGAGCCGGACCGGATACTGTCACCGTTCGCACACCGTGCCACGTCGCATCACAGCCCATCGACACGGTACGGTGTGTCCAAGAAATAGTTGTCGAGACGACGCGGGGCCGCCGATTCCCCCGGCCGCCCCGCCCCTGTGCAAGGGGGTCGAGCCATGGGGCGCGGCCGAGCTAAGGCCAAGCAGACGAAGGTGGCCCGGGAGCTCAAGTACAGCGTTCCCACCACGGATTTCGATGCTTTGCAGCGCGAGCTGTCGGGCGATTCCTCTGACGAGGAAATTAGCCGCGGTGAGGACGAGGAGCAGTACGAGGACCCGTACGACGGGTACGACGACTACCGTCGTTGAAGCACGCGGAACGCGAGGGTGGGAGCCGGTGACACCGGTGCCCACCCTCGCGTTCCGCGTGCTGACCTTGTGCTGCCATCAGACGTGACGTGAGGAGCAACGGTGCCTGACATACAACGCGTCGGAGTGATCGGAGCGGGCCTGATGGGCTCCGGGATCGCGGAGGTGCACGCGCGAGCGGGCATCGAGGTCGCGGTCAACGAGGTGAGCCAGCCTGCGCTCGACGCGGGCAGGGCTCGCATCGAGAAGTCGTTGCAGCGCGGTGTGCGCAGCGGCAAACTCTCCGACTCCGACGCCGAGGCCGCCCTCGCGCGGATCACGTTCACCACCGACCTCGACGCCCTCGCCGATCGCGACCTCGTCGTGGAGGCCGTGCTCGAGCAGGAGCAGGCCAAGGTCGAGGTGTTCCGCTCGCTGGACAAGGTCGTCGAGCGCGAGGACGCGATCCTTGCCTCCAACACGTCTTCCATCCCGATCACGACGCTGGGCAGGGCCACCGAGCGGCCCCAGCAGGTGATCGGCATTCACTTCTTCAACCCGGTGCCGGTACTGCCGCTCGTCGAGCTGGTGCCGTCGCTGCTCACCGGTGCCGACACCGTCGAGCGGGCCGACGCGCACGTCTCGTCGGCGCTGGGCAAGACCGTGATCCGCGCGCAGGACCGTGCGGGCTTCATCGTCAACGCGTTGCTGGTGCCCTACCTGCTGTCGGCGATCCGGATGTTCGAGGCGGGCTTCGCCTCCGCCGAGGACATCGACAACGGCATGGAGAAGGGCACCGCGCACCCGATGGGTCCGCTGCGCCTCGCCGACCTGATCGGCCTCGACACCGTCAAGGCCATCGCGGACTCGATGTACGCGGAGTTCAAGGAGCCACTGCACGCGGCGCCGCCGCTGCTGCTGCGCATGGTCGACGCCGGGCTGCTCGGCAAGAAGTCCGGCCGCGGCTTCTACGACTACAGCTGAGGTCGGCGGCCCGCGATCAGATCGTCCCCAGCTGCGGGGACGACAGCATCATGGCGACCTTGGTGCCCGGAACCGCCGAGTCCACCTGCTGCTGATCGACCAGGATGCCGGTGACTCGCAGCGATCGCTGCTTGCCGTCCTGGGAGACATCCAGGTTCTCGCCCACGTGCACCGGGAGCGTCAGCGGGCCGGTGACGGTCACCCCGACGCCGCTGATCACGTGGGTGTCCTCGACACGGATCACCTCCGCACCGGCTCGGGTGACCCCCGCGGGCCCGGCCGGTTGAGCACTCGCCTTGTTTCCGAACAACCTGCCGAGAAATCCCATGACGAGGACCCTAGCGGGCACGGCCGGTGCGCACGCGGAAACGGCGCATAGGGTGCGGGGGTGGACGCACAGCTGCGAGTGGGCCTGGTCGGCGCGGGGCCGTGGGCGCGGACCGTGCACGCCCCGGGTCTCGCGGAGCACCCCGGCACGTCACTGACCGCCGTGTGGACGCGGCGCCCCGAGGTCGCCTCCGCGCTCGCGGAGGAGCACTGCACCCAGGCGGCGACGTCGTTCGAGGAACTGCTCGACCAGGTGGACGCCGTGGCGTTCGCCGTGCCGCCGTCGGTGCAGGCGGAGTACGCCGTGCTCGCGGCGAAAGCGGGCAAGCACCTGATCCTGGAGAAGCCACTCGCCCACGACGTCGACTCGGCCCGCCGGGTCGCCGACGCGGTGGCCGAGGCGGACGTGGTGGCGTTGCTGATGCTCACCATGCGCTACACGCTGCAGACGCGCGAGTGGCTGGCCGGGCTCGGCGAGGCAGGCGGCTGGAAGGGCGGCAACGCCCGGTGGCTCTCCGGCGCATTGCTCGGTGAGAAGTACGGCAACTCGCCGTGGCGGCAGGCCGAGGGCTCGCTCAGCGACATCGGCCCGCACACGTTCGACCTGCTCGACGCCGCGCTCGGCGAGATCACGGCGGTGCTCGCCGCCCACCGCGACGCCGGCGACCTGTGGCACGTGCTGCTGGAGCACGAGAGCGGCGCGACGAGCACGGTCGCACTGACGACGCGGCTGCCCATGCGCCCGACCGTCACCGAGTTCGCGGTGTACGGCGACTCGGGGTTCCGTTCGCTGAGCCGCAAGCCCGGCCTGGAGACCGAGTCGTTCACCGCACTGCTCGACGACTTCGCCGCCATGATCGCCAGCGGCGTCCGCACCCACGACTGCGACGCCACCCGCGGCCTGCACCTACAACGAATCCTGGCGATGTGCCTCGAGGCGGCCCGACTGCGGTGAAGGGCACCTTTACCGCGTTCAACGCAGTAAAGGTGCCCTTCACCGCGGTTACGCGTCCTGCTTTTCCCGCTCCTGGGTTTTCGGGGTGATCAGTTTGCGGAGCAGGGGCCACGCCAGGATCAGCGCGATCACCACGTAGACCGTCACCGCCATCGGCGAGTTGACCAGTCCGCTCAGGTTGCCGTCGCTGATCTGCAACGCCCGCCGCATCTGCAGCTCGGCGGCCGGGCCGAGGATCACGCCGATGATCGCGGGCAGCACCGGCAGCCCGAAGCGGCGCATCGCGAAGCCCAGCACACCGATCGCGAACAGCAGCAGCAGGTCCAGCACCTCACCGCCGACGGCGTAGGCGCCGACGCTGGCGAAGAACAGGATGCCCGCGTACAGGTACGGCCTCGGGATGCGCAGCAGCTTCGCCCACACCGGCGCCATCGGCAGGTTGATCACCAGCAGCAGCACCAGGCCGACGAACAGGCTCGCGATGAGACCCCACACCAGCGCCGACTCCCGCTCGAAGAGCAGCGGGCCCGGCTGGATGCCGTACTGCTGGAAGGCCGCCAGCATCACCGCGGCCACGGCCGTGGTGGGCAGGCCCAGCGTCAGCATCGTCACCAGCGTGCCGGCCGCCGACGCGCTCGCGGTCGACTCCGGACCGGCGACGCCCTCGATGGCGCCCTTGCCCCACTCGTCCTTGTGCCGGGAGAACCGCTTCTCCGTCACGTAAGACAGGAAGGTCGGGATCTCCGCGCCACCGGCGGGGATCGCGCCGAAGGGGAAGCCGATGAACGGTCCGCGCAGCCACGGCTTCCACGTGCGCCGGAGGTCGTCCTTGCCCAGCCACGGCCTGCCGACCGGGATGGGCTTCTCCAGCTTGTTCCGCAGGTGCGCGGCGACCCACAGCGACTCGCCCACGGCGAACAGGCCGACCGCCACGATCACCACGTCGACGCCGTCGGCGAGGTGCAGCGAGCCGAACGTCAGCCGCGCCTGGCCGGTCAGCTGGTCGAGCCCGACGAGCCCGATCGTGAGACCGACGAGCAGCGACGCGAACCCGCGCAGCCGCGAACTTCCGAGCACCGACGTCACCGCGACGAACGCGAGCACCATGATCGCGAAGTAGTCCGGCGCTCCGATGTCCACGGCGAGCGAGGCGACCAGCGGCGCCAGCAGCACCAGCAGGGTCGTGCCGATGACACCGCCGAGGAAGTGCCCGATGGCGGCGGAGGCCAGCGCCTGCGGGCCCCGGCCGCGTTTGGCCATCGGATGGCCTTCCATCGCGGTGACCACGGCCGCGGTCTCGCCGGGCGTGTTCAGCAGGATCGACGTGGTCGAGCCGCCGAACATTCCGCCGTAGTAGATGCCGGCGAACATGATCAACGCCGCCGTCGGGTCGAGCCCGTAGGTGACCGGCAGCAGCAGTGCCACCGCCATGGCCGGGCCGATGCCCGGCAGCACGCCGATCGCGGTGCCGAGCAGCACGCCGATCACGGCGACCAGCAGGTTCGAGGGGGTCAGCGCGGTGCCGAATCCGTCGAACAGGTTCGAGAGCGAGGTCCCGATGTCCATGGCTTAGAACACCCCCATCAGCGGGCCGCCGGGAAGCGGGACTCCGAGCAGCTCGTTGAAGGCGACCCACGTGACCACCGACAGCACGGCGGCGATGAGCGGGTCGCGGACGTAGTTGCGGCTGCCGAGCGCGAACGCCGCGGCCCAGAACATCACCGCCGACGACACCGGGAACCCGGCGACGTCGATCAGCGCCGCGTTGGCGAGGAACGCGCCCGAGAGCAGCAGCACCGTGCGCCAGTCGGCCGTCGACGTCAGGTCGATGTCCTCGCCGCCCTCGGCCTCGCCCTTGCCGCCGCGCAGCACGTCGCGCGCCAGCAGCAGCGCGATCAGCACCAGCAGCGACCCGACCGCCACCGGCACCGCCTGCGGCCCCAGCGGGCCACGCGTGGTGAAGTCGGTGGGCAGGCTCAGCCCGTCGGTGAGTACCAGCACGCCGAGCAGCAGCAGGAACGCGCTCATCCCGAGCTCGGAATGCTCCCGCCACCAGGTCTTGCGATCGGTCTCCGGCTCCCGGGTCTTGGGAGCCGTGCTCGTGGTGTCCGTGCTCATGCCAGCCCCAGCTCCTTCAGCACCGACTCCACCCGCTGCGACTCCGAGTCGAGGAAGGCGCCGAACTCGTCGCCCGTCTGGAACGCGTCGTCCCAGGCGTTGAGCTTCAGCGCCTGCTTCCACTGTCCGGTGCCGTGCAGCCGGGAGAACATCTCGATCAGCTTGTCGCGATCGGCTTCGGACAGGCCGGGCGGCGCGACGATGCCGCGCCAGTTGGTGAAGTTCACGTCCACACCGGACTCGATGAGCGTCGGCGCGTCGATGCCGTCGACCCGCTCGGACCCGGTGACCGCCAGTGCGCGCAGCTCGCCCGCCTCGATCTGGTCCCGCGCCTCGCCGATGCCGGTGACGCCGAAACCGACCTTGCCGCCGAGCACCGAGGCCATCAGCTCGCCACCGCCGTCGAACGACACGTAGCGGACGTCCTTCGGCGCGAGCCCGATGGCCTTCGCCGTGAGCATCGGCGCCAGGTGGTCGGGCCCGCCCGGCGACGAGCCGCCGCCGACGGGCAGTGCCGCGGGGTCGGCTTTCCACGCGTCGAGCAGCTGGCCGATGTCGCGGTACGGCGAGTCCTTGCCGACCACGATGATGTCGGCTTCCTCGGTGAGCTTGGCGATCGGCGTCGTGTCGGCGAGCGACGACGGCGACGAGTTCGTGTACACCGAACCGACCACGCCGAGCCCCATCGACATCGCGAGCTTGCCGTTGCCTCGTTCGCCGACGAGCCTGCCGAGCCCGACCGTTCCACCGGCACCGGGCAGGTTGAACACCTCGGTCGTGCCGTTGAGCCCGTTGTCCTCGATCGCCTTCACCGCGGTACGCGCGGTGATGTCGTAGCCGCCACCCGGCGTGTTCGGGACCATGACGCGCAGGCCGCGGATCTGCGAGCCCGACTCGTCACCGCCGGAGCTCACGAGCGGCGGTACGAGCAACACCAGCAATGCCGCGCCGAGCACCGCCAGCCATGTCTTCGGTTTCCTCATTGCCACCTCACTGTGATCGGCAACATCGTGCACCGGCGGCGGGGTGAAGTCTCGGTTGCGCGCTTATCGGTACTTGTGGTCGTTCTGCTCACCGAACGGTCGGCTGCCGAGGTGCCATAGTGAACCGATGGGTGCGAAGGGATCGCTGGCAAGGCAGCTGCTGGGCTGGCTGCTCGCCATCGTGTTCGCCCTGCTCGGCTGCGTGGTCGTGGTTTCGGTGATGCAGTCGAACAAGAGCTTCGCCGACAGCGAGGGCCGCAAGCTACTTTCCGCCGCCGAGAACGTGGCCGCCACTCCGGGCGTGCGGGTGAGCCTCGCCGATCCCGTGAACCGTGACCCGCTGCCGATCTTCGCCGAGAGCGCGCGCAGCCTCTCCGGGGCCGACTTCGTGAGCATCACCGACCCGGACCTGCGCGTGCTCACCTCGCAGGATCCCGACCAGCTGCGCACGACGCTGCCGATCGGCGAGAGCACCGTGGCCGACGGCCGCGCGTGGGTCGGCGTGGTCGACGACTCCCTCGTGGCGCACGTGCCGGTGATCGGCGACGACGGGAGCACCGTCGGGGTGGTCGCCGCGGGCAAGGCGACGCCGGGGTTCTTCGAGGGCATCGCCAACCGGCCGAGCGACGCCTTCGTGCTGATCGGCATCGCGACCGTGCTCGGCATCGCGGGCTCGTTGTTCCTCGCCTGGCGGGTCAAGCGCCAGACGCTGGGACTGGAGCCGCGCGAGATCACCGGGCTCGTCGAGCACCGCGAGGCCCTGCTGCACGGCATCAAGGAGGGCGTGATCGGGCTCGACCTGCAGCACCGGATCACCCTGGTCAACGACCACGCGCGCGAGCTGCTGGCGCTGCCGGAGGACTGCGTCGGCAAGCGCATCGACGACCTCGACGCCGGCGATCGGCTGCGCGACGTGCTCACCGGCAGGGCAAGCGGCGCCGAGGCGATCGTGCTGCGCGCGGGCAGGGCACTGGTGATGAACCGGATGCCGGTCTCGCGCGACGGCCGTGAGCTCGGCTCGGTGGCGACGCTGCGCGACCGCACGGAGCTGATCGCGCTGCGGGAGGAGCTCGCCGCCACCTCGCGCACCACCGACACCCTGCGGGCGCAGGCGCACGAGTTCACCAACCGGCTGCACACGATCGCCGGGCTGATCGAGCTGGGCGAGTACGACGAGGCCCGCAACTACGTGAACCTGGTCAGCCGCGCCCACGACGAGTGGCACGAGCAGGTCAGCGCCCACCTCGGTGACGCCGCGGTGGCCGCACTGCTGGTCGCCAAGGCGAGCCTGGCCGCCGAGCAGGACGTGGGAATGCGGCTCACCGGCGACAGCTCGCTCGGCGAGGTTGACGAGCAGCTTTCGGCCGACCTCGTGACGGTGGTCGGCAACCTGGTCGACAACGCGCTGGACGCGCTGCGCGGCGTCGACGGGGCTGGCGAGAACTGGATCGAGGTGGGCATCAGGGCCGACGGCGAGGCGGTGTCGGTGGTGGTGCGCGACTCCGGGCCGGGCGTGGCTCCAGAGCTCGTCACCGAGGTGTTCGCCCACGGGTTCACCACCAAGGCCGCCGAGCACGGCGGCACGCGCGGGCTCGGCCTCGCGCTCACGCGTCAGACCTGCAGGCGCAGGGGCGGATCCGTCGAGGTGCACAACGCGGGCGGCGCGGTGTTCACCGCGGTCTTGCCCTTCGAGAGCACTCGCGCGAAGGTGTCGCGATGATCCGAGTGCTCGTGGTCGACGACGACTTCATGGTCGCGAAGGTCCACAGTGGCTACGTTCAGCGCACGCCCGGCTTCACGGTGGTGGGCGCCGCCCACACGGGAACCGACGCGCTGCGGGCCGTTCGCGACCTCAGGCCGGACCTGGTGCTGCTCGACATCTACCTGCCCGACCTCGACGGCCTGGCCGTGCTGCGCGAGCTCCGCGCCGATCCATCCACTGTGGACACCGACGTGGTGGTGATCACCGCGGCCCGCGACGTGGACACCATCAGGGGCGCGATGCGCGGCGGAGCGCTGCACTACCTGATCAAGCCGTTCTCCTACGCAGCGCTGCGCGACCAGCTCGAGCACGTGGGCTCGCTGCACGCCAAGCTCGCGCGGCTCTCGGCACACTCGACCGCCGGACAGCAGGACGTGGACGACGTCTTCGGCACGCGCACGCGCAACACGAGTGCACTGCCGAAAGGGCTCACCACACAGACGGCCGAGCTGGTGCGGCAGGCGCTTGTCGACCATCCGGATGGTCTTTCGGCGAGCGAATGTGCTGCCGCGACGGAACTGTCGAGGCCGAGCGCACGCCGTTATCTGGAGCATTTCGTGGAGAAAGGCCGCGCGGAGGTGCGGCTCCGCTACGGCGGAACAGGGCGGCCGGAACGCCAGTACCACTGGCGTAGTTGAACAGGCAATCCCCAACTTGGGCGGCTGATTTCCCGTGCAATTGCGCTCCCGTGATGTAAAGGTGATCTTGGGAGTCGCGATAAGTCGGGGGAGGCAGATCGCGTGGAAATTTTGCTGCGCAGTTTCGGAATATTGGTCCCCATCGCGGTGCTGACACTGCCGTTCGCACTGCTCGCCTGGCGATTGCTGACCGTGTGGCGCGCCCGAAGACGACCCGCGCGCCAGGCGCTCGTCACGGCGGGGCTCGACGTGGCGATCGTGCTCGTCGCCGCGCTCGTGCTCGCGCTGGTCACCATGCCGTTTCCGGGGCCGGGCGGCGTCAGCCTCGTGCCCGGCGAGGACCTCGGCGACGCGCTGACCGACAACGCGTCGTTCTGGCAGGTCGCCGCCAACGTCGTGATGTTGTTGCCACTCGGGATCCTGCTGCCGCTGCGCTGGCGGTTCTGGCAGGGCGTGCGCCGGGTGGCGCTGGCCGCGCTCATGGCCTCGATCGGCATCGAGGCCATGCAGTACTTCATCGACGCGGGCCGGTTCACCTCCACCGACGACGTACTGCTCAACACCGTCGGCGCCGCGCTGGGAGCGTCACTGGTCCGGCGCTCGCCGGAGCCCGTCTTCATCGCTCTACGTGGATACCCATCCCCGGCCCCAGCGGTAGGTCAGCGAAGTAGAACACCGACAGGATGAGCGCCCACGCCGTCCAGAATGGAATGACGAACGGCAGCATCTTCGCGATCACGGTGCCGAGACCGGCGCTCGGGTCATAGCGACGGACGAACGTCAACAGCACGATCATGTACGGGTTCAACGGCGTGATCACCTGGGTCGCCGAGTCGCCCACCCGGAACGCGGCCTGGCTGAAGCCGGGTTCGAAGCCCAGCAACAGAAACATCGGCACGAAGACCGCCGCCATCAGGGTCCACAAACTGGAACCGGAGATGATGAACAGGTTCAGCACCGAGGCCAGCACCATGAAGCCGAGGAACGCCGCGTAGCCGGTGAGCCCGATGCTCTGCAGGAAGTTCGCACCGCTCACCGCCAGCCACGCGCCGATGTTGGTCCACGCGAACAGCGCGATGAACTGGCCGAGCACGAACGCGAGCACGATGAACCCGGACAGGTCCTTGAGCGCCTTGCCCATCAGCAGCGGCACGTCGGCGGAGCGGCGGATGGCTCCCACCGAGATGCCGTAGGCGAGACCGGGCACGAAGAACGCGACGAACACGAGCGTGGTCACCGAGTCGAGCAGCGGCGACTCGGGAAGGAACCCGCCGTTCTCGTTGCGCAGTGGTGATCCGGGCAGCAGCACCAGCACCAGCACCGCCGCGGTGGTGACGAGCAGTGCGATTCCCGCCCGCACGAGTGCCCTGCGCTCGCGCGGTTCAAGCTCGGCCGTCAGCGTGGTGTCGGTGGCGGGTTCCACCTCCTCGCGCGGGAAGCGACTGCGTTCGAGGGACGGCTCCACGATCTTGGCGATGATCAGTCCGGCGAGCAGGCTCAGCGCGATCGAGGCCACGACGTTGAAGTAGTAGTTCGAGATCGGGGTGACCGTGGTGCCCGGGTCGGGCAGCGTCGAGGCCACGGAGTTGCTGATGCCGGCGAACAGCGCGTCGAGGCTGGTCACGAACATCGACGTCGAGTAGCCGGCGCCGGTCGCGGCGAACCCGCCGAGCAGCCCCGCGACCGGGTGCCTGCCCGCCGCCTTGAACACCATCGCCGCCAGCGGCGGGATGATGATGAACGCCGAGTCGGACATGATGCTGCCCGAGACACCGACGAAGCCGAGGGCGTAGGGCAACAGCCAGCGGGGCGCGCCCCGGAACGCGAGCCGGATCAATGCCGACAGCAGCCCGGTCCGCTCGGCGAGCCCGACGCCGAGCATGATCGTGACCACCGTCTGCAGCGGCGGGAACTCGATGAAGTTCGTCGCCATGCCGGTGAACAGGAACTGCAGGCCCGCGCCGGTGAACGCGCCCTGGATGGGCGTCGCCTCGTCCTCGCCGGGGACGAGCACCTCGACCCCGGCCGCGGCCATGATCGTGGAGACCACGCCGACGAGCAGGGTCAGCAGCACGAACAGGATGAACGGCTCCGGCAGGCGGTTGCCGACCCGCTCGATCCAGTTCAGTAGCCGGTCGAGCCGGGTCTGCTTCGGGAGAGCGCCGGTGTCCGACATCGCCCACCTTCCGTCGCCGCGGACAGTGGAGGCAGGCTAGTTGATCAGTGTTTCTCCCGAATGACTTCCCGAGAAGTAGGACGGAACATCGAGCGCGCCGCCCGCCGCCTCGAACTCCTCGTGCACGGCGGCACGCAGGCGCCCGTCTGCCAGGTAGTCCACCGCGGTGAGCGCGAGCCCGAGCGCACCGTCGGCCACCGCGCGCTCACCCGCGGCAGAGCCCGCGGCCTCGGCGAACTCCACGGTGTGCAGCGCGGCTGTGGGCTCGGAGATGGCGATCATCGGGTGGATCGCGGGCATCCGGTACGACAGGTTGCCCAGGTCGGTAGAGCCGGTGAGGAAGTCGGGCACCACGCCGGGCGGCAGCGGGGTGCGACCGCTGAGCTCCTGGTTCACCGCCCAGCGGGCCGACAGGGTGTGGTTGAACCGGATCGGCAGATAGGCGGGCTGCGGGTCCCAGCGCAGCTCGACGCCGCACCCGGTCAGCTCGGCAGCGCCGCGCGCGATCGCGGCGAGCCGGTCGGCCAGGTCGCGCAGCGTCTCCGGGCGCATCGACCGGAAGTAGAACAACAGCGCGGCCCGGTCGGGAACGACGTTGGGCCGGTTGCCGCCGTCGGTGAACACCCCGTGCACGCGGTCGCCCGGCGGCAGGTGCTGACGCAGCGCGGCGACGCCCTGGTAGGCGCCGACCGCCGCGTCGAGTGCGTTGCGGCCCATGAACGGCTGCGCGGCCGCGTGCGCGCTCACGCCGTGGAAGACCATCTCCAGCTGACGGCGACCGAGGAACGGGTGCATCGCGACGTCGTGACTGAACGGGTGCAGCATCACCACGGCATCGACGTCGTCGAAGACACCGGCCCTGGCCAGCGTCTCCTTGCCACCGCCGCCCTCCTCGGCAGGCGTGCCGACGAGCGAGACCCGGCCGCCCGTCTCGCCGAGTGCGGCGGCGACGCCGAGGTACCCGCCGACCCCGGTCGCGCAGATGACGTTGTGCCCGCACGCGTGGCCGATGCCGGGCAGCGCGTCGTACTCGGCGAGCACCGCGACGTGCGGCCCCGACTCTCCGGTGGTGGCGAGCAGCGCGGTGTCGAGCCCGCCGACCCCGACCCGCACCGAGTGGCCGTGCTCCTCCAACAGGTCCGCGACGGCACGGGCCGAGCGGTGCTCGGTGAACGCGGTCTCGGGATTGGCGTGCAGGTCGCGGCTCAGCGCGACCAGCCGCTCGCCGTACGCGGAGACGGCCGCGGTCACCGCGTCGCGCGCGCTCGCGGGTGCGCCGTCGTGGTCGGAGGTTAGCGGTTCGGCGCGGCGCACGGCCTCGGCCGTCGCCTCGGTGAGTACACGCAGGTAACTGTCGTCGGGCTGGCGGGGTTCGGTCACGCGCGCACCCTACTCGTCGAACCGACCGCCCCGGCCGCGCTTGACGTCACCACGACGTTTCTTCGCGGCGATCCGGCGCTCCTGCGAACCACGCGTCGGCCTGGTGGGGCGGCGCTTGCGCGGCGGCGCGGCCGCGGCCTCGCGCAACGACGCCACGAGCCGCACCCTCGCCGCCTCACGGTTGCGCCGCTGCTCGCGATGCTCACTGGCCACGATCGTCAACACGCCGTCGTTCAATCGCTGCCCGAGCCGCGCGAGCATCCGCGACCGCAGGTCGTCGGGCACGGACGGCGAGCGGCCGACGTCGAAGGACAGCTCCACCCGCGACGACGTGGTGTTGACGCCCTGCCCGCCGGGACCCGACGCGCGCGAGAACCGTTCGCCCAGCTCGGCGTCCGGGATCACCAACCGCGCGGTGACGCGCAGGTCAGAACCGGGGGTGGTCACCGGTCAGCGTGGCGCGAGGCCCGTCGGCGTCCTCGGAGGGCCGCACGTCGCCGAGCACCCACGCGGGCACGTGCCGCGCGGTGAGCACGGCCAGCGCCCGGTCGACGTCCTCCGGCGACACGATCGCGACCATGCCGACGCCCATGTTGAAGGTGCGCTCCAGCTCGGAGCGCTCGATGCGGCCCCGCTGTCCGATCAGCGCGAACACGGGTGCGGGCGTCCAGGTACCCCGGTCGAGCTCCGCGGTGAGCCCGCGCGGCATGACGCGCTCAAGGTTCGCCGCGAGGCCACCGCCGGTGACGTGCGAGAACGTCCGCACGTCGGCCTCGGCGGCCAGCGCGAGGCAGTCCTTCGCGTAGATCCGGGTGGGCTCGAGCAGCTCCTCGCCGAGGGTGCGGCCGAACTCCTCCACGTGCCCGTCGAGCGGCATCCGCGCGATGTCCAGCAGCACGTGCCTGGCCAGCGAGTAGCCGTTGGAGTGCAGACCGGTGGAGCCCATGCCGATCACGACGTCGCCCGGCCGGACCAGGTCGGGGCCCAGCACGTCGGCGGCCTCGACGACACCGATTCCGGTGGCCGAGATGTCGTAGTCGTTCTCGCCCATCAGCCCGGGGTGCTCGGCGGTCTCGCCGCCCAGCAGCGCGCAGCCCGCCTGCACGCAGCCCTCCGCGATGCCCTCGACGATCGCGGCGACCTTCTCGGGCACGACCTTGCCGATGGCGATGTAGTCCTGCAGGAAGAGCGGCTCGGCACCGGTCACGACCAGGTCGTCGACCACCATCGCGACCAGGTCGATGCCCACCGTGTCGTGCTTGTCCAGAGCCCTCGCGACCGCGATCTTGGTGCCGACGCCATCGGTCGACGACGCGATCAGCGGTTCCTTCCAGCGCCCCGGCTTCAGCGAGAAGAGGCCGGCGAACCCGCCGACTCCGCCAACCACCTCCGGCCTGCTGGCGCGGGCGGCATGGGGCTTGAGCAGCTCGACGGCGTGGTCACCGGCGTCGATGTCGACCCCGGCAGCGGCGTACGTAGCGCTCGTGGACTCGCTCACGGAAGCGGACTCCATCCTGGAAGCTCGAAACGACTAGGGCCCCGTGCCCTAGGGACGCCTGACGGCATCCTCGGCACCGTACCCCGCCGGACTGACGGCGATGGAGGTCGCGGCCGTTCCTACTCCCGCCGCACCTCCGGACAGCCCTTCGAGCAAATGCTTGCCGATGAGCGCGTCATCGGGCAGGTCGATGGGGTACTCGCCGTCGAAGCACGCCGCGCACAACCGCGTGCGGGGCTGCTCGGAGGCGGCCACGAGACCGTCGAGCGAGACGTAGCCGAGCGAGTCGGCGCCGATCGAGCGCCGGATGCCGTCGAGGTCGGCGCCGTTGGCGACGAGCTCGGCACGCGAGGCGAAGTCGATGCCGTAGAAGCACGGCCAGCGCACCGGCGGCGACGCGATGCGCACGTGCACCTCGAGCGCTCCGGCCTCGCGCAGCATCCTGACCAGCGCGCGCTGGGTGTTGCCACGCACGATGGAATCGTCGACCACCACGAGCCGCTTGCCCCTGATCACCTCGCGCAGCGGGTTGAGCTTGAGGCGGATGCCGAGCTGGCGGATGGTCTGCGAGGGCTGGATGAACGTGCGGCCGACGTAGCCGTTCTTCACCAGGCCCGAGCCGTACGGGATGCCCGAGGCCTGCGCGTAGCCGATGGCCGCGGGCGTGCCGGACTCCGGCACCGGGATCACCAGGTCGGCGTCGGCGGGGTGCTCGTCGGCCAGCCGCCTGCCGATCTCCACGCGCGTGGAGTGCACGCTGCGACCTGCGATCGTGGTGTCGGGCCTGGCCAAGTAGACGTACTCGAAGATGCAGCCCTTTGGCTCCGGGTTGGCGAAGCGCGACGACCGCAGACCGCCCGCGTCGATCGCGATGAGCTCGCCCGGCTCGACCTCGCGCACGAACGAGGCGCCGGTGATGTCGAGCGCCGCGGTCTCGCTCGCGACGACCCAGCCGCGCTCGAGCCTGCCGAGCACCAGCGGGCGGACGCCGTGTGGGTCGCGCGCCGCGTAGAGAGTGCTCTCGTCGGAGAACGTGAGGCAGAAGGCTCCGCGCAGCGTGGGCAGGAGCTCCATCGCCGCCGCCTCGATGCCCTTGTCGGCTGCCGCCGCCGCGAGCAGGCCACTGACCAGGTCGGAGTCGGTGGTCGCGCCGTTCTTGCCGACGACGCCGAGTTCCCGCGCGCGCTCGTGCAGCTCGTGGGTGTTCACGAGGTTGCCGTTGTGGCCGAGCGCGAGCCCCGAGCCCGTCGGCGTGGTCCGGAACGTGGGCTGAGCGTTCTCCCAGCTGCTGCCACCGGTGGTGGAGTAGCGGCAGTGCCCCACGGCGATGTGTCCCTGCAGCGACGAGAGGATCTGTTCGTTGAAGACCTGGCTCACCAGTCCGAGGTCCTTGAAGACGACGATCTGGTTGCCGTCCGAGACGGAGATACCCGCGGCTTCCTGCCCGCGATGCTGCAACGCGTACAGGCCGTAGTAGGTCAGTTTCGCGACATCTTCACCGGGCGCCCAGACGCCGAACACGCCACATTCCTCGCGTGGTTCGGTTTCGAGCTGATCGCCGGCGGCTTCCCCAGTGGACGACTGGTCGGTGTGCACCGAAAGGCTCCCCTGAATACGAGAACGGGCCGCCCCCAGTGTAGACGCAGGAGGCGGCCCGGCTCGGTGATGTAGCGCTCAGCGAGAGCCGGTCACGCGGTGGCCGCGAGCCACTTGGCGCGGCCGAAACCGCCGGGAACCCAGCAGCCACGGGACTCGGTCCGCACGGGCTCGGCGTAGTCGTCGTCGCCGAGGCCGAGCAGGTCGTCGACGACGGTGGTCATGGCACCGGCGCGTTGCCACAGAACGGACGCGGGGGCGAGGATGTCGGGCTCTTCACCCGGCATGCGCATGGCCAGCACGTCGTCCTCGCCGTCGAGTCTGACGACGTCCACGACGTTGCCGTGCGCACGGACACCGACGACGGTGATGATCTCGCCTCGGTCGTCACGCGGGTGCACGAAGTTGAAGCCACGCTCGATCAGCTTGCCGAGGACGTCCTCGACCGTCGTCTCAGGCGAGCATGTCATCGAACTCGCCGTCCTTGGCTCCGGAGAGGAAGGCCTCGATCTCGGCGCGCGTGTAGATCAGCGCCGGCCCGTGGGGGTCGCGGGAGTTCCGCATCGCGATCTGCCCACCGGTCAGGTGCGCCACCTCGACGCAGTTGCCCATGGCTCCGCTGTACTTACTCTTCCGCCAAGCCGCATCCGTCAGCAGCTCCGAAGAGATCCCGTTCCGGATCGTCTCCGCCATGATCCTCACCTTCCCGACTTACACCTTGGAGGATGCATCTGCACGTGCATTCACTTGTGCACTCACCGTAGCACGGGCCAATGCAGGTGTGAATGCACGTGCAGCGGCAAGTTCGCCGAACAGAAGATGAACCGCTTTCGGGTGAATACCGAGGTAGGAAGCAGCCCGCGGCTACGCCGCTGCGTGAGCCTTCAGCAGCATCTGACGTGACCGATCGGGTGTCTCGGCGTCGACCGCGAGCCGGTCCAGTGACCGTCCGATGAGCTCGATCTCGTCAGGGCGGTCCAGATAGAGGCCGCCCGCGATGTGCTCGATGTAGGCGATGTTCGGCAGCTCCGGCTCCGAGAAGCGCAGGAGCGTGAACGCGCCCTCCGCCGCGTAGCCGCTGCGCTCGTAGGGCAGGACCTGCAGCGTGATGTGCGACATGTTGGTGAGCTCGAGGAGCTGGTCGAGCTGCTTGCGCAGCACGTCCCTGCCGCCGATCGGACGGTGCAGCACCGACTCGTCGATGACCGCCCACATCCGCGGCGCGTTCGGCCGGAAGAGCAGCCGCTGCCGACGCATGCGGAGCGCGAGGCGACCCTCGGCGGCCTCGCTGGCGTTCTCGGGCAGACCGTGGGTGACGATCGCCCTCGCGTAGTCCTCGGTCTGGAGCAGGCCGGGCACGAACTGGAGCTCGTAGGTCTGGATGCGAGCGGCCGCCTCTTCGAGTCCGACGAAGTCGTCGAACCACTTCGGCATGTACTCGTTGAACTTCTGCCACCAGCCGGGCTGGTTGGACTGCTTGACCATCGCGAGGAAGCTCGCGCGCTCCTCGGCGTCCCCGACGCCGTACATGGTGAGCAGGTCGCTGACGTCGCGGTCCTTGAAGCCGACCCGGCCGAGCTCGAGCCGCGAGATCTTCGATTCCGAGGCCCGGATGTGATACCCGGCGTCGGACCTGGTGACGCCCGCGTTCTCCCTGAGGCGGCGCAGCTGAGCACCGAGAATCATGCGTCGAGCGGTAGGACCGGCTGACTGATCGCCGGCGGCACCCTCAACCGCAGCCATGTTTCGGACCCAACCCTCTCATTGCCGACCCCTGTTCAAGACCTGACATCGTACCCGAGGAAACCGCCCGATCACCCAAAGTACCGCCGACGGCCTCGCAGTCAAGACACCGCCGTTTACCCGCCGGGCACGAGTCCCTACTCTACGTTTGACTCCGCGATACCCCAACTCACTCTGTGAGGTTCCCCATGACCGGTTCCGTGTCCCCGTCCGAACGAGTCCCGGTCGGCGTCGACCCGACCAGGGCCAGTATCGCGCGTGTCTACGACGCCTTCCTCGGTGGCAAGGACAACTACGAGATCGACCGCGAGGTCTTCCGTGGTGTCCAGAAGGCCGCGCCCGAAGCGCAGGACCTCGCCGTCGAGAACCGGAACTTCCTCATCAGGGCGTGCCGCTTCCTCGCGATCCAGACCGACATCGAGCAGTACCTCGACTGCGGCTCCGGGTTGCCGACCGCGGAGAACATCCACCAGGTCGTCCAGCGCATCAAGCCGAGGGCCAAGGTCGTCTACCTCGACAACGACCCGGTGGTGCTCGCGCACAGCAGGGCGCTGCTGGAGGAGAACGACAACACGCACTTCGCCTCGGCCGACATCTTCGAGCCGAAGGAGGTGCTGACCAACCAGGTGGTGCGTAAGCACATCGACTTCACGGAGCCGATCGCCTTCCTCCAGCTCGGGACGCTGCACCACTTCGAGGGGCCTGCCAAGGAGCCGGCCGCGATCATGAAGGAGTACCTCGAGGTCCTCCCTTCGGGCTCCTTCGTCGCGATCAGTCACTTCCTTGATCCGGAGGACGAGCACAGCCCGGTCGCCAGGAAGATGGAGGAGGTCTTCCGGCACAGCCCGATGGGGTCGGGCACCTTCCGGACCATGTCCGAGATCGAGGAGCTCTTCGACGGGCTCGAGATGATCACGCCTGGCGTGGTCCGGTGCGCGGACTGGTGGCCGGAGGGGCCGCGGATCAAGCCGCTGAACCAGGTGCAGTACTGCATCGCGGGCGGCGTCGCGCGCAAGCCGTAGCGACAGGTGTCAGAGGCGCACGATCGGCAGCCAGTGGGAGACGTCGGCGCGCGTACCGGAGGCGGAGATCCTGCCGTCGGCCAGCGCGTCGCTCCACTGTAGACGGCCGGTGGCGAGCTCCAGCCACGTTCGCGGGTCGGTCTCGACGACGTTCGGCGGGGTGCCGCGCGTGTGCCGCGGCCCCGCGACGCACTGGACGGCGGCGAACGGAGGAACCCGGACCTCGACACTGCGGCCCGGCGCGACGGCCGCGAGCGTCCGCAGGCTCAGGCGCACCGCGGCGGCCAGATCAGCCCGCGCTGGCTGGTCGCCGGAGCCCGTCAACCAGTCGGACACCGTCGCGATCGCGGCTCGTAACTCACCGGGATCGACCGAACGCGAACTGGACATGCCTCAACAGTAGAGTGATGACCGATTTCGAACAGCAGCACGGCAGGAACGTGGGGGTTGCACATGGCGCAACGCGATGACGCAGACCGGCTGGTTCCCAACGAGCCCACGGTGAATCGGAAACCGAAGATCACGCGGGAGATGCGCGCCAACGCGCGGGCCAACCCGAACAGCTGGCTCTACGTGATCGACGAGGCCTTCGACCCCAACGGCAAGGTGCCGTCCTGGGCCGTCGTGGGCGCCTACCCGGTCAACGCGGGTGGCGATGTGGTTGAGGACTTCCACCCCAACGACCGGTACCGGCCCTCGCCGAAGGCGCTCGGCTACCCCGAGCCCGCCAACGAGCTCGAGCGGCTGCTGCAGCTGGTCCGAACGCGACACCGCCCGGCCGAGGACCTACCTCCGGTCATCCTCGACTCCACGCTGTTCGTCTACGCGATCTCGCCCGTGCAGCGAACCGTGATCGGCTTCCACAACACCGACGGCAGGGTGATGGTTCCCGCCTACACGACCAAGTCGCTCGTGCCCGCGGAGTGGCCGCACGCGCGCGCGGTGAAGGGCAGGGACATCATCGAGCTGCTCGGGGGCCACTCGCTGGTGATCAACCCGCACGACGTCGTCACCGCCGTGGTGCCGTCGGCACACCTCGAGCAGGCCCTCACCCAGGAGGACTGAGTCCACTCTGGCGGGTGACACCCGGTTCGCGCGGCACGCCTTGTCGAGGCATGGTGACGCCGGAACGGGGAGTCGCACGAAGGGTGGGTGTCAGGTGAAGCGTCGCAGTTCTCTCATGTGCCGCAGTGCTCTTGCGGGTTTCGGAGTCGCGGTGTTCGCGGCGAGCACGCTGACCTACGGGGGCTCGGCCGCACAGGCCGAGGAGTTCGTCAAGCCCGACTACCGGGGCGCCGAGCAACGGCACGCGGGTTCGCAGATCGCACTGCACGAGGGCGTGACGGGGTCGCCATCCCAGGACGCGTACCTGTCGACGGCGAAGGCCACGGTGCTCGGCCACGACGTCAGCGGCTGGCAGGGCGACGTGGACTGGCCCGCCGCGGCAGCGGACGGGGCCAAGTTCGTCTACGTCAAGGCCACCGAGGGCACGGGGTTCACGAGCGACCACTTCGCCCAGCAGTACAACGGCTCGCACAAGGCCGGGCTGATCCGTGGTGCATACCATTTCGGCAGGCCCGACATCTCCAAGGGAGCGGCGCAGGCCCACTACTTCGTGGACAACGGCGGCGGCTGGACCAAGGACGGCAAGACGCTGCCCGGCGCGCTCGACCTGGAGTACAACCCGTACGGCGAGTCCTGCTACGACCGCAAGCCGTCGGTGATCGTCGCGTGGATCAGGGACTTCTCCAACGCCTACAAGTCCCGCACCGGGCGCACGCCGATGATCTACACGTCCACGAGCTGGTGGAAGAAGTGCACGGGCAACAGCACGGCGTTCGGCAAGACCAATCCACTCTGGCTGGCTCGCTACGCGCCGGAGATCGGGGAGCTCCCCGCCGGCTGGGACTTCCAGAGCATCTGGCAGTTCTCCGACGCGGGCAGGCTTCCCGGCGACCAGAACTTTTTCAACGGCAAGCCGGGACAGCTCACCGCGTTGGCCGCCGGATGAGCGCGAACGTGACTCTCGCCATCACCCTCGGCCCCTTAATTCACCCGTGAATCACCCACTTGTAGCGGGTATTTCATGCCACCTAGTGACAAAGCAGGCATCCTGCGATAACAATCAACGCCCGGGCGACTACCTGCAACGAGTCGCCCGACGCGAGGGCAAATTGTTAATCGTGAAGGGATGTTTCGCATGTCCGCACGAAGAATCTGGCGGCGGGTAAGCACAGCCGCCGCTGTCGGCTCGGTCGGCGCGCTCCTGCTCAGCGCGCTGACCCCGGCCGGCGCCGCTCAGGCGGAACGCCGAGCCGTACCGAACCGGGTCGACGGCATGCCGGTGCAGGAATACGTCGAGAAATTCGACCATCCGATGGGCTCCCAGATCGCCGAGGTCGAGGGAGACCGTTCCACACCGGACAGCAAGCGGGCGGCCCTGCGCCCGCAGGGAATCGACGTCGACGGCGCTCCTGCTCAGGCGACCGTTCCCGGCATGGACGTCAGCGGTCACCAACAGAACGTGGACTGGAACCACTGGTGGGGCCAGGGCAAGCGGTTCACGTTCGTCAAGGCCACCGAGGGCACGGGCTACAAGAACCCGTACTTCGCGCAGCAGTACAACGGCTCGTACGACATCGGCATGATCCGTGGTGCGTACCACTTCGCACTCCCGGACCGCGCGTCCGGCGCGGCGCAGGCCAACTACTTCGTGGACGGCGGTGGCGGCTGGTCAGGGGACGGCAAGACCCTGCCCGGCGCGCTGGACATGGAGTACAACCCGTACGGGGCCGCCTGCTATGGCCTGAACCAGGCGCAGATGGCGGCGTGGATTCGCGACTTCCACGACACCTACCACTCGCGCACCGGCCGCTGGCCCGTGATCTACACGTCCACGAGCTGGTGGAACCAATGCGTCGGGACCGCGCAGAGCTTCGGTGACACGGTGCCGCTGTGGGTCGCGCGGTACTCGGACTCGGTCGGCGCGCTGCCGAACGGCTGGGGCTTCCACACGTTCTGGCAGTACACCTCCAGCCCGATCGACCAGAACTCGTTCAACGGCGCCTACGACCGACTGCAGGCGCTGGCCACCGGCTGAGCCGGGGGGCCACAACCGATTTGTCCACAAGGCTCCCGATTCGACCCCGAATCGGGAGCCTTGTGGTGTGCCGGGTAGGACTAGCAGGCACAATGCGCTCTGATCGACGCAGGCGCTGGGGGAACCACACCTTCCGGAAGCGCGTCCGATGACGGGAGCGCACCACTGGGGGCGCAGCAGCGACGGAGGGTTTGGCCCATGACGTATCCACCTCAGCCCGGGCAGCCGTACGGTCAACAGCCCGATCCCTACGGGCAGGGCGGTTACCAGCAGCAGGGCGGCTACCCGCAGACCGGCGGCTACCCCCAGCAGGGCGGCTACCCGCAGTCGGGCGCGTACCCCCAGCAGGGCTATCCGCAGCCGGGCGACCCGTACGGCCAGGGCGCCTACCAGCAGCAGGGCTACCAGCAGTACGGCTACCCGGGCGGCGGCGGATACGGCCCGCAGCCCCCGAAGAAGAAGACCGGCCTGTGGGTGGGGCTCTCGGCGGCCGCCGTCGTGGTGGTCGCGTTCGTGGTCACGGCGTTCGTCGCACCGGGCTTCCTGCTCAGCGACGACGAGAACAACAACGCCGGTGGTGACGGCAAGGACGGCGGCGCCCGCGCCTTCGCCGAGAAGATCATCGCCGGGATCAACAACAAGGACAGCGCCGGGCTGTCGGGCATGAAGTGCGCCGACGCCGAGGGCGACATCGACGAGATCATCGGCTACGTCAACCAGGTCGACAGCGCCAAGCTCGACAACGTGACCGAGAACGGCAACACGGCCACCGCCACGGCGACGATCACGATCTCGGGCGAGGCCGTTCCCTCCAGCGCCGAGCTGGCCAAGAACGGCGACAAGTGGTGCTGGGCCAGCGTGTCGACGGACTCCAGCGGCTCGCCGGACTCCACTGACTCGTCCTCGACCGAGTCCGCCGACGCGTCCGCGTCCGAGTCCGGGTCCACCGAGATGCCCGGTGTGCCGAACACCGCCGATGCCGACCCGGTGATCGCCGAGTTCATCGACGCGCTGAACAACGGCGACGCCGCGGCCGCGCAGGCGACGATGTGCGACGACTCGATGAGCCTCAACGAGTCCGACATCGAGAGGGCCACGAAGGGCGACACCAACCTCGAGGTCGGCAAGGCCGAGGGTTCGTACTACGTCGAGGCGCCGCTCACCGGCACCATCGACGGCGAGCAGATCGACGGTTCGGTCAACGCCGAGAACTTCGACGGCGCGGGCTGGTGCGTCAGCCTGATCTTCCTGTAGCTCGCGGTTTTCGCAGAGGCCGGCTCCCATCCGGGGCCGGCCTTTGTCGTGTCCTGGCTCATCTCGTGTAGCGGGTGCCCGCGTCGCGGGACCGCATGATCAGCGCCGCGACGTAGTAGGTGCAGGGCTCGGCGCTGCGGTTGGCGTACTCGAGCGTGACGTCGGCGGCCAGGTAGATCGAGTCGCCCGCGCCGAGATCGACCACGCGTTCGCCGTCGATGGTGAGTTCGACTGAACCGGACTCGACGAAGATGTACTCGTGGGAGCCCGGCGCATAGGCCGGATAGGTGCCGGGCTCGCAGCCGGGCGGCAGGGTCGAACGGATCCATTCGAAGTTCACGCCCGCGACCACCGGGGTGAGGATGGTGCGTTGCCAGCCACCCGGCTCGTCGACCACGTCCTGCTCGGCGGCCCTGCGCACGAGGATCCGGTCGGCGTCGGGTTCGGCCAGTAGCCCCGCGAGCCGCACGCCGAGCCCATCCGCGATGCGGTCGAGCACCACCACCGTCGGCGCCTTGTCGCCGCGCTCGACCGAGGACAGCATGCTCACGCTCACCCCGGACTGGCCCGCGAGTTCCTGCAGGGTCAGGCCCCGGTCCCGCCGGAGTCCCTGAATCCGCTGGCCGAGCACACTGAGATCCATATACACTATAGTAGTGACCGGTTCTTCTATAGTGAAATCCAGGGTGCTCCGCGACGCGTCGACGGCCGACCTGCCCGCGATCGCCGAGATCTACGCCCACTACGTGCGCGACAGCGTCGCCACCTTCGAGTTCGACGCGCCCGACGCCGCCGAGTGGCAGCGCCGCTTCACCGCGATCACCGAGGCGGGCCTGCCGTTCCTGGTCGCCGAGTCCGATGGCCGCGTGGCCGGCTACGCCTACTGCGGACCGTGGAAGACACGGCCTGCCTACCGGCACACCGTCGAGGACTCGATCTACCTCGCACCGTGGGCGCTGGGCCGCGGACTGGGCGGCGCGCTGCTGGACGAGCTGCTCGACCGCTGCACCCGCTCGGGACTTCGCGAGGTCATCGCCGTGATCACCGACTCCGGCGACGAATCCTCGGCCGAGCTGCACCGCAGGCGCGGGTTCGCCGAGGTGGGCAGGCTGCGGCAGGTCGGCGACAAGCACGGGCGCCTGCTCGACACCGTCCTGTTCCAGCGGAGCCTGCCCCAGCCGGAGTGATCCGGGCGATCTTGCCCACCGGCGTCGCAAGATCGCCTAGATTCCTTGGCATGAAACGGCTCCGCTCCGCGTTCCGGTCCCCGCTGTTCGGCACCATCGCGGCGGCAGTGGCGCTCGTGCTCGGCATCAGCCTCTGGCTGCTGACCGACAGCAGGACCAGCAGCAGCGACGCGTTGCGCACGGGCGGACTGGCGGGCGCCTCGGTGATCGCGTTGTACGCGCTGTGGCTCAACGACCGGCGCCGCAAGGTCGAGGAGGCCCGCCAGGACATCGAACGACGCCGCCACGACCTGGAGACCAGCCGGATCTCCGACGAACGGTTCGCCCGCTCGGTGGAACTGCTCGGCAACGAGGCCGACCAGGTGCGGGTGGGCGCGATGCACGCGCTCGCGGGACTCGCGCGCAGCAGGCCGGGCTTCACCCAGACCGTGCTCGACGTGCTCTGCGCCTACCTGCGCAGGCCGTTCAGCCACCCCCGGTTCGAGAAGAAGCCAGGTGCCGAGGACCCCGAGGCCGAACGCGAACTGCAGGTACGCCTCACCGCGCAGCGACTGGTCTTCGACCTGCTGCCCCGCACCGAGCAGAGCGGCGCACCCGCGTACGACCTCGACCTCACCGGCGCCGCGCTGGAGTACCTCGACCTGTCCGGCCGCCGGATGGGCTCGGTGATCCTGCGCTACGCCTACCTGCACAGCAGCACCAACCTCAGCGACTGCGTGTTCACCGGACCCGCCTGGTTCACCGCGACGACGACCGGCGCGGGCAGGCTCGCGGGCCGCTTCCGCTGTACCGGTACCCGGTTCGAGGAGCGCGCGTGGTTCAGCGGCACGAGGTTCAACTCGCTGGCCGACTTCACCGGCACGACGTTTCTCGGCGAGGCGAACTTCAAGGACGCCGTCTTCCACGGCGAGACCAGGTTCGGGCAGACGTCGTTCGGCTCGGAGCTGGTGCTGCGCGACGCCAGGTTCGACAGCCACGTCGACCCGCCGGAGGGCTGGGTCGCCGACGAACTACGAGACGGAATGACCGTTTTGTCCCGCGAGGAACCCGCAGCTGGCTAGACTCCGCACCATGACGCACGGCCACCCACAGCAACCCGGCGGTTATCCACAGAATCCGGGAGGTTATCCACAGAGTGGGTACGGCCCGCAGCCGCCGCGCAAGAGCAAAGCCGGAGTCGTGGTGGCCGTGGTGGGTCTGGTCGCGGCGGTGTCGATACTGGGGATCACCGGGTTCGTCGCCCCCGGCTTCCTCCTCGGCGACGACGAGAGCGGCAGCAGCGCCGCAGCGGCGACGTCGGAGCGGCAGGTCGCACCCTCGACCACCTCGGCGAGGACGAACGGCTCCTCCAGCGGCACCGCCGACGACGAGGGAACCCGCACGATCCGCGACTTCGTGCACTCGCTCAACGCCGGCGACGCCGACTACGCGGCCGGGCTGTTCTGCCCGGAGGTGCGGGACGGCGAGGAACAGGTCGAGGAGATCCTCGCCCGGGGCCTAGCCTTCGAGGCCGACTATCTCGTCGACGACGACCCGGCACTGGCGGGCGCGCGGGTCACCGGGACCGGCGGCGTCACCGCCAGCGGGCTGATCACGGCGACCCGCGAGAACAACGGCTCGACGTTCTGCATCAGCACCGTCGGCATCGACTACCGCTGACCCGCGCGACTCAGCCGAACAGCGCGGGCAGCGTTCCCTCCCAGGCGGTGCGGAGCTCGTCGAGGCCGAACGTCGCGATGTCCTGGATCTCGAGCGAACCCGACTCGGGGTCGACCACACCGGCCCTGCGCCACGGCAGGCCGCGCGCGCCGCACATCTCCGTGAACCGCAGCTCCTCGCTGCGCGGCACGGCCACCAGCACGCGGCCAGCCGACTCGGAGAACAGCTGCACGAACGGGTCCTGGTCGTCGGCGAGGATCGCGCGCGCCCCGCACTGTCCGATGAGGACCATCTCGACGAACGCCTGTGCGAGGCCACCGTCGGAGAGGTCGTGGGCCGCCGAGATCATGCCGTCGCGCGAACCGGCGACCAGGATCTCGGCAAGCAGCCGCTCGCGCTCGAGGTCGACCTTCGGCGGCAGGCCGCCGAGGTGCTGGTGGATCACGTGCGCCCAGGCCGAGCCGCCGAACTCGTCGTGGGTGTCACCGAGCAGCAGCAGCGACTCGCCCGCCTCGTTGCCGATGCCGGTGGGGATGCGGCGCGTGACGTCGTCGACAACGCCGAGCACACCGACCACCGGGGTGGGCAGGATCGCGGTCTCGCCGGTCTGGTTGTAGAAGCTGACGTTGCCGCCGGTAACCGGCACGCCCAGCTGCGCGCAGCCGTCGGCGAGACCGTGCACGGCCCGCTCGAACTGCCACATCACGCCGGGGTCGCGCGGGGAGCCGAAGTTGAGGCAGTTGGTGACCGCCATCGGCTGCGCGCCGCTGGTGGCCACGTTGCGGTAGGCCTCGGCCAGCGCGAGCTGCGTGCCCGCGTACGGGTCGAGGTAGACGAAGCGGCTGTTGCAGTCGGTGGCGACGGCGACGCCCCGGCCGGTGGACTCGTCGATGCGGATCACGCCCGAGTCAGAGGGCTGGGCGAGCACCGTGTTGCCGCGCACGTAGCGGTCGTACTGCTGCGTGACCCATTCCTTCGAAGCCAGGTTCGGCGAGGCGATGAGCGTCAGCAGCGTCTCGCGCAGTTCGTCCGGAGTGGACGGACGGGCGAGCGAGTCGGGGGTGTTCGCCTGCACGGTGTCCTGCGCGGCGGGACGCGCGTACGGGCGGTCGTACACCGGGCCCTGGTGGGCGACAGTGCGCGGCGGCACGTCGACCACGGTCTCGCCGCCCCAGGTGATGACCAGGTGCTCGCCGTCGGTGACCTCACCGATCTCGGTGGCGATCACGTCCCACTTCGCGCACACGGCCATGAAAGCGTCCACATCGGACGGCGACACCACGGCGCACATCCGCTCCTGCGACTCGCTGGAGAGGATCTCGGCAGCCGTCATGCCCTTGGCGCGCAACGGAACCTGGTCCAGGTCGATGTGCATGCCGCCGTCGCCAGCCGCGGCCAGCTCGGAGGTGGCGCAGGACAGCCCGGCACCGCCGAGGTCCTGGATGCCGACCACGAGCTTCTTCGCGAACAGCTCGAGGCAGCACTCGATGAGCACCTTCTCGGTGAACGGGTCGCCCACCTGGACGCTCGGCAGCTTCTTGCGGCCGCCGGCCGTCTCGTCACCCGAGAACGTGTCGCTCGCGAGCACGGACACGCCGCCGATGCCGTCGAGGCCGGTGCGCGCGCCGAACAGGATGATCTTGTTGCCCGTGCCGGAGGCGTGCGCGAGGTGCAGGTCCTCGACGCGCATGGCGCCCACGCACAGCGCGTTGACGAGCGGGTTGCCCGCGTAGCTCTCGTCGAAGACCACCTCGCCGCCGATGTTGGGCAGGCCGAGGCAGTTGCCGTACCCGGCGACGCCCGCCACCACACCCGGCAGCACCCTGCGGGTGTCCGGCGCGTCGGCGGGGCCGAAGCGCAGCGGGTCGGCGACCGCGAGCGGGCGCGCACCCATCGCGAGGATGTCGCGGACGATTCCGCCGACACCGGTCGCCGCGCCCTGATAGGGCTCCACATAGGACGGGTGGTTGTGGCTCTCCACCTTGAACGTGACGGCCCAGCCGTCGCCGATGTCGACCACACCCGCGTTCTCGCCGATGCCGGCGAGCATCTTCTCGCGCATCTCCGGCGTGGTGGTCTTGCCGAAGTAGGAGAGGTGCTTCTTCGACGACTTGTACGAGCAGTGCTCGCTCCACATCACCGAGTACATGGCCAGCTCGGCCTCGGTGGGCCTGCGGCCGAGGATCTCCTTGATGCGCGCGTACTCGTCGTCGGCGAGGCCGAGTTCGACGTAGGGCTGCGGCAGATCCGGGGTCTGCTCGGCGCGTGCGGTGCTGTCGATGGCGGGCGTTTCGACGTGAGGTGAGACCACGCCGACAGGCTACCCGGCGAAATTCGGTCGCCATCGTCGCAGGTCGTTCGTAACGTTGAGCGACGTGTCCGCAACGCCCTACCCGGCTCCGGAGCTCCGGCTCCCCGAGCGGGTCACACCCGGATCGCTGCTGCGCGCGATCCTCGCGAGCCGCCCGTGGCTGGCGCTGGCCGCCATGGTGTTCGGCGCGCTGTGGCTGGTGCCCGGCGCGCTGCTGCCGCTCGTGATCGGGGCGGCGATCGACTCGGGAATCGCGGGCGGTGACACCACGGCCCTGCTCTGGCTCGCGGCGCTGGTTGCCGGAATCGGTGTGGCGCAGGCGATCTTCGGCGGGGTGCTCGACTTCCTCGGCGCGGGCATGTGGATGCACGGAGCATCGGCGACCCAGCGGGTCGTTGGCACGCACACCGCGCGGCTCGGCTCCTCGCTGCGGGAGCAGGCGAGTTCGGGCGAGGTGCTGGCCGTGACGTCGGCCGACATCGACAAGGTCGGCTTCGCCCTCGAGGTGATCGGCCGCGTCGTCGGCTCGATCGTGGCGTTCCTCACGGTCGGCATCGTGCTGCTGACGTACTCGCCACTGCTCGGCTCGGTCGCGCTCGTGGGCGTCCCGTTCGCCGTGGCGGGCATCGGCCCGCTGATCGGGCCGCTGGAACGCAGGCTCGACACCCAGCGCGAGGAGCTGTCGGCAGTGAACGCGCTCGGCTCCGACATCGTGTCCGGCCTGCGGATCCTGCGCGGCGTCGGCGGAGAGCGACAGTTCCTCGGCCGGTTCCGCCACGCCAGCCAGCGGGTGCGCCGCACCGGCGTCGCCGTGGCGCGCAGCGAGTCGTGGCTGACCGCCGCCGAGGTGCTGCTGCCGGGTCTGGTCACCGTGGTCATCACGTGGCTGGGCGCGCGGCTGGCCGTCGCGGGCACGATCACGGTCGGCGAGCTCGTGGCGTTCTACGGCGCCGCGGCGTTCCTGGTGATCCCGGTGAGCACGACCACGGAGAGCACGGGTGTGTGGGCTTCGGCGTGGGTCTCGGCGCGCAAGGCCTGCCGCATCCTCAACCTGCGGCCGCTGCTGGACGAGCCGGACTCGCCGGTGCGACTGCCGGACGGTCCGCTCGAACCGCACGACGTCGAGTCCGGGATCACCGCCGTCGCGGGCAAGCTCACCGTCGTGGACGCGGGTCCGCGCGCGGAGGCGATGGCCTCGCGGCTGGCGCGGTTCACCGACGACGGGCCGACCGCGCTGCTCTCCGGGGTGCCCGTGGACCGGGTCGCGCTGGCAGACCTGCGCGAGCGCGTGGTGTTCGCCCACAACCAGGACCTGTGGTTCTCGGGTCCGCTCGGCGACGAGGTCGCCCCGGACCGGCCCGGCGAGGTCTCGGTCGCCACCGCGCTGTGGGCGGCCGACGCCGACGACATCGTGGCCGCGCTGCCCGACGGACTCGCCGAGCGCATCGGCGAGCGCGGCCGGGAGGTCTCCGGTGGCCAGCGGCAGCGACTGAGTTTGGCCAGGGCACTGGCCAAGGACGCCGACGTGCTGATCCTCGACGAGCCGACCTCGGCCGTCGACGCGCACACCGAGGCGCGGATCAGCGAGCGCGTGGCGAGGCTGCGCGAAGGCAGAACGACCGTCGTGTTCAGCCAGAGTCCGCTCTGGACGGCGGTCGCGGACGAGGTGGTGACGAGGTGCAGGTGAGACTTCCCCTCGCCACGCGCGAGGACGCGCGGGGCTGGGCGCGCACGACGTTTCGCGACAACCGCGCCGCGTTCCTGACGGTGATCGCGCTGTTCGGCGTCGCCGCGGTCGCCGGGCTGGCCGGGCCGCAGCTGCTCGGCTACCTGGTGGACGAGGTGAGCCGTGGTTCCGACACCGTCGGCATCGACCTGCTCGCGCTCGCGTTCGTGGCGATCCTGCTGGTGCAGGCCGCGCTCAAGCGGGCGGCACGCGTGCGAGCGGGCGTGCTCGGCGAACGGGTGCTGGCGAAGACCCGCGAGGACTTCGTGGCAGCGTCGCTGCGCCTGCCGTTGGGCACGGTCGAGGCCGCGGGCACCGGCGACCTGCTGAGCAGGGCGACCTCCGACGTCGAGCGCATCGACAACGCCACCCGCAACGCGGCGCCGGAGATCACGATCGCCGCCATCACGGTGCTGCTCACCGTCGCGGCCATGATCGTCACCTCGCCGCTGCTGGCGCTCGGCCTGCTGGTGTCGCTGCCGGTGATCTACTTCCCGACCCGGAGGTACTGGCGCCGCTCGCCCAGAACGATCGAGCGGATGCTGGCCGCATGGTCAGGTGTGCAGTCCGGCACCCACGAGACCGTCGAGGGCGCGCGCACGGCCGAGGCGCTCGGGCTGATCGGCCGCCGCGTCCGGCACGGCGAGCGGGCGCTGCAGGGCGCGCTCACCGGGGAGCGGGACCTGCGTCGGCTGCAGGTGCGCTGGGTGCCCTTCCTCGAGCTCTCGCACGCGCTGCCGATCGCGGCGATGCTGCTGCTCGGCGCGTGGGCGTACTCGCAGGACCTCGTGGCGCTGGGCACGATCACCACGATGGTGCTCTACGTCCAGGCGCTCGCGTCGCCGATGGACGAGCTGCTGTGGTGGGTCGAGGACTTCGCCGTCGCGGGCACCGCGCTGCGCAGGGTGCTCGGCGTGCGGACGCCGCCCGCCGAACGGACCGGTGGCCCGCCGCGCGGGCGCGACATCGAGCTCGCCGGCGTGCGGTTCTCCTACGACACCGGACGCGAGGTGCTGCACGGCATCGACCTGAACATCCCGACGGGAGAGCGGCTCGCGGTGGTGGGCCCCTCCGGGGCGGGCAAGTCGACGCTCGGCAGGCTGCTGGCCGGTGTCGCGGGGCCGACCGGCGGGTCGGTGACGGTCGGCGGGGTCGAGGTGTCGACCCTGCCCGACGACGTGCTGCGCGGCGAGGTGCTGTTGCTGACGCAGGAACAGCACGTGTTCAGCGGCACGCTGCGCGAGAACCTGTCGCTGCCCGAGAGCGACGGGTGGACCGACGCGCAGCTGCTCGACGCGCTCGCCTCGGCGGGAGCGCTGGAGTGGGCGCGCGGGCTGCCCGAGGGCTTGGACACCGAGCTCGGCACCGGCGCACAGGCGGTGCCCGCGGCGATGGCGCAGCAGCTCGCGCTGGCGCGCGTGGTGCTCGCCGACCCGCACACCCTGGTGCTCGACGAGGCGACGTCGCTGCTGGACACGTCGTCGGCGAGGGAGCTGGAACGCACCCTCGCCAATGTGCTCGCCGGGCGCACGGTGATCGCCATCGCCCACCGGCTACACACCGCGGCGGCGGCCGACCGCGTGGCGGTGGTGGAGGACGGGCGCATCACCGAGCTCGGCAGCCACGCCTCGCTGCTGGCCGAGGGCGGCTCCTACGCCCGGCTGGTGCACGCATCGCGCGCGGAGTGAGGGTCAGCCGAGGTCGTCGAGCACCACGGGCGCGAGCCCGAGCGCGGTCGTCATCCCGATGCCGGAGGTGACGGCCACGACGCGCACGCCTGGCGCGGGCGTCTCGACGAGGAACGGCTCCGGAGCCGACGCGTAGACCCCGCGCCAGCGTTCGCGCACGGTGAGCGAGCCGACGCCGAGCAGGCGCGCGGTCTCGGCCAGCACGAGCTCGTCGCGTTCCTCGGCCACGTACGGGTTGAGGGTCCGCTGGTGGTCGTGGGTGTCGCCGATGGTCAGGTCGCCGCCGGGGAGCTGCGTGAACATCAGGTTCAGACCCGCGGCGAGCAGGTCCGGGTGCCGCCGCTCGACGCGCGCCCTGACCTCCGCGAGGCTCGGGCACGCCGCGAACCCGGCGTAGCGCAGCATCGACAGCCCGGTGAGCACGGCGGGGCCGACCTCGCGCCCGTGCGGGTCGGCCACGCGCAGCATCGACAGCGAGCAACGGCGCACCTTTCTGCGCTCGGCCAGCTCGGGGAAGTGCCGGTCGACGTCGTGTCCGACGGCCACCACGACGTTGCCCGCGCGCAGCGTGCCCCTGCTGGTGGCGACCTCGCCCGGCTCGATGACGTGCGCGGTGGTGGCCCAGTGGAACGTCACGCCGCGCGCGGCGAGCAACGTCGCGATGGCGTGCACGGCCTCGCGCGGGTTCACGCGGACGTCGAGCGGCAGCACCGCGCCACCGACCACGCCGTCACCGACGGGCGCCTTGCGCGCGACGTCGGCAGCGTCGAGCAGTCGAACCTGCTCGCCCCGCAGCTCGGCGAACTCGGCGAGCACGGCGAACTCGTCGTCGGCGCGGGCGACCACGAGGGTGCCGTCCTCGCCGAGCCAGAATCCGGCGTCGCGAGCGAGCCGCGCCCATTCCCGCCGCGCCGCCAGCGCGTAGCCGAGTGCCTCGCCGTCCTGCGCGGTGACGCAGCCGTGGCCGAAGTTGCGCACGGAGGCCCCGGTCGCCCACTCGTCACGCTCCACCACCGCGACCGAGAGGCCGCGCTCGACGGCGGCGTGGGCGTGGGAGAGGCCGACGATCCCGGCGCCGATCACGACGACGTCGACGGAACCCAGTACGGAACTTGTCATGACAAGCAAGCTCATCGGTTCATTTGCCCGACGTCAAGGCTCAACGGAGGAACGTTCTGTGCTGTTCATCGCGCTGTCACGGTTGACCAGAGCTGTATAGTCAAGTGTCGTGGACGGACCCCTGCACGAGCGCATCGCCGCGGATCTGCGCCGCCGGATCTCCACCGGCGAGCTCCCCGTCGGCACACCCGTTCCCTCCGAGTCGCAGCTCACCGCACAGTGGAACGCCTCGCGCGGGCCGGTGCGACAGGCGCTGACGGCGTTGCGGGCCGAGGGCATGATCGGCGGCGGCAGGGGCAAGCCGCCGGTAGTGCGTCGACAGGCACTGAGCCAGCCGTTCGAGACGTTCCTGTCGTTCTCCCGCTGGGTGCGCGACCTGGGCCGGACACCGGGGCAGCGCACCCTCGAGATCGCCCGCAGGCCCGCGACCGCCGAGCTCGCCGACGAGCTGGACCTCGACGAGGGCGCCCCTGTGGTGCAGGTGCTGCGGCTGCGGCTCATCGACGAGACGCCGACGATGCTCGAGCGCACGACGTTCGTGGAGCCGGTCGGCAGGTTGTTGTTCGACCACGACTGCGACTCCGGTTCGATCTACGCCTACCTGGCCGCGCGCGGAGTGGACCTGAGCACCGCGCGCCACCTGATGGACGCCGTGGCGGCCGACGCCACCGACAGCGAACTGCTCGGCGTCGACGTGGGCGCGCCGCTGCTGCGCGAACGCCGCAGAGCCTGCGGAGCCGACGGCGGGCCCGTCGAGTACTCCGACGACCGGTACCGGCCCGACCTGGTCAGCTTCGCCGTCGAGAACTCACAGCGTGCGCAGCCCGCGCTCGCCAGGAACTGGAGGTCTGCTTCGTGATCGAGCTCGCCGTACTGGACATCGCGGGCACCACCGTGGAGGAACACGGCGCCGTCTACGCCGCACTGGAACAGGCCGCGACCGCCGCGGGCGGAACACCGACGGCAGCCGACGTCCGGCGGTGGATGGGCGCGGGCAAGCGCGAGGCCATCACGGGGCTCGTCACCGAGACCACCGGGCGCGCGCCCACCGCGGAGGTGGTGGAGCAGGGCCTGACCGACTTCCGCGCGAGGCTCGCCGACGCCTACGCCGCGACCCCTCCGACGCCGCTGCCCGGAGTGCCCGAGGCGATCACCGCCCTGCGGGGAGCGGGAGTGCGGGTGGCGCTGACGACCGGGTTCGACCGGCAGGTGGTGAGCGGGCTGCTCGAAACCCTCGGCTGGGACGACTCCGTGGTGGACGCCGTGGTGTCGGTCGACGACGTGTCGGCTGGCAGGCCGGCGCCGTACCTGATCTTTCGAGCGATGGAACGCACCGGCGTGCGCGACGTTCGCTCGGTGCTCACCGCGGGCGACACGACGAGGGACCTCGAAGCGGGCAGCAACGCGGGCGCCGGATACGTCGTGGGAGTGCTGACCGGCGGCCACTCGGCGACCGACCTGGGCGCGGCGCGCCACACCCACATGCTGCCGAGCGTGGCCGCGATCCCCGCCCTGCTGGGAATCTGACGACCGGCCCCGACTCCGGACGCGAGTCGACCCCAGATACGACAAAGGCCACCCCGCCCGCGCGACGCGGGTGAGGTGGCCTTCGAGGAAGCCGGACTCAGGCGCTGGGGACCAGCGCGTCCAGAGCCGAGTAGAACATGCCGAGACCGTCGTCGGACGGGCCCGTGAGGGCGTCGATCGCATGCTCCGGGTGCGGCATCAGGCCGACGACGCGGCCGCTCTCGCTGGCGATGCCCGCGATGTCGTTGCGGGAGCCGTTGGGGTTTCCGCCGACGTAGCGGAACACCACGCGACCGTCACCCTCGAGCCGGTCGAGCGTGGCCTGGTCGGCCATGTACCCGCCCTCGCCGGACTTCAACGGGATCAGCACCTCGGCGCCCTGGTCGTAGCGCGTGCTCCACACGGTGTCGTTGTTCTCGACCCGTAGCCACTGGTCGCGGCACACGAAGTGCAGCTTCTCGTTGCGCACGAGCGCGCCGGGCAGCAGGCCGGCCTCGCACAGGATCTGGAAGCCGTTGCAGATGCCGAGCACCGGCATCCCCTTGCCCGCGGCCTCCACCACCGACGTCATCACGGGGGCGAACCGGGCGATCGCGCCGCACCGCAGGTAGTCGCCGTAGGAGAACCCGCCGGGCACCACCACCGCGTCGACCCCCTTGAGGTCGGCATCGGCGTGCCAGAGATCCACCGCCTCGGCGCCGGAGTAGCGCACAGCGCGGGACGCGTCGACGTCGTCGAGCGTGCCAGGAAAGGTGATGACGCCGATGCGGGGGCTCACGCCTCCAACCTCCGCACGGTCCAGTCCTCGATCACCGGATTGGCGAGGAACCCCTCCGCGATCTTCGCGAGGGTCTCGTCGTCGACGGAATCGTCGACTTCCAGCTCGAAGTGCTTGCCCTGGCGAACCTCGGTGACCCCTGCGAAGCCGAGGCGCGGCAGCGCACCGGCCACCGCCTGGCCTTGCGGGTCGAGAATCTCGGGCTTGGGCATGACGTCGACGACTACTCGGGCCACGACAGGCTGCTCCTATATTTCCGCAGGTCGATGCCCATCGAGCGTAGCTTAGGGGCCGAGAGGCCCCCGACACCCCTCGGCCCCGTGCCGACTTACCGCTATTTCACCCGGTTAATACACACGTTGGACGTGCGGGTATTCCCGGACGTTGCGCGCGGGGGCCCGATTCGCCGGTTTGGCCCAGTCCTGTCAGCGCCAGTGACCGTGTGCGACCAGAGGCCGCTGACCTGCACCGCGCATGGCCCGGCCCGTCGCGGGCAGCGCCGCGCCGACCAGTGGGACGAGCCACAGCAGCAGCGCGACCACGGGCATGCCGACGTAGTCCCCGCCGCCGGTGCTCGAGAGCAGGTCGATGATCGCGTAGACGTAGTAGCCCGACCCGATCGCGGCGAGCGCGACGAGGATCCAGCGCACGAAGCCGAGCCGGAAGCACAGCAGCACCGCGAACAGTGTGACCGTGGAGGCGAAGCTGATGCTGAAGGTGATGGCGAAGTCGACGTTGCCGGTGAGGTCGTCGGTGAACGCCAGGCCAAGCGTCGCCACCAGCGCGTCGAGGTTGTCCGTCGTCCCGTCCCACGAGATCACCGCGACGATGTAGGTGAACGCGATCGCGGGCAGGAAGAACGCGGCCGCGACGTAGGCCATCGCGGTGCTCGGCCGCGGCGGACCGTAGCCGGGTGGGTAGCCGTAGCCGGGCGGCGGCTGCTGCTGCGGGTAGCCGTGAACGGGCTGCTGCGGCTGGTACGGCTGCTGGTACCACCCAGGATTCGGCTGGTTCATCGAACTCCCCCACGTGCGACGACCCGGCACCGCCTACGGGCGAATGCCGGATCGTTTTTAGCACGCCGCCCTGCCCTCGGACAGGCGATCGCGAGAAGTCGGGTGTGGAGTCAGTGCTTGTCGCGCTGCTTGCCGTGCAGCTTGCCGATCAGTTTGCCCACCAGCGCGTCGGTCTTTGCGGTGCGGGTGAACGACGTGAGCGCGACGGGCGCCGTGAAGCGCTGGCGCGCGATGGCCTTGGGCCGCGCGAACTCCCGCAGCCCCTCGGGGCCGTGGATGCGCCCGAACCCGGAATCGCCGAGCCCGCCGAAGGGCAGTGAGGCGATGCCCGCGAACGACAGCGGCGCGTTGATCGCCGTCTGTCCGGTGCGCAGCCGCCGCGCCAGCTCCATCCCGCGCCGCTTGGAGAACACCGTCGACCCGAGGCCGTACACCGAGTCGTTGGCCTTCTCGACGGCCTCGTCCATGTCGGCGACCTTGGCGATGGTGACCGTGGGCCCGAAGGTCTCCTCGCGCACGGCCGCGGAGTCCTCGGGCACGTCCACGAGCACGGTCGGCCTGACGAAGCGGTCGCCGACCGCGTCCTTGCCACCCACCAGCGCGCGTCCGCCTCTGGCGAGCGCGTCGGCGATGTGCCTGCGCACCACCTCGAGCTGTGAGGGCATCGTCATGGGGCCGTACTGCGTGCCCGCGTCCACCCGCTTCGTCTTCTCGACCACGCGCGCCACGAAGTCGTCGTACACGCGCTCGTGGACGTAGACGCGTTCGACGCCGGTGCACGTCTGGCCCGCGTTGGAGAACGCGCCCCACACCGTGGCGTCGGCGGCGGCCTCCACGTCGGCGTCGGCGTCGACGAGCAGCGGATCCTTGCCGCCTGCCTCGATCACCACGGGCGTGAGCGTCTCGGCCGCGGCGGCCATCACCTTCTTGCCCGTCGTGGCCGAGCCGGTGAAGGCGATCTTGTCGACGCCCGAGTTCGCCAGCGCCGCGCCGGTCGCCCCGAAGCCGGTGATCACCTGCAGCACGGGGTGCTCGGGCACGGCCTCGGCGAACGTGTCGGCGAGCCAGGTGCCGATGCCGGGCGTGTACTCGCTTGGCTTGAACACCACGGCGTTGCCCGCGGCGAGCGCGTAGCTGACCGAACCCAGCGGCGTGTAGACCGGGTAGTTCCACGGGCCGATCACGCCGACCACGCCGAGCGGGTGGTACTCGACGGTCGCGGCCTGGTTGGACAGCAGCAGGCCCGGCGAGCGGCGCTGCGGGCCGAGGATCTTGCGCGCGTGCTTGGCGGCCCACGCGAGGTGCTCGATCGCGAGCACGATCTCCAACTGGGCGTCACCGGCCGGCTTGCCGTTCTCCCTGCGGACCACCTCGCAGAGCTCGGGCAGCCTGCGCGCGATGATGCCGCGCCAGCTCGCCAGTCGCTGCGCGCGCCCGGCGAAGCCGAGCTGTTCCCACCACCTGGCGGCCTCGCGCGCCCTGGCGACGGCGGCCTCGACCTGCTCGGCCGTGTGCACGGGGTAGGTACCGAGGACCTCGTCCGTCGCCGGGTCGAGCGAGTCGAACGTTTCGACTGCCTGCACTGTGGTCATGGCCACAGGGTACGGCGACGTCTTCTTACTGACAATCTGCCAACTAGCCTGCGGCGTACTGTGGGACCGCGACTGGAGGGAGCACCATGCGAATCGTCCACTTCGGACACGCCTGTGTCTTGATCGAAACCGACAGCGCCCGCATTCTGATCGATCCCGGCGCCTTCTCCTCCGGGTTCGAAGGTGAGCGCGAGCTCGACGCCGTGCTGATCACGCACCAGCACTACGACCACATCGACACCGAGAAGCTGCCCGGTCTGCTGGAGGCCAACCCCGGCGCGCGGCTGATCACCGACCCCGGTTCCAAGGAGACAGTGGAGAAGCTGGGCCTGCCCTCGACGACGGCGCAACCCGGCGACGCCTTCGAACTCGGCGGGGCGAGCGTCAACGTCGTCGGCGGCCAGCACGCCACGATCCACGCCGACATCCCGGTGATCCCCAACGTCGGGTTCATCGTCGACCACGGCGCCTTCTACCACCCCGGCGACTCGTTCTTCGTGCCCGAGCAGCGCATCGACGTGCTCGGCCTGCCGACGGGCGCGCCGTGGCTCAAGGCGGGGGAGGCCGTGGACTACCTGCGGGCCGTGTCGCCGCGCCTCGCGGTGCCGATCCACGAGGCCGTGCTCGCCAACCCGGCCATGCACTACGGCCTGTTCACCAACCTCGCGCCCGAGGGCACCGAGGTCAGGGTGTTGCCGCGAGCCGAGTCGGCAGCGCTGTGAGGTAGGTCCGGCCGGTGGCGCCGTGCTCCAGCGCCACGTCGACGGCGTCCAGGAAGGCCTGCCGCCTGCCGGGCCTGCGCAGGTCCCTCGCGTCGACGCCGAGCCGCACCAGCCCGCCGCGCCTGGCCGCGCGTGCGGCGCTGAGCACGAGCGCGAAGCACCGCACCGTCTCGGTGCGCTGATTCTGGCTGCCGAAGCCCTGCACCCTGGCGCGGGCCACCTCGCCGGTGGTCAGGTCACGCACGGTCGAGAGGTCGGCGCACAGCCGGTATCCGTGGTGCCGCAGCGCCTCGAGGGTGCCGCGCGAAACTCGCCAGCGCGGCGGGGCGAACGCCTTGGTGCGCAGACCCGCCCTCTCCAGAGCGGCGCCCGCGGCGATCAGCCGCAGCCTGGCCTCGTGGGCGGGCAGCGAGGCGAACTCGGCCCTGATGCGGTGGTCGTAGCCGTGCAGCAGCACGGCGTCACCGCCGCGCACCCGCTCGCGCATCCATTCGGAGACGTCGGGCGAACCGTCCTCGGCGCTCGGGGTGAACAGCATCGAGAGCGGGACACCGCGCGCGTCCAGTTCCCCGGCCAGTTCTGTGCAGCGGTGCAAGGTCCGGGGGCCGGCACCGGACAGCGACACCAACAGGGTTGCGTCCACGCGCCTCATTAGGCACGACGGGTGTGACCGCCCGTTGGCTGCGAGGTGAGGCGCGAGTGAAGCCGGTGCGACAGTGCCGTCAGCGGTCGGCGGTCTGCTGGACGTCGTCCTCGCCTGCGAGTGCGTTGACGCGCCGCTCCTCCCGCATCGAGCGCACCGCGTTGGCCAGTGCCGTGACGATGAACGCCACGAGTCCCACGTAGACCACCGCGATCACCGTGGGCGAGGCACCGAGCGTGGACAGCAGCAGCCAACCGTTGGTCAGGATGATCAGCCCGCCCGCCGCCGTGCCCAGCACCCGGGGCGGCAGGCGGTGCGCGAGCCACGCACCGAGCGGCGCCGCGAGGACACCGCCGAGCAGCAGCCCGCCGACGACCACCCAGTTCATCTCCTCGTGGGAGAGCGCGACGAGGAACGCGGCACACGCTGCCACCGTGACGGCGAACTCGGCGGCACCCACAGAGCCGACCACCTTGCGCGGTTCGAGCCTGCCGCTCGACAGCAACGTCGTCGTGGCGACGGGACCCCAGCCGCCACCGCCGGTCGAGTCGACGAATCCGGCGACGAGCCCGAGCGGCGCCAGGAACTTCGCGCCAGGCCGCTTGTCGGTGATCAGCTTGCCGAGGCGCAGGAACGCGAACCGCACCAGCACGTAGAGGCCGAGCACGAACAGGATCGTGCTGATCCACACGCTCGCGAAGTCCGTGGACAGCGACACCAGCACGAACGCGCCCACGACGGCACCGATCGCTCCGGGCACCGCGAGGATGCTCACCGTCCGCCAGTCGATGTTGCGGAACTTCCAGTGCGACAGTCCCGAGGCCAGCGAGGTGCCCACCTGGGCGAAGTGCGCCGACGCCGACGCGACGGCAGGTGCCGTGCCGAAGGCGACCAGCGCGGTCGTCGAGGTCATGCCGTAGCCCATGCCGAGCATTCCCGACACCAGCTGTGCCACGAATCCGGCGACGCCGAACACGACGAGGGCGAGCATGGGCGGACCTCGGTTTCACGTGCGGCCGGGCACTCCTGCGGCAGAAGACCTCGGCGGGGTCAGGGGACGGGTGTCAGCGGGCTCGGCACGGTGCCGAGTCGGACCGATGCTGACAGAGGTCCACCAGGTGGTCCACGTGTTCCCAGATCACAGGATGGGGGCGGGCCGGTACGCGGCGGCCTCGGGGAACCGCTTCGCGAGCTGCTCGACGCGCGCCGCGACGGTCTCCACCTGGCCCTCGGCCGTGCCCGTGAACGAGAGCCGGTCGGCCAGCAGCGCGTCGAGCGCGGGCCGGTCCAGCGGCAGCCGCTCGTCGGCGGCGAGCCGGTCGAGCAGGTCGTTGTCGGCCTGACCCTCCCGCATCGCCAGTGCGACGGCCACCGCGTTCTCCTTGATCGCCTCGTGCGCGGTCTCCCTGCCGACGCCGGAGCGGACCGCGGCCATGAGCACCTTCGTGGTGGACAGGAACGGCAGATACCGGCCCAGTTCGCGGTCGACGACGGCGGGGAAGGCACCGAACTCGCCGAGGACGGTGAGGAACGTCTCCAGCAGACCGTCGAGCGCGAAGAACGCGTCGGGCAGCGCGACCCTGCGCACCACCGAGTCCGAGACGTCGCCCTCGTTCCACTGGTCGCCGGAGAGCTCGCCGATCATCGACAGGTAGCCGCGCAGCACCACCGCGAGCCCGTTCACCCGCTCGCACGAGCGCGTGTTCATCTTGTGCGGCATCGCCGACGAACCGACCTGGCCGGGCTGGAAGCCCTCGGTGACCAGCTCGTGGCCCGCCATCAGCCGGATGGTCTTGGCCAGGCTCGACGGCGCGGCCGCCACCTGCACCAGCGACGAGAGCACGTCGAAGTCGAGCGAGCGCGGATAGACCTGGCCCACGCTCGTGAACGCCCGCGTGAAGCCGAGGTGAGCGGCGACGCGCGACTCCAGCTCATCCAGCTTGGCCTGCTCGCCGAGCAGGTCGAGCATATCCTGCGCGGTGCCGACCGGGCCCTTGATGCCGCGCAGCGGATAGCGGCCGACCAGCTCGTCGAGCCGCTCGAAGGCCACCAACAGCTCGTCGGCCGAGGTGGCGAAGCGCTTGCCCAGCGTCGTGGCCTGCGCGGCCACGTTGTGCGAACGGCCCGCCATGACCAGTCCGGAGTGCTCCACGGCCAGCCCGGCGAGCCGGTCCAGCACGGCGACGACGCGTCCGCGGATGAGCTCCAGCGAGCGGCGCAGCTGCAGCTGCTCGACGTTCTCGGTGAGGTCGCGCGAGGTCATGCCCTTGTGCACGTGTTCGTGCCCGGCCAGCGCGTTGAACTCCTCGATGCGGGCCTTCACGTCGTGCCTGGTCACCCGCTCGCGATCGGCGATCGAGGCCAGGTCCACGCGGTCGAGCACCCGCTCGTAGTCGGCGACGACGCCGTCGGGCACCTCCACCCCGAGCTCCGCCTGCGCCTTGAGCACGGCCAGCCACAGCTCGCGCTCCAGTCGCACCTTGTTGTCCGGCGACCACAGCGCCACCAGCTCGGGCGAGGCGTAGCGGCCGGCGAGAACGTTGGGGATGCTGGGCTTGTCCGTCACGCAGCCAGGCTAACCGGCGGCCCAGGTCACAGCTGCGGCACCGGGTCAGCTCAACGCGTCGCGCAGCATCCTGGCCGCCGCTGCCCTCGGGTCGGGTTTCACCTCGATCAGCGCGTTCACGACCGCGCCGTCGACCAGCGCGATCAGCTGTTCGAGCCGCTGTGCGTCGATGGGCACCCCGGACTTCGCGAAGATCTCGGTGAGCAGCTCGCGCAGCTCCACGGCCAGCGTGCGCATGAGCGGGCGCAGGTAGGGCCGCCTGCCGGTGGCGACGAGACGCTCGTAGCGCAGCAGCACGGCCTCGTAGTCGGCGTCGTCTCCCAGCAGCTGGTCGAGCACCAGTTCCACGAGCGTGTCGACGCCCCGGTGCTCGGTGCTCAGCCGCGACAGCCGGTCGCGGCCCTTGGCCAGCTCGGAACGACCGTAGAACTCCATCGCGGCGGCGATCAGGTCGTCGAGCGAGTCGAAGTAGTACGTGGTGGAGGCGAGCGGGAGCCCGGCCCGGTCGGCCACGGCGCGGTGCCTGATCGCCTCGAAGCCGCTCTCGGTCAGCAATTCGGCGGCGGCACTGACCAGCGCGGCACGCCGTCGCTCGCCCTTCGGCGTGCTCGCCGTGCTCGCAGTGCTCCCGTCGGACGTCATGCCAAGCTAGTTTGCCACCCGGCCCCTGGTCAGAACCGAGGCGCCAGCGCGTCGGCCACGCCGCCGAGCTGATTCGCGAGCGGCGCCCGCGGTGTCGCCGAGTCGGGGATGCTCACCATGAGCAGCGTGCCGCCACTCGCCGCGGGCCGCTCCACCACCTCGGTGCCCTCCGGCCGGTCGGCCAGCCGGGTGGAGACACCTTCGGGGACCAGCGCGGCGGTGACGGTGCCGCCGTCGAGCGTGTAGGCGGCCGTGCGAGAGCCCGCAGGGCAGACGAGCCCGCCGATGGCGTCGGCTCCTGCGCCGACCGGAAGCTCGCCAGCGAGGGCGGTGGCGAGCTCCCGGTCGACCTTGTCGCACCCGAGGGTGCTCTCCCCTTCCACCGATCCGCCCTGCTTCGGCACGGTGTCAGGGAAGTCCTGCGCGCTGGGAAGACGTCCGGAGGACGCTCCCGGTTGCCCCGCGATCAAGGGTTTGCCCTCATTGGGAGCAGACCCCGACGCGGTACTGGTCGATTCATCGCCGCCACCCAGCAATACACCCACGGCGCCCGCCGCGCCTCCCAGCAACACGACCGCGCAGGCCACCCCCGCGATCATGGAGTGGCGCCGTCGGGTGATCCGGCGCGACTCGGACGCGATGTCGGCGGCGGCGAACGTCGGCGGCGGAGCCTCACCGGGGGCGTCCCGGAACAGCTCCTCGAGTTCCCGCTCATCCACGTGTCTCCACCTCCTCGCCGAGCACGTCCCGCAGGTTGGCCAGCCCGCGCGCGGTCTGGCTCTTGACGTTGCCCTCGCTGCACCGGAGCACCTTCGCGACTCCACTCACGTCGAGCCCCTCGAAGTAGCGCAGCACCAGCACGGCCCGCTGCTTCGGCGGCACCTCGCGCAGGGCCGTCAGCAGGTCCTCCCGCAGCGCGACCCGGTCGGCGAGCGGGTTGCCCTCCGGTGGCGGCTCGGGCAGTTCGTCCGACTGCCGCTCCCTGCGCCAGGGTCTGCGCGACTCGTCGATCGAGGCCCTGACCAGCGTCTTGCGCACATACGCGTCGGTGGCGGCCCGGTCACGGATCTTGCGCCACCGCCGGTGAAGTGCGACGAACGCCGTCTGCGCCAGGTCGTCGGCGCGGTGCCAGTCGCCACAGAGCATGTACGCGGTCCGGCGCACGGAGTCCCGCTTGGCGGCGAAGTACTCCGCGAACTCCTGCTCGTCGCGGTGGTCCACGCGATGGTTCTCCGGTCGGTTTGTGTTGTCGATGGCAGAGACGGAAGTGCAGGGGTCCACGGTTGCACGCCCGCACAGATTTCCGCTCGGGAGAGACCTCGTTGTGAGATCAACTCACGATGTGATGTGATCAGACTGTGACCTCCGAAGCGAATCCCGCCACTTCGCACCTCGACTTCCGTTCGGACACGATCACCCGGCCTGACGAACCCATGCGCCAGGCGATGGCGAACGCCGAGGTCGGCGACAACGTCATCGACGTCGACCCCACGGTGCGCGAGCTGGAACGACGCGCGGCGGAGACGCTGGGCATGGACGCCGCGCTCTGGACACCGAGCGGCACCATGGCCAACCTCATCGCACTGTCGGTGCACCTGCGCAGGGGCGACCGGTTCCTCGCCACCCGCAACGCGCACGTGCTGACCAACGAGCTCGGCTCCGCCGCGTGGCTCGCCAGCGGCATGCCCGACGTCCTCGAGCACGACGCAGGCCCAGGCAGGCCGACGCCGAGGGCGGTGCGGATCGCGGCCGGAACGCGCAGCGGGCCCTACTACGCGCTGCGCACGACACTGCTCTGCCTGGAGAACACCCACAACGCCGCCGGTGGGGCCATCACGCCGCCCGACGAGCACGCCCAGCTCGTGGCCACCGCGCGCGACGAGGGCCTGCTCGTGCACCTCGACGGCGCGCGGCTGTGGAACGCCGCCGCCGCACTCGGTCTTCCGCCCGCCGCGCTGACGGTGGGCGTCGACACCGTGTCGGCGTGCTTCAGCAAGGGCCTCGGCGCACCCGTCGGCTCCGTCGTCGCGGGTAGCGAGGAGTTCGTCGAGCAGGCGCGCCGGATGCGGCAGATGCTCGGTGGCGGCGTGCGCCAGGGTGGCGTGCTCGCCGCGGCGGGCCTACTCGCGCTCGACCGGGTCGGCGAGCTGGCGACCGACCACGACAACGCCAAGGCGCTCGCCGCGGGCCTGCGCGAACTCGGCTGGGACGTCGGCGAGCCGCAGACCAACATCGTGCTCGCCGCGGTACCCGACGTGCGGCTCACGCTGGAGTCGCTGCGCTCGCTCGGGGTCCTCACGCTGCCCATGGCGGGCAAGGTGCGCTTCGTGCTGCACCGCGACGTCTCCGCCGACGACGTCGCCGACGCGCTCGGCCGCATCAAGGCGAACGCCCGGTGAGCGGCCGCTGGCTGGTCTTCGACTACGGCGAGGTGCTGTGCACGCGCACCAAGGCGTTGCCGTCGCTCGCCGAGCGGATGGGCGCGCCGCTCGCCGCGTTCGAACCCGCGTACTGGGCCGCGCGCGACGCCTACGACCGGGGCGCGAGCGACCTGGAGTTCTGGAGCACGGTCGGCGACGCACTCGACGTGCGCGTCGACGAGGCGACCTCGGCGCGGCTCACGGAGCTCGACATCGAGGGCTGGTCCCACGTCGCGCCGGAGTCGCTGGAGCTGGTGGAGTCACTGGCCGAAGCGGGTGCGGCGCTGGCCGTGCTGTCCAACGCGCCGGTGTCGTTCGCGCGGTTCGCGGAGGAGCAGCCGTGGACGCGGCACTTCAGCGAGCTGCTGTTCTCGGGCGACGTGGGCATGGCGAAGCCGGACGCGAAGATCTTCGAACTACTGCTGGCCAGGCTGGGCGCGGAACCGGGTGACTGCCTGTTCTTCGACGACCGGCAGGCGAACGTGGACGGAGCGAGGGCGGCGGGCCTGCACGCCCACGTCTGGCAGGGCATCCCCAGCGCGGACGAGCTGCTCTGAGTCGCTCAGGCCAGTCCGAGCAGCACCGCGTTGGCCACCGCGAGCACCCCGAGGCTCGCGGCGGGCGCGGCGACCGCGGGTGAGTCCTTGACCCGCAGGTGCCGCAGCACCGTGCCGACCATCATCACCACGAGACCGATCGACGCGGCGAGCGCGACGGGACGGAACCAGAACCCGACGATGAGCCCCGCCGCAGCGGCGAGCTCGAGCGCCCCTATCGCGTGGTTGACCTGCGTGGACAACCCGAGGTGCCCGGCGTAGGACTTCAGGGGCTGAGCCCCCGCGAGCCGTGCCCCGCCCGCTCCGACGAACGCCGCCGTCAGCAGGAGTGAAAGCACCCCGATGACGATCGACATGGACGGAGTCGGCTCAGGAGTTGATCTGCTTCTTGTTGCCGCCGCCCTTGATGGCTCCGTACGCGGCCGTACCGAGGAACGCGGCACCCGCGATGAGGGCGATCCAGAACACCGCCTTCACCAGGAAGCCCACCAAGGAACCGATCACCATGAACGCGATCCAGGCAATCAGCAGACCGCCGACGATCTTCCAGAACATGACCTTCCTCCGCTGCACATCGAGTAGCCATCCGGTCCATCCCAGGTTGGCATGCCGCGGACCCGGATGACCCTCCGAACTGCCAACGTTCAGGGAAAACTCGGGGTTCCCCCTTATAACCCGCCCAGCCCCAAGCCTGCCCGACTGCGGTGAAGGGCACCTTTACCGCGTTCAATGCAGTAAAGGTGCCCTTCACCGCAGTTCTTCAGAGCCAGGTGGCGAGCCTGTGGATGGCTTCGGCGACCTCGGACTCCGCGCCCGCGAAGGAGAACCGGACGAAACGGCCGCCCTCGACCGGGTCGAAGTCGATGCCCGGCGTGATCGCCACACCCGTGTCGGCGAGCAGCCGCTGGCACCAGCTGAGGCTGTCGTCGGTGTGGGCGGAGACGTCGACGTAGGCGTAGAACGCGCCGTCGACGGGTGCGACGCGGTCGAACCCGAGGTCGCGCAGGCCCTTCAGCAGCAGGTCCCGGTTGGTCCGGTAGTTCGCGACGTGCCCGTCGAGCTCGGCGTAGGACTCCGGCGTGAACGCCGCTACGGCCGCGCGCTGGGCCAGCGCGGGCGGGCAGATGTTGAAGTTCCCGGTGAGCACGTCGACCGCGCGGTGCAGCCGCTGCGGCACGAGCATCCAGCCGAGCCGCCAGCCCGTCATCGCGAAGTACTTGGAGAACGAGCCCAGCACCAGCGACTCGGTCGAGGTCTGCCACGCGCAGCCGAGTTCGGCCTCGTACGAGATGCCGTGATAGATCTCGTCGCTGATCAGCTGCACGCCGTGCGACGAGCACCAACCCGCGATCGCGGCGAGTTCGCCGGGAGGGAGCACGGTGCCGGTCGGGTTGCTGGGGCTGGCCACGATGAGCCCCTTGATGGGGCCGAGCTCGTCGAGCAGGTCGGTGGTGGGCTGGAAGCGCGTGTGCTCGTCGGTGGTGAACTCCACGACCTCGCAGCCGAGCGCGGCCAGCAGGTTGCGGTAGGCGGGGTAGCCGGGCCGCGCCATCGCCACCCGGTCGCCCGCTTCGAAGGCCGCCAGGAACGAGAGCAGGAACCCGCCGGAGGAGCCGGTCGTGACGATCACGTCCTGCGGGCTGACCTCGAGCGAGTAGGTGCGCTCGTAGTGACCGGCGATCGCCTCGCGCAGCTCGGGGATGCCCAGCTGCACGGTGTAGCCGAGGTCGCCTTCACCCAGCGCACGCCGCGCCGCCTCCAGCACGGGCTTCGGCGCCCCCGCCGTGGGCTGGCCCGCGCAGAGCGAGACCACGTCGCCGTGGCTGCGCTGTCTGGCCTGCGCCGCGGAGAGGACCTCCATGACGTGGAAGGGCGCCACGTCGGCGCGCCGCGAGGGGCCGGGGAAGTGTGGGAACTCGACCATGCCGCCGAGGGTAAGGCCGCCGGCTAGCCCGCGCGGTAGCCGACCGTGAATCCGTCGTCGCGGCGGCGGATCGACAGCGACAGCGCGGCCGCGGCGATGAGCAGCAGCACGCCGACGTTCTCGCCCAGCTCCTCGGCGTGGTAGGTCAGCACGTAGAGCGGGCCGCTCTCGCCGCTCGCGATCAGCAGTCCCTGCACCAGTTCCATGCCCAGCGCCGAGCCGAGCAGCAGCGCGCAGCCGCCGATCACGAACCACCTCGGCCGACCGCGCAGCCTGCTCGCCAGCAGCGAGAGCGCGGCCACCACCACGAGGCCCGCCACCGCACCGGGCAGCAGCCAGTAGAACGGGAAGCCGTCGAAGGTCACCAGCTGCCGCCCGATGCGATCGAGACGTTCGTGCAGTTGTGTGTGGTCGTCGAGGGACAGCAGGGTCAGCAGTGCCGCGCCGCACCACCAGCCCCACGACTCCGCTCGCGCCGGTCCCCGCGCGAGCGCCGCGGTCACCCCGTACAGGACGGCCGCCACCACCAGCAGTCCCACGCTCCACCAGGTCGGCAGGTTCCCTTCCACGAACACGTCGAGGTAGAGCTGGATCTCACCGCGGTCCCTGGTCAGGGGGTGGTGGATCAACGCGGGCACCGCCATGCTCGCCACGTTGAGCGCCACCGACACCCCGAGCAGGGCCCACCACACCGGGCGCAACCGCACCCCGGTGCCGTCCGCGGTCAGACTCTCGCTGGTCGCGTCAGCCACTACAGCCATCCTTTTTGGGAAGAATGCGCGATTCTAGCTGGATTGTTCGGTTCAGCGAGGGCTGTCGGCGCTGTTCGGCGACGGCGACGCGGCCGAGTCAGGCGTGTTCGGCGTGTTCGGCGTGTTCGGCGTCTGCGGGGAGTTCGGCGTGTTGGGAGTGTTGGGCGTCTGGGCCGTGTTGGCCGTGTTGGCCGTGTTGGCCGTGTTGGCCGTGTTGGCCGTGTTGGCCGTGTTGTGGTCGCGGTCCGCGGGGGAGTCGACGGCCGAGGCCGCGGGCGAGTCGGCCGACTCCGGAGAGTCGTCACCGGCCTGCTGCTGGGCGTGGTCGACGAGCTGCACCTGCGAGGGCACCTGCTGGTCGTTGAGCTGCACGTCAGCCGACGCGGTGCCCATCGCCACCAGGCCGCCGACTCCGAGCACGGTCGCGGTGGCCGCGACGACGAACCAGGGACGCTTGTTCTGAGCCATGATCGTTTTCCTCTCCTCGTTACTTTCGGTTTCTCACGCGGCGAGCAGCTGCTCGCCGGTCAGCCAGCGCTGGGCGAGCTCGAGTCGTTGCCCGAGCGCCGTGCGCCAGTTCTCGTCCTGCACCCGGTGCGAGCCGGTGGCCAGTGACAGCACCACAGCCGCGACCCGGGTGCGCAGGATTCGGGGGTCGAAGTGCCGCTCGAACTCGCGAAGGCACCTCGCCGCGTAGGCGTCGATCACTTCGGCGCGGTCGGGTCTCACCTGCGCGAGCACGGCGAGGTGGCCGAGCAGGCACGCGGGGTCGTCGTAGCGATCGCCCGCGCCCGCGGTGTCGATGTCGAGCAGCCCGCCGAGTTCGCCGTCGCGCACGAGCAGCTGGCTCTCGTAGAAGTCGCCGTGCACGGCCACCGGCGGCTCGCCCGAGGGCAGCACGGCATCGGCGATCGCGTGCGCGGCGGGACCGGCCTCCGGCAGTACCGCGGCCACGGCGTTCGCGTAGTGGCGGGCCTGCTCACCCCAGCCCGGCCGGGCGGGGTGCTCGGCCAGTGCGGGCGGCAGCGTCCGCAGCACCTCGACGATCCGCTCGGGGTCGAGCGCGATCGAGTCCTCGGTGAGCAGCAGGTCGCGCAGCGGTGTACCTGGCAGTCCGCCGAGCACGAGCAGCCCGTCGTCGGTCCAACCGAGACTCTCGGGCGCTAGCGAGCCCGCGGCCGCCCGGTGCAGCCGCTGCAGGTCCTCGACCTTGCCGGGACGCAACACCTTCACGAAGAGGCTCGTGCGCGCGGTCCGTACCTCGACCACGGCCCTGCGGCACGGGCGGTAGGCCCGCACCCGCAGCGTCACCTCGCCGTCGCCGAGGCCGAGCCCGGCCACGAGGCGGCGCATCCGCTCGGGATCGCACGCGGCGGGCAGCGCGGGCAGCGCCGGGTCGTGCGGGAACCGCCAGAGCCCGACCTCGCGCTCGCCGTCGGACATCAGCAGCGCGGCCTGCGTGTGCCGGGAGTCGGTGGTGGCCCCGAAGGTCTCGGTGCTGTGCGCACCGTCGCCCCATTCGACGTCCACGTGGGCAGCGACCGTCGTGCCGCCCTTCGGCTGCACGTCGAGGTGAGTGGTGCGCCAGCCGAGCACCGTGCCGCCCGCGACCTCGACGGCCGCGCTCCACAGCCGTCCGAGGTCCGCCTCACCGGGTGTCCACCGCTTCTCGCTCATGGAAACAACGATGCGGGCGGAGCGTGAATCGGCGCTGAGTCCCCGATTAAGGGATCTTCATGGAGCTAGTAGCCCTGGTAACCCCCGCCACCGGCCATGGAAGCGAGGCCGGGGTGGCCTTCGAAGCCGCCGTAGCGGTCGAACGTGTAGCGGACCCCGGCGATGATGTTGTCCACCGGGTCGTAGATGTCGTCGTGGCCGGGCAGCTTGTGCGCCTCGAACGTCGGGTCGATGCACTGCATCAGCCCCTTCGACGGCGTTCCCTTGGCCGCGTTGGAGTCCCAGTCGTTGAGGGCGTGCGGATCGCCGCCGGACTCCTTCTCGATGATCGTCCAGATCTCGTCGATGTTGTCCTCGGTCACCGGGATTCCGTTGGCCTGCAGGATCTTGATGGCCTCGCGGATCCACTGGTCGACGTTGCCGGGAGGAGGGCCACTGCTCGGCGGGCCGCCGCTCGAGCCGAGCCCGCCGCCTCCGGACGCGCCGCCACCCGAGCTGCCGCCTCCACCGGAACCGCCGCCCGAGCCCTCGCTGACACCGCCGTCGCTGACACCGCCGGTGGCCTGCATCTGCGAACCGGACCCTCCGGGCGGTGGCACCGCCGCGAACCCACCGTCCACTTCGGTCTTCATGAGCTCCTGCGCCCTCGCGATGGCCTGATTGGACTGTCCGAGCAGTTCGTCGATGCGCGTGGCGGCGTCCGACGCGGTGCGCTTGTTCTCCTCGTCCGCGGTCCGGATGATCTCCTCCGCGGTGGGCGAGGGCGGCTGGTCGCGCTCGCCGTCGTTGAACGCCCGCATGGCGCCGCGCGCGGCCTGTGCGTTGCCCTCGGCCTCGGTGTTGCGGTTGTCGATGGCCGTACGAGCGTCTTCCTTGGTGCTCTGGATCTGCCTCTTGAGGTCGGACAGCGTCTCCTGCAACGTGGTGAGCTCGCGCGCCACCTCGTCGAGCTTGTCCTTGACCTTGCTGCCCGCCGCGGCGACCTTGCCGACGTAGTCGAAGAACGAGTCGGCGGCAGGCCCGTCCCACACGCCGCCGTCCTGCAACGGCGCGGCGGCACTGGTGAGTCCCGCCGTGTGGTCGCCCGCGTTGCGCGACGCCTCGTCGAACTGCCGGGCGACCTCCTGGATCTCGCCGGGGTTGACCTTGTCCACCTTGGCGGCCCGTGTCTCCACATCGGACCAGTTGGCGGGAATTCCTGCGCCCGCCATCAGCGGTCCCTGACGGTGAGGTTGTCCGCGGCGGTCGCGTCGGCCTCTCCCATAGCGGCGACGGCGTCGCGCAACGCGGTGCTGGCGGCCGACATCAGGCCGGCAGCGCTCTCGAACTCGGACTGCATACCGGAGGTGAACGAGCCGAGCGTGCCGTCGACCCTGTCCGGGTTCTCGGGATCCTCGACCTCGCCGAAGGGGCTTTCCCCTTCGACGCCCTTCATCTTGTCCTTCGAGGACCGGAACTCCTCGGCGAGCTTGTCGAGGCTGCCCGCCGTGATGTTCATCGACTCCGCGTCGTATACGGGCACGGCTGTTTCTCCCCTGTCATCCCGTCTCGCACACCCCGATTGTCGTCCGCCCGTTCGACGCGTCGACTCCTGCGGCGGTTCCGCCACTGTACGACGCCGCACGGGTTCGCGCGCGAGCTTCGAGCTGCTCAGACCTCCGAGAGCAGCTCCCACACGCGGCCGGCGAGCAGCGAATTGTCCGCCGGTGTCACGGTTGCCCAGTTTCGCCCGTCGCTGCCCGGCTGCACCTGGAAGAGGTAGCGCCCCGCATCGTTGTCGTAGAAGGCGATCACGCGCCGCGCTCTGGTGATCTGACCGTCGCGACCGTGGCGCTGCGCGCCGAACTGGCCGCGCGTGCCCATGCCCATCATCATCCCGGCGAGCTCCTGTGCCTGCCACAGCTCCACGCCACGGTCCTCGAGCTCGGTGACCATCGCCTTCGCGTCCCCGCGAGCCCGCTCGTCGGCGGCCACCAGCACCTCGTGCGGCAGGCTCACCGACTGCCCGACCCCAGCGCCGAGGTCTCCTGCCACCGAGACCGCGGACTCGGGCAGCGACGTGTCCGCGGCGGGGATGAGCCACACCTCGTCGCCGTCGACCACGCCGAGCAGCGCCTGGTTGCCCGTGCTCACGGCGAGCCCGGAGATCTGCCGGTCGGCCCAGACCCAGAGGTCGATGCTCACCTTCGGCTGCACGAACAGGTTCAACAGGTCGACCACGTCGTTCGACGCCTTGTTGCCTCGCGCGAGACCACGCCGGGCCAGCGACTCCCACGCCCGCTTCACGAGCTCGTCGCGCTCGGTGTGGGTGACGCCAGGGCTCGGAACGTCGAGTGCCACGTGCCTGGTCGGCAGGCGCTCGGCCTCCCAGAGCATGTCGAACTCCAGCGTGGACAGGACCACGCTGCCCGCGGCGGCTCCGCTCACTTGTGTCCGTCCGCGTCGTCGCCGATGACGTCGGGCGAGACCATGCGCTGGTCGGTGAACAGGTCGTTGTCGTCGACGCCGTAGCGGCGCACGTGGCTCGCGTCCTCTTCGCCCTCGTCCTGCGGCGCGGCCTTCTCCAGGTAGCCGGCGCGCTGGCGCTCCGAACGCGGGCTGAGCCGGTCGGAGTTGCGCTGGGCGCGTGCCTCCTCCTCGGGCAGGTCGCCGATCGCGAGCTGGTGCGGAGACCGCGTCGAACCCGGTGCGCTGCGACCGACGCCTCTGCCCTTGCGTTCGTTGTCGCCCGCCAGCGCGCCCGCGACGCCACCGGCGCCGAGCGCCGCGGCTCCGGCACCGACGTCGTTCAGCGGCGCACCGCCCTTCGGCGTTCCGGTGAAGCCACCGCTGGTGACCGTGCCCGGCTGGGAGCCGGGCTGGGGCGCCGAACCGAACGACTTGCCCTTGGCGAGCGGCTGGTCGTCACCGCCGCCGCCGGGCACACCCGGCTTGCCCACGACACCACCGACGCCGCCCGCGACGCCGCCACTGCCAGCAGCGGGCGGCGGAGTACTCGCGGCGGGAACGCCACCCGCTCCGGGCGCGCCTCCCGTCACGGGTCCGCCGACAACGCCGCCGACCCGGCCCGGTGTGCCCGGCCCGGAACCGGCACCAGCTCCCGGCGGGACGGCCGTGCCGGGGGACTGCGTGCCGCCGACGACACCACCCGCCACGGGCGGCACGGCGGGCGGAGTGGTCGAACCGGGCGCGATCGGCGAGCCGGAACCGCCGGGCGCCGCGGGAGCGCTCGGCGGGACGGCGACGCTGCCGGACTGGTGCTGCTGCGGCGCCCGGACCCCGCCCACGTAACCGGAGGGCGCCGGCGCCGGCGCGGGCGCGGCGCTGCTCGCCGACGTCGACTGCGGCACGGGCCGCGTCACCGGGTTTCCACTGCCGGTGCTGCGCGAGGGCGGCGGCTGCTGCGCGGGCAGGCCGTAGGCGGGCGTCGGCGCGTACGCGCTCGCACCGCTCACCGGCGGGGCGGCGGTGGGAGGCGGCGAACCGGGGACGGAGCCGGGTGCCGCGGCGATCGGTCCACGCAGGCCCGCCGCGGCGGTCACGTCGTCGGGGCCGCCGCCCGCGTCGACCCTGCCCGGAAGCCTCGGCCCGGTGTCGGCGTGCAGGGTCTGCGGGGACGCCAGCGACGGCGTGCTGTTGAGGTGCTCGCCGCTGTCCTGCGCATAGGCGTTGAGCGCCTCCAGCGCCTGCTGCCTGGCTTCCCGCGCCTGCGCGACCTTGACCGCGTTGTCGGTCTCGAAGCCGAGCAGGCTGCCCAGCCCGTCGAACACCCCGTAGCCCGCCGACTGCCGTAGTGCTTCTGAGTCGGGCAGCTTGTGCAACGTGCGGTTGAACGACTCGCCCTGCGCGAAGATTCGCTTGGCCGAGTCGTCCACCCGCTCACCGGCCTGCGTGGAGAAGTCGGCGTTGCGGGCCACCGCGGCTCCGGCCTGTGCACCGGCCTCGCTCTGCCACTCCACGCCCAGCTTGGCCAGCTCGGTGCGCAGGATTCCGTCGGTCTCGGCGAGTGCGCCGCCGATGGCCATGAGCGCCTCGACGGCGTCGCTGATGCCGCTGATGCCGGGACCGGACCGGAACCGGTCGATCTCGTCGGCGAGCATGTTGTCGGTGTAGCCGTCGTAGCGGTGGTCGCTGATCTTGTTGACCAGCACCGAGATGTCGAGGTTGTCCATTGCCCGGTCCTTACCTCGTGGCCTGCAACGTCTGCACGGCGAGCGTGGCGGCCTGTGCGGCCAGGTCGCACATCTGTTCCTGGGTGAACTCACCCGGGTCGGTGGGGTAGAGCTGCGTGCGCAGGGTCTGGCCCTGCGCGACGCCGACTAGCGACTCGCAGTCGCTCGGGCTCGAACCGTCGGCGTGGTGCACGAGGGCGGGAAAGCCCTCGATCTCGGTCTCCTGGGTGATGGTGGAGCTGTTCGCGCGGTCACCGTCCACCCAGTCGGCGACGTCGGCGCCGGTGATCGTCTCGACGTAGAAGCTGTAGTACGGCGCGGTGCGGTCGACGTCGAGTGAGCAGGTGGGCCCGTCGCGGCCCTCCTGCGAGCTCCGCGGCTCGCTGTTGACCTTCAGTTCGTCGAGCTGTGCGCCGGTGAACAGCGAGCACGGGTCGACGCCGTCGAGCGAGAGCTCCGCCGGGCGCTGCGGCGACGGCTCCTCCGGCGTCGCACCACCCGCGGCGCTCGCCTCGCCGTCCTGCGGGGTCGAGCAGCCTGCCAGCGCGAGTGCGGCCAGCACCGCGCCGAACGCGAGGCGCCCAGGCCTGCTAGGCCTCGTGGACACGCCGGTCCCCGAAGCTCGCCGCCTTGTCCTCGTCGTCGAGCTGGTAGGTGCCACTCGCCTCGCGGAGCTGCTCGGCCAGCGACCTGAGCTCCTGGACGTAGGCGCGGACCTTGCGCTCGTAGGAGCCGTCGGCGCCCGCGATGACCTCGTTCCACACGTCGACGACGTTGGTGGACACGATGTCCTCGGCCGGGGCGTTGATCCGCAGCGCGCCGAGCTGGCCGGCGAGCTTCTCCTGGAGTGCGCCCGCCTGCTCCTCGATGATCCGCGCGACGTCGAGGATCCGATCGGGGGCGATCTGGATGTCCCTGGCTCCCGGCACTCCCGGTACGGTCGCGTTGAGTCGCTCACCACCGGTGAAGCCGGTCGTGAACGGCAGTGGCGATCCCGACTGCATCTCGCCGCTCTCTGACATGCGCGCACCCCCTGCTACGGTCCGTAGCCGGACAATTTCCCACCGCAGGCTACCAACCCGGGTGTGACGGCGACCTGAACTTCGACGGACGAAGCCGCCCCGCGGTTCCCGCGAGTTCCGATCGGTCCGCTCAGTGCGCGGGCAGTGCGATCTCGCCGCGCACGGCGCGCAGCGCGATGTCGGTGCGGTGGTGCGCACCGGGCAGGTGGACGCGGCCGACCCGCTCGTAGGCCTCCGCTCGCGCCGCCTCGAGGTCGTCGCCGGTGCCGACGACGGAGAGCACGCGACCACCGTTGGCCACCACGGCGCCGTCGTCGCGGCGGCGGGTGCCCGCGTGCAGCACGCCCTCGGCCTCCCCGCCGGTGATGACGTCGCCCGTGCGCGGCTTGCCGGGGTAGCCGTCGGCGGCCAGCACGATCGTGACGGCGGCGCCCTCGGCCCAGTCCAGCGGCGGCTGCTCGGCCAGCGAACCGGTGGCCGTGGCGTACAGCAGCCCGGCGATGGGGGTGCGCAGCAGCGCGAGCACCGCCTGGGTCTCGGGGTCGCCGAAACGGCAGTTGAACTCGATCACCTGCGGGCCCTCGCTGGTCAGCGCCAGCCCGGCGTAGAGCAGACCCGAGAACGTGGAGTCGCGGGCGGCCAGCTCGTCGACCACCGGCTGGACGATGGTGGCGACCACGTCGTCCACCAGTCCCTGCGGTGCCCACGGCAGCGGGGCGTAGGCGCCCATGCCGCCGGTGTTCGGGCCCGCGTCGCCGTCTCCGACGCGCTTGAAGTCCTGCGCGGGCAGCAACGGCACCACGGTGCGGCCGTCCACGAGACAGAACAGCGATGCCTCGGGGCCGTCGAGGAACGACTCGAGCACCACCGGGTGGCCGCCGTCGAGCAGCATCAGCGCGTGCTTGCGCGCCTGGTCGATGTCGGGCGTCACCACCACGCCCTTGCCTGCGGCGAGCCCGTCGTCCTTCACCACCCACGTGGGGCCGAAACGCGACAGGGCGGCGTCGAGATGAGCGGGGTTGTCCACGACCTCGGCGCGCGCGGTCGGCACACCGGCGGCGGCCATGACCTCCTTCGCGAACGCCTTCGAGCCCTCGATGCGGGCAGCCGCGGCGGAGGGGCCGAAGCACGCGATGCCCGCCTTGCGGACGGCATCCGCCGCTCCGGCCACGAGCGGCACCTCGGGACCGATCACCACCAGGTCGGCCTTCCACTCGCCTGCCGCGACGGCGACGGCGGAGGGGTCGGTCAGGTCCACACCGAGCGGTTCGGCCAGCGCCGCGATCCCGGCGTTGCCCGGCGCGCAGGCGAGCGCCGTGACCGCCGGGTCGTTGGACGCGGCAAGGACGATGGCATGCTCTCGGGCTCCGGAGCCGATAACCAGGACTCGCACGGTGCTGAGGGTAATCGCGGGGGTCGTCTGCCGTTCACCGGCATGTCTCCTCGCTGCCGCCACACCGTCGCCCGTGCGTCGGGGCGGTCGATGAATGTTGCCTCCGAAACCCTGACGTCCCCCCAGAAAGGGCTGAGTAGATGCTTCGAAAGCGACTGATGCTGGCGGCGTTGAGCGCGTTCGCCGTACTCGGCATCACGAGCGTGGCCAGCCCCGTGCACGCGGCATCGGACGGCCCGGTGACGGCGGGCCGGGGGCAGGACGGGCCCGTGATCGTGGCCCACCGGGGCGCGTCCGGCTACCGGCCCGAGCACACGCTCGCCGCGTACGAGCTCGGAGCCCGCATGGGCGCCGACTACATCGAGCCGGACCTGGTGATCACCAAGGACGGCGTGCTGGTCGCCAGGCACGAGCCCGAGATCGGCGGCACCACCGACGTCTCGCAGCGCCCCGAGTTCGCCGACCGCAAGACCACCAAGCAGCTCGACGGCAAGCCCGTGACCGGATGGTTCGCCGAGGACTTCACCCTCGCCGAGCTGAAGACGCTGCGCGCGACCGAGCGCATCCCCGAGCTGCGGCCGAACAACACGATCTACGACGGCCGCTTCGAGGTGCCCACGCTGCAGGAGGTGATCGACCTCTCCAAGCGACTGTCCAAGGAACTGGGCCGCGAGATCGGCGTCTACCCCGAGACCAAGCACCCGACGTACTTCCAGCAGCTCGGTCTGCCGCTGGAACCGCCGCTAGTGACGACGTTGCAGCGCAACGGTCTCAACCGCAAGAACGCCAAGGTCGTCGTGCAGTCGTTCGAGGTGGCCAACCTCAAGCAGCTGTCGAAGCAGCTCCGGGTTCAGCTCGTGCAGCTGGTCGACTCCTCCGGCGCGCCGTATGACTTCGTGGCGGCCGGTGACCCGCGCACCTACACCGACCTGATGAAGCCGAAGGGCCTGCGCGAGATCGCCACCTACGCCGACGGTCTCGGCCCCGCCAAGGACCGCGTGATCCCCAAGGACGAGAACGGCCACCTGCTGGAGCCGACCACGCTCGTCGCAGACGCGCACCGGGCCGGGCTGACGGTGACTCCGTTCACCTTCCGCGCCGAGAACAGCTTCCTGCCGGCCGACTTCCGCTCGTCGGAGAACCCGGCCGAGTGGGGCGACATCTTCGCCGAGTACGAGGCGTTCCTCGCCACGGGCATCGACGGCGTGTTCGCCGACCACCCGGACATCGCCGTCGAGGCGGCCAAGGCCGCGGGCAGGTAGGCGACTTTCAGGTGATGTGCGCCGCGGGCCGCTGGTCCGCGGCGCACTCCTGTGCGGCGTAGTGCTCGATCTTGTGCCGGATGAGGCGCTGGTGCTCGCGTAGCTGGGCGAGCTGTTGTTCGACGCGTCCCTCGTGCGCACGCAGCACCGCGAGCCGTTCCTTGCCGCACTCCGCACCGCCCCGCAGCAGCAGGGCGACTTCGTCGTCGGAGTACCGACGACGCCCGCCCGGCGTCGCCGTCGACGTCCTGCAGCAACCCGATCTTCTCGCAGTAGCGCAGAGTGTCGACGCTGAAGCTCACGACATCCAGAGTCACACCTGGAGTGCACTCCAGGCCAAGACCTCACGCGGTGTCCTCACAGCGCACCGCCGCTCTCGGCCGGCCGCGGGCCACCACCTCCGAGGACTCCACCCGCACCTGGAGCGACCCGCACGCGCAGTGGGTCCAGACGGTCTCGCCCTCCGGGGTTCGGTGGCGCGACACGATCTCGTAGACGTCGGTGTCGGGCCAGCCGCAGAAGGGACACGTGCTCATGGGCCCAGGATGCGCCCGTCCGAGCATGCAGGTCCAGGTTGGATTTTTGGAGTCAATTGTGAAGAATCGACTTCATGATTGATCTGCGGAGGCTGAGCGTGCTGCGCGCGGTCGCCCACTACGGCACGGTCACCGCCGCCGCGAAGGCACTGCACCTGACCCCGTCGGCCGCCTCGCAACAGATCCGGCTGCTCGGCCGCGACCTCGGCGTCGCACTGCTCGAACCGAACGGGCGCAAGGTGCGGCTGACCGGCGCGGCGCTGGGCCTGCTCTCGCACGCCGACGCCATCGAGGCCCGCTGGCGGCTGGCCGAGGCCGAGCTGCACGCCACCGACGGCGAGCCGTCGGGAATTCTGCGCATCGCGGGTTTCGCCACGGCGATGTGCCGCTTCCTCGGCCCGGTCACGGCGCTGATGCGCGAGCGGCACCCCGCGCTGACCGTGCGACTGCGCGAGACCGAGACCACGCGCTGTTTCGACCTGCTCCTCACCGGCGGCATCGACCTCGCGGTGGTGGAGGCCATCCCCGGCAACCCCGCGGCAGGCGACCAGCGGTTCGAGCAGCAACCGCTGCTCGACGACCCGTTCGACCTGCTCGTGCCCGCCGAGCACCCGCTCGCGAAACGACGCTGCGCCCACCTCGAGGAGGTGGCCGGTGAGCCGTGGATCATCGGCGCCGAGGGCGACGCGTGGCTCGCCCACGTACTGGCCGCGTGCTCGGCCGCGGGCTTCAGCCCCAACGTCGCCCACGAGGCGTGCGACGCGAGCCTGGTCGCCAGCCTCGTCGACCTCGGCCTCGGCGTGGCGCTGTTCCCCCGGCTCGCCCAGCTACCGCCCGATGTGGACATCCGCCGCGTCGAGGTCGGCGGAACCGCGCCGTCGCGCAGGTTCCTCACGTGCACACGCCGCGGCGACCGGGAGGCTCCCTCCGTCGCCGCGGCGATCGCGACGCTGAACGAGGTCATCGCGCGCTGAGCCACCGTCCTTTCCGGACGGTCCGACCTACGCGAACTGGTGGCGCACGATGGTCTGCTCGCGGCCGGGACCGACCCCGACCGCCGAGACCCGCGCGCCGACGAGCTGCTCGATGCGCTCGACGTAGGCGCGCGCGTTGGCGGGCAGCTCCTCGAACGTGCGGCACTGGCTGATGTCCTCCCACCAGCCGGGCAGCTCTTCGTAGACCGGAACCGCGTGGTGCACGTCGGTCTGGGTCATCGGCATGTCCTCCGTGCGGAAGCCGTCGACCTCGTAGGCCACGCACACCGGCACCTTCTCCAGGCCGGAGAGCACGTCGAGCTTGGTGAGGAAGTAGTCGGTGATGCCGTTGACACGCACCGCGTAGCGGCCGATCACGGCATCGAACCAGCCGGTGCGCCGCGAGCGGCCCGTGGTGACACCGAACTCGCCGCCGGACTTGCGCAGGTTCTCGCCCGACTCGTCGTGCAGCTCGGTCGGGAACGGACCCGAGCCCACGCGCGTCGTGTAGGCCTTGAGGATGCCGAGCACGGTCGTGATGCGGCCGGGCCCGATGCCGGAGCCCGCGCTCGCGCCACCCGACGTGGGGTTGGACGACGTGACGAACGGGTAGGTGCCGTGGTCGACGTCGAGCAAAGTGCCCTGCGAGCCCTCCAGCAGCACCGTCTCGCCGCGCTCGAGCGCCTTGTTGAGCTGCAGGCGGGTGTCGGCGATGCGGTGGGCGAACTTCTCGCCCTGCGTGAGCACCAGGTCGGTGACCTCGTCGGCGTCGAGACCCTTGCGGTTGTAGACCTTGACCAGCACCTGGTTCTTGAACTCCAGCGCGGCCTCGACCTTCTGCCGCAGGATCTTCTCGTCGAGCAGGTCCTGCACGCGCACGCCGACGCGCGCGACCTTGTCCTGGTAGCAGGGCCCGATGCCGCGGCCGGTGGTGCCGATCTTCTTGGCCCCGAGGTAGCGCTCGGTGACTTTGTCGATGGCGACGTGGTACGGCATGATCAGGTGCGCATCGGCCGAGATCAACAGCCGCTCGGTGTCGACGTCGCGCTCCTCGAGGCCGGCGATCTCCTCCAGCAACACGCCGGGATCCACCACCACGCCGTTACCGATCACGTTCGTGACGCCCGGCGTGAGAATGCCGGACGGGATCAGGTGCAGTGCGAAGTCCTGCCCGTCGGGCAGCACCACCGTGTGACCGGCGTTGTTGCCGCCCTGGTAGCGCACCACCCACTGGACGCGGTCGCCGAGCAGGTCGGTGGCCTTGCCCTTGCCTTCGTCGCCCCATTGGGCACCGATGAGCACGATGGCCGGCATGTGACACTCCTGGTATTCGAGGGCAGGACAAAATGGCGCTGGAAATGCCGGTGCATGAGCCTAACCGAGGAGTATTACGTGCGGGGACTGGTGCTGGTTTGCGGGCGAGCCGGGGAGTGGTTCACCGCGCCGGAGGGGGTCAGGACCGAGGCACTTCCGGCGCGGCCGGGCAAGTCGGAGGTGGACCCTCTGCTGGCCCCAGAGCTCGTGGTCGCGGGCTCGGACGCCGATCTGGCCGCGATCGTGCTTCGCTTGCTGCGCAAGGAAAAGCTCGCCACGACGACGGTCGGCTACGTGCCGGCCGAGGCCGACTCTGCCGTCGCGGCGCTGTGGGGGATTCCGACCGATCGGCGGCGTGCGGTGGAGCTCGCGCTGTCCGGAACGGACCGGCCCGTGCCGCTGATCCGGGACGACGCGGGCGGCGTGTTGCTCGGCAAGGGCGTGGTGCGCAATCCGCGCGGTGTCGCGTACTGCGACGACACGGTCGCGCTGCGCGGTGAGGCAGGCTCGATCGTCGTGCGCCCGGACACGGGCGGCAGCGGACTGGTGGCCACCGTCACCAGGGGCAGGGTGCTCAGGCGCAAGCAGATGTTCACCGGCAGGGCGTTCCAGCTGGGCGGCGCGCCCGCCCAGCCTGTCTCGGACGGTGTGCCGTACCCGAGGCCGATGGAGCGCTGGACCTGGTACCGGCATACCCACGACTTACGTCTGGTCATGGCCGCGCGTTAACGCGGAAGTGTTGATCCCGTCACCTCCCTGGGTCACAGTCGGAAAGTCCCCAACTACCCAGAGAGGTGACGCAGGTGTCCGTTCCCCGCACTCTCCGTCGTGGCTTGCTCGCACTGGGCGCAACCGTCGCGTTGACGGCACCGCTGTCCGGCGTCGCGAACGCCGAGCCACCCGGCATCCCGGACGAGGCCACCGCCCGCGCTCAGCTCGCCGAGCTGACCGTGGCGCCCGACGGCTCCATGGACGGTTACGACCGCGACCAGTTCCCGCACTGGAGCGACCAGGGCGACTCCTGCAACACCCGGGAGGCCGTGCTCGAGCGCGACGGCACCGGCGTGGAGACCGGCTCCGACTGCTACCCGACCTCGGGCAGCTGGCCCAGCCCTTACGACGGCGAGACGTGGAGCGACCCGTCGGACGTCGACATCGACCACGTGGTGCCGCTCGCGGAGGCGTGGCGTTCCGGCGCGGCCGACTGGACGACCGACCAGCGCGAGCAGTTCGCCAACGACCTCTCCGGCCCGCAGCTGATCGCCGTCACCGACAACGTGAACCAGTCGAAGGGCGACCAGTCGCCCGACGCCTGGAAGCCGCCGGCAGAGGACTACTGGTGCACCTACGCCGCCATGTGGGTCGGCGTGAAGCACACGTACGAGCTGACGGTGGAGGAGCCGGAACAGGCCGCCTTGACGGAAATGCTCGCAACCTGCTGACCGCACGTGAGCTGACCCTCGAATGCAGTGAAGGGCACCTTTCCCGCGTTGAACGCGGGGAAGGTGCCCTTCACTGCATCTGTGGTCGGCTCAGTCCGTGAGGCCCGTGGCCTCGGCCGCGGCCGGATCCGAGTCGGTGAGCAGCTTCTTGCAGCGCTCGTACTCGTCGGTCTCGCCGATGCGGCCCGCCGCCTTGCCCAGCACGGCGAGCGCACGCAGGAAACCCTGGTTCGGGCGGTGGTTCCACGGCACCGGGCCGAAGCCCTTCCAGCCCGCGCGGCGGAGCTGGTCGAGGCCGCGGTGGTAGCCGGTGCGCGCGTAGGCGTAGGCGGCCACGAACTCGTCGGCGGCGAGCGCCTTCTCGCCCAGCGCGGCCCAGGCCTCGCTGAAGTCGGGGTGTTCCGCGGCGACCTCGGCCGGGTCCGTGCCCGCGTCGAGCGCCGCCTCGGCGTCGACGCGCTCGGGCAGTTTGGTGGCGGGTGGTTCGAGGAGGTTGCCGTGTGTCATGCGGCCATTCTGCATCAACCGGGGGACCGGACGGTCACAGCAAGACGCTCAGGGCCACGGCGCTGCCACCCAGCAGCAGCGCCGCGACGAGCACCGCGGCGACGATTCGTTTCGGCATCATGGCCTCCACTGTGCCCTACGCCCCCCGGCCCGCGATCCATTGCCCTGTCAGGGTGAAACCGATCCGGGTTCGGTCACGCTGCGAATCGCATCGCGGGGGTCGGCGGCCTCCGCCATCGACGAGGCGACCTCCTCGGCGCGCTTGCGCACGTCCGCGGAGCCGAGCACCTCCGCGACGGCGGACCGCACGTCGGCCACGGAGCTCACCCGCACGCCCGCCCCCGCGGCGACGACGCGGTCCGTGATCGCGGGCTGATCGGCACCCTGTGGCCAGAGCACGAGGGGAACGCCGTGGCTGAGGGAGGCGAGCACCGTGCCAGCCCCGCCGACGCCGACGACCACGTCGACTCCCCGAAGGAGCTCGTCGATCGGCACGAACGGCACGAACGTGACCTCGCCACCTCCCGCGCCTCGACGATCCTCACCGACCACCTGCTCGCCCTGCAACGCCAGACCGAGGGTGGCCACGACGTCGACGGGATTCTCGGCGACCGCGTCCACGACCGCCGCGAGCACGGCGCTGTCGGAGAAGACGGTCCCCAGCGTCACGAGGACCTTCGGGCGCCCGGTTCCGGCGGAGGCCGGTGCGCAGGGCGCGGTGGCCGAGGGACGACGGTGGGCGCGCGAGCGCACCGGCAGGACCGGGACCCCCGGCTCGCCTGCGGCGTCGTCGGTGTCGCGCAGGAGCGGGGGCCACAGGCCCAGGACGCTCGCGGGCGCACCGGGGCGGATGCCGCGCGCCTCGTGACGCGCCGCGGCGGCCTTCTCGATCGCGCTCTGCCAGTCAGCGGGAATCGCGGCGGTCATCGTGACCCGATGCCACGGCAGGCCCAACGTCGCGGCGACGGTGGCGCCGACCGTGCAATAGATCTCGGAGAGCACGACATCCGCCCGCCAGGCACGCGCGGCCTCGACGGCCTCGTCCGCCGTGGTGTCGAGCAGGACGCCGCCGAAGGTCTCCCCGATGCCCTCCACGGACGGCGTCATGACCTCGCCGCCGGTGCGCTTGGCCGCCTCCACCGCCAGTTCCACCGGCATCGGGCCCGCGGGCAGGTGCTCGACCCCAGCGGGCAGCTCCGCGCGAACCAGTTCGGCGGCTCCGGCGCTCACGACCACGGCGACCTCGTGCCCGAGGTCGAGTGCGGCGCTCATCAACGGAGCCAGCGGCAGCACGTGACCGTGAGCGGGGACGGCACTGAACAACAGGCGCATACGACAGCGCTCCTCGGGGTCCGGAACAAGATCACCCACAGGCTAGCGACCGTCGTCCCCCTAAGGGTGACACCTGATTTTCGCCGGTTTCCCACTCGACGGAGATCTTCGCCCGGCATGATGCACGGGTGACAAAAGCGGCAGCCCTGCCTGACGAGCGCGAATCCGGCATCCCGACGAGCCCGATCGCCAAGACCGTGCTGTTCTTCCAGCGGCACTGGCACCGTTCGGCCCCGGGCACGCCGACCCCGGAATGGGTGACCCGGTTCTGCTACAGCATGTGGCTGACTGCGTTCGCGTTCAAGGTCATCGGCGCCTCATGGGACATGTCGTGGCATTTCAAGTGGCTGCGCGACGACTTCGCCCCGCCACACCTGATCAACACCGTCGGCACGGTGATCATCTGCGTGCTCGTGGCGATCCACACCTACACCGGGCTCGGCTGCGACCGGCGCTCGCTGCGCCTGATGCAGGCCGGTCTGGTGATGTTCCTGATCGCCGCGCCGCTCGACGTGATCAACCACCGCGTCAGCGGGCTCGACCTCACCGCGTGGAGCCCGACGCACGGTCTGCTCTACCTGGGCACCGGCATCATGCTCGCCGGCGTCATCGCGGGCTGGCTCCGCGTCGCACCGCCCGGACCGGTCAGGGCCGTGGTGCTCACCGCACTGTGGGGCTTCTTCCTGGAGAACACGTTCTTTCCCAACGGGCAGCAGGAGTACGGCATCCTCGAGCTGCGTTCGTGGGAGCGCGGCGAGCCCTACGCGGAGCCGACGCTGCTGGAGTTCGCCGCCGACGACATCGGCCGCTCGGTGGACCGCGAGGCCGTGATCCACTTCGCGCTGCCGATCGAGGACTGGGTGTACCCGATGTGGGGCATCGGCGTGATGGCGCTGATTCTGGCCGCGGCCAGGTACACGGTGGGCAGGACGTGGACGGCGACGACCGTCGCGGGCGCCTACGTGGCCTACCGCGCGATCATCTGGCCGCTGTTGCTGGCGGGCGACTTCCCGACGTCGACGGTGCCGTTCTACCTCGTGTTCGTTGGCCTCGCCGTCGATCTGGCCTTCCGCGCGCCCGCCGCACGCTTCGCCGTGGGCGGCGTGCTGGTGACCGTCTTCGGCTACGGGGCGCTGTGGGTGCAGTCGCAGCTGCGGCCGTGGCTGCTGGGCGACGCGCTCACGGAAACGGCGCCGCCCAGTGCGTACTGGACGGCGCCGATCGTGCTGGCCGGAGTGGCCGCGGTCTGGTACCTGGCCGCCCGCAGGCGGACAGCGTTCTCAGAGCTTGGTGCCCGCTGACCTGAGGCTCTGCGCCGCCTCAACGATCCGCTTGGCCATCGCGGACTCGGCGGCCTTGAGGTAGCTGCGCGGGTCGTAGGCCTTCTTGTTGCCGACCTCGCCGTCCACCTTCAGAACGCCGTCGTAGTTCTTGAAGAAGTGGTCGGCGATCGGACGGGAGAACGCGTACTGCGTGTCCGTGTCGACGTTCATCTTCACGACGCCGTACGAGAGCGCCTCGTGGATCTCCTCGAGCAGCGAGCCGGAACCGCCGTGGAACACCAGCTCGAACGGCTTGGAGCCCTCGGCAAGACCCAGCTTCTCGGAGGCGACCTGCTGGCCCCGCTTGAGCACGTCGGGCCGCAGCTGCACCGCGCCGGGCTTGTAGGCACCGTGCACGTTGCCGAACGTGGCGGCGAGCAGGTAGCGGCCCTTGTCGCCGGAGCCAAGCGCGTCGACGGTCTTCACGAAGTCGCCCTCGGCGGTGTAGAGCTTCTCGTTGATCTCGTTGGCGACACCATCCTCCTCGCCACCGACGACACCGATCTCGACCTCGAGGATGATCTTCGCGGCGGCGGCCTTGGCCAGCAGCTCGGAGGCGATCGTGAGGTTCTCGTCGAGGTCGATCGCGGAGCCGTCCCACATGTGGGACTGGAACAGCGGGTTCTCGCCCCGGTTCACACGCTCCTGCGAGATGTCGATGAGCGGGCGGACGAAGCCGTCGAGCTTGTCCTTGGGGCAGTGGTCGGTGTGCAGCGCGACGTTGATCGGGTACTTCGCGGCGACGACGTGGGCGAACTCCGCCAGCGCGACCGAACCGGTCACCATGTCCTTCACGGCCTGGCCGGACGCGAACTCCGCACCACCGGTGGAGAACTGGATGATCCCGTCGCTCTCCGCCTCCGCGAAGCCACGGATGGCCGCGTTCACCGTTTCCGACGAGGTCACGTTGATGGCCGGGTACGCGAACTCGTTCGCCTTGGCCCGGTCCAGCATCTCGGCGTAGACCTCGGGTGTGGCGATGGGCATCGTTGTCCTCCTCGACGGTGTCCTTTTGCCCCGCATCCTACGAGGCCCGCTCCTCGGGTGCGCCAGACTGCGGTGAAGGGCACCTTTACTGCATTCAACGCGGTAAAGGTGCCCTTCACCGCAGTTTTAGAACAGCGCTGCGGCCAGCGCTCGGTACGTCGGGAGCGGATCGGCGTCGTCGGGCAGGTTGTGCAGGCAGACGTGGTCGGCGCCGGCCTCGAGGTGGGCGTTCAGCCCGCGCGCGATCGTCTGCGCGTCGCCGTGCAGGCCGAGCGCGTCGATGAGCCGGTCGCTGCCGCCGTCGGTGATCTCCGAGTCGTCCCAGCCGAGCCTGCGCAGGTTGTTGGCGTAGTTGCGCAGGTTGAGATAGGGCATGTTGATCGGCGGACGGGCGATCTCGCGGGCACGCGCCGGATCGCTTTCCAGCACCACCTTGTGCTCGGGGGCCAGCAGAACGTCGGCGCCGAGCAGCTCGCGCGCCTGGCGCGTGTGCTCCGGCGTGGTCAGGTACGGATGGGCGCCCGCGGCGCGCTCCGCGGAGAGCTTGAGCACCTTCGGGCCGAGCGCGGCGAGCACGAGGCCGTCCCTGGGCACGCCGGCCTCGTCGAGTTCGTCGAGGTAGGAGACGATCTTGTCGTAGGGCTTCTGGTAATCGGCCGTGGCCTCGGGATGGCCGACGCCGACGCCGAGCAGGAACCGGTCCGGGTGCTTGGCCACGACCCGGTGGTAGGCGGCTCCCACCGTCGCGGCGTCGGTGGCCCACATGTTGACGATGCCCGTGGCCACGGCGATGGATTGGGTCGCGTCGAGCAGGCTCTCCGCGAGCTCGAGGTCGGCGGGCGGCGAACCGCCGATCCAGATGGCGCCGTAACCGAGCTTCTCGACCTCGACGGCCAGCTCAGGAGTGAGCCCGCCAGCGCCCCGCCAGATTCCGTACTTTCCCAGTTTCACAGCCATGTACCCACTCAACACCGAATCGTCGGGGTTATGTTCCGACCATGGGCAAGATTGGCGAGATCGAGGTATTTCCGCTCAACCTGGGCGGCAACGTGTTCGGCTGGACGGCTGACGAGTCGACGTCGTTCGAGGTGCTCGACGCCTACACCGACGCGGGCGGCAACTTCATCGACACGGCCGACGTCTACATGGCCGGCGTCGAGGGCAACTCGGGTGGCGAGTCCGAGACGATCATCGGCGACTGGCTGGCTCGCCGCGGCAGGCGCGACGACGTCGTGCTGGCCACCAAGGTCGGTGGCTGGCAACGCAGGCCGGGACTGTCGGCGAGCAACATCAAGGAGGCGGCGGAGGATTCGCTGCGCAGGCTGCGAACCGACCACATCGACCTCTACTACGCCCACCGCGACGTGGGCGACGTGCCGCTGGAGGAAACGCTGACCGCGTTCGACGCGCTGGTGCGCGAGGGCAAGGTGCGTCATCTCGGTGCCTCGAACTTCACCGCGCGGCGCCTGCGCGAATCTCTGTCCATTTCGGATCGCGAAGGTCTCGCCAGGTTCGTAGCGGTGCAGCCGCACTACAACCTCGTCGAGCGCGACTACGAGCGCGAGCTGGCCCCTCTGGTGCGCGAGGAGGGACTGGCGACGCTGCCGTACTACGCGCTCGCCAAGGGCTTCCTCACCGGCAAGTACCGGTCGCACGAGGGGTCGGTGGACAGTCCGCGCAGGAAGGGCGCTCTGTCCTATCTGGACGATCGAGGCGAGCGGGTACTGGCCGCGCTCGACTCGGTGGCCGCGGCGCACTCGACGTCGGTGACCGCCGTGTCGCTGGCCTGGCTGACGGCCCAGCCGACGGTGGCCGCCCCGATCGCCAGCGCACGCGACACAACCCAGCTCGCCGACCTGCTGGCGGCGACGCGACTGCGCCTCACCGACGACGAACTGGCGGCCATCAGCGTGTCTACCGACGAGTAGCCTACTCCGAGTAAGTTGAGGTACGGTGCGTCCAAGCTCATCGAGGAGGCACCGCACATGGCGTTCCTGTCCGGCAGCGTGAAGAACAAGGTCGTGCTCATCACCGGGGCGGCGCGCGGCATCGGCGCGGGCCTCGCCGAGCGGCTGGCCGCCGACGGCGCGAAGGTGGCGCTCGTCGGCCTCGAAGCCGACGAGCAGCAGAAGGTCGCCGACCGCATCGGCCCCGCCGCCAAGGCGTGGGAGGCCGATGTCACCAGCTGGGAGGCGCTGGAGACGGCCACCGACGAGGTCGCCGAGCACTTCGGCGGCATCGACATCGTCATCGCCAACGCGGGCATCGCCACCACCGGCTTCGTGCGCTCGGTGGACCCGGCGGCGTTCGAGAAGGTGATCGAGGTCGACCTGCTCGGCGTGTGGCGCACGTTCCGCGTCGCGCTGCCGCACGTGATCGAGCGCAAGGGCTACCTGCTGGCGATCTCCTCACTCGCCGCGATCACCCACGCGCCGGGCATGGCCAACTACTCCGCGGCCAAGGCCGGGGTCGAGGCGTTCTGCAACAGCCTGCGGGCCGAGGTCGCGCACCTCGGCGTCAAGGTCGGCGTCGCGCACCCGACATGGATCAAGACCGACCTCGTGGACAGCGCGGACACCCACCCGGTCTTCGGCAGGCTCCGCTCCGGCATGCCCGGCCTGCTCGGCAAGACCTACCCGCTGGGCGTGGCGCTCGACTGCCTCGAAGCCGGGGTGAAGCGCCGCGCCAGGACCATCCACGTGCCGCGCTGGGTCGGTGCGCTCAAGCTCATCCGCTCGTTCCTGCCGCCCATCGTCGAGCTCGGCGCCCGTTCGCGGGTACCGGCCGCCGACCGTGCCGCGCTGGAGGACATCGCCGCCCGCGGCGCCCGCGAGTCCGCCGTCACCGGGCACGGAGGCCGGGCCGCGACCAGGTAAGGAGCCCACCGAATGTCGCGCCGCGACCAGATCAGGATGAACACCGGCGAGGTCGTCGACTACCTCGCCGAACAGAAGGTCATCAACGTCGCCACGATCGGCCCCAACGGGAGGCCGCACCTCGCCCCGCTCTGGTACGTGCCGAGGGGCGAGGCCGTGGCGACCTGGACCTACCGCCGGTCGCAGAAGGTCGCCAATCTGCTGCGCCTTCCGCAGGCGACGGTGCTCGTCGAGTCGGGCGAGAGCTACGAACGGCTTCGCGGCGTCTCGATGGAGTGCGACGTGGAGCTGATCGAGGACACCGGCGACGTCGCCGCGATCGGCACCGAGCTGCTGCTGCGCTACAGCGGGGAGCCGTCAGCATCGGCCGAGCTCGAGGCAGGCGTCGCCACACAGGCCGCCAAGCGGGTCGGCCTGCTGCTGACGCCGACCAAGATCGTGAGCTGGGACCACTCCAAGCTCGGCGGGGTCTACTAGCTTCGCGGCCCTGGTTCGAGGGCTCCGCGCCTGCGATGATGGCGTGGATCACTCGATGAGGAGTGCGCAGTGGAGCTACGACTGGAGATCGCACAGTCGTGGCGGCGGGCCGAACTCTCCGGACTGACCCCGAACGGCGCCGCCGACCGGCTGGAAGTGCACGACATAGACACCAGCAGCAGACTGCTGCGGGCGGCGACCCCCGTGCTCGACGAGGTCGCCCGGCATCTCGACGACACCCGCCTGTGCGTGGTGCTCGCCGACCGCGACTGCCGCATCGTGGCCAGACGCTTCGGCAGGCACTCCGTGGAACGCGTGCTCGACAGCATCGGCGCGGTTCCCGGGTGCCAGTTCACCGAGGAGACCAGCGGCACCAACTCACTCGCGACTCCCTACGAGGTGCGCAGGGGCGTGGCCGTACACGGCGACGAGCACTACCTCGAGGCGTTCAAGCGGTTCACCTGCTACGGCCACCCCATCGTCCATCCGGCGACGAAGCGGCTTGAGGGCGTCCTCGACATCACCGGCCTTGTCGAGGACACCAACCCACTGCTCGGGCCCTTCCTCGCACACGCCGTCGCCGACATCGAGCGACGCCTGCTCGACGGCTCCAACCAGGCGCAGCAACGGCTACTCGCCGCGTTCCAGGCCGCGCAGCACCGCAGCGCGGCGGTGCTCGCGCTCGGAGAGGACGTGGTGCTGGCCAACAGCACCGCGGTGGACCTGGTCGACGCGTGCGACCACTCCCTGCTGCGCGAGGTGAGCCGCACGCGGCGCGGGGTGCGCAGGCTGCGGCTGTCCTCCGGCGCCGAGGTGGAGGTGCGCATGGAGGCCGTGTCGGTCAACGCCGGGATGCTGTTCGAGCTGGCCCCGGTGCGGCCGTCGTATCCGGCGCACGTGCGCAGGCGCGCGCTCGGCGGGGTGTTGCCCGCCGACATCGAGGACCGGCTGCGCCGCGGCGCGCTCGCCAGGCGCCGGGTGCTCGTCGCGGGCGAACCCGGCACGGGCCGCACGGCCGCGACCGCGGTACTCGCGGGTGCCGAACCGCTCGCCCGGCTCGACTCGGCCGACGTGCCCACGCTGGGCGAGACCGCCTGGTGCGCGCGCCTGGAGCAGCTGGCCGCCGGACATCCGGGGCTCATCGCGGTGCGCGACGTGCACCTGCTGCCCGCCGTGCTGGCGAGCTGGCTGGCCAGGCTCATGGACGACTCGGCCGCGTGGTTCGTGCTCACCTCGGAGCCGTTGTCCGACCTGCACGGCGAGCACGCCGCACTGGTCGCGCGCACGCACCGGCGCGTCGAGCTGCCGCCGTTGCGCGAGCGCAGGGCCGACATTCCCGCGCTCGCGCGCACGCTGCTCTCCGGGCTGCGGCCGGGCAGCTCGCTGCGCCTGACGGCAGGCGCGCTGGAGCTGCTGGCCGCGCAACCGTGGCCGGGCAACCTGCGCGAACTGGAGACCGTGCTCGACGAGGCCGCCGACCGGCGCACCGCGGGCGACCTCACGGCGAGGGACCTCGCGCCGGGCTGCCGGGTGAGCGCGGCGACGCCGCAGCTCACCGGCTGGGAGCGCGCCGAGCACGACGCCATCACCAAGGCGCTCGCCGCCGTCGGCGGCAACAAGGTGCACGCGGCCAGGCACCTCGGCATCAGCCGCTCCACCCTCTACAACCGCATGCGGGCGCTCCGGATCAGCTAGGTGTGCAGGATTTGCACACCTGGCGGCCTCGCGACCGTTCGACAATCTCCGCAGACGTTGCAACGGCGCACGTGAGGAGACAGCTGTGAAGACGAAGGCGGCAGTACTGTTCGACGCAGGCAAGCCGTTCGAGATCCTCGAGCTCGACCTGGACGGCCCCGGTCCCGGTGAGGTGCTGATCAAGTACACGGCCGCCGGTCTGTGCCACTCGGACCTGCACCTCATCGACGGCGACCTGGGGCCCCGGTTCCCGATCATCGGCGGCCACGAGGGCGCCGGGATCATCGAGGAGGTCGGACCAGGCGTCACCAAGGTCCAGCCCGGCGACCACGTGGTGTGCAGCTTCATTCCCAACTGCGGCACGTGCCGCTACTGCGCGACGGGCCGGTCGAACCTGTGCGACCTCGGCGCCACGATCCTCGACGGGCATCTGCCCGACGGAACCTTCCGCTTCCACTCCGGGGGCCGCGACTTCGGCGCGATGTGCATGCTCGGCACGTTCTCCGAGCGCGCCACGATCTCCCAGCACTCGGTGGTGAAGGTCGACGAGTGGCTGCCGCTGGAGACCGCGGTGCTCGTGGGCTGCGGCGTGCCGACGGGATGGGCCTCGGCGAACTACGCGGGCGGGGTCCGCGCGGGCGACACCACGGTGATCTACGGCATCGGTGGCATCGGGATCAACGCCGTGCAGGGCGCAGCGCACGCGGGAGCGAAGAACGTCATCGTGGTGGACCCGATCGAGTTCAAGCGCGAGAGCGCGCTCAAGGTGGGCGCCACGCACGCGTTCGCGTCGGCGGCCGAGGCCGCGGAGAAGATCGCCGAGTTGACCTGGGGACAGATGGCCGACCAGGCCATCATCACCGTCGGAACGGTGGACGAGCAGGTGGTGAGCGAGGCGTTCGACGCTGTCGGCAAGGGCGGCGTCGTGGTGGTGACGGGGCTGGCGAACCCCGAGAAGCTCACCGTGCACGTCTCCGGCGGCGTGCTGACGCTGTTCGAGAAGACGATCAAGGGCACGCTGTTCGGCTCGGCCAACCCGCAGTACGACATCGTGAAAATGCTGCGCCTCTACGACGCGGGCAAGCTCAAGCTCGACGAGCTCGTGACGACGAAGTACACCCTGGACCAGGTCAACGAGGGCTACCAGGACCTGCGCGACGGCAAGAACGTCCGCGGCGTGATCGTCCACGCACAGTAACCACCCCGACAGCCACCCCGGATGCGGTGAAGGGCACCTTACGTGCGTTCAACGCAGTAAAGGTGCCCTTCACCGCATCTCGGGTCTCGGCTACTGCTTCGGGACCCAGGCGCCGATCACCGGCTTGAACTCGCGGACCGTGCGCTCCGCGATCGCACCCTCGAGGTGGTAGGGGTCCTGGTCGATCAGCTTCTGCAGCTCCTCCCGGTTCTCCGCCTGGTACAGCGACACCCCGCCGGTGTCGTTGTCCACCGGCCCCGCCACCGCGACTACGCCCTGCTCCGCGAGCGAGACGAGGAACTCCCTGTGCCGGGGCCGCACCTCGGCGAACTTCTCGGGCACGTAACGGATTTCCACCAAGAACCAGGCCACTGGAACCTCCCGATGATCTAGCGTTGTCTCCAGCCAGCGCACCGTATCGGTACCCGACGGTCACCTGGGAACGCTGGGTAATGCCGGTCCGAACCGATACGCTGAGTACGCGTCAGCTCTGGTCTAGGGGCTGGAGAACGCCGTCGAGGGATGGGCAGGTTTCGATGCAGGGCAGCGCCGAGCCCATGGGACAGCCGGGCGCCGCGGCCGGGAGGAACGTCGAGAGCAGCGTCGAGCAGACGCTCGGGCATCTGCGGACACTGGACTCTCCGGTGCCCAAGGCCCAGCCGACCGGCCCGCTGAACCTCGAGGATCTGTACCGCCAGCACCGGATGCGGCTCGTGCGGCTCGCGATCCTGCTCGTCGACGAACCCGCCACGGCGGAGGACGTCGTGCAGGAGGCGTTCACAGGTCTGCACCGCAACTGGGGCAAGCTCCGCGACGCGGCCGCTGCCGTCGGCTACCTGCGGACGGCTGTGGTGAACGGCTCACGCAGCGTGTTGCGCAGGCGCAAGACCGCCCGCGAGTACGTGCCGCCGCACGCGGTCAACGCGCGCTCGGCCGAGAGCCTGGCGATGCTGTCGACCGAGCACCAGGCCGTGGTCGCCGCGCTGGGCAAGCTGCCGCCGCGCCAGCGCGAGGTGCTGGTGCTGCGCTACTACGGCGGACTGTCGGAGGCCGAGATCTCCGAGGCGGCCGGCATCTCGAAGGGGACCGTGAAGTCCACCGCGAGCCGCGCGCTCGAGGCTCTGCAGCGGACGATGCACGACGGCAGAAACTGAGTAACGAAGCAGCAGCGATACCTCGTTAGTTGCCAACATTCTGGTCTGGACCAATATGATGGGCTCGTGAACGGTTCCGACGACTTCGTGCTCACAGGCGGGCGGCTCGCCTGCCCGGACGGTGTGCTCGACGGTGGCTGGCTCTCCGTCTCCGGCGGTCTGATCGCCGACCTCGGCACGGGAAACCCGCCCGAGGGCGACCACGTGGACCTGCGCGGCGCACTCGTCGTGCCCGGGTTCGTCGACCTGCACTGCCACGGCGGTGGCGGCTCGTCGTTCTCGACGACCGATCCCGGCGAGGCGGCCAAAGCCGTCGCCGCGCATCGCAGGCACGGCACCACGACGATGCTGGCCAGCCTGGTCTCCGACCCGTTCGCGGTGCTCTCGAACCAGCTCGCGGCGCTGTCGGACCTGGTGGCCGACGGTGAACTGGCAGGCGTGCACCTCGAGGGGCCGTTCATCGCGCAGACCCGGTGTGGCGCGCACGATCCGGACGCACTGCGCGAACCCGACTCGAGCGCGGTGGACGCGCTGCTCGACGCGGGCAGGGGCACCGTGCGCATGGTCACGCTCGCTCCCGAGCTGACCGGCGGCATCAAGGCGGTGCGCCAGCTCGCCGAGTCGGGCGTCGTCGCCGCGATCGGGCACACCGACGGCACGGAGGAGCAGATCCGGCCCGCCATCGACGCGGGCGCGACGGTGGCCACGCATCTGTTCAACGGCATGCGGCCGCTGCACCACCGCGAGCCGGGACCCATCGGCGTGCTGCTCGACGACGAGCGCGTGACGGTGGAGCTGATCTGCGACCTCGTCCACGTGCACCCCACCGTGGTCCGGCTGGCCGCGCGGCACGCGGGCCCCGACCGGACCGTGCTCGTCACCGACGCGATGTCGGCGACCGACGCGGCCGACGGCACCTACACGCTCGGCAGGCTCGCCGTCGACGTGCGCGACGGCGTCGCCACGCTCGCCGGCAACGGCGCGCTCGCGGGCAGCACACTGACGATGGACGCCGCGTTCCGCAACCTCGTCCACGGCGCCGGCCTGAGCATCTCCGACGCCGTGCGTGCTACTGCGAGTAGACCGGCGGAGCTGCTCGGTATCGCCGAGCAGGCCGGTCACCTGCGACGGGGCAGCCGAGCCGACCTCGTGCTCCTCGACGACAACCTTTGCCCAATGGGAGTATTGCGCCGCGGCGAATGGGTGACACCCAGCGACCACTAGACTCTTCTGGGTGGCGGAATACCGCGTCGACGAGCTCGCCCGCGTCGCGGGCACAACCGTTGGAAACGTCAGGGTCTACCAGGATCGGGAGCTGCTTCCTCCTCCTGAGCGACGAGGCCGCGTCGCGCTCTACTCAGAGGCGCATCTGGCGCGGCTGCGGATGATCCTCGGGTTGCTCAAGCGCGGCTACACCTTCGCGCAGATCCGCGAGCTGCTCACCACCTGGGAATCGGGCCGCGACCTCGAGCACCTGCTCGGACTGGAACAGGTCCTCGCCGCACCCTGGAGCGACGAGGCCACCGAGCGGCTGCCGATCACCGACCTGCTCGCCGAGTTCAGCGGCCACGAGGTCGGCCCCTCGACCGTCGCGCGCCTCGTCCGGCTCGGGGTGTTCGACCTCGACGGCGGCACACACGTGGTGGTCAAGAGTCCCCGGTTGCTGCACACCGGCCGCGAGCTGCTGGCCGCGGGAGTGCCGCTGCCCGTGCTGCTGGAGATCGCCGAGGAGGTGCAGAGCCACACCGACGAGCTCGCCACGCTCTTCCTGCACCTGGTCGACCAGCACGTCGTGCCCGGCAGGGACACCGGCTGGACACCGAGCAGCGAGGAGATGCCCGAGCTCACGCAGCGCGCGAGCACGTTGCGTCCACTGGCGCAGGCCGCCGTCACCGCGTTCCTCGCTCGGTCGATGAGCAGGGCGCTCAGTGACTGGCTGGCAGAACGGTTCGGCCCGCTGCTGAGCCAGCACTACCCTGAACAACGATGAGCGACGACCCCGAGCGCCTGCTGGCGGAGGCACTGCGCGCACAGGCGCGTCACGCGCCGCCCGAGCAGTCCGCCGCGCACCGGCTCGAGCCACCACCGCCGGTGGTCGAGACGCCGGGCGGCTACGGCCTGCTCTCCGGCGCGGGTGAGGGCTCGCTGGAGCGGGAACGCGCCGCGCTCGACGAGATCACGACCGAGGCCCCGAGTTCACCCGAGGCGCAGCCGAAGGCCGCGCCGGTGGCCGGACCACTGCGGCTGAGCTGGCTCATCGCGTTCACCGTGCTGCTCGGGCTGGCGGCCGGTTGCGTGATCGGTCTGCTCACATTGGTCTGAAAAACGGGCATTAAGGCTCAAGTCGCCGCTGGTAGCGACCCTGTACCTTGTGCTGCGTGATTCTCGCGCAGACTCCTGCCCAGATGTCGATCATGCCGGACTGGCTCAACCCGGAGCAGCTGCTCTCGGGCATCGGGCCCGCGGTGGTCGCCGTCCTGTGCCTGATCCTGTTCGCGGAGAGCAGCATCTTCCCGGTGCTGCCCGGTGACTCGCTGCTGTTCACCGCAGGGCTGTTCACCGCCAACGGCAGCCTCGACGTTCCGCTGTGGCTGGTCTGCCTGCTCGCGACGCTCGCCGCGATCGTCGGCAACGTCGTCGGCTACGGCATCGGCTGGAAGGTGGGGCCGAAGCTGTTCAACCGGCCCGACTCACGGTTCTTCAAGCAGGAGTACGTCGACAAGACGCACGCGTTCCTGGAGAAGCACGGCCCCAAGGCGATCGTGCTCGCCAGGTTCGTACCGTTCGTGCGCACGTTCATCACGTGGCTCGGCGGCATCGGCCGCATGGAGCCGAAGAAGTTCTTCACCTACACGGTCCTCGGCGGCATCCTCTGGGCCGCTGGTCTGATCGTGCTCGGCTCGTTGCTGGGCAACATCGCGTTCATCCGCGACAACGTGGACGCGATCTTCCTGCTCATCGTTCTGGTGTCGGTGCTGCCGATCGCCTACGAGTACCTCAAGGCGCGCCGCGAGAAGCGCGCGAGCACCGAGAACTGAGCCTCACTCCAGCGAGAACATCGACCCGGGGTTGAACAGGTTCTCCGGGTCGAGCGCGCGCTTGATCTGGCGGTGCACCCGAAGGCCGACGGGGCCGAGTTCGCGCTCCAGCCACTCCTGCTTGAACTTGCCGACGCCGTGCTCGCCGGTGACGGTTCCGCCGAGCGCGAGGCCCAGCTCCAGGATCGCGTCGAAGGCCCGCCGGGCCCGGTCGAACTCGCCCTCGGCATCGGCGTCGTAGACGACGGTGGGGTGCATGTTGCCGTCGCCGGCGTGCCCGCAGACCGCGATCCGCAGGCCCACCTCGGCGCTGATCCGCTCGCAGCCCTCGATGAGGTCGGCGATGCGGGTGCGGGGCACGCACACGTCGTCGGTCATGTTCGAACCGTAGGCCGCGAGCGCGTAGTGCACCGACCGCCGTGCGTGCATCAGCAGATTGCCCTCGGCGAGGTCCTCGGTGGCGTGGGTGAGCCCGGCGCCTTCGTCGGTGCAGACCTGCTGCAGCGCGGCGAGCTCGCGCCTGGCCTCCTCGCCGCCCGCGTCGGACTGGCACAGCAGCAGCGCGCCCGAGCCGGAACTCGCGCCGAGCTCGGTGCCGAGGTGCCGCTCGACGGCGTCGACCGTCGTGGCGTCCATGATCTCCATGAGCGACGGGACGAGGCCCTCGCTCACGATGCGGCTCACGGCGGAGCCCGCGTCCCTGGTGGAGGAGAACGCGGCGACGAACGTGGCAGGCGCCTGCGGCAGCGGCCTCAGTGCCAGCGTCGCCTGGGTGATGACGCCGAGCGTGCCCTCGCTGCCGACCAGCAGCTTGGTGAGGTCGTAGCCCGCGACGCCCTTGACCGTGCGACGTCCCGTGCGCAGCAGCGAGCCGTCGGCGAGCACCACCTCGAGCCCCAGCACGGAGTCGGTGGTGACGCCGTACTTCACGCAGCACAGCCCGCCCGCGTTGGTGGCGAGGTTGCCGCCGAGCGTGCACCAGTCGTAGCTGGACGGATCGGGCGGGTAGAACAGGCCGTGCTTGGCGACGGCGTCGCGCAGCGTCAGGTTCACGACCCCGGGCTGGACCACCGCGAGCCGGTTCTCGGCGTCGATCTCCTCGATCTGGTCGAGCTTGGTGGTGGCCAGCACCACGCAGCCGTCGATGGCGTTGGCGCCGCCGCAGAGCCCGCTGCCCGCGCCCCTCGGCACGATGGGCACGCCCGCCTCGCCGCACGCCCTGACGGTGGCCTGCACACCCGCGACGTCGGCGGGCAGCACGACCGCGAGCGGGGCTCCTGCCGGGGCCAGCGGCATCTCGTCGCGCGAGTAGGCCGCCGTCACGTCGGCATCGGTGAGCACGGCGTCCCTGCCGAGCTCCTGGCGCAACCTGGTCAGCAGGGTCATGCGGGAAACGCTATCGCGCCATCCCGTACACGCGGTCCACTCGCAGCCGCAGAACCAGGCGCCGGTCGGCGACCATCGCCGCGCGGTACTCGGCCCAGTCCGGGTGCTCGCCAGCGACCGCGCGGTAGAGGTCGATGAGCTCCTCCACCGCGGCGTCGTGCTCGTCGGCCGCCACGGCCGTCAGCTCCGCGACGCCCTCGGCCACGGCGTAGGACCACCCGTCCTGGCTGGACACGTGATAGCTGGCGCGCGGGTCCCGGCGGAGGTTCTTCGTCTTGGCGCGCCCGTCGGTGATGGAGACGCGCAGCAACCCGGTGTCCGGATCGAAGTGGTGGGTGACGTTCGAGAGCTGAGGCCGTCCGTCGCGTTTGAGAGTGGCGAGCACGCCGAACGGGCGGCTCGCGAGCAGGGCGCGGAGCGGGTCTGGAGCAGCGTCGCTGGTCATGTCCGGCCAACGCGGTACGGCCGCGGCGAATTCCGGGCGCTGACTCGGACGGGTGACAACTGCGGTGGCCTCGCCCACAGCGCCAGGTAATGGAGTTGCACGACGAGCCCGCGCGGGGACATTCTTGCGTAGGGCAACTAGTTGTACCGCGCAAACAAGACATCAGTGACGAAAGACCTGCTCATGGCATCTGTCTCCGAACAGCTCGCGCCGGCCGGGCACTCACCGACCGACGCGGAACTCGCCGTGGCCGACGAGCTGGGCAAGCAGATGGTCCGGTTCATGCGGGTGGTCACGCGCGCCAAGTCGCAGATCAGCAAGGCCGGGCCCGACGGCATCGAGCGAGCCGCCTACGCGATCCTGTTCAGCCTGGTGCACGACGGACCGCAGCGCACGAGCCGCCTCGCCGAGGGACTGCACTCAGACATCTCCACGGTCAGCAGGCAGAGCAGCACGCTCGTCCAGCACGGCCTCGTCGAGCGGCAGGCCGATCCCGAGGACGGCCGCGCCTGCCTGCTCGCGCCCACCGACGAGGGCCTGCGGGTCTTCGAGGAGAACCGGAGACAGCGCGGCCGCTGGCTCGCCACGATCCTCGCCGACTGGCCGGAGGAGGACCGGGAGCGGCTCACCATCCTGTTCGACCGGCTCAACACCGGCATCGAGAACTTCGATCCACAGCACCACAGCAGCACCGAGGGGGACCCCGCATGACATCCGCCGTTGACAAACCGCCCGCGCAAGCCGCGGACGACAGCGGCCCCAACCTGACCCACCGCCAGATCGTCGTCATCCTCATCGGGCTGATGACGGGCATGTTCCTGGCGGCGCTGGACCAGACGATCGTGGGCACGTCCATCCGGACCATCGCCGACGACCTGAACGGGCTGAGCCTGCAGGCGTGGATCACCACCGCCTACCTGATCACCGCCACCATCACGACGCCGATCTACGGCAAGCTCTCCGACATCTACGGCCGCAAGCCGTTCTACCTCGCCGCGATCACGATCTTCGTGCTCGGCTCGGTGGCGGCCACGTTCGCGCAGTCGATGTACGAACTCGCCGCGTTCCGCGCGGTGCAGGGCCTCGGCGCCGGTGGTCTGATGTCGCTGGCGCTGACGATCCTCGGCGACATCGTGCCGCCCCGGCAGCGGGCTCGGTACCAGGGCTTCTTCCTGGCCGTGTTCGGCACGTCGACCGTGCTCGGCCCCGTGCTGGGCGGATTCCTCGCCGGGCTCGACTCGATCGCGGGCATCACCGGCTGGCGCTGGGTCTTCCTGGTCAACGTGCCGCTGGGCATCATCGCGCTGTTCGTGGTGGCGAAGGTGCTCAACGTGCCGCACCAGCGTCAGCAGCACCGCATCGACTGGTGGGGCGGGCTCGCGCTGGTGATGTGCCTCGTGCCGTTGCTGTTGATCGCCGAGCAGGGCCGTGAATGGGGCTGGGGCTCCACTCGCGCCGTGATCTGTTACGGCGTCGGCGCGGTCGGCCTGGTGCTGTTCCTCTTCGTCGAGCACGTGATGAAGGACGAGGCGCTGATCCCGCTGCGCCTGTTCCGCAACTCCACGTTCAGCGTCGCCATCGCGGGTGGCGTGATCGTCGGCGTCGCGATGTTCGGCTCGATCATGCTGATCCCGCAGTACCTCCAGATCGTGCAGGGCTACTCGCCCACGGAGGCGGGTCTGCTGTCGCTGCCGCTGATGGTCGGCGTGATGACCGGCTCGGTGACCTCGGGCCAGCTCACCTCGCGCACCGGGCGGTACAAGATCTTCCCCGTCGTCGGCACCGCGCTGATGACCATCGGCATGCTGCTGTTCGCCCAGGTGAAGTGGGACAGCCCGATCTGGCAGCCGATGGTGTTCATGGCCGTGATCGGCCTCGGCCTCGGTGGCTGCATGCAGACCCTGATCATCGCCGTGCAGAACGCGGGCCCGCGCCGCGACATGGGCGTGTCCACGGCCTCGGCGACGTTCTTCCGGCAGATCGGCGGCACGCTGGGTGTCGCGGTGTTCCTCTCGGTGCTGTTCAGCACCCTGAGCGGCAACATCGAGAGCGCCTTCCGCGCCGAGGGCGTCGCCCCGAGCGCGATCGGCTCAGCGGGCAACAACATCATGACCGACTCGTCGTTCCTGCAGCAGATCCCGATCGAGCAGGCGAAACCGTTCTTAATCGGCTTCACCGACTCGATCAACCTGGTGTTCTACATCGGCGCCGGAGTGGCAGCGCTCGCGTTCGTCGTGCTGCTGTTCATGAAGGAGATCCCGCTGGCCGACGGCGCTCCCAAGCCGACGCCGATGGAGGGCGGAGAGGCTCTGCTCGACGACGACGCGGCCGCCGCGGCCCAGCCCGCCGAGAACGAGCGCGACGAAGCACTGGCCGACGCCGACGAGGCGCTCGACCGCGAACCGGAACTCGTGGCGGCGGGCAGGCACTCCCGGGCCGACGAGAACGGGCACGGTGAACTGCAGGCGAGCGCCGCGCCGATCCTGGCCTCGACGGGTTTCGGCAGCGCCGTCGAGACGTCGGGCCTGCCGGTGACCGGGCACATCCGCAGGCAGGACGGTTCCTCGGTGGCGGGCGCCGCGCTCACGCTGATCGACCAGCGCGGCAGGCAGGTCGCGCGAGGCACGGGGCAGCCCGACGGCGGCTACACGATCGGCGCCCCCGAGCCGGGCAACTACGTGCTGATCGTGTCGGCGGGCGGGCACCAGCCGCAGGCCTCCAGCGTCGTGGTGGGCCAGTCGCAGGCTCCCGCGCGGATCGACATCACGCTCACCGGTTCCGGTGAGGTCACGGGTGTCGTGCGCGCGTCGGGCAGCGGCACGCCCCTGGCGGGCGCCACCGTGACGCTGGCCGACTCGCGTGGCGAGGTCACCGGCGCGTGCAGCACGCAGGCCGACGGCGCCTACGCGTTCAGCGGCGTCAGCGCCGGCACCTACACGCTCGTGGCGAGCGGGGAGCGGCTGCGGCCCACCGCGGTGACGCTGACAGTGCCCGACAGCGGAGTGCTGCACCACGACGTCGAACTCGCGGGCTCGGTGCTGCTGAGCGGCACCGCGCGCGCCGAGGAGGGCCGGCCGGTGCCGGACGCGCGGATCACCGTGCTCGACCCCGAGGGCAACGTCGCGGCGGTGGCCCGAACCGACGAGTCCGGTCACTACGTGGTGAGCGACCTGCCCGAGGGCGACTACACCGTGGTCGCCAGCGGCTACCCGCCCGCCACGAGCACGGTGACCGTGGCCGACGGCGAGGCCGAGCACGACGTGCGCCTCGGCTACGACCAGGTGCTCGACGATCTGGCCGGGCAGGGCAACTGATGCCGGGGCTGTCCGGGACCGTGCGCACCGCCGAGGGCTGGGCGGTGGAGCACGCGGTGCTGACCGTGACCGACCTCGGCGGCGGCCAGGCGGCGCGGACGACGGCGGACCAGCACGGCTCGGTGCTCACCGGGCCGCTGGCCCCCGGCGTCTACACCGCTGTGGTCACGGCGCCGGGTTACCTGCCCGTCGCCAGGACCGCGCAGGTGGCGAGTGATGGCTCCGGCTCCATCGGCGACGTCACGCTCTCCCCGGAGGAGGGCGCGGTCGAGCTGCCGCCGGCCGGCCCGTGGGTGATCGACCCGGTGCACTCCTCGGTCGTCGTGACGGCGCGGCACCTCGGGATCGCGAGCATCAAGGCGCGCTTTCCCGAGCTGTCGGGCCGGATCGAGGTCGGCAGGCCCGCGGAGCGGTCGTCGGTGACGGCTCGCATCGACGCGGCGTCGATCGACACCGGCATCAAGATGCGCGACGACCACCTGCGTTCGGCCGAGTTCCTGGACGTCGCCAACTATCCGGCCATCGAATTCACCGGCAGCGGGATGACGCAGCGGGGCAGCGACACGTGGTCGCTGCGCGGTGAGCTGGTGCTGCACGGACAGCGCCGCGACATCGAGCTCGACCTGCACTACGGCGGCTACGGGCCCGACCCGTGGGGCGGCGTGCGCGCGGCGTTCCACGCGGAGACCCAGCTCAGCCGCGACGACTTCGCGATCAACTACAACGCGATGGTGCGCGCGGGCGTCGCCGCGATCGGCACGACCGTGAAGGTGGAGCTCGACATCCAGGCGTTGCAGGGGGAACGGCTGCCCGAGTTCTGAGCTCTCGGCGCGTGATCCGTCACTCCGGGTCGGACCACACCTCGAGCTGGATGCCGTCGGGGTCGCGGAACACCACGACGAGCGAGCCGGGCGCGGTGCGCGACGGCGTCGCCGCCGTGTAGGTGACGCCGTAGTCGGCGAGCCGGTCCTCCCACTGCCGCAGCTCGGCGCGGGTGCCGACCTTGAAGGCGACGTGGTCGAGCCCGGTGTGCCGTTCGTCGAAGGCGGGTCGTTCGACCCGCGCGTGCTGCACCAGCATCACGGAGAACCCGTCGCCCGGCGCCTTCAGGACGGCCTTTCGCAACCCGGTTTCGTCATCCTCACGGCGCGAGATCTCCTCGAAGTCGAGCACCCGCACGTACCAGGGCACGCTCCGGTCGACGTCGGTGACCGTGAGGGCCAGATGGTGCACGCTAGCGAGTGTGGTCATGCCTCACAGTCGTCCTTCCACCCCCCGCAGAGGATTCTCGCCGGACGACCCGGCGAGCGTCGTACGCGGTGGCTGGAATGGGATGCCGCTGTAACCGCGCCGTTCCCAGGATGACCGAAGCGAGGCGTGCTCGCGGTGAGTTCGGCCCATGTGTCCACAGCTCCCTGTGGACAACTCACGTTTTTCCACAGGCGCCTGTGGACAACCCGGAGCGGTTGTTCACACGGCGAAGTGCGGCAGCTCCATGTCGCGCACCACGAGATCCGCTCGCATGGCGCTCGGGGCGATCAGATCGGCGTTGCGCTGGTCCGAGCCCAGCGCGCGCTGCTGTGCCTCCACGCGCGAACGGCCGTACTTGCGGTGACGCGTCACCAGCCGCTCGATGCGCTCCTCCTCGTCGGGCTGCAGGAACCAGACGTCGTCGAGCAGCGACCGCAGGTCTGCCCACGGCTCCGAGTCGAGCAGCAGGTAGTTGCCCTCGGTGATCACGAGCCGCACGTCGGGCGGCACCGGCACCGCGCAGGCGATCGGCTCTTCGATCTCCCTGCGGAACTCCGGCGCGTAGACCAGCTCCTCGCCCTGGGCGAGCCTGCGGATCAGGTGCACGTAGCCGTAGGCGTCGAACGTCTCGGGCGCACCCTTGCGGTCGACGCGGCCCAGCCGGTTGAGCTCGACCTGCGCGAGGTGGAAGCCGTCCATCCCCACCACGGTCGCGCGGTCGCCGAGCGCGTTGGCGAGCCGCCACGCGAGCGTCGTCTTGCCCGACGCGGGCGCCCCCGCGATGCCGAGCACCGTGCGGCCGTCCTTGGCGGCCAGCGTCTGCGCCCTGTCGAGCAGCTCGTCGAACGACGTCATCTCTCTCCCATCTTCGCCCTCACCGGGCCCAGCCAGCTTCTCGGTCCACTGTGGCGCACCCGCTCGGCTGCCACCGCGTTGGCGAACCCGATGAGCTCGGGCAGCGCGAGCTCGCCGACCCGCGCCACGAACGCACCGTGCCACACGTCGCCCGCGCCGAGTGTGTCCTTCGCCGTCACCGCCGGTACCGCCACCTCACCGGACTCGTCACCGCGGCGCCAGCGCACGGGGCCGGGGCCCGCGGTGGTGACCACGGTGGGCACGTCGCGCAGCGCGCCGTCGGGCTCGCGGAAGTCCGCCGAGCAGGCCACCACGTCGGCGAGCGGGAAGAGTTCGGCGAACACCGGCTTCCAGCTGCCGGCGTCCACCACCACGGGAACGCCCTCGGTCCTGGCCTGCCGGGCGGCCGCCAGCGCGAGCACCGGGTGGTGGCCGTCCACGAGCACGGCGTCGGCGGCGGGCAACGGGCCGGGCTCGCCGGGTTCGGGCCCATCGGCGGCGTTGTGCGAGACGACCGTGCGCTCGCCGTCGTGCTCCCGCACGGCCACCGCGCTGAGAGCGGGCGGCTCGGGACGAGCGGGCAGCGCGTCGAGCAGCTCGACCCCGCAGGTCGCGAGGTCGGCGCGGGCGAGGTCGGCGAGCGGGTGGGCGCCGAGGACTGTGAGCAGCGTGGCCTCACCACCGAGCGCGGCGACCGTGACGGCGGCGTTGGTGGCGGGTCCGCCCGCGGAGACCTCGACGGAGTGCGACTGGACCTTGTGGCCCGGTTCCGGCAGCTCGGCGACCCGCTGGACGACGTCGACGGTGCACAGCCCTGCCAGCAGCACCCGCACGCCCGTCACCCTCCTCGACCTCGGGGGCCATACCACCCGATGCCTGCAAAGTAGACACGCGTTATGCTCTCGCGCAACCGTTTGCGCAAACGCTTGCCGCGAGTCGCGAAGGACGAACCATGCCCCCGCAGCGCTCGACCCGGCCCACTCAGCGCGACATCGCCGAGCTGGCCGGGGTCTCGATCACCACCGTGTCGCACGTCGTCAACGGCACCAGGGCCGTCGCCCCGGAGACCAGGACGGCCGTGCTCGAGGCGATCGAGCAGACCGGATACACCGGCGATGCCATCGCCCGCTCTCTCGTCACGGGTGGCACCCGGTCGATCGGCGTGGCGATCTCGCTGCTGGCCAACCCGTACTTCGCCGTGCTGATGCAGGCGATCGAGCGGGAAGCCGCAGCCGCAGGCTACACGGTGCTGTTATCCGACACCCATGACACGGTGGACACCGAACAGGACGTCGTGCGGGCGCTGCGATCGCGCCGGGTCGAGGGACTGCTGCTCACGTCTGTACCCGGCGACGGCTCCGTGATCGGCGAGCTCGTCTCGCTCGGCATCCCGACCGTGCTGATCGACCGGCTCGCCACGCGCGGCGACGTGGACCAGGTCGGGGCTGAGAACATCCAGTCGACGTCGGCGCTCACCGAGCACCTCGCCTCGCTCGGACACCGCAAGATCGGCTTCGTCAGCGGCACCCCGGGGCTGGCCACGAGCGAGGAGCGGACACTGGGCTACCGGCTCGGGCTCGGTCGCGCCGGGCTCAGCTGGAACCCCGACCTCGTGGAGACCGGCCATTCGGAGCGCGCGGGTGGCGCCAGGGCGTTCGCCGCGCTGCTCGACCGGCCAGATCCGCCCACCGCGGTGCTGGTGGGCAACGACGCGATGATGGCGGGCGTGCTGCACGAGGCGCGGCGCAGGCAGCTCTACGTGGGCAAGGACGTGGCCGTGGTGGGCTACGACGACACCGAGTGGGCCGACCTGGTGGAACCGCCGCTCACCACGATGGCGCAGCCCATCGCCGACATCGGCAGGGAGGCCGTGCGCCTGCTGCTGGCCCGCATCAAGGACCCCGATCGCGCGGCGGAAACCCTGCGCCTGCCACCGACTCTGCGGCACCGGGAGTCCTGCGGCTGCTCGCCCATTCACTCGGAAGACTGAATCTCGGCGGCACTGCGCTGTGTAGTGGATCGCGGCCTAAGCCACTCGGGTTAGCGTCACCCGATCCACGTTCCTGGAGTCGCCACATGAGCTCACCGTCGAGCGCGCCGCCGCGTCGTCGCGCGCCGCTCTGCTATCGGTTCGGAGTCGCGCTGCCCGCCGACGTGGACGGCCACTCCAGGCTCGCGGGAGCGATCGACTGCGCCGCGCGGCTCGCGGGCTGTGCGGTGACCTTCGCCGACACCACCGGGACGGTCCACTCCGAGGCGGCCGCGGCACGCGCACTGCGGGCGCAGGGGGTCGACGGCGTCCTGCTGGCTCCGGCCGCTGGCGACGACACCGTGGTGACCGACCTGGTCCGGCTCGGCATCCCGACCGTGCTCGTCGACCGCCTCGCCGCACGCGACGACGTCGACCAGGTGGGCACAGAGAACGTCCAGTCCACGGCGGCGCTCACCGAGCAGCTGGCCCGGCAGGGTCACCGGCGCATCGGGCTGCTCGCGGGCCCGGTCGGCGGCATCACGGCCGACGAGCGCGTGCTGGGCCACCGGCTCGGGCTCAACCGCGCGGGGCTGTCGTGGAACGAGGACCTCGTCGTGCGCGGCGGCGCCCTGGCCGCGGGCGTGCTGCTGAACGAGGTGCCGTCGGCGATCGTCGTCGCCGAGGAAGGGCTGGTCGCCACCGTGCTGGCCGAGGCCGACCGGCGAGGCCTGCGGATCGGGGACGAGCTCGGCCTCGCCTGTCACAGCGGAATCCGCGAACCCGGCTGCGCGATGTCCACACTCGCCACGCCGGTGATCGACATCGGGCGCATCGGCGTGGAGCTGCTGCTGGCCCGCATCGCCGATCCGGCCCGGCGGCCGCAGACCGTGCGGCTGAGGCCGACGTTCACCGGTCACGGCTCCAGCGTCGCCGCGGCCTCCAGCAGCAGCCACGCGCCGAGCTGAACCGAGAGGTCCCGCGCGGCGCCCATCGGCTCGGCCCTTTCCGTCCACTCCGGACTGAAGAGCGGACCGTGGCGGGTCGGCGCCGCGCCGTGCCAGCAGGCCCGCGCCGAGGCGAACACCAGCTCGGCAGCGGCATCTGCGGCCGGTCCGCTCGGCAGCCGTCGCGCCGCGATCGCGAGATAGCGCGCGAGAATTCCCGCGAACAGCCCGCCGTCGCCGCCGCCCTGCCCGCGCAGCACGCCGCCCGGCGCGAGATGAGCGGCCACAGCGCGAACGGTCCGCTCAGCGAGGTCCATTTCGGACAATTCGAGTGCCGCGCCGAGGAAAACTCCTTGGCAGTAAGTGTAGATGTGCCGCACGATCTCGCACGTCTCCGGCCGCACCCCGTCGTTGACCAGACCCGTGGGGGCATCGACGAGATGGTTTTCCAGCCACGAGAACAGTTCCCGCGCCCGCCGCTGCTCGCCCGCCCTCGCGAAGGCGATCGCGGCGGGGCCGTTGGTGGGCGCGTTCTTGAAGGTGTCGCCCCTGCGCCAGCGGATCCCGCCGCCGGCGTCGGGACTCCAGCCCTGCCACACCGAGCCCAACAGCACCTCGACCGGCCTGCGCTCGCCGAGCCGCTGCAGCGCCAGCGCGAGCCACGCCATGTCGTCGTAGTAGGGATTGCTCCAGCGGCCCCGGTTGCGCAGCCGGATCGTGCGCACCAGCCGCGCGATCGTCGTGGCCCGGCCCGCCGAGCGGTCCCGTCGCTGCGCGTCCACGAGGCAGTCGAGCAGCTGCGCCTGCCACCAGTAGTTCCAGTGCCGGTGCAGGCGCTGCTCGGCCGTCGGCGGCCACCCCGAGCAGGCGAGCGCGGTGCCGGGCACACCCCAGAGGCGGGTGAGATGACGCGCGCACACGGCCGACTCGGCCTCTGCTGCGGCCTCGCTCCACGGCATCCGCCCATCCTCGCGCCGTACCCGGCACGGCGCAGCGGAGGCGCTCAGCGCCGCGCCCACTCCGGGGTCCACGTGTCCGCGGCGCGTTCCGCGGAGCCGAGGTACTCGCGCAGCTCGGGCAGCGCGGGATGCGGGTTGTCCGCGCGCCAGAGCAGCGAGTGCGGGTAGACCGGCGTCGGGCCGCGCACCGGGATGCGCCGCAGATCGTGGTCGGCAGGCCAGGACAGCGGAGTCCGCGCGCCGGCGAACGTGACGAGCGCGGGGGAGCCCGCGACGGCGTCGAGCAGCGGGTCGATTCCGAAATTCGGGCCCACCGGGTCGATCGTGAGCCCGAACGCCGCCGCGAGCGCGTCGTAGTAGGCCGACCACTCGGTGCCGGTGACGTTGCCGGGCATCCAGATCCGGTACCCGACGAGGTCGGCGAGGCTCACCGCGCTCTCGCCCGCGAGCTCGTGCGCGGCGCCGGTGACGGCCACCAGCGGCTCGTCGAAGACGCGCACTGCCTCGACGCCGGCGTGCCGCCTGGCCTGCTCGGTGACCGCGCGGAAGGCGGCGTCGATCGTGCCCGAGCCCACGGCGGTCAGTGCCGCGTCCCCGTCGGGCAGCGTCACGACGTCCAGCGCCGTGCCGGAATGGCTCCGGTGGAAGTCGCGCAGCAGCCCGGCCGGGGCGAGCCTCCTGCCGACCACGTCGACGCGCAGCGCCCGATGGCCGGGACGAACGGAGGCGGCGGCCCGCTGTTCGGCGTGCAGCAGTCCGCGCGCGTGCGGCAGGAACGCCTGCCCATCGATGGTCAGCCTCGACCCGCGCGGGACGCGGTCGAACAGCCGCACGCCGAGCTCCTTCTCCAGCGCGGCCACGCGCTTGGACACCGCCTGCTGCGTGATCGACAGCTCGAAGGCGGCCTCGGAGAACTGACCGGTGTCCGCGACCGCGACGAACGTGCGCACGGCGTCCAGATCCACGCCGACCGATCCTAGTGAACCCTCGGTGTCCGGGCGCGCTACCAGGACGTCGACAGGTCCGCGTGCACCCGGATCCAGCTGTGCATCACGATTCCGGCCGCGACGCCCGCGTTGATCGAGCGCGTGGTGCCGAACTGGGCGATGGACACCACGAGGTCTGCGGCGTCCTGCGCCTCCGGCGACAGGCCCGGACCCTCCTGACCGAACAGCAGCACGCACTCGCGGGGCAGCTCGGCCGTCTCCACCGGCTGCGCGCCGGGGGTGTTGTCCACCGCGACGACGGCGAGCCCGTGTTCGGTGGCGAACGTGGCCAGCTCGCCGATACCGGCGTGGTGGTACAGGTGCTGGTAGCGATCGGTGACCATCGCGCCGCGCCGGTTCCACCTGCGCTTGCCCACGATGTGCACCGCGGCGGCGGCGAACGCGTTGGCTGTGCGCACCACCGTGCCGATGTTGTGGTCGTGTTGGAAGTTCTCGATGGCGACGTGGAACGGGAACCGGCGTGCGTCGACGTCGGCGACGATCGCCTCTCGACGCCAGTACCGGTACGGATCGACCACGTTGCGCCGGTCGCCATGCTCGAGCAGCTCGGGATCGTAGCGATCGTCGTCGGGCCAGTGTCCCTGCCACGGTCCGACGCCGACCTCGTGCGCGCCGACCCACTCGGTGGGTCCCGGCGTCTGTTCGATCACCGCTTCATTGTCGCCCTGTTCAGCCGACGCCGACGGAGTGCCCCTGTACGTCGTCGTGACGGTGCCGCCACAGCACATAGGCGCCGACGTAGGACACGACCACCAGCAGCAGCGCCGCGATGCCGAGCACGGGGAGCAGCTCGTGCGGCACCATCTTGCCGTAGATGTAGTACTCGTTGAAGCCGCCCGGCATCGGGCCGAGGCCGCGCAGTTCGCGCAGCCGGTCCTCGGCCACGGTCAGCGGGCAGGGCAGTGGGAACACGTTCACCACGATTCCCCACAGCGCGAAGAAGATGTGCACGAAGATCGACTTCGGCCAGATCCACGCCAGAAAACCGCCCAGCCCGATATAGATCAACGCGAGGAAATGGACCGTCGTCGTGAGACCGGTCAAAAACCCCAGCATCTCCCCACCTACCCCGTTGCAACCCCCTGAACACCTACAACGGTACTCCGAAACCAATCAATCGTCGTCAACCAATTGATCTGTCGGAAAGCGAAGTCGGCCTGTTACGAAATCGATACTTCGCAACAGGCCGACCCGAATGATCTTCAGCTGTTCAGCGCGCGGAATACGTCGCCTGCACCTCCACCTCGACCAGCCAGCCCGGCACCGCGAGCCCCGCAACCTCCGTGGTCGCGCGGGCGGGGCGCGCCGCGTTCACGAGGTGGGGCCGCACGGGCGGGGTCGTGCCGATCGGCATGGCGATGGGCCTGCCGGTGCCGAGGTCGACGTTGGCGAAGAAGTGCCGATACGCCCGGTTCCAGCCCGCGTAGTCGGCGTCGGCCGCGCCGGGCGGGCGTTTGAGGTAGCACTTCATCGTGATCACGTGCTGCGGTTTCGCGTCCATCTCCACGAGGTTGTCCACGATGCGCTGCAGCGTGTTCCACGCCTGCGCCTCCGTGACCGTGACGCCGGCCGGCATCGCGCCGTCGGGGAACACCGACGGGTCGACGTACTGTTCCGGCGACCCGGGCGGCGCACCGGGGTTCGCCGCGGCGGGACCGAGTCCACTACTGGTGTAGACCGCGACCGCGCTGCCCACCGCGACCCCGTTCGCGATCGAGGGATTGGCGCTCTGCGGGAGGTTGAACCGCACCTCGGTGGGCCGGGGCCCCTTGCCGCGATGTCCGCCGGCGGACGCGGTGCCCGCGCCCACTCCGAACGTGACGGCCGTGCCACCCGCCACGGCGCCGAGTCTGCGCCGGGAGAACCTGCTCATGTGCCTACCCTTCCGCCAGTACGCGCTGATGGATGCTCGTGACGGCGTGGCGCGCGGAATCGAACGCGCCCGCCTGCCACGCGATGAAGTAGCTCAGCCAGTCGCCCGCGAAGTAGACGTGGCCTGCCGGTTCGTTCAGCAGTGAGTACTCGCCGCTCGTGCGCGAGGGCCAGCCGACCCAAGCGCCCTCGAGGAACGGTGTGCGCTGCCAGGCGACGGAGAACGCGGATGCCAGCTCGGATCGGTACTTCTCTCCGTGGATCTTCACGCCCTGCGCGAGCGCTCGTTCCCTGCGCGCGGCCGGAGACAGCGCCGCGTAGGTACCAGAGGCGGTACCGGTGTTGTAGTAGCCGACGACGATCCCGCGTTTGCCGTGGAAGCCCGACGACGGGTACCAGACGTGCTGGAGATCCAGGTCGGTCTCGGTGATGCCGCCGTAGATCCGGTCGTCGGTCTCCCACCACCGGCGCCGGTACTCGAGGCCGATCTTGCCCGCCGACGTGACGGTGGGGTAGCGCAGTGCGGCCGTGACGTCGGGGCCGAGGTTCGTGGGGACCTTCGCCATCAGGTGCGGCGGCAGGGTGGCGACACAGAAGTCGGCGTCCAGCCGCACGTGTTTGCCCCGCTTGTCGCGGTAGGTCACCTCGACGCCGCGTGGCGTGTCGGTGACGCCCGTGACCCTGGTGCCGAGCTTGACCTTGTCCTTGCCCACCGCGCGGTGCAGTGCCGCCGGGATCGCGTCCATGCCGCCGACGGGCTGCATCATCGTCATCGCCTGGTCGTAACCGAACTCGAACGAGAAGTACCTGCCGACCTGGCTGGCGAACACCTCAGACAGCGAGGGCGGCGGCCCGAGGACCACGCCCGCCTGGTCGGCGGCACCGGGCTCGACGGAGTAGCCGCGCCTGCTGGTGCCGGTGTAGGCGTAGCCCGTCGCCTTGCCGCCGACCGCGCCGAACCCGGAGAGGAACGTCAGGAGCGCGTCCTTGTCGGAGGCGGTCAGCCGCGTGTCGAGTGAGCCCTGGTCGACGGCCTTGGCGAGCAGTTCGGAGACGTAGCCGTACACGTCGGCCTTCGCGGTGCGGTACTGCTGCGGGGCGACCCCGCTGCCCTCGTTGTAGATGAGCGCGTTGGCGTTGGAGTTGAGGAACGGCTCCACCGCGACGCCCAGTTCACGGCAGTAGTCCAGCGTGATGTGCGACTGCGGCAACCGCCCCGGCCCTGCGTTGAGGTAGAGATCCGGGTCCCGGCCGAACCGCGCTGTCTGGGTGTGGCCGTCGAGGTCGGTCTCGGTCGTGCCCGCGCGGACGGTCCAGTTGCGGCCGCCGACCCGGTCCTTGGCTTCGAGGACAGTGCACCGGTACCCGGCCTTGCCGAGCTCGTAGGCGGCGGCGAGACCGGCGACGCCCGCGCCGAGCACCACCACCTTCTTGCCGCGCCTGCGCGCGTCGAGGTCGCCCGGTGCCGGTGCGCGGAAGTCGGGTGCGGCCAGCGCCTGCGGAGAGGCGGCGAGGCCGAGCGCGCGCATCGACTCGAACATCACCCCCGCTCCGCCGGCGACGCCAATGGATCTGAGGAGAGTTCGACGAGTCACATCGGATGCCATTCAAGCTCCCTTCGCCACGAGGCGAAGCAGAGCTTGATCGACGACCTCACCCGACCGGGTGACGAAGTGGTGTCGTACTCGTTAGTAAACCTAAGGAACTAATCGCACCGGGGTAACCGGCGGTTGATCAGGCGAGGCCCAGGTCGTCGAGGTCGAGCAGATAGCGGTAGGCCAGGCCCTCCTTCTCGATGGCCTCGCGCGCGCCGGTGCCGCGGTCGACCACCGTCGCGACGCCGACCACCGTCGCACCCGCCTCGGTGAGGGCCTCGACCGCCGTGAGCACGCTGCCGCCCGTGGTGGAGGTGTCCTCGACGGCGAGCACGCGCTGCCCGGCCACCTCCATGCCCTCGATGCGGCGCTGCATTCCGTGCTCCTTGACGGCCTTGCGGACCACGAACGCGTCGAGCACCATGTCGTCGGCCGCGGCCGAGTGCAGCATCGCGGCGGCCACCGGGTCGGCGCCGAGGGTGAGCCCGCCGACGGCGACGTAGTCCCAGTCGGCCGTGAGCCTGCGCAGCAGTCTGCCGATGAGCGGAGCGGCGGCGTGGTGCAACGTCGCCCGGCGAAGGTCGACGTAGTAGTCGGCCTCCTTGCCGGAGGAGAGCATCACCTTTCCGCGCACCACGCACAGTTCGGTGACCAGCCTGGCCAGTTCGATCTTCGCCGCGTCGTCAGTCGAGGGGTTCGCCACGACCGGCAGTTTTACACACGGCTTCGCTCAGGTTCGGTCTCGACCCGCGAACCGGCCGCCGAGCCTGCGCACGAGCCCGCGCGGCAGCAACCGGCCCACTGCGACCACGATCTTGTACTGCGAGCTGGGGATCGACACGACCTTGCCCTTGCGCAGATCGGCCAGCGCCTCGGCGACCACGCGGTCGGCCTTGAGCCAGAACGCCTTCGGCCCGGTCTTCTCCAGGCCGGCCCGCTGGTGGAACTCGGTCTCGGTGAAGCCGGGGCACAGTGCCAGCACGCGCACGCCGGAGCCCTGCAGCGCCGAGGCGAGCCCGTCGGAGAACGACGTCACCCACGCCTTGCCTGCCGTGTAGGTGGAGCCGCGGCCGGAGAAGAACCCGGCGACGCTCGAGACGTTGATCACGTCGCCCCTGCCGCGGTCCAGCATCCCTGGCAACGCGGCCCTGGTCAGCCGCAGCACGGCGGTGACGTTGACGTCGAGCTGGCGCTGCAGGTCGTCGACCGAGGCCGTCCACAGCTCACCCGCGAGTCCCAGTCCGGCGTTGTTGACGAGCAGGTCGACGGGCTGTTCGTGCAGCCGCTGCTCCACGGCCTCGCGCCCCTCGGTGGTCGCCAGGTCCGCCGGCAGCACGTCGACGGTGATGCCGTGCGCATCGGTGAGCTCACGCGCCCTGGCAGTGAGCTTCTCCTGGTCGCGGGCGACGAGCACGAGGTCGTAGCGCTCGGAGGCAAGCCTGCGGGCGAACGCCGCGCCGATACCGACCGTAGCGCCCGTGATCAATGCAAGTGGCATGGCGCCGAACGTACCGCCCTCGCGGGAGGACCGTTGACCACAGGAAGTATCTTCGAGACGCCATTAGGGGTACGTACTCACCCAGACGAGGTTGACCTCCAGATGGAGCACGACACCAACGACTACCTGTCGTTCGTCCGCGGTTTCCTCGCGGCGAGCGAGGCCGAGCCCGCCGACGGCGCCGAGACCACCGAGCCGCCGGAGACCGGCGGTGCGCTCAACGGCTGGAACCCCGAGTCCTATGCGGAGGGCTACGCCGCCGCGGGCACCGTCGAGTTCCCCGTGACCTACCGCGAGCTGTCCGTTCAGGACGACGGCCGGTTCACGGGCACCCTCGACTTCGGCGACCTGGACGTGCCGCACGACCCGGAGCCCTACCTGGAGCCGTACGCCGAGCAGGACGACGACCTGCCGCACGTCTCGGGCACGCTCGACCTGCAGTGATCAGAAGCCCTGCTGGCGGGCTCGCTCCTCGGTGGTGGTCGTGGCCTGGGTCGCCGACGGCAGCGCCTCCTCGTGCACGGTCTGCCCGTACTCCTCGTCGAACGGATCGACGATGTCGGCGATCTCGCCGAGGTCGCGCAGCAGCCGCTCCAGCCGCGACGGCCCGACATTGGGCGCGACGCTGGCCAGCACCCACTCGCTCTCGAGCCACGCCACGCCCACGTCGCCACCCAGTGCGTCGGCGGCGTCGACCAGGTCCTGCGTGATCATGGCGCGCGCGGTGTTGACTTCGTCGGCGAACGCGTAGCGCTGACCGACCGGGCCCAGTAGCTCCGGCATTTCGGCCCGCTGGAACGGCACGCTCGCGAGCCACAGCTCCAGCAGCACCGGGTGGATCCGGTTGCAGCGCACGGCCACGATCACGGCCGGAATCAGACTGTCGGCCTCGATGTCGAACACGAACACCGGCCGCCTGCCGTCGGACGTGAACGTCGAGCCCGCGACCACGTTGACCGCGCTCTCGGCGCCGAAGTAGCCGATGGCGCCGCCCGACCACTGCTGCGGCAGGCGCTCGTCCTCCTCGACGTACTGCCAGCCGCGCAGCTCGGCCCAGCGCGCTCTCTCGCGGTTGCGCGAACTCTCCCTGGCCTTGTCGGCGGTGAGCAGGGCGAGTCCGGCCACCAACGCGACCGCAGCGACGACGAACCAGATCCAGGCTGGAATACCCACGCGACCAGGGTATCCCTCACGGCCCGCCGACCAAGATCAGCGGGCCGTGTCGCGGGTACTCGTTCGGTTTACTCCGCCCTGGTCACCGAGAGCGAACCCCCGCCCGCGTCGAACTCGGGCACCTCGACCTGCACGGTGTCGCCGTCGCGGATGTCGCCGCCGAGCAGCTTGCGGGCCAGCTCGTCACCGATCGCCGACTGCACGAGCCTGCGCAGCGGCCGCGCCCCGTAGATGGGGTCGTAGCCGTTGAGCGCGAGCCACTCGCGGGCGGCGGGCGAGACGTCGAGCGTGAGCCTGCGCTGCGCGAGCCGCTGCGCCAGCTTCCGCACCTGGATGTCCACAATGGACGCCAACTGCTCGGTGTCGAGCGCGTGGAACACCACGATGTCGTCGAGCCGGTTCAGGAATTCCGGCTTGAAGTGCCGCTGCACCACCGACAACACCGCCTCGCCGCGCTGCCGCTCGTCCAGCGTCGCGTCGGCGATCTCCTGCGAACCGAGGTTCGACGTGAGCACCAGGATCGTGTTGCGGAAGTCGACCGTGCGGCCCTGGCCGTCGGTCAGCCTGCCGTCATCGAGCACCTGCAGCAGCACGTCGAAGACGTCGGGGTGCGCCTTCTCCACCTCGTCGAGCAGCACCACCGAGTACGGGCGCCTGCGCACCGACTCGGTCAGCTGACCGCCCTGGTCGTACCCGACGTAGCCGGGTGGAGCCCCGACGAGCCGAGCCACGCTGTGCTTCTCGCTGTACTCGCTCATGTCGATGCGCAACATCGCCCGCTCGTCGTCGAATAGGAACTCGGCGAGCGCCTTGGCCAGCTCGGTCTTGCCGACACCGGTGGGGCCGAGGAACAGGAACGAGCCCGTCGGCCGGTCGGGGTCGGCGACCCCGGCGCGAGCCCTGCGCACCGCGTCCGAGACGACCTTCACGGCGTCGGCCTGGCCGACGACCCTGCTGGTCAGCTCGTCCTCCATGCGCAGCAGCTTGCCGGTCTCGCCCTCGAGCAGCCTGCCGGCGGGGATGCCCGTCCACGCGCTCACCACGTCGGCGACGTCGTCGGCCCCGACCTCTTCCTTGAGCATCACCTCGGCCTTGGCCTCGGTGACCCTCGTGGCCTCGGCAAGGTCCTTCTCCAGCGCGGGGATGCGGCCGTAGCGCAGCTCGGCGGCGTGCGCGAGGTCGGCGTCGCGCTCGGCGCGCTCGGCCTCGCCGCGCAGCTGCTCCAGCTGCTCCTTGAACTCGCGGACCTTCTCGATCGAGCCCTTCTCGTTCTGCCAGCGGGCGGTGAGCGCCGAGAGCTCCTCGCGCTTCTCGGCGAGCTCGGCGCGCAGCGCGGTCAGCCGCTCGCGGGAGGCGGGGTCGTCCTCCTTGTCGAGCGCCATCTCCTCGATCTCCATGCGCCGCACGGCCCGCTCCACCTCGTCGATCTCGACGGGGCGGGAGTCGATCTCCATGCGCAGGCGCGATGCGGCCTCGTCGACGAGGTCGATCGCCTTGTCCGGCAGGAAGCGCGCGGTGATGTAGCGGTCGGACAGCGTCGCGGCGGCCACGAGCGCGGCATCGGTGATGCGCACACCGTGGTGCACCTCGTAGCGCTCCTTGAGCCCGCGCAGGATGCCGATGGCGTCCTCGACGGACGGTTCGCCGACCAGCACCTGCTGGAAGCGGCGCTCCAGCGCGGCATCCTTCTCAATGTGCTGGCGGTACTCGTCGAGCGTGGTGGCGCCGACCATGCGCAGCTCGCCCCTGGCGAGCATCGGCTTGATCATGTTGCCCGCGTCCATGGCACCGCCGTCGCCGGTGCCGCCCGCTCCGACGATGGTGTGCAGCTCGTCGATGAACGTGACGACCTGGCCGTCGGACTCCTTGATCTCCTTGAGCACGGCCTTGAGCCGCTCCTCGAACTCGCCGCGGTACTTGGCGCCCGCGACCATAGAGCCGAGGTCGAGCGACACGACGCGCTTGCCGCGCAACGACTCGGGCACGTCGCCCGCCACGATGCGCTGGGCGAGACCCTCGACGATCGCGGTCTTGCCGACGCCGGGCTCGCCGATCAGCACCGGGTTGTTCTTGGTCCGGCGCGAGAGCACCTGCACCACGCGGCGGATCTCGGTGTCGCGACCGATCACCGGGTCCAGTTCGCCCGAGCGGGCGGCGGCGGTGAGGTCGACGCCATACTTCTCCAGTGCCTGGTACGTGCCCTCGGGGTCGGGGTTGGTGACCCTGGCGGAGCCGCGCACCTTGGTGAACGCGTCGCGCAGCGCCTCCGGCGTCGCACCGTGCCGGGTGAGCAGACCGCCGACGGGACCGCCCTCGGCGGCGAGGCCCACCAGCACGTGCTCGGTGGAGACGTACTCGTCACCGAGTTCGGTCGCGAGCTTCTGCGCGTGCGTCAGCGACTTGACGGCGTGGCCGTCGAACTGTGGCGTCGACACGGTGGCGCCGGTGGCCGACGGCAGCCCTGCGACGATCGGTTCCAGTTCCTTGTGGACCACGTCCGCGTCGGCCCCGACCGCGGTCAGCAGCGGCCCGGCCAGGCCGTCGCCCTGTGACAGCAGTGCGCCGAGCAGGTGTGCCGGCGAGATCTCCGGGTTGCCTGCCATCGTCGCGGCCTGCGCTGCGGACGAGATCGCCTGCTGGGTCTTCGTGGTCGGGTTGAAAGAGTCCATCCCCTCACCTCTGCTCGAGAAATCCCGGTACAAGCCTCCCTCAGAGGCCATCGCTATGCACAACGTCAGAAAAGTTGAGCGTGTTCCGCTCAACTACCCTTTCGAGGCAAGTTTTTGAGGACAACTGGTCCGAATGGGTTGCGCTTTACGTACCCTTTGCGATCGACTACCGCTCCATGGCTGCCATGACCGCCGGGCTCGCGACCGCGAGCCCGCCACCTGACACTGTCGTGCTCGCCGCAGAGGGCGGCGCACTCGCCTCGATCGAGAACTGGGTCAACGAAGTCTTCACCCCGATCTCCGACGGACTCTCGAACTTCGTGTTCGCGGAGATCACGATCGGCAGCATCTCGTTCCCGTGGATCGTCGCGTGGCTCGTCCTCGCGGCGACCGTGTTCACGGTGTACTTCGGCTTCGTCCAGTTCCGCAAGTTCAAGCTGGCCACCGACCTGGTCAGGGGCAAGTACACCAACTCGGACGAGCCGGGCGAGGTCAACCACTTCCAAGCGCTGGCCTCGGCGCTCTCGGCGACCGTCGGGCTCGGCAACATCGCCGGTGTCGGTGTCGCGGTGACGATCGGTGGCCCAGGTGCCACGTTCTGGATGATCGTCGCCGGCCTGCTCGCGATGTGCAGCAAGTTCGTGGAGTGCACCCTCGGCGTGAAGTACCGCGAGATCCACGAGGACGGCACGGTCTCCGGCGGTCCCATGCACTACCTGCGCAAGGGCATCGCCGAACGGTTCGGCAACGCCTTCGGTGTCGCGCTCGGCAAGACGCTGGCCGTGCTCGCCGCGATCATGCTGCTGTTCTTCGCCCTCGCGGGCGGCAACATGTTCCAGGCCAACCAGACGTTCGCGCAGATGCGCGACGTGACCGGCGGCGACGACGGCTTCCTGGCCAGTGACGGCGCCGCGTTCGTCTTCGGTGTCGTGCTCGCCGTCGTGGTCGGTGCCGTGATCCTCGGCGGCATCAAGTCGATCGGCAAGGTCACCAGCAAGCTCGTGCCCGCCATGGCCGTCATCTACGTCGCCGCGTGCCTGATCGTCATCTTCGTCAACATCTCCGACGTGCCCAACGCCGTCGGCCAGATCATTTCGGGCGCCTTCACCGGAGAGGGCGTCGCCGGCGGTGCCGTCGGTGCGCTGATCGTCGGCTTCCAGCGAGCACTGTTCTCCAACGAGGCCGGGGTGGGCTCCGCGTCCATCGCCCACTCCGCGGTGAAGACGAAGAACCCCGCCACCGAGGGCTACGTGGCGCTGCTGGAGCCGTTCATCGACACGGTGATCGTCTGCACCATGACCGCGCTGACCGTCGTCATCGCCAACACCCAGTTCTGGAACGACGCGCGCAGCACCGTCGCCGCGGGCGGCGAGACGCCGGACGGCGTGACGGTGACCTCGCACTCCTTCGAGACGGTGCTGCCGTGGTTCCCGTACGTCCTGACGCTCGCGGTGGTGCTCTTCGCGCTGTCGACGCTCATCACGTGGGGCTACTACGGGCAGAAGGCGTGGACGTACCTCTTCGGCAAGTCGACGCTCTCGGAGCGCGTGTACCAGGTGATCTTCTGCCTGTTCACCGTCGCGGGCTGTGTCCTGACGCTGGGCAGCGTGCTCAGCTTCGCCGACGCCGTGCTGTTCCTGCTGGCGCTGTTCAACATCATCGGGCTCTACCTGCTGATGCCGATCGTCAAGCGCGAGGTCTCCGACTTCGCGTACAAGCTCCGCACCGGTGAGGTCAAGAAGGTCGACGAGGACGTGCGCGCCTGACCCGCTGACCCACCGGCCCTAACCGACCAGGACGGCCCGCTACCCGCTCTTCGCGCGGGCGGCGGGCCGTTCGTCGTCGGCACCCTCGGGGAAGGTCGCGGCACGCAGGTCCTCGTTGACGGCGCTGAGCCGATCGGTGAGGTCCTTGAGAGCAGCTTCGTCCCAACCGCCGAGCGCCGAGCGGACGAAGTCGACATGTGCCCTGCGCCAGTGCTCGAGCTGGCGCTCACCCTTCTCGGAGACCTTGACCAGCGTGGCCCTGCCGTCCTCCGGTGCGGGCCTGCGCTCGACGAGGTCGTAGGCCACCAGCTGGCCGATCTGTCTGCTCACGACGGAGATGTCGACCATGCGCAGCTTCGCGAGCTCGGAGAGCCGCAGCTCGCCGCGGCGCTGGATCTCGGACAGCAGCATCCCGGCGGCGGGGTGCGGGCCGTCCTCGGTCTGCCACAGCTGCATCACCCAGGCGTTGTGCAACTGGGAGGACGTACGGATCTCCCGCATCAGGTCCACACAGACCTCGTCCGAGGGATTCATAGCCACCAATCGGTCACATAAAGTTACTTGCTCTATACAAACTCTACCCCAGTGGCCGTCGAACGGAACCACGCTTCAGGTGAGCTATGGCACCAAGCGGACACGAGTGCCACCCACTCGGAGCAACCACAGGGGGACAACTCGCCCAGCGACTACCGCCCAGCAGGACAGGAACCTAGTGTTGGGTGGGCGCTTGCGTCGGAAAGGTGGAATATTCATGGGGCCAATGGAGTGGACACGGGTCACCGACCTGGTGAAGACCTTGACGACTCCACCGTCACCCATTAGTGAATAATCGCAAACACCTTTTGATTACCGTGAGTATCCAACAGCCGGTCCGACACGGCCACACTGGGGCAGACGAATGACAGCCGACGCGATCAGTCCGATACCGCGGGTGGCGCCGGCCAGGGAAGCGCCGCCCGCCGTCACCGCGATGGTGGAGCTGATCCGCGACACCTGGCGCCAGGCCGAGCCGTACACGCCGGAGATCTCCCAGTTCTTCTACGGCATGCTCTTCACGCTCGCGCCCGCCACGCGCGACTTCTTCCCGATCAACATGGAGTCGCAGCGCGGCAGGCTCGTCCGAGCGCTCGTGCACATCGTGCAGATGGTCGACCGGCCCGACGACCTGGCGCCGTTCCTGCGCCAGCTCGGCCGCGACCACCGCAAGTTCGGGGTCGTCCCCACCCACTACGAGGCCGTGGGCACCGCGCTGCTCGCCGCGCTCAAGCGACAGCTCGGTCCCGCGTGGACCACACAGGTCGAACGGGCGTGGGCCGAGGCGTACACGATCATCGCGCGGTCCATGCAGGACGCCGCCGCGGCCAGCGAGTACCCGCCGTCCTGGGTCGGCACGGTCGCCGAGCACCGCAGGCTCAGCTGGGACCTGGCGCTGATCCGCGTCGAACTCGAGCACCCCGTGCCCTACAACGCGGGCCAGTACCTGAGCATCGAGGTGCCGCAGCGGCCCCGGCTCTGGCGCTACTTCTCGCCTGCCAACGCGCCGCGCCCCGACGGCTCACTGGAGTTCCACGTTCGCGCCGTCGAGGGCGGCTGGGTCTCCCGCGCCATCGTCAGCCACACGCAGAGCGGCGACACCTGGCGGATCGGCCCGCCGATGGGCAGGCTCTCCGTCGACCGCAAGTCCGGCCGCGACGTCGTGATGGTCGCGGGCGGCACCGGGCTGTCGCCACTGCGCGCCGTGCTGGACGAGCTGGGGCAGTGGGGCACGAACCCGAAGGTCACCCTGTTCTACGGCGGCACCACGCTCGACGACCTCTACGACCTCGAGCAGCTGCGGGCCATGGCGTCCACCAACCCGTGGCTCACGGTGTGCCCCGTGGTGGAGAAGGCCGAGGGCCTGCCCGGCTTCGAGCAGGGCACCCTCGCCGACGTCGTGAGCAGGCACGGCGCCTGGCAGAACCACGACGTGCTCGTGGCGGGCTCGCCCGCGATGATCAGGGCCACGGTGTCAAGGATGCTGGTCGCGGGCACGGCACTGGACCAGATCCGCTACGACCCCTTCACGATCGACTGAGCGAGTCCCCCTGAATGCAGTGAAGGGCACCTTTACTGCATTCAACGCAGTAAAGGTGCCCTTCACTTCAACTCAGGTGTAGGGCTCAGCCTCGGCGGCGTGGTTTCCACACCACCAGCGCGTTCTGCGTGCGGATGGGCACCAGGTCCTTGCGGTAGGAGGCGTGCACCGCGGCCGCGGCCTGTTCGGCCGCCGCGTAGGCGTTCGCCAGTTCCTCCGTCAGCTCCTGCATCCGGTACTGCAAGGCCTCGACGTGGTTCTCGAGCTCGATGATGCGCTTGATCCCGGCGAGGTTGACGCCCTCCTCCTGGGAGAGCCGCTGCACCTCGCGCAGCTGGGCGATGTCGCGCATCGAGTAGCGCCTGCCGCCGCCCGACGTCCGGCCAGGACACACGAGCCCCAGCCGGTCGTACGAGCGCAACGTCTGCGCGTGCAGGCCGGACAACTGCGCGGCGACCGAGATCACGAAGACCGGTGTGTCCTCGTCGGCGCCGTTCGGCAGCCCACCTCCGAGCCCGGAACCGAACATCATGCCCCCCTGTCTCGCAACAGCGCGGTGATCTCCGGCCGCGGATCGTGCTTCGCGACCGCCTCGGCGTAGGACTCCAGCGCGGCCTTCGCCGTGCCGTCCACCTTGCCAGGGATCACGACCTGCAGGGTGACCAACAGGTCGCCCTGGGTGCCGTCCCGCTTGGTGATGCCCTTGCCGCGCACCCGCAGCGTCCGGCCGCTCGAGGTGCCCGAGGGAACCTTGAGCGACACCTTCGCGTCGAGCGTCGGCACGGTGAGCGTGGTGCCGAGCACCAGTTCCGAGAACTCCACCGGCACGGTGATGGTCAGGTCGTTGCCCGACCTGCCGAACACCGGGTGCGGGTTGACGTGCACGCGAACGTAGAGGTCGCCCGCCGTGGCGCCGCCCCGGCCGGGTTCGCCCTGGCCGCCGAGCCGGATCCGCTGGTTGTCGTCCACACCCGCGGGGATGCGGACGGTCAGCGTCCTGGTCCTGGTGCTGATGCCCTCGCCTGCGCACTCGGGACACGGGTCGTCGATGATCGAGCCCCGGCCACGGCAGTCGCGGCACGGCTCGGAGAACGCGAACGCCCCCTGGCTCCTGCTCACCAGACCGGAACCCGCACACGTCGGGCACGTCCTCGGCGAGGTGCCGGGACGGGCGCCGTTGCCGCCGCACGTCGCGCACGACGCGGGGCTCGACAGCCGCAGCGGCAGGGTCGCGCCCTTGACCGCCTCGGCGAAGTCGATGCGCACGTCGGTCTCCACATCGGCGCCGCGCTGACCGCGAGCCGCCGTGGTGCCACCGCCGGCGCCGCGACGGCCGAACAGGTTGCCCAGCATGTCGCCGAGCCCCCCGAAGCCGCCACCGCCACCGGCGCCACCCGCGGCGTTCTGGCCGAAGAGGTCGTTGATGTCGAAGCCGCCGCCTCCACCGCCTGCGCCGCCGCCAGCTCCGGGAAAGCCGAAGCCACCGGGACCGCCGGAGCCGAACAGGCGCCTGGCCTCGTCGTACTCCTTGCGCTTGGCCGTGTCGGACAGCACGCCGTACGCCTCGGAGACCGCCTTGAACTTGGTCTCGGCCTGGGCGTTGCCGGGGTTGGCGTCGGGGTGGTTCTCCCTGGCCAGCTTCCGGTACGCCTTCTTGATCTCGTCCTGCGAGGCATCGGAGGAGACGCCCAGCTCACGGTAGAAGTCCTTGCCGATCCACTCACGCGCGCTCATGCGGCGTCTCCTCCTTCCTCGTGGTTGCGATCAGCGTGCGTTCTCATCGGCGTCGATGGGCAGCTCGCCGCCGACCGGCGGATCGATCGGCTCCTCCGGCACGGCACCACCGGGCTCGTGGTCGGTCACCCCGACGAGCGCCGCGCGCAGCACCCGGTCCGAGAACCGGTAGCCGCGGCGAAGCACCATGGTCACGGTCGGTTCCGTGACCGTGGGCGACGTGTCGTGCTGCACGGCCTCGTGGACGCTCGGGTCGAAGGGCTCACCCTCGGCGCCGAACGACTCCAGCCCCGCCTTCTCCAGCGCACCGACGAGCTTGTCGGCCACGGACTTGAAGGCACCGGTGAGGTCACCGTGCTGCTCGGCCCGCTCCAGGTCGTCGAGCAGCGGCAGCAGGTCGTTCACGACCGAGGCCTTACCGCCTGCGACCACGGCCTCGCGGTCGCGGTCCACCCGCCTGCGGTAGTTGGCGTACTCGGCCTGCACGCGCTGCAGGTCCGCTGTGCGCTCCTCGAGCTGCTTCTCCAGGTCCGACACCGGCGCGACGGCCTCGTCGACCGTCGCCTCGCCCGCGACAGGACCGGGGACGCCCGCCTCGTCGACGGGCGCCTCCTCCTGCGGCTGGGGTTCGGCCACCGGCTGCCGGAGCTGACCGGTCTCCGGATCGATCTTCCGGCGATCCCGCACGACCACTGGCTCCTGTACTTCTTGTCGGTCGGTTTCGTCGTTGTGTTCGGTCACTTCTTGTCGCCCTCGGGGGTGTCGTCGACGATCTCGGCGTCCACCACGTCGTCGGCCTTGGCCGAGCCACCGTCGGCGCCGGGAGCGTCACCCGTGGCGCCGGCGGCACCGGCGCCATCGGCACCGGGAGCGCCCTGAGCCTGTGCACCGGTGTCGGCGTACAGCGCGGTGGCGAGCTCCTGCGAAGCCGCGTTCAGCTTCTCGATGGCCTCGCGCACCTTGGCCGTGTCGGTGCCCTTGAGCGACTCGTTGGCCTCGTCGATCGCCGTCTTGACCTTGCCCTTGAGCTCGTCGGGCAGCTTCTCGTCGTTGTCCTTGACGAACTTCTCGGTCTGGTAGACGAGCGTCTCGGCCTGGTTGCGGGTCTCCGCCTCCTCGCGCCGCTGCTTGTCCTCCTCGGCGTGCGCCTCGGCGTCCTTGACCATGCGGTCGATGTCGTCCTTCGGCAGCGCGGAGCCGCCGGTGATCGTCATCGACTGCTCCTTGTTCGTGCCGAGGTCCTTCGCGGTCACGTGCACGATGCCGTTGGCGTCGATGTCGAACGTGACCTCGATCTGCGGCACGCCACGGGGAGCGGGCGGGAGGCCGGTCAGCTCGAACATGCCGAGCTTCTTGTTGTGCGCGGCGATCTCGCGCTCACCCTGGAACACCTGGATCTGCACCGACGGCTGGTTGTCGTCCGCGGTGGAGAAGATCTCCGAGCGCTTGGTCGGGATCGTGGTGTTGCGCTCGATGAGCTTGGTGAACACGCCACCCTTGGTCTCGATGCCCAGCGACAGCGGCGTGACGTCGAGCAGCAGGACGTCCTTGACCTCACCCCGCAGCACACCGGCCTGCAGCGCGGCGCCGACGGCGACGACCTCGTCCGGGTTCACGCCCTTGTTGGGCTCGCGGCCGCCGGTCAGCTCCTTGACCAGATCGGCGACGGCGGGCATGCGGGTGGAACCACCCACGAGCACGACGTGGTCGATCTCGCTGACGGAGACGCCCGCGTCGCGGATGACGTTGTTGAACGGCGCCTTGGTGCGGTCGAGCAGGTCGGACGTGATCCGCTGGAATTCCGCGCGGGACAGCGTCTCGTCGAGGAACAGCGGGTTCTTGTCGCCGTCGACCGTGATGTAGGGCAGGTTGATGTTCGCGCTGCTCGAGCTGGACAGCTCGATCTTGGCCTTCTCGGCGGCCTCCTTGATGCGCTGCATCGCCATGCGGTCCTTCGTCAGGTCGATGCCCTGCGAGGACTTGAACTTGTCGACGAGCCAGTTGACGATCCGCTCGTCCCAGTCGTCACCACCGAGGTGGTTGTCACCGCTCGTGGCCCGCACCTCGACGACGCCCTCGCCGATCTCCAGCAGCGAGACGTCGAAGGTGCCGCCACCGAGGTCGAAGACCAGGATGGTCTGTTCCTTCTCGCCCTTGTCGAGGCCGTAGGCGAGCGCCGCGGCGGTCGGCTCGTTGACGATGCGCAGCACGTTGAGGCCCGCGATCTGGCCCGCTTCCTTGGTGGACTGCCGCTGGGCGTCCTCGAAGTAGGCGGGAACCGTGATCACCGCGTCGGTGATCTCCTCACCGAGGTAGGCCTCGGCGTCGCGCTTGAGCTTCATCAGCACGCGCGCGCTGATCTCCTGGGGCGTGTAGCCCTTGCCGTCGATCTCGGTGTTCCAGTCGGTGCCCATGTGCCGCTTGACCGAACGGATGGTCCGGTCGACGTTGGTCACTGCCTGGTTCTTCGCGGGCTGCCCGGTCAGCACCTCGCCGTTCTTGGCGAAGGCGACAACGGACGGCGTGGTCCGCGAACCCTCCGAGTTGGCGATGACCGCCGGCTCGCCGCCTTCCAGTACCGCGACGACCGAGTTGGTCGTGCCGAGGTCGATGCCGACCGCTCGCGCCATTGTGTTCCCTCCTGCTTTGCTTTCCTGTGCGCCGGCTTCTGCCAGCGGTGTTGCGTCCACGTTGAGTGGGGTTCACTCAGGTTGTATCCGGAGTCCCCGGCGCTCGTCAACCGCGACTTGAGCCCGGCCCACTCAACCTTTCTGCCCGCACAACGCGTGGGCAGGCCGGGTTGTTCCCGAACCGGCTACCCAGCCCTGACCACGACGTCACCGCTGTCGGTGCTGACGTCGAGCGCGGTGTCGGCGGACGGGTCCTGCACCACGCCGACCTCGCGGTCGCCGGAGTCGGTGGTGCCGGTGACGTTGTAGGAACCGCTCGGCACGGTGAGTTCGATGTCACCGCTGTCGGCCGACAACCTGGCGTCGCGGGCGTCGTCCATCGTCAGCACGATGTCGCCCGAGTCCACCTGCGCGTCGACCGTTCCGCTCAGTCCGTCGCCGGTGATGTCCCCGGAGTTCGCGGTCACCCGCACGTCGCCGACGCGGGTGAGCACCAGGTCGCCGGACTTGGCGTCCACCTGCACGTCGCCGACGTCCTCGAGCGTGACGTCCCCGGAGTCGACCGTCCCCCCGACGGTCGTCCCGGTGGGCACGACGACCTCGTAGTCCACCGAGCACCACGAACCACAACCGGTGAGCTTGAGCGCTCCGCCCTCCACGGAGTACGCCTGCTCGGGGTCGCCCCATTGATAGCTGAACCGCTGCCGGACGGTCGTCGTCTCGGCACCCTCCTGCGCGCGGATCAGGACGTCGCCCGATCCGCTGTCCAGCTCGACCCTGTTGATCGAGTCGCTCACCTGGTCCGTGGCCTCCGAGGTGGCGGGCCAGAACCAGCCGAGGGCGAACGCCACGCCCACCCCGATCAACGCCACGCCCCCGATGGCAAGTCCAGCCCGCCTCATGTTGAGTCCTCCCGCCACAACTTCCCTGCGCAGCAAACGCTATGGCGTCGCGGACCTCCAGGACATCCGGGTGAACCCCGGTTCCACCCTGAGGCTGTCCCTACCCCCGCCCAGGGCCGGGGATCACTAGCCTGCTCGGTGAGGTCTCGCGAGGTCTCACACCGAACCGACGAGCTGGAGGAGGACCAGAGCCCATGACCCGAGCTCAGAACCCCTACGAATCGCTGCCGCCCGTGCCGTCCTTCACGCTGCGCAGCAACGACGTGGCCGAGGGGGAGACGCTCGCGACGCCGCACCTGAGCGGCATCTTCGGCGCCGGAGGCGAGGACCGCTCGCCGCACCTGGCGTGGGAGGGCTTCCCCTCCGAGACCAAGAGTTTCGCGGTGACCTGCTTCGACCCGGACGCGCCCACCGGCAGCGGCTTCTGGCACTGGGCCGTGTTCAACATCCCGGCGTCGGTGACCGAGCTGGGCTCCGGCGCGGCCGACGCGAGCGCCTCCGGCCTGCCCTCGGGCGCGCGCACCCTCGCCGGCGACGGCGGCGTGCGCCAGTTCCTCGGCGCGGCACCGCCTCCCGGGCACGGCCCCCACCGCTACGTCTTCGCGGTGCACGCCCTCGACGTCGACTCGCTCGACATCGGCGAGGAGGCCAGCCCCGCTTTCCTTGGCTTCAACATGTTCGGCCACACCCTCGCCCGCGCGGTCATCACGCCGGTCTACGAGAACAAGGGCTGAGCGAAGGGGGCGCGGCGGCCCGGCCGCCGCGCCCCGCCTCAGCGCGGCTTGAGCAGGTAGTCCACGACGGGCCTCAGCTCCTCGGCCGTCGGCGGCTCGTCGTCGATGAGGCCCTGGATGAGCAGTCCGTCGATCCCGGCGAGGAAGACGCGAAACGCCACCTCGTCGTCGTGGCGCACCATCGAGGTGAGCACGTCGAGCCAGCGCCGCGCGGCAGGGCGCAGCTCGGGACGCCGCGCCGCGAGCAGGTACAGCTCGTACTCCGCCATCGTGCGGCCGCGCCTGGGCCCGAGCGCCTCGGCGAGCAGGCCCGCCACTTCCTCGGCGCCCCTGCTGCCTCGCGAACGCGCGCGGTCGATCATCCAGTAGACCTCGGTGGCCATGTCGCGCGCGCAGTCGATGAGCGTGGCGATGAGCAGGTCGTCGAGCGACGCGAAGTGGTAGGTGGTCGACGTCGTCGGCACCCCCGCCTCCTTCGCGACCGTGCGGTGGGTGACGCCCGCGACGCCGTCGCGCTCGATCACGCGCAGCGTGGCCTCGATGATCTCCGTACGCCGTTTCTCGCCGCGGACCTTGCGGCCGTCCACCTGCCGTCGCATCACGCCCTGCCCACCTCGAGCAACACCACGCCTCCGATCACCAGTGCCAGACCGGCCACCATCGTCAGGTTCAGGGACTCGTTGAGGAAGACGGCGCCGATCACGGCCACCAGCGCGACACCGGCCGCGGACCAGATCGCGTAGACCACGGCCACCGGGACACCGGCCTTGAGCACCTGCGCCAGCAGCGCGAACGCGATCGCGTAACCCACGATGACCACGATCGAGGGGCCCAGTTTGGTGAAGCCCTGGGAGAACTTCAGCGAGATCGTCGCGGTCACCTCGGCCAGGACGGCACCGGCGAACAACAGATACGCACCCATCAACCCAGAGTATCTGAACGATAGTCCCACTAGTAGCGAGTTTTGCACCACATCGGTGGGACTTCGTGCTGCGCGATCGATTACTGATCAGTAAGAAGAGTTAGGCTCCCGAAACCCACCGCGAAGTCCCGAACCGAAAGGCCCAATCATGGGTGCACTGCAGATCACGCTCGGCGTGATCGGCGTTGCCGTCAGCGTTGTCGCTTGGGGTGTCTTCGGCGCAGGCGTCCTGCGTCAGATCAAGATCATCCGACTCGGTCAGCCGGACGCAACGCGCAACGGTCCCTTCGTGCCTCGCCTGAACACCCTGATCAAGGAGTTCGCGGCGCACACGAGGATGAACAAGCTCCGCCACGTCGGGCCATGGCACTGGCTCGTGATGTGGGGCTTCCTCCTCGGTTCGCTCGCGCTGTTCGAGGCCTACGGCGAGACCTTCAACCCGCACTTCGCGTGGCCGATCATCGGGCACTGGGCGCCCTGGCAGCTGCTGCTCGAACTGCTCGGTCTCGGCACCGTCGTCGGTGGTGTCGCGCTGGCGATCATCCGCCAGGCCAACCACCCGCGCAGGGCCGACCGGCAGTCGCGGTTCGCGGGCTCCAACTTCAAGTACGCGTACTTCGTCGAGGCCGTCGTGATCATCGAGGGTCTCGGCATCCTCGGCGTCAAGGCGTTCAAGATCTCCAGCGGCATCGAGGACCCGGCCCTGTGGTCGAGCTTCGTCACCCAGCCGCTGGCCGAACTGCTGCCCACCAGCACCGCGGCCGTGTCGATCATGGCGCTGATCAAGCTGCTCTCCGGCATGATCTGGCTCTACGTCGTGGGCACCACGCTGACGATGGGCGTGGCCTGGCACCGGTTCAGCGCGTTCTTCAACATCTACTTCAAGCGCGAGGACGACGGCGGCGTCGCGCTCGGCAAGCTCAAGCCGATGATGAGCGGCGGCAAGCCGATCGACCTCGAGGAGGCCGACCCCGACGAGGACACCTTCGGCGTCGGCAAGGTCGAGGACTTCAGCTGGAAGGGCTGGCTCGACTTCTCCACCTGCACCGAGTGCGGGCGTTGCCAGTCGCAGTGCCCCGCGTGGAACACCGGCAAGCCGCTGTCGCCGAAGCTGCTCATCACGCAGCTGCGCGACCACGCCTACGCCAAGGCGCCGTACCTGCTGGCGGGCGGCAAGAAGGACATGGCGGGCGACGAGGTCGGGCTCACGGGCGACAACCCGTACGCGGGCATCGACGTGCTGGCCATCGCCGAAGCCGACCGCGCGCTCATCGGCGACGACGGCGGTGTGATCGACCCCGAGGTGCTGTGGTCGTGCACGTCGTGCGGCGCCTGCGTCGAGCAGTGCCCCGTGGACATCGAGCACGTCGACCACATCGTCGACATGCGGCGCTACCAGGTGATGATCGAGTCGAACTTCCCGACCGAGCTGAACGCGATGTTCAAGAACCTGGAGAACAAGGGCAACCCGTGGGGCCAGAACGCCAAGGACCGCATGGCCTGGGCCGACGACCTCGACTTCGAGGTGCCCGTGTTCGACGGCGACTTCGGCGACACCGAGTACCTGTTCTGGGTCGGCTGTGCGGGCGCGTTCGAGGACCGCGCGAAGAAGACCACTCGCGCCGTGGCGGAGCTGCTGCACATGGCCGGCGTGAGCTACTCCGTGCTCGGGCCGGAGGAGACCTGCACCGGCGACCCCGCTCGCCGCGCGGGCAACGAGTTCGTGTTCCAGATGCTCGCGCAGCAGAACGTGGAAGTACTGAACTCCGTCTTCGAGGACGTCGAACAGGCCAAGCGCAAGATCGTCGTCACCTGTGCGCACTGCTTCAACACCCTGGCCAACGAGTACCCGGACCTCGGCGGTGACTACGAGGTCGTGCACCACACCCAGCTGCTCAACCGCCTGGTGCGCGAGAAGCGGCTCACGCCGGTCGCGCCCATCGCGGAGGACGTGACCTACCACGACCCGTGCTATCTGGGCAGGCACAACAAGGTGTACGAGGCTCCGCGTGAGCTGGTCGGCGCCTCGGGTGCGGCGCTGCGCGAGATGCCGCGCCACGGCGACCGTTCCATGTGCTGTGGCGCTGGCGGCGCCCGCATGTGGATGGAGGAGCGCATCGGCAAGCGGATCAACGTCGAGCGCGTGGACGAGGCGCTCGGCACCGCGCCCTCCAAGATCGCCACCGGCTGCCCGTTCTGCCGCGTGATGCTCACCGACGGCGTCACCTCGCGCCAGAGCGACGGCATGGCGAGCGAGCAGCTGGAGGTCGTCGACGTCGCGCAGCTACTGCTCACGGCCGTCAAGCGCGGCGAGCAGAAGGTCCCGGCCCCCGTGGGCGCGACCAGCGGCGGCGAGGCGGAGGCCGACGGCAGGGCCGACGTGCCGACCGACGAGGTGCCGACGGGCACGCCGCAGGCCGAGGAGGACAAGTAGTCGGATGAGTCGGCGCCGGGGGCGCTGAACGGGCGAGCAGGTGGACAAGCCGAGTAACATTGTTCATCCTCGCAGTCGACGTAGCCCGCGAGGCACAGAGACCTGCACGGATCTGCGCGAGGGCGGACGGACGTGGGCATGGCCACCCCCGGCGACGACGAACCCGAGACCGACGGCGATGACGTCGGTCCCACCGGCGCGCGGTTTCCCTCCTCCCGGCAGCGCTCGCGGTTCGGTTCCGACGAACCCGAACCGGCCGGGGAGACGTCGAAGCGCAAGAGCAAGAAGCGCGGCACGAGGGTGGGCTACACCGGCGGCCGCTTCCCGTCCGCGGCGCGACTGGAGAAGTTCGCCGACGGCGAGCCTGCTGAGCCGGAGCCCGAGTCCGCCGAGCCCATCGGCCCGGAGCCGACGCCCGAACCACCCCCGCCGCCGAGGGAGCGCGCCCCCGTCAGGCCGCCGCCACGCAGCGAGCGGGTGTTCGCCACGTCGGCGGATCCCGCCGGGGACGACCCGTTCGAGGAGCACCGGCTGCGCGTGCGGCCCTACGTGCTCACGCGGGGCCGCACCCAGGCGAGCTTCGACCTCGCCGTCGAGACCCTGATCTCCACGATCGCGCAGGCGCCTTGGGATGCCGAGCACCTAAGCTCGGAGTACCAGGCCGTCCGCAAGATGTGCGAGCAGCCGCGCTCGGTCGCCGAGGTCGCGGCGCTGTTGTCGGTGCCGCTCGGAGTGGCCCGCGTGCTGCTCAGCGACCTGGCCGAGTCCGGGCTCGTCCACGTGCACAGCAGCACGGCGAACTACGGCGGGCGCCCTGACTTCGACCTGATGCAGCGCGTGCTCGAGGGACTGCACAACCTCTGACGCTTGCCTGAAGCCGTGAATCGGTGCTTCACTTCTTGACGTGGTGTACCGGCGCACCCCTCAGATCCAGGCCCGCATGGACTCGCAGCGGGCCCTGATCCTCGACGCCGCGATCGAGCTGCTCGCCGAGCGCGGCTACTCCGGTTGTTCGATGGCGGCGGTCGCCGCGCAGGCGGGCGTCGCCACCGGCAGCGTCTACCGGCACTTTCCCGGCAAGGCCGAGCTGGTCGCCGAACTGTTCCGGCTGGTCGTCACACACGAGGTCGACGCCGTGGAGCGAGCGGCCGAGCAGCCGGGCACGGTCGCCGAACGCGTGCTCGCCGTGGTGGAGACGTTCGCGGGCAGGGCGCTCAAGGCCCCGCGGCTGGCGTACGCGCTGCTGGCCGAGCCCGTCGACGCACCGGTCGAGGCAGAACGGCTCGTGTTCCGGCGGGCGTTTCGCGACGTCGTGGCCCGCTGGGTCGCCGAGGGCGTCCGCACCGGCGTCCTCCCGCCACAGGACGCCGACATCACCGCCGCCGCCGTGGTCGGGGCGATCGCCGAGGTGATGATCGGCCCGCTCACCTCCGACAGCACCGACGCGGTACCCGCGCTGTGCACGTTCACCCTCCGCGCGCTAGGAGCGACCGATGCCACCCACCCATGAGGTGACCAACCAGGTACCCGCGCTCGTGGGCCACGACCTCGCCGAGGACCCGACGCTGCTGGAGAGCCTGCGCCGCGAGGACGCGGGCTGGGCCGAGGAGGAGCTGCACGAGCTCGGCGCGCTCGCGGGCAGTGAACGCGTGCAGGAGTGGGGCAGGGTAGTCAACGAGAACCCGCCGACGCTGCGCACCCACGACCGCGTCGGCAACCGCGTCGACGAGGTGGAGTTCCACCCGCACTGGCACGACCTGATGGACGTCGCCGTCTCGCACGGATTGCACGCGGCGCCGTGGCGGCAGGACCGGACGGGCGCGCACGTGGCCCGCGCGGCGAAGTTCTACGTGTGGAGCCAGAACGAGGCCGGCCACACGTGCCCGATCTCGATGACCTACTCGGCCGTACCCGCACTGCGGCACAGCCCCGACCTGGCGGCGACCTTCGAACCACTGCTCGCGGCCACGACCTACGACTTCGGGCTCCGCGAGCCGAGCGGCAAGCGCGGACTCATCGCTGGCATGTCGATGACCGAGAAGCAGGGCGGCTCCGACGTCCGCGCCAACACCACCTCGGCGCGGCCCGCGGGCGACGGCTACGTGCTCACCGGGCACAAGTGGTTCACCTCGGCTCCGATGTCGGACGTGTTCCTCACGCTCGCGCAGGCGCCGGGCGGCCTGTCGTGCTTCCTGCTGCCCCGCGTGCTGCCCGACGGCACCCGCAATCGCATTCACCTGCAGCGACTCAAGGACAAACTGGGCAACAAGTCCAATGCCTCCGCCGAGCTCGAGTACGACGAGGCGTTCGGCTGGCTCGTCGGCGAGGAGGGCCGCGGGGTCCCCACGATCATCGAGATGGTCAACAACACCCGGCTCGACTGCGTGATCGGCGGCGCGGCCGGGATGCGCTACGGCGCGGTGCGGGCAGCGCACCACGCCCGGCACCGGCACACCTTCGGCAAGGCACTCGACCGCCAGCCGCTGATGACCAACGTGCTGGCCGACCTCGCGGTGGAGTCCGAGGCCGCGACCGTGGCGGCCCTGCGACTGGCGGGCGCGAGCGACCGCGCGATCACCGGCGACCGGCAGGAGGCGGCGCTGCGGCGGCTCGCCCTCGCGGCTACCAAGTACTGGGTGTGCAAGCGGGCGCCCGCGCACGCGGCCGAGGCGCTGGAATGCCTCGGCGGCAACGGCTACGTCGAGGAGTCCGGCATGCCGAGGCTCTTCCGCGAGTCGCCGCTGTCCTCGATCTGGGAGGGCTCCGGCAACGTCGCGGCCCTCGACACGCTGCGGGCAATGGCGAAGCGGCCGGACTCCGTCGAGGCGTACTTCGCCGAGGTCGAGCAGGCCGAGGGCGCGGACTCGCGGCTCGACGACGCCATCGGGCGCGTGCGCAAGGAACTGGCCGATCTCTCCGACGTCGAGTTCAGGGCCCGGCGCGTGGTGGAGCTGCTCGCGCTGGTGTTCCAGGGCTCGCTGCTCGTGCGCCACGGCGACTCCGCCGTCGCGGACGCGTTCTGCGCCTCGCGGCTGGCAGGCGACTGGGGCATCGCGTTCGGCACGCTGCCCGCCGGGGTCGACGTGCACGCGATCACCTCCAGGGTGTGGCCGTGACCAGGCCCGCGCGGCGCGGGCGCCGTCGACGGGCCCACGGCGGAAGCGCTGGCCGAGGCGTTTCGCGAGTTCGACTCCGACGACGACGCGAGCGTGGCCGTGCTGTGGGGCGAAGGCGGCACGTTCTGTTCCGGTGCCGACCTCAAGTCGCTGGGCACACCGGAGTCCAACCGGGTCGCCGAGGACGTTCGCGTCCAGGACGGGCCGATGGGTCCAACCAGGATGCGGCTGTCCAAACCCGTGCTCGCGGCGGTCTCCGGGCACGCCATGGCGGGTGGCCGAGGAGGACGCCGTGTTCGGCGTGTTCTGCCGACGCTGGGGCGTGCCGCTCATCGACGGCGGCACGGTGCGGCTGCCGAGGCTGATCGGCACAGGCAAGGCTCTGGACCTGGTACTCACCGGCCGCCCGGTGGCCGCCGACGAGGCACTCGCGATCGGCCTGGCCGGCAACAGGGCCTCACCGAGCAGGACGCGCTGGCGAACGAGCTGCGGCGCGGGCTGACCTCGCTCGGCGCCGGGGCGCTCAACGGGGCCCGCCGATTCGCCTCCGGCGCCGGGCGGCACGGGGCTTCTAGTAGCCGAAGTTCTGCGTCCAGTACCAGCCGTCGGAGTTCACGCCGACGCCGATGGTGTTGATGTCGCAGTTCAGGATGTTGCGGCGGTGACCGTCCGACGACATCCACGCGTCCATCACGGCCTCGGGGCTCGACAGGCCCATGGCGATGTTCTCCGCGGCGGGGTCCGGGTAGCCGGCCTCGCTGATGCGTTCGTCGAACGTGGTGCCGTCCGGCGAGGTGTGCGACAGGTACTCGCGCTGAGCCATGTCGTCGCTGTGCCGCTGTGCCGAGTTGGTGAGCCTGTTGTCGACGCTGAGTGCGGAGCAGCCGGCGTCGGCGCGTTCGGAGTTGACGAGGCTGACCACCCTGGCGGTGGACGACGGCGAGGCGCCGCTGGTCTGTGAGTCCGAGCGGGGGCTCGGGGGCGGCGCGGGCGCTTCGGTGGTCTGCCGGGGCCGGTCCTGCGCGCTGGTCGAGCCGGGTGCGCTCGACGAGCCCGATCCATCGGACGCGGTCGAGGAGGTGGCCGAGGTCGAGGTCGGGTCTTCGGCGGTCGGGGTGTCGGCGGGGGCCTGGTCTTCGGGGGCGGGGTCGGTGCTGGGCTGCGTGGGGGTCGCCGAGGCCGGCTCGTCGGAGGGGGAGGTCGAGGCCGGATCGGGTTCGCCGCGCTGGATGGAGCCGTTGAACGGGTCGTCCGCGAATCTGTCGGGCATGGCGACGGGGGATTCGCTGCCCTGCGGACGCAACCACAACAGGTGACCACCCGCCGCGACCGCGACACCCACGAGCACACTCACCATCACTAAAAGTGATCGAATTCGTGAGCTCGGGGTAGACACAAGAGCGGAAGCTACCACCAAAGCGTGAGTTACTGAACCGTTATCTCGGCCGCATTCACGAGGTGACTCGGCGTGATTCTTTCAGCGACGCGTGTCGATTCGGTCGAAATTCTTGTACGCGCGACTCGGCGTCGGACCGCGTTGTCCCTGGTAGCGCGAGCCGGCCTCGGTGGAGCCGTAGGGGAACTCCGCGGCGGTGGTGAGCCGGAACAGGCACAGCTGGCCGATCTTCATTCCCGGCCACAAGGTGATGGGGAGGTTCGCCACGTTCGAGAGTTCGAGCGTGATGTGCCCGTTGAAACCGGGGTCGATGAATCCGGCCGTGGAATGGGTGAGCAGGCCGAGTCTGCCGAGCGAGGACTTGCCCTCGAGCCTACCCGCGAGATCGTCCGGCAGCGCGAACATCTCGAACGTCGAGCCGAGCACGAACTCGCCGGGGTGCAGCACGAACGGGTCCTCGCCGTCCTTCTCCACGAGCGAGGTCAGCTCGTCCTGCTGCAGCTGAGGGTCGATGTGCGTGTACTTCGTGTTGTCGAAGACACGGAAGAAGCGATCGAGGCGCACGTCGATGCTGGACGGTTGCAGCATCTTCGGGGTGAAGGGGTCCACCCCGAGCCTGCCGGCATCGAGCTCTTTGCGGAGGTCACGATCACTCAGTAGCACCGGGCCACCCTATCCGGGCTCAGGCCGCGGACGGGCTCTCGGTGCTCATGTGGCGGGAGTAGGTCGGATCGGTGCGAAAGATCTTGCCGAGCCGCTCGGCGTAACGGCGTCTGCCCAGGTCGCCGATCCGTTCCTGCAGCACGGTGGCGCCGGGCACCCACTGACGCACGGTCTCGGCCGCGAAGTTGGTCGCCGCGGCGGCCAGCACCACGCCCTGGGCGATGGGGTCGTTGGGCAGTTCGAGGAAGTCGGCGTTGGTCTTGCCGAGCACCAGCCTGCTGATCGACGAGTGCACGCGGACCGAGACGTGGGCGAGCACCTTGCCGACCGCACCGCGCCCGGTACCGACCTCGGCGTGGGAGGCCAGCAGCGCGGCGGCGAGCCGCTTGGAGTCGCCGTCCGGGACGAACTCGGTGGTGGCGAGCAGCCACAGCAGCCGCCACGCGTCCTCCTCGGTGGCGGGCAGCAGCTCGTCGTCGACGCCCATGAGCCAGCCGACGTAGCGCCAGAGGTGCAGGATGTCGGCGCGCTCGCGGTCGGTGTAGCGAACGCCGAGCAGCTGCATGCCGAGCACGTAGACGAGCGAGAACAGCAGGAGCGTGCCGACGGTCTGCACCTGGTTGACGGGCCGGTCCCACGCGCCGTAGTCCCAGTCGTCCCTGCGGTTCATCGCCGCACGCACGTGGGCGTGCACCAACCGGACGCGCAGAGCGGAGGCGTAGCCGTGCCCGCGCGGCCGCAATGCGCCGGGAGTGGTGACGTCGATCCACCAGTTGGCGGTCTCGACCAGGCGCCGGGAGGCGGTCTGCTCGATGGCGCCGGTGCCGATCAGCGACTTGGTGGCCCTCGACGCGAGATAGCCGCCCATGAGCGACATGTCGCCGAGGGGGAACAGCCCGAGGATGCCGGTGCGAGTGATGGCGCGAGCGCCCCGTTCGATGCGCTCCTGGTCGACCCAGTACGGCGTGGCCTCGACGTCGCGGAAGAACGCGGCCAACGGCTTTGGCGGATCGTCGAGACTGTCGACGCCACCGCGCAGAGCACGCTCGAACAGCTCGCGCCCCTGCCCGGCAGGCAACTCGTGAATCATGGCGACGACGGCGTCGGCGAGCGGGTCCTCGGCCTGGGCGAACCGGCGCAACCACAGCACCTGCCCCTCGGTGCCCCGCAGGTCGCCGGGCCCGAACAACCTGGTGGCGACCCGAAAGCCGCCCTGCCGCAACAGCTCAGGATCCGGCATCCGCTCGTCGGCTGTCATCGCACTTCACCCTACCCGCGCCGCAGTGGACAACAAGTGTTGTCACTCCGGGCCGCAGTCGTCAAGGAGGCGAAGTCCGAGGGAAGCCACTGTGGGCGGGAGATCGGCACCGTGTATGCTTTCGGTGCTCTGCGGATGTAGTTCAATGGTAGAACATCAGCTTCCCAAGCTGAGAACGCGGGTTCGATTCCCGTCATCCGCTCTCGTATCGAAGGCCCAGGTCAGAAGGTGTCCACTTCGGACCTGGGTCTTCGTCGTTTCGGGATCAACTTGGCTCGCGTGCCATTAACGTGCCATTAGCCGACCGGAACCGGTTGCCCGGAATCGCCGTCATCAGGCTCGTCCTCGTCGCCGTCCGTGGTGTCCGCCACGCCGTCGCGGTGCTTATCCACCAGCTCCGACAACCGATCCGCGATTCGCTCGTCGGCATCGCTCGTAGCCCGCTGATAGATCAACGCGGCACGCATGTCGTCGTGGCCCATCCGCGCCATCAGGTCCTTGGTCGACGTCCCAGCCTTGGACGCCCAGATGCTCCCGGCGTGCCGGAGGTCGTGGAAGTGGAGCCCAGCGAGCCCCATGTCCGCGACGACCTTGGTCCACTTGACCCGCTGGTCAAGTTGACCAGCTGGTCAAGGGCGGCGCGCAAGCGCGCCGCCCTTGACCAGCGACGCCCTTGGCACCAACGCGTCACCTAGGAAGTCCCCTTCTCGCCCGGTGATCGTCTTACGCCGAGCCGCCCGCATCAAGGGCGCCTAACGGCGTCGCTACGCGATGAGCTGCGCTCACCCTTGACACGACCGCCTCGACGCAACGGATCAGCAAGGGCGAAGGGGACGGGGAGATTAGGAGCTACTCCCTGGGCGCATCAAGACGCTCCAGGTCCACAAGGCTGTAGACACGGGTCTCGCGCCCAGTCGCCAACGAACGGGCAACACTGACCTCGAACAAGCCTCTCACGCGGTGACTGTAGAAGTCGCCGAGCCGTGGTACTAGCTCGTCCACAACGCGAGCTTGAATGACTCCGTCACCAGTGTCCAGTTCAACTCGATTTCGAATATTGCTAACCGTTCCGAGAGCCCCTTCAAGGATTACTTCTTCCTCAGTCACCCTGTTACGGCTCAGAACGTCACCGAGTCGCCGCGCTGCGGTTCGAGTAAACAACGTGTCACGGCTCTGACCAGTGGGCGCCGTCCAGCTCAACTGGGCACTTATCTGTTCATCAACGATCGCAGTTGAAAGGTTGTTGATGTGCTTAAATGCTCGCCCACCAAGAGGAAGTACCTCTTCAACAATCGAGGAATCGTCCTCCGGGTTGGTGGCTGCCAAATCAATCAACGTCAGCATCTTGTCCAACGACTGATCGAGGAGGGGTGACGGCCCATCGCCGTCTTCGCGATCGAAGAAGGAATCTTGCCGAGGCCTCGCAGATGGGCCCTGCAAGACTGCACCAAACGACCCAGGAAAAACAGCCGTAAGGCTAAGAGCAGTCTGATCACGCAACGCCGCGGGGATAGAAGACCGACTCGTCGCCTTGCCGACAAGCGCTTGCCCGATCGCGGCCACGGCTTCCTGCAGGCTGTGAAGGATCCTGGTCAAGGCATCAACACGAATCTCGTATCCGCTCACTGCCGCGCCGTCTAGGGTCACCTCTAGTCGCGTGCGCTCGGCGACAGCCAGGTCAGACGCCAGATCGTCGCGAACATCTTCGATACCAGAGCGCAACAGCGCAACGGCTGGACTCGACGAGGCAGGCTGGAGGGCCGAGAGGGTGCGCTCAAGACGCACCAGGTCAGCGCGCAGAGCTGCTCGCGACCTCATGCCATGACCTCCAAGTAGCCCTTTTCAGCGCCCTCGACGTCCTTAATTCGCTGCCAGAACCAGTCCCAATGATCCTTCGCTTTCAACGTCTCAGGGGCAAGGCTATGCCCATCCGGGTAGATCGGCAGCGCATACGAGTCGATGCCCCAGACGTGCTTGGTCTGTTTCCCGGCCAACATGGCACCCACCATCTGCTGCAAGCCCGGAGCCAGCCCATCGAACGCTTCGCCATCGAACAACGTCACAACATCGACATCACCAGGGTTGATTTTACTGGTCACGTAGCTGCCGTTGATCCACTGCGAGTGGATAGGCAACACACTGCTCAGCGCCTCCCGGTGCCTCTGCCAACGCACAAACAGCCTCTTACGACTCGTCGAGTCGCCGAACGCATCGACAAAGTGCGTGTGGAACTCGTCAATGGTGACGACATGTTTGCCCGGCGGAAGAACCCCACCAGCTCCGAGCATCGGTCCCTCCGACGATGAAGATCTACTTGACGTGAGGAGAGTCGTCATGCAAGTCGGCGTGTTACTCAGAGCGGGCAGCCGACATCGATTCGTAACCAAGGTCGATTGGTCGCCCCTGACAGCGCATGCCATTAGCGTGCCACTAAGGCCGGTCAACTACGGTCACCAGCGGTACCCTGCGCACACCCGCGCCCGCAGCTCAGGGCTACTTTCCAGCATGATCACGCTGGTTCCCAAGCTGAGAACGCGGGTTCGATTCCCGTCATCCGCTCCAAGGCTGTTCCAGCAGCTCACGAGGCCCGCATCCCGATCAGGGAAGCGGGCCTTTCGCTTGCCGGGAATCCACTTCGGACCGCTCTGACTCGTCGACGTCGGGCAACGGCTCACTCGATAATGGCGCCGTGACCAGATTCTCCGACTGTTCGTCGTTCGATGTCTGGCTCGACGAGCGCGACGCGTTCGACGGCGGACGCTTGGCTCAGATCACGCGGTCTGGGGACGGCTTGATCACACTGGTTCTCGAGCAGTGCCTTCGACTCGGGCTTCTTCCCGGCGATCACTCCACGCTCGACGTGTACGAACTTGTCACCACAGGCGCGGGCGAACTCGACCCGCCGACCGAGCGCGGCCCGAGCGACATCCTGGACCCGATCGAGACGGCCGAGGTCGATGGGCGGATCGCGATCTCGATTCCCACCTGGCCGGGCTCGACTCGGCTGGTCGCCACCGACCTGACCGTGCGCCACGTCGGAACCGAGCAACGGCGAACGGAACCATTCGTGAGCGAGGCGTTCACCGTGGTGACCGGCACCGACTGCAACGACCTCTTCTGGCGCACTCGCGTCGGCGAGCTCCTGGGGGCACCTGTCGTCTGGCGTGTGCTCGGTAGCCGCACTCCGGGTCTGCCCGGCCTGGACACTGACGGTTGCTTCCTGCAGCGACCGGACCTGCTCGCGAGTACGAACCACGGCGTTTTCTGCACGCGAGGACGCACGGGCACGACCACGATGAGCCGATACAGCCGCGAGGCCGACGCCGATCTGTGGCGTGCCGTGCAATGGGCCGGTGCGGAGTTCGAGCGGATCCGCTCGGGCAACTGTGTCTTCGAGCGGGCCGATTGGGAGAACTACCTCGCAACCGGGCAGTTTCCCCCCGACGAGAAGCTGCGCGGCTCACTCGTCCGAGAATGATCGGCTGTCTGGACGTTCAGTTGGTTGGTCCACTTCGGACTGGTTCGACCCAGCCCGCCCTCGCCAGGATCTCGAAGATCACCGGGCGTTTCGCCTCCGCGTAGTAGTTGATGTCCGCCCATTCGCGTTCGGCCAGTTTTCGTTTGGTGGCCTCGTAGAGCTCGCGGTCCGCATCGTTGGCGCGGAGGCGGTCGCGGAAGGCGAGATAGCGGCGCACCTCGACGTCGTCAGGCGGGTAGCAGTGCAGGTTCACCGGCTCGTCCGGCTCGCCCGCCCGCAGGCAGCGGTGGCCCGGTTCGCGCACCCGCGGGTCGTAGCCCGCCGCTTCGAGGTCGCGCAGGTAGGCCGCCTCGTCGTCCGGGTCGTCGATGCCCACCACGATGTCGATGATCGGCTTCGCCGCGAGTCCGGGTACCGACGTGGAGCCGATGTGCTCGATCAGCCTCGCCCGCTCGCCGAGGATCGAGCGCAGTTCGGAGGCGCGGGCCTCGAACCTGGCAGGCCACGCGGGGTCGTGGTCGGCGAGCGTGACCCGGGTGGGGCGCAGGCCGTTCACGAGCTTGGCGGACAGTTGCGCGTCGTCGAGCTCGTCGGACATCGAAAGCCCTTTCGTGAAAAGCACGCCAGCGTAGTGATCTGGGCTAGACGGCGGCTACCGCCTCGACCTCCACCAGTTGGTCGTCGTAGCCCAGGGCCGCCACGCCGAGCAGCGTGCTCGGGGCGTCGTGGTCACCGAAGCGGGCGCGCACGACCTCCCACGCCACCACCAGGTCGTCCTGCTTCGCCGATGCGACGTACACCGTGGTCTTGAGGACGTCGCGCAGTGTCGCTCCCGCTTCGCGCAGGGCCACGTCGAGGTTGTCCATCACCTGCTTCGCCTGACCGGCGACGTCGCCGACGGCCACCGTGTTGCCCTCGGCATCGAGCGGGCACGCGCCCGCGGCGAAGATCAGTCGCTCGGCCGACAGGGAGACGGCGGAGGCGTAGGCGTACTCGGCGACGGACGACAGCTGGGAACTACGGACAAGTCGGACGCTGGTCATGCTGACTACATTACGAACGCCGCCAGCCGAATAGCCGGTCGTCGTTGCCCCGGCACCGCGGCGGGTCCCCATAATCGGGCATGGCAGGGCCGCCTCTGCTCGGCGCGACCAGGCTGCCGGACGGCGTGTGGGTCCGGGGCCGGGGACTCCGCGAGGCCGCGCCAGAGGGGCCGCGACCCGATTTCGGGCTCTACCTCGGCGCCGGGGTGCTCCACCGCCGCCACGACGCCTCGCTCACCTGGGAACACGAGTGGGTGCACTGGGTCGACGGCTGGCTGCCCTCGCACTGGCGACCCGCCGCGGCGAGCATCGTCGCGCTGCACGAGCGCGCGAGGACCGGCCAGGCCGTGGAGATGGCATGCCACGGCGGCATCGGCCGCACGGGCACCGCCATGGCCTGCCTGGCCACCCTCACCGGGCTCACGCCACGCGAGGCGTTCGCCTGGACCCGCGCGAACTACCGCCGCCGCGCGGTCGAGGCTCCGTGGCAGCGGGCGTGGATCAGCTGGTTCGCCCGCCACGCGCGCCTCAACCGTCCAGGGCCCTCCGCAGCCGGGCCGGAGCCTTGAGCCGCCACGACTCCTCGATCAGCTCGCCGAGCTGGTCCTCGTCGACGGCCGCCAGATCGACCAGGATCGACCCGTAGCCGTCGTAGTGCGGCGTCGTGTAGAACGCCGGGTCGCCGGACTCCAGCAGCGCGGCCTTCTCGTCGAGCCCGCACATCAGCACGAGTCCGCCCTCGGATTCAGTGCGCAACCGTGCGAAGCCTTTGCCCGCGACCTTCAACGCCGGGGTGCGGTACCACGTCGACTCCTCGACCTCGGGCAACCGCGAGCCCATCGCCACCACGTCTTCCCATGTCGCCATCCGCCCATTCTCGGTCCGGCCGGCGGCCGCGGTCTTGGCGAAACGGGAGCCCGGCCAGCCGGACGGCCCTCGGCCGGATGGCCGATGCAGGGGGTGATCAACAGCCCTTCGACCGAGGTCAGAGCAGGTCAGCCAGCCATAACGTCTAGATCATGACTTGGGCACAGCAGACGGCACTGGGATACGGCCTCCTCGGTTTTCTCATCGTGTGGGGCATCGTCCTCGCCATCCAGGTATCGACGCAGCGCGCGCGGTACGGGCGGGTGCGGACCCGGAGCATCGTCGTCAGCGGGGCGGTGACGCTCTACGCGTGCCTCGCTGTGGCCGTCGTGCTGCTGCCGCTGCCCGGGCCGAACACCCCGGCGCTGGAGCAGACCGTGCAGCTCGTGCCCTTCCAGTGGGTCGCAGACATCGGCACCGAGCTGGCCAAGTACGACCAGCCGGGCTCGGCGGCACTGTTCACGCAGACGTTCCAGCAGGTGGCGATGAACGTGCTGCTGTTCGTGCCACTCGGGATCTTCGCGAAGGTGCTGTGGAACCAGCGGGCGAGCCGTGCCGTGCTGTGGGGCTTCGGAGCCTCGCTGCTGATCGAGCTCACACAGATCACCGCGAACTTCGGCACCGCGCCCATGGTCTACCGGATCTTCGACATCGACGACCTCATGACCAACACGTCGGGCGCGCTGCTCGGATGGGTCGCCGCGGCTCTCTTCCTGACGCTGCGCCACATGGCCCAGGACGTCAGCCCGGAGGACGCTGTCCCAGCCCAGCAGGCAACGGTGCCGACGCCAGCGGGTCGTGCTCACCAAGTCTGGCCAGCCGCGCCTGTCTTTGCTGCGCATGACGCCGTGCCGCACGGCGGTCTTCCAGCACTACCGTGGCACCCGCGGCGATGAGTAACAGCACCGCGAGGCCGATGACCAACGCCAGTTGCACGTCATCCCCCTTGATGCGTCGTGTGTGGCGGATCACACAGAGTACGCACTCGGGAGCGGATCGCGCCACCCCAGCAGGTCAGCGCGCCGGCAGGACGCAGAACTCGTTGCCCTCCGGGTCTGCCAGCACCACCCACGGATGCCTGCTCTCGTCGGACAGCACCGTGGCCCCCAGCCCCGCGAGCCGGTCCACCTCGGCGTACTGGTCGCCCTCCGCGGGCGCGACGTCGAGGTGGAGCCGGTTCTTGCCGGTCTTGCCCTCCGGCACCGGCTGGAAGAGCAGCGGCGGGTCGCCGTCGAGCTGCACGTACCGTCTCCCGTCCGCATCGCTCCAGCGGTGCGGCTCCGGATAGCCCAGTGCCTCCCGCCAGAACGCGGCCAGTGCTTCCGCGTCGGCGCAGTCGACGGCGATCGCGATGACATGAACAGGCATTGGCCCTCCCTACCACTCGATCAGCGGCGAGACTGCTGTCATGCCAGACCGTCCCACCGCCGATCAGCTCGCAGCGGCGCACGGCCGCACGATCGACGACGTCATCGAGCCCGGGTTGCGGGTGCTCTTCTGTGGCATCAACCCGGGGCTGTACTCAGGCGCCACCGGCCACCACTTCGCCCGCCCCGGCAACCGGTTCTGGCCTGCCCTGCACCGCGGCGGCTTCACGCCGAGACAACTGGCGCCGAGCGAGCAGGGCGAACTGCCGTCCTACGGGCTCGGCATCACCAACCTCGTCGCCAGGACCACGGCCAGAGCCGACGAGCTCACCGCTGAGGAACTGCGCGCCGGTGGCGAGGATCTCACCCGCAAGGTCGCGAAGTACCGCCCTCGGCTGCTCGCGATCGTCGGCATCACCGCCTATCGCACCGCCTTCGGCAGACCGAAGGCCGTCGTCGGGCCTCAGAAAGAGCAGGTCAGCGACACGCCGCTCTGGGTGCTGCCCAACCCGAGCGGGCTCAACGCGCACTGGACGCCTGCCGCGCTCGCCGAGGAGTTCGCACAACTGCGCGCGGCTGTTCAGTGACCCAGTGTCGCAGGAACCGGCGGGCACATAACTCCAGCTCAACTAGGCCGGGCCCCCCGAACGAGGGAAACTCCGTCATGGATTAATTGAATGGTCGTCCAAAGCGTCACGAGGTCGTCATACGCACGTCCCAGCACCGGAGCACAGGGCGACCTCGCACGGGGGGCCGGGTGATCACGGCGAGTGGAGCGCGCTCTGGAACGAGGGCGTGTTGGAGACGGAGTACGAATGACGCACAGCATGGACAGGGGCAGGCCGGCCCCGACGCTCGGCGCCGCGGGGACCCGCGCGTTGACCGTCGCGGCACTGGACCCCGTGCCGATCTTTCGCGAGGGGCTCAACGCGCTGATCAGTCGCACGCCCGGGCTTCGCTGGGTCGGCCACGCCACCAACCACCACACGTCGTTACAGCTCTGCGAACAGCTCCGTCCCAACATCGTGATCGTCGACTCCGGCTTCGATCCGCACAGTCACCTGATCAGGCTGCTCAGCGACGGTGACCCCACGCTCGTCATCGTCGTGCTGGTGCGGGAGCCGCAGCGCACGGCTCAGTTCCTGACCACCGCGGTCGCCGCGGGGGCGCACGGTGTGCTGCCGCGCTCCGCCGAGCCGAGGCGGCTCGCCGAGGCGATCCGCAGGGCGCACGTCGACCGCCGCTACATCGATCCCTCGCTCGCCGCGCTGACGGCGCGTCCCAAGCGGCAGCCGAGCGCCAACGGCCAGGTGCTGAGCACTGCGCAGCGGCCGCAGATGCCGCTGTCGCGCCGGGAGTACCAGGTGCTGCAGCTGGTGGCCGAAGGACTGGAGAACTCCGCCATCGCGAAGGTCCTCTTCCTGTCGGTGGAGACCGTGCGCACCCACGTGAAGAGCATCCTGCGCAAGTTGTCGGCCAGGGATCGCACGCACGCCGTGACCACCGCGTTCCGCAGCGGAATACTGATCGCCAGGTCCGACGACGCCACGGTCACGCCGCGCGAGAACGCGGCCAGGCCTGCTCCGAACGGACCCACATAGGGGATCTCTTCATCACAAAAGTGGCATCCGCCTTGCCGTCGGTTACCCGCAGGTAATATTCTTGAAGTTACCGGCGAGTAGGGCAGTGATGTCCGAACCAGGAGCGCCCAGCCGGAATCCCGAACGACCCGTACGGAGCGACGACATGGGCCACTACAAGAGCAACGTCCGAGACCTGGAGTTCAACCTCTTCGAGGTGCTCGGCGTACAGGACCGCCTCGGCAAGGGTGTTTTGGCCGAGTCCGACGAGGAGACGGCGCGTGGCGTGCTGTCCGAGCTGAACAACCTCGCCGTCGGACCGCTCGCCGAGTCCTTCGCCGACGCCGACCGCAACCCGCCGGTCTACGACCCCAAGACCTTCTCCGCCACGCTGCCGGAGTCGTTCAAGAAGAGCTACCAGGCGCTGTGGGACGGCGAGTGGTGGCGCATCGGCCTGCCGAACCACCTCGGCGGCTTCGGCCTGCCCCCGACCGTGCAGTGGGCCTCGTCCGAGCTGATCCTCGGCGCCAACCCGGCACTGTTCATGTACATGGCGGGCCCGAACTTCGCCATGATCGTCGACAAGAACGGCACCGACGAGCAGAAGCGCTGGGCGCAGCTCATGATCGAGCGCGCGTGGGGCGCGACGATGGTGCTCACCGAGCCCGACGCCGGCTCCGACGTCGGCGCGGGCCGCACCAAGGCCGTGCAGCAGGAGGACGGCTCCTGGCACCTCGAGGGCGTCAAGCGCTTCATCACCTCGGGCGACCAGGACATGACCGAGAACATCATGCACCTGGTGCTGGCACGCCCCGAGGGCCCCGGCGTCGAGACCAAGCCCGGCACCAAGGGCCTGTCGCTGTTCCTCGTGCCCAAGTTCCACTTCGACAGCGAGACCGGCGAGCCCGGTGAGCGCAACGGCGCCTTCGTCACCAACGTCGAGCACAAGATGGGCCTCAAGGTCTCCACCACCTGTGAGCTCACGTTCGGCCAGCACGGCACTCCCGCCAAGGGCTGGCTGCTCGGCGACGTGCACAACGGCATCGCGCAGATGTTCCAGGTCATCGAGTACGCCCGCATGATGGTGGGGACCAAGGCCATCGCGACGCTGTCGACCGGCTACCTCAACGCGCTCGAGTACGCCAAGGAGCGCGTGCAGGGTCCCGACCTCACCAAGCAGCTCGACAAGGCCGCGCCGCGCGTCACCATCACGCACCACCCCGACGTGCGCCGCTCGCTGATGCTGCAGAAGGCCTACGCCGAGGGCATGCGCGCCGTGTACCTCTACACCGCGTCGTTCCAGGACCAGATCTGGATCGGCGAGGGCGACGAGGACTCGCTGAACCTGGCCGAGCGCGTGAACGACCTGCTGCTGCCGATCGTCAAGGGCGTCGGCTCGGAGCGGGCCACCGAGCAGCTCGTGCAGTCGCTGCAGACCCTCGGCGGATCCGGCTTCCTGCAGGACTATCCGATCGAGCAGTACATCCGCGACGCGAAGATCGACTCGCTGTACGAAGGCACCACGGCGATCCAGTCGATGGACTTCTTCTTCCGCAAGATCGTCCGCGACAAGGGAAAGGCACTCACCTACCTCGCGGGCGAGATCACGAAGTTCATCGAGTCCGAGGCGGGCAACGGCAGGCTCAAGAATGAGCGGGCGCTGCTCAAGCAGGCGCTGGACGACGTCCAGGGCATGCTCGGCTCGCTGATCGGCTACCTGAGCGCCTCGCAGGAGGACGTGAACAACTCCTACAAGGTCGGTCAGCACACCGTGCGACTGCTGCTCTCGGCGGGCGATCTGGTGATCGGCTGGCAGCTGCTCAAGGGAGCGGAGGTCGCGCTCGCCAAGCTCGACGGTGAGGGCGGCAAGGTCTCGGCCAGGGACACCGCGTTCTACCAGGGCAAGGTGGCGGCGGCGACGTTCTTCGCGAAGGACGTGCTGCCGGAGCTCACCTCCCGGCGCGCGGTGGTCGAGGCCGCCGACAACGAGCTGATGGAGCTGCCCGAAGCGGCGTTCTGACCCGTCCCCCAGAAAGCCCCGTGGCCGCGCTCGCGGCCACGGGGCTTCGCCGTTTTTCGGGGTTACCAGGGGACCTTCTGGGTACTCCTGTTCGGTCATTCGTTGACCTTGAACAGGAGTGGAGACCATGGCTGTCTCTGGAATCTTCGCCGCGATCGTGGTCGGGCTGGTGCTCGGCGTGCTCGGCCGGTTTTTCGCCCCGGGCAAGCAGGGAATCCCGATTTGGCTGACCATCCTGGTCGGCATCGTGGCAGCGTTCATCGGCACGGCCATCGCGCGCGGCCTCGGTTACGCCGACACCGACGGATGGGACTGGCTCGAGTTCATCACCCAGGTCGTCGTCGCCGCCATCGGCGTCACGCTTGCGGCAAACCTCTACGGCGGCAGGAAAAAGGGCATTCGAACCTAGTAACTTGGTCCACTGTGGATAGGCACACGCTGGACCTGAGCGAGCAGGGACTCACCACCTTTCCCGGCCCGGCACGGGAGCCGGCCGGGATCAGGGAGGTGAACGCCTACCGAAACCGCCTCACGACGGTGCCGGACTGGCTGTGGGACCTTCGCGAACTGCGGGTGCTGATCCTCGCGGACAACGAACTGACCGAACTGTCACCACGGATCAGCCGGTTGTCGCACGTGCACACACTCGACCTCGGACACAACGCGTTCACGTCGTTGCCCGACGAGATAGGCGAACTGCCGAACCTCACCGAGTACCTGTACCTCAGCGACAACCGGCTGACGTCTCTTCCGGACTCCCTCTTCGGCCTCTCCGGACTGCGCTACCTCGGCGCCACCGACAACGCACTCACCGAACTTCCCGAGAACATCCGCGGCCTGAGCGCGTTGCGCGAGCTGCGGCTCTACCACAACCGGTTGCGCGCGTTGCCCGACTCGATCGGTGAACTGGCCGCATTGCGCGAACTGCACCTGCGCGGCAACCGCATCAGCCACCTGCCGGACTCGATCGGCGCGCTCAGCGACCTCCGCCTGCTCGACCTGCGGGACAACGGCCTGCGCGAACTGCCGGACTCGCTGCTGTGCTTGCCCAGGCTCGCCAAGCTCGACCTGCGCTGGAACCGCGAGCTGCGCGTACCGGACTGGCTGCCGGAGCTCGGGGCAGGCGACTGCGTCGTGTTGCGGTAACCCTGCTAGCCGCGCCCGGGCGCACAGAGCACCACCGGCTTCGGCGCGTAGCGCACCTGCTGGGTCTCGCGGCCGGCCTCCCTGCCGCCGTCGACCTCGTAGCGCACCCTCGTGGCCGAGACGGTGAAGCCGAACTCGCCCCGCGACGGCGTGCAGTCGGGGCCTTCCTCGCGGCGCACGTCGGGCGGTTCGAGGCCGGTGCGCGAGCCCTCCGAGACCTCGACGCGGTACTGCCGGGTGCCCCAGATCTTCACCGTGACACCGGAACCGCCCGAGCTCGCGCTGATGGCCACCGCCTTGCGCAGGTTGTTGGTGAACGCCAGATCCACGCCGGAACCGTCGGAACGCAGCGAGATCGCGTCGCGCGCGAGCGGGTAGCGCTCGTCGTAGTGCTCGTGCGGGGTGTGGCCCGCGTCGGTCAGCCCGGCGAGGTAGGCCGCGTTGTAGAGCGTGGAGGTGAACTGCGAGACGCCGCCACCGAGCACGTCGGCTCCCGTGCCGTCCTCGTTGGCCGGCGCGACGGTGTAGCCGCGCGAGCCCGTTCGCGGGCCGGTGCGGGCGTCGAGGCTGAACGTCTCGCCAGGCCGCACGATGGCTCCGTTCACCGCCGCGGCCATCGTCGCGAGGTTGGGCGCCGCCGCCTCGCTCGCGCCGCCGGTGCTGAACTCGCCGATGACCTCCTTGATGCCGAGGTCGGCGACCGCCTCGGTGGTGACCTCCGGCTCGCGCAGGTCGTAGGCGACCCCGAGGTCCCTCGCGTCCTGCCGCCCTGCCACGTCGAGGAACGGTTGGAAGGTGCGCTCCCAGTTGATGCGCCTGCCCTGCTCGGCAGGCTCGATCGAGGGACCGTTGTCAACCAGGCGCAGCGCCGCGTCCTTCGGCTGCCTCTCGGTGCCCGCCAGCTGCGGGCGCACCGACGCCTGCAGCCTGCCACGGTCGAGCGTCAGCTCCAGGCCACCGCCGCCGACGGGCGCGAAGCGCAGCGCGGCGCCGATGTCCCTCGGCGTGAGCACAGCCGTCCGGCCCTCGCCCTGCAGCGTCACCGGCCCCGACACCAACGGCTCGGCCTGCCGCAGCGCGGCCCGCACCCCGGCCAGCGTCGCCACCGGGGACGTGACGGCCACCGGCAGGTCCACCGTCGCGTGGTTGAGCCAGCCCCGCTTCACCAGCGTCATGGCGCCGTCGACGTCGGAGAGCCGCTGTCCGTCCTTCGGGCGGATCGCGAACGGGCGCACCGCGCTGCCGTCGTCCTCCACCGAGTGGAAGCCGATGCCGCCCTCGACGACCCGGTGGTCGATGCGCTCCTCCGCCAGGGTCTGCAGCGCCTTGCGCAGCTGCTGGTCGTCGGCCCTGCTCACCACCCCGACCTCGCGCGAGGTGAAGAACGACGCGATGCGGGTCAGCGGGTTCAGCGGCTGGCTGCCCGCCTGTTCGACCGTGGAGCGCCAGTCGAGGCTGAGCCCCGCGTCGGTGGGTTCGAGCGTGGTGTTCACGTCACCCGCCCGCACCGAGATGGGCTCGGTCAGCCGCGGTTCGAGCTCGCGGCGCAGCGTGTCCTCCGCGGCCGACGGGTTCAGCCCGCCGACCTCGACCCCGCTCACCGTCACGCCGCGCGGGACCTCGCCCACGCTGAAGAACAGGTCGGCCGCGTACAGGACCACGAAGGCGACCGCGGCCAGGCCCGCCATGACGAAAGCCCTGCCGACGCCTCTGCGGACCCGCTTGCCCGTGGTGGGCTGGACCTGCCTCGGCTCGGGCTCGAACAGTTCGTCGAGCAGCTCGTCGTCGTCAGCGGCACGCGGATAGGCGGAGAAGGCCTGCGGCACGGCTTTGGGCACGGGATCGGTGTCCCAGTCCGGCCAGTCGTGTTCCTCCCGCACCCTCGACCCCCTCCGCCGACGGATGGCTGCTAAAGGTACAAGCCCGTACCGTGTTCCGCCCGCTCACTGGCCATCGCGTGGATGTCGCGCTCTCTCATCACCAGGTAGGCGTCCCCCTGGATCTCGACCTCCAGCTGGTCGTCCGGGTTGAACAGCACCCGGTCGCCGACCTTGACGTTGCGGACGTTGTTGCCGACCCCGAGGACATCGCCCCAGGACAGGCGTCGCGCCACCTGCGCGGTCGCCGGGATGACGATGCCGCTGCTGCTGCGGCGTTCCCCCTCGTCGACCGGGATCCGGACCAGCACACGGTCGTGCAGCATCTGGATCTCGAGTTTGGCGTCCGGCGCGACCGGGCTCCTGCTGTCTGACACGAGACTCATGCTACGTCGCCGGGTTGCCCGCCATAACCAGGCGAAGGCTCGCTTCGCCGTCCGGTTGGAGCCGGATCGGCACGCCCCAGTCCTGCCGGGTGACGCGGCACGCGGGGTGTTCGGCGTCGCTGTCGCAGCTCGCCGCCTGCGCGACGATCTGCAGCACGCCCTCGGTGACACCCTCGGCGAACTTGATGGTGCGGGTCAGGTCCGTTCCACCACCACCGCCGTCGGCGAGCAGCTCCGGTGGTGACGCGCTCACCTCGAGCCTGGTCGAGGGTCCGAACCGGTCGTCGAGCCGCTCGCCGGGCGGCGGCACGAACACCACGGTGAAGTCCAGTTCGCCAGGGGCGAGCACGGTCGGCGGCCTGCGCACGGCGTGCGCCTCGCCCTCGACGTGGCCGGCGCCGGAGACGTCGAGCCTGCGCAGCCGGTGTGCCGCGGTCTCGACCACGAGCACGCCCGCGTCGGTGACGACGAGCCCGGCGGGCTCGGCGAGGCCGCTCGCGAGCGTGCCGACCTCGCCGGACGCGGGGTCGTAGCGGCGGATGGCTCCGTTGTAGGTGTCGGCGATCGCCACGGTGCCGTCGGCGAGCACGGCGACGCCGAGCGGGTGCTGCAGCAGCGCCTGGGAGGCCTTGCCGTCGCGGTGGCCGAAGGAGAACAGGTCGGTGCCGACGGCGGTGAAGACGGCGAAGTCGTCGCCGGCGGGCTCGATCCAGCGCAGCGACGAGGTCTCGGCGTCGACGAGCCACAGCCGGTCCCTGCCCACGGCGAGCCCGGAGGTCTGCGCGAAGAACGACTCCGCGGCCTTGCCGTCGCGCAGGCCCTCGACCGTGGTGCCCGCGAACCGGCTGACCGTGCCGTCGACGGGGTCGAACAGGCCGAGCGTGTGGTTGCCCGCCATCGCCACCACGACGCCACCGGCGGCGTCCCACCAGCGCACGTCCCACGGGCTGGTCAGGTCCACGTCGAGTGCGGGACCGTCGGAGGAGCCGTCGCGCCACTGCGCGCCCGTGCCCGCCACCGTGGTGACGCCTCCGGTGCGGAGGTCGACACCACGCAGCCGGTGGTTGGCCGTGTCGGCGACCACCAGGTGGTAGCCGGCCTTCTCGGCGACCTCGGCTGGCAGCAGTGCCAGGCCCGAGGGCTCGGCGAAGCGGGCGACGTCGAACGCGCCGTCGGCCTCGCCGCGCTCGCCGCTGCCGAAGCGGCGCACCAGCGTCTCGGCGTCGGAGGCGAACTCGGCGATCGAGTGGTTGGCGGTGTCGGCGACGAGCACGCGGCCCTCGGCCGTGACGACGGCCTTGCTGGGGAACCGCAGCTCGGTGGCCTCGGCCTCGACGGGCACGTACGGGCTGCCGCCCCTGCGCAGCGTGCCCTTGGCCTCATGGGTGGAGACCAGCTCGGTGAGCACGCGGCGCAGCGCCTCGGCGTGGCCCTCACCGGCGGCCACGTGCACGACGTAGCCCTCGGGGTCCACGACGACCAGCGTCGGCCACGCCTTGACGGCGTACTGCTGCCAGTTGGTCAGGTCGGGGTCGTTGAGCACCGGGTGGTGCACGCCGTAGCGCTCGACGGCGGCCTCGATGGCCGAGGTCTCGCCCTCGTGCAGGAACTTCGGGGAGTGCACGCCGACGGTGACGAGCACGTCGGCGAACTCCTCCTCGAGCGGGCGCAGCTCGTCGAGCACGTGGAGGCAGTTGATACACCCGGAGGTCCAGAAGTCGAGCAGGACGATCCGTCCGCGCAGCTCGGCGAGCTTGATCTGCTTGCCACCCGTGTTGAGCCAGGTCTGTCCGGTCAGCTCGGGTGCGCGCACGTTCTGGCGCAGCGTTGGAGCACTCACACAAGTAGTGAACTCGACGGATTCGCCGGAACTTCCTGCCGGGGGGTGTGATCCACCCGGCAGGGGTATGTAATAAGCGTTCGTTTCAGATTGTTTCGCGACGTCAGTTACGGTCCCGGGTCGGTCCGCCCGCCGGTTCGGTGAGCGTGACGGTCGGCGGGGTGCCGGTGTAGCTGAGCTTCGGGGTGGATACCGAGGCAGGCGGCTCGCTCGCGCAGCCGGCGAGGGCGGCGGCTGAGGCGAGAGCGGCGACGCTCGAAGCGATGACCGAGGCGGCGATGCGCATGGGTGGGGTGCCTAGCTGTCGGGGGAGGGGCGACAACCGCACATCGCCCCCGCGCGAGCCCGCGTTACCCGTCCGTGGTCAGGGGGCCAGCCGACGTTGCAGCGCCGCCAGCGTGGCCTCGATGTTGCGCTGGTTGCGCACGTCCCGTTCGTCAGGCCGCACGCCGATGAACGGACCCACCAGCATGCGAAACCACTGCGGCGAGCGGTTCCACGTGCTCTCCACGACCCGGCAGCCCCGCTCGGTGGGCTCCAGGTCGTACTGCCAGCGCGAGACCTGGATCAGGCCGAACGCCACGTCGAACGCGAAGCGGCTGCCCTCGTCGGCGTGGGTGATCGTGGCCACCGTGCTCCAGCGCCGGGAGCCGTTGCGGTTGCGGCCGACGAACCTGGCGCCCGGCCGCGCTCCACGCGCCTCGCCCAACCAACGGTGTTCGGTGTACTCCCCGGCCAGCTCGGCGAGCACGCCGGGATCACTGACCAGCGCGTACACGTCCTCGGGCCGCGCGTCGATTTCGATCTCCGCGCGTGCGGTCGGCTTCGTCCTCGTTGACATTGCGGAAGGCTAGCTGCCGTTGCGTCGCAGGGTGCGCGTCACACCGGCGGCCACCGTGGTGGCCAGCACCCAGCCCATCGCCGTGAACCCGGTGGAGACCCACTTGTCCTCGTCGGCCATGAACCAGCGGCCCTTGTTGCCGAAGTCCACGATGGGCACCAGCAGATCGGCCGTGTAGAGCACCGGGTTCCACTCCAGGCCCGAGTCGTCGCGGTTCACCGCGCAGCGCTCGCCCACCACCTCGAAGCGCTCGGTGTCGAGTACGCAGTCGTCCTCGCGGACACCGAACCACAGGCTGCCGGCCACGAGCAGCATCACGAGCCAGGCCAGCGCGCGGACGGGCCGGTAGCCGTAGCCGACCATCGAACGCTGCAGCCAGCTCCACAGCCGCACGCCGAGCCCGAGCACCCGGTTGCCCTTGGCCAGCGACTCGTAGCGGTACTGCTGCTTCTTCAGCAGCACGGTGTCGGCGTGCTCCTCGTTGCCGCTCGTGCGCAGCATCGTGGCGAGCTGGTCGTAGGGCCCAGGCCGATAGCCGGGCATGGCGTCGTGCAGCTGTTCCAGCCGCCCCTTGACGGTCTTGTCGTCGCGGAGGTCGATCGGGGTGTCGAGCGCGTCGTAGCGGAAGTCCTCGAGCTCGAGACCGCCGGTGGCCTTCCACAGTGCCGGGGTGTCGGACAGGGTTCCGCAGTGCGCGCGGCGCAGCACCACCGTGCCCTCGGGCGCGACGATCGGGGCGAGCACGAACTCGTCGGCCGTCGTGTCGCCAGCGTCGAGCGCGATGCCGTCCCTCGGCATCGAGTACAGCTCCGCGCCCGTGAAGTCGATCTGGCGCTTCACCACCGCGCCGTCCATCGTCACGCCGCCCTTGGCACGGAACGGCCGGTCGCGGTTGGCCATCAGCAGCAGGCTGCGCGCGACCTGCACCGCACGCAGGTCCACCGACCAGCTGCCGGCGTCGGTGATCTCGGGCTGGGCGGCGTCGGTGCCGCGCAGGTCGATGCTGCCGCCGACGTTCATGCCCTGCAGCCGCAGTGTTCCCGTCACCGCGCAGTCGGTGAGCAGCAGGTTTCCGGAGACTGTGCTTCGGCGCGCGGACACGACGTCGCGCTCGGGGTGGAAGAACGTGGCTCCCGCGATCAGCACGTTGCCCCGCACCTTCACATCGGCGAGGCGCAGCTGGCCCTCCGCCCACATGCCCTTGCCGTCGATGTCGCCGTTGATCTCGGTGCCGTCCAGGTGCACCGCCCGGTCGTGGAACGGCGGCGTCTGCCCGCGCAGCACCTTGATCCGCGCGCCCGCGAGGCGCAGCGAGCCGCCGAGCCGGGCGTTGACCATCCGGATCGTGCCCGTGACGTCGAGCTGGTCGCTCAGCTCGATGTTGCCCTCGACGTGCAGCCGGTCGGCGATCAGTGCGGGCCGCGGGTCGACGTACCAGTCGCCGGTCTTCCACGCGTCCACCACGATGTCGCCGGTCTGGTCCACCACCAGCCGTCCGCCGCGGAGCACGATGTCGCCGGAGACCTTGACGCTGGGCATGAACAACATGCCGTTGGCCGTGAAGCGACGACGGTCCGTCCGGCGGCCGAAGTTGTCGACCTCGCACAGGAGACTGCCGCCCACCTGCATGCCGTTGCCGTTGAGCGCGAACCCGTCGGGGTTGTCGAGCGTGGCGCCGGAGAAGTTCACGTTGCCGCCCGCGCGCATGCCGGGCAGGCGGACCTCGCCGCTGGCCTCGATCCTGTACGCCAGCAACGCGCCGGTGATCACGAGCCGGTCGGCCTGGATGGCCTTGCCGCGCGGGTGGTAGATCCGCGTGCGGGTGAGCACCACGGAACCCTCGATCACGGCGTCGGTGAGGTTCACCGCCGCGTCGGGAAGGCCGCGCTCGAAGTCCTCGGCCCTGCGAACCGTGGTCTCCGCGTCCGAGCTGCCCGAGTCGACCTCGACCAGGCAGCGGATCAGCCGGACGTCGTTGCGGCTGCGCAGGTTGCGGGCCTTGAGGCCGGGCAGCCAGCACTTGCGGAACACCAGACCGAGCAGGTTCGCCTCGCGTACGTCCGGCGGCTCCTCGAACCGGCAGCGCTCGAACCGGAACAGGTACTGCAGGTCCGCGGCGCGCAGGTCGAGCTTTCCCGTGATGTAGGCGTCCTCGACCTGCACGATCGGCGCGTTGGTGGCCTGCCTGCGCCAGCGCCGCAGCCCGACCCCGCCCGGCTCGGTGAACGGCCGCAGCAGGTCGGCGGCCTTGAGCTCGTACTGGCGGTCGGGATGCGGCGCGAACGGGTCGAAGGGAGGGCGCTCCTGCTCCACGGCCTCGACTTGACCGTCCTCACCCTCGCCGGATTCGCGGCCCCCTCGGCGAAAACCCGGCATCACGCATCTCCTCTGCTGCTCGGCCGCAACAAGCACTCCCTGTACTTGGACGACCGCGCAGCGAGGTTGGTTCCCGGATCAGTCGTGCGCGTGCACCGGATTCAGCACGCGACGCAGGAACGTCTGGGTGCGTTCGTGCTGCGGATCCCCGATGACCTGCGCCGGCGGACCCTCCTCCACGACGACGCCGCCGTCCATGAACAGCACCTTGTCGGCGACCTCGCGGGCGAACTGCATCTCGTGAGTCACCACGAGCATCGTCATGCCCTCGTTCGCGAGCGTGCGCATCACGCCGAGCACGTCGCCGACGAGCTCCGGGTCGAGCGCCGACGTCGGCTCGTCGAACAACATCACCGCGGGCTGCATCGACAACGCCCTCGCGATGGCGACGCGCTGCTGCTGGCCGCCCGAGAGCTGCGAGGGCATCGAGTTGATCTTCTCCTCGAGCCCCACCCTGCGCAGGTTCTCCTTCGCGACCGACTTCGCCTCCTCGGCGTCGCGTTTGAGCACCTTGCGCTGGGCGATGGTGAGGTTGTCGAGCACCGAGAGGTGGCCGAACAGGTTGAAGCCCTGGAAGACCATGCCGATGCCGCGGCGCGCCTTGTCGATGTCGACGTCCGGGTCGGTCATCTCGAAGTCGTTGACCAGCACCGTGCCCGCGTTGGGCTCCTCGAGCAGGTTCACGCAGCGCAGCAGCGTGGACTTTCCGGAGCCAGAGGGCCCGATGATGCACACGACCTCGCCGCGCTTGACACTCATGTCGATGCCCTTGAGCACCTCGAGATTGCCGAACGCTTTGTGGAGGCCGGAGACCTCGATGATCACGTCACTCATGCGGTCACCTTCAGTCCTTCGTCCTGTTTGCGGCCGGTCCTGCGTTCCAGGTACCGCGACAGGTAGCCGAGCGGCAGGGTGATGATCAGGTAGCACAGGCCCGCGAGCAGGATCGGGGTCAGCGAACCCGTCGCGTTCAGGCCCTCCCGGCCGAACTTCGCCAGCTCGTACTCGGTCCTGGCGAGCCCGAGCAGATAGATCAGCGACGAGTCCTTGGTGAGCAGGATCAGCTCGTTGGTCAGCGGCGGCAGAATGATCCGGAACGCCTGCGGGATCACGATCGTGATCATGGCCCGCGACTGCGACATGCCGAGCGAGCGGGCCGCCTCGACCTGACCGGGCGGCACCGCCTGGATGCCCGCCCGGAGTGTCTCCGCGATGTAGGCGGAACCGACGAGGCCCAGCGAGATGGCGGCCGTCGAGTAGATGTCGAAGCGGAGCTGGAACGCGAGCGGCACGCCGTAGCCCAGCGCGATGAACACGAGCAGCGCGGGCACGCCGCGGAAGAACTCGATGTAGATCGTGGCGAGCCACCGGTAGGGGCCCACCGACGACAGCTTCATCAGTGCCAGCACGAGCCCGAGTGCCAGGCCGAGGGCGAAGCCGAGGCCGGTGTAGATGATCGTGTTGACGAGCGCGGTGGAGAGGATCTCCGGGAACTGCGTCGCCGCGGCGTCCAGGTTGAAGAACGCGTTGCGGATCGTGCCCCAGTCGGCGAAGACCGCGATGAGCACAACCGCGAGGACGAGGACGCCGTACTGCACGCCGCGGAAGGTCCGCGCACGCTGGCGCCGAGACATCGCCATGGAAAGAACTCCTCGAGAAGCGGCTCGTGAGCGACGCGTGCGCCGCTCACGAGCCCGGGCGTGCGGTTACTGGCTGTCCGGCTTCCGGTTGAACCACTTCTCGTAGATCTCGTCGTACCGGCCGTCCTCCTTGGCGGCGGCCAGCACCTCGTTGACCTTCGAGCGGAGGGCGTTGTTACCGGTGCCCACGGCGATGCCGTACTGCTCGCCCGTCTCGAACTCCTCGGTCACCTCGGTGTCCGGGTTGTTGTTGACGTAGTCGAAGAGCACCGAGTTGTCGTTGATGCCCGCGGCGACCTGGTTGGTCTTGACGGCCGTCTGCATCAGCGCGAGGTCCTCGTACTGGCGCGTCGTGTAGCCGAACTTCTCCTTGTTCTCCTCGGCGTACTCCTCGCCGGTGGTGCCGAGCTGAACGCCGAGCGTCTTGCCCCGCAGCTGCTCGAGGCCCTGGATACCGGAGTCCTTCTTGACCAGCAGCGCCTGGTTGGCGTCGAAGTAGCCGTCGGAGAAGTCCATCACCTTGTCGCGCACGTCGGTGATGGTCATCGCGGCCGCCGCCAGGTCGCACTGCCCGGTGTTGAAGGACTGACCGGACTCGATGCCCTCGAACGAGGTGTCGAAGATTTCCTGCTCGACACCGAGGTCCTCCGCGACGAGGTCGACGAGGTCGACGTCGAAGCCCACGGTCTTGCCGTCCTCGGTGAACTGGAACGGCGGGTACGGCAGGTGCGTGCACGTGGTGAGCTTGCCCTCGGTGATGAGGGAGACCTCGTCGCCAGCCTGCGACTCCGAGCCCGGGTTGACCTCTTCCGCGCAGGCCGTCGCTGTCGCGACGAGTGCGAAGGCAGGCAGGAGAATGAGCGCTCTCATTTTGGATCGACGCGCCACGATGTTCACTCCTAGTAGTTCATACTGGTCGAGTCCACGCATCCTGCCACCCTCCAGGGCTAGAACACAGCACCAGGGACGTTACGGAGACGTTTCGACAGCCTGGACTGGACGAGTACTACGCCAGGTAGCCGAACGAACACGACACTTGGCCCTCCCGGACATCGACCAGGACATAGCGGACTGGCGGGTCTCCACAACGTGACGCACATCTTTTTTGGCGGACCCTCCGAGAGGGTTACCTTGCGAGCGTGTCTGCACCCCGTGCCTCCTTGCCCGCGGCCGACCTCGCCCGAACGGTCGTGTTCGCCGCCTTCATCGCCGTGCTCGGAATCTTCCCCGGCCTCTACCTCGGCGGTTCCGGCGTGCCCATCGTCATCCAGAACGCAGGGCCGGTGCTGGCCGGCGCGATCCTCGGCGCGCGCCGGGGCACCGCGTCGGTCGTGCTGCTGCTCGCGCTGGTCGCGATGGGGCTCCCACTGCTCTCCGGTGGACGCGGCGGGCTGGCGCCGTTCATCGGGCCCAGCGGTGGCTTCATCTTCGGCTGGATCCTCGCCGCGCTGGTCGCGGGCCTGATCGTGCAGCGGGCCGAGCGGCCGGGGCTGCCGGTGCTGGCCTTGGCCACGACAGCGGGGTTCCTCACCCAGTACCTGATCGGCATCCCGTTCCTCGGCGCCTACACCGGAGACCTCGGCGCCGCCGCGGTGCAGTCGCTGGTGTTCCTGCCCGGCGACGCGGCCAAGATGGCTGCCGTCGCCACGATCGCGGCCGTCGTCCACCGCGCGCTGCCCGGCACGCTGACCCGCCCGGCGGTGCGCGGCGAGTGACCGGCTCACCCCCGATCGCGGGCGGCGCCACAATCCCCGCCGAACTGCTCGCCCTGGCCAACGGGGCGGCCGTGCGGCTCGCCTCGCTGGGCGTTCGGGAGGGCTCTCGGGTGGCGGTGGACTCCGCCGACCCGCTGCCGTGGCTGCTCGGAGCCGACCTGCTCGGCGCGGCGACGCTCGTGGTGGAGCCGTCGTGGCGGCCTGCCGAGCGGGCAGGGGTGCTCGCCGACGCCGCGCCCGAGGTGATGGTCACCCGGACGCCGGAGCCCTCGGCCGAGCGGGTCGAGCCCCGCGGCGACGAGCGGACGGTGTTCTACCTGCCGACGACCTCGGGCAGCACGGGCAGGCCGAAAGTACTGAGCAGGACGCGCGGCTCGTGGCTGCGCAGCTTCGAGGCGCTCGGGCCCGTGCCGTCGCCGGTGCTCGTCGGCGGTCCGCTCGGTTCGTCGCTGTTCCTGTTCGGGGCGCTGCACGCGCTGTGGGCCGAGGCGGAGGTGCGCCTGCGCCCGAGCCTTCGGGCCGACGACGCGAGGCACGCGGCCACGGTGCACGTGGTGCCCGCGATGCTCACGGCACTGCTCACCGAGCTCGAACGGAATCCAGGATCGTGCGCGCTGCAAACCGTGGTGTGCGGCGGCGCCCACGTCGGCGACGAGCTGCGCGAGCGCTTCGCCCGCGTGCTGCCGCGCGCCGAACTGGTGGAGTACTACGGCTCGGCCGAGCACTCGCTGATCGCCTTCCGGCACGGCGACGGGCTGCGCGCGGCGCCGGGCGTCGAGCTCGACGTGCGCGAGGGCGTGCTGTGGGTGCGCTCGCCGCTGTCGTTCACCGGCTACCTGCGCGACGGCGAGCTCACGCCGGCGCGGGACTGGTCGAGCGTCGGCGACCACGCGGAGCTGTCGGCCTCCGGAGTGCTGACCGTGCGCGGACGGGGTTCGGCCACCGTGTCGAGCGGAGGCAGGCTCGTGGCGGTCGAGGAGGTGGAGGCCGTGCTGCGGACGGTTCCCGGAGTCGCCGACGTGCTGGTGACGGGCACGCCGCACGACCGCCTCGGCGAGCTGGTGACCGCCGTCGTCGAGTCGGACGAGCCGCCCGCACTGCGCGAGCTGCGAGCCGCGGCGAGGGCGAAGCTCGCGCCGGGCAAGCGGCCCCGGCACTGGCTGGCGACGAAGGCGCTGCCGCGCACGGCGTCGGGCAAACCGGCCCGCGCGGCGCTGGCCGAGCAGCTGCGGGACGGAACGCTGCTGGCGGAGCCGCTGCGATGACCGGCGAACGTACTCCGGTGGTGGTGGCCGCCCGGCGCAGCCCCATCGGCACCACCGGTGGAGCGCTGCGAGCACTGGGCGTCGACGAGCTGGCCGCGCCCGTGCTGCGGGCGGTGCTCGCCGACGCCGGGGTGGCCACCGTGGACGACGTGGTGCTCGGCAACGTCTTCGGTCCGGGCGGCAACCCGGCCCGGGTCGCGGCGTTGCGGGCCGGGCTCGGCCAGGACGTGCCCGGGCTGACCGTCGACCGGCAGTGCGCGAGCGGGCTCGCCGCGATCACCACCGCCGCCGCGCTGATCAGGGCGGGCGAGAGCGAGGCGATCCTGGCAGGCGGAGTCGAGAGCGCGTCGACGGCGCCGCTGCGGTCCTGGCGCACCGAGCCACCCACCGAGTACACGAGGGCTCCGTTCGCGCCGGCAGAGCTGGGCGACCCGGACATGGGTCCCGCCGCCGACCGCGTCGCCGCGGAAGCGGGAGTCTCCCGGCACCGGCAGGACGCGTTCGCCGTACGCAGCCACACGCGCGCCGTCGAGGCGCAGCGGGCGGGCCGGTTCGACGCGGAGCTGGTGCCGGTCGGCGGAGTCACCGCCGACGAGCGGCCGCGTGCGGGCTTCACCGTCGAGCGGCTCGCTCGCTTCCGGCCCGCGTTCACGCCCGGCGGCACGGCGACGGCCGCCAACTCGTGCGGCGTCAACGACGGAGCAGCGGCCGTGCTCGTGGTGAGCGAGCGGGTCCGGCGCGAGCGCGGACTGGCCGGCCTGCGGCTGGTGGCCTCGGCGACCTCGGCGGTGGACCCGAACCTGCTCGGGCTCGGCGCCGTACCCGCGATGAAGTCGGTGCTGGACCGCACGCCCGACGTGGTGGAGTTCAACGAGGCGTTCGCGGGCCAGACGCTGGCGTGCCTCGACGCGGCCGGGATCGACGACGCGATCGTGAGCCCTGATGGCGGCGCGATCGCGCTCGGGCACCCGTGGGGAGCCTCCGGCGCGGTGCTGGTCGTGCGGCTGTTCCACCGGCTCGCGGGCACGGGCGGTTCGGGACTGTCGGCGCTGTCGGCCGGTGGCGGTGTGGGTGTTGCGGCGATGTGGGAGGCCGTGTCGTGATCGAGTTCTCGGGCGTGGGACACCGCTACGGCGAGCGCGCCGTGGTGTCCGATGTGGACCTGAAGCTGACCGAGCGGCGCGTGGCCTTCGTCGGCGCAAACGGCTCCGGCAAGTCCACGCTCGCCCGCATGATCAACGGGCTCGTGCTGCCCACCGAGGGCAAGGTGCTCGTCGAAGGGCTCGACCCGGCCAAGGACGGCCGCAAGGTGCGCAAGCGCGTCGGGTTCGTCTTCACCAACCCGGACAGCCAGATCGTGATGCCCACGGCGGGCGAGGACGTGGCGTTCTCGCTGCGCGGCAGCGGGCTGTCCAAACAGGAGCGGGCGCGCAGGGCCGAGCAGGTGCTGGCCGAACACGGACTGGACGGCTTCGCCGAGCATCCAGCACACCAGCTCTCCGGCGGGCAGAAACAGCTGCTGGCGCTGTGCGCGATGCTCGTTCTCGACCCGGACGTGCTGGTGTGCGACGAGCCGACCACGCTGCTGGATCTGCGCAACAAGCGGCGCTTCACCGAACTGCTGGAGGGTCTGCGCCAGCAGGTGGTGCTGGTGACCCACGACCTCGACCTGCTCGACGGCTTCGACCGCGTGGTGGTGCTCGACGACGGGCGCGTGGTCGCCGACGACGAGCCGGAACCCGCGCTGCGCCACTACCGGAAGCTGGCGCAGTGATCTCGGCTCACGTGCCGGGGACGAGCGTGGTGCACCGCGCTCCGGTCGGCGCGAAGCTGCTGGTGCTGTTCGCCCTCGCGGTGACTGTGTTCGTGCTCGAGCGCGCACCCGCGCTCGGCGCGCTGTTCGGGGTGGTGGCGCTCGGCTACGCGCTCGCGCGCATCCCGGCAAGCCGCTGGCTGCGCACGGCGCGGGCACTGCTGCTGCTCGCGGTGTTCGTGTTCGCCCTGCAGTGGTGGTTGCTCGGCGCCGGCACCGCGCTCGTGATCTGCCTGCGGCTGCTGACCGCACTGGCCGCGGCGAACCTGTTCACGCTCACCACGCCGGTGGACGAGGTGGTGAGCGCGGTCGAGCGCTGGGCGAGTCCGCTGCGGCGCTTCGGGGTGCGGCCCGAGTCGGTCGGCCTGCTCGTGGGGCTCACGATGCAGGCCGTCACCGCGCTGTCCGGCATCGCGCGTGAGGTGCGCGAGGCCGCCAAGGCGCGCGGGGCCGAGCGTTCGGTGACGGCGTTCGCCGTGCCGTTCCTGGTGCGCACTCTCCGCCACGCCGACGAACTGGGCGAGGCACTCGCCGCTCGCGGCGCGACGGAGAGGTGACGACTCGGCTGTCTCAGCCCCTGGCGTGCGCGTCGAGGATGTGGGCGACCGCCTCGGTGACGCGCTGGGCGTGGTCGAGGTGCAGCCACTCGTCGGGCACGTGCGCGTTCGAGTCGGGTCCGAGCGCTCCGGTGACGAGGAACTGCGCCTCGGGGTACTTCTCGCCGAGCAGGCCCATGAACGGGATCGACCCGCCGAGGCCGACGCTGCGCCACGGGCTGCCGAAGACGCCGTCGCTGACCTGGTCCAGCGCGCCCGAGAGCCACGGGGCGAGCTCGGGCGCGTTCCAGCCGTCGGCGTTCTCGACACCGCTGAGCTCCACGGTCGCGTCGTAGGGCACGTCGGTGGTGAGCGCCTTCTCGATCGCGGCGAGCGCCGCCGCCGAGTCGGCGGTCGGCGGCAGCCGGAAGCTCAGCCCCAGCGTGGTGTGGTCGCGCAGCACGTTGCCCGCGTCGTCGGGCGCAGGGAAGCCGGAGGCGCCGATCACCGACAGCGTCGGCCGCCAGCTGTTGTTGAGCAGTAGTTCCAGCTCGTCGTCGGCCACCGGCCGGGTCGAGCCATGCAGCGGGAACGCCGAGCGCGACGCACCGGGTGCGACTTCGGCGGTGGCGCGGGCCTCATCGATCCGGTTGGCCGGGATCTCGACGTTGCACTCGTCGACGAGGATCGCGCCGTTCGCGGAGTCCTCGATGCGTGTGAGCAGCTCGCGCAGCACGCGGAACGAGCTGGGCACGACACCGCTCGCGAGCCCGGAGTGCTGCGCGGACTCGAGCACCCGTGCGGTGATCCGCACCTGGGCGAGCCCGCGCAGGCTCGTGGTGAGCCACAGCCGCTCGTAGTCGTTGCCGCCCGAGTCGAGGCACACGACGAACGAGACGCGGCCAAGCCGCTCCGCGAGGTGCTCCAGGTAGACGGGCAGGTCGGGGCTGCCGGACTCCTCGCCGGTCTCCAGCAGCACCACGGCGCGCGCGTGCCCGCCGTTCGCGGCGCGCACGGCCTCCAGCGCGACGGTGGCGGCGTAGCCCGCGTAGCCGTCGTCGGCGGAGCCGCGGCCGTAGAGCTTGCCGTCCTCGATCACCGGCTTCCACGGGCCGAGGCCGTCGGACCAGCCGCCCACCGGGGGCTGCTTGTCGAGGTGGCCGTACAGGAGCACGGTGCCCTTGTCCTGCGCGCCCTCGGTGGCGGGGACGTCGAGCAGCAGCACCGGGCTGCGGCCCTCGAGCCGCACCACCTCGATGCTCGCGCCGGGCAGGTCCCGGGCCGACAGCCATTCGCGCACGTGGTCGACGGCGGCGTCCAGCTGTCCGGTCCTCGCCCAGTCCTTGTCGAAGACGGGCGAGAGGGCGGGGATCTCGACCAGGCCGGACAGGCTCGGCAGGACGTCGTCCGCCCACAGCGCCCGGACTGTCTCACTCACGGTTTGCTGTTCCACGGACCCATCCTGCCACCGCGAACGGGCCGGTCAGGTCGCGAGGGCTCCGTCGATGCCCGCCTCGATGGTCTCAGCGAGCAGGGTCAGCTCGTCCTCGGTGATCGTCAGCGGCGGCGAGACCACCAGCGCGTTGCCCGCGAGCACGCGCACGATCGCGCCGTGCTCGCGCACCGCTTTCTGCATGCGCGTGATCAGGCCCTTGTCGTCGGCGAGCACGCTCGCCTCGATCTCGACGGCTCCGAGCAGGCCCGTGCCGCCGCGCACCTCGGCCACCGCGCGGTGCTTCGCCAGCCGCAGCAACGCGTCGTGCAGCGGGCCTTCCAGCTCGCGGGAGCGGGCGAGCAGCTGCTCACGTTCGAGGATGTCGAGGTTCGCCAGCGCCGCCGCGGCCACCGTCGGATGTCCCGAGTACGTCGGCCCGTGCGGGAACGACGCTCCCGGCTCGGCCCAGAACACGTCGGCGACCTGCGCGGACACGGCGACGCCGCCGAGCGGCAGGTACCCGCTCGTGACGCCCTTGGCGAAGGTGATCAGGTCCGGCCGCAGGCCCCAGCGCTCGACGCCGAACCAGCCGCCGAGGCGCCCGAACCCGCCGATCACCGAGTCGGCGACGAACAGCACGTCGTGCTCGGCGCAGATCTTCGCGACGGCTTCGAGATACCCGGGCTGGGGCGCCCTGGCACCGCCCGCTCCGAGCACGGGTTCGGCGAAGAACGCGGCGACCTTCTCGGGGCCGATGCTCTCGATCGCCGCGCGCAGTTCCTCGGCGTCGTCGTGGGCGACGAGGGTGGTGTCGGAGACGAGCGTGCCGAAGCCGTCCCGGTTGCCCTCGATGCCCGCGATGCTGGTGCCGAGACCGTTGGTGCCGTGGTAGGACTGCCGCCTGCTGAGGAAGTGGACCCGCTCCGGTTGCCCTCGCCGCGCCCAGTACAGCCGGGCGAGCTTGGCCGCGGTGTCGATGGACTCACCGCCGCCCGTGGTCAGGAAGATCTTCGCCTCGTCCATCGGCGCCACGGCGGACAGGCGCCTGGCCAGTTCCTCGGCGGGTTCGTTGGTGTAGTCGTTGAACGTGAAGTAGTTGTCGAGGCGCCGCATCTGCGCCGCGACCGCGTCCACGATCTCGGTGCGCCCGTGCCCGACGTTGCAGTACCAGAGCCCCGCGGTGCCGTCGAGGTAACGCCTGCCGTCGGCGTCGTAGAGCCACACGCCCTCGGCGCGGTCCACCACGAAGCGGTCGTGCTTGACCTCGGCCATGTTGGCGAACGGGTGCCACAGCCGTGTCTGCCCCGATCCGGTCGTCATCCGTCTCCTCCGTCGTGTCAGGCGCTCGCGTGCGCGTGCAGGATGCGGGCGACGGCCTCGGTCACCCGCGCGGTCTGGTCCAGGTGCAGCCACTCGTCGGGCACGTGCGCGTTGTTGCCGGGGCCGCGCGGCCCGGTGACCACGAACTGCGCGTCGGGGTAGGCCCGCCCGAACAGGCCGAGGAACGGGATCGTGCCGCCGAGGCCGAGCGCGCGCCACGGCCTGCCGAACACGTCCTCGCCAACTTCATCCAATGTGGACTCCAGCCACGGGGCCCTCGGCGTGGCGTTCCAGCCGTCGGCGGCCTCGGCCCTGGCGATCTCCACCCTGGCGCCGTACGGAACGTCGGTGGTCAGCGCCTTCTCGATGGCCCGCAACGCCACCGTCGAGTCGACCGTCGGCGGCAGGCGGAAACTCAGCTTGAGGCTCGTGTACGGCCGCAGCACGTTGCCCGCGTCGAGGATCGGCGGCAGTCCGTCGGCGCCGGTGACCGAGAGCGTGGTGCGCCAGGTGTTGGCGAGCACCAGCTCGACGGGATCGTCCTCGGCGAACGCGACGCCCTCGGCAATGGGCAGCTGCGGCGCGAGGAACCCCTCCGCGGCGGCGACCCCGATCTCGGCGAGGCGGTCTCGCGGTACCTCGACCTCCAGCTCCGGCAGCTTCGCCCGGCCCGTGCGCGGGTCCTCGATGCGGTCGAGCAGTTCGCGCAGGACGCGGAAGCTGCTGGCCACGAGACCGCTGGCGTGCCCGGAGTGCACCCCGGAGTCCAGCACGCGCACGCTGAGGTCGAGAAACGCGATGCCGCGCAACGACGTCGCGAGCCACAGCCGCTCGTAGTCGGCGCCGGAGGTGTCGAGGCAGATCACGAGGCCGACCGTGCCGAGCCGATCCGACAGGTGCTCGAGGTACGCGGCGAGGTCGGGACTGCCCGACTCCTCGCCGGTCTCTAGCAGCACCACCGTGCGGGCGTGGCCGCCGCCCGCGGCGTGCAGCGCCTCCAGCGCGGTCGCCGCGGCGTAGGCGGCATAGCCGTCGTCGCCCGCGCCACGGCCGTAGAGCCGCTCGTCCTTCACCACGGGCGTCCAGGGCCCGAGGCCCGGCGACCACGCGCCCGCCGCGGGTTGCTTGTCGAGGTGGCCGTAGACCACGACGGTCTCGACGTTGGTCGCGTCGCGGGCGGGGACGTCGAGCAGGAGCAGCGGCGTGCGGCCGGGCAGCTCGACGACCTCGACAGTCGCGCCTTCGATGGGCCGCGCGGAGAGATAGGCGCGGGTGTGCTCGACGGCGGCGTGCAGGTGGCCGGTCCTGGCCCAGTCTGCGTCGAACGCGGGGGAGAGCGCCGGGATGGTCACGAACTCGGAGAGGCCGGCCAGCGCCTCCCGCGCCCACACGTCGCGCACCGTCTCCCGCACCAGTCGTTCGTCCATGCCCCTGATCGTGACACGGATGGTTTGTGTCACACGTCACAGCGACCGTACTCGTCGGTAAGCAGCGGAGCGCCCCGGCGCGGTCCGCGCGGCGCGAAGGGCTGGTTAACGCCCGTTCGCACCACCGACTTTTGGCGCACACATGGTTGGCCTTCCAAGCATTTCCCCAGCTCAGCAGGCGGTTGCGCGCAACGAAACGGACTCAGGGCCTCTCCAGATCGGGCGGGTTCGTGCCAGGATGGCGACGTGAACCGTCACCGCCGACGGACGCCTCAGCGCTCGGACCCGAGACGCGAACGTGGCCGCCGGTGCGCCGTAGTGACCGCCACAAGCGGCTGCGCGGCACGATCCCCAAGGAGATAGCGCATGCCGTCCCCCGAACAGTGGACGCGCCCGGAGCCTGGCGCCGGACCGGCCGCGACAGCGGCCGAACCGACTCCAGAACAGGTGATTGCGGGTTTGCGAGCAACTACAGAAGGCGGTGCTGAGCTCACTCAGCTCCTGACTCCCGAAGGCGAGCGCATCCCGTCGGCGATGTTCGACCCGTACGTCACCGACGTCGACGCCGAGGCACTGCGCGGGCTCTACCGCGACATGGTGCTGGTCCGCAGGGCCGACCGCGAAGCCAACGCGATGCAGCGCCAGGGCCAGCTCGGCATCTGGGTGCCACTGCTCGGCCAGGAGGCAGCACAGGTCGGCTCCGGCCGCGCACTGCAGGCGCGCGACATGGCCTTCCCCAGCTACCGCGAGCACGGCGTCGCCTACACGCGCGGCGTGGACTTCCGCGAGCTGCTCGGCATCTTCCGGTGCACCGACCACGGCGGCTGGGACTTCCAGCGGCACGGCTTCCACCCCTACACGATCGTCATCGGCAACCAGGTCCTCAACGCCGCCGGCTACGCAATGGGACAGAAGTTCGAGGGCAAGGTCGGCGACGACGACAACGCCGAGGCCACCATCTGCTACTTCGGCGACGGCGCCACCAGCCAGGGTGACGTGCACGAGGGCTTCGTGTGGGCCGCCGTCTACGACGCGCCGCTCGTGTTCTTCTGCCAGAACAACCAGTGGGCCATCTCCGAGCCCACCGAGCGCCAGTCCCGGCTCCCGCTCTACCAGCGGGCGCGCGGCTACGGCTTCCCCGGCCTGCGCGTGGACGGCAACGACGTGCTCGGCTGCCTCGCCGTCACCCGCTGGGCGCTCGACGAGTGCAGGCGCGGCAACGGTCCGGTGCTGATCGAGGCGTTCACCTACCGGATGGACGCGCACACCACCACCGACGACCCCTCGCGCTACCGGCTCTCCGACGAGCTCGAGGTGTGGAAGCACAAGGACCCCATCGAGCGCGTGCGCGTGCACCTCGCTCGCTCCGGCGGCGCCGACCAGACGTTCTTCGACGACGTCGACGCCGAGGCCGACCGCTTCGCGGCGGAGCTGCGCGACTTCTGCTTCAACATGCCCGATCCGCCGCCTGAGCGGCTCTTCGAGAACGTGTACTCGGAGCCCTCGCCCGTGCTCGACGCGCAGCGCGAGGAGTACCTGTCGTACCTCGCCGGTTTCGGGGCGGGTGAGCACTGATGGCGGCTCCCGTGAAATCCACAGTAGACACCGCGATGTCGAGCGTGCAGAACCTGACGATCGGCAAGGCGCTCAACCTCGGCCTGCGCAGGGCGATGGAGGCCGACAGCAAGGTCATCGTGATGGGAGAGGACGTCGGCAAGCTCGGCGGCGTCTTCCGCATCACCGACGGCCTGCAGAAGGACTTCGGCGAGCACCGCGTGCTGGACACGCCGCTGGCCGAGTCGGGCATCATCGGCACCGCCGTCGGCCTCGCCGTGCGCGGTTTCCGCCCGGTGTGCGAGATCCAGTTCGAAGGGTTCATCTTCCCCGGCTTCGACCAGATCTCCAGCCAGCTCGCGAAGCTGCACTACCGGACACAGGGCAAGGTGAAGGTGCCCGTCGTGATCCGCGTGCCCTACGGCGGCGGGATCGGCGCGGTCGAGCACCACTCGGAGTCGCCGGAGTCGCTGTTCGCGCACACGCCCGGCCTGCGGGTCGTCTCGTGCTCCAACCCCGTCGACGCGTACTGGATGCTCCAGCAGGCCATCACGTGCGACGACCCGGTGCTGTTCTTCGAGCCGAAGCGGCTCTACCACTCCGGTGCGCTGAAGGCTGCGGTCGACACCACCGCGACGCCGGAACCGCTGTTCGCCTCGCGCGTGCTGCGCCAGGGCGGCGTGGACGCGGCCGCGACGCTCGTGACCTACGGCCCGTCGGTGAAGGTCTGCCTCGACGCCGCCACCGCGGCCGCCGAGGAGGGCAAGTCGCTTGAGGTGATCGACCTGCGCACGCTCTCGCCGCTCGACCTGGAGCCGGTGTTCGAGTCGGTGCGCCGCACCGGTCGGCTCGTCGCCGTCAGCGAGGCCTCGTCCGAGTCGTCGCTGACCTCGGAGATCGCCGCCCGCGTGCAGCAGGAGTGCTTCTACTCCCTCGAGGCACCGGTGCTGCGCGTGACGGGATTCGACACGCCGTACCCGCCGTCGAAGCTGGAGGAGCACTTCCTGCCGGACCTCGACCGGGTCCTGCACGCTGTCGACCGCGCGCTGGCCTGGTGAGGGGGAGGAACCGAACATGCCCGAGTACAAGCAGTTCCCCCTTGCCGACACCGCGGAGGGACTCACCGAGGCCGAGATCCTCGGCTGGCGCATCAAGCCCGGCGACGAGGTGACGGTCAACCAGATCGTCGTGGAGATCGAGACCGCGAAGGCTGCCGTCGAGCTGCCGATCCCGTGGGCAGGCGTGGTCACCGAGCTGCTCGTGGAGCCCGGCCAGACCGTGGAGGTGGGCGCGCCCATCCTCACCGTCGACGTCGACCCCGGCGGAGCGGCCGCACCGGCACCGGTGACCAACGGCTCGGCGCCGGCGGATCCGCAGGCCGCCGAGGAGGAGATGAAGCCCCTCGTGGGCTACGGCTCCAAGACCGTGGTCGCCAAGCGCCGTCCGCGCAAGACCGCCACAGCCACACCGGAGCCGGTGTCCGAGCCCGTGCCTGAGCCCGAGCCGATGGCCTCGGTGCACACCGTGTCGGCACCGCGCGGTGGATACGTCCCGCTCGCCAAGCCGCCGGTGCGCAAGCTCGCCAAGGAGCTGGGCGTCGACCTGTACGACCTCACCGGCACGGCCGAGGGCGGCGTGATCACGCGCGAGGACGTGCGGCGCGCGGCGGAGCCGGCGAGCGCTGCGCCGGCCGCTCCCGTCGCCGCCGGTGCGCGGGAGCGCAGGGTGCCCGTCAAGGGCGTCCGCAAGGCGACCGCCCAGGCCATGGTGGCCAGCGCCTTCACGGCACCGCACGTCACGGAGTTCCTCACCGTCGACGTCACGCCGATGATGGAGCTGCGCCAGCGGCTCAAGACGAGCCCGGCGTTCGCGGGCGTCAAGCTCACCCCGCTCGCTTTCGCGGCCAAGGCCGTGTGCCTGGCGGCGCGCAGGACACCCGACGTCAACGCGGTGTGGGACGACTCGGGCGCCACGGCCGAGATCGTCTACAAGGACTACGTGCACCTGGGGATCGCCGCGGCCACGCCGCGCGGGCTCGTGGTGCCGAAGATCCGCGACGCCGACGCCATGTCGCTGGTGGACTTGGCCCGCGCGCTCGAGGACCTGACCAGCACGGCGCGCGACGGCAAGACGACGCCGGAGGCGATGCTGGGCGGCACGTTCACGATCACCAACGTGGGCGTGTTCGGCGTCGACACCGGCACGCCGATCATCAACCCCGGCGAGTCGGCCATCCTCGCGGTGGGCGCCATCCGCGACATGCCGTGGGTGGTGGACGGCGAACTGGCCGTGCGCAAGGTGATGCAGCTGTCGCTGAGCTTCGATCACCGCGTGATCGACGGCCAGCAGGGCTCGCAGTTCCTGGCCGACGTCGGCGCGCTGCTGGCCGACCCGGCCGTCGCCATCACGTTCTAGCCCTGCCGCGGCCCGTCGTGAGGTCAACAGCCGTGCGACGGGTCGCGGTGATCGGGTCTGGTGGCGCGGGAAAGTCCACGTTCTCCCGACGGCTCGGCGCGCTCATCGACGCGCCAGTGATCCATCTCGACCGGCTGTACTGGCGACCGCGCTGGGTGCGAAGCGAGCCCAGAGCCGCCGGGCAACTGGTCCTCGCTCGGCCCCGGGAAGCCGAGCAGTTCCCCGACCGTCTTGCGACTCACGGCGGGTGACATCACCGATTCGGCGCGTGACACGGGAGCAAAACGGACGCCTCATGCGTTGTCCGGGTATGGCCGTCGTGTTCCTGCTGTACGTGGTTGCCGAGGTGGCTGCCGTTTGGGCGGTCGTGTCGCTCATCGGATTCCTGCCCACCCTCGGTGTGTTGCTCGCCGGCGCGTTCCTCGGTTCGTGGCTGGCCCGCCGTGAGGGTGGCAAGGCCGCGCGCGCGTTCATGGACACGTCGAGATCAGGACGCTCGCCGCACGCCGAGATCACCGACGGCATGCTGATCGGGATGGGCGGGCTGCTCATCCTGCTTCCCGGCTTCGTGAGCGACATCTTCGGTCTGCTGTTGCTGCTGCCGCCGACCCGCGGCGTCGTGCGCCGGTCGTGGCTGCGCCGGATCGAGAAGCGCGCACCGCTCGGCGGCTACCCCGGCCAGCAGCAGGAGCGCGTGATCGTGGTCGACAGCGAAGTGGTCAGCGAGAACAAGGGCAACGGCCCCGACCAGGACCCGCCGCCGCGGATGATCATCGACTCGCAGTGACCGGCCGAGCTACGGCTTGGGGATGTCGAAGTAGCTGCTGAACCGCACGGCGGGGGCGTACTCGCCGCGCACCTTCACCTTGCCGGTCACGAACATCGTCGCCACGGCGACGTTGCCGGTCGCCATTCGGATGAAGTCCTCGGCCGCCACCGTGATCGTCGTGTCCGGGGTGCGGGAGCAGTCCGCGCTCGACACGCACTCGCCCTCCTCGATCACCGTCTGGAAGCGGTCGAAGTCGTCGGCACCGTCGGGAAACCGCCAGCCGACGACGATGCTGAGGTGTTTCGCCTTCGCGGGCAGGAAATGATCCGACATCCGGCGAAATATCTCGTCCAGAAACACCGCGCGCAATTCCGGGTGTCGCGCTATTCCTCTGATCTGGTCCTTCGTGGCCCTCGCGACGATTCCGGCGAGCACCTCCGTGGACAGCGAACTCAGCGACACGCCCGCGCCCGCGGTGTCCAGCATGTGCAATGTTTCGAGCACGCGCAGGAACTGATCAGTGCTCAGCGCTCGCACATCGATGCTGCGGGCGAAGTCGTCCAGCACCCTTTCCGAGGACACGGCGTAAGGTTACTCACCGGTAGATACAGCGGCAAACCGAGCGGAACCTCCTCTGCAGGTAGCGTTTTCCGGGAAGACAGGAGGTTCGAGTGACCGAGGATGTACGACGCTCGCCCGAACGGGCTAAACGGCTACCACGTGCCGTCCGGGAGAAGCAGATCCTGGACGCCGCGGTGTCGGTGTTCTCGCGTCACGGTTACCACTCCGCGTCGATGGACGAGGTCTCCGAGGTCGCCGGCGTCTCCAAGCCGATGATCTACAGCTACCTCGGCGCGAAGGAAGACCTGTTCCTGCACTGCATCCGCCGCGAGGCGGACAGGATGCTCGAGGCCGTGCGCGCCGGGATCAAGCCCGACGTGCCGCCGGACATGCAGCTCTGGCACGGCCTGCGCGCGTTCTACGGGTTCGTCGCCGACCATCGCGAGTCGTGGCTGGTGCTGCACCGCCAGGCGCTGACCGTGGGTGGACCGTTCGCGAGCGAGGTCGACGTGCTGCGCACGACCGCCATCGAGCTGGTGTCCGGGCTCGTCGTCTCGGCGGGCTCGCGCAAGGGGCTCGCCGAGCAGGCCGAGTTCTCGGGTGAAGGACTCGCCGCCGCGCTCGTCGGCGCCGCGGAGTCGCTCGCCGACTGGTGGCTCGACCATTCCGACGTCTCCGACGCCGTGCTCGCCTCGTGGCTGATGAACCTGATCTGGCTCGGCTTCAACGACCTCGTCGAGGGTGAGGTCTGGCGGCCTACAGAGCCGTGATCGCACCCTCGAGGTGCGGCTTGGGCTTGCGTGCGTTCCACAGTTCGAACGCCCACCCGTCACCCGTCCGCCACCCCCCATCGAGACGCTTCGCGTCGCCGGGTCTCCCGTCACCCGTCCGCCACGTGGTGAACGCGGCCCTGGCCGGCAGCAGCACGGGCAGCTTGAATCGCACGTCGACGGTGAAGGCCTCCGGCAGCCTGCCCTCGAACGCGGCCAGGCTGTGCGCCTTGGTCCACATGCCGTGCGCGATCGCCGAGGGGAAGCCGAACAGCTTCGCCGTGAGCGGGTGCAGGTGGATCGGGTTGCGGTCGCCGGACACCTCGGCGTAGCGACGGCCGATGTCGGCCGGTACTCGCCAGATCGCGCCTGCCGACGGTGCGGCGAGCTGCCCCTTCGCCCCGCCGGAACCGGAACCGCCGCCGCGGCGCAGATACGTGCTCACGTCCGTCCACACGGTCTGCCCGCCCGCGACCGCCTCACTGAGCACGTCGAACTGCGTGCCCTTCTCGTGCGGGCGCAGGTTCTGCGCGCGCACGCGCAGCGTGAGCTCCTCGCCGATGCCCACCGGCCGGTGCTGGGTGATGCGGTTGGCCACGTGCACCATGCCCAGCAGCGGGAACGGGAAGTCCGGCTCCGACATCAGCGCCACCTGCATCGGAAACGCCAGGATGTGCGGATAGGTCGCGGGCAGCTCGTCGCCGAGTCGGAACCCGCAGACCCGGTTGTAGTCGGCGACGTGCGCCGGGTCGGCGACCACGCCGGAGCGCACGTACTCGATGTCGGGCAGCGTGTCGCCGCCGCTCTTGCGCAGGCCGCCGAGCACCGCCCTGGGATACAGCGTCGACAGGCTCGGTGCCCGGTGCAGTTCCTTGACCGTCATGTCAGGCCCCCAGGAAGGCCTGGCCGCACACGCGCACGACGTTTCCGTTGACCGCGGCGGAACCGGGGTTGGCGTACCAGGCGATGGTCTCGGCGACGTCGACCGGGAGCCCGCCCTGCGCGAGGCTCGACAAGCGCCGCCCGACCTCACGGATCACCACGGGCACCTGCGCGGTCATCTTGGTCTCGATAAATCCCGGCGCGACGGCGTTGATCGTGCCGCCGTACTCGGCGAGCGCGGCCGCGGAGTCGTCGACCATGCCGATCACGCCCGCCTTGCTGGTGGCGTAGTTGGTCTGGCCCAGGTTTCCCGCGATGCCCGCGATGGAGGAGACGCCGACGATGCGGCCGTTGGCGCGCAGCACCTTCTCGGCGAGCAGGGTGTCGTTGACGGCGAGCTGCGCGACGAGGTTGACGGTGAGCACCGCGTCCCATGCGCTCCCGTCGAGGTTGCCGAGCGTCTTATCCCTGGTGATGCCCGCGTTGTGCACGACGACGTCGACGCCGCCGTGGCGCTGGGTGAGGTACTCGGCGAGCCGGGCAGGCGCGTCGGTGGCGGTGATGTCGAGCTGCAGCGCCGAGCCGCCGATCTTGTTGGCCACGGCTGACAGGTCGGCGCCCTGCGCCGGGATGTCGAGCGCCACCACGTGCGCGCCGTCGCGCGCGAGCACCTCGGCGATCGCGGCGCCGATGCCGCGCGACGCACCGGTGACCAGCGCGACCTTGCCCGCCAGCGGCGTCTCCCAGCTCTCCGGAGCCGTCGCCGTGGTGACCCCGCCGGTACCGATGCGGATCACCTGGCCGTCGACGAACGCCGACTTGGCCGAGAGCAGGAAGCGCAGCGTGGACTCGGTGGCGTCCTCCGCGCCTTCGGCCACGTAGACGAGCTGGGCGGTGGCGCCGCGCTTGAGCTCCTTGCCGACCGAGCGGACGAAGCCCTCCAGCGCACGCTGGGCAATGCGCTCCCGACCCGAGGCCAGCTCGGGCGGGGTGCCGAGCACCACGACCCGGCCGCCCGCGGCCACCTTGCGGATCACCGGCTGGAAGAACCGGTGCAGCTCGCGCAGCTGCTCGGGAGCGGTGATGCCGGTGGCGTCGAAGACGAGCGCGCCGGGGCGGACCTCGTCGGCGGCGACCGTGCGCACCTGGAGGCCGAGCGCGCCGAGCTGTGCGGTCAGCGGCTTCTCCAACCGGCCCCCGGGCGCGCCACCGAGAAGTGCGGGACCCTCGAGGGCGGGCTGGCCAGGACGGTATCGGCGCAGCGTGGGCGGGTTCGGCAGGCCGAGCCTCGGCACCAGGAACTTTCCGACCGGTGTCCTGGTGAAGCTGTGATACCTGTCAGCCATCGGATCGCCCTCCTGTGCCGGATCGTGCACCGCCAAGCCTAACCTACTCGCCAGTAGGTTACACTGCCATCGGGTGCGAAACGCTGACCAGGAGGAACCATGACCTCAGCGCAGAAGCCGCGCAAGACCAGCGGTGGCAGCAGGAGCGGCAGGGCCAAGTCGGGCCCCGAGATCCGCAGGGTCGCGATCGTGGGCGCCAACCGGATCCCCTTCGCCCGCTCCAACGGTCCCTACGCCGACGCGTCCAACCAGGACATGCTCACCGCGGCCGTCGACGGGCTGGTCAGCCGGTTCTCTTTGCAGGACCAGCACATCGGCGAGCTCGCCGCGGGCGCCGTGCTCAAGCACTCCCGCGACTTCAACCTCGCCAGGGAGGTCGTGCTCGGCAGCAGGCTCTCGCCGACCACGCCCGCCTCCGACGTGCAGATGGCGTGCGGCACCGGGCTGCAGGCGATCGTCAACGTCGCCAACAAGATCGCGCTCGGACAGGTCGACTCGGCCATCGCGGGCGGCGTGGACACCACGAGCGACGCCCCGCTCGCCGTCAACGACAACCTGCGCAGGCTGCTGGTGCGGCTCAACGCGGCCAAGTCGGTCGGCGACCGGCTCAAGCTCCTCACCAGGATCCGGCCGGGCCACATCGTGCCGGAGATCCCGCGCAACGCCGAGCCGCGCACCGGGCTCTCGATGGGTGAGCACGCCGCGCTCACCGCCAACTCGTGGGAGATCACGCGCGCCGCCCAGGACGAGCTCGCCGCGGCGAGTCACCAGCGGCTCGCCGCCGCCTACGACCGCGGCTTCTTCGACGACCTGCTCACTCCCTACCTCAGGCTCACGCGCGATCAGAACCTGCGCGCCGACTCGACGGTGGAGAAGCTGGCCAAGCTGAAGCCCGCATACGGCGGGCCGGAGGGCACGATGACGGCGGGCAACTCGACGCCGCTCACCGACGGCGCCTCCACGGTCCTGCTCGCCACCGAGCAGTGGGCGAAGGAGCGCAACCTGCCGGTGCTGGCGTATCTGACGTTCTCGCAGACCGCCGCCGTCGACTACGTGCACGGCGAACAGGGCCTGCTGATGGCCCCCGCCTACGCCGTGCCGAAGCTGCTCGACCGGGCCGGTCTGACGCTGGGCGACTTCGACTTCTACGAGATCCACGAGGCGTTCGCGTCGCAGGTGCTCGCGACGCTCAAGGCGTGGGAGGACCCGGCGTTCGCCAAGGAGCGGCTCGGCCGTGACGAACCGCTCGGCTCGATCGACCGGGACAAGCTCAACGTCAACGGCTCCTCGCTCGCCGCGGGACACCCGTTCGCGGCGACCGGCGGGCGGATCGTCGGCACCCTCGCGAAACTGCTCTCGGACAAGGGATCGGGGCGTGGACTGATCTCCATCTGCGCGGCAGGTGGTCAGGGCATCACGGCGATTCTCGAGAAGTAGGTTCGCTCGAGGCAGAACCGCGCGACTTTGTCGGTGGGCGCTCCTACTCTGGCGCCATGTCCGACACCGACAAGGGAGTCGCGGTACGGGCACGCGGCCTCGTCAAGAACTACGGCATGACCCGTGCACTCGACGGCGTTGACCTGGAGATCCCGACCGGGCAGGTACTGGGCCTGCTCGGTCCCAACGGGGCGGGGAAGACCACCACCGTCCGGATTCTCACCACCCTGCTGCGCCCCGACTCGGGCGAGGCGGAGGTGGCGGGGCACGACGTGCTGACCGACCCCGACGGGGTGCGGCGCTCGATCGGGCTCTCCGGTCAGTACGCCGCCGTGGACGAGAACCTCACCGGCTTCGAGAACCTCTACCTCGTCGCCAGGCTCTACGGGCAGCGCAAGGCGCAGGCGCGCCGCCGCTCTCGCGAGCTGCTGGCCCGGTTCCGGCTCGACGAGGCGGCCGACCGGCCGGCCAAGGGCTACTCGGGCGGCATGCGGCGCAGGCTCGACCTCGCGGGCGCGCTCGTGGGTTCGCCGAGCGTCGTGGTGCTCGACGAACCGACCACGGGGCTCGACCCGCGCGGCAGGATCGAGATGTGGGAGGTCATCGAACAGCTGGTCGCCACCGGCGCCACCGTGCTGCTGACCACGCAGTACCTGGAGGAGGCCGACCGGCTCGCCGACTCGGTGGTGGTGATCGACCGGGGCAAGGTGATCGCCGAGGGCACCCCCGACGAGCTCAAGAACCAGTCGGGCGGCGAACGGCTCGAGCTCGTGGTCGGCTCGGCGGAGGAACTGCCGCTGGCCATGCGCGTGCTCGGCGAGATCGGTAGCGGCGAGCCCACCGTGGACGGCCGCGCCCGCCGCGTCGACGTGCTGGTGGACACCGGAACAAAGGCACTGGTCGAGGCACTGCGCAGGCTCGACGCGCAGAACGTGGTGGTGCAGGACGCCGGGCTGCACCGGCCGACGCTCGACGACGTGTTCCTGTCGCTCACCGGGCGGGGCACCGGCGAAGAGGTGCCGTCGTGACCTCCATGACCAAGGTGCTCTCCGACAGCGGCGTCATCACGTGGCGCAACGTCGTGAACGTGCGCCGCAACCCCGAATGGCTGCTCGGGGCCACCGTGTTCCCGATCATGTTCGTGCTGCTGTTCGCCTACGTCTTCGGCGGGGCCATCGGCGGTCCCGGCGGCGGCGGCCTGGCGTACCGGGAGTTCCTGATCGCAGGCATCTTCGCGCAGACGGTGGCCTTCAACTCCTCGTACACGGTGATCGGCTTCGCCAACGACCTGCAGAAGGGCATCATCGACCGGTTCCGCTCGCTGCCGATGTCGCGCTTCGCGGTGATCGTCGGGCGCACGACCGCCGACCAGGTGCTGAGCGTGGTCGTGCTGGTGGTGCTGTCGGTGTGCGGGCTGGCCATCGGCTGGCGCATCCGCGGCAGCGTCGTCGACGCCGTGCTCGGCTACCTGATGATCCTGCTGTTCGCGTTCGCGCTGTCGTGGGTGGGCGCCTACATCGGGCTCATCACGCCGAGCGTCGAGGTGGCCAACAGTGCGGGACTGATCTGGATGTTCCCGCTGACGTTCATCTCGTCGGCCTTCGTTCCTCAGGAGAGCCTGCCCGGCGTGCTGCGCACGATCGCCGACTGGAACCCGTTCACGGCAGCGGTCAACGCGACCAGAGACCTCTTCGGCAACGTCAGTCCGCCGGGCTGGCCGGAGCCGTCGGGCTGGCCAGCCGAGAACGCGGCGCTCTACGCGATCATCAGCTCGATCGCGATCATCGCGATCTTCGCGCCGCTGGCCACGGCGCGGTACCGGCGGGTGGCCAGCAAGTAGTCCTCAGCGCGACAGCGCGGAGTCGAACGCGGACTCGACGGCCTTGGTCGCCTTCTCCGTCGCCTTGCCGGTCTTGCGCTGCACCGTGCCGGCGGTGTCCTGCACCTGATCGGCCGCGTCGTGCGCCGCCTTCTTCGCGCGCCACGCCACCGACGGCTTGCCCTCGGTGTCGGCGGCGGCGAGCAGGAGGCCACCCGCGAGGCCCGCGTTCTTGAGGAAGTGGATCAGCTGCGCCTGGCGCTGCTCGGGGTCCTTCTCATCCCAGAACGGGTGCCCGGCGACGGTGGTCGGCACAAGGCTGCCGAGCAGCAGCAGCGAGGCGACCCGGGGCAGCTTGCCGAACGCGAGCAGGGCCCCGCCCGCGATCTTCACCGCCGCGTCGACCTTCACCAGGGTCACCGGGTCGGTCGGCACCTGCTCGGGCAGCGCGTCGGCCTGCGGCGCGACGGTCTTGTCGACCAGTGGTGCGGCGGCCTGCGCGTGGCCTTCCGCGTTGCGGAGGGCATTGATGCCACCGGAGATGAAGATGGAGGCGAGAAGCGGGCGCGCCACTCGGCGGAGAATCATCGCGACCTTCCCTGGACAGCCGGGATCATTGCGACAACCAACTACCCACTCCTCGCCGTCTTCACCCATCTACGCGTGTATAGCTTCTGAGCTAGAGAGCGCTAGCGAGCCGGATACGACCTCGGCAGGCGGAAGCCCCGGTCGGCGGCGACCTCCCGCAGCCGGTCCGGGTAGTCGGTGATGATCCCGTCCACGCCGTCGTCGATCAGCTTGTGCATGGTCGCCTTGTCGTTGATCGTCCACGGGATCACCTTCAGCCCCGCCCGGTGCGCCTCGTCGACGAGCGCCCTGGTGGTGAACGGCTCGTAGTCGGGGTCGCCCACCGCACCGCCCTGCGGGTTGCCGTGCACGGGCGACAACGCGCTCGCGCCGAACGACTTCGCCGCGCGAACCGGGCTGCCGCCGAAGTCGTCGATGTCGAGCCCACCGAGCCAGGGAGACCGGCCGGGCTGTCCCACCTGCAGGAACTCGGGCTGGGTCAGGGCGACCGTCGGCAGCCACGGCGCGCGCTTGCGCACGAGCATCAGGGCGCCCCAGTCGAAGCTCTGGATGGTGACGCGGTGCGCAAAGCCGGACCGCAGGACCTCCCACACCGCGCGGTTGACGAACTGCTCGCGCGGAGCGGTCTCGTGCGGGGCCGCGGCCTCGACCTTGGTCTCGATGTTGAACCGCACGTTCCACGCGCGGTGCTCGCGCACGAGCGCGAAGAGCTCGGCCAGCGTCGGCATCGTCGCGCCGGGGGAGAGCTCCTGGCCGGGATGGTTCGGCTGGCGCTGCGAGCCGCAGTCGAGTGTGCGGACCTGGGCGAACGTCAAGTCCTTGATGTACTTGCCCGCGTAGGGGTACTGCGGGTCGCCCGGCCGCACCGGCGCGGTGTCGGCGCACTTGGCCGGGTTGATCTGCCGGTCGTGGGTGATCACGTCGCGGCCGTCGCGTGTGATCTGGATGTCGAGCTCGAGCGTGGTCACGCCGAGTTCGAGGGCGCGGGAGAACGCGGCGAGGGTGCCCTCGACGGTCAGCCCGATCCCGCCCCGGTGGGCCTGGATGTCGAAGTTCCTGTGCTTCGGCTTCGCGACCGCGAGGCCACTGGCGGCGAACGACACCACCAGCAGGCTCGTGAGCACCGCGAACGCACGTTTCGTCATGGTCACGGGGCGACACTGGCACCCGAGGGTGACGGCCGGACGAACCCGAGTTGACCATGCGGACACGCCGATAGCCGTATCTCGCGCAATATCGGTTTCGCACTAGAAAACCCAATAGTGTGCCAGCGATGGACCCCGTGCGGAATCCGTTCGCCCCCGGCGCCGGCCAGCGCCCACCCGAACTGGCAGGCCGAGAACGCGAGCTCCAGGCGTTCGACGTGGTGCTGGAACGTGTCGCCAGGGGCAGACCCGAGCGGAGCCTGATGCTGACCGGCCTACGCGGGGTTGGAAAGACCGTGTTGCTCGGCGAACTGCGCTCGATGGCTATCCGGCGGGGCTGGGGTGCGGGCAAGGTCGAGGCCAGGCCCGACGCCGAGCTGCGCAGGCCACTCTCGGCCGCACTGCACAGGGCGATCCGTGACCTCGCCGTGAGGCACCGGGCGCCAGACCGGGTCGACGAGGTGCTGGCCGTGCTCAAGTCGTTCGCGCTCAAGGCCAACAAGCCCGACGCGAAACTGCGCGAGCGCTGGCAGCCGGGCATCGACGTGCCGCCCGCGCAGGGCCGGGCCGACTCCGGCGACATCGAGATCGACCTCGTCGAGCTGTTCACCGACGTCGCGGAACTGGCCACCGACGTCGGCACGGGGGTGGCACTGCTGATCGACGAGATCCAGGACCTGGTGCCCGACGACGTCTCGGCGCTGTGCGCGGCGTGCCACGAGCTGTCGCAGTCCGGCGCTCCGCTGGTGGTCGTCGGCGCGGGCCTGCCGCACGTGCCCGCGGTGCTCTCGGCCTCGAAGTCCTATTCGGAACGACTGTTTCGCTACACCCGCATCGACCGGCTGAGCAGGGGAGACGCCGACCGCGCCGTGCTCGCGCCCGTGGAGCGGGAGGAAGCGGAGATCGCGCCGAAGGCGCTCGCGGCGCTGTTCGAGAGCTCGGGCGGTTACCCCTACTTCGTGCAGGCCTACGGCAAGGCAGCGTGGGACGCGGCGCCGTCGAACCCGATCACTGAGGAGGACGTGGCTGTGGCCTCGCCGGAGGCCGAGGCGGAGCTGGCCGTGGGCTTCTTCGGCTCCCGCGTCGAGCGGGCCACGCCGTCCGAACGCGAGTACCTGCGCGCGATGGCCGAGCTGACCCAGGGCAGGGACGAGAGCGCGGGCACCTCGGACGTGGCGGTGTTCCTCGGCCGCAAGCCGTCGTCACTCTCGCCCGCTCGGGACAGCCTGCTGAAGAAGGGGCTGGTCTACTCCGCGGAGCGCGGGCACATCGCGTTCACGGTGCCGCACTTCGGCAACTATCTACTCAGCCGTGCCGACGATTGAGTCTTCTATAGCTCTCTAGCTGAGAGCCAATACAGCGCTAGACACCGCTAGCGATACATCTCGGCCGAATTTTCCCGCTCTCGCCGATGATCTTTCGGCGAGTAAGCCATCTCACCTGACGATCGTTGGCGACTTTGTGAAAAAAAGTACATAATGGGATATGTACAGCTCAGCCGACGAGACCCCCAAGGGGATGCAGCAGAACCGATGAACAACATCGCCGCCCGACTCCGTGCCCGCCGCGCCGAATCCCGCACCCGCCGAGCCGTCAACCGAGCGATCGACAACGCCGCGACCGCGACCGTCCGACAGGAACTCATCGCCATCGCGCAGACACGCCCGCGCTACGAGCGCTCGCCGCGCGTGTGACCTGAATTACAATCAATCCAGGGTGTAACGCCGCCGCAGGCGGTGTCGATACCCCTCATGACCCCGTGATGCTGGCGGACCCCCGACCTGGCAGCATCACGGGGTTTCCAATTTTCCGCACCCCTTTTTTGTTCGGCCCCCTCATCGCCGGTTATCGTTGACTGAGTCAATGAAATCGCTGAGGTGGTCAATGAACACGCTGCCGGAGCGCATCGCCGGAGTCCGCGCCTTCAACCGGCTCTACACACGCGTGATCGGCGTCCTCGACGAAGGACTGGTCGGCTCCGCCTACTCGCTGAGCGAGGCCAGGGTCCTCTACGAGCTCGCCCAGCAGGACGTCCACGAGGTACCCGAGCTGCGCAGGCGGCTCGACCTCGACGCGGGCTACGCGAGCAGGCTGCTCGGCAAGCTCGAGGCGACGGGACTGCTCGTCCGTGAACGCTCCGAGACCGACGCCCGCAGGCAGACCGTCCGCCTCACCGAGGACGGCCGCGACACGCAGGCCGAGCTCGAGCGCGACACCGACGCCCAGATCGGCCGGCTGCTCGGCACGCTCGCCGAACCCGACCAGCAACGCCTGCTCGCCGCGATGACCGCCGTCACCGGACTGCTCGGCGAGCACCGGCGCGACGCCACGCTCGTGCTGCGCCCGCCGCGCGCGGGTGACTACGGCTGGGTGGTGCAGCGCCACGGCGCCGTCTACGGCACGGAGTACGGCTTCGGCCCCGAGTTCGAGGGGCTCGTGGCGGGCATCGTGGCCGACTACGTCGCCGCGCGGGGCAGCGCTCGCCAGGCCGCGTGGATCGCCGAGCTCGACGGCGAACCCGTCGGCTCCGTCCTCTGCGTGCAGGGCAGTGACGAGACCACCGCCAAGCTGCGGCTGCTGCTCGTCGAGCCCAGTGCCCGCGGCCACGGCGTCGGCAAACGGCTGGTCGCCGAGTGCGTCGAGTTCGCCCGCCGCTGCGGCTACCGCTCGATGGAGCTGTGGACGCAGAGCAACCTCACCGCGGCACGCGCGATCTACCGCGGGGCCGGTTTCGAGCTCGCCGAGAGCGAGGCGCACGACAGCTGGGGCGCCGAGCTGGTCTCCGAGGTCTGGAGGATGCGGCTCTAGGGTGTGCCTGACGATTCCCTGCTGTGCGAGCGGGGATCGGCGTGGTGGCTCGCAAGGCGGAGGAAGGTCCTCGTACTGGGCGTACTCGGGCCTTTCCGACAACGCAGCGAGCGACCGCGCCGGCCCCGCGCAGCCGGCTGCGGAATCGTCGGGCGCACCCTAGCGGCCCATCGAGTAGAACTCGGCGTTCGGCCGCAGTGCCGTGAGGTGGGCGAGCCGGTTCGACAACGCGAACAGTGCGGTGATGGACCCGACGTCCCAGATCTCGTCCTCGGTGAGCCCCGCCGCGCGCGCCGCCGCCAGGTGAGGCTCGCCGAACTTCGCCGAGTCGTGCGCCAGCGCCAGCGCGAGGTCGACGATCGCCCTGCCGCGTTCGTCCAGCTCCACCTGCCACGGGTTCGCCGAGACGCGGTCGGCCAGCTCCGGGTCCTTCGACCGGATGCGCAGGATCGCGCCGTGCGCCACCACGCAGTACGTGCAGTGGTTCGCGCCCGACGTGGCCACCACCACGAGCTCTCGCTCGGCCTTGCTCAGTCCGTCGGACTTGTCCATCAACGCGTCGTGGTAGTCGAGAAACGCCCTCAGCTCGGCAGGCCTGCGGGCCAGCGCGCGGAAGATGTTGGGCACGAAGCCCGACTTCTCGGCGATCGCCCCGACGCGCTCGCGCAGGTCGTCCGGCAGCTCGTCGGGCTCGACGACGCCGAACCTGCTCACCTCGTCGCTCATGGATGTCACGCTAGCGGTGTCGATTTCCGCTGTCCTCGTTCGTCTGTCGGGTGTCCATCGAGAAGAAGAAGAAGAAGAAGGAGGCGGACATGCCCCGCTACGTCGGATTCATCCGCAACGTCGACGACTCGCGCACCGGCCTGAGCCCGGGAGAGGCCCAGCGCACGCTCGAGGCCTACGTCACCTGGAGCGACGACCTGGAACGCCAGGGCAAGTTGGTGCTCAGCAGCGGGCTCTCGCACAGCCAGAGCCGCGTGGTGCGGCTGGTCGACGGATCACTCGCGTCGACCGACGGCCCGCACACCGAGGCCACCGAGGTCGTCGGCGGTTTCATCGTGGTCGAGGCCGACGACCTCGACCAGGCCGAGAAGCTCTTCGGCACCCATCCGCACCTGCGGTTCGGCCCGATCGAGGTGCGCAAGATCGGCGAAAACGGCTGTGAGGCCTGAGCGATGAGCGCGCCGGCCGGCGTGGTGGAGCACCTGTTCCGGCACAGCGCCGGGCAGATCGTCGCCACGCTGGCCCGCACGCTCGGGCCCGCCAGGCTCGACCTCGCCGAGGAGGCCCTCGCCGATGCGATGGAGCAGGCGCTGCGCACCTGGCCGCACAACGGCGTGCCCGCCAATGCGAAGGGCTGGCTGTTCCGAGCGGCCCGCAACCGGGCGCTCGACCTGATCCGCAGGGAGCAGACGCTGCGAGCCAAGCTGCCGTTACTGGCCGAACTCGACCACGACGCCGAACCAGGCGGGGACGCCGAGCTGGCGATGATCCTGCTGTGCTGCCACCCCGAACTACCGCTGGCATCGCAGGTGGCGCTGACGCTGAAGACCGTGGGCGGACTCGGTGTCGACGAGATCGCCTCGGCGTTGCTGGCCAAGCACGCCACCGTCGCGCAGCGCCTCGCGCGGGCCAAGCGCTGGCTGCGCGACGCGGGGCCGCTCGAACTGCCGCCTGCCGACGAGCTGCCAGAGCGCGTCGACAGCGTGCTCTCGGTGCTGTACCTGCTGTTCAACGAGGGCTACGACGCCACGAGCGGCGACGAGGCCGTGCGGGCGGAGCTGTGCGGCGAGGCCATCCGCCTCGGCCGCCTGCTGCTCGCCGATCCGCGCACCGACCTGCCGAGGTCGCGGGCGCTCGTGGGGCTGTTGCTGTTGCAGGCGAGCAGACTGCCCGCCCGGGTGGACGACGACGGTGACGTGCTGCTGCTCGCCGAACAGGACCGAAGCCGGTGGGACACGGCGATGATCGCCGAGGGCACCCGGACCTTCGCCGCGGCCTGCACCGGGGCCGAGCTGTCGGCTTACCACGTGGAAGCCGCGATCGCGTTGTGCCACGTGAGCTCTGCCGACCCGCACGGCACGGACGACACCGACTGGCCGAGGATCCTGGACCTCTACGACCGGCTCGTGGAGCTGCGTCCCTCACCGGTGGCGTGGCTGAACCGCGCGATCGCGGTGTCGATGGTGCACGGCCCCCGGCGGGGGATCGCCGAGCTGGAACGACTCGAGGACGATCCCCGGCTCGCCGGGTACCGGTTGCTGCCCTCGGCCCTCGCCGCGTTGTGGATGCGGGCGGGGGAGCCCGGCAGGGCCGCCGCGTACTACCGCGCGGCCGTGGCCATGCCGGGCTCCGAGCCGCAGCGCAGGTTGCTGCGCCGCCGCCTCGCCGAGTGTGTCGCCGCCGATCAGTGAGGCGCGGCGACCGGGCGGAGGTCCTCGTCGCCCTCGTCGACGTGGTAGTCGGCATCCACTGTGGTGTCGGTTCCGTTGGACACCTTGAGCTGACGCGCGATCACACTCACCACCGCGGCCACCAGCAGGTTGGCCAGCAGCGCCACGATGCCGACGTAGATCTGCACCGTGGAGCCCGCGAACGGCTGCCAGCCGAAGATGTTCAGCTTGTCCAGCGCGAGCGCCGCGCCACCGAAGTGCTCCCTGCCCGTCGCCGGGTTCGGGATGCCGTAGAGCAGCGTCATTCCCCAGCCCATGCCGATGATCCAGCCCGCGACGAGTCCCCACCGGTGCAGCCAGCGCGTGTAGAGCGCGATGGCCACGGCCGGCAGCGTCTGCAGGATGATCACACCGCCGATCAACTGCAGGTCGATCGAGAACTGCGGGTCGAGGAACAGGATGCACGCCACCGCGCCGAACTTGACGATCAGCGAGGAGAGCTTGGCCTGCCGTGCCTCCTCCTTGGGCGTGGCGTCGCGCTTGATGAACTCCTTGTAGATGTTGCGGGTCCACAGGTTCGCGGCCGCGATCGACATGATCGCCGCCGGAACGAGCGCGCCGATCCCGATCGCGGCGAAGGCGATGCCCGCGAACCACGACGGGAACTGGTCGTCGAACAGCTTCGGCACGATGGTGTTCGTGTCCGGGTTTCCGGTGGCCTGGTTGGTGATCGCCTCCGTGCCGGCCGCGATCGCCGCGAAACCGAGCAGTGCCAGCAGACCGAGCAACAGCGAGTACGCGGGCAGCGCGGACATGTTGCGCTTGAGCACGTTGCGCCCGCGCGAGGCCAGCACACCGGTGACCGAGTGCGGGTAGAGGAACAGCGCGAGCGCCGAACCCAGTGCCAGCGTGGCGTACTGGAGCTGATTGTTGCCGTTGAGCAGAATGCCGTCACTCTCGGCGTCGGTCGCCGCGAACTTCTCCTGCGCCGCACCGAAGATCGAGTCCCAGCCGCCCAGCTTGATGGGCAGGTAGATCACCGCGACGATGATGACGATGTAGACGAGCAGGTCCTTGACGAACGCGATCAGCGCGGGCGCACGCAGGCCCGACTGGTACGTGTAGACCGCCAGGATGATGAACGCGATCAGCAGCGGCAGGTGGCCGAGGAAGCCGCCCGCGTTGAAGCCCATCGTCCGCAGCACCGCCTCGAGGCCGACCAGCTGCAGCGCGATGTAGGGCATCGTCGCCACGATGCCGGTCACCGCGATGAGCGTGGCCAGCAACGGCGAGCCGTAGCGCCCGCGCACGAAGTCGGCGGGCGTCACGTAGCCGCGGGCCCTCGACACCGACCACAGGCGCAGCAGCGGCAGGAACACCAGCGGGTAGGCCAGGATCGTGTACGGCAGCGCGAAGAAGCCCATCGCGCCCGCGCCGAACAGCAGCGCGGGCACCGCGACGAACGTGTACGCCGTGTAGAGGTCGCCACCGATCAGGAACCACGTGATCCAGGAGCCGAACTTGCGGCCGCCGAGACCCCACTCGTCGAGGTGGTCGAGCGTGTCACCCGCCTTCCACCGCGCGGCCACGAAGCCCAGCACGGTGACCAGCAGGAACAGCGTCGAGAAGATGATCAGTTCCGGCCATTGCAGGTCGGTCATCGCAGGCTCCCCTCATCGAGGTCGTCGACGTCGGTCGGCTCGGTGCGAGGGGCGGAGCCCCGCCGGTTCTTCGTCCCGAAGTACACGAGCGTCGTGCAGGTGACGCCGACCGCGATGCCGACGAACTGGAACCAGTAGAAGAACGGCATCCCGAACAACGTGGGCTCGACCCGGTTGTAGAGGGGAGTCAGCAAGATCCAGAACGGAATGATCAGTAACAGGTTCCAGGGGCTGAACCGCAGCCCGGAACCCTTCGCGCCGCTTTGCGCTGCCACAGCAGTTCACCAGCTCTCGTGATGACATGTGAATGACCCACCGGTAATGCGGCGTCGACCTTAAGTCTTCGATGCGGTCCCTCGGTAGGGTCTGTACCGATGTCGAGACATGGGCGAATGCTTTCCGCGGTCGTGCTGGCGGCCGCCGTGACGCTGTCGGCGTGTGCCAGCCAGGTCGGTGGCACGCCCTCCGCGGACGAGTCCGGCGGCTCACCGGATGCCGACCCGTCCGTGACCAGCACCAACGCGGGCGAGCCCTCGGCTCCGGCCGAGCGGGGAACCGAGGCCGCCGAGCCCGCGGCACCCGGAGAGTGCGTCGACGGCAGCGACACCTCCGCAGTGGACTGCGCGCAGCCGCACACCGTGGAGATCACCAAGGAGGGCACGTTCGGCAGCGGGCTGCCCTCGGAGTCCCCGGACAAGGCCACGATCTTCGCCGAGGTGTTCCCGGAGTGCAGGCAGGCGGCGGCCGACTACCTCGGTAGCGCCCAGTACGACGCCACCACGCTCGGCGCCTGGATGTTGTGGGCCGACAAGGACGACTGGCAGGCGGGCGATCGCTGGTACCGCTGCGGCGTCGCCCAGCTGAGCCCCGGCGGTGAGGCGCAGTCGCGCACGGGCTCCGCCCGCGACGTGCTGGCGGGCGAACGGCGTTTCGAGTTCCAGCTCTGCTCGTCGGTGCGGCCCTCGCAGGAACTGCCGCAGCAGGTGCCGTGCGACGACCCGCACCGGGCCGAGGCCATCGGCGCGGTGCCCGTCGGCAACGCGGGCGAGAAGTTCCCCAGCGACGAGCAGTTCAACGCCGAGGCCGCACCCTCGTGCAGGCAGCTGCTGAGCGAGTACCTGGGCTCCGCCCGCGACGACGTCGCGGCGTCGTGGCGCTGGCCGGATCAGACCAACTGGAGCCACGGCTTCACCAACATCACCTGCTACGCCGAGACCGAAGCCCCGGTGAACGGCTCGCTGCGCGGTATCGGTTCGTCGCCTTTGCCCCGCTAGTCCCCGCAGGACCACTTAGGACCCGACGAACGACCGGTTGCCGGTGCGTCCCCCGCGGGATTCAATGTCGGCCGGCACACCAATTCGAGGGGCAACAACATGAGAAGACTTCGCCTCGCCGTGGTCGTCCCGGCGATGGCAGCCTCGCTGCTGGCCGGAACCACCCCGGCGCTGGGGCAGCAGACCGCCGACGCACCCGAGTTCCCCGCGCGCTACGCGGACCAGACGCTCGACTGGCACCCCTGCGGTGAGGACGAGCTGCCCTCGGCCCCGCCCGAGGGCGCCGAGGACATCGAGTGCGCCACGTTCCTCGCCCCGCGTGACTGGGACGACCCCGACGAGGGCACCGATCTCACCATCGCGGTCAGCAGGCTCAAGGCGACCGGAGGGCCCGCGACGGCGAGCGTCATCACCAACCCCGGCGGCCCCGGAGCGCCCGGCCGCAGCTTCCCGGCGCGACTGCGCGACCAGGACCGGCTCCGGGAGCAGCAGGAGATCATCGGTCTGGACCCGCGTGGCACCGGCAAGAGCACCAGCATCACGTGCGGCGGCGCGATCGGCACGGGCAGCGCACTGGACCCGAGGGACCGCAGCAGGAAGAACCTGGACCTGATCCTCGACGCCACCAAGTACGCCGCCGAGTCGTGCCAGTTCAAGTCCGGCGAGCTCGGCCCGCTGGTCAACACCTCCCAGACCATCCGCGACATCGACCTGCTCCGCTCGCTGCTGGGCAGGGACACGATCAACTGGGTCGGCTACTCGGCGGGCACGTGGCTCGGCGCGCACTACGCGCAGGAGTTCCCCGAGCACACCGGCCGGTTCGTGCTCGACTCGGCCACCGAGTTCACCACCACCTGGCAGAAGTCGTTCGACTGGCAGCCGCTGGGCTTCGAGCGCCGCTGGCGCGAGGACTTCCTGCCGTGGCTGGCGAAGTACGACTCGGTCTACGGCTTCGGCACCACGGGCGAGCAAACCCGTGAGACCTACGAGCAGGTCCGCGCCGCGCTGGCCGAGCAGCCGGTGGACTTCGAGGGCGAGCCGCTCGGGGCGAACGAACTCGACTCGACGATCGCCACGCAGCTCTACGACAAGTCGGTCTTCCCCGACCTCGCCGACTATCTGGTGAGCGTGCGGACGCTCACCGAGGAGTCCGCGACCGAGGAGCAGCAGGCCTCCGCGCTGGCGACGGTCGCGGCGAACGTGCCCGAGGCCGAGGTGCTCGGTCCGCAGCCGCTGGTCGTACCCGGCGAGTACGCCGACTCCTACGACGCGAGCTTCTGGACGATCCCCTGCAACGAGGGTCCGTGGAACGCCAACCGCAACAGCGTGGTCCGGCAGTCCGAGGAGCTGGGGCAGCAGTACCCGTTGCTCGGCTGGGCCTGGCTGGTGCAACCGTGCATCTTCTGGAAGAACAAGCCCGCGAAGCTGCCGAAGCTGGACGGCGAGGGTGTGCCCCCGGTGCTGATCGTGCAGTCCGAGCACGACCCGGCCACGCCGATCGAGGGCGCGCGGCGCGCCCACGAGGCGTTCGAGGGCTCGCGGATGCTGACGATCACCGACGAGGGCGATCACGGCATCTACGCGGGCGGCAACGACTGCGCCGACGGTGTCGTCGAGGACTATCTGGTCGACGGCGTGGTGCCGGACGACAGGTCGTGCCCCGGAATGCCACTGCCGGTGCCGCCGGGCGCCTGACCCGGCCCGGACACCCACGGGGGCGCTCTCGTTCGCGAGGGCGCCCCCGTTTTTCGTCCACCGCTCGTCCACAGTGATCCACAGGTTGTACACAGAGTTGTCCACAGGCTGTGTGTACAGCCGCGAGCGGTATTAGTATCTGAGCCGTGGTGCGAGTGCCGTTGAGCGAAGCAGAACGGGCCCGCGGCGAGCGGCTGGGAGCCGCGCTCCGAGAGGTCAGGGGCGTCCGGAGCATGGTGGAGGTCGCCGCGCAGGCCGGGATCTCCGTCGAGACGCTCCGCAAGATCGAGACCGGCCGGATCCCGACCCCCGCGTTCTTCACGGTCGTCGCCGTCGCCGATGCCGTCGGCCTCTCGCTCGACGCGCTGCGCGGCCTGGTCGAGACCGCGGAACCGGGCTCGCTGCCCCGCGTCTCCTGAGCCAGATCACGGTTGTGTCATCGCCCGAATCGCCCTGGTTCCGTTGAGGGCTTGAGCGGGTTACGTTACCGGGCATGTCTCACGAGGTCGGGCACGAGGACGTCAAGGATGTACCTGTCGGCTGGAAGGCCAAAATCAAGCAGGTAGGCCCTGGCATCATGGCCGCCGCCACGGGCGTCGGCGCGGGCGACCTGGTCGCCACCATGGTCGCGGGTTCGCGCTACGGCTACGCCCTGCTGTGGGCCGTGGTCGTCGGGGCCATCTTCAAGATCGCGCTCGCCGAGGCGGTCGGCAGGTGGCACCTGACCTCGGGCAGCACGATGCTCGGCGGCTGGCGCACGCTGGGCAGGGGCGTGCTCGTCTACTTCGGCGCCTACGCCGTCGTGTGGGGATTCGTCTACGGCGCCACCGCGATGTCGGCGTCCGGCCTCCCGCTCAACGCGCTCTTCCCCGACATCTCGCTGCGGGTGTGGGGCATCGTCTGCGGCCTCGCGGGGCTCGCCCTGATCTGGTTCGGCCGCTACGCGCTGATCGAGAAGATCATGACGATCTTCGTCGGCGTCATGTTCGTGACCGTGGTGGGCACCGCGATCCTGGTGGCTCCCAACCTGCTCGACGCGGCGTCCGGTTTCGTGCCGACGCTGCCCGACGGCTCGTTCATCTACGCGCTCGGACTCATCGGCGGCGTCGGCGGCACGATCACGATGGCCGCCTACGGCTACTGGACGATGGCCAAGGGCTGGCGCTCGTCCAAGTGGCTCCCGATGATGCGGCTGGACAACACCGTCGGCTACGTGACCACGGCGATCTTCGTGGTCGCGATGCTCGTGGTCGGCGCCGAGATCCTGATGGGCACCGACATCGTCTCCGGCGACGAGGGCCTGCTGACGCTCGGCAACGTGCTCGCGCAGGACTACGGCGAGTGGGCCCGGATCCCGTTCCTGATCGGCTTCTTCGCCGTCTCCTTCACCTCGCTGATCGGCGTGTGGAACGGCGTGAGCCTGCTGTTCGCCGACTGGTGGCGCACGTGGCGGCTACCCGCGGACGCGGAGTACGGGCTCGAGGACTACGACCGCAAGGCGGGCGAGAAGAGCCCCGCGTTCCGCGGATACGTGCTGTGGCTGACGTTCCCGCCGATGGCGCTGCTCTTCCTCGACCGACCGTTCCAGCTCACCGTGGTCTACGGCGTGCTGGGCGCGTTGTTCATGCCGTTCCTCGCCGGAACGCTGCTGGTGTTGCTCAACTCCAGCCGCGTGCCGCGCGAGGGCCGTTCGCACTGGCTGTCCAACAGCCTGCTCGTGGTGTGCCTCGCGCTGTTCGCCTACCTGGCGGTGGACGAGATCATCGGCATCTTCAACTAGCGTCAGCGCAGCACTCCCCAGACGACGAGCCCGAGCGTCACCAGCACGGTGAGCACACCGGAGGGCTGGGAGACGAGCACCAGCACGCCGAGCACACCGAGGTCCGGCCCCCGCACCGCCTGCGCGACGAGGCGGACGGGTGCCGGGCCGAACGGTGTGTCCGTCATGCCTGGGGAGTCGTAGCCGATCGGCGGACGCGTGGCGGTGCGCAGCACCATCGCAGCCGCGAGCGGCACCGCGAGCCACGCGGCTCCCGCGAGCGGCGAGCCGAGCAGCACCGTGCCCGCGAACGCCACCAGTGCCCAGCCCAAGGCGAGCCCGCCCAGCGCCGCGGCGTGCCAGCCGCGCAGCGCGCGGTCGGAGACGTCGAGCCAGCGGCGCAGTCCCGGCGAGCGCCACAGCTGCCCGATCCCGCCGCCGAAGGGCAGCAGCGCCGCGTACGCGCCGAGCCCGACCAATACCGCGTCGGGCACACCCGGCAGCGCGACGTGCGCGAGCGCCACCACCGAGGCCAGCAACACGGCGGGCACCGCGAACCGCGCGCGGGCCGCCATCCCGGCGAGCGCGAACGCCGCCACCGAGCGCACGGGCCTGCCCGGCACCGGGTGGGCCGACGGCAGCATCATGCTCGGATCGAGGAAGGTCACCGAGACCAGGCGCACCACGCGTGCCGACCAGCCGTCCACGAGCCGCTGCCGCCCAGCGGCCACCGCGACGGGCAGCCGTAGCGGCGGGCCCACTCCGGCGGCGCGCGGCAGCACCACAGCCGTGACGAGCACCAGCACACCGAAGCCCGCGTACCAGGTCCACAGTGGAACAGTGGCGGCCGCGGCGAGCAGCGCACCGAGGTAGCCAAGCGCGAGCAGCCTCCCGAACCACACCGTCCACACGCGACCACTGACCAGGCGAACGCGGTCGTGCCCGGTGAAGTCGAGCCAGGTGAGCACCGCGGGCTCGGCCCACAGGAACGAGCGGTTCAGCATCGAACCGAGCAACAGCACGGCGAGCACGGCGAACAACCCGAGCAGGACCGGCGGGTGGGCGGCCATCCCGGCGAAGAGCACCGAGCGCCACCACTCGAGCCGGAAGAACGCCATCACCAGCCAGCCGAACGCGAACACCGCGATGAACGTCGGGGTGTCGCCGGAGAGGAGTCCGCCGAACCGGGCGCGGCCGGGCACCCGGACCGCGGTCGCCGTCACGCCAGATCCACGACGTGATCGGCCGAGTCAAGCAGTGGCGGGTGGTGCGTCGCGAGCACCACGACCGCGCCCCGGGCGACCGCGCGCGAGACCACCGTGGTGATCCACTCCTTGCCCGCCGCGTCCAGCGCGCGCTCCGGCTCGTCGAGCAGCAGCACATCGAACGGCCGGGCGGTGGCCCCGAGCAGCAACAGCCTGCGCCGTTGGCCGGCCGAGAACCGGCCCGCCGAGACCGTGGCGCGCTCGCCGAGGCCTGCGTCGGCGAGCAGCCCGTCGTAGTCCAGTTCCACATCGAACGAGCCCGCGATCAAGTCCAGGTGCTGCAACGGTGTGAGCTCGGCGAAGAAGTCGGAGTCGTCCAGCAGCGCCGAGACGTTGCGGCGAAAACTCCGGTCGCGTTCGTCCGGCTGCTCGCCGAACACCGTGAGCACGCCCTCGGTCGGCTCCTGCATGCCATAACAGCAACGCAGCAACGTCGACTTGCCACTGCCGTTCGGGCCGACGAGCGCGAGGCACTGCCCAGGACCGACGTCCAGGTCGAGATCCCGGAACAGCCAGTACTCCCCGGCCCTGACACCGACACCCTTCGCGGTGATCAACGGAGCCTGCCGAGCACGGCGGAGAAGGCGTCGAGATCCTTCTCCATGACGGTGAAGTACGTGAAGCCGTAGTCCTCGCGCCGCGAGCGCACCTGCTCGGCGATCTCGTCGAGGGTGCCCACCAGCAGCACCGGCAGCTCGGCCAGCTCCTCGGCGGTCCGGTCCGGCGCGAGCGCGCGCAGCTCCTCCAGCGCGCCTCGCCGATCGTCGGTCACCTGCACATGCTGGACGAGCAGGTTCAGCTCCAGCTCCGCGAAACGACTGCCCGCCTGCGCGCGCACGAACTCGACGCGCTCGGCCAGTTCCACCGGACCCGAGGTCCGCGCCGCCGCACCGTCGCGCGTGAAACTCACGCCGGTGAAGCCGACGATGTCGGCCTCGCGGGCGGCGATCCGGAGCATGCGATCGCGCTGCCCGCCCAGCAGCAGCGGCGGAGGCGGCCGCTGCTCGTCGGCGAAGCGCTTCCGCAGTTCGGCGATCGCGTGCTCGAGGTGGTCCAGCCTGGCGCCGGGACCTGGAAACGGCAGGCCCGCCGCGTCGAACTCCGCCTTGACGTAGCCGGTCCCCAGCCCGAGATCGAGTCGGCCGTCGACGAACTGGTCGGTGCCCGCGGCGTCACGCGCGAGCAACACCGGGTTGTAGAAGCTCGTGTTGAGCACGAAGGAACACAGTCGAACGCGTTCGGTCGCCTCAGCGGCGAGCACGATGGCGGGAAAAGGGGCCGGCATTCCAATGTGGTCGGCCACGGCGATGACGTCGTAGCCCAGTTGCTCCGCCTTGCGGCATTTGTCCACCCAGTCGGCCCGCTTCGCCGGAGCCATCATGTTCACGCCGAAGCGGAACTCTCGCCCAGTCGTCGCGATCACGATCCCGACGCTACCCAAAAGCCGCCGGGGGCACCGCGATCGCGATGCCCCCGGCGGCTTGGTCCGGTTTGGTCAGCCGAGGCGCTGCTTCAGCGCCTCGAGCTCGTCCCGCAGGCTCGAGGGGACGCGGTCGCCGATCTTGGCGAACCAGTCCTCGATCAGCGGGATCTCCTGGCGCCACTCGTCGAGGTCGACGTCGAGCGAGGCCTGGATGTCGGCCAGCGGCTCCTTCAGACCGTCGGTGTCGAGGTCCTCGGCGCGCGGCACGAAGCCGACCGGGGTCTCGGTGGCCGAGGACGTGCCCTCGATCCGCTCGACGATCCACTTGAGCACGCGCGAGTTCTCGCCGAACCCGGGCCACAGGAAGCGCTTGTCGTCGCCGCGGCGGAACCAGTTGACGTAGAAGATCTTCGGCAGCTTGGCGCCGTCGGCGTTCTTGCCGACCTCGAGCCAGTGCTTGAAGTAGTCACCGGCGTGGTAGCCGAGGAACGGCAGCATCGCCATCGGGTCGCGGCGCACCTCGCCGACCTTGCCGGCGGCGGCGGCCGTCTTCTCCGACGACATCGTGGAACCCATGAACACGCCGTGCTGCCAGTCGCGCGCCTCGGTGACCAGCGGGATCGTGGTCTTGCGGCGGCCACCGAACAGGATCGCCGAGATCGGCACGCCCTTCGGGTCGTCCCACTCCGGCGCCAGCGTCGGCACCTGGGCGATCGGAGTGCAGAAGCGCGAGTTCGGGTGTGCGGCGGGCACGTCGGACTCCGGCGTCCAGTCGTTGCCCTTCCAGTCGGTGAGGTGCGAGGGCGTCTCGTCGGTCATGCCCTCCCACCACACGTCACCGTCGTCGGTGAGCGCGACGTTGGTGAAGACCGTGTTGCCCTTGTCGATGGTCTTCATCGCCACCGGGTTGGTCTTCTCGCCGGTGCCGGGCGCGACACCGAAGAGACCGAACTCGGGGTTGATCGCGTAGAGCTGGCCGTCCTCGCCGAACCGCATCCACGCGATGTCGTCACCGATGGTCTCGGCACGCCAGCCGGGAATGGTCGGCTGCAGCATGGCGAGGTTGGTCTTGCCGCAGGCGCTCGGGAACGCGGCGGCGACGTAGTACGCCTTGTTCTCGGGCGAGATGAGCTTGAGGATCAGCATGTGCTCGGCGAGCCAGCCCTCGTCGCGGGCCATCGCCGAGGCGATGCGCAGCGAGTAGCACTTCTTGCCGAGCAGCGAGTTGCCGCCGTAGCCCGAGCCGTAGCTCCAGATGGTCCTGGACTCGGGGAAGTGGCTGATGTACTTGGTGTCGTTGCAGGGCCACGACACGTCGGCCTGGCCGGGCTCGAGCGGAGCGCCGACCGAGTGCAGCGCGGGCACGAACTCGCGCTCGGAGCCGTCCGCCCGCACGAACTTCTCGAGCGCCCTGGTGCCCATGCGGGTCATCACGCGCATCGAAGCGACGACGTAGGCGAAGTCGGTGACCTCGATGCCGAGCTTCGGGTTCTCGTCGCCGAGCGGCCCCATGCAGAAGGGGATGACGTACATCGTGCGACCACGCATACAGCCCCGGAACAGCTCGGCCATCGTGGCCTTCATCTGGTCCGGGTGCATCCAGTTGTTGGTCGGTCCGGCGTCTTCCTCACGCTCGGAGCAGATGAAGGTGCGCTCCTCGACCCGCGCGACGTCGCTAGGGTCGGACGCCGCCCAGTAGGAGTTCGGCCTCGCCTTGAGCGGCACGAACGTGCCTGCCTCCACGAGCTCGGCATTGATGCGTTCGGCCTCCTCGTCGGAACCGTCCACCCACACCACTCGGTCCGGGGTGGTCAGCTCCGCGACCTCCCGCACCCAGGACAGCACGCCACTGTGCGTCGTTGGCGCGTTGTCCAGCCCGGGGATGGCTACTGCAGTCATCTCGTCTCCTGTCTTCGACGACAAGAGCCCACACCGAACTTCGTCGTCCGAGTGCGGGCTCCGTTGCCGGCGACCGAATGGCTCGCGCGCACCGTCAAGCGGTGTGCTGGTTTTGGGGATTCCCTGAGAGTAGCGGGCACACCCGAGCTGGACCGAGCCCTGACCTGTCGGTTCTCTCACAAGAACGATCAGGGAATCGATTCAGTTCTTGCTGAATCGCGACAGGTGGAAAGACTTTCCTGTTTTCACGACGAAGCCCCGGTACGGCTTCCGTACCGGGGCTTCCTGGATATGTCTGATTCGACCTTTTCGTGATCGGCTGCCGGCGCCGGATCAGTTCTGGCTGATCCACTGCCCGGTGGCCGAGTCGATCTTGGCGACGCCCTCGACGGTGTCCTGCCCGCCGCTTCCGCCCCACAGACTGTCGCTGCTGTCGCTGCCTGCCGAGGCGCCCGTGCCGCCGGTCTCGGACCACTCGCCGTCGCCGGTGTGCTCGAGAACCGTGGACTGGCCGTCGGGACCGATCACCACCGCGACGTCGGCCTCGCCGTCGCCGTCGACGTCGGTGAACGCGACGGTGTTGCCGCTCTCGTCCTCGACCACGGCGGTGTCGTTGACGCCGTCCTCGTTGGTGTCGACGGTCGCGGGCCCGACCTGGAGCTCGCCCTCGGGGAAGTCGGCGGTGATGGTGCCGCCCGCGCTGGTCTGCTGGTCGGTGGAGTCGCCACCAGGAGCGCCGGGCTCGACCGACACCCAGTCGCCACTGGCCTCGTCGAACTCCGCGTGGGCCACGACCTCGCCCTGCGCGTCGAGGGCGATGTACTCGTCGGCGACACCGTCTCCGTCGACGTCGACGAACGCCTGACCACTGCCGTCGGCCTGCTCGATGACCGCCGTGTCCTCGACACCGTCTTCGTTGATGTCGAAGTTGACGTCGGCGGAGTACTCCTCACCGTCGACGGTGATGGTCATCTCGTCCGAGGTGCCGGTGGCGTCGGTGGTATCGGAGGAACCACTCTCGTCGACCCACACTGGGAACTCCCCCTCTGGTCAGGCTGCTGGCTTGTTCTGTGTTTCTGACTCACGTTATGCCGGTTCGGTTCCCCACACCAGGCTGTCAACTCTCCCGGGGCCGGTCGCGCAGCGCCCTGATGCGGGCCAGGAAGCTGTCGGCTCGCGCCTGCGCGTCGGCCATCTCCTTACTGCGCCTGGTGACCGACGAGAGCGACTTCGCACGCTCCTGCGCGTCCATCTTGATGGTCTTGTCGACCTCTTTGAGCTCGGCCTCGATCGCCTCGATCCGCCTGCTCAGCGCGTCGTCCAGAGCGAGGGCCAGCTGCTGCTCGGCCTCGATCAGCTGTTCGGCGACCAGCTGGTCCAGCGTGGAGCGGGCCTCGGCGATGGACTCGACGAGCCACTGCTTGGTGTGCTGCTTGTCCGCGGCGTGCCTACGGGTTCGGGCCATCCACCAACCCGCACCGAGCCCGATGACGATCGTCGCTGGCAGTACGACCGGATTGAACAGCGCGAAGCCGGCCAGCGGAGCCGCCGCCAGCTTGGCCGCGCCCGCGCCACCCGACACTCCCATGAAGACGAGCAGCTTGTCCTCGGCGGTCGGCGGCCGCTTGTCCGGCGGCCGGAGCACCACGGGCGGCCCGCCCGCGCGCGCGAACTGTGCCCTGATGATGTCGAGCTCCTCCGGGGAGAACAGCTCGGCCAGCGCGACGTCGGTGACGTGGTTGAGCCGGTGCGCGAGCTGCGCCGACACCGACTGCGAGATCGACTGCAACGCCGCGTCGACCTGCTGCGGCAACTGGCCGAGCTCGTCGCGGCTCGCCGCGTCGATGCCCTGACGGAAGTACGACTGTGCATCGCGCATCCGCCTGCTTCCCTCGTGGCCGAGCTCGACACGCGTGCGCTGCACCTCGCCGCGCAGCTTGAGCTGCCAGCCCCTGGTGGAGGAGCGCCGTTCGACGGTGAGCTGGTCGCGCCGCGCGCGCAGCTGTTCGGCCTCGGACTCGCCTGCCGACAGCGCGCGCTTCTCGGCGTTGAGCTTGGCTTTCTGCTCCGCGAGCGCGCTGGAGAGCGCGCGCAGGGTGTTGGCCTCGCCGAGCATCACCGAACGCCCGACCAGCAGCTCCTGCACCGCGCCCTGCAGCTCGGCGACACCGGACTTCTCCCGCAGCATGGTCGCGGCCTGCTCGTTCGGCGCCTTGGCCGCCATCTCGAACATCCGCGCCGACACCGCGTGGAACGGCGCGTCCGCGAACCGCGGCGCGTGCTCGGCCAGCAGCTCGCGATCGGCGGCCAGCACCTCCCGCCAGCCGCGGAACTGGTCGATCTTCGACAGCGCGAACAGCACGGTCTCGACCCGGTCGGCCATGTTGCGCAGGAAGAGCAGCTCGGTGGACGTGAACGGAGCCGACGCGTCGACGACGAACAGCAGCGCCGTGGCGCTCGCGGCCGCCTCCATCGCGAGCTCGCCGTGCATGGAGTCCAGCCCGCCGACCCCGGGGGTGTCGACCACCGACACCCGCTCCAGCAGCGGAACCGGGCCCGAGACCTCGACGTAGCGCGGCGGCAGCTGGCCCTCGGGCAGCTCGTGGTTCACCGACACCCAGCGGGGCAGTTCCTCCAGCGGGAAACCGACGGGCGCGAGCTGGCCGGGATAGCACGCCTGGGCGAGCCATTCGTCGGAGTACTCGAACGACAAATAGGTGGAGGTGGCCACGTCTGCGTCGACCGGAGACAGTCCCTGCGTGGCGAGCAGGGCGTTGACCAGCGAGCTCTTGCCGCGGTTGGTCTCGCCGACCACCACCACCGACGGCTTCTGCGACCGGGCCCTGCGCTGGTCCTCGACCCATTTCGCGGCCTGCGGGTCGGCGTCTCGCAGCAGGGCGAGCAGCTGCTCACGGGCCTGCTTGACCTGTGCGGGCAGGGTCGGCTTGCCGGGCGAAGGGGTGGTCACGTCTAGATTCAACCAGCGGCGCGGGGACGCACCCAGAGGGGCGGTCCGGAGCTAGCGCCGCGTGTAGACGGTGACGATCGGCGCTCGCAGCAACCGGTCGTGGTCGAGGAAGCCGACGACCTCGGTCTCGGCGACGGTGCCCTCGAGGCTCGCGTCCTCGGTCGGCACGGCGCCACCCGCCTCGTGCAGCGTGGGGTCGAACCGCTGGCCGTCCGGCCGCAGTGCGTGCACACCGATCGCGGCGAGCCCCTGCTCGATGCGCTCGACGACACCGCCACTGCGAGCCCGGTCCATCGCGTACAGGCACAGCTGGATGAGTGCCTGGCGATCGGCGAGCGCCTGCTCGGGGGCGACCGGCGAAACGGCTACTCCTACGGTGTCCACATCGGGTTCCGACGCGTCGTCCGCCGGTGCGGTTCCCTCCTCCGCCGGAATCTGTCCCGTCGGCGGCTCGGGGTCGGCGGAGCCCTTGCGGAACCACGCGTTCATCGAGCGCCGCCGCCGGACTCGCGCAGCTGCTGCCAGATGAGGAAGTACGCCCGGTGCACCACGTGGGCCACGCGGCTCTGCGCGGGCGTCGCGCCGAAGGACGCGAACGAGCGCCACCACCCCGCCCGTTCCAGCGCGTAGGTGACCAGCTCGGCGTGCGGCGTGGCACCCGGTTTGCCGAGCTGAGCGGGGATCTCGGCGTTGCTGCCCACGCGCAACACCTCCTCGCTGAGGTCCTCCGGCATGTCGACGGCGCCGGACGCGACGAGCGTGAGCGCCTCCAGCAGCCGCAGCTGGTGGGCCTCCGGCTTGGCGAGCAGCACCTCGATGGCGTCGTGCACGCGCTGCCGCTCGGCGGGGTCGCCGGACGCGTGGGCCAGCGCCGTCACCGACGCCAGCGCCGCGGCGGCCTTGATGCCGTCGGCGCGCGCGGCGAACACGGTGGACAGCCGCGCCCGCACGGCTGCGAGCCCCGAGGCGTCGAGCAGCCTGCGCCGCAGCGTGCCCGCGGTGATCTCCGGATCGGCGCGCACGGCCTCGACGCCCTGCCGGATGCCGAACAGGTCGAGCTTCTCCAGCAGCCGCACGCGCACCCCGGCCGGCACGTCGCACTCCCAGCTGGTGAACATGTCCGCCGAGATCAGCATCATCTCGAGGATGTCGTCGTCGAGGTTCGCGAGCCTGCCGAGCGCGTCCGCGTCGGCCGAGGTGAACTGACCCGACTCGGCCGACTCCGCCACCAGCCCGATCACCGGCAGCACGTCGGCGACCCTCGGTTTGAGGGTGGCGGCCTGCTTCTCCGCGAGCATCGACGCCGCCAGCCACACGTCGCCGCCCGAGCCCTCGACCGACTCCGGCGTGATCGTGTCCGCCTTGTTCAGCACGGCGATCGCGTTCACCGGGCCCGCCTCGCGGCTCGCGGTGGCCGCCGTGAACGCCGCGAGCGCCTGCTGGTCGTCGGCCCTGACGCCCTGGGTGACCACGTAGAGCACGGCCTCGGCTCCCGCCACCGCGTTGCGCGAGGTGTCGTCGAGCTCGTCGGAGCCGGCGTCGTCACCGTCGATACCGTCGCCGCCGTCGCTCGCCGTGGCCGCGCCGAGCAGCTGCTCCGTCCTCGACACCGACGCCGCGTCGAGCGAGCCGAGGCCCGGGGTGTCGATCACGGTCATGCCCTGCAGCACCGCGTTGGTCAGGTAGGCCTCGACGTGCGAGACCTCGTCGATGTCGACACCGAGCTCCGCGGGGATCATCCCGTCCGGCGCGAACGGCAGCACCTGCTTGCGGCCGTCGGTGAACACCACCTCGATGCGGTCGACCGTGCCGTACTGGAAGCGGGTGACCAGGCGAGTGCACTCACCGATGTCGGTCGGGGCGACACGTCGGCCGATGAGGGCGTTGACGAGCGTCGACTTGCCGGACTTGATGCGGCCTGCCACCGCGACCTGCAGCGGAGCGCCCAGCCTGCGCAGCACCTCGGCGAACCCGGCCGCCGTGCGCGGCGAGACCTGCGGCTGCAACCGCCTGCACAGGTTCGCCACCGACGTCGACAGCGGGCCGGCCAGCCGTCCGCCCTGCTCCGCCGGTGCCGTCATGCCGCCCCCTCTCGCCGCTCGCGGACGATCCTCCCATCGAGTCATCCCTCGCTCGCAGCCAAGGTGCTACCGCAGGAGGACGCCGTCAGCGCGGCCGGCACCATACTGTGGGCTCGTGCGACGGCTGAGTCTGTGGATGCGAGCGCATCCGATGGTGGGCGACAGCATGATCGCGCTGCTGGTCCTGCTCATCGACCTCTCGGCCTTCTTCGTGGTCCAAGCTCAGCCCGACGGGACGGTGCATGGCTGGCAGGTCACGGTTCCCGTCGACATCGCGATGGTGGCGCCGCTGGTGCTGCGCAGGAAGTTCCCGCTGCCGTTCGCCTACGCCGTGCTCGTGCTCGGGGTGGTGCACAGCGCGCTGGGGCCCGGACTCGCAGCCGCACTCACCAGCGGCATCGCCGTCTACAGCGTCGTCGTCTACGCGGGACGCAAGCAGGGCGCGGTGTACCTCGCGCTGACCCTCGCGACGAGCGTGGCGCAGCTGTTCTTCCAGCCCAGGGACGAGTGGCTGGTCAACCTGATCGTCTCGGTGCTGGTGCTGCTGCTGTGCTGGGTGCTCGGCGAGTTCGTCGGCGCGCGGCGTGCCTACCAGGGCGAAGTGGAGGCTCGGTTGCATCTGCTGGAGACCGAACGCGACCAGGCCACCCGCATCGCCGTGGCCGAGGAGCGTGGCCGCATCGCCCGCGAGCTGCACGACGTGGTGGCCCACGCGGTGAGTGTGATCGTGGTGCACGCCGACGGCGCCTCCTACGCGATCCGCAGCAAGCCGGAACTGGCCGAGCACGCCATCCGCACGATCTCCGAGACCGGCAGGGACGCGCTCGGCGAGCTGCGCAGGCTGCTCGACGTACTGCGCGGCGAGGACGACGACGAGCCGAGGGTGCCGCAGCCGACCACCGCCGACCTCACCGAGCTCGCCGAATCGATGCGCACCGCGGGCCTCGGCGTCGACATCGAGCTCGACGAGCTGGGCGAACTGCCGGCCGGGGTGTCGCTGGGCATCTACCGGATCGTGCAGGAGTCGCTCACCAACGCGCTCAAGCACGCCGGCCAGGGGGCGCGCACGAAGGTGCGGGTCAGGCGCAACCCCGACGTCGTGACGGTGGACGTCAACGACGACGGAGCAGGCAAGGCCCACCAGCTGACGACGGCGAGCGCGCAACGGCCCCTTTCTGGCGGCAACGGCCTGATCGGCATGCGCGAACGGGCCCACGTCTACGGCGGCACGCTGCACGCGGGGCCTAGCCCGGGTGGCGGGTGGCACGTGAGCGCGCGGCTGCCCGTTAGGTTGGACCCGTGATCCGGGTGTTGTTGGTGGACGACCAGGAACTCATGCGCGTCGGTTTCCGCATGGTGCTCGGCGCGCAGGACGACATCGAGGTGGCCGGCGAGGCCGCCAACGGGGCCGAGGCGGTGCGTCTCGCGGCCGAGCTGCGGCCCGACGTCGTGCTCATGGACGTGCGGATGCCGGTGCTGGACGGAGTGGAGGCGACCAAGCGGATCGTCGACGACGCCACGTCGAAGGTGCTGGTGATGACCACGTTCGACCTCGACGAGTACGTCTACTCCGCGCTGCAGAGCGGCGCGAGCGGCTTCCTGCTCAAGGACACCCCGCCCGATCACCTGGTGTCGGCGCTGCGCTCGGTCGCGCTCGGCGACGCCGTGGTCTCACCGGCGGTGACCAAGCGGCTGCTCGACCGTTTTCTCGGCGACGGCAGGGTGCCGCCGCGCGACGCGTCGGTGCTCGACGTGCTCACCGACCGGGAGCGCGAGGTACTGACGCTCGTCGCGAAAGGCCTGTCGAACACCGAGATCGCGGGCGCGCTGTTCCTGTCAGAGGCCACGGTGAAGACCCACGTCGGCCGGATACTGGCCAAGCTCGACCTGCGCGACCGTGTGCAGGCGGTGGTGCTCGCCTACGAGACGGGACTGGCCAGGCCCGGAGCCGGTTAGCGGTACCTGGCCGGATCGGCCTGCACAGGGTCGAGGCCCGGTGTCACGACGTCGGCCATCCAGCGGCCGAAGTCCGGCTGGCTGCCGTCGACATCGGTGACGCCGTAGGTGCGCATGAGCGTCCACGACGCCAGTGCCTGTCCCGCGAACCGGCCGACGTCGCCGTCCCGCGCCAGCGAGACGACCCCGCGCGCGAGGTAGTAGGGCGTCTGGCGGCACCGCGAAGTGCGGATCGGCCGCGGTCGCGTCGCGCCACGTGGCCTCGGTGACTCCGAAGTGGTCGAGCATCGCCTCGGAACGCAGGAACCCCGGCGCCACGGTGAGCCCGGTGCAGCCCTGCTTCGCCAGCTCGGCGCCCAGTGCCCTGCCGATGGCGCGCACGCCGGACTTCACCAGGTAGTAGGCCACACCCGCGCCGACGTAGTCCTCGGTGTCGCCGTCGGTGACCTCGATCGCGAGGCCGCCCTCGCGCCGCACCAGCAGCGGCAGCAGCCGGTGCAGCGCGATCAGGTGGGTCTCCAGCCCGTTGCGCACCATCGTGAGCGCGTTGTCCAGATCGGACCCCAGAAGCGCGAGGCGAAGTCGGCGTAGGGGTCGCCGCCCCACACGTCGTCCACCAGCACGTCGAAGCGCCCCTCTACTTCGGACTCGATGCGCGCGACGAGCGCATCCACGTCGGCCACCACGGAGAAGTCGCAGCGCACCGGGATACCCCTGCCGCCCGCTGCGTCCACCAGTTCGGCGGTCTGCTCGATGGTCTCCGGCCTCGCCATCGCCGAGCGCCGCTCGCGCGTGCTGCGCCCGGTGACGAACACGGTGGCGCCCGCGCGCCCCGGTTCGACGGCGATGGCACGCCCGCACCCGCGCGTCGCCCCCGTGACCACCGCGACCCTGCCTCGCAGGTCCCGCACGGACTCGGTCATGCGTACCAGCTCCCCACTATCGAATCGACGTCCTCGGCCAGGCGGTCGGACAACGCGCCACGCGGCCGGATCGACCAGTCGAGCGCCGCGCCGTTGACCGTCGCCAGCAACGTGCGCGCGGCGATCTCGGGAGAGGGCCCCCGCCACCCGGTGTCCACCGCGAGGATGACGAGCGAACGGAGCTCCGACTCCAGCGCCGCGTAGTGCTCACCGAGCAGCGAGCGCAGGTCGGAGTCGGCGAGATCGGCGGCGAGCTGACCGAGACTGTTGGCCGCCTCTGCGGCGTCGCCGAGTCCCGCATAGACGGTCACCAGCGCGTCCCGCAGCGCCTCCCTCGGCCCCGCGGCCGCGCCGGCGGCGTCGCGAACTCGAGTGATCGCCTGCTCGCGCCCTGCCTTGCTCAGCGCCTGGAGCAGCCCTTTCTTCGAGCCGAAACGCTGGGCCACGCTGCCGACCGCGACCCCGGCCTCCTCGGCGACCTGCGCGAGTGTGAACCCCGAACCCGCTCTGCTGATCACCGCTCCGGTGGCCGTCAGCAGGCGCTCGTCACTGATGCTCCTCGGTCGCGCCATGGTAGTTATTGAACCGCAGTTCATTAACCCTCGCCACCGAGTTCAGGGTCAACTCAGGGTCATCACCGATCGGCAGGGAGCGGCCGAATCGGCCAAGCTACGACCATAGGCGAATCCCAAGTTAGGTCTCGAGGATGACGCGCGAAGGGGTCCCCGTCGGAAACGATGGTCTCAGCGCGGGCGGACCGGCCACGGGGGAACGCCAGGAATGCCACGCACACTTTGCAAGCGTCACAGCGGCGGCCAGTCGCACCAGGAGGACATGATGATCGAGGCACAGGGCCTCACCAAGCGGTACGGCAAGACGCTCGCGGTGGACAACCTGACGTTCAGCGTCACGCCGGGCAAGGTCACCGGCTTCCTCGGCCCCAACGGCGCGGGAAAGTCCACCAGCATGCGCATGATGCTCGGCCTGGACAACCCGACCGCGGGACAGGTTCGCATCGGCGGCAAGCGCTACCACGACCTCGACCATCCACTCCGGACGGTCGGCGCCCTGCTCGACGCCAGGTGGGTGCACCCCAACCGCTCGGCGAAGGCACACCTCGCGTGGATGGCGAAGTCCAACAAGATCTCGCCGCGTCGCGTGGACGAGGTACTGGACATCGTCGGCCTGAGCAGTGTCGCGAACAAGCGCGCCGGCGGTTTCTCGCTCGGCATGTCGCAGCGGCTCGGCATCGCGGCCGCGCTGCTCGGCGACCCCGAGGTGCTGCTGTTCGACGAGCCCGTCAACGGCCTCGACCCCGAGGGCATCCTCTGGATCCGCAAGTTCATGCACCGGCTCGCCAGTGAGGGCCGCACGGTGTTCGTGTCGAGCCACCTGCTGTCCGAGATGGCGCTCACCGCCACCGAGCTCGTGGTGATCGGCAAGGGCAAGCTGATCTCGCAGACCACCACCGACGACTTCGTCGCCCGCGCCAGCGAGAACAGCGTCAAGGTGCGCAGCCCGCAGCTCGCGGTGCTGCGAGGCGCACTCGAGGGCGCCAGCGCCACGATCACCGACTCCGACGACGGCATTCTCGTGTCCGGTTTGGACAGCGACAAGATCGGCGAGATCGCCATGGAGCAGGGTGCGGTCCTGCACGAGCTGAGCCCCCAGCGCGGTTCGCTCGAGCAGGCGTTCATGCAGATCACCGGCGACTCCGTGGAGTACCACGCCGATCTCGAGACCGAGGCGCAGCAGGCGCTGGCCCCCACAGCCAACTGACGAGCCACCACCGAAACCGAGGAAACACGATGACACTGCTCGCAGTCGAACGGATCAAGCTGCTGTCCACCCGGTCGCCGTGGTGGTGCGCGATCGTCGCGCTCGTGGTGACCACCGGCTTCACCGCCCTCATCGTCGGCAACGCCAGCGAGGACTTCCCGGCCACCGTCGCGACCACCCAGTTCGGGTACAACTTCGGGCTGGCCGTGATCATGGTGCTGGCCGCACTGGCCATCACCACCGAGTACCGCTTCGGCACCATCCGCACCACGTTCCAGGCGGTGCCGAACCGCGGCGCGGCACTGGTCGCGAAGACCACGGTGATCGGCCTGCTGGCGCTCGTGATCGGCGAGATCACCGCTTTCGCGTGCTACGGCATCTCGCTGCTGCTGCAGCCCGAGGCCGACCTCGCGCTCAACAGCACTGCCGACTGGATCAACGTCGCCGGCGTGGGCGTGCTCTACGGGCTCGCCGCCGTGATCGCCGTCGCCGTCGGCATCCTCGTGCGGCACAGCGCGGGCGCCATCTCGCTGCTGATGATCTACAGCCTCGCCGTCGAGGGCCTCGTCCAGCTCATCCCGAACATCGGCGATGACATCTACAAGTGGCTGCCGTTCAACGTCGCCAACAAGTTCCTGATGGGCGACGGGACGTCCAACGGGTCCAGGGCAGCCGACGCCGGGATGCCGCTGTCGACCAGCCCGCTGAGCCCCGGCTGGGCACTGGCCTACTTCGCGGCCTTCGCCGCGGTGCTGCTGGCCGCCGCGGTGGTCACGGCGAAGAAGCGCGACGCGTAACCGCACAGAACCACCACAGGGGAAAAATCCGGACCTCAGCCGCGAAATTCGGGGGCGGCGGGATCGGATAACGGGGAAAGAAAAAGAGGCTCGGACCGCAATTCGGGGGCAGTCCGGGCCTCTTTCTCGTGTTCAGGCGATTAAGAACGCGTTAACGACGTGTGAGCACCCCCACTTCGGGCACTGAAACCGCGCTCAACAGGGGATATTGGGAACCACCCGTCAGGACTTCCACGGAGGTGACCCTTGACGGTGACAGAGATTCCCCGCCTGGAACCGATGGTCGAGCTCGAGTGGTCTCGGGCCATCGAACTGCCTCGCGACTCCCGCTCCGCGAACACGCCTGCCGAAATGCGAACGGCGTGGATCCACCGGGCTCCGGAAAAGAAGGTCCTCGCGCTCTATCGAGCCGCGTGCGCCATGGAGGGACCGGTGCCCTCACCGTGGTGGCTGCGGGCCGTCGCGGCGGGCCAGCTCGGCAGTCGTGAGGACGGCTTCCGGGTGGAGGACCGCATCGACAAACTGCTCACCAAGCGGCCCGGCTGGGAGTTCGTGCCGTGGGCCGCCGACGGCGAGTCGGGCTACTGGGAGTTCATGCCCTCGGAGGGCGGCCGGTCGGGTCACCGCATCCCGACCACGGTGCTGACCACCGAACGGCACGACGGCTGGATCGACGTGCTGCCCGCCCACAGCCTCACCACACCGGAGCCCATCGCGGTCGCGGGCCTCGCCGGGTTGCGCGCCCGGCTGGGGGAGTTCGAAGCGGTGCGCTGAGCCGCGGCTATCGTGCCTGCTCGTGGAGAGCGAGCAGGAGCCGCGGCTGCGTAGCGTCGTCAGCTACGTCAAGCGCGGCGGACGGATGACGGTCGGCCAGCAACGTGCGTGGGAGACCGCGTGGCCGCAGCTGGGCCGCACGGTGTCCGAACTCGCGCCGGGAACGATCGACTTCGCGGAGTGGTTCGGCCGCGCCGCCCCCGTGGTGCTGGAGATCGGCTCCGGCATGGGGGAGACGACCTCGCAGCTCGCGGCGGCCGCGCCCGAGGTGAACTACGTCGCCGCCGAGGTCTACGAGGCCGGGCTCGGACAGCTGATGCTGCGCGCCGAGCGGCTCGGCGTGGTCAACCTGCGACTGCTCCACGGCGACGCCGTTCCGCTGCTGACCCAGCACGTCGACGGGGACTCGCTGGCAGGCGTGCGGATCTTCTTCCCGGACCCGTGGCCGAAGAAGCGCCACCACAAACGGCGGCTCGTGCAGCCCGACTTCGTGAAGCTGGTCGCCTCGCGGCTCGCCTCCGGCGGCACCCTGCACCTGGCCACCGACTGGGAGAACTACGCCGAGCAGATGCTCGAGGTCTGCGAGGCCGAGCCGGCGCTGCGCAACCGGTTCGACGGCTGGGCGCCCCGGCCCGAGTGGCGGCCGGTGACCAAGTTCGAGCAGCGCGCCGAGGAGGAGGGCCGCGTGAGCAGGGACCTGATCTTCGAGAAGCTGCCGTGACCGGCGGACACGAGGTGCGCACCGCTTACCTCGTGAAGCGGCTGGAACAGGCCGTGCGCGGACATCTCGAGTCGGTGCTGCGGCCACACGGCCTCACCACCGCGCAGTACACGGCGCTCACCACGCTGCGCGGCCAGCCGGGGCAGTCGTCGGCGCAGCTGGCCCGGCGTTCGTTCGTGAGCGCCCAGACGATGCAGGAGCTGGTGACGAGCCTCCAGCGCCGCGGCCTGGTCGACAAGGCGCCCGCTCCCGGCAACCGGCGCGTGCTGCACGTCAGCCTCACCGACCAGGGTGAGCAGGCGCTGGCCGAACTGGACGACGAGGTGGACGCACTCGAACGCGAGATGCTCGCCGACCTCGACGAGGCGCAGGTCGAGGCACTGCGCCAGGCGCTGCGCTCGTGTTCGCGCAGGCTCACCGACCTCAGGTGAAGAGCCCCGCCACCTGTCGGTGACGGGGCCCCTCTCGCACCCCCTGGTCATTCCTCGGCGAGCGGCTCCGCGCGGACCCGGTTCAGTGCCGGCGTGCAGACCGAGGCGGCCAGCACGGCCACTCCCGCTCCGAGCACCACCGGCGCCGCGAGCCACGGCGTCAGCACCACCGAGGCCTCGTCTTCGACGAGGCTGTAGAGCCCCATTCCCACCAGCACCCCGACAGCACCGGCACCGATCGTGGCGACGAGCGCGGGCATCGCGGCCTCCGTCCGCAGGGCCTTGGCCAGCACCTTCACCGGCGTGCCCGCGGCGATGAGGGCCCCGAACGTCCGGCGCCGGTCCATCACCGAGCCCGCCGTGGAGATCGCCGCACTGCACCCGCTGAGCACCGACGCGGCCACGAGGCCGATCACGGTGACCCTGCGCAGGTCGGCCAACTGGTCGTCCTGGCTCGCCAGTAGGGCGTCCCTGCTCTCGATCATCTCGCCGCCGGCCGCCGAGGCCAGCGCGGTACGCACGACCTCCTTGTTCTCCGGCGTCGTCGGCACCGCCACGGTCACGTAGTTCGACTCGACCGACGCGGGAACCAGCCCGGGATCGATGATCGTCACGCTGTTGAGCTGGTCGGTGTCCTGCCGGATCTGGTGCACCGGCGTGCCCTCGGGCAGCGGCGCTCCCTGCTGGTCGAACTCGGCGGCGACGGTCACGCCGTTCAGGTCCATCGGGTACGGGCTGTAGATCGCGGGCGCGCCCCCACACGCTCCCGACATGTCCAGCTGCACCAGCTTCTCGGCCTGCTCGCAGTCCATGACCTGCGCCGTCTCGCCGCCTATCTCGTTGTTCAGCACCACCTGGGGGATGGCGACGGCCCGCTCCTGCTGGCCGTAGCGTTCCAGTGCGGCGTTGGTCTCCTCGGCGATCTGCTCCCCGCGCTGACCGTCGGCGGACAGGTACAGCACCGAGTCCTGGTACGGCGAGCTCGATCCGGCCTGCGACTCGAAGCTCGGCATGAGCGTCAGCGCCATCGAGCCCGTGAACACCGCCAGCACGACACCGGCCGAGGCGCGGTAGGCACCCCTCGGGTCCTCGCGCAGTCGCCTGCCGGCCAGCAGCACCGAGGGCTTGCGCCAGACCCGCGTAAAGACACCCCCGATGGCCGAGGTCACCCACGGGCCGACCAGCGCGGCCGAGCCCACGATCATCGCCAGCCCGAGCAGGACGAGCAGCATGCCCATCTCGTCGTTGGCCGTCGACACCATGAAGGCGAAGAACAGTCCGGCCAGCGGCAGCGACAGCAGTCGCCACCAGTGCAGCGGCTTCTGCTGGTGCGAGCCCGTGGCACCGAGCGGCGTCGCCATCACCCTGCGCAGGCCGAGCACCGCCGCCAGCAGCACCAGCGCGGGCATCGCGACGACGATCGGGATGGCAACGGCCAGCGGCAGCTGGAAGTCGGTCGACAGCCACGTGCCGCCGTCCCAGGGCACGTACGTCGCGAGCATGTGCAGCAGCGGGCTCACGGCGGCGCCGAGCAGCGCCCCGCCCACGGCCGCGATGGCCGTCTCGGCGGTGACCATCGAGATCACCTGCTTGGGCGTGGCACCGGCCAGCCGCAGCGCGGCGAGCCTGCGTTCCCGCCTGGCCGCGATGAGCCGCGACGACGACGCCACCAGCACCAGGCTCGGCACGAGCAGCACCACCACGCCGACACCGGCGAGCAGCTGCAGCAGCCCGTCCTGCTGGCCGCCACCGATCACGAAGCCCGGCTGCTCGAACGCGCGCGCCGGCATGTCGTCCGGCGCGTGGCCGACGAGCGCCACCAACTGGTCCGGGTACTTCAGCGCGTCCTCACCGATCGCGCCGACCTGCTCCCCGTAGCGATCGGCCAGCTGGGAGCCGGGCGCCCCGTCGGCCATCTCGGCCAGCGCCGGCGAGAGCAGCGTCTCGCCGGGAGCGGGCATCTTGTCGACCCCGGGTGGCAGCTCGATGGAGCCCGCGTCCCCCAGCGCGGCGACGTCCACCCGCGTGATCTGCTTGCCCTGCGCGTAGTCCTCCGTGTTGGCCAGCCACATCGAGGGGGTTCCGGCCCCCTCCGAGCCGTAGCCCGGCTGCTGCCACATGGAACGGTCTCCGCGCGCCTCGGTGGCGAACGGAAGGCTGACGAGCAGCAGCACCAGACCCGTGGCGATGGCGACACCGATGCCGGTGAGGATCGCCGAGGTCCGGGTGCGCCGGTCGACGCGAAGGACCCTGAGTGCGAGCCGGAAGCTGCTCATGACTGCCTCACCGCGGTGTCGATGCGGCCGTCGCGGATGGTCACCGTGCGCGGGACCGACTGGGCGAGGTCGCGGTCGTGGGTCACGATCACCACGGCCGCCCCGTTCTCGGCGGCTGCCCCGAGCAGTGCGTTCATCGTGTCGCCGCCGGTCCGCGTGTCGAGCGCCCCCGTCGGCTCGTCCGCGAAGATCACGCTCGGCCGGTGGGCGAGCGCCCTGGCGATCGCGACGCGCTGCGCCTCGCCACCGGAGAGCTCACCCGGCCTGCGCGTGCCCTTGCCCCCGAGACCCAGCCGGTCGAGCCACTGCCGCGCGTCGGCGATCGCCTTCGAACGGCTCATCCCGCCGAGCAGCAGTGGCAGTGCCGCGTTCTCCTCGGCGCTGAGTTCGGCGACGAGCATGCCGGACTGGAACACGAAACCGAACTCGGTGCGCCGCAGCTCGCTGCGCTTGGTCTCGTTCAGGTTGTCGATCCGGTTACCGCTGAGCAGCACCTCGCCGGAGTCGACCGGCAGGATGCCCGCGAGCACGTGCAGCAGCGACGTCTTGCCGGAGCCGGACGGCCCGACGATCGCGACGGCCTCGCCCTGCTGGATGTCGATGTCCACGCCGGCCAGCGCGTGCTGGTTGCCGTAGCGCTTCACCAGGCCCCTTCCCGACAACGCGGGGCGGGTAGCGGTCCCGAGTGGACCCGGCGAGTGTGTCGTCTGTGTTCGCATGACCAGTAGTTTCACGGAGACCTGACACCCACCACTTCGGACGGACGGCCATGTCCTCACACTCCGGCATCGGCCGATCGGCCGATCAAGGCCCGGCCTGACGGCCAAGGTGCGCGCGCGTGCGGATCGTCTACCTTCGCTGTGTGTCCGTTCCACCTGTCCGGCGTAAGGCCCAGGAGCTGTTGCAGTGGCTCGGCCTGCCTGGAGTGGTGCTGATCGCCGCCGTGGTCTGCGACCTGGCGATCATCATCAACGCGAGCTTCGACGACACCGGCCCCTTCGCTGTCGACCTGCTGATGCTGCCCGGCATCGTGGCGCTCACGGCGTGCGCGCTGTGGGGGAGCCGACAACCCGTGCTGGCCGCATGGGTCGGCGCGGTGTCGCTCGTGGCGAGCACCGTGCTGATCAGGCTCAGCGACGTCACGCCCTACTCCGCACTGCTGCCCAACATCACCTTCGCCGAGACGGTCGCCGGGCTGGAGCTGGTCTTCTTCGTCGTCCGCGCGGCGAACGCGGGAATGGCGTTCGCGACCACGTTCTCGATGGTCGTGGCCTGTCTCGCCGCCGTGGGCGGCCGCAGTTCGCTCTCGTCCGGGTCGGAGTTCCTGCAGGCGATGATCAGCGGCTTCGTGCTGCTCGCTGCCACGGTGGTGGTGGCGATCCAGCTGCGCAAGCCCCGCACGCAGAAGGTCCGCAGCGAGCTGGTGACCCTGCTGCGCACGCACTGGCCGCTGGTGGGACTGCTGGCCTCCGCGGTGTTCATGGACATCTTCATCTCGGCGTCGTCCGGGCTGTTCGCACTGGTGGTGCTGGCGACCAACGCCGTGGCCGTGCTCGCGACCGTGTACGCGGTCAAACGCCCCGTGCAGGCCGCGCTGTGGCTCTCGGGCTCGATGTTCCTGAGCACGCTCGCGATGTCGGCCGCGTCCGACAACATCCCCTACAGCAACGTCGGCGGATTCTCGCTCACCCAGGTGCTCTCGGGCCTGGTCGTGGTGGTCTTCCTGGTCCGCACCGAGGCACCCCGGCCCGCGACGTTGTCGATCGGCCTGATGTCGCTGGTGGTCGCGAGCGGAACCGCCGCGAACATCAACGTCGACGTCGACGCCATGCGCGGCCTTTCCGTCACCGCGACCCTGCTGCTCGGCATCGCCGTGGCGACCGGGCTCTACTTCAGGGCCCGCGACTCCGAACGCACCCAGGCCGTCGAGACCGCGGTCAACGAGGCACAGACCTCCGAGCGGATGGCGCTGGCGCGCGAGCTGCACGACGTGGTGGCCCACCACGTCACGGGCATCGTCGTGCAGGCGCAGGCGGCCAAGATGCTCGGCGAGAAGGACCCCCGCGTCGTCGTGGACGCGCTCGGCCAGATCGAGACAGCGGGCACCGAGGCGCTGGTGGCGATGCGCAGGCTCGTGCGCAGCATGCGCGGCGACGCGCCGTCGGGCAGCACCGAGGTCAGCGAGCAGGCCACCACCGACCTCGGCGCCGACCTGCGCAAGCTCGTCGACTCCGGCAACCACACGGTGCCAACGGAGATCGAGTTCGACCTGCCGGACAAGCTCCCGCAGGAGGTGGCGCGCTCGGCGCTGCGGATCGTGCAGGAGTCGCTCACCAACATCGGCAAGCACGCGATGGACGCCACGCTCGCGACGGTGTCCGTGCACCCGGTCGGGGAGGAGCTGCACGTCAAGGTGAGCGACAACGGCACGGTGGGCGCGTCGGGTGTGCCGGGCGGTGGGTACGGTTTGGTCGGCATGCGCGAGCGCGTGGATCTGCTGCACGGCCGGCTCGCCGCAGGGCCCGGGCCCGACGGTGGCTGGCTGGTCGAAGTGTGGTTGCCACTGGACGGGAAAGAGGACGAGTGATCCGGGTACTGATCGCCGACGACCAGGACATGGTGCGGATCGGCTTTCGCATGATCCTCGACGCGCAGGACGACATCGAAGTGGTGGCCGACGTCGCCGACGGCATCGACGCCGTGCGCACCGCGAGGGAACTGCGTCCCGACGTGTGCCTGCTCGACATCCGCATGCCCGGCATGGACGGCCTGCAGGTCACCAAGCAGCTCGCGGGCCCCGACGTCGCCGACCCGCTCAAGGTCGTGGTGGTGACCACGTTCGACCTCGACGAGTACGTGCACACCGCGCTGCAGGGCGGCGCGTCCGGCTTCCTGCTCAAGGATGCGGGCCCCGCGCTGCTACTCGAGGCCGTCCGTGCGGCGGCACGGGGCGACGCGCTGGTGTCGCCGCAGATCACGGTGCGCCTGCTCAAGCATTTCGGTAACCAGCAGCCGGCGAGGCAGCTCACCGAGCATCCCTCGGAGCCGCTGACGGCACGCGAGCTCGACGTCGTGCGCGCCGCGGCGCGCGGGCTGACCAACACCGAGATCGGCACCGAGCTGTTCCTGTCGCTGTCCACCGTGAAGACGCACCTCGCCTCGGTGCAGAGCAAGATCGACGCCCGCAACCGGGTGGAGATCGCCGCGTGGGCGTGGCGCAACGGCGTCGTCGACGAGAACTGACCGAGAACTGACTCAGCGGGCCTTCGCCTCGAGCTCACGCAGGTCACCCGCGACCGCGCGGCGCACCAGCGGAGTCAGCAGCGCGCCGGTGAGCCCGGAGAACCGGCTCGCGTCGCTGCGCACCCTGATACTCGCGAGCGTGCCCGCGGGGCGTTCGGCGAAGCGGTAGGTGACGCGCATCGCGAACGGCCCCGCCACCGACGACATGTCGAGCAGGTCGGGCGGGTCGTGGGTGAGCACCCGCAGCACGTAGTCGATGCGCCTGCCGAGAAAGCTCGCGCTCCGGCGCACCTCGGCCCCGACGCCGAACCCACCGCCTGGCGCCTCGACGGTCAGCTCCGCCCGCGTGATCCCCCGCGTCCACACCGCGTCGTTGCGCCAGTCCATCGCATACGCCGCCACGCGCCGCAGCGGCAGCGCGATCACCCGATGCACTTCGATGTCCATGTCCGGGAAGTCGCGCACCGGGGCCCTGGCGCGACACTAGACTCGCGCCATGACCCGTCGCCTGCGTGCTCCCGTCGTCCTTCCCGCCGATCCCACCTGCTCGGTGATCCGAGACGGCGTGGTGGACATCGACGACGACGGGCGCATCGGCTACTGCGGGCCGGCGGCATCGGCTCCCGGAGACGCCGAGGTCACCGAGCTGCCCGGAATCCTGTTGCCCGGCCTGATCAACGCTCACGGCCACAGCCCGATGGTGCTGCTGCGCGGCATGGGCGGCGACCTGCCGCTGTTGCGCTGGCTGCGCGAGGTGATCTGGCCGGCCGAGGCGAGGCTGCGACCGGACGACGTGCACGCGGGCATGGTGCTCGGCTCCGTCGAGATGCTGCGCAGGGGTGTCACCACCAGCGCCGAGATGTACGCCTACCCCGAGCGGATGGCCGACGCGGTGCTCACCACCGGCGGGCGCGTGGTGCTCGGCGGACCGATCATCGACCTGCCCGGCTTCGACTGGCGCTCGACGGTCACCGCCACCGAACGCTGGATCGACAGCGACGGCATCCGCTTCGGCCCCGGCGAGCGCGTCGAGCTGTCCTACGCCGCGCACTCGGCCTACATGCTGCCGCCCGAGGCGCTGCGGGAGGTCGCCAAGTCGGCACAGGCGCGTGGTGCGCTCGTGCAGATCCACGTGGCCGAGGCGCCCGACGAGGACGAGCGGCAGCGCGCCGAGTTCGGTTCGGTGCCCCGGCTGCTGGACCAGACGGGCCTGCTCGACGGCAGGCTCCTCGCCGCACACGCCGTGCATCTGTCCGATGAGGACATCGCGCTGCTGGCTGCCAGGGGCGCCGGAGTCGCGCACTGTCCCGGCTCCAACGCGAAGCTCGCCTCGGGCATCGCCAGGCTGGCCGACCTGCGCGCCGCCTCCGTATCCGTCGGCCTCGGCACCGACGGGCCTGCCAGCAACGACGACCTCGACCTGTGGGAGGAGGTCCAGCTCTCCGCGATGCTGGCCCGACTGTCCACACAGGACTCCACGGCTCTGAGCGCGGCCGACGCGCTGCTGCTGGCCACCCGCGGTGGCGCCGACGCGCTCGGCCGCGACGACCTTGGCGCGCTGGAACAGGGCCGCTGGGCCGACGTCGTGCACATCGACCTCGACGACCCCGCTTTCGCGGCCGGGCTCGACGTGCCCAACGAGCAGCTGCTGGCGAACCTGGTGTGGGCGGCGGGATCCCGCAGGGTGCGCGACGTGTGGGTCGCGGGCGAGCAGGTGGTGGCCGAAGGCGAGAGCCTGCGCGTCGACCGCGCCGAGGCGCAGGCGAACGTGGCGACGGCCGCCGCCCACGTGCGCGGTTAGGGCGCGTCTGGCAGTTCCGCTACCGGCTGCGCGGGGCCAGGCCCTAGCGGACGGGACGCGGGCGCAACGTGAGCTCGGTCAGGTGCGCGTCCGGGCTTGCCAGCACAGCTGTGCGCACGCCCGCGGCCACCGAGTCGGGACGCAGGTACTTCTCCGGGTCGTAGTCGCCACCCTCGCCTGCGACCACGGCCTGCTGCATCTCCGTGTCGGTGCGGCCGGGAAACACCGACGTCACCCGCAGACCGTTCGCGGCCTCCTCGGCGCGCAGCACGTCGGCGAACGCGCGCAGGCCGAACTTGCTGGCCGCGTAGGCGCCCCAGCCCTCGCGCGCGGCGAGCCCCTGGCCCGAGTTGATCAGCACCACGTGACCGTGCGCAGCCCGCAGCACGGGCAGCAGCAGCCGCGTCAGCTCCACGACGGCCACCACGTTCACCTCGAAGTTGTCCCGCCACACGTCGGCGGGCGAGTCCTCGATCGTGCCGAGCCGCGCGACGCCGGCCGAATGCACCAGCACGTCCAGCCCACCGATCCCGGCGACCGCCGCCTCGACGGCGGCGGGATCGGTGAGGTCGACGACCCACGGGCTCGCGTCCGGCAGCTCACCGGCCAGCTCGGCGAGCGCGCTCTCGTCGCGCCCGCCGAGCAGGAGCCGGTGCGTCGGAGCGAGTGCGTGCGCCACCGCGGCGCCGATTCCCCTGGAGGCGCCGGTGACGAGTGCGAGCGGTTGGTCTGCCATGCCCTCCACCGTAGAGGGCATGGCAGGAACCGCTTCGCGCTACCGGACGCCGATCTTGCCGCTGCCCCAGCGACCCTTCTTCCACACCGCGACGATCGCGGGCCTCGGGTTGGCCGAGCCGCCGTCGGGCCAGTGCGAGTCCGGGTTCGCGGCGCCCGCGCCCTCACCCGGGTGCTGCACCGCGACGAGCACCACGTCGTCGGTCACCACGGGACCACAGGTCTCCGCGCCGACCGGCACGGTCAGGAACTGCTTGACCTGGCCGCGCTCAGGGCCGTCGACCGGCACCGAGAACAGACCGTCGTTGCTGCCCAGCGCGTTGCCGTCGGTAGAGACCCACAGGTTGCCGTGCGGGTCGAACGCCACGTTGTCCGGGCACGAGATCGGGCTCACCTGGTCCTTCGGGAAACCGCCGAAGTAGGTGTCGGCCGTGGCCGGGTCACCACAGACGAGCAGGAGCCGCCAGGTGAACTTCGTCGCCGCCGCGTCGCCCTTGTGCTCCTCCCACTCGAGCACGTGGCCGTTGCGGTTGCCGTTGCGCGGGTTGATCTCGTCCGCACCGGCCTTGCCCGCGGCACCGCGGTCGCTGTTGTTGGTCAGCGCCGCGTAGATCCGGCCGTTGACCGGGTTGGGCTCGATGTCCTCGGGACGGTCCATCTTCGTGGCGCCCACCTTGTCGGCGGCCTGGCGCGTGAAGACGTAGACCTCCTCGGCCGTGAAGCCATCCACAAAGGACTTGTTGCCACTGGCCAGCGGGATCCACTCGCCGTAGCCGTCGAACTCGCCGTCGGAGGGCAGCGTGCCGGAGCCGTCGATCTCGGCGGCCGGGCTGTCGCCGGTGAACCTGGCGACGTAGAGCGTGCCGTCGTCGAGCAGCGCCGAGTTGTGCCTGCGCGCGAAGGAGCTGGTGCCCTTCTTGTACTTGCCCTTGGAGACGAACTTGTAGATGTAGTCGAAGCGCTCGTCGTCACCGGAGTACACCGCGACGCGGTTGTCCCTGGTGATCTTCACCGTGGCGGCCTCGTGCTTGAAGCGGCCGAGCGCGGTGTGCTTGATCGGCTTGCGGTGCGGGTCGTGCGGGTCGATCTCGACGACCCAGCCGAAGCGGTGAACCTCGTTCGGCTCCTGCGCAATGTCGAAGCGCTTGTCGAAACGCTCCCACTTGCGGCTGGTCTCGCCGCCGCTGATGCCGTAGCGCTTGAGACGCGCGGCCTCGACCGGATCGGTGACCGTCTCGGCGTTGGCGAAGTACTGGTTGAAGTTCTCCTCGCCGGAGAGCACTGTCCCCCACGGCGTGACGCCGCCCGCGCAGTTGTTCTGCGTGCCGAGGACCTTGCGGCCCGTCCTGTCGGCGGAGGTCTTGAGGTAGTCCGAACCCGCGGCGGGACCACGGACCTCGAACTCGGAGTTGAGCGTGATGCGCCGGTTGTAGAAGCTCGGCACCACGCGCAGCCCGCCGCGCGGGTCGCGCAGGGCCTGGACGACCGACAGGCCGTGCGCGGCCCAGCCGATCTTCACCTGCTCCTCGGTCGGGTTGTTTTCGTCGTAGGTTCCCGCGGGGAACATGTCGGTCTCGGTGGTGTACTCGTGGTTGACCACGAGCAGGTTGCGCAGACCGAGAGAGTCCTGCGGGATGAGGCCGACGAAGTCGTTGTTGTAGCCGAACTGCTTGGCCTGCGCGGCCGCGGTCTGCTTGGAGAAGTCGAACTTCGGAGCGCCGGGCAGCACCGGGTCGCCCCAGCGGATCACGACCTGCTGCTCGTAGCCCTCGGGGATCGTGACGGCGTCGGCGCTGTTGGGCGCCACCGCGTCGAAGTCCGTGCCGGGCACAGGACGGCCGGGCCTGCCCTTGCCTGGGTTGCCCTTGCCTGCGAGGGCAGGGGGCACCGCGGGCGTGGCGGCGGCGGTGCCCGCGAGGGCGGCGAAGCCGGCGGCGGTCGCGGTCATGACGGCGCCGGCCCGCAGCGCACCGCGCCGGGACACGACGTTCTTGACCACGTCACCGAAGTACTCGTTGTCGGACTCGTTGGGTGTGGGGTGGGCGCACGCATTGCCGCAGCGGTACTCACACGTGACCGCGGACCGGCCGGAACGGTGAGACGTCAGCAGTGGCAGCAGACGTCCGGGCTCGAAGGACACACGGCCTCCAGTTCACTCAGTCAGGGGAACGCGTGTGACCGTAAGTGCCCAAAGCAAGCCGATGCCGACTTGCAGATGAACACGGGACGAACGGCGGGGCCGCCTACAGTTCTTCACCCACGAGAGCAGCCTCGGCGGGCACGGTGTGCGGGTCGGGCCTGCGAGCTCCGAACGAGAGCAGGGCGCCCGCGAGCACGCACAGCACCGCCGCGACGAGGAACGGTCCCTGCACGAAGCCGAGCAACTCGGCGACGTGCCCGACGACCGTGGCCGCGACGGCTCCGCCCAGCCACCGGCAGAAGTTGTACCCGGCGCTGGCGACCGGCCGGGGCGCGTCCGAGATCGACATGGCCGTGCTGGTGAACAGCGTGTTCAGCAGGCCGGAGACGAGTCCACTGAGGATGATCGCGGCAACGAGCAGCGGTTTGCTCGGCACCACCATCACCAGCATCAGCACCGCGTAGGCCAGCACCGACACCACGGTGGCCCTGCGCTCGCCGATCCGGGCCGCCAGCCGTGGAGCCAGCGCGACCCCGGCGATGGCCACGCACAGGCCCCAGCCGAAGAAGATCAGTCCGATCGCGACGGCGTTCCACTCCAGGACGAACGGCGACCACGCGAGCACGGCGAAGAAGGCGGCCGTGTAGAACGCCGACCCGATCGAGGTGCGCAGCAGGCCACCGTGCCCGAGCGCCTTGAGGGGATCGAGAATGCCGATCCGCGGCCGTTTCTCGTGCGAGTCGCTCTTGAGGAACACCGCGCACAGCACCAGCGCGCCCGCCATGAGCACGGCGGTGCCGAGGAACGGACCACGCCAGGAGATGCTGCCCAGCAGCGCGCCGAGCAGCGGGCCCACCGACAACCCGAGGCCGAGCGCGGCCTCGTAGAGCAGGATGGCGCCCGACTGTCCTCCGGTGGCCGCACCGACGATCACCGACAGCGCGGTGGCGATGAAGAACGCGTTGCCGAGGCCCCAGACGGCGCGCAGCCCGACGAGTTGTTCGATCGAACCGGCCATCGTGCACAGCGCGGTGGCCAGCACGATCAGCGTGAGCCCGGTGAGCACGGTCCGTTTGGCACCGAAGCGCGCGCTCGCGGCGCTGGTGATCAGCATGGCGATCACCTGGACGCCGAGGTAGGACGAGAACAGCAGGGTCACCTGCGACGGCGTCGCGTCGAGGCCCTCGGCGATGGAGAGCAGGATCGGGTCGACGAGCCCGATTCCCATGAAGGCGATAACGGCGGCGAACGCGGTGATCCAGACCTGCTTCGGCTGCCCCTTCACGGCATCGAGCAGGCTTCCGTGTTTCTCAGCGCTCATCGGCTACGACTTCCTCCCTGGGGGTGCTGGGTTCGAGCAGACGCCGGAGTGCGGGCAGGGCGGCGTCGATGGCCGACCGGTCGCCCTGGGTCATCGCGGCGAGGCGTTCGCGCAGGAACTCCTCGCGGGCGACGATGAGCTCGTCGTGGAAGCGCGTGCCCTCGGCCGTGACCGTGACGAGCACGGCCCTGCGGTCGGCGGGGTCGGGAGCGCGGCTCACGAGACCGTCGCGTTCGAGCCTGGCGACGACGTCGGTCATGGACGGCAGCCGGACGCCCTCGAGCTCGGCGAGCGCACTCATCCGGCGGGGTCCGCCCTGGACGAGCTCGGCGAGCACCGATCCCTGCGTGAGGGTGAGCGTGAGCTGCGGAGTCTGCCGCCGCACCAGGTAGTAGAGGCGGAAGAGCAGGGGACGCAGCTCGTGGGCGAGCTCGGCCACTCCGGAAATCACTTAGGTAGGCTAACAAAAATTGCTTAGCTATGCGAAGTAATCTCGGGCACACGTAGGCTGTGCGGCCATGGACGCTGTGGTTTTCGATCTCGACGGAGTACTCGTCGATTCAGAGCAACTGTGGGACGAGGTGCGCCGCTCGGTTGTCGCCGAGCACGGCGGCACCTGGAAAGAAGAGGCGACCCGCGCGCTGCAGGGCATGAGCACGCCGGAGTGGGCGCGTTACCTCGTGGCCGAACTGGGCATCCGGCTGACCGCCGAGCAGGCGGCCAAGACGGTGATCGACGAGATGGCCCGCCGCTACGAGGGCCGTCCGCCCGTGCTGCCGGGCGCGGAGGACACCGTGCGCGCGGTCGCCGAGCGCTACCCGGTGGCGATCGCCAGCTCTTCGCCGCCCGTGCTGATCCAGTCCTTCCTGCACGCGACCGACCTCACCGGCATCGTTGGCGTCGCGGTGTCGAGCGAGCAGGTGGCGGCGGGCAAACCGGCCCCGGACGTCTATCTCGAGGCGGCGTCGCAGCTCGGCGTGGAGCCGGGGGCGTGCGTGGCGGTGGAGGACTCGACCAACGGCCTGCGCTCGGCACTGGCCGCGGCGATGACAGTGATCGGAGTCCCGAACCCGCACTTCCCACCGGACCCGCAGGTCCTGGCACAGGCGACGAGAACCCTGAAGTCGATCACCGAGCTCCCCCAAGCCCTGGCCCACATGCGGTGAAGGGCACCTTTACTGCGTTGAACGCAGTAAAGGTGCCCTTCACAACGGTTGGAGCAAGAGGGGAGATCAGCTCTCGACTTCACCCGCGATGAACTTCTCCACCGAGTCGCGGGCGGTGGAGTCGTCGTACTGCACCGGCGGCGACTTCATGAAGTAGGACGACGCCGACAGCAGCGGGCCGCCGATGCCGCGGTCCATCGCGATCTTCGCCGCGCGCACCGCGTCGATGATGATGCCGGCCGAGTTCGGCGAGTCCCACACCTCGAGCTTGTACTCCAGGTTCAGCGGCACGTCGCCGAACGCCCGGCCCTCGAGCCGGACGTAGGCCCACTTGCGGTCGTCGAGCCACTGCACGTAGTCCGAGGGACCGACGTGGACGTTGGCCTTGCCAAGGTCGCGGTCGATCTGCGAGGTGACGGCCTGCGTCTTCGAGATCTTCTTGGACTCGAGCCGCTCCAGCTCCTTCATGTTCTTGAAGTCCATGTTGCCGCCCACGTTGAGCTGCATGGTGCGGTCGAGCTGGACACCGCGGTCCTCGAACAGCTTCGCGAGCACCCGGTGGGTGATCGTGGCGCCGACCTGCGACTTGATGTCGTCGCCGACGATCGGCAAACCGGCCTTCTCGAACTTGGCTGCCCACTCCGGGTCAGAGGCGATGAACACCGGGATCGCGTTGACGAAGGCGACACCGGCCTCCAGCGCGGCCTCCGCGTAGAAACGGGCGGCATCGGTGGAACCGACCGGCAGGTACGCCACCAGCACGTCGGCCTGCGACTCGCGCAGCGCGGCGACGACGTCGACCGGCGCGTCGTCGGACTCCTTGATGGTCTCCTGGTAGAAGCGGCCGAGCCCGTCGAGCGTGTGCCCGCGCAGCACCGGCACGTTCAGCGGCGGAACGTCGCAGATCTTGATGGTGTTGTTCTCGCTCGCCAGGATCGCCTCGGCCAGGTCCTGGCCGACCTTCTTGGCGTCCACGTCGAACGCGGCGACGAACTCGACGTCGGAGACGTGGTAGTCGCCGAACTGCACGTGCATCAGGCCTGGCACGCGCGAGGCCGGGTCTGCGTCGCGGTAGTAGTGAACACCCTGGACCAGCGATGCCGCACAGTTGCCGACGCCAACGATGGCCACCTTCACGCGGCGGTTCTCGCCCATGCCGGTATCTCCCTCTAAATCGTGTTCGGTGTGTAGGTCCCGCCGAAGTGGCAGCTCAGGTTTCCTTCCCTCGCTGCTCGGCTTGTTCGTGCGCGATCAACTCGTTGAGCCAACGCACTTCCCGTTCGCTCGCCTCGAGCCCCAGCTGGTGCAACTCTCGGGTGTAGCGATCGATTTTCTCTTCGGCCCTGGCCAACGCTGCCCGAAGACCTTCGCGGCGCTCCTCGACGCGGCGGCGCCGACCTTCCAGGATCCGCATCCTGACGTCGGCAGGTGTCCTGGAGAAAAACGTCAGGTGGACACCGAAACCCTCGTCGTCCCACGTTTGCGGTCCGGCATCGGCGAGCAACTCGGCGAATCGCTCCTTGCCCTCCGCGGTGAGCTTGTACACACGTTTCGCCCTGCGGTTCCAACCCGTGACCGGGTCGACGGCCTCCTCGACGATGAGCCCGGCCCTGAGCAGCCGACGCAAGGTCGGATAGAGAGAGCCGTACGAGAACGTCCGGAACATGCCGAGGGTCTCGTGCAAACGCTTGCGCAGCACGTAACCGTGCATGGGGGCCTCGTGCAGGATCCCCAGAATCGCGAACTCCAGCACAGTGCACCCCCCTCCGGGAACGAAACGACGCCACCCGGCGTTGCCGCTGAGGCCCGGATGGCCTGGGTTCAACCTACCGACCGAGTATATCGGCTCGATACATCGAAGTGGCGCAGCTAACCTCCGGAACATCTGAATCCGGCTCAAATTTCACCCGAGCGTTATCGTCCTGACGGCGTGTCGCGCTAGGTGGTGAGATCTCTCGGCAGAACGGCTCATCGCCAACCCACGCGGAGCACGTACTCTGTTCTGGTGCGAAACCAGCGGCAGGTCGTCGACTACGCGCTACAGCGCCGTGCGCTGCTGGCCGAGTTCCACTCCGGCCGCGTGAGCACCATGGATGTCTGCGACGCCACCCCCTATCTGCTCAGGGCGGCCAAGTTCCACGGCCAGTCCAGCGAGACCTCGTGCCCCGTGTGCCGCAAGGAAGCGGTCACCCTGGTGTCGTGGGTGTACGGCGACGAGCTCAAGCACGTCGCAGGATCGGCCCGCGGGCCGGAGGAACTCGAGCGGATGGCCAACCTTTTCGCCGAGTTCACCGTCTACGTGGTTGAGGTCTGCAGGTCGTGTCGCTGGAACCACCTGGTGCAGTCATACGTCCTCGGTACTGGAACACCGCACCCACACTCACGGAGGACCGCAGGTCAGTGACGGCAGACATGGGATTGATGCAGCAGAAGTCCCGCCGCGCACAGAGGGTCGGTCCGCAGAACGGCGTACCCCGACGCGCCGATCTGGGAGGGTCTTGAGTGAACGACCAGGGAAATCACCGCTGGCCGGGGGAGGACCCCGCCCGCGGCAGACATGGCAGGCCACCGTCCGGCAACGACGGCGGCCACCAGTGGCCGACCGGCGACGAGCCGGCCAGGCCACCTCGGCAACCGCGGCAGGTGCGCCCGCCGCAACAGCCCCCTCGCCAACCGCAACAGCCACCGCAGCAACCGCAGTGGCCGGGCGGCGACCAGGGCCAGTCCCCGCGCTGGCCCGGTGGTGAGCAGGGCCAGCCGCCCCGCCGTCCCCCGGGCGGCGGCAGGCAGCAGCCCCCGCCCCCGCAGCCGCCCCCACCTGGCCGCAGGCAGCAGGGACCCCCTCCGCCCGGCGCGCGTCCGCCCGGCGGTCCTCAGCAGCCCCAGCAGGCGGGTCACCGGCAGCAGCCACCCCCTCGCCAGCAGCGCAGGCAGCGGCCCCCGCAGGACGAGCAGCCGACCGGCATGGTCGCGCCCGTCGGCGTCCCGAAGGAGGAGCGCGAGCCCGAGCTGATCACCCACCGCGCGCACAACGGCACCGGCGGCGATGAGCACGGCTACGACTCCGACGGCTACGACCGCGGCTGGTCCGACGAGGACGAGGCCCGCTTCCACGAGGCGGGTTTCGACGAGGACCCCGAGGGCGACGACGGGGGCAAGAAGGCAAAGAAGATCCTGACGCCCGAGCAGCGCAAGAAGCGCCGCTGGCGGCGGATCCGCAGGTCGCTGTACGCCTTCGTCGGCATCTTCTTCGTGCTGCCCGCGATCGCGTTCGCCATCACCTACCTGCTGGTCGACGTGCCGTCGCCGCAGGAGGTGGCCGCCCAGCAGGGCAAGGTCGTCACCTACTTCTACGCCGACGGCAAGGAGATGGGCCGCGACATCCCCGCCGACGGCGGCAACCGCATCCACCTCGAGCCGCACCAGGTCACCGACACGGTGCGTCACGCCGTCTACGCGGCGGAGGACGCGACGTTCGAGACCAACTCCGGCTTCGACATCACCGGTATCGCGCGTGCGGCGTACAACCAGCTCACGGGTGGCGTCGGCGGTGGTTCGACCATCAGCCAGCAGTACATCAAGGTCGCCACCGAGAACGACGAGTACTCCTACACCCGGAAATGGACCGAGCTCGTCAAGTCGTTCAAGATGAACAACGAGCAGTCCAAGGACCAGATCATCACGGCCTACCTGAACACCATCTATTTCGGACGTGGTGCTTACGGGATCGAGACCGCGGCGCAGGCGTTCTTCGGCAAGCACGCCGAGGAGCTGAACTCGTCGGAGTCGGCGGCGCTCGCCGGGATGATCCAGGCTCCGGGTCGCTCCGAGGACCTGGAGAACGTCCAGAAGCGCTGGAGCTACGTGATGGACCAGATGGTGAACAACCGCTGGATCACGCAGCAGGAGCGCGACTCCGCGACGTTCCCCACGCCGATCCCGGCCGAGGAGGCCAAGCCCGACTCGATCAGCGGCCCCGACGCCTACATCGAGGGGCGCGTGAAGGCCGAGCTGGAGGCCAAGGGCTACCCGGAGGAAAAGGTCCAGTCGGGCGGCTACAAGGTGTACACCACCATCGACCAGCGTGCCCAGGAAACGGCCAAGCGCAGCGTCAACGAGGTCATGGACGGCCAGCCGGAGGAGCTGCGCAAGGCACTGGTCGCCGTCGACCCCAAGACCGGAGGGGTGCTTGCCTACTACGGCGGACCCAACGAAGCGGGCGTCGACGAGGTGGACTGGGGCAACCAGCAGCGCAACCCAGGCTCGTCGTTCAAGCCGTTCGACCTCGTGGCGCTGCTGCAGAGCGGCAAGGGCCTCGGTGAGGTCTACGACGGCAGCTCGCCGAGAGAGTTCGGCAACAGCACGGTCCGCAACTCCGAGGACGCGCAGTGTCCGCAATGTACGGTCGCCGAGGCGATGGAGCGCTCGATCAACACGGTGTTCTACGACATCGTGCTGAACGAGGTCGGTGTGCAGGCTGTCGTGGACGCGGCGCTCTCGGCGGGCATCCCCGAGGACGACGGCGGCAACCGGCCCACCATGGCGAACGCGGACGGCAACATCGCCATCGGCGGTGGCAGCACGGTGGTGACCCCCACCGACATGGCGGGCGCCTACGCCACCTTCGCGGCGGGCGGCACGCAGCGCGACACGCACTTCGTCTCCAAGCTCACGACGGCCGACGGTGAGGTGCTCTTCGACGAGACCACGCCGGAGGCCGTGCAGGGCGAGCCCGCGTTCTCCCAGGACACCGAGGAGAACAAGCAGATCGCGGGCAACGTGACCGAGTCGCTGGAGCCGGTGCTGACGTCGTCGGAGCTCACCTGCGCGGACGAGCGCGACTGCGCGGGCAAGACCGGTACGCACCAGTACGTGGACCCGGAGGGCAACAAGTCGGTCAACGAGAACGCCGAGGCGTGGATGGTGGGCTACAACCCGCAGATCGCCACCTCGGTGTGGGTCGGCACGGGTTACAACAAGCCGATCCGCAACGCCGACGGCGGCCTGATCTACGGCAGTGGCCTCCCTGGCGAGTTGTGGAAGACCTTCATGGACTCCTACCTCGAGGAAATGCCCGAGGCGGAGTTCGAGGAGGTGGAGCCGATCGGCCGGGTCCCTACGCCGCCGGAGACGGACGACTCGACACCGACTTCGGAGGAAACCACGACGACGGCTACGACCACGACGACCGAGGAGCCCCCGTCATCGAGCGAAGAGGTCCCGACGTCGACCGAGGAATCAACTCCGACCGAGGACGAGGAAACGGACACGGAAACGGACGTCCCGGGCCTCCCGACGTGGCCGGGGAACCCGGGCGGGGACGATAACGAGCGGTGGAGACAGGAAACAGAAGGCTGAGCGAACGTGGCGGTCACTCACGAGTGGCCGCCACGTTCCGTATTCGGGGCACGTAACATTCGGACCGTGCCCAGCGATAGTCCAGATCCGTCTTCAACCGGGACGCCCGACACCATGTCGCTGGAATCGGGACAGCGGGTGGCGCCGAGCCTGACCGAGCCGGTGGTGGCGGCGGCGAGCCGCCCGCTCGGCGGACCGCTGGGCGAGCACGCGGCGGTCGGCAGGCACTGGTTCTGGTCGCCGCTGCGGGTGGGACTGCTGCTCGCGGTGCTGGGGCTGATGCTCGGCTGGTTCGGCAAGGCCGCGTGCATCCAGCAGTTCGTCAACGACGACGGACAGGCCGAGCTGGACTGGCGCTCGGGCAGGCCCTACGTCGCGATGTGCTATTCGGACGTCGTTCCGCTCTACACCGCCGAGCGGCTCGACCGCGGTGAGACGTTCCCCTACGCCACCAGCTGGGTCGAGAACGAGGGCACCGACGGCGAGCAGGTGCGGTTCATGGAGTACCCCGTGCTCACGGGGCTCTTCCAGTGGGTCAACGCCAAGCTCGCGCACGCGTGGGGTGACGTCGCGGAGGCGGGCTGGTTGCCGGGGGCGCTACCGGTGGCCGTGTACTTCAACATCACGGCCTTGTTCCTCGCCGCCGCGTGGCTGGTCACCGTGTGGGCGGTGGCGCGAACGGCCCGCCGACGACCATGGGACGCCGCGCTCGTCGCGGTGTCGCCACTGGTCATCGTGCACGCGTTCACGAACTTCGACACCGTCGCCATCGCGTTCGCCGCGACGGGGCTGCTCGCCTGGGCGAGACGAAAACCCGCGCTGGCCGGGCTGCTGCTCGGCATCGGGGCCGCGGCGAAGATGTATCCGCTGCTGTTGCTCGGACCCCTGTTGGTGCTGTGTCTGCGCGCGGGAAAGCTGCGCGAGTGGAGCATCACGACGCTCGTCGCCGCGGGCACGTGGCTGGCGGTGAACCTGCCGTTCATGCTCTTCCTGCGCCAGGGCTGGGAGGAGTTCTTCCGGCTCAACACCGAACGCGGGATGGACCCCGACTCCATCTACAACGTCATCTCGCACTTCACGGGCTGGGCCGGCTTCGACGGACAGCTCGCGCAGGGCGAGACACCGTCGTGGCTCAACACGGTCAGCGGCGCGCTCTTCCTGCTCTGCTGCGCGGGTGTCGCCTATCTCGCGCTGACGGCGCCCGTGCGCCCGAGACTGGCTCAGCTGTGCTTCCTCGTGGTGGCCGCGTTCCTGCTCACCAACAAAGTGTGGAGTCCGCAGTACTCGCTGTGGCTCGTGCCGCTCGCCGTGCTCGCGATCCCGCGCTGGCGGCTGCTGATCGGGTGGATGATCGTCGACGCGCTCGTGTGGGCGCCCCGGATGTTCTATTACCTCGGCACCGACAACAAAGGGCTGCCCGAGGACTGGTTCCTCGGCGCGGTCGTGATCCGCGACCTCGCGGTGATCGGCCTCTGTGTGCTGGTGGTGAGGGAGATCTACCGGCCGTCGTCGGACCTGGTGCGCAGAGCGGGGGACGACGACCCCTCCGGCGGAGTGCTCGACGGAGCCCCCGACGCCGTGGTGGTCAAACGCCCGGTCGCGGCGCGGTAGGGCACGGCGGCCGCGGCGGAGAACGCCACGAACAACCCGACGAGCAACGCGGCCCTGCCCCACACGCCGATCACCACGGCCTGCGAGGCGAACCCGTCGTAGATGGCGCCGCCGCCCTGGCCGAGCACGCCGTACCAGCGGAAAACGCCGATGCCCATCGCCAGGTCGGCCGCGAAGTAGGCCAGTACCCAGCCCCAGCGCACCCGCACGAGCGCGAACATCGGCAGCAACCACAGCGTGTACTGCGGCGAGTGGACCTTGTGCAGCAACAGGAATCCGCACAGCGCCGCCGCGCAGACGGGCAACAACGGGAAGGCGCCCTCCGAGCGGTAGCGCCGCCAGCCGAGCCAGCAGGCGAGCGCGAGCGAGCCGAGCACCAGTACCGGCGAGGCGAGGTCGGCGAAGGACTGGAACGCCTCGTCGTCGGAGAAGAGCGGGCGCACACCCCAGTACCAGATCGAGTTCGTGGTCGCGTCCACCGCGCGCTGGCCCTGGAACTCGAACGACGCCCACCAGCCGTCGAAGCCCACCAGCGCGAACGGGAGGTTCGCCGCGACCGCCGTGGCCGCGGAGATCAGCATCACGCGCACCGCCCCGCGCACATCCCTGCCGCCCTCGGTGAACACGTAGAGCGCGAGCGGGACCACGAACAACGCCGGGTACACCTTGGCCGCGAACCCGGCGCCGAGTAACACGGCGGCCAACCCGGCTCGGCGTTCCAGTGAGCCCCGCCCCTGGTGGAGCACGAAGAACGCGCCCACCGCGCACGTGACCGCCAGCAGATCCCAGTTGTGGAACGCGTACAGCACGAGCGGGGGACCCACGGCCCACACGAGCGCCCGCCAGCCGCTGAGCCTGCCCAGCAGCCACGCCGTCACCAGCCCGAACGGGATCAGCAGCAGCGCGGAGAACAACAGGAACTGGGCGTCGGTGTCGGCGAAGAACGCGCCGGCCCAGACCGCGACACCGGTGAGCACCGGGTACTCGAGCGAGCCGCCGACCAGTGCGCCGTCGACCAGATCGCCGTGGACGTAGGGGAACGTGTGCTGATCGACGTCGCGGCCGAGCCACAGGAACTGGATGTCGGAGTAGCAGGCGTCGAGGTAGTTGCGTTCCGAGTAGTTCGGCGTGCTGCGCCCCGACTCGTCGAACTCGGGCCCCGTGCACCGGTACTTGTTCACCAGGCCGAGCGCGAGCGTCGCCGCGCACAGCAGCAGGAGCACGAGCAGCTGGGCGCGGCGCTCGGAGCGGGCGGGGCTAGGCAAGCCCGTGGAGGTACTCGATGTCGGCGGCCTGGCCGTCTGACGGCGTCTCCACGATCACCGGCGCGCCCGCGGCCTTGGCGACCTCGGCGAGCTGTTCCGGGTCGATCGTGCCGTCGCCGCCGACCACGTTGGCGTGCCGGTCGCGCTGGGAGCCGAACTCGTCGCGCGAGTTGTTCAGGTGCAGCAGGTCGATGCGGCCGGTGATCGCGCGGACGCGGTCGACCACCCCGTCGAGGTCCCAGCCCGCGGCGTAGGCGTGGCAGGTGTCGAGGCAGAAGCCCGCACCGAACTCGCCGACCGCGTCCCACAGCCTGGCCAGCATGTCGAACTCGCGGGCCATCGCGTTCTCGCCGCCCGCGGTGTTCTCGATGAGCAGCGGCACGGGAAAACCACCCTGCTCGGCCTGGCGCTCGAACAACTTGCGCCAGTTGGCGATGCCCTCGTCGGGCTCCTCGCCCTTGCGCACGTGGCCGCCGTGCACGACCAGCCCCTTCGCACCGACCTCTGCCGCGCCCTCGGCGTGCTGGGCGACGGTCTTGCGCGAGGGGATGCGGATGCGGTTGTTCAGCGACGCCACGTTGAGCACGTACGGCGAATGGATGAAGACCTCGACACCCGCCGGGGCGAACTCGTCGGCCTGCGGGTGCCGCTGCGGTTTCTTCCAGCCCTGCGGATCCGACAGGAAGAACTGCACGGCGTCGGCACCCCGCTCGCGGGCAGCGGACAGCGGGTCGTCGTCACGAACGTGGGCTCCGATGAGCATTATCCGAGGGTAACGATTCGCGCGGGCTCCGATCGAGTACCGTGATCGTGTCCTACGCATTTGACTGCGGTCACACACGGAGCGTGAAGGCGAGGAACTCATGGGGTCTGGGTTTCGGCGGCACGTGGCACGGCTCGGCACGGTCGGCATCACGCTGACCACGTCGGCGCTGCTGCTTCTGCCGAGCACGGCATTCGCCGAGGGCGAGGTCGTGGTCGGCGAGTGCGACGCCACGCTCAAGGGTGAGGACGGCAAGCCACTCACCGTCGACCTCGGCGCCGCGGTGAACCAACCCGGCCTGCTCGACCTCGGGCTCGGCTCCGACTCTGGCGCGCTGCTCTCGCTGCCGGTCAAGGAGGCGCTGGACGGGCTCGGCCTCAGCAGCGCGGACGTGCTCGTGAACCCGCTCGGCGAGGTCTGCGACGTCACCCAGGACACCGTGAACACCCTGGCCGCTCCCGTGCAGGAAGTACTGCCCAACCCGCAGGAAGAGGCGCCCGAGGCTCCGGAGGCGCCTGCCCCCGACGACCCCGCGCCCGGCGAACCGGAGCCCGGTGAGCCCGAGCCCGAGCAGCCCGCTCCCGGCAACCCCGATGCTCCCGGCGCGCCCGGCAGCGACGGCGACTCCGGCCCCGGTGGAGCAACGGGCTCCGACGGTGGAGACGGCGCGTTCCTCCCCTCGCCAGGCGAGACCGTGGCGATCGAAGGCTTCGCCCCGCTCGGCCCGATCTCGATCCCGCCGATCGCCGAGCTGCCCCCGATGGCACCGCCGATCGCACCCGGCGCAGGCCAGCCGGACGCGGGCAAGGTGCCCGACGTCACCGCCATGCGCGACTCGGGCACGGTCGAGGCGCTGCCCGCGCCGGACTCGCCCGACCGCCTGCCGCTGCTGCTCGCCGTGGTCGCCCTCGTGCTCGTGATCGCGGGCCTCGCCCGCACCTGGCTGCGCCGCAAGGCGACCTGAGCCCGCTTTCGCGTCACGTTCGCGGCACCGGTTCGTTACCCATTGAGGAGCGAACCGGGAGGCAGGCATGCACAGGAGCACCGGCAGGGTCGCAGCCGTGGGAACCGCCGCCTTCGTGCTGGCAGGCACAGCGGCACTGGCCGCACCCGGAGTCGCCGCGGCCGAGACCAAGAAGGTGCCCTGCGGCAGCACGGTCACCGCGGCGCCCGGTGATCGCATCCAGGGTGTCACCTTGCTCGGTCTCACCCTCGACCTCGGCGTGGTGACCGATGGCATCGGCTCGCTGCTCGACGGCGTCTGCAAGGTCACCGTCAACGTCGTCGACACCGTCGTGGCCCCCGTGCCGGGAGTCGGGGCACCCGTCGCGGGCGCGGTGAACGGAACGGTGGAGGGCGTGACCGGCACGGCGAACAAGGCCGTCGGCCAGGTCGCGGGAGCGCTCGCCGGGCCCAGTGGAAACCAGCCCGCACCGCAGCAACCACCCGTGCGGCCCGAGCCGCAGAGCCCCGGCACCCGGCCCGCTCCGGCCGGCCCGCCGGCACAACCCGACCGGCTGGGCACGATCCCCGCGCCCAACAGTCCCGTGCTCGGCGGAGCCGCGCTGCCGGGAGCGGCATGGCTCGGCTTCGGAACCGCGTGGGCTCCGATGCGCGACTACTCGGGCCTGCCCACGGCCACGCCCGGCCTGTTCTCGATGTCGCCGGGAATCCGCTACGGCGGCCAGATCCCCGGCTACTCACCGGAGTTCGGCATCCTCGGCCAGGACGCGGGCGAAGACGGTGCTGGGGAAGGCGGGGACGCGGTCCGCAGCGCCGGTAGTGCCGACGCGCTGCCCTCGGCTTCCGGTGGGGTCGCCGACGGTCCCGCGTTGCCGATGCTGCTCGCCGTGCTCGCACTGTCCGGCGTCAGCGCGGCGCTCGTGCGAACCTGGGTGCTGAGAAGGGCAACCACGTAGCGCGTTCTCGCGTATCTTCTTCGGTGACTTCTCGTTACCTCTTTGACACGGTGCCAACTTCTGGAGGGACAGCTCCTGTGCGGACCATGCCGACCGCCCTGGCAGGGATGACTCGCAAGGTGTTCACCACGGCGGCCCTCACGGCCGCACTCGCCGGTGGCACCGTGCTGACCGCGGGCTCGGCGGCCGCGGCCGTCCCGCCCGCGCCGTCGTGCACCGCCGCCGTGACCGGTCCGATCGGCGAGGCCGTGACCGTCAAGGGCGAGTCGGTGAAGGACCTCGTCAAGCGCGGCGCCCAGGAGGCGAAGTCGGTCGTCCTGGTGCACGACCTGACCATCTGGCCCGACCACCTGGCCCGCAAGATCTCCGAGGAGACGCTCACGGTCGGCTCCGTGCCCGACGCGCAGGGCGGCAACGTGGGCGGGGCCGTGATCGGCACCGCCGTGCGCAACGCGCTGGAGGGCGAGGCCGGTCTCGGCGCGCTGAAGTCGACGCAGCAGAAGACCCTCGACGTCATCGAGAACAAGGTCGCGGGCAACTGCGGGCTCTCGCTTTTCGCCTCCAACTTCACCCCGCCGACCTCCGACACCCCGCCGCCGGCCACGGGGCAGCCCGGCGGTGCGCCGGCGCCGGCCCCCGGCGCGGCGGGCACCCCGGAAGCCGCACCCGGCGTCCCGCAGGGAACCGGCGGCGAGGCCGTCGCCCCGCGCGACTACAGCGGCATCCCCGTGGCGAGCGCACCGAACGCGGACATCGCCGCGCCGCCGGGGCTGCGCTACCCGCCGTCGAGCGGCGTTCCCGGCTCGGCCGAGTTCGGCCTGCTCGGCGCCGACGAGGGCAACGGAGCCGACACCGGGCAGTCGAACGACGTGCGCAATGCGGGCAACGCCGACGCGATCGCCGCACCCGCATCGCCGAGCCAGGTCCAGCTTCCGATGCTGCTCGCCGTGGTCGCACTGGCCGGCGTCACAGCCGCGCTGGTCAGGACCTGGGTGCTGCGAAAGGCGTCGTAGCCCGCAGCTACACTGACTGACTGACAACCCTCCTGTCACGGATCGTCCGTGACCGCGAAGCCCACAGGAGGTGAGTGGTTGTGTCACGCCATTACGAGGTGATGGTCATCCTCGATCCTTCGCTCGACGAGCGAACGGTCGCCCCCACCCTGGAGAACTTCCTCAACGTGATCCGCACTTCCGGCGGCAGCGTGGAGAAGGTCGACGTCTGGGGCCGTCGCAGGCTCTCGTACGAGATCAACAAGAACGCCGAGGGCATCTACGCGGTGCTCGACCTGCGTGCCGAGCCGGACGCCGTCAAGGAGCTCGACCGCCAGCTGTCTCTGCAGGAGACCGTGCTGCGCACCAAGGTCGTGCGTCCGAAGGCGCCGCGTGGCGCCAAGGCCGCCGCGAAGATCGCCGCGAAGGCCTGATCCCGCGATGGCCGGAGACACCGTCATCACAGTGATCGGCAACCTGACCGCCGACCCGGAGCTGCGCTTCACGCCGTCCGGCGCGGCCGTCGCGAACTTCACCGTCGCGTCGACCCCGCGCACCTTCGACCGCCAGTCCGGCGAGTGGAAGGACGGCGAGGCCCTGTTCCTGCGCTGCAACATCTGGCGGCAGGCGGCCGAGAACGTCGCCGAGACGCTGACCAGGGGCGCGAGGGTAGTCGTTCAGGGCAGGCTCAAGCAGCGTTCCTTCGAGACCAAAGAGGGCGAGAAGCGAACCGTCGTCGAGCTCGAGGTCGACGAGATCGGTCCTTCGCTGCGCTACGCGACCGCCAAGGTCAACAAGGTCAGCCGCGGCGGTGGCGGCGGTGGCGGTGGCGGATTCGGCGGCGGTGGCTCAGCCGCTCCCGCCGACGACCCGTGGGGCTCGGCCCCGCCTGCCGGTGGCGGCGGCGGTGGCGGTGGCTTCTCGGACGAGCCGCCCTTCTAGACCCAACCACGACACAGTTCCCCAGGAGTAAAAAGTGGCGAAGCCACCCATTCGTAAGCCCAAGAAGAAGGTCTGCGTTTTCTGCAAGGCCGAGAAGCAGGGCCACCCGGAGTTCATCGACTACAAGGACACCAACCTGCTGCGGAAGTACATCTCCGACCGCGGCAAGATCCGTGCCCGTCGGGTGACCGGAAACTGCAGCCAGCACCAGCGCGACGTCGCCATCGCGGTCAAGAACTCCCGCGAGATGGCGCTGCTGCCCTACACGTCCACCGCGCGCTGAGAAGGGAGTCAGACATGGCAAAGATCATCCTGACGACCGACGTCGCGAACCTGGGCGGCCCCGGCGACATCGTCGAGGTCAAGGACGGCTACGCGCGCAACTACCTGCTGCCCCGGGGGTTCGCCATCACGGCGACCAAGGGTGCGGAGAAGAACGTCCGGACCATCCGTCGTGCGCAGGAGAGCCGTCGCATCCGCGACCTCGACCACGCCAAGGAGGTCAAGGCGACTCTGGAGGGCCTCGGCGCCGTCCAGCTCTCCGCCAAGGCCGCCGAGGGCTCGAAGAAGCTCTTCGGCTCGGTGACCACCGCCGACATCGTCGGTGCGATCAAGGCCGCGGGCGGTCCGCTGCTCGACAAGCGGACCATCGAGCTCCGCGAGCACATCAAGACCGTTGGCAAGCACTCGGTCAGCGCCAGGCTCCACCCGAACGTGACCGCCGATGTGCGCATCGAGGTCTCGCCGAAGTAGCACCAACTGCCTGACGATGGCGGGATCCCCGGACACCGGGGGTCCCGCCATTGGCGTTTCCGGAGGGGAACGCATTCGCGTCCGCGCACGTCGGAAAGAACGGAGACGGGTGGGACGTGCTTGACGAGCGGTCACCGCCCTGAGGAAAATTAATCTTCACTGAGGGTGAAGGGGATGGGCGGGGCGATGCTGGACGCAGGTGGGGTCGGCGGCGCTATCGGTGCCGGTGTCGGCAAGGTCGTGACGATGGCGGCGCCCAAGGTCGCGGGAGCTCCGGCGCCCGCGGCGGGCGGCGGCTACAAGTTCAAGGCCGAGGAGCTCGACGCCGTCATCCGCAAGTGGGAGGACCTGCGGGACTCCCTGAAGACCGACGAGCGCGACGCCGAGCGCATGGCTCACGTGCAGCCGCCGGGCCGCGAGTTCGCCAGCGGCGACTTCGCCGATCTCGCGAATCCCTCCGGCAAGGCCTTTCTCGAGTCCAACCGGCGCATGCAGGACTACGTCGGCAAGTACATCGACGCGCTGAACCAGGCCAAGCGCAGCATCAGTTCACAAGAAGAGCAGTCGCAGTCCGACATCGCTCAGGCCGGTGAGCAGTCCGCATGAGCATGCGTCGACGAGCGGGCCTCGGACTCACCGTGCTCGCCACGGCCATCACCCTGGGTGCGTGCGGCAGCAGCGGCGGAGACGAGGGAGTGGACGCTCCCGCCTCGCCCTCGGCCGCACCGTCCAGTTCGGAGCAGGCGGCTCCTCCGGTCGGCGAACCACTCGACGCGGCGGCGCTCGTCTCCGGTCCGTGTGCCGCGCTCTCGCCGGACGATCTCTCCAAGTTCGGGTTCGCCGAGGGACGCGTGGAACCCACCGCGGGCGGGGAGAACGCCACGGCCTGCGTCTGGGAGTACGCGGCCGAGAGCGGCAACCGCGTGGACCTCTCCGTCGTGACCGAGAACGAGAACGGCCTCTCCGCGATCTACGAGCAGCGCTCCTCCAACGAGTACTTCGAGGAGACCGAGATCGCCGGCTACCCGGCCGTCCACACCGCCACCCTCGACAACCGCACCGACGGCGGCTGCGGACTCTGGGTCGGCGTCGACGAGCAGACCACGCTCTTCGTGCTCACCAACTTCGACTACGGGCCCGAGGTCGCCGACCCGTGCCCGGTCGCCGATCGAGTGGCTGAAGCCACCATCGCCACACTGAGGGGTTGATCCGACATGGTGTTCTTCCTTGTCCCGGTCGTCGCGGGGGCGGCCGCGTACGGAGCGGCGACGCAGGACTCGGCCGGAAGCTACGAGGGCGGTGACAGCGACCGCCGGATCGACGCCTACCAGATCTGGGAGCAGATCACGTCCGGTCCCGGACCGGGCTCGATCAACGACGGCCAGACCTCGGCCAACACGCTGCAGGGCGTCTACCAGGACCGGGTCACTCAGATCGACGAGCTGAACCAGCTCATGGACGACGCCTGGCAGGGCGGGGGCGCCGACGCGGCCCGATCGGGCGCGCATCCGCTCAAGGACTGGATGCAGGACTCGGGGGACAAGCTCCAGGAGAGCGACCGGACTCTCGGTGAGCAGGGCTCGGCGTTCCAGACGGTAGCGTCCAAGGTGCAGCCGATCCCCAAGGATCCGCCAGAGAGCGGCTTCCTGAACACGGTCACGCCGTGGGAGACCGACACCGACCGCTCGATCAAGGACTACAACGACAAGGCGCAGGCCAACGTCGACGCCTTCAACGAGTACTTCCAGGTCAGCGCCGACAACGGGCGGCGGATGCCGACGTACTCCGCGCTGGACGGCGACATCGGCGACGTCGATGTCGACGACAACGGCGGCGGAGACGACAAGAACGGCAACGACAAGCCCGGCGACGGCTCGGACCGGCCCGGCGGCGCCGACCGGCCCGGAACCGGCGGTGGCGGCAGCGGGGGCGGCGGCTCCGTCCCCGGCATCGGCACGCCTGGCGGACCCGGCGGCGGCGGGGGCTACACCCCGCCGGGCGGTTACCCGGGCGGCACCCCGGGCTCGATCCCTCCCGGCGGCATCGGGGGCCCTGGTTCCGGTGGAAGCGGCCCCGGTGGGTACGGCGGCGGGTACGGCAACGGTGGCTACCAGCCGCCCGAGTGGGACGACACCACCAACTCCTCCAGCTACGTCCCGCCGAAGGTGCCCAGCGCCGACTTCTCCGCAGGCGGCGGCTACTCGCCGGGCGGCTTCGGCCCCGGTGGCGGCGGCGCTGGCGCGGGCTCCGGCGGGGGCTCGGTCGCCGGCGTCGGCAGCTTCGGTCCTGGCGGCGGCGCCTACGGTGCCGGCGGCGCGGGTGGTGTGCCCGGCGCCGGTTCGAGCTCGGGCGCCTCGCCCGGTGCCACCTCCGGCGCGGGTCGCCTCGGCGGCGCGGCGATGGGCGGCGCGGCCGCGGCGGGTGCAGCAGGTGGCGCCGGCCGGGGCATGGGCGGCGGCATGATGGGCGGCATGGGCGGCGGCGGTCGCGGCGGCAAGGGCGCTGAGGACGAGGAGCACCAGTCGAAGTTCCTCGTCGAGGAGGACGCCGACTCGCTGTTCGGCACCGACGAGCTCACCGCACCACCGGTCATCGGTGAGTGACCATCCGGTCCGGGACAAGAGAAGAGGGAAGACGACGGTGCTGGACCAGCAGGTGACCCTGACGACGGGCACGCTGCTCAACCTCATCCGCAGACGCGGCGTCGAGCCGCACACGGTGCTCGCGAGCACCCCGGTGTGGGAGGACGAGCGCGCCCGGCGGGCGGCCGACGAACGGGCAGACGCGGAACTGCGGGGCTACGGGCTCTACGGCCGCGGTGGCGTGCACAGTGGACTGCAGGCGACGCTCGACGCGGTCGCCCGGCCCGCCGTCGAGTACTTCGGCTGGATCAACGGCGGCCACGACGGCAAGCCGCTGAACTTCACGCTGCTCGCCGGGTCGGCCGGTGGCGAGGGGTTCGTGCTCGCGCGCAACACCGACCACGAGGGCGTGGTGCTCGTGTCGGTGCGCCCCGAGGAGATCCTGGACAACTTCGTCGCCCAGATCCCGCGGCTCGGGCCGGGGCGCGGGCAACAGCTGCGCGTGCCGAAGAGCCAGGCGAGCGGTGGCAAGCGCCGCTCCGACTCCTACGGCGACGACTTTTCCGTGATGCGCAGCGGCACGCCCAACCCGGGCAGTGTCGAGGCCGACGAGCTGCGCCGGGTGCTGAAGCTGCCCCGGCTCGGCGGCGGCAGCCTGTACGCCGCCGCGCGCGGGCGCACCGGGAGGCGCGAGCGCGTCGAGCGGCCGCTCAACTACATCGACACCACCGAGGGCCGCTGGCTGACCGAGGAGGTTCCCGGCTCGGGCGAACCGCTGATCGCGTTCACGCCGGGATCGCCGCAGGTGATCGCCGAGCGACTGCGGCACCTCGCGAGCCGGATCCCCGTCAGCTGAGCCGCGCCACTCGTTCAGCCCAACGGGTGGGCACTCAACGCTGCGTAGCGTTCATCCACAGGCCGGCCCCCAGCCTGGTGACAAGCACCATGCGCGACACGCCGGGAGCGGAGTTCGACGCGACACGCCGCGAGATCGCAAACTAGTTTCTCCACAGCTTACCCACAGGCTCTGAGCAGGTGTTTTCACAAATGAGCGAACGCTTTTCCCCACGTTGTCCACAGGGTTTCGCGAGCCTGTGACTCGTTGGGCGGCCCCATCAACAGGTTGTCCACAGCGCCGTCCCCAGGCGAGATTGCGCTGCTCCTTCCGAGGGATCTAGCGTGCTCCGGCGGCCTCCGGAACGCGACACCCGACGTGATCCCGAACCGGTGGCCGAATCCGATAGAATCGAACGCGTGTTCGAGTAGTCATTGATATCAGGAGGTGCCTGCACCGGTGGCGATCACCGACGACCGCGGTCCCGCTTTCGCCTCGTCCGATCAAGGCGGCGGGTTCGATCGCCAGCCGCCGCAGGACGTACCGGCCGAACAATCCGTGCTGGGCGGCATGCTGCTGTCGAAGGACGCGATCGCTGACGTCGTCGAGGTGCTGCGGCCAGGGGACTTCTACCGGCCCGCGCACCAGGCCGTCTACGACTGCGTGCTCGATCTCTACGGCCGCGGTGAGCCCGCCGACCCGATCACGGTGTCCGCGGAGCTCGAGCGGCGCGGCGAGCTGAGCCGCATCGGCGGTGCCCCGTACCTGCACACACTAATCGCGACGGTGCCGACGGCGGCCAACGCCGGGTACTACGCGGAGATCGTGGCCGAGAAGGCCGTGCTGCGCAGGCTCGTCGAGGCGGGCACCCGGATCGTGCAGTACGGCTACAACGCCGACGGCACCGACGGCGGCGACATCAACGAGGTGGTCGACCGCGCGCAGGCCGCGATCTACGAGGTCACCGAGCGGCGCACGAGCGAGGACTACGTCGCGCTGGAGGAACTGCTCCAGCCGACCATGGACGAGATCGACGCGATCGCGTCGCGAGGCGGTACCGCGCAGGGCATTCCGACCGGGTTCGCCGACTTCGACGAGGTGACCAACGGGCTGCATCCCGGACAGATGATCATCGTCGCCGCCCGACCTGGTGTCGGCAAGTCGACATTGGGACTTGACTTCGCGCGCTCGTGCTCCATCCGGCACGGCATGTCCAGCTGCATCTTCTCGCTGGAAATGAGCCGCACCGAGATCGTGATGCGCATGCTCTCCGCCGAGGCCCGCATCCGGCTCGCCGACATGCGCGGTGGCCGCATGTCGGACGACGACTGGACGCGGCTCGCCAGGCGCATGAGCGAGATCAGCGAGGCGCCGCTGTTCGTCGACGACTCGCCGAACCTCACGATGATGGAGATCCGCGCGAAGGCGAGGCGGCTCAAGCAGCGCAACGACCTCAAGCTGGTCGTGCTCGACTACCTGCAGCTGATGTCGTCGGGCAAGCGCGTCGAGTCGAGGCAGCAGGAGGTCTCGGAGTTCTCGCGTGCGCTCAAGCTGCTGGCCAAGGAGCTCGAGGTGCCCGTGATCGCCATCAGCCAGCTCAACCGTGGTCCCGAACAGCGCACCGACAAGCGCCCGATGCTGTCCGACCTCCGTGAGTCCGGCTCGCTGGAGCAGGACGCCGACATGGTGGTGCTGATCCACCGGCCGGACGCGTGGGAACGCGACGACCCGAGGGCTGGCGAGGCGGACCTGATCCTCGCCAAGCACCGTGCGGGCCCGACCAGCACGATCAGCGTCGCCCACCAGCTGCACTACAGCCGCTTCGCCGACCTCGCGCAGGAGTAGGCGCGTCACGTTGGCGACGACCCCACGAACTCGTGAAGGCCACCTTCACCACGTGAGACGTAGCGAAGGTGGCCTTCACAAGCGTTGACCGGTCAGGAGGGGTCGGGCAGCGGCATGCCGGGCACGCTCTGATCCTCAGGGACCACGCCGTCGACCAGGTAGGCGTCGACGACCTTGTCCACGGCCGAGTTGCCGTACCCGTAGATGCCGTGGTCGCCCTCGCCGGTGACGGTCAGCAGCCGGGAGTTCTCGAACCCGGCGTGTGCCTTCCGGGCGGCCTCGATGGGCGTGGCCGGGTCGTTCACCGACTGGACCATCACCACCGGCGGGACATCCTTGCCGTCCACCGTGGGCAGCGGACGGGGCTGGCCCTCCCAGAAGATGCAGTTCTGGATGAACATCCAGAACCCGCCTGCCAGCAGCTTGCCTTCGTCGAGGAACTCCTGCGACCTGCGGATCACCGACTCCCGGTCGCCGGTCTCGGCGCCGTCGTTGCACCTGACGGCGGTCAGGACGGCGAGCAGGGTGTCAGTGGGGTCCGGCTCGGCCTGTGCGGCGGCGATCGCCGTCCTGGCCTGCGCCTTGGCCTGCTCCGAGGCGTCGTTTCCGGTCAGCGTCCTGAGCTGGACCAGGAAGTCTGCCAGGCCGGGGAAGGCGTGCTTGGTCTTGAGCAGACCGACGAACCGGGTGTCCAGGTCGACCGCGCCGACCTTCGCGCCGTCGACCTCGACCGGATTGCGGGACAGCGCGTACCGGACGTTCTCGTAGGTCTGCCGGACCTGTTCGCCGGTGGTACCGAGCCCGTACCGGTCGTCGTGGGACGCGGCCCACGGCAGGAAGTCCTGCCGCCAGCGGCGTTCGTAGCCCATGGGCTGCAGGTCGAACGACGCCGCCCAGGTCGAGGTGAAGTCGACCGACGAGTCCAGCACGAACCGGCCGACGCGGTCGGGGAAACGCTGGGCGTAGTGCGCGCCGAGCCAGGTGCCCGCCGAGTAGCCGATCCAGTTGATCTTCTCCCGGCCGAGCAGGACCCGCAGCAGGTCCAGGTCCTTGGTGTTGTGGAAGGTGTCGACGTACTTGACGAGTTCGCCGGAGGTCTGCTCGCAGGTCTTCGTGGTGAGTTCCAGGTTGTCCAGGAGCAGGTCCAGATTGCGTGGGTCACGGTCGCGCGGGTCGTAGCCGTCCTCGGTGCCGTCGCCCATGCCACCGCACGAGATGTTCGTGCTCCTGCCGGTGCCGCGGGTGTCGATGCCGATGATCTCCTGGTGCTCACGCAGTTTCGATTGCTCGCTCAGCGAGGCGGGAAACGAACGGCCGGGCCCTCCGGGGCCGCCCGGGTTGGTGAGCACGGACGCCGTCGTCTCACCGGTGGACTTCAGTCTGCTGATCGCGATCGTCACGTCCTGCTGGTCGTCAGGGCGCTCCCAGTTGCGGGGGGTCGCGAACGTCGCGCACTCGAGGATCTTCGCTGACTCTGGCTGGTCCGGCACATCCTCGGCGGTGCACTGGCGCCAGTCCAGGTCCTGTTCGGCGTAGCGCGCCGGGATGCCGGTGGTGTTCAACGTGCCGGGGTTCGCCAGCGCCGGGGTCACTCCCGCGAGCAGGCCACCCACGACCGCGGGGATCACCACGGCGAACCGCAGTCTCCTGTGCATTTACCGCCCCTTTGTTCACATAGTCCCGTTTGACCTTCGTCAACGGGCCCAGTTGAAACCATGTCCATAGGGCCAGGTCAAGGAGCTCAGTGGATTCCGTTGGTAGTCCGCGACCCGCGCGGCGAGGCCCTGCAGTCACTCGATCGGGTTCGGTCGCCCCGGACCCGGCACTCGCCTGCGCATACTCGGGACATGAGCGACGCCTGGGACGACGAGGTCCACCGGCTCGCCGCCCTGCGAGCGCTGCGACTGCTGGACACGCCGCGGGAGGAGCGCTTCGACCGCATCACGCGGTTGACCCACCAGGTACTCGACGCGCCGATGGCGCTCGTGTCGCTTGTGGACCTGGAACGGCAGTGGTTCAAATCGTGCGTCGGGCTCGACCAGCGCGAGACGCCGCGCAGCGTGTCCTTCTGCGCCCACGCCCTGCGTTCGGACGAACTGCTGGAGGTGCCCGACGCGCGCGCCGACCCGAGGTTCGCGGACAACCCGATGGTGACCGGCCCTCCGCACATCCGCTTCTACGCCGGCCAGCCGATCAGCGCGCCGTCCGGCCATCGCATCGGCACTCTGTGCGTGCTCGGCGGCGAGCCGCGCGAGCTCACGCCCACCCAGCGGGTGCAGCTGCGGGACCTCGCGAGCTGGGTGGAACTGGAGTGCTCGGTGGTGCAGGCCAATCTCGGATTGCGCGAGGCGGAGGTGGTGAAGCGCGATTTCGTCGCACTGGTCAGCCACGAACTGCGGACCCCGCTGACGTCGGTGCACGGGTCGCTGGAGCTGCTCGCCTCTGGCCGGTTCGGCACCCCGTCGGCGCAGGCGAACCAGCTGCTGCGCATCGCCGTGCGCAACACCGACCGGCTGGTGCGCCTCGCCAACGACGTGCTCGACCTCTCCCGCGTGCAGAGCGGTCAGCTGCGGCTGCGACTCACCGACGTGGACCTCGCCGAGGTGCTGGACAGCGCCGTCGGGGCGGTCGCGGGCACCGCGCAACGCCACGACGTCGAGCTGGTCACGGCGTGCGAACCGATGCGCCTGCGCGCCGACTCCGATCGGCTCGTGCAGGTCTTCACAAACCTGCTCGCCAACGCGGTCAAGGCATCGCCGCGCGGCAGCCCGGTGCGGCTGGAGTCGTCGTGCTCGGAGCACACGGTCGAGGTGCACGTCATCGACGAAGGGCCTGGCGTGCCGGAGGACCTGCGGGAACGCGTCTTCGAACCGTTCGTGCAGGCCGACTCCACGCACACCGAGCAGGGCGCGGGCCTCGGGCTGACGATCACGCGCGGCATCGTCCAGGCCCACGGCGGACACGTCGCCGTGGCCAAGGGACCGGGCAGCGCATTCACGGTCACGCTGCCGGTTGCGGGCCCCCGAGACGATCGTCCGTGGTGGTGAGCCAGCCGAACGCCGCCGCCAGTCGCGCGCCGAGCCCGGTCGGGTCGAACGGCTTGCCGAGCACGTCAGCGGCACCGAGTTCGGTCAGGGTCGCGGTGAGCGCGGGGTCGGCCGCCGCAGTCAGGAACACCACCGGCACCGACGCGGTCCCGGCGTCGGCACGCAGCGCGGCGAGCGTCTGCCGCCCGTCGAGCCTCGGCATGTCGAGGTCGAGCAGGACGCCGTCGTAGTGCTCGTCGCGACAGCGGTGCAGCCCTTCCTCGCCATCGGCCGCGGTGTCGATCAGCCAGCCCGTGTCGAGCAGGCACAGCCCGAGCAGTTCGCGCAGGTCCGGGTCGTCGTCGACGACGAGCAGCCTCCTGGTCACAGCTTGGTCCGATCCACGCGGTAGCCGACCCCGCGGACCGTGGTGATCAGGTCGGGTGCGCCCGCCGCGGCGAGTTTGCGCCGCAGCTTGGACACGTGCACGTCGACGGCGTGGTCGTCAGCGAGCCACGACTCTCCCCACGCACGCTGGCGCAGCTGGTCGCGCGTGCGCACCTGCTTCGGGTTCTCGGCGATGGCGGCGAGCAGCTCGAACTCGATCCTGGTCGTGGCCACCGGGTCACCGTGCACGGCGACCTCTCGGGCGTCGAGATCGACCTCCACGGGGCCGAGCACGTGCCTGCGGCCGACCTCCGGTTTCGGCTCGGGCGCCGAACGAGGCCTTCGCAGCATCACCTGCACCCTGGCCACGAGCTCCCTCGGCGAGAACGGCTTGGTCAGGTAGTCGTCGGCTCCCGCGGACAGGCCGACGAGCTTGTCGACCTCGTCGGCGCGCGCGGTGAGCATCAGCACGTAGGCGGTGGAGAACTGACGCAGCCTGCGGCACACCTCGAGCCCGTCGGGGCCGGGGATGTTGAGGTCGAGCACCACCACGTCGGGATCCCATGTGGACAGCAGCTCGAGCGCCCTGTTGCCGTCCTCGGAGACGCGGACGTCGAAGAGCGCCCCGGTGAGGGCGACCTCGATCACCTCACGGATGTCCTGGGTGTCCTCGACCACGAGGACCCGTGCGCTGCTCATCTCCCCGATTGTGGCCAGGGGTGATCGGTTCGGCACGTCGAGTGCATCCGGGGCGCTCATCGGCGGAGCAGCGCCCGCTTGGCCGCGACGAGCACGCAGCCGCCGGTCAGGAGGATGAGCGCGATGCGCACCCAGGCGTACTGGCCGAGCAGCGACACCTGGCCGACCACGGGCACGTCGGTGACGACGAGCGGCACGGTGTCCGAGGTGATGCGCAGTTCGAGCGGGTCGGCCGCGGCGTTGGCATCGCCCTTCGTGCGCACGACGGCCTGGCCGCCGGAGGCGTCCACCGAGATCAGCCGGTGGGCGTAGCGCTCACCAGGCGCGTCGGGCCTCGGCAGCACCACGACGTCGCCGACCTTCAGGTCTGTGGCCGGGACCGCGCGGGTGACGAGCAGGTCGCCCGGCGCGAACGCGGGCTCCATGCTCGGCGAGAGCACCGGAGCGAAGCCGAGCTTCAGCACGAGCACCAGTCCGGCCAGCGACACCGCGCCCACCGCGGCCACGCCGAGCACGACGTTGCCGAGCACGCGCAGCATCCGGCGCGGCGGGGCCTGCCTGCGGTGGCGGCCGGTGACGGGGGCGACAGGCGCGGCGGTGGCGGTCATGACTCGGCCCTTCAGGAGTTGGTGGTGGTCGCGGCCCGCACGCTGGCGCGCACGGTCGAGACGGAGACGTGGACCGTGGTGAGCGCGGCCGCGGGAACGGTGAGCTTCAGTCCGGCGGAAGCGCCGACCCCGAGCGGGATCGCGGCGGCCGAGCCGCTGGTGATGTTCACGGTGGTGCCGTCGCACCTACCGGTGGAGGTCTGCCAGCTGCCGCCGAGGCACGCCTGGAGTGTGACGGCGCCGAGCGGCAGACCCTCTGCCGTGATCGTGTAGGTCTGGTTGAGCAGCGAGGCCGTGCCGGTGTTGCGCACCGAGCCGTACACGGCCCTGGCCCCGCCGAGCACGGTTGCCGCGTCGAGCGTCCTGCCGGTGAGCACGGTTCCGTCGGAGGAGACCAGCGTGGCCGACCAGCTGATGGTGCGGGCGGGCACCGTCGCTCCGGCCGCGGTCGCCCTCGCCGTCGCGAACGCCAGTCCCGACGCGAGCACGATCGCGGCGACGGCACCGGCGAGCACAACCAGCAGTCGCTGTCCGCGTCTCGTCGGTGCCGTCGTCATCGTGCTACCTCTCGCCAGGGGAGTCGATCGCTCAGGAGTTGGTGGTGGCCGCGGCGCGCTGGGTCTCGCCGAAGGTGTAGGTGAGGTTGGCGGTCTGGCCCTGGATCGTGGTGGTGGGCAGGGTGCCGTTCACCGTGGTCTCGGTCTGGTCGGGCAGCGAGACGACGACCTGCAGGCGCTGGACGCTGCCCGCGGCGACGGATCCGGGGATCAACGAGGCCGCGGTGCCGAGCGAGCCGACCGGAGTGGCGGCGAGCAGCGGAGCCTTGGTGCCGGAGCACACGCCGGTGGCGGCGTTCCAGGTGCCGCCGGTACAGGTGTTCACCGCGACGCGCAGTGCCTTGGTGCTGGAGCCGTCGGCGATCAGTGCGCTGGAGCCGGTGGCCGCCACCTGCAGGGTGAGCGCCTGTGCGTCCAGGGTGCCGCCGTTGGTGAGGTCGAGGTAGCGGTTCACCGTGTCGCCGGGTGCGAGGTTGGAGACGGCCTGGTCGAAACCTGCGCCGTTGCCCGCCATCGTGAGCTTGAGGGTGCCGCTGCTGATCTGCTGCGGGGTGACGTTCGCGGCGGTGGCGCTCAGCGTGGCCCACACGCCGATGCCCATCGCCACCAGCACCGAACCGGCGACCGCCGCCAGTGCGACCGGGCGCCAGGCTGAGCGGCGCTGCTCGGGGTGGGTCTGCTCCATGTCGATCTCCTCGGTTCCTGTCGAGTGGCGCCGGCCGCGTCGTGCGGCCTGACAGGAACGAGAATGCGACCCCTACCTAGCGGTGCCCTCTCGCGAACCTCTCCGTTTCCTCAAGATGGTCACGGGATCGCGAGTCCGGCGCCGCGCAGGGCTTCCTCGACGCGCAGGCGCTCCACTTCCCGCTCCACGCCCTCGGGTACGGCGTCGAGCCGGTGCGGCACGTCGACCGCGTCGCAGGCCTGCACCAGCAGTGCGTCGTAGGCCTGGCGGGTCGCGCGGCGGCGCAACATGGGGTCACCGGGGGCGAGCCGGACGAGCGCGCGGTGCACGCGGCGCAGGTCCTCGGCGAGGCGTTCGATCGGCACGGCTCTGGCCGCGGGCGTACGCCTGCGCCGGAACCAGGCGACGATCCGGGGAACGCTGAGCACGAACCAGAACGCCGCGGTGGGAAGGACCACGACGCCGAGGTAGATCAGGATGTTCCCCACCATGCCTCATGGTAGCCACGGCAACGCTTCGAGAATCCGCGCTTTTCGCCCTGCGGCCCGGGTTGTGGCGTACAGTCATAGTTGAACATTCAACATTGGAGTACGCGATGACCGCTCCCACCGACCGGATGCCGGTGCTCTACCTCAGCCACGGCGCACCCCCGCTCGCCGACGACGCGACCTGGACGCGGCAGCTCGCCGGCTGGTCGGCAGACCTACCGAAACCGACGTCGATCCTGATCGTCTCCGCCCACTGGGAAGAAGCCCCGCTCACCATCGGCGCCACCACGACGGTGCCGTTGGTCTACGACTTCTGGGGCTTTCCCGAGCACTACTACCGCGTGCGATACGGGGCACCTGGCGCACCCGAACTGGCCGCGAAGGTCCGTCGACTCCTGCACTCCGGCCCCACGCCGGTGCACGACGCACCCGACCGCGGACTCGACCACGGCGCCTACGTGCCGCTGGTGGAGATGTTCCCCGGCGCCGACGTGCCCGTGCTGCAGGTGTCGATGCCCTCGCTCGACCCGCAGGAGCTCTACGACCTCGGGCGCAAGCTCGCTCCGCTGCGCGACGAGGGCGTGCTGATCATCGGCAGCGGCTTCTTCACCCACAACCTGCGCGCCATGCAGTCGGTCGACGGCGTCAACGGCGCACCGCCCGCGTGGTCGACGGAGTTCGACCACTGGGGAGCGCAGGCGCTCACGTCCGGAGACATCGACGCGGTGCTCGACTTCCAGCACAAGGCGCCCGGCGCCCAGATCGCGCATCCACGCACGGAACACTTCGCGCCACTGTTCGTCTCGCTCGGCGCGGGCGGGGACGCGGCCGCGCCGCGCACGGTGATCGACGGCTACTGGTACGGGCTGGCCAAGCGCTCCGTGCAGATCGGCTGAGCACAGACAAAAGCCGGGCCCGGGAGACGTCGTCGTCTCCCGGGCCCGGCCCGTTGTTCACTTCAGTGAGTCACCGAAAGCGCTTCAGCGCAGGCCGCTCACGTCGGCACCGGACAGCACGCCGGTGATGTTGCCCTGGAGCACGTCCAGCTGCGGGGCCGAGGGCAGCTCGGCCTGCGGCAGCAGCGAGTCCGCCTCCACCGGCAGGGCCATGCCGTCGACACCCGGCAGCTGGGCCAGGCCCGGCAGCGAGGTCACGTCGGCCGGAACCAGCGAGGTCACGTCGGCGGGCACCAGCGAGGTCACGTCCGCCGGAACCGGCAGCATGGTGACGTCGGCCGGAACCGGCAGCGCGGTCACGTCGGTGGGCAGGCCCGGCAGCGAGGGCAGACCCGGCACCTGGTCGGCACGGCCGACACCGGCGGGCAGCAGCTCGACCGGCAGGCTGTTCACCTGCGGCAGCTCCGCGGGGAGGTCCGCCGGGTTGGGCAGCGTCCTCGGCAGGGCGGGCAGATCCGTCGCGGGGAGCTCGGAACCGTTGATCGGCAGGTCGATCTGCGGCTCGTCACCGGCAACCGACACGTCGGTGTCGTTGTCGGTCTGCGAGGTCGCGACAGCCAGCACGTCCAGCGGGATGTCGAAGACCTGCGCCACGGCGCCGACCGGCAGCTGGCCGTCGATGCCGGAGAGGTCCTCGGTCACGCCCGAGGTGGAGTTCTCGCCCGCGTCCGTGGCGGTGGTGCTGTTGTCGGCCACCGCGTTCGCGACGCCGCCGACCGAAGCCGCCACACCGAAGACCTGGGCGACCGCGGTCACCGGGACGTCGAAGATGTCGCCGGCGATCGCGCCGCCGACACCGGAGGTCTCGATGTCGCCACCGGAGGTCACGTCGGTGGTGTTGACGCCCTCGCCGCTCACGACCGAGGTCAGGGACGCGGCGTCCCCGAAGACCTGGGCGATCGGCAGCGCCTGGGCGCTCACCACGTCACCGGCGATGGAGCCGCCGTCGCCGTTGGTGGTGACGTCGCCGCCGGCCTCCGACACGACGTCGTTGGTGGACTCGCCCGAGACCACGCCGACCCAGCTGGCGCCGAGGCCGAACACGGTCGCCGCGGCGCCGGCCGGAACCTGCACCACGTTGCCGGCGATGGAGCCGCCCTCACCCGTGGTGGTGGCGTCGCCACCGGCCAGGGAGTCGGTCAAGTTCTCGCTGCTGCCACCGGCGTTGCCGATCCAGCTGCCGCCGATGCCGTGCACCTGGGCGGGCAGCGACACCGGGACGAAGCCGATGTTGCCGGCGCCGGTGCCCTTCTTGCCGTTGGCCTTCACGTCGCCACCGGCCTCGGTGATGGTGTCGGCCGTGGCCTCACCGAAGCCGTTGCCGATCCACGTGCCGCCGATGCCGAACACCTGCGCGGGCAGCGAGACCGGGACGGCGACGAGGTTCGCGGCCGCGAGGCCGTTGTCGTCCTCGGTGTTGCCGCCGCCACCGGCGGAGACGACCTTGGTCTCCTCGGCGGAGCCCACGCCCTGGCCGATCCAGCTGCCACCGACGCCGAACACCTCGGCCGGGACGGCGAGCGGAACCTGCACCAGGTTGCCCGAGCCGGCGGAGTCGTTGCCGCGGGTGCCGTTGTAGCCACCGGCGTCGATCGTCTTGTCTTCGGTCGCGTGGCCCGAGGCGTTGCCGATCCAGGTGCCACCGATGCCGAAGGCTTCGACGGTCGAGGCGATCTGGCCGTTCACCGAGTTGCCCGAGACGACGGAGCCGTCACCGTTGGTGATGGTGTTGTCGCCGGCGAGCGCGCTGGTGGTGTTCTCGTGGCCCTTGGCGTGCGAGTTGCCGATCCAGTTGCCACCGACGCCGAAGACCTCGACGGGCAGGGCGACGGGCAGGTCGGCGATGTTGCCGGAGGCAGCCGCGTTCTCGCCGCTGGTGTGGGAGTACCCACCGGCCTGCATCTCCGCGTCCGAGACGGTGTCCTCGGTGGTGGCGTTGCCGATCCACGCGGCAGCGGTGCCGGTGACCGACCCGAGCAGCGCACCCTGCGGCTGCACGATGTTGCCCGCGAGGAACGAGTCGTCACCGTCGGTCGAGATGTAGGCGGGGTTGCCCGCGCGCTCTCCCGGAGTGTCACCCGCGGTGGCCTCGACCTCGGACGAGCCCGTGGCGTCGGCGTCGCCGCCCCACGCCACGGCGTCGTTGGCGACGCGCACCGGCAGAGCGATCGGGGCGCCGACCACGTTGCCCGTGCCCGCGCCCTTCTCGCCGTGGGTCTCGATGTAGCCGCCGGAGGTGGCCTCGCTCTCGGCGTCGAAGTCGGTCTCCGCGTGGGCGAGGAACCAGCCGAGGGCGTTGCCCGAAGCCTGGACCGGGGTCGCGAACTGCGGCGCGACGACGTTGCCCGCGAGCCCGCCGTTGGTGCCGTCGCTCTCGATGTTGCCGGTGGTGGTCGCGCTCTGCGACGCGCTGCCCGACGTCTTGCCGCTGCCGCCGAGGCCGCCCGCGTTGCCCGAGATCTGGACCGGCAGGGCCCAGTCGAGGTTCACGACGTTGCCCGCGAGGCCGCCGCCCGCACCGTTGGTGCTCACGTCGGAGTTGTGCTCGTAGGTCTGCTCGGCGTCCGACTCGACCTCGGCGTCGCCGAGGACGCCCACCGCGTTGCCGGTGATCTGGATCGGCAGCGCGAGGTTGCCGACGACCTTGTTGCCCATGAGGGCGTCATCGGTGGGCTCCACCGTGGGGAGCTCGGACTGCGTGGCGCGCTGCTCCTGCATCGGAGCCTTCGCGGCGGCCTTGCCGACGGTCGTGGTCGCCTGCGTCGCGGAGGCGACGGCCTTGTTCAGCGGCGCCGTGGCGGGCGCGGCGGCCTTCGACACCGGGGCGGCGGCCTTCTGCACGGGCGCCGTCGCCTTGTTGACGATGTCGGTGACGGGCTTGGTGCTGATCTCGCCCTCGTGGCCGGGGAGGTTGACCTGCCCCAGCGGCGTGCCGACCGCGTTGTCCTTGATCTGGTAAGGAACGCTGAGGTTCAGGTCGAGCGGCCCGGCGGGGGTGTCCGGGTCGGCGACCGTCTCATTGGCAGAAGCGATGCCGGTGCCCAGCATCAGCAAACCACCGGTGACCAGCGCGGTCTGGATTCCGCGCTTCGCCCAGGTCTGCATAGTGAGGTGTTCTCCTTTTCCTTGGTTCCCTTGCGGGGGCTGTGCTGCGCTCCGTCGAGGCGCGAATGGCGGGATTGATCGACGGATGCGGGACGCGGAAAGAGGTCCGCGTACCGCGGTGAATGCGGGGAAAAGGAAGCTGACGCGCAAGCGGGCGCGGGAAACGGCCGCAAGGGTGAGCGTCAGCTACCCCGCGGCGAGAATCAGTCTGGAGTGACGCCGGGCTGCTCGCCCGGCTGCGTCGGCGTGTGCACGACGCCTGCCCGCACGGAGGCGGGCACGTTCTTGTCGAAAGCGGTCACGCCGCCGGCGGGAATGCCGAGCAGCGGACCATCGAGGTGAAGGAAGTGGGTGCCCCCGGCAGGCGAGGGCAGGGCGGCGGGAGCCGCGGGAGTGGGCAGCGGCGCGATCGGAGCTGCCGGAGCGCGGCTGTCGGCCTCGGTGTCGGCGGGCTCGTCGACGGGCGCGGACTGCACGGGTGCGTCCGCCACCTCGGCGACGTCCTGCTTCGCGACCTCGGAGAGCACGGGGCCGACGGTGTCGGTGTCGGCCGACGGCGCCTCGACGCGGTGCTCGGGTTCCGCGGAGGTGCCTGAGTCGCCGTCACCCTCGAGGCCGGGCAGCTCGCCCAGCTCCGGCAGCTCGACGATGTTCGCGCCGCCGCGCGGCTGCAGCGATTCCCAGACTTCCTTGCCGATCTCGGCGCGGTCCTCGGGAACGGTGACGAAGCGGCCGACGGTGTCGAGCGTCTTGCCGACCGGCTCGGCGACGCCGTGCTGCCAGAGCTTCTCGGCGGACTGCTTGACCTTGCCGGCCATCTCGCCGTCGCCGAGCGGGAGCGCGGCGCCCTGCTCCTTCTTCTTCGGCTCGGCGTCCTGCTTCGGAGCGAGCGCGGAGCCGACGCCCTTGGCGGCCTCGGCCACCACGGAACCGTCGAGCTGCGGAAGGTCCTCGGATGCCGAGGCGGATGCGGACGCGGTGGAGACGGCCCAGGCGGCTGCGACGCCACCCGCGATGAGAGCGAAGCGCGACAGCCACCGACGGACGCGTCCATCGCGTCCTGTGGTGGCGGCTGCCGTCTCGGCCACAGCTCTCCTGTCAGAAGGTCGTGCGTCGTGCTCTGGGAGTCGGTGACACAGCACGCTGAATCAGCATCTGTTCGCCGTGTGCCACCGAGATAAGCAAATTGCTCGGGCCGGATGCACGTTTAACGCGACTTGATGGCTCGATCGTGTGAAGAACACAGCGTGTTCTCGAATCTCACCGCGAGTGATCGACGCAGTACCTGATCATCTACTCTCGCGTAGCCCGCCTAAAAACTCCATAGTGGACAGTGGAACGCCTCGCCGTACCGAAGCCCGGACGCGGACGCCCAGGACCGATACGGTTACCTCGTGAATGAGAAAACACCGAAGCATCCGGTGATTTCGGAAGATCCGGACGTCACCGGGTCGGTGCCGAGGGGGCTCAGAGTCAGCGCGGCGCTCGCCTGGCGCTTCCTGGTCGTGATCGCCGCGCTCTACGTCGTTCTGGAGATCGTCGGCTATCTCTCGGTGGTCGTGATCCCCGTGTCCATCGCGCTGTTGCTCGCCGCGCTGCTGGCGCCGGCCGTACGCAGGCTGGTGATGGTGCGCGTGCCGAGGGGACTGGCCACCGCACTCGTGCTGATCGGCGGACTCGGCGTGGTCGGCGGTCTACTGACCTTCGTCATCATCCAGTTCACCGACGGCCTGCCCGCGTTGCAGCAGCAGCTGACCGAGAGCCTCAACCAGATCGAGGACTGGCTCATCAACGGGCCGCTGCAGCTGGGCGAGACTCAGATCGAGGACGCGATCAACAGCGCCATCGGTCTCATCCAAGAGAACCAGGCCGCGCTGACGTCGACCGCGCTCACCACCGCGAGCACCGTCGGCGAGTTCCTCACCGGGTTCCTGCTCACGCTGTTCGTGCTGATCTTCTTCCTCGTCGGCGGCGACCAGATCTGGGGCTACCTCGTCCGCGGCGTGCCCCGGCACGTCCGCTCGCGCGTGGACACCGCGGGCAGGCGCAGTTTCGCGTCGCTCGTCAGCTACGTGCGTGCGACGGCCGCGGTCGCGGTCGTCGACGCGGTGGGCATCGGCATCGGACTGTGGGCCGTCGGCGTTCCGCTGGTGGTCCCGCTGTCGACGCTGGTGTTCCTCGGCGCGTTCATCCCGATCATCGGCGCCGTGGTGACCGGTGCGGTCGCCGTGCTCGTCGCGCTGGTCACCAACGGGTTCGTCACCGCGCTCATCGTGCTCGCCATCGTGATCGGCGTGATGCAGCTGGAAGGCCACGTCCTACAGCCGCTGTTGCTCGGCCGTGCCGTGAAGCTGCACCCGCTCGCCGTCGTGCTGGCGATCACCATCGGCCTCGTCGCCGCCGGTATCCCCGGTGCGCTGCTGTCGGTGCCGCTGCTGGCCGTGCTCAACGCGGGCATCAAGTCACTGGTCAACGAGAGCGATCCCGATCCGGAACAGGTGGACGTGCTCTCCAAGAAGGACGCGACGCCCGACGCCGAGCAGGACGACCACGACAAGTTGGACAAGCAGGAATCCGGTTCCCGCGAGGAGGAACTGGACGAGCGGTGACCGCATCCCCGACGCTGCGCGACCCCGCCACCCCGCTGTGGTGGGGCACCATCGTGCTGCGCTGGGTGACGCTGGTGTTCGCGCTCGCCGCGGTGCTCGTGAACCACGAGGGCTACGACCGGCCGGGCCTCGCGTGGACCGGGTTCTCGGTGATGCTGGTGTGGTCGGTCGTCACCACGGCGGCCTTCGCCCGCGAGTCGACGCGCTTTCGCTGGCTCGTCGTGGTCGACGTCCTGCTGACGTGCGTGGTGATGCTCAGCTCGCGGCTGGTGCTGTCCGACTCCCAGTTCGCCGAGACCGGCCCGCTGGTCACCACCGTGTGGGCGTCGGTGCCCGCACTGACGGCCGGAGCCAGGTTCGGGGTCGGCGGCGGAGTGCTCGCGGGTCTGGTCATGGCCGTGTGCACCGGGCTGTCCCGGTACACGTTCGACCTCGACGTCGCGCGCGACGGGGTGCTGTTGACCGCGAGCGGGCTGCTGATCGGGCTCGCCGCCACCACGGCCCGGCGCTCGCAGGCCGCGCTCGCGCAGGCGATGCGCACCGAGGCGGCCACGGCGGAACGGGAACGGCTGGCGCGCTCGATCCACGACAGCGTGCTGCAGGTGCTCGCCAGGGTCCGGCGCAGGGGCACCGAGCTCGGTGGTGAGGCGGCGGAGCTGGCCAGGCTGGCCGGTGAGCAGGAGATCGCGCTGCGCGCGCTGGTCACCACCGAGCCGTCCAGGCCCGCGGGCGGCGACGCCGACCTGCGTGCGGCGCTGCAACTGCTGGCCACGCCGCGGGTCCAGGTCTCCGGCCCCGCGGGCGAGGTGCGGTTGCCAGCGGGCACGGTCGACGAACTGGTGGCGGCGACGAAGGAGACACTGTCCAACGTGGACCGGCACGCGGGACCGACGGCGAAGGCCTGGGTGCTGCTGGAGGACCTCGGCGACGAGATCGTGCTGACGATCAGGGACGACGGACCCGGCATCGCGCAGGGCAGGCTCGAAGAAGCCGAGAAGGAAGGGCACCTCGGCGTCGCCACATCCGTCAGAGGCAGGGTGAACGAGCTCGGAGGCACGAGCACGCTGGAGACCGCGCCGGGTGCGGGAACCGAGTGGGAGCTGCGCGTGCCGAGGCCGAAACAGCGGAGGAGGGGCAGATGACCGTCTCGGTGATGATCGTCGACGACCATCCGATCTGGCGGGACGGCGTCGCCCGCGACCTGGCCGAACACGGCTTCGACGTGCGCGCCACGGCCGCCGACGGCGAGGCCGCGCTGCGCATCGCCCGCACCGTGCGGCCCGACGTGGTGCTGATGGACCTGAACCTCGGCGAGACCTCGGGGGTGGTCGCCGCCCGCTCGATCACGGGAGAACTGCCCGGCACGCGGGTGCTCGTGCTCTCGGCGAGCGGCGACCACAGTGACGTGCTGGAGGCCGTCAAGGCCGGCGCCTCGGGCTACCTCGTGAAGTCGGCATCGGTCGCCGAGCTCGTGGACGCGGTGCACCGCACCGCGGGCGGCGACCCGGTCTTCACGGCGGGACTGGCGGGCATGGTGCTCGGCGAGTACCGGCGCATGGCCGACGCTCCCGCGGACGGAGACCCGCCGCCGCGGCTCACCGAACGCGAGACCGACGTGCTGCGGCTGGTGGCCAAGGGACTCACGGCGAAGCAGATCGCCGACCGGCTGGTGATCTCGCACCGCACGGTCGAGAACCACGTGCAGTCCACCCTGCGCAAACTGCAGCTGCACAACCGCGTCGAGCTCGCGCGCTACGCCATCGAGCACGGGCTCGACCGCGACGAAGACTGACACTGCCTGACCCGGACCGACGCCGACCGGCGCTTCAGGGTGTTCTCCGGGGATTTCCCGGAGCCGTCCCGGCCCACCCCGGCGATAGCATCGATCACGTGGCTGAGGGTGCAGAGGACCAGACGACAGAAACGCCTGCCGCCGAGCAGGTTCCGGACGAACTGGCGCGGCAGCGGAACATGAGAGTGTCCGACGCCGAGCGCGAGCACGTCGTCGAGCTGCTCCAGCGCGCGATCGGGCGCGGCATGCTCGACCTCGACGAGTTCACCGAGCGCACCGACATCGCACTCGCGTCGCGCACCCGCGGCGAGCTGAACGCCGTGCTCGTGGACCTGCCTGGGCTCGTGCACAGCGACGCGACGGCTCCAGCGCCGACGGCGGCCTCGGCCGTACCGGGCTTCGCCGCTCCCGTGAGCAACGGCGAGCGGCTCGAGGTCAAGGCACACGGCTCGACGCTGGTGCGACGCGGCAACTGGCGCGTGCCGGGCGAGCTGCTGGTGCGCAACAAGTACGGCGAGACCAAGCTCGACTTCACCGAGGCCGACGTCACGAGCCAGGTGGTGCACATCGAACTCGACATCAAGTGGGGCTCGGTCACCGCGGTCATCCCGCCGAACGCGGCGGTGGACCTCAACGGCGTCACCGACGTGAAGTGGTCGTCGATCGACGACAAGACCAACTCCACCGGCAAGTCCGGGATACCGCGGTTCGTGTTCACCGGCCGCGTGCACGGCGGCTCGCTCGTCACGCGCCACCCGCGCAAGGGCCTCTTCGGCTGACCCCGGCTCAGGCCTCCTTGGCTCCCGATCTGGCGGCCTGCGCGGTCGGTGCGTCCAGCGCCGCCCGCGCGGCCCGCTCGCAGTCGGCGAGCGTCACCGCGGCGAGGCTCGCTCCGACGGAGCGCACCGAGCCCGCGTTCATCGACAGGCTCGTGACGCCGAGTCCGGCGAGCACCCTCGCGAGCAGCGGGTCGGCCGCGGCCTCACCGCACACGCCCGCCGGTTTGCCCGTGGCCTTCGCGGCCTCGCCGACCAGCGCGATGAGCCGCAGCAGGCCGGGCTGCCAGGGGTCGTTGAGCTTGGCGACGGCGCCGAGCTGCCGGTCCGCGGCGAACGTGTACTGCGCGAGGTCGTTGGTGCCGACGGACACGAAGTCCACCGCGTCGAGCACCTCCCTGGCGGTCAACGCCGCCGCGGGCACCTCGATCATCACGCCAGCCCTGGCGATGCCCGCCGCGCGCACGCGCTCGGCGAACCAGGCCGCCTCCTCGGCGACGGCCACCATCGGCGCCATCACCGACACCTCGGCCCCGGAGTCGGCCGCCGCGCCCGCGATGGCCTCGAGCTGCCGGTCGAGCACCCCGGTGCGGTCGAAGGCCACGCGCACGCCACGCACGCCGAGCGCCGGGTTGGGCTCCACCTCGGGATCGAGGAACGCCAGTGGCTTGTCGGCGCCCGCGTCCAGCGTCCGCACGATCACCGGCTTGCCGCGGAAGGGCTCCAGCACAGCCGTGTAGGCGGCGCGCTGCTGGTCGACCGACGGCTCGTCGTCGGCGTCCAGGTAGCTGAACTCGGTGCGGAACAGGCCGACGCCCTCGGCTCCGGCCTCGGCGGCCGAGCGTGCGTCGGCGGGAGCGCCGACGTTGGCCAGCACCTTCACGGTGTGGCCGTCGGAGGTCTCGCCGGTGCCGTTCCACTCGGCGGCACCCGCCGTGGTGGCCGCGACCGCCGGAGCGTCCGGGTCCACGGCGGTGATCTCGCCGGTGCCGCCGTCCACCGAGACCGCACCGGCGTCGAAGGCGAGCACGCCGCGCACGGCGACCACGGCGGGAATGCCGAGCGAGCGGGCGAGGATCGCGGTGTGGCTGGTGGGCCCGCCCTCCTCGGTGACGAGGGCGAGGACCTTGGCCGGGTCGAGGCCCGCGGTGTCGGCGGGGGCGAGGTCGCGGGCGACGAGCACGCTCGGCGTCGCGGGCTCGGGAACGCCGGGAGGGGCGATGCCGAGGATCTCGGCGATGATGCGGTCGCGCACGTCCTGGATGTCGCGCACCCGCTCGGCCATGCGGCCGCCCGCGCTGGCGAGTGCCTGCGCGAAGTTGTTGGCCGCCTCGTACACGGCGCGTGCCGCGGGGATCCGCTGCGCGGTGACGAGCTGCTCCGCCTGGCTGACCAGCGCCGGGTCGGCCGCCATCGCGGCGGTGGTGGTGAGGATCGCCGCGGCGTCGCCGGTCGCGGCCGCTGCCATCGCCTCGAGCCTGGCCGCGACGGCCTGCGCCGCGGGCGCCACGCGCTCGGCCTCGGCGTACGGGTCGTCGGGTCCGGGGCTGCTGGCGGGCTCCGTGATCGACTCGGTGACCTTGACGACGGGGCCGCTCGCGCGACCAGGGCTCACTCCCACCCCGGAGAGCTGTGCGTCAGACATGGTCTAGACCATAGTGGTACATGTTCCTCCAATGAACCCCTTGCGGCCTCACTGTAGTTCGGATGCGGCCGGATACGAGGGCTGCGCACCGCGCCGAGTGACCGACACCGCCGCCACCCGCACCGCACTTCGAACGGCGTCGGCCAGCGTGGACCCGTCGGCCAGCGCGGTGGCGAGCGCGCCGGCGAACGCGTCGCCCGCGCCGGTCGTGTCGACGGCCTCGACCTCGGGCGAGGGCACCTCGGTCGTCCCGTCGGCGGTGACCACCACGGCTCCGCCCGCGCCCCTGGTGACCACGGCCGAGGACGGCCCGAGCGTGAGCAGCCCGGCCGGATCGGCGGACCGGTCGCCCAGCAGCCACGCCGCCTCGTGCTCGTTGACCACCAGCACGTCCAGCGCCGCGAGCGTGCGATCGGCGAGCTTCGCCGCTGGCGAGAGGTTCAGGACCGTGAGCACCCCGGCGTCGGCGGCCGCGGCGATCGCGTGCTCGACAGTGGTCAGCGGGATCTCCAACGACGTGACCAGCACCCGTGCTCCGTCGAGCGCGCCGTCGACGTCGGCGGGCTCGAGCGCGTGGTTGGCGCCGGGGGAGACGAGGATCGAGTTCTCGCCGTCGGGGGTCACGGTGATGTAGGCGACGCCGGTGGGGCGATCGACGGTGCGCACCAGGTGGGTCCGCACCCCGGAGCCGCGCAGCGAGTCGAGTAGCAGCCTGCCGTTGCCGTCGTCGCCGATGGCGCCGAGCAGCGCCACGTCGGCGCCGAGCCTGGCCGCGGCGACGGCCGTGTTGGCCCCCTTGCCGCCCGGCAGCGTCTCGGTGTCGCCACCGAGGACGGTCTCCCCGCCCCCCGGCCGACGTTCCGCGGCAACGACAAGGTCGGCGTTGGCCGATCCGACGACGAGCACCTGTGCGGTCACCGAACCAGCGTGCCACGAGACCGCCCCGGATCGACCCACGACCTGGGGGCTTGTACATACGTGAATTTCTTTGTAACTTTCCCGGGCCCTGATGCGACAATCAGGCGAGTGTTCGCACCGCTACTCACTCGTTCAGGTGAGTTCGGGGTCGAAGCGTCATTGCGGAGACCACGCGAACTCTTCACAGACACCACCGCGTTCGCGCGGGGTGTTGTCCGGCCCCCGGTCCCCAGGACCCAAGTCGGGCATCGGGTCGCCGGCACCGGTCACGTAGCCCCCCGAGTGATCGGTGCCGGCGGCGCCCTGAATCCCAGGCCCGCACGGCCACCACCAGCTCCCGCACACCTGCGCGCGCAGGTCCTAAACTGCGCATAGTCCAGGGCGGACGACAACACAGCTCAGCGGGGTGCGCCATGAACAGGCCTGTACGCCGGGGCCGCGAACGCGCGGCGACCGACCGGGAGATCCGGCAGACGGCGCGGGCCCTGCTCGTGGACAACGGCCCCGAGGCGGTGACCCTGCGGGCGATCGCCAGGGAACTCGGCATCACCGCACCCGCGCTGTACCGCTACTACGGCTCGCGCGACGACCTGATCGAACACCTGCGCATCGACGTCATCTCGGACCTCGGCGACGAGCTCGCCACCGAGATCGCGGACCTGCACGGCGGCGGGACCGAGCAGCTGTTCGCCATCTGCAAGGGCTTCCGCCGCTGGGCGCTGACCCACACCAAGGAGTTCACGCTCGTCTTCGCCTCGCCCACCGGCGGCGTCGGCTCGGGGCCGAGCAGCGTGGCGACGCTGCGTCAGGTGGCCGAGCCCTTCGGCAGGGTCTTCCTGCTCGCCGCGGGCCAGGTGCTGGTCGCCAACGACATCGCGCTGCCGACCGACGAGGCCGTACCCGCCGAACTGCGCGACGACCTCGCCGCCTACCGCGACTCGCTGCTGCTGGTGATGGCGGGCTCCGGCGTCACCGTGCCCACCGAGCGGCTGACGCTCGGCACGACGTATTTGATGATGCAGTTCTGGGCCCGGCTCTACGGGCACGTCACGCTCGAGGTGTTCGGAAACTACCCGATCCCGGTGTCCAAACCGGACGCCCTGTTCGACGCCCTGCTCGCGGACCTGGCCCGCGAGATCGGCCTGGACACCGGGTCGGTCACAGAACCACGTTGACGAGGCGGCCGGGCACCACGATCACCTTGCGCGGCTCACCACCGGCCAGCAGCGCGACGACCTTCTCGTCGGCCAGCGCCGCGGCCTGCACGTCGTCCTTGCCCGCGTCGGCGGCGACCGTGATGCGCGAGCGCACCTTGCCGTTGACCTGGATCGGGTACTCCACCGTGTCATCGACGAGGTACTTCTCGTCCGCCACCGGGAACGGCCCGTACACCAGCGTGTCCGGGTGGCCGAGCCGGTGCCACAGCTCCTCGGCGATGTGCGGGCACAGCGGAGCCAGCATCAGCACCAGCGGCTCGGCCAGCGAGCGAGGCGTGACGGCCGAGGCGCCGTAGACCTTCGTGACGTAGTTGTTCAGCTCGATGAGCTTGGCGCCCGCCGTGTTGAACCGCAGCTCCGCGTAGTCCTCCCGAACCCCCGCGACGGTCTTGTTCAGTCGCCGCAGGTCCTCTTCGGACAGTGCGTCGTCACTGACCCGCAGCTCACCGGTCGCCTCGTCGATCACCAGCCGCCACAGCCGCTGCAGGAAACGCTGCGCGCCCACCACGTCCTTGGTCGCCCACGGACGGGAGAGCTCCAGCGGCCCCATCGACATCTCGTAGAACCGGAAGGTGTCGGCGCCGTACTCGTCGGCCATCGCGTCCGGAGTGACGACGTTCTTGAGGCTCTTGCCCATCTTGCCGTACTCCTGGCGGACCTCCTCGTCACCGAAGAAGAACTTGCCGTCCTTCTCCACGACCTCGTCCGCGTTCACGTAGAACCCGCGGGAGTCCACATAGGCGTAGGCCTGGATGTAGCCCTGGTTGAACAGCTTGCGGTACGGCTCCAGCGACGACACGTGGCCCAGGTCGTACAGCACCTTGTGCCAGAACCGCGCGTACAGCAGGTGCAGCACGGCGTGCTCCTGACCGCCGACGTACAGGTCCAGCCCGCCCGGGTCGTTGACGCCGTGCTCGGCGGGCCGGGGGCCCATCCAGTACTGCTCGTTCTCCGGCTCGACGAACCGCTCGGAGTCGGTCGGGTCGATGTAGCGCAGCTGGTACCAGCACGAACCGGCCCACTGTGGCATCACGTTGGTGTCGCGGCGGTACTTCTTGGGCCCGTCGCCCAGATCCAGCGTGACCTCGACCCACTCGGTGGCCTTGGCCAGCGGCGGCTGCGGCTCCGAGTCGGCGTCCTCGGGGTCGAACGTCTTCGGCGCGTAGTCCTCGACGTCGGGCAGCTCCAGCGGCAGCTGGTCCTCCGGCAGTGCGATCGGCGTGCCGTCCTCGCCGTAGACGATCGGGAACGGCTCGCCCCAGTACCGCTGCCGCGCGAACAGCCAGTCGCGCAGCTTGTACTGCACGGTGCCCTCGCCGTGGCCGTGTTCCTCCAGCCACGCGATGATCGCCTTCTTGGCGTCGTCGACGTCCATGCCGTTGAGGCTCAGGTCCTCGTTCGACGAGTTGATCGCCGGGCCCTCGCCGGTGAAGGCCTCGCCGTCGAAGCCCTCGCTCGGCTGCACGGTGCGCACGATCGACAGGCCGAACGCCGTCGCGAAGTCCCAGTCGCGCTGGTCCTGCGCGGGCACGGCCATGATCGCGCCGGTTCCGTAGCCCATCAGCACGTAGTCGGCGATGAACACGGGGATCTGCTCGCCGTTGACCGGGTTGATGGCGAAGGAGCCGGTGAAGACGCCGGTCTTCTCCTTGTTCTCCTGGCGGTCCAGTTCGGACTTGCGGGAGGCCTCGCGCCGGTAGTCCTTGACGGCGTCGGACGGCGTCGCGGCGCCACCGGTCCAGCGCTCGTCGGTGCCCTCGGGCCACTCGCTCGCCGTCAGCTGATCGACCAGCGGGTGCTCGGGCGCCAGCACCATGTAGGTGGCACCGAACAGCGTGTCGGGCCTGGTCGTGAAGACCTCGATCCGCGCGTCACCGGCCGCGAAGCGCACGTTCGCGCCGCGCGAGCGGCCGATCCAGTTGCGCTGCATCGCCTTGATCTGCTCGGGCCAGTCCAGCAGCTCGACGTCGTCGACCAGGCGGTCGGCGTAGGCGGTGATGCGCATCATCCACTGCCGCAGGTTCTTGCGGAACACCGGGAAGTTGCCGCGCTCACTACGGCCGTCGGCGGTGACCTCCTCGTTGGCGACGACCGTGCCGAGCCCGGGAGCCCAGTTGACCGGGGCGTCGGAGAGGTAGACCAGCCGGTGGGAGTCGATGACCTCGCGCTGCTCGGCCCGGCTCAGCTCGCCCCACGGGCGGCCGTCCGGAGTCTCCCGGGTGCCGTCCTGGTACTCCTGCTCCAGGTCGGCGATCGGGCGGGCCTTGTCCTGCTTCTCGTCGTAGTACGAGTTGAAGATCTGCAGGAAGATCCACTGCGTCCAGTGGTAGTACTCGATGTCGGTGGTGGCGATGCGGCGGCGCTCGTCGTGTCCGAAGCCGAGCCTGCGGATCTGGCTCAGGTACCGCTCCATGTTGGCCTCGGTGGTGGTGCGCGGGTGCGTGCCCGTCTGCACCGCGTACTGCTCGGCGGGCAGGCCGAACGCGTCGAAGCCCATCGTGTGCAGCACGTTGCGGCCGGTCATCCGGTGGAACCGGGCGAACACGTCGGTGCCGATGAAGCCCAGCGGGTGCCCGACGTGCAGGCCCGCGCCGGAGGGGTACGGGAACATGTCCTGGACGAACAGCTTGTCCGACGGCAGCTGCGTGCCCTCGTCGGCGAGCGGGCCGACGGGGTTGGGCGCGTGGTACGTGCCGTGGTCGGTCCAGTAGTCCTGCCAGCGCCTCTCGATCTGCCCGGCCAGCGCCGCGGTGTAGCGCTGAGCCGGAGTCGTCTCGGTGCCGTCTGTCATCGCCGAACCTTCCCGTGCTTGATACCTGCCCCAGAAACAACGCGACCCCTCAGCCACAGGGGCGTGAGGGGTTCGCCGCACCGGCCGGAGCTTCTCCGGTCAGTGCGGCCGGCTAAGGAGCAGGCTGGCCGAATGCACGGGTTTATGGTAGCCGCTCCGAGCCACGCGTTTTTCTAAGGCCTACCTCAACGCGAGGGCGATGACCTGCGTCACCTGGTTCGCGGAGAAGTTGTCGTCGCTGACGAGCAGCAAGCTGCGCTCACCGGTGGCGAGCCGAGGGCCCCACGTCATGCCCTCGATGTTGTCGACGTGGGAGAGCGGCAGGTCGGCGAGGTCGGCGACCAGCCGCTTGCTCACCGGTCGCATGTGCCGGGCCTCGGCGAGCGAGCCGGTGCGCAGCACGTTGGTCGCCCCGCTCGTGTCGATCTCGAAGATCCGCACCCGGTTGCCCACGCCCGCCGCGTACGCGCGCTCCAGCACGAGGTGGCGCGTCGGGTCGCCGGGGTTCGACGCCAGGATCGACGTCACGCCGTTGTTGGCGGAGCCACCGGGCGAGGGCGCCGCGAAGATCGGCTCCTGCGGGTAGGCGTACTGCGCGAGTACGGGACCGACCCTGCCCTGCACGGTGATCCGCGAGAGCGCGCCGTGCTCCGGCGTCGCCTCGGGCCCGTCCTGCAGCAGCGGACCCTCCATCGCCGTCACCACCAGCGCGCCGTGCGCGGCGAACGTCATGGCCTCCAGTGCCTGGTTCTGCCGGGGGCCTGCCGTCTCGGTCATGCGGTGGTTAGCCGGAATGGGCAGGTCACGCACATACGCGCCGGTGCGCGTCGCCTCCCCCACCGACGGATCGGCGAGCCCGGTCTCGCCGCGCTCGCCCTCCTGGCTCCAGAGGTAGCCGCCACGCCACGGGTCCACCCGCAGCTCCTCGGGATCGACCGAGTTCTCCGGGTAGGTCTCGCCGTCGGGGCCGGTGAACGGGTGGGTTCCGGTGAAAACCACGTCGCCGAGCCCGTCGGCCGTGACGTCGATCCTGGCCGTGTAGAAGCGGGCGGGCTGCCGCTCCGAACGGTCGTCGCTGATCAGCACGTAGTCGCCGGTGCGTGGGTCGCGGTCGATGCCGGAGAGACCGCCGACCGTGGTGCCCTCGAAGCTCAGGCCGGTCGGGACGGTGGTCTCGCCGAGCACCCGGACTCCCCGGGAGTCGGCGGAGGCGGGGACGGCGACGAGGGACAGGCAGAGCGCGCCGAGCAGGCCGCTCGCGATCAAGGTGCGGGACATGGCGTTCAGCACACAGGATCCGGGTGTCGACAAGGTGACCGTGGGATGGCACGTATTCTCGGTCGCGTGTTCGTGGTCGCGTTGATTCCCGTCATCCTCGGCGTGCTGGTCGGCTGGGGAGGTTTCCTCGGCCTGCGCGAGAAACTTCCGGCCAAGCGCGGCGCCGGGGTGCGCACCGCGGCCACATTGCGCAGCGACGAGGCGTTCCGTGTCGCCAACAAGGTCGCCGGACTGCCGACGATCGCCGCCGGCGCGGTGGGTGTGCTCGCCGGTGTGGCCGGTCTGGTCATGCCCAGCACCCTCGGCGTCATCATCGCCACGGTGCTCGGGCTCGCCGGCATGTTCGCGCTGGTGGCGGGCGGCGGCGTGCTCGGTCACCGCGCGGCGAGCGCCGTGCCGGAGCCCGAGCCCGAGGTCCCGGCCGGGTGCGCGGGCTGCCCGTGCGGCGGCTGCGGGGCGCTGACCGGCGCCAAGACCGACGCCGCCACCTCCTAGCTGTACCTAGCGGCTCAGTTCCGCTGCAGGTCGCCGGGATGCGTGGCCAGTAGCGCCGTCGGCAGGCCCTGTCGGCGCAGCACCTGACCCCACAGGTCGTGATTCGGCGTGGCCAGCACGTCGCTCGGCAGCGCGGGCACGATCAGCCAGTCGCCCCTGTCGATCTCGCCAGCCAGCTGTCCCGCGTCCCAGCCGGCGTAACCGGCGAACACCCGCAGCCCTCGCACCTTCGGCACCAGCTCGTCGGGATCGGCGTCGAGATCGACCAGCGCGACGGGCCCGCGCACCGCGATCACGCCGGGCACGCTCGCCGCCGTCTCGCCCGTACGCAGCGCCGCCAGGCACAGCGCCGTCTTCTTCTCGACCGGCCCGCCGACGAACACCGCCTGCGGTTCGACGACGTGCTCGCCCCAGCTGGGCAGCACGTCGTCGACCGGCACATCACTGGGCCGGTTGAGGACGACCCCGAGCGTGCCTTCGTCGCGGTGGTCGATCACGAACACCACGGTCCGGCGAAAGTTCGGGTCGAACATCGTGGGGGCAGCGACCAGGAGTGTTCCTGGCTCAACCTCGGCGTCCGCTCGCACGCGTCCATGATCCCACTCGCGTTGTCGCGTGGAGTCACGGTGCTGTGTCACTTCGCAGCGCAAGCCGCGAACCCGGACCGGGCCTAGGCTGAGAACTCGTGACAACGGGAACACGGCCGGGAACGCGGCCGGGCGCGCGACTGGCCGCGCCTGGCGCTCTGCTCGCCATCGGCGAGTTCCGCAAACTCCTCTACCTGCGCTTCTCCATGCACTGGGGCGACGGCGCCTTCCAGGCCGGCCTCGCGGGCGCGGTGCTGTTCAACCCCGAGCGGGCGGCCGACCCGCTGACGATCGCGGGCGGGTTCGCCGCACTGCTGCTGCCGTACTCGCTCGTCGGTCCCTTCGCGGGCGCGTTGCTCGACCGCTGGGACCGCCGCCGCGTGCTCGTGCTCGCCAACGTGCTGCGCGGGTTCGCGATCGTCGCCGCGGCGGCGGGCCTCGGCGCCGGACTCGAGGGCGTGCCACTGTTCTCGCTGGCGCTGCTGGTGATGGGCATCTCGCGGTTCGCGGGCGCCGGACTGTCGGCCTCGCTGCCCCACGTCGTGCCACCCGAGCGGATCGTCACGGCCAACGCGTTGTCGGCCACCGTCGGCGCGACCATCGCCGTGCTGGGCGGTGCGTGCGCCATCGGGCTGCGCGCCGTGTTCGGCGCGGGCGACACCGGATCCGCGTGGACCACGTCGTTCGCCGTGCTCGGCTCCGTGGCCGGCGCGGCGCTGGCGAGCCGGTTCGCCCGCGGCAGCCTCGGCCCCGACACGGTGGACGAGCCAGCCAACGCGCTCGCCGCCGTGGCCTCGGGTCTCGCCTCCGGCGCCAGAGCTGCCGCGCGGACGCCGAGCGTGCGGGCCGGGCTCGTCGCGCTGCTGGCCCACCGGGCCGCGTTCGGCATCTCGCTGCTGCTCACCGTGCTGCTGATGCGCTACTCGTTCTCCGACATCGGCCCGCTCAAGGCCGGGATGCCCGGAATCGGCCAGCTGGCACTGATGGGCGGGGCTGGCATCCTGCTGGCCGGGGTGTTCACTCCGAGATTGGTGGCGCGGTTCGGCAGGCGCGGCACCGTGGTGTCGGGACTGGCCGTCGCCGCGCTGGCGCAGGCCGCGCTCGGGTTGCCGCTGGTGCTGCCCACCGTGTTGCTCGCGGCGTTCGTGATCACCGCCGCCGGCCAGGTGCTCAAGCTGTGCGTCGACGCCGCCGTGCAGCGCGACATCGGCGACGAGACGCGGGGCCGGGTCTTCGCGCTCTACGACACGCTCTTCAACACCACCCAGGTGGCCGCGGTGTCGTTGGCGGCCGCGTTCGTGCCGCTCGACGGGCAGTCGCCCGCGTTGCTTTTCGTCGCGATCGGCCTCTACCTGGTCGGTATCGCCGGATATCTCATCGCCACCCGTTAGGGTGAGCGGGTGACCATAGCTGGTAACCCAGCGTCGGCGACCGTCACATCGCGAGACGGTCTCGTCCGCGCCACCGTTGATTCCACCGGGGCACTGACCGGGCTCGAGTTCGCGCCGAGCGCGTTTGAGGGCACCGACCCGGCCGCATTGGCCGAGACGGTGCTCGACGTCGTCCGCCAGGGCGCGACCCGCGCCCGGCAGGACGAGGGCCCCACGGCCGCTCCGCCATCCGTGCCCCCGCGGCCGACTCCCAGGCGCCACCGGAGCACCCGGAAGGTTTAATTAAGGTGAGGTGACTCCAGGGGGGACTCGTGCGCTATCGAGCTGAGGTGGCCGACCGACCCGACGCGTTGTACGCGCTGTGGAACGGCCGGATTTTCCGAGCCAGACGATCGACCGCGGACGAGAGCGTGCTGCTCGTCGCCCCGGCCGGCGAACCGCCGGAGGGCTTCGACACCGAGTGGAACGGATCGCCCGCGAAGGTCGTGCCGGCCGCCGAGGCCAACGCGACGTTCGCCATCCACACCTACGCCAGCTACGACGACGAGCCCTACCGCGTCGAACCGCGCTCGGGAGCCGGTGAGCTGACGCTGCGCTGGGCAGGCCGCGACGAACGCGTGGCCGCCGAGCTGGGCCTCACCGACTTCACGGCCGCCACCGACGACCCGGAGAGCCTGAGCGTCCTCTGGCAGGAGCGGCACGACTTCGCCGAGGAGGGCGCGCCGCGCACCACACCGGGCAGCGGCGACACGCAGGCGCTGCTACGGGCCATCGGCCGCACGATCCTGAGCTTCCTGCCGTCGGGCTGGCAACGCGTCGGGGCGCAGTTCCGCCAGGTCGGCGACTACTCCGAGCTCGAGGTGCGGGCCGTGGCAGGCGACGTCGCGGTGTCGCTGTCGGCCCCGCCCGAGCTGGGCCAGCTCTTCGCCCAGCTGCGTTCGGCGATGTACGAGCCCGACACCGGCACCTGGTTCCAGGGCACGTTCACGCTGGACTCCGGCTCGAACTTCGACTTCGACTACGACGCCGACACCGAGCCCAGCTGGCGGCTCGCGCCCGCCGGCCGCACCACGGCCCGCAGCTACGAGGCCGAACTCGGCTACTACCCGCGCAAGCACGCGCCCGCCTGGCTCACGGCGAAGGCGGGGCTCCCGCTGGACGTGACGTTGCGGCACGCAAGGGTGGTCGACAGCCACGCCGAGGGCGAGAAGCCCGTGGTCAACCGCCCGCCGGTGCCGCAGGACGAGGCGCAGCGCATCCTCGGCTACCTGTACCGCGCACCGGTGGCGGCCGGACGGCCCGGCTCGCTGCCGGACATCTTCGTGCCAGGTGGGCCGCCGAACGTGCCCGACGCCTTCCACACCGACGGCGTGTGGGTCTGGCCCGCCGCCGTGCCGCACTACCTGCGCAAGTACGGGGTGCCGCCGGAGGCCGACCTGCTCGACCACATCCGCGCGCAGGACTACCGCACGCCGTACGTGCCCCGGCGCGTCCGCGCCACGGCCGAGGCCGAGGTCGCCGGACGACCGCATCCGCCCCAGACCGCGGAGGACCTCGCCGAGCCCGACGCCGTCACCCGCGTCGAGCGCGGGCAGGAGCCCAAGCCCGCACTGCGGGCGTCGGAGGTGCTGGCCGTGCTGCGCACGCGGCTCGCCGAGTACGGCGTCGCGCAGAGCGCCTACCGCGTCGGCGAGCGCGCCGACGGCGCGTGGTGCCTGAGCCGCACGCCGCAGGGCTGGGAGGTGGCCCGCTACGACGGCGGTGAGCCGGTGGAGCCCGCCTACTTCGCGCGCGCCCAGGAGGCCGCGCAGGCGCTGCTCGGCGCGGTGCTGCTGCTGCCGGGCCGCACCAGGCTGGGGGCTCCGGAGGACGCCGAGGCCCACCCGCACGTGTCGGACTGGCCGATCATGCCGCTGCGGGGCGAGCCGCCGCTGACGTACTTCCACGGCAAGCGCCTGGTCACGCTGCCCGAGGGCACGGTCGTGCTGCGCTACGGCAACGAGGGCGGCAACGTCGTGCACCCCGAGGGCACGCCGTTCCAGGAGACGTCACTGGCGTTCGACCGCGAGAACGAGGTCCACCACTACGAGGTGCGCAGGCCGCTGCACGTGCTCACCGGCGTCACCCGGCCGTGGGGGCCGTTGCCCGGCGGAGCGGTCGCGTACCTGCTGCCGAGGGCGATCGGGCACCACGTCGAGAGCGGCGCGCTCGAGCGCAGGTCCTAGCGCGGCACCCAGAGCGTCACGCGCGTGCCGTTGCCCGGCGCCGACTCGACCTTCGCCGTGCCTCCGACCTCGGCGAGGCGGGCCACGATCGACTCGCCGATGCCGAAGCCCGGCGTCCGGTCCTCGGGGACGAAGCCGGCGCCATGGTCGCGGATGATCGTCGCGATGCCGCCGTCGCGCTCCTCCACTCGGACGATCGCGGTGTCGGCGCCGGAGTGCTTGAGCGTGTTGCGCAGGGCCTCCCGCACCGCGTCGCGCACGGCGATCTGACGCACCTCCGACAGCGTCTCGCCGTCGGGCTCGGCCGCGACGAGCTGCGCCCGCAGCCCGTCCCTGGCCATGTCGGCGGCCAGGGCCGCGAGCTTCTCGGCGAGCCTGCCGCCCTGCCCGCCCGACTCCGACTCGAGCCTGGCGCGCAGCGCGATCGCCTCGGCTCGCGCGATGCGGCGCAGCCGCTCGGCGTCCCCGTCGGTGCCGTCGCCCGGCAGCGCCATCGCCTCGAGCGCCTGCAACGCGGTGTCGTGTAGGTACCGCTGTTGCACCGCGCGCTCGGCCAGGCGTCCAGTGCGGATGCCGTAGGCGAGCGCCAGCCGCGTGCCCAGCCCGAGCAGCACGAGCGCGGCCGTGGCGGTGAGCAGCACCCCGAGCGTGGTGCCGAACTCGGTGAGCCCCGCGCCGAGGTCGAAGCCGTCGCCGGACAGCCACGACATGGCCGCCCTCAGCGGGATGCCGAGCACGGCGAGCGCCGCCCCGAAGCCGACCCCGAGCGCCAACGTCAGCAGAGCCACCGCACCGAGCAGGTGCTTGCCGGGCACGCCGGCTGCGCTCTCGAGCGACTCCGGCGGCACGGTCGCACCGATCACGAGGTTGGCCACGAGCGTGAAGACCACGTCGAGCCCGAGCAGCAGCGCGGCTGTGGCGTCGCGATACGCCGAACGGCGCAGCAGCCAGTGGGCGCCGAGCAGGTTGAGCACCACAGAACAGGCCGCGACGGCCGCCACCGGGGCGAGCCCCGCACCGCCGCTGCCGGCGAACGTCGCGAAGGCGCCCGGGACGGCCAACAGCCGGTAGGCGATCGGCACCAGTGCGACGTTGCGCGCCGCGCGCAGCAGCAGCCCGTCGCGAACGCCGGTGTCGACGGGTCCGGCGAGGTGCCGGAGCCTACGGCCGACCCGCATCGGAGCCGGGTCGGCCAGCTCGTCGGAGAGCCCGGTGGTGGAGCTGGCCAGCACGGGCGCGCCACCGCGCAGCAGCGCGCCGAGGAAGCTGCCACGCCTGCCCGCGGGCTCTCCCGCGGTCACTCCGGCGGCTCGATGCCCTGCTCGGCGGCCCACCGGCGCAGCTCGGTGACCGCCTCGTCGTGGTCGAGCGGGCCTCGGTCGAGCCTGAGCTCCTTGAGGAACCGCCACGCCTGGCCGACGAGCGGACCCGGCGGCAGGCCGAGCAGCTTCATGATCTCGTTGCCGTCGAGGTCCGGCCGGACGGCCTTGAGGTCCTCGTCCTCGGCGATCCTGGCGATCCTGGCCTCGAGCTCGTCGTAGGACTTCTGCAGCGCGGCCGCCTTGCGCCGGTTGCGAGTGGTGCAGTCGGCGCGCACGAGCTTGTGCAGCCGGGGCAGCAGCTCGTCCGCGTCGGTGACGTAGCGGCGCACGGCCGAGTCGGTCCACTCGCCCTTGCCGTAGCCGTGGAACCGCAGGTGGAGGTACACGAGCTGGGAGACGTCGTTGACGACGTCCTTGGGATACCGCAGCGCACGCAAACGTTTGCGGACCATCTTCGCGCCCACGACCTCGTGGTGGTGGAAGCTCACGCCGCCACCCGGTTCGAAGCGGCGCGTGTCCGGCTTGCCGATGTCGTGCAGCAGCGCGGCGAGCCGCAGCACCAGGTCTGGCTCCGACGTCGGCTCGTGGCTGGACTCCAGCTCGATCGCCTGGTCGAGCACGGTCAGCGAGTGCTGGTAGACGTCCTTGTGCTGGTGGTGCTCGTCGATCGCCAGCCGCATCCCCGGTACCTCCGGCAGCACGTGCTCGGCGAGGCCGGTGTCGACCATCAGCTCGATGCCCCGCCTCGGCGCCACGCCGGTGAGCAGCTTCGACAGCTCCGCCTGCACCCGCTCGGCGGTGATGCGCTCGAGCTCTCCCGACATCTCGGTCATCGCCGTGACCACCCTTGGCGCGGGCTCGAAGCCGAGCTGCGCCACGAACCGCGCCGCCCGCAGCATCCGCAGCGGGTCGTCGGCGAAGGACTCCTCCGGGGTGGCCGGGGTGTCGAGCACCTTGCGGGCGAGCGCCTCGAGCCCGCCGTGCGGGTCGATGAACGTCTTCGTCGACAGCTCGACCGCCATGGCGTTGACCGTGAAGTCGCGGCGGACCAGGTCGCCCTCGATCGTGTCGCCGAACGACACCGCGGGCTTGCGGCCGACCCGGTCGTAGACGTCGGCGCGGAAGGTGGTGATCTCCAGCGTCGAGCCTCTGCGCGAGACCCCGACCGTGCCGAACTCGATCCCGGTGTCCCAGACGGCCTCGGCCCAGCCGGAGACGATCGCCTGGATCCGGTCGGGCCTGGCATCGGTGGTGAAGTCGAGATCAGGAGACAGCCTGCCGAGCAGCGCGTCGCGCACACTGCCGCCGACGAGGTACAGCTGGAACCCCGCCTTGGCGAAGCGCGCGGCGAGCTCGTCGGCGACCGGCGAGATGCGCATCAGCTCCGTCACCGCATTCTGCTTCGCGGTGGTGTGATTCACGCCGATCCCACCCCCGACGCGGTTCCCTTACAACACAAACGGATCAACACGGACACGAGAAGCCAGCGTACCGGCGTCACCGTTTGCTCTAGCATCGCAGCATGCCTGGATCGGCCGGTCGCTCCGGTGGCGCAAAACCGGGACGCCGGTCCCGGCGTCGTCGTGGTAGGCGGCTGACCACTGTGAACGAGACCTCGGCAGGCGGGTTGGTGGTCGACACCGACCGGGAGTACGCGGTGCTCATCGGCAGGCTCGACCGGCAGGGCAGGCTCCTGTGGTCGCTGCCGAAGGGGCACATCGAGGACGGCGAGACCACCGAGGAGACCGCCGTGCGCGAGGTGAAGGAGGAGACCGGCATCACCGCGCACGTGCTCCGCCCGCTCGGCACGATCGACTACTGGTTCGTGGCCGAGCGCAGGAGGGTCCACAAGACGGTGCATCATTTTCTCCTCGAAGCAGGCGGCGGTGAGCTGTCCGACGAGGACGTCGAGGTCACCGAGGTGGCGTGGGTTGCGCTACCCGAGCTGGAGGGCAGGCTCGCCTACGCCGACGAGCGCAAGCTCGTGCGCAAGGCCCGTGAGATGTTCGAGCGAGCACCGGAGTGAGTAGGCAGTGAAAAGGCTCAGCGCACTCGCGCTGGCAGTGGCGTTCCTCGTCGCGCAGGGACTGTTCGGTGCGACGAGCGCGACCGCGCAGCCACTCGACGCGCCGAACTGGCTCGAGTTGGACGTCGAGCAGCTCAGCCCGCGCGTGGTCACTCCGCAGGACGACACGCTGCAGGTCCAGGCCACGGTCACGAACGTGGGCGACCGGCCGATCACCGACATCGTCGCCAGGCTCCAGCTCGGTGCGGCCCAGACCACCGAGGACGAGCTGGACCAGACCCTCGGCGACCCGCCGCCCACCGACTCTGGCACCACCGAGTGGGTCGGCATCGCCGACACGCTGCGCCCCGGCGACACCGCGCCCGTCACGCTGGACGTGCCGATCGAGACCCTGCCGCTCAGCTCGCCCGGGGTATACCCGCTGCTGGTCAACGTCAACGGCACGCCTGCCTACGGCGGGGCCGCGCGGCTGGCCGCGGTGAGCACGCTGCTGCCCGTGATCGACCCGCCGAGCGAGGTCCCGCCCGCGAGCGTGTCGATGCTGTGGCCTATCACGGGGAGCAAGCCCGATGTCGTCTCGGCTGCGCTCGGCGCCCCGCTGACCCTGGCCGACGACGGCCTCGCCGGTGAGCTGAAGCCGGGCGGCAGGCTCGACGCGCTGGTGGCCGCCGCTGCCTCGCAGCGCGACAACCCGGCCGTGTTCGGTTCCCTGTGCTTCGCGATCGACCCCGAGCTGCTCGACACGGTCGAGCTGATGAGCAGGGGTTACGAGGTGCGCACGCCTTCGGGTGACGTGCCGGGTTCCGGCCGGGACGCCGCGGCGGGCTGGCTGGAGAAGCTGCGGGAGCTCGTCGCCTCGCACTGCGTGATCCAGCTGCCCTACGCCGACGCGGACCTCAACGCCGCCTCCAAGATCAGGACGGACGTCGACCTGGTTGGCACCGCGGTCAACGGCACGTCGATCCTGCAGAAGCTCGGCGTGCAGCCGAAGCCGGGCGTGGTGTGGCCGGGCAGCTCGCTGGACGAGACCACGCTGACCAGGGTCTCCGAGTCGGGTGTCAACACCCTGATCACCGATCCCGACCAGCCGGGCGGCGAGCGGCCCGACGTGCGGTCGCTGCCGTACGACCCGCTGGTGTCGGGCGCGCTCACCCGCCCGCGCAGCGACGCCGCGAGCGCGCAGACTCCCGCCGACCAGCCGGCGATCACGACCCAGGACGGCATCGCCGCGCTCGCGTTCCGCGCCGGCTTGGGCGAGCAGGTGGACGGCCCGGTGCTGGTGGCGCCGCCGCGCCGCTGGGATGCACCGGTCGGCGAGCTCGTCTCGTTCCTCGACTCCTACGCGGGCCTGCAAGCGGCCGGGATGGTCGAGCCCACCTCGCTCGACGCCCTGCTCGCCGAGCCCGGCACCACCGACACGGCCACGAACGGCGACGGCGACTCGCTCGACGGCACGTTCGGCGTGCCCGGCGACGTCATCGGCGAGCTCTCCGAACTGGAGGGTGTCGCCGCCGACCTGCAGGGCGCGATGGACGTGGACCCGACCAGGCAGGTCCAGCCCGCCGCGCTGATCCAGCCGCTGCACAACGCGGTGCTGCGCGCGACGTCGACCGCGTGGCAGGCCAGCGCGCGCCAGGGCAGGGCGGCGGCCGAGACCGCCACCGCGCAGCTCAACGCCCTGCGCAGGCAGGTCACGGTCACCACGCTCTCGCAGTCGGTGTCACTGGCGTCCGGGTCCAGCCCACTGCCGGTGACACTGAGCAACTCGCTGCCCGTGTCCATCACGGTGCGCATCAAGCTGGAGAACAGCGCGGGTCTGCGACCGGCACACGTGCCGGACTCGCTGCTGTCGGCGAACAGCAAGATCCCGCAGTACATCCCCGCCGAGGCGCTGCGTTCGGGGCGGTTCAACCTCGACGTCTCGCTGACCACGCCGGGCGGCACCGAGCTGGGCACTCCCGCCCGGCTGGACTTCTCGTCGAGCGAGCTCGGCATCGTCACCGTCGTGCTCACCGCCACAGCGGCGGGAGCGCTCGTGCTGCTCTCCGGACGGCGCATCTACCGTCGGGTGAAGTCGAAGCAGCGGTAGTAGTCCGATAGGCCTCCAGATTTGGGCCGGTCCCGGATTACCCTGAATCGACCAAGCAGCACCACCGACGGATTGGGACGTGTTGGACAGAGAGCCGGGCCTGCCGCCAGAGCGCGCCGGGAGGCCTCCGCGTCCTGACCGGGTGCCCCCTCCGTCACGGTCAGGACGCCGCCCCCCGCCGGACGCTCCGCCACGAAGGCAACCGCCCCCACCCGACCGCAGGCAACCACCTCCCGACCCCCGCGAGAACGGCCACCCGCCACCTCATCGCGGTCAGCAGGGCAGGCCGGGCCCGCCGCCGGCGACGCGACGCGTGCCGCCGAGGCCGCCACAACAGCAGCCGCCCCCTCAGCAGCAACCGCCACCGGGACCGCCTCCGCAAGGCCCGCCGCGCCGGGGACGTCCTCCCGAGCAGCAGCGCAGGGAACAGCCGGTGCGGCCGTGGCGGCAGGAGGGCGAGCCTCCACAGCGGGGCGGACCGCCCCCGCAACCCAGCGAGTCCACGATGTACATCCCGCGCGAGCGGGGTGTTCCCCCCGGCGTGCGCTGGCCCGCTGCCGACCCGGACATGCTGAGGCCGTACGACGAGTTCGCCACGCGGATGATGCCGCGGATCCTGGACGGCCCCCGGCCGACCGAGATCGGCGAGCGGCTACCCGCGGTCCAGCTGGACGAACCCGCCGAGGCGCCCGCGAAGGCGCCGTCACTCGCGCGCGCCAGCGGCCGCATGGCCATCGCCACGCTGACCAGCCGTATCACCGGCTTCGCGTGGAAGGTGATGCTCGCCTGGGTCGCGACGCTCGGCGTGCTCTACGACTCGTTCACCGTCGCCAACACGCTCCCGCTGATCATCAACGAGCTGCTGCTCGGCGGCGTGCTGACCAGTGTGGTGGTGCCACTGCTGGTCCGGTCGCAGGACGACAAGGACGGCGGCGAGTCCTACACCCAGCGCCTGCTGACGATGGCGGTGACGATCCTCGGTGTCGGCACGGTGCTGTCCGTCGCGGCGGCCCCATGGCTGACGTCGTTGCTGATGGACGACACCGGCGAGGCCAATCCGCAGCTCGCGACGTGGTTCGCCTACCTGTTGCTGCCCGGTCTGCTCTTCTACGGGCTCTTCGCGGTGCTCTCGGCGATCCTCAACGCCAAGCAGATCTTCGGGCCGGCCCAGTGGGCACCGGTGATCAACAACCTGGTCATCTTCGCGACGATCGGCGCGTTCGCGCTGGTCCCAGGGGACCCGACGATCATCCCGACCGAGATGAGCGACCCCAAGGTGCTCGTGCTCGGCGTCGGCGTGCTCACCGCGATGGTGGCGCAGGCGATGTTCCTGCTGCCCGCGCTGCGCCGCTCCGGGTTCCGGTTCAAGTGGCGCTGGGGTCTGGACGAGCGGCTCAAGGAGTTCGGCGGGCTCGCCCTGTGGATCCTCGGCTATGTCGTGGTGAGCCAGATCGGCATGGTCGTCAACACCAGGGTGCTGACCGCGGGCGCAGCCGGTGGACCCTCGATCTACTCCAACGCGTGGCTGCTGTTCCAGCTGCCCTACGGCGTCATCGGCGTCTCGCTGCTGACCGCGCTGATGCCGAAGATGAGCCGGGCCGCCGCCGACAACGACTTCCGCAGGCTGATCGGCGACCTGTCGTACGGCTCCCGGCTCACCACTCTGCTGCTGCTGCCGGTCTCGGCCGTGATGGCGGTGGCGGGCACCTCGATCGGTATCGCGCTGTTCGCGCTCGGCAAGGGCTCGGTCGACGACGCACAACGACTCGGCCAGGCCCTCGCGGTCTCGGCGTTCGGCCTGCTGCCGTACGCGCTGGTGATGCTCCAGATGCGCGTCTTCTACGCGATGAAGGACTCGCGCACGCCCACGCTGATCATGGTCGTGATGACGGCGGTGAAGATCCCGCTCCTCTACCTCGCCTCGGCGCAGCTGGCCCCGGTGAACGTCGTGCTCGGCGTGATGATGGTGAACTCGCTGGTCTTCGTGGTGGGCGCCGTGCTCGGCCAGGTCTGGCTGTGGGTGAAACTCGGCAACCTGCGCAGCAAGCGCGTGCTCGGCGTCATCCTGTTCACCGTCGTCGCGAGCGGGCTCGGCGCGCTCGCCGCGGTGCTGGCGGGGATGCTGGTTCCCGACGCGCTGGGCCCTGTGTTGGGCGCGTGGGTGAAGCTGATTCTGCAGGGAGTCGTCGGTATGGGTGTCTCGTTCGGGGTACTGATCGCACTCAAGGTCGACGAGCTCACCCCGGTGACCCGCAGGATCACCCGAATGGTGCGGCGCGCATAAGGTGCGTCTCGCATCGGGTGTTCACGTACCCTCGTGGGAAACGTGTCGTCGAGCGAAGGCAGGGGGTCCGGCGCGGTGAGCACGAGTACGCGGGGTGGCTCCCTGGCGCCCGGCGGCGTCGTCGGCGACGGCCGGTACCGGCTGCTCGCACAGTTCGGCATCGACGAGCGTGCGGGCGCCCACCTCTGGAGGGCCAGGGACGGGCAGCTGCGCCGGGACGTCGCGCTGACCATGCTGGTCGGCGACCCGGCCGACGCGGAGGCCGCCCGGTTGGGCAGGCGCACGCTCGAACGCGCCGCTCACGCCGCCAAGTTCAACCACGCCGGCGTCGCCAGGGTGCTCGACGTGCTCAGCCTCGGCAACGGCATCTCGTCCAGCGAGGGGCTGCTCGGCATCGTCGTGGCGGAGTGGACCAAAGGCACCGACCTCATCGACCTCGTCGCGGAGCGCCCCGTCGAGCCGGGTACGGCCGCGCGGATGGTGCAGGCGCTCGCCGAGTCCGTCGAGCTCGCGCACCAGTCCGGTCTCGTGCTGGGTCTCGACCATCCGCAGCGGCTCCGGCTGACCCCGGACGGCAGGCTGCGGCTCGCGTTCCCAGGCCCGCTGCCCGACGCGACGCTGCGCGACGACGTCAAGGCGCTCGGCGCCGTGCTCTACCTGCTGCTCACCGGCCGCTGGGCGCTGGATGGCGGGCCGCCGGCCGTGCCTGCCGCACCGCGCTCGCCGACGGGCCGTGTCGTCCCGGCCCGTTCGCTGGAGCCGAGGGTCCCTCAGGAGCTGTCGGCGCTCGCGGTCCGCACCATCGAGGACGGCGGCCACGGCGGCATCCGGACCAGCGCGGCGATCCTGCGCGTGCTCGACGAGGCCGCAGAGGAGGCCGAGCGCACCCAGTACATCGCCAAAGACCCCAACGTCGACACCGACGGCGGCGTCTGGACCACGAAGAAGCCGGTCAAGGACGCGGCGAGGCGGCGAAAGCTCGCGCTCGGCGTCACCGTGCTCGTGGTCGCCGTGGTGGGCATCCTCGCCTGGCTGGGCATGATGGCGATCAGCTTCTTCCAGGACGACAGCGGCAGCAGCGGCCCGCCCGTCAACCTCGCGGATCCCACGCCGACGCAGCAGGAACCGCCGCCGGAGCAGAACCAGCCGCCGCCGGCGCCGCCGCCGGGCAACGGCGAACCGGTGGCGCCGAGCGACATCACGGTCTACAACCCCGAGGGCGAGGGCGACAGCGTCGCCAACGCGGCGAGGGCGACCGACGGCGACCCGACCACGATCTGGCGCACCGACGAGTACCAGCAGCAGTTCCCGACCTTCAAAACCGGTGTCGGCCTGGTCGCGACGTTCGACTCACCGCTGGAGCTCGCGGCCGTGAAGATCACCGCGGTCAGCCCCGGAACCAACGTCGAGATCCGCGTCGCCGACGAGCCGGAGCCCGCGCTCGACGCCACGCAGGTGGTCGGATCGGGCACCATCGAGGGCACCGAGACGGAGATCGACCTGCAGGAGCCGACCTCGTCGCAGTACGTGATCGTCTGGATCACCTCGCTGTCCGGTGAGGAGCCCGAGTTCGTCTCCGAGTTCGGCGAACTGGCCTTCCTGCCTGCCGGATAAGAGATCACCAGGTCTTAGTAGTCTCTTCCGGGTGACCGCAGCAGCGCCTACTGATGCCGATCTCATCGCGGCACACGCAGCAGGGGATCCACACGCTTTCAGCGAGATAGTCAGGCGGCACCGGGATCGAATGTGGGCGGTCGCACTGCGCACCGTTCGCGACCCGGAGGAGGCCGCCGACGCGCTGCAGGAGGCGTTCATCTCGGCGTTTCGCGCCGCCGCGAACTTCAGGGCCGAGTCGCAGGTGACCACGTGGTTGCACCGCATCGTGGTCAACGCCTGCCTCGACCGGGTGCGCAGGCGTCAGGCGAGGCCGACGGTGCCATTACCGGAGCAGGGCCACAACGAGCCCGCCGTGCCGCGCGACTCGATGGCCGAACGCGAGACCAGGCTGGTGATCAAGGAGGCGCTGAGCCAGCTCCCCGAGGACCAGCGAGTGCCGATCGTGCTCGTGGACGTCGAGGGCTACTCCGTGGCCGAGACCGCGAAGATGCTGGGTATCGCGGAGGGCACGGTCAAGAGCAGGTGTGCTCGGGGTCGCGGCAAGCTGGCGAAACTTCTCGGGCATCTACGGAACCCCGAGCCAGAAGGTGACGTCCCAACTCACGAAAGCAAACACGGGGAGGGACGATGACAGACGAGAGCAGGGGGACGGGTGGGGCCGTCGGCCCCCCGTGGTCTGTCGACTTGCTCGCTGATCTGCATGCCGGGGTGCTTAGCGAAAGCGAAGCCGCCGAGCTGTGGCCGCGGGTGAACACCGACCCGGAGGCCCGCGCGATCCTCGACGCGCTCGACGCGACCAGCGCCGACCTCGCGAGCATTGACGCGGCACCCGTGGAGCCGATGCCCGCGCACTTCGCGGCCAGGCTCGATGCCGCCCTCGAGCAGGAACAACAGTCGCGAGGGTCGGGCAACGTCGTGAGCATCGACGCGGCCCGCAAGCGGCGGAACAAGCGAGCCGGCTGGGGAGCCGGCTTTCTGGCCGCCGCGGCCGCCGTCGTCGCCGCCGTCGTGATCGTGTCTCCGAACACTCCGAGCGAGTCCACCGACGGGATGGCGCAGCCCGCTCCGTCGGCGACCGCGCCGGGCAGCGACGCACCGTTGGCGCTGACCGACAACAACCTCGGCTCTGCCGTCGGCTCCGTGAGCAACGTGCGCGACTTCGGGCCGCTCGAGAACAGGCGGAACCTGGACGCCTGCCTCGAGGCAGCGGGGATCGACCCGGCCAAGCAGCCGGTCGGCTTCCGCCCGGCGACGATCGACGGCCAGGATGCCGTGATCGTGCTCTACACCACGGGTGAGCTGGCCCAGTTCCGCCTCGTGGCGCTCGCGCCCGACTGCGGTCCGGACAACCCGGGACTGCTGCGAGACGAGACCATCGGCCGCTAGCACCAGCACCGCTCACCAAGGGGGGTCGTCGCTTCCAGCTCACGGAAGCGACGGCCCCCTTTTGGCAGCGGCCCGCGTCACGTCGGGAACACCCGCACCTACGATCGTGTTGAGCCTGGTACGCAGGTTGTAGTCGAAGCGGAGGTCACGGGTGGCTGGAGAGGACGTTCGGAACCTGATCGTCGTTGGATCGGGTCCCGCCGGGTACACCGCCGCCGTATATGCGGCGCGCGCGCAGTTGGAGCCGCTGGTGTTCGAGGGTTCCCAGTTCGGCGGTGCGCTGATGACCACCACCGAAGTGGAGAACTACCCGGGTTTCCGGTCGGGCATTCAGGGGCCCGACCTGATGGAGGAGATGCGCGAGCAGGCCAAGGCGTTCGGTGCGGATCTGCGCACCGAGGACGTCGAGGAGCTCGACCTCACCGGCCCGGTGAAGTACGTGACCGCGAACGGCAATCGCTACGCCGCCCGCGCGGTCGTGCTGGCGATGGGCGCGGCGGCGAGGTACCTGGGGGTTCCCGGCGAGCAGGAGCTGCTCGGGCGAGGCGTCTCGTCCTGTGCGACGTGTGACGGCTTCTTCTTCCGCGACCACGACATCGCCGTGGTCGGCGGCGGTGACTCGGCGATGGAGGAGGCGACCTTCCTGACCAAGTTCGCCCGCTCCGTCACGATCGTCCACCGCCGCGAGGAGTTCCGCGCCTCCAAGATCATGCTCGAGCGGGCCAAGGCCAACGAGAAGATCCACTGGAAGCTGAACTCGCAGGTCGCCGAGGTGCTCGGTGACGGCAAGGTCTCCGGACTGCGCGTCACCGACACCGTCACCGGCGAGGACTCCACGCTCGACGTGAGCGGGTTCTTCGTGGCGATCGGGCACGACCCGCGCAGCCAGCTCGTGCGCGGGCAGGTGGACCTGGACGACGAGGGCTACGTGGTCACCAAGGGCCGCAGCTCCTACACCAACATCGACGGTGTGTTCGCCGCAGGCGACCTGGTGGACCACACCTACCGCCAGGCGATCACCGCGGCGGGCAGTGGCTGCTCGGCCGCGATCGACGCCGAGCGCTGGCTCGCCGAGCACGGCGACGTGAGCGAAGCGCACGAGGCCGCCGAGCTCGTGGGCGGCGGCTACGCGACCCGCGCCAACTGACCAACGACCGAAAACACAGGGAGAGAAGATGACCGACACCGTCAAGGTGACCGACTCGAGCTTCGCCAACGACGTGCTCGCCAGCGACAAGCCCGTCCTCGTCGACTTCTGGGCGACCTGGTGCGGCCCGTGCAAGATGGTCGCTCCGGTGCTCGAGGAGATCGCGGCCGAGCACGGCGACAAGCTGACCATCGGCAAGCTGGACATCGACGAGAACCCGAACACCGCTCGTGACTACCAGGTGATGTCCATCCCGACGCTGATCCTGTTCCAGGGCGGCAAGCCCGTGAAGCAGATCGTCGGCGCCAAGCCGAAGGCCGCGCTGCTGTCCGACCTGTCCGACGTGCTCTGACGCCGGTCGTCGCGACTCGCGGAACCCGGGTGGCGCGCCCGTTCGCGCCCCCGGGTTCTCGCGTGACTCCCCGCTGCGCCACGCCGAAACGCACTCACCGGCCCTGCGCGCTCACGGAGAGTTCACAAGGCACAATGGGTGCCTCAGGGCCGCCGGGCCCTGGTCCACATCGCACAGCATCGAGCGCAATTGGTGCCCAAGGAAGAGCGAGGAGTGCATGCGGGTACTCCGCCGCGGCGACACCGGACCGGAGGTCGCCGAGATCAGGTCCATGCTCATCGGGCTGGAACTGCTCCCTGCCGGTAACGGACCGGACTCCGCGGCAGGTCATGCCGCCTTCGACCTGGTCGTCGAACACGCCGTGCGTGCGTTCCAGCAGCGCAGGGGCCTGATCACCGACGGAATCGTCGGATCGGCCACGTATCGCGCTTTGCGAGGCTCCAGCTATCACCTCGGCAGCAGGCCGCTCGCCTATCTCGTCTCGTCGCCGGTGCACGGCGACGACGTCTTCGCGCTGCAGGAACGGCTCACCGAGCTCGGCTACGACGCGGGCCGCCCCGACGGCGGCTTCGGCCCCCAGACCGAGCGCGCGCTGAAGAACTTCCAGCGCGACTACGGCCTCACCGTCGACGGCATCTGCGGTCCGGCGACCGTGCGCGCGCTGCGGCAGCTGTCGCCCCGCGCGCGCGGCGGCAGGCCGGTGTTCCTGCGCGAGCAGGAGCAGGTGCGCAGGGCCGGTCCGAGGCTGCGCGGCAAGCGCATCGTGATCGACCCCGGCCACGGCGGCGACGACCTCGGTGTCGTCGTCGACGACGTCAGGGAAGCCGACATCGCGTGGGACCTCGCCCGCAGGCTCGAGGGCCGCATGAAGGCCACCGGCATGGAGGCACTGATCTCCCGCGGCCCGGCGCACAGCCCGACCGAGGTCGAGCGGGCCCAGTTCGCCAACGACGCCGGCGCCGACCTGTTCCTGTCGCTGCACTCCGACGGCAACGGCTCGCCCTACGCCCAGGGCGTGGCGAGCTTCCACTTCGGCACCGGCAACGGCACCACGTCGACGGTCGGCGAGCTGCTCGCGGGCTACATCCAGCGCGAACTGGCCGCCAGGACCGGGCTGCGCGACTGTCGCACCCACCCGAAGACCTGGGACATCTTCACCCGCACCCGCTGCCCCGCGGTGAGGGTCGAGATCGGCTACCTCACCAACCACGACGACCGGCGGAGGCTCTCCGACCCCGCGTTCCGCGACGTGGTCGCCGAGGGCATCCTGATCGCTGTCAAGCGCCTGTACCTGCTGGGCGAGAACGACCAGCCCACCGGCACGTTCACGTTCGCCGACGTGCTGGCGCACGAACTCGCGAAGGCCGAGTAGCTCACCCACCTGGTAGAACCCCTTGCCGTGATCCGCCGTCGGCGATCACGGCAAGGGTGGGTCCCCAAGGTGTGGACAAAGAGGGCGATTGATCCACATCGCCCGGCGCAACCGCGAAGAACATACGCATCCACCTGACCGGTGTCCCGGTGTGGACAACCAGGTCAGTTGTGCACAGATCTGTGGATAACTCAGGCGCGGGTGGTGCTGGGCGTCGCCGTGGTCACGGAGACCTGGCCCAGCAGCTTCTCCAGCGCGGCCTCGACGTCTTCCTTCCAGGAGATCGCCGAACGCAGCTCGAGACGCAGCCTCGGCCAGCGCGGGTGCGGCCGCACGGTCTTGAACCCGACGCCCTGCAGGAACGACGCCGGGATCACGCACGCGTGCTCGTCGTCGGCGCCCGCCTCGGGGTCGGCGTCTCCGAAGGCCTCAATCGCCCGTACGCCGCGTCGAGTCAGGTCCTTGGCCACCGACTGCACGAGAACGCGTCCCAGGCCGCCTCCGCGGAACTCAGGGGCAATGTGGAAGGCCGTGAGCAACACGGCGTCCGGGCTGGGCGGCGATGTGGGAAAGGCGTTGGCCCTCGGGACGGCGCTCGGCGGCGCGTACAGCACGAAACCGACGGGCATGTCGCCGCTGTGGATGATCCGGCCGCACGAGCCCCACTCGAGCAGGACGCCCGAGACCCAGGCTTCCTTCTCGACCTCGGTCTCGCCGAACTCCTCGGCCTGCTCCTTGAGGTGCGGGGCCAGCTCCCAGTAGACGCACCGTCGGCAGTGCAACGGCAACTGCTCCAGGTTGTCCAGCGTGACGCCCACGACGCGTCGCGACACCAAACCTCCCCGGGATGTGCGTCAGTCGAAAGCCGAGCAAAGCATATGCCGGTGTGACACAGGCCAGAAACCCGGGAGTGCTCGAATTCGCTGACGTTACACTCGTTGAGATCTACCCGCAGGTGGAACGTACGAGTGCCGAGCGCTTTTCGAAGCAGACGGAAGCATGCCATGACTGACTCCCAGCCACTGGAGCACAGACAGGGGTCCGAGCCGGGCCGCCACAACCTCGATCCGCACATCGACCGTTACGCCGCGCGCACCGCGGGCATGACGGCATCGGAGATCCGAGCGTTGTTCGCGGTGGCCAGCAGGCCCGAGGTCGTCTCCCTGGCCGGGGGCATGCCGAACCTCGCCGCGCTCCCGCTGGAGTCGCTGTCCGGGCAGATGGCCGAGCTCATCGCCGAGGAGGGCCTGGTCGCGCTGCAGTACGGCTCCGCACACGGCGTGCCCGCGCTGCGGGAGCAGATCTGTGAAGTCATGGCCATGGAGGGCATCTCGGGCCACCCCGATGACATCGTCGTGACGGTGGGCTCCCAGATGGGCCTGGACATGGTCACGCGCCTGTTCTGCGACCCGGGTGACGTCGTGCTCGCCGAGGGCCCCTCCTACGTGGGCGCGCTCGGTTCGTTCGCCGCGTACGAGGCCCAGGTCGTGCACGTCGAGATGGACGACGACGGCCTCGTGCCCGACACGCTGCGCGCCGCGATCGACGCGACCAGGCGTGAGGGCAAGCGCATCAAGTTCCTCTACACGATCCCGAACTTCCACAACCCCGCCGGCGTGACGCTCGCCGTCGAGCGGCGCGCGGAGATCCTCGAGATCTGCGCGTCGAACGACATCCTCGTGGTCGAGGACAACCCCTACGGCCTGCTCGGCTTCGACGGCCAGACCTACCCCGCGCTGCGGTCGATGGACCCGGACAACGTGGTGTACCTGGGTTCGTTCTCCAAGACCTTCGCCTCCGGGCTGCGCGTCGGCTGGGTGCTCGCGCCCCACGCCGTGCGCGAGAAGCTCGTGCTCGCCGCCGAGTCGGCGACGCTGTGCCCGCCCACGCTGAACCAGCTGGTGGTGTCGCGCTACCTCTCGACCCACGACTGGAAGGGCCAGATCAAGACCTTCCGCGAGAACTACCGCGAACGGCGCGACGCGATGCTCTCCTCACTGGAGCAGCACCTGCCTGCCGGTTGCACGTGGACTCAGCCGGACGGCGGCTTCTACGTGTGGGTGACGGTGCCCGAGGGCGTCGACACCAAGGCGATGCTGCCCCGGGCCGTCACCGCGCGCGTGGCGTACGCCTCGGGCACCGGCTTCTACGCGGACGGGTTCGGCAGCAGGCAGATGCGCCTGTCGTACTGCTACCCGACGCCGGAGCGGATCCGGGAGGGCGTGCGGCGCCTCGCGGGCGTGCTCGAGTCCGAGATGGAACTGGTGCGCACCTTCGGTAGCGTCACCACGCGCGCCGTGTCGGGCCCGCAGTTCCCCGGCCCGGACACGGCCTGAGCACACTTTTTCACTTGATCAACTGAGGAGTTTCCGGGTGGCCGAGCCTACTTTTGCCGTGCTCGCTGGCGGTCTGTCGCACGAGCGGGACGTCTCGTTGCGCTCTGGCCGCCGACTGTCGGTCGCTCTGCGTGAGCAGGGCCTGTCGGTGGAGGAGTGGGACACCGACAGCGGTCTCGTCTCCCGGCTGCGCGACGAGCGGCCCGATGCGGCGCTGCTGGCCCTGCACGGGGGAGAGGGCGAGAACGGCTCGGTGCAGACCGTGCTGGAGATGCTGGGAGTGCCGTTCGTCGGCACCAACTCGGAGGGCTGCCGCCGTGCCTTCGACAAGCCGATCGCCAAGGCGCTCGTCGCCGGCGCCGGTTTCTCGACGCCAGAGTGGGTTGTCCTGCCCCACAGCACCTTCCGCGAGCTCGGCGCCCAGGCGGTGCTGGACGCGATGGTCCAGCGCCTCGGCCTGCCGTTGATCCTCAAGCCGGACCAGGGCGGCTCCGCGCTCGGAACGCAGGTCGTGCGCGACGCGGCCGAGCTGCCCGCCGCGATGGTCGGCTGCTTCGCGTACGGCGACACCGTGCTCGCCGAGCGGTTCATCCACGGCGTCGAAGTCGCGGTCACCGTCATCGAGCGCGACGGCGGCCCGGAGGCGCTGCCCGCGGTGGAGATCGTTCCGGAGAGCGGGGTGTACGACTACACCGCTCGCTACACCGCGGGGCTCACCGACTTCTTCTGCCCCGCGCGGCTCACGCCCGAGGCCGAGAAGGCCGTCCGTGAACTCGCCGTCGGCGCCCACCGGCTGCTCGGGCTCCGGGACATCTCCCGGACCGATGCGGTTGTCGCCGCCGACGGCACGGTCTACTTCCTCGAAGTGAACCTCTCGCCCGGGCTTACCGAGACCTCCACCGTTCCGATGGCGATGGAGGCCGCCGGCACCTCACTCGGGGCGGTTTTTTCCGACCTCGTGTCCCGCGCGGTTCAGCGAGGGAGCTGACAGCAAATCATCACCGTGACGAAATGACCTGGTGTCACGGGATGTCGGTTTCACGTGCCCCGTTTGTCTGATTTGCCTGATTCGTGTTCATGAGCGCCACGATGCGCTCGAGATCGTCGACCGAGCCGAACTCGACCACGATCCGACCCTTGCGCCGGCCGAGGTCCACCTTCACGCGAGTGTCGAACCGGTCCGACAACCGCTCGGCGAGATCCTGGAGTCCCGGCGCCTGCATCGGCTTCCGAGCGGGGGGCTTCTCCTTTTTCTTGGCCGCACCCTTCGAGAGGGTCACGGCCTCCTCGGTCGCCCTCACCGACAGCCCCTCAGCGACAATGCGCGCGGCCAGCTCCTCCTGACCGTCCGGATCGTCGAGCGACAGCAGCGCCCGAGCGTGACCGGCCGACAGCACGCCGGCCGCCACCCGCCGCTGCACGGGGAGGGGGAGCCGCAGCAGCCGGATCGTGTTCGTGATGACCGGACGGCTGCGGCCGATCCGCGAGCCGAGCTCCTCGTGCGTCACCTCGAACTCGTCGAGCAGCTGCTGGTACGCCGCCGCCTCTTCCAGCGGGTTGAGCTGGACGCGGTGAATGTTCTCCAGCAGGGCGTCACGCAGCATCGCCTCGTCGGCGGTCTGCCGCACAATCGCCGGGATGGCTTCCAGCCCGGCCTGCTGAGAGGCGCGGAGCCGGCGCTCACCCATGACGAGCTCGAACTCGTCATCGGGCAGCTGCCGCACGACGATCGGCTGCATGAGGCCGAACTCGCGGATGGAGTGCTCCAGCTCGGAGAGCGCCTCCTCGTCGAAGACCTGCCGCGGCTGCTTCGGGTTGGCCTTGATCGCCTCGAGCGGCACCTCACGGTAGACCGCCCCGGCGACCTCACCACCGGCCGTCGTGACGGAACCGTTCGCCGCGAACCAGCCCTTGTCGCCTTCCTTCGCGCTCGGCTCCGGGCGCACCTCGACGGTCGCTGTACCTTCCGAGCTCACCGGCCCGGTCGGAATCAGGGCCGCGAGACCCCGGCCAAGACCACCCCTGCGCTCGCTCATCTCTGCTCCCTACTCAGCACTCCGCGCTCGGCGACTTCCCGTGCGGCATCCAGATAGCTCATCGCACCCCGGGAACCGGGGTCGTACGCGAGGATCGTCTGCCCGTAGCCGGGCGCCTCGGAGACCTTCACGCTGCGCGGGATGATCGTCTTCAGAACGACGTCCCCGAAGTGGTTGCGGACCTCCTGCGTGACCTGGTCGGCCAGCTTGGTGCGGCCGTCGTACATGGTCAGCAGAATGGTCGACACCTGCAACGCGGGGTTGAGGTGCTGCTGCACGAGCTCGATGTTGCTGAGGAGCTGTCCCAGACCCTCGAGCGCGTAGTACTCGCACTGGATCGGGATGAGCACCTCGTGTGCCGCGCTCAACGCGTTCACCGTGAGCAGCCCGAGCGAGGGCGGGCAGTCGACGAAGACGTAGTCGATACCGAGTTCGTCCAGCGCCTCAGAGGTGAGGGCTTCCTTGAGTCGCGACTCCCTGGACGCCATCGAGACGAGCTCGATCTCGGCGCCGGCAAGGTCGATGGTCGCCGGAACGCAGAACAGGTTGGGGGACTGGGAACTCACCTGCGCTGCCTCGGCCAGCGACACCTCACCGATGAGCATCTCGTAGATGGACGGCGTGCCGGATCGGTGGTCCACGTCGAGCGCGGTGCTGGCGTTGCCCTGGGGGTCGAGATCGATGACCAGCGTCCTGACGCCGTGCAGAGCCAGCCCCGCAGCCAGATTCACCGTGCTGGTGGTCTTGCCGACGCCACCCTTCTGGTTGGCCACGGTGAGTACTCGCCGCTTGGTGGGCCGCGGCATGAAGTCTGCGTCCGGGTGCAGCACCCGCGCAGCGCGCTCGGCCTCTTCGGCAATGGGAGTCCAGCCGGTGCCGGTGCCCGCGCTCGCCTCGGGGGGAGGGTTCACCGGACGCCACCCCTCTCGAGGCTTACGCGCTCGCCGGTGCACCGTTTCACGTGGAACATTCGCCGCTCCGTACTGATCGTCATTCGCTCGGCTAATCCTTTCCTCTCGAACGTGCCCCAGCGCGCCGCCGCGATCGCTCCGGCTTCGGACGCTCCACACGTTCGATCACAACCACGGTCGTCGGCGTTTCCAGCACACCGGCACCGCATTCCGCCAGCTTCGGCTCCCCGCCGCCTGCCTTTCGCAGTGCGACCCGGTCGCGGTCGATCTCCTCGGCGGCGCTCGCTCCCTTGAGTGCGACGAGCGAGCCCGACGTACGCACCAGCGGAAGGCACCACGTCGCGAGTCTCGCCAGGGGAGCCACAGCTCGAGCGGTCACTACGTCGGCGAGGCCGAGGTGCTCCCGGATCGACTTCTCTTCGGCGCGACCGCGCACGACCTCCAGGTGGATCTCCAAGGTCTCCGCAACCTCTGACAGCCAGTCGACGCGGCGTGCCATCGGCTCCAGTAGAACGATATCGAGATCGGGTCGTGCGATCGCGAGCGGGACACCGGGAAGGCCCGCGCCCGATCCGACATCGACAACTCGAGCACCGTGGGGGATGTACTCGCCGATGACAGCGGAGTTCAGCACGTGCCGATCCCAGAGGCGGTCGACCTCGCGTGGACCGATCAGGCCTCGCTCGACACCGTGCTGGGTCAACAACTCGACGAACCGCTCTGCTCGCTTCACCTGATCGCCGAACACCGCAGCCGCTGCTGCCGGGGTGGTGGACTCCATCCCGTCCAAACCCACAGACTCACTCCTCACGGGATGCCGTTTCACGTGAAACCGGCCGCGTTTGATTGTCCCTGATGTACTCCGGGAATCGACACGACAGTCCGAAGATGTGGACAAGTGCACTGACCCGATCCCAGTTTCACGTGAAACGGGGACAAAAAAAGCGGCCCGCCGGATCACCGGCGGGCCGCTTCGCTGCTTGCTACTACGAGGAGGGGAGCACGACGACGCGTCGCTTCGGCTCCTCACCCTCACTCTCGCTCGTCACGCCGTCGACGGTGGCGACCGCGTCGTGCACGACCTTGCGCTCGAACGGGCTCATCGGCTGAAGCCGAACCCGCTCACCGGAGGACACCACCGACTCGGCGGTGGAGCGGCCGAGCTCGCGAAGCTCCTCGCGACGGCCCGCACGCCAGCCCGCGACGTCGAGCATCAGACGGCTCCGGCTACCGGTCTCCTGCTGCACCGCGAGCCGGGTCAGCTCCTGCAGCGCCTCGAGTGCGCTACCGCGCGGACCCACGAGCTTGTCCAGGTCCTCGCCGCCGTCGATGCTCACGATCGCGCGGCCGGCCTCGACATCGAGGTCGATGTCGCCGTCGAAGTCGAGGATGTCCAGCAGGCGCTCGAGGTAGTCACCCGCGATGTCGCCCTCCTGGACGAGCAGGTCGTCCTCGTTGCCCGCGTCCGTGTCCTCGGCGGCTTCCTCGGTCGCCTGGTTCTCGACCTCGTCCTGTTCGGTGCCGACAACCTCGGCTGTCTCCGACATGTCTTGTCTCCTCTCCAGTCCCTGGAGGCGTCAGCGCCGCTTGCGGCCTTGGGTCTTCTTGCCTTGGTTGGCCGGCCGCTGCTTGGCGCCGCCGTTCTTGGCCCAGGCTCCGCCCTTGACGCTGCTCGGGTTGCCGCTCTTCTGGGACTTGCCGTTCTTGGGGGTGCCGTTCTTGGGAGCCGTGTCCGCGGAGGCCGTGTCGTCGTCCGACTCGGGGGTCGCCGACTTCTTCGGCTCGGCGGGCTTGGGCTTCTGACCGACCTGGGGTTTCTGACCGGGCTTCGGGCCAAGGCTGCTGCGCTTCTCCTTGGCCTCGGCCTTCTTGGCCTCTTCTTCCTTGTCGATCCGGGTGTAGACGAGTCGCTGCTGCATCAGGGTCCAGCAGTTGTTGGCGAGCCAGTAGATCAGCAGACCGATCGGGAAGAACGCACCGAAGATCAGCACACCGGCCGGGAAGATCCACAGCGTCAGGCGGTTCATCACCGCGGTCTGCGCGGTGGCCGAGGCCGGGTTCTGGCGGGCCACCGAGTGGCGAGCGGTGAAGTGGGTCGCGACGCTGGCGACGATCATCAGCGGTACAGCGACAGGCGCCACTCCCCAGTTCCAGCCGGGCTCGGCAGCGGCGGCGCCACCGCCGAGAGCACTGACGTGGTTGATCGCGTCACCGAGGTTGACGCCGAAAAGCTTCGCGTCGACGTAGGAGCGCACGCCCTCGGCGTCGAAGAAGTAGTTGCTCTCCTTGCCCGGAGCGAACATCCGGAGCACGTGGTTGAGGCCGATGAAGACCGGGATCTGCAGCAGCATCGGTAGACAGCTACCGAGGGGGTTCACCCCGTGCTCGCGCTGGAGCTTCTGCATCTCCGCGGCCTGGCGCTGCCGGTCGTTCGCGTACTTCTTCTGGATCTTCTTGAGCTCGGGCGCGAAGTCCTGCATCTTCTTCATCGACCGGACCTGGTTCACGAACGGCTTGAACATGATGCCGCGGACCGTGAAGGTCAGGAACACGATGCCGAGGACCCAGGAAATCGCGTTGTCATCGCCGAAGACGAAGCCGAACACCTTGTGCCAACACCACAAGATGAACGACACAGGGTAGTAGATAAAGTCGAGCACTGAGCTACTCCTCGGTAGACATACCAGGGCTTTGGCGCCGGAAGGTGAACCGCTCCGGCACGGGGTCTCGTCCAGGCGGGGTCCACGGACCGCATCGCAACAGCCGGCGGATCGCGAGGTAGGAACCGCGAGCGGCTCCGTGCCGCGTCAGCGCCTCGGCCGCGTACGTGCTGCAGCTCGGGTAGAACCGGCACATCGGGGGAAGGTAAGGGGAGATGGCCTTGCGGTAGAACCTGATCGGGAGCAGCAGGACCCAGGCCACCGGCGTCGGCCTCGCAGGCCCCGGGGCTCCTTCGGGTTCGGCCGTCTCAGTGCCGGCCACATGCTCTGTACTCACACCGCTGGTCCATTGTCTTGGCGGGCGGAGGGCGACAGGCTCAACCGCCGCAGCGCCGCGTCGAGATCCGAGCCGAGCTCCGCACTGGTCGCGGTGGCGGCGGCGGGTAATGCCCGAACAACCAACGCGCTACCGGCCGGCAAGGTTCCGAGCCGGGAGGCGAGCAGGTGCCTCAGGCGCCTGCTCACGCGATGACGCACTACCGAGTTACCCACAGCCTTGCTCACCACCAACCCCGCCTTGGTGTGCTCGCCGAAGTCAGCGAGCGCGTGCAGCACAAGGCGGCGGCGCCCCGCTCGGACGCCGCCGCGCATGACCGCACGGAATTCCTCACTCCGCCGCAGGCGAGCGTTGGCGGTAAGCACGCCGCGCCTCGCAGGCAGACGGGATCAGGCGGAAAGTTGCTGACGGCCCTTGCGCCGGCGAGCCGCCAGAATGGCGCGGCCTGCGCGGGTCCGCATCCGCAGCCGGAACCCGTGGGTCCGAGAGCGTCGGCGGTTGTTCGGCTGGAAGGTGCGCTTGCCCTTGCTCACGGCTCAGTTCTCCTGGTCTCAACGTCTACTCGTATTGTCCGGCAGCCGACGTAGTCTCTGTGAGCGCTCCGTGCTCCATATAGATGGGCAGGCGGAACAGGCCCGCTGTCAGCGGCAGACCTTACGAGAGTACGCACCCTGTCCGGTGACACCGGAACCGGCCCCTCGAGTCACGCTCTGTGGCCGTGGAGGATAAAGATCATCAGCACGCTCCATCGCCGAATGGCAACACGCCGTACACCGTGAAATCCTTGCTCGGAAGGACGTCTTGTGGCAACAAGCCGCTCTTGTTAGCGTGCCCCTTCTCGGTATCTCCGCGAGGGGCGTACGCAGGCCGTTGGAAGGTGGGAGACTTCGGCTGGCGTAGCTTGATCCTGCGGGGTGGAGTGCCCGTGGGTCGTCGTACATTGATGCACAACTGTGGACAACTTTGTGGATACCTGCTGCGCGGGTATCCACGCCGACCTGCTATGCGGTGAGGTCGAGGGGAGGGGAGCGGAGCAGGGTGTCTGAGCACCAGCTGAACCTGGCTGTCGTCTGGGAGCAGGTCGTCAGGGAGCTCTCGGACGGCACGCTGTCCCCCCAGCAGCGGGCGTGGATGCGGGTGACTCGGCCCATCGGTCTGCTCGACGGAACCGCCCTGCTCGCCGCGCCGAGCGACTTCGCGAAGGAAGCCATCGAGCGCGCCCTGCGCGAGCCGATCACCACCGCGCTGTCCCGCAGGCTCGGCCGCGAGGTCTCCCTCGCCGTCAAGGTCGACACCACCGAAAGCGCTCCAGCGCCCAGTGCACCCTCTCGGTACGCCGCTCCACCCGCAAGGGTGGACGCGGGCAACGGCGCCAGGACCGACGGCCCGCCGCTGCCCCCGCCCGAGGACACGATCACGGTCCCCGCCTCGGCCAGGCACACGCGCTCCGACGGAGCCGACCGCCAGCCCGCGCAACGTCAGCAGACCCAACGTCAGCAGACCCAGCGCCATCAGCAGCCGCAGCGCCAGGCAGCTCCTCGACCGACGATGCCTCCGCCGATGCCGATGAACAACATGGCGGACCAGGTCGACGACGGCGATGAAGAAGTGGACGAAGAGGGCGAGGCCCTCGCCGCGGTGCACGAGATCTGGCCGACCTTCTCCGGACAGCCGATCGCGGGCCAGCCCTACACGGCGCCCGCGCAGCCGCAGACCTCGAAGACTCGCCTGAACGAGAAGTACACGTTCGACACGTTCGTCATCGGCGCGTCCAACAGGTTCGCGCACGCCGCGGCGGTCGCCGTCGCCGAAGCTCCGTCGCGTGCTTACAACCCTCTCTTCATCTGGGGGGAGTCCGGGCTGGGCAAAACCCACCTGCTGCACGCCGTCGGGCATTACGCCCAGCGGCTGTTCCCCGGCATGCGCGTGCGGTACGTGTCGACCGAAGAGTTCACCAACGACTTCATCAACTCGCTGCGAGACGACCGCAAGGTCGCGTTCCAGCGGCGGTACCGCGACATCGACATCCTGCTGGTGGACGACATCCAGTTCCTGGAGGGCAAGGAAGGTACTCAGGAGGAGTTCTTCCACACCTTCAACACTCTCCACAACGCGAACAAGCAGATCGTCGTGTCGTCCGACCGGCCGCCGAAGCGACTGGAAACGCTGGAGGACCGCCTTCGCACGCGGTTCGAGTGGGGACTGATCACCGACATCCAGCCGCCCGAACTCGAGACCCGGATCGCGATCCTCCGCAAGAAGGCGGCGCAGGACCGGCTCGCGGTTCCGGGCGACGTCCTCGAGTTCATCGCCGCGCGCATCGAGGCCAACATCCGCGAGCTCGAGGGCGCGCTCATCCGCGTCACCGCGTTCGCGTCTCTGAACCAGCAGCCGGTCGACGTCGGACTCGCCGAGATCGTGCTGCGCGACCTGATCCCCGACTCGCAGGCGCCCGAGATCAGCGCGCCGACGATCATGGGTGTCACGGCCGAGTTCTTCGACGTGACGCTCGACGACCTGTGCGGTCCGGGCAAGACGAAGGCGCTCGCCACCGCGCGACAGATCGCCATGTATCTGTGCCGCGAACTCACCGACATGTCGCTGCCGAGGATCGGCCAGACGTTCGGTGGTCGGGACCACACCACGGTGATGCACGCCGACAAGAAGATCCGCAAGGAAATGGCTGAGCGGCGCCGCATCTACGACCAGGTGCAGGAACTGACCTCGCGCATCAAGCAGCGCGCTCGGCAGTAGCCACCTCTCACACCGCCGCCCACCCCGCCGCGATCGCTCGTGCCTGACGATCACGCACCGTCCGATTCGGTCAGTGCGTGATCGTCAGGCACGAGCCTGATCCTTTCTGATGTGGACACCGCGCCCTCAGAGCTCTTCGGCGCCCCGCAACAGGATCTGAGCTTGCCGGCTATCCACACGCGCTCAGCTCATCGGCGCAACCACTGAACGCCGAGGACACGAGAGCGCCTTTCACGTTCGGTACCGGACCTACTCGCCCCGCAAGAACCACGGGCATCGCGCAGTCTCTCGGCCCGATCACGTTGGCGCTGCTGGCATCCCGGCGAGACGGCTCCACTCGCCGCCACGAACGGTGGGAGTACTGCAAAGTCTCGAGCCCGCTGTGGACGCGCTGACCGGCCTGACGATGCCGTCAGAACTCCTCTCACGGCCCCAGCGGGCCGTCCTTACATGTGTGTGCACAGTCGGAATCGACGCCGTGGCGGCCGCCGCAAGGGGCCGGAAAGCCTTCTCGCGCCTAGGTTTTGTCACTCACTGGGGCGATCCGGGTCACGTTTTGGGGTGCTTCGGCTGGGCATTGCCTGGGCACAGGTCGACCCACAACTGGGGACAAAGCTGTGGAAATCTGGGGACAACTGTGGACCGATTGAGGATGGCCGAAGTTCTCCACGGAGACCCCTGAGTTCTCCACCTACTTGCCACCACGGCTGTCCACACGGTCGCGCGTACCCGGACCTGCGCGGACAAGGCCTATCCACACAACCCACAGCCCTTACTACTACGACTAAACAAAGATCTCTTCTTAGAAGAACAAAACAAAAACAAGCGAGCTTCGAAGTTGGGGATACCCGGACGGACGCTTGACTGGGCCGGGATGACGCCGGGGCCGCTCACGCTCTACCGTGGAAACCCACACCCCGGTCCGCTCGGTGCCGGTGTCGTCGGCATCCGGCGCACCGCGTCCGGGAGGGCCCACACAGCCACGCCCCCTCACCGCCCCTGCCCATTGGGGGCGCATGTCGGGGTGGATTTGTCGTCTTTCGAGCCGTCCGGCTCGGCTGTCGAAAGGATGGGCGCCATGAAGATCCGCGTCGAGCGTGATGGGCTCGCTGACGCCGTCGCCTGGGTGGCTCGGAGCCTTCCCTCCAGGCCGCCGGTACCCGTGCTGGGCGGCGTGCTGCTCGACGCCGGAGCGGATGGTGGTTCCGACGCGCTGACGGTGTCCGGCTTCGACTACGAGGTCTCCGCGACCGTCGGCGTTCCGGCCACGATCGCCGACGGCGGCCGCACGCTCGTGTCGGGCAGGCTGCTCGCCGACATCACCAAGGCGTTGCCCGCCCAGCCGGTGGAGATCTCCGTCGACGGCGCCCGCGCGTCCATCACCTGCGGAAACGCCCGGTTCAGTCTGCCGACCATGCCGGTCGAGGACTACCCGCAGCTGCCCGCCCAGCCGGATCTCGCCGGCGAGGTGACCGGCGAGGCGTTCGCCCAGGCGGTCACCCAGGTCGCGGTGGCCGCAGGCAAGGACGACACCCTGCCGATGCTCACCGGTATGCGGCTGGAGATCTCCGGCAGCAACCTCACGCTCGTCGCCACCGACCGCTTCCGGCTCGCGATGCGCGAGTTCAGCTGGTCGCCCGCCGAGGGGCTCGCCGACGCCGCGGTGCTGGTGCCCGCGCGCACGCTTGCCGACGCGGCCAAGTCGCTCGGTGCCAGCGGGGCGACCGTGCAGGTCGGCCTCGCCAGCGGCGACGGACTGCTCGGGCTCGCCGGCTCCGGCCGCTACACCACCACGCGCCTGCTCGACGCCGAGTTCCCGCCGTACCGCCAGCTGCTGCCCGCGCAGCACACGTCGCGTGCGGTGCTGCAGGTCTCGGCGCTGGCCGAGGCGATCAAGCGCGTTTCGCTGGTCGCCGAGCGCGGTACCCAGGTCCGGCTGGAGTTCAGCGAGGGAACGCTGCGCCTGTCCGCTGGCGGGGACGACGAAGGCAGCGCCGAGGAAGAACTGCCCGTCGACTACGAGGGCGAGTCGGTGACCATCGCGTTCAACCCCGGCTACCTCGTCGACGGCCTCGGCGCACTGCACGCCGACCGGGCCGAGCTCACGTTCACCACTCCCAACCGGCCCGCGCTGATCAAGCCGGCCGACGAGAACGGTGACGTCGTGCCCGGCTACCTCTACCTGCTGATGCCGGTGCGGCTTCCCGGCTGAGCACGACACGTCGGACAAGAGGGGACATCTGATGGTTCAGCTCGGGCTCGTCGGCCTTGGCAAGATGGGTTTCAACATGCGCGAGCGGCTCAGGGCCGCCGGGCACGAGGTGGTCGGCTACGACCGCAACGTCGAGGTGAGCGACAGCGGCTCGCTCGCCGAACTGGTCTCCGCTCTCGAGGCTCCGCGCATGATCTGGGTGATGGTGCCGGCGGGTGAGGCCACCCGGCAGACGGTCGCCGAGCTCGGCGACCTGCTCAGCGAAGGTGACCTGCTGATCGACGGTGGCAACTCCCGCTACACAGACGACCAGCTGAACGCCGAGCTGCTCGCGGGCAAGGGCGTCGGCTACCTCGACGTCGGTGTCTCCGGTGGCGTGTGGGGCAAGGACAACGGCTACGGCCTGATGGTCGGTGGCGACAAGGCCAACGTCGACCGGGCGATGCCGATCTTCGACTCGCTGCGTCCGGACGGGCCGCGCGAGGAGGGCTTCGCGCACGCGGGCTCCGTCGGCGCAGGTCACTACGCCAAGATGGTGCACAACGGCATCGAGTACGGCCTGATGCAGGCCTACGCCGAGGGCTTCGAGCTGCTCGAGGCCGCGAAGGTCGTCGAGGACGTCCCCGCGGTGATCACGGCGTGGCAGCGCGGCACGGTCGTGCGTTCGTGGCTGCTCGAACTGCTGGTCAGGGCGCTGCAGGAGGACCCGGACCTCGATGATCTCGAGGGCTACGTCGAGGACTCCGGCGAGGGTAGGTGGACGCTCGAGGAGGCGATCAACCACGCGGTGCCCGCGCCGGTGATCTCAGCGGCGCTGTTCGCCAGGTTCTCGTCGCGGCAGAAGGACTCGTCTGCGATGCGTGCGGTGGCCGCGCTGCGCAACCAGTTCGGCGGCCACTCCGTCAAGAAGGTCGGCGAGTAGGTACGACGTGTACCTCCGTCACCTCCAGGTGACCGATTTCCGCTCGTGGGAGCACGTCGACCTGCCGCTCGAGCCCGGCCCGACCGTGCTGGTCGGGCAGAACGGTCGGGGGAAGACGAACCTCGTCGAGGCGATCGGTTACGTGGCCACGCTGGGCTCGCACCGGGTCTCGACCGATGCGCCGCTGATCCGGCACGGATGTGAGCGTGCGCTGGTGCGGGTCGCCGTGGTCAACGAAGGTCGCGAGCTGACCGTCGAGCTCGAGATCGCGCCGGGCCGGGCCAACCGCGCGCGGGTGAACCGCGGCGCGGTCGGCAGGCCGCGCGATGTACTCGGGATCCTGCGCACGGTGCTGTTCTCTCCGGAGGACCTGGCGCTCGTGCGTGGTGATCCGGGGGAGCGTCGACGGTTCCTCGACGAGCTGCTCGTGCTGCGCGCGCCTCGATACGCCGGGGTGCGCAGCGAGTACGAGAAGGTGCTGAAGCAGCGCAACGCCCTGCTCAAGACGGCGGGCAAACGGAGAGGAAACGACCCGTACGCGCTGTCGACGCTCGAGGTGTGGGACAACCACCTGGCCACGGTCGGCGCTCAGTTGCTCGCGGCGCGGCTCAACCTCGTGGCTGATCTCGCGCCGCACGCGGCCGCCGCCTACGCGGGCGTCGCGCCCGACTCGCGACCGGCGAAGATCGCGTACCGGTCGCGGCTCGACGAGGCGTTGCCGGAGGGCTACGGCGTGGCGGGCGGGGCCCGCGCGGAGGAGGACACGCTCGTCGAGATCCTGCTGCAGGCGCTCGGCGAGTCGCGCACGGCGGAGCTCGAACGTGGGGTAAGCCTGGTCGGACCCCACCGGGACGAGCTGGAGCTCGTGCTCGGGGAGGCTCCGGCCAAGGGGTACGCGAGTCACGGCGAGTCGTGGTCGTTCGCGTTGGCGCTGCGACTCGGGTCTTACGAGCTGTTACGGGGCGAGGCCGGAGGGGAGCCGGTTTTGTTACTTGATGACGTGTTCGCGGAGCTCGATCGCCGGCGGAGAGCACGGCTGGCCGAGGTAGCCGCGAGTGCCGAGCAGGTGATCGTCACCGCTGCTGTGGATGAAGACGTCCCCGGAGAGCTGACCGGGGCACGGTTCGTGGTGTCGGAGGGTGAGGTGAAACGTGCCTGATCAGAGCCATGATCAACCGCGTCGGCGACCTAAGGTGACCGGGGCCACACCAGTTACCCACCGATCTGGGGATAAGTCTGTGGATAGTGTGGATAACACGGCGAATCTGTTATCGCCGCGCGTGACTGAAGGCCCAAATGAGGTGGTCAATACCCCTCGGGCGGGCGGTTCTGCGAGTAACTCCCCCAAACGAGACACTGAGCGTAACAGCGGCACTGGGCCGAACGAGACGGGGGCCGAGGCCCATCCACAGGGCCGCGACCTCGCGCACGCGGCCCTGCAGGCCGCGCGGGAGCGAGCCGCCGCGCGCGGCCACGAGCCTGGGGTCCGCAAGCCCGCGACGCGTTCGGGCCGCGGTGGCTCGGCGCAGAACCCCAAGCGCAGGCGCTGGTCGGGCCCCGGTTTCGACGAGCGCGACCCGCAGCCACTCGGCAGGCTCGCCTCGCGCATGGCGACCCAGCTCGGCTGGACCGATCAGCTGACGAACGGCCGGGTCTTCGGGCAGTGGACGCGCCTCGTCGGTGAGGAGGTCGCCGAGCACGCCCAGCCCGTCGCGCTCAAGGACGGCGAGCTGACCGTGCGTGCCAGCTCCACCGCCTGGGCGACGCAACTCCGGTTGCTGCAGCGTCAGCTGCTGGCGAAGATTGCCGCGGGGGTGGGGCACGGTGTCGTCAAGCGGATGCGGATCCAGGGCCCGACTGCGCCGAGCTGGCGCAAAGGACCGAGGCATGTGCCTGGTCGGGGCCCTCGTGACACCTACGGTTGAGCCCGGGCCGGGCACTCCTCCGAAAGAGGCCGCCCGAAGCCGCCACTCCGGCGCGAGGGCTCCGTTGGCCACGGCGGGACCCGGTTGACGCCGAGATCGTCGCTCTGTGACGAAATCAGGGGTGTCCTTGATGCATGTGAGCAGAGCTGGCCAAGTAAACTTGTGGAGGCAAGCCGGATTGGTGCCGGACGAGTACCAGGTGGCATGCCCGACCGACAGGCACACACCCGTGCGCGCGTTGGGTGAGACGAGGAGAAATCAGGCCGGTGGCAGCGAACCAGAGTGAATACAACGCGTCCTCCATCACGGTGCTCGAGGGTCTCGAAGCCGTTCGTAAACGCCCCGGCATGTACATCGGATCGACCGGCGAGCGTGGTCTCCACCATCTGATCCAGGAAGTCGTCGACAACTCCGTCGACGAGGCGATGGCCGGCTTCGCGACGCGGGTCGAGGTCACCCTCCTCGCCGACGGCGGCGTGCGCGTCGTCGACGACGGTCGTGGCATCCCGGTCGCGATCCACCCGAAGGAGCAGCGGCCGACCGTCGAGGTCGTGCTCACCGTGCTGCACGCGGGCGGCAAGTTCGACAGTGAGTCCTATGCGGTCTCCGGCGGTCTGCACGGCGTCGGTGTCTCCGTCGTGAACGCGCTCTCCACCGCGCTCGACGTCGAGATCCACCTCGACGGTCGCATCTGGACCCAGCACTACGACCGCTCCGAGCCCGGTGAGCTCAAGGACATCGGTCCCACTGACCGCACCGGCACCACGGTCACGTTCTGGGCCGACCCCGACATCTTCGAGACCACGCACTACAGCGCCGAGACCGTCGCGCGCAGGCTCCAGGAGATGGCCTTCCTGAACAAGGGCCTCACCATCGTGCTGCGCGACGAGCGGGTCGCCGAGGAGAACGGCGAGGACGCCACGGGCGAGCGCGCACAGATCAAGGAGCGCGTCTACCACTACCCGGGCGGGCTCGAGGACTTCGTCAAGTACATCAACGGCAGCAAGGACCCGATCCACCAGTCGGTGGTGTCGTTCGAAGCCAAGGGTGACGGCCTCGAGGTCGAGGTCGCGATGCAGTGGAACAACGGCTTCACGCCGTCGGTCTACACCTTCGCCAACACGATCAACACGCACGAGGGCGGCACCCACGAGGAGGGCTTCCGCGCCGCGCTGACCCGAGTGGTCAACAGCTACGCGCGCGACAAGAAGCTGCTCAGGGAGAAGGACGCCAACCTGACCGGCGACGATGTGCGCGAGGGTCTCGCCGCGATCGTCTCGATCAAGCTGGCCGAGCCGCAGTTCGAGGGCCAGACCAAGACCAAGCTGGGTAACAGCGAGGCCAAGTCCTTCGTGCAGTCCACCTGCAACGAGTGGCTGTCCGACTGGTTCGAGCGCAATCCCTCCGAAGCCAAGACCATCATCAACAAGGCGGTGTCGAGCGCGCAGGCCCGCATGGCCGCCCGCAAGGCGCGTGACCTGGTCCGCCGCAAGGGCGCCATGGACATCGGCGGCCTGCCCGGCAAGCTCAAGGACTGCCGCTCCACCAATCCGGAGGAGTGCGAGCTCTACATCGTCGAGGGTGACTCGGCGGGCGGTTCGGCGAAGGAGGGCCGGGACTCGAAGTTCCAGGCGATCCTGCCGATCCGGGGCAAGATCATCAACGTGGAGAAGGCGCGCATCGACCGCGTGCTCAAGAACAACGAGGTCCAGTCGCTGATCACCGCGCTGGGCACCGGAATCCACGACGACTTCGACATCTCCAAGCTGCGCTACCACAAGATCGTGCTGATGGCCGACGCCGATGTGGACGGCCAGCACATCCGCACCCTGCTGCTGACGCTGCTCTTCCGGTTCATGCGCCCGCTCGTCGAGCAGGGCTACGTCTACCTTGCCCAGCCGCCGCTCTACAAGATCAAGTGGCCCCGGTCCGAGCCCGAATACGCCTACTCGGACAAGGAGCGCGACGGACTGCTCGAGGCGGGCGCCGCAGCAGGCAGGCGACTGCCGAAGGACGACGCGATCCAGCGGTACAAGGGTCTCGGCGAGATGAACGCCGAGGAGCTGTGGGAGACCACCATGGACCCGGCCAACCGCGTGCTGCTGCAGGTGACCCTCGACGACGCCGCCACCGCCGACGAGCTGTTCTCCGTGCTGATGGGCGAGGACGTCGAAGCCCGCCGCTCGTTCATCACCCGTAACGCCAAGGACGTTCGCTTCCTGGACGTGTAACGCCCCGAAACCCCGTCCACGCCAGGACTGTCCAACCGAGAAGGACCTATGACGGAAACCTTGCCGCCGGATCACGACCGCGTCGAACCGGTCGACATCCAGCAGGAGATGCAGCGCTCCTACATCGACTACGCGATGAGTGTGATCGTGTCGCGTGCGCTGCCCGACGTGCGGGACGGGCTCAAGCCGGTGCACCGCCGCGTCCTGTACTCGATGTACGACTCGGGCTTCCGCCCCGAGCGCTCGTACAACAAGTGCTCGCGCGTCGTCGGTGACGTGATGGGTAACTACCACCCGCACGGTGACTCGGCGATCTACGACGCGCTCGTGCGGTTGGCACAGCACTGGTCGATGCGCTATCCGCTCATCGACGGCCAGGGCAACTTCGGTTCTCCCGGCAACGACCCCGCTGCCGCCATGCGGTACACGGAGTCGCGTCTGGATCCGCTCGCGATGGAGATGCTGCGGGAGATCGACGAGGACACCGTCGACTTCTCGGACAACTACGACGGCCGCACGCAGGAGCCGGACGTCCTGCCGAGCCGGATTCCGAACCTGCTGGTCAACGGTGGTTCGGGCATCGCGGTGGGGATGGCGACCAACATCCCGCCGCACAACCTGCGTGAAGTCTCCTCCGGCGTCATCTGGGCGCTGGAGAATCCGGAGGCCGACGACGACGAGCTGCTCGCCGCGCTGATGCAGCGCATCAAGGGCCCCGACTTCCCGACCAAGGGCCTCATCCTGGGCACATCGGGCATCGCCGACGCGTACCGCACCGGCCGTGGCTCCGTGCGTATGCGCGCGGTGGTGGAGGCCGAGGAGGACGCCAAGGGCCGCACGATCCTCGTGGTCACCGAGCTGCCCTACCAGGTCAACCCGGACAACCTGGTGGAGAACATCGCCGCGCTCGTGCGCGACGGGAAGCTCACCGGCATCTCCGACATCGCCGACGAGTCGAACAGCCGCAGCGGCATGCGGATCGTGATCACGCTCAAGCGCGACGCGGTCGCCAAGGTGGTGCTGAACAACCTCTACAAGCACACCCAGCTGCAGTACAACTTCGGTGTCAACATGCTGGCGCTGGTCGACGGCGTGCCGCGCACGCTGCGCCTCGACCAGATCATCCGCCACTACGTGAAGCACCAGATCGAGGTCATCGTCCGGCGCACCCGGTTCCGGCTGCGCAAGGCCGAGGAGCGGGCCCACCTTTTGCGTGGTCTGGTCAAGGCGCTCGACCAGCTCGACGCCGTGATCGCGCTGATCAGGCGCTCGCCGACGGTCGACGAGGCGCGCACGGGCCTGATCGAGCTGCTCGATGTCGATGAAGCCCAGGCGACGGCGATCCTCGACATGCAGCTGCGCAGACTCGCCGCCCTGGAACGGCAGAAGATCGTCGACGAGCTCGCCAAGATCGAGCTGGAGATCGCCGACCTGCAGGACATCCTCGACAGGCCCGAGCGGCAGCGCACCATCATCCGCGACGAGCTCGCCGAGATCGTGGACAAGTACGGCGACGACCGGCGCACGCAGATCATCCCGTTCGACGGCGAGGTCTCGGTCGAGGACCTGATCGCGGTCGAGGACGTGGTCGTCACCATCACCCGCACCGGCTACGCCAAGCGGACCAAGACCGACCTGTACCGCTCGCAGAAGCGCGGCGGCAAGGGCGTGCAGGGAGCCACGCTCAAGCAGGACGACATCGTGCAGCACTTCTTCGTGTGCTCGACGCACGACTGGATCCTGTTCTTCACCAACAAGGGGCGCGTCTACCGGGCCAAGGCCTACGACCTGCCCGAGGCCAACCGCAACGCGCGTGGCCAGCACGTGGCGAACCTGCTCGCGTTCCAGCCGGACGAGCAGATCGCCAGCGTCATCGAGATCCCGAACTACGAGGTGGCCCCCTACCTCGTGCTCGCGACCCAGAAGGGCCTGGTCAAGAAGTCGAAGCTGAGCGACTTCGACTCGCCGCGCGCCGGCGGGCTGATCGGCATCAACCTGCGGGAGGGTGACGAGCTGGTCGGTGCCGTGCTCGCGTCGGCCGAGGACGACCTGCTGCTGGTGTCGTCCGACGGCCAGTCGATCCGGTTCCATGCGACCGACGAGGCGCTGCGCCCGATGGGCAGGGCCACCTCCGGTGTGCTCGGAATGCGCTTCAACGAGGGCGACGAGCTACTCGGCATCAGTGTGGTCAGGAACGACACGTTCCTGCTGGTCGCGACCGACGGCGGGTACGCGAAGCGCACGGCGATCGAGGACTACCCGGTGCAGGGCCGCGGCGGCAAGGGTGTGCTCACCATCCAGCACGACCGGAAACGTGGCAGGCTGGTGGGGGCACTCATCGTCGATGCCGACGACGAGCTGTACGCGATCACCTCGATCGGTGGGGTCATCCGCACGCCCGCCGGACAGGTTCGCAAGGCCGGACGGCAGACGAAGGGGGTCCGCTTGATCAACCTCAGCGAGGGGAACACCCTGCTCGCCGTCGCACGCAACGCGGACAAACCCTCGGACGTCCCCAACGGGGAGAACGGCGACGAAGACGCGGAGACCCCCGAGGCCATCGAGGCGCCGGCGGCCGCCGACGTTGACGAGGTCGACCAGGTAGGCCAGGTCGACGACGCCGGGACCGACGAGGCGAACGAGACGACGCAAGAGCAGTAGCAGGCGCGGATTCTGACAAGGGACTGACCGTTTGTGACACCACCTGACAACACCGAACGGCGCGGCGGCAGCACCGACACCAACGCGGGTGGCGACGTCGCACCGCCGTGGCAGCGCGTGGCCAAGGAAACCGGCAGTGGTTCGGCCGGTCAGGAGGGTGACGGAGGCTTCGGCGACCGCTGGTCCGCAGGCCAGCTGCCCGCCGAAGAGACCCAGCAGCAGCCCCAGGTCCGCTATGAGGCGAACGGCAACGCCGAGACCGTCGTCGCGGGCAGTGCCGCCAACCGGCTGTTCGGCCAGCAGCAACCCCAGCAGGCCGACGCCAGGGCGCAGCAGCAGGCGGGCGGCCAGGGCGGCGGAGGCAAGGGCGGCCGGTCGACGCCGGTCAGCGCACTGCGCAGGCCCGGCAGGGGTCCGCGCAGGGCGAGCCTGCAGATCAAGCGCTTCGATCCGTGGTCGGTGCTGAAGCTCTCGCTGGTGCTCGGCGTCGCGCTGTTCTTCGTCTGGCTCGTCGCCGTCGGCGTGCTGTACACGGTGCTCGATGGCATGGGCGTGTGGGACAAGATCAACGGCACGTACACGTCGCTGGTGCAGGGCGACAGCGCCGAGAGCGCGGGCGACCCGCTCATCAGCGCGGGCCGAGTGTTCGGTGTCGCGGCGATCGTCGGCGCGATCAACATCGTGCTGATCTCGGCACTGGCCACCGTGAGCGCGTTCATCTACAACGTCTCGGCCGACCTGGCCGGCGGCCTGGAGGTGACGCTCTCCGAGCGGGAGTGACCCCGTGCGAGGTGCCCTGCCAAGGTCCTGTAAGCTTTTGACCGTTCCCAGGGCCCATAGCTCAGGCGGTTAGAGCGCTTCGCTGATAACGAAGAGGTCGGAGGTTCAAGTCCTCCTGGGCCCACAGCACGTCAAAGGCCGGTTCCCAAATGCGGGAACCGGCCTTTGTGCGACTAAGTGAGCGACTACGCCACTTCATCGCCGTCAGACTCGGCGAAGATCCGATCCATCGCCTCGGCACCGTGCTCGACCACCGGCCGGAGCTGGTGACGGTAGACCAGTTCCGTTACCGCGGTGCCGTTGTGACCCATCAGCCGTGAGATCTGTTCGATCGGCATCCCACTGTCTGACAGCAGCGACACGAAGCTGTGCCGCAGCTCGCGCGGCGTCCAGTCCTGCGCGACCAAGCCCGCCTTGTCAGCCACCTTGCGGAACCCACGCCGGACGTTCGCCGCGTCCAGCTCGGTGCCCACCGCCGACGAGAAGACCAGCCCAGTCTCTTGCCACCGATTGCCCGCCAGCCTGCGCAGATACGCCTGCTTGCCCTCGTGAGCGCGCAGGGCGTCCACGCACCGCCGAGGGAGTGCCAGCGACCGGCGAGACTTCTTGGTCTTCGTGTCGCCATGCTCGCGGGTGGACCGCCACACCATCATGTGCGCCGGCACCGGCTTCCCCGTGTCTGGCTTGCCGACCAGATCAACGTGCGACCAGGTGAGAGCACGCATCTCCTCGGTTCGCGCCCCGGTGAGCAGCGACACGACGATGTAGGCCCGCATCGGCGTGCCCTCGGCCGCTTTCAGCACGGCCTCGGCTTGTGCGAGCGTCAGCGACTTGGACGGCCGCCCGGGCCTCCCTTCAGGAATGTCGCACAGCAGCACCACGTTCCGCCTAACCTTCTCGCGCTTCTGCGCCCGTGCGATCGCCCGACGCAATAGCGACAAGACCTCGCGGATTGACCCCGTCGACAGGACCTTCGCCTTCTCCGCGAGCCACTGGTCAATGTCCTCGGCGCTCAGCTCTCGAAGCTTGCGGGCTCCGAGATCGGAAATGATGTGCTTCCTGGCTAGAGCGTTCAGCTTGTCGACTGTGCCAGCGCTACGCCTGGGCAAGCCGAATTCGAGGAAGTCCTGCACCGCGTGGGCGACGGTGTAGAACCGGTCTTCGATCACGCCGTCTTCGAGTTCGCGCCGCATCTCGCGGAGCTTGCTCTGAGCCTCGGTCTTCGTCCTCGCATAGGCGCGCCGCGTCTTGCGTTTCCCTGCTGGCGTGTATCCGAGCGTGGTCTCGGCTCGCCACCGCTGTCTGGATTCCTCCCAGAACAGTCCGCCGTCGCCCCGACTACGCCGCGCGGCCATAGATGTCCTCCTCGGTCTCGTGGATGAGCAACTGCACGTAGCTGTCGATCGCGACAGCGGGAACGAGCCGCGACCGGCCGCGCTTGACGAACCGCAACCGGCCGCCGCGCATTTCCTCGTAGATCACGGACCGGCTCATGGACAGCAGCCGCATGGCCTCGGTGACCCGGTAGAGGTGCTTGGCGGGAACTGCGGCGGGCGTGGTCGTGTCCATCCGTTCCTCCTGGGCGGGTGTGACAGGTGGTGGGGGTGTCACTCGTGCTGTCACTGCTGTTTTTGCAGGTGGGGGCTGGTGGAGTGACGGAGTGACAGGTGCGGGTGTCACGGGGTGTTCCTTTCAGGCGGCGGCCGGTGCGGTTGTGGTGGTGAGGTGAGTGGCGAGGGTGGTGCCGATGTATCGGGTGTAGGCGGGCGGGATGGCTTCGCAGACCTCGCGGATGGTTCGGGTCCACGGGGTGCCCATGACTTGCGCGGCTTTTGCCTGCCAGGCGCGGGAATGTCGACCTCCGGTGATGGTCATGAACTGCCCGGGTTGGGGCAGGTAGCCGTTGCGGGCGCACCGGTGGAGGTGTTCGGGGTGCGCGGGGGCCGTGATGGGTCGCGAGGTCTCGAAGCCGCGGTGGCGGTAGAGCTGTAGGCCGAACATCGCTCCGCACAGCACGATCGGCTGGTGTAGCGGTGCTTGGACGACGTTTTCGATCACCCACGGCACGTTGGTGCGGATGAGGAGGTCGCGGGCGTCGCCGATGAAGTCGGGGTAGGTCTTGTGGTTGTAGGCGTTGAGGGGGCTGTACGCCTGGCAGGGCGGCGAGATGTGGATGGCGTCGAATTCGTGGCCGTGGGCGGCGAGGAACTCGAGTGCGTCGGCCTGGTGGAAGGTGAAGGGGTAGTTCGGCTGGGGTGCGATGTCCACGCCGGTGACAGCGAACCCGGCCTGGTGGTAGCCGAGGCTCGCGCCCCCGGCGCCACAGCACAGGTCCAGCAGGCGGGGCCGGGTGTCGGGCGCGGTGAGCGGGTGCGCGTCCATGCGGGTCCTCTCCGGTCGGGTGGGCCGGGTGTGACGGGTGCGGGTGGGTGTCACAGCGGGTGTCACTCCTGTTCTTGCTGGTCAGGGTCGGTGGAGTGACGGAGTGACAGGTGTGACAGTTCGGGGGTGTCACTGCTGCTGTCACTCGCGTCGGCCGGGCGGTAGGTGCCGCCGGGGGCGGCGCGGAGTTGGCCTTTGTCGGCCATGCGTTTGCAGGTCTGCCGCACGGTGTCGGCCTTGATCTCCAGGGCGTGGGCGATGGCCGCGGGCTTGCTGTCGGGGTAGTCGCGCAGGAAGCGCATGATCAGGGCGCGGGTGTCCTGCATGAGGTGGTCCCCGGCGGGGCCGTCGAGTTTGGTCCAGGCTCCGGCGTGGGAGTCGAAGCTCATGGCGTAGTCGGCTTCTTCGACGTCGCGGCCGGTGACGTGCAAAACCCCATCTGCCTGGCCGCGTGCCCGCTCCAGCACCAACGTGGCGTCCACCGCGCCGGTCAGCCCGTTGGTGCCCGAGACGAGCGACTGGAAGTCGTCGGCGGCCTGTTTGCGGACGTGGTGGATGAGCAGGAACGGCACGCTGTAGCGGTCGGCGAGGTCCTTGAAGCGGGAGGCGGCGGCGTAGTCGGCGGCGTACTGGGTCATGCCGTGCGGGTCGGCGCCGCGCATCTTGGCGAAGGTGTCGATGATGACCAGGCGGGCGTGCGGGTTCTCCTCCAGCCATTCGGTGATGACCTGCTCACCGCCCATGCTCATCGTGGGGCAGGCGGTTTCCAGGGTGAGCAGCGGCGCGGCCCGGCCCCCGGCGGCGATCATCTGCCGACGACGGCGCTGCAACCGGCGTCCGGTGTCCTCCAGCGCGCAGTACAGGACCGGCCCGCGCTCGACCTCGATCGCGTTGAGCGCCGGGTCGCCGTTGGCGATCGCGGCACCGAGGCCCAAGCTCAGCCAGGACTTGCCGAGCTTGGGAGCCCCGGCCAGCAGGTTGAGTCCTTCGCAGAGCAGGCCGGGCACGGCCCATCGGGGCTCGGGGAAGTCGACGGCCATCAGCTCGGCGTCGGTCCACCGGGTCCGGCGGGCCGGGGGCTCCGGCACGGCCGAGAGAGCGCGGGCGGAAGTCATGGTGCGGGCTCCCATTCAGCGATGTTGTGGACGTAGGTCCCGCAGTGGCGGATCAGGCGATCCAGCACCGCGGGCACGTCGTCGGTCATGGCGGGCGAGTCCAGGGCGCACTTGGCCAGCGGGGTCGCGGTGGCGCTCCACCAGAACTCGCGGTCGTTCCAGGCCTCGGCGATCGCACGCCCGGCGACCTGGGCGGCCTCGTCGTCGGCGTGCTCGACCTCGACCAGGTGGGCCACGATCGGCGTCGGCTTGAACGTCCTGTTCATGCGACCTGCCTCGGCCGGTTCGCCCCGGCCCGCAGACCGGAGCTGATCGTGCGCTCGGCCTCCCGCTCGGAGAACTGACGGGAGCCGAGATGCCGCCCGCACGCGGCGCGCAGCGCCGCCCGCACCTCGGCCTCGGTGAGCGCCTTGCCCGCGACGAGCTGACCGAGGGCGAGCGCGGCGCCGTAGAGGGTGGCGTTGCGGTTGCTGTCGGCCTCGGCCACCCGGCGGCACTCCTCCCGCAGCGCGGCCTCCAGGTAGCGGGAGCGGCGGTTGGTCGCCGGGCGGATCGGCAGCACCGGCGCCGGGGGCGGCGGTGCTGGCGCCAGCCGCTCGGCCAGCCACGCGGGCAGCGCGGCCACAGTGCCGTCGTGGACGTAGCGGTAGGCCCCAGTGGGGGTGAGCGATCCGGGGGCGACGACGTAGCCACCCCAGGCGCGGGTGTCGACCTTCCACCCCAGCCCCCGCCCGGTGTCGCCACTGGTGTTGCGCAGCTCCACCCCGGCCGGGCCGGTGAAGTACAGGTGCAGCCCACCGGACGGGGTGGCCACAGTGAGCGTGTCGGCGGGCAGCTCGTGCCCGGCCCGCTCGGCGACGATCGCCAGTACATCCTCACCGCCGCGCGCACCCTCGGCGGCCCACCGCGCAGGCGTCTCCTCGCCGGGCTTGGTGGTGTCGAGGTCGAGGACGCACAGTCCGGACGGGCCGGTCGCCACCCCGATGTTGAACGACCCCGCCGACCAGGCCGCACGGATGCGGGCCGGGTCGGTGGTAGCGCGCTGCTCCCACCCGGCGTGGGCCTCGGCGCACTGCCCGGTGCGGGGACAGCGGTCGGTGCCGTGCAGGGCCGGGCGCTTGCCGCGCGGGGCGAGCGGGAAGACGTACCAACCGCGCTCGGCGGCGGCCAGTGCGGCGCGGGTGAGCTGGGTGCGGGTGTCCATCGAAGACCCTTCCATCGGTCACGCTGTGTGCCTGTTTTCGGCATGGGGGTGCCGTCACGGCGTCCCGGTGCGGGTGCCGTGCGGGCGGCTGGTGTGGAGTTAGCTCGGGCAGTTAGCTCGCCGGATCCGAGTTAGGTTTCTAACTCGGCGGGTTAGCTACCCCGCCTGGCCTGCTGATCTGCGCGAAGTTAGGTAGTTAGCCGAGTTAGGCCGGGCCGCTGCGGGCCGTCGAGACCCCGGATTTCGGGGTGGTCGCGCGGGGCGGCCCGACCTAACTCGCGGCGTGTTCACGTGGTCTCGTCCTCGTCCAGGTCGGCCGTGGCACGGCTGGTGAGGACTTCACGCACGGTGACCGGATCGACGGGGTACCGGTTGCCCGTGGAGGGCACCTTGATCCCGTGCTCGGCGGCCAGCAGCTCGCGCAGCGCCTTGCCGCTGAGGCCCTGGTAGGGGGTCCAGTCGGGGGCGTACTGGGCCAGCAGCGCCGGGACGTCGGCAGCGTTGACGGGCTGCTTGCCCAGCACCGCGTCCAGGTCTTCCAGCAGGTCACGGGTCTCGATCTCCGGGACCGGCCGGTCGGCGCCGGGCACCGCGCCGCGTTCCTCGATCAGCCGCAGGGCGCGTTCGATGATCGGGGTGATCTGGTCGTGGTCCTTGGCCACGTCGAGGAAGTAGACCTGCACGATGTCGGAGCGCTCCCCGGTGAAGCCCTTGACCACGGCGGTGCCCTTGTCCGTGCCGGGGATCAGCTCGGTGGCGCGGTGCCCGGCCGCGTAGGCGCCCTGCCCCAGCAGGGCGTCATTGGCGACGTGATCGCCCACGGCGAAGGCGATGCCGTTGGAGCAGTTACGGGTCACATCGCGGGGCATGGAGTCCTTCGTGGGCGCCTGCGTCGAGACCAGCACGTGAATGCCGCGCTTGCGACCCAACCGCACGATGTCCACCAGCAGCTTGGCGATCTCGCCCCCGTACTTCGGGTGCTGGATCGCCACGTGTGCCTCTTCGAGCAGGACGAACAGCGGGTGCAGCCCGACGTTCTTGCTGGCCAGCTCGCGGGTCACGGACGGAATCTCGTAGCGGATCAGCAGCTCACCCCGCCGCTGCACCTCGGCGTGCAGGTCCGTGAGGTCGGCCAAGATCTCGGCGATGCGCTCGTCCTCGGCGCCCATGATGTAGCGGGAGCACCGCGGCTTGAACGCCTCGAAGTCAAAGTTGGCGTCCGGGACGTAAATCCGCAGCTCAGCGGTGGGATCGAGCGCGGCCCCGGCCATCAGGACCCGCGCCGCACTGGACTTGCCCTGGCCGGGCATGCCGCCGGTGATGGTGTTGCGCTCCATCAGCGGTGCCAGCAGCGGCGTGCCGCGCAGGGTCTTGCCAAACGGCACTCCCTTGAACACGTCCACCGCGCCCTCACTGAGCAGCGGATACTCCCCGGCACCCTCGGCCAGGGCGCCCTTGTCGGCTACCCACACGTCGAGGATTCCGGCCTCGGCGCCGGTGGTCGGCCACACCTCCTTGGCCAGCCGGTGCAGGCCGGTGGCGAAGTCGGCGCGGCGGCGGGCGATCTTCTCGGCGGTCACCCCGGCGGGGAGCCGGATCACCGCGTGGGTGCCGCGCCCGTCGATGCGGGCCGGGGTGAGGAACTGCAAGGGCAGGCCCTGCTTGAGGTAGGCGGAGATCTGCGGAATCCGCAGTGCCTCCAGCGCCTTGGCGATCGTGGTCTCATCGATCGCCATGTCCGCGTCAGCCTCCCTGGCCGTGGCCAGCCAGGCCGGGGCCTGCCCGCGCTTGCGGCCCTCCCGGTAGGCGGCGAGCAGCACGAACGCCGGGAGCGCCATCAGAAACGGCGTCCAGGCGATCGCGATCGCGGTGAACACCCACCGGATCGCCGAGAGCACACCCGTGACGACGTCGATGAACGCGCCGGTGCCGGAGAACTGCACGAACAGGCCCACCAGCAGGACCAGCGCCACACACCCGGCCAGGCTGCCGACCAGGACTTTCGCGGTGCCCCAGGCCAGGCCGGGCAGGTCCAGCATCCGCTTGTGGCGGCGCTCCACGGCCTGCTCCCGGCGCTCGGTCCAGTCGGCCAGCGCCTCCCGGTCGCCGCTGGCCTCGGCGGCCTTGATCTGACGTCGGTAGACGCCCATCGTCGAGGCGTCCCAGGCGCGCTTGCCCCAGGACTCCACCCCCTGAACCGTGGTCAGCCCCGCCGAGATCACCGCCTTACCAGCGGTTTTCGTGTGCTGGTGGGTCGCCACGGTCTTCACAGCGCGGCCGACGACCACGGCGTCGTGGGCGTAGCCCTTGTAGCGGGCGATCGCCTGCGCCTTCTGGCTGGTGCGGTAGCGGTACTCCTCGTCGGAGATCAGCTCACCCTCCACCACCTCGGCGTCGGAGACGGCGGGCATGTCCTGGCCTTCGGGGCGCAGGTAGTGCACCCGCGCCAACTCCTCGCCTGCCTCGGCGGACTGGGGCGTCGTGTCGTCGGTGGTCACTTCGAGCCTCCCAGGTGTTCGTCACGGAGCTGGCGTGCCCGCCGGGGCGAGCAGCGCAGGGCCTTACGGATGGACTCGGCGGAGGTGGGATCGACCTCGGTCGGGTCGGCCTCGATCGCCGACGCCAACTCGGCGCGAAGCTGCTCGATCGAGCGGCCGACGCGGCCGCCGATCCGGGCTCGATCGGGGCTCGATTTTTGCTGGTCACCGTCGCGGTCGAGGGTGCCGATCGACGGCCCACCCGACAGGGCCGACTCGTCGCCGCCCGTGCTGGGTTCAGGCGTGCCGGCCGAATCCGCATCGGCGATCAGATCGGCCAACGCGGTGTCCCAGTCGGGCAGCTCGATCGGGTCCGACTCGACGGCCGAGCCGGGCACGATCGCCGCTTCCAGCCGGCGACCACGACGGCCGGTGAGCACGTAGCGGCCGGGGGTGTAGACCAGCCGCGCCGTGCCGTCCTCGGCGATCTCGGCGACCGCATGACGCACCGCAGCCCGGCGGACCCGAGCGACCTTGCGGGCTTCCCGGCGGGCGATCCGGGCGGCGGCCCGCTCGGCGGCCGGGCGGGGTGGGGTGGCCAGGGTGAGCTGGTGGGCCACGATCCCGGACACGGCCACGATCGCCATCACGATCCCCGCGGACCAGCCCTTGTCCAGGCCGTGCAACAGGTTCAGCCCCGCCGAGAGCGCGGCGAAGACCCACACCCCGGCCTGGAGCATCCCCACCGGCCGGGCCGCGTCCTGCCGGCGGGCGATGAGCACGGCCACCGCGAAGGCCAGCATCAACAGCTCACTGATCCCGGGCAGCAGCCAGCCCAGGGCGGAGCCGTAGACCTCGGCCCCGTAGATGGCCATCGACGGCCCGGCCATCGCGAACGCGATCAGCACCGCCGGGTAGATCAGCAGATCCACCGTGTTCGCCGCCGCCCACGCCCGGAGCTTGGCGCGCTTGGCATCGCGCCGGGCACGCCGCTCGGCCTGCTCGCCCTGCCGCTGCTCAGCGCGGAGCTGCTCATCGCGGCGGGACTGCTCGGCCAGCGACTCCCGCTCCCGGATCCGGCGTGCGCTCGCGGCGTCGGCGTCCAAACGGGACTGCTCGGCGGCCACCATCCGGTCCGCGCGGCGCTGCTCTGCCCTGCTCATGCGCTCACCCCCTTGTCCTGCTGGCCCTCACGGCCCGTTCCGGCGTCCTCGGCGGTCTCGCCCTCGGTGTCCTGCTCGGCGGCGGGCAGGGTGCGCTGGTCGCGGATCTGCTGCTGTTCGCGGCGGAACCGCGTCTCCTTGACCGCCCACCCGGCGGCGACCAGGCCGGAGGCGAGGCCGAACCAGCCGCTGACCGTGGCGGCGAGCACGCCGGGGCCGATCACCCCGGACAGCTCCCCGAAGTGCCACACGACCCACTCCGACGCGACCGCGGTACGGGTCCGCGGCTCACCGGTGTGGACGTCGAGTTCACGCGTAGACATGGGGCTCCCCCTCACGAGAGTTGGTGGTGTGGTGGAAGAAGTCGTTGATCGGACCCTTCGGCGGGCGGCTGGCCTGCCGGATGGCGTAGCCGTCGATGCGGCGCAACACGCCCTCCAGCACCCGGACCAGCAGCACGAACGGGATCCGCAGCAGGTGCAGGACCAGGAACAGCAGCACCGCGCCCACGAACCGCAGCAAGGCGACCGTCCCAAAGCGACTCAGCACGTCGAAGATGGACATCACGCGCCACCTCCGAAGATCGCCGACCAGCAGGGACGGCAGTAGCCATCCCGCTCCGCCGAACGCGGGCAGTTGTCGGTGCCGCACCCGCCCGCCGCGCGGCGGGCTTCCTGCTCGCGAGCCCGTCGACGGGCACCGGCCGCCAGGTTGGCTTCCAGGGCTTCGCTGGAGGCGGCCCAGTCCTGCTTGAACCGCTCGAACTTCTCGCGGATGCCCATCACGCGGCCACCTCCCAGGTGCCGGACTCGCACTGCCAGCACACGCGGGTCGAGGTGGGCACGTAGTAGCCCACGTCCTGCCTGCACTCGACACAGATCCTGCGGACCCGCAGGGCTTCCTGGACCTTGGCGCGGCGCTGGGCGAGGGTGCCGCGCTTGGGGGCGGCCCGCTCCACCGAGAACAGCTCGGTGGTCTCCTCGCGCCGGTAGGGCTTGTGGTGGCGAAACACCAGCAACGCCACCGGGTCCTGCCCGTTGCGGCGCAACCCCACACTGCTGAGCTGGGACTCGGTGAGCAGGGTCGAAGGTCCCTCGCCCCACCCGAACATCGGCAGCCCGTCCCGGAACCCCCGGCACAGCGCCACGTGATGCGTGTGGCCGTCGAACACGGTGACCGGTCGCTGCTTGCGGTTGCGGGGGTTCACCGGTCCTCACCCCCGATGCGGGCGAGTTCCTGCGTGGCCATCGCGTCCAGGCGGTCGGCCTCCGCGTTGTGGGAGTCCATCTGCACGCGCATCGGGTCATCCATCTGCCACACGCCGAACTCGAGGACTCGGGCGCGCAGGGCGGCGGCCTGGTCGCGGTGCCACAGGGCGTGCCCCCGGAGCCTCCCGGCGACCTCCCGCGAGCACACCGAATCAATCAGCTTGTTGAGCGCCTGCGGGGTGTAGGTGACGACGTCGGACTCGGCCGATGCCGTGTCCAGCTCGGTGAGCACCATGTGCAGGTAGCCCGGCGAGCGCTTGCCGTCGAGGTAGGCACTCAGGGCCGAGGACAGTAAGCCGTACGCCTGCTTCGGGTCCTGGCCGAAACGGCGGATGCTCTCCCGCAGTAGTTCGGAGTAGCGGGTGGTGGTGTCTACCATGGGATTTCCCTTCGAGTCCGTTGCTGGCTGGTTGGGGACACCCGGTCCGGCGGCGTTCTTGGCGGAAGACGCCGGGCCGGGCTTCTGAACGGTGATTCGCGTGGTCATCGCCGCTTACCCCCGTTCCTCTTGACCTGCTCGCAAGCCGGGCACTTCGCGCCCGGCAGGCCGAACAAGCGCCACGTGTCGGTCTGGTAGTTGCCCGCCGTCTGCGTGGCCCCGCACAGCGCCCAGATTTGGCCCGACCACCACGACTTCTTCGCCGTGATGTGCACCAGCTCCTGGTCCCTCTTGCCCATCAGGCCGCCACCTCTCCGCCGAGGTCGCCCTCGACGCGAGTAGGGATCAAGCGCAGTACTTCGCGACCGGCGCGGCGCTCTGCCCGGCGAGCCCGGCGAGCATCCGTGAACGAGTGGGCAAGGCGGGTTGTCACGACCTGCTCCTCGTTCTCGAGCTCCCCGTAGACCTCCTGGATGAGCGCATCAATCGCGGCCTCGGTCAGCCCGTCCGGGTAGTGGTTGCTGTTCATCGGGATGTTCTCCATTCGCTATACGTTGTCCTCATGTCCTCAAGTCCTCATTAGGACTTGTGGTTGAGACCTTGCCGGACGGGCGGCGAGGTTGTCAAGAGGTCTTGAGGAGTTACGATCGAATCGCCCTACGACCAGGAACGGGGACGTTCAGGATGGCCAAGCAGTACGAGCGAGTAGCGGACGATCTTCGCCAGCGCATCGAGAGTCGCGAGTACTCGCCGGGGGAGCGCATCCCGACCGAGGCGCGCCTTACCGAGCAGTACAAGGTGAGTCCGCCGACGATCCGACAGGCCGTAGGCGTGCTCGAAGCCGAGGGGCTGGTCGAGCGCCAGCACGGCCGAGGGACCTTCGTCCGGAAACCGAGGCGGAAGGTTCGCCGAACGACTGACCGGTACCAGTGGGAGAAGGACCGGGTAAGGCTGGGTGAGGATGAACGGCGCAATTCCGGCACAACGGAACACGACACCGGGGTGGACGTACAGGAACTAGAGTTTTTCGCCAAGTACTCGACTGTTTCCGCGAGTGAGAGCCTAGGTCAGGCATTCAACGTCGCTCCCGGAACGAAACTTCTTCATCGCAGCTACCGAACTCGCTTGCGCGCCGAAGATGCCCCGCTCAGCCTCATTGATTCATATCTCGTATTCGACAAGGCTTCCGCAAATCCCGCGCTTCTATCCGACGAGAACGAACCTTGGCCCGGCGGGACGCAGCATCAGCTTTCAACGATCGGTATTGAAGTCGATAGGGTGATCGAAGAAGTTGTTGCGCGTCCTCCCACCGTATTCGAGGCGGAGCAATTAGAGATCGGTGCGGGCACTTCCGTGATGGCGTTGCGCAAGTTCTCGATAGACACAAATGGTGACGTTGTCGAAGTCTCCGATGTCATCCTGCCTGGGGATCGAACCGTCGCCGTTTACACCACGCATCTGAAAAACTGGGGGGATTAGATGCCGCTACTCTCAGTTGTGACAGCGACTTACAATCCGGTTCCGGATCACCTCCGGCAAGCATACGAGTCCCTGCTTTCGCAACGTATGCCTCAAGGGTGGGAGTGGGAGTGGGTCCTGCAGGAAGACGGAGAATCTGGGTACGTCAGGGATATTCTTCCGCTTGACGACTCCCGAATAAGATTCTCCTCCGGGCGCCGGTCCGGTGTTGCGGCTACTCGTAACCTCGCAGTGGGTCGAGCGCTAGGGGTATTCGTCAAGAATCTTGATTCTGACGACATATTGGCACCCGATGTTCTAAAGAGAGATGTCGAAACACTTTGTACCTACCCCGTGGTCCAATGGATAACTTCACGGGTTCTCGATTTACTGCCGGACGGGTCTACGCTCGATTTCGACGGCGATCCACCCGCTGGTCGTCTCGAACCCGGCGCCGTGTTCGAGACCTGGAAAGCGCGAAACTATCGCCTGCCGGTTCACCCCACCACAATCTGCATTCGGCGGAACTTGCTTCTTGCACTCGGCGGTTGGATGGCGCTTCCGGCATCCGAAGACACGGGCCTACTCGTCGCCGCGAGCGTCATCAGCGTTGGGTACTTCTCGCCCGAAGTTGGCCTGCTCTACCGGAAATGGCCGGGGCAGCTCACAGCGGATTCCTCCCACTCCGAAGCCTCCGAGTGGGAGACCCGAATGCGGCTCATTCAGTCGCGCGCTGAGGCGCTGGTGAACCTGCCAAGCGTGGCAGATGGCATCGGCGACGCCTGGTACGAGGACGACTCACCCTGTTAGCGGCCCACGCGCGGGCTGCAACCCCGTCTGCGGCTGAGGCGGCCACTCGGTGAGGGCTTGCGCCGTGGGCCGTCTCAGCGCGTCCAACGGCCCGAATTTTGCGCCCTGAGAAGCCCGCAGACGATCGAACACGCCAGGGCTGGTGTGGCGGGAAGGCCCACCGGCTCACAGGGCGGCTGAGGGCCCGTTTCCGCGCGACTCAGGCACCGGGTGACGATCCGTCTCCGATGTTCGAGTGACAGCGCGGACATCTCGCAACTGTCACACCTGTCACTCTGTCACTCTTTGGCGGTTGACCTGCGAAAACGTGAGTGACAGGGGAGTGACACCCTGGTGTCGCTGTCACTCCCCACTCTCTTTCTATGTCACACCAGTAACGACGAAGAGGCTGGAACACTCCGCTGCCCCCAGTGTTTCAGCCGTCTTGCACAGGAGGTCGCTAAGTGGGCGACAAACTGGGCGGCAACAGGGGCAGTGTGGCCAGGGACACCAGCGGACGTCCAGAGAAGGAAACCCCAGTTCAAGGGCTATATGCCGAGGTTGAGAACACCAAGATCAGAGCTGATAACGAAGAGGTCGGAGGTTCAAGTCCTCCTGGGCCCACAGCCACCCCGGTTACGCTGATCAAAAGACAGCGCAACCGGGGTTTTTGTTTGACGCCGGCCGGTCGGCTGGACTGGGGGTCCCTGATGTCGAATCCGTATCCAGGCGTGTCGCCGTACCATCCGCCGGACGACGCGAACAGCGTCAGCAAGGCGAATTCCAGGTCGGAACTGGTGGGATTCTGGGTCTCCTTCTCCCTGCTCACCCTCGCCGGCATCGGTGCGTCGTTTCTGTTCGGCTTGATGTTCACCCTGGCCAGTGACTCCTGCAATCGCGGTGCGACCGGCTGGCTGTGCGACGCGAAGGGGCCGCAGGTCGCGTTCGCCATGCCCTGGATCGCGTGGGCGCTTGCCATCACCGCCTCGCTCATCGGATTCGGCCTCCGTCGCCGTCGTGTTGGCGCACTCCGGGCCGGCGTCATCACCGGCGCGTGCCTCTACATCGTCATCGTCGGCATCACCTGGGCCGCGGTGGTCAGCGTCTCCGGCTGAGCGGAGCTCCGGGGTTGTTCGCCGCGCCGGTGACCGGTCAGGAATCGAGAAGCCGACCCCTCATGTGCAGGCATAGCGTGACTGTCATGGATACGAAATTGCAGGTCAGCACCATCATGCTGGGTGTGAAGGACGTTGAGCGCGCCAAGAAGTTCTACGTCGAGGGCCTCGGTTGCGAGGTCGAGCAGGACTACCCGGGGTTCGTCAGGTGCAGCCTCGGCGAGGGATCGTCGTCGCTCGCACTCTGCGATTGGGACGGCGCGGCTCAGGACGCCGGCGTCTCTGCCGAGGGCTCCGGGTTCCGCGGGTCGTCGTTCCACCTCATCACCGATTCGCGCGAGGCGGTGGACGAGGTGATGCGCGCCGCGGTTGCCGCGGGTGGCTCCGTGGTCAAGGAGGCGGCCGCCGCCGGGTGGGGTGGCTACTTCGGCTACTTCGGTGATCCCGACGGTTACCTGTGGAAGGTCGCCACCAGCGCGTGAGCGGGCACCTCGGTCAATCGACCGATGCCAGACTGGACCAATGCCACGCACTCGTCCCGCCGGGCCCGCCGACGCGGGGGCCATCGGGCGGGTGCACGTCAACTCGTGGCGCTCGGCCTACGCCGGGTTGCCGCTGCAGGGCCTTTCGATCACCCAGCGGCAGGACCGGTGGCGTGAGCTGCTGGTCGGGGACGAGCTGAGGGCCAACGTGCTGGTCCTGGTGGACGGCGGCTCCGTGGTGGGCTTCGCCTGTGCCGGGCCTTCGCGCGACGCTGACGCACGGCCCGACACCGGCGAGCTCATGAGCCTCTACCTCGATCCAGCCGCCTGGGGGCGTGGGTTCGGACGGATGTTGCACGACGACGCCCTCGCGCTGCTGCGGAGTGCCGGGAATCGGACGGCGACGCTCTGGGTGCTGAACTCCAACGCTCGGGCCCGCCGGTTCTACGAGAAGGCCGGGTGGCGGGCCGACGGTGCCACCAAGATGGACACCATCGCCGGAGGCCCGCCGCTGACGGAGGTTCGCTACGCCGGCGCGCTCGACGAAATCGGTTGAGTGCGCCACGGCTGCGATGTGATCGTGGGCCGATGGTCGAGCAGGGCAGAGAGTCGTATCCGCTGGCCGGGCGGGTGGCCGTGGTGACGGGGGTGAGCCGCCGCGGCGGCATCGGCTACGCCATCGCGTGCAGGCTGGCCGCCTACGGTGCCAGTGTCTTCCTGCACCACTTCGCGCCGCACGACCGCGAGCAGGAGTGGGGCGCCGACGATCTCGACGCGGTACGGCAGGGCGTGCGTTCGCACCTGCATGCCGATGCTCGGTTGGCCGACATGCATGCCGACCTCGCCGCGAAGGGGGCGGCGCAGGCGGTGCTCGACGGCGCGGTCCGGGAGTTCGGCCACGTCGACGTGCTGGTCTGCAACCACGCGCTGACCGGGCACGACGGGCCGCTCGGCGAGCTGACCGAAGACGAGCTGGACCGGCACTGGGCCGTCGATGCCCGGTCCTGCATCCTGCTGCTGCAGGCGTTCGCGAACCAGCACGGGGACAGGCCGGGTGGCGCCGCGGTGTTCCTGACATCCGGCCAGGCGCTCGGGCCGCTGCCGGGAGAGGTCGCGTACGGCGCGGCGAAGGCGGCGCTGCACGGGATCACGATGACGTTGGCCGATCAGCTGGCGGACCACGGGATTCGGCTCAACACCGTCAATCCCGGCCCGGTCGACACCGGGTACCTCACCGATCGGATGTGGCGGACGGTGGAGCCGATGTTCCCGTTCGGCCGCTACGGCGAGCCCGACGATCCGGCGCGGCTCATCGCCTGGCTCGTCACCGACGAGGCGCGGTGGATCACGGGGCAGATCCTCAACACCGAGGGCGGCTTCGGCCGCTGGCGCCCTCGGGGGGCCTGACAACAAAGATCAGGGGCTGTTCCACGTGGAACAACCCCTGATCCGGCAGCACGTACTACGACTGGTGGCCCTGCTCCCGGCGCTCGGCTTCGGCGGCGTCGCGCTCGGCCTGCTTGGCGCGCTGCTCGTGCTCGGCGATTTCCTGCTGAGCCTTCGCCTTGTCCTGCTGCGCGCTACCTTCGCGCTGCATCGAGTCGTTGCCGAAGAGCGCACCCGCGCTTTCCTTCACGCGGCCCTTGATGTCTTCGACGGCGCCCTTGAGGCCTTCCTGCTTCTCGTCCCTGTCACCCATGTGGGGTCCCTCCTCATGGCCGTTAGTGGCGTCAAAGTCCGATTACCCCGGAGCCCCACCGGATAAACAGTGCCGTTGCCGGGTGCAGTAGCATCATTGGTGCAGGGTCAGCGGATTGTCGTCGAGGAGGGCCTCACCGTGAAGAAGCTGTTGGCACTCGCGGTTGTCGCGGGCGGCGTGTTCTTCGTTATCAAGCGCAACAAGGACGCCAAGGCAGAGGCGGACCTGTGGCGCGAAGCAACTGCGCCGACCGAGCGTCCGCTGAACGGTGTCTCGCCCAACGGCAGCGCACCGGCCAAGGCGGGCTCGGACTCCGCAAGCAAGAACTGACTTGTCCCGTGGGCGTTGTCGTCCACGGTCAGGGGCTGTAGCTCAATTGGTAGAGCGCCGCTTTTGCAAGGCGGAGGTCAGGGGTTCGATTCCCCTCAGCTCCACTCACCATCCTCTTCTGAGTTCCGTTCAGGTTGCCTCTCGGTGATCAATCCCTCCCGGTTGCATCGTCGCGCGCTGCTGTCGCGTGTATCGAGTTAGCAAGCAACCGCACAGGAGGAGGGATACCCCATGAATATCCGTCGCAGCGCCAGCTTTCTGGCCATCGCCGCTGCCACGGCCGGGACCACGGTGTTCGGCGCGGGCACGGCGGTCGCAGCCGACGACACGTGGTGCACCCCCGACGACCTGCGGGTCTCGGTCAGCCAGGTGAACGCCCACGAGTTCCAGCTCAACTTCGAGGCCAGGAACTCCACCACCGACTGCACGCTGCAGGGCTACCCACAGCCGATGTCGTTCCACTTCGTCGGTGACCAGGTGCCGGTCGACTTCGAGTACCCCGGCGAGCACTCGCCCGAAGTCCGCATCACGCCGGACAACCCGGCCCAGGCGCGGATCTCTCAGGACGAGGCTGCGGCGCCTGCCGAGCAGCAGCCCTCGACGGTGCTGTTGCCCCTGCCCACCGCCGACGACGTCAACGTGACCCCGAAGTACGTCGCCGCGCAGTGGCCGGACACCGCGGAACTGGCGAGCACGGTCACGGTCGGGCCCGTCCTGCCGGCGTAGCTTCGCGTCACCCGCCGGGCTCACGACGTCCACAGTGGAGTCGTGAGCCCGGCGGCGCCGCGATGTCCCTCGAAAACCGGCGACTGTCCACTGTGACACCACCGGCCGGGTGAACCCGGTGGCGCGACCCCAGCTCCAGTCCTAGCGTCGCAGCGAGGACAAGGAGGCGAGGCGTCATGCCGGCGACAGAACCGCACGGGGCATTCGGGATCACCTTCGAAGGCGAGCTCGCCGACGAACTGCGGGCGATGGCGAGACGGTGGTGGGTGATCGGCCTGCTCGGTTTCGGTACCGCGGTGGTGGGAGTCCTGCTGCTGGCCAACCTCGCCACCGCGGTCGGTGTGCTCAGCGTCCTGGTGGCCATCGCACTGCTCATCGAGGGCGTCGACGACGTCGTGATGGCCGGCAGGCACCGTGTGCGCTGGCCCTCGTACGTGCTCGGTGCACTGTGGATCGTCGCCGGGCTCATCACGTTGGTGTGGCCGGGAATCACGTTGCTCACGCTCGCCGTGGTGGTGGGCGTCGGTTTCGTCGTCGCGGGCGCGGGCCAGGTGGGTGCCGCGCTGACGTGGCGGCGTCAGCTGCCGATGTGGGGGTTGTGGCTGGCACTGGGCGTGCTCACGGTCGTCATCGGCGTGCTCGCGCTGTCGCTGCCCGAGGCGACCATTCTGACGCTCGCGGTGTGGTTCGGCCTGGGCCTGTTGCTGCGCGGGCTCGGCACGATCTGGTTCAGCCTGCAGCTGCGCGAGGTCGCCGGGTCACGCTGAGCGCTCGGCGCCGATGCGGGGGAAGGGGCCGGTCGAGAAGATCACCTCGACCGGCACCTCGAAGTACTCCGCCATGCGCAGCGCCAGGTACAGGCTCGGGCTGTATTCGCCGCGTTCCAGGTAGCCCACCGTCTGGTAGTGCACCCCGAGCGCCTCGGCGAGCTGTCGCCTGCTGACGCCGCGCTCCGCCCGGAGCACCGCGATGCGGTTGTAGATCGTCTCGCTCATCACGCGATCCTTTGCATGGCCTTCTCTCTGCGAGCGGCGACACTCGATCCGGATTCCCGTCGCGCCATGTGCCGCAGCACCATCGGTGCCACCACCAATCCGATCACAGCCCACACCCCGAGCACGCCCGCGGTCTCCCAGTGCCGCCACGACTCGCCGATCTCCACGGCCTGCATGCCGTCCGGCAACAGACCGGAACGCATGCCCAGTCCCAGCCAGTAGATCGGGAAGAGCTGCGCGATCCACTGCAGCCACTCGGGAAAGCCGTTGATGGGATAGAAGACGCCTGAGGTCGCCACCAGCGCCATGATCGGCAACATCACGACGCCCAGGTTGCGCGGGTTGGGGGCCAGCGAGCCGATGATCGCGCCGATCGGCATCGTCGCGACGAGCCCCAGCGCCAGCACCCACGCCAGGGTGAGCCAGGTTCCCGGACCGCTCAGGTCGAGGCCGTCGAGCAGAAAAGCTCCTGGGACCAGCAGGATCACGACGCTGACGAGGACCATCCCCGAGATCAGCACGATCTTGCCGACGAGGTAGCCGAGCATGCCGCCGGGAATCGCCTTGGCGCGCAACAGAGTGCCGTCCTCGCGTTCGACGGTGAGGATCTGGGCGAGGTTGACCAGCCCGCCGAACGCAACGACGACGCCGAGAGCGCTCGGCAACGTCATGGTGCCGCGCGAGAACTCGGTGCCGGGAATGGTCGAGCCACGCATGAGCACCATCACCACGAGCAGGGCGACGGTGGGGAAGAGGTAGCCCCACAGGTCCTGGACGGTGGTGAAGCTCTGGCGCAGCTCGATCCGTCCACGTGCGACTCCGGCGCGCACCGCGGTGGTGGTCGGCTTCATCGGTTCTCCCCTGCGAAAGACCTGGCGGCGGCATCGTGGTCGCCTGACTCGAACGCGCGCACCAGCGCCATGTAGGTGTCCTCGAGCGAGGCCCTGCGCACCTCGAGGTCGGAGATCGCCTCTCCGTGCTCGGCGAAGAGTTGCCTGACGAACGCGGTCGCGTCGGTGCTCGAGTGCACGAACCGTTCGCCGGCGCGGCTCCACCGCACCTCGGCGTCGGTGGACATGCTCCGGGACAGCGCGTCGGCCGTGCCGTCGGCGATGATCGTGCCGCCCGCGAGCACGAGAATGCGGTCGGCCAGTTTCTCGGCCTCGTCCAGGTCGTGGGTCGTCAGCAGGATCGTGGTGTCGTCCAGATCGGACAGCCGGTGCACGAGGTCGTGGAACTCCCTGCGCGCGTGGGGATCGAAGCCAGCTGTCGGTTCGTCGAGGAAGAGCACCTCGGGCCTGCCGACGATGCCGATGGCGACGTCGAGCCTGCGCCGTTGCCCGCCGGAGAGCCGGATCGCCCGCTTGTCGGCGTGCTCGGTGAGGCCCACGGCCTCCACCAGTTCGTCGACGTTCCACGGTGGCCTGTCGCGAGCGGCGCCGTAGGGCTCGTAGTAGGTGCCGAGGTGCTGCAACAGTTCGCGGACCCGCCATTTGCCGTGGTCGCGCCACGACTGCAGGACCACGCCCAGTCGTGCGCGCCAGAGTTCGCCGCCGGACGCGGGATCGGCGCCGAGCACGTCGACCTCGCCCGCGGAGCGAAGCCGGAACCCCTCGAGGATCTCGATCGTCGTGGTCTTGCCCGCTCCGTTGGGGCCGAGCAGTGCGAGCACCTCGCCCTTGCGCGCGTGGAAGGTGACGCCTCGCAGGACATCCACCGTGCCGTAGCGCATCCGCAGGTCGCGGACATCGAGCGTGCGTTCCTCGCCCGGTTCGGCCTGCGGCACGGGCACGCTCAGTTCACCCACGGACATCTCGGATTCCCCAATCGTCCAATGTCTGCTCCGCTATGTAGCAGAGATACTACATAAAAAAGCAGACGTCTGGCAGCAGGTCTGTACCCAGCGAAGTCTGGTTCACTGTCCGATCTATGCGAAGACTGCTTGTGCTCGGTGCGGTGGCCGCGGCGCTGGCCGGTTGCTCGGCCACGGAAACCGGTGAACAGGACCAGTCCCCGGCTCCGTCCGCGCCGGTGCGGACCTCCGCCACAGCGCCACCGGAACCTGAACCGGTGGCCGACGGGCCCTGCCCGTATCTCGACACCGACGAGGTGTCGCAGTCCAACGGGCAGCAGGTTGCGCAGGTGCGGCTCTCGGCGGACGAGCCGCATCCCTCGTGTTTCTTCTACCGGCCTGACGGCGAAATGCAGCTCACGGTCCGTGTTTACGTCGGAGACCCGAAAGTGGCGATGGCGATCGTGGACGAGGCTGCACCCGTCGACACCTCGAATCCGACATCACAGCCCGCGGGCTGGGAAGGAGGCTACGAGTCGACCGACGAAGGCGCCGTGTACGCGGTGGCGAAGGACGGTAGTGCCGTCATCGTGACGACCAATCAGCAACAGAGCGTGAAAGCCAGATCCGTGGCCACGCAGGCGATTTCCGGCCTCGGGATCTGAGAGTGATCGTCACATGCCACTGCGTGCAGGCGAAGTTGATCTTGTACTAGTCTTGCGCCCACGCGCAGGCACCGTGGGACCGGCGCCACTTCAGGTGTACCCCCGAAAGGTGGGACATCGGAGCTGCGAACGGCCCCCTGCGAAACTCCAAAATCGTTGATCTCGAAGTGACGAAGGATAGGAATCCGTGGCTAGCACCCTCAAGGAAGCCCTGCTCGACTCCAGCCGTCGGCCGACCGTCGTGACCGACCTGCAGAACCTGATCGACGAGGAGGTGTCGGAGAAGGGCGGCGTTTCCGGCGCTGTCGTCAAGACCGGCTACGCGGCCGTCAAGAAGATCAAGCCGGGCATCATCGGCTCCGCCGTGGACAGCCTGCTCGACGACTTCGTCGTGGCCCTCGAGCCGTTCTACGCCGACTTCCAGTCGCAGGGCGGCGGCGACTTCGGCGCCTACCTGCCGACGCGGTCGAGCGAGGCCGCCGACGCGCTGCTCTCGGTCACCGACTCGCGTGCCGAGCAGAGCAGCCGCGACAGCATCAAGAAGGTCTACGGCAAGCTCCGCCCCAAGGGCAAGGAGAACGTCGAGGAGGCGCTGCCGCGTCTCGGCCAGCTGGTCAACAAGCACGCCTGACGCGCGCACCCAAGCGATGAGGCCCCCTCCGATCCGGAGGGGGCCTCATCGCGTGTGAAGTGGGTTCTCGTCAGGACTTCTTCTGCTGCGCGCTCGACGACGCCTGGCCGTTGCGCTGCGCGGCGGGCTTCGGCGCAGAGCCGGACGACTTCGCGGCCGACGACTGCTTGGCAGCGGCGGACTCAGCCTCGTCCGCCTTCGCCTGGTCCGACTTGGACTCCGCAGACTTGGGCTCCGCCGGCTTCGGTGCGGGCTTGGCCTGCGGTGCCGGCTTCGGCGCGTCGGTGCTGCGCGGCGGGGCCGGAGCGACGGGCGGCTCCGGCTTCGAGCGCAGCGCGTAGGCCACAGCGGCCCCCAGAGCGGCGAGGCCGAGCAGCAACGGAAGCTTCCTGCGCTTCTTCTTCTCGCCCGTTGCGGCGACCTTCGCCTCGGCCATCGCGGCCTTGAAGTCCTTCTTGGCGTGCTTGAAGTCCTTCTTGGCCTTGCGCTTGGAGTGGCCTGCGGACTTGGCGGCCTGGATCGCCGCCTTCTTGGCCTTGCGGCCGGGTGCCCGCAGTTCTTCCTTGCGCTCGGCTGCGATCTTGCGCGCCTGCTTGGCGCTCTTCGCCACATCCTTGCGCGTCCGCTTGGCCTGGCTCGCCAGCTTCTTACGGGTGCGGCGAGAGGTCTTAGCGAACTCCTTGCGCGCTGCCTCGGTGCCCTCGGTCAGCCTGTGCTCGGCGGCCTGCGCGGCGTGTGCGGCCACGTCAGCGCCTGCCTTGCCGGCTTCCAGGGCCCGTTTTCTCAGGGCGCGCGAGCCGTTCTTGACGGACTCACCCGCCGTCTCCGCGGTTAGAGCCATCGCCTTCACCTCGTCAATCGTTGGTTTTCCTGAGTTGCGCTCGTTACCCATCCTGCCCCTTTCCGGGCGATCTCGCCGCAGATGGCACGATGAATCGCGTGACTGAGAGCAACTCATCCCCCTCGGGAGCCCAGATGAAGGCCACCCTGCACACGAACCGTGGCGACATCGTGATCAATCTCTTCCCTGATCACGCGCCCAAAACGGTCGCCAACTTCACCGGCCTCGCCGATGGCACCAAGGAGTACACGCAGCCGAACGCGAAGGGCGAGAAGTCGGGCCCCTTCTACGACGGCGCGATCTTCCACCGCGTCATCGAGGGCTTCATGATCCAGGGCGGTGACCCCACCGGAACCGGTCGTGGCGGCCCCGGCTATAAGTTCGGCGACGAGTTCCACCCCGAGCTGCAGTTCAACCGGCCCTACCTGCTGGCCATGGCCAACGCGGGACCGGGCACCAACGGCTCGCAGTTCTTCGTGACGGTCGCGCCGACGCCGCACCTGAACTTCAAGCACACGATCTTCGGCGAGGTGGCCGACCAGCCGTCCCGCGAGATCGTGGACGCCATCGGCCGCACCGCGACCGGTCCGGCCGACAAGCCGCTCGAGGACGTCGTCATCGAGCGCATCACGGTCGAGCAGGCCTGACACCACCGGCTGGTGGGGCGGAAAGTTAGGTAGGTTGGAGAGCACTGTGAGCCAACCTCCCTACCCACCCCAGTACGGGCAGCCGCCTCAGCAGGAGGCGTTGCCCGGATGCTGGTGGCATCCCAACCGGCAGACCGGTCTGCGCTGCGTTCGGTGCAACCGGCCTGCCTGCCCGGACTGCCTCCGGGAGGCGTCCGTCGGGTACCAGTGCGTCGACTGTGTCCAGGTGGGCCAGCAGCAACAGCGCGCACAGGCCGCGCAGTACCGCCGCGCCGGTTTCGGCGCCCGCACCGTCGCGGGCGCCCGCGCGGCGCAGCGGCCGGTGGTGACGCCGCTGCTCATCGCGATCAACGTGCTCGTCTACATCGTCACGGTGGTCCAGGCCGGTGGCGACCCGATGAACAACGGCGCGTCCCAGCTGTCCCAGGACGGCGTGCTGTGGCCGATCGGCATCGCGGCCGGTGACGAGTGGTGGCGGCTGGTCACCAGCGGTTTCCTGCACTACGGCCTGCTCCACATCGCGATGAACATGCTCGCGTTGTGGGTACTCGGCCGAGACCTCGAGATACTGCTCGGCAGGGTGCGCTTCCTCGCCGTGTACTTCGTGTCGCTGCTCGGCGGCGCCACGGCGGTGTTCGTGTTCGGCGAGGCCAACACGCCCACGGCAGGCGCTTCAGGCGCCATCTACGGCCTGATGGGCGGCATCCTCATCGCCGTTCTCCGGCTGCGGCTCAACCCGACGTCGGCCATCGGCATCATCGTGCTCAACATCGTGTTGAGCGTGTCGATCCCGGGGATCTCGCTGCTCGGCCACCTCGGTGGGCTTGTGGTGGGCGCGCTGGCGATGATCGCGATGGTCTACGCGCCGGAGAAGCAGCGGGCCGCCTACCAGGCCGGCACCGTCGCGGTGCTCACCGTTGCGCTGATCGGGCTGCTCGTGTACCGCGACTCGGAGCTCAGTTCGCAGATCTGCCAGACGTACGGCCTCTGCTGAGGCACTGGCCGCCTCAGGCGGGCCGGAGCGCCAGCAGCGCGTCGTGCACGTCGCGCGGATCCTCGCCCAGCTCCAGCCAGCCGAGCACCACGAGGTGGTCGCTCTCCAGCTCCAGCGCGGCCACGTCGCGCCCGAGCCTGCGAGTGGTGACCAGCCGGATGTCGACCTCGTTCCAGTCGTACCGCCTGGTGCCGCCCAGCGTGCGCACGCGCAGCCCCCAGGTGTCCGCGGCGAGCCGTGGGCGCACGAACGTGCCGTACGCCGCACCGGCGGCCAGTGCGACGGCGCCGACGCCGAGCAGCACGGCGCCAGGACGGTCGACGGTGAGCGCTGCGTAGACGGCGCCGAGCGCGGCGAGCGCCGCGAGCACCCAGCCGACGACTACCAGAGCCGCGCGCGTGGCCCATTTCGGGGTCGAGTTATCCACAGGGTTTATCCACACTGGGGATTAGTCACACTGTTGTAATTCGCTGTCAAGCAGCCGTTCGGATTACTCGCACCCGTCGTCAGCGCCAGCGCATGGTCATCAGCAGACCGCTGATCATCAGTGCGAAACCGATGGCGAAGTTCCAGTTGCCCAGCTCGAGCATGAACGGGATCTTCTCGCCGGCCAGGTAGTTCACCACGAGCCAGGCGAGACCCAGGAGCATCAGCCCGAACATCACGGCCTTGTAGGCCGGGTGGGACGGGCCTGCGGCAGTCACCTTCACCGGCGTACGGCGATCGGCCGGCGGGGTGTACGCCGTCTTCTTGCGGACCTTGGACTTGGGCATTGGAGTCCTCGCGTGGCTGTCGGGCAAAACCACGGCAGAACGCATCTGCCGTTACCTGAACACGTTAACGTAATCGAGCAGGCGCCAGAACCGGGGAGCGAGCGCCGCACCCAGCTAAACGTGATGACGGGCCCGCATCGGCGGAGTCCGAGAGGAGCTCGCGTGTCGAGGTACGAGGAGCCGGAGACCAGGGAAATCCCTATTCCGGACTTCGGTCGCCGTCCCGGCGGTCCGCCAAGGCGACCCCAGCACCCACAGCGTCCACAACATCCACAAGCGCAGCAGCGTTCGCAGCCTCCACAGGCTCCGCAGCGCCCCCAGCGCTCGCAGGAGGCCCCGCCGCCGCGGCGACGACCGGACCCGCGTGGCCGTCCGCCCCAGCAACCGCCGCCGACCAGGCCACCCGCCCCGCCCTCGGAGGCCGGTGGAGGCAAGGGCGGCGGTGGCGGAGTCGGTCGCACGGTCGTCCGGACCACCGGCGAGGTCCTGATCACGCTCGGGCTGGTCGTACTGCTGTTCGTGGTCTACGAGCTGTACGTGACCAACTGGATGTCCGGCAGGCTCCAGCAGCGGGCCAGCGCCGACCTCGAGGCCGAATGGTCCAACGAGCGCCAGCTGCACGCCGAGCCGCTCGACGGCAAGGCGTTCGCCCGCATCTACATCCCGTCCTTCGGCGCGGACTGGAGCTTCACCGTCCAGCAGGGCGTCGACTCCGCGACGCTGGAGATCGGGCCCGGCCACTACAAGAGCACGGCCATGCCCGGCGAGCCCGGCAACGTCGGCATCGCGGGCCACCGCGTCGGCAAGGGCGCGCCGTTCAACGACCTCGACCTGCTGAACTCGTGCGACGCCATCGTGATGGAGACGGCCGAGCGCTTCTACGTCTACCGCGTGCTGCCCATGGCCGACGAGGCAGCGGGCTGGGCGCAGGGTAAGGGCGCCGACCCGAGGTGCGCCAACGTCGCGCCGCTGCAGGACCAGGACGGCGCCTACGCCGAGACCGTGGGCCGCGTGATCGTCACGCCCGACCGCGGCGACGCGGTGTCGCCCGTGCCGTACCGGCCCACCGACGTGCTGCCGCCGGCCTCGCAGGCCGCGTTGCTGACGCTCACCACGTGCCACCCGCAGTTCTCCGACCGCGAGCGCATGATCATCCACTCCGTGCTCACCAACGAGCTCGAGAAAGAACCGGGAGCGGGTTACGAAGATCTGCTCGCCGAGATCGGGGAGGCCTGATGTACGGCTGGATCTGGCGGCACCTGCCGGGACCGCTGGCCGTGCGCGTGCTGAGCGCGGGCGTGCTCGTGCTGGGCGCCGTGGCGTTGTTGATGTTCGTGGTCTTCCCGTGGGCCGAGCCACTGCTGCCGTTCAACGACGTGGCCGTCGATCCGGAGTGATGGCACCGGGCCGGGGAGCGCGCGGATACCCTGTCGGCATGCGTGTACTCGTCGTCGACAACTACGACAGCTTCGTCTACAACCTGGTGCAGTACCTGGCGCAGCTCGGCGCCGACTGCACGGTGTGGCGCAACGACGTCGTCGACCTCGATGAGATCGCGACGTTCGACGCCGTGCTGGTGTCGCCTGGACCCGGCACGCCGGAGCGGGCGGGTCAGAGCATCGACGTGGTGAGGCGCTGCGCCGACCAGGGCGTGCCGATGCTCGGCGTCTGCCTCGGCCACCAGGCGATCGGCGTGGCGTGGGGCGCCACAGTCGACCGGGCCCACGAACTGCTGCACGGCAAGACCAGCGAGGTCGAGCACACCGGCACCGGTGTGCTCGCCGGGCTGCCGAGCCCGTTCACCGCCACCCGCTACCACTCGCTGACGGTGCTGCCCGAGACGATCCCCGCGGAGTTCGAGGTCACCGGCCGCACCGCCTCCGGCGTCGTCATGGGCATGCGACACCGCGAGCTGCCGATCGAGGGCGTGCAGTTCCATCCCGAGTCGGTGCTCACCGAGGGCGGGCACCGCATGCTCGCGAACTGGCTCGCCTCGGCAGGTCACCCGGTGGCCGACTCGGTCGTCGGCGAGCTCGAGAAGGCCACGAAGGCACTACAGAGGGCGGCTGTGGCCTGAGCATGCGCCGCCTCGCGGGGGTCGCGAAGCGCTACGGACGCAACAACTACGTGCTCGACGGCGTCGAGCTGACGATCGAGCCCGGCAACGTGGTCGGCGTCGTCGGGCCCAACGGCTCCGGAAAGTCGACGTTGCTGCGCATCGTGGCGGGCCTAGCGAGGCCCAGCAGGGGCACGGTCACCGGCGACCCGGTCACGGGCTACGTGCCCGACCGGTTCCCCGGGGCACAGCGCCTGACCGCACTGGCCTACCTCGTGCACATGGGACGGATCAGCGGCCTGTCCACCGCGCAGGCTCGCGCGCGTGGCGGCGCGTGGCTCGAGCGGCTCGCGCTCGCGGGCGGTCCGGACACCCCGCTGCGCGAGCTGTCCAAGGGCAACGCCCAGAAGGTCGGTCTCGCGCAGGCGCTGCTCGCCGAGCCCCGGCTGCTGGTGCTGGACGAACCGTTCTCCGGCCTCGACGAGAGCGCGCACGGCGTCCTCGGCGAGGTGCTGGCCGAGCTGAGCGCGCGCGAGGCCGGCGTGGTGTTCACCGGCCACAGCGCCGGGCGGACGCGGGCGCACGCCACCACGACGCTGCGGCTCGCCGCAGGCTCGCTGCGCGCACTCGAACCCGAGTCGGACGCCACGGCCGTCGTCGTGCTCACCGGCGCCGCCACCGACGGCTGGCAGACCGAACCCGACGTGCTCTCCGCCGTCGAGAGGTCGGGCGCGGTGGAGCTCACCGTCCTAGCGCGACGATGCGACGAGATCCTGCTGCTCGCGCTGCGCCGCGGCTGCTCCGTTCGACACGTGGACAGGCGGGAGTAGCTTTCGATGATCGCCACGACGCGCTACCAGCTCGCCCTGCTGGCCCACTCGCAGCGCTACCTGCCGCCGTTGATCGTGTTCCTCGCCGTGCTCGGCGTGCTCTACACCAGCCGCGAGGCACCCGTGCTGCCCGAGTTCGCCGTCAGCGGCGGCGCGCTGGTGGTGGTCACCTGCTGGCTCGCGATCGCACTCGCCGACGTCGAGGACCCGGTCCAGCGCCTCGTCACGCTCAGCCACACCGGGCGGCGCACGGTACTGCTCGCCGGGCTCGGCCTGGCCATCCTGGTCTGTGGTACCGCGCTCGCGGGCGTCTCGATGCTCTGGGCGACGCTCGTGCACGGTGGGATCGCCGCCACCGAGCTGGGCTGGGGAGCGCTCGCCCACGCCGCCTGCGCGTTCACCGGCCTCGCCGTGGGGCTCCCGTGCTCGCGCCTGCTGGTGCCGCGCGCCGGCTACACCGTGGTCGCCGCGCTACTCGCGCTCGCCGTGGTGCTCGTGGTGCGCTGGGTTCCGCTGGTCAACCCCATGCTGCGTCAGCTCGCCGGTGAACACGCACCCGCGGCGCCGGTACTGACCGCACTCGCCGCGTCGGCGGTCGCACTCGTGGTGAGCGCGACCGCCACGACGCTGGCAAGCGCCCGCTGACTCCCGGCTACGGGAAGCCAGGAAGCCCGGGCTCGTCGGACGTCGACGTCTCGGTGGAGCCTTCTTCGTCCTCACCGAGGATCAGTGTGATCGACTGGTCCTTCGTGATGGTCGAGCCCGCCGACGGGTTGGTGTTGACCACCTTGCCGACCTGGCTCTCGTCGTCGACCGTCTCGGTCTGCGTCGAGATCTGGCCACTCCAGCCGGCCTCTTCCAGCTTGCGGGTCGCCTGGTTCTCGTTCAGACCGCTCAGGTCCGGCATCGAGATCTGCTGGCCGGATCCGTTGGAGACGTCCAACGTGATCGTGGTGCCGGGCGTGAACTCGCCACCGTTCGGCGTCTGGTTCACCACGACGCCCTCGGCCTCCGCCGAGTCCACGTCATTGCGCACCACCGTGAAGCCCGCGCCCTCGAGCCCGGCCTTGGCCACGTCGAACTGCTCGCCGGTGTAGTTGGTCACCCCGATGGTCTCCGGAGCCTTGCCGATCGTGATCCGGACGGTAGAACCCTTCTCGACCTCGGCACCCGCCTCCGGCGTCTGTTTGACCACGTTGCCGACCTGGCTCTCGTCGTCGACCTCGACCTCGACCACGTTCTGGTCGAGCGTGAGGCCCTCGCCCTGCAGCAACTGCTCGGCGTCCTGGCGGCTGCGACCGCTCAGGTCGGGTACCTGCACCTGTTCGGGTGCCACACCGACGGTGAGCACGATCTGCCGCTCGGGGGCGATCTGCTCGCTGGCAGCCGGGTTGGTGCTGATCACCTTGTCGATGTCGTCCGGCCCACAGCTCTGCTCGTCGCTGGAGTCGTCGCGGCAGACCCTGTTCTCCTGGCGGAAGTTGTTGAAGCCCTGCTCCCGCAGCTCGGCGGTGGCCTGCTGGTAGGTCCGGCCCGTCACGTCGGGCACGCCCTTCAGCTCGGGGTCGCCCTTGAACGCGCCCATGATCCACGCGACGAAGGCGATACCGGCGATGACCAGCGCCACGATGCCCGCGATGAGCCACGCCCGCTTGCGCTTGCGGCGGGCCTCCTCGTCGGCGTCGTAGGCCTCGGGGTCGTAGTCGTCGTAGCCGTAGGCGTCCGTCTGCTGGCGCGGCGCGTTGAGCACCTGGGTGCGTTCGTCGTCGGACATCACCATCGGCGCGGAGGGGCGCTGGCCCGAGAGCGTGCGCACCAGGTCGGAGCGCATCTCCGCGGCCGACTGGTAGCGGTTGGCCGCACCCTTCGACAGCGCCTTGAGCACCACGGCGTCGAGCTCGGGCGACACCCCGGGGTTCACCGCCGACGGCGGCTTCGGGTCCTCCCGTACGTGCTGGTAGGCCACCGCGACCGGGGAGTCACCCGTGAACGGCGGCTCGCCGGTGACCAGCTCGTAGAGCACGCAGCCCGCGGCGTACACGTCGCTGCGCGCATCGACCTGCTCGCCGCGCGCCTGCTCCGGAGAGAGGTACTGCGCGGTGCCGATCACGGCCGCGGTCTGCGTCATCGCGGCCTGGCCGTCGTGCATCGCGCGGGCGATGCCGAAGTCCATCACCTTGACGGCGCCGTTGCGCGTGATCATCACGTTCGCGGGTTTGACGTCGCGGTGGATGATGCCGTGCCGGTGGGAGAAGTCGAGCGCGGCGGAAACGTCGGCCATGACCTCCATGGCCCGCTTCTGCGTCATCGGACCTTCGGTCTTGACGATGTCGCGCAGCGTCCTGCCCTCGACGTACTCCATGACGATGTAGGGCAGCGGGCCGTACTCGGTGTCGGTCTCGCCGGTGTCGTAGACCGCGACGATCGCCGGATGGTTCAGCGCCGCCGCGTTCTGTGCCTCGCGCCGGAATCGCTCCTGGAACTGGGGATCTCGCGCCAGGTCCGCGCGCAGGATCTTGATGGCGACCTCGCGGCCGAGTCGCACGTCGTGGCCGTGATGGACCTCGGACATGCCACCGTAGCCGAGCGTGTCGCCCAGCTCATAGCGGTTCGAGAGCAGTCGGGGTGCGCTCATTGCTCGGTGCCGTTCCATTCCGTCAGTGTCTTCTCCAACGCGCGAACGCGATCACGTGAACGGGGTTCTGCCATCGACCCATCACCCGCGGTCGTCCATCAGCAGCCTGCCCATCATTGTTGCCACGCCGTCCTCTCCCGGTGAACGCTCGCCAGCACTGGACCAGTTGTCCCGCACGCTCGGCGAATCGCCCTCCACCCCGCCGGGAGGAGGGCTGCTGTCCCGCCTCAGTAGCACGGTCAGTAACACCGCGACCACGGCGACGAGGAGCACGACCGCCAGCGACAGCAGTATCCACAACCCGGCGGGCTTACGCCGCTGCTGTGGCATCGGGTGGGGGACCGGTCCGCTGCCCGTCGGAGGCGCCACGGGCTGCATCGACGGGTGCGATCCGGGGCCGACGGGAGTCAGCGGAGTGACCGGGTTCATCGGGGCCTGTTGATAGCCGGCGCCGACCAGTCCCGACGGGGCGGGAAGCGGGTGACCTGCACGGACGGCGGCCACGGCTGCCGCGAACTCGCCGCCCGTGGAGTAGCGCTGGCGGGGGTCCTTGACGAGTGTTGCCTCGATCACAACGCGCGCGCCGGGCGGCACGTCGGGCGGCAACGGAGGGGCCAGGTCCCTGATGTGCATCATGGCGACCGTCACGGCGTTCTCCGAGAGAAACGGCCTGCGGCCCGCGAGGCACTCGTACCCGCACACGGCCAGCGAGTAGACGTCGCTTGCCGGCTCCGCATCGTGGCCGAGGGCCTGCTCGGGGGCGATGTAGTGCGCCGTGCCCATCACCATTCCGGAGCGGGTCACCGGTGCCGAGTCGGCGGCCTTCGCGATGCCGAAGTCGGTGAGCTTCACCGCGCCGGTCGGCGTCACCAGGATGTTTCCCGGCTTGACGTCGCGGTGCACCAGGCCACGCTCGTGCGCGGCCTGCAGCGCGTTGCCCGCCTGTTCGAGGATGTCGAGCGTGCGCTCGGCCGTCAGCCTGCCCTCGCGCGCGAGGATGCCCGCCAGCGGCTCGCCCTCCACCATCTCCATCACCAGGAACGCGATGGAGTGCTCGCCCGCCAGCGTCTCGCCGTAGTCGTGCACGCCTGCGATGTTGTGGTGGTTCAGCGAGGCCGTGGTCCTGGCCTCGGTGCGGAACCGGTGCAGGAACTCGGCGTCGCCGGAGAGCTCGTCCTTGAGGATCTTCACGGCGACAGGACGGTCGAGCCTCGTGTCGCTCGCCTCCCAGACCTCGCCCATCCCGCCAACGGCGATGCGGCTGGCGAGGCGATACCGATCCGCGATGAGCAGCCCCGACGACAGCATCGGTCACCCACCCCCGAGCGCTGCGGAGATGGTGCTCCTGGCGATCTCGGCGGCCACGGTGCCACCGGTGGCGGCGAGACCGCGGTTGCCGCCGGACTCGACGATCACGGCCACGGCGATCTTCGGGTCGTCGTGCGGCGCGAACGCGGTGTACCAGGCGTGCGGGGGCGTGGCCTTCGGGTCGGTGCCGTGCTCGGCGGTACCCGTCTTCGAGGCGATCTTGAGCGACTCGTCCTTGCCACCACCACTGGTGTTGGACTCCGACTGGATCATCATGTCGGTCAGCGTCTGTGCGTTCTCGGCCGACATCGCGGCCTCACCGGTGAGCTCCTCGGGCGTGAACTCCTCGATCGTCGACAGGTCGGGAGCGAGCAGCGCCTTGACGAGCTGCGGCTTCATCGCGACGCCGTCGTTGGCGACCGTGGCTGCGAGCAGCGCGTCCTGCAGCGGGGTCAGCCGGACGTCGCGCTGGCCGATGCCGCTCTGGTAGAGCGCCGCCTCGCTCTCGAGCTCGCCGAGCCCGGAGGGCACGACACCCATGGGGATCTCGAGGTCGTCCATGCCGATGCCGAAGTTCGCCGCGGTCGCCTCGAGCTTCTCCTTGCCGAGGTCGCCCGCGATCTTGGCGAACGCGGTGTTGCACGAGTACTTCAGCGCCTCGGCGAGCGTGCTGCCCTGGCAGGTGGCTCCGCCGTAGTTCTCCAGCGTGGTGCTGGTGCCGGGCAGCGTGATGTTGGAATCGCTGGTCACCTGGCTGTCGCCCGACATGCCGTTCTCCAGCGCCGCGGCCGTGGTGACGATCTTGAACGTGGAGCCGGGAGGGTAGTTCTCCCTGATCGCCCTGTTCAGCATCGGGTTGCCCGGGTCGTCGCTGAACTGCTTCCAGGCCTCCTGCTGCTCCTCGGCGTCGTGCGAGGCGAGCCTGCCCGGGTCGTACGAGGGGGTCGAGACCATTGCGAGGATGTCGCCGGTCTTCGGGTCCAGCGCAACGACAGAGCCGGTGTAGCCGTTCTGCGTCATCGCGTTGTACGCGGCCTCCTGCACCGAGGGGCGCACGGTGAGCCGCACGTTGCCGCCACGGGGGTCGCGGCCGGTGATCATGTCCGAGAGCCTGCGCACGAGCAGCCGGGGGTCCGAGCCGTTGAGGAACTCGTCCTGGGCGCGCTCGAGCCCGCCCGCGCCGTAGAGCACCGAGTAGTAGCCGGTGACCGGCGCGTACATGGGGCCGTCGCTGTAGGTGCGGAGGAACCGCAGCTGGTCGTCGGTCGGTTTGACGCCGGCCAGCACCTGCCCGGCCTCCTCGGCCGTGATCTTGCCGCGCTCGCGCGAGTACTCGTCGAGCAGCACGCGCGAGTTCCGGCCGTCGGTGCGGTAGTCGTCGGCCCTGACCACCTGGATGTAGGTGGCGTTGGCGAGCAGGAGGGACACCATGACGAGCATGGTGATTCCGACCTTGCGCAGGGGCGTGTTCACAGGGTGTTCCCCCCTTCGGTGGCACCAGGGTGCTGCTGCGGTGGCCGCTGCACCATGACGGTGTGAGCCTCGGCCAGCGGAGCCTGCGGCAGCGGGGCCTTCGGCTTCACCGGCTGCTGCGGGCGCCGCGCCGTGTCACTGATGCGCAGCAGCAGCGCGACGAGGATGTAGTTGGCCAGCAGCGAGGAACCACCTGCCGAGAGCCACGGAGTGGTGACACCCGTCATCGGGATCAGCTTGGTGACGCCGCCGATGATCACGAAGATCTGCATCACGATGGCGAACGAGAGGCCGCCGCCGAGCAGCTTGCCGAAGGTGTCGCGCACCGCGAGCGCGCTGCGCATGCCGCGCATCGCGAGGATCAAGTAGACCAGCAGGATCGCGCTGAGCCCGACGAAGCCGAGTTCCTCACCCAGCGCTGCGCTGATGAAGTCGGTGTTGGACTCGGGCACCGTCTCCGGCCTGCCCGCACCGAGACCGGTGCCGAACATGCCGCCCGTGCCGAGTCCGAACAGGCCCTGGGCGATCTGGTAGCCGCCGCCGGGGTCGTCGTAGGTGGCCAGCGGGTCGATCCAGTTGGCGACGCGCTGCTGCACGTGGGTGAAGAGCTGGTAGGCGATCATCGCGCCGACGAGGAACATCGACAGCCCCACGACCACCCAGATGACGCGCTCGGTGGCGACGTAGAGCATCACGAGGACGATGCCGAAGAACAGCAGCGCGGTACCGAGGTCGCGCTGGAAGACGAGGATGCCGAGGCAGACGACGGCGGCGATGATGATCGGGCCGAGGTCGCGGGCACGCGGCAGCTCGATGCCAAGGATCCGCTTGCCCGCGGTCATGAACAGGTCCCGCTTCGCGACGAGGAACGCCGCGAAGAAGATCATCAGCAGGATCTTGGCGAACTCACCCGGCTGGATGGAGAAGCCAGGGAGCTTCAGCCACACCTTCGCGCCGTTGACCTCGGACAACGAGCTGGGCAGCAGCGCGGGCAGCGCCAGCGCGGCCATGCCGACGAGGCCGAACGTGTAGGCGTAACGGGTGAGCGTCCGGTGGTCCTTGACGACGATGAGCACGCCGAGGAACAGGATCAGCGCCGCCACGGTGAACAGCACCTGCCTCGGCGCGCTGCCCGTGGACGTCTCGCCGACCGAGATCGCCTCCTGCGCGTTCGCCAGGTCGATCCGGTAGATCATCACCAGACCGAGCCCGTTGAGCAGCGCCACGCACGGAAGGATCAGCGGGTCGGCGTAGGGCGCCCAACGGCGCACCGCGAGGTGGGCGACCGTGAAGATCGCCAGGTAGGCGAGTCCATACCAGACGATCGACCAGGAGAGCTCCTGCTCCTGGTTGGCCTGCACCAGGATGAACGCCGAGGTCACGATCAGCGCGGCGAACGCGAGCAACCACAGCTCGGTGCCCCGCCTGCGCGGCAGCTCCCGCGGCGGGTTGGTCGTGTACTGCTGGCCGCCCGCGCCAGAGTTGCCTGCGGGTTGAGCCATCAGTTACCGCCTGGGCTGGGCGCCGGGCGGCAGTCCACCCCCGGCTGCTGCTGGCCCTGATCCGGCGAAGCCGTCTCCGATTGCTGGTTGTCCCCGGTCGGCTCGCCCGCGCCCGACGGCTGGTTACCGCCGCTGGGCGGGTTCTCGCCGGTCCGCTCCTCAGAGCCACCCTGGCCGATGCCGCCGATCACGCCGCCGCCCTGTGGCTGCTCGTCGTCGCAGATCTCCAGCATGTTGTTGCGCCGAAGCGTGTCGATGTAGTCGCGGGACTCGGCGAGCCCGTCGCGCTTGACCGCGTTGCGCACGGCGACCCTGGCGTCCTGCTGCAGGTCCTGCAGCCGCAGCGGCTCACACAGCGAGGCCTCCGGCGGGCATGAGCCCTCCGCCTCGCGGTGCAGGTCGAAGCCGAGCACGCTGCCAGGAACGCCCTGGTAGATCACCACTTCGTCGTTCGAGCCGACACCGACGTAGTACTGCCGCAAGACGAAGTACCTGGTGGCGATCGCGGCGGCCGCGAGCAGGATCAGGGCCAGTCCGAGCGCTACCAGGATTCGGATCCGCTTACGGCGCTTCGCTTTTGGGTCCGGCGGCGGCTCCGTCGGCTCGAGCCGCTGGGGCTGTGGCGGAGCGGTGAGCGCACGCGCGCGGGCCGCGGGGGAGTCACCCTGGTGGCCCTCGTCGCTGCCGTCACCCGCGGCGCCGCCCACGATCGGGGCGTCGTCGCCGTAGTCGACGTCCACGACGTCGGCGATGACCACGGTGACGTTGTCGGTGCCACCGCCCTTGAGCGCCAGCTCGATCATCCGGTCCGCGCATTCCTGCGCGTCCGGGATCTGCATGGCCTCGGCCAGGGTCTCGTTGCTGACCATGCCGGACAGGCCGTCGGAGCACAGCAGGTAGCGATCGCCCGCGCGGGCTTCGCGCACCGTGAAGCTCGGCTCCACCTCGTGGCCGGTCAGCGCCTTGAGCAGCAGCGAGCGCTGCGGGTGGGTCGCGGCCTCCTCCTCGGTGATCCGGCCCTGCTCGATCAGCTCGTTGACGAAGCTGTCGTCGCGGGTGATCTGGGAGAACTGGCCGCCCCGCAGCAGGTAGGCACGGGAGTCGCCGACGTGCACCATCCCGAGCCGGGAGCCCGAGAAGAGCACGGCGGTGAGCGTGGTGCCCATGCCGTCGAGGTCGGGGTCGTTGGCGACGAGCTCGGAGATCGCCTGGTTGCCGTGGGCAACCGCGTCCCTGAGTTGGGTGACGAGGTCGTCGCCCGGCTCGTCGTCGTCGAGTGGGGCCAACGACGCGATGACGACCTTGCTGGCCACCTCACCGGCGGCGTGGCCGCCCATACCGTCGGCCAGGGCGAGTAGGCGCGGGCCGGCGTAGACCGAGTCCTGGTTGCTGGAACGAACCAGGCCACGGTCGCTGCGGGCCGCATAACGTAGGACGAGAGTCATGGGCGAAGCTCGATCACCGTCTTGCCTATCCGGATGGGGACGCCGAGCGGGACTCGGAGGGGTGCAGTGACCTTAGCCCGGTCGAGGTAAGTGCCGTTCGTCGAGCCCAGATCTTCGACGTACCACTCATCACCGCGCAGCGAAATCCGAGCGTGTCGCGTCGACGCGTAGTCGTCGTCGAGCACGAGCGTCGAGTCGTCGGCCCTGCCGATGAGGATCGGTTTGCCGTCGAGCGCGATGCGGGTGCCCGCGAGGGCACCGTGCGTCACGACGAGTTGCCGCGGCAGCTTCCCCCCGCGCGGCTTCTTCTGCTCCTTGCCGCGCCGGAGGCTCGGCAAGTTGACGCGCAGACCCGACGCCGCGTAGAGGTCCGACCGCACCACGCGCAACGCGGCGAACACGAACAGCCAGAGCAAGAGGAGAAAACCTGCTCTGGTGAGTTGTACGACCAGCTCTGGCACCGGTTGTGTCGCTCCCGCCTTTTCACGCCCAACCCGTGACGAGTGCGCCACGGGTCCCCCGCATGGCCGTCATTATGCGGGACCCGCGCTCGCGGGCCATGCGGGATGGCCGAAAAGCCCGAACTAGCCCTGCGTCCGGAAGACCAGGGACGAGTGTCCGACCCTGATGACGTCTCCGTCGGCGAGCTGCCAGGTCTGTACGGGGGTGCCGTTCACCGTGGTGCCGTTGGTGGAACCGATGTCGGCCAGCGTTGCGCTCTGACCGTCCCAGGTGATCTCCAGGTGCCTGCGCGAGACGCCGGTGTCGGGGAGCCGGAAGTCGGCGTCCTGACCGCGGCCCACCACGTTGCCGCCCTGCTTGAGCGAGTAGTTGCGGTTGGAGCCGTCGTCGAGCTGCAGGCTCGCCGCGAGCTGGCGGTTGCCGCCGGGGGGCATCCCGGGCTGGCCGTAGCCCTGCTGCGCGTACGGGTCGGGCGGCGGGGCCTGAGCGGGGTAGCCACCGGGCGGGCTCGGCGGAGCCGCGTAGCCCTGGTCGTAGCCGGGGGGCGGGGGCTGCTGGCCGTAACCCTGGTCGTACCCACCGGGCTGGCCGTAACCCTGGTCGTAGCCGCCACCGGGCTGGCCGTAGCCCTGGTCGTAACCGCCGGGCTGACCGTAACCCTGGTCATACCCTCCCGGCTGGCCGTAACCCTGGTCGTAGCCGCCACCGGGCTGGCCGTAGCCCTGGTCGTAACCGCCGGGCTGACCGTAACCCTGGTCATACCCTCCCGGCTGGCCGTAACCCTGGTCGTAGCCGCCGCCGGGCTGGCCGTAGCCCTGGTCGTAGCCACCAGGCTGTCCCTGTCCGTAGCCGTACTGGCCCTGCTGGCCGTACGGGTCACCCTGGTCGTATTGGCCGTAGCCGCCGGGCTGGCTCATTGGTCGGTCTCCTGCGTCGCTGGTTCGTGCTGGCCGTGCTTGACCCCCGGCGCCACTTGCTTTGACGTCGGGATCGACGGTCGAGCGGGTCTTGAACTGTCCAGTATGCAGCGCCTCGTTGCGCTCTAGCGAGACTACGACGTCACCATAGGTGTCCCAGCCGTGCTCGGCGAGGTGCTGTGCGACGGCGTCCGCGAGCAGGCGCGTGACCTTTTGCTCATCGCCCACCATCCGGTCGTGATCAGCGGGACCCAAGGACACGATGTAGTGGTTCGGAGCGAGCGTGCGACCGCCAGCGAGCTGGCGGACGTTGTCCTCACTCTCACGCTCCAGGTCCAGCGCCACTTCCTGCGTGACGACGTTGCCACCGAACATTCGCGCGAAGGTATTGCCCACGAGGCTCTCGAGGCGCCGATCGAAGCGCTGTACGCGACCCACCGGGACAACCTCCTCCTTCCACGTGTATCTCCGGATAGATCGTATCTGGGTTTTGGGCATTCAACACTGGGGCCGGTGAAACCCATCAGAACCGCCTGCTACGCTATGCGGGCTGTCGCAGTTGCTCGGGCGAGTGGCGGAATGGCAGACGCGCACGGTTCAGGTCCGTGTGTCCGAAAGGACGTGAGGGTTCAACTCCCTCCTCGCCCACTTCAAGACCGAGGCGCCCTGCTCGTGCAGGGCGCCTCGCTTTGTCTCTACGTCGTGCGAGCTCCTTACGTCCCAGCGTGGTTTCGTGAGCCGGAAACCAGCGTTATTGGGAGTGTGATTGCCGTGACTGTCGAGTGGACCCCTCGGACCCGCGCCATCGTCGCCGGGCGCCCGGAAGGGCAGGGCGAGCCCTCCAACGTGCCGATCGTGCCCGCGAGCGCACTCGGTCTCGGCTACTCCCGTGAGGACGGCACTCCGACGTGGGTCGCGCTCGAGGCTGCGATCGGCGAGCTCGAGGGCGGCCACGCGACCGCGTTCGCGTCCGGCATCGCGACCGTGTCCGCGGTGCTCGACCTGTTGCCCGCAGGCGTCGAGGTGGCGGTCCCCGGCGACAGCTACGTCGGCACCAGGGCGATGTTCGACCACGCCGAGCAGATGGGCAGGCTGCGGATCCGCCGCGTCGAGCCCGCCGACACCGCCGCGTGGGTCTCCGCCGCGGCCGAGGTGGATCTGCTGTGGCTGGAGTCGCCGACCAACCCGAGCCTCGAGCTGATCGACATCGCGGCGATCGCAGCCGCCGCAAAGGCTTCGGCCAAACGGCCGAAGGTGGTGGTGGACAACACTTTCGCGACACCCCTCGGACAGCAACCGCTGGCGCTGGGGGCAGACATCGCCGTGCACAGCGCCACGAAGCTCATCGGTGGTCACTCAGATCTGTTGCTCGGGCTGACGGTCGCCGCCGACGAGGAGCTCGCACGCGGACTGCGGGACGCGCGCACCCGCGGCGGTGCGACGCCCGGTTCGCTGGAGGCGTGGCTCGCGCTGCGCGGTCTTCGCACGCTCGGTGTCCGCTACGCCGAGGCGTCGCGCACGGCGGCGCTGCTGGCCGAGCGGCTCGGCTCGCACGCGGCCGTCACGCGCGTGCGCTATCCGGGTTCCGGAGCCATGATCTCGTTCGAACTCGCTGGTCCAGACCTCGCGGACCGGCTGTGCGAGCGCCTGCGGCTCGTGGGCCACGCGACGAGTCTCGGTGGCGTCGAGTCCACTCTGGAGCGTCGTGCGGCGAGGGCGGGCGACGCGCACGTGGCCCCCGCCGCCCTGCGGTTCAGCGTGGGGCTCGAGGACCCCGAGGACCTGTGGCTGGATTTGGCTCAGGCACTCGATTCTCTCGGTTGAACTCGCAACCAAACCCGAACGAGTGGCGCTTTCACGCCGATTTGATGCCCTGTGTAAGCTCCGCCCTCACTGGAAAGTGTGATCTTCACCCGAACTGGGGACGACAGGGCTGAAGCTCGCACCCACTCTTCTCTTTCTGCGGGGTTAGGAGACTCCATGCACAGCAGATCTGCCTGGCGCAAGGCAGGTGCGGCTCTCGTCGGTGCTTCGGTCGCGGTGGTGCTGAGCGCACTGCCCGCGTCCGCCGAGGACGTGAACGCTCGGTTCGACGAGGGCTCGCACGCAAAGGGCTACTCGATCAACGTGGGCGGTAAGAACCTCGGCACCACGCTGTTCGGTCTGAAGGTCGACGACGACAGCCTGCTCCGTGCCTACTGCGTCGAGATCGCGGTCAGCGTCGACCCGAGCCGGTCGCTGTCCGAGAAGCCGTGGGACGAGTTCCCCAACCCCGAGTCCCCCTTCCACGAGAACCGCGACAAGCTCAACTGGGTGCTGCACCACAGCTACCCGGCGCTCGAGCTCCCCGACATCGAGGGCACTCTTGCCGAGCAGGGCGTCGAGTTCGACAACGGTCTCGACGAGAAGGAAGCCATCAGCGCCACTCAGGCCGCTGTCTGGCACTACAGCGACGGCAAGGACCTCGACACCGAGAAGCCGCTGAAGAGCGACGACGAGGGTGCCGCGAAGGACGTCGTCGCGCTGTACGAGTACCTGACCAGCGACGCCAACGTCGGTATCGGCGACGAGCCGAACCAGACGCTCGGCGTCACGCCCGACACCATCGCGGGCAAGGCCGGCGAGCGGATCGGCCCGTTCACCGTCACCACCACCGGTGGCATCACCGCCGTGAACGGTGACCTGCCCGAGGGCGTCAAGCTCGTCGACGCCGACGGTGCGGAGCTCGCGCCCGAGGCGATCGAGAACGGCACCGAGTTCTTCGTCGACGTCCCGGCCGACGCGGCCGAGGGCAGCGCGAGCTTCGAGCTCGAGGCCGACGCCCAGGTCGACACCGGCAGGCTCTTCGTCGCGAAGAAGTACAACAAGAAGCCCGCGCAGTCGCTGATCGTGGCGCACGCCGAGCAGTCGAAGCTCAAGACCGGTGCCGGCGTCAGCTGGACCGAGGGCGTTCCGGAGACCACCGAGCCGCCGGTCGAGACCACGACCGAGGCCCCGCCGACGACCTCGTCCGAGGTTGCCGCGCCGCCGACCACCGAGGCTCCGGTCTCGCCGCAGGCCGACTCCGGCGACCTCGCCGAGACCGGTGTCTCGATCATGACGCCGATCATCATCGGTGCGGTGCTGCTGGGTGCCGGTGTGGGTGCGCTGCTCCTGCAGCGTCGCCGCAACAGCGCCTGAGCTGCCTGATCTGACGTAACGAACACCAGGGCCACCTGACGGCGCGGTTCTCCCGCGTCGCAGGTGGCCCTCGTGTTTCTCCGGCTTGACCACCGGGGATTCGGGTGCAAGCCTTGCTCTGGATGAGAGCACGGTGGATCGCGGCGACGTTGACGACCGTGCTCCTGCTCTCCGGCTGCTCCGCCGGATCCACCGCCACCGTCGGTGGCGAGGACGCGCTCGCCGTCGGTTTCACGGCTGAGCCACAGAACTTCGACTTCACCTCCACCGACGGCGCCGCCATCCCGCAGGCCCTGCTGTACAACGTGTACGAGGGCCTCGTGAAGCTCGACGCGAACGGCGAGATCGCGCCGCTGCTCGCCGAGTCGTGGACCCTGAGCGACGACCGCACGGTGTACGACTTCCGGCTGCGCACCGGCGTCCGGTTCAGCAACGGTGCCCCGTTCACCGCCGAGGACGTCAAGTTCTCGATCGAACGGGTGCAGACCGACTGGACGATCTCACTCAAGTCCACAATGGACGTGGTTGACCGGGTCGACGTGGTGAGCCCCTCGCACGCCAGGGTCGTGCTGCGCGAGCCGAGCAACTCGTGGCTGTTCGCCATGACCACGCGCCTCGGCGCCATGTTCGACCCCAGCGGTGTCGACGACCTCGCCAACCGGCCGATCGGCACCGGGCCCTACCAGGTCAGCGACCGCAGGCGCGGAGACTCGATCGTCCTGTCCGCCAATTCCCGGTACTGGGGCGCCCGACCGGCCTATCCGACGGTGGTGCTCAAGTACTACCGCGACGCGACCGCGCTCAACAATGCCTTGCTCAGCAACGGTATCGACGTGATCTCGGGCGTCACCGCGCCCGACTCCGTGCCGCAGTTCGAGGCGGACACCCGATTCGACGTCCTGCAGGGCACCACCAACGGCGAGGTGGTGCTGGCGTTCAACGGCAACCGTGCTCCGCTGGACGACGTGCGGGTGCGGCGGGCGCTGACGTACGCGGTCGACCGCGAGGCGTTGCTGGCAGCGGCGTGGGGCGGCAGGGGAAACCTGATCGGCAGTATGGTGCCGCCGACCGATCCCTGGTTCGAGGACCACTCCGGCGCCTACCCGCACGATCCCGAGCGCGCGAAGCAGCTGCTCTCCGAGGCGGGACAACAGAACCTGAACCTGCGGCTGCGGGTCGCGAACCTGCCCTACGCGATCTCGGCGGCGCAGGTGGTGGCCTCGGACCTCGACCGCGTCGGCGTCAACGTGACCATCGAGCCGCTCGACTTTCCCGCCGTGTGGCTGCAACAGGTGTTCACCGACCACGACTACGACCTCTCGATCGTGCAGCACGTGGAACCGCGCGACATCACGACGTTCGGCGATCCCGAGTACTACTGGGGCTACGACAGCCCGCGCGTGCGCGAGCTGCTCGACCGGGCCGACACGGGCACGCCGGAGCAGCAGCTCGCGGACATGCGGGAGGTGGCGAAGACGCTCAGCGACGACGCCGCCGCCGACTGGCTCTTCCTGTTCCCCAACATCATTGTGGCGAAGAAGGAGGTCACGGGCCTCGTTCGCAACCAGGTGAGCGAGTCCTTCGACCTGACCGGGCTGGGGCGCCGGTAGATGGCGTTGGCACTCGGTCGCAAGGTGCTCGTGCTCGTGGCGAGCGTCTTCGTCGCGTCCCTGGTGGTGTTCGCGTTCCTGGCCGTGCTGCCAGGCGATCCGGCCCAGGTCGCGCTGGGACTCAACGCGACGCCCGAGCTCCTCGCCCGCACCCGAGCCGAGTTCGGACTCGACCGGCCGCTCGTCACGCAGTACCTCGACTGGATGGGCGGTGTGCTCACCGGCGACTTCGGCACGTCGTACGTGACGCGGGAGGCGATCGGGCCGCAGCTGCTCGACCGGCTCGGCGTGACGCTGTGGCTCGTGGGCGCCGGCATGCTCGTCGCGCTGCTGATCGCGATGCCGCTCGGCACGATCGCCGCGGTACGCCACCGCAAGCCGAGCGGCGCCGCGGTGTCCGCGCTGTCGCAGCTCGGGGTGGCGGTGCCTGCGTTTCTGGCCGGGATCATCCTCGTGCAGATCTTCGCCGTGCGGCTCGGCTGGTTGCCCTCCGGCGGCTGGACACCGCCCGTTCGCGACCCCGTCGAATGGTTGCGGGGACTGATCCTGCCCGCGCTGTCGCTCGGTCTCGTGCAGGGCGCCGTGCTCACGCGCTACGTGCGCACCGCGGTGCTCGACGTCCAGAGCGAGGACTACATCCGCACCGCGCGGTCGAAGGGGCTGCGCCCGTACCCCGCGCTCGTGCGGCACGGGCTGCGCAACGCCGCCGTCCCCGTGCTGACCGTGCTGGGCCTGCAGCTCGCGACCCTGCTCGTCGGCGCCGTCGTGATCGAGCGCGTGTTCGTGCTGCCGGGGCTGGGCAGCATGCTGCTCGACGCCGTCGCCGCGCGCGACCTGCTGACCGTGCAGGGCATCGTGCTGGTGCTCGTGGTGGCCGTGCTGATCGTCAACTTCGTCGTCGACGCGCTCTACACGGTGCTCGATCCACGGCTGCGGAGGTCGTAGATGAGGCGCAACGTCAGCCTGTGGGCGGGAATCGTGCTGGTCGGCCTCGTGGTGGGCGTCGCGCTCGTGTCGTTCGCGTGGACGCCGCACGACCCGCTGCTCGTCGACGCGAGCGTGCGGCTGCTGGGGCCAGGCGGCGAGTACGTGTTCGGCACCGACAAGCTCGGCCGCGACCTCGCGAGCCAGTTGATGGTCGGTGCCAGGACCACGCTCTACGTCGGAGTGGTGGCAGTCGGCATCGCCGCGTTGATCGGGACTCCGCTCGGCGTGCTCGCCGGAATGGGCGCGAACTGGCTGGGCGAGTTGATCATGCGCACGAGCGACCTGGTGCTCGCGTTCCCCGCGCTGCTGCTGGCGATCATGCTCGGCGCCGTCTACGGGGCGAGCACGCTCACCGCGATGATCGCCATCGGCATCGCCACGGTTCCCTCGTTCGCCCGCATCGCGAGGGCGGGCACGCTGCAGGTGGTCAGCACCGAGTACGTGCTCGCGGCACGCGCGGGCGGGCGGTCGCGGTGGTGGATCGCCGTGCGGCACGTGCTGCCCAACATCTCCGGGATCGTGGTGGTGCAGTCGTCGGTGTCGTTCGCGATCGCCGTACTCGCCGAGGCCGCGCTGTCGTTCCTCGGCTTCGGCACGGCGCCGCCGACGCCGTCGTGGGGCCGGATGCTGCAGGAGTCGCAGGAGCTGCTGGCCGTGGAACCCAGGCTCGCGCTCATCCCCGGCGCGGCGATCGCCATCGCCGTGCTCGGCTTCAACCTGCTCGGCGACGGCCTGCGCGACCGGTTCGACCCCAGGCTGGAGGTGCGCCGATGACGCTGCTGGCCGTGGAGGACCTTGGCATCACGGCGGGCGGATCGCCGCTCGTCGAGGACGTGTCGTTCGCGATCGAGCCCGGCGAGCGGGTCGGCCTGATCGGCGCGTCCGGCTCCGGCAAGTCGCTCACGGCATCGGCCGTCATGGGGCTGCTGCCGGAAGGGCTCACCGCGTACGGATCCGTGCGCTTCGGCGACCGCGAGCTGCTCGGCGCCGGCGAGCGCGAGCTGTCCCGGCTGCGCGGCAAGGACATCACGATGGTGTTCCAGGAACCGATGACGGCGCTCAACCCGTCGATGCGCGTGGGCAAGCAGGTTGCCGAGGCGATGCTGCTGCACCGCACGCGCGACCGCCGCGCCGCCAGTAAGGACGCGGTCGAGCTGCTGGAGCGCGTCCGCCTGCCCGAGCCCGAGCGGCTCGCGCGCGCCTACCCGCACCAGCTCTCCGGCGGGCAACGGCAACGCGTGGTGCTCGCGATCGCGCTGGCCAACGACCCGGCGCTACTCATCTGCGACGAACCCACCACCGCGCTCGACGTCACCGTGCAGGCGCGCATCCTCGACGTACTGGCCGACGGTGTGCGGGAGCGGGAGAGTGCGCTGCTGTTCATCACCCACGACCTCGCCGTGGTGGCCACGGTGTGCGAGCGCGTGCTGGTGATGAACGAGGGCCGGATCGTGGAGTCCGGTCCCACGCGCCGCGTGCTGAGCGCGCCCGAACACGAGTACACGGCCCGGTTGCTGGAGGCGTCGTCGTGATCTCCGTCAGCGAGCTCGAACGCACCTACCGCCGCCCCCGCACGTCACTGACCGGCCGTAGGCCCGAGGTCGCCGCCCTGCGCGGGGTGTCGTTCGACATCGCGAAGGGCGAACGTTTCGGCATCGTCGGCGAGTCCGGCTCCGGAAAGTCCACTCTGGTCAGACTGCTCGCCGCGCTCGACCGGCCCACGGCGGGCACCGTCTCCTTCGATGGCAGGCGAGTGGACGACCTGCCCGAACGCGAGCTCGGCTTCCTGCGCTCCCGGCTGCAGATCGTGTTCCAGGACCCGATGGGCTCGCTGGACCCGAGGATGCGCGTGCGCGACATCATCAGCGAGCCACTCGGCAGGAGCCGCGACCGGTACGAACGCGTGCGCGAACTGCTCGACGCCGTCGGCCTTCCCGGCGACTCCGGCGAGCGGTACCCGCACCAGTTCTCCGGAGGGCAGCGACAGCGCATCTCACTGGCCCGCGCGCTCGCGCCCCGCCCGAGAGTGCTGGTGGCCGACGAGGCCGTGAGCGCGCTGGACGTGCTGGTGCGCAAGCAGATCCTCGAACTCGTCGACGAGCTCGTACAGCGCTACGAGCTCACGCTCGTGTTCGTCTCCCACGACCTCGACGTGGTGCGCCGCGTGTGCGACACCGTCGCCGTGATGCGCCACGGCGAGATCGTGGAGCTCGGAGCCGTGGCCGAGGTCTACGACGCGCCACAGCATCCCTACACCCGAGAGCTGATCGCGGCGGCGCCGAACCTGACGGCGGCGCTGAGCCGACTCGAGGAGGAGTGAATGGACTACTCGAAGCTGTTCCGGCTCGACGGCCGCTCCGCCGTGGTGTTCGGCGGCGGCAGCGGCATCGGCAGGGAGGCCGCCAGGGCGCTCGCCGGGCAGGGCGCGAGCGTGACGTGCGCGGACCGGGACCTGGCCGCCGCGGGTGAGGCCGCGACCCTCGCCGGGGAGAACGCGCGGGCCTACCACCTCGACCTCCTCGAACCCGGAGCCGTCGAGCGCGCGGCGAGCGAGCTCGGCGACACCGACATCGTGGTGCTCACCGCCGCGACCAACGTGCGCAAGCGGCTGCTGGACTACACCCGCGAGGAGTTCGACAGCGTGCTCGCGCTCAACCTCGGCGCGACGTTCGACGTGCTGCGTGCGTTCGGCGCCGGCATGGTCGAGCGCGGCAGGGGCAGCATCGTGGTGTTCTCGTCGATCCGCAGCCTGACCGTCGAGCCGGGGCAGAGCGCCTACGCCGCCACCAAGGCGGGCATCGTGCAGCTCGTCCGCACCGCGGCCGCCGAGTTCGGACCCGCCGGGGTACGCGTGAACGCCGTGGCTCCCGGCGTGGTCGAGACCCCGCTGACCGAGCAGATCAAGGCAGATCCGGACTGGTACCAGGCATACGCCGACAAGAGCGCGCTCGGCAGATGGGCGGGTGCCGAGGAACTGGCGGGCGCCGTGGCCTACCTCGCCTCGGACGCGGCGAGCTACGTGACCGGCTCGGTGCTGTTCGTCGACGGCGGCTGGACGGCCGTCGACGGACGCTATGTGCCGCCCGGATCGTAGGGAGGGCCGATGGCGGAACTGACATCGCTCACCGCGACCGAGCTGATCACCGAATACCGCGCGGGCACGCTGTCCCCGGTCGAGGTCACCGAAGCCGTTCTCGCCCGGATCGACGCGGTCGAGGGCACCCTGCACGCGCTCTACGCCTACGACCCCGACGCGGCACGGCGGGCGGCCCGGGAGTCGGAGCGCCGCTGGCTCGCCGGGCAACCGGCAGGGCCCGTCGACGGGATCCCGTTGACGCTCAAGGAGAACATCGCCACGCGCGGCACCCCGGTTCCACTGGGGACGGCGGCGACCGAACTGGCCCCGGCCGGGGCCGACGCGCCCGCGGCCGCGCGCGTGCGTGAGTCCGGTGGGGTCCTGCTCGCCAAGACCACCATGCCCGACTACGGGATGCTCACTTCCGGACTGTCGAGCTTCCACACCGCCACGCGCAACCCGTGGGACCACGCACGCACCCCGGGCGGCTCCAGCGCAGGGGCCGGTGCGGCGGCGGCCGCGGGCTACGGGCCGCTGCACGTCGGCACCGACATCGGCGGATCGATCCGGCTGCCCGCCGGGTGGTGCGGGCTCGTCGGGTTCAAGCCCAGTTTCGGGCGGGTGCCCGTGTTCCCGCCGTATCCCGGCCGGGTGGCTGGCCCGATGACGCGCACCGTGGCCGACTCGGCGCTGTTCATGGAGGTGCTCGCGCGGCCCGACCCGCGCGACCACCTGAGCCTGCCACCGCAGGAGCTCGCCTGGCGGGACCTCGCACTCGACCTTTCCGGGCTGCGAGTGGGACTACAGCTGGACGCGGGAGTCGGGCTGCCCGTCGAGCCGGAGGTCCTGGCCGCGGTCACTGAGGCGGCGCGGCTGGTCGAGGCCGCCGGGGCGAACGTCGAGGAGGTCGGCCCGTTCCTCACCAGGCCGATGCTCGACGGGCTCGACCGGTTCTGGCGCACCAGGTTCGTCGTCGACACCGAGGCGCTGCCCGTCGAGCGGCGCGAACGGACCCTGCCCTACATCGCGGACTGGGTCGCGGGCGGCGCGGGACTGTCCGGTGAGGACGTCTACCGCGGGTTCTCCCAGATCGACGCGATCACCGTCGCGGCGGTGGCGGCGACGGAGCCCTACGACATCGTGCTGTCGCCGACGTGCCCGGTCTCAGCTCCGCCGTACGACTGGGCGTCGCCGACCAACGACCCGGCGCGGCCGTTCGAGCACATCGGATTCACCGTGCCGTACAACATGTCCGGCCAGCCCGCGGTGTCGGTGAACTGCGGTTACACGAGTCAGCGGCAGCCGATCGGACTCCAGCTCTCGGGCCGCCGGTTCGCCGACGTCCACGTGCTGCGGGCCGCCGCGGCGTTCGAGCGGCTACGCCCCGCGCAGCGCGCGTGGCCTGGCTAGGCCGGCGAGGCGGGTGTAGGAGTCGAGCATCGCGTCGCGGTCGAACGTGCTCATCGTGATCAGCAGCTCGTCGGCGCCCGTGCGCTCGACGAGTTCGGCGAGCTCGCCGGCGACCTGCTCTTCGGTGCCGTGGATCTGTCCGCGCAGTGATCGTTCGAGCAGGTGGGCCTCGCGGCCGCTCGGGGTGGGCAGCTCGGCGGGCGAGCTCAACGGCGGGAACACGCCGCGGGTTCGCGAGTGGACCATCGACCACGCCTCCGGCAGCAGCAGTTCCCGCGCCCGCTCGGCGGTGTCGGCCACCGCGACCGCGCTGGACACCACCACGTACGGGCACGGCCAGAGCTCAGAGGGGCGGAACCGCTCGCGGTAGGCGGCGATGCGCCGTGTCGCGGTGTCGATCCCGGCGACGGGCGCGATCACGAGCGCCAGGCCCAGGTCGGCCGCCAGGTCGGCGCCCGCGCCGGTGGCGAGCACGAACGCGGGCACGCGCAGGCCCTCGGCGGGAAAGCCGTGCACGCCGGGGTGGGTCTGCTGGTCGCCGGTGAAGTAGCCGAGCAGCTCCCGCACCTGCTCGCCGAAGCGGTCCGCGTCGTCCTTGCCGTGTCCCAGCGCGCCGCGCACCGCGCCGGTGAACCCGACCGAGCGGCCCAGTCCCATGTCGATCCGGCCGGGATGCAGCGCTTCGAGGGTGCCGAACTGCTCGGCGACGACGATCGGCTGGTGATTGGGCAGCATCACCCCGCCGGTCCCGACGCGGATCTGCGAGGTGGCCGCCGCGATCGCGGCGGTGAGCACCGTGGGAGCCGACCCGGCGACGCCCGGCACGCTGTGGTGCTCGGACACCCAGAACCGGTGGTAGCCGAGCTCCTCGGCCTGGCGCGCGAAGCGCACCGTGTCGCGCAGCGCGGCCGAGGTGTCCTGGCCGGTGCGAGTGCTGGACCGGTCGAGTACCGAGACAGGTACGGGCAAGGTGTCCACGCAGTGTGCAACGCCCAACCCCACCCCCCGATTCCGCGCGAGTCCCCCACTCCAGCGCGCGAGTCCCCCGCCACGGCACGCGAGTTGCCCGCCACGGCACGCGAGTTGCCCGTTGGGGCACGCGAGTTGCCCGGGCGCGTCGGCCTGCCTGCGGCCGGAAGGGGGCCCGCGGCGCCTGGAAGGGAGATTCGGGGGCTGGAGTGGGCGACCCGTAACCCGGCGCAGGTCGCCGCAGTGGGGACTCGCGTGCCCGGGCAGGAGACTCGCGCGCGGGAGTGGGGGACTCGCGTGCCGGAGCGGGGAACTCGCGTGCGTGGGCGGGGGACTCGCAAGCCTGAGCGGGGGACTCGCGCGCCCGAGCGGGGGACACGCAAGCCTGAGCGGGGGACTCGCGTGCGTGGGCGGGGGACTCGCGCGCCTGGGTGGGGGACTCGCGGGTCAGGTTGGGCGGGTCAGTAGGTGGCGGGCGAAGGCACGCCACGCCACCACCGTGAGCATCGCCATCGCCACCGCCGAGCACCAGAACGGGGCCGTGATGCCGAAGCCGGCTGCCAGTGGTCCGCTCACCAGACTCCCCAGCGCGGCGCCGCCGATGCTGAACAGCAGGTACACACTGTTGACGCGCCCGCGCAGCCGGTCGGGAACCGCCCGCTGGCGCCACGTCTGCGACACCACGCCCCACACGGACCCGTGCAGTCCGAAAGCGACGAGCGTCACCACCGCCACCCACGGAGTACTCGCCACCGCCAGGACCACGTGGGTCAGCGTCTCCACGACCAGGCCCGTCCGCAGCAGCGTCGAATCGGCGAACCACACGCGCAGCCTTCCCGCCACGACGGTGCCGAGCAGCCCGCCCGCCGCCATCGCGGTGAGCAGCAGCCCGTAGCCGATGCCGCCGAGCCCCAGCCGCTCACGCGCGTAGAGCACCAGGATCGCGAACGCCGCCAGCATCGTGAGGTTCATCAGCGAGATCGACACCGCGAGCATCCGCACCACGCGATGTGCCCACAACCACCGCAGCCCCTCGCCGATCTCGGTCCACAGCGGACGTCGCTGCTCGGTCACCGGCGCCTGCCGCGTGAGAACGCCCAGCAGCGGAGCGGCGAGCGCGAACACCACCGCGTTGACTCCGAACGGAGCAGCGGCGGCGAACACGAACAGCGCGGCGCCCACCGGCGGCGCCACGAACTGGTTCGCCACGACCTGCAGCGCGATGAGCCGCGAGTTGGCCCTCGGCAGTGCCTCGTCGGGCACGATCGCGGGCAGCATGGCGGAGGAGGCGTTGTCGGCGAGCGTCTCGGCGGTGCCGAAGAGGAAAAACGCCACGTAGACCGCGGCGACGGTCACGGTGCCCGAGAACACGGCGAGCGCGAGGCCGGTACCGACCAGCCCACGCAGCAGGTTCACCACCACGAGCAGCCTGCGCCGGTCGAGCCGGTCCACGTAGGCGCCACTGACGAGCGAGAACAGCAGCCACGGCAGCTGCTGCACGAACACCGAACCCGCGACGAGCGCCGGGTCGTCCGTCAGCGACGAGATCAGCAGTGGGCCCGCGGCCAGCGTGATGCCGTCGGCGACGTTGGTGAACGCGTTGGCCGCCCACAGCTTTCCGAAGTCGGCCCCCAGCGGGGCTCGTTGTCGGCTCGGCACGTGCTCACGAGAGCGCACAAGAGCCCCTGGGGCAACGGAATTTCAGCCGAGTGCGCCGATGGCCTCCGCGAGGCCGAGCACTCGCTTCGCGTCCTCGACGTGCAGGTTCTCGATCATCCGGCCGTCCACCACCACGACGCCCTTGCCTTCGCGCCTCGCCTCGTCGAACGCGGCGATGATCTTGCGCGCCTGCTCGATCTCGGCCGCCGACGGCGCGAACACCTTGTTGCACGGCTCGATCTGGCCTGGGTGGACGAGCGTCTTGCCGTCGAAGCCGAACCGCCTGCCCTGCAGGCATTCCACCTCGAAGCCCTCGAGGTCGCGCACGTCGTTGTAGACGCCGTCGAGGATCACCTTGCCCGTGGCCCTCGCGGCGAGCAGGCACAGCGACAGCCCGCCGAGCAGCGGAGCTCTGCCGGGCACGAACTCGGCGTGCAGCTCCTTGGTGAGGTCGTTGGTGCCCATGACGAGCACGGTGAGCCGCTCGCTCGCGGCGGCGATCTCCTCGGCGTGCAGCATCGCGACCGGGGTCTCGACCATCGCCCAGATCCGCGTGTGTTCCGGCGCCCCGCCGAGTTCGAGCGCGCGCTCGATGTTGTGCACGTCGCGGGCCGAGTTCACCTTCGGCACCACGACGGCTGCGGGACCTGCCTGCGAGGCGGCGCGCAGGTCGGCGTCGTGCCATTCGGTGTCCAGTCCGTTGACGCGGATGGTCACCTCGCGCGAGCCGTAGTCGCCCGACGCCGCCGCGGCGCACGCGCGTTCGCGGGCGTCCTCCTTCGCGTCGGGGGCGACGGCGTCCTCCAGGTCGAGGATGAGCGCATCGGCCGCAAGGGTCTTCGCCTTCTCCAGTGCGCGCTCGTTGGCGCCGGGCAGGTAGAGAACGGAACGCCGCGGTTTCACGCGAGTGCCTCCTTGGTTGCCGCGTCGTAGGCCTCAGCGAGTTCAGGATCGCTCGCCGCCAGCGCGTCCGCCAGTTCGGCGACCACCCTGCACTGCTTCACCGACGCGTCGTCCTGCATCTTTCCGTCGATCAGTACCGCGCCCGTGCCATCGCCCATCGCGGCGATCACCTTGCGCGCCCACGCCACGTCTCCGGGCGCGGGGGAGAACACCTTCCTGGCGATGTCGATCTGCACCGGGTGCAGGCTCCACGCGCCCACACAGCCGAGCAGGAACGCGTTGCGGAACTGGTCCTCGCAGGCCACGACGTCGCGGATGTCCCCGAACGGTCCGTAGTAGGGCAGGATCCCGTGCAGCACGCAGGCGTCGACCATGCGCGCGACCGTGTAGTGCCACAGGTCCTGTTGGTAGGTCGTTCGGCCCTCGGTGAGCTCGCCGCCGATGGGATCGGTGCGCACGAGGTAGCCGGGGTGACCGCCGCCGACGCGGGTGGTCTTCATGCGCCTGCTCGCGGCGAGGTCGGCCGGCCCCAGCGAGATGCCCTGCATCCGGGGGCTCGCGCCCGCGATCTCCTCGACGTTCGCGACGCCGCTCGCGGTCTCCAGGATCGCGTGCACCAGCAGCGGCTTCGTGAGCCCCGCTCGCGCCTCCAACTGGGCCAGCAGCCGGTCGACGTAGTGGATGTCGTGTGCGCCCTCGACCTTCGGCACCATGATCACGTCGAGCTTGTCGCCGATCTCGGTGACGAGGGTGACGAGGTCGTCGAGCACCCAGGGCGAGTCGAGGCTGTTGACACGCGTCCAGAGCTGGGTGGTTCCGAAGTCGTTGTCCCTGGCCACGCGCACGAGGCCCGCGCGGGCGGCCTCCTTGCGGTCGGCCTTCACCGCGTCCTCGAGGTTGCCGAGCAGCACGTCGACCTTCGCGGCCAGCTCGGGAGCCTTAGCCGCCATCTTCTCGTTGCTCGGATCGAAGAAGTGGATCATCCTGGAAGGCAGTGCGGGAATCTGCCTGACCGGGTCCGGCGCACCGATGGCGAGCGGTGCGAAGAAGTCCTTCGGCGAACGCATCGGGCCTCCAGCACTGGGGGTCGGGTCCCGGCGACCCTAACCTGGGCTACCACGGAGCCGCTGCGGTACACGTCACCTCGGTGAATGGGCCGCTCAGGTGAACCGCTCCACTCTGGGAATCACCGTTCGGCCGCACGTCACCCATCCGGCGGCACTGCCGGACCGAACTCCGATTACCGCCCACCGACCGATCACCGACCGTTCAGCGCCGCCGATCGCAGCTACGCGTCCTACGTGCAGACTTCGAGTTGTTTCCGCTGTTACCTAAGTTGTGGCGCTTCCTGAGGGAGCACCAGAGGACGCGTCAGTCGCAGGAACAGCTAGAGGGAGGCGGACTTCGTGGCGGTTACACCTGGACACACCGCGGTGACGAGCGGTTCGACCGGGACCAGGTCCAGTCGCATCGTCGCGCCCATCGAGCTGCCGGCGAGCAGCGACGAGCTGGCCGCCGAGGCGGCTGCCCAGCTCGGTTGGGACGGCGTGCTCCTTCCCCGGATGACGATGTTCGGCCGCAGGGTCTACGTGGTCGCCAGGCTCCGGTCCGAGGCGCACGCCGAGCGGATCGCCATGGGCATCGGCCCGGTGACCGACAAGGCGAGCGTGTCGACGTGGACGTGGCCCGAGCTGGCGGGCGGGGCGCCACCCGCCGCCGTGGAGATCGTCGGTGTGCTGGCCGTCGCCAGGCACTGGCGCACCGGTCTCGCCGCGACCGTTCCGTTCGCGCGCTACGGCGACGCGGCGATCGTGCTGCCCGCGGCGGCCACGATGAGCCACGACTACGTGGACAACTGCCTGCCCCGCGCCCGCGCGTACGGCCTGGCCGTGGTCACCGCCGACGAGAACGCGACCACCGGTCTCGACCTCTCCGGCCGCACCGAGCGCATGATGCTCGGCGAGGACTCGGTGATCCGCTGGGTGCAGGAGATGGTCTACGAGCAGCTGCTGGCGATGGAGAGCCCTGCCGAGGCGCGCTGACCTCACTAGGCTTGAACCCATGCGAGTCGTAATTGCCGGTGGCCACGGAAAGATCGCCCTGCGGCTGGAGAAGCTGCTGGCGGCGAACGGTGACTCCGCGGTGGGGATCATCCGCAACGTCGACCACGCCGCCGACCTGCGCGACGTGAGCGCCGAGCCCGCTGTGCTGGACCTCGAGAGCGCGACGCTCGACGAGGTCGCCGCGGTGCTCGAGGGCGCCGACGCCGCCGTCTTCGCGGCAGGCGCGGGCCCCGGCAGCGGCACCGGTCGCAAGGAGACCGTCGATCGCGGAGCCGCCGTGTTGTTCGCCGACGCCGCCGAGCGCGCCGGGGTACGGCGGTTCGTCCAGATCAGTTCGATGGGCGCCGCCGGCCCCATCGACGAGGCCGCGGTCGGCGAGGTGTTCGCCGCCTATCTGCGGGCCAAGGCCGCGGCCGAGGAGGACCTGCGCGGGCGCGACCTGGACTGGACGATCCTGCGTCCCGGCCGTCTCACCGACGACCCCGGCACCGGCCAGGTGCACCTCGCGGAGTCCGTTCCGAGGGCCGACGTGACCCGCGACGACGTCGCCGCGGTCGTCGCCGGGATGCTCTCCGACGACATCGGTGTGCGCCGAGTGCTGGAGATGACCGAGGGCAACACCCCGATCGACGAAGCACTCAGCCGGATCTGACGTCCGTTTTTGTCGCTGCGTCCCGGTAGGTTCGGCCAACCGGCAGAGAGGCAGCAATGGAACGCAGCACTTCCGGGGTGGAACGCGCCCGGACCCAGCTCGGGGCGCTCGTGCGCCGGACCGGCGACGCGAGAGACGAGCTCGCGGCCGAGCGGTTCAGCTACACCAGTCCGGACCGGCTGGTCACGGCGACCGTCGACGGCACCGGGGCGTTGGTGGGGCTCACCATCGCCGAGGGGACCCTGCACATGGGTGAGTCCGTCACGGACGACCTCGGCTCGTTGCTGGTCACGGCGGTGAACACCGCTCGCCGGGGCGCGACGCTCGACAGCCGCGACCGGCTCGCGTCGGTGATCGGCGGTAAGCGGGCCGATGCGCTCGTGGGCGCGTCCGAGTACGACGCACTGCTCGGCGACGTCGAGCAGCACGGTGGATCCCACGTCGAGCCGCCGCAGGACGAGGACGGTGACTCACCATGGCAGCGGTGAACGAGGAGCGGCTGGCCGAGGCGCGCAGTCGCAGGGCCGAGGCCGACGAGAAGATCATCGGCGAGAAGATCGACGACGGCCTCGGCACGGTGCAGGTGGGTATTTCCGGTTCCCTGCGCGCGATCCAGCTCGAACAGCGGCTGTTGCCGGACCTGCCGGAGGATCGTGTCGCCGAGCTGGTCGTGGCGGCGATTCACCGTGCGGAGACCAAAGCCGGGCAGCTGCGCGAGATTCTGCTGGGCCGCGACGCGATGCGGAAGGACGCGTGATGGCGAGCTCGTGGCCCGAGGACGCCGAGCGGTCCGTGCTCGCCGTGGCCACGAAGATCGGCATGGACGACGCTGTGAAGGGCGTGCTGGACGAACTGCGTGCCCAATCCACTGTGGATTCCGCCGCCACGGCCACCGCGGTCTCGGATCTCGCGGTGGCACTGGTCGAGGCGGTCGGCGACCTGGACCGGCCGGACTTCCTCTTCGACGCAGTGGTTGCGGCGGCACGGATCTTGGCCGAGTTCGTCGACAGTGCGGCCGAGGTGCTCGCCCCAGGCTTGGAGGACGCTCGACTGCCGGTCTGATGTGGACCGGTCAGGACACGCCGACCGGACCGAGCACGCGGTCGAGGTAGTCGTTGGTGAACACCCCGGCAGGGTCGACTTCCTTGCGCACGGCCAGGAAGTCGTCGAAGCGCGGGTAGCGTTGCCGCAGGTCTTCGGCCTCGAGGTCGTGCAGTTTTCCCCAGTGCGGGCGTCCGCCCGCCTCGGCCGCGATCCGGCCGAACGCTCGGAAGTACTCGCGATAGGGCAGGCCGACGTACTGATGGATCGCGACGTAGGCGCAGTCGCGCCCGTACGCGGTGGACAGCCAGATGTCGTCGGCGGCCCCGACCCGCACCTCGACCGGAAAGGCAATGGGATCGGCCAGTTTCGGTGCCAGCGCGCGGAGTTCGCTCAGCACGTGGTGCAGTGCGGGCCTCGGCACCGCGAACTCCGACTCGACGAAGCGCACCGAGCGCTGGGTGACGAACACGCGGTGCGAGATGTCGCTGTACTCCCGCACCGAGAGCGAGGCCGAGGCCAGCCTGCCCAGCGGGGGCACGAGTCTGGGCACCCGGCGGCCCGCGCGGCACAGTGCGCCGAAGGCCGCGTTCTCCATGACCGTGTAGTCCAGGAAGCGCCGCGCCCGGGACAGCGGCATCGGTGTGGTGCCGATCGGCAGCCGGTTGTTGCGCTTGACCAAGGCGTTGCGGCCGTAGGGAAACCAGTAGAACTCGAAGTGGTCGTTGGTGTCGGCGAACTCGTCGAAGCCGTCGAGCACGTGCTCGAGCGGCTCGGGACCTTCCTGGGCACTCAGCGCGAACGCCGGTTCGCAGCGCAGGGTGACGGTGGTGAGCACGCCCAGCGCGCCCAGTCCGACGCGCGCGGCCGCGAACAGATCGGGCCTGCGGGTCGGCGAGCACGACACCACTGAGCCGTCGGCCAGCACGAGTTGCAGCTCGGCGACCTGCGTGGCGAGTCCTCCGAAGCGGGCGCCGGTGCCGTGTGTTCCCGTGGAGATCGCGCCGGCGATTGTCTGTGCGTCGATGTCGCCGAGGTTGGTCATGGCGAGCCCGAGCGCGTCGAGTGCGGCGTTGAGTGCGCGCAGCGTGGTTCCCGAGCGCACCGTGACCAGGCCGGTCTCGTAGTCGGCCGAGACGATGCCGGTCCAGCCGCTGAGGTCGATCACCTCGGAGTTCGTCGCGGCGATGCCGGTGAAGGAGTGGCCGCTGCCGAGCGGGCGCAGCCGCGCGCCCCTCGTTGCGGCGCCGGTGACGGCACTGGCGATGCCGGCGACGTCGCGCGGCCGGTGGATGCGTTCCGGGTCGGCCCGCTCGATCGAGGCCCAGTTCGTCCACGTCGCCAAAGCTCACTCCTCTGTGCTCGACTGTCGCCACAATAAGTGAATGCGATTCGCGTTACAACCGATCCTGGCGTAACGTGCGCGCTGTGACCACGGGAAATGCCACGTCGTACGACCTCGCGACGAAGGACCTCGACCCGCCGCTGGCGATCGTGGACCTGGAGGCGTTCGACGCCAACGCCGCTGATCTCGTGCGGCGAGCCTCCGGAATGCCGGTGCGTGTGGCCAGCAAGTCGATCCGCTGCCGGGAGCTGCTGGAGCGCACGCTCGCGCTGCCCGGCTTCGCCGGAGTGCTGGCCTACTCGCTGCCCGAGGCGCTCTGGCTGCACGGGCAGGGAACCAGTGACGACCTGGTGGTGGCCTACCCGACGGTCGACCACGCCGCGCTGCGCGAACTCGCGCGGAACGACGCAGCCCGCGCCGCCATCACGATCATGATCGACTCCACCGAGCACCTCGACGTCGTCGATGCCGCGCTCGGCGAGCACCACCCGGAGATCAGGGTGAGCCTCGAGCTCGACGCGTCCTGGCGGCCGCTGCCCGGCGTGCACGTCGGCACCCGCCGCTCGCCGGTGTTCACCCCGCGCCAGGCCGCCGATCTGGCGGAGAAGATCGGTAAGCGAACGGGGTTTCGCCTGGTCGGCATGATGGCCTACGAGGGGCAGATCGCCGGTGTCCCCGACGGCGCGCGGGGACTGCGCGGCGGAGTCGTCCGCTGGATGCAGCGGCACTCGGCAGCCGAGCTGGCGGGCAGGCGGGCCAAGGCGGTGGCCGCGGTGCGTGAGGTGGCCGACCTCGAGTTCGTCAACGGCGGCGGTACGGGCAGTCTCGAGACGACCAGCGCCGAATCCGCCGTCACCGAGGCCGCCGCGGGTTCCGGACTGCTCGGCCCGACGCTCTTCTCGCAGTACTCGCGGTTCTCGCCGCAGCCCGCCGCGCTGTTCGCGTTGCCCGTGGTGCGCAGGCCCGCGCGCCGCATCGCGACGCTGTTCTCCGGCGGCTACGTGGCATCCGGCCCGGCGGCGCCGTCGCGGCTGCCCTCGCCCTACCTGCCCGCGGGCCTGCGGTTGCTCGGCGTGGAGGGTGCGGGCGAGGTGCAGACGCCGGTCGCAGGCGCGGCCGCGCGCGAGCTGCGGCTCGGCGACCGCGTGTGGTTCCGGCACGCCAAGGCGGGCGAGCTCGCCGAGCGGTTCACCGAGTACCACCTCGTGGTGGGTGACCGGGTGGAGCGCACCGTGCCGACCTACCGCGGCGAGGGCGTCTCCTTCGGCTGAGCCGCACAAGTTGTCCACAGCGTGTGAGAACTTGTGGACAACTTGGGGATTCATTCGCCGAATCGACTGGCGAGATAGCCCTTGATCAGGTCTTTCGTCTCCGCAAGCACCTCGGGGTCACCCTGGGGATCGTTTCGGAACGCGAAGTTCAGCAGACCGTCCGCAGCCTCCACCGCGATGGCGATCGGGAGAGTCAGCCGCTCGGGGTCCAGATCCACGTGCCCGGCGACGAGGTTGGCCAGCGAATCGGTGATCACGCGGTTGTTGGTGCGCTGCTCGTCGAGCAGTCGCACGTCCACGACATCGCCGAAGTGGACCTTGGAGAAGCCCGGCACCTCGCGGTGCATCTGCAGGTAGATGTCGAGCAGCTGGTCGACCACGTCCCACCAGTGCTGGTGGGGGTCGTTGCCGAGCTGCTCGCTGACGGCGGCGACGAACCGGTCGAGATTGCGCTGCGTCAGGGCCTGCACGACCGCGCGCTTGTCGGGGAAGAACTGGTACAGCGAGCCCACCGCGACGCCTGCACGTTTGGCGATCAGGGTGGTGGTGAGCGCCTCGTACCCGACCTCCTGGAGTAACTCGGCGCTCGCGTCCAGCATTCGCTCGACGCGTTGGGCGCTGCGTTGCTGGACGGGCTGCCGACGCAGGGGCGTCGATTCGTTCGGCGTCACTGCCTGGTTCTCGGACACGTCGTGCTCCTCGCTGTGCAGGGCAGCGACTGTAGCGTGCTGACCTGCTTCCACGGTCGGGTGAGCACGTCGTGTTGGGAACCGCGGACCGGTGCCGGTCGGGGGAGGGGGAGTGCAACGGCACCGGCCCGCGGGGTATCGGGGCCGCACTGTGGGCGGGGTTTCACAGCGTCTCGTTGTGAAGTTGTGCGGCGATCACTCGCTGGCCACGCTAACTGCGGATTTGCTCTTCCGCCATAGGTTGGCCGGGGTTTTTTCGATTAATCGCCGAATGTTGTGACCGGCGACCGGTTCATCGCGCTCGGGGGTACGGACAAACCGGCCGCCGGAATTTGGCGAGTCACCTCGCCGTCTCGGCGCCTACCGGGCGGGGGTCCCGGTGATGGCGTGCCGGGCTGACACCGGCGTGGGGACCAGGGCGTGCTTGCCCTGCTGCGGGACCGGCTGGGTTTCAGCCGGCGTGGGGACCGCGTGAGACTGCTGGGCGGCGGAGGTCGCATGCCTGCGCCCCCTTCGCCGCGTGTCCTGCTGGGGTGCGAGACCGCCCGCGACCAGGTGCTCGTGAGCGACCTGCCACACGGTGCACGGAGCCTTGCACTTGTGCCACCGCGTGGAGCACGTGGGGCAGTCACCGCGCTCGTCCGGCTCGTGGGCACGCAACATGGCGCGCCAGCCCTCGGTCAGCCGGGGCAGCTCGGACCGCGCCACGGACACCAGTGAAGGCGCGTCCGCGCGGCTCGCCAGGTCGGAGAGCATGTCGAGGCGTTCCCACACAGCATTGCGGAGAACCTGCCCGAGGATCTGATCCACCTGGAACTCACCGTTACCTTTCCGCCAGTTTGGCGGCTTCGTTGAGCGCTGCTCGCAGCTGGCCGAGCTGGCCTGCCGTGAGCCGCGCCGATTCTCCGGGCGGCCCCACGAGCACCACTTCGTCGTCGTCTACGAACACCGTCAGGCAACGCTCGCGACTGATCAGGTCGCCGCACTGCACGCGCCACACGACCTGCCCGCCTTCGTGCCTGCGGGCGCCGGTGGCGCGGGGGTCTGCCGTCGGCGCTGACGACAGGGGCTGACGCGCCTTCTCGCCGACGGGAGCACGGTGCGCGGACGTCGTACCGGTCGCAGCACGTCCTGCTGTGATCGAGTGCACGAACTCCACGTCCCTCTCCGCTCTTCCCGGCGTCTGGCGCTTCGAGCCTGTCCTTGTGCTGATCGCTCTCCGTGATTGCGGTGGGTGTTCACCTGGCCACGGAGATCTGCGAACTACATTGCGACGAAAAGAACGCCGAAAGAAGCCTTGGCAGGCGTCATAGCGGCGACCGGCCTCGGTTCCACGTTAAGCGGTCGAGGAACTTCACCCCGGCCGATCAGGGGGCGTAAACAGCGTTTCGCAGGGTTCAATAGGGGTGCTTACGCTGCTAACCAACGCCCGACAGGACTGTGGAGGGCCGCTCGTGGACACAGGTGACGCCAAGCAGGGCCGGATCAACCCGGATCTCTGGGAAGAACCGGAGATGCGGGATGCCCTCGCGGCCCGCAACATCAGCGAGGTCTACCGCCAGCTGCGCAAACACGGCGTCTCACAGCGACAGATCGCTGCCATGACCGGCCAGTCGCAGTCCGAGGTCTCGGAGATCCTCAAGGGACGTCAGGTGATGGCCTACGACGTGCTTTCCAGGATCTCCACAGGTCTGGGCATCCCCCGTGGGTACATGGGTCTCGCCTACGACGAGGCCACGGAGATTCAGGTCGTCGGGTCGCCCGACGAGCAGCAGGCTGAGGAGGACGAGTCCGTGAAACGGCGGAAGTTCCTCGCGCACGCTGCCCAGGTCACGATGGGAGCCGCGGTCTTCGGACCGGCTTCCGACGCCTGGGCCGCGAGTCCCGCAAGGACACCGGCACCCGGCCGGATCGGCATGACCGATGTCCGGCAGGTGGAAGCGGCAACCAGAGCGCTCCGCTCGCTCGATTACCAGTACGGCGGCGGATTCTGCCGGGATGCCGTCGTCGCACAGCTCTCCTGGGGGCAGCAGATGCTCCAGGCCAGCGGTGCGGAACTGGTCAAGTCCCGGCTCTACGTCGCACTCGCCGACCTGCACAGTCTGGCCGGGTGGACCTCGTTCGACATCGGACTCATCGACTCCGCGCGGGGGCACTTCGCCAACGCGCTCGACCTGGCGAAGCAGGGTGAGAACCACCCGCTGGTGGCCAACATCCTGTACCGCATGGGACGCGTCTACCTGCACCAGGAGGCGCCGAACGACGCGCTGAAGCTGTTCCAGCTGGGACAGATCGCGGCGCAGGAGTCCGGTTCGGAGCTCGCGGTGGCGGTGCTCTGCGCCAACGAGGCGTGGGCCTACGCGATGATGGGCAACGCCGAACAGGCCATCAAGCTGCTGGGCCGGACCCGCGACGAGTTCGCGCGCGCCGACCTGGCCAACGCCGAGTCGTGGGTGCGGTTCTTCAACGAGACCGACGTCCACGCCATGGTCGGCACGGTCCACACGGCACTCGCGCACCAGGCCGACGCCTCGCACACGAAGTACGCGATTCCGGCGCTGTCCAGGGCGATCGAGACCTACGGCGACGACATGGCGCGCAGCCGCACCTTCAACCTGAGCATGCTGGCCACCAACCACATGATCGACGGCGACATCGACCACGGCGCGAAGATCGGCGGCAAGGCGCTCGACGCCGCCGAGGGCCTCAAGTCCGCCCGGATCGAGCAGCGCATGCGCCCGCTGAAGGAGGAAGCGGTGCGGCGCAGCAACAACGCCGACGCGCGCGATCTCGTGGAACGGATCACCACGTTCTTCGCGTAGCGGCCGCCGCACGACCCGTGAACGGGCGGTTCACCAGGGAGAAGCTGGATCAGGTCCTGGAGCGGGCGTGCGCCCGGCTCGGTCTGGACCACCGGGACGCGACGCTGTTGCGGTTCACCAACAACGCCGTGTACTCCCTGGCCGCAGATCCCGTCGTGATCCGGATCGTCGGGTCCCGCGCGCTGCGGCACCGGGCGAGCAAGGTGGTGGCCGTGGCCCGGCACTTCGCGGACCACGCGGTGCCCGCCATCCGGCTCGTTCCGGGTGTCGAGCAGCCGCTGCACGTCGGCGAGCACGTGGTGACGGTGTGGGAGAAGGTGCCCAGCACCGGCAGACGGGCCACCTCGGCGGAACTGGCCACCCTGTTGCGCCAAGTGCACGCACTGCCTGCGCCGGACGGCGTCGGCCACTGGGAACCGCTCGCCGCCGTGCGCGCGAGAGTGGCCGACGCCGAGGAGCTCGCCCCCACCGACCGCCGCTTCCTGCTGGAACGCTGCCGCGAGGTGGAGAGCAGCCTCGCCGGGCTGACGTTCGCGTTGCCGACGGCACTCGTGCACGGTGACGCCCACCCCGGCAACGTCATCGTCGGCGCGGACGGACCGGTCCTGTGCGACTTCGACTCGGCCTGCGCGGGCCCGCCGGAATGGGACCTGGTGCCCCTCGCCGTTGGCCGACAGCGCTTCGGGGACCCCTCGGCGTGGTACGAGGCGCTGGCCAGTACCTACGGCTTCGACGTCACGACCTGGGACGGCTTCGGTGCGCTGCGTGCGGCCAGGGAACTCAAGCTGACCACCAGCGTGCTGCCCATCATGCGCAGCCATCCGTCCGTGCGCCGTGAACTTCACCGGCGGCTGGAGGACCTCCGCGCGGGCCACCAGCACACGCGGTGGCTCCGCTATCGGTGACACAGCGTCGTTTTCGCATTCGTTCAACGACAGGAACTGACCGTTCGTCGTTTGCGATTTCGGCGATCGCTCGGGGTAGTAATTTCGCCCCGACCGATCACCCCGGACGCATCAAGCGCCACTCTGAAGGTGCAATTTGCAGCCACTTAGCGTCACTAGCTGGGGTTTTGCACCTGGCGAAGCCGTTCGCGGACCTCGCTGGCCTCGGGTCTGCCGAGCTCGGTGAAGATCGGCAGCACCGCTTCGTAGCGTTCCTTCGCCTCGTCGGCCCTGCCCGCCGACTCGGCCACCTCGGCGAGCACCTGCATCGCCCTGGCTTCCTCGAACGCCGAACCGCTCTGCCGCATCGCCTCGCGAGCCTCGGTGACGTGCTCGGTCGCCTCCGCGGTCCTGCCCTCCAGCGCGAGTGCCCTGGCGAGGTCGATGCGCGCGCGGGCCACGTTGTAGGAGTCGTGCTGCCCGGTCAGCAGCCCGAGCGCCTGCTCGAGTTTCTCGATCGCCTCGCCCGCCCGGCCCAACCTGGTGAGCGTCACGCCGAGGTTGACCTGTGCGAGCGCGATGTCGTGGGCGCGTTCCAACTGCTGCGACCTGTGCAGGTCGTCGTCGAACTCGCGCAGTGCGTCGTCGAGCCTGCCCTGCGCCAGCGCCACCAGGCCGAGTCCCTCGACCGACCGGATGGCAGCCACCTGGTCGCCGTCGGCCGGCAGTGCCCGCAGCGCGGCGGTGTAGTGCTCCACGGCCTCGTCGAACCGGCCCGCGCCGCGGCAGGCGGCGCCGCAGCGGTTGCGCATGATCACCTCGGCGGCGCGGTTGCCCCACCGCTTCGCGCAGTCCACGCCGAGCTGGCTCACGGTCAGGAAGTCGCGGTAGTGCTTGCGCAGCAGGAACAGCGGCCACATCGCGTCGCCTAGCTGCCAGCCGAGTGCAGGCATGCCGATCTGCGCGGCGGCCTGCATGGCGGCGAAGAGGTTGGTGCGCTCGCGCTCCAGCCAGTCCAGCGCCTCGTCCTCGCTGGGCAGCGAGGAGCCGTCGGGACGGCGGTGCACGTACTCGTAGGGGATCGGCTCCTGGTCGAGCGTCACGAGGTGGGCCGTGGAACGCGCGCCGCGCAGGTACCACTCGAGGATTCGCAGCTGGGCGTCTCTGCGGTCGTCGCCGGTCTCGTGCTCCTCGGCCTTCTCCACGGCGTGCAGCCGGTGCAGGTCGTGGAACGCGTACCGGCCGTCCTCGGGCTCGGTGAGCATGTTGACCTCGACGAGTTCGTCGAGCAGCCGTCGCGTGGTGGCGGCGGGACCGTTCACGGCTGCCGCCGCGACGCCGACGCCGAACTCAGCCCCCGGGTGTTGTCCGAGCAGCCGGTAGGTCCTCGCTGCCTCCGGTGGTAGTGCCTGGTAGGCGAGGTCGAACGACGCCTGCACGGAATCCCCCTCTTTCCCTGCCGACAGCACCGCGAGCCGCCGTCTGCCGACGCTCAGGTCGGAGGCCGTCCGCTCCAGCGTCGCCTTCGGCTTCGCCGCGAGACGGCCCGCCACCGAGCACAAGGCGATCGGCAGGCCCGCGGTGAGACGGACGATCGTTGTGGCGTGTGCCCGTTCAGTATCCACGCGATCAGCGCCGAGAGTGTCCCGCAAAAGGGTCATGGAATGCTCGGCCGTGAGGGGCTCGAGCGTCAGTAGCCGCGCGCCCTCGTCGACGGCGAGCCCGCCCAGCGGACGCCTGCTGGTGACCACCACAAGGCTGTCGGCCGCGGCCGGGATCAGCGGCCGCACCTGGGCTTCCGAGTCCGCGTTGTCGAGCAGCACGAGCATCGGCGCAGCGGCGGTGAGCGTGCGGAACAGCCCGCCCTGCTCGTCGACGTCGACCGGCACGCGGCTCCCCGGAACGCCGAGTGCGCGCAGGAACTGGCCCAGCACCTCGCCGACCGGAACGGGGCCGGTCGGGTCGAACGCGCCGAGACTCGCCTGCAACGCGCCCCCGGGGTAGCGCTCGGCGATCCCGCCGAGCCAGCGCAGCGCGAGCGCGGTCTTGCCGATGCCGCCAGGCCCGCTGATCACCTGCACGAGCGGCCTGCCGGTGGAGGTGTCGAGCCGGGCCTGCAGGCTCGCCAGCTCCTGCTCGCGGTTGGTGAACCTCGCCGGGGGCGTCTTGAGCTGACGAGGAACGTCCGACTCGCCGCCGCGCGGGGTGCTCGTGGTGCTGGAGCTGCCTCGCTGCAGCGGCAGGTGCGGCTCGGTCGTCACGCGGTCTCCTCCGAAAGCGCACTGGCGTGGCCGGGGTGATCATGGCGCAGCGTGGCGGCGTGGATACCGGAAAACGAGAGAATTGAGCTGTTCGGCCCAACGGGTGATGCCGTCCGCGTCGGGCGCCCGTGTCAGGCGACGGGCGCGCGCGTGAGCACCACCGCGAAGCCAAAGGCGAGTCCCATGACGGTCAGCTCCAGCGTCGCCCACGTCGCCAGCGCGGTGCGCTGGTGCCGCATGATCCTGGGCAGCAGCCGCCAGCGGGTGTAGGCGCCGAGACCCGCGATCGCCACCGTGCAGGCGAGCTTGAGCAGCACGAGCTGGCCGTACGGCGTGGTGAACAGCGCCGTCCAGAGGTCCATCGTCGGGTTGAGGTTGGCCTCGACGATCCCGTTGAACAGGCCGGTCGCCGCCGAGATCGCCAGGCACAGCGTCGCGAGCTTGGAGAAGCGGGGCAGCGCGTAGGCGAGCAGCGTTCGGTTGCCGATCAGCAGCGTCGCCATGGCACCGAGGCCGCCGGTCCAGGCGACGGCGCTCATCACGTGCAGCTCCATCGAGATCATCGTGTAGTCGTGGAACGACCAGTTCGACGCGTGCCCCGTGACCGGCAACGGCAGCAGCGCGAACAGGCCGAGCCCCACCCTGACCTCGGCGGGAACCTTCTCGCCGTGCCGCAGTGTGAGCATGTTCAGGGCCGTCAGGCCCAGCGCGAGCACGGCGACGATGAGCAGGGCCTTGCCCGCGCCGACCGCCACCACGTAGTCCGCGATGTCGCCCAGGCCGACCGCACCCTTGCCGGGGTTGTACTCGGCGGTCTGGAGCACGAGCGTGATCAGCGAGGTCACCGCCCAGACCAGCGCGGCGATCACCGCGGCGGGCCTGGCCTTGCGCAGCACCGGATCGGTGAGCTTGGGCCGGTCGTAGCCGACCAGCACCGACAGCAGTGCGAGGCCGATGGCCGTCACCGCGGCGATGTCGAGCAGCACCCGCACGATCGGGATGCCGACCGAGACCACCCCGCTGACCTGGGTGACACCGCTGACCGGAGCGGTCGCCGTCAGCGCGATGCCGATTCCGACACCGGCGAGCGCGGCGGCGAGCACGCTGATCAGCACGCCCACCCTGGGCGGCGAGGTGGTCTCGGCTCTGGTCATGACTACTTGTCCTCCGAGGACGAACCCATGCGCAGCGCGACCGTCACACCGGCGAGCAGCAGCACCACCGCGGCGACGATCCACACCCACACCGGCACGCCGGACGACGAGTCACCGTCCTGGCCCTGGTTCGCCTGCTGCGCGGGCGTGTCCTGCCCCGAGGACGCGCCCGCCTCGGGCGAGGACGGCGCTCCCGTGCCCTGACCTGCCGCGGTGAGCGTGAACCGGATCTCCTCCGACACCGGGTGTCCGTCGGCGGAGAGGACCCGGAAGCCGATCACGTACTCGCCGGCGGGACCGAGCGGCTGGACCTGCGAGGTCACCACGTTGCGGTTGACCTCGACCGTGCCCTCGCCGTACTGCCTGCCGTCGGGTCCGGTGACCGCCACCTCGTTGACCTGGGCTTGCTGCACGTCCTGGTCGAACGTCAGCGTGATGGTGCTCGGCGCCGAGTCGAGGCTGGCCCCTTCGGCGGGGTCGGACGAGATGAGCGTGTTGTGCGCGGACGCGGGCCCGGCCGCGCCGAGCAGCGCCAGCAGGGCGACGCCCGCGACGACCAGCGCGCGCCTCACGACCGCGTCCTCTTGCGAGCGACGATGATGGCGCCCGCGCCGACGCCGAGGCCGAGCGCGCCGACGGCGAGTCCGGCTCCGCCGAGCCACCGGGCGGTGTCGTCGCTGGAGGACGCCGCCGCCGTGTCCTCGGCCTCGGCGGACTCGGCCGACGCGTGCTCGGCGCCGTGCCCGTGTCCGCCGCCGGAGGACTCGGCCAGTTCGACCGTGGGAGCCGGGCTGTCCGGCTCCTCGCCGCCCTGTGGCTCCTCGTTCCAGTTCGAGACCGTGCCGTCCGAGTAGGTCTGCGCGGTGGCCAGCACGAGCGTGTCCACGTCCTCGGGCAGCGGTCCCGCCGTGAACGAGAACTCCTGGTAGGAGGTGGTTCCTGCCGGGATCTCGCTGCCGCGCTCCGCGGTCCAGGTGATCTTGCTGACCACGTCCTGCTTGGTGACCTCGGCGGTCCAGCCGGGCACGGGTTTGGTGCGCGCGGAGCTGATCGCGTAGTCGGCCGGGATGGTGACCTCGACCTTGACTGTGCCTGCCTGCTCCTCTTCGTTGGGCACGCGGAGCACGACGGAGCCGTAGCCGCCCTTCTCCGGCTGGCTGCCGTAGACGTCGGCGGTGACGTGCGCGGACGCGACGCCTGCCGTCATGAGACCGGTGGCGCCGAGCGTCGCCGAGAGCACGAGGGCGCGCCGGAAGAATTGATGTGTCGACATTGGGGTGTTCTCTCCTGAATGAAGTGGTCCTTCGAGGACTTCGAATCGGCTGTTCAGGACAGAACGGGCGGCCCGCGCCTGCCGTGAACCCGGCGCAGGAGCACCTCCGCGAACGCGACCCCGCCCGCGGGACGCACCACCGTGCGACCAGGTGTGGCCGAAGGCACCGGAGGCGCGGACCACACCAGCGGCAAAAACAGGTACAGCGTCGCCACCGCGGCCAGCAGCATCGACTCCGCGTGAGCGAGCAGCAGTGCGGTGACCACGGTGGCCACGACGTGCGCGAGCGTCATGCCCATGCCGCCTGCCGCGTGGTCGGAGAGCTCGGTGAGCACCAGGTGCATCGCCAGTTGCGCACTGCCGAGCACGAGCAGGACCCCGGCCACGCCACGCGTGCGATCTGCGGCAGCCGTGGCCGCCCAGCCGATCACCGCTGTCAGCAGAATTGTGGTCGTGAGGTGCGGGAATTCACCGTCGGCGCTGCCGTGCGCACTGATCGCCAATGCCGCCGATGAGGTGGCGAGCAGAACGCCGCGCGCGGTCGGTAACGCTGCGCGAGATGGCGATGAGCTGCTCACTCGCACAGGGTATGGGAAGCTGACCGGCGGGCTGTCGCACTCCCCGGGCGCTGTATTGCGATTGTCGAAACTTCGCAACGTTTCGTGCATCTCTTGTTGCTGATTTCTGCTGGATAGGCAACGGTATGTCCACATCGAAGGCCCCGGGGGTGCACCGGCAGTGACTGGGCAACGTTTGCCAGGGCCTAGGGTGTTAACCCGGTCGGGTTAACGGGTACGAAAGGAGGCCGCGCCTCCAACGGAGGTGCGTGCATATGTCTGAAGACTCTGAAGAAGACAGGGTGACAGCTGGAACGGCGGTGGAAGATCCGGCAGACGCGCCGGAGGAAACCGGCGCCGCCGCCGCAACGCCGGATCCCGACGAGCACGTGCCTCCCGTCGTCGCCGCTGACAAGCCGGCGAGCACAGACCGCCTCGTCTTCGGTATCGCCGCGGCTCTGGCACTCGTTATCGTGATCTGGGGAGTTCTTTCACCGACCAGCCTCGCCGACGTGTCGAGCACGTTGCTGAACGAGGCGGTCATCCCTTACGGCGGCTGGGCCTTCGTGCTCACCGCCAGCGGTTTCGTGATCTTCGCGGTCTGTATCGCGATCAGCCGTTACGGCCGGATCCGGCTGGGCAAGGACGACGAGAAGCCCGAGTTCCGGACGTCATCGTGGATCGCCATGATGTTCAGCGCCGGTATGGGCATCGGCCTGATGTTCTTCGGTGTCTACGAGCCGGTCTCGCACCTCGCGAGCCCGCCTCCCGGTAGCGCCGCGCCGCTCTCCGACGAGGCCGTGCACACCGCTATGGCCACGACGCTGTTCCACTGGACCGTCCACCCGTGGGCGATCTACGCGGTCGTCGGTCTGGCCATCGCCTACAGCACCTTCCGCCGCGGCCGTTCGCAGCTGATCAGTGCGGTGTTCGCTCCGCTCATCGGCAAGTCGCGCAGTGAGGGCCCGCTGGGCAAGGCCATCGACGTCATGGCCATCTTCGCGACGCTGTTCGGCTCCGCCGCATCGCTGGGTCTCGGTGCGCTGCAGGTCGGCGGTGGCATGGCCGCTGTCGACTGGATCGACAACCCGGGCACCGGCCTGCTGGTCGGCATCATCGCGCTGCTGACCGTGGCGTTCATCGCCTCGGCCGTCTCCGGTGTCGCCAAGGGCATCCAGTGGCTGTCCAACATCAACATGGTGCTCGCGGCGGTGCTCGCGCTGTTCGTGCTGGTCGTCGGCCCGACGGTGCTGATCCTCAACCTCGTGCCCAATGCCATCGGCGACTACTTCCGCGAGCTCGCGGAGATGTCGGGCCGCAGTGGTGTGACCGGTGGCGAGGAGATGCAGACCTGGTTGGGCGGCTGGACCGTCTTCTACTGGGCCTGGTGGATCTCCTGGACGCCCTTCGTCGGCATGTTCATCGCCCGCATCTCGCGTGGCCGCTCGATCCGGCAGTTCATCATCGGCGTCATCGCGGTGCCGAGTGTGGTCAGCCTGGTCTGGTTCGCGATCTTCGGTGGCGCCGCCATCGACCAGCAACGCAACGGTGTGGACATCGCCGGTGCGGGTGGCGAGGAAGCGGCGACGTTCGAACTGCTGCAGCACCTGCCGTGGTTCATTCCGATCGCCGTGCTCGTGATGCTCCTGGTGTCGATCTTCTTCGTGTCGGGCGCGGACGCCGCGTCTGTCGTGATGGGCACGCTCTCGCAACGAGGCTCCGTGGAGCCCAAGAAGGGCGTGGTCATCTTCTGGGGTGTGCTCACCGGTGCGGTGGCAGCCGTGATGCTCCTGGTCGGAGGGGACAGCGGACTCACAGGTCTGCAAAACCTGACGATCCTGGTGGCGGTGCCATTCGTGTTCGTGATGGTGGCGTTGTGTGTCGCGCTGTTCCGCGATCTGCGGCACGACCCCCTCGTGATCAGGGAGGACGAGATGATGCGATCGCTCGAAGAGATGCACGAGGAGCGGGCTGCTGAGCAGCCGAAGCTCCGTCGACGTCCGTTCCGGAGCCGCAGGCCGTGAATCTCCTCGACTACGTAGCCGATCGGTGGGATCGGCTGTCCCTGCAAGCGTGGCTGCACGTCAGCGAGGTCGTGCAGTCCACGCTCATCGCCGCCGTCATCGGCGTGCTGATCGGCGTTGCGGTGTACCGCAGCCCGATCGGCTCCGCCGTGGCGACGGCTCTGGCCAGCACGATCCTCACCATTCCGTCGTTCGCGTTGCTGGGCCTGCTCATCCCCGTCTTCGGACTGGGTGCCGTGCCCACCGTGATCGCGCTGGTGCTCTACGCACTGTTGCCGATCACGCGCAACACGATCGTCGGCCTCGCCGGCGTGGATCCGGCCATCTCCGACGCCGCCAAGGGCATCGGGATGAACCGGGTCTCCGTGCTGACGAGGGTCGAGCTACGACTCGCCTGGCCGGCGATCCTTGCTGGGATGCGCGTTTCCACCCAGATGCTCATGGGCATCGCGGTGATCGCGGCCTACGCCAAGGGTCCCGGCCTGGGCAGCGAGGTCTTCTCGGGCCTGACGCGTGCCGGCAGCGCCAACGCGACCAACCAGGCGCTCGCCGGCACGCTCGGTGTCGTCATCCTCGCCCTGCTTCTTGAGGGCGTGTATTTCCTGATCGCTCGCTTCACCATCTCGAGGGGTATCCGTGGCTGAGACCGTCAGTGGCGCAGAGATTCAGCTGGAGAACGTCACCAAGCGCTACCCGGGAACCGGGGAGCCGGCGGTGAAGGACTTCAACATGACGATCCCGGCCGGCAAGATCGTGATCTTCGTCGGCCCCTCGGGATGTGGCAAGACCACGACCATGCGGATGATCAACCGCCTGATCGAGCCCACTTCGGGCACGATCACGATCGGCGGTGAGGACACGCTCAAGCTCAACGCCGACGCCCTCCGCCGCAAGGTCGGGTACGCGATCCAGCAGGCGGGCCTGTTCCCGCACTTCACCGTGGCGCAGAACATCGCGGTGGTGCCGGGGCTGCTCGACTGGGAGAAGAAGAAGATCGGCGACAGGGTCGACGAGATGATGGACCTCGTCGGCCTCGACCCGAGCGTCTACCGCGACCGCTTCCCCCGGCAGCTCTCCGGTGGCCAGCAGCAGCGCGTCGGCGTGGCGAGGGCACTCGCCGCCGACCCGCCGGTGCTGCTGATGGACGAGCCGTTCGGTGCGGTCGACCCCATCACGCGAGGCAACCTGCAGGACGAGCTGCTCCGCCTGCAGCTGGAGCTGCGCAAGACGATCGTCTTCGTCACCCACGACTTCGACGAGGCCGTGAAGCTCGGCGACAAGATCGCCGTGCTGGGTGACCAGTCGACGATCCAGCAGTTCGACACCCCGGAGGCGATCCTCGCCAACCCGGCCAACGACATGGTGGCCGGATTCGTGGGTGCGGGTGCCTCCCTCAAGCAGCTCACGCTGCTGCGGGTGCGCGATGTCAACTACCACGACAACGCGCTCACGGTCGTCGCCCCGGACAGCTCGCCCGCGGAACTGCGCAAGCAGATGAGCGAGCAGGGCAAGACCTACGCGCTCGTGCTGGACGCGCGGCGTCGCCCGCAGCGCTGGGTGCACGTGCGTGACCTGTCGACCGCGAGCTCGCTCGCCACGGTCGGCCGGCCGGTCGGCGACAACGTGAGCACGCAGTCCACGCTGCAGGACGCGCTGGAGGCGATCCTGTCCGAGGGCGGCAACGCCGTGGTGACGGGTTCGCGCGGCGAGTACGTCGGCACCATCGACATCGAGACGGTGACCAACACGATCCAGCAGCTGCGCGACGAGCACGACGCGGGGAGCGCAGCCTCGTGAGCAGTACGACGAAGGTCCAGGGCTTCTCGACGGAGTCAGGCTCGCGTCGCGCGGACCGGGTTCGGCTGCTCGCCCAGCCGGTCGCGGTACTGGTGATCGTCGGGCTGGTGCTGCTGTGGGCGTTCACCCGCAGCAACGACAGCATCGAGGCCGAGTCCATCCAGGCGAGCGTGCTGCTCGCCAAGACGTGGGAGCACGTGCTGATCACGGTCGTCGTCGCGGCGATCGTGGTCGGCATCGGCGTCCCGCTGGGCATGGTGCTCACGCGCTCGTGGGCCAAGCCGGTCGCGCCGATCTTCATCGGCATCGCCAACATCGGCCAGGCGGCACCCGCGCTGGGTGTGCTGGTGCTGTTCTTCCTGTGGACGGAGTGGGACGGGCTGTGGGCGGCCGCGCTGCCGATCGCCTTCTACTCGCTGCTCCCGGTGCTGCGGAACACGATCGTGGGCATCCAGTCGGTCGATCCGGCGCTGGTCGACGCGGGCCGGGGTATCGGCATGTCGTCGCGAGGCGTGCTGTTCCGCATCGAGGCGCCGCTGGCGGTTCCGCTGATCCTCGCGGGTCTGCGCACGTCGCTGGTGCTGGCCGTGGGTACGGCGACGCTGGCGTTCTTCGTCAACGGCGGGGGGCTCGGTGAGCTCGTCGACACCGGCTACAAGCTCAACCGCGTCTCGGTGCTCGTGGTCGGCGCGGTGCTGGCCGTCGGGCTCGCGCTGCTGATCGACTGGATCGGCGCGCTGCTGGAGGAGTACCTCGGACCGAAGGGACTGTCATGAGGCGCAAGATGCGCGCGGTCCTCGGTGCCGCGCTGTTGATGGCCACCACGTCGGCGTGCGGGCTCACCGTCAACGCCGCGCTGCCGTTCGAGGTGCAGCCGGGCTCGATCAAGCCGGTGCCCGAACTCGAGGGCGTCGACGTCACGGTCGGCTCCAAGGACTTCACCGAGCAGATCGTCCTGGGCTACATCGCCGAGCTCGCCCTGGAGGCGGCAGGCGCCAACGCCATCGACCTGACCAACATCAACGGCTCCAACAGCTCGCGCTACGCGTTGATCGACGGTCAGATCGACCTGCAGTGGGAGTACACCGGTACGGGCTGGCTGTCCTACCTCGGCTACGACAAGCCGTTGGCGCAGGAGGACGAGCAGTACGAGGCGGTGCGCAAGGCCGACCTCGAGCAGAACGGCATCGTGTGGCTGCCGTACTCGCAGGTCAACAACACCTACGCGTTCGCGACCACCGAGGCCTTCGCTGAGAAGAACAACCTGAAGACCACCACGGACATGACGAACTTCCTGAAGGAGAACCCGCAGCAGGGTGTCTTCTGCGTGGAGACGGAGTTCGCGAGCAGGCCCGACGGCATGCCGGGTGTGCAGAAGGCATACGGCTTCGACGTGGCCAACACCAAGACGTTCGGCACCGGTGCGATCTACAGTGCCGTGGCGAGCGGCACCTGCAACTTCGGTGAGGTCTTCACCACCGACGGGCGCATCGCGGGTCTGAACCTGCGGGTGCTCGAGGACGACAAGCGGTTCTTCCCGCAGTACAACGCGTCGGTGACCATGCGTGAGGACTTCCTCGAGCAGCACCCGCAGATCGCCGATGTGATGGCGCCGATCACCGAGGCCCTCAACAACGACGAAATCATCGAGTTGAACAAGGAAGTCGATGTGGACGGACGGGACCCCGCTCAGGTGGCCCGCGACTGGATGATCGAGAAGGGCTTCATCAGCTGAGCTTTTTCTGGAATCATGGCGAACATGTCTGCTGTCTGGGATCGCTCCGGTATCTCTGCCTTGCTCCTGCGGCGCGGCCGCCTCGGCTCACCGCCGTGTTGAGGCACTTACCGGATCCCATTTAGTTTTAGACAGTAAGGAATTAGTTCGCCATGACTCTGGAATTGTCTGATCGGTCGATCCTGCGCGAAGCACGGGTGCCCGCCGGTGGAATTCTCGAAGGCCCCCGGGTACTGAACCGGCTTCCCGACGGGGTGGAGTCCTCCACGCCCTACGAGCTGTTCGACGTGCGCCCGCTGGGGCGCGTCATCGGCGCCGAGATCGAGGGCGTGGACCTCTCCGAGCCCCTCACGCCGGAACTGCGCGCCGAGCTGAACCGCGCGCTGCTGGAGTGGAAGGTCGTGTTCTTCCGCGACCAGGACATCACGCCGCAGCAGCAGCGAGCGTTCGCGCGCAACTGGGGCGAGCTGGAGACCAACCCGTTCATCCCCGCCGGTGACACCGACGAGGTGACGAGGTTCGAGCGCAGCGCCGCGATGCCGGGCTTCGAGAACATCTGGCACACCGACGTGACGTTCCGTCCGAACCCGGCGCTGGGTTCGGTGCTGCGCCTGGTCACGGTGCCGCCGGTCGGCGGCGACACGATGTGGGCCGACATGGCCGCCGCATACGACAACCTGTCCGCCGACGTGAAGGCCCGAATCGACGGGCTGACCGCGGTGCACGACTACCTGCCCGGCTTCGACCGCTTCTCCGACCCGGCCCTGCTGGCGAGCTGGCAGGAGCAGTTCCCGCCGATGGAGCACCCAGTGGTGCGCAAGCACCCGGAGACCGGCAGGCGGACGCTGTTCGTGAACCAGGCGTTCACCACGCACATCGTGGGGCTCGACCGGACCGAGAGCGACGAGCTGCTGCACTACCTGTTCACGCAGGCGCACGTGCCGGAGTACCAGGTGCGCTTCCGCTGGACCCAGAACGCCGTGGCGTTCTGGGACAACCGCGCGACGCAGCACTACGCGGTGAACGACTACACCCCGCACCCGAGGGTCGCGGAGCGCGTCGCCATCGCGGGCGACCGCCCGTTCTAGTGCGCTAGATGCCGAGGCGGTGCAGGAGCTGGGACTCGATGTGTTCCAGCTCCGCCGCCACGGCTCGATGAGCCGCCTTGCGACGCGCGGAGGGCATGTGCTCGGCCGCGCGCACCGACGCCGCGAGCTGTTCCAGGGTGCCCTGGCTGCGCTCGACGAACGTCAGGTCCTCGTCGGTGACCTTCGGTGAGCGGCGCAGCTGGGTGAGGCCCTCCGCTGCGCCCGCGATGCGCGCGAGTGACGCGCCGCCCTTGCCCGTGAACTCACTGAGCTGGTCGACGCTCACGCCCATGCGGTGCGCCTGGTAGCGGTCGTAGGCGTCGCGGGCCGCGCCCGCTGCGCGCACGGCGATCGGGGCCAGCACCGGGACCGCGGCGGGGATGATCACCTTGGCCACTTTGACGGCGTTGCGCGCCTTTTTCGGCGTGAGCGCGGACTCGTGCTCGACGTTTCCGGCGGCCTCGTCGGCCTTGTCTCGGGAGTGTCGGTGCCCTCTCATACAGTGAGCGTATGGCAAACGAGGTGCTACTGGACGCGGGAGTGGTGACCCGCTGCCGTCGGCGCGTGCATCTCGACAACGATCCGACCATGCGCGAGGCGCCGCAGGCCCCTCCGGATCCGGCTGCTGAGCAGCGGATCGCCGACGCGAGGACGCACCGGGCCGACATCGGTCAGCGCCTGCGCGAGGCCTCGGACTCGGCGTGGACCGTGGTGCCGGCCGAGCTGGCTCCATCCGATCGGGTGGGGCTCACGCGCACGGCGCTGGAGGACGGTGTCCCGTTCATCTGGGGCGCCCTGCTGCCCGCCGACACCGAGGGTGGCAGGCGTGGCGGTGTCGAGCTGCTCGTGCGCACCGGCGAGGGCTACGTGCCGGTGCTGGTGGTGCGCCACCGCATCACCGATCCCGGCGAGGGCGCGCGCACCACGGCGATGACCGATGTCGACCCGTCGCACGCGCGATCCGATCCCGCCCGCAAGCTCCGTTCGCATCCGCGCGACCAGCTTCGGCTGGCCCACCTGCGCAGGTTGCTCGAGGCGATCGGCCACGCCGAGCGCGGCAGGGCACTCGGCGGCGTCATCGGGCTCGACGCCGACGTGGTGGTGTGGCATGACCTCGCGGCCGCGACGTGGCCTGGCGGGCGTTCCACGCTGACCGAGTACGACGAGCGCTTCGCCGACCGGCTGGCCGTCGCCCGTGCCGCTGCCGGGCGGCTCGAGGCGCTGGCCGAGCCGTCGCGCGTGCTGGAGTGCCGGCGCTGTCCGTGGTGGCCGGTGTGCGAGGCGGATCTGACCCGCATCAGGGACGTCAGCCTCGTCGTGCGCGGCGAGGACGCGATGGAGTTGCGCAGAGCGGGCATCGGCACCGTGGACAAGCTCGCGGCGCTGCACGTCGACGAAGAGTCGCCGATCCAGTGGACCGGAACGACGTTCGAGGACGCCGTGGCGCTCGCGCGGGCGTGGCTCGCCGACCTGACGGTGGTGCGCAGGGTGACCGAGGTGACCGTGCCGCGCGGCGACGTCGAGGTCGACATCGACATGGAGAGCTTCGGCGACTCCGGTGCGTACATGTGGGGCTGCCTGCTCAGCGGAGCCGACCTCGGGGTGCCGCAGGGGTACCGGGCTTTCGTGTCGTGGGAGCCGCTGCCCACTGTGGACGAGGCGCGCTCGTTCGCGGAGTTCTGGACGTGGCTGTCCGACGTGCGGGCCCGCACGGAGGCGGCGGGCCTGACGTTCCGTGCCTACTGCTACAACGCGCTCGCCGAGAACCGCTGGCTGTTCGGCTCGGTGGAACGCTTCGCCGGGATGGACGGCATTCCCACCAAGGCCGAGGTCCGCTCCTTTGTGGACTCCGAGCAGTGGGTCGATCTCTTCCGCAGCGTGTCCGACCAGTTCCTGTGCTCGCACGGCAAGGGGCTGAAGGTCGTCGCGCCCGTCGCCGGCTTCCGGTGGCGTGACCCGGAAGCCGGCGGTGAGGCGTCGATGCGCTGGTACCGCGACGCGGTGGGGATGGACGGCGACGCGCCCGATCCCGTTCAGCGCGAACGGTTGCTGCGCTACAACGAGGACGACGTGCTGGCCACCCACACGCTCAGGGAGTGGATGAGCGGCCCGGTGATGCGCGAGGTCCCGTTCATGGGCGACCTCTAGCGCGGCGCCATCCGCAGCGAGCCGTCGAGGCGGATGACCTCGCCGTTGAGGTAGTCGTGCCGCACGATGTCGAGCGCCAGCTGGGCGTACTCGTCGGGGCGGCCGAGCCGCTTCGGGAACGGCACGCCCGCGGCGAGTCCCGCGCGGAACTCGTCGCTCACGGTGGCGAGCATGGGGGTGTCGATGATGCCGGGGGCGATGGTCATCACGCGGATGCCGTGGGAGGCCAGGTCTCGTGCCGCCGGCAGGGTCATGCCCACCACGCCGCCCTTGGACGCCGAGTACGCGATCTGGCCGATCTGGCCGTCGTAGGCGGCCACCGACGCCGTGTTGATCACGACGCCGCGCTGGTCGTCGGCCAGCGGCTCGGTCTTGGCGATTGCCTCGCTCGCCACCGTGACCACGTTGAAGGTGCCGATCAGGTTCACCTCGACGACCTTGCGGAAGAGGTTCAGGTCGTGCGGGCCCTTCTTGGACAGGATCCGCGCGGAGGGGCCGATGCCCGCGCAGTTCACGACGGTGCGCAGCGGCACGCCGGAGCCCGCCGCCGTGTCGACCGCGGCCCTGACCTGCTCGGGGTCGGTCACGTCGGCCTCGACGTAGGTGATGCCCTCGACCTGGTCTGCCTTCTCGATCGACGCGGCGAGGTCGAGCGCGAAGACGTGAGCGCCTTGGCCGGCGAGCGCCTTCGCGGTGGCGCCGCCCAACCCGGACGCGCCACCCGTCACGAGGGCCGCGGTGTCGTTGATCTGCATGGTCGTCCTTTCTGACACGGTGAATCCGCATCAGGTTAACGCTCGTTCGCGCCCCGTGGCCGGGTTCATTCGTTCGCCAATGGCTGCTTGCTGGTTCCCTCCGCGTTCGCTCGCAGGTCAACTGCGGGTGTGACCGTCGGTATATGAGCGCAGCTCGAATCGTGGTGGTGGGGACCGGTTACGTCGGGCTCACCACGGGTGCGTGTCTTGCCAGCCTGGGTCACCGGGTGACCTGCGTGGACGTCGACGAGTCGAAAGTCGCCCGGCTCGCCGCCGGCCGGGTGGACATCATGGAGCCGGGGCTCGCGGAGCTCGTCGCCCGCGGCCTCACGAGTGGCGGCCTGTCCTTCGTCGTGGGGGCGAGAGAGGCGGTGCGCGACGCCGACGGGGTGTTCCTGTGCGTGCCGACGCCGATGGGGGCGGGTGGCGCGGCGGATCTGCGGGCGGTGGAGCAGGTGGTCGGCGAGATCGCCGATGTGCTGCCGAGCGGGTGCGCGCTGATCACCAAGTCGACCGTTCCCGTGGGCACCGCGCGCCGGATCCAGGAACTCACCGGCCGCCCGGACCTCGCCGTGGTCTCCAACCCCGAGTTCCTCCGGGAGGGCACCGCCGTCTCGGACTTCCTCGGCCCCGACCGCATCGTCGTCGGCTCCGACACACCTGGCGCCGCCGACTGGGTCGCCAACCTCTACGAGGGCCTGCACGCCCCGGCCGTCGTCACCGACGCCGCCAGCGCCGAGCTGGTCAAGTACGCGGCCAACTGCTTCCTCGCGATGAAGCTCTCGTTCGTCAACTCCATCGCCGAGCTGTGCGAGCGGCTCGGCGCCGACATCGAACCCGTGACGCGCGGCATGGGCTACGACCGCCGCATCGGCCGGTCGTTCCTCAAGCCGGGGCCCGGCTGGGGCGGCTCGTGTCTGCCCAAGGACACCAGTGCGCTGCTCAACATCGCCGAGTCGGTGCGGTTCGACTTCGACCTGCTCAGCGCGGCGGTGGAGCAGAACATCGCGCAGCGGGACCGGGTGATCGCCAAGATCGCGGGCGCGGTGGGCGGCAGCCTCGCGGGGGCCAGGATCGGACTGCTGGGGCTGGCGTTCAAAGCGGGCACCAACGACCTGCGCGACTCGCCCGCGCTGTCGATCGCGTCGGTGCTGTGCGCGCACGGCGCCGAGGTGACGGCCTTCGATCCCGCGGTGGGTGGCGAACTGCCTGGGATGCTGGTGGTCGACAACGCCTATCAGGTCGCGAAGGGCGCAGACGCTGTGGTGGTGCTCACCGAGTGGCCGGAGTTCACCCGGCTGGACTGGACCTACATGGCGGAGCTGATGCACGGTGACGCTGTGGTGGACAGCCGTAACCTGCTGGAACCGCGAACGGTGCTCAACGCGGGGCTGAGCTGGCAGGGAATCGGGCGGCCGAGGGCCACCGTGCGGGCCACTTCCGTTAGTTGAGCGAACCAACCGTTCGCCCTTAGGGTCGGGTCGTGTTCACCACCAGACCCGAGCTCGCAGGTACCCGCGGCATGGTCGCCTCCACCCATTGGCTGGCCTCAGCGGCGGGCATGGCCGTGCTGGAGGACGGCGGCAACGCCTTCGACGCGGCGGTGGCGGCGGGGTTCGTCCTGCAGGTCGCCGAACCGCACCTGAACGGGCCGGGCGGGCAGGTGCCCGCGATCTTCGCGACGGCGAGCGACCGCACGCCGAAGGTGCTGTGCGGTCAGGGCGTCTCGCCCTCGGCGGCGACGCCGCGGCACTTCACCGACCTCGGTCTGGAGCTGATCCCCGGCAGTGGGCTGCTCGCGGCCACCGTCCCCGGCGCGTGGGACGCGTGGCTGTTGATGCTGCGCGACCACGGCACCAAGACGCTGCGCGACGTGCTGGGGCACGCCATCTCCTATGCCTGGAACGGCGTGCCGGTGGTCGGCCGCATCACCGACACCGTGGTGGCCGTCGCCGAACTCTTCGCCCACCACTGGCCCTCGTCGGCCCAGCTGTGGCTGCCCAACGGCGAGGCACCCGCTCCCGGTTCGCTGCACCGCAACCAGACGCTCGCGCGCACGTGGCAGCGGCTGCTCGCCGAGGCCGAGACGGTGCAGGGCCGGGAGGCGCAGATCGACGCCGCGCGGCGCGCGTGGTCGCACGGGTTCGTCGCCGAGACCGTGGAGGCCTTTAGCCGCACCGCGTTCCGCGACGACTCGGGCCGCGACCACGCGGGCCTGCTCACCGCCGACGACCTCGCCGGGTGGGAGGCCACCTACGAGGACGCCGTGGTGACCGACTTCGGCGAGTGGAGCCTGGTCAAGTGCGGCGCCTGGACGCAGGGCCCGGTGCTGGCGCAGCAGCTGCGGCTGCTGGAGGGACTGCGCGACGAGCTGTCGTATGTGGACGGTGTGCCGACGGCGCGGACGATCCACCTCGCCACGGAGGCGGCCAAGCTCGCGTTCGCCGACCGCGAGGCCTACTACGGCGACAGCGGCGACGTCCCGCTCGACTGGCTGCTCTCCCGCGAGTACGCCGACGAACGGCGCAAGCTCATCGGCGACGAGGCGAGCGACGAACTGCGGCCGGGTGGACTCGACCCGAGACTGCCGGAGGTCATCGCCAGGACCCGCGGCGCCCAGGCAGGCGTCGGCGCGATCGGCGAGCCGACCGTGGGCCCGCAGGGCCAGGTCCGGGGCGACACCGTGCACATCGACGTCGTGGACGCCGACGGCAACATGGTGTCGGCGACGCCGTCCGGCGGCTGGCTGCAGTCCTCGCCGACCATCCCGGAGCTCGGCTTCTGCCTCGACTCGCGGGCGCAGATGTTCTGGCTCGAGGACGGCCTGCCGAACACGCTGGCCCCCGGCAGGCGTCCGAGGATCACGCTCTCGCCGTCGATGGCGCTGCGCGGCGGCGAGCCGACCATCGCGTTCGGCACCCCCGGCGGCGACCAGCAGGACCAGTGGCAGCTGTGCTTCTGGCTCGCCCACACCCTCGGCGAGCTGAACCTGCAGGAGTCGATCGACTCGCCAGCCTGGCACACCACGGCGTTTCCCAGCTCCTTCTACCCGAGGGCGTGGACACCGAAGGAGCTCGTCGTGGAGTCGCGGATCGGCGCCGCCGCGCTGGAGCAACTGCGCGAGCGGGGGCACGACGTGGTGGACGCGGGTCCGTGGGCGCTGGGCAGGCTCTCGGCCGTCTCGCGCGACCGCGCGAGCGGCCTGCTGCATGCCGCGGCCAACGCCCGCGGCATGCAGGGCTACGCGGTGGGCCGCTGAGCGAGCGGCTCAGGCCTGCCAGAGCCAGAACTCCACGGCCTGGTCGTCAATACAGTCCGCGGTGCGCCCGTAGGGCTGCCGCCCCACCTCGCGCACCTCGCCGCCCGCGGCGCGCACGCGTTGCACCGCCGCGTCGAGGTCATCGACCGCGTACATCAGCTTCCAGCCCGGGTAGGCCTGGCCGCCCCAGACTCCCGCGTCGGGAAGCCCGCTGCCCTCGAGCCGCCAGGCCCGCTCGATGTTTCCGCGGCCGAACTGCCAGCCGAGCACCGCGCCGTAGAAAGCCATCGCCTGCTCGTCGTCGGGCACCGTGAACGTGAAGTACGCGGCCTCGCCGTGCCGTGGTGCCGGCGCGCCCGCCGACGACGGCTTCGGCGCCTGGGCGAGCATCCAGCGCTGGCCGAAGGGGTCGCGGATCCTGCCGCTCAGTCCGTGCCCTCGGTCCTCGACCTCGCCGACCTGCTCGGCGCCCAGTTCGACGGCGCGCGCGACCGCGGCGGCGACGTCGGCCACCTCCGCCCTGATCGACGCTCCGCCAGCGCTCGCCGCGGTGTGGCCGATCTCGGGGAACTCCTCGGCGAGCATCAGCACCGAGTCGCCGACGGCCACCTCGGCGTGGCCCACCCTGCCGTCGGGCATCACGATCGGCTCGCCGCGTCGCTGCGCGCCGAGCACGTCGACGTAGAAGTCCAGCGCGGCGCGTGCGTCGGTCACCGCGAGGTACGGGGTCAGTGCGTGGGTCTCGGCGCGTGCGGGTGCCTGTGCCGTGGTCATGTCGTGGTCCCTTTCCGGTTCGAGGACCGCGGCCCGCAGCGCCTCACGCAGTTCGGCGGCGAATCCGGGGTCCGGTTCGATGGGCTCGGCGGGGCGGAAGAGGGCATCGAACGCGTCAGTCATCGCTACCCTCCTTCCCCTCGTAGTGGCGTCTGAACGCGGTGCGGGCCCTCACCAGCAGCGCCTCCGTGGCCTGCACCGTGCGGTCCAGGTACTCGGCGACCTCGGGCACGCTCAGCCCGTCGACGTGCCGCAGCGTGAGCGCGGCCCGGTACTGCGGCCGCAGCTGCGCGAGCACCTGCCGTGCCCGCAGCGCGTCGAGCTCGGCGTCCCACGGGTCGACGCACTCGTCGCCCGCGTCGTGCACGAGCCGCAGCTTGCGGTGCTCGCGCTCGCGCCGCCGCCAGTGGTCGGCGAGCTTGTGCCGCGCGATCCCGATCAGCCACGCCACCGTCACCGGCGGCGCGCCCTGCCTGCGACACGTGCTCACCGCACCCAGGAACGTCTCGGACGTCAGCTCCTCGGCCAACGTCCGGTCTCCGCAACGGGACAGCAGGTAGCCGTACACCTCCGGCAGCACGTCCTCGTACATGCTGAGCAGCGCGAACGCCGGATCAGGCCGTACCCGTGGTTCCGTCACACCTCCATCGTCGTTCGGCGAGGCACCCCTCCGACGGCTTTCGGCCGACTTTTCCGCCCGCTAGCGTGGCGAAATGGCCACGACCCATCACCACAGCTGCACACTCTGTGAAGCCACCTGTGGAATCACGGTCACGGTCGAGGACGATCGGGTCACCTCCATCAGGGGCGACAAGGCCGATCCGCTCTCCCAGGGCTACGTCTGCCCGAAGGCAACCGCACTCGCCGACGTCCACCACGACCCCGACCGGCTGCGCACACCGCTGGTGCGGTTCGGTGACGAGTGGGTGGAGACCAGCTGGCCGGCCGCGTTCGAGCTGGTCGCGGCAGGGCTGCGCGACGTCCGCGAGCAGCACGGCAAAGACGCGCTCGCCGTCTACCAGGGCAATCCGAGTGCCCACAACCTCGGCCTGATCACCTACGGCCAGCCGTTCTTCCGCGCGCTCGGCACCCGCAACCTGTTCTCGGCGACGTCGGTGGACCAGCTGCCGCACATGCTCGCCGCGCTGGAGATGTTCGGGCACCAGCTGCTGATGCCCGTGCCCGACCTTGACCGCACCGACCTGTTCGTGTGCCTCGGCGGCAACCCGGCCGTCTCCAACGGCAGCATCATGACCGCGCCCAACGTCAAGGCGCGCCTCAAGTCGGTGCGCAAGGTCGTGGTGATCGACCCCCGCCGCACCGAGACGGCAGGCATCGCCGACGAGCACCTGTTCATCCGCCCCGGCACCGACGCGCTGCTGCTGCTCTCGCTGATGGAGGTGCTCTTCGCCGAGAACCTCGTGTGCACGGGACGGCTTACGCCGCACCTGGTCGGGCTGGACCTGTTGCGCGAGGTGGCCAAGGGCTTCGCGCCCGAGCGCACCGAAGCCGTCACCGGGGTGCCCGCCGAGCCGGTCCGCGCGCTGGCCAGGGAACTGGCGGCGACGCCGAGGGCCGTCGTGTACGGCAGGGTCGGGATCTGCACACAGGAGTTCGGCGGGCTCGCGGCGTGGCTCGTGGTGGTGCTCAACGCGCTCACCGGGCACCTCGACGAGCCTGGCGGCGCCATGTTCACCACCCCGGCCGTCGACGCCATCCCGCTCTCCGGGCTCACGGGCCACGGCGGCAGCTTCGACACCTACCGCAGCCGCGTGCGCGGGCTGCCCGAGTTCGGCGGCGAGCTGCCGGTCGCCGCGCTCGCCGAGGAGATCGACACCCCCGGCGGCGGCCGGATCAGAGGGCTCATCACCTCGGCTGGCAACCCCGTGCTGTCCACGCCGAACGGCGCCAGACTGGAGCGCGCGCTCGACGGGCTGGACTTCATGGTGTCGATCGACCCGTACCTGAACGAGACCACGCGCCACGCCGACGTGATCCTGCCGCCGACCGTCCACTTGGAACGGTCGCACTACGAGCTGGCGCTGGCGAACTACTCGGTGCGCAACGTGGCGAAGTACTCGCCTCCGGTGTTCCGGCGGGGTCCCGATCAGCGGCACGACTGGGAGATCGTGCTGGAGCTCGCCACGCGCGTGTTGGGCGGCGGTGCGCCCGCCCGGCTGCTCGGCGGCCTCGGTCCGGAGGCGGTGCTGGAGCTCGGTCTGCTGGCTGGGCCGCACGGGTTGCGCAAGCTCCACAAGGGACTGACGCTGCGAACCTTGCGGCGCGAACCGCACGGGGTGGACCTCGGGCCGCTGGAACGAAGACTGCCGGGCAGGCTCGCCACGCGCGGCCGCACGGTGAACCTCGCGCCGAGGGCCTACCTCAACGACGTGCCCCGGCTGCGTCGCGTACTGAAGCGCGACCGGGCCGCACTGGTGTTGATCGGCAGGCGACAGCTGCGCAGCAACAACTCGTGGCTGCACAACAGCGAGCGGCTGGTGAAGGGCAAACCCCGCTGCACCCTGCTGGTGCATCCGGACGACGCGCGCGCACGCGGGATCGCGGACGGCGAGTCCGCGCGCCTGACGTCGGCCAGCGGCGAGATCGAGGTGCCGGTCGAGGTCACCGACGCGATCATGCCCGGGGTCGTGAGCCTGCCCCACGGCTGGGGACACCACCGCGACGGCGTGCGGCTCGGCGTCGCGAGCAGGCACGCCGGGGTCAGCGCCAACGACGTGACCGACGAGGGCTTCGTCGACGCCCTCACCGGCACGGCGGCGTTCTCGGGCGTCGCGGTGGAACTCACCCCTGAGAGGGAGTTCAGCCGCTCCTGAGCGGGAACCGCGAGGCGCCGAAGCCGACGACGCTGACGTGCATGACAAAAGCACGGATCGTCCTCTGCTACGTCGCGATCGCCGGCGTAGCCCCTTACCTGTTGCTCAAGCTCATCTGGACGGCGGGCGGCACGCTCGGCGCCGCCGATCCGACGTTCCTCTCCGAACCGGTCGTGCGCGTCGGCAACGCTTTCACAGCGTTCCTGGACCTGGTCGCGATCGCGGTGGTGCTGGCGTTCACCTACAACTGGGGCCAGCGCATTCCGGCCTGGCTGGTGCTGTTCCCCATCTGGGTCGGCACCGGGCTCCTCGCTCCGATCGCGCTGTCGAGTCCGGTGATCGGGTTCCAGCTGGCGGTCGACCCTGGCGACAGCACGGAGCTGGAGTCCTGGGTTCATCCGATGGTCTACGCGAGCTTCGCCTGGCAGGGCGTCACGCTGCTGGCGGCGTTCGTGTTGTACGCGCGAACCCGCTGGCCCCACGTCTTCACCGGCGTCGCGGCGCGCGGCCCGCTCGGGGTGCTCTCCGGTGTCGGAGCCGTCGTGGCCGTGGTCAGCGGGGCGAGCAGGGCCTGGTGGGTGTTCGACACGGATGCCTCCGTCGCGACGCGGTTCCTCGACGGCGTTGAAGGGGTGCTGATTCTCGCCGGGGCGGCCGCGGTGCTCACGCTGGCCGGGCGGCGGCTCCGTGCGCGTTTCGTGCTGGCCTGGACCGGCTCGGCGGTGATGTTCGCGGCGGGCTTCTGGACGGTGTTCACCGCGGTCGCGATGGAGGCCGACCCCTCTGCCCTGCATCTGGTGCTCGCGTCGGTGCAGGCGCTGGGCGGCGTGCTGCTCGCGCTCGGACTGCTCGCTACCGCACGGGACGTAGCACCGGAACGCGCTTTCGAGCCGACGCGCGAAGCGCTCGCGCGGGGGTAGCTTCGAGCCGTGCGTTCGCCCAGGCAGCTGTTGACCGACGTGTACGGGCCGTTGGCCCTCGCCGTCGCGGTGCTGGGCATCACCACGGTCGCCGCGACCCGCCAGCCGCAGGCCCAGCACCTCGACGTGCTGGGCTACGGCCTGTTGGTGCTCGCAGGGCTGCCGCTGCTGGCCCGCAAGCGATTCCCCGTGTCCGTGTTCGCGGTGTCGATCGCGTGCACACTGGCCTACTACTGGTCCGGCTACCCCGGCGGGCCCGCGATCCTGCTGCCCGCACTGGCGCTCTACACGGTCGCCCTCGTGCGAGGTCCGCTGGTCGCCTCGCTCGCAGGCGCCGTGCTGGCCGTCGCGGGCTACGTGCTGTTCGTGAGCGCGGGGCTCGGCTGGCTGCCCGACGTCAGGGCAGCCGGGCTCGTCGCCGGGATCGCCGCGGTCGTCGGCATCGGCACCGCCGTGCGCAACCGGGCCGCCGCGCTCGCCGCCTCGAGGAGGCAGGAGAGCGAGCACCGCGAGCGGCTGGCCGAGCAGGAGCGGCTGCGGATCGCCCGCGAGGTGCACGACGTCGTCGCCCACAGCCTCGCCATGATCAACGTGCAGGCCGGGGTCGCCGCCCACGTCGCCGACCGCAAGCCGGAGCAGGCCAAGGAAGCGCTGCACAACATCAAGGAGGCCAGCGCCTCCGCACTCACCGATCTGCGCGCCACGCTCGCCGTCCTGCGCTCCGGCGAGAACCGGGCGCCCGCGCCGAGCCTGGCGCGGCTGACCGAGCTGCTCGACCACGCCCGCACGGCAGGGCTCGTGGTGCGCCTGCGCGGCGAGGCCGGTGAACTGCCCGCGCCCGTCGACGCCGCCGCCTACCGGATCCTGCAGGAGTCGATCACCAACGTCGTCCGGCACGCCGAGCAGGCCAGGCTCGTCGAGGTGCGGCTCGAACGCGGCAACGGCAGCCTCCGGCTCGCCGTGCGCGACGACGGCACGGGCGCCGTCGCCCCGAAGGAGGGCAACGGGCTGCGCGGCATGCGCGAGCGAGCCGAGGCGCTCGGCGGCACCGCCGACGCGGGCCCGGTGGAGGACGGGTTCGAGGTCAGGGCCGAGATACCGATCGAGGGGACGCCATGACGATCAGGGTGGTGCTCGCCGACGACCAGGCGCTCGTGCGCGCCGGGTTCCGCGTGCTGCTCGACACCGAGGACGGGTTCGAGGTGTGCGGCGAGGCGGCCGACGGCGAGCAGGCCGTCGCTCTCGCGCGCGAGCACCGGCCCGACGTGGTGGTGATGGACGTGCGGATGCCCGGCGTCGACGGGCTGGAGGCCACCAGGCGCATCGCGGAGGACGCCGAGCTGGCGGACGTGAAGGTGCTGGTGCTGACCACGTTCGACGTGGACTCCTACGTCTACGACGCGCTGCGCGGCGGCGCGAGCGGGTTCCTGCTCAAGGACACCGATCCGGTGGAGCTGCTGCGCGCGCTGCGCGTCGTCGCCGCGGGGGAGGCGCTGCTCGCGCCAACCGTCACGCGCAGGCTCATCTCGGAGTTCGTCGGCAGGCCGGAGAACCGCAGGATCGACCCGGAGGCCATCCGCGAGATCACCGACCGCGAACGGGAGGTGCTCGCGCTGGTGGCGGGCGGGCTGACCAACGACGAGATCGCGGCGGAGCTGTTCATCTCCACGGCCACCGCTCGCACTCACGTCAGCCGCATCATGACCAAGCTCGCCGCGAGGGACCGCGCGCAGCTGGTGGTGCTGGCCTACGAGTCGGGGCTGGTGAAGCCCGGCGCGTAGGTCAGCGCGTCGAGCGGCGGTATCGAACGACCTCCCTGGTCACCCTGACCAGGAAGACGGCCGCGAGCACGGCCACGAGCGAGATCTGAAGCCACATCACGCCTCCTGTCATCGGGGCAGATGCTCCGCTCGGAGGGCGTGTGACCGTGGGATGAGGTTGGCCAACACGGCCAACCTCACCCGTTCGGTGGTAGGACTACGAGCCGGTGTGGCTCGGCGGGGCCTGGTCGAGCTGCTCGTCGAGCAGGCTGGAGAACGTCGACTCCAGCTCGTCGCGGTTGGGGCCGGTGACGTCGATGATCACGACGCGGTCGTAGAGGACGTACACCGCGCGGAACACGCTGTCGGAGTCGGCGTTGCCCGCCCCGTAGACCTGCACGCCCTGCAGGGACAGGTCCCGCACCGCGGGGATGCCGCCCTCCTGCTGGATGACGCCGTACTCCTCGGCGGCGGCGATGGCAGCGTCCTCGTTGGAGACCTCGATCGAGTAGAGGCCGATCACGGCTTCGCCGTCGCGCGTGGTCTTGAGCAGCCCGTCGCCCATGCCCGCGTCGTCGAGTGCCTGCACCATCGGCTCCGGCAGCATCTGGTTCTGCTTCAGCTGCTCGAGGTTGAACGAGCCGCCGCCGTTGCGCTTCTCACCGGGCGGGTCGACGATCGCCGCCGCGTTGTCGGCGGGCTCGGCCTTGGGCTCCGGCGGCTTCGGCAGCGGCGTGCTGGTCGGCTGCGGCTGCTGGGACTGCGAATTGCCGGTGTCCTGCTGCGCCTGCTGGTCGTCACCGCCGTTGATGAACAGCGCCCACACCGCGAAGGCGATGCCGACGACCAGCACCACACCGGCGACCGAGAACAGCACCTTGCGGCCGGAACCGGGCTTGGACTCGGACTCGAACGACTCGGGGCCCTGGCTGACGCCCCATTCCGAGCTGCCCTGCGGCGCGATCGGCGGGAAGTCGCTGCCGCCCCACGGCGGGCTCGCGTCCTCCTGCGGCGCGTTCCACGGCTGCTGTTGCTGCTGGTACTGCTGCTGTTGTTGCTGCTGCGGACCCGCGAAGCCGCCGGGAGGGGAGGAGGGGTACTGCTGCTGGGGCTGCTGGAAGCCCTGTGGCGGCGAGGACTGCGCGTGGGGCTGCTGCGACTGCCAGTTCTGCACCACCTGCGTGCGCTCGGCGCCGGTGTCGGCGGGCTGCACGACCTGCGTGGACTCAGCCTGCGACGGCTGCTGCTGTGGGTGCTGCTGCGGCTGCGACGCCTGCTGCTGCGGGTGCTGCTGTGGCTGTGACGGCTGCTGCTGCGGGGTGCCCTGTGAGGGCGAGACCGGCTCGATGATCTGCGTCGAGTCCGCGTTGGTCTGGCCCTCTTGCGGCTGCTGTTCCGAGGAGGTCACGGCCGACGACAGGATCTGGTCCCTGCGGGCTCTGTACTCGTCCGCGGACAGGCTGCCGGACGCGAGACTCTCGTCCAGCTTGCGAAGCTCTTCCTGCCAGGTCACCCCCGGCCCCCCTTCGGGACAGTTCTGTGCATGCTCGCTTCAGCTCGGCGAGCATCGAGGACGGAAAACCGAGGACATTGTGCACCTCGTGTCAGGGGCCGCCTTGAGCGAGCCCACCCGTAACCTACTGTGTCGCCCCTTCGAGTACTGCCGGTGACCGAACCCCGAACAGTGCTGTCACCTGGTTGTTATCTCGGGTTGGCCGCGAGCGCGGCGGCGAGCCGGTCGATGGCGTCGTCCCGCAGCAGCGCGCTCGCCCCGCCGGTGACGATCCGTTCGACGAACTCGACGGCGATCACGTCCCGGTCGGCGAGCAGCTCCACGATCTGGTCGATCGAGCCCTCGGCCACCGTGTCGGCGTGCACCACCGAGACGTCGCGGCACGCCGCCGTCAGGAACGGCGTGGCGAACTGGGTGTAGGAGTCGGCGATCAGGCCGACCTTGTCCTCGATCGTGCCCTCGACCGGGTCGCCGCTCTGCTCCACCTCGAGCTGCGTGCGGAAGTCGCTGGCGATGTAGCGGGTGCGGTCCTCGCCGCCGTCGGGCGCGAGCGTGTAGCGCGTGAGCTGCCGCTCCGCCGATCTGCCCAGCAGCCGGGGCAGGTCGGCGGGCCAGGCCTGCTTGCCGTCGGGCTCGACCGCCCACGTCGACGTGCTGCCCGGCGCGATGCGCTCGGCCAGCTCGTAGGTCATGGTGAGCCCGCCCGCGAAGTTCCAGTGGCTGTCGATCGCGTCGTACAGCGGCTCGCCGGTGCTCTTCTCGGCGTCGGCCAGCGCGGGCCGCAGGTCGATGGCGTCCGCCTCGTCGGGCACCCGGTTCCAGAACTCGGCCGCCCGCTGCTCCGCGCACTCCTTGCCGACGTAGCTCGCGGGCAGGTGCTGCGGCATGATCGTGGTCTTGTCCGGCGCCACCACCAGCTCGAACTTCCGCCCGGACGACTCGACGGCCTCGCGCAGCTTGTTCAGCGCCGCCACGGTTCCGTTCACGTCCTTGACCGGGTTGCACCTGGCCTTGACGTCCTCGCCGAGGTAGAGCCAGCCGTCGGAGCCCGAGATCACGTCGGGATACAGCTCGGTGGGCACCTCCTCCTGCGGCGGTCCGTCGCCCGGCTGCACGCCCACCGTGTCGCGCGCGCCGCCGCCGACGTCGGGCGGGTCGCCGAAGACGCCGGTGCTGATGCCGCCCGCCGCTTCGACGCCGGCCTCGCGCAACGGCAGGTGGTCGGTGGCCCACGACGCGAGGCCCGTGAAGAAGCCCCAGCCGTCGGTGATGCTCGGGAACTCCGTCAGCGCCCTGTTCTCGAACGGCGCCGGCCGCACGCCCACCACGAACGCGAGCGCGGGAGCGAGAAAGAAGATGACCGCGCAGGTCAGCGCGGTGCGCTGTTTGGGGCTGTGCCGGGGCCGGTAGAGGTTGTGCTCGTTCGGCAGCCACGATTCCGGAGTCGGTGGGAGGCTCCCACCTGCCGGCGGGTGCGGTCCGGAGCCTGCTGACACGCGCCGTATCGTAACCGCCGGGCCGGCGACCGGGGGGCCGGTTCGGGTGAATCACTGGAGGCACGCGCGATGAACGGCGGGCAGGGGCTCGACTACGAAGAGCGTCTGGCAGCGGAGCGGGAGAACTTCGCCGACCAGCTCGACCTGCACGGGAGCCTGCCCGAAGCGGCGCACCGCTGGTCGGCGCGGCACATGCTGCCGAAGCTCAACGCGCTGGGTGTGACGAGCATCGACGAGCTCATCACCGGCGAGATCGCGGCCAGGGCCACCCGCCTGCAGCGCGACGCCGTGGTGCTCTCGCTCGGCAGCGGCAACGGCGACCAGGAGCTCGGCTGGCTGCGCACGCTCGCCGACCAGGGCGTGCACAACGTGCGCGTGCGCCTGCTGGAGATCAACACCGACATGCAGGAGCGCGCCGCTGCCGCCGCGAGCTCACTCGGCCTCGCCGACCGCGTGGAACCCGTCGTCGCCGACTTCAACACCTGGGTCGCCGACACCGAGCACGACGTCGTGGTCGGCTACCAGGTGCTGCACCACGTGCTCGACCTCGAGCACCTCTACGGCCAGGTGCGCGCCAGCCTCACCCGCGACGGCGTGTTCGTGGTGCACGACATGATCGGCCGCAACGGGCACCGGCGCTGGCCAGAGGCGCTGGAGGTCGTGGAGCGGATCTGGGCCACGTTGCCGGCCGAGCTGCGGCGCAACGCGATCACCGGAGCCGTCGACGAGGTGTACGACGACGTCGACTGCGCCGCCGACGGCTTCGAGGGCATCAGGGCCGAGGACGTGCTGCCCGTGCTGCTGCGCTACCTGCACCCGAGCTTCTTCCTGGCGCTGGGCAACGTGATCGACCCGTTCATCGACCGGATCTACGGGCACAACTTCGACCTGACCGATCCGGAGCACCTGGCGCTCATCGACCAGCTCGGCGTGCTCGACGACACCCTGATCGACCTGGGCACCGTCACGCCGACGCGGCTCACGGCGCTGTTCCACCCCACGCCGCAGCCGCTGCGCGTGCACGGCAACCGCACCCCGGCGCGCTCGGTGCGCAACACCGAGGTCCTCGACCCCGCCGGCCGGGTGTCGTTCGACCCGCGCGGTAGCGACCCCGGCGGCCTGGTGCGCGGAGCGGGCGTCGCGGTGGGCCGGATGAACGGTGTCTTCCACGACGCGTGGGCGCGGCGCACGGTCACGCTGCCCGTGCTGACCACGGCCGACGTCGCGGAGATCGAGGTGCGCACCTACGTGCCCGAGTGGATGCCGCGCACCGGCACGGTCACCGTCCGGCTCGACGGCGCGCCCGTCGGCACCATCGACGTCGGGCCCGAGCTCACCGAGCGTTGCCTGCCCGTGCGCGTGCCCGCCCACCGCACCGTCGAGCTGGCCCTGCACGCCGACTGGTGGGTGAACCCGCACCACACGGGACTGGGCGACGACCGCCGCAGCCTCGCCTATGTTCTCGTCGGTATTTCCTTGCGGGAAAACTGAACCACTAGGCCCACACAGTTCGTGAACCGCTAATCTCCCCCGCATGGGTACCGGACCACGCGGGGAGCGTCTCATCGAGTGGACCGGGGAGCGTTGTGTTCCGTGGGCCGACGATCTCCAGGTGATCTACGAGCACTACCACCGCTACGCGTTCGCGCTGCGGTTCACCGAGGGCAAGCGCGTGCTCGACCTCGCAAGCGGTGAGGGCTTCGGCAGCGCGCTGCTGGCCGCGAAGGCCGCGCAGGTCGTCGGCATCGACATCGACCCGGTCACCGTCGAGCACGCCAGGCAGCGCTACCCGCTCGGCAACGCGCGCTTCGAGGTCGCGTCGATCATCGACCCGGACGCCTGCGCGGGCGAGGAGCCCTTCGACGTCATCACCTGCTTCGAGGCCGTCGAGCACGTCGAGGAGCAGGACCAGCTGATGGAGCTGGTCGCGCGCAGGCTCGCCCCCGGCGGGATCTTCCTGTGCAGCACGCCCGACGTCGACGTCTACACCCATGACCACGGCAACGAGAACCCGTACCACGTGCGCGAGCTGCACGAGGGCGCGTTCCGCGAGCTGCTCGGCGGCCGGTTCGAGCACGTGCGGCTGCTGCGCCAGAACGTGGCCGTCGGCTCGCTGATCCACGACGGCGCCGAGGGCGGCGGCAGCGAGACCCACACACTGAGCAGGAGCTCGAGCGAGGACTGGGCCGTCGACCGGGGCGCCCCGCACACCTACTTCGTCGGTATCGCCTCCGCCGAGCCGGTCGAGGTACCGGACACCTCGGTGCTCGTCGACCCGAAGCTGACGCTGGTGCAGGAGGCCAGGGCGGGCGAGATCGCCTCGCTCTCCGAGTCGGTGCGCGCCCTCACCGAGTCCGTCCGCACGGTCGAGTCCGAGCTGCGCGCGAGCACCGTCGCCGCCGACGACGCGGAGGCGAGGGCGCGCTCGCTGGCCTCCGAACGCGACGCGGCGCTCGAGCGCGTCCGGCGCGCCGAGGAGTCCTACCGCAAGGCCGTGGGCGAGGGCGACCAGCTGCGCCGCAAGGCCACGCGCGACGCCGCAAGGCTGAGCTGGCTCTCGGACAACAACAACAGCCTGCGCGGGACCATCAACCAGCTCGCGGGCGACAACGCGAAGCTCGCCGCCGACCACTCCGAGCTCGCCCAGAAGCTGCTCGGCCGCTACCGCTCCGGCATCGAACGGTTGGCCCCGCGCGGCACCCGCCGCCGCGACGCCTACGAGAAGGCGCTGGGCAGGCAGCCCGGCATCATCGAGGCAGGCCCCTCGGTCCCCGGCCCCGTCGCGGTCACCACCAGCGACCAGCCCGTCGTCTCGGTGGTCGTCCCCATCTACGGCAACTGGGAGTACACGCGCCGGTGCCTCGAGTCGATCGAGGTCCACCTGCCGATCACGCCGCTCGAGGTGATCGTCGTCGACGACGCCTCGCCCGACGACACCGCCGACCGCGTCGCCCAGTGCGCGGGCGTCCGGCTCGTCCGCGCACCCCGCAACCTCGGCTTCATCGGCGCCTCCAACCTCGGCGCCGAGCACGCCCGCGGCGAGCTGATCATGTTCCTCAACAACGACACCGAGGCGCGCCCCGGCTGGCTCGACAAGCTGGTGCAGACCTTCGACGACGACGCGCTCGTCGGCCTCGCCGGCTCGCGGCTCGTGTACCCCGACGGCAGGCTGCAGGAGTCCGGCGGCATCGTCTGGCGTGACGGCTCTGGCTGGAACTACGGCAGGGGCGGCAACCCCGACGACCCGCGCCACCGCACGATGCGCGACGTCGACTACTGCTCCGGTGCCGCGCTGCTGGTGCGCCGCGACCTCTTCGAGCGCATCGGCGGCTTCGACACCCGCTACGCGCCCGCCTACTACGAGGACACCGACCTGGCTTTCGCAGTCAGGGACGCCGGGTACCGCACGGTCGTGCAGCCCGAGTCGGTGATCGTGCACCACGAGGGCGTCTCCAACGGCACCGACGTCGGCTCGGGCATCAAGCGGCACCAGGAGCTCAACCGCGTCGTGTTCGCCGAGAAGTGGGCGACCGCGCTGGCCGAGCACCTGCCGGAGGCGAGCCCGCGCAACGTGTGGCTCGGCCGGGCCCGTGGCGCCCACGGCCACCACGGAGGCCTCGTGCTGGTCGCCGACCACCAGGTGCCGCGCACCCTGGAGGACTCGGGCTCGGTGCGCATGGCCCGGCTGCTCGACCTGCTCGTGGAGCTCGGCGAGCGCGTGGTGTTCTTCCCGATGAACGGGGCCATTCCCGAGGAGTACATGGCGCCGCTGCACCGGGCGGGCATCACGGTGATCGCCGACCACGGCCAGCAGCAGGAGTTCCTGCGCGACGCGGGCGAGTCACTGAGCCTGGCGCTGCTGTCGCGGCCGCAGGTGGCCTGGCAGCTGCTGGAGCCGATCCGGCAGCATGCTCCCCGCTGCCTGGTCGCCTACGACACGGTGGACCTGCACTTCCTGCGATTGCAGCGACAGGCCGAGCTGGCGGGCTCGCTCGGCGAGAGCGCCGAGAGCGAGTCGCTCACCCGCAGGGCCGAGGCGCTGCGCGAACTCGAGCTCGGGCTGGTGCGGGCCTGCGACGTCACGTTCACCGTGTCCGAGGTCGAGCGGAAGCTGCTCGCGGAGCTCACCCCGGACGCCGAGGTCCAGGTGCTGTCCAACGTGCACGAGGCCGACGTCGCGCGCTCGGTGCCAGAGGGCCGCTCCGGCGTGCTCTTCGTCGGCAGCTTCGACCACGTCCCCAACCGCGACGCCGCCGCCTGGCTCGCCGAGGAGATCATGCCGCTCGTGCGCGAGCGGCATCTCGGTGCCGAGGCGCACATCGTGGGCAGCAATCCTCCTCCCGAGGTCGAGGCGCTGGCCAGCGACGGCGTCGTGGTGCACGGCTGGGTCGAGGACCTGGCGGCCCAGTACGAGCAGGCCCGCGTCGTCGTGGCGCCGCTGCGCTTCGGCGCCGGCGTGAAGGGCAAGGTCGGCGAGGCGCTCGCCCGTGGCGTTCCCGTCGCGGGCACCACGCTGGCCACCGAGGGCATGTTCCTGGCCGACGGCGAGGAGGTGCTGCTCGGGGAGACCGCCGCGCAGCTCGCGGAGCGCGTCGGCACGTTGCTCGCCGACGACGCGCTGTGGCTCCGGATCTCGGAGGCCGGCAAGGAGGCGGTGAACCGGCGGTTCGGGCCGGGCGTCGCCAAGCAGACACTGGCGAGCTTGCTGCGGGATCGGGCGCGAGCCGACTGACGGCACCGGGGGGACGAGTGGCTCGCACCAGGGGCAAGCGGCGCAGGCTCAAGGAGTACGCCGACCCGAATATCGGGTTCGCGTGGCTGCGGCTGTTCGGCGCCATCACGGTGGTGATCGACCACAGCTCGCCGCTCATCCACCCCGAACGCCTCACGATCTTCCCCGCGAGCTGGCACGCCTCGCCCGGCTACGTCGCTCTCATGGGCTTCTTCGCGATGAGCGGCTGGCAGATCAGCGACAGCTGGGAGCGCGACCCCTCGTGGTGGCGGTTCAGCGGCAGGCGGCTGCTGCGGATCCTGCCACCGCTGATCGCCGTGGTGTTCATTACGACGCTGGTGATCGGGCCCCTGTTCACCAACCTCTCGGCAGGTGACTACTTCTCGGACCAGCAGACGTGGCGCTACCTCGTGGGTACGTCGCTGCTGTTCCTGCTGCAGCACGTGCTGCCCGGCGTCTTCGCCGACAACCCGTACCCGTGGTCGGTCAACGGCTCACTGTGGACGTTGCCGATGGAGCTGATGGGCTACGTGCTCGTCCTCGTGATCGGGCTGCTGGTCGTGTTCGGCGTCACCCGCTACGTCGTGCTGCCGGTGCTCGCCACGCTGCTGGTGCTGGACGGGATGTTCGAGGCCACGTTCGGTTTCCAGGGCAACGTCGGCTCGCTCATCGAGATCCCGATCGGCTCCACGATCTCGTTCATGGTGCCCTTCGCCATCGGCATGGTGCTGCACACCTTCCGAGATCGGATCCCCCGCAACGGGCCCGTCGCGATCGTGTTGTTCGCCGGGTGGATCGCCGCGCACTGGACGCCGCTGGACCGCTACCTGCTCGCGATCTCGGCGAGCTACGGCGCGATCGTGATCGCCCACCACTGGCCGACGTGGTTCCAGGCCGACGGCAGGCTCTACTTCGGCAGCTACGGGCTCTACATCTGGGCGTTCCCGCTGCAACAGATCATCATCGCCGCCGGGGTGAACAACCAGTGGGTGCTGATGGCGTTCGCGGTGCCGGCCGCCTACCTGTTCGGTGTGCTGTCGTGGTGCCTGGTCGAGGCGCCGACCCAGCGCAGGTTGCGCAAGTACCTGGTGGCGCCCAAGCGGGAGAAACCCGAGCCCGATCCGCCGCCACCGCCCCCACCACGGCCACCGAGGCCCACGCCGCGGCCGCCCCGTCCGCCCCGGCCACAGAACCTTGCCGAGGCCGACACGGTCAGGTTCAGGCCTGTGGCAAGGCCCCACGCACCTCGGCGACCGCCTCCTCGGCGAGTCCGCTGAGCTCGTCCGAGACGCTCGCGGTCGGCTGCGAGACCCACAGGTTCACCGCGACGTCGCCCGAGGCGTACCAGGTACCGTTGAGGGTGCGCTCGCCAAGCTCACCGGTCATGGTGGCCTGCTGCTGCTCGGAGAAGCCCGCGCCGAGCATCAGCTCACTCATCCGGTCCACCACGGTGTTCGCGCCGTCCGGCGAGTCCATCGGGAGCACCAGCATGAAGTACGCGGTGTCGCCGTCGGTCGAGGCGCGGTAGACGATCTCCTTCGCGCCGGCCTCGGTGAAGATGTCGGCCGACGACTCGGGGTACAGGCCGAGCTCGGCGCCCTTGTTCACCGACATGGTGGAGTTGTCCCCGTTCTGCTGGCCGGGCAGCACGGGGAGTTTGTCCTCGAGCTTGACGTCGGCCGGAGGGGCGTCCTGGGAGGCCGCCGGCGGGTTGTCCTGCGCGGCGTCGGTGCCGTTGTCGCCCCCGATGCCGCCGAACCACCACGCGCCGCCGATCACGGCGACGAGCGCGACGAACACCCCCGCCGCGATGAGCAGCCACGTGCGCCGCGAGCCGTCGCGCTGCGGCGAGGGCGGGGGCACCGGCGGGTACTCGGCCCGGGCCTCGTACCTGCTGATCGGCATTGTCAGCTCGGTGTCGGCAGGGCTCGGTGCCGAGGTGGGCCGTTTGTTCGCCAGCAGGGAGGCCGGAGTCACCTTGGGTGGCTCCGGTGCGGGTGCCGGCTGCTGCTGGGGCTGCGGAGGCGGCGGCTGCTGTTGCGGTTGTTGCTGAGGAACGGGCGCCGGTGCGGTGGGTTGCTGCCCGGGAGGCAACGCCGCGTCGGCCGCGGGGTTGGCCGCCTCCCACTGGGGAGCTCCACTCGCTTCATCGCGCCCCGAGGCGAACGGCGACACCACGGGACTGCCCGACACCTCGGCCAGGATGTCCTCCCGGCGGCGTCGATGCAGCTCGTGGGAGATCGAGCCGGAGGCGAGCTCGGCGTCGAGACGTCGCAACTCATCCTGCCAAGTCATCAACAACCCCCTGACGAACACGACCGTGCGCATGCACAGTATTGCGTCACCCCTTGGAAGGACATCCCGTCACCTAGGATTGACTCATGTCGTGGTTCGGTCGAGACAAATCGAAGCTCGTGTCCGCCGAGGAAGCCATTCCCGGGCGTGACCAGCCGCTCACCACCCCTGACCTGCACGCCGTCTACCCAGACCGCCGTATCAAGCCCCCGTTCCCCGAGGGCTCGAGAACGGCCGTGTTCGGGCTCGGCTGCTTCTGGGGCGCGGAACGGTTGTTCTGGATGACATCCGGTGTTTACTCGACGGCGGTGGGCTACGCGGGTGGGCACACGCCCAACCCGACCTACGAGGAAGTGTGTTCCGGCCTCACGGGGCACACCGAGGCCGTGCTTGTGGTCTACGACCCGAAGCAGGTCTCGTACGAGCAGCTGCTGAAGGTGTTCTGGGAGGGGCACGACCCCACGCAGGGCATGCGGCAGGGCAACGACGTCGGCACCCAGTACCGCTCGGCGATCTACTACGTGGACGACACCCAGCGCGAGGAGGCCGAGGCGTCGCGGGCGACGTTCCAGTCGGCGCTGAGCGCGGCGGGCCACGGGGAGATCACCACCGAGCTGGCGCCGCTGCGGGAGTTCTACTACGCGGAGGACTACCACCAGCAGTACCTTTCGGACAATAAAAACCCGAACGGCTACTGCGGCTTGGGTGGCACGGGCGTGAGCTGCCCAGTGGGGTTGGGCGTCAGTGAGTAGCCGGTGGGCAACGGAGCGCTACATCACGACGGTGTCTTGATGCCGCAGGTGCCGCGGTGTTGATGAATAGAACGAGGCCGGTCGCTCCGCGCTGCCAGGTGTAACGCCCGCTGCACGCGAGGCGACTCCTACCCGCCGATGTCTGACGGAGGGGTCACTAGAGTTGCCTGCTGTGATTACGGGTGAGCTGAAGAGCAAGATCGACCGGGTATGGGACACGTTCTGGTCCGGAGGGATCTCCAACCCGCTCGAGGTGATCGAACAAATCACTTACCTGCTGTTCCTGAGGCGGCTCGACGAGGTGCAGACCCTGCACGAGTATAAGGCGCGGACCACGGGCGAGCTGATCGAGAACCCGACCTTCCTGCGCGAGCAGGGGCACCTACGCTGGAAGCGTTTCAAGGAGTACGCGCCGGACGCCATGTTCAAGGTGGTCTCCGAGGAGGCCTTCCCGTTCCTGCGGGGACTTGGCGAGAACTCGGATGGGGAGCGCTCCACCTACTCCGGCCACATGAAAGACGCTCGGTTCACCATTCCGACGCCGACGTTGCTGACGAAGGTCGTCGAAATGCTCGACCGCATCGACATGGCGGACCGCGACACCAACGGCGACCTCTACGAGTACCTGCTCTCCAAGATCGCCAGCGCGGGGACGAACGGTCAGTTCCGCACACCACGCCACATCATCAAGACGATCGTCGAGATGATGGAGCCGAAGCCCGGCGACGAGATCTGCGACCCGGCGTGCGGCACGGCCGGCTTTCTGGTGGCCGCTGCCGAGCACATCCGCGACAAGCACGGCAAAGCGCTGTACGACGAGGCGCAGCGCACACAGTTCCACCGTAAAATGTTCCACGGTTACGACTTCGACTCCACCATGCTCCGCATCGGCAGCATGAACATGCTCCAACACGGCATCGAGTCGCCCGACATCCGTTATCGGGACTCTCTCTCCGAGGGCGCGAGCGAGGACAGCGCGAAGTACTCCTTGATCCTCGCGAATCCGCCGTTCGCGGGATCGCTGGATTACGAGACCACGTCCAAGGACCTGCAGCGAGTCGTCAAAACCAAGAAGACGGAGCTGCTGTTCCTCGCGCTGTTCCTGAAGCTGCTCAAGCCGGGCGGCAGGGCCGCGGTGATCGTGCCGGACGGCGTGTTGTTCGGTTCGTCGAAGGCGCACAAGGACCTGCGCAAGACACTCGTCGAGGACCAGAAGCTCGACGCCGTCGTGAAGCTGCCCTCCGGTGTGTTCAAGCCGTACGCTGGTGTGTCGACCGCGATCCTCTGCTTCACCAAGACCAACGACGGCGGTACGGACCACGTCTGGTTCTACGACGTGCAGGCCGATGGGCTCTCGCTGGACGACAAGCGTCAGCCGACCGAGGCCAACGACCTGCCCGACGTGCTGGAACGCTGGAAGGCGCGCACCACCACCGAACGGGACCGCGCGCGCATGGAGCAGTCCTTCACCGTGCCCAAGGACGAGATCGCCGCTCAGGGCTACGACCTCTCGATCAACCGCTACAAGGAGGTCATCCACGAGGAAGTGGAGCACCGCGCACCGTTAGAGATCGTCGCTGACGTCGAGCAGCTTAACGACGAGATCGCCAAGGAGATGGCGGAGCTGAAGGCGATGCTGTCATGAGGACAGTCGCACTCGGTGAAGTAGTTGATTTCTACAGCGGCGGTACGCCTTCGAAGAGGGAGTCCAAGTTCTGGGATGGCGATGTTCCTTGGTTTAGCGCAAAGCACATGAAATCCCTACGACTCGCTGAATCAGATAATCATGTTACTGACGAGGTCTTCAGGGAAACGTCCTTGCGTAAGATTCCGGCGGGAACTGTAGTCCTGGTCGTGCGAGGTATGATCTTGGCTCATACAGTCCCCGTCGCCACCCTTGATGTTGATGCAGCGATCAATCAAGATCTTAAAGCTTTACTGCCCCGGGAAGACATTGACCCGAGCTATCTGTCCGCCGTCCTGCGCGCACAGCACGAGGCCATCCTTAAGCAAGTCGGCACCGCAGCTCATGGAACAAAGAAGCTCGAGTCACGCGTGTTGGAGAACATCAGGATTCCCCTGCCGGCTCCAAGCGAGCAACGACGGATTGCTGGGATTCTCGATCAGGCTGACGCCGTCCGCGTCAAGCGTCGCCAGGTCCTCGGTCACCTCGACGTCCTCACTCAATCCATCTTCCACGACATGTTTGGTGTCGTTGGCGGCGAACGATGGGATACCGCTTTTTTCAATGAAATAGTCCGACATATAGATAGCGGAGCTAGCCCCAAATGTGAAACACGCGCAGCCGAGAATGGCGAGTGGGGAGTTCTCAAGCTCGGAGCCGTAACCTACGGAGTTTTCCGACAAGAAGAGAACAAGGCATACCTGGATGAAATAGGGTCAATGGCAGCCAATGAGGTAACTTCCGGAGATGTGCTAATGACCCGTAAAAATACCCGAGACCTGGTCGGTGCAGTAGCGATTGCCGATGAGACGCGGCCTCGTTTATTGCTGCCTGATCTCATCTTTCGTCTCCACCTTGACAGGTCCCGTGTCAATCCATGGTATTTTCAGGCTCTCATGATGAACCCGCGGAAGCGCCACATGGTTCGTGATCTTGCGAGTGGTTCCGCAGCGAGCATGCCCAATATCTCCAAGGCTCGCCTTTCGAAGTTACCAATCGAGCTGCCACCACTTGATTTGCAACGTGAATTCGCTGCTCGTGTCAAGCAGATCAACGCTCAGCGGGCGGTTGTGCAGCGGGCGTTGGATGCGGACAATGGACTCTTCGCGTCATTGCAGGCGAGAGCGTTCCGGGGGGAGCTCTAGGGTATGGGGAACTTCGATTTCGTCGGTGTCGCGTTGCCGGTTGTCCACGACGATTGCACCAAGGCGGAGTCGTACGTCTCCACCGACCCGCGTTCCGCATGCTTCTACAGTCGCCGGACGATCGAGCGGCTGGTCACGCACCTGTTCGACGTGCTCGGCCTCAAAGCGCCGTATCGGAACGATCTGAACGGGCATCTGCATGACGCGGCATTCAAGGCGGTCACAGGGCCGGCGATCGCCAAGAAGCTCGACCTCATCCGGAAGGCCGGGAACGCCGCTGTCCACGAAACCCGGGCCGTCCGCCAGGAGATCGCGGACGCCGTGCTGCGGGAACTGCACCACGTACTCATCTGGGCGGCGTTCCACCACTCGCCCCACCCGCAAGCCGTCCCCGTCGAGGCCAGGTTCGACCCGAAGGTCGCGGCCACGGCGGCGCCGCTGTCACATGAGGAGATCAAACGGCTCGAGGAGCAGTTCGCCGCGCAGGACGCCGCACGCGCCAAGGAACTCGCCGACAAGGAAGAACTCCTCGCCAAGTACGAAGCGGAGATCGCCGACCTCCAGCGACAGATCAAAGCCGCGCAGGCCGCCAACACCGCCACCGACGATCGCAACTACAACGAGTCCGACACCCGCGCGTTCATCGACCTCGTGCTCCACGAGGCCGGCTGGGCGCTCGACGACGACCGCGACCGGGAATACCACGTCACCGGAATGCCGCCAAACAATGGTCGCGGGTATGTCGACTACGTGCTGTGGGGAGCCGACGGCCTACCGCTTGCAGTTATCGAGGCAAAGCGCACGAATCGGAGCCCCGAGGTCGGCCGCAACCAGGCCAAGCTCTACGCCGACTGCGTGGAAAACCAGTTCGGCCGGCGTCCGGTCATCTTCTACACCAACGGCTACGAACACTGGATCTGGGACGACGCCGCCGGATACCCGCCCCGCGAGATTCAAGGCTTCTACACGCGCGACGAACTCGAACTGCTCATCCAACGCCGACAGACGCGCAAGTCTCTCGCCGCTGCACCGATCAACCGTGCCATCGCGGGACGGCCGTACCAGGAACGCGCGATCAAGGCCGTCGGCGCGACGTTCGAGGCCAAGCAACGGCAAGCGTTGCTCGTGATGGCGACCGGTTCCGGCAAGACCCGCACCGTCGTCGCCCTCGTCGAGCAGCTGACCAAGGCCAACTGGGTCAAGCGGGTCCTGTTCCTCGCCGACCGCACCGCACTGGTCAACCAGGCCGTCAACGTCTTCAAACAGCAGCTGCCGTCAGTGCCCGTGGTCAACCTGCTGACGGAGAAGAACGCCGACGGCCGCGTGTGCGTGGCCACCTATCCGACCATGCTCAACCTGATCAACGAGTTCGAAGGTGAGCGAAAGTACGGTCCCGGGTACTTCGACCTCGTCGTGATCGACGAGGCCCACCGCTCGGTGTTCGCCAAGTACGGCGCGATCTTCGACTGGTTCGACAGCCTGTTGCTCGGCCTCACCGCGACGCCGAAGGACGACGTCAACCGCAGCACGTACCGGCTGTTCAACCTCGAGGACGGTGTTCCCACCGACAGCTATTCGCTGGAGGAGGCCGTCGCGGACGGCTGGCTTGTCCCCCCGAAGGGCGTGTCTCTCGGCACGAAGTTCCTGCGGCAGGGCATCCGCTACGGGGACCTGCCCGAGGAAGAACAGGACGAGTGGGACGCGCTCGACTGGGGCGAGGACGAGCCCGCCCCCACCGAGATCGATGCCCAGGAAGTCAACCGGTTCCTGTTCAACGAAGACACCGTGGACAAGGTGCTGGCCACCGTTATGGCGGACGGACACAAGATCGCAGGCGGCGACCGGCTTGGAAAGACGATCATCTTCGCCAACAACCAGCGGCACGCCGAGTTCATCCAGCGGCGCTTCGACGAACAGTGGCCCGAGTACGGCGGACAGTTCGCCCGCGTCATCACGCACAAGACCGAACGCGCGCAAAGCCTCCTCGACGACTTTTCGCAGGCCGACAAGTCCCCGCACATCGCGATCTCCGTGGACATGCTCGACACCGGCATCGACGTCCCGGAGGTCGTCAACCTCGTCTTCTTCAAACAGGTGTGGACCACGTCTAAGTTCTGGCAGATGATCGGCCGCGGCACGCGCCTTCACCCCGACCTGTTCGGCCCAGGCAGGGACAAGGAGAACTTCTACGTCTTCGACTTCTGTGGCAACCTCGAGTTCTTCAGCCAGGACATGCCAGCACCCGAAGCTGCGGTACAGAAGTCGCTGTCGCAGAAACTCTTCGAGGCGCGGCTCGACATCGTCGGCTTCCTGGACCAGCAACACCTTGACCCCGACGTTCGCGAGCGCGCGGCACGCACGTTGCACGAGCTCGTCGCGGGAATGAACGTCGACAACGTGCTCGTGCGGCCGCATCGACGAAACGTTGAGCGATTCGCAACGTGGACCGTGTGGGAATCGCCGCTGTCCGACGAGGACCGCACCAGCGCGCGGGAACTGGCCGGCCTCCCGTCCGCCCATCGCGATTCGGACGAGCACGCTAAGCGCTTCGATCTCCTGATGTTGTGCCGTGAACTCGCGCAGCTCGAAGGCGACACGGCCACGGCCGAACGAGCGCGCGAGAAGGTACAGGAGCTCGCTGACTCACTCGTGCGCATGATCCCGAACGTGCCCTCCGTGGCTGAGCATCGCGAAATCATTGAAGCCGTTGCCGGCGACCGCTGGTGGGTCGACGTCACCCTGCCCATGCTGGAACAAGCACGGTTGCGGCTGCGTGGGCTCGTCCGACTCGTCGAACCCGGCAAGCGCGACCCGGTGTATGCCGACTTCACCGACGAACTCGTCGCGCCCACCGAGGTCGCGCTGCCCGGCACGTCGCCCGGGATCAACCAGGCACGATTCCGAGCCAAGGTGCTCGCGTGCCTGACACGGCACGAGGACCACGTCGCCCTCCAGCGGCTACGGCGCAACAGGCAGCTCACCGCCGAGGACCTGGCGGCCCTGGAAGAGATGTTGTTGTCCTGCGGCGTGGGGGATCAGTCCGAGCTGAATTCCGTCGCAGAGCAAAGCGGTGGTCTCGGTCTGTTCGTTCGTTCATTGATCGGTCTCGATCGCGTAGCGGCCCAGGACGCGTTCGCGCGCTACCTCGACAGTGAGCACTTCACGGCTGAACAAATCCGCATCATCAACATGATCGTCGAAGAGCTCACGTCCAACGGAGTAGTGGAGCCTCGGCGGCTTTACGAGTCGCCATACACCGACTACGCGCCCACCGGGATCGACGTCACCTTCCCGACTGAGGATGTCGAGATCATCGTCGACACACTCCAGCGGATCAAGAGTACAGCCATTCCTGCGGACGTTGCCTGATAGTCGGATCCGAGCGCCTTCTTCAGTCGGCAGGAACCCACTCGATGCTGGTCGGACGTTGGTGGGTGCGAATGAACTGTGCTAGCGCCGCGAGCATGTCGTCCAGGGGGACTTCCGCCTTGGCGGGCAGGTATGAGGGGTGCAGACCGGCGAGTTGGTAGCTGACTTCCTCGTCGTTGGTGCCGATGGCGGGGACGTATTGATCGTCGCGTTGGCCGAAGGTGAGTGCGCCGATGCCGGGCTCGTTGCTGACGCCGAATTCGAGTTCTACGTGGTCGTCATGCCGAACGTCTGTTGGTCCGGCTGCGATGACCCAGAAGTGCGCAGCGTCGCGGTCTTGTGCGGCGAACTCGCGCACGTGGGCGACGAACTGGGTTGCGTCGGGTACGTCTTCGACACGGAAGCCCGTCAGGTCGAGTAGATCGGTCATGGTGCTGTCCCCTTGTAGGTGCGCTTGAACGGTGTGCCGTTGACGTCTGTGCCGAGCACGGTCAGCGAGAACCCCGCCGGGAGGATATCGGGTAGGTACTCGTGACAGCCGCCCGTCGCTCCCGGTTCCGACCCGCATGGAGCGTGGTTGAGGGTGAGCCTTCCGTGTCGTTCACCGAGTCTGATCATCATCGTGGCTGTCTTCATTTCGACGTGGTTGGCCAGTCGCCGGGCAACGGCGTTCGGGATTCCTCGCTTGACCAGCTCGGTTCGTGCCTCGCCGGTCCACGGGTCGTCACGGTCGGGCGTGATGTGTCCGAGTTTTCTTCCGCCGAGTTCGGGGAACGCGACGAGCCGGGGGTTGGCCTCGCCCCTGCGGACCCGGGGCGGAAGTCTCTCGGGGATGGGTGCTGCTTCGATCGGGTAGCGGTCGCCGTGCCGGTTGCGGATGATGTCCTGCGGAGTCGACCGTTCCTGACTCGCAGTGGGTGCGCTGGTTCCCTGCTCAGCCTTGAAATCGTTGCAGGGTGGCGTCGACGCCCTCCCGGAGCTGCGCCATGGCCGCCGAGGCGGTGCCGAGAGCTTCCTTGGCCTGCGCTGCTTGCCCGTGAAGCATGTTGCCGACCTCGGTGTTGCCGAGCGCGGCGAGGAGTTGTTGCAGGATGTTGTCCACTTCCTGCGCTTGGGCCAGGATGCCGCCTTGAATGTCGTTGCACCTGCCCGACGCGTTGTGCAGTGCTGCCAGCGTCTCTTCATGCGAGGCCATCGCTTCCCTCTCAACTCGGTGTTCGGTCGCTATGGGTGGTCGTGGTTCGCCGTACTGTGGCGGCCCGCCGATGGGGGCGCGGATGGCGCAGCTACGCCTACCCCCGTGTCCCCGGGGGATCGTGGGCGTACTTCGGGCGAAAGGAGCGCGGACCGTACTGCCGCATAGACCCGTTGACGCCATCCGCGCGGTCTCTGTGCGGTCGCTACGGGTCGCCGTGGTTGTCGGTGAGCGCGGCGAGCGCGGTCTTGATCCCGTCGACCTGTGTTTGCAGGCTGTGGACGGCTTGTTCGATCTCGTCCAGCCGTTGACCAGACGAGATCGGTTCGCCGTCTTGCTGTGGGGTGCGTGCGAGGCAGCGTTCGCAGGGCATGCCGGTGGGGTTGTCGAGCCGGAGTAGCTGCCCTGGGCCGAACGAGGCGCCACACAAGGCCGTGATGCGCCGTGGTGGCGTTGCCGTGTCCGGTAGCGGGAACACGTGGGTGACGCGCTGGGTCTCGCTGACGACGCCGTGGGCGGGGCGCGCGAGCATCACGCCGTCGTTCATGCGCTGGGCTCCGTCCGGTGGAGCCCGGCGGGAGCGAACGCCGGGGAGCTGTGCTGCTCGCTCCCGCCAGGGCTTGACTCCGACCGCTCGGTCGGAGTGGGGGCCACATGGCCCAGCAGGCGACGCACGATGCCGCTTCGCTCGTGCCGGTGGACCTTTCGAGGTATCGGGACCGTGGCGGGCTCGCTGAGAGCTGCGAGGCACGCGCGACAGGGTGGGCCGTTCGGGACGATGGCCGCCGATACCGCGACCATGTGGCCACAGACGGCGCGATACTCACCGGTGCCGTGCGCTCGACCAGCGGCGAACGCCTCGTCCTCGACGGCGTGATCGTGGCCGTCGAGGACGCACAGGAACCACGTGGTGTAGCGCGGGTGGCGTGTTGCTCTCGTTGTCGCCATGTCAGTCGTCCGTGAAATCGAGGGAGAGGTCCAGCTCGCGGAGTTGGTCGGGCGTGACCCCGCCGTAGAACAGCAGCGAGTAGAGCGCGAGCGTGATGGGTTGTGTCGTCGCTGGCGTTGGCGCTTGCTGGCCAGCCGCGCGGTAGACGTACCGGGCAGCGCCCACTAACGGACCGAACATGCCTTCGCCGTACGCCTTGCCGATGCTGTCGGTGCGTACGAGCTGTGGGAGTGAGGAGCCCTTCTCGTAAGCGCGCAACGTCTCGGCGGGGATACGGCACCGCGAGGCGAGTTGATCGAACGAATACCCGGCGCGCTGCCGTCGGTCCCGGAGTTCGAGTCCGAGGGCTATTCGATAGTCGGACAGCGCGCGGCGGTGAATATCGACGACATCGTGACTGGCCATCCGCCGTATCCCTTCTCGCTTGGTCGAACGCGGGGAACGTTATGGTCGTGGCAAGGCCAGAGAAGCCCTCGTCGCGCATGACTTCTATGCGCGACGCGCATACGGACGCTGACCAGGAGTTACACTGGGCGACGCAGGACCAGCACGGGCCACCACGGGAGGGGGTGGGTGCATATGGGCCGGTACTGCATGCGCTGCGGTAGTCGCCTTGCGCGCGAGAGCCGGGTTAGTATCTGCGCGCCCTGTCGGCAGGCCAGCGGCATCGGATCGGATCACGCGCCCGAGTTCGGGACGGACTTCTGGCACACGGACCAGATGCGAGACGCGTTCGCGACACGTGACATGGGCGCGGTTCTGCGCGCTTACCGGTATCACCCCGCTCACGGTCACCGGGCGCTGCCGCAGGAGACCGTCAGCCGTTGGCTTGGCACGGTGACGCAGTCGCAGCTCAGCCGTATCGAGTCGGGCCGCAACAAGGTCGACGCGCTGGACAAGCTCGTGCACTTTGCGCAGGCCCTCAAGATGCCGCCGGAGCTGCTGTGGTTCTCGCTGCCCGAGACTGCCGACGTGCCTGCTCAGCGCTCCACGGATGTGTTCGCGTTGCCTGACGGTCCGGTGGTCGCGGCCACGAGCATGCATACGGACTCGGCGCTGGCTGACATGCTTCTGCGTACGCTGGACCAGTACTCAAGCACAGACAACCTCGTCGGTCCGCAATCGGTGCTGGACCTGATGCCGTTGCAGCTGCGCTATGTGGAGACTCTGCTGGCGGACGCCAGCGGTAAAGATCGTCAACAGCTGCTCTACGTAGGCGCTCGTTATGCCGAGTTCGCTGGGTGGGCCTACCAGGACACAGGGCAGCTCGACAGCGCCATGCAGATGTCCAGCGTCGCGCTGGACTATGCACAGGAGGCCTCCGACGACACGCTGGCCTCCTACGTGCTCATGCGGCGCAGCAACATCGCGACCGACGCGAAGCGCTCCGACCTGGCCTTGAGGCTCGCGGACTCGGCGCTGGAGCAGGCCTCGCAGCTTCCGCCGGGGTATCGAGCGGTTGCCCTACGTCAGCGTGCGCACGCGCTGGCGCAGCTGGGTGAGGCGAAGCTTTGCGCCGACGCCATCGACCAGGCACACGTGTTCGCGGAACGGCGCGTGGCGGATTCCGAGGTCGACCTCACGGGGTACTGCACGCCTGAGTACATCGAGATGGAAGCGGCGCATTGCTGGGTTGAGCTCGGGCAGGCCAACGAGGCGATCAACACGCTTCAAGACAGCCTGGTCCGCTGGAAGCCGGAGTTTCGCCGTGACTTGGGCCTGTGCCTCGCCAGGCTCGCCGTCGCGCATGCGACAGATGGTCAGGTTGACAACGCGTTGATCGTTGCTGACCGGGCGTTAGGAATCGCGCGCGAAACGAAATCGTCGCGCACCGAAGATCAACTAGCGAAAATTCCTGGTATTCTCGCGGCGATCGGTGCGGACGAGCAGGCCCGCCGACTTGAAAGGCAAGTTCGGTCGCTGCGCACATGAAAGGGAATCGATGCTGTTCACGACCGCGACGACGTATGATGTTGCTGACCGCGGTGCTTCCGTTGCCATTCTTCCTGTCGGAAGCTTCGAACAGCACGGGAATCATCTCCCACTCACGACCGACACGGTTATAGCGTGCGTGATCGCGAACAAACTGGCGGCTGCGTACAACGTGCTCACGCTGGCCCCGGTCACCTTCTCGTGCTCGCATGAACACGAGGGTTTCGCGGGCACTGTTAGCCTGAGTTCACGAACGTTGATCAACATCATCGGTGACGTGCAGGCGTCCCTTGAACGGTCGTCAGTGCGGCACCTCGTGCTCGTGAACGGACACGGCGGCAACTACGTGCTGTCCAACATCGTGCAGGAAGCGAATGTGTCGGCGCGCAGGCTCGCCCTGTTCCCCGGACGTCGAGATGTTGAAGCGGCGCGTCGGCATGCGGGTATGGAGACCGGCGTGAGCGAGGACATGCACGGCGGCGAGTGGGAGACGTCCATCCTCCTGAACGAGCACCCCGAGCTCGTCGGGCAGACATACAAGGACAGCGATCACGAAGCGGCCGACAGGCCGCACCTGCTCGTCACAGGCATGCAGGGCTACACCACGCGAGGAATCATCGGCCGCCCGTCGCTGGCGACTGCGACGAAGGGGGCTGACGCGCTCGACAGTCTCGTCCAATCGTTCGCCGCGACGTTGGAAGTTCTTACTGAATAGCCTGACCTGACTTTCTGTTCTATGAGCGCCGCGCATATTTGATATGCGCGGCGCCTGCTTCTGGCTATATTCTTCGCGCGCATAGAAGTTATTCAGAACACGCGCAAGGTCGCCGCTTGTTTCGTCTTTTACTCGATTTAGGCCCGCGTCCGACGGGCTGAAATCGAGCAAAGGATCACGTTCAAATGGAAACCAAAAAGTTTGACGCCGGGTTTTCCGGTGTCTCTTCAGTCAGGGAAGCCGCGTGGATTCTGGGCGTTTCGCGTTCGGAGGTTCACCGGCTGATCAGGGTAGGAGTGCTGCCTACCGTTCGCCGTCGTTCCCGGCTGGTCGTGCCTGCGCACGCGCTCGCTCGGCTGTTGCCTCTGCCCGGCGAGAGGGGGCAGCGATGAACTACGAAGAGGAGAGCCTTGCCGAGGTCGTTGCCGGTCTGGATCACCTCGCGCAAGCGCCGACGGATGTCTTGGCGGGCCTGGTCGCGCGCCGTGGGGTGTGCCTGTGGATCAACGCAGCCACCGACGAGCCCGAGTGGACCGGCGACGCCCGAGCAGACCGGGCGTTGGTTGCTCCGCTGTGTGCCAGCTGCCCTGTGCGGCGTGAGTGTCTGGAATGGGAGTTCCGCACGACTGGTGGCGCGAAACTCGATGAGTGGGGCCTGCTGGACGAGGTCGAGCACGAGGCCGCCCACCTGGCGTGGCTGTTGCGCCGGAGAGGTGGGCTGCAATGAACGACCTCAATCTCACTCCGACGCAGCTGCTCGCGGCGCTGGCCGTCCTGGTGCTGCTGCTGTGGGTATGGCGGGCATCTGCCAGGCGCGCAAAGGCGGCGGCTGACGCGGCGCGCTCGGGCGCACGGCTGTTGTCGTTGACCGGCCGAGTTGTGGCCGGTGCCGGGTTGATCGCGGGTGTGCAGTGGCTTGCGTTGACCTATCCCGGTGCGCACTGGGCGCTGAGGGTGGCGGCCTTGGGGCTTCCGGCGTTGTTCTCGTCGTACACGCTCACTCGGTCGTTGACCGTGACCACGGTGGACGTGCGGCGGGGTGGTCGCCGATGACCTCGCAGAGTGAGCACGGCCAGGAACAGGGCGGCGAGCTGATTCCGAAGGTGTACGACGCGGAACTGGTGTCGCACGAGGACAGTGAGGCCGTTGACCGTCCACGTGGGCCGGTTATCCGGCGCCTGGCTGTTGAGTGCACGGGCTACGTGCTGCGTCGGGTGCGGGAGTCGGAGCGTACGGCGCGGTGGCGTTCGGTGCTGGCCTATCGGCTGCGGAAGTTGCCACGGGATGTGGGTCGGCTGCTGTGGTTCATGGTGCGCGGCCATGGCCGCTGGATCGGCAAGGCGTGGACGTGGGCCACGCATGGTGACCTACGCGCGGACGTTCGAGCCGCACGGCTGGCCGGCGACCCGCAGGCTCGTCGGGAGGCGCAGGAGGCCATCCGCGCAGACGCGAAGACGCGGTGGGCCAAGCTCGGCATTGCTTTGCGACGGTCGGTGATCGGCGCGGCTGTGGCGTTGGCACTGTTGGTGGTGCTGGCGTTGTTCGAGATGCTGTTCGACCGGGCGGACATGCCGCGCTGGCTCGTCGTGGTCTACGAGGTCCGGGACTTCCTCGGCGCGGCAATCCGGCTGGTGGCGCCGTGGCTGCTCGTGGTGGGTCCGGTCGGTTGGTTGGTCGCGGCGGTGTGGGAAGGCAGAGACCGCACACCCGGCGCCGGGTGGCTCACCCAGCCCGACCGTGACGACGCGGACTCATGGGTAGACGAGCGCATGATCTCGCGCGCCTTGGCTCATCTCGGGATCGCGCCGTTGAACGCGTTCTTCAAAGACGGCGGGCAGTTGGTGTACCTGATCGCACCGCGCAAGGACGGAGACGGCACGTTCGCGCGGGTACGCCTTCCCCTCGGGGTGACAGCCGGAATGGTGGCCGATCGCCGAGACACGCTGGCCGCGAACCTCGGGCGCGCGGCGCTGGAGACGTGGCCGACCAAGGCCGACGAGGACGGCGTTCTGGACCTCTGGATTGCCGACAAGGGCAGCCTCGGTGGCGGTGCGGGCGATTGGCCGTTGCTGCACGACGGGACGGTGGACCTCTTCGATGGCGTGCCGTTCGGCCTCACGCAACGTGGCCTGATCATCAATGCACCATTGTTCGAGGCCAACTGGCTGATCGGCGGCCGACCGGGGCAGGGCAAGACCTCGGCACTCCGGACGCTGACGTTGGGCGCCGCGCTCGACTCGACAGCGGAGCTGTGGGTGTTCGTGATGGGAGAGAGTCCGGACTTCGAGCCGCTGCGGCCACGGCTGACCCGCTACCGAATGGGCATGGACGACAAGGTTGCGGCCGACGCGGTGCAAGCGCTGAGCGAGTTGACCGAGGAGATGGAGCGACGCGGCCGGACACTCGGTGCGCAGCCGGGACAGCCGCCGAAGGTGTCGCGCAAGCTCGCCGACAGGGCAGGGCTCGGCCTGCATCCGCTGGTCGCGGCCATAGACGAGTGTCACGAGCTGTTCCAGCACAGGAAGTACGGCAAGCAGGCTGAGGAGTTGGCCGTCCGGCTGATCAAGCGAGGCCGCAAGTACGGAATCATCCTGCTACTCGCGACGCAGTCGCCGACGAAGGACAGCATCCCGAAGGAGATCACCCGCAACGTCTCCTGCGGCGTCGCGTTCGCCGTCGCCGACCACATCGCCAACGACGGGCTACTCGGCGCGGGCAAGTACCGCGCGGGCATCCGGGCGACCGAGTTGCGGATGAAGACCGACCGGGGCACCTGCGTAGCGGTCGGGGTCACCGACGAGGCATGGGAGCTGGTCCGCACGTTCTACGTGCCCTTCGAAGACGGCCTCGACCTCGTGTCACCGATCGTCGCCCGCGCGCTGGCGCAGGTGGTCGAGAATGGGCGCACGATCACCGCGACGGCAGAGGAGGACGAGGCGGAGCCGGTCGACCCGTTGGCCGACATCACGCACGTGCTGAACGGAGAAGCCCGCGTGCGCACACAAACCGTGCTCGTTCGGCTGGCCACGCTCAACCCCGCTGAGTACGACGATTGGACGTTCACCGACCTGTCTGCCGTGCTGTCCGAGGCTGGCGCGGAGCCGGTCAAGTCGCACGGCGTGAAGGTTGTCCGCGCCGACGCCGTCGCCGCCGCGCTGGCCGCCCGGGCTCGTGCCGAGGAGCCCGAACGGCACGGGGAAGCGAACGGGGACCGACCGGGGAGCCGGGGAGTTCTCCCCAACCGCCTCCCCAGGCAAAATCCCCCTTCTGGCCAGCGTGAACAGGGATCGGGGAGTCGGACTGGCAAGTCCCGAGAGTGCCGTGAAAGTCCCGCAAATCGAGGCTCGGAATGCACGCCACCCGACTCCCTCCCCGTCGAGGACGACGGTCCTCGTGATCGGGGTCGCGATGGCCCATAGCCGACGTGCATCCAGCGATTCGTGCCGATCGGCCAACACGAAGACCGAGACCGCGCGCGAATGGGGCCAACGTCTGGCACAAGAGTCACCGCAGTGGAGTGAAGAAAAGTGGCAGAGAGTAGCAACGCTACTCGGAATCAGGTTCACGAACGTTGGGTCGGTGGCGAAAGAAGATGGGAACGAAGAGGAAGGTTAGTACCATGCCAGCGGGCGCCCGCCGCATCGGCGTGGCGCCCGCTTTGTGGTTGCGAACGGTTGCTGTAAAGTCGCTCGGTAACCGAATGCACGTGCAGATGCATCCTCCGAGGTTTGAGAGTGGCTCATGGGCCACATAGGAGGAAGCTATGCACGTCGTCGTCGCATTGCTCTTCGTTCCGGTCTCCGTCGTGCTGGCTGTTTTGGCCTTCTGCTGGTGGCTAGTGCGATTCACCGGCAAAGCTGAGTCGCTGAGGGAAGTCCCTGAGGTCCTCCGGGCGTTGCGAGATCTTCTGTGCTGGCGCAAGCCTCGCTGATAGTTGTGCAGTAAGGCCGGGCGCTATTCCTACTCCTCGCGCCAGACGGGCACCAGAAGATCCGGGTTGAAGTTCCCTCGGCTGCCGTTGCCTTTGCCGACCGGCAGCACGATCACAGCGTGCAAGGCTTCGCGCACGTAGGCCCGCTTCTGGGGGATATCGAGGCCGCCTTCCTCCGGCGGCAGGTTCCAGCGGCGCCGTACGTCACTCGTGTCCCTTGCCGCTCGTTGGGTCGTAGCGGCATGACGTGCCCGTTCGTTGCGCAGGTTTGTCCGCTCTTGCTCGAGGTCGCGAACGTTGGCGAAGAAGAAATCGTCCGTGACCTGGTCGTTCTTCCACTGAGCAGTGAGTGTCGCGAGTTTGCTCTCGATGCGTTCGAGTTCTGCTTCCTTGACCCACGGGCCAGCGTCCTTCGTTACGGACTGCCGCTGCTCCAACTTCGCCAGCACTAGCTCGGTGATGTACTCGTCGACCTTGTCGCCGCGTCGGCCGAGTCCGCCGCAGCCACCCCGGCCCTTGGTGGCGCAGGCGTAGATGTGGTGCTTGCAGTCCCGCTGCCGTGTAACTCTGAGCTGGGCGTTGCAGACCGTGCCGTCGGGCTTCGTCTTGCCGCATCGGAGGATGCCGCTCAGCAGGTAGCGGTGTTCACGGTGGTCCACGGGCAGCGCTTCGACGGGCTTGCCGTCGCTGCCGATTCGGTGGCCCGCGCGAGCGCGGAAGAGCGCATCGACCGCTTGCCACTGCTCCGGCGTCACGACCGGTTCCCACGCTCCGACGACAGGCCGGCCGTGATCGTCGTGGACGAGTTGACCGCCGATGCGCCGGTACCCACACAGCCTCGGATTTTGGAGCAGGCGCTTCAGAGAAGTCGTGGTCCAATCTCGGTCGGTGGACGTCTTGACGCCGAGGCGCTGCCAATCGCGGACGATCGAGTTCAGTGACCTGCCCGCAATGAATTCCTCGACCGCGTCGGCCAGTAGCTTTGCTTCGGTCGGCTCCCGCGTCATGCGGTCTTCTCGCCAGCCGAACGTACGGCGACCGCCCGGCGGCTTGCCGTCCTCGGCGCGGTCGCGGTGCCACTGCCGCATGCGTCGGCGCGTTTTGCGAGCCTCGATCTTGGAGAACACGACCCCGACGAGGCCCATACCTTCGACGGTCTCGCTGTAGAGGTCCTTCTCGCCGTGCTCGTCACCGAAGACGCGTCCGGGCTCCTCGGTGAGCGCTTCGACGAAGCTCTCGTAATCGGCGGCGCGTCGCGCCAGCCGGTCATCGTTCAGGACGACGACGCCGTCGAAACGCGTGCCATCGGCGAGCACGCCGGAGGGCAGCGCGGCGACGATCTCCTGGAAGCCCTCGCGGGCGGTGTTCGCCTTGCTCGCGCTGATGTCGTTGTCGGTGATCTCTTTGACGACTTGCCAGCCGAGCCGTTCGGCAGTACGCCGGTTGGTGCGGTGCTGGTTCCGCACGCCGTGTGCGTCGTCTTCCGTGTCGTCGCTGATACGCGCGTATGAGACGACCGGCAGAGGGCTATCTGAGTTATCGCCCATACCAGCAAGCTACCACCAGCAGTACCTGTACAAGGTGCCGAACGGCTATTGCGGTCTCGGCGGCACGGGCGTCTCGTGCCCGGTGGGACTGACACTGCCCGCCGACGGTTCGTGACCGTCGACGGGCAGTGGTGTGCTGACTGACGCTCAGCCGAAGTCGACGTCCGAGCACGCGTAGAAGGCGTTCGCCGTGTCGGCGACGTCCCACACGGACAGCACCACGTGGTGGCCGGACTTGCCCTCGGGCAGGGTGCCCGTGTGCGACACCTCGAACGGCGGTTGCTCGCCGCCGAGGTCCACGTTCAGGAACGGTGCGGGCTCGAGCTGATCGCGCGTGATCGGCTCGGAGGGGTTCCAGCCGTCCTTGGTCACGAAGTAGCGGAACGACGAGGTCGAGTGGGCGGCCGTGAGCGTCCACTTGAACTCGAAGTCCTGACCGCTCGACATCGGTGTCTTCGGCCACGACTTCGACGGGTCGTCGAGTGGTGCGTACGGTTCGTTGCCGCCGGCGCAGATCTGGCCGTCGGCGGGTCCCTCCGCGGGGAAGCCCTTGGGGCCTTCCACGCTCTGCGGTTCCCATTGGATCGGGCCACAGTCGCCGACCGAGCCCTGCTGGCACTCCAGCTGGCGGCTCGGCGGGTTCTGCGTGTAGCCATGTCCGGACGCGGTGGGGGCCAGAGCCACAGCCGCGCCGAGCGGGATGAGGCTCAGCGTGGCGATTCCTGCCGCGCGACGGGTGCGGGTACCGAACATCGTCTTCTCCTCTCACCGGAAGCGATGTCAGAGATTTTCTCCCCGGGAGAAGATTGGTGTAGACCACTAACCGGCCGAACCGCTTGACTTACGTCGTGGCCAAAATGGTCCATACCAAAGGCAGATGGAGTAATCCGTTGAGCGAACCGGACTGAAGCAAGAAAAAAGCTCCCCCGAGTGGGGGAGCTGTAAAAAATTGAGAGCGGACGACGGGACTCGAACCCGCGACCCTCACCTTGGCAAGGTGATGCGCTACCAGCTGCGCTACGTCCGCATGCACTGCTTTCCGGCCGTGCTCGAACAGTCTATACCGAGCCCGCTCTGGGGTTGCGGGGGACCCGTCCATCCCTGAATGTGGGCATTTGGTCACTTCCGTAGTACAAGGGGTGACGACGCTGCGGTGGCTCCGTATGGTGTTCAACGTTCAACCGAAAGGGCTACGGCCCGGAGGGGGTGCCTGGCTGGATGGACCGTGTTACCGGATCCGATGAGCCGGCACTGCTCGCCCGACTGCGCTTCGGCGAAGACGCCGCGTTCGGCGAGCTGTTCGAACTCCACGCGGCGGCCGTGCGCAGGCTGGCCCGTGGTCTCGCCTCCGACGCCTCGGAAGCCGAGGACATCACGGCCGAGACGTTCTTCCGCGTCCTGCAGGCGGTCCGCCGGGGCAACGGCCCCCGCGACAACGTCCGCGCCTACCTGCTGACCGTCGCTCGCCGCGTCTCCTGGGAATGGCACGGTGCCCGCCGCGACGTGCCGGTGACCGACGACGAGCTCACCAGCCGCGTCGGCGTGAGCGCCGACTACCAGAACCGCACCGCCGAGGCCACGCTGATCACCAGGGCCTTCTCCAACCTTCCCGAGCGTTGGAAGACCGTGCTGTGGCAGACCGAGGTCGAGGGCGTGCAGCCCGCCAACGCCGCCGCGCACTTCGGACTCAGCGCCAACGCCACCGCCGCACTCGCCCGCAGGGCCCGGCTCGGTCTGCGGGCCGCGTACTTGCAGGCTCACCTCGCCGTGAACCGCAGCTCCGACGGTTGCCGCACCGTCGTGGAGAAGCTCGGCGGCTACACCGCGGGCAGCGTCACCGGCTCCGAGGCCCGCAAGATCAAGGCCCACCTCGTCACCTGCGCCTCGTGCCGGACGACCCATGACGAGCTGAGGGACGTCTGCTCGTCGCTGCGCGCTCACGCCGGCGTGATCGTGCTCTTGCTGCCCGCCGCCGGACTGGCGATGGGCGCGGGGTCCGGACTCGGCGCGGCAGGCGGGGTCACCGGCGTGACGGGAGCAGCCGGCACGGTCGCGAGTGGAGCGAGCGTCGCCGCGGGTGGCGGAGCGGGCGGTACGGCGCTCGCCGCGATCGGCACCAACGTCAAGCTCGGGCTCGCGCTCGCCTCCACCGCGGCCGTCGGCGCCGTCGGCGTCGCCGCGGGTCCCGTGAACTCGGACGTGCAGGACTCGATCGGCCTGCCCGGCGAGGGCAGCTCCGTCGAGCTCCAGATCGCGGAGTCCACCTCCGTGCCCGTGTCGCGGACGCCGACGGTGGTCCCGGGAACGGGCGTGGCCGAGCCCGGCCATGTCGTCGACTCCTCCAAACGGCTCGAACCCGAGCCTGCCGTCGAGCAGGGTGCGACCGAGTACTCGCTGCCCGTCGAACCGGAGCCGGTCGATCTGCCAGGGCAGGGCCGCGCCGAGGGCGAGGCCACCGAGCTGCCCGGCGTCCACGTGCCGCCCGGCAACGACGACGACCAGGGAGAGGACCAGGACGGCGACTCCGACTCGCCGCGCAGTGACCTGCCTGGCGAGTCCGAGCCCGCAGACACGACCATGAGCAGCACCGACTCCAGCACGTCGAGGTCCGACCTGCCGTCGGGCACGTCGGATCGGCCCGCCTCCACGAGTTCGCGCACGACCACCACGCACCCCTGGAGCCACACGGGCTCGCTGTCGTCCTCGCGGCCGGGGCCCGATCGGACCGGCTCTGCCGACCCGTCGCGACCCTGCCGGATGGGCCACCCGACCTGGGACCCTGAGCGAAAGCTGCATCACTGGGCGTGTGAACGCTAGCCGGACGCGGACTTCCCGCGAGGCTCAAGATCACGGTACGGTTTCACCGGAACTTGCTCGGGCGGGCGTGCGGAGGAAGCGATGAACCGGCTGGTCCGGGGTTCTGACGGCCGGGAATGGGTCATTCGCGGCCAGATGGAGTGGCGTCGGCCTGCCACCGCCGACGACTTCGAACACGACGTGGCGGCCAGCTACGCACCCGGGATCGTCATGGCGGCCGTGGCCGCGGGCCTCGCCATCGTGTTGCTCGTGTGGATGCCGGACGACGTCAGGGTGCCCCAGTGGGTGCCGCTCGCGGTTCTGCTCCTCGCACTGTTCTTCCCATTACGCTGGATCCTGCGCAGGCCGTGGACCGTCGTCGCGGAGACCGAGGGCGACGTCACCGGTGAGCGCCCCTCGGAACGCTGGGTCGGCACCGTCAGGGGAATCTTCACGGTGCGGAGCGAGATCAACAGGGTCGTCAAGTCGATCGCGCGCCACGATCTGCCGGACTTCGAAGGGCCGTTGCATCCAGTCGAGTAGCGCGGAGTGAGCCATGCCCGAGTTGCCGGAAGTCGAAGCACTCGCGTTCCACCTTCGTGAGCACGCGGTCGGCCGCACGGTGACCAGGGTGGACGTCGCCTCGCTCAGCGTGCTCAAGACGGTCGCGCCGCCGTGGACCGAGCTGCACGGCAAGGAGGTCACCGGCGCGGACAGGCACGGCAAGCACCTGGACCTCACCTGTGGTGACCTGCATCTGATCGTGCACCTCGCGCGGGCCGGCTGGCTGCGCTGGTCCGACTCGCTCTCGCCGACCCCGCCCCGCCCAGGCGGCAAGAGCCCACTGGCGTTGCGCGTTCACCTGGGCGGTCCCGGGTTCGACCTCACCGAGGCAGGCACCAAAAAGGGGCTCGCCGTATGGATCGTCGCGGATCCCTCCGAGGTGCCCAGCATCGCGCGGCTCGGCCCCGACGCGCTCGACCTCGACCGCGACGGCCTGGCCAAGCTGCTCGAGGGACAGACGGCGCGGCTCAAGACGCTGCTCACCGACCAGCGGGTGATCGCGGGCATCGGCAACGCCTATTCCGACGAGATCCTGCACGTCGCGCGCCTGTCGCCGTACGCGACGCCGGCGAAGCTCTCGGGCGAGGCGATCGACCGGCTCGCCGAGGCCGTGCGCGACGTGCTCACCGGCGCCGTCGAGCGCTCGGTGGGCCAGGACGCGGCGCGCCTGAAGGGGGAGAAGCGCTCCGGCCTGCGGGTACACGCGCGCACGGGGCTGCCGTGCCCGGTGTGCGGCGACACGGTGCGCGAGGTGTCCTTCGCCGACAAGGCGTTCCAGTACTGCCCCACCTGCCAGACCGGAGGCAAGCCGCTGGCCGACCGTCGCATGTCGAGACTGCTCAAGTGAGCCGCGACCGTGAGTGACAACCGCCAGTCGCGATTTACACACGGAAAGTGTGGGGCTAGCCCTTGCACGGGGACCCGGGAGCGCAGAGCATTGACGCCGTGTCCGGGTTGCTGACCACTCAAGTCATCCCATGGGGTGTCGCGGTGGTCGCGCTCGTGGCGCTCGCGGCGATGCTGATCAAGAGCCGCAAGCCGAGCGGGGCCGTCGACGACGCCGTGCTCGAGGCCGTCTACCTCATGTCCAAGGCGCCGCTCGAACTGCGCGAGGGACTGGACCAGGCCGTCGCCGACAAGGTCACCACCCGGCTGCTGCAGCTGCTCAAGTGCATCGCGGTGGGCATCACCGACGGCGAGGGCACGCTCCTGTCGTGGGACGGCGAGGCCAACGACCACTACGTCGACCTCGTCGACACCGTCGGCACCGCGATCCGCAAGCACCGGCGTGAGGTGGTCTCGCACGACAAGATGCCGTGCAACCACCGCGGCACGTGCCGCATGCGCACCGCCGTGATCGTGCCGCTGATCGTCGAGGACAAGACCGACGCGGTGCTGATCGTGGTCGGCAAGACGCGCGGCAAGCGCATCGTGCACATGGCCGATGCCGTCGCCCGCTTCGTCGGCACGCAGCTCGAGTCCGCGCGGCTCGAGGAGACCAAGCACCAGCTGCACCAGGCCGAGATCAAGGCACTGCGCGCGCAGATCTCCCCGCACTTCGTCTACAACGCACTCAACACCATCTCCTCGCTCATCCGGACCGACCCGGAGGAGGCCAGGGAGCTGCTGCAGGACTTCGCCGACTTCACGCGCTACTGCTTCCGCACGGAGGGCACGTTCACCACGCTGTCCGACGAGCTGCGCAACATCGACCGCTACCTGACGATCGAGAGCGCCCGCTACGGCGGCAGGCTCAACGTGCGCCTCAAGATCGCGCCCGAGGTGCAGTCGGTGGTCGTGCCGTTCCTGCTCATCCAGCCGCTCGTGGAGAACGCCGTCAAGCACGGCATCGCCAACAAGCCCGGCGGTGGCACGGTCACCGTCACCGCCCAGGACTACGGCACCGAGGCCGAGATCAGCGTCGAGGACGACGGCGTGGGCATGGACCCCGAGCTGCTCGACGGCATGCGCGACTCCAGCAGCAGTGCCCACATCGGCCTCACCGGCATCAACCGGCGGATGAACCAGGTGTTCGGCAACAAGTACTCGCTGATGGTCGAGACCGCTCCCGGTGCGGGAATGAAGGTGACCATGCGGGTGCCGAAGTTCGTCAGGGGAGTGCGCCCGGACATGCTCAAGTTCTCGGCCGACGTGCCCGCCCAGCCTGCGCGGCGCAACGGCCAGGGCAAGTCCGCTTTACAGAGCAGCGCCCCCAATCCTGGCTAGTGTGGTGCCATGGGTACGACGACACAGCGGCTGACCTCGCGCATTCCGAAAATCGGTGACCGGAGCGACCGCAAGGACGTGGTCTCGGTCGTCAAGCTGCACGGGGTGATCAACCCGCAGTCGACTCCGCTGGCGAGGGGTGTCATCAACCTCGCCACCGTCGAGTCCGCGCTGACCAGGGCCTTCGACCACGACCGGCTGCAGGCCGTCGCGCTGTCGATCAACTCGCCGGGCGGGGCGCCGACCCAGTCGGGGCTGGTCGCCGAGCGCATCCGGCAGCTCGCGGACGAGAAGAACGTGCCGGTGCTGGCGTTCACCGAGGACGTCGCGGCCTCGGGCGGTTACTGGCTGGCGTGCGCCGCCGACGAGATCTTCGCCCACCGCACCTCGCTGGTCGGCTCGATCGGCGTGATCTCCGGCGGCTTCGGCTTCCCCGGGCTGCTCGAGCGCTTCGGCGTGGAGCGCAGGCTCTACACCGCCGGCAAGAACAAGTCCCGGCTCGACCCGTTCAGCCCCGAGAAGCCCGAGGACATCGAGTGGCTCGGCAAGCTCCACAACGAACTGCACGAGATGTTCGTCGACTGGGTCCGCGAGCGCAGGGGCGACCGCCTGACCAGCGAGGAAGACCTGTTCACCGGTGACGTGTGGCATGGGGCCAAGGCCGCGAAGCTGGGGCTCGTCGACGGCCTCGGCAACCTGCGCGACATCGTCGGGCTGCGCTACCCGGACGCCGAGATCGTGGCCGCGGAACCGAAGAAGGCGCTGTTGGCGCGACTGGGTATCGGCGCTCCGGCTGCCGCGCTCCTCGACGCCGTGGAAAGCAGGGCGACATGGTCACGGTTCGGTCTGTAACCGGTACTTTTCCCCAACCGCGGTGTAGACATCGGACGCCTAGCCAGGCAATATGCGGGTCACTGTGAGTACTCACGACGACACTCGGAAGCTCCTCGTCCTGGCGGTGGACGACGAGCTGCCCGGCCTGGACCAGTTGCGGCACTGTCTTGAGTCGAACGCGCACGTCGGCCGTGTGATCCCCGCGGTCGACGCCTCCGAGGCCCTGCGCCTGCTCGGTTCCGAGGACGAGGAGATCCGCGTCCGCAAGGAACGCGGCCTGCCCCCGGTGGACGCGGTGTTCGCCGACATCAACATGCCCGGACTGTCGGGAATGGAGATGTCGCGGGTCTTCGCCTCGCTCAACCCCGCGCCCGTCCTGGTGTTCGTCACCGGTCACGCCACCGAGGCCGTCGACGCGTTCGACCTCGGCGCCGTCGACTACGTGCTCAAGCCGGCCAGGCAGGAACGCATCGACAAGGCCGTCGTCAGGGTCGTGGACAAGCTCCAGAGCACGCCCGCTCCCGAGCCGGGCGGTATCGCCGAGGCCATCAAGAGCGACGACGAGGTGATCCCCGTCGAACTGGCCGGCACCACCAAGCTGATCCCGCGCTCGTCGGTGCGCTGGGTGGAAGCGCAGGGTGACTACGCCAGGCTCTTCACCACCGAGGGCAGCCACCTGGTCCGCATCCCGCTCGCGCAGCTCGAGGAGCGCTGGGAGAAGGCGGGTTTCGTGCGCATCCACCGGTCGTTCCTGGTCGCGTTGCCGCTGATCACGGAGCTGCGAATGGGGCAGGGCGGCTACCAGGTCGTGATCGGCAACGACGAGAAGGTGCTGCCCGTCAGCAGGCGGCACACCCGCGAGCTCAAGGACAGGCTGGTCGGCTCGTCCCGCGCCGGCTGACCCTCCATGACGGACGAGTTCTACCCCAGTGTCGACGGCATCCGGGCTCCGGATCCAACGCTCGGCAAGAGCGTCCAGCCGGAGCCCCCGGTCGAGCCGGTCGCCGAAGTCGCCGAGCCCGAACCGCCACCGCGCATCAGACGGCAACGCGTGGTGCTCGCCGAGCCCAGCCGCAGCTCGGGATCACTGCGGGCCAGGGTGGAGCTGGAGCAGCAGACCAGCTGGGGCGAGCTGCTCATCAAGGACCTCATCAAGATCCAGCTGCGGTCCGGCCTCGCGCTGGCGGCCCTCGTCGTGGCGCTGCTCGGCTCGTTGCCCGCGGTGTTCTTCCTCTGGCCTGGGTTCACCGAGCTGAACTTCGTGGGCATCCCGTTGGCGTGGCTGCTGCTGGCCGTGGCCCCCTTCCCGCTGCTGTTCGGTGTGGGCCTGTGGTACAACCGGCTGGCGGAGCGGCACGAGCGCGACTTCGTCGACATGATCGAGAACTGAGCCGGCCGGCGCGGTACCGGACTTTTGCGAGGATCTGCCCGTGCAGGTGAACCCGTGGGCGCTGACCAGCGTCGGGCTGGTCATCGTGGTGACCTACTACCTGGGTCGCCGCACGTCCAGGTTCGCGCGCAGCACCCACGACTTCCTGGTCGCCCGCCGCACCGTGCGCTCTCGGCGCAACGCCGCCGCCATCTCCGGCGAGTACATCTCCGCCGCCTCGTTCCTCGGCGTCGCCGGTCTCGTCCTCAAGGAGGGCGCCGACGCGCTGTGGTACCCGATCGGCTTCACCGCGGGCTACCTCGCGCTGATGCTGTTCGTCGCCGCTCCGCTGCGCCGCTCCGGTGCCTACACGCTGCCGGACTTCATCGAGGCCAGGCTCGGTTCCTCGGCACTGCGCACGCTCTCGACCTGGGTCGTCGTATTCATCGGCGTGCTCTACATGCTGCCGCAGCTGCAGGGCGCCGGGATCGCGCTGACGGCGATCATGCCCGCGCCCGCGTGGCTCGGCGCCGTGCTGGTCACGGTCGTGATCGCCACCAACGTGATGGCGGGTGGCATGCGGGCGATCACGCTCGTGCAGGCGTTCCAGTACTGGCTCAAGCTGTTCGCCCTCGCGGTGCCCACGTTCATCCTGTGCGTGGTGTTCTTCGGTACCGGAGGCTCGGGCTCGGCGGGCTCGCTCGGCCAGGAGGCGCCGCCGAGGTTCACCGACGACACCACGGTGACCATCGAGACCGACGTGACGCTGGGCGTCGCCCAACCGACGCCCGTGGCGGTCGACGGTGCCGACGAGCTGTGGCTGCCGGGTGAGGACTACTCGCCGCCGCCGGGCAGCGAGCTGGTGTTCGCGGAGGGCTCGCGCGTGCCCGTGGTGGACGACGGCGCGCTGACCAACGACAGCTGGCTTCGGCCGACCGAGAACTCGACCGAGCTGCTCACCACGTACTCGCTGATGTTCGCGCTCTTCCTCGGCACCATGGGGCTGCCGCACGTGCTCGTGCGCTTCTACACCAACCCCGACGGCAAGGCCGCGCGGCGCACGACCGTGCAGGTGTTGTTGCTGCTCGGGCTGTTCTACCTGTTCCCGGTGATGATCGGCGCCCTGTCGCGGATGTACGTGCCGAAGTTGCTGGTCACCGGCAACACCGACGCCGCTGTGCTCGAGGTGCCCGCGGCGATGTTGCCCGGACTGCCCGGTCAGCTCCTGGTCGCCGTGACGGCGGCGGGAGCCTTCGCCGCCTTCCTCGCCACGGCGTCCGGACTGCTCGTGAGCGTGGCCGGGGTGATCGCCACCGACCTGCTGGGCGGCAAGGTCAGGGACTTCCGCGCGGCGACGATCTTCGTGGCCGCCGTGCCCGCCGCGCTGGCGGTGCTGCTGCCGATCGAGGACCTCTCGCTCAGCGTCGGGATGTCGTTCGCGCTCGCGGCCTCGACGTTCTGCCCGGTGCTGGTGCTCGGCATCTGGTGGCGGCGGCTCACGTGGCTCGGCGCGATGGCGGGCATGTGCGTCGGCGGTGGGCTCGTGCTGGCCGCCGTGGTGCTCAACGCCGTCAGCGAGCGCACCGGCGGCTGGGCGCCGTGGTTCATCCAGCAGCCCGCGCTGTTCACCGTCACCGCCGCGTTCCTGTTCACGGTGATCGTCAGCCTCGGCACCGCGCGGCGCGTGCCCGACGACGTCAACGCCGTGATGCTGCGCCTGCACGCACCCGACCCGCTCGGTTTCATGCGCGACCGCGCGGTCGCGCGCTTCGGCAAGGCCGAGGAGCGGGTGCGCACGGGGCGCGGCAGGCATCGCAAATGAGGGGGTCTTCACCTCCGGGCAACGGCTTCACATGCGACGATGGGGACGTGAACCCCGCCGAAATACCGACGGCCTCCGTGTCCGACCTGCCGTCGCAGGACCTCGTGCTGCTCGACGTGCGCGAGCCCGACGAGTGGGCGGCGGGCCACGCGCCCGAGGCCGTGCACATCCCACTGGGCGATCTTCCAGCCCGCGCCGGTGAGCTGGCCGACCTTCCCGACGACAGGCCCGTCTACGTCGTGTGCCGCAGCGGCGGCCGCTCGGCCAGGGCCGCGGCCTGGCTCAACGCGGCTGGCCTCGCCGACGCGATCAATGTCGCGGGCGGCATGAAGTCGTGGCACACCGAGGGCCGAGCGATCGTCGGCGACCACGAGGGTGTGCCCCCCGAGGTGCTCTGACCCATGCAGCCCTGGCAACCGCGCAGCCGGATGCGCGTGCGGTGGGTCGCCTCGGTGCCCCCCGGCGCGCAGCCGCGTCGCCGCGCCACGGCGCAGGCGCCCTACACCGGGCCACCGCACTACCCGACTCCACCGCGCTGGGGTTTTCCCAACCTCGCGTGGCGAAGGCCGACGGCCGTTCCCGGCACGGCGTCCGACGTCACCGTGCCGCTGCAGCGGCTGCGCATGATCGCGCGCAATGCGGTGGCGCTGCTGTGGACGCTCGCGGCGCTCGCCGTCGTGGCCGGTGGCTCGGAGGTCTGGCGCTACGTGCTGCTCGTGCAGAGCAGGGACTCCGCGCTGAGCCCCGGCGTGGTCGGTGCGTCCGACGCGATGGTGCTCGCGTTCTCGCTGCTCACGTTCGTGATGGCGTTGTTCGCGATCGCGGCCGCGGTGTGGTGGCTGCTGGTGGCGCGCTCGGCCGCTGCAGACGAGTCGGGCCAGGAACCGCCGCGCCCGGTGTGGCAGGTGCTGGTGGGCACGCTGGTGCCGGGAGCCAACCTGGTGCTCGCGGGCCCGATCCTCGCCGAGCTGGAGCACGCGACGCTGCGCCGTCCCGCCGACGTGCGCCCCCGGCCCTCGCGGCTGGTGTACGGCTGGTGGGCGACGTGGGTGCTCAACGCCGTGCTGCTGGTGTTCACGATCATCTGGCGGATGAAGGACGGCGTGCAGGCCGACGCCGACGGCGTGCTGCTCAACGCGTTCACCCAGCTCTCCGCGGCCGGGCTCGCGGTGGTGACGGCGCTGGTGGTCGGCAGCATCACGAGCCTGCTGGCGCCCACCGAACACCACCAGGCCCGCCCGCTGCGCGTGGTGAAGGTGACCGGCGCCCCCGAAGTCGCCCGCCACCCCCGCCCCAAAACCTCAACCCGCTGAACCACTCGCGGCCACCCCGCGCGAGCCGCGCGCTCCAGCCCGCGAGTCCCCCACTCCAGCGCGCGAGTCCCCCGCTCCGGTGCGCGAGTCCCCCGCTCCGGTGCGCGAGTTGCACATTCGCGGGGCGTGCGAGTCGTGCGCTCCGCGAGTCGTGCGTTCCAGAGGGCGAGTCGTGCGCTCGGGCTCGCGAGTTGTGCAAGCCCGCGTGGCTGGTGCACTCACGCCCGAGAGGCGTGCACTCGCAGCCTGCGAGCCGTGCGTTCCGCGTCAGTCCGTGGTGACCGGCAGCGTGCGCAGCCCGCGGATGACGAACTCCGGCCGCCGCTCCGGCTGCCTTGCCAGACGCAGTCCGGGCAGCCGTTGCCGCAGTGCGCCCAGCGCCGCCGCGATCTCGATTCGCGCGAGCGGCGCGCCGAGGCAGTAGTGGATGCCGCCGCCGAAGCCAAGGTGCGGGTTCGGGGAGCGGCCGATGTCGAGGGTGCCGGGGTCGTCGAACACCTCGGGGTCCCTCGCCGCGGCGCCGAGCAGCGCGGCGATCTTCTCGCCCTCCGCCACTCGGTGGCCCGCGATCTCGACGTCGGCCGTGGCCGTGCGTTCGAACAGCTGCAGCGGCGAGTCGTACCGGATCAGCTCCTCGGTCGCCGGTTCCACGAGCCCGGGGTCGGCGACCAGGCGTTTCCACTCGCTTCGGTGGGTCAGCAGCGCGGTGGTGCCGTTGCCGATCACGTTCACGGTCGCCTCGTGGCCCGCCATCAACAGCAACACGCCGGTGGCCACCACCTCGTCGCCCGTCAGGTCGGCCGCGACGAGGTGGCTCAGCAGGTCGTCTCCGGGGTGGCTCGCGCGTTGCTCGGTGAGCTCGCGCAGGTAGCCGGCGAATGCCTCCGCGGCGGCCTCGGCCTCGCGCCGCAGATCCTCGGGCAGGTCGTACTCGTACATCTTGACGATGGAGTTACTTAAAACCACAAGCCGGGGCGCCTCCTGCTTCGGCACTCCGAGAAGCTCGGCGATCACCTGAGCCGGCAGCGGCTGCGCGACGTGTTCAAGCAGGTCAGCCTCTCCGTCCGCAGAGATCTTCTCGGCGAGCGTCTCGACCAAGCCATCGGCTAGGACTTCGACCGTCGGACGTAGCCGCTCGACGTGTCCCCGCGCAAATGCGGCAGACACCGACCGGCGTAGCCGCGTGTGTGTCGGCGGCTCGTTCTCAAGAAGCGAGTTCCGATGCAAGAGGTTGAACGAGGCGAACTGTTCAAGCGGCGTCGCGTCGGTCCAGATTCGGCCGAGCGAGCGGTGCCGCAGGACAGCCGCGGCCGCAGCGTGTGACACGGCGATGAACTGACCGAGTCCTTCGTGCCAGTGCACCTCGTCGAGGGCGCGCAGCCTGTGAAACTCGGGGTAGGGGTCGGCGATGAACGCGGGGTCGTCAGCGACGAACATCGGGCGAGCGTAACTCGCACGCGATCACGCCTGCTGCGTATTTCTGGCGAGCTGTGTTCGCGACTACTACGGTGCCGCGCGCTCGCGGGGTTGGCCGCTTACCTGCTCGTGCGCGGGTTGGGCGTTGCGGTGCTCGCGCTCATGTCTGCCCGACAGGGTGTGCCGCTGCTCGGCGAGTTGACGGTGTGGGATGGGCAGTAGTACCTCGGCATCGCCGATCGCGGCTACGGCGGCGTGGGCGAGATGTCGCGGAACGCCAACGGCGACCCGTACGCTGCGGCGCCGTTCGGGTTCTTCCCCCTCTATCCGGCGCTCGTTGCGGCCGTCGCCGATCTGCCGGGGGTGTCGACTGCGGCGGCCGGGTTCTTCGTGTCAGCCGTGGCCGGCGTCCCGCACGCCAAGCCGCGGTTCATGCTCGTGGGCGCGTTTGTCCTGCTGATCCCGGTCGCGGTAGGGCTCGTCCGCCGGCGAACGAGTACTCAGCTTGCGGCGCTGGCGTTGTTCGTCCTCGGCGGCGCGTGGTTCAGCGCGCACGCACTCGCCGTGTGGGAGCACGCGATCTAGTCGGAGACGCGCGTGCTTGCCTGGGCGGCGTTGGAGACGATGCGGCGGGCGTCGGAACCGCTGACGCCAGCCGACCACAGCATGTCCGCGATCCGCCCGTAGAGCTCGACGTCGCCTGGAGCACTGGTCGACGCGTCTTGGTGGAGGGTCTCGACGTGGACGTAGTCGTCGAGGATCCAGAACCCGTGTAGCAGGGGCATCGGCACGGTGGTGTCGAGCGGGATGATCCGCAGGTGCCCGTTCGCGAGGCCGTCGAGTGCGAGTAGGCGGTCGAGTTGTGCGGCCATGACGGTCGGCTCGCCGATGGGCGTGCGCAGAGCGAACGCGGTGGTGAGCAGCTCGACCGTTTTCGAGGAGTCGTACAGGGCGTTTTGGCGCTGCATACGCGCCTGCACCGCCTGATCGGTGTCCCGCGGCGTGGCGCGCAGCTTGGCCAATGTTGCGGTGAATCGCCTGCGGACGGGCTCAGTGAACTCGCTGATGCACTCGATGACATCGTCGGCGCCCTAGGCGCTCGGGCAGTGGAACCAGCCGACAACGGGCTCGAAGCCCCTCCGCGCGTTGTGATCGAGGGCGGCGTCATTCACCCGGCCGGACCTGCCGGCGTTGCGGCTACTTGCGTTCGTGCTTCGAGCGTTGCTCGCGCAGGTGGAGGGCGGGGTTGTTGCGCAGTTGAAGTGCACCGATGTCGCGGGGCCGGATGTCGGCGCCGTTGGCCACAGAGTGCACGATTCCGTTGTAGACGAGGTCCCAGATGCGGCGGTCGCGGTGCCACTCCGAGTAGGTGCGGTCCATACCGCGCTCGTTGTCGTAGATCGCGAGGTGAAGGTCCCCGCCGCCGTAGCTGATGCGGATCTTGGTGAGCTCGTAGACCTTGACGTAGTTCGTCCGCTTAAACCGGCTGCGCCGCGATTGCACCCAGTCCGCGCCGGCCGAAATGGTGTCGATGTTGAAAGGGTTCGACGCCAGGTAGGCGAACACGACGATGACGATCCAGATCGGCCAGATGCCGAAAATGCTGAGGTCGCCGTCACCCGAGAGCCCGATCACGGCGACGCCGACCACCATGAGAGCGAACGCGAACGCTGCTCTGGCGAGCCCGGCCTTCGGACTGTCGCGCCACCACGCGAGGGTCGTGCCAAGGCCAGCTGGCGGCTTGGGCTTGCGAGACAGCGTGATGTCGCGCAGCGGATTGGCCTCAGGATGCTTGTCGTTTCCGGTGTAGCCGGGAGCGTGCGGTGGGAACGGTTTGCCGGTCTCCGGGTCCGGCCGGGGTGGCAGGCCATCTTCGGCGCTCGGCGTTCCCTCAGGCATGCTGGTAGACCTCTCGTGCGACTATTCGGGGTTGACGATATCGGCAACCCACTGCCCGGCGATGCCGCCGAGCATGCCGCCAGCGGTACCAACAACCAACGCTCCGACGGGACCACCTACCGAGCCGACGAGAGCACCGTATGCCCAACCGGCACCAGCGCCACCGGCTGCCGATGCCGCGATGATGACGCCGGTGTCCGATATCGCCTTACCCCACGACTGTTCCCCCTTCACCGCGCCGCGGACTTCGTTCGCGACCACGAGTCCACTGCCGATGTAGGAAAGCCCCTTGAGGTAGCTCCGGGCAGTCTCATACACCTTGCCGACACCGGGCTCGGGGTTGGACATCGCGCCCTTGCCCGGGTAGCTGGACAGCACGTCGCGTGCCCACTGTGGCACGCCATTGACATAGCGGCCGTACTCGTTGGCCTTAGCCTGGTAGTACTCGGCGCCGGCGTTCGTCGCGGAGATGTAGGTGACGAGTGTCTTCTGGAAGTTCTCGGGCAGCTGGTTGAACTTGCCGAGGGCGAAGTTGGTGAAGTCGGCACCGGTGTTGCGGAACCGGTCGGACAGGTTCGAGTACTCCAGCCGACTGTTCTCCATGCTCGCGACGAAACCTCGGGAGTGCGAGGCGGTGGTGAAGCCGAGGGCAACGTAGTCGTCCTCCGGCTTGGAACTCTGGAAGACCTGCTGCACCGCATTGTGTGCGTTGCCCTCCTGGTTGCGGGCGTCGGTGACGATGGCTTTGCACTCGTTGTAGACGGCGGCCTTGGCGTTGTAGTCGGTTACGGCAGCGTTGTGCGCGACGATGGCCTCCTTGTTCTGGGCCATCACCTCGCGTGCTTCCGCTCCGCCGCACGGTCCCGTCGGCACGACGTTTGCCGCGACGGGCTGCTCTGGAGCGAAGATGAACGGGCCCTCGATCTTCAGGCCGCCGAGGCTGGCTTTGCCGCGGGCGTTGTCCATGCGTCGGATCACGCCGCCCAAGGAGTCTGCGAACTCCCGCAGCGCCCGTTCCATCTCTTCGGCCTGCTCACCCAACCGGTCCGTCGACGGGCCAAACCGTTGCGTGGTCGCATCGTGTGCGTCGCGCGCTGGACCCGACCAGCTCGACTCGTCCACCGTGCGCGCCTGTTGCGCCGCGTCGGCGGCGCCGTGCGCGGCCTTGGCGATCTTGGCGAGATAGTTAGCGGCTTCGCGGCAACTGCCATCGCTGCCGTTCACGGTCGTGTTGAGTGCCTGTGCCACAGCGATTCCCCTCGCCGACCTTAGTTGTCGTCCATCGAGCCGGGACCATCGCTGGGCTCGTGCGGATGGTCCCGTTGCATCGGTTTCTGCTCCGGCAACGAGCCCGGTGTCGGCGTGGGGTCCGACGGCAGCCGCTTGGCCGGGCCGGTGCCGTACCGGGGCCGGGCTGCGATCGCGCCCTCGTTGGTGTTCTCGATGTCCTCATACGCCCCGTTGGCCGCATGCACCCTGCCAGCGGTCTGCGCCATCGCCGTCGCCGCACCTCGTAGCCCGTTCAGCAGTGCCGCGATCCCGTCGCCCACCACCCCCGACGACGCACCCGCGTCCGGCGGTTTCGCCGACGCCGCGGCGACCTCGTCCAAGCCGTGGGCGCCGTCCCGCCAGTGACCGACGATCGTTCGTAGAGCGCCGCTGTTGTGGGTGTAGCCGTCTCCACTAGGCACGCCAGCCCCTCCCCATCACCGACTTACTCGACCAGTCCAGTAACGGCGCGGTATGCCGGGACTCCTCGGCGAGCACGGGGTTGAACAGCACCCGCTCCGCGCTGCTTTCGGCCATGACTGTCTCGAGCAGTTCCGCGGGCACCGCGACGTAGGGCTGGTGCGGCCCGCAGCCGGCTTCCAGCGCCTGCGCGGTGGTGAACGCCAGCAACGTCGGTCGACGGCGGTGCAGCTGTAGTTCGATCGCGACGACATCGGCGCCCGGCTTGGTCGGCCGTGACGGAATGTAGAGCAGCTCCGGCTCGTCGGTGGCCTCGTCCAACAGCGGCAGATCCGGCTGCTCGGCGGTGTCGAGCTCGGGATAGCGCGGTGGCACCGGCAACACCTCGTCGAGCAACGCCTGCGCCCGCGAGACCTCACACACCTCCGCCAGCTCGGTCGGATCGAGCCTGCGAAAGGGCTGCCCGGTTCCGCACGACGCGGCCAGGGCGGTGAAGGTCGAATAGCACACGACCACGCGTTGGCCGGCGCTGAGCTCCCACAGCTCGATCGCGCTGTCCGGCTCCCGGCCGACCGTCAACGCCAACACCCCATCAGGCGCGAAGTCGCCGACTTCGGCCGATGTCAACACGCGAACCCGAGCCCCTCTACCAGGACCGGGCGATCTGTTCTCCTCCACTTGCTCCCCACCCGCAGAGTCCGATCTCGTACCGATTGTAATAACTATGTCGCCGTCCGTTACCGCTTTCGACAAGAAGCTCGGGCGCGGTCGCGCCGTAAGTCGCGGGAACCGCAGTGCTGGTTAGCGGATCTCGAACCAGAAGTGCTGGTTCGAGATCGGTGCGAGGTAGTCGGGGCGTACTTCGGTCAGTGCGGTCCAGGCTCGCTCCGGCGTAGCCCTCCATGGAGGACTACCTCGTCGGTTTCGGCAGCGGCGTCGTGCCGCTCGAGCGCGATGTGCTTGTCGATGGCGATTCCCGCGGCCGTAATGAACTTCCGCCCGTCGTTCGCCGGTGGGAGGTCATGCGAGACCGCGATCGACAGCCCCAGTCCGTCGTGTCGGTGCACCTCCGCCTCGGAGCGGAGGGCGGCGAACGCGGGGTAGGGGTCGGCGAGGAAACCGGGGTCGCGGGGATCGAACACCCGCCGACCTTAGCGCCGGACGGAGTCGAGTAGCGTTTTCGCGAAACGTGACGCGGGAGGCGAGAACGTGGGCAAGGGTGCGCGGAAGAAGGACCCCAAGAAGGACCGGAAGCCGAAGGTCCGGGATGTGTTCGTCGCGCGGCCGTTCGAGGGCCTCGCGGCCGAGCCCGAACTGATCGCGATGCGCGAGTTCGTGCCGTCGGGCACGGCGCGGCTGACGCTGGCCGACGACGCCGAGCGCAAGATCACCCTCGGTACCGTCCTGCCGATGGCCGCGGCGGCGTTCGTCCGCTCGGACGGCGAGGTGTTCATCGGGATGCAGGTGCAGACCCGCTCCTCGGACATCAGCCGCGACCTGGGCCGTTCGCTGCGCTGGGCGCTCGACGCGAAGCCCGGCGACGTGCTGTCGGTTCCGGACACCACGAGTGAGCCGGTCGAGGGCGAGCGGCTGCAGGATCTGCTGGCGGCGGATGCCGAGCTCGAGGTGACGCTGCATGAGGACTTCTCGTGGTGGCTGCCCGAGGACAGCGACGCGAGCGGAGACGTCGCGATGTCGCTGGAGCGGGCCAACGCCGCGATCATGCCGACCGAGCGCCTCGACACCGGCGCCTACTGGGTGCTGGCAGGAGAGAAGGCGCACCTGCGCTGGGTGTGGCCCGCCGACGAGAATCGCCTGCTGCAAGCGCTTGCGCGCCTGTCGGCGGCCGGGGAGATCGGGCTCGGTGACGAGACCCGCTACGCCGGTTCGTTCCGCGCGCACGGGCTGCTCGTCCCGGTGTGGGACCTCGACCCCGAGGCTCACGCGCGCGAGTGGGCCGAGCCCGCGAAGCAGCTCGGCGAGCGACTGCAGAAGGCACTCGAGTCGCTCGACGGCGAGCCGCTGAACGCGACCGAGCGGCGCTCGCGCGACGGCCTCATCGGCCGGCAGCTCACGCTGCGCTGATGATCCTGCACATCTGTCCCGAGGCCGAGTGGGCCACTGTCGCCGACGGTGGTGAGCTCCGGCCCGACTCGCTCGCCGACGTCGGGTTCGTGCACTGCTCGGACCTCGGGACCGTGCACTTTCCGGCGACCGCGCTGTACCGCGGTCGCACCGACATGCTGTTGCTGCGCATCGATCCCGACCGGCTCGACGTGCCCGTGCGGTGGGAACCCGCCGTGCCGCCCTCGCCGGGCGCGCCGTGGTTCCCGCACGTCTACGGGCCGGTGCCCGCGTCGGCCGTGGTCTCCGTGCACCGCTTCCCGCCTGGGCCGGACGGCTCGTTCGAGCTGCCGCCCGAGCTCGCCACTCCCCGAGACTGACGTCGCGAGTGCGCCGCGAGGGCAACCCGGCGGCGCCCTCGTGCGTGATCACGTCAGCCAGGTTCGGGCGGCGTGAGGGGAGGCGTTACGGTGACCGCATTCGTGCCTGCCATTCCGAGGGGGGATGGCTGGGCGGCCACCGCACGCCAGGAGAGGGGAACGGCCGTGCCGGGCGACCTCACGGACTTCGCCGAGTTCGTCGAGGCCAGCCTGCCCGGGTTGCTCCGCTACGGCCACGCGCTGACCGGTAACCCGCACGACGCCGCCGACCTCGTGCAGACGGTGCTCGAGAAGATCGGCTCCCGCTGGTCGCACGTCCTTCACAAGACCGGCGACCCGCTCGCGTACGTGCGCCGCTCGATGGCCAACGCCCACATCAGCAAGTGGCGGCGGCTGCGCAGGGAGAACCTGGTCGCGGACATCCCCGAGCCCAACGCTTTCACCCCGACCGACCCCTTCGAGCACGAGCCGCTGTGGCAGGCGCTGCGGGACCTGCCGCCGAGGCAACGCGCCGTCATCGTGCTGCGTTACTACGAAGGACTGTCCGAGGCCGAGATCGCCGAATCGCTCGGCGTGAGCCCCGGAACAGTGAAGAGCCAGGCCAGCAAGGCCATCGCCTCGCTGCGCGGCAAGCTGCGCGGCGATCAGGAGACCGAGGGGAGGGAAGCGGTGTGAACGACTGGGACGGCGACGACCGGCTCGGCGCGGAGCTGCGCAGGCTCTTCGGCGACGAGCGGCTGGACATGAACCCGCGTGCCGACTCGGGCAAGGCCATCGTGGCGGGTGCGCAGCGGCGCAGGAAGCGTCGCGCGGCCATGGCGACCGGTGGCGGCACATTGGCCGTGCTGGCCCTCGTCGGCGGCACCCTGGCCGTGTCCACCCTTCGCGGCGGCGACGAGCCGGCGAACGTGCCCCCGGCAGCGATGCCGCAGACCAGCCCAACCACCTCTCAAGCCCTGTCCTCGCCGTCGAGTTCGGTGGACGCGACGCAGTCCGAGGCCGAGGAGCCGGGGCCCTCCGGCAGCGCGGAGCCGCCCGACGCGCCCGCCTCACCGCCCGAGTCGTCGTGGTCGTCGGCGAGTTCGTCGCCGCCGAGCATGGGGACGAAGTTCGTGGACCCGACCCTCGGTCCCGAGGGTTACCGCGAGCTCTCGCTGGGTATGTCGTTCGGCGACGCGAACTCGACGGGCCTGATCTCCACCACGAGGATGATGCCGCCGTCGAGTGGTACGCCGTGCTCGACCTACCGGGTCTCCGACGGCACCGACGCGGTCAGCGACGTCACGATCTCCGAGGCGAACGGAATCGTGCGATTCCGCGCGGCGGAAGCGAAGACCGCCGACGGAATCGGCGCGGGATCGTCACTCGAACAGCTGAGGTCCACCTATCCGGATCTCACGACCGAGTCATCTGGTTACTCCGCGTCGGCGGGGGCGAATGCGCGCTATTCCTTCGCGGTAACCGATGAGACGGTCACCGACCTGCAATTGGTTGCGGTGAGCAGCGACTGCTGATTCGGTGACACGAGAAAACCCGGGCTACTCCACAGGGGGAGAGCCCGGGTTTTCTCGGTTTCGGTCCGCGGCGGGCGTCAGAGCGCGCCACCCGCGACCGGCGGCATGCCCGCGTCGTCGCCGTCGTCGGTGCTTTCGCGGTGAAGGAACTTCTCGACCTCGAACAGGTTGCCCTTCGCGCGGTCGTAGACGTTGAGCAGGGTCGACATCTTGGAGATCTCCTCGACCTGCTCCTTGAGGAACCACTGGATGAACTGCTCACCCGTGTAGTCGTCCTCGTCGCGAGCGGCCTTGGCCAGGGCCCTGATGTCGGCCGAGACCTCTTTCTCCTGCTCCAGCGCCAGCTCGATGAGCTCGCGCGCGTTGGCGAAGTCGTTGCGGACATCGCCGGTGCCGGGGATGTCGACGTGGTGATCTGTGTCCATCATGTACTGGGCGAGCGCCAGCGCGTGGTTGCGCTCCTCGACGGCCTGGGCGTAGAAGTACTTGGCCAGCTGCGGCAGGTCGTCGTTGTCGAACCACACCGCCAGCGCGATGTACTGCTGCGAGGCGTTGAACTCGTTGCGAACCTGCTGCTGGAGCAATTCGTAGAACTTCGAGCGGGGGTGCTGCTTGGAGGTCGGCATGCATTCAAGATACGTCACCGTCTCCGCATTTTTCTAGTCGAGGCTGGTGATCTGCGACCTAATTATCTACAATTATTAGCGCAGGTTTCACTAATTTCGTTTAGCCTCACCTAAGAAATTTGTTGATTTCTTAGGTGAGGCTTGCTTGCTTATTGTCGGCCGTGCATCGGTGGGTTCGCCGGAATCGAACTCCGCGCGATCGGGCACGACATGCAGCGCGGTCCGCCCCGGCCCGAGCCCAGTTCCGAGCTCGCGAGGCGCAGCACCTCGATGCCCGCCTCCTCGAGCCTGGCATTGGTCTCGACGTTGCGGTCGTAGCCCACGACGACGCCGGGTGCGATCGCCAGCGTGTTGTTCCCGTCGTCCCACTGCTCGCGTTCGGCGGTGACCGGGTCGAGGCCCGTGTCGATCACGTGGAGGCGGTCGATGCTCATCGCCTCGGCGGCTGCGGAGAGGAACGGGGCGGGCCCGTCGACGCGCAACGCGCCGTCGTCGCCAGGGCGCAGCGTGTACGCCACGAGCGAGTCGCGCGCGAGCGGATACATCACGACGGCGTCGGGGCCGATCATCGTGCAGACGGTGTCGAGGTGCATCGTGGCGCGGGTCTGCGCGATGGGCACCGCGAGGACGGTGTGGGCGATGCCGTCGGCGAAGGCTGAGCGGGCCAGCGACTCCGCGCCCGCCGCCGTGGTGCGCTCGCCGACACCCACTGCCAGCACGCCGGGGGCCAGCAGTAGCACGTCACCGCCCTCGACGGGCGCCGAGTGCGCGCCGTACGCGCGGACGGTGCCGTGGAACCGCGGGTGGTAGGCGTAGATGATGTCGAGCAGCGCGGTCTCCCTGCGCCGCGCGGGCATCGCCAGCGAGGAGATGGCGACCCGGTCGCCGATCCACACCGACGAGTCCCTGGTGAACAGCAGGTTGGGCAGCGGGTCGACGGCGAAGTCGTGCGGATGGTTCATCTTGCGCACGAGCGAGGCGCCCTCCGACGCGGGCAGTTCCTCGAACGTCACGCCCGACATCAGCACCTCGGCCAGGCTCGCGGGTGTGGCGCTCGACAGGTGTGAGCGCAGCGAGTCGGCCTGGTCCGTGCCGAGCCTGCGGTCGTCCACCGCGGCGTGCACGCCCGCCGTGTGGGCCCGTTGGTCGGCCAGGGTCTCGCGCAGCAGGTCGGACAGCAGCAGTACCTCGACGCCCCGGTCCTTGAGTACTCCGGCGAACGCGTCGTGTTCCTGCTGGGCGCGGTCCACCCACGGGATCGAGTCGAAGAGCAGCTGGTCGTTGTTGCGGGGCGTGAGCCTTTTGAGCTCGTTGCCGGGGCGATGCAGCAGCACGGAGCGGAGCGGCCCGACCTCGCTGTCCACGCCCGGGATGATGGTGTCTTCCACGGACGCGAGCGTAATGACTCGGACGGGCCGCTACCTGCTCATGCGAGGGTTTTTACCGAGCCGAACCGCGGCCGGCCGGCTCCGGCACGGCGGACCAGGCCGTGGTCTGCGTCGCGGGCACCGTGGCGAAGTCCCAGTTCTGGGCCCCGCCGCCCATGATCTCGGCGTACCGCTCGGCCGCGTCCCGGTTGGCGAACCGGATCTGCTGGTCGTTGATCCGGTGGGTGATCTTGCAGGCCATCGTGCCCCTCCATGCGTCGTGCAGCGTCGAGCCGGCTCTCCGCATCCCCTGCGAACCGGACCCGACCATTAGAACATTTGTTCGAACGCCCGTGCAACCAAGCCGGTTCACGGGAGCCACGAAACATGATCACGCAACAGCGCGTATCCCACGAACGCAAACACGTCCAACAGAGTGTGAGCTACGACCAACGGCCAGAGCCGGTTGGTCCGCTGCCACACCCTGCCGAACACCAGACCCATCACGAGGTTGCCGATGAACCCGCCGATGCCCTGGTAGAGGTGGTACGAACCCCGCAGCACGGCGGCCACGAGCAGGCTCGAGTTCTCGCGCATCCCCAGCTGGCGCAATCGGGTGAGCAGGTACCCGACGACGAGCACCTCCTCGGCGAAGGCGTTGCCGAACGCCGCGAGGGTGAGGGTGATCGGCCGCCACCACGACTCGTCGAGCGTCGAGGGCTGCACGGCGAGGTTGAGCCCGAGCTGCCACGCCGTGAAGTAGAGGGCGAGCCCGGGGATGCCGATCAGCGCGGTCAGCCCGATGGCCCAGCGCGTGTCCCTGCGCCACCGCGTTCCGTCGAGCCCGATCTCCGCGAGCTTGATGCCGCCACGCCACAGCAGGTAGAGGCCGAGCGCGCCCCAGCCGACCAGCTGGACGACGCTCAGCAGCTGCTTGAGCAGGTCGATGACCTGGGCGGAGGCCTGCGAAACGTTGATCGCGACCTGCTGCTCGTTGAGCGGTTCCGGCCGCAGCAGCGAGTCCACCAGCGACAGCAGGCTCCGCATGCCGGACAGGCCGAGCGTGATGGAGAAGACGAGGACGAGCTCGAAGACGAGTGCGCGCCGCTGCGCGGGTTCGGTGACCACAGCAGGCCTCGCGGGCGCGGCCGGGTTCAGCCAGTCACGACCAATCGACACTCGGGCACGCTACCCCAGGCCGTGAAAGGACCAGGTCAAGCCTGGGACAGGAACGGGCAGCCGATGAGCCTGCGCATTTCCACCGCGAGCTGCGGAGGGCTGTCGATGACGCGCGAGAAGCCGAGCCGGACGTCGTGGTCGCCGTAGCAGGACTCGACGCGCAGGCGCAGTCCGTAGCGATCGAGTCCGAGCGGGCGGATGCGCCCGTCGCGCAGCTCCTCCGGCAAGTGCCTGGAGAGCTGCCAGACGACGTCGGCGTGTGAGTCCTCGAGATGCCGGAGCCACTGCTGTTCGTACTGGCAGAACGGATCGGCCTTCGCGGTGCTGAACGTCGGTGCGGTGAGTGAATGGGTGCCCTCGGAGTCGGCGAGCACGATCGAGGCCGGGTTGAGGCGCAGCACGCTCGCGCCGTGGCCGACGTCGAGCAGTCTCGGGTCGGGTCTGGTGTTCGCGATGGAGACCGCGCGCGCCCTGCCCGCGCGCTCGTCGAGCAGGCGGAGCCAGCCGGTGATCCAGAGCAGGCCGCGGATGGGCTCGCGCAGGTCGACCGGGGCCTGGTCGGCCAGCTCGATCATCATCGCCAGCTCGCCGCTCTCGGACTCGCGCGCCGAGGCGACGATCGGGTGGTCGTCTGGGAGGAGCACGCTCACGCTGCCGCTGGAATGGACGTGCTGCAGCACGGGCACCACGCGCTCGTCGTCGCCGGCCCTGCGGTCGACGGCCGGCATGAGGATCGCCGGCCCGCCGCGCAGTGCGATCGTCTTGGCTCGCTCGGCAGGTCGCGGGGCCTGCGGGCGTCGGGACTGTGTCTCGGTCACCACTCACCTCCAACTTAGGTGAGGCTAACCTAGTTCGTCTTCCGGGGGAAGCGACCCGGCGGTGGAAAGGCGGGTGAGGTGTCCGGACGGCGTTCGTTAGACGGCCACTGTCGTCCTGATTTCGGACGCTACTAGCGTGTGGGGCGTGTCAAGCGCTGTGGAACTCACGCCCCCCGGCCCTCGTGGAATCCCGCCCCTCTTCGCTCGCCTTGTTGACGACTCGGCGCTGTTCCCTCCTGGCGACGCCACGATGCCGGAGGCATTGAAGGGTCACTTCGAGACCCGCGCCGGCGAGCACGCCGGTGTGCTCGGGGTGTTCCTGTGCCAGGCGTCGCGCCTGCCGGAGCTGATCACCGAGTTGATCAAGATCAAGCCCAAGGAGCCGCTGCCGCTCTCGCTGATCATCGACACCGGGCTCGGCGGAGTGCCCAAGGCGATCTCGATCGTCGAGTCCCGCAACGAGCTGCTCGACCTGAAGATGGTGGAGATGCCCGCCCCGTCCGACGTGGACGAGGTGTGGCTCGAGCGCGTGTCGGAGTTCGTGCCCGAGGACGTGGTGCGCGTCGTGGAGCCGAGGCGCGGCGTCGGCTGGCTCGACGGGGTCCGCAACGTCATCGAGCACGGCAGCTCGCCGAAGATCCGCTGCGGAGGGCTCTCCAAGGAGAACTTCCCGAGTGTCGACGAGGTCGCCGACTTCCTGTCCGTGGTCAGCAACTTCTCGGGCGCGGCGTTCAAGGCCACCAACAGCCTGCACCGCGCGGTTCACCACGTTGACGAGTCGAACGGCTTCGAGCACCACGGATTCCTGAACCTGCTGGTGGCGTCGGCTCGCTGCCTCTCAGGCGGCGACGTGCGGGAGGCGCTCACCTCGACCGACGGTGAGGCGCTCGCGGCTGAGGCGCACGGCCTGTCGGACGAGGCCGCGAAGGCCGTGCGTGCCCTGTTCGCGTCTTACGCATCGGCGACCTTCGACGAGCCGGTCGCGGACCTGAAGGGCCTGGGCCTGTTGTGACCAGGGAGAGCTCGCTGACGCTGGATCGCGGGCTCGCCCTGTTGCAAGCCGTGGCCGACGCCGGAGGCGAGGCGGCCACCATCTCGGAGCTGGCCACCACCATCGGCACGAGCCGGGCCGCCGTCTACCGGCTGCTGGTGCCGCTGGCCGACCGTGGCCTGGTGTGGCGCGACGGGAGCAAGGTGCGCCTCGGCGCAGGGGTGCTGAGGCTGGCCGGTCAGATGCTGCCGCAGCTGCGCCAGGCCGCCCAGCCGGTGTTGCGGGAGCTCGCCGAGTCCGGAGGGACCACCGCGCACCTCTCGGTGGCCGAGGGCGACCAGCTCCAGGTGATCGCGGTCGCCGAGCCGTCCTGGACCGCGATGCACGTGGCCTACCGCATCGGCAGCAGGCATCCCGTCTCGCGCGGCGCCGCGGGCAAAGCGCTGACCCTGCGGGCCAGGGGCAAACGCTGGGCGACCGCGACCGGGGAGCCGCAGTCCGGCACGTTCGGGGTGGCCGCACCCGTGCGCGGAGTGCTGGGGCTGAGGGCGAGTGTCGGTGTGGTGTCGTTCGAACCGCTGGACAACTCGACCGTCGGTCCTCGCGTGGTGGAGGCCGCCGCGGCGCTGGCCGCCGTCCTGCGCGACTGAGCCGCGCCGAGCTAGCCGAGCAGAGCCGCGCCGAGCGCGAACAGCGAGAACCCCGCGAACAGGAACCCGGCGACGCGTTGGATCAGCCGGGGCCGCAGCCTGCTGCGGATCTTGCTGCCGAGGAACACGGCCAGCGCCGCCACGCACACCAGGCCGGTGAACGCGCCGAGACCCACGGCGAAGGGCTGGCCGTAGCGGGCGGCGAGCCCGGCGGTGGCGAGCTGCGACGCATCGCCCCACTCGGCGGCGAAGAGCACCGCGAACGACGTCATCGCGGCGCGCAGGAACGACACGGGCTGGGCGCCGGAGCGGGCGGCGTCGTGGCTGCTGTCCTCGCCCTGCTGGAAGCCTTCGCGCAGCAGCATGGCCGCGCCGATGCCGAACATCACCCCGACGACAACGGAAACGAGCCGGTCGGGAAGAAGGGTGAGCACGCTGCCGAAAGCGACGGCGATCACAGCCTGTACGGCGAATGCAGCCGATACGCCGGCGAGTACCGCTCGCGCGCGATAACGCGTGGTCAGCACCAGCGTCGCCACCATCGTTTTGTCCGGCAGCTCCACGGCCATGACCAGCGCGAACGTCGCGAGAAACGCCAGCATCGCGGAGGACATCGAAAACCTCACCCCTTCTGCTTCCACGATAAAGGGGAGGGTGCTGAATGCCCAGCTGATTGGATTTGCGAATCGCCTTTTTCGGCGCCGGTGTTCCTATTTGCTGGATTGACTAATCATTTTCTTCGGCCTGCCGAAAATCAGGATTCCCAGACGGCGGCGGGCCTGGCTCCCTGGTCGTGCGCGAGCCGCAGCAGCGGCTCGGTCTCGTGCCACAGCTCGGCCACGATGTCGCGCATGACGTGCAGCCCCTCGCTGATCTCCTGCCACTGCCGCTCGAACGAGTCCTTGTCGCCGGTGGCCCGCTCCATCTCGCCGCGCACGAGGAACTCCAGCATCGTCCGGCGTGCCTCGAAGGCGGCGTGCTGGTGCAATTCGTCGTCGCGCATTCCCCGCACGTCGTTGCCGGAACGCAGCAAGGAGATCGCCTTCAGCGCCGTCTCGGTGGCGAACAGCACCAGCTCGGCACCCCAGTACGTGAAGTACAGGTCGTGGCCCGTCCGCTGCATGACGTCGATGGTGAGCTGCAGGCCCACCGTGTCGGCGACGCCCTCGAGGTTCATCGACCACCGCGGGCTCTGCTCTCCGTCGCCGACGTGATCCTCCAGCACGTGGGCGTACTCGTGGGCCAGAAGGAAGGTGTGAGCGGCCTGCACGACGATCGACGAGAACCGCTGCGCGCCGGGCGCGACCCGGTAGGGCTCGGCGGCCGAGGCGCGGCCGGTGGTCACGTAGCTGAACACGGCGTCGAGGAACCGGCGCACGGCTTCGTCGTCCTGGCGCAGGTGGGCGCGCACGTCGGCGCGTTTCGTGGCGAAGCCGAGCATGCCGGCGGGCGCCGTCGGGCCTGAGGGGACCGCGAGCGCGACGGCCTTGCCGAACAGGAACAGAAACTGCAGCAGCTCCCTGTCCACGAGCACCAGGTGGCCGTCGTCGCCGGGCATCCGCATCGTGCGGGCGTTGAGGTGACCGACGTCGAGCAGCCCGACCAGCGGCGGATCGCTCCCGCGTCCGCGCCCGGCCCGCACGACGGCCTCGTCGATGCGCGACGCCACCAGCTGCACGGACTTGTGCACGCCGAGCTCCTCGTACCTGGTCGGCGGCCGGATCGAGGAATCAGGCCCCGCCTGGTGGGCGAGCAGTGCGGCGACCTCGGCGTCGGTCGCGCTCGGATGCGCCCTGCGGATGTCGTTCGCGGTCAGCCTCGGCGGGCCTGAGGGCGGGCCCTCGACGAGTGCGGACTGCATGCGCTCGAGAAACGCCACTGCGCTCTGCGCAGGCTCCCGGCGTCGCAGGCGGAACCGGCGTAGTCGCGCGTCGTCATCCACGGAATCCACGGGCACAGGCAACCACACAGGACTGGCAGGCGGGAGGCTTTCGGCACAGGGACCTACGTCCCGCGCACGACGGGACCACGGGACCTGACGGGCAGAGGCCTTCGCGGAGGAAAGTCAGGGACGTGGAGGTCCTGGAACTAGCGCGCTGGCAGTTCGGAATCACGACCGTCTACCACTTCTTGATGGTGCCGTTGACGATCGGATTGTCGATTCTCGTCGCCGGCATGCAGACGGCGTGGGTGCGCACCGGCAACGAGCGCTACCTGAAGATGACCAAGTTCTGGGGCAAGCTCCTGCTGGTCAACTTCGCGATGGGCGTGGTGACGGGCATCGTGCAGGAGTTCCAGTTCGGGATGAACTGGAGCGCCTACTCGAGGTTCGTCGGTGACGTCTTCGGTGCGCCGCTGGCGATGGAGGGCCTGGTCGCGTTCTTCGTCGAGTCGACGTTCCTGGGCCTGTGGATCTTCGGCTGGGACCGGCTGTCGAAGCGGGTGCACCTGGCGTGTGTGTGGGCGTTCTCGCTGGCCACAGTGGCCTCGGCGTACTTCATCCTCGCGGCGAACTCGTGGATGCAGCATCCGGTGGGGGTGGAGTTCGTCGACGGCAAGCCGACGATGAACTCGATCTGGGCCGTGCTGACCAACAACACCGCGCTGGCGGCGATCCCGCACACGATCGCGGGCACGTTCTCGGTGGCGGCGGCGTTCCTGGTCGGCATCGCGGCGTGGCGGTTGTGGCGCAAGCGCAAGGAGGCCGACGAGGACCGCAAGGTCTGGCGCTCGTCGCTGAAGCTGGGCACCTGGGTCGGTGTCGTGGCGTTCGGAGTGCTGGCGATCACTGGCGACATGCAGGGCAAGCTGATGTTCGAGCAGCAGCCGATGAAGATGGCCGCCGCCGAGGCGCTGTGCCACACCGAGAAGCCGGCCAGTTTCTCGATCCTCGCCGTTGGCGACGTCGCGAACGCCGACTGCGAGAGCGTGAAGACGTTCACGGTGCCCGCGTTGCTGTCGTTCCTGGCGCACAACGACTTCTCGACCGAGGTCAAGGGCGTCGAGGACCTGGTGGGCCAGTATCAGGAGCAGTACGGCACGAACTATCCGGACGATCCCGCGCTCGGCGAGCTCGCGGGCAAGCCCATCGACTACGTGCCGAACCTGCCCGTGACGTACTGGGGCTTCCGGACCATGATCGGCTTCGGCGCGCTCTCGGCCGGGATCGGCGTGCTGGCGCTGTGGTTGACGCGCAGGGACCGCATCCCGAACACCAAGTGGTTCCCGAGGATGACGCTGCTCGGAATCGCGCTGCCGTTCATCGCCAACAGCGCGGGCTGGATCTTCACGGAGATGGGCCGCCAGCCGTTCGTGGTGGTGCCCAACCCGACGGGTGTGGACGGCGTGTGGATGTTCACCGCGCAAGCCGTGTCGAACGTGACGACGGGCGAGGTGTGGACCTCGCTGATCTCGCTGACCCTGCTCTACGCGGTGCTCGGGGTGGTGGAGGTCTTCCTGATGGTCAAGTACGTCCGCGGCGGCATCGAGGGCGTGATGCCCCCGAAGAAACCGGACCGCGACGACGGCGGTGACGAGGGCAAATCCGATGACGACGCACTCGCGTTCGCGTACTGAGGAGGAGCGAGACGATGTTCGGGGTAAGTAGGCAACCCCCCACCCTCCCTGGGGGGCGTCCCCGCTGCCAGCCTACCGGCTTTCCAGGTATCCACGGGGTGCTGCCAGCAAATTGTGGACAACTCAGGCTGTTGTGCACAACCTGGGGAAATCTGGTTTCACCTGAAACATCGGCCGGAGGGCCGTGCTGATGGACCTCGCGATCGTCTGGTTCTGCGTGATCGCCCTCTTCTGGGCTGGGTACCTCTTCCTCGAGGGATTCGACTTCGGCGTCGGCATGCTGCTGCCCGTGCTCGGCCGCGACAACACCGAGCGTCGCGTCATGATCAACACCATCGGGCCGGTGTGGGACGGCAACGAGGTGTGGGTCATCGTCGCGGGCGGAGCGATGTTCGCGGCGTTCCCCGCCTGGTACGCGGGACTCTTCTCGTCGGCCTACCTGCCACTGCTGGTCGTGCTGCTCGCCCTCATCGGCCGCGGTGTCGCCTTCGAGTACCGCGGCAAGGTCGACACCGAGCGCTGGCGCCGCACCTGGGACCGCGTGATCGTCCTCGGCTCGTGGCTCCCACCGCTGGGCATCGGGCTCATCATCTCCACCACCGTGCTCGGCCTGCCGCTCGACGCCGACGGCAACCGCGTCGGCTCCGCGTTCGAGGCCGTGCGCTGGGACACCCTGCTCGGGGCGGTCGCCATCGTCGGCTTCTCGATCGTGCACGGCGCCGCGTTCCTCGCGCTCAAGACCGACGGCGAACTGCGCCACCGCGCCCGCAGGCTCGCCGTGCGGATCCTGCCCGTCGCCCTCGCGCCGCTGCTGGCGCTGGTCGTGCTCGTCCAGGTGCGCGAGGGCGAGGCGTGGACCGTCGCCCCGGTGGTGGTCGTGTTCCTCGCCGCCGCGGTCGCGTGGTGGCGGCTCGCCAAGGGCAGGGAAGGCCAGGCCTTCGCCTCGCTCGGGGTGGCCATCGTGGGCGCCGCCGTCGCGCTGTTCGGCGCGCTGTACCCCGATGTCCTTCCGTCCACAGGGGACCCGGCCAACTCGCTGACCGTCTCGAACGCCTCGTCGAGTCCCTACACGCTGCAGGTCATGACCTGGGTCGCCGCCTTCGGCGCTCCCGCCGTGCTCGTCTACCAGGGCTGGACCTACTGGGTGTTCCGCAAGCGCATCAGCACCCACCACATCCCGAAGGTGCACGTGCCCCGATGAACTCTCCCGTCCGCACACCCCTTTCCGCCACTGTGTCCAGAGTGGACACGCTGCGGACGGGAAAGGGTCCGCTCGGCGCGCTGCCGGCCCTCTCGGCCTCGGCGCGCCGGGCGTTGGCCTTCGCCGGGGTACTCGCACTGTTCAACGCCGCCGCACTGGTGGCACAGGCGTTCCTGCTCGCGTCGGTGCTCGCGGCGCTCGTCGCGGGACAGACCGCCGGGCACGCGGGTGCGCTCGCCGCGCTGCTCGCCGTCGTTCTCGCCCGCTCCGTCATCGGCTGGGGCATCCGTGTCGTCGCCGCCCGCGCCGCGGCGGGCGCCAAGGAGGAACTGCGCGCCAAGACCGTGGACCACGCCCTGCGGCTCGGTCCGGAATGGATCGCCAGGCACGGTCCCGGTGAGCTAACCACGCTCACGACCAAGGGGCTCGACGCGCTCGACGCCTACTTCACCGAGTACCTGCCCGCGCTGGTCACCGCCGCTGTCGTGCCGCTCGGCGTCGGCGCCGCCGTGCTCGTCGCCGACTGGCCCTCCGCCGTGATCATCGCGCTGACCCTGCCGCTGCTGCCGATGTTCGCGATCCTCATCGGCAAGCACACCGCCGACCGGGTCGCCTCGGCCACCGACGCCGTGCACCGCCTCTCGGGCCACCTGCTGGAACTCGTGCGCGCGCTGCCCGTGCTCGCAGCCTTCCGCAGGGCCGACGCGCAGGCCGAGGCCGTGCGGCGGGTCAGCGACCGGCACCGCAGGACCACACTGGACACCCTGCGCGTCGCGTTCGCCTCGGCGTTCGCGCTCGAACTCGCCGCGACGTTGTCCGTCGCGCTCGTCGCCGTGGTCATCGGCGTCCGGCTCGTCTACGGCGACATGTCGCTGGCCATCGGGCTCGGCGTGCTGATCCTCGCGCCCGAGTGCTTCCAGCCGCTGCGCACCGCCGGCGCCGCCTTCCACGCCAGCGACGACGGCGTCGAAGCGGTCCGCCGGGTCGCCGACGTGCTCGCCGAGCAGGCGCCGACGCCGGGATCGGTGCCGCCGAAGCGCGGAGAGGTGCGCGTCAGCGGTCTGCGCGTGGCGCGCCGCGGCGGGTACGCGCCCGACGGCGAGTCGTTCACCGCGCGGGCGGGCAGCACCGTGTGGCTGCGTTCTCCCAGCGGAGCGGGCAAGAGCACCACCCTGTCGGTGCTCCTCGGCTTCGCGACGCCCGCCGACGGGACGGTCACCATCGGTGGCACGCCCCTCAACGATGTCGACATGTCGGCTTGGCGGGAGTCGATCGCCTGGGTGCCGCAGTCGCCCGCTTTCGCCGGCGGCACCGTCGGTGACGAGCTCGAACTGGCCGCGCCCGGCTCGCCCCACGTCGACGCCGTGCTCACCCAGCTCGGGCTCACCGGCCTGCAGGCTCGGCCGGTCGGTCGCCTCTCCACCGGCCAGCGGCAGCGCGTCGCCGTCGCCCGCGCACTGCTGCGCGTGCGGGCGGGCGCGTGGCTGCTGCTGCTCGACGAACCCACCGCGCACCTCGACGCTGCCAACGCCGAACGCGTGCTCGCCGCCATTCGCGACGCCGAGCGTGCCGGTGCCGCCGTAGTGATCGCCGCCCACGAACGCGCCGCGCTCGGCTCCGGAGACGAGCCGGTTCACGCACAGGGCGATGCGGAAGAAGCCGACGAACGTCGGTCGGGGAATTCGCGGCTGCGGAGCCTGCTCAGCGGCCGGTTCCTCGGTGGAGCCGCGCTCGGCGCCGCCGCACTGCTCGCGGGGGTCGCCCTCACCGCGACCTCGGGCTGGCTCATCGCCAAGGCCTCGCAGCAGCCACCGATCCTCACCCTCACCGTCGCGGTGGTCGGCGTGCGCACGTTCGGACTCGCCCGCGCCGGGCTCCGCTACGTTGAGCGCCTCGTCACCCACGACGCCGCGTTCCGCATCGCCGAGCGGCTGCGGGTCCGGCTGTGGCGCGCGTTGGTGCGCCTCGGCCCCGCGCACACTCTCGGCCTGCGCCGCGGCGAAGGCCAGCGCAGGCTCGTCGCCGACGTCGACACCGTGCGCGACCTGCTGCCTCGCGTCGTCACGCCACCCCTGGTGGTGGCCGCGGTGGTGCTCGGCGCGTGCGGCATCCAGGCCATCGTGCTGCCCGAGGCCGGAGTCGCACTCGCCGTGGCAGCGCTCGTCGCCGTCATGCTCGCGCCCGGGCTCGCGCTGCTCGTCGAACGGCACGCCACCTCGGCGCTGGCCGAGGGCCGTCGCACCGTGGCCGAACGCGTGCTCGGCCTGTTCGACGTCGCCGCCGAGCTGATCGCCTTCGGGGCCCACCGCGCGCGCCGTGCCGACCTCGCCGCCGCCGACGCGGACCTGACCACCCTCGCGCGCAAGCAGGCGCTCGGGGCGGGTGCGGCCGACGCCGTGATCACACTCGCCACCGGAGCCGCTGCCGTCGCGAGCACCTGGTCCGCGGCGGGCGCCGTCGCCGCGGGGACGCTCAACCCCGTGGTCACGCCGCTGCTCGCGCTCGTGCCGCTCGCGCTGGCGGAAGTGCTCTCGCTGCTCCCGCCCGCGGCTCAGCACCTGGACTCGCTGCGCCAGGCCCACGGCAGGCTCGCCGCCACGTGGGACCGGCCGAGCCCTCCCGCCGCCGACCGGATCGTGCGCGGCGGCGACGGCGTCTCCCTGCGCGGTGTCGACGTGCGCTGGCCGGGCGGCGCGGAACCCGTGCTGCGCGACCTCGACCTCGACCTCGCGCCAGGTGCGCGCGTCGCCGTGGTGGGACCGTCCGGAGCAGGCAAGTCGACCCTGCTCGCCACGCTGCTCGGCTTCCTCGCCCCCGAAGACGGGCACGCGAGCCTGCCGACCCGCGTCGCGTGGGCACCGCAGGAGCCGCAGCTGGTGTCGACCACCGTCGCCGAGAACCTGCGCCTCGCCGACCCGCACGCCACCGACGAGCGACTCACCGAGGCGCTGCGCATCGTCGGACTGCCCGACCTGGAACTGCGGACCGTGCTCAGCAGCGCGGGCGCGGGCCTGTCCGGCGGGCAGGCCCAGCGCCTCGCGCTCGCCAGGGCGGTGCTCGCGGCGGGCGAGGCGGACCTCGTGCTGCTCGACGAACCGACCGCGCACCTCGACGAGCCCACCGCGCGGCTGGTCCTGGCCAACCTCGACGAGGCACTGGCCGGAAAGACCGTCGTGCACGTCACCCACCGACCGGAGGAGGTGCGGGGCGCCGACGTGGTGCTCGAGGTCGGAGAAGGGCAGATCACAGCGCGGCAGACGGCTCTGGCGGGCGGAGGCGCATAACCTTGATGTTGCTGATGGAACCCACGATCGCCGCACGAGCACTGTCCGCGGCCACTGAGATCACCACGACGGCACTGTCCGGCGACGACCCCGGCACGGTGCTGGGCTCCGTCGTCCGCCATGCCGCCGAGCTCGCCGACGCCGACCTTGGCCTCGTGATGGTGCGGGCCGACGACGGCCACGTCACCGTCGAGTCCGCGCACGGCGAGAAGACCGCGGGCCTGCTCGGGCTCGTGCTGCCCGCCGAGTCCGCCGCCGGCACGGTGGCCGCGGGCGGCGAGCCGATCGTCACCGAGGACGTCACCAGCGATCCGCGCACCTCGCGCTACGTGCCGGGGGAGCTGCGGTCCTACGGGCCCTTCGCCGCGGCCCCGTTCGGCAAGGACGGGCGTCAGCTCGGCGTGCTCACCGTCTACCGGGAGCGCGACCGCGAGCCCTTCGCCGCCAGCACGGTGGAGATGCTCACGGCGTTCGCCAGCCAGGCCGGTGTCGTGCTCGCACTCGCGGAGGGAGCCAACGCCCGGCATCGCGTGACGCTCTACCAGGAGCGGGAGCGCATCGCGCGCGAACTGCACGACGTCATCGTGCAGCGGCTCTACGCGGCCGGGATGCAGCTCGACCGCGTGCGGCGGCGGATGCGCAAGCGGTTCGCCGGTGCCGACGGCGCGCGGCTCGGCGAGGCGATCGACCAACTCGACCAGACCATCGAGGAGATCCGCGGCACCGTGCGTGCCCTGCGCTCCCCCGATCCCGAGCCGCACGCGCCGGAACCGGCGGCGACCGACCTCGCGGAGTCGGCGCGCGCCGAGGTGCGCATCGCCGGTGAACTGCTCGGCTATCCGCCCACCCTGGAACTCTCCGGCGAGCTGGCCGACATCCCCGCCGAACGAGCCGACCACGTGCGGGCGGCGTTGCGCGAGGCACTGTCCAATGTGGTGCGCCACTCCGGCGCGAGCGAGACGAGGGTGAGCCTGCAACGCGACCGGGAAGGCGTTCGCCTGCGGGTGCGCGACAACGGCTGCGGCGTGCCCCACGACGTCGCGCAGCGCGGGCTGCGGCACCTCTCCGAGCGCGCCGAAGCCGCGGGCGGCAGGTTCTTCGTCAACTCCTCGCCGAGCCTCGGCACGCTCGTGGCGTTCGACCTGCCGCTGCGCTAGTCGCCGCGCGCCGCGTCGTGCCTGGCGACCCAGGCCGCTGCCTGCGTGCGCCGCTGCATACCGAGCTTGCCGAGCAGCGATGTGACGTAGTTCTTCACCGTCTTCTCCGCCAGGAACAGCCGTTCGGCGATCTCGCGGTTCGACATGCCCTGGCCGATGAGCTCCAGCACGCTGCGTTCCCGCTCGCTCAGCTCGGCGAGCAGATCGGGCTCGGTGGGATGGCGCATCTTGCCGAGCAGCCGCGCGGTGGTCAGCGGATCGAGCAGCGACCGCCCCGCCGCGACCTCGCGCACGGCGTTCACCACGTCCTGCCCGCGAACCTGCTTCAGCAGATAGCCGGACGCCCCGGCCATGATCGCCCCGATCATGGCCTCCTCGTCGTCGAAAGCCGTCAGCACCAGGCACTGCGGCGGGTTGGGCCGGGTCCGCAACTCGCGGCAGAGCGTCACGCCGTCGGTCTCGGTCTCGCCGAGCCGGACGTCCACGACGGCCACGTCGGGCTCCACGTGCATGGCCACGGCGAGCGCCTCGTCGGCCGAACTCGCCTCGGCGACGACCTCGATGTCGGGCTCGTCGGTCAACAGCTCCCGCAACCCGCGACGAACCACCTCGTGATCGTCGACGAGCAACACCTCGATGGCCATACCCCGAGGTTACGTGCTCGCCGAGGTGCTGGGGGAACGTGCCAACAATCAACGACCGCGGGATGGCGGGGGCCATTCCTGTCTTCTTTTTGCTGCCGGTAACGGGCATGCGAGGGCAAATCGATTACAAAAGACATCCGGAACTGTTGTCGCCGCCGATATCCCTTGCCCCACAAGCGAAAGGTGATCGCCGTGTCCATGAAGCGTCGTATGACGATATTTCTTTCCGCGTTCGCATTCGCGGGTATGGCCTGCGTCGGTGTCGCATCGGCGGAGGGGGCCCAGAACGATTTGAACTGCGACGATTTCTCCTCGCAGGCCGAAGCGCAGGCCGCGCTCGATCGCGACCCCAGTGATCCCAACAATCTCGACGGTGACGGCGACGGCATCGCGTGTGAGAACGGCTCCACCGGCCCGCCTCAGGTCCCGGTGCAGCCAAGGGGTGGTGTCGACACCGGTGGCACCGGCGGCGACACCGGCACCGGTTCCGAACTGGTCGTGCTCGGCGGGATCGGCGGGCTGGTGCTGATCGGTGCGGGCGCAGCCGTCACAGTCCGGCGCCGCAACCAGGAGTGACCACTCCCGGCGGGCGGATCCGATGGCGGGCGCTCACGGTTCTCGGCGCCGTCCTGGCAGGAGATCCCGTCGATCGGTGTGCGGACGGGACACTCACGAGCAACACCTCGATGTCCATACCCCGAGGTCGCGTGCTCGCCGAGGGGTCGGGGGAAAGGAGCCAACAATCATCCCCGAATGTCTGTGAGGAGATTTCTTTTATCTTTTTGGTCAACTCTGTAACAAGCGGATATGGATCAATCGATATGACCGAACATCCGACGTGATCTTTCCGGCGTTCGGTATCCATCGTCCTTCTCGCGAAAGGGATCCCCGTGTCCGTCAAGCGCCGTCTGATGGTGTTTATCTCCGCGTTCGCACTAGCGGGTATGGCCTGTACCGGCATTGCCACCGCCGAGGCACAGACCGACTACAACTGCAGTGACTTCGAAACCTGGGAGGAAGCCAAGAAGGTTTTCGACTCGTTGCCGGGAGATCCGTACGACCTCGACCGCGACGGCAACGGCATTCCCTGCGAGAGCCTGCCCGGCGCCCCGGACGACGACCCGGGCACGCCGCCGCCCTCGCCGGAACCGCCCGTCGAGGAGCCGCCCGCCGAGCAGCCGCCTGCGACCCAGCCGCCCGCCGAGCAGCCGCCGGCGACGCAGGCTCCGGTCGCCGACAAGAACTGCGACGATTTCGCGTCGCAGTCCGACGCGCAGGCTGCCCTCGAGCAGGACCCCAGCGATCCCCACAACCTCGATGGCGACAACGACGGCGAAGCCTGTGAGAGCCACTTCGGCTCGGCGTCGACCGGTGACGACGACCAGCAGGTCGCGGTGCACCCCGTTGGCGGCGTCGCCACTGGCGGCACCGGCGACAACGAGGACGGCTCTGGGCTGGTCGCGCTCGGCGCTCTGACGTTGGTCGGCGCCGGTGCGGTGTTCGCCGCCCGACGCCGAGTTCAGGCGTGAGCACTCCCATCGCGAGGCGGTTCCGATGGCGGGTGTTCGCCGTCCTCGGAACCGCCGTGGTGGTCGCCGTCGCGGTGATCGTGGCGGTGCTGCTCGGCTCCCAGCCGGACCCGGTGGCCACCCCAGCCACCCCGACTGCGGCGCCGGCAGAGCACTCCGAACGACCCGCCGCGCCCGTCTCTGCGAGCGAGCCGGAGCCGAGCGGGCCACTGGCGGAATCGCGCCCTGCGTCGCTCGAAATCCCGTCGATCGGGGTCCGCACCGGTGAGGTCATCGATCTCGGACTGGAACCGGACGGCGCGCTCGAAGTGCCCACCGACGCGGCTACCGCGGGCTGGTACGTGGAAAGTCCGACGCCGGGCGAGGTCGGGCCGTCGATCATCGCCGGCCACGTGGACTACGCGAATGTGCCCGGCGTGTTCTACCGGCTGCACGAACTTCAGCCCGGCGAGCAGTTGACCGTGCACCGTGAGGACGGCACGAGCGTGGTGTACACGGTCGACCGTGTCGAGCGGTACGCGAAGGCGGAGTTCCCGACCGAGGAGGTCTACGGCAACACGGACGGCCCGGAGCTCAGGTTGATCACCTGCGGCGGCGCCTTCGACGACTCGACGGGCCACTACTTGGACAACGTGATCGCCTACGCCACGATGGCGGGAGTGAAATAACCACCGGCGCGGCGGCGTTGCCACTGCCATGAGTACTGAGAGCCGTGGCCGGGTTCGTACGGAGCGCGGAGCGAAACGGGTCCGCGCCCTGTTCGCAGGAAAGGTGGTGGCCGACACGACGCGGCCGCTGTTGGTGTGGGAGGTGCCGTACTTCCCGACGTACTACTTCCCGCGCGAGGACGTCAGCACCGAGCTGATCGTCCCTACCGGACAGACGCGGAACTCGCCGAGCCGGGGCGAGGGCCGGGTGGCCACGCTCCGGGTCGGCGACCGCGAGGCCGTCGACGCCGTGCTCGACTACCCGGAGTCGCCGCTGGAGGAGCTGCGCGATCACGTGCGGCTCGACTGGGACTCGATGGACGCGTGGTTCGAGGAGGACGAGGAGGTCTACGTCCACCCTCGCGACCCGCGCACGAGGGTGGACATCCTGCCGAGCTCGCGCCACGTCCGGGTGGAGGTCAACGGCGTGACCGTGGCCGACACGCACGCGCCACGGCTGCTGTTCGAGACGAACCTGCCCACCCGGTACTACCTGCCGAAGACCGACGTGCGGCTCGACCTGCTGGAGCCGAGCCAGCGCGTGACCCGCTGCCCGTACAAGGGCGACGCGGAGTACTTCTCGGTGCGAGCGGGTGACGAGCTGGTCCCCAACCTCGCGTGGTCGTATCGCACGCCGTTGCCCGAGAGCGAGCGCGTCGCCGGCCTGATCTCGTTCACCGACGAACTGGTGGACGTCTACGTGGACGGCCGGTTGCAGGAGCGCCCGAAGACGAAGTTCGCCTGACGCTGCGCTACTCGGTAGCTGGGAACCGTACCTCGTTGCGGTCGATCTTCGCGTTCGCCGCTTCCAGGAGATCCGCGCCCAGGACGTCGGCCAGTCGCGTCAGGTAGAGCAGCACGTCGGCGAGTTCGTCCAGCACCTCGGCCTTCAGCTCCGGGTTCTCGAGTGCTCTGACCGATTCGTCCGGTGTCAGCCACTGGAACAGAGCGGTCAGTTCGCCCACTTCCCCCGACAACGCCATGACCAGGTTCTTCGGCGTGTGGTAGGGCTCCCAGTCGCGGGCGGCGGCGAAATCGCGCAGTCTCTGGATCAGGTCGTCGAGCGTCACGCGGCCCTGCCTATCACACTCTCGGATTACTTTCTGTACCCAAACCAGCACTCTTGGTTTACTCGGTCTGGATTGAGAGGGGTGGTATGGCCGATTGGCGGCAGGAGGCTGCTCGCGCGGTCGAAGCGGAGCTGGAGCACGCCCGCGAGACCGGAGAGTGGACCGAGCTGGGACGGTTCCGGAAGACCGGAGACGGCGAGTACGCCGTCGACGTACGGGGGAGGCGTGTCGATCCCATCGACGACGTCCGGGTCGCGGGGCCCGAGGGACCCCGGAACGGGCCCGCGATACCCGTGCGGGCCGAGCTGAGGGGCGGTGTCCTCTGGCTCGGCATAGCCGGCCCCATCCCACCCGATTGCGATCGCGTGTGGGCGCGACAGGTCCGTTCGCGGGAGTCGCTGGAACGCCTGGCGCGCGAGTTGCGGGGGCTCGGCCACGCGCCGCTCGCCGACCAGCTCGCCGCGGGAGAGCTCGACCGGGCCAACGACGCCTTCCGAGCCTGCTTCCGGCCGGGGTTGCGGCTGGTCTGGGGCGGGCCTGGCACCGGGAAGACGACCCTGATCGCCAACGCCGCCGCCGACCTCGCTCGCGCGGGCAAGCGGGTGCTGATCGTGGCCGGTGACGAGGCGCCGCTCGATCCGGGGCACGACGCCGAGCGACTGGTGATCCAGGAACATCTCGCCGAGCTCACCAGCATCGAACGTGACATCGCCGAGCTGGACGAGGAGCTCGCCGGATACGACCACGCGGCCTTCCTCGCCGCGACGCGGAGGATCGAGAACCACGAGCGGTCGTCGTCGCTGGAGACCGAGTTCGCCGAGGCGCGCAGCACGCACGAACAGGCCTGCGACGAGCTCGCCGCGGCACAGGGCGAACTGCGTTCGGTCCGCGAGACGTGGCACGACAGCACCGTCGCCAGGGGCAGGCTCTCGGAGGCACGCGAGCTGACCGCCCAGGTCGGCGCCGTCTCGGACACGGTCGCCACGCTCAGCGCCCGCATCGAGGGCAGGCGCCGGTTCTACCGCGGCAGGCGCGCCGACCGCAGGGCGCTGCGGGCCGCCGACGCCGACTGGCTCCGGCTCGAACAGCGCATCGCCGACTGCCGTGCGCAGGCCGCGCCGCTCACCGACGACGACGCCGTCGGCATCGAGAGCGGACTGACCGGTGCGCACGACCGGCTCGACGCGGCCGCGCGCGAGGAGGCCGCCGCCCACGCTCGCTTCGAGCAGTTGCGCGGCCGGATCGCGCAGCTGCGCTCGATCGGCCTCGCGTCCGATCAGGACCGCCGGTTCCACGCCGAGTGCCTGCGGCTCGACCTGCCCGGTGTGTACGCCCGGCGCGAGGCCCTGCTGGGCCGGAGCCCCGACCGGGCCGCCCGGCGCGGACAGCTCGAGGAGCGCCTGTGGTGGCTCGGCGAACGGGCTCACAGCAGGCGCTACGAGACCGGGTTCTCCGGCAGGGTCGTGCGCGTCTGCCCGGCCCGCCGGTTCGTGGCGGAGCGGCCCTTCGACGTCGTGCTGGTCGACGACGCGGGTTCGGCGCGGCTGTCCGATGTGCTCCTCGCGGTCGCGCAGGCGCGCGAGACCGCCGTGCTCTTCGGCGACTTCCGCCGTCCCGGTCCGCGCGTGCGCCCGCCGAGCATCAAGAACGTGCCCGAGGTCCGCCGCTTCACGCTCACCACGCCGTTCGCGCACTGCGGCATCCGCACGCCTGAGGACGCCGAGACCCACTCGGGGTGCGCCGTGCTCACCAGGCAGCTCCGGTTCGGCACCGGCGTGCGCGCGCTCGCCAACAGCACCGGCTACGACGTGCTGGAGGGCAGGGGCAAGCTCGACACCGAGGTCGTGCTGCTCGACACGGCGGGCGCGGCTCCCGACTACGCGGCGGTGGTGCGGTTCGCCGAGGGCACCGGGCGGGACACCACCGCCGTGGTGGCTCCCAACCGGCTGCAGTCCGAGGCCTGGCTCGCCGCGGTGCGCGACCGGCTCGGCGTCGCCGTGGGGACCGCGCGCACCCTGCCCGGCGACGAGTTCGACACCGTGCTCGTGGATCTGACCGGTGACGACTGGGCCGAACGGGTACGTTCCTTCGGTGCCGCGGTCACCAGGGTGCGCAGGCGGCTGTACCTGCTGGCCGACCTGAGCGCCGTCAAAGCGGCGCCCATCGGGTCGCCGCTCGGCGCGGTCAACGCCCTCCGCCTGCAGGGATCACTCACCGTGCGCAGCCTCGACGAGGTGGTGATCCCCGCACCGAGGCGGCCACGTTCGGCGACCGATCGGCACGTGACGGTGACCAATGAGAGTGCATCTCATGACACGATGAGTGGGTGACCCGCCAATCGGACCTGCGCACGTACCTCCGTTCGCTCGACGTGGCGGTGCTGGCCGATCTGTTGTGCGCGCAGGCCGAACGAGACCCCGATTTCGGCAGGCGGCTGCTCGCCCGCGCGGAGGGGTCCGAGAACGGCGAGCTCGCCCAGGCCAGCGACCTGCTCGACGACGCGGCGCCCGCCGCCGAGTCGGTGCAGGTCGCCTCGGTGCTGGACACGCTGCAGCGGCTGCTCGACGCGGGGACGCAGGCCGACGTGGCGCCGCTGGCGCGCAGGGCTGTTGACAAGATCACCACGGCACTGGGCGAGGTGGACGAGCCCAGCGGTGCCGCGGCCGAGCAGCTGGAGCGCGCGGTGTCGCTGTACGCGCGGGCCTGCGCGGCACACCCGCCGCGGCCAGGGCAGCTCGCCGAGTGGCTGTTGCGACTGGCCTTCGAACGTCCCGGCTGGCCCGACATCCCGCTGACTCCGTTCGCTGAAGCGTTGGGGGACAGGGGACTCGCCCGGGTGAGGTCCACAGTGGATGGAATCCTGGCCGAGCCGGACGCCGACGCCGTCCGCGCCCGCACCGCGCAACGGCTCGGTCAGGAGCACGCGGAGGTCACGGGTGACGTCGACACCGTGGTCCGGATGCTGTCGGACCAGCTGCCCAGGCTCGACGTGAGCCTCAAGATCGTCAGGGTGCTGCGTGCCGCTGGCAGGCACAGCGAGGCCATCGCCTACGCGGCGAAGGCGCTCAGCAACGGCAACGGCGGCCGCAGGGGACCGCTCGTCGCCGCGCTGGAACGTGCTCGCCGGGCGCAGGAACCCGGGCCCCAGCCGGAGCCGGCACCGGAGCCGGAGCCGGAACCAGAGCCACAGCCCGAGCCGGAACCCGCGCCGGTGGCCCAGTCCGAGCCAGAGCCGGAAGTCCAGCCCGAGCCAGAGCCGGAAGTCCAGCCCGAGCCAGAGCCGGAAGTCCAGCCCGAGCCAGAGCCGGAAGTCCAGCCCGAACCGGAGCCGGAACCCGAACCCGACGAGCCGAAACCGAGCGAGGCCGTGGACGCGCTGCTCACCGGCGATCGCGGCGACGAAGCGTGGAAACTCGCGGGTGAACATCCGCCCGCAGTGGTGATCCCGGTGTACCGCCGTCACGTCGAGGACCTGATCGGCCAGAAGGACGCTCAGCACTACGCCAGGGCCGCCGTGCACCTGCGCAGGCTGCGCACGTTGCACAAACGAGCCGGAACCGCTGAGGAGTTCGGTGCCTATCTCGGCGAGCTCGTCGAGACGCACCGGCGCAAGACGCGCCTGATAGAAGAGATCCGCAAGGCGCGGATCGCGTTGCCCAAAGCGGTCAGGCAGTGACCGCCGGGCGGTGAACGTCAGGTAGTGGGCGTGGCCTGCTTGCGGACATCGGCCTTGCTGCGCCGTTCGCTGCGGGCGTCGTCGAAGTCGAGAACGAACGACCCGCAGGCCATGGCCAGCAGTACCGCGACTCCGAGCATCGCACCCACCCAGGTCAGGATGATCGAGAACATCGGTGCCTCCCCCGTTTGCTGGTTTCTTTCTTACTCACCAGGATCACCGCGCGGGGGAAGTTGTGCTATCGGCCAAGCGGTTGTCGCTCCGACGGCCGGATCGGCCGATCGGCCGAGACGCCGCTCAGCGTGTGGCCAGGTCGGAGACGGCGTCGATGAGCTGGGCACCGTCGAGCAGCACCGGGTCGTTGTGGTCGGCGCCGGTCACGGCGACGGCCTCGGCGCTGGCCGCGTCGGCCACCTCGCGGCTCTGCTCGGCGGGCACGATGGAGTCCTCCGTGCCGTAGACGACCGTGACCGGGATGCTCAGCCGCCCGGCGTACTCGCTGACGGGGAAGCGGTCGCGCAGCAGCAGGCCCACCGGCAGGAACGGGTAGTGCCGTTTGCCCACCGCCGCGAGTTCGGTGAACGGCGAGCGCAGCACCAGACCGTCCGGCGGGTGTTCGGTGGCGAGTTCGGTGACGACGGCGGCGCCGAGGCTCTCGCCCACGTAGAGCAACCTGTTCGGTTCCCGCTCCACCAGGAAGTCCCTGGCCGCTCGCACGTCGAGCGCCAGCCCGTCCTCGCTCGGTGATCCCGGGTTGTCGCCGAACCCGCGGTAGTCGAGCAGCAGCACCGACAGCCCGCGTTGCGTGAGCGCCCGCGCGAGCGGCACGCGGTGGGAGCGGTTGCCCGCGTTGCCCGGCGCGACCAGCACCTTTGCGCGCGCATCCTCGACGGGGAAGTACCAGGCGGAAAGCCGCAGCCCGTCGTCGGTGCTGAGAGTGACGTCCTGGCCGGAGGGCAGCACCTCGGCGGCAGGCGGCAGCGGCCCGCCCGTGGGCAGGTAGATCAGCTTGCGCTGGAAGGCGAAGGCCGCGCTGAACACCACAGCCACGATGGTGACGATCACCGCGACCCAGATCAACACCCGGCGGCGCACGGTCATCGTGCGAGTGTGCCGTGGACGGCGCCGAGTGTCGAAAGTGCGGCGGGCCCGGGCACCTCGCCCGCGCCGAGGGCCGCGAGCAGTTCGCTCGCCTGCCTGGTCGTCGCCTCCAGCTGGGCGGGTGCGCGCACCCGCTGCCAGTGTTCGAGCGAGTGCGTCAGCAACTTCGCGGCCTCGGGCAGCCTGCCGAGGCGCAGCAGTGCCCCGGCCTGCGCGGACGTGGCGGCGCCGTCGATCAGCTCGGCTCCCGCCAGCTGTGCGAGCGTCCGCGCGCGGCCCAACGCGGCCACCCCGTCCTCGGGGTCGCGCGCGAGCCGCACCATGCCGTCCACATAGGACGCATAAGCGCGGTGCGCCGACGAGACGGCCAGCGTGTGCGTGGCCCCGGCCGCCGTGCCGCCGTCGCCGCGATCGAGCAACGCGAGTACGCCCCACCCGTCGGCCAGGTGTGCGGCGGCAAGTTCGCTCAACCCCAGCAGTTCGTGGCAGGCCAGGCGGGAGCTCTCCACGTCGGGCGAGCTGAGCGCCAGGGTGTGCAGGGCGAGGTAGCGCTGTTCCGCCGTGGTCGCCAGCCCGGCCGCGCGCTCCGCGAGCCGTCGCGCCGTCGCGAGATCGCCGTAGCGCACGGCGGCCCGCGCCGCGGCTCCCACGGCGAGCGGGTGCTCCGAGTCCCCGAGCCGCAGCTGCCACGCGAGGAAGTCCACTTCGGACCGGTACGGCGACAGCAACCCGAGTCTGCCCGCGAGCTCGGCGGCGAGGCCCTGATCCTCGCCGACGGCCCAGCGCAGCGCGCCGGTGAGGTCGGAGGCGTTGCGCCGCAACCGTTCGGCGGCCGCCAGGTCGTGTTCGCCGGTGGCGTCGGCCGCCGCCGCGGTGGCGAGGTCGAGACACCACCGCGCGTGCCGGTCGCGAGTCTTGTGCTCCTGCGGCGTGGTCGTGAGGTGGCGGGCGGCGACCTGGCGCACCAGCTCGGGCACCCGGAACCTGGCCAGCGCCGCGTCCTCGACCGTCAGCAGCGACAGTTCCGCGAGCCGCGTGATGCCGGCGGCGATCGCGCCACCCGCGTCGGCCACCTCGTCCGCGGCGCCGAGGTCGAACTCGCCCCGGAAGACCGTGAGCGAGGCGAGCAGGTCGCGGTCGGCCGGATCGAGCCGGTCGAAGGCCCATTCGACGACGTCTCGCGGCAGTCCCTCGAGCTCGGCGACGCCCTCGACGGCGGCCCGCGACGCGGCGAGCTCGAGGTTCAGCGGCAGGCAGTCCATCGTCAGCAGCGCGCCGCGTAGGAGCCCGGTCTGCTCGGGCGTGATCACGAACTGTGGCCGCACCCTGCGTGCCCTGGCGAGGAAGAGCGCACCGCTGAGCGAGGTCAGAGGCTCGCCGTGCGGATCGGCGGGCAGCGGAGCCAGTGGCAGCACCCGTTCGCCGCCGACGCCGAGCGGTACGCGGCTGGTGGCGAGCAGGGTGACGGAGGGACAGCTCGGCAGCACCCGCTTGGCCAGCGACCTGACCTCGGTGAGCACGTGTTCGCAGTTGTCGAGCACCAGCAGCAGGCGTTGCCCGCTCAGGTGGTCCGCGACGGCGTCGAGCGTCTCGTCGGCCGAGCCGTGGGCGTGCACACCGAGCGCCGCGGCGACGGCGAGCGGCACCTCGTCGCCCGCCAGCGCCGCCAGCTCCACGGTGGGCGCCTGGGTGTCCAGCGTGGCCAGCGTTTCGAGCACCAGGCGCGTCTTGCCGGCACCGCCCCCGCCCGTGACGGTGATCAGGCGCTCGCGACCCACCAGCGCCGTCAGCCGTGCCTGCTCGCTGTCCCTACCGAGCAGCGTGGTCGGTGGAGGGCGTCTCGCGGCGCGCACCGGCCACCGGCGGGTGAGTCGCTCCGGTGGCTCTCCCGTGACCGCCCGGTAGGCCTCGCGCAGCTCCACCGACGGGTCGACGCCCAGCTCGGCGTCCAGCCGCGCCCTGACCTGGCGGAAGGTCTCCACCGCCTCGGCGCTACGGCCCGCTCGGTGCAGCGCGGTCAGCGCCAGCGCGCACAGCCGCTCCCTGAACGGCTCCACCGCCACCACCTCGAGCAGTCGGTCGGCGGCCTCACCCGCCTGGCCGAGTGCCAGCTCCCCGCGAGCGAGCAGCTCGACGGCGCGCCAGCGGAGCTCGCCCAGCCGTAGCGACTCCGGATGCCGGCGGCCGCCGGGGCGCAGCTCGGGGAAGGCCACCGGCCCGCTCCAGAGCGCCAGAGCCCGGTCGGCCAGCCGCACGGCGTCGCGGGGCGCGCTCGCCGCGGCCGCCCTGGTCACCAGCCGCTCGAAGCGGACGGCGTCGATGCGCCCCGGGTCCACCCGCAGGACGTAACCGGTGCCCTCCCACGCCACCTCCGCCGCCGGTTCGAGCAGCGAGCGCAGCCGCGAGACGCGGGTGCCGAGCGCGTCCTCCGCACTCGTGTGCGGCCGAGGGCCCCACACGGCGGCGATCAGGTCGGCCTGCGGCACCGGCTCGTTCGCTCGCACCGCCAGCGCCGCGAGCAGGCTGCGCAGGGCAGGATCGGGTAGCGCCTCCCTTGCGCTGCCGCGCTGTACCCACGCTTGCCCAAGGGCGCGCACGAGAAGTCCACGCGGCCCGGTGCCCACGCCGAACATCATCGCCGGATTCGGACGGATTTCCAGGGTGCAGACGGGGGAGGTGTGTGGGAGCACACCCACGCTGAGTAGCAGGTCAGAGCTTGCGCAGGCGTACCCGGTTGATCGAGTGGTCTGCGTCCTTGCGCAGCACCAGCGTGGCGCGTGGCCTGGTCGGCCTGATGTTCTCGATCAGGTTCGGCTCGTTGATCGTCTTCCACAGGTGCTTGCCCTCGGCGCGCGCCTCGTCGTCGTCGAGGCTCGCGAAGTGGTGGAAGTGCGAGTCCGGGTTGGCGAACGCCGTGTGCCGCAGCTCGAGGAACCGGTCGATGTACCAGCGCTCGATGTCGGCAGTGTGCGCGTCGACGTAGATCGAGAAGTCGAACAGGTCCGACACCGTGAGCCGGGGGCCCGGCTGCAGCACGTTGAGGCCCTCGACGATCAGGATGTCCGGCCTGCGCACCGCCTGCTCCTCGCCGGGCAGGATGTCGTAGGCCAGGTGCGAGTAGACCGGGGCCAACACCTCGTCGGCGCCGGACTTGACCTCGGTGACGAAGCGCAGCAGCGCCCTGCGGTCGTAGCTCTCCGGGAAGCCCTTGCGGTGCATGATTCCCCTGCGCACGAGCTCGGAGCGCGGGTAGAGGAAGCCGTCGGTGGTCACCAGGTCGACGCGCGGATGGTCGGGCCAGCGGGCCAGCAGGGTGCGCAGGATGCGCGCCGTCGTGGACTTGCCGACCGCCACGCTGCCCGCGACGCCGATGATGAACGGGACCTTCGTGCCCCGCGTGTCCTCGCCGAGGAACGTGGTGGTGGCTTCGTAGAGGCGCTGCCTGGCCGCGACCTGCAGGTTGATCATGCGGGACAGCGGCAGGTAGACCTCGGCGACCTCGGTCAGGTCGATCTGCTCGCCGAGCCCTCTGAGTCTGGTCAGCTCGCTCGCGGTCAGCGGCAGGGGAGTCGAGCGGCGCAGCTCTCGCCACTGATTGCGCTGCAACTCGACATAGGGGCTCAGCTCACGGACTCGTGGCATTCGCTCACTCCTCGCCCGTCGATGGGCCGGCGCCGTACATGTGCGTAACGCAGATCTAACGTTAGGGCGTACCGGCGTTCAACGGGCTGTGACGTTCTGCACGTCAGAGTGAACCGGCCAGCTCAGCGACCGAAGAAGACCTCGTCCCACGCCGCGGCGACCTGCCGGGCGCACACCTCGGGCGGCACCCCGCCGACGCCGGTGCCGAGACCCGGCATCGCGATGGTGTCGACCACGAACCGCAGCTCGGCGCCGTTGTCCAGCTTGCCGTCGCGCCAGAGCAGGAACACGGCTCTCGCGGCGAGGTACGGGTGCACGGTGTCCTCCGGCAGCTGCTCGCCGGGCTCGCGCATGGTCGGTGAGCTGATCAGCCATTCCGGCGACGGCTCGCCGGTGGGAACGACCACCGCTTCGCCGATCGGCAGCTCGCCACCGTGGTAGGCGAGCACCGCGCTGCGCACGTGCTGCTCGACCCCGGGGAAAGCCTTGGCGTACAGGGCATCGATGCCGCCGCGCATCCAGCCGTAGGAGTTCGCGGGGCTCACCACCGCCTGCGCGCCGACGTCCAGGACCGATCCGGAGTGGACTCTGACCGGGCCTTCGGCGTTGTCCCGCACGGATTCCCACGCCGCGACGAGGTCGGGTTCGAGCGCGCACAGCACCAGCTCAGGGGTTCCGTGCGTGGCTTGGCTGGCCGGCCCGCCGCGCGAGACGTGGGTGCCAGATTCGGCGGTCACGTCTACAGCATGGCAAAAAACGGCAATCGGGGTAACCGGCCGACCTACCGGCTATGCGAGTGAAACTCGTCTCGCCGTAGCCTGATGCCGTGCCACGCATCGCCTATTTCGGACCGCAGGGGACCTTCACCGAGCAGGCCGCTCGCAGCCTCGCGGGCGCCGACGAACTGGTGCCCGTCGAGACGATCTCCTCCGCTCTCACCAGCGTCCGCAGGGGCGAGGCCGACGCCGCGTGCGTCCCGGTCGAGAACTCCGTCGAGGGCCCGGTGTCGGCCACCCTCGACGGGCTCGCCGAGGAGTCGCCGCTCGTCGCCGTCGCCGAGGCGCTGCTGCCCGTGCATTTCACCGTCCTCACGCGCGACGACGTCGAGACGGTGCGCACGGTGGCGAGCCACCCGCACGCGCTCGCGCAGGTGCGGTGGTGGCTGGAGCACAACCTGCCCGAGGCCAGGGCCGTCGTCTCGTCGTCAACGGCCGCCGCGGCGGTGGCGGTGCAGCGTGGCGAGTACGACGCCGCCGTCACCGCGCCCGTCGCCGTCGAGCACTACCCGCTGCGGGTGCTGGCCACCGAGGTCGCCGACGTGCCCGACGCGCGCACCCGGTTCCTGCTGCTCAGGCCGCCGGGGGTGCTGCCGGAGCCGACCGGGTCCGACCGCACGTCGATCGTCGCGGCCGCGGCCAACCGCACCGGTGCGCTCGCCGAGCTGCTCGCCGAGCTCGCCACGCGCGGCATCAACCTGACCAGGCTCGACGCGCGCCCGATCAAGGGCAACTTCGGCCTGTACCGGTTCTTCATCGACTTCGAGGGCCACGTCGCCGAGCCGCGGATCGGCGCCGCCCTCGCGGCGCTGCGCAGGCGGTGCAACAACGTGCGCTTCCTCGGCTCCCACCCCCGGGCCGACGGTGTGCAGGCGACGATCGAGCCGGGCGCCGCCAACGACGATTTCGGCAACGCCGACGCGTGGGTGGACGCGGTGCGGAAGGGAGAGCTCGCGTGAGGTTGTACCTGGTCAGACATGCGCAGAGCGAGGCGAACGTGCTCAAAGCGCTCAACACCGCGCTTCCAGGCCCTCCGCTGACGGACCTGGGCCGCAGGCAGGCCGAGCAGCTGGTCGACACGCTCGCGGGCGAGTCCGTCGCCGCGGTCTACGCGTCGCAGGCGACCCGAGCCCAGCAGACCGCCGCGCCGCTGGCGGCGTCGCTGGCCTTCGACGTGCAGGTCGTGGAGGGCGTCCAGGAGATCTTCGTCGGCGACCTCGAGGACCGCTCCGACAGCGAGGCGATGGACACCTACTTCGGCACCGTCGGCCCGTGGACCCGCGGTGAGCTGGACCTCGCGCTGCCCGGCGGCGAGAGCGGCAGGCAGGTGCACGAGCGCTACCTGACCGCGATCGGTGACCTGCGCGCCAAGCACGTCGACGTGGACGCCGACGGGGTGGTGGTCGTGGTCAGCCACGGCGGCGCCATCCGGCTCGGCGCCGAGTGGCTCGCGAGCAACGTGGACCCCGCCGTCGCCGATCAGGGTCTGCTGCCCAACACCGGCATCGTCCGCCTGGAGACCAGGGACGACGGCGGCTGGCATTGTCTCGACTGGGCCGGTGTGCCGATGGGTTCTTGATCCCCGTACGGGCGAATTTTGACGTACTTTCGCGCTTTTGGGTGAGCAATTCACGCAACCCTCCGTGTGGTCTACACGTCTCTCGGGTAGTCACGACGCAAGGGAGGCACTCATGACCGACAAGCGCGTTGACGTCTCGCACCTGGCCTTGGCCGCCGCGGGAGCGGCACTGACCGTGGTGCTGGCCGGCTGCGGCGGTGGCACCGACAATGCGGGTGGCACATCCACCCCACCTAGTTCCTCGGCGGCGGAATCCTCTTCCCAGGAGCCGAGTTCGCCGCCTTCAGAAGGGGAGAGCGGCGATCCGAGTGCGACGGAGTCGGAGCAGCCCGCTCCTCCGCCGGAGAACTCGGGCCTGTGCAACTCGGGCAACCTCAAGGTCGCGCTCGGCCAGGGCGACGCCGCGGCGGGTACGCAGTACCGCCCGCTGCAGTTCACCAACACCGGCGACGCGCCGTGCGAGATCCAGGGCTACCCCGGCGTCTCGTATGTGGCGGGCGAGGACGGCCACCAGGTCGGTGCGTCCGCGTTCCGCGAGGGCACCAAGGGTGACGCGATCGCGCTGAAGCCCGGCGAAACGGCCTACGCCGAGATCGGCTTCACGCAGGTCCTCAACTACGACCCCGAGCAGTGCAAGCCGACCGACGTTCGCGGCCTGCGCGTGTACCCGCCGCAGGAGACCGAGTCGGTGTTCGTCGAGATGGCCGGTGAGGGCTGTGCGGGGGAGGGCATCCCCGGCAACCAGCTGACCGTGCAGACCATCCAGCCCGGCTCGGGCAACGCGCCCTAAGCCGGTCGGAACCGCACCACCGCGAACGCGGCGACGGCGAGCACCAGCAGGAGCCCGCCCGAGACCGCGAACGTGGCTGAGGAGCTGCCGAGCACGTCGGTGAGCACGCCTCCGAGCAGGGCGCCGACCGGCAGCGAGCCCCACACCACCGTGCGCCATACGCCCAGTACCCGGCCCAGCAGTTCACCGGGTACGAGCGTGTGGCGCACCGTGGCGAGCAGGACGTTGACCGCGACGACGCCCGCGGCGAACAGGCCGAACAACACCGCCGACACGGCGGGCAGGGTGCTGAACCCCATTCCGCCGAAGGCCAGGCCGCAGACGGCGATCCCGCCGCTGAGCACGGCTCGCCTGCCGAGGCGGTCGAGCAGGCGCGAGGCGACTCCCGCGCCGGCGAGCCCTCCGATGCCGCCGACGAAGGCGAACAACCCGAACGCGGCGGCCGAGAGCCGCAGGTCCTCCAGCGCGTAGAGCACGAGCTGCGCCTGTGCCAGCTCGCTCAGCAGGCTCAGCGAACCCGCGACGAGCACGAGCCGCAGGACCAGCGGGTCGCGGCGGACCCACCGCACGCCCTCGGCGAGGTCGGTGCGCAGCGACGACTCCGGCCGCGCCGGGCCGCGCGGCCGGTAGCTGCCCGCCAGCGCCATCAGCAGCGCCGCACCCACCGCGAACGCGACGGAGTTCAGCAGGAACGGCATCGCGGCGAACAGCGCGAACGTGAGACTGCCGATGGGGCCGCCGAGGAAGGTCTGCCCCACGATCTCGGTGGCCTGCAGCTTGCTGTTGGCCTTCGCGAGGCCCACCCGCTCCACCACCAAGGGGATCAGCACGTTGGTGGCGCTGTCGGCCACAGTCTCGGCGACCCCGATGAGCAGCGCCGCCGCGTACACCACCCAGATCGAGATCGCGTCGAACAGCACGAGCGCGCCGACGCCCCCGACCACCACGGCCCGTGCACAGTTGGCGAGCACGATCGCGCTGCGCCGGTCGATGCGGTCGAGCAGGGTGCCGACCGGCAGCGCGAACAGCAGCCACGGCAGGAACTGGGCAGCGGAGAGCCCCGCGATGAGCACGGGATCCCTGGTGACCGTGGCGGCCAGCAGGGGGAACGCGACCTTGCCGATTCCGTCGCCGAGGTTTCCGAACGCGCTCGAGCCGAGCAGCCACGCGAACCGGTGGCCGTGACTACGCGACATCACGCTCCATCTCCGGAGCAGACCGCGCCCGCCCGGCGCGAGCAAGCATGATCACTCGTTCGGTCGGGGGCCAGTCAGCCCCAACCGAGTTCGTGCAGCCGACTGTCGTCGATACCGAAGTGGTGGGCGATCTCGTGCACCACGGTGATCAGGACTTCCTCCACCACGTCCTCCTCGGTGGAACAGATGCCCAGAATCGGTTCGCGGTAGATCGAGATGCGGTCTGGCAGCACCCCACCGTAGTCGTGGCCGCGCTCGGTGAGGGCGACACCGTGGTAGAGCCCGAGGATCTCGGGCTCCTCCTCGTTGTGCTCCTCCACCAGCACCACGACGTTGTCCATCGCACTGGCGAACTCGGGTGGCACCGCGTCGAGCGCCTCCGCCACGAGCTCCTCGAACCTCCGCAGCGTCATCTCCACCGGCATGTCAGCCGCCGTCGCCTTCACCCGAGCCGGGAGGCTGCTCCTGGTTCTGGTCCTGGCCCCGACGCTCGCCCTCCGGCTGCTCCGCGTCGCCTTGCTTCGGCTTGTCCTCGGGCGGGGGCGGGGCCTCCTTGGAGACGCTGCCGCGCACCGCGGCCAGGCCGCTGTTGTCCTCGAGCTTGGCGCCGACCTTGCAGTTCACCAGCGTGGAGCCCGCGTCCCAGCTCTCCTTCTCGCGCAGGTCCCACGCGAGCAGCAGGCCCTTGTCGCGGAGCTTGGCGCCGCCGGTGTACTCGCCGACGATGCGCGAGCACTCGGTGTCGAGCCACTTCTGCTGGTCCTCGGGCGAGGGATAGCCGTCCTCGAAGTGGTTCGCGAGGTTGACCAGGCCGACGATCTCGTAGGAGTGCTCCTCGGCGCAGTCGATCGGGTCGCCCACGGTCTTGTTGGCGAGCGCGAGGCACGTGCCCGGCTCCCAGACGTTCGACTGGTTCTCTTCCTTCGCGGGTCCGGTCAGCGTCTGGAGCTCACCGCCCGGCGCCACCCGCTGCAGGCCGCAGTGCAGCTTGCGCTCGCCCTGCGCCCACTGCTGTTCGTCGGGCCTCAGCACGCCGAGCGAGAGCTTGCCGAACGGGTCGAGCGGCTTGTCGAGGTAGTCGCGGACGCTCTGCCCGCACTTCTCCTCGGTGAGCGTGCGCCACTTGTCGGCGTTCGGCAGGCGGGCGTTCTTTGGAAAGTCCTTGGAGATGTCCACCACACCCGCGACCTCGAACAGATGGTCCTGCGCGCAGCCGACCTTCTTGACGTCGCTCGCGTCGGTGTTGGTCCAGGTGAGGCAGCTGCCGGGCGGCGAGCTGAACGCCTCCCTGCGCGCCGTCACCGCTGCTTCCTGCGCTGCTTCGACGCGGTCGGCCTCGGTTTCGACCCCCCAGGAGAAGACCCAGCTCAGCGACATCGCGACGATGGCGCCCAGGAATACACCCACCATGAGCACCCTGGTGCGCACGGCCGGTTTGATAGGGGGGAACCGGTTGGCCTCGTCGGACATCGGTACCCATGATGCCTGTTCGCACCGGCGAGCGCCCGAAGGTCGATAGGGTGAGGTGGCGCATGCCCCGCGGTTTACGGAGTGCTCGATGACGGATGACAACACCCCCAACGAGGAGCAGCCACCCCGGCGTGGCTCCATGCGGTTCCAGGACGCCGGGAGCACGACGCCGCGAGAACCGACCCTGGCCGAGCGTCGCGCCCGGCGCAAGGCCCTCGCCGAGGAGGAACAGCGCAGGGAGGAAGCCGAGCGGGCTCAGGCCGAGGCCGAGCGCAAGGCGGAAACCCGGCGCAAGGTCCTGATCGGCAGCGGCGTCACCGTGGGGCTCGTGGGCCTGGTCGCGGGCTGGTACCTGGTCGCGGCGCCCGACAACGTCGAGGCCCTGTGCACCACCGAGGACGGCACGGTCGTCGAGAACGACCAGTATTGCGACGAGAACTACGTCAACAACAACGGCGGCTACGTCTCGGGCGGGTTCATGTTCCTGCCCCTGCCCGGCGGTGGCTTCCAGCAGTACCGCTACAACTACGGCGGCACCGGCGCCGTCGGCAGCACCGTGTCCGGCGGTTCCTACACCAAGCCGGCCAACGCCAACATCACCACGAAGTCCGGCACGACCGTCCAGCGCGGTGGCTTCGGCATCAACAGCGGCGGATTCGGCAAGAGCGGAGGCTCATAAGTGCACAGGGAGTCCCGCCCGCCCCGGCGCGACTGGAAACGCATCGTCGAGGAGCAGGGGCTGGTCTACGGCACCCCCGCGCGCTACGGCTCCGGTCAGGAACGGCCCTACTGGGACGAGTCCGTGCACTACGTCCTGCCCATGGACGAGGTGCTCTCCGTCGAAGCCGACGTCGAGCTGCTGCACTCGATGTGCCTCGAGGCCGTCGACCACGTGGTGCTCACCGAGCGGTATGCCGAGTTCGGCCTGCCCGAGTGGGTGTGGCCGCACATCGCCGACTCGTGGAAGCGCGGCGACCCGCACCTCTACGGCCGCTTCGACCTGCGCTACGACGGCAGCGGCCCGGCCAAGCTGCTCGAGTACAACGCCGACACCCCGACCTCGCTGCTCGAGGCCGCTGTGCTGCAGTGGCACTGGAAGACCGACGTCTTCCCCGACGACGACCAGTGGAACTCCATCCACGAGCGGCTCGTCGAGCGCTGGGCCGAGATCGGTGACGGGCTGCCGTCCAAGGAACTGCACTTCACGTGGTCGAGCGCCGACTCCTCCGGCGAGGACCACATCACCACGTCCTACCTGCAGGAGACCGCGGCCGAGGCCGGTCTCGACACCGTGGGGCTGGCGATCGAGGAGATCGGCTGGGACCCGCTGCTCAAGCGCTTCGTCGACCTCGAAGAGTCGCCGATGAGCACCGTGGTGAAGCTCTACCCGTGGGAGTGGGTGGTCGAGGAGGAGTTCGGCCGCTTCGCCGTCGAGTCGCTGCCGCAGACGCTCTGGGTCGAGCCGCTGTGGAAGATGCTGCTCTCCAACAAGGCGATCCTCGGCGTGCTCTGGGAGAACTACCCCGGTCACCCGAACCTGCTGCCCGCCTTCAACGACCAGCCCGGCCTGCTCACCGAGTACGTGCGCAAGCCGAAGCTGGGCCGGGAGGGCTCGAACGTGCAGATCGTCGCCACCGGCTACGAAACGCAGACAGGCGGCGTCTACGGCGCGGAGGGATTCGTCTACCAGGCGTTCGACCCGCTGCCCGAGTTCGACGGCTACCGGCCCGCGCTGGGTGCGTGGATCGTCGGCGACAACGCGGCCGGGCTCGGCATCAGGGAGACCGCGGGCCTGGTCACCGACGACGGGGCGGCATTCGTCCCCCATCGCATCCCGGAATCGTGATAAACCACGCGAAACGATCAGCAACTCTGGGAGAACTTCCGTGCTTGTAGCGCTGTCCGACACGTTCGGTTCCGACCTGGCCAGGGGCATCGGCGCGATCGCGCTCTACGCCGTGGTCGGTCTGCTCCTGATGCTGCTCGGGTTCTACGCGATCGACTTCACCACGCCGGGCAAGCTGTCGGAGCTGGTGCGTCGCGGGCTGCCGAACGCGGTGATCATCACCTCATCCGGGCTCGTGTCGATGGCGTTCATCATCGTGATCGCGATCTGGACGTCCTCCAGCAACCTCGCTGAGGGACTCATCACATCGCTCGTCTACGGCCTGATCGGGATCGTCGCCCAGGTCGTCGCGGTTCGCCTGCTCGAGTGGGTCACCCGCATCGACGTGCGCAACACGGTGGAGAGCGACAAGTTCGCCCCGGCGAGCTTCGTGGTCGCCGCGGCCCACGTCGCGCTCGGTCTCGTGGTAGCCGTCGCCATCTCGTAGGCACTACGGTTGGTCGGGTGCGGTTACTGCGAACGCCCGACGACCGATTCGCCGACCTGCCCGACTTCGACTATCCGGACTTGTACGCCGACGTGGACAACCCCGTGACCGGGATTGTCCGCGTCGGCTACGTCGAGGCGGGGCCAGCGGACGGCCCCGCCGTCCTGCTCCTGCACGGTGAGCCCAGCTGGTCGTTCCTCTACCGGAAGATGCTGCCGGTTCTGGCCGACGCGGGACTGCGGGCGATCGCTCCGGACCTCGTCGGTTTCGGACGCTCGGACAAGCCCGCCGACCTGACCGACCACACCTACGCCAACCACGTCGAGTGGATGCGGGCGTTCGCGTTCGACTCGCTCGACCTGCGCGACGTCACGCTCGTCGGACAGGACTGGGGCGGGTTGATCGGCCTGCGGCTGGTGGCCGAGCACCCCGAGCGCTTCGCTGGGGTGGTGGCGGCCAACACGGGACTGCCGACCGGCGACCAGGACATGCCCGCCCCGTGGTGGGCCTTCCACGACGCGGTGCAGAAGGCGCAGGTGCTCGACGTCGCACGTTTCGTGCAGTCCGGGTGCCGGACCACGCTCACCGACGCCGAGCGCGCCGCCTACGACGCGCCCTTCCCGAACGAGATGTACAAGGCGGGTCCCAGGGCCATGCCGGGCCTGGTCCCGACCAGTCCCGACGACCCCGCGACCGAGGCCAACCGGGCCGCCTGGGAGAAGCTGACCAAGCTCGACGTGCCGTTCCTGTGCGCGTTCTCCGACGGTGACCCGATCACGGCGGGCATGCGCCCCGTCCTGGAGCGCACCATGCCCGGCGCCGGGGGCCGGAAGCACCCGGTGATCACCGGGGCCGGCCACTTCCTGCAGGAAGATGGCGGCGAGCAGCTCGCGAACGCGGTGATCGACCTGGTGCGGGGCCTGCCCCGCTGACGACGAAGGCCACCTCGGACGAGTTCGAGGTGGCCTTCGCTAGTCGTTGTTCTCGGTGTTCTCCGCGGCGCGCTTGATGGTGTCCAGCCTGCGGTCCCAGTCGCCCGCGAGCGCGGACATCCAGCGCGCGGTGGCGTCGAGGGCCTGCGAGCGCAGCGTGTAGCGGACCTCGCGGCCCGCACGGGCCGACGACACGAGGCCCGCCTCCTCCAGCACCGCCAGGTGCTTGACGATGGCCTGCCGCGACACGGGCAGATCCGACGCCAGTGCCGAAGCGCTGGCCTGTCCCCGTGCCGCGAGCGCGTCGAGCAGCGCGCGGCGCGTGGGGTCGGCCATCGCGCCGAGCACCGCGTCGAAACCGGTGTCGCTCATTCCTCGACGGAGGTCTTCAGCTCGCCCAGCACCGTGTCCCAGCTCTCGCCGTTGTCGTCTGCCGCGGTCAGCAGTTCCTTCCCTGGCAGTGACAGTGTGGCGAACCCACTCTCGACCATGCGCAGCCGCGTGCCGTCGCCCTCCGGGACGAGCGTGAATTCCACGAGCGTCGAGTTGTCCTGGCCGGGCTCACTGGACGGGAACCGGTTCGCCCACCGGTAGGCCAGGTAACGCTGCGGCTCGACGCGCACGAAGTGGTGGGGCAGCGTGCCGTGGCCGGGGTGTTCGCCGACCACGCGAGCCCCCTCGGTGATCGCGAAGCCGGTGGGGTCGGCCTCGCCGAGCCAGAACTCCGGCGCGGTCAGCGCGGCCCACACGCGCTCGGCGGGGGCGTCGATGACGACCTCGCGCTCCACGCGGTCGAGCGGGACGGCAGCGCCGCCCTCGACGCGTTCGCGCAGGATGTCGAACTGCGCCAGCCAACCGCCGGAGTTGTCCTCGTGGGCCTGCCGCCGGTCGGCCTCCGGCAGGGAACTGAAGCCGGTCTCCAGTACCGACAGGCGCGTGCCGCCGCCCTCGGGGACGAGCGTGAACTCCACGAGCGTGGAGTTGCCCTCGGCGGGCTCCTGTCCCGGATAGGCGCTCGACCAGCGGTAGGACAGGTAGCTGTGGGGCTCGGCGCGTTCGATGTGGATCGGGTAGTCGCCCCACTCCTTGCTGACGGCGACGAACCTCTCGCCGGTGCGGGGCTCGGTGCCGCCTCGGCCCTCGTCGGCGACCCAGAAGAAGTCGGTGAGCGTCGACCACACGCGCTCGGGCGGTGCGGCGATCAGGATGTCGCGTTCGATGCGGTCCGGGTTCATGATGTCTCCTCATCTCAGCTGCAACCACAGAGTTGCACAAGAGGTGAGCTTGGTGCAACCCGTCAGTTGCACATGCCTTCCGACTACCCTCGTCACCGTGATTGACCCCAGGACTCTGCGCGAAGACCCCGACGTGGTGCGCGCCTCGCAGCGCGCCCGCGGTGAAGACGAGACCGCCGTCGACAAGTTGCTCTCCCTCGACTCCGAGCGCAGGTCCTCCATCGCCGCCGCCGACACGCTGCGGGCCGAGCAGAAGCAGCTTGGCAAGCAGATCGGCAAGGCAGGCGGTGACGAGCGCGCCGCGCTACTCGAGACGGGCAAGGACCTGGCCGCGAAGGTCAAGGCCGCCGAGGCCGAGCAGTCGCGCGCCAGCGGCGAGTTCGACGAGCTGCACCGCCGCCTGCCCAACATCGTTCACCCCGCGGTCCCCGCCGGCGGCGAGGACGACTTCACCGTCCTCAAGCACGTCGGCACGCCACGGGAGCTCGGCTTCGCGCCGCGCGACCACCTCGAACTCGGCGAGCGGCTCGGCGCCCTCGACATGGAGCGCGGCGCCAAGGTCTCCGGCGCGCGGTTCTACTTCCTCACCGGTGTGGGCGCGCAGCTGCAGCTCGCGCTGCTCAACATGGCGGCGATGCAGGCGGCCGAGAACGGCTTCCAGCTGATGATCCCGCCCGTGCTCGTGCGGCCGGAGATCATGGCTGGCACCGGATTCCTCGGCGCGCACTCGTCGGAGGTGTACCGGCTGGAGGAGGACGACCTCTACCTCGTCGGCACCTCGGAGGTGCCGCTGGCCGGCTACCACTCGGACGAGATCCTCGACCTCTCCGCGGGTCCGCGCCGCTACGCGGGCTGGTCGACGTGCTTCCGTCGCGAGGCGGGCTCGTACGGCAAGGACACGCGCGGCATCATCCGCGTGCACCAGTTCGACAAGATCGAGATGTTCGTGTTCTGCCGTCCCGAGGACGCCGAGGCCGAGCACGAGCGGCTGCTCGGCTGGGAAGAGCAGATGCTGGCCAAGATCGAGGTGCCCTACCGGGTCATCGACACCGCGGCCGGCGATCTCGGCACCAGTGCGGCACGCAAGTTCGACTGCGAGGCGTGGGTGCCGACGCAGCAGGCCTACCGTGAGCTGACGTCCACGTCGAACTGCACCACGTTCCAGGCCAGGCGGCTCGGCGTGCGCTACCGCGACGAGAACGGCCGCCCGCAGGCCGCCGCGACGCTCAACGGCACGCTCGCCACCACGCGGTGGATCGTGGCGATCCTCGAGAACCACCAGCAGGAGGACGGTTCGGTGCGCGTGCCCGAGGCGCTGCGGCCGTTCCTAAACGGCAGAGACGTCCTCGTCCCGGCCGGCGAATAGCCGTCCGGGGGCGGCGAGCCCGGTGACCCCGGCGGCGCGCAGCGCGGCCCACATGGTCACCTGGTTCGCCGTCAGCACGGGGATGCCGAGGTGGCGCTCCAGCGGCTCGATCAGGTCGTAGGTGGGCACGTTGGTGCAGCTGACGAACAGTGCGTCGGCGCCGGTCGGATCGATCCCGGCGACGGCGCGCAGCACGTCCGAGTAGGACATCTTCCAGATGTCGCCGAGCAGCCCGAGCCCGAAGCTCGCGCACGTGGTGTAGCCGAACTCGGCGAGGTAGTCGAGCAGCCTGCCGGTCACACCGTCCACATAGGGCGTGATCACGGCGACCTTGCGCGCTCCCAACGCCTCGAGTGCGCCGACGAGCGCACCGGACGTGGTGACGGCGGCCGGCGCTCCCGCGTCGAGCATCGCGGCGACGAGTGCGGCCTCTCCCGCAGCTCCGTCGACGAAGCTGCCCGACGTGCAGGAGTAGGCCACCGCCTTCGGCTCCGGCGCGAGCACGTCGCGCGTGGCCCTGCGCACGCCGTGCGGGTTGCCGAGCGCGGAGGCGAGTTGCACCGTCACCGGCTCGGGCAGGTAGGGCAGGCGCGTGGTGTGCAGCCCGACGTGATCGGGAAGCCAGCGCCACAGCTCGCGGTCCAGTGCGAAGTCGAACGGGGCCACCAGGCCGATCCCCGTCGGCTCGGGCAGCCCGAACAGCTCGGATTCCTCGATCACGGTGCCGAATCTAGGTCTCGCGCGCGGGCGCGGCACCGGAGTGCGACGAAGCTTCACCGGCGGGAAATGCGATGTAACCCCTACGTCGCGGAGCGGCCGATTACGCTGACACCCGTTAATCGGGCGGCAACACAGCCGACGACCGGACGGGGGACCCATCGTGCGTGCCAACGCTCTTGTTCTGCTGGCTGCCGGGGTCCTGCTCAGCGCGTGCGCGACGCCGGTCGGCGGAACGGCACAGCCGCTGGAGAACCCGCCCACGAGCGAGGACGTGGCCGCCTCCGGTGAGCCGTGCGCGCTGCTGACGCCCGAGGACGCGAGCGCGCTGGAGCTGGTCGAACAGGGGGAGTTCACGCCGGGCACGCCCTCGCAGCTGATGCCGCCCTCGTGCACGTTCGCGCAGGCCGACGATATGTCCGACCTGGACTCGCTCACCGTCGCGTTCGAGTCCACGTTCCCGCTCGTCGACTACGTGTCCGGCGAGCAGCCGGTGGAGACGAAGCAGTTCGGTGGCCTCGACTGGGAGCACTACGCGGACCCGCTCACGGGCGGTTCGGTGTGCCTGCTCGCGCACGAGCTCTCCGACACGTCGTTCGTCGTGCTCAGCAGCAGTGACTTCTCCTCAGAGGAGGCGGCGTGCGAGGTGGCCGAGGCCGCCGCGCCCTACGTCTCCTCGCACCTGCCGGGCGGGCAGCCCGCGCCCGAACCGGAGCCCGAGCCGGAACCGAGCGCGCTCGCCGACCTTGACCCGTGCACGCTGCTCAAGCCGGAGCAGGCCGAGCAGATCGGGTTCAGCGGCGCCACCACGCCGTTGGAGGAGATGCCGGAGTACGGCACGCCGCCCGGCTGCCAGTGGCCCGACACCGACGGCGAGAAGGGCGTCAAGGCGCTCGACCTCTACTCGGGCGACCGGCCAGCGCAGGAGTGGCCCTACGCCGACGGCGAGGGCGAACAGGTCGACGTGGACGGTCGCACGTGGACGCTCTTCCCCGCTCCTGCGGACCTGGAGGTCAACTGCCAGGCCACGTTGAGCTTCACGGAGAACTCGTCGGTGTACCTCGCCAGCGGCAACCTGGACGACCCGGCGAAGGCGTGCGACAAACTCCGGGAGGTCATCCCGCTGGTGACGGGCAACCTCCCGGAGTCCTAGCCGCAGCCCCCTACGCGGCCGTGGGGGCCGGTTCCTCCCGGGCCGAGGTCGGGCGGACCTTGCGCAGCAGCACCGCCGCGAACACCGCGACCGCGGCCAGGATCAGGCCACCGATCACCGAGGTGGTGTGCATGCCCGACACGAACGCCTCGTGTGCCGTCTCGACCACACCCGCGCCCGTCTCGCCCGGCAGCTGACCCGCCACGGCCATCGCCCCGCCGAGCGTGTCCTGCGCGGCGGCCGCGGCCTCGGGCGGCAGCCCGGCAGGCGCGTTCTCGGCGAACTCCGAGCGGTACGCGGCAACCCCCACGCTGCCGAGTACCGCGAGTCCCAGCGCGCCGCCGAACTCCGTGCCCGTCTCCGACATCGCCGACGCGCTGCCCGCCCGTTCCGGGGGAGCGCTGGCCACCACCAAGTCCGTGGCAAGAGCGGCCACCGCACCGACTCCGGCGGCGATCAACCCCATGGCCACAACGATGGTCGCGAGCCCCGAGTCGACGCCGACTCGCAGCACCAGCGTGAAACCGCCCGCCGCGAGCACCAGGCCGGAGGCGATGATGATCCCCGGCCGGACCCACCTGGCGAGTACGGCGGCCGCCGTGGTCCCCACCGCCATGCCCGCGAAGCTCGGCGCCGACCACAGCGCGGCTTCCAACGGCCGCATGCCGAGCACGATCTGCAGGTACTGCGCCGACACCAGGCTCAGTCCCATCACGGCGAAGATCGCGAACATCGCGGTGACGATCGAGGCACCGAACTCGCCCTTGCGGAACAGCCGCACGTCGATCATCGGGTGTTCGAGGGCGCGTTGTCGCGCCACGAACACGAGTCCGAGCGCCAGACCGGCCACAATGGACCCGATGGCGAACCAGTCGGCGCCGTGCTCGGCGATCCGCTTGACGCCGTTGATCACCGGCAGCACGGTCGCGAGTGACAGCACCGCGCTGAGCAGGTCGAACCTGCCGGGCTGCGGGTGCTTGTACTCGGGCAGCACCAGCGGTCCCAGAATCAGCAACAGCGCCATCGCGGGCAGGTTGATGAGGAACACCGAGCCCCACCAGAAGTGCTCCAGCAGGAACCCGCCGATGATCGGGCCGAGCACGCCACCGCCCGCGAACGCCGCCGTCCACAGCGAGATCGCGAGCGTGCGCTGGCTCGCGTCGTGGAACATGTTGCGGATCAGCGACAATGTGGACGGAGCGATGGTCGCGCCGCCGATGCCGAGCAGCGCCCGCGCGGCGATGAGCATCTCCGCGCTCTGCGAGTAGGCCGACAGCAGTGAAGCCGCTCCGAACGCGACCGCCCCGATCAGCAGCAGTTTCCTCCTGCCGATGCGGTCGCCGAGCGAGCCCATCGTGATGAGCAGACCACCGAGCAGGAAGCCGTAGATGTCGACTACCCAGAGCTGTTGCGCGCTGGTCGGTTCCAGCTCGGCGCTGAGGAACGGCAGTGCGAAGAACAGCACCGACAGATCCATCGCCACCAGCAGGCTGGGCAGCAGCAGGACGCCGAGCCCGACCCACTCGCGGGTGCTCGCCCTCCCGCCGCTCATCGGGACACCTCGAAGATCAGCTCGGGCGAGTGCCGCACGGAGCTCTCGGCGTCACCGAGGTAGAACCGCGTGGTGAGCGTGCGGTCGACCGGGTCGAGCACGCTGCGCCACAGCGTCCGCCACGGCAGCTCCGACACCGGCATGCTCGCCGCGTCGAGCGCCTCGCGCAGCGAGTCGGCCGACAGCGGCGCCGCCGTGTGCTTGGCGAGCGTGCGCGCCCGCGCGAAGGTCTCGAACGTCTCGGCGGTGTCCTCAGGAAGCGCCGCGACGTCGGGGTAGCGGTGCAGCGGGTGGTTCGTCACGCACAACGCGCCGTGGTCCTGCTCGACGATGTGCTCGGAGTCCTTCGAGCCGCGCTCCCAGACGAACGCGTTGCCCGCCGCGTCGGCGACGAGGTAGTGGCACGGCGCGCCCTGGTCGTACAGCTTCGCCCCGAGCAGCGCCTGCTTGGCCTGCTCGGCGTTCTCGCACGTGTCGAGCAGGAACCGCGGCACCTGCATCACGTCGAGCCCGGCCTGCGGAACAGGGTTCGCCGGCGGCTCGGCAGCCTCGATGTCGCCGAACAGCAGCACCACGCACAGCCCGGCCTCGTTGACGCCCTCGGTGCAACCGTCCAGTTCGGACATCGTGAGCACCGTGGAGGCGAGTCCGTCGTCGGGCACCGTCGTGAGCACGTACGGCCGCGAGGCCAGCGCGACCCCGCCCTCGGCGGCGGGCCCGCTGCCGAACTCGGCCAGTAGTTCGGCCTCGCTGAGTGTGAAGAAGTCGTAGTTGCGGCCGACCCTGCCCCTGCCGTCGATGGCCTGTTGCGGCGGGCACCACACGGCCGAACAGCCTGAGCCCGACGGCAGTCCGGAGAAGCCGTCGAGGCGCAGCGAATCGTCGTCGGGATCGAGGCCGAACGCCGCGGCCACGCCCGAGAGACGGGCGTGCTGCTGCGGCCAGTTGCGCTCGAACCACGTCCAGCGCGCCCGGTTGCGCAGCGGGTCGGTGGGCGCGGGAGCCCAGCCCGCACTGGTGTGGGCCTCCTCGGCCAGTGCACGCCCGATCGCCACCTGGTCACCCCGGACCACCAGGTGGCGGACGGTCAGGAAGTCGTGGCGACCGCCTGCCACGATGGAAAGTTCATTCATGCGGCCCACCGTGGACGGCTCCGCTGACGGTCCGCGCACCGAACACTGACGGGCGCAGACGGTGCCCTCAGCCGCCCGTCAGCCCCGTCAGCCCCGTCAGCCCGGCCAGCTCCAGCGCCTCGCGCTGGCTCAGCGCCAGGCCCGCCGCGTGCGCCGCCGCGAACCCGGTCTCGCCCAGTGCGGCCTTCGCGCCCGAGGCCACGCGCTCGACATCGGGGTCGGCCGCGATCGCCCCGCCGCGCACCGCCGTGCCCGCACCCAGCAGCCGGGCCGCTCCCGCCGCGTCGCCCTCCGCGAGCGACACCGCGGCGAGGCCCTCCGCCGCGAGTGCCGCGACCAGCACGTCCGAGCGGCCGAGCCCGGACCGGGCCGCGTCGCGGAAGCGCCGCCGCGCCTCGGCGTACTCGCCACTGGCCTCGGCGATGCGCCCCAGCGAGACCTCCAGGTTCGCCCGCACCTCGTCGAACCCGAACAGCCCGCTCGGGCAGTCGGCCAGGGCCTGCTCGCAGAGCCGGGCCGCCTCGGCGAGGTCGCCGTCCAGCCGGGCCAGGTCGCCGAGCCCGCCGCGCGCCGACGCGGCGATCTCGCGGGTGCCCAGCCTGCGCGCCAGTAGCTCCGACTCGACGAAGTCGGCCTCGGCCCGCTCGCGCGATCCGGCCCGCAGGTGGGCCTGTCCGCGCAGGAACAGCACCTCGGCCCTGTCCTCCAGCGCGTCGAGCTGCCCGGCCAGCTCCAGCGCCTCGTCGAACAGCGCCACCGCCTCCGCGTGCTCACCCCGCCAGCCGGTGAGCCTGGCCAGCTCGTTGAGCGTCAGCGCCAGGCCCCAGCGCTCGCCCAGTTCACCGAAGAACTCGCGGGCAGCGGCGAAATTCTGCTGGGCCAGCGGCACCTCTCCCGCGTAGATCCGCAGCATGCCCCAGCCGAAGTGGTCGAGCGCCCGGCTCCACTGGTCGGCCGAGGCCCCGATGCTCTGCCGCAGCAGGTGATCGGTGGTGTTCTGTTCGGGAATGCCGTTGGCCGCGCCCCACAGCACGAGCAGGAACGAGTGCTCCGGCGGCCGCCTGATGCGGGTGGCCTCGGCGTGCACGGCCCGTCGGTGCTCGGCGAGCCTGTCCACCTCGGGGTCCACGAACGCGGCGGAGAAGACGCACATCGCGTACTCCTCCTCGAGGCCGTCGGGCATCCCCGGTTCGAGCACGCCCAGCAGCTCGCCCGCGAGCGTCGTGGCTTCCGTGCGCCTGCCGCGCAGCCACAGGTAGGGCATCAGGGAGGCCAGCAACCGCAGCGCGAGGGGCGGGTCCGAGCGGATGGCCCAGCGCATCGCCGCGTGCAGGTTGTCGTGGTCGGCGTCCAGCCTGCGCATCCACTCCAGCTGTGCCGCCGTGACCAGGTGGCCCTGCGCCTCGTCGACCACCGTGAGGAAGTACTCGGCGTGGGCGCGGTGCAGCCGGTCCCGTTCGCCCGCCGCGTCCAGCTGGTGCGCGCCGAACGCACGCACCGTCTCCAGCATCCGGTAACGGCCGTCGGCGCCGAGGTCGGCGAGCGACTTCTCGGCGAGGCCGCTCAGTACCTCGGGTACGGCGTTGACGTCGAGTCCGCACACACGGTGTGCGGCCTCGATCGTCGCGCCGCCCGCGAAGACCGTGAGGCGCCGCGCGAGCTGCCGCTCCTCGTCGTCGAGCAGGTCCCAGCTCCACTCCACGACCGAGCGCAGCGTGCGATGCCGGGGCGCCGCGGTCCTGCTGCCGCGCGAGAGCAGCGCGAAGCGATCGTCGAGCCGGGTCGCGACCTCCTCGACCGGCAGCGAGCGCACCCGCGCGGCGGCCAGCTCGATCGCGAGCGGCAACCCGTCGAGTGCCCGGCAGATGTGCACGACGGTGTCCGCTGTGTTCGCGTCCAGGGCGAATCCGGGCGCGACGGCGGCCGCGCGCTCGGTGAACAGGCGCACGGCCGGGTAGTCCAGCGCGTCCTCGGTGGGCGCGTGCGGCGGCGGCAGGGCCAGCTGCGGCACCGGGCACAGTGCCTCTCCCGTGATGCCCAGCGCCTCCCTGCTCGTGGCGAGCACCCGGAGGCCACCGCAGCCGCCCAGCAGCTCGCCCGCGAGCTCGGCGGCCTGCTCCACCAGGTGCTCGCAGTTGTCCAGTACGAGCAGCAGGTCGCGCTCGGCGAGCGCGTGCACGAGCCGTTGCCTGGCAGGCCGGTCGCCGCGCGAGCGGGCGCCGAGCGCGGTCTGCCGCAGCCCGAGTGCGTCGAGCACCGCCTGTGCGGGATCCGCCCCGTCGCCGAGCGGGGCCAGCTCCACGAAACAGACCTCGCCGGGATGCGCGCGGGCCGACTCGATCGCCAGCCGCGTCTTGCCGGTGCCGCCCGGCCCGGTGAGTGTGACCAGCCGGGCACTCGCCAGCGCCGACGTCACCCTGGCCAGCTCGGCGTCGCGCCCGACGAAGCTCGTGAGCTGCGCGGGCAGCCCATTCCTGGGCGGATCCGCCCGTTCCGCGCGCAGCACCGTCAGGTGCGCGTCGGCCAGTTCGGGGGACGGGTCCACGCCCAGCTCGTCTGCGAGCAGGCGGCGGGCCTCGTCGAACGCGCTCAGCGCCTCGGCGCTTCGTCCGCACGCGTGCAGTGCCAGCACCAGCCGGGTGCGCAGCCGTTCGCGCAGCGGATGCTCCGCGACGAGGTCGCGCAGCTCCGGAACCAGCGGTTCCGGGTCGCCGGCGGCCAGGTCGGCGTCGACGCGGTCCTCGACGGCTGACAGCCGTAGCTCCTCGAGCCGGGCGGCGTGCGCGCCCGCGAGTTCGGGCAGGTCGGCCAGCGCGGGGCCGCGCCACAGCGCGAGCGCCTCGCGCAGCGCTTTCGAGGCCACGCCGTGCTGCCCCGCCGCGAGCGCCGTCCTGCCCTCGGCGGCGAGTTCGGCGAACCGGTGCGCGTCGACGTCGGCGGGGGCCACGGCGAGCCGGTAGCCGCCCGGATGGCGTTCCACGAGGCCGGGCAGTGCCTGGCGCAGGCGCGACACCTGTGACTGCAGCGCGTTCGCCGTGCCAGGGGGAGGTGCGTCGCCGTAGATGCCGTCCACGAGCCGGTTCGTGCCCACGATGCGGCCGGGTTCGAGCAGCAGCAGGCCGAGCAGCGCGCGAACCTTGGGCCCTCCCACGGACACCGGGGCATCGCCAGGCCCGCGCACGTCGAGCGGACCGAGGATGCCGAAGCGCATGCCGCCGAGTATTCCGGACATCGCGGGCACTACGCGCCCAGTTCCTCCCGAACGACGTCGATGATCGTGTCGAGGTCGGTCTCGGTCAGCGCCGGATGCACCGGCAGCGTCAGCATCTCCTCGCTGACCCGCGAGGCGGAGGGAAAGTCGCGCGGGCTCACCGGCGGCACGAGCGGGTGCCTCGCGTACCGGTCGTGGTCGAAGACCAGCCGCGGGTGACACACGCCGTTGCCGACGCCGCGCTCGGTGAGCGCGTCGGCCAGCTCGTCGCGCGAGAGCATCGCGTGCGGGCCGATCAGCACGGAGTACTGCTGCCACCCGTGCTCGCGATCCGGCAGGGCGCGGGGGACGTCGAGGCCGGGCGTCCCGCGCAGGCCCTCGGTGAGCCGTTGTGCGTGGTAGCGCCGCGCCGCGGTGGTCGCGCTCAGCCGCTCCAACCGTGCCAGGGCGAGCGCCGCGTGCAGCTCCGGCAGCACCACGTGCCTGGCCTCGTCGCGCAGCCGCCCGGCCAGTTCGGCGTCGTCGGTGGTCACCACGCCGGCCTCCGGGGTGGAGAAGCATCCGAGCCCGAACGACCCGGCGGGCGCGCCCGCGCACGTCGCGCCCGCCGCCTGCTGCGCGTCCTCCACCAACCGCAGCCCCGATTCGGCCGCGATCGCCGCGTGCTTGGCGAGATCACCCGTCTGCCCGAACAGGTGCGCGGGCAGCAGCACCCGCGTCGCCGTCGTGATCGCGCCCGCGGCCGCGTCGGGGTCCAGCGCGAAGTCGTCGCGCGCGATGTCGGCGAAGCGCGCCGTGGCCCCCGCCTCGACGATCGCGTCGAGCGTGGCCACCGGCAGCAGCGGCGACGTGAGCACCTCGTCACCTGCCCGCAGTCCCAGCGCCCGCAACGCTGTGACCAGCGCCGCCGTGCCGCCCTGCACCGCGATCGCGTAGCGCGTCCCTGCGACGGCGGCGAACTCCCGTTCGAACGTCTCCAGCACCGGACCCCGCGAAACCCGACCCGATCGGAGTACCTCGGCCACGTGCGCCTCGGCGTCGCGAAGGTCGATCACGGACAGCGGGATCATGCGGGACTTCTTCTTTCCTGGGGGACCTGACGGGTAAGGTGATCGCCCGGTCATGAAAGCAGCAAGACGCCCACGGGCCAACGAAAGTGTTGCCGTGGCAAACCGGATTCACCCGACCGCGCCCGTCGCGACGGCGCGGCGCACGGAGGTGTTGTGACCACGCTGCTGGGCGATGGCGCCCGACTGGTGGACGTTGCAGGCGACCGGACCCTGGCGGGCGACGAGCTCGTCGCCGAGGTGGTGCGCGCGCGGGACGAACTCGCCGCACTGCCGCAGGGTGCGGTGTTCTCGCGTACGCGCGTGGACCTCGAGGGCGTGCTGCGCTACGTCGCCGCGTTCGAGGCGGAGCGTGCCGTCGCGTTGCTCGACCCGTTGCTCGACGGCCCAGCGCTCGACCGGTTCGTCACCACGTTCCGGCCCGCGGCCGTGCTCTCGGCACCCGACACCGCGCCGCCCACCGGGTACACGGCCTCCGGCGGCGACTGGGTCCGCGCGACGGCGGAGGCCGTGCCGCCGCACTCCGACCTCGCCGTGCTGCTGTCGACCAGCGGCACCACGGGCGATCCCAAGTTCGTGCGCCTCTCGCGCGCCGCGCTGCTGGCCAACGCCGACGCGATCGCAGACACCCTCGACATCACCGTGGACGACGTGGCGCCCACGAGCCTGCCGCTGCACTACAGCTTCGGCCTGTCGGTGCTCAACTCCCACCTCGTGCGCGGCGCGACCGTGGTGATCGAGCCGTCCGGGGTGTTCAAGCAGGGCTTCTGGGACGCCGTGGCCGAGCACGAGGCGACGTCGCTGGCGGGGGTGCCCTACCACTACGAACGGTTGCGGCGCCTGGACTTCGACCCCGCGCGCTACCCGAGCCTGCGCACTCTGACGCAGGCGGGCGGCAAGCTGCGCACGGAGCTGGTCTCGCACTTCCACGACGCCATGAGCGGCGTCGACGGCAGGCTCTTCGTGATGTACGGGCAGACCGAGGCGGGTCCGCGCATGTCCACCGTGCCGCCGGAACGGCTCGCCGAGAAGCTCGGTTCGGCCGGGCAACCGTTGCGGGACGGCGCCTTCTCCATCCGCCGCGACGACGGCGAGGAGACAACGCACCCCAAGATCGTCGGCGAGATCGTGTACCGCGGCCCCAACGTGATGATGGGCTACGCGGGCACCGAGGCCGAGCTCGCGGCGGGCGACGACAACGGCGGCGTGCTGCACACGGGCGACCTCGGCTACCTCGACGAGGACGGGTTCCTGTTCATCACGGGCAGGCTCAAGCGCATCGGCAAGGTCTTCGGCAACCGCGTCAACCTCGACGACCTCGAACACGCCGTGCGCGGCGCCGGCATCGAGGTCTCCGCAGCCGTGGCGGCCGACGACAAGGTGGTGCTGTTCGCCGAGAGCGCCTCGCCCGAGACGTGCAAGGAGGTGTCGAGGACGCTGGCCGACCTCATGCACCTGCACGCCAGTGGTTTCGACGTGCGCCCCATCGACAGGGTGCCGGTGCAGGCCAGCGGCAAGATCGACTACACCGTGCTGGAGAGCCAAGTCTGACCCCGGAGCGCGCCCCGCGCCGCTGGCTCGTTAGCTTTGCCCGGAGAGTCCTGGGGTGTGGGCTGGGGGTGGTCGAGTGGTCGCCGGGTCGGCAGGTCTGTGGCTCGTGCTCGCCGTCTTCGTGGTCGCGGGCTGGAGCCGGATCAACAGCAGCAAGGCCTGGCGGGCGGCGGCGCTCGTGCTCGCCATGGCGTTCGCGCTGGTGCACCAGCTGCTGTACTCCACCGTCGCCGAGGACGCCTACGTCACGTTCCGCTACGCCCGCAACGTCGCCGACGGCTACGGCCCGGTGTTCAACGCCGGTGAGCGCGTCGAGGGCTACTCGAACTTCCTGTGGATGGTGCTGATCGCCCTGCCGAGGGGGATGTTCGGAGCCGACGTGGAACCCGCCGCGGTCGCGCTCGGAATCGCGTGCGCGCTCGGCTGCGTGCTCGCGGCCTACTTCCTGGTCAACCGCATCGTGCGCGTCGCGGAACCCGACGGGCCGGGCCTGCCCGGTCTCGGCGTCGGCGCGGCCGTGGTGACCGCGGGTGTCAGCTCGCTCGCCGCCTACGGGCCGTCAGGCCTGGAGACGCCGCTGTTCCTGCTGCTGGTGTTGTGCGTGGGCAGCGCGCTCGCAGGGGGCCGGTCGGTGGTCGCCGGCGTGCTGGTGGCGCTGGCGGTGATGACGCGGCCGGAGGGGCTGTTCGTCGCCGTGGTGTGCGGGCTGTGGCTGCTGGGCGTCGCGCTGCGCAGGGGCACGACGATGTGGGCGCCCGCCGGCTACGTGCTGGGCGCGCTCGTGCTGCTCGTGCCCTGGACGGCCTGGCGGGTCACCTACTACGGACACCTGGTGTCCAACGCGGTCGTCGCGAAGTCGGGCGGCGAGACGGCGGTGGCGGCCCAGCTGCGCGACGGCTGGGACTACCTCGCCGGGTTCTCGCTCGTCTACCAGGTGTTCCTGCTGCTCGCCGTGGCCGCCATCGCGTTCCTCGTCAACCGCAGGGGACCCGCGGGCGGCCCGGTGGCGCGGGCGCGATCGCTGGTGTGGCTGCTGTTCGCGATCGCGCTGGTGTGCGCGAGCTTCGCCGTGGCCATCGGCGGGGACGACCTGCCCGCGTGGCGGCTGCTCGCACCCGTGCCACCGCTGCTGGCGGTCGCCGCCGCGGCGGGTTACGGGCTGTTCCTCGTGGCGGGCGCGGCCGGTGTGCCGTCCCCGCAGCCGAGGGCGGGCAGGCTCGTCGCCAGGCGCACAGTGCCGGTGGTGGCGATGGCCGTGTGCGGACTCTCCCTGGTGGTCACCACAACGCACCCGCGCATGGCGCCCGCGATGCACGACTGGCGGTCGTCGACGGAGGAGCTCGCCGAGACCGGCGAGTGGCTCGGTGAGCGACTGCAGCCCGGTACCGCCGTGAGCACCTACGCGGGCGGTGCGCTCGCGTACGCGGCGGGCTCCCGGATCGTGGTGGTGGACGTCATGGGCCTCACCGACGAGTACATAGCCCGCACGGGCGTGGAGGTCACGGGCGCCGCCGACGACTACGACTACGTGGTGAACGTGCGGATGCCCTCGGTCGCGGTCGACACGGCGGAGGGCTACACCGACCGGCAGCACTGCGGCATCAACCCGGCGTACGCGGGCCTGTACGAGGTGGCCACGTTCCAGGTGCGCGGCGAGCAGCGGTGGATCTCGCTGTTCCTGCGGCGCGCGCAGGCGCCCTCACTGATCGAGAGCCTCGACGCCGACCCGCGCTACGACTACGTGCGCTGCGGCTAGAACCGGTCAGAACCAGCGCTCGAGCACCTGGGCCACGCCGTCCTCCGAGTTCGGCGCCGTCACCTCGTCGGCGGCGGCCAGCACGATGGGGTGGGCGTTGGCCATCGCGACGCCGTGGCCGACCCAGCGCAGCATCTCGATGTCGTTGGGCATGTCACCGAACGCGATCGTGGCATCGGCGTCGGCGCCCGTCCGCCGCGCGACCTCGGCGAGCCCCGTGGCCTTGGTGACGCCGTGGGCGGCGAGCTCGATCAGCCCGCCGCCGGAGGAGAACGTGACGTCCACGGTGCCGTCGAGCACGGCGCTGGCCGCCTCCGCCATCGCGTCCGAGGTCATCTTCCGGTGGCTGACCAGCAGCTTCACCGCCGCGTGCCCGAGGACCTCGGCCCGGGGCACCACCGTTCCCTCGCCGTCGCCCCACGGATTGTGGTACTCGGTCTCGATCACGAAGTTCTTCATGTCCCGGTCCACCGCACGCGTGCCGATGCGCTCGGCGGCGAGCCTGCAGCCGGGCAGGGCGTGGTCGAGCGCCTTCGCGACGTCGGCCAGCAGCACCGGGTCGAGCAGGCCGTGCACGTCGAGCACCTGGTCGGCGCCGATGTCGTAGAGGATCGCGCCGTTCGCGCACACGGCGAGCCCGGTGAGGCCCGCCTGCTCTGCGACCTGCGGGATCCAGCGGGGCGGGCGTCCGCTCACCAGCACCACGGGAACACCGTCGTCGACCGCCCTGCCGACGACGTCGACCGTGCGGTCGCTGAGGTGGGTGGCGGACGAGAGCAGTGTTCCGTCGACGTCGGACGCGATCAGGCGGGGTCTCTCCACCAGTCCAGTTTCCCAGAGCCGTGCCCGTGCTCCGCCGTGTCGTACCCCACCGATAGCGTGTGTGCCCGTGCGCGTTGGCATTGTGATTCTTCCGGAGGATCGGTGGTGGGCCGCCGAGCCCAAGTGGCGGGCGGCCGAGGAATACGGCTTCGACCACGCCTGGACCTACGACCATCTCGGGTGGAGAAACCTCGTCGACGGCCCGTGGTTCAGCGCGGTGCCCACGCTGACCGCCGCCGCGATGGTGACCTCGAGGATCAAGCTCGGCACCTTCGTCGCCTCTCCGAACTTCCGGCACCCCGTCCCGTTCATGCGCGACGTGATCACCCTCGACGACGTCAGCGACGGCCGGTTCCTGCTGGGCATCGGCGCGGGCGGCACGGGCTACGACTCGACGGTGCTCGGCGAGCCGGAGCTCACGGTGAGGGAGCGGGCCGACCGCTTCATCGAGTTCTCCGAAGCGCTCGACGGGCTGCTCCGCACCGACAACCACGATCACGACGGCACCTACTACGCGGCGAGGGGCGCCAGGAACCTGCCTGGTTCGGTCCAGCGGCCGCGCCCGTCGTTCCTCGTCGCCGCGAACGGGCCGCGCACCCTCGCGCTGGCCGCGCACCTCGGCGACGGCTGGATCACCACCGGCAAGCCAGCCGACACCCTCGACGAGTGGTGGAGCGGGGTCGCCGAACTGGCCGAGCGGTTCTCCGGTGCGCTCGAGAGCGAGGGCCGCGACGCAGCCAGGATCCAGCGGCACCTGAGCCTCGACTCGGCCCCGGTGTTCTCGCTGTCCAGCAAGGAGGCCTTCGCCGACGCGGCGGGCAGGGCGGCCGAGCTGGGCTTCACCGACGTCGTCACGCACTGGCCGCGCAGCGGCACGCCCTACGAGGGCAGGGAGACCGTCCTCGAGCAGGTCGTCGACGAACTACTCCCCGGGTTGCAGGGGCGTTAGTCCGAACGGGTGAGTCTCGTTGGTCCGGGAACCGATCACGGACCGGCTTCGTCGGTCCTGTCGCATGGCGCGGGAAGAACAACCCGGGGGTGCCGGGGAGCTACGGCCCTCGTGCGGCAGGCAGGCGCGGGCTCGGGGCAGGTCCGAAAGGGCCGAAGGAGCCTCGCCGCACGAGGGCCACGGCGCGCCGGTAGCCTTCTCGCCCGTGAGCGCGGACACCAACCCTGCAGAGATCAGCGAAGGCGAGTACGCCGGATACGACCTTGTCGTCGTGGGATCCGGGTTCTTCGGCCTGACCGTGGCGGAACGGGCCGCCAGCCAGCTCGACAAGCGCGTACTCGTGCTCGAGCGCAGGCACCACATCGGCGGAAACGCCTACTCCGAGGCCGAACCCGAGACCGGCATCGAGGTGCACAGCTACGGCGCGCACCTGTTCCACACCTCCAACAAGCGCGTGTGGGACTACGTCAACCAGTTCACCGACTTCACCGGCTACCAGCACCGGGTCTTCGCGAAGTTCCAGGGGCAGGTCTACGCCTTCCCGATGAACCTGGCTCTCATCAACCAGTTCTTCGGCAAGTCGCACTCCCCTGACGAGGCCCGCGAACTCATTGCCGAGCAGGCGAACGAGATCGACGCCAAGGACGTGCACAACCTCGAGGAGAAGGCGATCTCGCTGATCGGCCGTCCCCTCTACGAGGCGTTCGTCCGCGGCTACACCGCCAAGCAGTGGCAGACCGATCCCAAGGAGCTCGCCGCCTCGATCATCACGAGGCTGCCGGTGCGCTACAACTTCAACAACCGGTATTTCAACGACACCTACGAGGGCCTTCCGGTCGACGGCTACACCGCGTGGCTGGAGAAAATGGCCGACCACCCGAACATCGAGGTGCGGCTCAACGTCGACTACTTCGACATCCGGGACCAGATCCCGGCGGGCACGCCGACGGTCTACACCGGTCCGCTCGATCGCTACTTCGACTACTCCGAGGGCCGCCTGGGCTGGCGGACGCTCGACTTCGAGCAGGAGGTCGTCCCGACCGGCGACTTCCAGGGCACCCCGGTGATGAACTACAACGACGCGGACGTGCCCTACACCCGCATCCACGAGTTCCGGCACTTCCACCCCGAGCGGGAGTACCCGACCGACAAGACGGTCATCGTGCGGGAGTACTCGCGGTTCGCGAACGACGACGACGAGCCGTACTACCCGATCAACACCTCCGACGACCGCGCCAAGCTCGAGCGTTACCGCGAGCTGGCAGGCACCGAGGCCAAGGAGCGCAACGTGCTCTTCGGCGGCAGGCTCGGCACGTACAAGTACCTCGACATGCACATGGCCATCGGCTCGGCGCTGTCGGTGTTCGACAACAAGATCGCTCCGCACCTGAGCGACGGCGCGCCGCTCGACGGGTCGATCGATGCTTGAGCAGAACCCGGACAGGGGCGGGCAGGCCGAGGTGCCGCCCGCCTCGGGTGAGATCGCGGTCCTGGCCGGAGTGCAGAAGGCCATCGCGAGGCCCGCGACGGTGAAGGCCGCTCGCGGGCTCTCGCACTTCGGCGAGCACAGCGCGGGCTGGTTCGCGCTCGGCTTGGTCGGCGCGGCGGTGGACAAGTCCCACCGCAAGGACTGGCTCGTGGCCTCGGCCGGAGTCGTCGGGGCGCACGCCGCCTCGATCGCGGTCAAGCGGGTCGTCCGCAGGAAGCGTCCCGACCACCCGAGCGTCGAGGTCGGGGTGGGTACGCCGAGCAAGTTGAGCTTCCCTTCGTCGCACGCGACATCGACGACGGCGGCGGCCGTGCTCTACTCGGGACTGACGGGGCGTAACCTCGTGCCTGCACTGGTGCCCCCGATGCTGGCTTCGCGGCTGGTGCTCGGTGTGCACTATCCGACCGACGTGCTCGCCGGCGCGGCCCTGGGTGGCGCTGTCGGTGGCATCCTGCGCCGCAAGCTGAACTCACGGAAGCGGAAACCACGATGAGTGAGACGACCGAGCGTGCCGAAGTCGGCACCGACGCCACTCCAGCCAGCAAAAAGGGCCCGGTAGGGATCGCCTTCGGCGTGGTCAAGACCGCGCGGCCCCGGCAGTGGGTCAAGAACGTCCTCGTGCTCGCCGCGCCGTTCACGGCGGGGGAGATCGCCAACCTCGGCGTGCTGGCCGAAGCGCTGGTCGCCTTCGTGGCGTTCTCGCTGGTGGCGTCCTCGGTCTATCTCATCAACGACGCGGTCGACGTCGAGGCCGACCGCGCCCACCCGACCAAGCGCAACCGGCCCATCGCGGCCGGGATCGTGCCGGTGCCGGTGGCCTATGTCTCCGCGGTCGGGTTCTTCGCCGCGGGCTGTGCGATCAGCCTGATCGCCGACTGGCGGCTGCTCATCGTGCTGCTGGTCTACGAAGCCATCCAGCTCGGCTACTGCTTCGGTCTGAAGCACCAGCCGGTCGTCGATCTCGCGATCGTCGGCTCGGGCTTCCTGATGCGGCTGATCGCGGGCGGTGTCGCGACGGGAATCGCCCTGTCGCAGTGGTTCCTGCTGGTCACCGCGTTCGGCTCGCTGTTCATGGTCGCGGGCAAGCGCTACGCCGAGATCATGCTGTTCGAGCGGACCGGCGCGAAGATCCGGTCGTCGCTGAAAAAGTACTCGGCGAGCTACCTGCGCTTCGTGTGGGCGACCTCGGCCGCGATCCTGATCATGTCCTACTCGCTGTGGGCCTTCGAGCAGCAGCAGCGCATGGACGGCACGGTGTGGAGCGTCATCTCGATGGTGCCGTTCGTCATCGCCGTGCTGCGCTACGCCGTCGACGTCGACGGCGGCAACGCGGGGGAGCCGGAGGAGATCGCGCTGCGCGATCGCGTCCTCCAGGTCCTCGGCGCTTCCTGGATCATCACGCTGGTGTTCTCGTACTACCTCTGAGCCCTTCGGCTCTCGTGGGCCCCCAAGCGCACCCCGGTGCACTTGGGGGCCTTTTTCACGACTCCGAACGCTGGGTGGTGGTGGTCGAGACCCCGCGCACCGGCAGGTCGTAGTCGAGGCGGAACAGGCTGACGGGCTCGAAGAGCTTGTCACCGCGCAGGTAGGTCGGTACCGGGGTCTGAGTGGCCAGCTGCAGCAGCGGCGCGTGCGGCCCGCCCGCTGCGTGCGACAGCGACACCCCGGCGAGCCAGCGGATGCTGGGGCCCGAGGCGAAGCGGTAGCGCACCGGCTCGGAGAGCCCGCCTGCCACCGACGACGGGGCGCGGCACGGCAGCACGAACGCGTCCACCCAGTCCAGGATCACCGGCTCCGACACGGGCACCACGTCGGCGACGGGCACGACCTTCGGCAGCCTCGGCGCGCCCACCGCGATCCAGCCCTCGCCGTCGGCGTTGTCGGTGGCCACCACGCGCACCTGCGCGGCGTCGCCGGGATCGAACCTGGCGTCGCGCCAGGACGGGTCGGGGTCCTCGTCGTCCTCGTGGTGCAGTTCGAGCTCCTGCTCCTGATCGGGCAGCACGGTGCCGTCCGCGTCGGCGAACTGGAGCTTCACCGTCACCTCGCCGACTCCGCCGACCGGTACCACCAGCGGCGGTGAGTCGGGCGCCTCCGCGCCGTCGGGCAGCGAGTACCAGCCGGTGGTGAGCGAGCCCTTCGCGCCGCCGCTGCCCCACACGGGAGCCTCGTCGGTGCCGTAGGGCGCCCCCGGTCGCATGCCCTTCGGGAAGCCGCCGTTGGTGACGAACCCGCCCTGTTCGGTCGCCTCGCCGCGGGCGGGCAGCAGCCCGGCCCGCACGTCGGGTTCCACGTCCAGCCAGTCCTCGACGCCGCAGCTGCCGCCGGCCATCGAGTCCAGATTGGCCCTGCCCATCGTGTAGGTGTTCCAGCGCGGCACCATCGCGTACGCCATGGTCCCGACCTGGACGACCACCGTGCCCAGCGCCACGGCCACCACGAACCAGCCCGGCTGGCGCAACCACCGCCACGCGCCGAACAGGCCCGCCACGGCGATCGCCAGCCCCAGCACCAGCACGATCAGTGAGGCGTCGATGTTGCGGACACCGGGTTCGACCATCGACCACTTGACGTTGAGGTTGGACAGGTACCACCAGCGCGAGGGCGCGTCGAGCGCCAACATCACCGTCACCGCGAGCAGCGCCATGACCAGCGACTTCTGCCACGACTTGCGCAGCGCGCCCCGCGTGATGGTGTAGACGGTCACGGCCACGACCAGCGTGCCGAGCCCGGCCAGCGCGCCGAAGTGGTGCGTCCACTTCGTCGGCGTGAACGCCAGCGCCACGAGGTACAGCGCGCTGCCCACGAGCAGCCTCCGCGTCGGGCCCACCGTCAGTCCGGGGATGCGCCGCACCGCCAGCAGTACCGCGAGCACCAGCATCGACGCGAGCATCAGCAGCACCGGAACCCTGCGGTTCAGCGCGCCCTCCACCTGCGTGCCGTCGAACAGCCGCTCGTAGCGCATGAGCTCGTCGGTGACGCCGTAGCTCGGCCCGATCGCGGTCCGCACGTCGGTGGCGTGCAGCACGGCGGACAGCGACTGGTCGTAGAACATGAACAGCAGCGCGCTCGCCGTCGTGGCCAGCAGCGTGCTCAGGACCAGACCCCAGTGCCCGCGCGCCAGCCGGATGATCGGCGGCAGGGCGGCCAGGAACGGCATGAACGCGGCCACGCCGGTCGGCGTCACGGCCACCGTGGCGCCCGCCACCACGACGCCGATCGCGAGCGGGGTGAACGCCCTGGTCGCCAGCGCGCGTTCCACGAGCGCGAACACCACCAGCGAGCCCAGCACGATCCACGGCTCCGGCCGCACGCCGACGTCGAAGGGCAGGTACCAGGCCAGGAACAGCGCGGCGCTCGCCCAGCGCAGGTACCGTCTCGGCCCCGACGTGAACCGGCGCAGCAGCAGCCGGTCGAGCAGCAGCCACGAGACGAAGCCCAGCAGCACCGACGGCAGCCGCAGGAACCACGGGTTCGCGCTGACGTCGAGCAGCAGGCGGTACAGCTCGTAGAACCAGCCGAACGGCGCCTCCGGCGCGTTGAACCAGCGGAAGTAGTTGCCGACGTAGCCGGTGTCGGCGTCGGACTTCAACATCGTGACGATGTAGCCGTCGTCCACGGTCAGCGCGCCGATCACGGCCCAGACCGCGAGCGTGACCGCGACGGCTCCGTCGGCGAGCGTCGGCCGCCACCAGCGCCTCGGCAGCACGCGCACGTGCCGCGTCCTCGGTGCCTCCCAGCGGTGCAGCAGCACCAGCATGGCCAGCAGGCTCACCACCGACACCGCCCCGGCGACGAGCTTGAGCGCGCTCGGGGAGGTCTCGTACCTGGTGTCCGGTACGACCGTGGCCCGCAGCCCCGTCTCGCCGCTCAGGTCTGTGAAAAGCCCGTTCACGGCGGCCGTGCTCCGGCTGTGGCCCACCTCGGTGCCGTCCACCGTCAAGCGCGTGCCGTCCGTGCCGGAGCGCAACGCCCACTCGCAGTCAGCGCCAGCAGGCTGTCGCGCCAGCTCCTCGTCACCGAGGCTCACCACGACGGAGCCGCCCTCGGCCCTCGCCGTCAGCCCGGGCGGGCTGGGCTGGGACCCCGGCTGCCGCTCCGGAGTCGTGGACACCAGCAGACCTTCACCCAATGTGGTGACGTCAGCGCAGCCGAAGGTCACGTCGAGCCGCTCGGGCTCGTACGGGAAGAGCGGCAGCGCCGTGCTCTCGGTCTCCTGTGCCGACGGCCACTCGTAGGTCGTCACGTCCTGGTTGACCGGTGCCAGCACGAAGAGCACAGCGGTCAGTGCCGAGAGGAGTCCGAGGCCGGCGATCGCCCAGCGTTGAAAGGACACCGTTGAACCCTAGGAACAGGACCGCGCGGGCGCCCGCGCGGGTCAACCCACTCGCGGCGACGCCCGATCTGGTCGGTAGCTTACGACTGAATGCCGGACAGGCGGGGAGAGATGACCACGACAGCCGACACGGACAGGCGCGGCGAGACCGACGACGGGGCCGAAGAGCCGCGTCGCGACGTGCCCACCGGGCGTGCGCGCGCGTTCCTCACCAGGCGAGACGGCCTCGCGTGGCTGCTCGGCGGTGTCTCGCTCCTGCTCGGCGCGGTGTTCGTGGTCGTGGACCTGGCCTACAACCAGGGCACCCTGATCGCGCCGCTCGACGACGTCTACATCCACCTGCAGTACGGCAAGCAGCTGGGCGAGGGCCACCCGTTCCAGTACAACACCGGCGACCCCATCAGCACCGGCGCGAGCAGCCTGCTCTACGCGTTCGTGCTCGGCGGCGCCTACGCCATCGGCTTCCAGGGCAGCCTGTTCCTCATCTTCGCCGTGGTGCTCGGCGTCATCTGCATGGCCATCACCACCGGGCTCGTCTACCACCTCGGCAAGATCCTCGTGAGCCGCGCCGTCGGCGTCTGGGCCGGCGTGCTCGTCGCCGTGAGCGGACCGCTGCTGTGGGGCGCCGCCAGCGGCATGGAGGTCGGGCTGACCTCGATGCTGGTGATGGCGTCGCTGCTGGTGTTCGTCAAGGAACGACCCTCGGTGCGGTTCCGGTGGACGCCCGTCGTCGCCACCGCGATGGCGCTGGTCCGGCCAGAGGGCATGATCCTCGCCGTGCTGCTCTGCGGCGCGATGCTGTGGACCCTGCGCGGTGTCCGGCGCGAACGGAAGGTCCTGCGCCCCGCGCTGTGGACGCTGCTGCCGCTGGCGGCCGCCGCCGGGCAGTACCTGTTCTACCGGCTGGCCACGGGCACGTTCTCGGCCAACGGCGTGCAGTCGAAGTCGCACCTCAACGACCGGCCCGTGCTCTACTTCGGCGACGTCGTCGACCGCACGATGGCCAACATCCGGGGCACGCTCGAGTACTTCAACGGCATGAACGGCCAGGACTTCGCCTTCCCCGGCATGCTCGTGGTCTTCCTGATGGGTGTCGCGTACCTGCTCGTCACGCGCAGGCAGTGGCGACCGCTGCTCATCGCCGTGGTGCTGGGCTTCGGCGCCGTCGTGGTGTCGGTGTCCACGCTGTCCACCGCGCTGATCCACGAGCTGCGCTACTTCCACCCGTTCATGCCGCTCTACATCCTCCTGACGGTGTGCGGTGTCCACGCCATCTCGCGGGTCGCCTCGGCGCCGCTGGCCCGCCGCATCGGCTTCCACGTGCTGCTGGTCGTGGCGCTGCTGTTCTCGCTCGTCGCACTGCCAGCGTGGGCCGTGAAACTCGGCCGCGAGTCGGCGACCATCCGCGACACCGACGTCTCGCTGGGGGTCTGGATCGACGGCAACCTGCCGCCAGACGCGATCGTCGCCGTGAAGGACGTCGGCGCCGCCGCCTACTTCGGCAACCGCAAGGTGATCGACACGATCGGCCTCGCCACCAACGGACTGGCCGAGGCCAGCAACAACGGCACCGGCGCGCTGTACGAGGAGCTGCGCAAGCTCCCACCGGGCGAGCGCCCCGACTACTTCGCCATCTACGAACCGCAGCCCGGAGCTCCCATGCGGCCGCTCGTGGACGCCGGAGTGCTCGGCCCCAACCCGCTCGAGGTGCTGCCCGTGCGCGCGCCCGCGGACCTCACGGGCTTCCGGATCGTGCCGTTCGAGGAACTCAAGGTCTTCGAGGCGCACTGGGAGCTCGCGGGCACCGGCACGGCCTGCCCCGTCCCCGGCGACGTGCGCGACTACCTCAACACGGGCGACCTCGACAGTGAGGAGTCACACGACTACGAGGCCAGCATGCAGCAGCCTGGCCTGCAGCCCAACAGTCTGCTCCGCAGGCAGGACGACGTCATCGACAGCGGCAGGGTCATCGTCGGTGGCGAGTCCTTCACCGCGCACAACCTCGAGCCGGGCAAGGAACTGAAAATCGCGGGCCGGATCCTCGCCCCCGGCGAGGAGCGGTCGGTGCGCGTGCTGGTCGACGGCCGCGAGGTCGGAGTCTGGAACCTCGGGCCCAAGCGCGGCGAGTGGAGCGTCGAGTCCTTCACCGTGCCCGCCGACGCCATCACCTCGTCGACGGCCAGGGTGGAGCTCGCACCGGTTCGCCCGCTGCTGAGCCCCTACCCCGAGTACACGTCGTTCGGCTACTGGTTCATCCAGTAGCGCCGGTCGAACCTCAGATCGGGAGCTTGCGGAAGATCGGCCTCGGCACGTGCCGCAGCGCCGACATCACCCAGCGGAACGTGCCGGGCGCCCACACGAGGTCCTTGTCTGCCCGCGAGGCCGTCACGGCGATCTCGGCGACCTGCTCCGCGGTCTGCTCCAGCGGCGCCTTGCCCATGCCCTCGGTCATTTTGGTGCGCACCTGGCCGGGGCGCACCACGGTCACCGTGACACCGGAGGGTTTGAGTGCCTCGCCAAGACCCAGGAAGAAGCCGTCGAAACCGGCCTTCGTAGAGCCGTAGAGGAAGTTCGAGCGCCGCACGCGCTCACCGGCCACCGACGACAGCGCGATGACCTTGCCGTGGCCCTGCTTCTTGAGCCGGTCCGAGAGCGCGACGCCCACCGACACGGCGGCCGTGTAGTTCACGGTCGCCAGCTCAACGGCCTTGGCGTGGTCCTGCCAGACCTCCTCGGCGTCGCCGAGCAGCCCGAACGCCACCACGGCCACGTCGATGTCGCCGCCGGCGAACGCCTTGTCGAGCATCGCGGGGTGCGAGGCGGTGTCCTTCGCGTCGAAGTCCACAGTGGAAACATCGGCACCCGCGTCGGCGAGCCGCTTGGCCGCCGCGTCGAGCCGGTCGGAGGGACGCGCCGCCAGCACGATCCGAAGTGGACGCTTGGCGAGGTACTTCTCGGCGATCGCCAGTGCGATGTCCGAGGTGCCGCCGAGCAGCAGCAGCGACTGGGGGTTGCCCACCGCGTCGATCACAGTTCCAGCCTCCTGGCCATGTCGGAAACGAAAACGCCATCAGGGTCGACCGAGTGGCGGACCTTGCGCCACTCGTCGAGCCGGGGGTACATGCGGTGGAAGGTCTCGGCCGCCGTGCGCGAGTCCTTGGCGGTGTAGAGCCTGCCGCCCGCGGCGAGCACGTCCTCGTCCAGCTCGTTGCAGAACGCGCCGAGCCCGTCCTTGCTGGGGAAGTCCACGCTCAGCATCCAGCCGGGCGAGGGCCACGACAGCGGAGCGGGGTTCGCCTCGCCCATGCGCTTGAACACGTTGAGGAACGAGTAGTGGCCCGAGTTCGCGATCTTGCGGCACATGCGCTTGAGGTCGTCCTCGGCGCCGAACGGCACGGAGAACTGGTACTGCAGGAAACCGGCCGATCCGTACGCCCTGTTCCACTCACTGAGCATGTCCAGGGGGTGGTAGAACTGCGTCAGGTTCTGGATCTTGCCGCGCGCGCCCTGCTTCGGAACCGTGCGCTGCCACAGGTTGTTGATCAGCCCGAAGGTGACCTTGTTGCCCAGCCCGTTCGGGAACACGTCCGGCAGCGTCATCAGCACCGGCGCGTCGAACTTCAGCGGCTCGGCCTTGAGCTTGTCGGGCAGGTCGTCGATCTTCGCCAGCGAACCGCGCGAGAACGTGGCCCTGCCGAGCCGGTCGTCCCTGGAGATCAGGTCCGGCACCGACATCGAGTAGTCGTAGTTCAGGTCGGAGCCGTTGGTGAACAGCTCCAGCGTCTCGTCGAGACTCGACGTGCGGTCGGCGTCGACGATGAAATACGCCGTCTCCGTGCGCTTCATCCGCACCGTGGCCCGCACGATGATGCCGGTCAGGCCGATGCCGCCGACCGTGGCCCAGAACAGCTCGGACTCGGGGCCCTCCGGGGTCAGCGTGCGCACCCTGCCGTCGGCGGTCAGCAGGTCCATCGACAGCACGTGGTTGCCGAAGCTGCCTGCCGTGTGGTGGTTCTTGCCGTGGATGTCGTTGGCGATCGCGCCACCGATCGTCACCTGGCGGGTACCCGGCAGCACCGGAACCCACAGGCCGTGGTGGATCGCCGCGCGCATCAGCGCGTCGAGGCTGACCCCGCCGTCGACGTCCACGGTCGCCGTGTCGGGGTCGATCGAGTGGATCCGGTCCAATGCGGTCATGTCGACCACGAGGCCGCCCGCGTTCTGGGCCGGATCGCCGTAGGAGCGGCCGAGGCCGCGCGCGATGACACCGCGCTCGCCCGCCCTGGCCACCGCACGGGCGATCGTCTCGACGTCGGGCGTGCTCAGCACGTTCGCGATCGTCGGGGCGGTCCGGGCCCACCCGGCGAGTGCCCTGCGTTCGGTGTGGGGTTCTGGAGTCGCTGCGCTCACCCGGACCAGGGTAGCGATGCCCGTGTGCGAGACTCGGACCGGACAGAATCCCCCGGCCGACGAGGTAGTGCAGTGGTGGCGACGGACTCCCAGGCGGGCGAGACGGCGGGTAGTTCCGCTTCTCCGAGCCTGTTCGCGCAGCTCGTTCGTTTCGGTCTCATCGGCGGTTTCTGCGCGCTGGTGGACTCCGGTATCTACTGGGCCCTGTTGCAGGCGGGCACGTGGGTGCACCTCGCGAAGGCGATCAGTTTCATCGCCGGCACCACGACGGCATATTTTCTCAACCGCCGGTTCACGTTCAAGGGTGCGCAAAGTGGCGGAGCGGCCAGGGTCGGCGGCTTCATGCTGCTTTACACGGTCACGTTCTTCGTCAACGTCGGTACCAACGCTCTGTCACTGGAACTTCTGCCGGCCGATCTGAGCTGGCGCGTCGCGCTCGCGTGGATCATCGCGCAGGGCACCGCAACGTCCATCAATTTCGTGATGTTGAAGTGGGTCGTGTTCCGCGAACCCCGGGTTTGATGGCCTTGTGATTGTCCTCGGCGGTGGCCTGTACCTTATCGGGCAAGCCCCAGCTTGAAATGTTTTCCTTGGAGGACTGAGGTCTGATGCCCGGTAAAGCCGCTCCGGCCACCGCACAACAGCCGGCCGCCAACGGCAAGGCCCCGGCTGCCGCGACGACGAGCGAGGAGCAGGCGCTGTTCTCCGAGCACACACCCCAGGGCAGGCTCCTCGCGCAGCGCGGTCTCTTCGCGGGGCCGTCCGATGTGGTGAGCAAGGACCTCTACTCCAGCATCACCGAGGGCGTCGCCTCCCGCGACCGCGAAAGCCTCACGCTGGAGCCCTCGGCCAAGGTGTCGGGCAACACCTACTTCGGCCGGTTCCCCGCCAGCTACTGGCAGCGCTGGACCAAGGTTGCCTCCGTGACCGTCGAGGCCGCCGTCACCGGCTCCGGTCAGCTGTCCGTGCGGGCCTCCGACGTCGAGGGCGTGTGGCGCACCGTCGCCGCCACGAAGGTCGACAACGCCAAGCAGCCGGGCACCGTCTCGCTCGAGGCCAAGCTGGACAAGTTCTACGACGGCGGCGCGCTGTGGCTCGACCTGGAGACCGAGGCCGGTGAGCGCCTGACCGTCTCCGACGTCCGCTGGACCGTCGAGCCGCCGGAGAAGGTGCGCCCGACCGCGGTGACCATCTGCACGATGAACCGCGCCGACGACTGCCTGGCGAACCTGAAGGCGCTGGCCGACTCGCTGCCCGCGCTCGACACGCTCGACGCCATCTACGTCGCCGACCAGGGCAACGACACCGTCGACTCGCGGGACGGCTTCGCCGAGGTCGCCGAGAAGCTCGGCACCAAGCTGCGCTACATCAAGCAGCCGAACCTCGGTGGCGCCGGCGGCTTCACCCGCGGCCTCTACGAGGTCGCGGGGCACACCGAGACCGAACACGCCAACGTGCTGTTCATGGACGACGACGTGCTGCTCGAGCCGGACCTCGTGATCCGGTTGACGGCGTTCTCCAACCGTGCGGCGAACCCGATGATCGTCGGCGGGCAGATGCTCAACCTGCTCCACCCGAACCAGCTGCACGTCGGCGCGGAGTACGCCCGGCTCAACACGCTGGAGCCCGGCCAGCCGGTGGCGCACAGCTTCAACACCGCCGACCTGCTCGGCGTCGACCACAACGGCAACCCGAAGCAGCAGGAGCGCCGCCTCGACGCCGGCTACAACGGCTGGTGGTCGTGCCTGATCCCGTACGAGGTGGTCAAGGAGATCGGCTACCCGATGCCGTTCTTCTTCCAGTGGGACGACGCGGAGTACAGCTACCGGGCCAAGGCCCACGGCTTCCCGACCGTGACGCTGCCGGGCGCGGGCGTGTGGCACGCGGACTTCCACTGGAAGGACTGGGACGAGTGGCACCGCTACTTCAACCTGCGTAACTCGATCATCACGGCCGCGCTGCACAGCCCGTTCGACCTGAACGTGCTCTCCCGGGTCCTCATGGCCCAGCTGGTGCGGTACCTGCTCGGCATGCAGTACGGACTCTCGGCGACCCTCATCAAGGCGGTCGAGGACTTCCTCGAGGGGCCGGAGATCCTGCACGACGGCGGTGTCGCCGCGATGAAGGAGATCCGCGAGATCCGGGCGCAGTACCCGGAGACCAAGCGGCACGCCGCCACCGACGTCCCCGGCATCGCGTCCAACGACATCGGCATCATCAACACGGCGCCAAGGCCCAGCATGCAGCGCGCGGTGCTGCTCAAGCGCGGTCTCAACCGCCTGCTCGGCAAGCACCGCTTCGCGCTCGGCGCCATCCCCAGCGACGAGGCCCACTGGTGGCACGTGTCGCTGTTCGAGACCGCGGTCGTCACCGACGCCTCCCAGGAGGGTGTGCGCGTCCGTCGCTACGACCGCGACCGGATGTTCGACCTGGCCAAGCGCGGCGTTCGCGTCGTGAACCGGCTCCGCAAGGAAGGCCATGCGGTGCAGGCGCAGTACAAGCGCGCCATGCCCGAGCTGACCAGCCGCGACAACTGGACGCGGCTCTACGAGCTGTGATCGCCGGGGTGGTGAGTGCCGGGGGGCACTCACCACCCCGGTGGTCCCAGTCTCGCCCGGCCGCTCAGTGCAGGCCGAAGACCTTTCCCCTGCGCTGCAGGTCGTCGACGTAGGCGACCGCGACGTGCGCGAAGTTCACCTGCAGGGTGACGTCCTCCTTGGTTCGAATGGGCTGGACGGAGCCGTGGTCGAGGTAGAGCGCGAGCTGCTCGGTGAGTTCGGCGACGGCGTCCGGGTGCACCGTGAACAGCAGCGGCTCGCCGCCGCTGACCAGGTGCAGGACCAGGGTGGATTTCTCATCGGACATGTAGTCCACAACAGCAGCCGGTGATCGTCACGGCAAGATTGGTTCGCTGACAGCGCAGCCTGAACCCCTGCTGCTAACGTGCATGCGCAGCACACGAGGGATTTCAGGGGGCACAGGGAAATGGCGCATTCGTTCTCGCTGTCATTGGTGGCGGCGGACATGCTGCTCGAGCACCTCAAACTGGGAAAAGCTCCGTTCCCTTTCCAGATCCCCCATATGGGCACCACACACGAGCAGCGCGCCCAGGTGCGCGAAGCCGTCTTCCGCGACCTCGAAGGCCGTGACCTGGTGCGACGCGGCCGTGTCGATGCCGACGTGCAACTCGCACTCGAGACGTTCGTCCGTTCGCCACTGGCGATCACGGCGGCGGCCCAGCTCGACAAGGGTGGCGAGCTGTTCGCGAGGGCGTCGTCGGACGGCCAGTTCGCGGTGGTCGTGAAACAGGACGGCAACCTGCTGAAGTTCGAGGAGTCGCGGCCGACGAACTTCGTCTCGGCGATCGTCGACCTGCTGCCCCTCACGCCCCCGGCGCCCGGCCAGTCGGTGACGGTGGCCAAACCGGCCCCGAGGCGTCCGCGCCACGCGGCAGGCGGCGCAGACGCCTATGACCCGTTCGCGAACGTCGCGGCGCCGCGCTCGCAGTCGGCGTCCCAGGAACGCGCGGTGGCCAGGCTGTTCGAGAAGCCGAAAACGGGAATCGGCCAGTTCACGCCCTTCGCCCTCGACCGCGACGGCAAGCCGGCGAACCTGGGCCTGCTGGCCTGGTTCGACACGGAGGACGGCCGCTACTTCTGCACGCAGCGCTCGGCGGAGGACGGCCAGCAGTGGCTGACCTACGCCCCGGGCGACAACGCCCGCCTGGCCCAGCAGCTGTACGCGCAGCTGGAGCCGTACCTGCAGCGGTGAAGGGAAGGCGGCACTGCTCCCGACCTGACCGACGACCAGCGGCTGGACGCCCGGTTGGAGGCATACCCGTAACCCTGATGGAACCGAACGGGGGCTGGCTGCGTCAGACCGCGGTCGTGGACGGTTTTTGGTGAACGCCCGCCGTGGTGGGTTGTCGCCTTGTAAACTGCCGTCGGACGACATAGGCGTGGATGCGCAGGCGAGATGAGGGGTAGCGATGCCGATCGCGTGGGAGGATGGCCAGTCCGATTCCGGAGCGGTCGGCGCCGGAGCCGGTGCCGCCATTGGCAAGTCGGTTTCCGCACTTGACACCAAGGCCGTCGGAGCCGCAAAGGCGGAGTCGCAGAAGCTGCTCAAGGCGGCGCACGACGGTGGCTTCCGGATCAGTCCCGAGGGTGTGCAGCCGCTGGAGCAGGCAGTGGCCGAGATGCAGACTCGGCTGCTTACGATTCAGCGTCGAACGGTCTTGATGCTCTCTCAGGCGCCCAAGCTGGGTGCGCATGAATACGGACACGCTGTGGCGGCGCACGATCAGCGAAGCGCGGCGGATTCTGTGGGATCAGCGGGAACTGTCTTGAAGCAGTTTTCCCAGGTCTTGGAGGATCTTCAAACGGCTCTGACGAAGGCCGTCGAGAACTATCACGAAGCCGAGAACTCAGCGGCCGACAGTGTTCGGTCAAGCTAGGACTGGACGGATGCGACACAAGATCTCACGTTTCTCAGCCGTTGCCGTGGTGCTGTCGGTTGTGTTGTTGTCCGCCTGCTCCGGGGAGGAACCGGGCGAGGCTCAGCCGGCGGGAACCGAGCCGTCGACCGCTGCCGAGTCGAGTGGTGCGCCTTCGGTGAGCGATTCGGTTGACAGTGGTGATGGTGACGCGCCGACGGTGGGCCTGGATCCGTGCTCGTTGCTCAGCCCCGAGGAGCTCAGCGAGTTCGGCCAGGTTGATAGCGCGGGACCTGAAAGTACGGGCGGAGCCCGAGCTTGTAGCTGGCAGACCGGTGTCGAGGCGGGCAATGACGGGTTCGCCGTCGGAATCGCGATTCGCGACTCCCAGGGCGTAAAAGACGCGGAGCCGATCGAGGGCAACCCGGTCAGGGCCGGTTCCATTGGTGACCGCGAGGTTGCCCAGATGCCGGGGCCTGGCGGTTGCATTGTCGCTCTTGGCGTGGGTGAGACCTCTCGTGTCGACGTCACTTTGAACGGGTTCAAATTCGACGACATGTGCGGCACGGTGTCCGAGATCGCCGAAATCGTTGAGCCGAAACTTCCCAAGGGGTGATCATGATGCCTACTGCACCGACGCCGCATTACACGCCGGAACAACTGGCTCAGATGGCGCCTGCCGAACGGCAGCAGCGGCTCACCGAGATGGAACAGGCCGGTGTCGACACCACCGGTTTGATGGGCATGATCAACCAGGTCGTGGCCACGGCGAAGGCCGGCAAGCAGGCTGACGAGATCGGCAACAACCGGGTCCAAGAGCTGTCGTCCGGCGAGGTGCAGTACGTCGAGGGCCTCCAGCCGTCGGGCGCCAACTACCCCGGCGTCGAGCACCAGGAGATGTCCCGCTACGTCACGGAGAACCTCGACGCGGGCCAGATCACCGAGGTCTCGACGGCTTACCACGAGCTGCACAGCATGTTCTCCGAGTTCGCCACTCAGCTGAAGGACGCCGTCGGCAAGTCGCAGCACGAGTGGGAGGGCAGTGCGGCCGACCAGGCGCACGGCTACTTCGACAGCCTCAGCACCTGGGCCGACGGCAACTCCAGCAATGCCCAGTTGGCTTCCGAGGTCATGTACCAGCAGTCGGAAGCCGCGACCACCGCCAAGAACAGCATGCCCGAAGAGGTGCCGTTCGACTGGAAGACCGAGATGGCGAAATGGGGGGGAAACCCCTTCACCATGGTCGACAGCATGAACAGCTCCATCGAGACCTACCAGCGCAACCAAGAGGCCCACAGCGAGGCCGCGCGGGTGATGACCCAGTACGACAACGACCTCTACGGGGCCGCGTCGAAGCAGCCCGTGTTCGCCGAGCCGCCGAAGTTCGGCGTCGGCAGCGGTGAGGGCACGGGGCTCAAGCCGCCCGGTACCGGTATCAACATGCCCGGCAACGGGGGCACCGAGGCGTCCGGGTTCAGCGGGGGCTCCGTTCCCGGCGGAGGCACCGTGCCCGGCGCCGGTGGCGGTGGCAGCTACGGCAGCGGTGGTGGCTCGATCGGTGGCGGCGGGAGCTCCGTTCCCACGCCCCTGCCGGCCGGCAACGTCACCGGGTCCACACCTCGCGGCACCAACCCGTCCGGGTACCGGCCGCCCACGGCCACGCCGCCGCGGATGCCCTCTCGAGGGGGCGGCAACAACGGCCTCAACGGGATGGGTGCGATGCCCATGGGGCCGATGGGCGGAGGCGGCATGGGTGGCGCCGGAGGGTCCGACTACTCCAGCAAGCTCGGTCGCGGTGGCGCCGGTGGCTTCGGCCCCGGCGGCAGCGGCTCCGGGGCGGGAGCGGCTCCCGGCGCGTCCTCCGGCGCGGCCAAGACCGGCATGGGGCCGATGGGCAGTGGCGCCGCCGCTCCCGGTGCCGCCGCCGCGGCCGGTGGCCGGGGTGCGGGCATGGCAGGCGGCATGGGTGGTGCCGGTCGCGGTGGCAAGGGCGAGGACGACGCCGAGCACCAGCGGCCCACCTACCTCGTCGAGGGTGACCCCGACGAGGTGTTCGGCACCGACATGCGCACCGCGCCGCCCGTGATCGGCGAGTAGGACCACACGCGAAAGGGCCCCGAGCGAAGGCGCTCGGGGCCCTTTTTTGTACAAGTCTCAGTAGCGGAAGAAGCGTTCCTTGCGGCCCTGCCGCACCAGGCGCAGCCACTGCACGAACGCCTTCGGGTCGCGCTTCACACCCACGAAGTACAGGCCGAAGCGCAGCACCTCCAGCGCGCCGATCTTGCGCATCCCCGGCTGCGACAGCAGGTAGCCGCGGTTGCGGTAGGTGTAGTACCGCTTCACCTCGTTCTCGGGGTCCTGCGCGTGGAACCGGCCGCCCAGCATCGGCTTGAACTCGTCCGAGCCGTTCGGGTGCAGGTAGGCCGTGCGCAGCGAAGTGCCGAACGGCAGGCCCGAGCGCACCAGCCTGCGGTGCAGCTCCACCTCGTCGCCCCGGAAGAACAACCGCAGGTCCGGGACACCCGTGACCTCCAGCGTCGACGCGCGGAACAGGGCGCCGTTCATCAGCGACGCGATACCGGGCAGGAAGTCGCTGCCCAGCTCCGCCGACGAGCGCTTCCACGTGAGTCCCCGGCGCAGCGGGAACGCGAGCCGCTCCGGCTCGTCGATGTTGACCACCATCGGCGAGACCTCGGCGAGGTCGCGTTGGTTGGCTTCGTCGAGCAGCACCTGCAGCACGTTCTCGTCGGCCGGCCTGCCGTCGTCGTCGGCGAGCCACACCCAGTCGGCGCCCAGCGCCAGCGCGTGCAGCATGCCCAGCGCGAAACCGCCCGCGCCGCCGAGGTTGTGGTGCGACGGCAAGTAGGTGGCGGGCAGCGAGTAGGCGTCCACCACGTCCTTGGCCGGCAGGTCCGGACCGTTGTCGACCACGATCAGGTGGTCGACGGGCCGGGTCTGCGCCTCGATGACCTTCAGGGAGTCGGCGAGCAGCTCCCGCCGGTGGCGGGTGACCACCACGGCGACGACGGCGCCTTCCGGCAACGGCTCCTTGGCGGACACGTCAGTCGCCGCTCAGCGCAGGTGCTTCGAGGCGCTCCAGCGTCTCCTTGCTGACGTTCGAGTACGGGTCCCTGCCCTTGTAGGCGGTGAGGACCTCGCGCAGGGAGCCCTGCATCTTCATCCGGCCCTCGTCCATCCAGATGGCCGAGGTGCACAGTTCCAGCAGCAGGTCGTCCTGGTGGGAGGCGAACACCAGCAGGCCCGAGCGCTTCACCAGGTCGACGAGGCGGTCGCGGGCCTTGTTGAGGAACGCCGCGTCGACTGCGCCGATGCCCTCGTCGAGCAGCAGGATCTCCGGGTCGATGGACGTGACCACACCCAGTGCCAGCCGGACGCGCATACCGGTGGAGTAGGTGCGCAGCGGCATCGCCAGGTAGTCGCCGAGCTCGGTGAACTCGGCGATGTCGTCGACGCGCTTCTCCATCTGCTTGCGCGTCATGCCCAGGTAGAGACCACGGACCATGATGTTCTCGTAGCCCGAGATCTCCTGGTCCATACCGACGCCGAGGTCGAAGACGGGCGCCACGCGGCCCCGGACCCTCGCGGCACCGCGCGTGGGCTCGTAGATGCCGGAGAGCAGCCGCAGCAGCGTGGACTTGCCCGCGCCGTTGTGGCCGACGAGGCCGATCCGGTCGCCGCTGTTGATCGACACGTTGATGTCGTGCAGTGCCTCGATGATGGGCACCTTGCTGTCGGTGCCGATCTTGCCGCCGACCTTGCCCAGCACCCGCTTCTTCAGTGAGCGGGTCTTCGCGTCGAAGATGGGGAAGTCGACGGACGCGTTCCACACGTCAATGCTGATCATCTTGTCGTCACACCCAATACGAGACGCGGGCACGGTAGTTGCGCAGCACCAGCAGTGCCAGTAGCCAGCCGACGACGGTGAAGGCGCCGACGATCGCCCAGTGGTGCCAGCTCTGCTCGTTGCCGATGAGCGGGGCGCGCAGGAGCTGGATGAAGTGGTACAGCGGGTTCAGTTCGGCCACGAGATCTCGCCAGCCGACGCTCTCGCCGAACTTGTCCCTGAGAATGTCGGTGGACCAGACGATCGGCGTCATGAAGAACAGCAGGTTGATCAGGCTGGTGACGACCTGCGGGATGTCGCGGAAGCGCGTGGACGCGATGCCGAACAGCAGCACCACCCAGCCCGCGTTCACCGCGATGAGCGCGAACGCCGGGATCGCCAGCAGCACGCCCCAGTTCAGGCCCGGCTGCGGCATGCCGCCCTCGGTGATCGAGTAGTCCGGCGTGGTCACCGAACCCCAGAAGATCGCGATGACGATGAAGTAGATGATCATGTTGTGGGCGAACATGATGCTCTGCCGCCACACGGTGCGCAGCACGTACACCGACAGCGGTGCCGGCAGGTGCTTGATCAGCCCTTCGTTGGAGATGAAGGTGTCCGTACCTTCCGTCAGGCACCCCAGGATGAAGTTCCAGACGATGAAGCCCGTGGTGATGTAGGGCAGGAACGTGCCGATCTCGGCGTCGAACAGCTGTGAGTACAGCAGCCCGAGGCCGAGCGCGGTGATACCCATGCTCAGCGTGATCCACAAGGGACCGAGGACGGAGCGCCGGTACCGCTGCTTGATGTCCTGCCAGGCCAGGTGTCCCCACAGCTCGCGCTGCCGGGCGCCGGCGGACAGATCGGCCAGCGCGCGCTTGAGCGTGCGGCTGTCCGAGGCGGGCGGTCCCGAGCTCATCGTGGACGTTTCCGTTGAGTCGACGGTGCTTGTGGCGTGCACGAGATACGAGGGTACTGGCGACGGATGACGGCGATCGCGCGCGTCCGCTTCAGCACGCGTGGACGGTCCACTTCGCCCGAAAACCGCCTCACTGACCCGTCGTTGATCGGTCGCGCTGCCCCATTCGGAGCACTCGGTAGCTGTGCGTGTACGCCTTGCGCACTGCCGGTGTGGTGATAGCTTGCCTCGACATGGAGAGCGACGTCCGGGCGCCGAGTCTGCTCACGAGCCTGCTCGAGTCGTACGCGGATCGGCCGCGGCCGCGCTCGGTCGCCGTGGTCGGCAACCAGCCGCTCGCCGCCGATGAGCAGCGGGCCAAGACCATCGATTCCTGTGACCTCGTGCTGCGCGTCAACGGGTTCGTGTGCGATGAGCCGGGCGCTCCGCCCGCCGTCGGGAACCGGACCCACGTCGTGGTGTTCAACCGGGCCCTGCGCGCCACCAAGTGGGTCTTCGCCGACTACCGTTGGCGCCTCTACCTGCTGGTCGAGCCGGGCAGACTGCACTGGGAGCCCGACAACATCCCGCAGTGGTGGCCCGCCGACCTCGGCTTCGTCCCGGTGTCGAACAGCGAGGTGACTCTTCCGCTGTCGCAGGCGCTCGACCTGCCGACGAGCACGGAGGGTTTCTGGGCGACGACGGGCACGATGGCCGCGTGGATCGCGCGGACCGCGTTTCCCGACGCTGAGTTGGTGCTCACCGGATTCTCGTTCATCGACGACCCGCACCAGACCTCCTGGGAGCACGCGGCGGGAGATTCGTGCATCGTGGGACCCGAGCACCAGATCGCCGCCGAGGGAAGATTGCTGGCGTCGTGGACGACGACCGGCAACACCACGTTCCTCCGCTGACCGACCCGACCCGAAGGACACCGTGCGATGGCGTCAGTGAACCCGTTGAGAAAGCTTCGCGCGAGCGCAGGCACGAGGCTCGCCAGGCTGATCGACTACCGCGTCGAGGAGCGACTGCGCCCGTTCGTCGAGCGGCTCGAGCAGCTGCACCGTCTCGACCGGCACGCCGACCGCCTCACCGAGCAGGAGAACTGCACCAACGACCACCGGCGCAGACTGGCGGAGCTGGAGGCGGGGCTCGAGGACGCACGCGGTCACCTGCGCTGGACGCGCGGCGAGGTGGAACGCCTCGTGCCGCACGTCGCGGCGCAGGAGGGCCGGCTGGAGGACCTGCGCGCCAAGCTCGCGCTGGCGCCGTCGGCCGACAAGCCGGAGCTCGCCGAGGCCCGCACCCTGATCGAGGAGGTGCAGCGCCAGCACGCCCAGGTGCGCGTGCGCCTCACCGGCATCGCGCAGTACGAGGAGCGGCTGCGCAGGCTCGAGGACCGCGCGGGCGCCGCGGGGTGACCGAGGCCCCGCTGACGGTCCGCGAGGCCACCGAGGGCGATGCGGAGCTGCTGCTCGCCTGGCGCAACGATCCCGGGACGCGGCGGTGGTCGCGCGCCGGTGAGGTCGTGGCGCTCGAGGACCACATGCGCTGGCTCGAGGGCGTGCTGGCCTCGCCAGACCGGCTGCTGTTCGTCGCCGAGGAGGGCGGGCCCGTGGGGACCGTCCGGTTCGACGTCGTGGAAGGCGAGTCCGTGGGCACCTGGGAGGTCAGCATCACCGTCGCGCCAGGGAGCCGGGGCAGGGGCCTGGCCGGGCGCGTGCTCGCCGCGGGGGAGCGCGAGCTGCGCGGGCTGCGCTCCGCGCGCCGGGTGCTCGCCACCGTCCACGAGGACAACGTGGCGTCGCTCGCCCTGTTCGGCAGGGCGGGCTACGCCGTCACCCCGGAGCCAGGGCCGTTCCGCGTGCTCGCCAAGTCACTGGAGAATGCGTAGCCATGTCCGTCCGCATCGGTAAGCACGAGATCGGGCCCGAGCACCCGCCGTTCGTCATCGCGGAGGTGTCGGGCAACCACAACGGCGAGCTCGACCGCGCGCTGGCGATCGTCGACGCCGTGGCCGCCACCGGCGCGCAGGCCGTGAAGCTCCAGACCTACCGGCCCGACACGATCACGATCGACGTGGACGGCCCCGCGTTCCGGCTGAGCGACGAGCACGAGCTGTGGGGCGGGCAGAACCTCTACCAGCTCTACGAGCGCGCGCACACGCCGTGGGAGTGGCACGAGCCGCTGTTCCGCAGGGCCCGTGAGCACGGGCTCGAGGTGTTCTCCAGCCCGTTCGACCCGACCGCCGTGGAACTGCTGGAGTCGCTCGACGCGCCCGCGTACAAGATCGCGTCGTCGGAGATCGTCGACCTGCCGCTGATCGAGCTGTGCGCGCGCACCGGCAAGCCGCTGGTGATCTCCACGGGCATGGCGTCGGTCGCCGAGATCGACGCGGCCGTGCGCACCGCGCGCGAGGCGGGCAACGACCAGCTGATCGTGCTCGGCTGCACCGCGAGCTACCCGGCGGCGCCGGAGGAGAGCAACCTGCGCGGACTGCCGGTGCTGGCCTCTGTCACGGACTCGCTGGTTGGCCTCTCCGATCACACGCCCGGCCTCGGCGCGCCGGTGGCGGCTGTGGCGCTGGGCGCGTGCGCCATCGAGAAGCACGTCACCCTCAGCCGCGACGACGGCGGCGTCGACTCCGCGTTCTCCCTCGAACCCGCCGAGCTGGCCGCGCTGGTCACCGAGACCAGGCGCGCCTGGCAGGCACTGGGCAGGCCCGTGATCGGGCCGAAGGACAGCGAGCGCGAGGGCCTGCGCCTGCGCCGCTCGCTCTACGTCGTGGAGGACGTGCGTGCGGGCGAGGCGGTGACCGAGCGCAACGTCCGGTCGATCCGGCCCGCTGGCGGGCTCGCGCCGGCCGAGATCACGACGGTGCTGGGCCGCAGCTTCCGCGTCGACGCACCCAAGGGCACGCCGCTGACCTGGGACCTTCTCTGAGCGCCCACTGATCACGCGGGGCCTTTCGGCCCTGGGGCCGCCGCGTCCGGCGTGCGACTCTGCGACTCACCTGGGGGTTGAGCCAGGAGGTCGCGGATGGCCACCAGCGCACCAGCGGGACCGCTCGAACGGCTCGGCAGACACTGCGCGCGCCATCCGTGGCCTGTGCTGCTGATCTGGCTGGTGGTGCTGGCGGGGGCCACGGTCGGTACGCACGTGGTCGGCGACGCCTACAGCGACGACTTCTCCATCTCCAGCACCCAGTCCGGCCAGGGCAGCCAGGTGCTCGTCGAGCACGGCGTGACGCGCAGTGCGGACTCCGCCCGCATCGTCTTCGAGACCGGTTCGGGCTCCCTCAGCTCGCAGCGGAACGTGATCGAGCAGGCGGTCGGCTCCGTTCGCGGGGTCGACCACGTGCTGGCCGCATCCGATCCGTTCGCGCAGGGGGCGGTGTCACCCAGCGGCAGGGTCGCCTTCACGACCGTCCAGTTCAACGCCGATCCGGGTTCGATCGGCACCAGCCTCGTCGACGCCGTCGACACCGCGACGAATCCGGTGCGGGCGGCAGGCGTCTCCGTCTTCTACGCGGGCAGCCTCGGCCAGGCCGCCGAACCGGAGAACGCCGACCGCACGTCCGAGGCGATCGGCATCGGGGTCGCGATCATCGTGCTGCTGCTCGCGTTCGGCAGCGTGCTCGCCGCGGGCCTGCCGATCGCGACGTCGGTGGTGGGCGTGTTCACCGGCGTCGGTCTGCTGGGGCTGCTGGCCAGCCAGGTCCAGTTCGCCACCACCGCGCCCACGCTCGCGATCATGATCGGGCTCGGCGTCGGCATCGACTACGCGCTGTTCCTCACCACGCGGCACCGGCAGCTGCTGATGGACGGTGTGGATCCGGCGACCGCGGCGGGACGCACGGTGTCGGGCAGCGGCCGCTCGGTGCTGATCGCGGCGACGACCGTGGTGATCGCGCTGCTCGGGCTGTTCGCCGTCGGGGTCAGCTTCATCGGCAAACTGGGGCTCGCCGCCGCGATCACCGTGATCACGGCCGCGTGCACCGCGGTGACGCTGGTGCCCGCGTTGCTCGGGCTGGCCGGCCGCCGGATCGACCGGCTGCACGTCCGCAAACCCGTGGCCGAGGCACCGGCGAAGGGCTCGACCGACACGTGGCAGCGCTACGCGGGCGGCCTCGTGCGGCACCCGTGGCTCGCGTTGTGCGGTGGCGTCGTGGTGGCGGGGGTGCTGGCCATCCCGGCGTTCTCGATGCAGCTCGGGCACATCGACCAGGGCGCCGATCCGCAGGGCAGCACCACGCGCGAGGCCTACGACGCGCTCGCGGGCGGCTTCGGCACCGGCGTGAACGGGCAGTTCACGGTGGCCGTGGTGCTGCGCGACCCCGGCCAGGACGGCAACCTCGCCCAGCGGCTCCAGCAGGCGCTCGCCGGGACCGACGACGTCGCCTCGGCCAGCCCGCCGACGCTCAGCCAGGACGGTGCGGTCCTGGTCTCCACGGTCACACCCGCCTCTGCGCCGCAGGACACCGCGACCGACGACCTGCTGCACACGCTCAGGGACCAGACCCTGCCGAACGTGCTCGGTGGCACCGGAGCGCAGAGCTACGTCACCGGCCAGACGGCGGGCCAGCTGGACTTCCGCGACATCGCCGCGGCCAGACTGCCGCTGATCATCGGCATCGTCGTAGGAGCGGCGTTCGTGCTGCTGCTGGTGTCCTTCCGGAGCCCGGTCCTCGCGCTCAAGGCCGCGGTGCTGAACCTGCTGTCCATCGCGGCCGCCTACGGCGTGATCGTCGCCGTGTTCCAGTGGGGCTGGGGCGGGTCGTTCTTCGGCGTCTCCGAGTCGGTGCCGATCGAGTCCTACGTCCCGATGATCATGTTCGCGATCGTCTTCGGCCTGTCGATGGACTACGAGGTGTTCCTGCTCTCCCGCGTCCACGAGGCGTGGCGCAAGACCGGCGACAGCCATTCCAGCGTCGTCACCGGCCTCGCCGTCACGGCGCGGGTGATCAGCTCGGCGGCGTTGATCATGATGTCGGTGTTCTTCGCGTTCCTGCTCGCCGACAGCGTCGTGATCAAGATGCTGGCGCTGGGCCTCGGGGTGAGCGTGCTGATCGATGCCACGATCATCCGGCTGATCATCGTGCCCACCGCGATGTTCCTGCTCGGCGACCGCTGCTGGTGGCTGCCGGGCTGGCTCGACCGCGTGCTGCCGCACCTGGAGCCCGAACCCGAGCCGCGAACCCCTAGGCCCCGAAGAACGACCGCACGGACGTGATCACGCGGTCCACATCGGAGTCGGTGAGATCCGGGAACAGCGGCAGCGACAGCTGTTCCGCGTAGTAGCGCTCCGCGTTCGGGCACAGCCCGCGCCGGTAGCCGAGGTCTTCGAACACCGGGTGCCAGTACACGGGCACGTAGTTGACCTGCACGCCGATGCCGAGCCCGCGCAGGTGCTCGAACAGTGCCCTGCGCCTGCCGTCGAGCACCCGCAGCGAGTACAGGTGCCACATCGGGTCGGCGCCGTCGCGGGTCACCGGGGTGCGCACGCCGTCGAGGTCGGCCAGCGCTTTGTCGTAGCGCGTGTGGATCTCCGCGCGGCGGCGCTTGAACGCGGCCAGCCGCCGCAGCTGGCTGCTGCCGAGCGCGCACAGCACGTCCGGCAGGCGGTAGTTGAGGCCGAAGGCGTGCACCTCCTGGTGCCAGCCGCCCTCGTCGGGGTTGCGCTGCTCGGAGCGATCGCGCACGAGGCCGTGGTTGCGAAACGCCCTGGCGCGCGCGAGCAGCTCCTCCGACGCGCTCACCACGGCTCCGCCCTCGGCCGTGGTCAGGTTCTTCGTCGCGAAGAACGAGAACGTCGTGAGATCGGCCAGCGAGCCGATCGGCCTGCCGCGCCACGAGCCGCCGATCGAGTGCGCCGCGTCCTCCAGCAGCAGCACCTCGGCCGAGTCGGCCAGCGTGCGCAGCTCGTCCAGCTCGGCGGGGTGGCCCGCGTAGTCGACGGCGGCGAGCACCTTCGTGCGGCTCGTCAGCGCCGCACGAGCGGCCGCGGGGTCGAGGTTGGCGGTGTCGGGTTCGACGTCGGCGAAGACGACCTTCGCGCCGTGCAGCGCCGCGCCCGCCGCGGTGGCGACGAACGTCATCGGGCTGGTCACCACCTCGTCGCCCGGCCCGACGCCCGCCGCCGCGTAGGCCACGTGCAGCGCCGCCGTTCCCGAGGTGACCGCCACCGCCGGGGTTCCGCCCGTGTGCTCGGCGAGGTCGGCCTCGAACCGGCTCACCGCGGGGCCTGTCGTGAGCCAGTCGCCGCGCAGCACCTCGGCGACGGCGGCGAGGTCGTCGTCACCCATCGACTGGCGCCCGTAGGGCAGGAACGGCTCACTCATGTTCGGCGATCAGCTCCTGCAGCTGGTCGGTGTCGAGCCAGAGGTCGTTGGTGTCCGAGCGGTAGGCGAAGCCGTCCTCCACGGCGACTCCGCGCTCGGGCGGCTCGTAGCCCCAGCCCGCGATGTGCGGCTGCACCACGTAGCGGTCCTCGAGCCGCACCGTCCGGCGCGCGTCGTCCGGGGCGATCATCTCCTCGTGCAGCTTCTCGCCGGGCCGGATGCCGACCTCGTGCATCGGGCTGCCCGGCGCGATCGCCTGTGCCAGGTCGACGAGCCGCATGCTCGGGATTCTCGGGACGTAGAGCTCGCCGCCGTTCATCTGGTCGAACGAGTCGACCACGAACCGCACCGCCTGCGGCAGCGTGATCCAGAAGCGGGTCATCTCCTTGTGCGTGATCGGCAGCGACTCACCCTGCTCGGCGAGTGAGCGGAAGAACGGGATGACACTGCCGCGCGAGCCCATAACGTTGCCGTAGCGCACCACGGCGAAGCGGGTCGGGTGCGTCGCCGCGTAGTGGTTGGCGCTGATGAACATGCGGTCGGCACACAGTTTGGTGGCGCCATAGAGGTTGATCGGGCTCGACGCCTTGTCGGTGGACAGCGCCACGACCTTGCGCACGCCGGAGTCGATGGCGGCCTCGATCACGTTCTGCGAGCCGACCACGTTGGTCTGGACGAACTCGAACGGGTTGTACTCGCCGGTGTCCACCTGCTTGAGCGCCGCGGCGTGCACCACGTAGTCGACGCCGTGCATCGCGCGCTCGAGCCTGCGCCGGTCGCGGACGTCGCCGATGAACCACCGCAGCCGCGGGTCGTCACCGAACTGCCTGCGGACCTCGTACTGCTTCAGCTCGTCGCGTGAGAGCACGACCAGCCTGCGCGGGTTCAGCTCGGCGAGCGCGTGGGTGATGAACGCTTTTCCGAACGAGCCCGTACCACCGGTGAGCAGGATGCTCGCCCCGTCGAGCTCGGTCATGGGTTACCTCCGCGTTGCAGACGTTCGACTTCCGGCCATCATGTCACCCATGCGCGAGCAACCCGTCGTGAACGTCGTCATCCAGGCGAGGGCCTCCTCGACCAGGTTGCCGGGCAAGGTGCTGCGTGAGCTGGGCGGTCGCAGCGTGCTCGGCTGGGTCGTGCGGGCCGCGCTCGCGGCCGAGGGAGTCGACCGGGTGGTGGTCGCCACGTCGGACGCCGCCGACGACGACGCCGTGGCCGAGGAGGCCGCGCGCTGCGGAGCGGACGTGGTGCGGGGGCCGCTGGACGACGTACTCGCCCGATTCCTGCTGGCGTGCGAGCGTTATCCCGCCGACGCCGTGGTGAGGCTCACCGCCGACTGCCCGCTGCACGATCCCGCGCTGCTCGCTCAGCTGGTGGCGCTGTGGCGGGCACGGCCGGACGTCGATTACGTGAACAACTTCCTCGTGCGCACGCTGCCGCGTGGCTTCGACGCGGAGCTGGTGCGCGTGCCGGTGCTCGTCGAGCAGGGCCGCGAGCCGGAGGGCGCGCACCGCGAACACGTCACGCCCGGTGTGTACGGGCACCCGGAACGTTATTCCTGCGCCGGTATGGTCGTGGCGCCACCAGCCGACGACCTGCGTGTCACGCTCGACACCGAGCCGGACTGGGCGGTACTGGAGGGTGTGGTCGCCGAGCTCGGCGACGGCATCCCCTCGTGGGGCGAGGTCGTGAGCGTGCTGCGACGCCGCCCCGACCTGGTGGCGTTGAACGCGAACGTGGAGCAGAAGGCGGTGCGGTGAGGATCCTGCTGCGGGCGGACTCGTCGCGCCAGATCGGGGCCGGGCACATCTCCCGCGTCGTCGCGCTGGCCGAGCAGGCCGTGGCGCGCGGCTGGGACGTCGCCTTCGCCGGGCGCACCGACAACGCCGACTTCCTCGCGGCCCGCTTCGCCGAGCTGGCCGTGCCGATGCTGCCGCCGGAGACGTCCCCGCGCGGCTACGACGCGTTGGTGGTCGACCACTACGAGCTCGGCGAGCTGCGGGCCGAGACGAACGCGGCGGGCGCGGCGCTGGTGTCCTTCGAGGACGGCCCCTTCGGCAGGCGTTGCGCCGACGTCGTGGTGGACTGCGGCCTGGTGCCGGAGCCGAGGCCCGACGACGGCTCCGGCGTGGTGCTCACCGGCGTCTCCTACGCCCCGCTGCGGCAGGTGGTGCTCGAGGCGAGGGACAAGCGCGCGGCCGCGTCCCGGCCGGACGGATCCGCGCGCGTGCTGGTGGTGCTGGGCGGCGGCGGGGTCTGGCAGGACGTCGTCGTCGAGCTGCTGCGGGCACTGCGCGCCACGGGCGTCGCGTGCTCCGTCGAGGCGCTCGTGCGCGGCGAGCCCGAGCTGCCCGAGCCGGGACCCGCTCAGCGTTTCGTCGTCTCGCCGCCCGGGCCTGGCCTGCACGACAAGCTCGTGGACACCGACCTGGTCGTCAGCGCCGCGGGCGTGACCCTGTTCGAGCTCTGCTGCATCGGCGTGCCCGCCGCGATCGTGCAGCTCGTCGACAACCAGGCGGCGGGCTACCGCGCCGCCGTCGACCAGGGCCTTGCCGCCGGGCTGGGCACCGCGACCGCACTGAACGAGGCAGGTGCCGCACTCGGCGCGCTGCTGGCCGAGCCCGCCGTGAGGCAGCGGCTGGCCGCGTCGGCCTCGGAGGCCGTCGACGGCCGGGGCGCCGCCCGTGTACTCGACGCACTCGAAGGAGCCCTGCGATGACCAAGGCCGCACGGATCGGCCTCGGCCTGGGGCTCACGGTGCTGTTCGCGTTCGGCGCGTGGCTGACGTGGGACTTCGTGATCGACGACGCGTTCATCACGTTCCGCTACAGCGAGCACCTCGCCGAGGGACTCGGTCCGGTCTGGAACGTCGGCGGTGACGCCGTCGAGGGCTTCACCAACTTCGCCTGGATGCTGTGGCACGCGCTGTGGTCCGCGCTCGGCGCCGACCTGGTGCTGGTCGCCAAGGTGACCTCGCTGGTGCTCGGCGCCATCACGCTGGTGATGCTGCTGCGGGCCACCGAGGGCGCCGGATCGGTCGTCGCCGGCCTCGCGTTCGTGCTGTTCCTGCCCACGTACTTCCACGCCAACAGCGGCCTGGAGACGGTGGCCTTCGCCGCGGTGCTGCTGCGGCTCGTGATCGTGGCAGTGCGCGTGATCGACGAGGAGCGGGTGTTCGACTGGGAGCCGCCGCTGCTGCTGTTGTTCCTCGGAATGCTGCGGCCGGAGGGCCTGCTCGCCGCGCTGCCCGCGTTCGCGGTGTGGTTCTGGTACTCCCGCCGGATGCCGGTGGCGCGCTGGACGACCGTCATCGCGGCCGCGGTCGGCGCCGGGTACTTCGTCTGGCGCTGGTTCTACTACGGACAGCTGCTGCCGAACACCTTCTACGTCAAGTTCGGCAACCTGGAAGCGGGCGCCGAGTGGGTGGTGACCACGGCGATCCTGTTGGCGCCGTTGCTGCTGCTCTCGCTCGCCCTGCTCGTGGTGGCCGGGTTGTGGTTCAAGGGCGGGCTGTTCTGCCTCACCGTCGTCGCGACCTGGCTGCCGTACGCGTTGTCCGGTCCGACGATGGACTACCTGCACCGCTTCGCCTACCACGTGTTCCCGGTGCTGTGCCTCGGTGCGGGAATCGCCGTGGCCGCGATCGGGCAGCGGCTCGCGGCCACGGCGGTGGGCGCCATCACCGTCGGCTGGGTCGCGGTCGCCGGCGCGACCGCGCCGGACCTGCCGCTGATCGCCAACTACGGCTCGGACCTCCAGCGGGCCCACGTCGCGATCGGCAGGGGACTCGCCGAGGCCGACGTGCCAGAGGACGCGCGCACACTGGCTGTCAGCGACGCGGGCGCGATCCCGTACTACAGCGACTGGCAGTCGATCGACTACATCGGACTCAACGACGAGGCCATCGCGCACGGCGCCGATCCCACCGAGGTGGTGATGGACGCACGCCCGACTGTGCTCATGGTGACGTCCTATCAGCCGGGGATCCCGGACCGTAAGTACGGCCTCAACGTGCCCGTGGCGATCGCGGGCTACGAGCAGGTCGGCGAGGTCCGGATGCGCGAGGAGTACTGGCAGAACGTCTACGTCCTGCCGCAGTACGCGCCCCAGGTCCGGGCCGCGCTCGCGCCGAAGGTCGAAGAGGCGCAGCGGACACACGACCCGGGGCGCTACGACCTGACGGTGGACCGCTGGCTCGACCGGCTCACCGGCCGCTAGAGGTACTGGCCGGGGCTGCCGATTCCGCCGGAGGGCTGCTCGCCGCCTCCGGTGCCGGGCGGCAGGCCACGGCGGATGTGCTCCAGCTGGGCGCGGGCGGCCATCTGCTGAGCGAACAACGCCGTCTGGATGCCGTGGAAGAGGCCCTCCAGCCAGCCGACGAGCTGGGCCTGCGCGATCCGCAGCTCCGCGTCGGTCGGCGTCGAGTCGTCCGTGAACGGCGACACCAGCCGCTCGAGCTCGTCCTGCAGTTCGGGGGCGAGCGCCTGCTCCAGCTCCTTGATCGAGGTCTGGTGGATCTCGCGCAGCCGGTTGCGGCTCGCGTCGTCGAGCGGAGCGGCGCGCACCTCTTCGAGGAGCTGCTTGATCATCGTGCCGATCCGCATGACCTTGGCCGGTTCTTCGACCATGTCGCCGACGCTCTCGTTCTTCTCCCCGTCGGCACCGGGACCGATCCGCGCCGCACCCACCGGAGCGCCATCGGGCCCAACTACCACCACGTGGTGTGACTGGTCACCTTCTTGGCTACCGGCTGTGTGTGAATTCGGGAAATTCGGCTCCGTCATATGCTCCATCCTGGCTCACTTCGGAACTGCTGCACAGCGATACGAGACGCTCGACATCCGAGCGTAGCCGGAACCGTCGCTTACCGTGTTCACCAGGGCAACCCCGAACGCACAGCGAAACTACGCCTCCGTACGGTGTGCTCATGGCGTTTGACGTCGCTCGGATCCGTGGGTTGTTTCCCGCACTGGGTGATGGCTGGATTCACTTCGACGGCGCAACCGGAATGCTCGTCCCAGAACAGGTCGCCTCAGCGGTTTCGACGGCGATGCGGGCTCCGGTTTCCGGACCCGGCGGAGCATTTCCCGCCTCCCAGCGCGCGGAGAGCATCGTGGCTGCCGCGCGCCGTTCGGTCGCCGACCTCGTGGGCGCCGATCCCGACGGTGTCGTACTCGGCCCGAGTGCCTCGGTGTTGCTGGGCCGCCTCGTCGACGCACTGTCCACACGCTGGACCCTCGGCGACGAGGTCGTCGTGTCCCGGTTGGACGAGCCCGCGAACATCGCGCCGTGGCAGCGCGCGGCAAAGCGCATCGGCGCGGCGGTCCGCTGGGGCGAGATCGACATAGAGACCTGCGAGCTGCCCGCGTGGCAGTACGAGAACCTGGTGAACGCACGCACCAAGGCGGTGTCGTTGACGTGCGCGTCGGGTTCGGTCGGCACGCGTCCCGATGTGCCGACCGTCGTGGAGATCGCCAAGCGCGTCGGTGCGCTCGTGGTCGTCGACGCCACCTACGCCGCCCCGTTCCTCCCGCTGGACGTCAACGCGCTCGGCGCCGACGTGGTGGTGCTCTCGGCGCAGACGTGGGGAGGGCCCGCGGTCGGCGCGCTCGTCTTCCGCGACCCGGAGATGCTGGAGCGCCTGCCGTCGGTGTCGCTCGACCCGAACGCGCGGCGTGCGGCGAGGCTCGAGCTCGGCCCGCACGCGTACCCGCTGCTCGCGGGGCTCATCGCCTCGATCGACTACCTCGCCGGGCTCGACGACGCCGCGGCCGGCTCACGCCGGGAACGGCTGCTGACCTCGCTCGGCTCGGCGAAGTCGTACCACGCCGGGCTGCTCGCGCAGCTGTCCACGGAGCTGCGGTCGCTGCGGCACGTGATGGTGATCGGCGACGCGATGCGGCGGATCCCGTCGCTCGCGTTCGCCGTCGCCGACCGCAAGGCGGCCGAGGTCGCCGAGTACCTGGCCTCGCAGGGACTGTGCGCGTTCGCCGACGAGGGCGCGAGCGGACTGTTCGCGGCGCTCGGGGTCGGCGAGGTCGGTGGCGCCGTGCGCATCGGCCTGGCGCACTACTCCAACGTCTTCGAGATCAACCAGCTGGTGCGGGTGCTCGAAGAGCTGCGCTGAACCGCCGAGCCGCTACGACTTCGCGGCGAGCACGATTTTGCCGAACACGCCGCCCTCTTCCAGTGCGCGATGCCCGTCCGCGGCCTCGGCCATCGGGATCACCTGGTCGATCACCGGGTGCACGGAGCCCTCCACGACGAGCGGCCACAGGCGCTCGCGCACGTCGGCCACGATCGCGCCCTTCTCTTCGACCGGCCGGGCCCGCAGGGTCGTCGCCGCGATGCTGCCGCGCTTGCCGATGAGCTTGCCGAGGTTCAGCTCGCCCTTGAGGCCGCCCTGCATGCCGATCACCACGAGGCGCCCGCCGGTGGCCAGAGCGTCGACGTTGCGGCCGAGGTACTTGGCACCCATGTTGTCGAGGATGACGTCGGCGCCCTTGGTCTCGTTCTTGAGCTCCTCGACGAAGTCCTGGTCGCGGTAGTTGATCACGATGTCCGCGCCGAGCTGGCGGCAGCGCTCCAGTCGCTCCGGCGAACCCGCGGTGATGGCGACGGTCGCGCCGAGCGCCTTGCCGACCTGGATCGCGTGCGTGCCGATGCCGCCCGCGCCGCCGTGGACGAGCAGTACGTCTCCCTCGGAAAGGCCCGCGTGCATGACGACGTTCGACCACACCGTGCAGGCGACCTCGGGCAGACCGGCAGCGGAGAGCAGCTCCACCTCGCCGGGCACGGGCAGCAGCTGCACCGCGGGCACGGCGACCTTCTCGGCGTAGCCGCCTCCGGAGAGCAGCGCGCACACCTCGTCGCCGACCTGCCAGCCCTCGACGCCCTCACCGAGCTCGATGATCGTGCCGGAGCACTCGAGGCCGATGATGTCGCTCGCTCCGCGCGGCGGCGGGTAGTTGCCCTGCCGCTGCAGCAGATCCGCTCTGTTGACCGCGCTCGCGGCCACGTCGATCAGCACCTCTCCGGCGCCGGGCACGGGGTCGGCGACCTCGGTCCACACGAGATTGTCGGGGCCGCCGGGTTCGCTGATCTTGATGGCGTGCATAAGGGAACCCTATGTCACAACGCAACCCCTCGTGGGTCTGTCTTTCCTACGAATGGTCCTTGACCTTACGGGCAGAACACACAAAAGTGACGCTCCTCAGTCACGAAGGGGACGTGCCTATGTCATCCACCAGAGGCAAACTCAGACCTGCCGTCGTCATCGCCGCGTGTGCCGGACTCGTGCTCACCAGCACCGCCACCGCGGCCGCGAAACCCGACCCGGGCGACAAGCTCGCGGACAAACTCGCGAAGAACGTCGACGTCGGCAACATCAACCGGCATCTGATCGCGCTGCAGCGGATCGCCGAGACCAACGGCGGCAACCGCGCCGCGAGCACACCGGGCTACGACGCGTCGGCGGACTACGTCGCGGGCAAACTCGAGGCCGCGGGATACGACGTGACGCGCCAGGAGTTCCCGTTCACCTACACCGAGACGCTCGCCGAGAGCCTCGCGGTGGCCGGTACGGATGTGCCGATCATCATCATGAGCTACAGCCCCTCCACGGAGGAGGGCGGCTTCACCGCCCCGCTCTCCGTGATCGCCTCCGACGACAGCCCCGGCTGTGAGGCCGCGGACTACGGCGATGCGACCGGCAAGATCGTCCTGGTCGAGCGCGGAGTGTGCTCGTTCGCGGAGAAGCAGATCGCCGCTGCCGACGCCGGCGCCGCGGGCGCGATCGTCTACAACAACGAGCCGGGGCCCCTCAACGGCACGCTCGGTGACCCGTCGCAGGCGCGCATCCCGACCGGTGGCATCAGCCAGGAGGACGCGCAGGCGCTGCTGTCGCAGGACGGTGCGGAGACCGCGCTGGAACTGCGCGCCTTCGAAGAGGAGCGCACGACCTTCAACGTCATCGCCGAGACCAAGACCGGCCGCAAGGACAACGTCGTGGTGGCGGGTGCTCACCTCGACGGTGTCGCCGACGGCGCCGGGATCAACGACAACGGCACCGGTTCGGCGGCACTGCTGGAGACGGCCGTGCAGCTCGGCGGCAAGGCCAAGGTCAACAACGCGGTGCGGTTCGCGTGGTGGGGTGCCGAGGAGTTCGGGCTCGTCGGCTCGACGCACTACGTCAACTCGCTGTCGTTCGAGCAGCAGCTCGACATCGCGCTGTACCTGAACTTCGACATGATCGGCTCGCCGAACGCCGGGTACTTCGTCTACGACGGGGACGACTCGGACGGCGAGGGTGCCGGCCCGGGACCGTACGGTTCGGCGCAGATCGAGCAGTCGTTCGTCGACGCGCTCGCCACGAGGGACATCGAGGCGGAGGGCACCGACTTCGACGGCCGCTCCGACTACGGAGAGTTCATCGCGGTGGGCATCCCGGCCGGTGGCCTGTTCACCGGAGGCGACGGCGTGAAGACCGAGGAGCAGGCGGCGAAGTGGGGCGGCGAGGCCGGAAAGGCCTTCGACGACTGCTACCACCGGGCCTGCGACAACCTGGGCAACGTCGACCGCGCGGCGCTCGACCGCAACGCTGACGCGATGGCGCGGGTCGCGGCGAAGTACGCGATCAGCACCGAGGACGTCAACGGTGTGGCTCCCAAGGGCAAGAAGAACGAGGCGAAGGTCGCCGGGCAGCGCTCGGCGCAGCGGACCCTCGTGACCGCCGAACACGACGCGGCGGCCTGACACCCGCTCACGACTGGGCCCCTCGCTCGCGCACCGCGCGGGCGAGGGGCCTTCGTGGTGGAACGGGCCCTGACACGAAAAAGCCTGGGTGCGATGGTCCCAATCGCCATCGCACCCAGGTCTACCGAGGTTGTCCAGTTTTCGTGCGGTCGGCCGCGTCCCGGGCCGGCGAGAAGCGCTGTGGTGTGATCACAGAAATCGCACCGACTCAGGGCTCGAGAACGCCGTCATGCGCGAGAAGTCGCGTGAACACCCGGTGCTGCTCACATCGCGGCTGGGCCGGCTCAGGCCGTCCCATCCGTGGGGACACAGCGGGCGGACAACCGCTGGGAATCACCTGTCACAGCACCACCTGGCCTTTCCCGGTGGACCGTCCAACTGGCACTCCGTCGCGGAGTCCCGGGGCCGGTACGACTCCTCCGTTCCCCTCAGGATCCTCCCTCCGGGGCGGCCCCACAACCGGTGGGAGCGGTCACCATCCGGTGATCCTGGCCGGAAGCCCACGGCCTACTCTCCGTGACATGACGCAGGTTCCCGACGAGGTGCGCTGGCTCTCGGACACGGAAATGAACGCATGGCGCTCCTACATCGTGTCGACGCTGCGGCTGCGGCAGCGCCTGCACCGCGAGCTGACGGACGGCCACGAGGTCTCGCTGATCGACTACGAGGTGCTCGTGTGCCTGTCGCAGGCGCCGGAGAACCGGATGCGGATGACCGAGCTCGCCACGATGCTCGGGTCGACGAAGAGCCGTCTCTCGCACCAGGTCGGCCGTATGGAGGTCGCGGGCTACGTGCGCCGGGGCAAGGATCCCGAGGACCGCAGGGGAGTCACGGCGGAACTGACGCAGCAGGGTGTCGATCTGCTCGACGGCGCGGCGCCCACCCACGTCGAGGGCGTGCGCGCGCACCTGATCGACCTGATGAGCACTGACGAGCAGGTGGCCATGGCAACTGTCTTCGGCCGAGTGCTCACACACCTGACGGACCTCGAAGGCTGAGGCGTTAGGCTGACCGACGGGGAAGCGTGGCAGAGCGGCCGAATGCACTCGCCTTGAAAGCGAGCGTCGGGCAACCGACCGGGGGTTCAAATCCCTCCGCTTCCGCATTGATGACCAGGCGATATGCCGGGCGCGGTGTTCACTCCCCGCCCGGCATGCCGGCATTGGGGTCGCAGGCCCGCGATCGATCAGGATTCGAGAAGCGCCTGGGCGTGCCGGCCGATTAACGTCGCTCGTACGAAAAGTCCGATCCACGGCAGGGGAGCGACAGCGTTGAGCACCGAGGCGAACAGCGGATTCTCCGAGAGCGAGCGCGCGGCAATGAAGGAACGCGCCGCCGAGCTGAAGAAGGAGGCGGGCACCGGGCGCGGTAACAAGGCTGCCGCGGCCGAGGCCGACCTGCTGGCCAAGATCGCGGAGATGCCCGAACCCGACCGCTCGTTGGCCGAACGCATCCACGCGATCGTCACCGGCAACGCCCCGGAATTGGCGCCGAAGCTGTGGTACGGGCAGCCCGCTTACGCGAGGAAAGGAAAAGTCGTGTGCTTCTTCCGTAGTGGCCAGGCAGACCAGGAACGCTATTCGTCGTTCGGGGTCACGCCCGAGGCGAATCTCGACGACGACAGCGGCATCTGGCCGACCGCGTACGCGGTTTCCGAACTGACCGAGCAGGCCGAGGACGCCATCACCGAACTGGTGAAGAAGGCCGTGAGCTGACCGGCCGTTTACCGGTCGCGGCGCTGGCACTACTCTGTGTTCTCCACCGCCCGAAGCGAGATCATCTGCGAGGTCGCAATGGCTGAGCCGACGACGAAGTCGCCGAGCCAGGTCCCAGTCGGAGTCGACCCGAGCCGTCCGAGCATCGCCAGGGTGTACGGCGGGTTCCTCGGCAGCAAGGACGTCTACGAGGTCGACCGCCAGGTCATGGAGCGGATCAGCACGGCGGTTCCCGAGGCGGTGGACATCGCGCGCGGCAACCGGGGCTTTCTCAACCGGGCCTGCCGGTTCCTCGCTCGGCAGACCGACATCGCGCAGTACATCGACTGCGGCTCCGGCCTGCCGACCGCCGAGAACACCCACCAGATCGTGCAGCGCGTCAACGAGCAGGCGCGCGTCGTCTACATCGACAACGACCCGGTGGTGCTCGCTCACGGACGTGCGCTGCTCGAGGAGAACGAGTACGTCGGCATGATCTCGGCGGACATCTTCGAGCCCTCGCAGGTGCTCGAGCACGCGGTGGTGCGCAAGCAGATCGACTTCACGGAGCCGGTGGTGCTGCTGCACGTCGGCACGATGCACCACCTGACCGGTGACGGTGGTGCCGCTGTGATGCGTGAGTACATAGACGCGCTGCCCTCGGGTAGCTACGTGGTCTTCTCGCACTTCTTCGACCCCGAGGTGCCGGAGCTGACGGCCGTCGCCAAGCGCATCGAGGGCATCCTCGTCAACGGGCCGATGGGAGCGGGGCAGTTCCGCACCAGGGACGAGGTCATGGAGATGCTCGACGGGCTGGAGCTCATCAAGCCCAACCCGCTCTCGGAGCCCGGGCTCGCGGTGTGCGGTCAGTGGTGGCCGGACGGACCGGAGCTGAAGCCGCTGAGCGCCGCCGCGCAGTGCATCGTCGGTGCGGTGGGCCGCAAGCCCTAGCCGGTCTTAGCCGGCTCTGGCGGCGTCGGCCGCGAGCGTGCCGCGCCCTTTCGCCTTGGTGCAGCGGGCGATTCGCCTCGCCGCCGTGGCGTTGAGCCGCCAGCGGGCCATGCTGCGGCTCACGCGGAAGTACCTCGCCACCGAGGAGTCGGTCCACCCGCGGAAGGCCGCCGTGCGTGCCGCGTCGCAGGGAACGAGCAGTTCGCCGGACAGCTCCGCCGCCTCCAGTTCCAGGTCCGAAGAGGACGATCGGCACTGCTCCCCGTCGGTGAGCAGCACGCCGAAGTCGTGCTCCAGCAACACGTGCGCCATCTCGTGGGCGATGGTCGAGCGGCGGCGGTTCGGTTCGTGCACGTGGTTCTCGATGATCACGCAGCCCCTGCCGACGGACACCAGTGCGGCGGAGAACGCGTCGGCCGCTGGTCCCGTGAAGTGCCGTACCGCGTCGCGGGGCAGTGAGGGATCGCTCAGGTCGTGCACCTCGATGCCGTACAGCTCGGCGAGCGCGTACGGGTCGAGCGGGGCGAACACGTGGACGCCGAGCTCGGCACGGACTTCGAGTGCCAGTCTCTTCGCTTCTGCCTTGAAACCGCGCCGTAGGGCCACGCTCATCTCTCCTGACGGTCCACTTTGATCCTTCGCATCGTCGCGCCGACGATCTCCAGCAGGTAGTCCTTGTCCGCTTCCGAGAGGTCCTCTCTCGCTCGCAACAGCAGGGCGAGTTGTGTCTCGAGCGCGGGTTCGTCGCGGCTGCGTTCCTGCCCGTCCGGCCAGACCATGAAGGCCTCCGCCGGCGAGCCGAGCCATTGCACGAGCGCGATGAAGCCGTCGAGGTCCGGCCTGTGGCCGTTGCCCATCCGGCTCAGCAGTGACGGGCTGACGCCGGACTCGTCCGCGAGCTGCCGCCATGACATGCCACGTGCGCCCCGTTGCGCATCCAGCGCGTCGTAGAGCCGTCGCGCGTCCATCCGGCCTTCCATATCGTCGCCCTCCGTGAGTCGTCTCTTTCACTATCACAGGGGTGTGTCAATTCTGCCATCTGTCGCAGTACTGATACGTTATGCCACTGTAGCAACGGCATTGCGGAGGGAGCGAACATGAGGCACAAGCGGTTCCAGGTGGAGTTCCACTTCTCGCCGGACTCACTGACCTGGCAGGTGGTCCACGACGGCCTCGAACTGTCCCGGCACTGCCGCAAGCGCGACGCCGTCGCCGAGGCCGCGCGGGTGGCGAGGACGAACGCGCCCAGCGTGCTGGTGATCGGGAGGATGGACGGCACTCTCGAACGCGAGCGAAGATACGGCGGCGCCCGGAAACACTGACGCATGGTGCTCGGCGTGTAGCACTGCGCCACCTCTCGACGACACACCTAGTGGAGACCGCGTTTCACCCCGCACCATTCGCGCCGTGGAAGGGGAACCATGAGCAGCCTGAGTCCACCGCCGTCGCGCTCGCACCGGGTGCCGCTCGCCGCGGCGGGACTGGCCGTGCTGCTCGTGATCGTCGGCATGGCGGTACTGGTCGCCCGCACCGGCGAGCCCGCGACGCGGACCCCGGCCCACACGGGTGGGCCTGGCCTCGCCACCACCGCCGAGGTCGCGCCCGCCGACGCCCGCTCCTCCGCGCCGGGGCCCGCCCCCGTGGTCGTCCGGCCGAACGCGGACCCCCGGATCACGGCCCAGCGGGCGGATTCCGGCAGGCTCGGGGTGCGCGGCTGCGCGGAGTCCGTCACCGAAGTCACGGCCGTCGCGGCGGACGACCTGCACGCGGTGCGACTCACCTGGGACACGCCCGGCGGCGGAAGCGGATCCACGACGATGACCAAGGGGCCGGAAAGTTCGTGGTCTGCGTCACTGGGACCGTTCGACGAGAGCGGCGTGGTTGTTTGGCAGGTCGTCGCCACGGACTCACACGGAAACGCGGCCATCGGAGATCCGTTGCGCCTGATCGTCGGGGACTGCGGAGCCCGCGCGACCACCCTCAGCTGAGGAAATTGCAGCCGCGACAACGTACCGTGGAGCAACGATGAAGCGTTTGCTCCCCACGACCGTGTTCGTGCTCCTGCTCGCCGGATGCTCCTCCGCTGTCACCGGCGGCACCGGTGCCACACCCAGCCCCGGCTCCGCGGCGTCCGAGCCCCCGTCGTCGTCCCCCGCGTCCTCCGCGCCGGCCACCTCGCCTGCCGCGCCGGGCTCCAGCTGCGATCCCGTGATCGACGGGATGTCGCCGAGAGAGCAGGTTGCCCAACTGGTGATGGTCGGCGTCGATCCGAGCGACCCGGCCGCCGCGACGGCACTCGTGCGCGACGAGCAGGTGGGCGGCATCTTCGTCGGCGGCAACCCCACCGACCTGCTCACCGACAACGCGCTCGACCGCGTGCAGGAGCAGGCGAAGCTGCCGGTCTCCGTCGCCATCGACGACGAGGGCGGTCGTGTGCAGCGCATCGACGAGCTCGAGGGCGACATGCCGAGTGCGAGGGAGATGGCGCGCACGATGACGCCCGAGCAGGTCCGCGCGCTCGCCGAGGAGCGCGGCAAGGCGATGCTGGCGCGCGGCGTGACCGTCGACTACGCGCCCGACGTCGACCTCACCGACCAGTCCGCAGACGCCGCGATCGGCGACCGCTCGTTCAGCGCCGACCCCGCCGTGGCCCGCGAGTACGCGCTCGCGTTCGCCACCGGGCTCCAGGACGCGGGCGTGCATCCCGTGATCAAGCACTTCCCCGGTCACGGGCGCGCCAGCGGCGACTCCCACACCGGACTCGTGAGCACGCCGCCGCTCGCCGAGCTGCGCGGCCACGACCTCGCGCCGTACGAGAACATCAAGGAGTACGGCGACGTCAGCGTGATGGTCGGCCACCTCGACGTGCCGGGCCTGACCGACGGCGACCCCGCCTCGATCTCGCCGGCCGCCTACAAGCTCCTGCGCGACGAGTACGACTTCAAGGGCGTCACGGTGACCGACGACCTCGGCGCGATGAAGGCCATCTCCGACCGGTACCCGCTGCCCGAGGCCGTGCTCAAGGCACTGCAGGCGGGCGCCGATCAGGCACTGTGGTCCTCCGGCGGACAGGTCGGGCCCGTGCTCGACCGCCTGGAGCAGGCCGTGGCGAGCGGCGAGCTGCCGGAGCAGCAGGTGCGCGGCGCCCTGGAGCGGGTGCTGCGGGTCAAGGACGCCTGCGGCTGAGCCTGCCCTACGGCCTGGCCGTGGTCAGGTCGGCGATGAGCGTGTCGAGGTCGAGGTGCTCGCTCTCGGTGCCCTGCGGAACGATCTTCACCGTCGCGCCCGCGAAGCGCTCCACGTCGCCCCTGTCGATCTCCACCACCGCGTAGCCGTCCGGTGACTCGAGTTCGAGCACCAGGAAGTCCTCGTCGGTGGAGAGGTCGGGGCGCACCCGCACGTCGCCGATGCCCACGGGATCGGTGAGGCCCGTGACGAGCAGGTCGCGGGCGAACTCCCACTCCACCCACTCACCCGGCTCGATGCGGAACGCGAGCGCGACCGTGAACGGCTCGTCCGCCGCGTAGGAGAGGCGGGACAGCAACGGCGTGGTGCAGCCGTTGAGGTACACGAACTGGCTCTGGTGTACGGCGTCCTGGTGCACGGCACACTCCCGTCTGCCCGTGCCGCGCGCATGGTGCGTGCGGCCCTTCCGCTTGGAGAGACGCCCGGCCGGCCGTGATGTGATGCGCCGATCGGGGGAATTCCGGGGGAGTCAACTCCGAGTAGAGCAACGTCGGTGCGGCGTCTGTCGGCTCTAGCCCGCCCGAGTGGCCGAATCGGCCCCCACGCGGCGTTTTTCGGCCCGAAACCTCTGTAACAGCAGGGGCTTCACTCGATCGAGTCGACTTGTCTGCGAAGACGGGGTGCCCTAGTGACACCGCATCGGCAGCGCGGTAAACAGCGTTCGGGCCTCGTCGGCCACTGGGGGACGAAGTGTTGATGGAGGGACCTGATGGCGCCCAAGGTTCTGCGCTGTACGCCGCATGACGCGGACATGCTCGACCGCTCCGGGATCCTTGGCGCCAGCGTGCCCGGCGGTCGCTACTCGGACGACGGCCTCGACGACGGTGCCGCGTCCGTCCGCCGCGTCAACCGCTCCGGTATCGCGAGCCTGGCCGCCGCCGCGCTGATGGCCGTCGTTGCGTTCGGCGCCGTCTTCGACGGTCCGCTGGGCGGGGGCGCGGGTGCCGGCACGCCGATGGCGGGAGAGGCCGTCGCGCCGGGCCCGGTCGTCATCGTGGAGCAGTCGGAGCCCACTCAGGTGGAGGGCAAGGCTCGTCCGGCCCCCGGCGCCGTCCCCGCGCCCGAGGTCATTCCCGAGCCCTCGCCGGTCGCCGTCGTGGAGGACCAGGAGCCCCAGCCGGAGCCCGTCGCCGAACCGGAGCCCGCACCCGAGCCCCGCGAGGAGTCCGGCGCCGTCATCGCCGCCGAGGCGCCGCAGGCGGAGCGGAGCGGCTCGTCGGCACGCGCCGACCTGCCCGCGCGGTCGCCGCACGAGCGCTTCTCCGAGCAGATGCGCGAGCTCATCGACCCGATGCTGCAGCACTACCTCCAGCAGGGCATGGCGGCGAGCGCGAGTTCTGACGACCGCGAGCGTTCGCGCGGGTACGACGACGACCGCGACGACCGTGACGAATCCCGCCACCACTTCGGCTTTCCCGGCCGCTAGTCCGTCCAGTTAGGACGATAGAGCCAGCCGGTTGCCCGGCGTGGCGCGATCCGGGCACTGATGCGGTGAAGGGCACCTTTACTGCATTGAACGCAGTAAAGGTGCCCTTCACCGCAGTCACCCCGTGCGTGGCGTGAGCGGCCGCTGGGGGCCATGTCCTCGACCTGCGCGTGCCGAGTTCCAGGCTTCCCAACAGGTGTCGGATTAGGTCGTCTCCCCGTTGAGTGTCACCGTTGTATTGCGGTCTGCCCCAACGTTTCCCGGGGCGGCTGGTGCGGAGGTTTACACTCGTTGAGACATAGCTCACAAGGGAAGCCTCTACCGATTAGTAGGCCATACAAGTGTTCGGGGGCCGGTTTCGTGTCTCCCCGTTCCCCGACGCCAGCCCCTGGAGGATGCAAGTGCCCACGCACGATTCGCGTGGTGTGGCGGTGCTCGCCGGTCTCGGCGGCTGGCTCCCGCCGCGCGTAGTCGACAACGACGAACTGAGCCGGCGCCTTGAGACGTCCGACGAGTGGATCCGGACCAGGACGGGAATCGGCCAACGGCACGTCATCGACCCCGGAATGTCCACAGTGGACATGGCTGTGGAGGCCGGCAGGCGTGCGCTGCACTCGGCGGGTTCCGGTGAGGTCGACGCGCTCGTCCTCGCCACCGCCACGCCCGACCAGGTGTGTCCCGCCAGTGCGCCGCAGGTGGCCAGCAGGCTCGGCCTCGGCCCTATCGCGGCCTTCGACGTCAACGCCGTCTGCAGCGGGTTCGTGTACGCACTCGCCACGGCTGCCGGCCTGATCTCCGCGGGAGTGGCGAACAGGGTGCTGATGATCGGCGCCGACGCCTTCACCACGCTGCTCAACCCCGACGACCGTGGCACCGTGCCGATCTTCGGCGACGGCGCGGGGGCCGTGGTGCTGCGCGCGGGTGAGCCGGACGAGCTCGGCGCCATCGGGCCGTTCGACCTGCACAGCGATGGCGACCTCGCCGAGCTGTTGATCGTTCCCGCTGGCGGGGCGAAGCAGAAGACCTCCGACACCCCGCAGGACCACTACTTCACGATGCAGGGGCCCGCGGTGTTCCGCCACGCCACCGCGCGCATGGCCGAGTCCTCACGCACGGTGATGGAGCAGGCGGGCTGGACCGTCGGTGACGTCGACCGGTTCATCGGCCACCAGGCCAACATCCGGATCCTGCACGCCGCGGCCAAGCAGCTCGGGCTGCCCGCCGACAGCCTCGTGGTGAACATCGAGCGCACCGGAAACACCAGTGCCGCGTCGATCCCGCTCGCGATGGTCGACGGCGTCAACGACGGGACCCTGCAGGCGGGCGACCGGGTGCTGGTCAGCGCGTTCGGCGCGGGGCTGACGTGGGGTGCGACCGCGCTGAGCTGGCCCGACGTCACTCCTGGCTGAGTCCCGGTTCCCACGTCTCGGTGGGGGCGAGGCGGCCGCGCAGGTGGATCGTGCCGTGGTGGTTCCACCGCGGTTGTTCCGATGCCGAGGACGCCTTGAACACGGCCTCGCTCGCCAGGATCCGCCCAGGCACCTGCTTGGCGTGTTCGGTGAGCCTGGCCGCCTCGTTCACGGCGTCGCCGATGACGGTGTACTCGAAGCGGCTCGCCGTGCCGAGCTGGCCCGCGAACGCGGGGCCCTTGGCCACGCCGATGCCGAGGTCGAGTTCGCCGTCCGACGACACGGCGTCGCGGATCGCGTGCGCCGCGCGCAACGCCGCCGTGGCCGGGTCGGCGTGCCGGGTGGGGGCGCCGAAGATGCACAGCGCCGCGTCACCCTGGAACTTGTTCACCAGCCCGCCGTGCGTGCCCACCGCGTCGACGACGCTCGCGAACAGGCCGTTGAGCTTGCGGACCACCTCGTCGGGCGGCAGTTCCGCCGCGAGCACCGTCGAGTCCACCACGTCCACGAACAGGGCCGTGACGTCGCGGACGTCGCCCGACAGTGACGCGCCGTACTCCAGCGCGTGCCGCACCACGTCGTCGCCGACGTGCCTGCCGAAGAGGTCACGCAGCCGTTCCTGCTCGCGCAGGCCCCTGGCCAGGTCGTTCACCGACGTCTGCAGCATGCCGATCTCGCTGGAGTCGTCGATGCCGACCTGGATGTCGCGGCGGCCCTTGGCGATCTGGTCGAGCGCGAGCCGCAGGTGGTGCAGCGGCGCCGCCACCGCGCGCGCCAGCAGCGCCGTCGCCAGCGCGCCGAGCACAAGCCCGATGAGCGAGAGCACCACGAGGCTGGACGCCGGGTCGCTGGGACCGAGGTCGGGAGGCAGCACCACCGCCAGCACGCCGACCATGGGCACGCCGCTGGCCAGCGCCCATGTGACCACGAGCCTGCGCAGCACGGTGGTCGGCAGCGTCTCGCGCGGAGGGGCCGCCGCGAGCGCCATCGTCATCACCGGCCTGGCCACCCATTCCGCGGCCAGGTAAGTGAGTCCGACGGTGGCGAGCCCGCCGAGCAGGATCGCCAGCGCCACGCCCAGCGCGTCGAGCCACGTGCCGAACACCGAGGTCAGCACGCTGATCAGGACGACGCCGCCCAGCCACAGCGTGCCGGTGACGATCGCCAGGTCAACGGGCAGCCGCAGCGCTCGCCGTGCCTCGTCGAGCGTCGGCGCCCGGCCGAGCACGAACCACACGGCCGTGCGGCGCTGCACGAACGCCGCCCACGCGGTGCCCACCAGCAACGACAGCAGCACGTAGCCACCTGCGCAGATCGCGATGATCCAGCCGTGGCCCGCCACCGTGTCGGGAACGCCCTGCAGGACGAGCAGCAGGAACACGACCCCGGCACCGCAGAAGCTCGACACGAAGCCGAGGGCGGCGAAGCCCAGACTCGTGCGCACGACGGTGTGGAACCTCCGCGGTGTCCGAGTCCTGCGCACGCGCCAGATCGTATTGCCTCGGGCTCCGTTCAGGAGGCCCGTTCGCCCGCCGGTTCGGGTGAGGCCTTCCGCAGCGCTCGCTCCAACGCGGCGCGGTTCATCGTCGAGCGGCCCTTGATCCCGGCCTCGCGGGCCATCCGGTCGAGGTCGGCTTTGCTGAGTTCGCCCAGGCCGGGCCCCCGCGAACGTTTGCGCGAAGATTTGGTGCCGCGCTTGCGGCTCTCGACGCTGCGCGAGAGCGCGTCGAACAGGTCGATGACCTTGGTCGCCTCGGGGGCCGCCTCCTCCGCGGTCACCGCGCGGCCCTCCCGCTTGTCGTCGATGAGCCGCTCGACCCGCTCGGTGTAGGTGTCGTGGTAGTCGTCGGGCTTCCACTCCTGCGCCATGGACTCGATCAGGCTCACCGCCATGTCGACCTCCTTGGCCTTGACGTCGCCACGGGAGGGCAGCTTGCCGAGCTCGCGCTTCGGCTCCCTGATGTCCTCGGGGAAGTGCAGCGTGTTCAGCACCAGCACGTCCTCGCCCGCGCGCACCGCGGCGAGGTACTCCTTGCCGCGCATGACGAACCGGGCGAGCCCCGCTCGGTTCGTCTTCGCCATCGCCTCGATCAGGAGCGTGTAGGCGCGCCCGAACTCCTCCTTCGCCGGCGCGAGCCAGTAGGTGCGCTGGAAGTAGACCGGGTCGATCTGTTCGAGGTCCACGAACGCGTCGATGTCGAGTGAGCGCGAACGGCCGGGCGCGATCTCGTCGAGTTCGTCGGGCTCCACCAGCACGTACTCGTCGCCGCCGAGTTCGTAGCCCTTCACGATGTCGGAGTAGGGCACCTCCTCGCCGGTGCGCTCGTTCACGCGCCGGTACCGGATGCGGTCGGAGGTGCCGCGCTGGAACTGCCGGAAGTGGATGGTGTGGTCCTCGGTGGCGCTGTAGAGCTCGACGGGCACCGTCACGAGCCCGAAGTTCAACGCCCCGCTCCAGATCGCGCGTGCCATGCCGGCCTCCCTAGCTCAGCCTCTACAACGCCGTCGACGGCGACGCCGCGTGGTCGTGGATGTGCGCCCACGAGTCCGCCTTGCGCGCCAGTCTCCTGCCGAGGCGGCGGGGGTCGTAGGCGGCGGGTTCGGTCCTGCCCAGTTCCGCCCAGTCCGGCGGGGTCGCCACGTGCACGCCCGGCCGGGCGCGCAGCGAGTACGGCGCGATGACGGTCTGCCCGTAGGCGTTGCGGTTGGTGTCGAGAAAGATCCGGTCGCCGCGCTTGTCCTTGCGCTGGGCGGTGGTGAGGCGTTCGGGGTCGTTCTCGGCGAGCCGGTCGGCGACGGCCCTGGCCAGCTCGCGCGCGGTGTCGAAGTCCGTGGTGGTGTCCAGCGGTGTCACCACGTGGAACCCGCGTCCGCCAGTGGCCTGGACGAACGGGGTGAGGCCGAGCTCGCCCAGCAGGTCCCTCGCCCGGCGCGCGACGTCGCGCACTTCCGCGGTCGCCGTGCCCTCGGGTGGATCGAGGTCGAGCACCAGCAGATCGGGCCGGTCGAGCGAGTCCATCGTGGACAGCCACACGTGGAACTCGATGATGGCCTGGTTGGCCAGGTACTCGAGGGCTCGCACGTACTCGACGAACTCGCCCTTGGTGACACCGTCGGCGGGGTAGAACAACTTGTCCGCATTGGACACCGCAGTCATGGCGACTCCCTGACCACCTCGGTCGCCGTCTTGTCGGTGCGCAGCCCCTGGAACCTGGGGTGCCGCAGCCTGCCGTCGCCGGTCCACTCGGTGAATCCCACCTGCGCGACCAGTTCGGGCTCGACCCAGTGGGCGCGTGGTTCGGCGATCGGGTCCGCGAACGGCGACGTCGTGGTGGCGAGCTCGTCGAGGCTGGCTTTCACGTCCCGCAGCATCGCCTCGGTGAAGCCGGTGCCGACCTTGCCCGCATAGCGCAGCTCGCCGTCGGCGTAGTAGCCCAGCAGCAGCGCGCCGAAGGCCGAGCGCGAGCCGGCGGGATCGGTGTAGCCACCGACGACGAACTCCTGGTCCTTGACGCACTTGAACTTCAGCCAGTCGCGCGAGCGCCCGCCCCGGTACGGCGCGTCGGCGCGCTTGGCGATGAGCCCCTCCCAGCCGTCCGCACACGCCTGGCGCAGGAACTTCTCGCCGTCGGTGTTGCGGTACTGGGAAAGGCGCAGCGGGCCGTGGAAGTCGAAGGCGTCGCGCAGCAGTTCCCTGCGCTGGCGAAACGGCAGCGGCCGCGCGTCGGTGCCGCCGAACTCCAGCAGGTCGAACAGGTAGTAGAAGACCCGCACGCCCGTGGCTCTCGCGCGGGCGGGGTCGGTGAGGTGGATGCGCGGCTGCAGCGTGGCGAAGCTCGTGCGGTTGCCGTCGAAGGCGACGATCTCGCCGTCAGCGGTGAAGTCACTGCCGCCCTGCTCGGCGAGCGCTTCCACCAGTTCGGGGTAGGCGGCGTTCATGGGCTTGTGGTTGCGAGACCACAGCGTCGGCTCGCCACCGTCCACGCGCTCGGCGATGGCGCGCACTCCGTCGAGCTTGTGCTCGAAGACCCAGCCCGGATCGGAGAAGTACCGATCGGTGAGCGTGGCCAGCATGGGTTGGTGCCAGGTCACACCAGCTCCTCGTTGGCGAGGCCGGTGAGCACCGCCTTCGGTCGCGTCGCGGCACCCTCGTCGTTCTTCTTGATCAGCAGCCACTGCTCCTGGCTGCTGCCCCTGGTTCGCACCAGCCTGAAGGCGCCGTGCAGCTGCTCGCCCTCGAGCCAGATCCCGAGGCTGCCCCGGTCGAGGCTCTCCTCCAGGGAGTGCTCGTAGCGGTTCACCAGCTCACCCGCGTCCCAGACGATCACGGAGCCCGCCCCGAACCGGCCGTTCGCGTGGTCGAGCGGCTGGTCCTCGGTACGGATCGCCAGCCGCTTCTCTCCGGGATCCAGCGAGGGGCCCTTCGGGATCGACCACGACACGAGCACACCGCCGATCTCCAGGCGGAAGTCGAAGTGCAGGCTCGACGCGTCGTGGAGCTGGACGACGAAGCGCTGACCTCCCGATTTCAGGCCGCGACGGGACTCACCGGGATCGCCGGAACCGGGAAGATCCCGCTTCGCGTGGTACTCGCGCAGGACATTGCTCGTCGCCATACCCCAGCAGGTACCCGAGCGGTGCGCGATCGAAACGCTACCGGCTGTCTTCGGTCGGTTCCTCCACCAGACCCTCGCGCAGTTTGTCCAGCGTGCGGGCGAGCAACCGGGAGACGTGCATCTGTGAGATGCCGACGCGTTCGGCGATCTGCGTCTGCGTCATGTTGTGCACGAAGCGCAGCGCGAGGATCATGCGTTCCCGCTCCGCCAGGTCCCTGACCAGCGGTTGCAGCGTCTCGTGGTTCTCCACGCCCTCCAGTGCGGCGTCCTCCTCGCCCAGCGTGTCACCTAGTGCGAGGTTCTCCGTGTCGCCCGAGAGCACCTCGTCCAGCGACATCGAGTGGTAGGCGTTGCCCGCTTCCAGGCCTTCCATGACCTCGTCGGCGCTCAGGCCGAGGTGCTCCGCGATCTCGCGCGGCGTCGGGGCCCTGCCGAGTCGCTGCGAGAGCTGGGTGCTGGCGTTGTTGATCGAGAGGTGCAGCTCCTTGAGCCTGCGCGGGACCCTGATGACCCAGCCGGTGTCCCGGAAGTGCCGCCGCACCTCGCCCATCACGGTGGGTACGGCGAAGGAGAGGAAGTCCGAACCCCGGCTGGGGTCGAAGCGGTCCACGGCGTTGATGAGCCCGACCCTGGCGACCTGCACCAGGTCCTCCTTGGCCACGCCGCGTCCGGAGAACCGCTGGGCGATGTGCTCGGCCAGGGGAAGGTGCCCGGTGACGAGCTCATCCCGCAGCTCGGCCCGGCGTGGATCGTTCTCCGCGAGCTCGACGAACTCACCGAACAGCGGGGTGAGGTGCTCGTAGTCGTCCGAGGGGCTGCGCGATCCGCGAGTCGTCGGTCCGGTCACGTAAGCTCCGGCTTTCGCTTGGCGAGTTCGACGTGGACCCAGTTGCCCTGCCCGTCGTGCACGGCGGGCTCCACCCACGCGTTCGCCGAGTCGGCAAGCGTCGTCAGCACGCGCCAGCCGAAGGACGCCGTGCTCGGCGCTTCGTCGTCGGCCGACGTGACGGCGCCGCGGAACCGCAGCTCGTTGTCGTCGATCGTGAACCGGCAGACCATCGTGGTGCCGGGCACGGCGCGGGTGATGAGCGTGGAGCACGCCTCATCGACCGCGAGCCGTAGGTCCGAGATGGCGTCCAGGTCGAAGTCGGCTCTCATGGCGATGTTCGCCGCCACCGAGCGAATGATGGGAAGGTGTACCAGGCTCGCGCCCAGTCGCAGCTCGATGTCGTCCTGGGCACCGACGTCCTGCGACGGCGGCTGTGTTTCGGTCACTTTCACCTCGGTGTCATGCCTGCCGTTCAACGGTTTCCGCCTACAGTAGCCACCCGCGCCCGCCCCTTCTCGGTTCTGTCGTCCCCGCTCAGCTGTGCCGCAGCAACGCCGCGACGCCGTCGGTCGGCTCCAGTGTCTCGCCGGTCGCCACGATCTCCGCAGCGCCCGCGATGGCCGCGGCCGGCAGTGCCTCGTCGACACGCTGCCGGGAGATCGAGTCGGCGCCGAGTGTCTCGAGCTCGTCGCGCCGCAGCGCCACGAGCGTCGGCTCCCCGCCGGTGAACACCTCGGCATCGCCGGGATCGCCCACCAGCAGGACCTCGACGTTGGCCTCCCGAAGCGCCGCCGTGGTGGCCTGCAGGCCCTGCACGGCGAGTCCCTGCTGCTGGCCGAACGCGGCCCGGAACCGTTCGGCGGCCTCGTCGCGACGGGCCTGCTTGGTCCTGGTGAGCAACGCGGCGACCTGCTCGCGCAGCTCGTTGTCGGAGCCGTTGTCGTTCCTGGCGCCGGACTGCAACTCGGTGGCGACGCGGCGCGCCTGCTCGGGCAGTGCGTCGTGCAGCTCCTTGCGGGCCTGCGACTCCCCGGCGAGCACCACGAGCCCGGCGCCGATGCCGCGCGCGACCGCGCCCACGACATCGGCGATCCTGCCGATGTTGTGCTTGGCGGTCTCCTCGGCGCGTGACTGGATGTCGCGGTGCGCCGGGCCGCCGCCGCGCACCTTGTGCACGGAGTTCTCGGAGCCCTCGACGGTCTGCTCGTCCACCACGTTGCCGTCGATGTCGAACGCCGTGACGTCGGCGCCCACGTGATCGGCCACCACCACGACGTGCGCGGGCGGGCGCTCACCCAGCTCCGCCAGTGGCACCAGGTAGGGCAGTTCGGACAGCCGCGCCACCGCGTGTTCCGGCGGGGCGTCCAGTTCGGAGTCCACCAGCACGCGGTCGCCCGCGGCCACCAGTGCTCTGCCGCTGCGGCCCACCGGTGGCTGGCTGTCGAGCACCGCGGAGGACATCGCGTCGAGCGTCGCCTGCTGCGCGCCCTGTTCCTCGAGCCGCTCCCGCACCTCGCGCCAGCGCAGCTCCAGCTGCTTGGCGGCGTCGGCGGTGTCGTGCGAGTCGTTGAAGTAGACAGAGGCGAACGGACCGTCCGTAGTGACCAGCTCGCGCAACCCCGTCGTGTCCACTCGTACCTCCTTTGTCACTTTGTCGGGCCGTGGATTCCCCGTACGCCGTTGGTGAAACGTGGTGCGGAAGCGCTGACCGTGAGACTGAACACTGTATGCACCTCCTCCGCGCGCGGGCCCGAAAACCGGAGCCTATGGTCCGACGGTGATCTGGTGGCATGCCGTTCTCATCGCGCTCGCGGGCGTGTGGGCGGGAATGATCAACACGGTGGTCGGGTCCGGCACGCTGGTGACGTTCCCGGTGCTCGTCGCGTTCGGGTACTCGCCCGTCACCGCGACGACGTCGAACGCGATCGGGCTCGTACCTGGGACGATCGCGGGCGCGGTCGGTTACCGGAAGGAACTGCGCGGGCAGTTCAGGCGGCTGCTCACGTTCGTGCCCGCGTCCGCGGTAGGAGCCATCTGCGGCTCGATCCTGCTGCTGTCGCTGCCTCCGGACGCCTTCGAGACGATCGTGCCGGTGCTGGTCGGCCTCGCCGTGGTGCTGGTGATCGTGCAGCCGAGGGTGTCGGGCTGGGTGCTGCGGCGCCGGGAGGCCAAGCAGGAACGCGGCGACGCGAGCGAGCCGGTCAAGCAGGGCTCGGTGCTGCTGATCACGCTGATCTTCCTCGTCGGCATCTACGGCGGGTACTTCACGGCAGCGCAGGGCGTGATGCTGATGGCGATCATGGGCATGCTCATGACCGAGCCGATCCAGCGCCTCAACGGGATCAAGAACGTCCTGTCCGCCGTGGTGAACGTGGTGGCCGGCACGGTCTACGCCTTCGTCGCCCCGATCAGCTGGCCGGTGGTGGCGCTGCTCGCGGGCGGCTCTGTGCTCGGCGGCTGGCTCGGCGCGCTGGTGGGTCGCAGGCTGTCGCCGACGGTGCTGCGCGGCGTGATCGTGGTGGTCGGTGTCGCCGCGATCATCCAGCTCGTGCTCCGGCAGGTGTGAGCTTGCCCGATATCGGGCAGGAAACTTGAAGTAGTCGCCGCATCCGGGCAGGCTCGGCGCATGGACCAGTCGCCGCCCGCGGAACTGGTGCGCCACGTCGCCGCCTCCACCGGTCTCGGTGTGGAGACGGCCACCAGGGTCATCGCCGACGTGCTCGCGTTCTTCGGAGAGACCACCGAGGACGTGGTGCGCAGGCGGCACCGAGAACTGAAGAACCGCGGGTACCGCAACGCCCAGATCTGGGCGTTGCTGACGGAGGAACTGGCCTGCCGCCCCGTCGCGGCGGGCCCGCTCTCCGAGCGCCAGCTACGGCGCATCGTCTACGGGTAGGAGTCACCCCATGTGTGGAATCGTCGGCTACATCGGCCAGCGCGAGGCGGCGCCGATCCTGCTGGAAGGGTTGCAGCGCCTGGAATACCGGGGCTACGACTCGGCAGGCGTCGCGCTGGCCCACCGCGGCAGGCTGCGGGTCACCAAGGCCGCGGTGCGGGTCGGCGAGCTGCGCACCCTCGTGGGTGAGGACAACCCGGCACCGGTCGGCATCGCCCACACCCGCTGGGCCACGCACGGCGAGCCCACCGACGCCAACGCGCACCCGCACCTCGACTCCGAGGGCCGCGTCGCCGTGGTGCACAACGGCATCATCGAGAACGTCGAGCAGCTGCGCGCCAAGCTGATCGCGAACGGCGTCGAGTTCGCCTCCGACACCGACACCGAAGCGCTCGCACACCTCATCGGCGCCCGCCTCCGCGACGGCGACGAGTCGCTGGAGGACGCCGTGCGCGGCGCGCTGCACCAGGTGGAGGGCGCCTACGGCATCGTGGTGCTCGACGTGCGCAACCCCGGTGAGCTCGTGGTCGCCCGCAACGGCAGCCCCATCGTGCTCGGCATCGGCGACGGCGAGATGTTCGTCGCCTCCGACCTCGCCGCGCTGGTGCGGCACACCCAGCGCGTGGTGTACCTCGACGACGGAGAGCTGGCCACCCTCAAGGCGGGCGACTACCGCACCAGCACGCTGCAGGCCAAGCGCACCGACAAGACGCCGACCGAGGTGGAACTGTCCGACGAGGACTACCAGCTCGACGGCTACGCCGACTACATGCGCAAGGAGATCGGCGAGCAGCCCGAGGCCGTGCGGCGCGCGCTGCGCGGCAGGCTCGACGAGCGGTTCTCCACCGCGCGCCTCGGCGGGCTGCGGCTCGACCCGCGCGAGCTGCGCTCCATCCGGCGCGTGAAGTTCCTCGGCTGCGGCTCGGCCTACTACGCGGGCCAGATCGGCGCCAACCTCGTCGAGGAGCTCGCCCGGCTCCCTGCCGACGCCGAGCCCGCGTCGGAGTTCCGCTACCGCAACCCCGTGGTCGACCCCGAGGCGCTCTACGTCGCCGTGAGCCAGTCCGGCGAGACCGCGGACACGCTCGCCGCCGTCCAGGAGCTCTCGCGCAAGGGCGGCCGCGTGATCGGCGCCGTGAACGCCGTGGCGAGCGCGATCGCGCGCGAGTGCGGCAGTGGCGTGTTCCTGCACGCCGGTCCCGAGGTGTCGGTGGCCTCCACCAAGGCCGTCACCAACATGAGCACCACGTTCGCGATGCTCGCGCTGCTGCTGGGCCGGGTCAGGGACCTCTCGGTCGCCGACGGACGGCGCGTCGTCGAGGCACTCGACGCGCTGCCGGATCGCATCGAGGAGGCGATCGGCACCCAGGAGGAGACCATCGCCGAGGCGGCGCGGAAGTTCGCCGACGCGCGGCACATGTTCTTCGTCGGCCGCGTCAGGGGCTGGCCCGTGGCGCGCGAGGGAGCGCAGAAGCTCAAGGAGATCTCCTACGTCCACGCCGAGGCGTACCAGGCCGGAGAGCTCAAGCACGGCCCGATCGCGTTGATCGACCAGAGCATGCCGTCGGTGGTGATCGTTCCCGACGACGAGCTGCTGGTGAAGAACATCGGCACGATGGAGCAGATCAAGGCCCGCGGCGGCCCGGTGCTCGCGGTGACCAACGCGACGCTGCCGGAGGGGCTGGCCGACGTGGAACTGCGCGTGCCGCGCACCGCTCCGGAGCTCGACCCGATCCTGTTCGGCATCCCGCTGCAACTGCTGGCCTACCACCTGGCCACCACGCTGGGCCGCGACATCGACAAGCCGCGCAACCTCGCCAAGAGCGTGACGGTGGAGTGACGTGAGCACTCCGGAGACCGTGGCCGTCGTCGGAATGGGCGCGGTCGGCACCGCGCTCGCGGTCGCACTCGCCGATCGCGGCCACCCGGTCGTCGCATGTGGACGGAGCAGGCTCGACCGGGTGGAGGTGACCGACCAGGGTGCCGCCCGTGGTGTCGACGTCGACTGGGCGGCGACGCCTGCCGACGTCGAACCCGTGCCGTGGACCCTGCTCACCACCAAGATCCACCACACGCCGTCGGTGGCGGACTGGCTGGCGCGCCTCACCGCGGGCGGCGGGCGCGTGGTGGTCGCACAGAACGGAGTCGACCACGCCGAGCGCGTCGGGCCGCTCGTGAACGGGGCCGACGTGGTGCCAGCCCTGGTCTACATCAACGCAGAGCGCACCGCGCCCGGCCACGCGCGCATCCGGCGGACCGAGCGCGACCTGGTGCTGCCGGCCGACGAGCCGGGCACGGCCGCGGCAAGGCTGTTCGAGCGCGCGGGCCTCGCCGTGGACCTACGCCCCGACTTCCGCACGGCGGCGTGGCACAAGCTGCTCACCAACGTGGCCGCCAACCCGCTCACGGCGCTCACCGGCCGCCGCGTCGAGGTGCTCACCGAACCCGCTGTGGCCGAGCTGGCCCTGCGGATGCTGCGCGAGGCCGTGGCCGTCGGCAGGGCCGAGGGCGCCGAGCTCACCGACGACGACGCCATCGGCAGCCTCGCGTGGCTGCAGGCGCTCGCGCCCGGCAGCACGTCGTCGATGCTGCAGGACCGCGAGGCGGGCAGGACGCTGGAGTACGAGGGCCTCACGGGGACGCTGGTGCGCCTCGGTGAGCGCCACGGCATCGACGTCGAGGCCAACCGGGCCGTCTACGCCCTGCTGTCCGCGATCAGCGCGTGAACGACCTGGCCGCCTCGAGGAACACGTCGTTCTCCTCGGGCGTGCTGATGGTCACGCGCACGCCGTCGCCCGCGAACGGGCGCACGACCACCTTGTGCTCCAGCGCGTGCTGGGCGAACTCGACCGCGCGCTCGCCCAGCGGCAGCCACACGAAGTTGGCGTGGGTGTCGGGCACCGCGTAGCCGGCGGCGACCAGGTGGTCGCGCACCCGCGTGCGCTCGTGCACGACGTCGGCGCAGCGGGCCAGCAGCTCGTCCTTGGCGTCGAGTGAGGCGATGGCGGCGGTCTGCGCGAGCGTGTTCACGCTGAATGCCACGTACACCTTGCGCAGCGCGGTCACGACCTCCTCGGGGCCGATCGCGTAGCCAACACGCAGCCCGGCGAGCCCGTAGGCCTTCGAGAACGTCCGCAGCACGGTCACGTTGGGGTGGCTCGCCACGAACTGCAGACCGTCGGGGATCTCGGGGTCGGTGACGAACTCGCGGTAGGCCTCGTCGAGCACCACGAGCACGTGCGAGGGCACCTGGTCGAGGAAGCGCACCAGCTCGTCGCGGCGCACCGCCGTGCCCGTCGGGTTGTTCGGGTTGCAGACGAACACCACCCGCGTCCGGTCGGTGATCGCGGCCAGCATCGCATCGAGGTCGTGGGTGTGGCCCGAGTCCAGCGGCACCGTCACGGGCTTGGCGTTGCCGACCTGCGTGACGATCGGGTAGGCCTCGAACGAGCGCCACGCGAAGAGCACCTCGTCGCCGGGGGCGCACATCGCCTGCACCAGCTGCTGGCACAGTGACACCGAGCCGCAGCCGACCGCGATCCGTTCGGTGGGCACGTCCAGTTCCTGGGACAGCCGCTCGGTCAGTGCCTGCGCCCCCATGTCGGGGTAGCGGTTCACCTCGGCCGTCGCGTGCGCGATCGCCTGGGCCACGCTGGGCAGCGGACCACCCGGAACCTCGTTGCTGGCCAGCTTGATCGCACCGGGAATCGTGCGGCCGGGAACGTACGCGGGCAGAGCGGCCAGGTCGGCCCTGGTGGGGATCGCCGAGGACATCGGGTGCGCTCCTAGGAGTCGAGAAGAGTTCCGCCGACCAACCTATCTCGCCGAATATCTGACAGCTCACGTTGACTGCGACACCACTATCGGTGGTTGAGTATGCACATGACGCAGACGCACACCGAGGACTACCAGCATGCGGACGGCCGCGGCGCACGGCTCACCTTCGCCGAGCCTGACGGGTCGGTGCGTGGTGGTCTCGTCGTGCTGCACGCGGGCGTGACCGACACGGTTCGCCTGCTCGTCGCGGGCCTCGCGGGCGAGGGCTGGCTGGCCGTGGCGCCGCACATCGGCGAGGACGGTGCCGCGCTGTCCGGGCAGGACGTGCTCGCAGCCACCGACGTCACCCTCGCCTGGCTCGTCGAGCGCGGGGTGCGGGCCGATCTCATCGGCGTCGTCGGATTCGACGTGGGCGGGTCGGCGGCGCTGGTCGTGGCGGCCAGCAGGCAGCTCGGCGCCGCGGTGAGCGTCGGCGGGCGCGGCATCAGCGCGCCGGTGTCCGACGAGCTGCCGCCGCTGGTGGAGATCGCGGGCAGGCTCACCAGCCCGTGGCTCGGCATGTACGGCGACGACGGTGACGTCGCGGGCGAGCTCGAGGTCGAGCGGCTGCAGGAGGCGGCGTCGTCGTCGAAGGTCGCGACCAACGTGGTCAGGTACCCGGGGGCCAGCCACCGCTTCGACGCGGACCCCGACGCGGCCGCGGAAGCCTGGCAGCGCACGCTCTCCTGGTTCGACGCGCACCTGCGCTGACCGGCGTCGGTTCGGGCTCGTCGCCGCGGGAAACAGCCTCCGATCTGTCCTAAGGTGCGGCATATGAGTGCTGACGCCGAGGTCGCAGAAGTGTTGTGGCAGCCGTCCGCCGAGCAGCTCGCGCGGACCAGGATCGCGGACTTCCGCGCGTGGCTGAGCGCCGAGCGGGGCTTCACCACGCGCGACTACGGCGAGCTGTGGGAGTTCTCCACCGGCTCGCTCGGTGACTTCTGGTCGGCCGTCACCGACTACCTCGGCGTGCGCTGGCACGAACACCCGACGGCCGTGGTGTCGGGCCCGGAGATGCCGGGCGCGCGCTGGTTCGAGGGCGCGACGCTCAACTACGCCGAGCACGCGTTGTCCGGCGGTGTCGCGGGTGCGGAGAAGGCCGACGACGACCTGGCGGTGATCTTCCAGCGTGAGGACGAGCGGCAGGACCGGCTGACCTACGGAGACCTGCGCGCGCGGGTGGGTGCGGCGCGGGCGGCGTTGCGGGAACTGGGTGTCGGCAGGGGCGACCGGGTGGTGGCGCTGGCGCCGAACTGCCCGCAGACGCTGGTGGCCTTCCTCGCCGCGGCGAGCCTGGGTGCCACGTGGTCGTCGTGCTCACCGGACTTCGGCGTGCGCGCCATCGCCGACCGCTTCACCCAGATCGAGCCGAAGGTGCTCGTCGCCGTCAACGGCTACGTCTACAACGGCAGGTCCTTCGACGTCCGGCCGACGGTCGAGGAGCTACGCGCACCGCTGCCCGACCTGGCGGCGACGGTGCTGATCGACTACGAGGGCGGCGGCGGCATCCAGGGCACGCGCGACTGGGACACGCTGCTCGCCGAGCACGCGGGCGCCGAGCTCGCGTACGAGCCGGTGGAGTTCGACCACCCGCTGTGGGTGCTGTACTCGTCGGGCACGACGGGCCTGCCGAAGGGGATCGTGCAGGGCCACGGCGGCATCACGGTCGAGCACCTCAAGGCACTGGCGCTGCAGTGCGACCTCGGGCCGGGGGAGCGGTTCTTCTGGTTCACCACCACGGGCTGGATGATGTGGAACTTCCTCATCTCGGGTCTGCTCGTGGGTTCCACGGTCGTGCTTTACGACGGCAGCCCCGGGTATCCGGACCTCAACACGCTGTGGCGGCTGGCGGAGCGGCACGAGGTCACCTACTTCGGCACGTCGGCGCCGTTCGTGCAGAGCTGTCTGAAGGCACACCTGAAGCCGGCGGAGCAGTTCGATCTCACCGCGATGCGGGCGCTGGGGTCGACGGGCGCGCCGCTGAGCGAGGAGGGGTTCCGCTGGATCGCCGACTCGATCGGCGGGCACGTGCAGATCTGCTCGGTGTCGGGCGGCACGGACCTGTGCACGGCGTTCGTGGGCTCGGCGCCGGACGTGCCCGTGTGGCTGGGCGAGCTGTCGTGCCGGAGCCTCGGTGCGGCGGTGGAGGCCTACGACGAGTCCGGCAAGCCGGTGATCGGCCAGGTCGGTGAGTTGATGATCACCAAGCCGATGCCGTCGATGCCGGTGTTCTTCTGGAACGACCCGGACGGTACGCGGCTGCGCGAGGCCTACTTCGAGGAATTCCCGGGCCGCTGGCGGCACGGCGACTGGATCAAGATCACACCGAGGGGCTCGGCGATCATCTACGGCCGCAGCGACTCGACCCTCAACCGAGGCGGCGTGCGGATGGGCACCGCGGAGTTCTACCGCGTCGTCGAGGGCTTCGAGGAGGTCCAGGACTCGCTGGTCATCGACACCTCGGCGAACGAGGAGGGCGAGCTCCTGTGCTTCCTGGTGCTGACGCCGGGGACGGATCTGGAGTCGGTGGAGCCCTCGCTGCGCAAGGAGCTGCGAAAGGAGCTCTCACCCCGCCACGTGCCCGACCGTTTCTTGGTGGTCGCCGAGATCCCTCGCACCCTGAACGGCAAGAAGTGCGAGGTCCCGGTGAAGAAGATCCTCAAGGGCGTCGCCCCGGACCGAGCAGTGAGCCGAGACGCCCTCGCGAACCCGGACTCCCTGGCCCCGTTCATGGCGATCGCGAACGGCGAATGACCAGCTCAGAGCATTGAACGGGGGTGCTTTGTCGGGGGTCGAGGGACGTGTGTACTCTATGACAGCAGTGGTCGCGACCTGGGAGGCTTCGCCTAGTCTGGTCTATGGCGCCGCACTGCTAATGCGGTTGGGGGTAACCCCCCCTCCCGGGTTCAAATCCCGGAGCCTCCGCCGGGGCTCGGCCTAGCCGAGCACCACCCCCGACTCCGGTTGGGAACAACTGAACAATGCGCCCGTAGCTCAACGGATAGAGCATCTGACTACGGATCAGAAGGTTAGGGGTTCGAATCCCTTCGGGCGCGCAGACAAGGGCCCCGCTGGCAACAGCGGGGCCCTTTGTTGTGCAAGGCTCAACGCTCGCTGGTGATCTTTGGGCAAGGCAAGGACAAACGCTCGCATCCTGCATTGATGGTCCACTGTGGAAGGTGAGCGCCGACCCACGGTCGGAGGTGTTCCTCAGTAGCGCTCGGGTGGCACCCTCGGGGAGGCAGTCGACTTCTCGGAGGCGCTCATGAGTGTTCGGGTCGTGGTCACCGGTGGTTCCGGGTTCCTGGGGTCCGCTCTTATCCGGCGGTTGCTCGGTGGGCCCGTGTCCGTGGGCGGGGCGGCTCCGGCTGACATCGGCGAGTTGGTCTCCGTCGACCTCGTGGCTCCTGCCGACGACATCGCCCGTGATTCCCGGGTCAGCGTCGTCGTCGGCGAGTTGGGGGACATGCTCGACCGGTTGCCGGCCGCTGACCTGGTGTTTCACCTCGCCGGTGTGGTCAGTGGGGCCGCCGAGGCCGATTTCGACCTCGGGTATCGGACCAACCTCGACCAGACGCGCGCGGTGCTGGAGTACGGGCGGGCGCTCGCTGAACCGCCGGTGTTCGTGTTCACCAGTTCGCTCGCGGTGTTCGGCTCCGATCCCGCGCTTGCGCCCCTCGGCGTCGTGGACGACGACACGTTGCCCCGGCCTCAGACCAGCTATGGCGTGCAGAAGTTCATCGGAGAGCAGCTCGTCGCCGACTACACCCGCAAAGGGTTCGTGCGCGGGCGGTCGGTGCGCCTGATGACCGTGTCGGTGCGGCCCGGTAAACCCAACGCCGCCGCCTCGAGTTTTCTGTCCGGCATCATTCGCGAGCCGCTCGCCGGGCAGCGGGCCGTGTGTCCCGTCGCCGCCGACACTCCGGTCGCGGTGTCGTCTCCCCGGCGAACTCTGGACGGGATCCTGTGCGCCGCGACCGCCGACGACGCGGTCTGGGGCAGTCGCACCGCGCTGAACCTGCCCGCGCTCACCACCACGCCCCGGGACATGGTGGCCGCGCTCGAACGGGTGTCCGAGGGTGCGGCCGGGCTCGTCGACTGGGCGGTGGACCCGGTTGTCGCCCGAATTGTCGGAAGCTGGCCCGCTCGGTTCGACACCCCGCGGGCGCGGGCACTCGGCCTGGAGCCCGAGACCTCGTTCGAGGACATCGTCCGCACTTACCGATAACGGCCACGGTGCGTCCTTTGCCGTGTTAGCGTCCCATCCGTTTCATACGACGGTTTGGGGGACTCATGAGCGCGCCGGATCCGATGAAGTTCGCCGAGGACCTGACGCGGTGGGCTCAGGGACTGGAGCAGAAAGCCCAGCGCTACGGGGAATTGCAGGAGCAGCTCGACCGCACGAATGTCACCGCCGAGTCGCCCGACGGCACGGTGCGGGTCACGGTCGACTCCACCGGAGTGCCGACGGAGCTCACGATCACCGACCGTGGCAGGAGTGCTGATCCGCGCGCACTGTCGGCCGCGCTCATGGCCACGATGCACAGTGCTCAGGCGCAGTTGCGCGACCGAGTGTCCGAAATGACCAGTGCGACCGTCGGTGACGACGGTCCTGGCAACGACATCGTCGCCCAGTACCAGGAGCGTTTCCCCGATCCCGTCGAGGAAACCGCACCGCAGCCGCCGACGATGGATGTGGGCGGCATCGATGAAGACACCGCGGCGCCGGAGGAACCGCGGCCGCCCCGGCGGCGTCCGACCCGGCAGGACGACGGAGATGACGACGACTTCGGTGGTCCGGTACTGCGCTGACGAAGGGGGACAGGTCGATGAGCGAAGCATTCCAGGTCGATCCGGAGAGGATCCGGGCACACGCCGCCAGCGTGGGCGGGGTCAAGAGCGGAGTGGACGAGGCCGCCGATGCGGGTGGTCACGTGGCCTCGCTCAACGACGCCTACGGCTGGATCTGCCAGGCCATGGGCCTGCCGGAAATGCTGCAGGGACCACAGGAGCGGGTCACCGCGATGATCCAGCGGGTCGGCACCAAGCTCGGTGACGACCAGCAGAAGCTCGACGAGTCGGCGAAGCGGTACGACGAGGCCGAGCTCAAGGTCATCGAAATCCTCAAGCAGCTGGGCGAGTCGCTCGACAAGGCCGGCGACGTTCCGACGTTGGGTGGTCGCTGATGTCATCCTCGATCGTCAGTGACGACCCGTCCTCGGACAACCCGCTGGTCGACAGCAAGACCGACGCCACCAACCAGTACGACATGCTCCAGAGCGACGCGAGCGCCGCCGCGGGGCTGGCCCTGGTCGCGAGCAGCCTGAGCCCCGCCGCCCTCGCGGTGACGGTGCCGCTCGGCGCCGCCACCGGGCAGTTCGACAACATGGGCAGCGGCACCGAGCTCGCGCAGGGCACGTCGGTGTCCACCGTGATCGACGCCGTCAACCAGGTGAAGAGCGGCGACTGGGCTTCGGCGCTGGCCAGCGGAAGCGCGCTGGCCTCCGACGTCGTGGGTGCGATGGCCGACCCGATCGGCGCCGTCGCTGGCCAGCTCATCGGCTGGATGCTCGAGCACGTCGAGCCGCTGCGCATGGTGCTGCACCAGCTCTCCGGCAACCCGGACATGGTGCAGGGCTACGCCGACACGTGGACCAACGTCTCGGGCCGCATGGCCGAGCAGGGCGAGGACTACCTCAAGAGCGTGCCCGAGGAGACCGGCGACTGGGTGGGAGCGGGCGGCGACGCCTATCGCGCGAGCGCGGTCAGCACTATCCAGCTGTGCGCGGGTGCCGCGCAGGGAGCCGACGCGGTGTCCTCGGCCGCGGCGAAGATGAAGGATGTCGTGGCCTCGGTGCGCACCGCGGTCAGGGACATCCTCGCCGATCTCGCCGGTGGTCTGGTGAGCGCCGCGATCCAGGCGGCGACGGTGGTGCTCGCTCCCGGCGCGGTCAAGACGATCATCACGCGGATCGCGAAGGCCGCCGTCGACATCGCGGGCTGGGTCACCAAGCTCACGCTGGTGGTCAGCAGGCTGTCCGCGGTGATCGTGGACCTCATCCAGGCACTGGACGAGCTGGACCGGGCCGAGCAGGCGGGTCGCTGAGCCGTCAGGCCCAGGCGCCCTCGGCGATCAGGCGCAGCCGGAGGTCGAGCAGCGCGGCGAACTCCGCCGCGTCCTTGGCCGCGACGATCGCGTCGCCGCGGCGCGTGCTCACCACGACCACGGGCCCCGGCGGCGCGGGCACGCCGGGGGCGACCAGCGGGGCGGCGTGCTCGCTCACCTGCTCCACTCGTACGCCGGTGATCTCGCCGAACGCCACGTTGCCGGAGGCGAGTGAGCCGCGAAAGCCGTACTGTCCCCTCGGTTTGAGCGACCAGCTCAGTTCCTGGGTGCCGATCGTCGCCGTGCCGTAGAGCAGGGGCGGGTGGATCCGCAGGTCCCGTTCGATGGGCAGGTTCGTCGCGGCCAGCGCGCCGTCGTTCGAGGTGAACAACACCTGGTGCGCCCGCGTCGCCGAGATCGTGCTCGCGACGACGGCCACCGCGGCGAGCGCGGAGCACAGTGCGCCGACGAAGCCGCCCGCGACCACCGCGACCGGGAGCAACCCGAAGAGCTGGGCGAGTCCGAACGAGACCGCCCGCACTGCCCAGAACCTGGTCCGGACCAGGAACCGGCCGCTCAACCGGAACCACAGCAGGTAGCCGACGGTCGGCACCACGAACGCCAGCGCCAGCGCGCTCGTGGGGTGACCGCCCGCGCCGATCAACGCCGCGATCGTCGCGCCGAGGACGACGAGCGGCGCCACGACGAAAGCCGCGAGCAGCGCGAGCCGTGCGCGATCCCAGCGCTGACCGAACTCGGCGCGCCGAGAGGCGTGTACGGCGAAGGGAAGCGCAGGTTGGCGCATGGCGGGAACACTACCGGGCAGGTGCTCACCAGCCGAGCTTGATCAGCACACCTTCCGCGGTCTGCGCCACGATCTCGCAAGTAGCGCTAGTTCTCCGTGGCGGATCCGCGCACAGCGAGCCGCGGGAGCGCCGTGGCGGTCTGGGCATCCGGGGGACAGCTCGCGGACTTCTCCGACGTGTTGCCGGTGATCACGTCGGGGGCTGATGCCACAGCATCAGCGTGATCTCGCCGCTGTCGGTGCGCTTCCACTCACGCCGGGGCCTGCCCCATGTCGTCCGTCCGTTTCGGAGTGACGGCGAAAGCTTCGGCGCCGAGGGTGACCGCCTCGACGAGCCCGAGTAGCGGGCCATCGTGCTGGGCGCCACCCGGGCCGAGCACCAGTCCGATCCGCGCTGGCGTGTGCTGCTCGACCCCGCGGGGCACCCGTTCTGCATCACCACCGTGACGCCGCCGGCCGAGGTGCTGGAGTCCGTCTACGCCGGCTGAGCTGGTGGGTCCGGTCGCACATCCGGCGCACCGTCTCGCCCAGCGCGAAGCCCGGCGCCGTCAGCGTGTACTCGACCTTCGGTGGGGTGGGACCGACGACGTCGCGAAGCTGGGTGCCGCGCCCCCTGGCCGTACCGGAGCTCGAGGCCACCGCGGTCATCGAGTGATAGCGCCGTAGCGGGCCGCCATCATCAGCACCGCCTCGTCCACCACGTGCGCCATCGACGCCTCGTCGGGCGACCAGTCCAGCAGCAGCATCCGCGGCCAGAGGACGTAGTTGGAGATCATCCCGAGGAACTGGGTCGCCGCCAGCTCGGTGTCCTCGAGCTCGGCGGTTCCCGCGGCGTGCTCGGCGTCGAGGTAGCGGCGCACCGAATCGAAGTAGGGCAGCTTGCCACGCTCGAAATGCGCTTCGCCCAGCTCCGGGAAGCGCGGTAGCTCCGCGATCACGATCCGGAAGAGCGCGGCCATTCCTGGGCGGGTCAGCAACTCGACGTAGCGGTGGCCGATCGCGGTCAGACCCCTGCGCAGGTCGCCCGTCGGCGGGGACACGACGTCGTCGACCTTCCATGACTCCGACACGATCGCGTCGAACAGAGCGGCTTTGGCCGGGAACTGTTTGAACAGGGTCGCTTTGGACACGCCCGCGGCCTCGGCGACTTTGGCCAGCGATGTGCTCGCGTAGCCGGAGTCGAGGAACAGCCTGGTCGCGGCCTCGATGATGGCTGCGCGTTTCTGCTCGGCGACGTGCCGGTGGTAGTGCGAGGGCTCCGTGGACATGACGCCATCCTAAGCGAGACGAGTCGCTTGACTCACCACTCGCCACGCGCATACCGTGTGGCGAGGTGAGTCACTCGACTCACCTCGGTATCGCAGGAGGGAAGGCGTCATGGGACGCTTCGACAACCAGACCGTGCTCGTCACCGGCGGCACCGGCGGGCAGGGTGCCAGTCACGTCCGGGCCTACCACCGGGAGGGCGCGAACGTCGTGATCGCCGCGCTCGCCGAAGCACCGGGCGAGGCGCTCGCCGCCGAACTCGGCGAGCGGGCTCTGTTCAGCCGCCTCGACGTGACCGACGAGAACGCGTGGGTGGCTGCGGTCGCCGAGGCCGAAAGTCGCTTCGGGCCGATCTCGGTGCTGGTCAACAATGCCGGTGTGCAGAACCCGGCGGTGCCGATCGAGGCCGTGGAGCGCGCGGTCTGGGACCGGATCCTCGACGTGAACCTCACCGGCACGTTCCTCGGCATCAAGACCGTGACGCCGTCGCTGCGCCGGGCGGGTGGCGGCGTGATCGTCAACATCGCCTCCACGATGGCCCACGCCGGAACCCCGTTCTACGCCCCGTACGTCGCCAGCAAGTGGGCGCTGCGGGGTCTCACCAGGACCGCCGCGCTGGAGCTCGGTCGCCACGGCATCCGGGTCAACTCGATCCACCCCGGCGTGATCTCGACGCCCTTGATCAACGCCTCGATCGCGGGCCAGCCGCCCATCTCGGAGTACTACTCGCCAGAGCCGTACGCGATTCCGCGCATGGGCACGCCGGCCGACATCACGTCGCTGCTGCTCCACGTCAGCTCGGCGGAGGCGTCGTTCGTCACGGGCTCGGAGTTCGTCGCGGACGGCGGGCTGTTGCTGGGCCCTGCGCTCCAAGCCGACACGGTGGCCGCGTGATGCCCGTGGACGCCACGGTCCGCGCGGCCGTCGAGATCACGCGCGCCGCCACGACCGCGCAACGGACGGTCGACATCACCACCACCGGCAGGCGCACGGGCCTGGCGCGCCGCATCGAGATCTTCTTCTACCGGGTGCGGGGCGAGATCTACCTGTGCAGTGGGACCGTGCCCTCTCCGTCCTGGTACGTGAACCTGCTGGCACACCCGGAGTTCACCTTTCACCTCAAACACGGCGTGCGCGCCGATCTCCGGGCCACTGCCACGCCGGTCACCGACGAGGCGCAGCGGCGTGAGGTGCTCACCGAGATCGTCGCCGACCTCAATCAGCCGAGCAATCCCGGTCACCTCGTCCAGCCGATCAGCGTTGCGGACTGGCTGAACTGCCGACTGGTTCGTATTACCTTTGTGGACTGAGCGTCGTCGCGACATAGGAGGCCGCCTCGGCCAGCAGTGCCTCGTCGGGTTCGGCGTCCTCGTCCGGTTTGCTGGACATCAGGGCCAGCACCACCGGTTCCGAGTCCGGCAGCCACAACACCGCGACGTCGTTGGCCGTGCCGTAGCTGCCGGTGCCGGTCTTGTCGGCCACGACCCAGTCGCGCGGCACGCCCGCCCTGATGCGGTCGTCGCCGGTGGTGTTGCGGCGCAACAGATCGCGCAGGAACTCGCGCTGCTGCCCTGGCAGGGCGTCGCCGAGCACGATCGCGCGCACGCTGGTGGCCAGGCCTGCCGGCGACGTGGTGTCGCGAGGGTCGCCGGGCGTGGCCTGCGTGATCTCCGGTTCGATCCGGTCCATGCGCGTGGTCCTGTCGCCGAGCTCGCGGGCGAACGCCGTCAGCTCGGCCGGGCCGCCCAGGTCGCGCAGCAGCAGGTTTCCGGCGGTGCCGTCGCTGTAGCGGACGGCGGCGTCGCACAGCTGCCGGATCGTCATGCCCGTCGCCACGTACTGCTCGGTGACGAACGAGCTCGCCAGCAGGTCCGCTTCGGTGTAGCGGACGCGGGTTTGCAGGTGCGACAACGGGTTTCGTCGCAGCACTGCCGCCGCGGCGAGCGCCTTGAACGTCGAGCAGAACGCGAACCGTTCCTCGGCCCGGTGCTCGATCGTGGCGCCGGTGCCGGTCGCGACGGCGAACACGCCCAGCCGCGCGCCGAAATCGCGTTCCAGCTCCGCCAGACGGTCGTGTCGTTGTGGTGGCGTGGTGGTGGGCGCTGCGCTCGCGCGTGGTCGCGGTGGTGGAGCCGTCGCGCAGCCCGCCAGCGGCAGCAGTGCCGCCAGCGTCAGCGCGCCGCGCCTGGTGATGCGGGACGCGCTCATTCGCCGGGAGCCAGCGTGCGCGCGAGGATGCGGGCGGCATCGGCGATCAGCAGGTCGTCGTAGTCCGCGTCCTGCTCGAACTTGGTGGACAGCGTGGCGAGCACGATCGGCGTGCCAGCGCCGGTCCACGCGATGCCGACGTCGTTGGTGGTGCCGTAGTCGCCGGAGCCGGTCTTGTCGCCGATCGTCCAGTGCTTCGGCAGTCCGGCGACGAAGCGGTTCGTGCTGGTGGTGTTTGCCCTGAGCCACGACGTCAGCTGCGCACGGTCGCCCGCGCGGAGCGCGTCGCCGAGCACCAGCCTGCGGTAGTCGCGGCCGATCGCATCCGGCGTGGTGGTGTCGCGCGGGTCGCCGGGAAAGGCGGTGTTCAGCTCGATCTCCCAGCGGTCGAGCCTCGTGACGGGGTCGCCGATCGAGCGGCAGAAGCGGGTGATCGCGCGAGGGCCGCCGAGTTCGTGGAGCAGCAGATTTGCGGCGGTGTTGTCGCTGTAGCAGATCGCGGCGGCGCACAGGTCGTCGACGCGCATGCCTGCGCCGACGTGCTGCTCGGTGATGGGCGAGCCCGGCACCAGCACCTCGTCGGTGTAGCGGATCCGCTTGTCGAGGATGTCGTGGTCGCGCACGATCGCGGCCGCCGCGAGGGTCTTGAACGTCGAGCACATCGGGAACCGTTCGTGCGCGCGGTAGGTCACCGTGGCGCCGGTGCGGGTGTTGGTGGCGTGGACGCCGAGGCGCGCATCGTGCTCGCGTTCGAGTGCGCGCAGCTCGCGTTGCACCGACTGTGCGGGTTCGGCCAAGGCCGAGCGCGTGCCACCGAGCAGCACTCCGGTCGCCGACACGGCGAGCCCGGTGCGCAGTAACGAGCGGCGGGACAGGTGGGCGCGGGACATCGGTGCTCCGTTCACTACGGGAAGGTCGTCTTCGAGCCAAGCAGTGGTGGCGGTCCTATGTCCAAGAGCTATCCGCGACAGACCTATCGCATTTTGATATGTGTTGGGAATGGACCTGCTCGCACACCTGGAGGCCTACGTCGCCGTGGCCGAGCAACGCAGCTTCTCCAGGGCCGCCGACGTGCTCTACGTCGCGCAGCCGGTGCTGAGCAGGCGGATCAAGGTTCTCGAACAGCACCTCGGCGGCGAGCTCTTCGACCGCTCGCGCCGCCAGATCACCAGCACCGAGCTGGGGATGCTGCTGCTCCCGCACGCCAGGGACGTGCTCGGCCGCGTCGAGCACCTGCGCCAGGTCGCCAGGGACGCGCGGGCCACGGCGGCGCACACCCTCGGCGTACCGCCCGACGGCGACCCGGCCGCGCTCGCCCGCGTGATCCGGGCGGGCGCGCAGCACGGCGTGCCGATCGGCGTGCGGGAGCTGGCCGCCGAGGAACGCGAGGTGGGACTGGCTGCCGGGTCGCTCGCGTTCGCGCTGGTGCGTGTGCCGCCCGAGACGGCGACGCACCACGTGCCGCTGGGACTGGCCTCGGCCGGGTTCGATGCTGGTCGGCCGGTGCACCTGGAGAGCCTGCGGCCACGGCGGGGCGTCGCAGGGCAGACGCCCGACCTGCTGGTCACCGCCGAGGACGGGATCGGCTTCGCGGCGGAGCGCTTCGCCAAGGCCGTCGCTCGCGCGGGACTGGCGGAGAGCCGCGTGCGCCGTGCCGCCTCCACCGCCACCGCGGTGGCGGAAACGCTTGCGGGCCACGCGGTGCTGGTGTGCGCCGAGCCGTTCGCGCGCCGGCACGGGCTCGCGTGGTCGCCGCTGGCGGAGGTCTCGTTGCACCGCGGCTACGAGCTCGCCTCCTCCGCGCGGCTGGGCGGCGAACACGCCGCGGCCGTGCGCGACTGGCTGGAACCGCTGCTCGCCGACGCGCTCGGTGCCGACGATCGTGCGTCGGCGGCGCAGGCAGCCGAGACACCCGACCCGCGCTTCCGGTTGGCGACCCGAGGATGAGGCCCGACCAGCTCACCTATGTCCCGAGCACGGCGGAGGGACTCGGCGTGGCCGAGTGGATCGCCGGGCACTGGCAGCAGGTCGGCGCGGCAGGTCACTTCCTCGCCCGCAACGTCGACACCGGAGAGGAGCTCGGGTTCGACGTCGACGCCGCGGTGCCGCTCGCGTCGGTCGCCAAGGTTCCGCTCGCGCTCATGGTGCTGGACCGGGTCGCGGCAGGGGCGCTCGACGCGGCGCGACCGGTGACCATCAACCCCTCGGCCAAGAGCGTCGGGCCGACCGGCGTCTCCGCGTTCCGGCATCCCACGACCCTGGCGGTCGGCGACCTGATCCACCAGGCGCTGACCGTGAGCGACAACGCCAGCGCCGACGCGCTGTTCGAGCTCGTCGGCGTCGATGCCGTCGACCGGTGGCTGCGCGAGCAGGGCTGCGCGGGAATCCGCATGCGGCACCGGATGCAGCGCATGTACGAGTGCGCGGCCGGCGTGGCCGGAGACGACTTCGGACTCGCTCTGGAGCTGGCGATCCGCGACGACGCCGCGGGCCAGCACTCGATCGAGACACTCAACCCCGCCTACGCCAACGTCGGCAGCGCGGCCGCGCTCGTCGCACTGCTGCAGCGGGTCTGGCTCGACCGGATCTCCGCGCCCGAGGCTACGGCCGAGTTGCGCCGCGTGATGGCGCTGCAGGTGTTCAACCAGCGCCTGTCGAGCGATCTGCGCGCCGATACCGTGCGGGTCAGCGGCAAGACGGGCACGTTCCTGCACCTTCGCCATGAAATCGGTGTGGTGACAGCGGAATCCGGCGACCGCGTGGCGATCGCGGCGCTGACCCGATCGCACCGCAGGGCCGGGATCGCCCACGACATCGACCTCGCCATCGGCGCCGCGGCGCGGTCCGCTTTCGAGGCATTGCGCCGCTGACCAGGCGTGCCGGTGCCCGGATTGTCGGTGGCCTTCTCTACGATGCCGCAGGTGAGTTCCTTCGACGATCTTGACGTGTTCGAGCACCTCGACGCCTCTGCCCTGCCGTTGCGGCAGCAGCGGATCCTAGCCGCGATCCGGGACTGGGTGGTCCGGTACGGGTACTCGCCGAGCACGCGCCAGATCGGCGAGGCCGTGGGCCTGCGGTCCACGTCCTCGGTGTCGAAGCACCTCGCGAGCCTGGAGGACAAGGGATTCCTCAAGCGCAGCGAGACCGTGTCGCGCCCGATCGACGTCCGCGCGTTCCTGCGCGACCCGGCGCAGCGCGCGGTGCCGGGGGACTCGGTGAGCGTGCCCGTGGTCGGCGACATCGCGGCCGGTACGCCCATCGCGGCCGAGGAGCACCTGGACGACATGCTGACACTGCCGCGCGAGCTCACCGGGCGCGGCAACGTCTTCGGCCTGCGCGTGCGCGGTGACTCGATGATCGACGCGGCCATCTGCGACGGCGACATCGTGGTGGTCAAGCAGCAGTCCGAGGCCCACTCCGGACAGATCGTGGCCGCGATGATCGACGGCGAGGCCACGGTGAAGGTGTTCCGGCGCCGAGGCGGTCACGTCTACCTCGAGCCGCGCAACCCGGCCTACGAGGTGATCGACGGCGACGAGGCCGTGGTGCTCGGCTCGGTCGTCTCGGTGCTGCGCAGCGTCTGACCCGCGTCGCGGGTTCAGGCCTGCGGGGTGATGTTGACGTTGCGGTGGAAGACGTTGTCGGGGTCGTACTTGTGCTTGACGCGGCTCAGCCGGTCGTACTTCTCCTGGCCGTAGGTGGCCAGCACGCTGTCGTGCCGCAGGTCGCTCATCGCGTTGAGGTAGCCGCCGAGGTTGGCGGTGTGCGGACCCAGCGACGTCAGGAACCTGCGGGCCCATTCGCGTTCGGCTGGCAGTTGTTCGGCCGTGCCGGTGATGGCGTTGCAGAACACCGCCAGCCGGGGCCGCCGGTCGCCGCCGAAGGCCGTGGCGTCCTCGGCGACCTCGGAGTACGCGCCGTCGAGCCGGTAGAACAGCACCGCCGACTGCGGTGAGGTCTTCTGCGGCACGAAGTCGGTGACCACGTCGATCACGTCGTCGGTGAGGCCGTCGAGGTAGGCGGACTTCTCGTAGCAGAACACGCCCCACCCGTTGCCCTCGTCGAGCATCGACTGCAGTCCCGTGTACGGCATCGCGTCGGCGAACTCGAACAGCGGTGGCACGGCCCGGCGGGCGCGCTCCATGACGTCGGCGTGCTCGGCTTCGCCGCTGAAGCCGACGACGAGGAACGCGTAGCCGGGCGTGAAGTGGTGCTCGGGCGGCACGAACGGCTCCGGTGGCGCGTTGAGCCCGGCCACCACGATGTTGACGTCGCGCGAGCCCTCCGCGATCAGCTCGCGCGCCAGCCGCAACACGTCCCGGCCCAGTTCGAGGTCCCAGAAGAGCATCCCGACGTGCACGATGGGCCCGGCCTCGTGCAGTGCGAACTCGAACTCGGTGACGATTCCGAAGTTGCCGCCACCGCCCCGGATCGCCCAGAACAGGTCCGGGTACTCGTCGTCGGAGACGCGCCGGATGCGGCCGTCGGCCGTGACGATCTCCGCCGAGACGAGATGGTCGATGGTCAGCCCGGCCCTCGGGGTGAGCCAGCCCATGCCGCCGCCGAGGGTGAGCCCGGCGACGCCGGTGTGGCTCACGATCCCGGAGGGCACGGCGAGCCCGTGTTGCTGGGTGACGGCGTCGACGTCGCCGAGCAGTGCGCCGCCACCGACCCGCACGCGCTTGGTCCTGGTGTCGACGGTGACGTCGTTGAGCGCGCTCGTGTCGATCACCAGGCCGTCGTCGACGGCCGAGGCGCCGGAGCTGCTGTGCGCGCCCCCGCGGACCGCGATCTCGAGGTCCTGCGCGCGGGCGAAGGTGACTGCGGCCGCGACGTCGTCCGCCGAGACGCAGCGGGCGATCATCGCCGGTCTCCTGTCGATGTCGGCGTTCCACACCCGCCTGGCCTGGTCGTACTCGGCGTGTTCGGGGCCGAGCACGGTCCCGCTGAGCAGAGCCTGCAGCCCCGCTACTCCGCCGCCCACCGTCTGCGTCATGGCCATCACCTCGCAACGCGAACCGTCACGGGAAAGTCGCGCGGGTGCTGTGGGCGGTTACAGCGCGGCTCAGCCCCTTTGTTCAGGGTGGATGACGCGGCGCTGTTGCCGCGGCACCTGAAGCGGGACGTTCCTGCCGCCGAGCAGCGGGTCGTCGGTGACGGTGAGCCAGTTCTCCAGACGCTTCGGCACACGCCAGCGGGGGAACTGGCCCCGGATCTCCTCGTGCACGTTGAGCGCGTGGCTGCAGTGTTCGTGCCAGGAGCTGCGCCGTCCCTCATCGGTCGGGGTGCGCAGGAGCTGGGCGGACAGCCGCAGTTGCGCGTACAGCGAGTGCTGCCACGCGGATTGCCCCGCCGCGAGCCGGTCGAGGCTGTGGCCCGCGCACTCGTCGCAGTCGCAGTCCCAGTGCTGGGCCAGATCCGGTGTCTCGCGCACGACGTCGGCGATGGTGCTCAACCGGTGGTGCCCGAGCAGGGGAGTGACGAAAGCGGACGGCTGCGGCCTGGGAACGGGACCGTCGGTGATCGGGTAGATGTGGCGCAGTGTGCTGGTGGTGCCGATGGCGGCGGCGTACGCGCCGTGGCACAGCGCGGCCAGCGCGGCGATGTCCGATCGCAGTAGCAGTACGGGAACTCGCGCGGTGCTGAGCAGGTCGAGGAACCCCTCGATCACGTACTGGACGCCGAACGGGTCCGCCGCGTGCTCGATCGCCAGCGCCACCGGCACGCCGTGCTCGTTGATCTGCCGGATGAGCGCGGCCCGGATCGTGGGCCGCCTGAACCAGGCGGCCGCGAGCGGCAGCAAGGCGATCACCGGCGGTCGCTGGTTGCGCACCGCGCTGAGGATCGACCACAACCCTGGCCAGTTCTGGCACCCGAGGTAACCGGAGTCGGTGAGCGCGACCAGGCCGAGTGCCTGTTGCTCGCGGCACCACGCGAGGTTCACACCCCTGCCAGCGACCACCCGCTTCGTGCCCGAGTACCGGTTGGCGTCACACAGCAGCGGACCGCGGAAACCGGAGTTCTTCAGCTGCCGTGCCACGGTCAGCGCGTCCCCGCCGGTGACGACCAGACCCGTGCTGTGGGCACGGGCGACCCGCGCGGCGGCGCTGGCCTGCGCGGTCGTGCACTGGATCAGCAGCCGCCCCGCAAGCTCCCCCAAGGACATCGCTCAACCGTGCGTGACCTCGGGCTTCGGTGTCATCGGTGCTCAACCGGATGCGGACGAACCTCCTACGTTCGGCCCCACTCGGGCTGCCGTGACGAGCACTCTGCGACGCGTGTGGGTGCCTCCATGCGTGTGTGCGCGGGTGCTTTTCACGGTCTGTGGTCAGCCGGACTGGGTGGCTCCCGCGCCGGTCACGGGCAGCACGGGGTAGGCGACCTTGATGCCCGCGCCGTCCATGGCCGCCTTCAAGTGCGCCCGCAGTTCCCTGCCCAGCGCCCACTGCTCACCGGGCTGCGTCGTGACGAGCACCCGGACGGTGACCGCGCCGTTGCCGATGCCGACGACGCCGTTGATCGAGGGGCGCTCCAGGATCTGCGCCGCGTGCTGCGGGTCGTCGGCGAAGGAGTCGATGCTGGCCTGGATGGCTTCCTTCGCCTGCTCCAGGTCCACGGAGTAGTCGAGCGGGAGCTCCACCACGGCGTTGGCCCAGTCCTGGTTCATGTTGCAGACGCGCATGATCTCGCCGTTGCGCACGTGCCACAGTCCGCCGTTGAGGTCGCGGATCTTGGTGATGCGCAACGTCACTGCCTCGACGGTGCCCACGGCGTCGCCGACGTCGATCACGTCGCCGACGCCGTACTGGTCCTCCATCATCATGAACAGGCCGGAGAGGAAGTCCTGCACCAGGCTCTGCGCGCCGAAGCCGATCGCGAGGCCCAGCACGCCCGCGCTCGCGAGGATCGGGCCGATGTTGATGCCGACCTGGCCGAGGATGGTCACGAACGCGATCCCGAAGATCACGAACGTCGCCACGCTCTTGAGCACCGACGCGATGGTCTCGGCGCGTTGCCGTTGCCGTTCCCTGCGGGCGGGTTCGGCGCTCTTGACGATCCGCGTCGCCATCTTGGTCTTGTGCAGTCGTTCGCGCGAGCTGACCATGCGCTTGGCCAGCTGGCCGATCACCCTGCCCACCACGGCGCGCAGGACCACTGCGACCAGGATGACGATCGCGATGTTGATCGCACCGGAGATGAGTGCGTTCGAGTTCTCGCTGAACCAGTTGCCCACCATTCTCCCTTCCCGTGGACACGTGCCTAGCGGCGCGGCTACCCACGAGCCGGGAGGGCGAAGCGGGCGGGGAACGCGAGTTAGGACACAGCGTCCTCGCGCAAGGTCTCGACCAGCAGTTCCGCTGCCCGTGCGCGGTCGGGCAGTCCTGCGGTGTCCCCCGTTCGGGCGAGTACGTCGGCCGCGAGCCGGGAGCCGAGTCGTGCCGCCGCGCCCCCGCTCGCGCCGGCGAGCCTCGCCGCGAGGTACCCGCCCGCGAACGCGTCGCCAGCGCCGACCGGGTCGACCACGCTCGTCGCGAGGCTCGGCTGGTGCCTCGGCTCGCCGCCGTCGGTACTCCACCAGCAGCCCTCTGGGCCGGCCTTGACCACGACCTCGCGCACACCGGACCGGCGCACGATCTCCGCCGGATCCGTCGTGCCGAACAGCGGCTCGGCCTCGTCGGTGCCGACCAGCAAGACGTCGGTGTGCGGCAGGATCGCGCGCAGCGTGGGCACGGCGCTGCCCCGCGGATCGAGCGCGGGCCGCAGGTTCACGTCCACCACCACCGAGCTGCCGTGCTCGGCGGCGTGGGTCGCGACGTGGGTGACCAGCCGTTGCGGGCCGGGGCCGAGCGCGGCGGTGAGCCCGGAGACCAGCACGGCTCTCGGCCGGTGCCGCAGCGCGCGAACTCCGTCGGCGACGTCGAGCGCCGAGGCCGCCGAGCCCGCGCGGTAGTAGTGCACCCGCCGTCGTCCGTCGGGCAACGCGTCCTTGGCGAACAGGCCCGTGGGCCGGTCGGGGTCGGACTCCGCGTCGAGCGCGACGCCGAGCGCGTCGGCCGCGTCCCGGACCCTGGCCGCGAACGGGTCGGCACCGAGCCGCGTGCACAGCACCGTGGAGCTGCCGAGCACGGCCGCCGCCGCGCACGCGTTCAGCTCGGCTCCCGCCACGTGGACCTCGAAGGACGCCGCGGCCGACAGCGTCTCGCCAGCCGGTGGCTGGACGAGCACCATCGGCTCGCCGATTCCGACGAGGTCCACGCCGGAGTGCAACTCAGCCCGCCTTCGCGAGCAGCGGCAGCTCGTCCAGGATCGTGTGCAGGCTCTGCTTGCCCGCCTGGTCCAGCGGAGCTGCGGGCAGCCGCACGGTGGCGTGCTCGATGAGGCCGCGCCGCACGAGCACCTCCTTGTGCACCGCCCACGCGATGCCGGACTGGAGTCCGAAGAGGACCAGCGGCAGCAGCCTCGCGAAGGCCGCGCGCGCCTGCTCCCGCTTGCCTGCCACGAAGTCGGCGAGGATCGGCGCGAGCAGGTCGGGGAACTCGCACGCCGGCATCGTGCCGACGGCACCCCGCGCGTACTCCTCCAGCACGAACTGCGCGTTCTGGCCGCCGAGCACCGCGACGTCCTCCGGCAGCGCGTCCACCACGGCCGCGACCTTCGGCGCCGTCGGCGGCGACTCGACCTTCACCGACGTGACCCGCTCCGGCTCGCACAGCTGCGCGACGAGCGCGGGCGGCATCGCGACCCCGGTGGCTCCCGGCGCGTCCTGCACCATGATCTCGGCCGAGGTGGCCGCCGCCAGTTCGCCGTAGAACTCCACGAGCTGTGCCGCACTGGGCTTGACCATGAACGGCGGCAGCACCATCAGTGCCTGCGCGCCCAGGTCCTCGGCGGCGCGGGCCTGCTCCAGCGCGGTCACCGTGGAGGTTCCGTTCACGCCGGCCACGACGGGTACCGCGCCCGCCACCACATCGGTGATGGTGCTGAGGATCCGCTCCCGCTCCGCGCCGGTGAGCGCGAAGCCCTCGCTGGCCATGCCGAACGTGGCGACCCCGTCCACGCCCGAGGCGAGCTGGAACTCGGTGAGCCTGGCGAGTCCGGCGAGGTCGAGCGAGCCGTCCTGGTCGAACGGGGTGGCGAGAATCGGCACGAGACCGTGCACGGTGTGGGGCATCTGTTCAGGACTCCTTGGCGAGCGCGGCCACGGCCTCGGCGTCGACCTCGACGCCGAGGCCCGGACCGGCGGGCAGGGACATGGCGGACGGTTCCACCGCGAGCTGACGGGCGAGGATCCGCTCGCCGACCCGCAGTGAGGTGGGCTGGTACTCGAAGGCGGGCAGGTCCTCCACGGCAGCGCTGACGTGGAGTCCCGCCGCGACCGCCACGCCAAGGCCCACCGAGTGGTGGGGCGCGACGGGCACGTGCTGGGCGGCGCAGACCTCGGCGATGGCCATCGCCTCGGTGATGCCGGTGCGGGCGACGTCGGGCTGCGCGATCCGCAGCGCGCGGGCGCCGGCCCACTGGGCGAACTCGAACCGGTTGCGCAGGGACTCGCCCACGGCGACCGGGATGGTGGCGCGGGCGACGAGCTCGGCGTGGGCGGCGACGTCCTCGGGAGCCAGCGGCGCCTCGAGGAACCAGCCGCCGCGCCGCGCGAGTCCGTCGGCCAGGCGCAGGGCCTGGTCGATCGGGTACGCCCAGTGCGCGTCCACGGCGACGCGCAGCTCGGGGGCGGACTCGCGGATCGCGTCGATGGTCGCGAGGTCGGCCTCGACGCCGTGGCCGAGGTGGAGCTTCACCGCCGTGGCGCCGCGATCGGCCCACTCGCGAGCGAGTTCGGCCCTGCCCGCGTCGTCGGGGCGGGGCAGGCCGGAGACGTAGGTGGGCACGCGCGTGCGGAACGCGCCGCCGAGCAGTTCGGCGACCGGGCGGCCGGCGAGCCTGCCCGCGAGGTCCCACAGCGCGATGTCCACGGCGGCGAGCGCGTCGGCCTGGTGCCCGACCAGGTGCCCGCGTTCGCGCATGAGGTCGCGCAGCCGTGACCACGCGGGCCGCGGCGCTCGCGCGTCGGACCCGATGAGCACGGGCGCGAGCAGCAGGTCCACCACCGCGGCCGGCACCTCGGGCGCGACGGGCGCGAGCGCCTCGCCCCAGCCGGTGGTGCCGTCCTCGGCGGTGAGGCGCACGAGCAGGGTCTCGTAGCGGTCGGAGTAGAGGCTGCGCCACGGCTCCCGCACGCGGTATCCGGCCTCGGGAGCGCTGCCATCGGCGAGGCGCCCGAGGTAGGCCTCCTCGGCCGGAAGCTTCAGAACGAACGTCTCTACCGCGCTGATTCTCATACGAGATGCTCTATCTGGTTGACTCCATGCATCATGTGGTTAAGACTTCCACATACTGCACAGGCAATGCAACAAACCGAGGAAGGGTGGCATGGCAGCCGATCAGGGGATGAACCAGAGCGTCGAGAAGGCGGCGGCCGTGCTGGCCACCTTCCTCGACGGCCGTGGCGACCTGCGGGTCTCCGACGTCGCGCAGCGCGCGGGTGTCGGCCAGTCGACGGCCTCCCGGCTGCTCGCGACGCTCGAACAGCTCGAGTACGTGGAGCGCGACGAGATCAGCTCGCTGTACCGGCTCGGCCCCGCGGTGATCTCGCTGGCGGGCGCCGCCGTGAACCAGCACCCGGTGCACCGCGAGGCGCGCCACCACGCGCAGAGCCTCGCGTGCTCACTCGGCCTCGGCGCCAACGTCGCCGTGCGGCGCGGGGCGTCGCTGTTCTACCTGTGCAACTTCGAGGGAAACCTCGCGCCCAAGTCCTACAGCCTGCTGGGCCAGCGCAACCCGTTGCACGCCACCGGGATCGGCAAGTGCCTGCTGCTCGGGCTCACCCCGGAGCAGCGCCGCGAGCTGCTGCCGGAGCTGCCGCGCTACACCCAGCACACGCTCATCACGCACGACCAGCTCGATGCCGAGCTGACGCAGGTCGCCGAGCGTGGCTACTCCGTGGAGCGCGAGGAGCTCGCGCTCGGACGCGCGTGCGTGTCCGCGCCGGTGCTCGACGGCACGGGCTCGGTGACGGCGGCGATCTCGATCTCCGGTCCACTCTCGGCGATCGACCTGCCCAACCGCGAGGAGGAACTGGGCCGCAAGGCCATCGAGGTGGCCGACTCGATCAGCATCGGTCTCGGCTACATCGGCCCGAGTCACCCGGTGAGCGCGGGAACGGGCCGATGACCGACGTCGTCGCCGCGGCGCTGGACTCGACCCCGGTGGTCGGGATCATCCGGCTGCCCGACGCGAGCGGTGCTGTGGCAGCGGCCGAGGCGCTGTGGCGGGGTGGTGTCCACGCCGTCGAGGTCACGCTCACCACGCGCGGCGCAGCCGACGCCATCCGCGCGCTGCGCGACCGCGAGCAGGGGCCGGGCGTGATCGGGGCCGGGTCCGTGCGCACCGAGGCCGATGCGCGCGAGGCCATCGCCGCGGGCGCACGGTTCCTGGTCACGCCGACGTTCCGGCCCGCGGTGCTCGACGCCGCGCGGGCCGAGGGCGTGCCCGTGATGTGCGGCGGGCTGACACCGACGGAGCTCGACTCCGCGGCGCAGGCCGGCGCCGACTACCTGAAGCTCTTCCCGGCGTCCGCCGTCGGACCCGGTTACCTGCGCGAGCTGCTCGCGCCCATGCCCGACCTCCGGATCATCCCGACCGGCGGCATCGGTGCCGACGACGTGGCCACGTGGGCCGCGGCGGGCGCGCACGCGGTGGCCGCCGGATCGGCGCTGGTCTCGGCCGAGCTCGTCGCCAGGCAGGACTGGGCGGAGCTCACCGCGCGAGCCGAACGGTTCGCGCGCTCCTGGCCGCGCTGACGCGGCCGGGGAAGTCCACAACGGAGTGAACATGATCGCCTTGCACCGCAAATCCAGGCGGGTGCTGGCAACGGCGGCCACCGCCGTGCTGCTCGCCGCCGCCTCCGCGTGCGGTCCGTCCACCGAGGACGGCAAGCTCGTGCTGGAGTTCCCGTCCTGGCAGGCCGACGACGAGTCGTTCTCGCCGTTCTGGCACGAGCTGATCGACGCCTACGAGGACGAACACCCAGACGTCGAGATCGACTTCTACCAGGTTCCCTTCGACAGCTTCGTCGCGCAGCAGACCACCCGGTTCGCGGCGGGCGATCCGCCGGACATCGTGCACCTGCCCTCCAGCAACGCCGTCGAATTCGCCGCGCGCGGCTGGCTCGCGCCGATCGACGACCGCCTCGCGGGCACCGACGTGCTCGAGGAGTGGACCCCGCTGCAGGAGCAGATGAAGTGGGACGGCCGCTACTACGGCCTGCTGCTGCTCGGCTACGGCTACGCGCTGTTCTACAACGAGCAGCTGCTGGCCGATGCGGGCGTGCCGGTGCCAGAGACGCCGGAGCAGCTGCTCACGGCCGCGCGGGCGGTGTCGGAGCAGCAGGGCGACTCGTTCGGCTTCGGCGCCACGACCGTGCAGAACCCGGACAACTACACCGAGCTGACGTCGTTCCTGGTCGGCAACGGCGGGTCGTGGTCGGAGCCGGACGGCCGCATCACCGCCGAGAGTGCGGACGCCCGCACGGCGCTGGAGCAGTACCGCCAGGTGCTGGCCACCGCGCCGGCGGGAATCCAGTCGCAGCAGCGCAACGAGCTTTTCCTCAACGGCCAGATCGCGATGCTCATCGACGGGCCGTTCCTGCTGTCCGAAGTGGATTCGGCTGCGCCCGAGGTGCGCGAGCACCTCAAGGTCACCGCGCCGCCGTTCGAGGTGGTCCCCGGAGGGGTCAGCAACAGCCTGCACCTCGCGGCGGGCTCGGAACCCGAGGTGGCCGACGCGGTGTGGGAGTTCGTGGAGCTGGCCTCGCAGCCGCGGTGGCAGGAGCGCTACACGCAGCTCACCGGAGTGCCCGCGCCGCGCGAGGGCTCGGTGACCGAGCAGGCGCTGAGCGAGACGCCCGAGCTGGAGCTCTTCGCGCGCCTGGCCGACGAGGCCGTGGACATCTTCCCCGAGTCGCCCCAGCTGCGGCGCAACTACGGTCGCGTCGGCGACGCCGTGGCCTCGGCCGCCATCCGGCTGCTCGCCACCGACCAGCCCGTCGAGCGGGTGGCGCAGTCCCTGCAGCGTGACCTCGAAGGAGTCGGCGATGACGACTGACGTGGGACTCACCGACGTGCGGACGCAGGGCCCGCCGAAGCGCAGGCGCACGCGCGCCCAGCGCGACCGGCTCTTCGCCTACGGCATGCTCACGCCGACGCTGGCCGCGGTCGGGCTGCTCATGGCCTACCCGATCTACATCGCGATCAACCTGAGCTTTCGTGGCGGCGAGATCGCCGACCTGCAGAACCTCGGCCAGTACCCGCTGACGCTCGGCAACTACGTCGACGTGATCACCGACCCGAAGCTGCTCGGCGACATCTGGCGCTCGATCGTCTACACCGTCGGCGTCGTGGTGCCCGCGTTCGCGATCGGTCTCGGGCTCGCGCTGCTGCTGAACAAGACGTTTCCGGGCAAGCGCATCGTGCGCCCGCTCGCGCTGCTGCCGTGGGCGGTGCCCGGCGTCGCTGTGGCCGCGGCGTTCAGCTGGATGCTCGACGGCTCGTTCGGCGTGATCAACTACCTGCTGCGCTCGGTGGGCCTGATCGACGCGAACGTCGCCTGGCTGGCCAACGCCGACACCGCGATGACCGCGGTGATCATCCCGACGGTGTGGAAGTTCTACCCGTTCTTCACGCTCGTGCTCGTGGCCGCGCTGCAGGCGATCCCCAGTGACCAGTACGAGGCGGCGCGCATCGACGGCGCCGGTCCCTGGCAGCAGTTCCGCTACGTCACCTGGCCCGCGCTGCGCGCCCCGTCCGCGCTGGCGATCGTGATCACCGGCGTCGGCGTGTTCCGCGAGTTCGACTTCATCTTCCCGTTGACGGGCGGTGGTCCCGACGACGCGACGACCACGCTGGCCGTGCGGATCTACAACGAGGCGTTCGAGTACTTCACCTTCGGCGCCTCGGCCGCGATCGGCGTCGTCACGATGGTCATCGCCGGTGCGCTCCTGCTCGCCGCGGGCCGCTCGGTGCGAGAGGGGATGAACTGATGAGCACGCTCACGCGCAAGCGCACGCCCCAGCAGTGGGGCCTGCTGGCGATCAGCATCGCGGTGCTGACGGTGCTGCTCTTCCCGGTCTACTGGATGGTCATGACCTCGGTGGTGCCGTCGAGGGAGCTGCTGACGTCGTCGCCACCGCTCGTGCCGCCCGCCGACTCGGCGAGCTTCGATGCCTACGGCGAGGTGCTGGAGAGCAGGCCGATCGGGCTGTGGCTATGGAACTCGACGCTGGTGACGCTGGGAACGGCGCTGATCTCCATCGTGATCAGCACGCTCGGCGGCTACAGCCTCTCGCGTTTTCGCACCAAGGCACAGCAGGCGATGGGCTTCACGTTGCTGTTCAGCCGCATGCTGCCGGGAACGCTGCTGATCATTCCCGTGTTCGTCATCTTCGCCTCGGCCGGGATGATCAACAACTTGTGGTCGGTGATCCTCGTGAACGTCGCGGCCACCGTGCCGTTCACGACGTGGCTGATGAAGGGCTTCGTCGACGGGATTCCCTCGGAGATCGAGGAAGCCGCGATGATCGACGGCTGCGGCAGGCTCCGCACGTTGTGGCAGGTGATCGTGCCGCTGCTGCGCCCCGGCCTGGCGACCACGTTCACCTACGCCTGCATCCTCGCGTGGGGTGACTTCCTGTTCGCCCGCACGCTGATGCCCAACCCGAGCGACTGGACCATCACCGTCGGCATCGCCTCGTTCATCGGCGAGTTCAGCGTGGACTGGAGCGGATTGATGGCAGCGGGCATCATGTCGATGGTGCCGATGTTGATCCTCTTCGTGTTCCTGGAGCCGTTCCTGGTCAAGGGAATGGCCTCGGGCTCGGTCAAGGGCTGACGCCGCGATGTGGGCGGTGCGGCTGAGCGCGCCCGGCACGCTCGAGCACGTCGACGTGCCCGAGCCCCGGGAGCTGTGCGAGGGCGAGGTGCTCGTCGCCCCGCGCCACGGCGGCATCTGCGGCAGCGACCTGCCGTACTTCCGCGCCGGTGGCAGGCTGGCCGGCGCCACTCCGCCGCACGGGTTCCCGCTGCACGAGATCACCGGCGAGGTCACCGAATCCCGCGATGCGGGGCTTCCGGTCGGTACCCACGTGGTCGGCTGGGCCTCTTCCTCGGACGGGCTGGCCGAGCTGGTGATCTCCGCCGGAGACGGGCTCTGCGCCGTGCCGCCGAGCCTGACGCTCGGGGCCGCGACCGTCGTCGCGCAGCCTCTCGCGTGCGTGCACTACGCCGTCGACCAGCTCGGTGACGTGCGCGGCAAGCGTGCCGCGGTGGTGGGCCTCGGGCCGATCGGGCTGCTGTTCGCGTGGGTCCTGCGGCAGCGCGGCGCGCACGTCACCGGCGTCGATCCCGTGGACCGCACCGCGCACGCCGCGGCGTTCGGGCTCGACGACGTGGTGGTGACGGGCAGCGCGGAGTGGGCACGCGAGCTGTCCGGTCCGCGGCCCGACGTGGTGATCGAGGCCGTCGGTCACCAGCGCGACACCCTGGCCGACGCGATCACCGCCGTTGCCGACCAGGGCGCGGTGTACTGCTTCGGGATCCCGTGCGCGGGGCCGTATCCGGTGGACCTGAACGCCGTGGTCCGGCGCAACCTCCGCCTGATCGGCGGGCTGACGCTCGACCGCAGGAGGGTGCTGGTCCGCGCGCTCGACGACCTGGTGCGCGAGCCCGCGCTCGCGCACCGGCTGGTGACCCACGTGGTCACCGATGTCGACGAGGCGTTCGCGCTCGCCTCCGAGCCGGGGCCGGGCCGGCTCAAGGTCGTGCTCGACCTAGCCGCTCCCGCGGCCTAGTTTGCCGCCGAGCTTGGCGATGTAGCCGGCGACCTCGTCCTCGGCGCGATCCGGCAGCCCGAACACCACCTCCGTGACCCCGAGCGAACGCCAGGTCTCCAGCTGCTCGTTGTCCGGCTTGCCCGCCAGCGCGACGACCTGCGGCTCTCCGGCACGGTCGGCGTCGCGCCAGGCCTTGCGCAGCAGGTCGATCTTGTCGCCGAGGTCGGTCTCCAGCGGTGTGGTGATCCAGCCGTCGGCGCAGCGCGCGATCCACGTGAACGTCCGCTCGGTGCCGCCCGCGCCGATCAGCACGGGGACGCCCGCTCCCTGAGCCGGTTTCGGCCATGCCCAGCTCGGTCCGAAGCGCACGAAGTCGCCGTCGTAGCTCGCCTCGTCGTGCTCCCACAGCGCCCGCATGGCATCGAGGTACTCGCGCAGCATCGTGCGGCGCTTGCCCGCGGGCACTCCGTGGTCGCTCAGCTCGTCGACGTTCCAGCCGAAGCCCGCACCCAGCACCACGCGGCCGCCGGAGAGATGGTCGAGCGAGGCGATGGACTTCGCCAGGGTGATGGGATCGTGTTCCACCGGCAGTGCGACCGCGGTCGCCAGCGTGATCCTGCTGGTCACCGACGCCGCCGTGGACAGCGCCACCCACGGGTCGAGCGTGCGCAGGTAGCGGTCGTCGGGCAGGCTCGCGTCGCCCGTCGTGGGGTGCGCCGCCTCGCGTTTCACGGGGATGTGGGTGTGTTCGGGCACGTAGAAGGAGTCGAACCCCGCGGCCTCCGCCGCCCGCGCGGCCGAGGCGGGGGTGATGCCGCGGTCGCTGGTGAACAACACGACGCCGTATCGCACGCTGGCTCCTCTCGTCGCCAGCATTAGAACACGTTCTAGTTCATCTTGTCAGCCCGCGAACGTGTCCCGGAACGCCGAGAGCGGCTGCCGTCCGGGGTGGTCGAGCACCGCGAACACCACGTGCGAGAAGCACCCGGCGAAGGGTCCGGCGAGCAGTTCGGCGAACGTCGTGGCCACCAGCCTCGGGTCGTTGCCGAACACGCCGCAGCCCCACGCGCCGAGCACCAGCCGCGAATGACCGTTGTGGTGGGCGACCGTGAGCACCTTCGCCGCGCGCTGTCGCAGAGCGGCCGGGATGAGCTCGAGCTGGTCCTCGTTCGCCGCCGAGGCGTTGGGAGCGGCCGAGGTGAGGAACGCGACCTGGTAGGGCTGGGCGAGCAGCGCGTGTTCGTCGTCGCGGAACACGGGAACGCCGGGGGAGTAGATGATCCGGTCGGTGTAGAGCGCGTCGCGATGCGCGCGGTGGTGGGAGTAGTAGCCGGGAGCCGCCTCGAGACAGGCGACCAGGCCCGAGGCCCTGGCCAGGCTCTCCTCCTGCGCGCGGGCTCCCGTGCGGTAGCCGCCGCCGGGCTTGCGGGCCGAGGCGAAGTTCAGGCATGCGGGCTCGTCGCGGCCGTCGTCGACGAGTTGCCGGGCGGCCGCGAGCGTGGAGCACTCCACGACCTCGATCTTGGCGGCCACATCGGGTTCCGGCTGAGGTGGCGCGGTGGTCTGTTCCGGCAGGTAGAGCCGGGTGCCGCGCACGGACTCGAACACGGCGGGGCTGATGTCCACGGTCGAGCCAGAGGCACTGGTGTAGCGGCCCGAGGCCACGATCCGGTCGGTCTGCTCGGCGATCGCCGCGAGCTGAGTCCGGTCCACCGGGCGACTCTAGCCAATCCGGTCACCGCTGTGGGCGGTTTACTTTCGACAGGGTCACCGCTGCCGATCGACAGCTGTTCACCTCTCGTCGCGTCGGCACGCTGGGCACATGGCATTGGTGACCGATCTGCTCGACTGGCTGCAGAGCCTTCCTCCCGCCGGCGTGACCCTGGGTGCGGGGCTGCTCGTGTTCGGCGAGTGCACTCTCGGGCTGGGCTTCATCACGCCGGGCGAGACCGGCCTGTTCATCCTGGGCACCACGGCGAGCACTCCGGCGAAGTTCCTGATCATGTGGCTGGTCACCACGGTCTGCGCGGTGGCTGGCGACTCCGTCGGCTACGCGCTGGGCAAGCGGTACGGGCCGAGGCTGCGGCAGACCAAGCTGGTGCGCAAGCACGGCGCCGAGGGCTGGGACAAGGCCACGGATCTGTTGCGCAGACGCGGATCCGGCGCGGTGCTGATCGCGATCTTCCTGCCGGTGCTGCGCACGCTCCTGCCCGCGGCCGCGGGTGCCTCGGGGATGGCGTACCGCACGTTCCTGCCCGCCGTGTCGGTCGGCGCAGCCGCGTGGTGCGCGCTCCACATCGGAATCGGCGCCGCGGCCGGCGAGGCGGCCAGGAAGGTCGAGAGCATCGTCGGTGCGGGCAGCTGGGTACTACTCGGCGCGATCGCGGTGGCCATCGTGACGGTTGTGCTGGTGAAGCGCAGGCGCGTCAGGGCCGCATCCCGCTGATCGACTTGCGGATCAGGTCGAACCACTCGTCGCGCACCCGCTGCTTGTCCTCCGGCGCGGTTCCCGAGAGCGCGAGCCCGGCGCCGCCGAGCATCCAGAAGAAGTACCGCGTGGTGCTCTCCGGCGCCGTGTGTGGGAGGTGGCCCGCCCGCATGAGCAGCTCCACGAAGCCCTTGACCAGTGCGAGCGCGTAGTCCTGTTCGTAGTCGTGCCAGCGGGCGAAGCCCAGCGCGGTCGGCGCCTCCTGCCAGCACAGTCGTCCGTAGACGGGCTCGCAGCAGTGGTCGAGGAACACGCCGAGCGCCGTCATCGCGGCCTCCAGCGGGTCGTCGATCCCGGCCGCCGCGGCGCCGACGTCCTCCATCGCGCGCGACTCCTGCGCGTCGATCACGGCCTCGAACAGTGCGAGCTTGCTGGCGAAGTGGTGGTACACCGCGCCGCGGGTCACCTGCGTCGCGGTGGCGACGTCCGCCAGCGACGTTCCGGTGTACCCGCGTTCGGCGAACAGCGCGGTCGCCTGTTCCAGCAGGGCGGCACGGGTCGCGTCCGAGTACATCTCCCGGCGGCTCTTGACAGGCGGCATACGCTGAGTCTAGCGACATACACAGAGTATGTGACCGACAGGGAGCACGCATGTCCGAGAGCACGCTGCCGGCCGAAGACGTTCCGTTGTTCAACCCGTTCGCCGAGGGCTTCGCCGAGAACCCGTATCCGCAATACGCGCTGCTGCGGGACCAGGCGCCGGTCCACGAGCACCCGCTCGGGTTCTGGGTCGTCTCCCGCTACGAGCACGTCTCGGCGCTGCTGCGCTCGGGTGCCTCGGTGGAGGACCGCAACATCACGCCCGGACCGCTGAGCGAACTGCAGCAGGCCGCCGGCGACTCGGCCTCCCTCGTCGAGGGTCTGTCCATGTTGGACCGTGACCCGCCCGATCACACGCGACTGCGCAAGCTCGTGTCCAAGGCGTTCACGCCACGGTCGGTGGAGGCGCTGAGGCCGAGGATCGAACAGCTCGTCGACGGGATGCTCGATGACATCGAGCGGCAGGGCGCCGTGGATCTGGTGCCCTCGCTGGCTTTCCCGCTGCCGTTCGCTGTGATCGCCGAGATGCTCGGCACACCGCCGACCGACCAGCTGCGCGTGCGGGAACTGAGCGGGCTCGTGGTCCGCTCGCTGGAACCCGTGGTGGACCCGGAGCTGCTGCGCGCCATCGACGAGGCCAACGACGAACTGACCGGACTCGTCGCCGACATGGTGGCGTGGAAACGGAAGAACCCGGCCGACGACCTGTTCACCGCGCTGGTCAACGCGGAGGAGGACGGCGACGTGCTCAGCGACGACGAGCTCGTCGCCCAGGTGCTGCTGCTCTACATCGCGGGCCACGAGACCACCGTGAACCTGCTCGCGGGCGGCACACTCGCGTTGCTGCGGGAGCGGGACCAGTACGCCGCGCTGGTGAACGATCGCGCGCTCGTGCCGAACGCGGTCGAGGAGTTGTTGCGCTACGACAGCCCGGTGCAGCAGAGCAGGCGGATCACGCTGGAGCCCACGACGATCGGTGGCGTCGAGATCCCCAAGGGCGCCTTCGTGATGGCGGTGCTCGCCTCGGCGAACCGCGACGAACGACGCTGGGGACCGGACGCGGACAGCCTTCGTGTGGACCGGGAGGGCGCGCGCCACCACGTGTCGTTCGGCGCGGGTGTGCACCACTGCCTCGGCGCGTCACTCGCCCGGTTGGAGGGCCACGTGGTGTTCGACCGGTTGGTGAGCCGTTTTCCCGAACTCGCCCTGGACGGCGAGGTGACGTGGAACGGCAGGATCAACCTGCGTGGCCCCGAGACGCTACCGGTGTCGGTGCGCTAGCGAGCACGCCCTGCACCTCCGAGAGCCGGGTCGGCCACTGCCTGGTGATCGCCTTCCATGCCTCCCGCAGGGGTGTGTCGTCGGCGAGTACCAGCACCGGGCCGTCGCCCCAGCGCGTCGCCACCACGGTGCCGGTTCGGTCCGGTTCGTCGGGACCCGGTGCGCCACCGGGAAGGAAGTCGATGGTCAGCGTGGCTTCCGTGCCCGCCACGTCGTCGGCCACACCGCGCATCGCCGCGTGGTATCCGCGCAGGCAGTTGCGCCTGCTCGGCTCGGTGGGCATCGGGCAGTCCGGATTGGCGGCGTTGTAGGCCTCCACCGATGCGAAACGTTCGGGAGTCACGGTCGGGAATCTTACCCTAACGTTAAGGAAAGGTAGCCGTAATCCAAGCATCTCGCGACGTGAGAACACGTCCATTTTAGACGATGCCTTTGCCGCACACGCTCCGCATCCGAGCCTGTACCGTTTGAGGATCAAGCGATGGGCGGAAGCGAGGTCGGCACGTGGGCGAGCACATGCGGATCGGCGAGGCCGCCGCCCGCACGGGACTGTCGATGCGCACGCTCCGCTACTACGAGGAAGTCGGGCTGGTCACGCCGTCGGCGCGCAGCCAGGGCGGCTTCCGCCTCTACGCCGAGTCCGACGTGGCGCGGTTGGAGCAGATCAAGCGCATGAAGCCGCTGGGCTTCCAGCTCGACGAGATGCGCGAGCTGCTCGAACTGCTCCACCCCGACTCCACGGCGCCGTTGACCGAGACCCAGCGCGAGCGGCTGCGGCAGTTCGGTGAGGCCGCCGAGCGGCGCTGCCGCGAGCTGCGTACCGAACTCGCCACGGCCGAGGAATTCGCCGCGGCCCTGCGCAGACGCCTCGACGTCGGTTCGACCGTGACGTGAGAGTAATGTCGGCGGGCGATGTCCATTCTCAGCGAGGCCGGCCGCAGGCGATCGTTCGCGGTGATCAGCCACCCCGACGCGGGCAAGTCCACCCTCACCGAGGCGCTCGCCCTGCACGCCAAGGTGATCAACGAGGCCGGGTCCGTGCACGGCAAGGGCGGCCGCCAGGGCGTGGTGTCGGACTGGATGGAGATGGAGAAGGCCCGCGGCATCTCGATCACCTCCGCCGCGCTGCAGTTCTCCTACGGCGACGCCGTGATCAACCTGCTCGACACCCCCGGCCACGCCGACTTCTCCGAGGACACCTACCGCGTGCTCTCGGCCGTCGACTCCGCGGTGATGCTGCTGGACGCGGCCAAGGGCCTCGAGCCGCAGACGCTCAAGCTCTTCGACGTCTGTCGGCACCGCGGCATCCCGGTGATCACCTTCATCAACAAGTGGGACCGGCCCGGCCAGGAGGCGCTGGCACTGTGTGACGAGCTGGTGGAGCGCATCGGCCTGCAGCCCATGCCGCTGACCTGGCCCGTCGGCGCGGCGGGGCACTTCCGCGGCGTGCTCGATTCCACCGACGGCGGCTTCATCCGCTACCAGCGCACCGACGGCGGGGCAAAGGCCGCGCCGGAGACCAGGCTCGACCCCGCCACGGCACTGGCCGAGGAGGGCGAGGACTGGGTGCGCGCGGGCGAGGAGCTGGAGCTGATCGCGGCCTCTGGCGGCGAGTTCGAGGCGCAGCGCTTCTTCGACGCCACGGCCACCCCGGTGCTCTTCGGCGCCGCGGTGCTGAACTTCGGCGTCCGGCACCTGCTCGACCTGCTGGTGGAACTGGCGCCCCGGCCCGATCCCCGCATCGACGCCGAGGGCGAGCCGAGGCCGCTGGACTCGGAGTTCTCGGCGTTCGTGTTCAAGGTGCAGACCGGTATGGACCCCGCGCACCGCGACCAGGTGGCGTTCGCCAGGGTGTGCTCCGGCGAGTTCGAGCGCGGCATGGTGGTCACCAACGCCACCACCAAACGACCGTTCGCCACCAAGTACGTGCAGCAGGTGTTCGGCCAACAGCGTTCCACTGTGGACACGGCTTTCCCGGGTGACGTGATCGGCCTGGTCAACGCCTCGGCGCTGCGGGTCGGTGACACGCTCTACTCGGGCAAGCCGCCGGTGCGCTACCCCGGGCTGCCGAGCTTCGCGCCCGCCCACTTCGCCGTGGCGCGGCCCGCCGACCTGAGCAGGGCGAAGCAGTTCCGCAAGGGCGTCGACCAGCTCGCCGCCGAGGGCGTGGTGCAGTTGCTCAAGTCCGACCTGCGCGGCGACGCCTCGCCGGTGTTCGCCGCGGTGGGGCCGATGCAGTTCGAGGTGGCCGCCCACCGCATGGAGTTCGAGTTCTCCTCGCCGGTGAAGCTCGACCGGTTGCCCTACAGTGCGGTGCGCCGACTGGCCGATCCCGCGCAGCGTTCCATCGTCGACTCCGGCAGGCGCAGCGAGGTGCTCACCAGGGGCGATGGCGTCGATCTCGCGCTGTTCGAGGACGAGATGAGCATGCGCATCCTGGTCAGGCAGAACCCCGAGCTGGCACTGGAGCCGCTCGTCGCCGAGGGCTGAGCGGCCGCTACTCGCGGCCGCGCACGATCGTCGGCTCGTCCTCGTCGTCCAGGGCGACGATCACCACCGGGGTGGCGGGCGGCCGCTCGTCGGTTCGCTGCTCGCGTTCTGGCGCTGTCGTGCTCTCCATGCCGGGATATATCGCCGCGAGCCCGTCCGGTGTTGCCTCCGAGGGCGTCGACCCCGCGCGGGCCGTGGCCGAAGCTCGGGTGATGGCGCGAGCAGCTGGACCTACGCCGAGCCGCACGAACGCTGCCGACATCTGGCAGGGGGCCTGACCACGCTCGCGCGCGGCAGACCGGTCGCGACCCCCGCTGACTTGACGCCGATGTAACACCTCCGCTCACTCCCACGTCTTTGTGACTGCGGTTCACGCCTGGGGGAGCGACAGCCGAGCCGGACAAGGGGGCTTTCGCGCAGAGGAGGACCCACGATGCGACTGAGACGTTCCCGATTACTTCTGGCCAGTGTGGCCACGGGGACCACACTGGCCATGACCGTCGCCGTGCCCGCCGTCGGGCAGGCGCACTGGCGGGACGGTCCGAAAACGACGACGATCGCCCGCGGTCTCGACAATCCGCGCGGCCTGACGTTCGGCCCCGACGGTTCGCTCTACGTCGCTGAGGCGGGCCGCGGCGGAGCGGGCCCGTGTCTGACCGGGCCGGAAGGCGAGCAGGTCTGCTACGGCACCAGCGGCGCCATCACCAAGATCCGCCACGGCAAACAGCGCTCCGTGATCTCCGGCCTGCCCTCGCTGGCAGAGCCGTCCGGTGGGTCCGCGATCGGCCCCTCGGACGTGTCGTTCGACCGCAACGGCAAGCTCTACTTCACCGTCGGTCTCGGCGCGGATCCCGCGGTGCGCGACCAACTGCCGAAGCTCGGCAGGCAGGCACTGGGCTGGCTGCTGAAGGAGAAGGGCAGGCACTCCTGGCGCCAGGTCGCCGACATCGCCGGGTTCGAGGCCAGGGCCAACCCCGACGGCGGGCTCCAGGACAGCAACCCGAACTCGGTGCTGGCCACCAGGCACGGTCAGTACGTTGTGGACTCCGGTGGAAACTCGCTGGTGTTCGTCTCCCATCGCGGCAAGGTCTCGACGGTCGCGACGTTCGGCGAGCGCATGGTTCCCCCGCCCCCGAGCCTGGGGCTACCGCCGGGCACGAAGATCCCGATGCAGTCCGTGCCGACGACGGTCACGCGCGGCCCCGACGGCGCGCTGTACGTGGGCGAGCTGACCGGGTTCCCGTTCCAGGTCGGTGCCGCGCGGGTGTTCCGCGTGGTTCCTGGCCACGCGCCCAAGGTCGTCGCGACGGGATTCACCAACATCATCGACATCGACTTCGACCGCGCGGGCAGGCTGTTCGTGCTGGAGATCGCCCGCAACGGACTGCTCTCGGGCGACCCTGAGGGCGCGCTGCTGCGTGTGAAGCACGGCAAGCCGAAGCTCGTCCTCGCCAAGGGCCTCAACATGCCGGCCGGGCTCACGCTGAAACACGGCTCGGCCTACGTCTCCAACTGCGGTGTCTGTGCGGGCACCGGAACGATCGAGAAGATCTCGCTGCCGCGTTAGCGGTGAGTTGCCCCGCCCGTCGCCGATCAAGGGCGCCCGGCCACCCGTCGCCACCCCGCGACGTCGGGTGATCGCCCGGATCGGCGGCGGGCCTTCCCGTTTCGGGGCACCATGAACCGATGGACAGACGAATCCAGATCGCCGTGGACTGCGCGGATCCCGGCCGGCTCGCGCGGTTCTGGGCGCAGGCGCTCGGCTACGAGGTGGAGACCGCGCCGGAGGGCTTCGCGAGCTGGCACGAGTTCTCCCTCGAGTACGGTGCGCCGGGGGAAGGCTGGAGCGCGGTGGTCGACCCGGCGGGCGTCGGGCCCCGCGTGCTGTTCCACAGCGTTCCCGAGGTCAAGACCGGCAAGAACAGGTGGCACCTCGACGTGCGGATCGGCAGGGCCAACGTCGATGCCGAGGTGGTCCGCCTCGGCGCGCTCGGGGCGAGCCACCTGCGCACGGTGGCCGACGAGTCCGACTACTACGCCGTACTGCGTGATCCCGAGGGCAACGAGTTCTGCGTCTGCTGACGTCGAAGCACGGCCGCCAGCGTGCCGTCCACGACCGTCAGTGCGGCCATGCCCGCTGCGGGAGCGGCCTGGTTCTCGCGGCGGTAGTGGTTCGCTATCACCAGGTTGAGTCCCGTCCTGACGGCGAGCCACGCCCAGTGCGGCCTGCGGCGCAACAGTCCGGGCGCCAGCGCCAGATCGGCCGCGCCGACCGCGCGGGCGAACCGGGGATGCTCGCCGAGGCGGAGCACCTCGGCGCTGCGGCGCGGAGCCGCCGTCAGCGCGACGCCCATCGCCAGTGTCACCGCGCCCACGGCGTTGGCCAGCCGATCCGGGTTCATCGGGCAGCTCCCTGTGGTCGTGGCACGGTGTCGAGGAAACGGGCCAGCTCGTCGTAGGCGTCATCGTCCTGCGTTCGCAGTGTCGCCGTGTCTCCACCGGCGAACCGCAGTGCGACCTTACCGCCGCCGGTGAGGTAGCTCTTGCGCTCGCCGCCCAGCATGGTCGCCATCGGCAGCCAGCGTGCGCCGGGCCTGTCGATCAGCTGCGCGGTGCCGTGCCGGAGCAGCCGCGCGATTCGCTTGCGTCGCGCGGATTCCGACCGGCCCACCGCGCCCGCCAGGTGCCGGCTCGCCGTGAGCGGCACCAGCAGCAGACCGTCGTCGTGTATTAGCACGTCCCAGTTCCGTTTGAACGCCACCACTTCCGGCGCCACGCCCACCACGACGTGCATGCGGCCGACTTCTCCGTGCGAACCGGCGGATCCACGCCCGAAGTCCAGCGGTACACCCATCACCGTGAGCCGCTGTGCCAGCCGGGGAACCGACTCCGGGTCGCGTACCGCAGGCGTCACCAGCCTGGCGACGTCCAGCACACCCTCCGGCCCGGTCACCACCCAGCCTCTGCCCCAGTCGAGCTCGTGGTGCACGCGGCGCTGGGCCAACAGAGCGCACACGACGACGTCGCCGAGCAGCACGGCCAGCCGCTCGCGCGCCGAGTGCCGGAGCAGCTCGGGATCGGCGCTTTCGTCGAGCAACGGGCGCATCAGCCGGTCGATCCGGCCGTGCTGGACGGCGGTGAGCAGCTCGCCCAGCGTCCCGTTCGGTGCAACGCCGGACTCGCGGCCCGCCCTCGCGAGCAGTGCGGCTCCGCGGGTGGCGCTTGTCGCGCCCGACAGCTGCACGATCTCACCCCACGTCGTCCTCGGCCCCGGCTCGGCCTTGAAGTAGAGCCGTTCCTCGGCCACGGGGATCGTGCGGGCGGGGTCGGTCAGCACCGTCCACGCCGGACGCGGATCGGGTCGTGCCGGGGCCTCCGGCAGCGTGGCGATCCGCTCGATCCGCTGGCGGGCGCTGCGATGGCCGTCGAACCGCGAGCCGGGCCGGGTGCCGAGCGCGGTCGGCTCCAGCTCCGTCACCAGCCGCCGCTGCGCCGGATGTCCGAGGAACAGGCGAAATCCCAGCAGGACGTCCGGCGTGCGTTCGGCCAGAGGCGGCAGCCTGAGGAACCGGTCGCCGTAGGACTGCCACAGCGGTCGCAGGGTGGTGGTCTTGCGCAGGGCACTCGTCGCGATGGCGCGGCCTGCCGCCGCCACCGAGTACTCGTCCGCCCGCAGTTCCTGAGCACGGTTGGGCGAGCGCGACACCACGGCGTAGACCCACGCGTAGGCACCGAGGATCCAGCGAGTGGGTCCTCTGTCCACACGCGACACGATGAGTCTCAGTGTCTCGGCGCCGCGGTAGCTCACGGCGAGCAGTCCAGGTCGAGCCCCCGCGTAGTGACCGAGCTCGTGGGCGAGTACGCAGCGCAGCTCGGCGACGTCGAGCCCGGCCAGCAGTGGGAGCCCGATGACCAGATACCGCCTGCCCTGCCGCAGTCCCAGAACTCTCGCGTCGTCCCGCACGGCGGCCTCGACCTCACCCACCAGCACGATCACGTCCGGTGGCCGGGTGCGCGCCCGCGCCGCGAGCTCGTCGACGAGCCGCCACAGCGCGGGATGTGCCTGCCGCGTCAGCGCCGGGCCCTTCGGTGCGGGCAGCCGGGTGCGCAGTGCCCGCACGAGCGCGAGTCCGAGCACCAGCAGCGCGGCCAGCGACAGGATCGCGACCACGAGCCCGGTGCGGTGTCCGATCGCGACACCCGCGAGCACCCCGCCGAGTCCCGGCGCGAGCACGACCACCGGGAACAGCACCAGCGACAGCACCGCGAGCCCGCCGCGAACGGATCCCCTCACGACGGACTCGCCTCGGAGCCGCAGACGACGACACCCCCGATTCCCCTCGGCCGGTGGCCGGGAGGTTCCGGGGGTGTCGCGGTGAAAGCCAGGTGGCTCAACGGCTCCTGCGCCGGTTGTCCAACGCCAGTGCTCCGGGACCGAGCGCGGCGATCAGCAGGAAGATCCAGCTGAACAGCGCTGCCTGCTCGCCCATGTTCTGCAGCGGCAGCAGCGCGAGCGGCTGGTGCACGGTGAAGTAGGCGTAGGCCATCGTGCCCGAGGCCAGCACCGCGGCCGACCGCGTGAACAGGCCGAACGCCACCAGCGCGCCGGTGAGCACCTCGATCACGCCGGCGTAGAAGCCGGGCCACGATCCCACCGGCACCGCCGTGCCCGCGCCGTCGACGCCCCCGAACAGACCGAAGGCCTGCAGGCCGTGGCAGAGGAAGAGCAGGCCCACCACGATCCTCGTCGCGGCGAGCACCACGCCCCGCAGCCTGGTCGCCGGGTCGGTGGTGGCGGTGCTGGTGGTCTCGCGGGTGAGGGTGGAGTTCGTCATGGCGGGTCCCTTCGAGGTCCGTTGTTGTTCCGGCTCTGCCCACCCGTCGAACGGGGCGGCGCTGGATCGACATCGAAGGTGACTTTTCTTTCCGTGACGAAGAGTTACTCAGAATGACAATGAAACCGGGGAATCACAGGCGACGTTTCTCACTTCCGTCCCACGCGCGTACGGCGTTGATCAGACACCACAGTGCGGCGAGAGCGAGAGCGGCCGCGAGTACCGCGGGCCACCATTCGGACATCGAGCTCGCCAGAAAGGCCTGGAGCACCGCGGTGGCCGCGAAGGCGAGCGCGAGAATCAGCAGTAGCAGGCGCTGTGAGAACGAGAACCTGCCGGCGCGCTTCAACATCGACACCGGCCTCCTAGGTGTCTTCGGGGGCGGGCTTGCCTCGGTTGTGCACTGGTATCGCCGCACGTGGCCGTGGAGTTACCGATTCGTGCGAGGTCTGCCCGGACAGATCCGTGTTTGCCCGATGGCACCGAGTGAGCCGACGGATTTGCCCGAAATGAGCTTGCTCACCGTGGTCGAGATCACCGTTGTCGTCAAGGGCTGCAAAACCACTGCTCGCACCGGTTTGGATCGAAGAAGCCGCTGTTCGGCCGTACGGAGTAGTGAAGTTGACTCACGTTTCTGGCGCTGCATAATCATGCGCTGAGCGGTGGCTTACCGGCGCGGGGAGCGCGGATCACCGCTCGAGGGTGTCGGGGGCCCAGACCGATCAGAAAAGTCGCTGAAAGGGCCTTTGAGCGCGTTGGTTAAGAAGATGTTCGGGTCGCGCACCCGACGGTCGTCGATCCGGGCCAGAGTGCTGGCGATCGCGTTCGTCCCCAGCGTCGCCCTCCTGCTCTCGGGCGTCGCGCTCGCGGGCTACCTCGTGTACGACGCCATCGGAGTTCGCGACTTCGCCACGAAGGTCCATGACGCGGCCGAACCGGGTGCCCGGTTCTTCGCCGCCGTCCGCGAGGAACGCAGACTGACCCTGCAGGACCTCGCCAGCAACGGCTCCGACAGGGCCGAGCTCGACCAGGTGCGTGGCGAGACCGACGCCGCCGCGGCGGCGATCAACGCCGAGCTCCAGGGCATGGTCGGCGATGCGCCCCAGAACGTGCGGCGCAGCATCGCGATCACCGCGGAGCAGTTCGCGCGGCTGCCGCAGTTCCGGCAGCAGATCGACGCGGGCGCGCCCTCACTGCAGGACGCCTACGACTTCTACAACCGGCTGATCGACGAGTTCGCGATCGGCCTCAACGGTGTCGCCCAGCAGGCTCCCGACGCCGAGACCGCGTACCTGCGCGTCACCGCGATGCCGCTGTTCACCAGCGCCGACGGCATGTCGCGCGGCGACGCGCTCGCGGCGGCCGGATTCGTCGGCGGCGGGCTCACCGAGGAGGAGTTCCGCACCTACGTCGGCCAGATCGGCGCCTACCACGCCGGCCTGCAGTCGGCGGCCCCCGAGATGATCCCCGAGGTCAGGGCGCAGTACGAGCAGCTGCTGCAGAGCGAGGCCTGGCAGCGGCTCACCACCGTCGAGAACGCCTTCCTGCGTGGCAACCAGACGCAGCTTCCGGTGCCGGAGGAGGAGTGGCGCGCGGCCGCGCGCGACGTCGGAACCGCGCTGATGGGCATCTACATCGCGCAGAGCTCCAACGCCACGAACATCGCGCTCGACGACGCCGACCAGACGCTGGTGACCTCGATCATCGTCGGTGCCACCGTGCTGCTGATCGCGCTCGCCCTGTTCCTCATCGCCTGGCGCCTGTCCAACCGGCTCGTGCAGCGCCTCGCCCGGCTGCGGGCGGACACGCTCGACATCGCCGACAACCAGATGCCGCAGCTGGTCGAACGGGTCAGGGCGGGCGAGTCGGTGGACCCCGACTCCGAGATGGCCTACCTCGACCACGGCAACGACGAGATCGGCCAGGTCGCCGACGCCTTCAACAAGGCGCAGCAGACCGCCGTCGCCGCGGCCGTCGAGGAGGCCAAGACCCGAGAGGGCACCAAGAAGGTGTTCCTCAACATCGCCCACCGCAGCCAGGTGATCGTGCACCGCCAGCTGCAGGCACTCGACGCCGCCGAACGCAAGCAGGAGGACCCCGACCAGCTGGACATGCTGTTCCGGCTCGACCACCTGTCGACGCGGGCAAGGCGCAACGCCGAGAACCTGATCATCCTCGGCGGCGAGCAGCCCGGCAGGCAGTGGCGCAACCCCGTCGCGCTCGCCGACCTCGTGCGGGGCGCGACGGCCGAGACCGAGGACTACAAGCGCGTCAAGGTCGGCAAGCTCCCGGCAATGGCCGTCGCCGGGCCCGCGGTGGGCGACCTCGTGCACCTGCTCGCCGAGCTGATCGACAACGCGACGTCGTTCTCGCCGCCGCAGTCGAGGGTGGAGATCAGCGGCGAGATCGTCGGCCGCGGCGTGGTGATCGAGGTGGAGGACCAGGGCCTCGGCATCGAGCCGGACCAGGTCGACGAGCTCAACGACCTGCTGCGCAACCCGCCGGACTTCAGCTTCATGGCGCTGTCGGAAGAGCCCCGGCTCGGGCTGTTCGTGGTGGCCAGGCTTGCCGCGAAGCACGGCGTTGTCGTGACGCTGCGCGAGTCGGCCTACGGTGGCACGCGGGCGATCGTGCTGGTGCTGTCGGACCTGCTCGGCCCGGTGCCGGAGGCGGACGACGCCTCCACGGAGGACGCCGTGCCTGCGCAGCAGACCCCGGCGCTGCGCCGCAGGCCGAGGGCGACCCCGCAGCCTGCTCCGACTGCGCAGGCCGCCCCGGCGGCACCGCCCGCACAGAACGGTGGTGCGCCGAGGGAACTGCCCAAGCGCAGGCGGGAGCTGCCACAACGAGAGAGCGTGCAACGGGAAACCCCGCAGCGGGAGAGCGCGCCGCGCGAGAACGTGTTCCAGGACAACGCCGTGCGCGGTAACGTCGCGCCGAGGGAGCTGCCCCAGCGGCAGCGACCGGCCCCCGAGCGACAGCAGGAGAGCAGGCCGCCGCAGGAGGCCGGGCCGCAGCAACCGGGCGGCTCGATGTCGCCGAGCAGGCCGCCGCTGCCGAGGCGGCGCAGGCAGCAGAATCTCGTGCCACAGTTGATGGAGACCGGTCCCACGATCGAACAGCCGGAGGTGGCCACCGACTCGCCCGAGCAGGCCCGAAGCAGGCTTTCCGCCTTCCAGCGCGGAACCCGGCAAGCACGTGAGCACGACACAGGCCGCGACGACCCTTCTGGAGACTGACACACCATGGTGAACTCGGGAGTCAACGAACTCGACTGGCTGCTTGACGACCTGGTGCAGCAGGTAGCCGGAGCCGACCGCGCCGTCGTGCTGTCCGCCGACGGTCTGCTCATCGGCCGCTCGAGCAATCTGTCCGAAGAGGATGGTGAGCACCTTTCGGCGGTGGCGTCGGCGTTCCAGAGCCTCGCGCGCGGCACCGGCAGGCACTTCGGCGGTGGCCAGGTGCGCCAGACCGTGGTCGAGATGGACCACGCGTTCCTGTTCGTGACGGCGGCGGGTCGTGGTGCGTGCCTCGCGCTGCTCACGTCGGAGGACGCGGACATGGGCATGGTGGCGTACTCGATGAACATGATGGTGAAGCGGGTCGGCGCGGTGCTGAGCGCGGCTCCCAGGGTTGAGCAGCACAGTGCGCCATGAGCGGCGAGGACGAGGCGTGGTTCGACGAGGCGGCGGGGCCCTTGGTCCGGCCGTACGCCGTCACGGGCGGACGCACCCGCTCGGACCAGTTCGGCCTCGAGCTGATCACGCTCGTCGTGGCGCTGCCGTCGGTCGCCGAGGCCTCGGCGCTGCCGCCGGAGTACGCGAGGATCGTGCGGCTGTGTCAGCGACCGATGTCGGTGGCGGAGGTGGCGGCACTCATCGACCTACCCCTGCCGGTGATCAAGGTGCTGCTCAGTGATTTGATCGAGCAGAACTACGTGATCTTCCGTAGAGCTGCGCCCATGAGTGAAGCCCCCGACCAACACGTACTGCAGGCGGTTCTCGATGGCATCCGAAAACTCTGACCCGCGGCGACGGCTCACCGCGACCGCGGTGAAGCTGCTCGTGGCCGGTGGCTTCGGCGTCGGCAAGACCACCATGGTCGGCTCGGTGAGCGAGGTGCCGCCGCTGCGCACGGAGGAGCTGCTGACGTCGGCGTCGGAGGGCGTCGACGACCTGGCGGGCGTCGAGGCGAAGAGCACCACCACGGTGGCGCTGGACTTCGGGCGCATCACGATCAGCCCCGAACTGATCCTCTACCTGTTCGGCACGCCAGGGCAGGACCGGTTCTGGTTCATGTGGGACGAGCTGGCCACCGGCGCGCTCGGAGCCGTGGTGCTCGCCGACACGCGCAGGCTCGAGAGCTGCTTTCCCGCCGTCGACTTCTTCGAGCGCCGTGGACTTCCGTTCGTGGTGGGCGTGAACTGCTTCGACGGCGCCCACCGCTATGGCACCGAAGAGGTCCGCGCGGCCCTGGACGTGGACCCGACGGTGCCGATGCTGCTGTGCGACGCGCGTGATCGTGAGTCGACCAAACAGGTGCTGGTCACGCTCATCCAGCACGTCATGCGCAACGCCGAGCTGCTGCCCGCCGGACGCTGAGCCTCAGGTCCTTTTAGGACGAATGCCGGAGCGACCTGCCGCGCGCCGTGGCACGCGGCAGGTCCAATGCGGCTCAGGAGGTGCCGAGCAGGCTCTCCATCACGTCGATCTCGCCCTGCTGGGCGTCGATGACCTGTTGGGCGAGCTCCAGTGCACCCTTGTCGGAGCCCTGCGCGAGCTCGGTGCGGGCCATCTCGATCGCGCCCGCGTGATGCTCGATCATCAGCTCCAGCCACCGCTTGTCGAACTCGGCGTCGCGCAGTTCGCTCAACTGCTCCAGGCGACCGTCCGACATCATGCCCGGCATGTCACCGTGACCTGAACCGTGGCCTTCGTGTTCACCCGGCACCGGTGCTCCCCACTGGTCGAGCCACTCGGACAGCTGCTCGATCTCGGGGCTCTGCGCCCGCTCGATGTCGTCGGCGAGCTCGCGCACGCGGGCGTTCTCGGTGCGCTCGGGCACCAGTTCGGCCATCACGACGGCCTGCCGGTGGTGAGGGATCATCTCCTGCGCGAACGTCACGTCCGCGTCGTTGTGACTCGCTTCCTCGGTGCCGCCCTGGTCGGCGTGCGCGGACTCGGAATGCGCGGACCCGGAGCTTGTCGACTCGGGGGACTCGGAGGTCGTACAGCCCGTGAGCAGTGCGGCCGCGGCGATCGCGGGCAGCGTCAACCGCAGTGTCTTCTTCAACATCGTTCGGATTCCTAGCGTGACTAAGGGATTGGGGGACAAGCGCTCGAATCGAGCGGCTCATCACACCCGGAGCACGCAGGCGAGGTGCAGGTGATCGCGCCCGCGCCGTGGTGGCGCGCGGGCGGTGGAGCGTTCGGCGACGGCCCCGCGCAACGCGGGCACGGTGTGGACGGCGAGACCGCGGAACCACGCGGCGAGCAGCAACCCGCCGATCACCGCGAGCACGGCGAGGCACAGGTGCAACATCTCGTGCCCGCTGTGCCCGTCGTGGTTGCCCTGGTCGCGCTGGTTGGCGTGTCCGACCTGCTTGCCCTGAGTGGCGTGCGTGCCCTGGTTGGCATGGTTGCCGCGTGCGGTCTGGTCCTTGACGCCGGTCGCGAGGCGCTCTGTCTGCGCGTGGTCGGCGTGCATCGGCACGGCCACGCTCACCTGGGGCGCGCCAGGCGAGGCGAACGTCGCCTGCCCGGCGGGCGACGTGGGCGAGGCTCCGACGTGGTGCATGGCCACCACCGCGAGAGCGAGCGCGCACAGCAGCGCCCACCTCGCCGGAAGTCCGATCGCGCCTCGTGCCACGTCGTCAACTTAGCCGAGCACTCGTCGCCCGGCGCTTCGCCTGCCGAGTCCTCGGCTCAGGTCAGGGACCGGCCCCGTAGCGAGGCATCCAGCACCTGCACCGGATGCAGCATGGGGATGTCGCCGTCGAGATAGCGGCCGATCTGCAACAGGCAGCCGGGATTCGCGGTGACGAGCACGTCCGGATCGACGGTGCGGATGTTCTCCGCCTTCCGCTCACCCAGCTCGGCCGCGGGTTCCGGTTGCACCATGTTGTAGATCCCCGCCGAGCCACAACACAGCTCCGCCTCCGGCAGATCCACGATCTCGAGCCCGGGAACCGTGCGCAGCACCGCCCTCGGCTCCGCGCGCACGCCCTGAGCGTGGCCGAGGTGGCAGGCGTCGTGATAGGCCACCTTCGCGTCGATCCGCTGCCGCGGAGCCCGAGGGCCCAGTTCGGCGAGCAGCTCGGTGACGTCTCGGACCTTCGCGCTGAACTTCTTCGCGCGTTCCGCCCAATCCGGGTCGTCGGCCAGCAGGGCGGCGTACTCCTTCATCGAGGAGCCGCAGCCCGCGACGTTGACCACGATGTTGTCCACAGGCAGCCGATCGAAGGTCTCGATGGTGCGCTTGGCGTGCGTGACGGCATGTTCTTCGCGACCCGCGTGCAGGCCGAGCGCGCCGCAGCAGCCCTGGTCCCGGGGCGTGAGCACCTCGCAGCCCTCTGCGGCGAGCACCCGCTGGGTGGCGACGTTGACCTCGTGGAAGAACACGTCCTGCACGCAACCCGACAGCATCGCGACCCGGCGGCGCACGTCGCCGTCCGGCCGCACCCGCCGCGGCAGCGATGCGAACGCGGCCCGCAGCTTCACGGGCGGCATCAGCGCCTGCGTGGCCCGCAGCCGCGCGGGCAGCACGCGTTCGGCGACCCGCGCGAGTCCGAGCTTCTGGTACGCCAAGCCGAAGATCGCCGCCGCCCGCAGTCGGCGCCGATACGGGAACAACGCGAAGATTCCGCCCCGGAACAGCCGGTCGGACCGCGTGCGCCGCACGTTGCGCTCGATCTGCGGCCGGGTGGCTTCCAGTAGCCGGTCGTACTGCACCCCGGACGGGCACGACGTCACGCACGCCATGCATCCGAGGCATGCGTCGATGTGCTCGGTGAACGCGCCCTGCAGCTCGATCTCGCCGCGCTCGGCCAGATCCATCAAATAGATCCGGCCCCGCGGCGAGTCCATCTCCTCGCCCCACAGCTGGTAGGTCGGGCACGTCGGGAGACAGAACCCGCAGTGCACGCAGTCGTCGAGCAGCTCCCGCGAGGGTGGGTGCAGCGCGTCGAAACCCGGCTCCGTCACGGAGTGCCCTCCTTGTCGTCCAGTTCTGCGAACCACGACTCGAACCGGCCCGGGCTCAGCCGGCCCAGCGGGTCGAGCTCCTTCTTCACCGCCGTCAGCAACCTGATCGCCGACGGCGGCCTGCCCCACGCCCTCACTCCGTCCGGCGGCCGTCGGCGCGTGACCGACATGCCGCCCTCGGTCGTCACCGCGTCATGCACGGCGCCGACCTCGTCGAGCGGGAGGGACGTGGTGCCGATGCCCGTGCCGAGCCCGGCCACGGCGGTGTCGCCGAACCGGCCCAGCAGCCCGGCGAGCCTGCTCGGCCGGCAACCGACGCGAACCGCGGCCCGGCCCACCAGCTCCGCGTGCCGCTTCCACGCCGCTGCGCCCGCGTCGTCCCCGAGCACGGCACCGCCGACGAGCTCCGCGAGCTCGCGCGATCGGTCCTCGGTGCCCTCGGAAGTGCCTTCGAGGCGGATGAGCAGCGTGCCGTCCGCCCACTCGAGGCACACCGGTTCCAGCGCGCTGCCGAGCACCGTCGCCGCGCGTTCGGCGGCCGCATCCAGCGCACAGTCGAGCGCGACCGTGCGGCTGGCCCCCGGGACGGGATGCAGCCGCAGCACGATCTCGGCGAGCAGAGCGAACCCGCCGTAGGAGCCGTGCAGCAGTTTGGCGAGGTCGTATCCCGCGACGTTCTTGATCACGTGCCCGCCGGTGCGAGCCATCGTGCCGTCGGCGAGCACCACCGTCGCGCCGATCACCAGATCCCGCAGCGAGCCATAGGCCAGTGCGAGCGGACCCGAGTCGGCCGTGGCGACGAGTCCACCGACCGTCGCCCCGCGCGCGACCCGCGCCGCGTCGAAGGCCAGCCGCTGGCCGTTGGCGGCGAGCTCGCGCTGCAACTCCGCCAGTGGCGTGCCCGCCCGCACGGAGACGGTCATGTCCGACGGGTTGTAGGTCAGCACACCGGTGAGCCGCGTGGTGTCCAGTACGGCGGCGGTCGGCAGGGGAGCGCCCGCCCAGCCCTCGGCGGTTCCCGCACCCCGGATCGATACCGTGCCCTTGGTGTCGGCGAGTGCCTCGTGCGCGCCCTTGAGGTCGGTTGGCGCGAGCATCGTGGTGGTCATAGCCGCTCGATCACTCCAGCCTCTTCCAGCGGGTGCGGCCGGTAGCGCCCTGGACGTTCGCCGCACAGCCGGGGAGTGGGCAGCAGCTTGCCCGGGTTGCACAGCTTCCGCGCGTCGAACGCCGAGCGGACCCGGTCCATCGTGGCGAGGTCGTCAACGCCGAACATGCGCGGCATCGAGCACGCCTTGTCCGTGCCGATTCCGTGCTCACCGGACAGCGAACCGCCCAGTTCGACGCAGAGCTCGGCGATGTCCTTCGACAGCTCCTCGGCGCGTTCGAGTTCGCCCGCATCCTCGTCGAAGAGCACCAGCGGGTGCAGGTTTCCGTCGCCCGCGTGGAAGACGTTGGCCACCCGCAGCCCCGCGGCCGTGCCCATGTCCTCGATGCGCCCGAGCACCTCGGCCAGCCGGGTTCTGGGCACCACGCCGTCCTGCACGATGTAGTCGGGACTGATCCGGCCGACCGCGGCGAACGCCGCCTTGCGGCCCATCCAGATCTTCGCCCGCTCACCCGTGTCACCGGCGATATGCAGTCGCGTGCAGCCGTGCCGGTCGCAGATCTGCTTGACCTGCTCGAACTGGCTGCCACATTCGGAGGCCGGGCCGTCGAGCTCCACCACGAGCGCCGCGGGGGTGTCGAGTGTGTAACCGGCGCCGACGGCCTTCTCCGCGGCCTGGATGGCGAGGTTGTCCATCATTTCCACGGCGGCGGGCACGATCCCGGCGGCGACGAGGTCGCTCACCACCTCACCGGCCGCGCGGACCGACGGAAAGTCGGCGAGCAGGGTGCGCACCGTCTGCGGCACGCGGAGGAGCCGCACGGTGATCTCGCAGACGATGCCGAGGGTGCCCTCCGAGCCGATGAACACGCCACGCAGGTCGGGGCCGAGCTGCTCCCCGGTGTCGCCACCGAGCGTCACGACCTCCCCGTCGGGCAGAACGACCCTCATCGACAGCACGTGGTTGGTGGTGAAGCCGTACTTGAGGCAATGCGCTCCACCGGAGTTCTCGGCGACGTTGCCGCCAATGGTGCACACCTGCTGGCTCGAGGGGTCGGGGGCGTAGTAGAGGCCGTGCGGCGCTGCGGCCCTGGTGATGTCGAGGTTGGTGACTCCGGGTTGCAGCACCGCGCGGCGGTCGACCGGGTCGACCTCGAGCACCTGCCGCAGTCGCTGCAGTGAGATCACGATGCCGTCGGCCACCGGCATGGCGCCGCCAGAGAGGCCCGTGCCCGCCCCTCGTGCGACGAACGGGATCTCGTGTTCGTGGCAGACCCGCACCGCGGCCGCCACGCTCTCGGTGTCCAGCGGCAGCAGGACGAGTGAGGGAACCTGCCGAAAACCGGTGAGACCGTCACACTCGTAGCTGCGGAGCTGGACCGGATCGGACAGAACGTTGCGCGGCCCGACCGCGGAGGCCAGCGCGTCACGCACGGCCGCGTTGAGCATCCTTGCCCACCTTTTCACTTCACGGAATTGAAATACCGTTCCAAGGAAAACGGTACAACCGTCCTGCGGGACCAAGTCAAGCCTTCGTGGACCCGGCACCCAGGTGATCGCTCCGTCTGGCCTCGATCGGTTCGTCTTTCATTTCTAACATGTCGTCACTTGGTTGACAAGAAGAGATGTCATCGACAAGATGACAGGAATGAACGGATACGAAGGGTTGCGGGCGGTCGCGGAAGACGCCGACCGCGACGGCGTCGAGAGTGGTGAGATCCTGGCCGCCCTCGGTGTCCTGCGGGAGCTGAGGGCGGACCTCGCTCGCTGGGAGCCACAGCTCATCGCGGCCGCCCGTGAGCGGGGAACGAGCTGGGCCGAGCTCGCCCCCGCGCTGGGGGTGGCGAGCAGGCAGGCCGCCGAACGGCGCTACCTACGGCTCCGTCGACCGGACACCGAGGAGTCGACCGCGGACGGGCGCGTGCGCGCGGAGCGCGACCGGCGGGCGGGAGACCGGGCAGTGGCCGAGTGGGCAAGGGACAACTCGGCGAGCCTGCGCAAGCTCGCCGCGATGGTGGCGGCGGCCGAGGGCACCGGCGATCCCGCGAGGCCGCACATCGACCGGGTGGAGCGGGCACTCGGGGAAAACGATCCAGTGATTCTGCTGCAGCCGCTCGCGGGGGCCGGTCCCCACCTGAAGCGGAGTCATCCCGACCTCGCCGAGCAGGTCGACGACGTCAACACACGCGCCGAGCGGGTGCGCAGGGAGACGGTCGACCGCAGAGAGAGCCTGCGGTAGCTGTCTATGAGCTGCACAAACGCGTACCTTCAGTCTCATGCGGGTTATGTGGAAGGGCGCGGTGTCGTTCGGGCTCGTCACGATCCCGATCCACCTCTACGCGGCCACCGAGAGCAAGAACGTCTCGATGCGCCAGGTGCACGAGGCCGACGGCGGGCGGATCCAGTACAAGCGGTTCTGCACGATCGACGGTCAGGAGGTGCCCTACGCCGACATCGCGAAGGGTTACGAGCTCTCGGACGGCGGCATGGTGGTGCTGACGGACAAGGAGCTGTCCGACCTGCCGTTGTCGACGTCCCGCACGATCGACGTGCAGGAGTTCGTGCCGCTCGAGGCCATCGACCCGATCTACTACGACAAGAGCTACTACCTCGAACCTCAGAAGGCCGCGCTGAAGCCGTACGTCCTGCTGCGCGACGCGCTGCAGAAGTCCGGTCAGGTCGCCATCGCCAAGGTCGCGATCCGCCAGCGGGAGGCGCTCGCGGTGCTCCGCGTGCTGTCGGACGTCATGGTGCTCACCACGATGCTCTGGCCGGACGAGGTGAGGGAGCCGGACTTCCCGTTCCTCAAGGAGGACTCGCCGCAGGTGCGCTCGCAGGAGATGACCATGGCGGCGTCGCTGATCGACTCGCTCTCGGACAGCGTCTTCGAGCCCGAGAAGTATTCGGACAGCTACCGGGAAGCGCTGCTGACACTGATCGACTCGAAGGTCGCGGGTGACGAGGCCACCAGGCCCAAGGCGGCGACCGCGGAGGCTGAGGTGACCGACCTCATGGAGGCGTTGCAGGCCAGCGTCTCGGCGGCGAAGAAGTCGCGTCAGCCTGCCAGATCCGCGAAGAGCGGCAAGGACGGCAAGGAGAGCAAGGAGTCCACGGCCAAACGATCGACGAGGAAGCCGGCCAAGGGGGCCTGAGGGCGTGTCGCTCCCGGCGTTGTCGGAGCGTGGTGGTACCAAAAGGTCATGACGTGCACAAGCTGCCTGAGGGAACTCGACCACTGCCACGGCACGTTGGTGCAGCACGTCGCCGATGCCACCGAGTGCACCGACCTTGGCTGCACCGATTTCGAGGTCGTGCGTCACAGCCTGGTCATCGACTGTGAGTCGGTCGACGGCGGATGCGCCTGCACGGAGCCCGTGTACTTCGAGGAGCTGTTGCGCGCGTCCTAGACCACGCTGAGTTCGGTGCCGGCGGAGATCGCCGGAGCCGGTGGTGACGTTCGGCTGAGGTGACGCTGCGGGGTCGGCCGGGCAGGTCGTGGCGGCCCGGGTGCGTAGCGTCTGTCGAAGCGGGACGTCGTCGTGGGTGTTTCGCTCCGCAGCTCGGTGTGGGCAGGGCTCGTGGTGCAGGCTCGATTCGGGGATCACTCGTAGTGGGCGCATTGTCGGCCGTGAAGCGACGCTGGACTCCGTGCGTGGCTTGTCGCGACGTGTCTACCGCTTGTTGGGCGCCCGGCGAGCCGTGGGCCTCACACTGACGCGATGACGTTCCGGCCAGGGCAGCCTGAACCGGGAGTTGATCCGCCTCGTCAGTCGATATCCGTCGCGACCGATTCTCACTGCAGCCGGTCTCCACCGGGGCGAATTCGTCGGAGCGCGCGAGTCCATCAGCGACGCCGGGCGCACATTCCCCGGCGCTCCGTCGTCACTGGCGCTGCGACGGGATGCTGCGGCCTTCCTCCGGGCGAAGGCCGAGTGCGTCCAGCAGGTCGGCGCAGTCGGCGGCGTCGGAGGACGCCGAGGCGATCGCGCGCACGGCCCTGCGCCGCTGTTCCGCGTTGGGCTCCTCGGTGCGCGGCAGAACAGGTTGCGGGTTATGACTCGGTGCTGTCGGGCTGTAAGTGTTCACGGCTTCTCCCCGCGGTCGAGATCACGTGGACCAGGCAGATACCCCGTTGGCCCCGCTCTTACACGTACGGATTTCCACGACCCCGCCCACATAATCCTCGGTGGGCGCCTTCGTGTTACGCGAAAGGGAACTTTAGTCGGCTACCGCAAGGAAAACGCTTCGTGTCCGATGTGGACCTCAGCGTCTCAGCCCGGTCGCGATCCCCGGATGAGTCCGACAATCGAGAACCAGTCGTGGTGACGGCGGGGTGGTTTCGGACCGCGCGGCTCGCGTGAGGCGAGTTCGTAGCACGCGAGCAGGCGCAGGCCGAACCATTCGTCCGCCGTCCAGTCCGACTCCGAGCGCGGGGGCTGCCAGCCCTCCTGCAACGCCTGTCGGCGGACATCGTAGGCGTGGCCCGCCAGTAGCACCAACTTCGAGGTGGGAACCGCCCGGTCCAGTAGCTTCTCCTGGTCCCGCAGGGTATCGACGACCGAGTCCCGGTGCTGGTCGAAGCGGCGCCGCACTGCCGGTTGTGCGAGCGCGGACCAGCCGGACTGGAGCTCGTCGCCCATCCGGCGCAGCCAACGTCGCGCAGAACGGTCTGTCGTCGAGTCCAACCAGCCCACACCCGATGATGCACGCGGCAAACGGCAGATTGCCAGTCGTTCGCGCGGGTGGGTGACCCGGATCGACGGTTGATCACGGATCCGGCGACTTCCGCAGGTCTCCGGCCGGTTTTCCGGGCGGGGTCAGCGCTCGCCGACCAGCAACAGCAGCGCATCGCCCGCGGGCGTGCGCGGGGCGGAGCCGGTCGCGAGCCTGCGCAGCTGGAGTCCCGCGATCAGCGCGACCACCGGGCCCGCAAGCCGCTCGGGATCGGCGACTCCGAGCGTGCGCAGAATCGTGGCCGCGAGCTCGTCGTAGGCGGCGAAGCACCGTTGTGTCGCGTCCCGCAGCGCTGGGTCCCGGCCCGCCTGCAGGTACAGCTCGAGCGAGGCGATCTCGTCGATGCTCATGGGCATGGCCTCGAGCACCCGCTCCACCGTCGCGGCCGCGTCCTCCAGCGTCGGCGCCTCGGCCTGCCGGGCGAGTGCGCCGAGCCGCTCGGTCTCGTCCTCGACGAACAGCAGCATGGCCTCGCGCAGCAGCTCGGTCTGGCTGGGGAAGTGGTAGGTGAGCGAGCCGAGCGAGACACCGGCCTCGGCCACGATGCGGCGGTTCGTCAGTCCGGCCACGCCGCGCTCACCGATCACGTGCAGCGCCGCGCGCAGGATCGCTTCCCTGGTGCTCACGGTGTCCGATCGTGCCAGCGCCGCACGTGCTGCAGTTGCGCGGCCAGCGAGAGCAGCAGCTCCTCGGAGTGGGCGGGCCCCGCGAGCTGCGCTCCCATCGGCAGTCCGGCGTCGGTGAACCCGGCAGGCACGTTCACCGAGGGCCAGCCGAGCACGTTCCACGGCCACGCGAACGGGCAGGCCGCGACGATCGCGCGGTCGGTGCGCCAGTTCGGCAGCCCGGCGAACACGTCGGCCCTCGGCGGCGGCGTCGCCGTAGTGGGCGCGAGCAGCACGTCGACGTCGCCGAAGACCCTGCCGATCCGCCTGCGCCACACCGGTTCGAGCCTCCTGGACAGCCCGAGCAGTGGCCGCAGCCGCGAGCCCGTGCGCCGGTTCGCGAGCGTGCGGGGGTCGAGCAGCGCCGGGTCGGGAACGCGTTCGATCCAGTCGGCGACGCCGCCGAGCGAGCGGGGCAGGAAGTCCAGCCCCACCAGGCCGTAGCGCGGTGTCACCGTGACCACCTCGTGCCCGAGGTCGGCGAGTGCCGCCGACAGCCGCACCACGGCGGCGCGCACGCGGTCGTCGAGGCGGGTGTGAAAGGCCGTGAACGGAGTGTTCAAGGCCAGCCCGATCCGCAACCGACGCGGTTCCCGGGCGGCCGCGGCCTGGAACCTGCTGCCTGTGCCCGCGAGGACGTCGAGCAGCAGCGCCGCGTCGCCGACAGTCCTGGCGAGCGGTCCGTGCCCGGTCAGCCCGTGGAACAGCTCCGGTTCCGGCGCGGTGGGAACCAGGCCACGGCTGGCTTTGACGCCGACGAGGTTGGTCCAGGCTGCCGGGATCCGCACCGAGCCCGCGCCGTCCGACCCGACTGCCGCGGCGACGAGACCCGCGGCGACGGCGGCCGCCGACCCACCGGAGGAGCCCCCGGGCGTGTGCTCGAGATTCCACGGATTGCGGGTGACCCCGAAGGCCGAGCCCTCGGTGAAGGGCCACTGACCGACCTCGGGGGTGTTTGTCTTGCCGATGACGACGGCCCCGGCGCCACGTAGCCGGGTCACCAGTTCGGCGTCGGTGTCGCGAACGGGAAACTCGCCGCGGCAGCCGAACGAGGTCGGCAGGCCCGCGATGTCGGTGTCGTCCTTGATCGCCACGGGCACGCCGAGCAACGGCGCCCGCTCACCGGCAGCGAGTCTGCGGTCGGCCGCCTCCGCCTCGTGCCGGGCCTCGGAGTCGCGGACGTGCCGGAACGCGTTGATCGTCGGCTGGGTCTCGGCGATGCGCTCGAGCGCCGCCGCCGTCAGTGCCCTCGCGCTGACGTGGCCGTCCGCCAGGAGCCTCGCCTGGCCCACGAGGCCCGCTGTGGCGCTGTCGTGCTCGGTGTCCGGCATGGCCGCTCCGCACTGTTCGTTCGAACGAACAGTATCACCGCAGCTCGCCCTGGTGCAGCCTCGCAGTCCGGACCGCGGCCACGAGCAGCGCCACGAGCAGGCAAAAGTCCACGACGAAGACGAGGCGCTGGGTGAAGCCCACCGGCAGCAGCGTCATCAGCGTGGTGACCACCGGCATGGCGGGCAGGGTGTCCACGACGTAGCTGACGCCGAACAGGCCCAGGCTCAGCAGGCCGACCTGCAGTAGCCGCACCAGCATCCGCCGCGTGGCCGCGAGCTGGGGCACCTCCGCGAACTTGTCGAGCAGGGAGAAGGCGATCGCGGGCAGGCACAGGAACGCGATCAGGCTGCCGTACTGGTGGATGCGGCCGCTGATCGGATCGATCTCGGGCGTGAACGTGGCCGGGAAGAGCGCGGCGGCGACGAGCCCGAGCGCCGTCGCGTAGATCAGTACCGACGTCGTGCGCGGGAACGTGATGCCCGCGGCGAGCAGCGCGCCGCGCACCGCGATCACGCCGACGGAGAACGAGAGCAGGCTCGCCTCGAGCATCCCGCCGCCGTGGTCACTGAACGCGTAGCGGCTGAGCGGATCCGTGAGCGGGTGGAACGAACTGACGATGTGCAGGATCGCGAGCGTGAACAGAGCCCAGCCCAACGCCGCCCACGCCGCGATCGTCCACACACGAGTGCGTGCGACGGCCGAGGTGGCGGTCTTGGTCCCCAGGTCGGACATGGCTAACAGCTTGGCGCGAAATGGTCAACTTGGGATCAGGGGAACTCCCTGAGTCACCCCTTAGGCTGGAGTGAACTGGATCACAGCGAGCGCTTGGTCGTCGTGGCGTTTCGGACGCGGCCAGCGGGTGCCGTCGGCGTCGGCCTGCTCAGCGTCTCGAACGGCGTCGAGCACCGCCTTCGCTCCGTGCTCGCGGGCGAGCTCCAGGGCGTGCGGCCAGTCGAACAGCGCGTAGTCGTCGATGCCCACCGATACGCCGTCCGTGGCGAGCAGGACCGTGTCGATCTCGCGGCGTGGCCAGTCGGCCCGCAGGGCGTGTTCGGCCGCGGTGGGGTCGGCCTCGGCGACCCAGAACCCGTTCTCGGTGTTGCGCATGCGGTTGACGTCGGCGCGCGTGCGCAGGAGCCCGCGCTCGCGCAGCCGGGTGATCCGCTGGTCGGCGAGCACCACGGTGCCTCGCCTGCCGAACGCGACGACGGGGCTGTCAGCGAGCACGAGTGCGTGCACGCGCTCCTCGGTCCAGCGCAGGATCGCGACCGTGCTGGACGGCGAGTGGCGTGGCTGCAGATCGTGCTCGGCGGCGACGTCGGCGATCGCGCCAGCCAGCAGCACACCCAGGTCGGCGTCCGGCGCGTCCGTGAGTCCCTCGCCGAGGCGCGCGGCGAGGCGCCCCGCGTACCAGCCGCCGCTGGGCAGGTCCTCGCGGAACTCGGTGGCTCCGTCGAGCAGCACCACGGCGTTGCCGGTGGCGACCACGAAGTCCTCGGTGGGTCGCGGCTGACCGTCCACGCCGACGCCTGCTTGCTCGGCGATGTCGATCTGGGGCACGGCCACGAGACTAGTCACTGTCAACGTGAGTTGACAGTGAGATTCCTGTCAACCTAGATTGACAGACATGACTGAGGCAACCGATCTGGCCGCCAGGGCCGGGGACCGCGACCCGCGAATCGGCCTGCGCGCCGTCGCGGCGCTGCGCAGGATGCTCGAACAACTCGAGGCGGTGCAGGTGCGCAGCGCACGCGTGCACGGCTGGTCATGGCAGGACATCGCCGACGAACTGGGGATCAGCAGGCAGGCCGTCCACAAGAAGTACGGGAGACGCTGATGTTCGAACGGTTCACGAAGGACACCCGTGCGGTCGTCACGGAGGCCGTCCGCGAGGCGACGCGGCTGCGCTCGCCCGAGATCGACCCGCTGCACCTGCTGGTGGCGCTGACCCGGTTCCCGCGCGGTGGGGCCGCGGCCCTGCTCGACGCGCTCGATGTCGCGCTCGACGACGTGCGAGCGCAGGTGGAGCGCGCTCGCCGCAGAGGAGGGGTCAGCGAGACCGACGCCCAGGCGCTGGAAGGTCTCGGCATCGACGTGGACGCGATCGTCGCGCACGTCGAGAGCGAGCACGGGCCCGGCGCGCTGACGGGCGGCTGGCGCCGAACGGGAGGGCACATCCCGTTCGGCTCCGCCGCCAAGCGCGTGCTCGAGCGGACCCTGCGGGAGACGGTCGGGCTCGGTCAGCGCACGATCGGCGGCGAGCACCTGCTCACGGCGCTCGCCGTCGTGCCAGGTCCCGCCGCGGACGTGCTGGCCGGGCAGGGCCTCACCCCTGACCTGCTCAGGACCGCGCTGCGCACGGCGTCATGACCGCTCGGCAGGCTGGCGCCACACCACGTACGGCAGGAACAGCTGCGCGAGCGGGCCGATCGCCAGCGCGTAGAGCACCGTGCCGACTCCGACGGTGCCGCCGAGCAGCCAGCCGACACCGAGCACCGTGAGCTCGATCAGCGTGCGGACGAGGCGCACCGAACGGCCCGTCGCCGCGGCGAGCCCGGTCATGAGGCCGTCGCGGGGTCCCGGCCCGAGGCGGGCGCCGACGTAGACGGCTGTGGCGAGTCCGTTGAGGACGATGCCGCTGAGCAGGAAGGCGATCTGCCAGCCGAGTGCGTGCTGCTCGGGGAGCACGAGCCGCGCGAGGTCGACCGTGACGGCGATGACCACGACGTTGGCGATCGTGCCGATGCCCGGTCGCTGTCGAAGCGGGATCCACAGCAACAGCACGACCAGGGACGCGAGCGCCGTCACGGTGCCGAACGTCAGGCCGGTCCGGTTGACCACGCCCTCGTGCAGCACGTCCCACGGGTTCAGGCCGAGCCCGGCCCTCGTCATCAGCGCCATGCTCGTGCCGTAGAGCACCAGGCCGAGCAGGAGCTGGGTCAGCCTGCGGGTGGGACTCGCGGTGACCGGGACGGGGTGGAGATCGAGCTGTTGCAGTTGAGCCACACGACCCAATATCAACTACCAATGGGTGGTTCTGCCATAGCCAATCAGCAACAATTGGTCTCATGACTGCGCAGTTCCCACTGGGTGGACGCATATCGGGCGGCCGGTTGGCCACGATGCTGGGCGATTGGCGGCACAGTGGCTCTCGACGTGGTGGCGCCGACCTTGCCGCGGCGATCGAGCTGCACGTGCTCGACGGCAGGCTGCCGGTCGGCACGCGGCTTCCCGCCGAACGAGAACTGGCCGACGCGCTCGGCGTCAGCAGGACGCTGGTGGGCGCCGCGCTCGACCGGCTCCGCGAGGGCGGGCTCGTGGCGAGCAGGCAGGGCGCCGGCTCGTGGATCACGTTCCCGCGCGGTGGCAGCGGTCTGCAGGTACACGCGGGCGAGCGGCTTGACCTGATCGACCTCGCGCACGCCTCGCCCTCGGCCGTGCCCGCGCTGCTGCCCGCGCTCGACTCCGCACGCGGTCTGTTCACCGCCGAGCTGCTCGACCACGGCTACGGTGTGCGCGGCCTCGCGGTGCTGCGCGAACGCGTCGCGGCCCGCTACACCGCGCGCGGCCTGCCTACCGAACCAGGGCAGGTGCTGATCACCAACGGTGCGCAGCACGCCTTCGCGCTGGTGCTGCGCACCCTCGCCGGGCCAGGAGACCGGGTGCTCGTGGAGCAGCCGTGCTACCCGAACACCCCGGAGGCCATCCGCGCGGCGCACACCCTGCCCGTGCCCGTCGCCGTCGACCCGCGCGACGGCTGGGACGTGCCCGGCATCGAGGCAGCGCTGCGGCAGGCCGCGCCCCGGCTGGCCTACTTCTGCGTCGACTTCCAGAACCCCACCGGTCACCTGCTCGACGCCGAGGACAGGGAACGACTGGGCGCGGCGCTCGCGAGGGCGCGCACGCCGGCCGTGGTGGACGAGACCATGGCCGAGCTCGACCTGCGCGACGACGCGAGCCCGGTGCCGCCGCTCGCCGCGTTCGCGGGCGAATGGGCCATCACGGTCGGGTCGGCGTCGAAGTCGTTCTGGGGCGGGCTGCGCCTCGGCTGGATCAGGGCGCAGGAGGACGTGCTCGACCGGCTCGTCGCGGCCAGGTGGTCGCTCGACCTCGGTTCACCGGTGCTGGAACAGCTGGTGCTCGCCGAGCTGCTCGCCGATCCCGATCCGGTGCTGCGCGGGCGAAGGGCGGAGGTGCGTGAGCGGCGCGACGCCGTGGTCGCCGCACTCGGCGAGCACTGTCCCGAATGGAGGTTCCGTGTTCCGGAAGGCGGGCTGTCGCTGTGGTGCGGGCTGCCGGAGCCGATGAGCACCCGGCTGAGCGTGGCCGCGGCGAACCACGGGGTTCAGGTGGCGCAGGGGTCGCGCTTCGGCGTGCACGGCGGGCTCGAACGGTGGCTGCGGCTGCCGTTCTCGCTGCCGCCGGAGCGGCTGACCGAAGCGGTGCGCAGGCTCGGCGTCGCGGCGGCCTCGGTGGTCTCGACGGCGCCGGTGCTCGAGAGCCCGGCAGGCGCGGTCACCTGAACCAGGACAAAAAAGTAGAGCCGGTGCGCTGGATGTGGGGGTGCCGTCACTCCAGGGATACGGGACGGTCAATCATCCAGCGCACCGGCTCTGTGCCGTGGGCCCTCTCCGGCATCGCCCCTCGCCATGCCGGGCGGGCCCTACGGCTCAGGAGTGCGTCGGGTCGTCGTTCCTGTTCGGCGCGGTGAACAGAAACGTCCGACGCTGCTCCTGTCGGGGTCCCGGAACCACAGGGGTTGAGTGGCACCGGGACCAGACCCCGACACGGCCGGGCGCGGTCGGCCGAGCGGGAAGACGTGGATTCACGGAGAAACCCCTAGACGAAACGACTGAGCGGGAAGAACGCCTCAACCGGCGAACGGAGAAACCGCCAGAAGTTGATCTTGATCTGGACGCACTTCTCCCCGGTTCACGGGGCCGCGTCAGTCAGGGGTGGTGCTGGGCAGGGCGGCTTCCCTGCCCGCGCCGTCGACGTCGTGGTCGCGGCTGGTGCCGATCAGGCGAAGCTGGGTCAGAGTGGGAGCCCAGCTGAGGATGCCGTTGACCGAACGGCCTCCGGCGTGGTTGTCCTGGGGCGCGGCGGCGCTGCCTGCCGCGCTCGCGAAGCCCGTGGGGGCGGGCGGCATGGGGCTGGCCGGCGGCTTCCCGCCTGTAGCGGCTCCACCACCGGCCTTGACGTCGTCGGTGCTCGCGTCGGAGTCGGGCGAACTCGGCGAGGGTGCGGGGTCCGCACCGGCCACTTCGGACACCACCGTGGCCTGACGGGCCCCGGTGGTCGCGGTCTGCTCCGGCGCGGGCGCCCGGTGCTGGACGGGCTCGGCCGGCGGAGCGGGAACGGGCTCGGGTGCGGGTTCGGCGGGCACGGCGATCACGCCGCCACTTCCGCTGCCGAGGTCGGGCAACGACGGGAGTACGCCGGGCAGCGTGTCGCCGAGGTCGGGCAGGACCTTCGGCACGCTGACGATCGGTGCTACGCCGTCGATCGTGCCCGTGAGGTCGTCGACGGTGTCGGTGACCGAGTCGACGGTGCCGTTCACCGTGGTGGTGATGCTGCCGACCAGGTGGTTGACGGTCGTGGTGAGCGAGCCCAGCAGCCCGGGCCGCTTCGCCTCCGGGGCAACGGTCTCAGCAGGCTCGGTGGCCTCGGGCTGGGTCTCTTCGGGCTCGGTGGCTTCCGGTGCCTGCGGCCGCTCGGGGGTCACCGGTTCGTGGATCGGCTCCGGAAGGGTGACCGGGTCGTCGACGGGCTCGGGTGCGGGGTCGAGGCCCTCGACCGGCTCAGCGGGTTCGACAGGCTCGACGGGCCCAGCGGGCTCGGTGTCCTCTGTGTCCTCTGTGTCCCGCGCGTCGGTGCCCGCATTGTCCGCGGGCGTGTCCCCCTGCGCGTCGTCCGCGACGGCACTGGTCCGGCCACTGCCGTGGCCGCAGGGTTCTTCGGTGCTCGCGTGTGCGGCGGAGGACAGCAGCGCGGCGAGCAGCCAGCCGCCCGCCGCGACGCCGACGATGATCAGGACTCTGTGGAAGGCAGGCGAACGGAGATCGCAGGCGCGCACGCCGATCAATCTCCTCACCGGAATCACCCGCCGTCTGCCACTTGATCTTTCGATGCGGTCTGACCAGGCCGCGTCCGGCCCGGGACTGCTATTTCTAGCATCGGTGGCGAGTGTTTCACCTCGGCTGCGTTCGATCCACCCCGGACGGCCCAACGGAAGCCAGCCCGTGGAGGCGTTCGATCGCCGTGTCGAGGACCTCGTCGCGCTTACAGAACGCGAAGCGGAGTACGTGATTCCACCCGTCCGGGTGGTCGGTGAACACCTTGACAGGGACGGCCGCGACGCCAACACGCTCTGGGAGTTGCCAGGCCAGCTCCGCGGCGTCGGTGAAACCGAGCGGTCGGACGTCGGCACAGACGAAGTACGTGCCCGCGCTCGGCCACACCGCGAACCCGGCCTCGGTGAGCCCCTTCGACAAGCGGTCGCGTTTTGCGGCGAGTGACGTGCGCAGCCGCTCGACCCAGTCCAGTTCGTGGTCGAGCGCGTGCGCGACGGCGGGCTGTAGCGGGCCGCCCGAGACGAAGGTCAGGAACTGCTTGCTCGCCTTCACCGCGGCCACGAGCTCGGGAGTGGAGCACACCCAGCCGATCTTCCAGCCGGTGCAGTTGAAGGTCTTGCCCGCGCTGGAGATCGACACCGTGCGCTCGCGCATGCCGGGCAACGTCGCCAGCGGCACGTGCTCGTGCTCGTCGAACACGAGGTGCTCGTAGACCTCGTCGGTGATCGCGACCAGGTCGTGCTCCACGCACACCTCGGCGATGGCGGTCAGCTCCGCGCGGGTGAACACCGTGCCCGTCGGGTTGTGCGGCGAGTTGACCAGGATCGCCCTGGTGGCGGGTGTGACGGCCGCGCGCAGCGCGTCGACGTCGAGTGCGAACCGGTCGCCGTCGGGCACCAGCGACACCACGCGCCGGGCCGCGCCCGCCATGGCCACCGCGGCGGCGTAGGAGTCGTAGTACGGCTCGATGACGATGACCTCGTCACCCTGTTCGGTCAGCGCGAGCAGGCTCGCGGAGATGGCCTCCGTGGCGCCCGCGGTGACGAGGATCTCGGTGTCCGGGTCATAGTGGGTGCCGTAGCGGGCGCGGTGGGCCGAGATCGCCGCGCGCAGCTCCGGGCGGCCGGGGCCGGGCGGGTACTGGTTGGCGCCGCCGAACAGCGCGTCCTTCGCGGCGTCGAGCATGCCCGAGGGACCGTCGGTGTCGGGGAAGCCCTGGCCCAGGTTGACCGCGCCGGTCCGGACGGCCAGCGCCGTCATCTCGGCGAAGATGGTCGAGGTGAAGGGCCGCAGGCGGGGGACGAGAACTGGTTCGCGCACGATGGCCCATCCTCACGGACAATGTGGGTGTGGAGCAACCTAGGTCCGGCACGGTGCCCGCCCAACCGCCAGGCGGGCTCGCGGGCGAGGAGAGCAAGCGCCGCGGTCTGCGCAGGATGAAGCTGGTCGCCCTGTCGTTCCTGCTCGGGGCGACGGTGGTGTTCCTGCTGATGAGCTGGGCGCAGTCGGCGGGATGGGGGCCGTGGACCGGCTACGTGCGGGCCGCGGCCGAGGCGGGCATGGTGGGCGCGCTCGCCGACTGGTTCGCCGTCACCGCGCTGTTCCGGCATCCGCTGGGGATCAAGATCCCGCACACGGCGATCATCCCCAACAAGAAGGACGCGCTGGGCAGCAGCCTCGGCGACTTCGTGGGCGCCAACTTCCTCTCCGAGAGCGTCGTGCGCGAGAAGCTGCGCCGCATCGAGATCGCGCACCGGGCAGGCGAATGGCTCGCCAAGCCGGAGAACGCCGAGCGCGCGACGGCCGAGCTGTCGAACGTCGTACGCGGTGCGGTGAAGATCCTGCGCGACGAGGACGTGCAGGCCGTATTGGAACAGGCCGTGGTGCGCAGGGTCGTCGAGCGGGAGTGGGGCCCGCCGCTGGGCAAGCTGCTGGAGCAGGTGCTCACCGACGGCGCGCACTACCGCCTCGTCGACCTGATGTGCGACCGCGCGTACGAGTGGGTGCGCACCAACCACGCCACGGTGTTGCGCGTGGTGTCGGACCGGGCGCCGTCGTGGTCGCCGAAGTTCGTGGACGAGATGCTCGCGGACCGGGTGTACGGCGAGGTGCTGGCGTTCGCGTGGGCCGTCAAGACCGACGTCAACCACCCGATGCGACTGGCGCTGGACAAGTTCCTCGGTGAGTTCGCCCAGGACCTGCAGAAGGACGCGGACACGATGGCCCGCGCCGAGCAGGTCAAGCAGCAGCTGATCGAGCACCCCGAGGTGCAGCGGGTGATCGGCTCGGCGTGGACGACGGCCAAGGACATGCTGCTGACCGCCGCCGAGGACCCGTCGAGCGAGCTGCGCACCCGCGTGCGCGAGGGCCTGCTCACGCTGGGTACGCGGCTGCAGTCGGATCCCGCGCTCGCGGGCAAGGTCGACGGCTGGGTCGAGGGCGCCGCAGCGTACGTGGTGACGCACTACTCGCAGGAGATCACCACGATCATCAGCGACACCGTGGAGCGCTGGGACGCCGAGGAGACCTCGCGCAAGATCGAGCTCCAGGTAGGCCGCGACCTGCAGTTCATCCGAATCAACGGCACCGTCGTCGGTGCGCTCGCCGGCGTGGCGATCTACACGATCGCCCAGCTGCTGTTCTGAGCTCGTGGACGAGCTCGTGGACCAGGTCGAGGCCGCCAAGCAGTCCGTCCGCGAGCGTGTGTGGGAGGCGCTCGAGGAGGAGCGCCTGGCGCGGTTTCCCGGAGCTCACGGCCGGATCCCCAACTTCGTCGGCGCCGAGGAGGCCGCCGCGAGCCTGGCCGGGCTGCCGGAGTGGCGGGCCGCCAGCGTGCTCAAGGCCAACCCCGACAGCCCGCAGTTGCCGGTGCGGTCGAGGGCGCTCGCCGCGGGCAAGCTGCTCTACCTCGCGGTGCCGAAGCTGACGGAGTCGCGGCCGTTCGTGCTGCTGGACCCCCGGCGGATCGCCGAGTCGCCGCGCAGGGCCGCGGCCAAGGACAGGGGGCTGGCGCTCGGCGAGCCCGTGGCGGTGTCGGGAATGCGCCCGGTGGACCTGGTGGTGTGCGGGACGGTCGCGGTGAACCGGGCCGGCGTGCGGATCGGCAAGGGCGGTGGCTTCGCCGACCTCGAGTTCGGCCTGCTCACCGAGGCAGGGCTGGTGGGTGAGCAGACCGTCATCGCCACGACGGTGCACGCACGGCAGCTGCTCGACGAGCCGCTGCCGGAGACCGAGCACGACTTCCGGGTGGACGTCATCGTCACGCCGGGCGAGGTGATCAGGACGCCCGAGCCGAAACGTGGGCCGGGGATCCTGTGGGAGCACCTCTCCGAGGCCAAGATCTCGGAGGTTCCGGCACTCTCCGCACTGCGCCGGTAACCGACGTCCCTCTCCCGAGGCCACCCGCCCGGGGGAGGTTATCCACAGTTCCGTGAGTTATCCACGGAGTTATCCACAGGCGGGTCGCTCTGTGGAGCGCTCCCGAAAGGCCCTCGCTTTCTGCCGGTTCCCGCAGACCTTCATCGAGCACCACGTGCGCGAACGATTGCGCGACTCGTCGTAGAACGCCCACCGGCAGTCGTCGGCCGGGCAGATCTTCACGCGCGGCCAGTCCCCGAGTACGGCCAGCCGCGCCGCGGCGGCGAACACGGCGCCCACGGCCGTCGACGGCGCGAGGGCCGGACCGTCCGCCGTCAGCGCGACCTCCACGGGCGCGCGCACCTCACCGGGTGTCGCGTCCGGATCTCCGACCGCCGCCCTCAGTGACTGCCGTGCGTGCACGGCGTCGGCGAGCGAGTCGGCGCGCAAGCTCCGTTCGCGGGCCCAGGTCAGCCAGCCGGATTCGGTCGCGAGCGTGTCCATGCCCTGCTCGACGTCGACCGTGTTGAGGAAGCCGAGCACGAGGGTCACGTCCGGGGTCACGTCACCAGTGTATGGCGAACGGTGGTTGCCTCACTTGCGCGTAACCGCCATACTGCGTTGACAAGTTACCTGGAGGTGGCTGTGACTTCTGTGTCCTCGACCGTGAAGCTGGGCTGCGTCGCGCTGGACTGCCCTGACCCGTACCGGCTCGCCGGGTTCTACGGAGCACTGCTCGGCTGGAAGATCCACGACGAGCACAAACCGGGCGACGACTGGGTGACGCTCGTGAACCCCGACGGCGGAGCCGACATCTCGTTCCAGTCCGATCCCGACTACCGGCCCTCGACCTGGCCTGCCAACGAGCGCCCGCAGATGCTGCATCTCGACTTCACCGTGCCCGACATCGACGCGGAGCACGACCGCGTGCTCGGCCTCGGCGCCACGCTGCTCGACGACGGACCTGCGACGTTTCGCGTGTACGCCGACCCCGACGGCCACCCGTTCTGCCTCTGCGCGTGCTGAGCTTTCCGGGCTCTCGCACGGAGATCGCCGCGAGAGCCCGGGATGTGCGTAATCTGTCCCCCGTGATTTGTCCCAAGTGTCAGAACAGCATGTCGACGGTCGACAAGGGCGGCATCCACATCGAGCAGTGCCGCGGCTGCGGGGGGATCTTCCTCGACCGCGGCGAACTGGAGCAGATCATCAGCGCCGAGAACGCCTACTACGGCGGGCCGGGTGGCGCGCCGCCGCCGTACCAGGGCTCGCGCGGGCACGCGCCCACCCAGCACTACGCCGACTCGCCCCGCGGCTACCGCGGCGGACCCGGTGGTCACGGCGGCCGGCACCAGGACTCGCCCCGCCCCTACGGCGGTCACGGCGGGAAGAGCGGTTACCGCGACTCCCCGCGTCCGTACGGCGGCCACGGCGGTCACAGCGGGCACGGCGGGTACCGGGACTCGCCTCGGCCGTACGGGGGCCACGGCCACGGCAAGGGGCATCGCAAGCGCAGCTTCATCGAGAACCTCTTCGGCTGAGCGAGTCCCGAGGGTGCTCGACCTGAAGATCTGCCCGGGCTGCGGCGATCGTGCCGACATCCCGGTCGTGACCGAGGGGCAGCTGGTGTGCGCGCGGTGCGGGCACCGCAGGCCGTTTCACCGGCTGCCCCTGCTCGCGCTCACCGGCCCGAGCGCGGCGGGCAAGTCCACCGTCGGGCCGGAGCTCGCCCGCCGTCTGTCCGGCGAAGTGGTGGTGCTGGAGCAGGACGTGCTGTGGACGGCCGGGCTGCGGGACGACGTCGATGGGCATCCGCTGTTCCGGTCGACGTGGCTGCGGATGGCCGCGATGATCCACCAGAGTGGTAGACCCGTGGTGCTGTGCGGAACCGTGGTGCCGCCGGAGTTCGAACCCCTGCCGGAACGCGTCTTCTTCTCCTCGATCCACTACCTGGCGCTGGTCGCCGATCCCGGCGCGCTCGCCGCGCGGCTGCGGGCCCGGCCTGCCTGGCGCGAGTGGGACGAGCCGCGCATCGCGGAGATGCTGGAGTTCAACGACTGGCTGCGCGCCGACGCCGCGACCATGTCGCCTCCGGTGAGCCTGTTCGACACCACCGACGCCACGCTGGAGGCGGCCGTCGACCACGTTGAGGCGTGGGTCAGGCGAGTGACCAGCGCTGATCGCCGAAGCGGATCTCCTGGAGCCGCCCCCGCACACTGACGGTGAACCGGTCGCGGGCGGGGCTGCCGAGCGAACGCCACCGTCGGTGGGCCGACTCCACCCCGTCCCAGAGCCTGCGGACGCCGCCCTGTTCCACGACGTACTCGTCGCGCTCGGTGCGGTGGCTGGCCCACGATCCGTCGGGGTGCACGAGAAAGCACGTGTCGCTGCCGTCGGGGTCGATCGCCGCGGTGACGGCTGGCAGTTCGAGGCTCGCGAAGAACTCGAACGGGTTGGCCGGGTCGAGCACGGTGCCCAGCGGCAAGGCCGTGGCGCGGCGGATGGCGGCCGGTGCCCGGTGTCGCAGCAACGTGGGGGTGTCGCCGTGCCGGTGCGCGCGCATGGGCATGAACCGGCCGTCGCGGGCGAGCACCTCGCCCTCCCCGCTCGCGCCGTCGCCCGCGACGAGGCGCACGAGGCCGGCGCCGATGGGGCGGTTCAGTGTGGTGAGCACGATGCCGCCGGGCCTGGTCTGTTCGAGCCACGCGGGCGGGATGTGCGAGACCGAGCAGGTGCACAGCACGCGGTCGAAGGGCGCACTCGGCGGGAACCCCTTCTCGCCGTCGGCCACCTCGCACTCGGGGGCGTAGCCGCTGGCGGCGAGCGTGGCCCTCGCCGCCAGCGTCAGTGCCGGGTCGATATCCACTGTGGACACACTCGCGTCGCCGAGGCGGTGGCACAGCAGGGCGGCGTTGTACCCGGTGCCGGTTCCGATCTCCAGCACGCGGTCACCGTCACGGACCAGGAGTTCCTCCAGCATCACGGCCATGATCGAGGGCATGCTCGACGACGACGTCGGTGTTCCGGCAACGGGGCCCTCGCGGCGCGCGAGCGTCCAGCGTTCGGGGTCGTCGTCGAGCTGGGTCACGAGCACGGTGTCGGAGTAGATGGTGGTGAGCCAGCCGGGGTCGTCGCGGTCGGCCGCTGCCCAGAACCGTCCCCGCTGCACGAAGTAGCGGGGGAGGAACACGTGCCGGGGTACCCGGCGGAACGCGTCGATCCACCAGGGATCGGTCAACGTGCCATCGCGGCGGAGCCGTTCCGCGAGGCGTCGTCGCTCTCGAGCCGCGGAGCTCATCTCGTCAGGGTAGTGCGTGCGACGTTCGAGTGAGTGCAAGCAGAGTGCTTGCAATAGCTAGCACTCGAGCGTAGCGTGGTCGGTGTCGCGAGGAGGTGACCCGGAGCTTGACGGAAGAACCGCCGGTGGACGACGGCGCGGTCGATCCCCCCACGGGGCCCATCGACAAGGTGGCCGACCTGGGCCGCGACATCGGGGCCTACATCCGCCAGCAGCGCAACACCGCGAAGATCTCCCTGCGGCAGCTGTCGAAACTGGCCGGCGTTTCCAACCCGTACCTGAGCCAGATCGAACGCGGGGTCCGCAAACCGAGTGCGGAGATCCTGCAGCAGATCGCCAAGGGGCTGCGAATCTCGGCCGAGGCGCTCTACGTGCAGGCGGGGATTCTCGACGTACCGGCAGGGGGACCGGTGCCCGATGCCGTCCGAGCCGACACCGCGCTCTCCGAGCGCCAGAAACAGGTTTTGCTCGACATCTACGAGTCGTTCCGCCGCGAGAACCGGGCAGCAGAGCCGGCCGAGAACGACAACGATCCCGACTTCTCCAAGGAGTGAGCACCATGGCGAACACCAGTTCCGACGACGTCCGCAACGCCGTCAACACCGCTCTCGAGCAGGTCAAGACCTCGCTGCTGGCCGCGCTCGGCGCTGGCCAGCTGGCCAGCCAGGCCGTCACCGACGCGGTGGGCAAGGCAAAGGACCGCGTGAACGAGGGCAGCGAGACCGCGCGTCGCAACATCGAGGAGCTGCCCTCCGACGTGGAGAGCCTGCGCGACAAGCTCGAGCCCGCCGAGCTGCGCAAGCTGCTCGACGAGTACACCGACGCCGCGCTGAAGCTCTACCACAAGCTCGCCGAGTCCGGTGAGCAGACGTGGGAGAAGTTCCTCGCCCAGCCCCAGGTCAAGAAGAACGTGGAGCAGCTGGAGGAGGTCCTGCAGAGCGCGCAGGGCCGGGTCGACGGCATCTCCCACGATGTGCGCGACCGCGTCGACGACGTCGTCTCCAAGGTCACCGGCCGTACCCGCGAGGTCGGCGAGGAGGCCGCCAACAAGGTCGAGGACGCCGCCGTCAAGGTCGAGCAGGTGACCAGTGACGTGGCCGACAAGGTCGAGGAGACGGCGCCAAGCGCCGCCAAGAACTCGAACTCCAAGGCGGCGCCGCGCACCGCCACGACCAGGCGCACCACCAGCGCGGCGGCCAAGAAGCCCGCCAACAACAACGCGCCGAAGAACACGAAGTAGGCGCTGCGCGCAGGGCCCCGGTACCCCTTCGGTGGGTGCCGGGGCCCTCGCCGTGTCCGCGGGCTGACGTACGCTGGTGCGGTGCCGCTTCTCGCGCTGTGGATCGTCTGGGTCATCGACTGGGCCGGGACCTTGGCAGGTCTGGTCGCGTTCGCCCACGCCCTCATGCAGAGATCGGATGCCTACACGGCTGCCGACCGCATGACCAAGCCGGTGTGGATGGCCATCACCGGTGGGGCCACCGCCGCCATGCTGCTGTTCGGCTTCTACGGCGCAGGCATGATCTTCTGGCTCGCCGGGATCGTCGCCGCACTGGTCTACCTGGTGGACGTCCGGCCGAAGTTGATCGAGGTGCAGCGCGGCGGCCAGAGCTGGTGACGTCGCGGGCGTGAGTACGGTTGCCCTTGTGAGCAACTGGAGTATCGCCGGAACCCTGACCGTCGTGTCGGCCGCGCAGCGCACCGACCTCGTGGCCGAGTCGGTGGCCAAGGCACTCGCGTCGATCTCCGAGCCGGTCGGGCTCGCCGAGATCGACCCCGGCCTCGCCGATACCGCCGAGTTCTGCGCCGCCTACTCGTCCCCGCTGTCGGCCTCGGCCAACTGCGTCGTCGTGGCGGGCAAGCGCGGCGGCGAGGTGCGATACGCGGCCGCCATGGTGCTGGCCACCACGCGTGCCGACGTCAACAACGTCGTCCGCCGCAAGCTCGACGTCCGCAAGGCATCCTTCGCGCCGATGGCCGAAGCCACCGAGCTCACCGCCATGGAATACGGCGGCATCACCCCGATCGGCCTGCCCGAGAGCTGGCCGATTCTGGTGGACAAGGCCGTGGCCGACTCGCCGGAACTGGTGATCGGCAGCGGCATCCGAGGCAGCAAGCTCCTGGTCACCGGCGCCCTGCTGGCAGCACTGCCCGGCGCCGAGGTGATCGAGGGCCTCGCCAACTGATCCGAGAAGGGACACTCATGGGCAAGGTCACCGCCACGGCGGAGCGAACCATCGACGCGCCTGCCGACAAGGTGCGCACGCTCGTCGCCGACTACTCCGGCACGAGGCCGAAGATCCTCCCCGAGCAGTACCGCGACTACGAGGTCACCGAGGGTGGCACGGGTGCGGGCACCGCGGCGAAGTGGAAGCTGCAGGCCACGTCCAAGCGCGTGCGCGACGTCGCGGCCACGGTCAGCGAGCCCGAGCCCGGCACGCTCGTGGAGACCGACGCGAACTCGTCCATGGTCACCACGTGGACCGTGCGTGAGGCGGGGCCGCGCAGCCTGGTGCGCATCGAGACCACGTGGGACGGCGCGGGCGGCATCGGCGGCTTCTTCGAGAAGACGTTCGCTCCCGGCGGCCTCAAGCGCATCTACGACTCGCTGCTCGACAGGCTCGACCAGGAGGTGCACCAGACCTCATGACGGCCACCGAGATCCGGCTCGCGTCGCGCCCGAAGGGCACGCCGACGCTCGAGAACTTCGACGTCGTGGACACCGACGTCCCCACGCCCGGGCCCGGCCAGGTGCTGGTGCGCAACACCTGGCTGTCGGTCGACCCGTACATGCGCATGCGAATGAGCTCGGCCAAGTCCTACGCCGCGCCGTACGAGGTCGGCAAGGCGATGCTGGGCGCGGCGGTCGGCGAGGTCGTGGAGTCCGATGTGGACTCGGTTGGCCCGGGGGACACCGTGCTGCACGGGTTCGGCTGGCGCAGCCACGCGGTGCTGAAGGCGCGGCACATCGTGAAGGTGGACCCGCAGGCCGCGCCCGTGTCGTCGTACCTCGGTGTGCTGGGAATGACGGGCATGACCGCCTACGCGGGCCTGTTCGACGTCGCGTCGATGCGCGAGGGCGACACGGTGTTCGTCTCCGGCGCCGCGGGCGCGGTGGGTTCCGTCGCGGGCCAGCTCGCGAAGCTCAAGGGAGCCAAGCGGGTGATCGGCAGCGCGGGCTCGGCGGAGAAGGTCCGCTGGCTCACCGACGAGCTCGGGTTCGACGCGGCGTTCAACTACAAGGACGGGCCGGTGACCGAGCAGCTCGCGAGTGCAGCGCTCGACGGCATCGACGTCTACTTCGACAACGTCGGCGGCGAGCACCTCGAGGCCGCGATCGACTCGCTGAACCTGCACGGCCGGATCGTGGTGTGCGGCATGATCTCGCAGTACAACGCCACCGCGCCGACCCCGGCGCCGCGCAACCTGAGCCAGATCATCGCCAAGCGGTTCACCATGCGCGGGATGCTGGTGGGCGATCACGAGCACCTGCGTTCCGAGTTCCAGTCCGAGGTGGCCCCGCTGGTGGCCGAGGGCAGGCTCAAGTACTCGGAGACCGTGGTGGACGGCATCCGCAACACCCCGCAGGCGTTCCTCGACCTACTGGCCGGAGCCAACACGGGCAAAATGCTCGTCCGCCTCTAGCCCCTGTTCCTGATTGCGGTGAAGGGCACCTTTACTGCGTTGAACGCAGTAAAGGTGCCCTTCACCGCAGTTGGGGTGCCTCAGTGCGAGGTGAGGTAGCCGCCCATCTTCGTGAAGTAGTCGGCCGCCGCGTAGTCCGTGCCGTCGTCGGTGCGCACGCGCTCGATCGCGAGGCCGTGGTTGCGGCCGAAGCGCGCGTCGGCGCCAGCGACGATCACCACGCCCTTGCCCTCCGGGATGAACACGCGGCCCGGTGTTCCGCCGTAGCGGCCCTCCGACACCGACGCCGCCAGGATCCGGATGCGTTCACCCCGGTAGAAGGCGTAGGCGTTGGGGTAGGGGTCGGACTGCGCGCGCACGAGTCGTTCGATGTCGGCGGCCGGCCAGTTCCAGTCGATCCTGCTGTCCTCGAGCGAGCGTTTGTGGAAGAAGCTCGCCTTCGTCCGGTCCTGCGGCGTCCAGTCGGTGTGGCCCTCCGCGATGAGCGCGAGTGACTCCGACACCAGCGGCTCGATCAGGTCCACGGTGCTGTGGAAGAGATCCGTCGCGGTGTCGCGTGGTCCGACCGCCACGGCCTTCTGCCGCACGATCGGGCCCGCGTCGAGCTCGCCGTCCATCATGTGCGCGGTGACGCCGACCTCCTGCTCGCCGTTGATGAGCGCCCAGATCAGCGGCGAGAAGCCCGCGTAGGCGGGCAGCAGCGAGTCGTGCACGTTGAGCGTGCCGTGCGTCGGCAACGTGAAGATCTCCGGCGGAATCCAGGTGCGCCAGTTGTTCGCGACGATCAGGTCCGGCCTGACCTCGCGCAGCTTGGCGGTGAGCGCCTCGTCCGGCCGGTTCGCGAGCACCACCTCGACACCGTGTTCGGTGGCCAGATCGGCGACGGAGTCCGCCCAGATCCGTTCGTAGGCGTGATCGGATTTCGGGTGTGTGACAACGAGTGCCACCTCGTGCTCCGAGTCCAGCAACGCGCGCAGGGTCCGGTGGCCCCACGTCTGGTAACCGAACATGACGACCCGCATCGGCCCCTCCGTTCTCCGTGGCAAACGGCCATAGTGAAGCAAGGCTTGCCTAACATCGCAAGGGCTGAGTGGGGGATGAGTATCACCCTCGAAAAGACTAACTGAGGCCCACCTTAGTTAGGTTAGGGTTGCCTCCGTCTGGCTGGAAATCGGCGATAGGACAGGTATGTCACAGGCAGAGCCGCAGGACGGACCACCGGTCTACGACCTGGTAGGAGTGGGTTTCGGACCGTCCAACCTGGCGCTGGCGATCGCGGTGGCCGAGCACAACGCGGCCACGAACGACACCGTGACCGCCCACTTCCTCGAGCGCCAGGAGAGATTCGGCTGGCATCGCGGGATGCTCATCGAGGACGCCACGATGCAGGTGTCCTTCCTCAAGGACCTCGTCACGCTTCGCAACCCTGCCAGCAGGTTCAGCTTTTTGTCGTATTTGCACGCGCGGGGCAGGCTGATCGACTTCGTCAACCACAAGAACCTGTTCCCGCTGCGGGTCGAGTTCCACGACTACTTCGAGTGGGCCGCGGCCAAGGTGGACGACATGGTCTCCTACGCGCACGAGGTCGTCGCCGTGCGGCCCGTGCGCGATGGTGGCGACGTCGCCTACTTCGACGTCGTGTCGGCGGACGGGGAGCGCTACCGGGCGCGAAACCTCGTGCTCGCAACGGGTTTGCAGCCGAATCTGCCCGAGGGTGTGACCACGTCCGACCGCGTGTGGCACAACAGCCAGCTGCTCCACCGCGTCGACGACGTCGATCCCGCCTCCGCCACGCGGTTCGTCGTGGTGGGTGCCGGACAGAGCGCCGCCGAGGTGACGGCGTTCCTGCACGAGCGCTTCGCCAACGCCGAGATCTGCTCGGTGTTCTCGCGCTTCGGCTACAGCCCCTCCGACGACAGCGCGTTCGCCAACCGCATCTTCGACCCCGAGGCCGTCGACGAGTTCTACGCGGCCCCCGAGGACGTCAAGCAGCGGATCATGGGCTATCACGCCAACACCAACTACTCCGTGGTCGACCTCGACCTGATCGACGATCTCTACCGCAGGCTCTACCGCGAGAAGGTGCTCGGCACCGAGCGGCTGCGCATGTTCAACGTGGCGCGCCCGGTGGAGATCGTGGAGACCGACACCGGGGTGCGGGCGACGATCGAGTCGCTGACGTCAGGCGAGAAGACCGTGTTGGACGCCGATCTCGTCGTGTACTCGACGGGCTATCGCTCGGGCGACATCTCGGCCCAGCTCGGCGAGCTGGCCGGCTACTGCCGCCAGGACTCCGAGGGCAGGCCGAGGGTCGAGCGTGACTACCGGCTCACCACCGTGCCCGAGGTCAGGGGCGGGATCTACCTCCAGGGGGGCGGGACCGAGCACACGCACGGCATCACGTCGTCGTTGCTGTCCAACAACGCCGTGCGGTCGGGCGACATTCTTCGCTCGATCCTCGGCCGTCGCGTGCCCGGCGACGACAGGCCTGCCGCGGAGTACGCGGTGAGCGGACCCCGGTCCGCGTAAGCGAAACAGGAAGGTAAACCCCCATGTCCCCCATTTCCCTCAAACCCGCGAAGGCGCGGGTTCGCCTGCCGGCGGCGTTGCTGGCGCTGGTGCTGGGTGTGGTGCTGGCCGGTTGCGGCGGCTCCGGTGACGACTCCGGCGATGCGCCCGCGGCGCAGAACGGCGCGTTCCCGGTGTCGGTCGAGCACAAGTACGGCACGACCGAGATCACCGAGAAACCCGAGCGCGTCGTGACGCTCGGACTGTCCGATCAGGACGCCGTGCTCGCGCTGGGCGTCAAGCCGGTCGGCGTGGTCGACTGGTTCAAGGAACGGCCCTACGGCAAGTGGCCGTGGACGAAGGACCTGTGGGGCGACACCGAACCCACGATCGTCGGCGAGCGCGACGACTACAACATGGAGAAGGTCGCCGAGCTCAACCCCGACGTGATCATCGCGCAGTACTCGGGCATGACCCAGCAGCAGTACGACACGCTCTCGCAGCTGGCCCCCGTGGTCGCCCAGCCCAAGCAGTACCCCGACTACGCGGCGCCGTGGCAGGACATGGCCCGCCCGATCGGCAAGGCGCTGGGTCAGGAAGACGAGATGAACCGGCTCATCGAGGAGATGGACCAGCGCTACGCCGACGTGCGCGAGCAGCACCCGGAGTTCGCCGAGCAGCGGATGGCCGTGGCCGACAGCTTCGAACCGGGCACCTACGCGGCGTTCACCAGCACCGACGCCAAGGCGATCTTCTTCGCGGAGATGGGTTTCCAGCTCGTCGACGAGGTCGACCAGCTCGCCGAGGAGGGTATGAACGCGGCCGAGTTCAGCTCCGAGCGGCTGGACCTGCTCGACGCCGACCGGCTGGTGTGGATCACCTCGAGTGAGGACGCGAACGACCGCATCAGGGCCGAACCGCTGTACCAGCGGCTGAAGGTGAGCCAGGACGGTCGCGACCTGTTCGTGCCGTACGAGAACCCGGACATCGGCGCCGCGGTGTCGTTCAACACCGTGCTGTCGATTCCGTACGCCATCGACGAGATGGTGCCCAGGCTGACCGAGAACTCGTAACCGGGGTAGTCGAGTAGTAGTCGAAAGGCGTTCCCTCGATGTCGGGTGTTCCGCTGACCGGTGCACAGTCCGGAATCTGGCTCGCTCAGCAGATCGCGCCGGACGACCCGGTCTACAACATCGCGTGGTACCTCGCTCTCACCGGCGAGGTCGACCTCGGCAGGCTCTCCGCCGCGGTGGAGCAGGCGATCGCCGAGGCGCAGAGCGTGCACGTGCGGTTCACCGAGGTCGGGGGAGCGCCCCGGCAGCTGCGGGCGCCGGTCGATCCGGCGCCCGCGGTGCTCGACTTCAGCGCCGATGCCGATCCCGAGGCGTCGGCGACGGCGTGGATGCGCGCCGAGCGCGCGGTGGTCACCGATCTGGAGCGCGGGCCGCTGTTCGCCCACGCGCTGTTGCTGCTCGGCGAGCGCGTGTGGTGGTACCAGCGCTATCACCACCTGGTGATGGACGCCTACGGCTGCCTGCTCGTCACGCAGCGGGCGGGTGAGCTCTACGCCGGAGCCGACGGTCACGGGTTCGGCCCGCCCGCCGCACTCGCCGAGGCCGATGCCGCCTACCGCGCGTCCAATCGGTACACAGTGGACGAACGGTACTGGCATGAGCGGCTCGCCGACCGGCCCGAGCCCGCCCGGCTGCTCGACCGGGTGCCCGGCGGCGAGGTGCGGCGCCGGACCGTGGAGCTGTCGCCGGAGCGCACCGACGCGCTGCGCGAGCTGGGGGCACGGCACGGTCATCGGCTCTCGCGGGTCGTGCTCGCGGCCGTGGCCGCCTACACCCATCGCGCCACCGGGTCGACCGACGTGGTGCTGGGCGTTCCCGTCGCGGCGCGGCCGGAGCCCGAGACCCGGCTCGTGCCGGGCATGGCGTCGAACGTGCTGCCGCTGCGCCTCACCGTGAGTCCCCGCACCACCCCGGCGGAGCTGCTCGCCGCCGTGGACGAGGGCGTGGCCGCGCTGACCCGGCACGGGCGCTACCGAGGTGAGGACCTCGCGCGGGAGCTCGGCTTCGCCGACGGGCTCGCGCAGCTGGTCGGGCCCACCGCCAACTTCATCAGCTTCAGCAGGGACCTGGCCTTCGCAGGCGACGCCGCGGACTTCCGCGACCTGGCGCTGGGCCCGGTGACCGACCTGTCCATCACGTGCTGCGAACGCTGGGCCGACTACGGCCTGCTGATCGAGCTCGACGGCGCGTGCGGCCAGGCCGAGCTCGCCGAGCACGAACGCCGGTTCCTCGCCGTGCTCGACGCGCTGATCGAGAGGCCGGACCGGCCGCTCGGCACGATCGAGCTGCTGCCCGAGGCCGAGCGCACGCGCCTGCTCGACCAACTCGGCACCGACAAACGCGAGGTCAGCGAGCTGAGCTGGCCCGAAGCCGTGGAGCGCCAGGTGCGCCGCACGCCGGATGCCGTCGCCGTGGTGTGCGAGGACGAGCAGCTCACCTACGACCAGCTGAACACCGCCGCCAACCGGCTCGCGCGCTCGCTGCGGGCGCGCGGGGTCGGCACCGAGGACGTGGTGGGTGTGGCGTTGCCGCGCACCGCGGACCTGGTGGTGGCCCTGCTCGGCGTGCTCAAGGCGGGCGCGGCCTACCTGCCGCTCGATGCCGACCATCCCGCCGAACGGCTCGACTACATGGTGGCCGACGCGGGCGCGAGGCTCGTTGTGTCCACTGTGGATCACCGGGAGCTCGCCGCGTTCGACGGCTCCGATCTCGGCCTGCCGATCGCGCCGCACCAGGCGGCCTACGTCATCTACACCTCCGGCTCCACGGGCAGGCCGAAGGGCGTGGTGGTGTCGCACGAGGGCATCGGCAGCCTCGTGGAGACCGCGATCGCGCGCCTCGGCGTCGACGAGACGAGCAGGGTCGCGCAGTTCGCCTCCGTCGGCTTCGACGTGGCCGTGTGGGACCTGACGATGTCGCTGTGCGTCGGCGGCCGCAGCGTGGTCGTGCCTTCGCCGCGCCGGGTCGCCGGTCCCGAGCTGACCGAGTACCTGGGCGCGCAGGGCGTCACGCACATGATCCTGCCGCCGTCGCTGGTGGCGGCGCTGCCGCCGGAGTGCGAGCTGCCCGAGGGCGGCGTGCTGGTGGTGGGCACCGAGACCGTGCCGCCGGAGCTGATCACGCGCTGGGCCAAGCGGATGCGCGTGGTGGCCGCCTACGGGCTCACCGAGGCGACCGTCAACTCCACGCTGTGGCAGGCCGAGCAGGACTGGCTCGGCGCCGTGCCCATCGGGGTGCCCGACCCGAACACGCGGGTCTACGTGCTCGACTCGGCGCTGCGGCCGGTGGGCGAGGGCGTGATCGGCGAGCTCTACGTCGGCGGTTGTGGCCTCGCCCGCGGCTATCACGGCAGGCCCGCACTGACGGCGGAGCGGTTCGTCGCCGATCCGTTCGGCCCCGCGGGCGCGCGGATGTATCGCACGGGCGACCGGGTGCGCTGGCGCGACGGCAACCTGGAGTTCCTCGGCCGGGCCGACAACCAGGTGAAGATTCGCGGTCACCGCATCGAGCCAGGCGAGGTCGAGTCGGCGCTGCTGGCGCATCCGGAGGTGTCGCAGGCCGCGGTCGTCGCGCGGTTGGACCACCGGGGCGTGCGCCGCCTGGTCGCCTACGTGGTCGGCGACGCCGAACCCGCCGCAGCCAAGGCGTTCGTCGCCGACAGCCTGCCTGAGTACCTGGTGCCGACCGTGGTGCTGCGCCTCGACGGCGCGCTGCCGCTGACGCCGAACGGCAAGGTCGACCGCGCGGCACTGCCCGAGCCCGACTGGACGGGCCTGGTGGGCGCGGCCGAACCGAGCACCCCGGCCGAGCACGCGCTGGCCGCTCTGGTCGCCGAGGTGCTGGAGCTGCCCAGCGTCGGTGTGCACGACAGCTTCTTCGAGCTCGGCGGCGACAGCATCGTCGCGATCCAGCTCGTCGGCAAGGCCCGCGGGGCCGGGCTCGCCCTGACCCCACGCGACGTCTTCACCCATCGCACGGTGGCCGCGCTCGCCGAGGTCGCCGGGGTGCCCGCCGAGGCGCCGCGCGCGGTGGAGCTCGACGACGACGCGCTGCCGGTGTCGGCATTGCAGAGCGGGTTCTACTTCCACTCGCGCTTCGACGAGACCGACGCCTACGTGGTGCAGGAAGTGCTCGAACTCGCCGACGGCGTCGACCCCGGGGTCCTGCGCGCCAGGCTGCAGCGCCTGCTCGACCGGCATCCGTTGTTGCGCGCGGGGTTCCGGCAGTTGCCCGGCGGCCGGGTCGTGCAGCGCATCCCCGAGCACGTGGAGCTGCCTTGGCGCGAGGCGCCCGAGCTGGCCGCCGCGCTGGAGACCGACCGGGCCGAGGGCTTCGACCTGGCGAAGCCGCCGCTGTTGCGCGCCACGCTGGTGGCGTCCTCGACTCTGGTGCTCACGCTGCACCACATCGTCGCCGACGGCTGGTCGGTGTCGGTGCTGTTGCGCGAACTGGCGACCGACGAGCTGCCGCCGCCGCCCGCGCACCGGCCCTACCTGGAGTGGCTGGCGACGCGCGAGAAGGACACGGCGCGGGCCGCGTGGCGCACGGCGCTGTCCGATGTGGAGCCGACGAGGCTGGCCGAGAACGCCACCGAGGCACCTGGCAGCGTCGTGGTGGAGCTCCCGGGGGAGTCCACCCACCGGCTCACCGAGGTGGCGCGGGAACGCGGGCTGACGCTGAGCACGCTCGTCCACGGCGCGTGGGGTCTGCTGCTCAGCGGGCTCACCGGTTCGCGCGACGTGGTGTTCGGCAGCACGGTGTCCGGGCGCGGAATCGAGCTCGACGGGATCACCTCGGCCGTGGGCCTGTTCATCAACACCGTGCCCGCGCGGCTGCGGTTGCGCGGCGACGACACGCTCGGTTCGGCGCTCCGACGCTGGCAGGAAGAACAGGCCGAGCTGCTCGACCACCAGCACCTCGGCCTGGCCGAGATCCAGCGCGGCACGGGCGAGCTGTTCGACACGCTGGTGGTGGTGGAGAACCAGCCCGCCTCCGCCGAGCCCGGCCTGTTCACCGGCATCGACGTGTTCGACGCCGTGCACTACCCGTTCGCGCTCATCGCGCACCCCGGCGATCGGCTGCGGCTGGAGCTCAAGCACCGCGTCGGCGACGCGGACGCGCGCGAACTCGCGGGCCGCTACCTGCGCGTGCTCGACGCCCTCACCGAACCGGAGCGCCGCGTGGCCACGCTGGACGTGCGCACCGAGGCCGAGCTGGCACCGGAGGAGCCGACCGCCCACGACGTGCCCGAGGGCACGCTGACGTCGTTGTTCGCGGCTGCCGTTGCCCGCACCCCCGACGCGACGGCCGTGGTGTTCGAGGACGTCCGGCTGTCCTATTCGGAGCTGGACGCGCGGGCCGACGAACTCGCCCGCAGGCTCGTGGCGCGCGGTGCGGGGCCGGAGTCGCTGGTCGCCGTGGCGGTGCCGCGCTCGGCCGAGCTGATGGTGGCGCTGCTGGGCGTGCTCAAGTCCGGCGCCGCGTACCTGCCCGTCGACCTCGACTACCCGGCCGAGCGCATCGCCTTCGTGCTCGCCGATTCCGGCGCCCGGCTGGTCGTGACGATGCCGGACATCGAGCTGCCCGGTGACGTCGAACGCGTGGTGCTCGGCGAGCCCGAGCCCGTCGCCGGACGTGCGCTCCCCGTCGCCGGTCCCGACCAGCCCGCCTATCTGATCTACACCTCGGGCTCCACGGGACGGCCCAAGGGCGTGGTGGTGACCCACCGCGCGATCGTCAACCGGCTCGCGTGGATGCAGGGCCACTACGGGCTCGCCGCCGACGACCGCGTGCTGCAGAAGACGCCGTCGAGCTTCGACGTGTCGGTGTGGGAGTTCTTCTGGCCGCTACTCGAGGGCGCCGCGGTGGTGCTCGCGCGCCCCGACGGGCACCGCGACCCCGCCTACCTGGCGGAGCTGATCCGCGCCGAGGCCATCACGACGCTGCACTTCGTGCCCTCGATGCTCGCCGCGTTCTTGCAGGTGGTGAAGGACGGCGCATGGGCGGCGAGCCTGCGCAGGGCGTTCGCCAGCGGCGAGGCGCTGCCCGTCGAGTCGGCGGCGCGCTGGCGCGAGCTCACGGGCGTGCCGCTGCACAACCTCTACGGCCCCACCGAAGCCGCCGTCGACGTCACGTGGTTCGAGTTCGACGGGAGCGGCGACGGAGCCTCGGTGCCCATCGGCCGTCCCGTGTGGAACACCGCGCTGTACGTGCTCGACGAGTTCCTCCGCCCCGTTCCGCACGGGGTGCCCGGCGAGCTGTACCTCGCGGGTGTGCAGCTGGCTCGCGGCTACCACGACCGGGCGGGCCTCACGGCGAGCCGGTTCGTGGCGAATCCCTTCGGTCCGGGCCGGCTGTACCGCACCGGCGACCTGGTGCGACGCGACGCCGCCGGTGTCGTCGAGTACCTCGGGCGCACCGACCGTCAGGTGAAGATCCGCGGCAACCGCGTGGAGCTGGGCGAGATCGAGGCGGTGCTGTCGCGCCTGCCCGGGGTCGCGCGGGCGGCCGTGATCGCCCGCGACGGCGCGCTCGCCGGCTACGTCGTGCCCGATGGTGAACCGGCCGTGGCGGTCTGGCTCGACGCGCTCGCCGCCGAACTGCCCGCGAGCATGGTGCCGGGCGCGCTCGTGCCGCTCGCCGAGCTGCCGCTGACGCCCAGCGGCAAGCTCGACCAGAACGCCCTGCCCTCGCAGGCGGTGACGACCACGCCGTCGCGCGCGCCGCGCGACGAGAAGGAGCGGCTCGTCTGCAGGATCGTCGCCGGCGTGCTCGGACTGCCCGAGGTGGGCGCCGACGACGACTTCTTCGTGCTCGGCGGCGACAGCATCACCTCGATCGCGGTGTCCTCGCAGGCCAGGGACAACGGCCTCGACCTCGCTCCACGCGACGTATTCGAGCACCGCACGCCCGCGGCACTCGCCACGCACGCCCGCGACGGAGTGCGCGAGATCGCCGCCGAACTGGGCTCGGTGAGCCTCACCGGCGCCGAACGCGAACGCCTGCCCGCGCGCGAGGTGGACGACGTCTGGCCGCTCTCGCCGTTGCAGGAGGGTCTGTACTTCCACGCCACCTACGACTCCGAGGGCGTGGACGTCTACCAGTCGCAGGAATCCCTCGACCTGGACCACCGTCTCGACGCCGACCGGCTGCGCGCGGCGTGCGCGACGCTGCTGGAGCGCAACCCCAGCCTGCGCGCCGGGTTCACGGGCGACGGCCTGCCGAGCCCGGTCCAGTTCATCGTGGCCGGGGCGCGGGTGCCGCTGACCGAGGTCGACTTGACCGAGGCCGCCGAGGGTGAGCTGGAGCGCCTGCTCGCCGACGACCGGCGGCAGCGCTTCGACCTGACCAGCCCGCCGTTGTGCAGGCTGCTGCTGATCCGGTTGCGCGGGGGGCGTGACCGGCTCGTCGTCACCCATCACCTGTTGCTCTGGGACGGGTGGTCGGCGTGGTTGTTCCTGGAGCAGCTGTTCGCGCTGTACGAGCGCGGCGGCGACGACGCGGACCTGCCCGCGCCCGGCTCGTACCGCGACTACCTGGCCTGGCTGCGGCAGCAGGACTCCGGGCAGGCGATGAGCGCGTGGCGCCACGCGCTCGGCGGGCTGGCGGAGCCGACGCTCGTCGCGCCGGCCGACCGCAGCCGTGAGCCGGTGATTCCCGACGACCTCGACGCGGTGTTGTCCGCCGAGGCCAGTGAGCTGCTGCGTGAGCAGGCGCGGCGGCACGGGCTCACGCTGCACACGGTGCTCAGCGCGGCGTGGGGACTGGTGCTCTCGGCGACGGTCGGGCGGCCGGACGTGGTGTTCGGCGCCGTCGTGGCCGGACGGCCCGTCGAGGTGCCCGGTGTGACCAGCGTGATCGGCATGTTCCTCAACACCGTGCCCTCGCGCGTGCGCTTCGACCCGCGCGAGTCGGTGCTGGAGCTGCTGCGACGGCTGCAGGACGAGCGCGCGGCGCTGATGCCGCACGAGTACGTGGGTCTCGGCGAGCTGCAGCGCGAGGCCGGACACCGGCAGTTGTTCGACACGCTGTTCGTGCTGCGCACCGCCGACGGCGAGCAGCGGCTGGCGCAGCTGCACGACCGGCACGGCATCACGTCGGTGTCCAATGTGGATGGGACGCACTTCCCGCTGACGCTCATCGTGACGCCGGAGGAGCGGCTGCGTGTGACGCTGGCGGCGCGGCCCGACATCTTCGCCGCCGATGCCGCGCAGCGGGTGCTGGAGCGGTTCACGACGGTGCTGGAGCGCCTGGCCGCCGACCTCACGGCCCCGGTGGCCTCGCTCGACCTGCTGACCGACGGCGAACGTGCCGAGCTGTGCGCGGCGCCGGAGACGCCGATCGGCGACGACACCATCGCGGACCTGCTCGCCCAGCAGTCCGCGCGCACGCCGGACGAGACGGCGCTGGTGTTCGGCGAGCAGCGGCTCACCTACGTCGAGTTCGATGCCCGCGTCAACCGGCTGGCCCGCCTGCTGCTGGCGCGCGGTGCGGGGCCGGAGCGGGTGGTGGCGCTCGCGCTGCCGCGCTCGATCGACATGGTGGTGGCGTTGTTCGCGGTGCTGCGCACGGGATCGGCGTACCTGCCGCTGGACCTGGACCACCCGGCCGACCGCCTGGCCACCATGCTCGCCGACGCCGACCCCCTGGTGGTGCTCACCACCGGCGACCGCGGTGAAGGGCACCTTTACTGCGTTGAGTGCAGTAAAGGTGCCCTTCACTGCAGTCGGTGTGTGTACCTGGACCAGGGTGACGTGGTTGCTGAGTTGGCCGCGTGTTCCGGGGAGGGCATTGGGGATCACGAGGTGGCGGCCTCGTTCGCGCATGGCGCGCCGGATCGGCTCGAGCTGCCCGCCTACCTGATCTACACCTCGGGTTCCACCGGGCGGCCCAAGGGCGTGGTCACGCCCTACCGCGGGCTCACGAACATGCAGCTCAACCACCGCGAGGAGATCTTCGCGCCCGCCATCGCCGCCGCGGGAGGCAGGCGGCTGCGCATCGCGCACACCGTGTCGTTCGCGTTCGACATGTCGTGGGAGGAGCTGCTCTGGCTCGTCGAGGGCCACGAGGTGCACGTCTGCGACGAGCAGCTGCGCCGCGACGCCGAGGCGCTGGTCTCCTACTGCGACGAGCACCGCGTCGACGTGGTGAACGTGACCCCGACCTACGCCCAGCTGCTGCTGGAACAGGGCCTGCTCGACGGCCACGTGCCGCCGCTGGTGCTGCTCGGCGGCGAGGCCGTGTCCGACGGCGTGTGGAGCGCACTGGCCGAGACCGAGGGCACCTACGGCTACAACCTCTACGGGCCGACCGAGTACACGATCAACACCCTCGGAGCATCCACACAGGACAGTGCGACGCCCGCCGTGGGCAGGCCCATCCTCAACACCAGGGCCTACGTGCTCGACCCGTTCCTGCGCCCCGTGCCACCGGGGACGCCCGGTGAGCTCTACATCGCGGGTGTCGGGCTCGCGCGTGGTTACCATGACCGGCCCTCGCTGACGGCCGAACGGTTCGTGGCCAACCCGTTCGAGACCGGCCGGATGTACCGGACCGGAGACCTCGTCCGGCAGCGGCCGGGTAGCGGGATCATCGACTTCCTCGGCCGCACCGACGACCAGGTGAAGATCCGCGGCTACCGGGTGGAGCTCGGCGAGATCGAGTCGGCGCTGGCCGAGCACCCCGCCGTCACGCACGCGGCCGTTGTCGTCAATGCGGGCCGGCTCGTGGGGTACGTCATCGCCGACGGCGAGCCCGACTGGCGCGAGCACCTCAAGGCGCGGCTGCCCGACTACATGGTGCCCGCCGCGGTCGTGGTCGTCGACCACCTGCCGCTGACGGTCAACGGCAAGCTCGACGTCAAGGCACTCCCGGCGCCGTCGTTCGCCGCGCGTGAGAGCAGGCCGCCGCGCACCCGCGAGGAAGAGGAACTGTGCGGGCTGTTCGCCGAGCTGCTCGATGCCGACGGGGTGGGCATCGACGACAACTTCTTCGACCTCGGCGGGCATTCGCTGCTGGCCACGCGGCTGGTCAGCAGGGCGCGCACCGCGCTGGACACCGAACTGTCCATTCGCGACCTGTTCGAGGCGCCGACCGTCGCCGAGCTGGTGAGCCGCGTCGGCAGGCAGGCGCGGCCCGTGCTGGTCGCCGGTGAGCGGCCCGCCGAGCTGCCCGCCTCGGCCGCGCAGCAACGGCTGTGGGTGATCCAGAACCTGGAGCAGACCTCTGCGGCGTACAACTTCCCGCTCGTCGTGCGGCTGCGTGGTTCACTCGACCTCGATGCGTGGCGTGCCGCGCTCCGCGACGTGCTGGCCAGGCACGAGGCGTTGCGCACGGTGTTCGCCGACCGCGACGGCGTGCCCCGCCAGCGCGTCGTCGAGGATGCGGAGCCGGTGGTGGAACTGGCGCAGGCCACTGAGGCCGAGCTGGGCCAGTTCGTGCGCGCCGCCGTGTCGCGGCCCTTCGACCTCGCCGAGGAGCTGCCGCTGCGCTGCTCGATCGCGCGCCTGGCCGACGACGACCACGTGGTGGTCCTGCTGCTGCACCACATCACCACAGACGAGTGGTCCGACCGCCCGTTCCTGCGCGATCTCTCCACCGCCTACGCCGCGCGCCTGCACGCGACGGCTCCGGACTGGGATCCGCTGCCGGTGCAGTACGCCGACTACGCGCTGTGGCAGCAGCGGCTGCTCGACGTCGTCGGCGACGAGCAGCTCGCATTCTGGGAGTCCACGTTGGACGGCGCACCCGAGGAGCTGGAGCTGCCGCTCGACCGCGCGCGGCCCGCCCGGCCGACCTACGCGGGCGCCGACCTGGAGTTCGAGCTCGACCCGGCCGCGTGCGAACGCCTGCGCGCGCTGGGACAGGACACCGGCGCCAGCATGTTCATGGTGCTGCACGCCGCCGTGGCTACGCTGCTGCACCGGATGGGCGCGGGTGAGGACATCCCGCTCGGCGCCCCGATCGCGGGCCGCACCGACGCGGCGCTCGACGAGCTGGTCGGCTTCTTCGTCAACACCCTCGTGCTGCGCACCGACCTGTCCGGCTCGCCGAGCTTCACCGAGCTGGTGCGGCGTGTGCGCGAGGCCGACCTGGCCGCGTTCTCCCACGCCGACGTGCCCTTCGAGGCCGTGGTGGAGCGGCTGAACCCGGCGCGCTCGCTCTCGCGCAACCCGCTGTTCCAGGTGATGGTCGGCTACCACGGCCGCACAGGCGAGTCGCTGAGCCTGCCGGGGCTGGGCGCGGAGTTCGTGCCGTACGCGAGCGAGACCGCGAAGTTCGACCTGGTGTTCAGCTTCACCGAACGGCTCGACACCGGGCACGTGAGCTGCCGGGTCGAGTACAGCACCGAACTGTTCGACTCCGGAACCGTCGAGGGCCTGGCGCAGCGACTCGGCAGGCTCGTCGAGGCCGTCTCCGCGCGTCCGGAGGCGAGTGTCGCCGACGTCGACGTGCTCGCCGCCGACGAGCGGAACCTGGTGCTGGAGGGCTTCAACGACACCGCGCGGGTGGTGGAACAGGCCTCGCTGCCGGAGCTGTTCGCCGCGCGGGTGGCCGAGCAGCCCGACGCCGTGGCCGTGGTCGAGCGGGACCGCCAGGTGAGCTACGCGGAGCTGAACGCGCGCGCCAACCGCATCGCGCGCCTGCTCGCCGAGCAGGGCGTCGACGCCGAGAGCGTGGTGGGCGTCGCCGTGCCGCGCTCGGCCGACACCATCGCCACGGTGCTGGCGGCCCTGAAGCTCGGTGCGGCGTTCCTGCCGCTGGACCTGAGCCACCCCGCCCAGCGTCTCGCCTACCTGGTCGGCGACTCGGGCGCGCGGCTCGTGGTGGGTACGCCGGAGGTGGCCGAGTCCGTCCCCGACGTGGCGCCGGTGCTGCTGCTCGACGGCGAGATCGACCGTGATGGCTCCGATGTGGACGTCGCGCCGCCGTCGCTGGAGCAGGCCGCCTACGTGATCTACACGTCCGGCTCGACGGGCAAGCCCAAGGGCGCGGTGGTGCCCCACGACGGCATCGCGAGCCTCGTGGCCACGGCAGTGGACCGGATGGGGCTCGAACCCACGTCGCACGTGCTGCAGTTCGCCTCCATCGGATTCGACGTGTTCGTGTTCGAGCTGGCGATGGCGCTGTGCCACGGCGGACGGCTGGTGCTGATCCCCGACGAGGCGCGGGTGGCGGGCACCGCGCTCACCGACTTCCTGCGCGAGCAGGCGGTGACGCACCTGATCCTGCCGCCGTCGCTGGTGTCGGCCCTGCCCGCGGAGGCCGAGTTGCCGAGCGGGTCGACGATCCTGGTGGGCACTGAGACCGTGCCGCCGGACCTGATCGAGCGGTGGGCGGGCAGGCTCAACCTGATCGCGGCCTACGGGCTCACCGAGGCGACGGTGAACTCCACGCTGTGGCCGACGGAACCAGGCTGGCAGGGCGCGGTGCCGATCGGGCGGCCCGACCCCAACACCGTCTGTTACGTGCTCGACGAGCGGTTGCGGCCGGTGCCGCCGGGCGTGGTCGGCGAGCTGTACGTGGCCGGCAGGGGGCTGGCGCGCGGCTACCTCGGCAGGCACGCTCTGACGGCGCAGCGGTTCGTGGCGAACCCGTTCGGGACACCGGGTTCGCGCATGTACCGCACGGGCGATCGCGCTCGCTGGCGGCCGAACGGCGACCTCGATTTCCTTGGCCGCGTGGACGGTCAGGTGAAGATCAGGGGCTTCCGGATCGAGCTCGGCGAGATCGAGGCCGCGCTCACCGCGCACCCCGGCGTCGGCCAGGCCGCCGTCGTAGCCGACCGCAGGGGCGACATCGTGCGGCTCGTCGCCTACGTCGTCGCGGGCGAGCCGGTGGACTGGCGTGAGCACCTGGGCGCGCGGCTGCCCGAGTACATGATCCCGGCGCTGGTGGTTCCGCTGGACGGCCCGCTTCCGTTGACCCCCAACGGAAAGCTCGACCGGCGCGCGCTGCCGGAGCCGGACTGGGCCTCGCTCACCGGCGACGCCAGGCCCGCGACCGAGGAGCAGCGCGTGCTCGCCGCGGTGTTCGCGGAGATCCTGGAGCTGGCCGAGGTCGGCGTGCACGACAACTTCTTCGAACTGGGCGGGCACTCGATGTCGTCGATGCGCCTGCTGGGCCGCATCCGCTCGGCGTTCGGGGTCGACCTGACGCTGCGCGACGTCTTCGACGCGCCGACCGTCGCCGGGATCGCGGGCAGGCTGGCCGGCGGTTCGCTGCGGCGGCCCGCGCTGGAGCACCACGAGCGCGCCGCGACGGTGCCGTTGGCGCCAGTGCAGCGCTGGCAGTGGAGCTTGCACCACGAGCACCCCGGCTACGATCACGCCCTCGCGCTGCGTTCGCGCGAGGGCTTCGACGCCGAGGCGCTGACCGCGGCATGGCGCGACGTCGCACGGCGGCACGAGCCGCTGCGCACCCGGTTCGCGGGCGGGCACCAGGAGCTGGTCGCGCCACCGGAGGTCGTGGTGGAGTCCGTGGCCGACGTCGACGCGCGGCTCGCGGAGCTGGCCGGTGAGCGCCCCGACCTCGGCGCCGAGCCCGGCGTGCGCGTGCGGCTGGTGCGTGGTGAGCGCGAGGACGCGGTGCTGCTGGCGCTGCACTACCTCGCCGTGGACGAGTGGTCGGTGGTGCCGCTGATGCGCGAGCTCAGCACGGCGTACGCGGCGCGGTTGTCGGGACAGGAGCCCGAGTGGGACCCGCTGCCCGTGACCTACGCCGACTACACGCGCTGGTCGCGGGAGCTGCTGGCCGAGGTCGGCGAGGAGCAGCTGGACTACTGGCGCGAGACGCTGCGCGACACCCCGAGGCTCGTACTGCCGGGCGAACGTGGGAGCAGCGGCGGCACCGTGCCGTTCGTCCTCGACGCCGACCTGCACGCCGCGATCGACCGCACCGCGACGGCCAACGGCGCCAGCATGTTCATGGTGCTGCAGGCCGCGTTCGCGACGGTGCTCGCCGCGAACGGAGCCGGCACGGACCTCGCGATCGGCACGATCGTCGCGGGCCGCACCGAGGAGGCGCTCGCCGGGCTGGTGGGCTGCTTCGTCAACACCGTCGTGCTGCGCACGGACGTCTCGGGCTCGCCGAGCGTCCCCGAGCTGCTGGCACGGGTGCGGCGCACCAACCTCGCCGCGCTCGACCGGCAGGACGTGCCCTTCGCCGACGTCGCAGCCGAGCTCGGCTGGCGGCCGACGGTGCTCATGGTGCACCACGAACAGGCCAGGCTCTCGGAACTGGAGGGCGGGCACGGCGAGCTCGTCGCCGTGCCGACCGGCTCGGCGAAGACGGATCTGACGTTCAGCTTCTACGAGCCGCAGGGCGACGGCGAGGTGCACTGCTTCCTCGGCCACGCCGACGTGCTGGACCCGGCGACCGTGGAGCGACTCGCGGGCGAGCTACGCACCGTGCTGGAAGAGATCACCAGGAGGCAACCGTGACCAACCCGTTCGAGGACCCCGACGGCCGCTTCCACGTGCTCGTCAACGACGAGGAGCAGCACTCGCTGTGGCCGTCGTTCGTGGACGTCCCGGCAGGCTGGCGGGTCGTCTTCGGCGAGGACACGCGTGAGGCGTGTCTGGCCTACGTGGAACAGAACTGGACCGACCTGCGCCCGGCCGGCATTCGCTGACCCACGACGCACGAGAGCGGTCCCGGTGAGTCACACCGGGACCGCTCTCGTCTCCCCCCTGCGGGTCTGGATCAGCTGACGACGCCGCCGGTGAGCGAGCCGATCTCGACCGGGCCGTTCAGGTCGGCCTTCCAGGCGATGCTGAACGGAACGCCGTCGGTGGAGTTGGACATGGTGAAGCTCGCGGTGGTGGCGGGCTCGCCCTGCTCCTGCGGGTTCGGCGCCTGCACCTCGACCTGCGCGGGATGGGTGCTGTCGATCAGCACCTGCGTGTTCTCCGAACCGGTCGAGTAGCTGTCCACCGGCAGCTCCGCGCCCGAGGCGTCGTGGAAGGTGAGGTCCTTCGGGGTGCCGGTGAGCAGGCACTGCGTGCCGGGCTCGGTGGTCTTGAAGGAGACCACGTAGTTGGCGTGCTGGGTGCTGTCCGACGGCACCTCTTCGGCGTAGGCCATGACCTGGCCGGGCTGGCAGGTGTTGGTGTCGGAGGGGTTGGCCTGTGCGGCGCCCGCGCCCGCCAACAGGGCACCCGCGGCGATCGTGCCGGTGGCGGCTGCAATGCCAAAGGTCTTCGTGCGGTTCGCCATCATGCTCTTTCCTCCGCTCTCTCGGTGCAGCGCCCTCGTGGGGCTCTTACCGGGGAGATGCGCGAGAGGCCCTCGAGGATGCCTGTGGGTGGTATCAACCACCCGCGGGCAACCCCCTCCGGCGCGGGCTGTCCTTCCCGAAGGAAGGGCGATTCAAACGTCCACACCGGACGATTGCCCTAAAGCTCCCGGTGATCCGACCAGGCTTGCCACAGCGTCGCGTAACGCCCGCCCGCCGCGACCAGTTCCTCGTGCGTTCCGGTCTCCACCACGCGGCCCGCGTCGAGCACCACGATCCGGTCGGCGGCGGCGGCCTGCGTGAGCCGGTGGGCCACCACGAGTCCCGTGCGGCCCTCGAGCGCCCGGCCCGCCGACTTCTCCAGCACCTTCGCGCCGGCACTGCCCGCTTCGGCGGTGGCCTCGTCGAGGATCGCGATCGGCGGGTCGGCCAGCACCAGTCGCACCAGTGCGAGCTGCTGGGACTGCGTGACCGTCAACCGGTGCGCGGCTTCTCCGACCACAGTGGACAGTCCGTCCGGGAGGGCGTCCACCCACGGCAGCGCGCCGACCCGGTCGAGTGCGGCCCGCAGCTGCTCGTCGCTCGCGTCGGGCTTGGCGAGCCGGAGGTCCTCGGCGAGCGTGCCCGCGAAGACGTGCACCTCCTGGCTGATCAGCGCCACCGTGCGGCGGGTGCCCGCGTGGCCGAGGTCGGCGAGGCCGACGCCGCCCAGCGCGAGCGTGCCCGACGTCGGGCTGTGGATGCCCGCGATCAGCTTCGCCAGCGTCGTCTTGCCCGCTCCGCTCGCGCCGACCAGCGCGACCCGTTCGCGGGGCACGATGTCGAGGTCGACGTCGCGCAGCACGTCGTGGTCGGCGACGTAGGCGTGGCTCACCGCGGCCGCCTTCACCGACGCGTCCACCGGCGTCGCCGGCTGCTCGGGCTCCTGTTCGGTGGGCAGGTCGGCCACGCCGACCAGGCGCGCGAGGCTCGCCGCCGCCGACTGGGCGTCGTCGACCAGCGCCAGCGCCGCGTTGATGGGGTTGAACAGGCTGTGGAAGTACAGCGCGGCCGCGGTCGCCGTGCCGATGGTCGCGGTGCCGTTGCCCACGAGCAGGAAACCGGTCACGAGGATCGCGGAGAGCCCCACGAACTCGGCCAGGTTCAGCCGCGAGAAGAACCGCGTGACCAGCCTGGTCGCGCGCATCGTCACGTCCACGACGGTCTGTGAACGCTCCCGCACCCGCTCCACGTGCTCGTCGCCGAGCCGGAACGCGCGCACCGTGCGCGCGCCGCCGACGGTGTCGAGCAGCTGCTGTTGCTGGGCGCCGTCGCGCACCCGCTGGTCGGCGTAGAGCGGGATCGCACGGCGCACGTACCAGCGCACCGTGTAGAGCTGGATCGGCGTGGCCAGCAGCGCGGCGAGCAGGAACCGCCAGTCCAGCACGGCGAGCCCGACGAACGTGAGCAGGATCGTCAGCGCGGAACGGCCCAGCTCCGGCAGCGCCTCCCGCACCGACCGGGCGATCATCGCGACGTCGTTGGTGACGCGCGAGGTGAGATCGCCGGAGCCCGCGCGTTCGACGCGCTCCAGCGGCTGGCTGAGCGCACGCTCGATGAACCGCTCGCGCAGCGTCGCGAGCATCCCCTCGCCGAGGCGCGACACCAGCGCGAGCCCCCACGCGTTGCCCGCGCCCCGCACCAGCGCCACGATCACGAGCGCCACCACCGGCAGCATGAAGTCGGACTCGCCATCGGCGACGAGGTCGACGATGTAGCCGAGCAGGGGCGCCGTCAGCAGTCCGATGCCGGTGGCGGCCGTCAGCACGCCGAACGCGGCGACGGCCAGCGCCCTGCGGGGGCGCAGCAGTTCGCCGACGGCGGCGGCGGTGCGCTTGCCGGTGGCGGTGGGCAGCAGTTCGCGTTCGCTCACGAGAGCACCGCCGTTCGGTAGCCGGGGTCGGCGTGGACGAGGTCGGCGTGGGTGCCCTGCGCGCCCGCCGCGCCGCCGTCGAGCACCACGACGCGGTCGGTCTCGGCGAGCAGCGCGGGGCTCGTGGTCACCAGCACCGTCGTGCGGCCCCGCCGGATCTCGCGCAGCTCACCGGCGATGCGGGCCTCGGTCACGGCGTCGACGGCCGTGGTCGGGTCGTGCACCACGAGCACCGGCGGATCGGCAGCCAGCGCTCTGGCCAGCGCCACCCGCTGCCGCTGCCCGCCGGACAGCGACCGGCCGCGCTCGGCGACCAGTGTGTGCACGCCCTCGGGCAGGGTCTGGGCCACCTCGTCGGCGGCCGCCGCGGTCAGTGCGCGCTCGGCGCCCTCGCCGCCGCGGCTCAGCGCCACGACGTTGTCGAGCAGGCTGCCCTCGAACAGGTCGGCGTCGTGCGCGGCGACGAGCACCGCGCGGCGCAGCTCGTGCGGGTCTGTCTCGGTGAAGGCCACGCCGTCGAGCTCCAGCGAGCCCGACGCGGGGTCGGTCTCGCGGCCGAGGCATTCGAGCAGGTGTGCGGCGCACGCGGGATCGGGGGACACCACCCCGAGCAGCTCGCCGGGTGCGACGTCGAGGTCGAGTCCGGTGAGGCTGCCGTGCGTGACGCCGCGCAGCCGCAGCCCGCCCTCGGGGCGCTCGGCGGGCGAGCCCGTGCCCGAGGTCACGGTGGGCTGGGCGGCGAGCACCGAGGCGACGCGCCCCGCCGAGGCCCTGCTCTGGGCGAGCTGGCCGTTGACCCAGGCGAAGATCTGGAACGGCCCGAGCAGGAACTGCGCGAGCCCCACGGCGGCCACCAGCTCGCCCACCGAGATCGACCCGCTCGCGGCCAGGTTGGCGCCGACGAGGGCGACCACGGCGATGAAGACGCCGGTGAGCGCCAGGATCGCGCCGTCGTGACCCGCGTGGGCGCGGGCGGCTCGCAGTGTGGCGGCGAGCGAGTCCTGGCTCGTGCGCCGGTAGCGCGCCACGGCGGCGGCCTCGGCCCCGATGCCCTTGAGCACCCGCAGCCCGGACACGAGGTCGGTCGCGACGCCCGAGGCGTGCGCGGCGCGTTCCTGCTCATCGCCGCTGCGCCGCTCCAGCGGCTTGCCGACGAGGTGGGTCAGCCAGAGCAGCGGCGGTGTCCCGAGCAGCACGAGCAACCCGAGCGGCACGGAGATCCGCAGCAGCAGCACCGCGCTCACCAGCAGGCCGACGAACCCGGCGACGCCGAAGGGCAGCAGCCCGTTGACCGAGCCGACGCGCTTGGCGTCACCGGTCGCGATGTTGACCAGCGCGCCGGGCAGCCTGCCCGACTCGGCGCCGCCGCGCGGGTCGAGCACGCGCCGCGTCAGGCGCAGCCGCAGCCCGTGCGCGGCCTGCTCGGACGCGCGCTCGGCGGCCCTCGCGGCGAGCCTGTAGCTCATGGACAGGGCACCGAACACCACGGCGAGCACGACGATCCAGCGCACGAGCGCGCTGGTCGAACCCGTGGACACCGCCTCGTCGATCACGATGCCGACGATCACGGGCACGAGGGCTTCTCCACCCTGGTGCACCGATGCCAGCACGGCCGCGCCGCCGATCAGCTTCCGTTGCCCCGACACGGCCTCGCGCAACACGCTCCGGCCGGTTGGCAGCGACACTGGACCACCTCCGCACAAATAGCGGAGGTTAGGCTAGCTTAAGCTCACGCAGGGTCCAGACCTGCGAACGCGAACTTCGTCACGATGGACCAGCCCTCACCCGTTCGGTTAGCCTCACCTTATGTCGGTCGCCACGTCGTCACCACCACAGTCAGCTGACGTGGTCGGCCCCCGGCGTACCCCGAACACGCTCAAAGCCGTCGGGTTGCTGGTCGCGCTCGCGGCACTCGTCGTGCTCGGGCTGCTCAGCGTCTGGCTCGGCTCCAAGAGCATTCCGTTCACGGCCACGTGGGACGTGCTCTGGAACAACGACGGCTCCAACGACGCCGTGATCATCCACGAGTACCGCGTCCCGAGAACGCTGCTCGGCATGCTCGTCGGCGCCGCGCTCGGGCTCGCGGGCGCGCTCATGCAGGCGCTCACCCGCAACCCGCTCGCCGAGCCGGGACTGCTCGGGGTCACCACCGGCGCCGCCACCGGCGTCGTGATCTCGCTGGGCTTCCTCGGCATCTCGTCGCTGCTCGGCTACGTCTGGTTCGCCTTCGCCGGTGCCGCCATCGCCTCGGTCGTCGTCTACGTGATCGGCTCCTCGGGTCGCCGCACCGCCTCGCCGGAACGCCTCGTGCTCGCGGGCGCGGCCGTGACGGCGGTGCTCTTCGCGTTCAACAGCGCCGTGCTGCTGATGGACCCCGAGGCGTTCGACCAGTACCGCTTCTGGCAGGTCGGCTCGCTCGCGGGCCGCTTCTACGACGTACTGCTGCCGGTGCTGCCGTTCATCGTCGTCGGCATCGTCGTGGCCCTGCTGCTGATCCGCCCGCTCAACGCGCTCGCGATGGGCGAGGACCTCGGCCGCGCGCTCGGCGCACACCCCGACCGCGTCCGCGTGGTCGGGGCCATCGCGATCACCCTGCTCTGCGGCGCCGCGACCGCCGCGGCGGGCCCGATCGCGTTCGTCGGACTCGCCGTGCCTCACATGGCCAGGCTCATCGCGGGTCCGGACCAGCGCTGGGTGTTGCCGTACTCGCTCGTGCTCGCCCCCGTCCTGCTGGTCGGCTCCGACATCGTGGGCCGACTCATCGCGCCACCCTCGGAGGTTCAGGTGGGCATCGTGACGGCCGCCATCGGCGTGCCGGTCTTCATCGCGTTGTGCCGCAAGCGAAAGCTGACGAGCCTGTGAGCCCCGTGGTGACCGGCCGGGTGCTGCGGACCCGGAGCGAGGCGATGTCCGTGCGCGTCGCGGGCCGCTCGGTCTCGGTGTGCGTCGGCATCGTCGTGGTGCTGCTGGTGGTCATGTGCGCCACGCTCATGACGGGGGAGTACCAGCTCTCCGTCGGCGAGGTGCTCGGCGCCGTCACGGGCACCGGCGAGGGCTCCGCCGACTTCATCGTCAACACCCTGCGCATGCCGAGGCTGCTCACCGCCCTGTTCGTGGGGGCGGCGCTCGCGGCCAGCGGGGCGATCCTGCAGGGACTCACCCGCAACCCGCTCGGCAGCCCCGACTTCATCGGCTTCAACAACGGCGCGGCCACCGGCGCCCTGCTGGTGATCATCGTGTTCGGCGGCGGGATGTACCAGATCGCCGTCGGCGCACTGCTCGGCGCGATCATCACCGCGCTGCTCATCTACGTGCTCGCGTTCAGCCGTGGTGTGCACGGGTTCCGGTTCGTCCTCATCGGAATCGGCCTCAACGCGCTCGCGCTGGCGGTGAACTCCTACCTCATCACGCGCGCGAGCCTCTACGACGCGCTCACGGCACAGGCCTGGCTCGTCGGCAGCGTCAACGGGCGCGGCTGGGAACACGTCGCCGCCGCGGGACTCGCGATCCTCGTGCTGCTCCCGCTCGCGCTGTACCACTCGCGGTCGCTCGCGATGATGGAACTCGGCGACGACTCCGCCAAGGCGCTCGGCGTCGGGGTGCAGCGCAGCCGTGCCGTGCTGATCGTCGTGAGCGTGCTGCTCGCGGCCTTCGCGACCGCCGCGGCGGGCCCGATCGTGTTCGTCGCGCTCGCCGCACCGCAGCTCGCCCGCAGACTCACCAAGTCGGCGTCGCCGGGACTGATCTCGTCGGCGCTCATGGGCGGGCTGCTGCTGATAGCGGGCGACTTCGCGATCCAGCGAGCGTTTCCCACCGCGCAGCTCCCGGTCGGCACGGCCACCGGGTGCATCGGCGGGCTGTACCTGATCTGGTTGTTGGCGTCGGAATGGCGCGGGAAGGCTAGGTATTCATGAGCCGGCTGTATGCCGAGAACCTGACGCTGGCCTACGAGCAGGCCGTCGTCGCGACCGACCTCGGGGTGGAGATCCCCGACGGCTCGTTCACCGTCATCATCGGACCCAACGCGTGTGGCAAGTCCACGCTGCTGAAGGCGCTCGCGAGGATGCTCAAGCCCAAGACGGGCGGCGTGCACCTCGACGGCAAGCTCATCTCGTCGTACCGCTCCCGCGAGGTCGCCAGGCGCCTCGGCCTGCTGCCGCAGACCTCGATCGCGCCCAGCGGCATCACCGTCGGCGACCTCGTCGCGCGCGGGCGATACCCGCACCAGAAGCTGCTGCGCCAGTGGTCGTCGGAGGACGAGGGCGTGGTCACCGAGTCGATGCGGCTCACCGGCGTGCTCGAGCTCTCCGGCAGGCTCGTCGACGAGCTCTCCGGTGGACAGCGCCAGCGGGTGTGGCTCGCGATGGTGCTCGCCCAGCAGACCTCGATCCTGCTGCTCGACGAGCCCACGACGTTCCTCGACATCGCCCACCAGGTCGAGGTGCTCGACCTGTGCGCCGACCTGCACGAGGACAAGCAGCACACGCTCGTCGCCGTGCTGCACGACCTCAACCAGGCCTGCCGCTACGGCTCGCACCTGATCGTCATGCGCCCCGGCGGCGAGATCGCCGCGCAGGGTGTCCCGTCGGAGATCATCACCGCGGAGCTCGTCGAGGACGTGTTCGGCCTGCCGTGCCGCGTCATCGACGACCCCGAGAGCGGCACGCCGCTGATCGTGCCCAACGCGCGCAAGAAGCGCTCAGAGCACGACGGTCCGGTTGCCGTGCACGAGCACGCGGCTCTCTAGGTGCCAGCGCAGGCCGCGAGCGAGAGTGACCTTCTCGATGTCGCGGCCCTTGCGCACCATGTCGGCCACGGAGTCGCCGTGGTCGACGCGGATCACGTCCTGCTCGATGATCGGGCCCGCGTCGAGGTCGGCGGTCACGTAGTGGCACGTGGCGCCGACGAGCTTCACGCCCCGCTGGTGGGCCTGGTGGTACGGCCGCGCGCCGATGAACGACGGCAGGAAGCTGTGGTGGATGTTGATCGCCCTGCCCGCCCACGCCTGGCACAGCTCCGGCGGCAGGATCTGCATGAACCTGGCCAGCACCACCGCGTGCGGGTCGTGCTCGTCGACGAGCTTGGCGACCTCGGCGAACGCGGCCGCCTTGTCCTCGGCGAAGGACACGTGGTGGAACGGGATGCCGTGCGCCCTGGTGATGTCGGCCAGTCCGTCGTGATTGCCGATCACGGCCCGCACGTCCACGTCCAGCTCGCCGGAGGCGACGCGGCCCAGCAGGTCGTAGAGGCAGTGGGCCTCCTTCGACACGAGCACCACGATGCGGCGGCGCTGTCCGGTGTCGGTCACGCTCCAGTCGGACTCGGCTCCCAGCGACCGTGCGACGCCCGCGAACCGGGCGCGCAGCTCGTCCACGTCGAACGGCAGCGAGTCGGCGCGCACGACCTGGCGGGTGAAGAACCAGCCCGTGTCCGGGTCGGTGTGATAGGCGGCTTCGACGATCCACCCGCCGACCTCGGCGAGAAACGACGCGATGCGGGCGACGATCCCGGTCCGGTCGGGGCAGCCGAACGTGATCACATACTGGCGCGAGTCAGGCACGGCTTCCCATTCTCGTCGCTCGCCCTCACGCCTGCTTGGGCGGCTCGGGCCTGAGCAGCGACCGCACCGCGCCGGCGTAGGTCTCCGGGCGCTCGACCGGCGCGAAGTGGCCCTGTCCGTGGTGGCCTCACGGGGGAGTGAGCGGCTCCAACAACGCGACGTCGCCGGTGACCCGCGCGGCGCCCGGCCTGCGCCACAGCGTCCGATACACCGCGTCAGCGGTGCCCTCGACGGTCAGCGCGGGTTCGACCGGCTCCTCGCCGAGCTGCGGCGCCTCACCGGGCACGAGCCACACCGACCAGAGCCTGCCCGCGTCCTCGGCGTGCACCTGCACGCAGCCCCGCGCCGTGAACCCGCTCCAGTCGCCGCGCCGCAGCACGAGCATGGTGAGCAGCTCGTCGATGCCGTCGGCGGCGAAGTCCGCTGCGAACGCCACGGTGTCGGCGCCCGCGGCCAGCTCCGCGTCGACGCGATGGATGGCGGCCTCGTGCGCCTGCCGCCGCGCCCACGACGCCGCCACCGGCTCCAAGACCGGGAACGCCTGCCACGCGGGGGAGTCCGGCGCCACGTCGAACGCGGCGCGCAGGTCGTCGCGCCGCTCGTCCCACCACGTCAGCAGCGCGGCCCAGTCCTCGGGCGGCGTGCCGGCGCGGACGTGCTCACCGCTCGGGTCCGTCAGTGCCGCCGCCACCCAGGAATGCACTCTGGCGATGTGCCGCACCAGCCGCTTCGTCGTCCACTTCGGACACGTCGGCACCGGTGCGTCCGGGCCCGCCGCGACCGCCGCCGTCCGCAGGCCGTCGCTGTGGGTCTCGATCGCCGCGAGGTACTGCGCGTACTCCACGGCGAGAGACTAGCCTTCGTGCGATTTCCGCGCACCCGACCGCGAGCAGCCCGATCGCGAACGCCAGCAGCAGGCCCTTCGACGGTTCCCCGGCGAACTGCGCGGCCCCCAGGTAGCCGACGAGGACGCTGTAGGTGGCCCAGATCGTGGTGCCGACGATGTCGAGCGCGGCGAAGCGGTCCAGTGGGTAGCGCAGGCTGCCCGTGGCCAGCGCCGACGCGACGCGGCCTCCCGGGAGGTAGCGCCCCGCCACGATCAGCACCGTGCCGTGGCGGTGCACCTTCTCCCGCGCCCACTCGTAGCGCTGCCTGCCTTTCTCGCCCCGCTGCAGCCGTTCCAGCGTTCGCGGGCCGGCCCGCCTGGCGATGCCGTAGCCGAGGAGATCACCTGCCCACGCCCCGACCGCGGCCACCACGGCGAGGACGGCGAGGCCCACCAGGTCGGAGCCCAGCAGAACCGCCACCGTCATCACCGTGGTCTCGCTGGGCATGAACGGCAGCAGCGCGTCCAACCCGGAGACGAGGAACACGATCACCCACAGCCAGGGCGAGTGCAGCTGGCTCTCCAGCATCGACGTGAGCTGCTCGAGCAGCTCAAACATGAGCCGGTTCCGCCGCGAGCACCGCTCGCCGCGCCCGCGCTGCGAGCTCCTTCCGGTCACCCTCGGGAGCCAGCGCGGTGTGCGCGCGCACCCGCAACGTCAGTCCGGAGGCCCTGGTGACCCTGCCCAGCGAACGGGCAAGCGTGTCGTCGCCGACGAACGCGGCGACGGTGCTGGGCAGCCCGCCCTGGAGGTAGGACAGGGTCACCGGCCGCACGGGCGCGCCCGCGTCGAGCGCGGCCTGGAACACCGCGCGCCGGAACGGTCCGCCCTCACCGGAGCAGTACGTGGTGGCCTCGGGAAACACCGCCACCGAGCGGCCCTCGCGCAGGCGAGCGGCCACGGCGGCGACGGTCTCGGGCAGGCTGCGCAACGCCCAGCGGTCCACGAACAGGGTGTCGAGTCGTCGTGCCTGCTCGCCGACGAGCGGCCAGTTCGCCACCTCGCGCTTGGCGAGGAACGCGGCGGGCTCGAGGGCCAGCAGACCCACGATGTCCAGCCAGGACACGTGGTTGGCGACGATCAGCGTGCCCACCGGGCCGGGCACGCTCAGCGGCCCCTCGTCGGCGTCCAGGCGCACGCCGAGCGCGCGCAGCGCCCCGGCCGCGCGCTGCGCGGTGTCGCCGGAGCGCGTCGCGCGCGTCAGCGAACCCGCCAGCGCCACGCCTCTGCTCACAGCCTCCATCGTTGTCACCGGCGGTTGTGCGTGGGTGACGCACTGTGGAGAACATGGTGAATTCGCGCGCCACGGGTTCACCGGCCGTCTCCCAGGAAGTAACGCAGGTAGCGCTCGTCCACCCGGTCCAGCGGCAGCAGCACGAAGAAGTCGGCGACGCCGAACTCGGGATCGTGCGCGGGGGGTCCGCACACCCAGGCCCCGAGCCGCAGGTAGCCGCGCAGCAGCGGGGGAACGTCGGCGTAGGTGGGCTTCTCGACGCTCGGGGTCGGCGCCCACGGCCGGTGCGGCTGCACGCGGAACTCGCCGGGCGCGGCGTGCCTGGACTCGGCGAGCTGCCGGGTTGCTGCCGCGGCACGTCCCCCGTCGGCCAGCGGCACCGACGCGCAACCCGCGAGGAACCGGTTGCCGGAGAGCAGCGTGTAGCGCGCGAGCGCCGACCACATCAGGTTGATCACCGCACCGCCCCGGTGGTCCGGGTGCACGCACGAACGGCCCGCCTCGACGAGCGACTCGCGCAGCGGGTCGAGGTTCTCGACGTCGAACTCGCCCGAGGAGTACAGCTCGCGCGAGCGGCCTGGCGGCAGCAGCCGGTAGGTCCCCACCACCTCGCCGGTGGGCTCGTGCTCGACGACCAGGTGGTCGCACACGTCGTCGAACTCGTCGACGTCGAGCTCACCGGGAAGCGTGGCGCCGAGTTCGCCGCCGAACACCGCCGTGCGCAGTCGCTGGGCCGCGCGGACCTGCTCCGGCGTGTGCGCTATCGAGGCTCCGTAGGCACTTCTCTGTACCGTGGACAGCGAGGACATGGGTCTCTCCGTTCGTCGCGAAGGGACCCCGCACGGCGCGTGGACAGCGCATTCTTGCCGTGCGGGGCGCTCATGTCTTCGGGGGTCGTCGAGTGGCCGCTCGGCGACCCCCACCGGACAGCTCGAGACTGGCACTCGCGCCGCGTGCGCGAACAGAGCCGGAGAGCAATATCAGGGACAACTCAGGGCAGCCCCGTACCGGCTGGCCCTACCTACGTTGGTGTCGTCGCGGGACTGACGGACGTCCAGGGCACGCTCAGCTCGCCGAGGCGCCACCTGTCCCTGCGGCCGAGCACAGGCCAGCCGCGCTCGCCGAGCAGGCGGACCGCCTCGGTCCAGCGGGCCCTCGGCCCGAACGCCGCGAACGGCGCCGCCGCGTCCCAGCAGCTGTCCAGTGTGGATAGGAATCGGTGTACGGGCTCACCGGGCACGTTGCGGTGGATCAGCGCCTTCGGTAGCCGCTCGGCCACTGTGGACGGACGATCCAGGGTGTCGACCTTGCACGACAGGGTCAGCGTGCGAGGGCCGTCGTGCGAGACGGTGACCCACGAGCACAGCCTGCCCACCTCGTCGCACGTGCCCTCCACGAGCAGCCCGCCCGGCGCGATGCCGGTGAGCATCGCCTCCCACGAGGGAACCACGTCGCGTTCGGCGTACTGGCGCAGCACGTTGAACGCGCGCACCAGTACCGGACGAGTGCCCGCCAGCTCGAAACCGCCCCTGCGGAAGTCCAGCCGGGGCGGGTCGGCGGCGGCCGCGGCGGTGGTGACCCGCTCGGGATCCAGCTCGAGTCCCAGCACCCGCACGCCGGGATGGGCGGCGCCGAGGCGCCTGGCGAGCTCCACCGTGGTGACCGGGGACGCCCCGTAACCGAGATCGACGACCAGCGGCGCGGCAGCGGAGCGCAGGGCTCGCGCGACTCCCGCGTCAGCGGTGAGCCAGCGGTCGATCCTGCGGAGCCGGTTGGGGTTGGTCGTGCCGCGCGTTGGTGCGCCGATCAGTGCTCGCGCGCGAGCCACTTCGCCGTGAACTTGGCCTCGCTGTCGAGCAGGCCGGTGACCTGCTCGGCGATGAGCCCCTCGATCCTGCCGCCGATCAGCGGGATGCGGACGGTGGCCTCGCCGCGCGTGACCTGCGAGCTGTGCTCGGCGTCGCCGGTGAGCTCGACGCGGGCCGTGATGTCGCCGGGAACACCGCTGACCTGGGCCTTGATGGTTCCGGTGTAGCGCTCGCCCGAGCCGGACCACGTGTGCTCGCGGCGCACCACGAGGTCGCCCTTGTGGATCTTGCGAACCGCCTGCGGCAGCTTGTCGGCGGGAACGCCCTGCAACAGCGTGTACCGAACACCGTCGGCGGTGACGGTGTGGTCCTCCAGCGTCGCGTTCGTACCGCCGATCTCGGCGAGCCGCGCGCGCAGCGCGTCCTCACCGGACTGTGCGGCGAACACGTCGGCGACGGAATGCGGGAACGTCGCCCGGTGCTCGATACGGGATGGCATGCACAGGACAGTACCGTTGCGGCTTGTGAGTGCTGAAACGGTGACGGAGCAGGCCCTGCGCGGGTACACGACGCTGCGCCTCGGCGGTGCGGCCCGGCGGTTCGTCGTGGTCTCCACCACCGACGAGCTCGTGGAGACCGTTCGCAGGCTCGACGCCGACGGCGAGCCGCTGCTCCTGCTGGGCGGCGGCTCGAACCTGGTGGTCGCCGACGAGGGCTTCGAGGGCACCGTCGTGCGCATCGGCACCACCGGCCACGACGGCGAGACCGTGGCCGCCGGGCAGAACTGGGACGACTACGTGGCCGCGACCGTCGCCGACGGAGCGGGCGGGCTCGAATGCCTCTCCGGCATCCCCGGCTCGGCGGGCGCCACGCCGATCCAGAACGTGGGCGCCTACGGCTGCGAGATCAGCGAGGTGCTGCACTCCATCGACCTCTACGACCGCGCCAGTGGCGAGATCCGCACCATTCCGGCCTCCGAGCTGGGCTTCGCGTACCGGACCAGTGTGCTGAAGGGCACCGACGCCGGGATCGTCCTCACCGTCCGGTTCTCGCTCCGCCACGACGGGCTCTCGGCACCCATCCGCTACGCCGAACTCGCCCGCACCCTCGGCGTCGACGTCGGCGCCCGCGTGCCCGTCGCCGACGCCCGCGCCGCCGTGCTCGGCCTGCGCCGTGGCAAGGGCATGGTGCTCGACGCCACCGACCACGACACGTGGAGCGCGGGCTCGTTCTTCACCAACCCGATCGTCGCCGATTCCGACGTGAGCGGGGTGCTGGCGCGCATCGCCGAGGTCGTCGGCGACGACGTCACCGTGCCGCGGTACCCGGGGCAGGGCGGGGTGAAGCTCTCCGCCGCGTGGCTGATCGAGCGCGCGGGCTTCGCCAAGGGCCACGAGGGCCCCGGCGGCCGGGTGTCGCTGTCGACGAAGCACACGCTGGCGCTCACCAACCGCGGAGCGGCGAGCACGCAAGACCTCCTCACGCTGGCCCGCGAGGTCCGAGACGGAGTCCGAGCCCGCTTCGGGGTCACCCTCGCCCCAGAACCCCTACTGATCAACTGCACCCTCTAGCGCCGACCCTGGAATGCGGTGAAGGGCACCTTTACTGCATTGAACGCAGTAAAGGTGCCCTTCACCGCAGGTGGCAGGAGAGGGTCAGTCGCGGTGGAAGCGGGTGCCGTTGAGCTGGGCCCTCGGCTTGATGACGATCTGGTCGAGGTTGACGTGCGGGGGCCGCGTCGCGGCGAACGAGATCACCTCGGCCACGTCCTCCGCCGTGAGCGCGTCCACGCCCCGGTAGACCTTGGCCGCGCGCTCGCTGTCGCCGTCGAAGCGGTTGAGCGAGAAGTCCGTCTCGACCATGCCCGGCACGATCTCGGTGAGCCGCACCGGCTGCCCGAGGTGCTCGGAGCGCAGCGTGCGGTGCAGCGCCGACTGCGCGTGCTTGGCCGAGGTGTAGCCCGCGCCGCCGTCGTAGACCTCGTGCCCCGCCACCGACGTGACCGTGAGGACGTGCCCGTCGCCCGAGGCGACCAGTTTCGGCAGCAGCGCCTTGGTTACCCGGAGGGTGCCGAGGACGTTGGTCTCCCACATCCAGCGCCAGTGCTCCTCGTCGGCGGCGTCGATGCGTTCGAGGCCGCGGGCGCCCCCGGCGTTGTTCACGAGTACGTGGCACTCCGGGATCCGCTCGGCGAACGAAGCAACGGACTCGGCATCTGTGACGTCCAGTTGGTGTGCGGTCCCGGACAGTTCCCGGGCCAATGACTCCAGCCGGTCGAGCCGCCTGGCACCGAGTACGACGTGGAAGCCCGCCTTGGCCAGAGCCCTGGCCGTGGCCGCGCCGATGCCGGCGCTCGCTCCGGTGATGACAGCGGTTCGCGTGCTCATGGCTGCATGTTGCCAGGTAACGTGGGACAGCTCGCGTGCGAATTCTCACGCGTAGTGATGGGGAGGATGACGAGTGATCGAACGGCGCACGGTCTTCAGAGCAGCGATGGCGGCGGGTTCCGCGGGGCTGCTCGCGGCCTGCTCGGGCCAGACCGGCGGAACCGCCGAGGTCGACCAGGCGAACGTGCCGCCGCAGGCGCAGCTCTCCGCTGAGCCAGCCGCCGACGCCAAGGACGTCCCGGTGGCCCAACCCGTCACCGTCACCGTGAAGGACGGCACCCTCACGGAGGTGACGCTCACCAACGCCGAGGGCGGCGAGGTCAAGGGTGAGCTGAACCCGGAGAAGACCACGTGGACGAGCTCGGAGCCGCTCGGCTTCGGCAGGACCTACACCTACGCGGCCAAGGCCACGGGCGGCGACGACAAGACCGCCGAGCTGACCGGCACGTTCGCCACGCTCACCCCGGCCAGCGAGGTGCGGGCCACGCTCAACCCGGTCGACCACGCCGAGGTCGGCGTCGCGATGCCCATCAGCGTCAAGTTCGCCGAGGCGATCACCGACCGCGCCGCCGCCGAGCGGGCACTGAAGGTGGAGACGTCCACCGAGGTCGAGGGCGCGTGGGCCTGGCTGTCCGATCGCCAGGTCGACTGGCGCCCCAAGGAGTACTGGCCAGCGAACACCGAGGTCAACGTCGTCGCGAAGCTGTACGGCGTGCACTACGGCAACGGCGCGTACGGCCGCGCCGACGTCACCACGACGTTCACCGTCGGCCGCAACCAGGTGGTCAAGGTGCACACGCCGGAGCACCGCATGCGCGTCTTCCGCGACGGCAAGGAGACCGCCAACTACCCGTGCAGCAACGGCAGGGACAACGATCCCGAGCTCAACACCCCCAACGGCACCGTGATCGTGATGACCAGGGAGCCGACCTCGATCTTCGACAACGAGCGCTACGGCTACACCGACCTCGAGAAGAAGTGGTGCTGCCGGATCTCCAACCACGGCGAGTACATCCACGAGAACGAGGAGAACCGCTCTAACATCGGCAAGGCCAACACCTCGCACGGCTGCGTGAACCTGCTCGAGGCCGACGCCAAGGCGTACTTCGACTCGGCGTTGATCGGCGACCCGGTGGAGGTCACCGGCTCGAAGGCGGACTTCCCGACCTCGTCCGACGTGATGGACTGGCTGCTCGACTGGGACACCTGGAAGTCCATGTCGGCCCTGTAGGGCGCGCCGGGTAGACAAGTAGGCATGAGGACCGAGGTCGTCGGCGCCGGTGGCGTCCGCATCGGGGTGCGCGTCGAAGGCAACGAGAGCGCGCCCGCCATCGTGTTCGTGCACGGCTGGGCGCAGTCGGCGCGGGCATGGGACACCCAGTTCGCCGACGCCGAGCTGCGCAGACGCTTCCGGCTCGTCGCTATGGACCTGCGCGGGCACGGCACCTCGGACGTGCCCTCCGGCGGCTACGACGACCCGGCCGCGTGGGCGGGCGACCTGGCGTCGGTGCTCGGTCTCGCCGGCGAGCCCGCCGTGGTGGTCGGCTGGTCCTACGGCGGCCTCGTGCTCGCCGACTACCTGCGCGTTCGCGGTACGGCAGGCCTGGCGGGCATCGTGCTGGTCGGCGCCATCACCGAGATCGGCAAGGGTCACCCCGGGGGCCGCGTCGGGCCCGCGATGCGCGCGGCACTGCCCGCGGCGCTCTCCGCCGACGTCACCGAGGCGCTGCCCGCGCTGAGGGCGTTCTGCGAGGGCATGAGCGTACGCGAGGTCCCAGGCCCGCTGGTCCAGTCGATGCTCGGCACCAGCCTCACCGTGCCGCCCGCCGTGCGGAGCGCGCTATTCCGCCGCGACGTCGACAGTGCCGACGTGCTGGCCGACCTCGACGTCCCCGCCCTGGTCGTGCACGGCACCGCCGACGAGGTCGTCGACGTGCGCGCGGGCGAGTACGCGGCGGGGAAGATTCCGGGGGCTGATTCGCGTTGGTTCGAAGATGTAGGCCATTTACCGTTCGTCGAGGCCGCAGCGGAGTTCAACGCCACGCTGCTCGCCTTCGCCGAGCAGCGGGCGTCGGCCGGCGCCCGGACAGAAAGGTGATTCGGTGACGATCTCCTGGTACCGGACGGCATCGCTGCCGCGCCGGGTGGCGGTGCTGTCCGTGCACACCTCCCCGCTGGAGCAGCCAGGCACCGGCGACGCGGGCGGGATGAACGTCTACATCACGCAGACCGCCGTGGAGATGGCCAGGCGCGGCGTGCAGGTCGAGGTCTTCACCCGTGCCACGTCGTCGGACCAGCCGCCGGTGGCGGAGCTCGCGCCGGGCGTGCTCGTGCGCCACATCCCGGCGGGCCCGTTCGAACCGCTGAGCCGCACCGAACTACCCGCGCAGCTGTGCGCGTTCACCTCCGGGGTGCTGCGCACCGAGGCCTTCCACGAACCCGGCTACTACGACCTCATCCACTCGCACTACTGGCTCTCTGGCCAGGTCGGCTGGCTCGCGCGCGACCGCTGGGGCGTGCCGCTGGTGCACACCGCGCACACCTGGGCCAAGGTCAAGAACGCCGCGCTCGCCGACGGCGACTCGCCGGAGCCGCGCACGCGCGTGATCGGGGAGGAGCAGGTGGTGGCCGAGGCCGACCGCCTGGTGGTGAACACCGACGTCGAGGCCAGCCAGCTCATCGACCTCTACGACGCCGATCCCGAGGCGGTGAGCACGGTGTCGCCGGGCGTCGACCTGGAGCGCTTCCAGCCCGGCTCGCGCGAGCGGGCTCGCGACGCGCTCAGGCTCGCGCAGGACGCGGTGGTGCTCGCGTTCGCGGGCCGCATCCAGCCGCTGAAGGCCCCTGACGTGCTGCTGCGTGCGGCGGCCGAGCTGCTGGAGCGCGACCCGTCGCTGCGCAGCAGGCTCGTGGTGCTGGTCGCGGGCGGGCCCTCGGGCACGGGCCTCGAACAGCCACAGGCGCTGATCGAGCTGGCGCGCTCGCTCGGGATCTCCGAGTGCACCCGCTTCCTGCCGCCCCAGGGCGGCGCCGAGCTCGTGAACGTCTACCGCGCCGCCGACGTGGTGGCCGTGCCCAGCTACAACGAGTCGTTCGGCCTGGTGGCGCTGGAGGCGCAGGCCTGCGGCACGCCGGTGGTGGCCGCCCAGGTCGGCGGGCTGCCGGTGGCCGTGAACCACGGTGCTTCCGGACTGCTGGTGCCCACGCACCGGCCCCGGGACTGGGCCTCGGCGCTGCGGGAGGTGGCGTTGAACCCGCGCAGGCACTCCCAGCTGTCGGAGGGCGCGCTGCGGCACGCGGGCGACTTCGCCTGGCAGCGCTCCACGGATGCGCTGCTCGGCGCCTACTCCGAGGCCACGAGTGCTTTCCAGCAGGCCGCTCTCGAGGTGGCGGTATGAGCGCGGAGCTCGTGGACGGCATCGTGCGTGCGGCGCTGGAGCAGGCGGAGCTCACCTACGAGCGCAGGGGCGAGGGCGTCTACTTCGTGACCCTGCCCGGCACGAAAAAACTGCAGACCAACTGCTGGCTGGTGGCGCGGGAGCACTCGTTCGCGATCGAGGCGTTCGTGTGCAGGCGGCCCGACGAGGCCCACGAGGACGTCTACCGCTTCCTGTTGCGCCGCAACGCCAAGCTCTACGGCGTCCACTACACGATCGACAGCGTGGGCGACATCTACCTGGTGGGCAGGATCGGCCTTGACTCGGTGACGGAACCGGAGCTGGACAAGCTGCTCGGCCAGGTCCTCGAAGCTGCGGACGGCGACTTCAACACTCTGCTGGAGCTGGGCTTCGCCGAATCGATCCGCCGCGAATGGGACTGGCGGGTCTCCCGGGGCGAGTCACTGGCGAACCTGAGCGCCTTCAAACACCTGATCGAACCGGAAACCACCCACGAACCAGGCTCCCTGACCAACTGAGCAACCGAGAGCAGCGGGATCGCCAGGTCCCTGCTGGTCCAGACGAATCGAGCCCAGCGCCCCACCAAAGGCGAGGAGCAAGCGACGTGGGGGCTCCGGGGGTTCGGCCCCCGGGGCAAGGGCGGAGCGATGGAGGGAAGCCGCGAATGCGGCGATCAGGAGGTGGGGAGTACCTGAGCAGCCGAGAGCAGTGGGAGCAACAAGCCTCAGCTGGTCCAGACGAATCGAGCCCGACGCCCGCCAAGGCGAGGAGCAAGCGACGTGGGGGCTCCGGGGGCTCGGCCCCCGGGGCAAGGGCGGAGCGATGGGGGGAAGCCGCGAAGCGGCGAACAGGAGGCGGGGAGCGGAGCGGCTCGAGGGAGGGGGGAGTCGCGAACTCGAGCCGCCCCGCTGACGTTCCCGCCGCGTGGACCCGGTGGCGAGGGGGATGCCAACGGGGCCGGCGGGCGCAGCTCGGCAGGGGGGAGACGAGCTGCGTCTACGCCCGCGGGAAGCCGGGGAGTGCGTGGATTCCGGCCCCGCGGGTTGATAGTCAACTTGTCAGACTCGGGTCTGTAATCACAAGACTACTCACTACCCCGATTGGGTGAATTTTAGGTACATCGTTAACGCACCGCGACCTCGTTAACCCCGCTGAAATCTTGTTGGCGAAGTGCCTAGCGAACGAGTGAATGGCGCGACCGGCCGATTACCACTCTCGGTAGAGCACTGGCCGGGCAGGCTTGTTCGCACCGTGCTCTGGCAGGCTTGGCAGCATGGCCGAACTTGGGACTTTGGTGTTGCTCCGACACGGGCAGAGCACGTGGAACGCGGAAAATCTGTTCACTGGCTGGGTCGACGTGCCGCTTTCCGAGCAGGGTGAGGGCGAGGCGCGCCGCGGCGGCGAGCTGCTCGCGGAGACCGGGCTGCTGCCTGACGTCGTCCACACCTCGCTGCTGAGGCGGGCCATCTCCACCGCGAACATCGCGCTCGACGTCGCCGACCGGCACTGGATCGACGTGAAGCGCGACTGGCGGCTCAACGAGCGCCACTACGGCGCGCTGCAGGGCAAGGACAAGAAGCAGACGCTCGCGGAGTTCGGCGAGGAGCAGTTCATGCTCTGGCGCCGCTCCTACGACACCCCGCCGCCGCCCATCGAGACCGGCAGCGAGTTCAGCCAGGACGCCGACGCCCGGTACGCGGACCTCGGCGCGGCGATGCCGCTGACCGAGTGTCTCAAGGACGTGGTGGCGCGCATGCTGCCGTACTGGGAGTCGGCGATCGTGCCGGACCTGCGGGCAGGCAAGAACGTGCTGGTCGCGGCCCACGGCAACTCGCTGCGCGCGCTGGTGAAGCACCTCGACGGCATCTCCGACGCCGACATCGCGGGCCTCAACATCCCCACCGGCATCCCGCTGCGCTACGACCTCGACGCCGAGCTGAAGCCGCGCAACCCCGGCGGCACCTACCTCGACCCCGAGGCCGCCAAGGAGGCCGCCGCGGCGGTCGCCAACCAGGGCCGCTGACCCCTCGTCGCGCGCCCCGCGTCCCGGCGTGGGGCGCGCGCCGCGAAGGTTACGACTCTCCGAACACGAACCAGGCGAGGTCGACTCGATCGAATGAGCCGATCTTGCGCCAAGATCGACGGATTGCGACGAACAGGTGAACCAGCGCCGACCTGCTGGAAAACAAGTGCCCCAGAGGTGTCACGGCCGTCACGAGAAGGCTGCCAACACTAGGCCGTAGACCCACTCGGGTGCTTACGATGCCCCCGTGACGGCGCCTGCTTGGTTTGCGCTGGCCACCGCCGCACTGGTGGTCGGCCTTGCCGCCGGTTATCTGCTCGGCCGGACCCGTTCGGGGGGTCTGGAGCGCAGACCGGTCGGTCCTACCGCCGCTGATTTGCTCGAACGATTCGTGCGGTCGTCGAACAACGGCGTGCTCATCCTCAACCGCTTCGGCGACCTCGTGCTGCACAACAAGCGCGCCGAGACGCTGGGGCTGATCCGGCTGAACCAGGCCGACGTGCGCGCCCGCAAGGCGGCCGAGTTCGTGATCCAGACCGGCGACCCGCTGGAGATCGACATCTCGCCGCTCGAGGTGCGCGGGCGTCAGCCCGAGGCCGTGCTCGCCGAGGTCCGGCCGCTCGACGACGGGTTCACCGTGGTCGAGGCCGTGGATCACTCCGAGGCCGTGCGGCTGGAGGCCACGAGGCGGGACTTCGTCGCCAACGTCAGCCACGAGCTCAAGACCCCGGTCGGGGCCATCGCGCTGCTGTCGGAGGCCGTGCTCGACGCGGTGGACGACACCGACGAGGTGCGCCGGTTCGGGGAGAAGATCCTGCGCGAGTCCACCCGGCTCGGCAAGCTCGTCACCGAGCTGATCGCGCTCTCGCGGCTCCAGGGCGCCGAGCGGCTGCCCGAGCTCAACGTCGTCGAGGTGGACGCCGTGGTGCGCGAGGCGCTCGGCCGCACGCGCCTCGCCGCGGAGTCGGCCGAGATCACCGTGACCACCGACGGCCCGAGCGGGCTGCTGGTCGAGGGCGACCGGACGCTGCTGGTCACCGCGCTGTCCAACCTGCTGGAGAACGCCGTCGCGTACTCGCCGACCGGCAGCCCGGTCTCGATCAGCAGGCGCCTCGTCGACTCGTTCATCGAGATCGCGGTGACCGACCGGGGCATCGGGATCGCCGAGGAGGAACAGCAGCGGGTCTTCGAGCGCTTCTACCGCGCCGACAAGGCCCGTTCGCGAGCCACCGGAGGCACCGGGCTGGGCCTCGCGATCGTCAAGCACGTCGCCGCCAACCACGGCGGCGACGTGAGTTTGTGGAGCAGTCAGGGTGTCGGCTCCACGTTCACGCTGCGCATTCCCGCGCACGCCGGCTCCGAGAACGGGTCGGCTCCCGCTCCGAGGCAGGAGCAGGACGCCGGGGAACTCGTGGCGACCGGACCGGAAAGCACCGAACAGGGAGGAACCACGCCGTGACGAGGGTGCTGATCGTCGAGGACGAGGAGTCGTTCGCCGACCCGCTCGCCTTCTTGCTGCGCAAGGAGGGTTTCACCGCCGCTGTGGCCACCACTGGCCAGCAGGCGCTCGACGAGTTCGACCGCAACGGCGCGGACATCGTGTTGCTGGACCTGATGCTGCCCGGCATGAGCGGCACCGACGTGTGCAAGCAGCTGAGGCAGCGCTCGGCCGTGCCGGTGATCATGGTGACCGCACGGGACAGCGAGATCGACAAGGTGGTCGGCCTCGAGCTGGGCGCCGACGACTACGTCACCAAGCCGTACTCGGCGCGTGAGCTGATCGCCAGGGTGCGCGCGGTGCTGCGGCGGGGCGGCGAGCCCGGTGGCGGCGGCGAGGGCGAGCTGGCGCCGCTGGTGCTGGCGGCGGGCCCGGTGCGCATGGACGTCGAGCGGCACGTCGTGACCGTCGACGGCGACGAGGTGTCGCTGCCGCTCAAGGAGTTCGACCTGCTCGAGTACCTGCTGCGCAACGTGGGTCGCGTGCTCACCCGCGGCCAGCTCATCGACCGCGTGTGGGGTGCCGACTACGTGGGTGACACCAAGACGCTCGACGTCCACGTCAAGCGTTTGCGGTCCAAGATCGAACCGGATCCTGGCTCGCCTCGGCACCTGGTCACGGTGCGTGGACTGGGCTACAAGTTCGAGACGTGACGAGCGCGGCACAAGAGTTCCAGGAAGCCGGGTACCGTTAAACCCCGTGCGCCTAGGGGTACTCGATGTCGGGTCGAACACCGTCCACCTGCTCGTGGTGGACGCCCATCGTGGTGCCCACCCCACGCCGATGCATTCCGAGAAGACGGTGCTGCGGCTCGCCGAGCAGCTCAACAAGAGCGGTGAGCTGAGCAGGCAGGGCATCGACGACCTCGTCCGCGCCGTGCAGTCCGCGAAGGACGCCGCCGGGCGGCTGGGCTGCGAGGAGGTCATGGCCTTCGTCACCTCGGCCGTGCGGGAGGCGAGCAACGCGAGCAAGGTCCTGAGCAAGGTCGCCGACGAGACCGGCGTGGAGCTGCGTGTGCTCACCGGCGAGCAGGAGGCGCGGCTGACGTTCCTCGCAGTCCGCCGCTGGTTCGGCTGGTCGGCCGGCAAGCTGCTGGTGCTCGACATCGGCGGTGGCTCGCTCGAGGTCGCGATGGGTATCGACGAGGAGCCCGAGCTGGCCGAGTCGCTGCCGCTGGGTGCCGGCCGCCTCACCAGGACCCGGTTTAGCAAGGACCCGCCGACGCGGTCGGAGCTGGTGGCCACGTCAGCGTGGCTGGAGGACCAGCTCGGCGGCCTCGCGAAGCGCGTGGCCAAGCTCGGCGAGCCCGACCGGGTGGTGGCGACGTCGAAGACGTTCCGTTCACTCTCCCGGTTGACAGGCGCGGCTCCGTCCGCGGCGGGTCCGCGTGCGCGACGGGTGCTCACCGACACGGCACTTCGGCAGCTCATCTCGTTCGTCTCGCGCATGTCCTCCTCCGATCTCGCGGAGCTGGAGGGCGTGAGCGCGGGCAGGGCACATCAGCTGGTCGCGGGTGCCCTCGTGGCACAGGCCACGATGCGAGCCCTGTCACTGGAAACCCTGGAAATATGCCCGTGGGCACTGCGTGAGGGAGTCATCTTGCGACGGTTGGACCACTCGAACGGCGGGGACCAGATGGGCCTCATGACCGGCCAGGGTCGGCGCGGATGACGGCCGGGTTCACACTAGACGCAGACAACAGGCGACGGGCACGGTGGAAAGGATGACTCGAGACAGCGAGGGCGAGCGGCCGCAGAAGACTGTGGCCGAGTTGCTCGCCCAGCATGGCGGACAGGTCGGTGGCGCATCGCGCCGTCGGCGACGTCGCGCTGCCGACGAAGACGACGCGCCGAGCATCAGCGACACGGCGCCGCAGGCGATCATCGAGCGAGTGCGGGCCGAGGGCCCGCCGCCTCCCGGTGTGGGCAGGCCGAACGGTGCCGTGCCGCCACCACCGCCACCACCGCCACCTCCGGCGGAGCAGACCGACGAGGCGCCGCCACCAGCACCGATGCGGGGTGGCAGGCCGCCGAGGGCCGTGCCGCCGCCCCCGCAGGGCACCGGCGGCTACCCGGTGCCCCCGCCCCCTCCCGTGGCTCCCGAGGACGGTGGCAGGCCGCCCCAGCCACCGCAGCGCCCGCCGATGGGCGGTGTCAACGGCGTGACCCGCAACGGCCTGCAGCCCGCGAGTCCGCCACCCGGACCCGGCAGGCGCGTGCCGCCGCCCGAGTCCGCGTCGGAGGGCACGCTCGCCGCGCGGCTCGACGGTCTCGACGGCGCACCCGCGGAGGCGCCGGCCAGCCCTGAGCCGCCCGCTCCCGCGCGACCCGGCACGGGCCGGTTCCCGATGCCGCCGCGCAGACGCAGGCCGCCGCGCGGGGCTCCGCCCCCGCCGCCGGAGCCGAGCACCGAGCAGTTCCCCGCCGTGGCAGGCCAGTCCGTCGAGGACGCGCCGCTCCCGGACGAGCCGCCAGCAGGCCTTGCCAACTGGCGTCGCCAGCGGCAGAGCACGCAGAACGAGGACACCGAGGTGGGCGTGATGCCCGCCGTGCCTCCTGCTCCGCCCGTGGAGGAGGACGAGGACCCCGACGCGGGCCCGGAGACCGGGTTCTTCACGCCGGACTTCGACGACGAGGACGACGCGAACGGCGACCGCTACCGCAGCGGCCTGCTCGAGGACGACCCGCTGAACGGGCCTGCTCACGACGACTACGACTCGGAGTACGACTCCGACTACGAGGACGACTACGCCTACGACAGCACCTACGACGGCAACTACGACGACGAGGACGACGGCGCCGACGACCGCCGCGCGCTCGACGACGATGCCGACGAGCTCGACGAGGACGACGAGGAAGCCGCGTCGCCTGCCAAGCAGTGGCTGGTGCTTGCCGGGCAGCTCGCGCTCGGCGTCGCCGGCGGCGCCGCCGTGTGGCTCGGCTTCAACTGGCTGTGGGGTCAGCTCCCCGCTGCCGCGTTGATCGCCGCGCTCGTGGTCACGGTCGGTCTGGTGTGGATCGTGCGTAAGGTCCGCCGCGCGGACGACCTGCAGACCACCGTGATGGCACTGCTGGTCGGGCTCGTGGTCACCGTGTCACCCGCGGCGTTGCTGCTCGTCTCCAGATAACGCGTGAGCGCAGCGATCCCCGTCGGGATGTCGACGGCGTCGGTGTGGCCATTGCGAGCACGGACGGGGTTCGAGCTCGCCGCCGCACTCGGCTACGACGGGGTCGAGGTGATGGTGTGGGCCGACCCGGAGAGCCAGAGCGTGCCCGCACTGCGCAAGCGCAGCAGGGAGACCGGGGTGCCGGTGCTGGCCGTGCACTCGCCGTCGCTGCTGATCACGCAGCGCGTGTGGTCGCCCGATCCCGTGGTGCGCCTGCGCCGTTCGGTGGAGGCCGCGATGGAGCTCGAGGCCCGCACCGTCGTGGTGCATCCTCCGTTTCGCTGGCAGCGCCGCTACGGCGACGCGTTCGCCGATCTGGTGGCCGAGCTCGAGCAGAGCAGCGGCGTCGACATCGCCGTGGAGAACATGTTCAAGGTCCGGCCTCCCGGTGGGAGCCGCACCAGCCGGGTCTCCGCGTTTCGCCCCTCGATCGATCCGACGGACGAGGGTTACGCGCATTACACCCTCGATTTGTCCCACACCGCGGCCGCGGACATGGACGCTCTCGCACTCGCCGACCGCATGGGTGACGGACTCGCTCACGTCCACCTCGCGGACGGTTCCGGCGCCCCGAAGGACGAGCACCTGATGCCGGGCCGTGGCACCCAGCCCTGTGCTGAGCTGCTGGAACGGCTCACGCGGACGTCGTTCGCCGGACAGATCGTGCTCGAGGTGAACACGCGCGGTGCTCGCGATCTGGCGCAGCGTGCCAAGCAGCTGGGCGAGGCGTTGCTGTACGCGCGGCTCCACCTGGGCTGAAGTCAAGATCAACTCAAGGGCATGCGGACATCGATTTCCGCCTACTGGCACGTATGGTTCTGACCGTGGAGCCGTTGCGATCGTTGATTCTCGCTGCCTCGGGCAGCGAGAGGATCCGGCGTCTGGTGTCCACGACGCCGGGAGCCAGGAACGTCGTCGCCCGGTTCGTGGCCGGGCAGGGAGTGGAGGACGCGCGCAGCGCCGTCTCGGAGCTCGCCGCCACCGGTCGGTACGTGACGCTCGATCACCTCGGCGAGAACGCGGGCGAGTCCGGCTCCGTCGACGCCGCCACGCGCGCGTACGTGGAGCTGCTCGACGCGCTGAGGGCCGGGGGCCTCACGGGACGCGCGGAGGTCAGCATCAAGCTCTCCGCCCTCGGCGCGCGCGCCGACGAGGCGCTCGCGCTCGATGCCGCCGCCCGCATCTGCGCGGCCGCCCACGAGTGCGGCACCACCGTGACCATCGACATGGAGGAGCACGACTCCGTCGACCGCACTCTGCGCGTGCTCCGCGAGCTGCGCGCGACGTGGCCGTCGGTGGGTGCGGTGCTCCAGTCCGCGCTGCGCCGCACCGAGGCCGACGCCGAGGCGCTCGCGGGCGAGGGTTCGCGGGTGCGGTTGTGCAAGGGCGCCTACGCCGCGCCGCCCGACGTTGCTTTCGCGAAGGCGAGCGAAGTCGATCTGAGTTACATACGCTGCGCGAATGTATTACTCGCCGGGGGCGGCTACCCGATGTTCGCCACGCACGACCCCCGGCTGATCGCGGTACTGGGCGAACGGGCTCGCTGGTACGGGCGCCGGAGCGGCACCCACGAGTACCAGATGCTGTACGGGGTTCGGCCGGACGAGCAGGTCAGGCTGGCGGCGGAAGGGGAGACCGTGCGTGTGTACGTACCGTTCGGCGAGCAGTGGTACGGATACCTGATGCGGAGGCTGGCCGAACGGCCCGCGAACACCGCGTTCTTCCTACGAGCCCTGGTCAGCCGTTCGTGAGCAGCGTCGACTACGACCCCACGTCGTTCGGGGCCGCCTGCACGACCAGGTCGCTCGGCGACGGGACCTTCACAGCGGACCTGCGGCACGAGTGGTCCATCGGCGGCCATCCGCACGGCGGCTTCCTCGTGGCGCTGCTGGCCAAGGCCGCCGTCCATGCGCTCGCCGAGCGCGGCGAGCCGCCGACGGACCCCACGGTGGTCAGCGCGGAGTTCCTGCGGCCGCCCGCGGTCGGGCCCGTGCTGCTGCGCACCGACATCCGCAAGATCGGCCGCCGCGCGACCGTGGTCGCCGTCGGTCTCGAACAGCGCGGGCGCAGCTGCGTCGAGGCGCGTGTGACAGCGGGCAGACTGCCGCTGCGCAGGCCCGTGTGGAGCGACGTGCCGCCGTTGCCCGCCGAGCCCCCCGCCAACGCCCACACGCTCTCCGGTGAGACCTCGGAGGGCGTGTTCAACCTCGCCAAGGGCTGCGACGTCCGGGTCGACCCCTCCACCGCGGGCTACCTCGTCGGCCGCACCGGCGACCCGCCCCGGCTGCGGCTGTGGGTCCGTCCGCGCGACGGCGAGCCCGACCCGTACTTCGCGTTGCTCGCGGGCGACATCAATCCGCCCGTGGTGTTCAACCTCGGGCGCTTCGGCTGGGCGCCCACCGCGCAGCTGACCGCGCTCGTGCGCACGCGGCCCGCCCCAGGCTGGCTGCGCGTGCTCGTGGAGTGCCGGTCGGTGCAGGAGGGCTGGTTCGACTCCGACGCGCTCGTGGTGGACGCACAGGGCCGCGTGGTGTGCCAGGCGCGCCAACTCGCGCTCGCCCCCGCACCTTAGAGTCGGGCCATGTCAACAATCGCTGTACTGGGTGCGGGCAAGATCGGTGAGGCGCTGCTGTCGGGGCTGCTGCACGCGGGCCGCGCGCCCGAGTCACTGCTGTTCACCGAGCGGCACCCGGAGCGCGCGGCCGACCTGACCGAGCGCTACGGCATCGCGAGCACCGAGGTCCCCGAGGCCGCCAAGCGCGCCGACGTCCTCGTCGTCGCCGTGAAGCCCCAGGACATCGAGCCCGTGCTGGACCAGCTCGCTCCGCTCGTGGGCCCCGGCTCGCTCGTGGTGTCGCTGTGCGCGGGGCTGCCGACGGCGCTGTACGAGAGCAGGCTGGCCGAGGGCACTCCGGTCGTGCGCGTCATGCCGAACACCCCGATGCTCGTGAACGAGGCGATGAGCGCGATCTCACCGGGCAGGCACGCCACCGCCGAGCACGTCCGCACGGTGGAGGAGCTGCTCTCCAGCGTCGGCAAGGTGCTGGTGCTGCCCGAGTCGCAGCAGGACGCCGTCACGGCGCTGTCCGGCTCCGGTCCCGCGTACTTCTTCTACCTCGTCGAGGCCATGATCGATGCCGGGATCCTGCTCGGCCTGCCGCGTGCGGTCGCCGAGCAGCTGATCGTCCAGTCGGCGGTCGGCGCCGCGAAGATGCTCAACGAGAGTGCGGAGCACCCGGTGCTGCTGCGCGAGGCGGTCACCTCGCCCGCGGGAACGACCATCAACGGGATCAGGGAGCTCGAGAAGCACGGAGTTCGCGCCGCTTTGTTGGACGCGATCGAGGCCGCCCGCGACCGTTCGGTGGAACTCGGTAGGCCGCACCAGCAGGGCTGATGCGCTCCGGACATGCCGTTCGTCACCCCGCGTGTCCGGTACGCCGTAGGTATTGCCCTCGACAGCCGTCGCATTGGTCCCACGTGTCCCGCTACCCTCGGTGGTAGCACGTGCGTGTCGATACCGTTCGGTGGGGAAGCCGGACGGCGCGACACGTGTGAGGGACACGGTGAATGACCTATGCCGCCGAACAGGAAAGACGACGTGCCGGGCCCCCGGCAGGTCCAGTTCTTGACGGTCGCCGAGGTGGCTTCGCTCATGCGGGTCTCCAAGATGACCGTCTACCGTCTCGTTCACTCGGGCGAGCTGCCGGCCGTAAGGGTCGGCAAGTCGTTCCGGGTGCCCGAGAAAGCCGTCCACGACTACCTCGACAACGCGTACTTCGACGTGGGTTAGCGGTAGCCGGACACGGGTGTGGATGAAGCCCCAGGTAACCTGATAGGCCGTTCGTGTGCTTGCCCCACGCGATTTTCACGACCGAACGTCTTAAGGAGCACCTGTGGGCTCGGTGATCAAGAAGCGCCGCAAGCGTATGTCCAAGAAGAAGCACCGCAAGCTGCTTCGCCGCACGCGCGTGCAGCGTCGCAAGCAGGGCAAGTAACGCGTCTCGGACAGAGTCGCTCAACGCGCTCAGGTGAGCCCTGGTGGCCGGTAGGCGTAACCCCGGTTAATAGCATGTAAGAGACGCTTCCGTCGCTCCCATTCGGGAGTAACATCCGGAAGCGCCTCGCCTCTGTGAAACCACGCCTGCCCGCCAGGGGGTCTGATGCCGCCCAATATCGTCCTCGTGACCGGGGTCGCCGGCGAGCTGGGTGGCAGGCTCCTGACCAGGCTGGGGAACAACCCAGATCTGGAACGGGTGATCGGCGTCGACACGTCGGCGCCGCACCCGGACATTCTTCGCCGGATCGGCCACGCGGAGTTCGTCCGCGCCGACATCCGCAATCCCTTGATCGCCAAGATCATCAGCTCCGCGAGGGTCGACACCGTCGTGCACGCCTCGACTACCTGTCATCCCGCGGGGCCGGGTCGGCGGATGGCGATCAAGGAAGTGAACGTGATCGGCACCATGCGGCTGCTCGCCGCGTGCCAGCGTTCGCCGCTCGTCCGCAAGCTCGTCGTCAAGTCGACCGCGGCCGTGTACGGCGCGAGCTCGCGCTCGCCCGCCGTGTTCACGGAGGGCTCGGAACTCATCCCGGCCTCGTCCAACGGCTACGCCAAGGACGCCGTCGAGATGGAGGGCTACGTCCGCGGTCTGTCCCGGCGCAGGCCGGACATCACCGTGACCATGGGCCGGTTCGTCAACATCATCGGACCCGAGGTCGACACGGTGCTCTCGCGCTACTTCGCGCTTCCCGTCGTGCCGACCGTGCTCGGTTACGACGCCAGGTTGCAGCTGTTGCACGCCACCGACGCGCTCGCGGTGCTCGAACACGCGACCCTGCACGACAAGCCCGGCGTCTTCAACGTCGCCGCGGACGGCGTGCTGACGCTCTCGCAGGCGATCCGCCGCGCGGGCAGGGTCGAACTGCCGATGCCGCGCCAGGTGATGCCGTCGGTGGGCAAGCTGCTGCGTGGCGCCCGCGTGGTCGACTTCTCCTCCGACCAGGTGCGGCTCTTGAACTTCGGCCGGGTCGTGGACAACACCCGGCTCAAGGGGGACTTCGGATACACGCCCCGGTGGAACACCCGCGAGGCCTACGACGACTACATCCTCGGCAGGGGACTGCGCCCTGTCGTGGATGGTGACCGCCTCGCCGAGCTCGCCACCGCGGTGGATGGTTGGAGGGTGAAGCAGTGACATCCGGTTCCTCTGCACGTGTGATCCCGTTGCACCGCACCAAGAACGACAGGGACGAACCGAGCGCCACCGCGGCGCCCAGCGACCAGGACGCGCCGGTGGTGGCGTTTCCCGGCACGCAGCCCGAGCAGGAGGAACAGGGAGCCGACGACCCGCTCGCGCGGTTCGCGACGTTCGTGCGCCACCGGCTCACCGGCGACTACTCGGTGGACGAGTTCGGCTTCGATCCAGAGCTCACCGAGACGCTCGTGCTGCCGCCGCTGCGGCTGCTCTACGAGAAGTGGTTCCGCGTCAGTACCCACGGCGTGCAGAACCTGCCCGTCGACGGTGGCGCGCTGCTCGTGGCCAACCACTCGGGTGTGCTGCCGATCGACTCGGTGATGACGGCGTTCGCCGTGCACGACCGGCTCGGCAGGCACCTGCGGATGCTCGGCGCCGACCTGGTGTTCAAGACCCCGTTGCTCGGCACGCTGGCCCGCCGCTCGGGGCAGACGCTCGCGTGCGGGCCCGACGCGGAGCGCCTGCTGAGCGACGGCCAGCTGGTGGGTGTGTGGCCCGAGGGCTTCAAGGGCGTTGGCAAGTCGTTCTCGGACCGCTACAAGCTCCAGCGCTTCGGCAGGGGCGGCTTCGTGTCCGCCGCGCTGCGCACCGGCGTGCCCATCGTGCCGGTGTCGATCGTCGGTGCTGAGGAGATCTATCCGAAGATCGGCGACCTCAAGCCGCTCGCGCGCCTGCTGGGCCTGCCGTACTTCCCGATCACGCCGTTCTTCCCGCTGCTCGGCCCGCTCGGCGCGGTGCCGCTGCCGACGAAGTGGCACATCGAGTTCGGCGAGCCGATCTCCACCGATGGCTTCGCGCCCGAGGCCGAGGACGACCCGATGCTGATCTTCAACCTGACCGACCAGGTGCGCGAGGCGATCCAGCAGATGCTCTACCGCAGGCTCTCGCAGCGCCGCAGCGTCTTTCGCGACTGATTCGAGCGGCGCTGCGTCAGATGGCGCGGCGCCGGTAGGCGATCCCGGCCGCGACGGCACCGGCGACGGCCCCTGCCCCGAGCACCGATGGCACCCCGATCTTGGCCGCCTTGCGTCCCGTGCGGAAGTCGCGGATCTCCCAGCCGCGCCCGCGGGCGACGTCGCGCAACCCCGAGTCCGGGTTGATGGCCACCGCGGTGCCGACGACCGAGAGCATCGGCACGTCGTTCTGCGAGTCCGAGTACGCCGTGCAGCGGCGCAGGTTGAGGCCCTCGCGCGCGGCCAGAGCCCGCACGGCGTGGGCCTTGGCCCTGCCGTGCAGCAGATCGCCGACGAGCCTGCCGGTGTACACGCCGTCGACGCTCTCGGCCACCGTGCCGAGCGCGCCGGTGAGCCCGAGCCTGCGCGCGATGATCGCGGCGAGCTCCACCGGGGTGGCCGTGACCAGCCACACCCGCTGGCCCGCGTCGAGGTGCATCTGGGCGAGCGCGCGCGTGCCGGACCAGATCCGGTCGGCCATCAGCTCGTCGTAGATCTCCTCGCCGACGGCCACCATCTCCTCGACGGTTCGACCTGCCACAAAGGACAGTGCCTGCTCGCGGCTGGACTGCATACCCTGCTTGTCCTCGCGGCCTCCGATGCGGAACTTCACCTGCTGCCACGCGAAGCCGGCCAGGTCGGAGGACGTGAAGTACTTGCGGGCGGCCAGGCCGCGCGCGAAGTGGAAGATCGACGCGCCCATCATCATCGTGTTGTCCACGTCGAAGAACGCCGCGGCGGTGAGGTCCGGCGGCGCGGGCGGAGGAGCGGGCTCCCCGTCGTCGGGGGTCTTGGGCGCGGCCACGTCGAGCGTGGCCACCTGCGCGGCTTCCATGGCCACGGCAGCGTCTGCCGAGGCCTCGCCCGCCAGTGCGGCGAGCCGCTCGCGTTCCTGCCCCTTACCGCGGGCCCGCCACAATGCCACGCACACCGCCTCCACATTCGAGTCGCACTCCGGTGCTGTGCACAGAGTAGCCAAGATACAACTGAGGGCGGAGAGCTATCCGACGCTCACCCCAGGCAACCCTGGCAGCAACGGGGGGATGGACACCACCGGTTTCGGCGGTGAGTTCGAGTCGGGCAGCCGAGGGCTCGTCGGCGCGGGGACCGGAGCCGGCACCACTTGAGGTGCGGGCACGGGGTGCGGCGACGGTGGCGCGGGGGCCGGTGCCGGCACGCCGACGCCGTCCGGCGGGCTGGGCTTCGCGTTCGTCACCGGCAGCACCGAAGCCGGAGCCTGCGGCTCGTGGGCAGGTGGCAGCGGTTGCGGCGTGGGGTCCGGACCGGCGTCCGGTCCTCGCGGCGGCAGGCAGGCGCCCGTCGCGGGCAGCGCGCCCAGCTCGTCGAACCGGCCCGAGGTGATCTGGAGACAGTGCATCCGGTCGTCGAGTGACGTGACGCGGTCGCGAACCCGGGTCAGCAGCTCCACCGGTTCGCCGGTGCTCGCCGGGAGCGCGTCGCGCAGCGCGGTGAGCCTGCCCGACTGCAGCGCCACCCAGGTACCGAGCCGGTCGAGCTGCCGCCCGTCGGAGCTGGTCGCCGCCGAGGTGAGTCCACCGATCGCGGCCCGCACGTCCCCGGTGAAGTCGGCGAGGCCAAGCGCGTAGGCCGCCCTGTCGGGCACGTCCCTGTCCACCAGTTCGGTCAGCTCGTCCAGGCGCAGCGAGGCGTACTCGAGCCGGGCCAGCGCCCGCTGCTCGCCGTCGAAGGTCAGCTCCAGCACGGCGCCCTCGCGGGCCCGCTTGAGGTGGTAGAGCGTCTCGCCGGGCAGTGCGTCGTGGGAGAGCAGCAGACCGAGCCCCGACAGCGCGAACAGCGTCACCAGCGCTGCGGCGAGCACGGGAACGAGCCGTGGCCGTCGACGCGCTCGCGCGGGTGGCTGGGCGATCCGCTCCGCGATGCGGGCGCGCGCTCCCTCGTCGGGCGGGGTGTCGGCACCGAGTCTGCGCAGCGCGGCGACCACCGCGAGCTCGTCCTGGAACTCGGGATCGTGTTCCCCGTCGACCGCGCGGGCGAATCGTTCCTGTTCCCCGTACCCCTGTCGCGGCCACGGAGGCCTCCACATGTCGCGTGCCTCCCGGCCTGCTCCGCCGAATCCTTCGCTGACGCAACGATCGACGGGGTGTCCGGTTACGCCCGAATCAGTGCAGGCCGGTGGGCAGTAGTTTCGCGAGCCTGCGCACGGCGCGGTGCTGCAGTGCTTTGACGGCACCCTCGTTGCGCTGCATGATCCGCGCGGTCTCGGTGACCGAGAACCCCTGGATGAACCGCAGGATGATGCATTCGCGCTGGTCGTCGCCGAGTCCGGCGATGCAGCGCAGCAGCTCGTCGTTGGTGGTCTGGCTGATCACTTGCTGCTCGGGGCCCAGCGAGTGCTGGGTGGGGGAGCCGAAGGGCCTGCTGCCCGACTCGGTGACCTCGTCGGTGACGACCTCGAGCCGGTAGCGGCTGGACTTGACGTGATCGAGTACGAGGTTGCGGGCGATGGTCGTGAACCACGCGCCGACGTCGCGGCCCTGGTAGGAGATCGACGTGATCCGGCGCAGCGCGCGAAGGAAGGTCTCGCTGGTGACGTCCTCGGCGAGGTGGCGGTCGCCGACCCGCAGCAGCACGTAGCGGTAGACCCAGTCGACGTAGCGGTCGTAGAGCTTGCCGAAGGCCGCGGTGTCGCCTCGCTGGGCCGCCCGCACGAGTTCCCAGTTCTCGCCGACGCCCGGGTCGGCGAGCTCGGCGGCGGGCTCCACAGCGCGGAGTCTCGAGGGCAGCGGACCTGCGACAACAGCGATCGGCACGCTCATCCCGTTGCACCTCCTCCGGGCCCGTTCCGCAGACTCCGCGTGATCATCGCCACTACGTCGCCTGAGGGAGCATACGCGTTGTTACCGCAAAGTAGGTAGTGGTGTCTTGATTGCGAAAGAGAGACGACGCCGAATCGACCCCGAGACGTCGGATTCGGCTGGCACACTGGGCGAGACCGAAAGGGGCTGGTTGTGGCTGCTGGGGTGCGCCTGGTCGGCAATGTCGCGGATCTCCTCTCCGCGAGGGCGAAGGAACGTCCCGGAGCGACCGCGCTGGTCGACACCGTGGCTGACACCACACTGACCTGGGCGGAGCTCGACACCGCCGTGAACGCGCAGGCCCGCCTGCTGCTCGATGCGGGCGTGAGCGCGGGCGACCCGGTGGCGCTGCGACTGCCCACCTCGGCCGCGTTCGCCGTCACCTTCTTCGCGGTGGTCAGGGCGGGCGCCGTCGCCGTTCCGTTGTCGCCGCAGGCGCCCGAGGGCGAGTGGCGGCCCGTGCTCGCCGACAGCGGCGCGCGGCTGCTCGTCGGCGCCGACCCCGGAGAACTGTCCGAGGACGTGCGGGTGCTGGAGCCCGTCGTCGAGCCCGATGGCGCCGAGCCCGTGCCCGCGGCGGGCGGGGACGAGGACGTCGCGGCGCTCTTCTACACCTCGGGCACCACCGGCCCCGCGCGTGGCGTGATGCTGTCGCACCGCGCCCTGCTCGCCAACGTCGACCAGCTTCGCGAGCTGAACCCGCCCGTTGCCGACCAGGGCGACCGCGTGTTCGTCGCGATCCCGCTGCACCACATCTACGGGCTCGGGCCCGGTCTGCTGAACGCGGTCTCGGCGGGAGCCACGGCGGTGCTCGCCCAGCGCTTCGACGCGGACAAGGCGCTCGCCGCCTGCGCGGCCCACCGCGTCACCGTGATCATCGGTGTGCCCGCCATGTACACCGAGCTGGCCTCGCTCCCTGCCGACGACGTCGGTGAGTCGCTGTCGACGGTGCGGCTGCTGGTGTCGGGCGCCGCGCCGCTGCACCCCAAGGTGCTCGCCGCCATCCGGGGAGCCACCGGGCTGGGTGTCTACGAGGGTTACGGCCTCACCGAGGCCGCCCCGGTGGTCACCTCGACGTTGGTCACCGGCTACGCCAAACCCGGTTCGGTCGGCCGCCCGCTGCCCGGCGTCGAGCTGCGGCTCGTGGACAGCGACGGCAGCCCCGGCCCTGTCCCGCTCGACCCCGCCGACCCGGCCGACGCGTTCGCCGACGACAGCGGCGGCACCGGGCTCGTCGCCGTGCGCGGGGACAACCTGTTCAGCGGGTACTGGCCCGACGGCGCGTACGGGCCCGACGCCGAGGGGTGGTTCCGCACCGGCGACGTCGGCTTCATCGACACCGACGGCGACCTGCACCTGGTCGACCGCGCCAACGACCTGGTCATCGTCAACGGCTTCAACGTGTTCCCGCACGAGGTCGAGGAGGTCATCGGCGCGCTGCCCGAGGTCGCCGAGGTGGCCGTGGCCGGAGTGCTCGACGAGCGCACCGGCGAGGCCGTGAAGGCCGTGGTGGTGCCGAAGCCCGGTGCGTCGCTGTCGGAACAGCAGGTGGTGGACGCCTGCGCCGCCAGGCTCGCCGGGTACAAGGTGCCGCGCACGGTCGAGTTCGCCGAGCAGCTGCCGCACTCCTCGACCGGAAAGCTGCGCCGCGTCCGACTGCGGGAATGATGGGGACATGCATCGGGTGACCGTGATGACCAGGGCGGGCTGCCACGCGTGCGAGCACGCGGAGGAGGCCGTCGCCCGGATCTGTGCCGAGGTGGGCGTGGAGTGGACGGCGGCCGACGTCGACTCCGACCCCGAGTGGCGCGCCGAGTACGGCGACCGCGTGCCGGTGATCCTCGTCGACGATGTGGAGCACGGGTACTGGAAGGTCGAGGAGGATCGGCTGCGCGCCGCGCTGAGGTCGTAAGCCACTCGTAAGCGCGGAAAAGCAATCCAGAGCCGCGGCGTGGCCGAATATGGAGACATGGGCGATCCCGCCGTGCGTACAGGTCCGAGGCTCTCGGCCTCCGTCGCCGTGCTCACGGCACTGCTCGGTCTGGTCGCCGCGCTGGCCGCCGGTCATCTGGTCGGGGCGTTCGTCGGTCCCGGCTCCTCGCCGTACGTGGCCGTCGGCAACTCCGCGATCGACCTGACGCCCACGTGGCTCAAGGACTGGGCGGTGAGCACGTTCGGCACCGCCGACAAGCAGGTGCTGCTCGGCGGCATGGCCGTGGTGCTCATGCTGGTCGCCGTGGGCGCGGGGTTGTTGTCGCGGCGGAGTTCGCTCGCGGGCTCGCTCGTGATCACGGTGTTCGGGGTGCTCGGTGGCGTCGCGGTGCTCACCAGGCCCGACCTCGGGCAGCTCGCCATCCTCGCGCCGCTCGCGAGCCTGACGGCCGGGCTGGTCGCGTTTCGCCTGCTGCACGCCAGGGCGTTGCGGGCCGCGGAACCCGTGCCGACGAGCACGGAGGGCGGTGCCGACCGGAGACGGTTCCTGGTCGGGGCCGGTGCGGTCGCCGTCGGCGCCGGTGTCGTCGGCCTCGGCGGAGCGCTGCTCGGAAACACCCGCGACGCGGCAGGCTCGCGTGCCGCGGTCGGCAGGCTCACCGTCACGCGCCCGGTGCCCCCGCCGCCGGCGGGCGCCGATTTCGCCAAGCTCGGCACGCCGACGTTTCTCACCCCGAACGCGGACTTCTACCGCATCGACACCGCGCTGGTGCTGCCTCAGGTCAAGGCCGACGACTGGAGCCTGCGCATCCACGGGATGGTGGATCGCGAACTGACCCTGACCTACGACGACATCCGGAACCGGGGACTCGTCGAGCGCACGATCACGCTGTGCTGTGTGTCCAATGAGGTCGGTGGGCCGCTCATCTCGAACGCGAACTTCATCGGCGTCGAGCTGGCAGGGCTGCTCAGGGAGGCCGGTGCGCAGTCCGGTGCGCAGCAACTCTTCTCCACCAGCGCCGACGGGTGGACGTGCGGCACGCCACTGGACGTCGTGCTGGATCCGAGCAGGGGCGCGTTGCTCGCCATCGGGATGAACGGCGAGCCGCTGCCCGTCGAGCACGGATTCCCGGCGCGCCTCGTGGTCCCGGGGCTCTACGGCTACGTGTCCGCCACGAAGTGGGTCACCGATCTCGAGCTGACCACGTGGTCGGCCAGGCAGGCCTACTGGCTCCAGCGCGGCTGGGGCCGGCTCGGACCGGTGAAGACGGAGTCGCGCATCGACTCGCCGACGAGTTTCTCGACGCTGCCTCCTGGGCGGGTGGTCGTGGCTGGCACGGCGTGGGCCCAGCACACGGGTATCAAGAAGGTGGAGGTGCGCCTGGATCGCGGACCGTGGCGCGAGGCCGAACTGTCCACAGTGGTCTCCAAAGACGCGTGGCGGATGTGGCAGGTCGCTCTCGACATCGAGCAGCCCGGAACCCACCAGCTCACGTGCAGGGCCACCGACGAGTCGGGCTACACCCAGACCGAGGATCGCGCACCGGTCCTGCCCGACGGCGCGACCGGATGGCACACGATCTCAATCACCACCCGATAGGACCAATCCGCCCTCCGACCGGCTCCGAATCACCCACAACGACAGAGACAGTCGAGAATGGAGTGATCTTCGTGAGGAACTCGCGACGCGTTGCCGGAGCCGGATTCGTACTTGCCGCGACCCTCGGGCTGGCTGCCTGCGGTGGTGGCGAGGACGGCGGCGACAACGGCCAGGCCGACTCGGGCGACCAGCAGCAGTCGAGCCAGATGCCGAGCAGCAGCGAGGCCATGGCGGGCGGCGACGGCGTGACCACGAACGATGACGTTTTCGGTCCGGCGTGTGACCAGCTGCCCCAGGGTGACGAGCCCGGCAGCCTCGACTCGATGGGCCCCGAGCCGGTCGCGTCGGCCGCGAGCACCAACCCGCTGCTGACCAAGCTGGTCGCCGCGGTGGAGGCGACCGACCTGGTCGACACGCTCAACAGCCAGGAGGCCATCACCGTCTTCGCGCCCGCCGACGACGCCTTCAACGCGCTCGGTGAGGAGAAGTTCAACGAGCTCGCCGGCAAGCCGGACGAGCTGGCCCCGATCCTGCAGTACCACGTGCTCGGTGAGCGCTACGACGCCGAAGGCCTCAGCCAGGCCGGCGACGTCGAGACCCTCAACACCGAGGGCGGCCCCGTGAAGATCGAGGGCGAGGGCGAGAACATGACCGTCAACGGCGCCAAGGTGCTGTGCGGCAACATCCCGACCAAGAACGCCACGGTCTTCGTGATCGACACGGTGCTCACGCCTGGCGCCAACATGTGACGTGTCCCACCTGCACCACCAGCAGTGAAGGCCACCTTGGTTGCGCTCGACGCGATCAAGGTGGCCTTTGCCGTATCCAGGGCGAAAATGCTGACAGAGCGTCAGAAACGGGGTTCCCGCAGCGATTTCAGGGGGCTCACCAGCCACTTTGTGCCTGCGTTCACAAATGAACTACCGTAATGCCACCGAGCGCTGCGCCGGGCATCGAACACCGTCGCGCGCGCCAGGTCAAGGGTCAACTTCTCGAACTCGGCGACAGGAGAGCCAGCGTGGTGGCACAGCGGGGCCGGCGAAACGGAGCCGCCGCGCACAAGCGCACCCGGCCGCCCGGCACGCCGGACGCCGACAACGCGCCGACCGCCGAGTTGCCCGCGGTGTCCGCGACCGCCGCCTACCCGGAGGCGCGAGCCAAGTCGATTCCCGAGGCCGCGGTCGCCCGCCTGGCCGTCTACCTGCGGATCCTCTCCGCGATGGCCGAGCAGGGCGCCACCACCGTCTCCAGCGAGGAACTCTCCGCCGCGGCGGGCGTGAACTCCGCCAAGCTGCGCAAGGACCTCTCCTACATCGGCTCGTACGGCACACGTGGCGTCGGTTACGAAGTGGCCGTGCTCGTCGGCCAGATCGAGCGCACACTGGGCCTCACGCGGCAGCACAAGGTCGCCGTCGCGGGAATCGGTAACCTCGGACATGCGTTGGCGAACTACGGCGGCTTCCCCGGTCGCGGGTTTCCGGTCGAAGCACTCTTCGACATCGACCCGGATCTGGTCGGGGTGCCGGTGGGCGGCATTCCGGTGTCACACCTCGACGACATTCCGCAGGTGTGCGCCGAGCGCCAGATCTCCATCGGAGTCCTCGCGACGCCGCCCGCCGCGGCCCAGACGGTGTGTGACCGGCTCGTCGCCGGCGGGGTGCAGTGCATCCTGAATTTCGCTCCGGTGGTGCTGCAAGTGCCGGAACATGTCGAGGTGCGAAAGGTCGACCTGGCTGTGGAACTGCAGATCCTGTCCTTCCACGTTGCGCGGAGGGCGGACAACGAGCTGAACGGCAAGGTCGTCGACCCCGCCGTCGCCGGTAACGGGGCGGTGGTGCCGTCGTGAGCATCCTCGCGATCGGGCTCTCCCACCGCACCGCCGACCTCACCACGCTCGAGCGGGCCGCCGTGCCCGCCGCCGAGCTGGGCAAGGTTCTGCACGAGCTGCAGCAGACCGAGCACGTGTCCGAGGTCATGCTGCTCTCGACGTGCAACCGCATCGAGGTCTACGCGGTCGTCGAGACGTTCCACGGCGGCCTCGGTGACATCGCCGACGTGCTGGCCCGCCAGGCCGGCATGGAGGCGCAGGAGCTCTACGACAACTTCTACGTGCACTACGCGGGCGCCGCGGTGGAGCACGTGTTCTCCGTCGCATCCGGCCTCGACTCGATGGTGGTCGGCGAGACGCAGATCCTGGGTCAGGTCAGGGCCGCCTACGCCACGGCCCGCGAGGCGGGGACCGTCGGCCGGGTCCTGCACGAGCTCGTGCAGACGACACTGCGCGTCGGCAAGCGGGTGCACACCGAGACCGGACTGGACGCACTGGGCGCCTCCGTGGTGTCCGAGGCGCTCGCGGCCGCTGGTGAGCCAGCCGGGCAGCGCGCGCTGATCGTCGGCGCGGGCTCGATGGGTGCGCTCGCCGCGTCGCAGCTGCGCAAGGCGGGCATCGGTGAGATCACCGTGGCCAACCGCACCCTCGTCAACGCCGAGCGGCTCGCCGCGTCCGTGGCCGAGCAGGGTGTTCCGGCCCGCGCCGTGCCGATGTCGTCGCTGGCCGACGCCGTCGCGCAGGCCGAGCTGGTGATGGTGTGCACGGGCGCGAAGGACGCGGTGCTCGGCACCGAGCACGTCGCGCCGCGCACGGACGCACCCGTGGTCATCTGCGACCTCGGCCTGCCCCGCGACGTCGACCCCGAGGTGGCCGAGGTCGCCGGGGTCACCGTGGTGGACCTGGAAACGGTCCGCCGCCGCATGCACGAGGCAGGCAGCGGCACCACCGATCGGCAGACCGCGAAGGCCGCGGGCATCGTGCTCGACGAGGTGCGCACCTACCTGGCCGGTCAGCGCAGTGCGGCCGTCACGCCGACGGTGACCGCGCTGCGCAAGCGTGCCGCCGAGGTCGTGGACTCCGAGCTGCTGCGGCTCGACAAGCGGCTGCCCGAACTCGACGACTCGGTCCGCGACGAGCTGGGCCGCACGGTCCGCAGGGTCGTGGACAAGCTCCTGCACGCGCCGACCGTGCGCGTGAAGCAACTCGCCGCCGAGACACAGGACACCGACTACGCCAACGCGCTGCGCGAGCTGTTCGAGCTCGACCCGCAGGCGCCCAGCGTCGTGTCCAGCCCCTCGGCAGGCGCCAAGCACGATCAGATCGACGGTGACAAGCGTGGCTGACAGAGTTATCCGGATCGGCACCCGCGGCAGCAAGCTCGCCGTGGCGCAGACCGGGACCATCGCGAAGAAGCTCGAAGAGGCCGGTCAGCGCGTGGAGATCATCACGGTCTCCACGCCTGGCGACCGTTCGAGCGCCCCGATCGCCGAGATCGGCGTCGGTGTCTTCACCTCCGCACTGCGCGAGGCACTGCTCGACAAGCAGGTCGACGTGGCGGTGCACTCGTACAAGGACCTGCCGACCGCGCCCGAGCCGGGCATCGCGCTGGCCGCCGTGCCGCTGCGCGAGGACCCGCGGGACGCGCTGATCGCCCGCGACCGGCTCACCCTGGGGGAATTGCCTTCCGGCTCGGTCATCGGAACCGGGTCGCCGCGCCGGATGGCGCAGTTGCGCGCGCTCGGCCTCGGATTCGAGGTGGTGCCGATCCGCGGCAACATCGACACCCGGATCGGCAAGGTCACCTCCGGCGAGCTCGACGCCGTCGTGCTCGCGCGCGCCGGCCTCGCCAGGGTCGGCAGGGTCGGTGAGATCACCGAGACGATCGACCCGCTCCAGATGCTGCCCGCACCCGCACAGGGTGCGCTGGCTGTCGAAACCCGCGTCGACGACGTGGACACCGAACACCTGCTTCACTCCATTGTGGACGATGAAGCGACCCGGGCCGCGGTGGCCGCTGAGCGGGCCATGCTGGCCGCGCTCGAAGCCGGTTGCAGCGCGCCCGTCGGCGCACTGGCCGATGTCGTGGAGGACCTGGACGCGGAGGGCGCTGTCGTCGAGCGCCTCTCGCTGCGCGGCGTCGCCGCCACCGGAGTCGAAGGCGACTCCATCCAGATCCTCCGTGCTTCGGCCATCGCCGAGAAGCACGAAGCGGACAAGCTCGGCCGCTCACTCGCCGCCGAGTTGCTCGACCTCGGTGCAGGCGCCCTGTCCCGCTGAATTCCAACAGCACGCACGAAGAACGATTTTCGGCCGCTTTCGTGGTGGACGGCCGGACAAGAGGAGAGACGAAGTAGATGACCCGCGCACGCAAGACCACGGGGCGCGTCGCCTTCGTGGGCTCGGGCCCCGGCGATGCCGGACTGCTGACGGTCCGTGCCCAGGAACTGCTCGCCAAGGCCGAGCTCGTGGTGACCGACCCGGACGTGCCAGCCGGTGCGCTGGCTTTCGCCGGGCCCGACGCGGAGGTGCGCCCGGCAGTCGGCGAACCCGGTGACGTCGCCAAGGACCTGACCAACGAGGCCAAGGCAGGCCGCCTGGTGCTCCGGCTCGTCGCAGGCGACCCGTTGACCCAGTCCGCCGTCGTGGCCGAGGTGAACGCCGTCTCGCGCACGAGCGCCGTGTTCGACGTGGTGCCCGGCGTCTCGCCCGGTGCCGCCGTGCCCGCCTATGCGGGCGTGGCACTCGGCGGCGCGCACACCGAGGTCGACGTCCGTAGCGACGTCGACTGGGCGGGCCTGGCGCGCACGCCGGGCACGATCGTGCTGCACGCGACGTCGAGCCACCTGGCCGAGGCCGCCTCGGCGCTGGTCGAGAACGGGCTCTCCCCGCAGACCCCGGTGGCCGTCACCTCCAACGGCACCATCAACACCCAGCGCACCGTCGACTCGACGCTGGCCACCCTCGCCGCCGACGCGGGCGAGCTGGTGGGCCCGCTCGTGGTGAGCATCGGCTCCGTCGTCGGCAACCGCTCGAAGCTCTCGTGGTGGGAGTCGCGCGCGCTGTACGGCTGGAAGGTCCTGGTGCCGCGCACCAAGGAGCAGGCGGGCGACATGGCCGACCGGCTCCGCAGCCACGGTGCCACCTCGCACGAGGTGCCGACCATCTCCGTGGAGCCGCCGCGCAGCCCCGCGCAGATGGAGCGCGCGGTGAAGGGCCTCGTCGACGGCCGCTACCAGTGGATCGTGTTCACCTCCACCAACGCGGTGCGTGCGGTGTGGGAGAAGTTCGCGGAGTTCGGTCTCGACGCCCGCGCGTTTTCCGGCGTCAAGATCGCCTGCGTCGGTGAGTCGACCGCCGAGAAGGTGCGTTCGTTCGGGATCATCCCCGAGCTCGTGCCCTCCGGCGAGCAGTCGAGCGAGGGCCTGCTCGCGGAGTTCCCGCCCTACGACGACGTGCTCGACCCCGTTGACCGCGTGCTGCTGCCGCGTGCCGACATCGCCACCGAGACGTTGTCGGCCGGGCTGCGCGACCGCGGCTGGGAGATCGACGACGTGACCGCGTACCGCACCGTGCGGGCCGCGCCGCCACCGGCGGAGACCCGCGAGATGATCAAGACCGGTGGTTTCGACGCGGTGTGCTTCACCTCGTCCTCCACGGTCCGCAACCTCGTGGGCATCGCGGGCAAGCCGCACGCGCGCACGCTCGTGGCGTGCATCGGCCCGAAGACGGCCGAGACGGCGACGGAGTTCGGCCTGCGCGTGGACGTGCAGCCGGAGAAGCCGAACGTGATCGACCTGGTCGACGCGCTCGCCGACCACGCGGCCAAGCTGCGCGCCGAAGGCGCACTGCCGCCGCCCCGCAAGGCCAAGCGCGCCCGCCGCTCCTGACGACGGGTAGCTGCAGTGAAGGGCACCTTTACCGCGTTCAACGCAGTAAAGGTGCCCTTCACCGCGTTCGGGGGTGGCTCAGGTGCCGCACCAGTCGACGGCGATGCGTTCCAGGATCGCCACCGAATCGGCGAGTTTGGTGAGCGAGACCCACTCGTCGGTCACGTGCGCCTGCTCGGCCTCACCCGGCCCGCAGATCACCGTGGGCACCAGGCCGAACGCGGGCGTCAGCACTGAGGCGTCGGTGAAGTAGCTCGCAGCCCTCGGCGGTCCCTCGCCGTGCCCGCTGATCTCGCGGGCGATCTCCGCCACCGACTCGGTCCACTCGTCGCCGGGCTCGGTCCACACCGGCGGCAGGTCGATCAGCGGCGCCAGCCGCACCTCGTCGCCCGCCCGCCTGGCGAGGCTCGCCAGCACCTCGCGGTGGTCCTGCCCCGCGACGGTGCGCACGTCGACGGTGGCCTCCGCGCTGTCGGGCACCGAGTTGGTGTTGAGCCCGCCCTGGAACGTGCCCACGTTGAGCGTCGGCGCTCCCATCACGGCGTGCGGCCGCGCGTCGAAGGCGTAGGACTCCAGCCTGCCGACCGCGCGCGCCAGCTTGTAGACGGCGTTGTCGCCGAGGTGCGGCATCGAGCCGTGCGCGGTGACACCGCCGGCCCTCGCCGAGAGCCACAGCGCGCCCTTGTGGCCGTTGAACACGGCGTTTCCGGTGGGTTCGGTGATCACCAGCGGCCCGCTGGGCCTGCCGGTGAGTCGTTCGGCGGCCAGCCGGGCGCCTGCCGAACCGGTCTCCTCCGCGGCGGTGAGCACCAGCCGCAGGCCCGCCCTGCGCGGGCTCAACGTGGCGATCCGCGTGGCCGCCGCGACGATCGCCGCCACGCCGCCCTTCATGTCGCTGGTGCCCCTGCCGTGCAGGCGGTCGCCGTCGGGTTCGGCGTGAAACGGGTCGTGCTGCCACGGTGCCGCACCCAGCGGCACCGTGTCGACGTGGCCGGACAGGCACAGCGGCGGCTCGTCCAGCCCGGCGTGCCACTCGGCTATCAGCGTGCCCCTGCCGGGCTCGTGCTCGGCGATCTCCACGGAGAAGCCCGCCTTCTCCAGCAGTGGCGCCACCACAGCGAGCGCGTCGCTCTCGGCGTGCCCGATCGTGTCGAGCGCCACGAGTTCTCTGGTCAGGTTGTGCACGTCGACACTCATGTCGCCTCCAGACTCGGAGTGGACTCGCGTACCTGCAGCGTAGGTGCGATCGCGGCGCAGCGGGGCCCGTCGTCGCTGGGATGCAGCAGCAGTCGTACACACGCGTCGGCCAGTGCGTCCCACTCCTGACGCACCGTGGTCAGCGGCGGGTCGGAGATCTCGGCGTAGCTGATGTCGTCGAAACCCGTGACCGCCACCTGCCCCGGCACGCTCACGCCCGCCCTGCGCAGTCCGCGCAGCATCCCCAGCGCGATCGCGTCGTTGCCGCACACGATCCCGTCGACGGCGCTCAGGTCGACGCGTTCGGCGGCATCGAGGCCCCAGTCGACCTCGAACCGCCCGAGCAGCGGCTCCTGCGCCGCCGTCAGACCGTGGGCGCGCAGTGCCGCGTCGACGGCGTCCAGCCTGCGCTGCGCCGAGGAGTTCGTCTCCGGCGCCGCGCTCACGAACACCAGCCTGCGCCTGCCCGCCGCCACCAGGTGGTCGACGAGCAGGCGGAAGCCCGTCTCGTCGTCGACGCCGACCCAGTCGGTGAGCGAGCCCTCGACGCACCGGATCGCCTGGATGACAGGGAGCCGGCCGAGGACTCCGCGCACCGCCGCCACGCTCGCGGTGGCGTCGAACGGGGTGATGATCACGCCGTCCACCTGGCGGTCGACCAGCGCGAGCAGCCTGCGTGCCTCCACCTCGGCGTCCCGCTGCGAGTCGCACAGGAACAGCACGAGGCCCTCACGGTCGAGGCGGCGTTCGACGGCCTCCACGAGCGCGGGGAAGAACGGGTTGGAGATCTGCGGCACGAGCATGCCGATGGTGTGCGAACGGCTGGTGCGCAGTGCCCTGGCGACGGCGTTGTGCCGGTAGCCCAGCTCCTCGGCCGCGGCGAGGACCTTCGCTTCGGACTCGGGATGGACCGCCCGCGAACGGGACAGCACGCGGGACACCGTCGACGTCGACACTCCGGCGAGCCGCGCGACGTCGTGGATCGTGGCCATGTCTCTCCGTCTTCGTCAACGCGCTCACGCGAAGGTGCCCGAATGCTACGCGATCACGGGTATGTCCGGTGTGGACGAAGAATCCGGCGGTCCCGGCCGCGCCCCGAATGCGGTGAAGGGCACCTTTACTGCATTCAACGCAGGCAGGGTGCCCTTCACTGCATTCCGTGAGGAGTAGCGTGTGCAGCGTGTTTCCCGAGCATCGGCCCCGCAGGTTGCGGGGTACGGCGGCCATGCGGCGCCTGGTCAGCGAGACCACGCTGCGGCCACGTCAGCTGATCCTGCCCATGTTCGTCGCGGAGGGCGCCGACGCGCCGCGACCCATCAGCAGCATGCCGGGCGTCGTCCAGCACAGCCGCGACTCGCTGCGCAAGGCCGCCGTCGAGGCGGTGCGCGCGGGCGTCGGCGGGCTGATGCTGTTCGGCGTACCGAAGGTCCACGACGCGGTGGGTTCCGGTGCCACCGACGAGAATGGCGTGCTCAACGTCGCCCTGCGCGACCTGCGGGCCGAGCTCGGCGACGACACCGTGCTGATGGCCGACACGTGCCTCGACGAGTTCACCGACCACGGCCACTGCGGTGTACTACGGCGCGGCGAGGCCGGTGAGGACACCGTGGACAACGACGCGACGCTGGAGCGCTACGCCGAGATGGCGATCGCGCAGGCCCGAGCCGGCGCCCACGTGCTCGGCCCGAGCGGAATGATGGACGGCCAGGTCGGCGTGATCCGCCGCGCGCTCGACGACGCCGGCTACGCCGACACCGGAATCCTCGCCTACTCGGCCAAGTACGCCAGCGCGTTCTACGGCCCGTTCCGCGAGGCGGTGGACTCCCAGCTCAAGGGCGACCGCAAGACCTACCAGCAGGACCCGGGCAACGCCCGCGAGGCGCTGCGCGAGATCGAACTCGACCTCGCCGAGGGCGCCGACGCGATCATGGTCAAGCCCGCACTGTCCTATTTGGATGTCATCAAGGCCGCCGCCGAGCTGTCGCCGGTGCCGGTCGCGGCTTACAACATCTCCGGCGAGTACGCGATGGTCGAGGCCGCCGTCGCCAACGGCTGGCTCGAACGGGAGCGGACGGTGCTCGAGGTGCTCACGTCGATCCGCCGCGCGGGGGCCGACATGATCCTCACCTACTGGGCCGCTGAGGCCGCGACCTGGCTCGACCGGGAAAAGGCATAGGGTGCAGCGGTGACTGACTCAGACGAAACGGACGACCAGCGGCGCAAGAAGGGCCTGCCGCCCGCGCCGCGGCTCTCGGGTATGGAGCGCGAACGCGTCGACCCGCCGAAGCCGGTCAAGGTGTCCTTCGCGCTGTGGGTGCTGTCCGGCCTCGTGCTGATCGCCGGTTTCGGGCTCACGCTCACCGCCAAGCAGGACATCGTCGACCAGCTGATCGAGATGAACAACGATCCTCGGATCACCGACGAGCAGCTCAGCTCGGGGGCCACCTCGCTGCTGTGGACGCTGTTCATCGGCGCGGTCGCGTTCGCCGTGCTGTTCGCGCTGTTCGCCTACAAGGCCAGGGAGGGCACGCGCTCGGCGCGCACCATCCTCACCGTGCTCGCGGCGGTGTCGCTGATCTTCCAGGTGGTGTTGTTCTCCAACATCATCACGCTGGTCTCGGCGCTGCTCTCGATCATCGCGCTGTCGCTGATGTACGTGCCCAGCGTCCAGGACTACTTCCCCAAGGTGCCCAAGTCGCTGTGAGCGCGGAGCTCTACTCCGAGCGCGGCGCGAACGGCCTGCCCCTGGTGTGGGGCCCGCTGTTCGCGCTGCTCGGGTACCTCTCCGAGGTGCTCATCGGCGACCCGCCGCACACCCTGATGTGGATCGGCACCGGCGTCGGCCTGTTCGGGCTGACGGCGCTGTGGGTGTACGCGCGGCGCCGGTTCCTCGTCGTCAGGGTCACGCCGACGCGTCTCGTCCAGGGCAGGGAGGAGCTGGCGATCGCCGACATCGCCGCGCTGTCCGACGAGGACGCGAAGCCGGGCACGCGCGTGCTCGGCGGCGGGCTCAGCGTGCCGCGCAAGTACGCGGAGATACCGCTCCGGCTCACGGACGGCACCACGGTGCTGGCCTGGGCGGGTGACGAGGAGGAGTTTCGCGGCGCACTGTCGGGGGCCATGAAAGACTGCACGCCGTGAGCGACGTCGTCTGGCCCGCGGTCCCCGGTTACTCGAACGAACGGCTCAACCAGCCGTGGCGGCTCGTCGTCGCGGCGGTCGAGCTGCTCGTGGCCGCCGCGGGGGTCTGGATCGCGTTCCTCGTCTGGGACGCCTCGCTCACGTTCGTCACCGTCCGCCTCGACGACGGCACCGAGCTCGTCTCGCGCGTCTACTCCGGCAACTGGGTCGCGCTCGCCATCGCGCTCGGCGGCATCGCCGGGATCCTGGTCGTCGACGCGATCCGGCAGACGCTGCTGGGGTTCCGTACGGGCAGGCGCAGGTATCGCAAGTCACGCGACGCGGACCACACTGACCAGGTCACCGAAGCCTGACGCGCCTTTGCCAGACTGGCAGGCGTGACAGGAGTCGAGCAGTCCAAGTCATGGTTCGCCCGCGCCGCCTCGGCCACGCCCGGCGGCGTCAACTCGCCGGTGCGCGCTTTCGCCTCGGTCGGTGGAACCCCCCGCTTCATGGTGCGCGGCGAGGGCCCGCACCTGTGGGACGCCGACGGCAACCGCTATGTCGACCTGGTGTCGTCGTGGGGGCCGATGATCCTGGGTCACGCGCACCCCGCCGTCGTCGGCGCCGCGCGCGAGGCGGCCTCCTCCGGGCTGTCGTTCGGCACGCCCACCATCGGTGAGGTCGAGCTCGCCGAGGAGATCATCCGCAGGGTCGGGCCCGTCGAGCAGGTGCGCCTGGTCAACTCCGGCACCGAGGCGACGATGAGCGCAATCCGCCTCGCCAGGGGATTCACCGGCCGCAGCAAGATCATCAAGTTCGCGGGCTGCTACCACGGTCACGTCGACGCGCTGCTGGCCCAGGCCGGCTCCGGCGTCGCCACGCTGGGCCTGCCGACCTCGCCAGGCGTCACGGGCGCCCAGGCGGCCGACACCGTCGTGGTGCCCTACAACGACCTCGACGCCGTCCGGAAGGCCTTCGCCGACAACCCGGACTCGGTCGCCGCGGTGATCACCGAGGCAGCCGCGGGCAACATGGGCGCGGTCGCCCCGCACGAGGGCTTCAACGCCGAGCTGCGCGAGATCGCCCACGCCAACGGTGCGCTGCTGATCATGGACGAGGTGATGACGGGCTTCCGCGTCTCGGCCGCGGGCTGGTACGGCCTCGACGGCGTCGCGGGCGACCTCTACACCTTCGGCAAGGTCATGTCCGGCGGGCTGCCCGCCGCCGCGTTCGGCGGGCGCGCCGACGTGATGGCCAGGCTCGCGCCGAGCGGTCCCGTCTACCAGGCGGGCACGCTGTCGGGCAATCCCGTCGCCGTCGCCGCGGGGCTCGCCACGCTGCGGGCCGCCGACGAGGACGTCTACCGGGCTCTCGACGCCAACGCACGCCGCCTCGGCACGCTGTTCGGCCAGGCGCTGAGCGCCGAGGGCGTCCCGCACACCGTGGCCTACGCGGGCAACCTGGTGAGCGTGTTCTTCACCGACTCGCCGGTGCACGACTACGCGGGCGCCGCGGCCGCGGAGACCTGGCGGTTCGCGCCGTTCTTCCACGCGCTGCTCGACGCCGGTGTCTACGCGCCGCCGAGCGCCTTCGAGGCGTGGTTCGTCAACGCGGCCCTCGACGACGCCGCGTTCGAGGTGATCGAGGCCGCCCTCGCCCCCGCGGCGCGCGCGGCGGCCGCGGCGGAGCGGCCATGAGCGACACGACGCTGGTCCACCTGCTGCGCCACGGCGAGGTCCACAACCCCGGCGGCGTGCTCTACGGCCGCATGTCCGGGTTCGCGCTCTCCGAGCGGGGCAGGCAGCAGGCGCTCACCGTCGCCGAGGCGCTCGCGGGACACGGGCTCGTGCACGTGGTCGCCTCGCCGCTCGAACGGGCGCAGGAGACCGCGGGACCGATCGCGGCCGCCCACCGCCTCGACATCGCCAAGGACGACCGGCTGATCGAGGCGGGCAACCAGTTCGAGGGCCTGCGCGTGGCCGTCGGCGACGGCGCACTGCGTCAGCCCCGGCACTGGCCCAAGCTCCGCAACCCGTTCGAGCCGTCGTGGGGCGAGCCCTACGTGGACATCGCCCACCGGATGCTCGGCGCCGTGCACAGGGCGCGCGCCGCGGCCGAGGGCCACGAGGCGCTGTGCGTGTCGCACCAGCTGCCGATCTGGACGCTGCGCCGTTTCCTCGAGGGCAGGCGGCTGTGGCACGACCCGCGCCGCAGGCAGTGCTCGCTGGCCTCGTTGACCACGCTCGTGTTCGAGGGCGAGGAGCTGGTCGACATCGTCTACAGCGAGCCGGCAGGTGCGACGGACCCCACGGTGACCGGCGCATGAAGAAGGCACTGGCACTCCTGCTCGCCGCGGCGTTCGTGCTCGCCGGCTGCACCACCGGCGACGACGCGGTGTCGCGGGGCGCGAACTTCCAGTTCGTCTCTCCCGGCGGCAAGACCGACATCTTCTACGAGGGCAACGACCGCCAGGAGGTGCCCGAGGTGTCCGGTGAGGACCTGTTCGACGAGAACAAGGACATCTCGGTGCGCGACCACCGCGGCAAGGTCGTCGTGCTCAACGTCTGGGGCCAGTGGTGCGGACCGTGCCGTACCGAGGCTCCCGAGCTGCAGAAGGTGCAGGACGACCTCGGCGACAAGGTGCAGGTGATCGGCATCGACGTCCGGGACCCCGACCGCAGCGCGCCGCAGGACTTCATGCGCAACCGCCAGCTCACGTACCCGTCGATCTACGACCCGGCCGGCCGCACGCTGCTGCAGTTCTCCGGCTACCCGCGCAACGTCGTGCCCTCGACGATCGTGGTGGACAAGGAGCAGCGCGTGGCCGCGGTGTTCCTGCGCGAGCTGCTGGCCACCGACCTTAAGCCGGTGGTGAACCGGCTAGCGGCCGAGGGCGGCCAGGCGCCAGACGCCGAGCAACCGGGCCGCTGAGCCACCGACCGGCCCCACGGCGTCGGTCAGGGTCCGCCGGTCGGGAAGGCGTGCTTCGCTGACGGCCTTGGTCGCCAGCGACGCGTCGTCGATGGTCGACGAGCACACGTCGAGCAGGTAGTCCGGCACCCGCAGCGCGGGGTCGGTCACGCCGACGAGCGGGGTACCGACGGCCGCGATCTGGGGAAAGACCGTGCCAGGGATGCCGATGCACGCCTGCGCGCGAGCCGAGGCGCGCACCGTCGGCACGTCGCTGATCTCGTAGCGCTCCCACAGCGAACGGTCCTCGCGCGGGTGGAGTCCGACGACGACGTGCTTTCCCGCCCTGTCGAGCTCCTCGGCCGCGGTGAGCAGCACCTCGGTGCCCGGAGCGGCGCCACCCGTGTCGTCGGGCCGCGTGACGCTCGTCGCCACCAGCACCACGTCCGGTTCCGGCGCCCGCTCGGGCAGGTCGTCGGTCTGCGGCGAGCCGACGACGTGGATCGGCCGCCGCGTGCCGAGGTAGCCCGCGAACGCGCGTCCCTCCGAACGCGACGACGAGGTGAGCCACGTGAACAGGCCGAGCCGCCTGCGCAACCGGTGTGCCAGCGCGGCCTCGTCGGGCCCGAGGTAGGCCAGCGAACTCACGGCGAGCGGCAGCCTCCGGAAGCGCTCCGCGCACTCGACGGGCCAGTCGCCGGCTCCGGTCACCACCAGCAGGTCGGCGCGGCCCACGGTCTCCGGCGTCGCCACGGGCACCGGCTCACCGGGCTCGATTCCGGAGAGGTCCGGCACCAGCTGGGTCAGCCGGACCCCGTGGCGCGCGGCTTCCGTGAGCAAGGGCTCGATGTGATACGTGCCCCACGGCTCGTTCGTCGCCACGAGGATCCGGGGGCGAAACCAGGACGACGCCGACGCGGTGCCGCCGACAGTGGCGAGTCCGGCGCCTCCGAGCGCGCCGAGCAGTAGAGAGCGACGGGTGACCGACGGAGATTCCATGATCGGCAACGTAGCCACCGATGGTGAACAGCAGGGGAGCGCGAGGTCGCGGGTAGGCCCTTCGACTTCACACGAAACCCATTCCTTACTCTTGCTTCGTGGATCCGACGCAGCTGGCGATGTCCGGTCCGCTGCTGCTCGCGGCGGGCGTGGCGCTGCTCGCCGGGACCATTTCCTTCGCCTCTCCGTGCGTCGTGCCGCTCGTTCCCGGTTACCTCGCCTACCTCGCCGCGCTCGTCGGGTCCGACGCTCCCGCCGTCAAGCCGGGTGAGGAGCGCAAGAAGGGCCGCCGCGCCGTCGTCGGGGCCGCGGGGCTGTTCGTGCTCGGGTTCACCGTCGTCTTCACCGCGGGAGTCGGCAGTCTGGTCTGGCTGGCCGACGCTCTGTGGGTCAACCAGGAGACGCTGCAACGCGTCGGCGGCGTGGTGACCATCGCGATGGCGCTGGTCTTCCTCGGCCTCGTCCCCGGACTGCAGCGTGATCTCCGTTCGCACCACGTGCCCAAGGCCGGGCTGTGGGGTGCGCCCGTGCTCGGTGCCGTGTTCGGGCTCGGCTGGACGCCGTGCATCGGCCCGACACTGTCCGGCGTGCTGTCCATCGCGGCGGCCAGCGGCGGCACCGGAGCGCGCGGCTTCGTGCTCGTGCTCGTCTACTGCCTCGGCCTCGGCCTGCCGTTCCTGCTGATCGCCGCTGGCGCCAGGTGGGCTGTCGGCGCCACCGACTGGCTGCGCCGCAACGGCAGGATCGTGCAGCTCGTCGGCGGCGGGCTGTTGCTCGTGGTCGGCGTGCTGCTGGTCACGGGGCTGTGGGCCGAGCTGGTCGCCTGGATGCGCGACGCGTTCATCACCGACACGAGGCTCCCGCTGTGACCGACACCCTCACGCCAGAACGCGAGCAGTACCGCCCGACCCGCATCCGCAAGGTCCTGGCCTTCCTGCGCAACACCTGGCGCGGGCTGACGTCCATGCGCACGGCGCTGGTGCTGCTGTTCCTGCTCGCGCTGGCCGCGTTGCCCGGCGCACTGCTGCCGCAGCGCGACCTCAACGAGCCGAAGGTGCGCGAGTACATCACCCAGCACGGCTGGTGGGGGCAGCTGCTCGACCGGCTGCAGTTCTTCGACGTCTACGCCAGCGTCTGGTTCTCGGCGATCTACCTGCTGCTGATGGTCTCGCTGGTCGGCTGCCTCGCCCCGCGCAGCGTCGACTACATCCGCTCCATGCGCGCCAAGCCCGTGCTGACGCCGCGCAACCTCTCGCGGATGCCGCACCACACGCGGGCCGAGCTCGACGCCGACCCCGACGAGGTGCTGGCGGCGGCCACCAAGCGACTGCGCGGCTGGCGCAAGGTCGAGCGCGAGGAGAAGAACGGCGCGCGCAGCATCAGCGCCGAGCGCGGCTACCTGCGCGAGACCGGCAACCTGTTCTTCCACTTCGGCATGCTCGGCGTGATCATCACGTTCGCGCTGGGCGCGATGTACTCCTACGAGGGCCAGGTGATCGTCTTCGCCGACGGCTCCGACGCCTCCGAGTTCTGCAACTCCGGCATCTACGCCTACGACTCGTTCAACCCGGGCCTGCGCGTCGATGGCACGCAGCTGACGCCGTTCTGCTTCCGCGTCAACGACTTCAAGGCGACCTACGCCGACAGCGGCCAGCCGATCGCCTACGAGTCGAACCTCGAGTACCAGTCCGGCGACGACCTCGCCGACAACACGTGGCGGCCCTACCACCTCGAGGTCAACGAGCCGCTGCGCACCGACGGCGACCGGGTCTACCTGCTCGACCACGGCTTCGCCCCCGAGTTCACGGTCACCTTCCCCGACGGCTCCACCAGGACGCACTCGATCCAGTGGCGGCCGGTCGACAACACCACCGGGCTGTCCGAGGGCGCCACGAAGTTCGAGACGCCCGGCATCACCGATCCGGTGGAGCGCAGGGAGAACCAGCTGGCCGTCACCGGGCTGTTCGCGCCGACGGCGATGTTGCAGGGCAAGGTCCTGACGTCGGCGGGCCCGCAGCTCACCGATCCCGCCGTCGCGGTCGACGTGATGCGCGGCGACCTCGGCGTCGACTCCGGCCGGGGCCAGTCGATCTTCGAGATCGATCAGTCGATGGTGGACAGTGGCAGGCTCGAGCGGGTCGCCAGGGAGAACCTCGAGGTCGGCCAGCAGCTGAGGCTCGACGACGGCACGACCGTGCGCTTCGACGGCGTCAACCAGTGGGTGTCGCTGCAGGTCTCGCACGACCCGACCCAGGTGTGGGTGCTGGGCTTCGCCGTCGCGATGTTCGCGGGGCTCGGTGGCTCGCTGTTCATCAAACGCCGCCGGGTGTGGGTCCGCGTGACCCCCGCACAGGGCGCCGACGACCAACGACTTACTGTAGTAGAGGTGGGCGGTCTCGCCCGCACAGATCAGGCCGGGTACGGCGAGGAGTTCGCCAAGATCGCCGACGACCTCCTGTCCGGTGACAGAAAGGCACGCTGATGCCGGTGAACGAGACGTTGTCGCAGTACAGCGACTGGTCCTACACCACAGCGGTGGCGGTGTACGTCCTCGCGATGGTGTTCTTCCTGGTCGAGCAGTCCTTCGGTCGCAAGGGCAAGCAGGCCGCCGCGCGCACGCGCTCGCGTGAGCTGGTCGGCGCGGGCGCCCCGGCGACCACCGAGACCACGCCGCCCGCGGGTGCGCCGCCCGCTCGTCCCGAGCGCACGCGCGCCGACCGCATGGGCAACATGGGCGTGGCCCTCACCGTGCTCGGAGCGCTGCTGCACCTGCTCTCGCTCGTACTCCGCGGGCTCGCGACCGATCGCGTGCCCTGGGGCAACATGTACGAGTACATCGCGATCATCTGCTTCGTGACGGTCGTGACCTGGCTCGTGGTGCTGCGCAAGTCGCCGGTCCGGCACCTGTCGGCGTTCGTGCTGCTGCCGGTCGTGATGCTGATGTTCATCGGCGGCACCTGGCTCTACGCGATCGCCGCGCCGCTGCAGCCGGCGCTCCAGTCGTACTGGCTCGTCATCCACGTCTCCGCCGCCGCGGTCGGCTCCGGCATCTTCCTGATCCCCGGCGTCGCGAGCCTCCTTTACCTGGTGAAGGCACGCAACGAGACGAACCCGGCCAAGTTCGCGCGCTTCGGTCCCAAGCTGCCGGGGCTCGAGGTGCTGGACCGGATCGCCTACCGCACCACGGTCTTCGCGTTCCCGGTCTTCACCTTCGGTGTGCTGTGCGGCGCGGTGTGGGCCGAGGCGGCGTGGGGCCGGTTCTGGGGCTGGGACCCCAAGGAGACCGTCGCGTTCATCGCCTGGGTGATCTACGCCGCCTATCTGCACTCGCGTGCGACGGCGGGCTGGCGGGGCAACCGGGCCGCGGTGATCAACGTGATCGGCTTCGCGGCCACGGTGTTCAACCTGTTCTTCGTGAACCTCGTGACGGTGGGTCTTCACTCGTACGCCTAGGCGATCTGCCACCTCGAGGTGGTACCGACTACCGTCGCAGGTGAAGGTAGAGGGGAGAACCTCGCGACCATCGGAGGAATGACGCGGTGACCGGACCCACTGAACCCAACGGGCAGGATCAGCCGCTCTCGTCCGAGGCGAGCACGGACTCCACCCGGCACCCGGGCGTGCCGCCCACCCAGCAGCACCCGGCACCGCAGCAACCGCCCGTGCAACAGCAGGCGTACCAGCCCCAGCAGGCCCAGTACGACCCGAACCTGCCCCCACTGAGCCCGCACGCGCAGCAGCACCCGCAGGCGCAACAGGCCCAGCCACAGCAGCCGCAACAGCCGCAACAGCAGGCACCGCCGCCACAGCAGCAGTACCAGCAGGCGCAGCACCCGTACGCCTCGCAGCCGCAGGGTGGGCAGCTGCCGCCGCTGCCCCAGCCGCAGCGCTCGCGGCACGCGATGGGCGGCGGATCCGACCTCACCGGCGCCCAGCTGGTCAAGCGCTCCAAGCGCACGCCGCAGTCCGGCTGGCGCAAGGCGCTGTACCTGGGCTCGGGCAAGCTCATCAACCCGGGCGAGAGCCCCGCCGACCGCAGGCGCCGCGAGCTGATCTCGCAGGTCAACCAACCGCTACGGGGCTGCTACAAGATCGCGATGCTCAGCCTCAAGGGTGGCGTCGGCAAGACCACCACCACGACCACGCTCGGCTCCACGTTCGCGTCGCTGCGCGGTGACCGCGTGGTCGCGGTGGACGCCAACCCCGACCGGGGCACGCTGTCGCAGAAGATCCCGATCGAGACCACGGCCACCGTGCGGCACCTGCTGCGCGACGCCGACCGCATCACGCGCTACAGCGATGTGCGGGCCTACACCTCGCAGGGCGCGAGCAGGCTGGAGATCCTCGCCAGCGAGCAGGACCCGGCCGTCTCGGAGGCGTTCTCGGAAGCCGACTACCGGCGCACGGTCTCGCTGCTCGAGCACTTCTACAACATCGTGCTGACCGACTGCGGCACCGGACTGATGCACTCGGCGATGAAGGGCGTGCTCGACTCGGCGGACTCGCTGGTGATCGTGTCGTCCGGCTCGGTGGACGGGGCTCGCAGCGCGTCGGCCACGCTCGACTGGCTCGACGCCCACGGCTACGGCGACCTGGTGAAACGCTCGGTCACAGTGATCAACTCGGTGCGCCCGAAGGCGGGCTCCGTGGATCTGGACAAGCTGGCCGCGCACTTCGCGGCGCGGACTCGCGGGGTCGTGCGGATCCCGTTCGACCCGCATCTGGAAGAGGGCGCCGAGATCGACCTCGAGCGCCTGCAGGACGACACGCGACTCGCCCTGCTCGAACTCGCGGCAACGGTGGCCGACGGGTTCGCCGCCGACCGGATGGTGCGCTGAGCGCCTCTCGCAGGCGGCTCAGCGCACCCTGTGCTCAGTTCTTGTCGTCCTCTTCAGGCTTCTTCTGTTGCTCACCGAGCTTGCGAAGGAAGTCGGGGTCGTCGTCGGGTGCGACAGAACTCGGACGTTGCGGAACTCCGACACGTTCGGCGCCGAACACCCGCCACAACACGACAGCGATGGTGAGCGCGCCAATAGCCGCGAGCAGGTAGAGCATGCTCGCTCCCTTCCGGTGGGCTGCACGAGGTGGGCTGTGCTTTCCCCGAGATTACCCTTTTGCCGGGTTCGGGGGCGGAGGGTGCCCCTGCGCCACTGCAGGGTTGCCCTCCGTCACCACGTGAACACCGCTGCGGGGCCCAGCTCAGATGTGCTTGGGCTCGTTGGCGTCGGTGGTCAGCTCGGCGAGGAGCTCGTTCACCTCTGACTCGCGGAACCGGCGGTGTCCGCCGGGGGTGCGGATCGAGCCGATGCGCCCTGCCGTCGCCCAACGGGTCACCGTCTTGGGGTCCACCCGGAACAACGAGGCGACCTCGCCCGGTGTCAGTAGCCGTCCTCCCGTGGTCGCGGTCACTTTCCGCCTCCTTCACACCTTCATTGCTATACCGAGTGCGCGTCGGGATTCACAATCCGGCGTGCCTGGTCTGGAACCCCACAATCGTTGCACTTCACCCTTCGGGTACTCGAACGGTTGTCAAAGGGTAAAGAGGTAGTAAGGGACAAAAGGGCCGGTTCGGACACCGATTCGATGGCTCTAGCCTGGGGCCGTGGACCAAGTCGATCGCAAGATCATCGCCGAGCTCAGGAACAACGGCAGGGCGACGTATGCCGAGCTCGGCAGAACCGTCGGCCTCTCCGCCTCATCCGTACACGAACGCGTCGGAAAACTCGAGGCCGCCGGGGTGATCACCGGCTACCACGCGGTCGTCGACCCTCGCACGGTCGGGCTCGGCGTCACCGCACTGGTCGGCATCCAGCCCACCGACACCGCCTCCGACGACGAGGTCGCGGTGTCGCTCGGCGAGCTCGCCGAGGTGGAGAGCTGCTACGCCGTCGCCGGTGACGAGGCGTTCGTCGTCAAGGTCAGGGTGGAGACCGTCGACGAGCTGGAGAGCACCCTCGGCAGGCTGCGCCGCATCCACGGCGTCGCGCGCACGCACACCACCGTGGTGCTGTCGACGCGCTTCGAGGGCAGGCCCAACAACACCGGCCTGGAGCTGCCGGAAGGCGCCGCGAAGAGCGGTTGAGCGAGGGGTAGATTCGGAGAACGTGAGCGAACGACCCGGCGAGCATCTCGCCCGCGACCTGACTCTGTACGTCCTGGCGCGTTTCGTGCTGGTCGCGGTGGTGACCGCACTGCTCGTGCTGGTGGGGGTGCCGCTGCTGGTGGCGCTGGCCGTCGGCCTCGTGCTCGGCCTGCCGCTCGGCCTGCTGCTGCTCCGCAAGCTCAACGCCCGTGTCACCGCGGGCCTTGCCGCCCGCAACGAGGGCAGGGCGAAGCAGCGCGCCGCCCTGCGGGCCGAGCTGCGCGGCGACCGGCCGGAGTCCGAGTGAGCGAGTCCGCGGACCGGGCCGCCTGGGTCCGGGAGGCCGTGCGCGTCCTCGAGGCCGACGCCAACCGCAGCGCCGACACCCATCTGTTGGTGTTTCCTTTACCTTCCGACTGGGGGATCGACCTTTACCTCAAGGACGAGTCGGTGCACCCGACCGGCTCTCTCAAGCACCGGCTCGCCCGCTCGCTGTTCCTCTACGGGCTCGTCAACGGCCAGATCGGGCCGGACACGGTGCTCGTCGAGGCCTCGAGCGGCTCCACGGCGGTCTCCGAGGCCTACTTCGCCAGGATGCTCGGCCTCGAGTTCGTCACCGTCGTGCCGCGCAGGACGAGCCAGGAGAAGATCGACCTCATCCAGTTCTACGGCGGCCGGTGTCACTTCGTGGACGCCCCGCCCGCGATGTACACCGAGGCCGAACGGCTCGCCGCCGAGTGCGGAGGCCACTACCTCGACCAGTTCACCTTCGCCGAGCGGGCGACCGACTGGCGTGGAAACAACAACATCGCCGAGTCGGTGTTCGCGCAGATGCGCTCCGAGCGGCACCCGGTGCCGTCATGGATCGTGGTGGGCGCGGGCACTGGCGGCACGAGCGCGACGTTCGGCCGCTACGTCCGCTATCGCAGGCACCACACGCGCGTCGCCGTGGTCGACCCCGAGAACTCGGCGTTCTTCGGCGCCTGGGAGACCGGTGCGCACGACTACGGCACCGGAATGCCCTCGCGCATCGAGGGCATCGGCAGGCCCCGCGTGGAGCCCTCGTTCGTGCCGGAGATCATCGACGAGATGTTCCAGGTGCCCGACGCGGCCTCGCTCGCCGCGATCCGGTTCCTGCGTGAGCGCACCGGGCACTGGGCGGGCGGCTCGACCGGCACCAACCTGCACGGGGCGTTCACGCTGATCTCGCGGATGCTCGCGAATGGCGAGCAGGGCAGCGTCGTGACGTTGCTCTGCGACGGTGGCGAGCGCTACGCCAAGACCTACTACGACGACGACTGGATCGCGGAGCAGGGCCACGACCTCGCCCCGCACCTGGCCGCGCTGGAGCGCTTCGCCGAGACCGGCCGCTTTCCTAGCTGAACGCCAGCGCGGCGCCGGTGAGCACGGCCCACGCGAGCATCGCCATGCCGGTGCCGCCGAGCACCGGGATCAGCGCCCTGCCCTGGCCGCCGCCCGCGATCGTGCGCACCGGGACCAGCAGCAGTGGCGCGGCGAGCAGGCCCAGCAGGGCCAGCGGGTTCGCGAAGGCCAGCGCCACGGTGACCACGAACGGCACGCCCACGAGCGCCAGGTAAAGGCGGCGCGTGCCGCCGTCGCCGAGCTTCACGGCGAGGGTGTGCTTGCCCGACTCGCGGTCGGTGGGGATGTCGCGGAGGTTGTTGGCCACGAGCACGCCGGTGGAGAGGCTGCCGATCGCGACGGCGCAGCCCAGTGCCTGCCAGCTGACCGTGCCCGCCTGCACGTAGACGGTGCCGAGCACGGCGGCGAGGCCGAAGAACACGAACACGGCGACCTCGCCGAGGCCCGCGTAGCCGTAGGGCCGCCTGCCGCCGGTGTAGAACCACGCGCCCGCGATGCACGCGGCCCCGAGCAGCAGCAGCCACCACGTGCCCGTCGCGGCCACGAGGACGACCCCGAGCACCCCGGCCGTGCCCAGCGAGGCGAGCGCGGCGGCGAGCACCACCTTGGGCTTCGCCACGCCGGAGCCCACGAGCCGCAGCGGGCCGACGCGCTCGGTGTCGGTGCCGCGGATTCCGTCGGAGTAGTCGTTGGCGAAGTTGACGCCGACGATCAGCGCGAGCGCGACGAGCAGCGCCAGCAGTGACTGCCACCACGTGAACGCGCCGAGCTGCACCGTCGCGCCCACGCCTGCCAGCACGGGGGCGACGGCGTTGGGCAAGGTCCGCGGCCGCGCCCCCTCGATCCACTCCGCAACGGTTGCCATGCGCCCATTCTTTCGCCCCGCCGATCAGCGCCCGCCGCGAGGCCGGGCGAAGCCGGGCAAGGTCAGCGAGTTCAGCACCGCGGCGGAGGGGCCGCGGCGCGGACGTGGGCGGCCGAGACGTACTTGTCCCGCGCGAGGCGGTACCAGCCGTCGGTGGCTCCCTGCGAGCCGTCCTGCCACTGGCCGCGGGCGACGCACTCGATGCGCACCTGTGCGTGCCGCGCTGCCATGCCCACCTGCGGCGCCGACCTGGACGCGCCCGAGCGGACGTGCAGCGTCCACGGCGCCGCGACGGTGCCCCACGGGCCGTGGCCGGTCCACTGGTAGGTCACGGTCACCCACGCGTTGTCGGCCAGCCGCAGGCCGTCCCAGAACGTCCCGTCGCCGAGGTCGATGCCCGCCGGGTTCTTGACCCTGCGGCCGAAGCCGTCGCGTCCGCCGTTGTGGCCGTTCTCGTAGGCCGCCTGGGCCTGCGGCTTGCCGTGGGGCAGGTCGCGCCAGGTCTCGCGCTGGGCGTTCCAGTGGTCGTCCTTGGTGTTCCACGGGCCGACGTCCCACACCGGGGCCCACTCGCAGCGCGCCTCCCGCGCGGTGCACACCTTGACGGTGTAGTCGCCGCCGCCGCGCGTCGCGAGCCCTCGCCGCGAGGGCAGGGCGACGAAGTGGTCCCGGTTGGTGATCACGTGCCCGTTGGCGGTGGTGCCGCCGACCAGGCCCTCGCGGGTGGCGAAGACCCGGAACGCCATGCCGGCGGCCGCCGCGGTGCTCTCGGTGGTCTCGGTGGTCTCGGTGGAGGAGTCCTGCCACGCCGTCAACGTCACGGGCTCCTCGGGCTCGTGCTCGCCGGTGACCACGAGCCGCGTCTGCACGGTCGTGGTGCGCTCCGGCAACACAGCCGGGCGCCGCCCGTCGATCTCGATCCACTCGGACCACGTGCCGTCGGCGTGCTGCCCGCGCACGTCCACGGCCGCGCCGTCGCCGGGCGAGGTCGCCGAGACGGTGTTGACGCCGAGCTCGAGGCGTCGCACGGGCTGGTCGGTGACGCCGAGCTCCTGCGGAGCCGTGGTCACCAGGGGAAGGTCGGACCGAGCGGGATCGAGGGTCCAGGTGATCCGTTCGGCCGCCTTCGACTGCGCCTGCGTGAGGGGCAGTGTCAGTGCCACGACCGCCGCCAACGCCGCTGACCTGCATCTTCGGTGAGTCATGTCCGCAGCCAAAGCGGCGAGGGGGCCGCTGTCAACGAACCACGACGTGGCGTCGTAGAACGCCAGCCTGCCGAGTTACCCCCGCAGGGTGGCCCTCACCGCGGCGCGGTCGACCTTGCCCGGTCCGATCAGGGGCAGCTCGGCGACGAACCGCAGCCGCTTCGGCACGCCCGCTGCGCCGAGTGCCTCGCGGACGTGGGATCGCAGCTCGTCCGGGTCCGGTTCGGCGCCTTCCGGCACGACTGCGGCGGCCACGACCTGTCCCCACTCCGGATCGGGCAGGCCCACCACACACGCCGCACGCACCCCGGGATGGCCGGTCAGTGCCCGCTCGACGCTGCCCGCCGGCACCTTCACCCCGCCCGTGTTGATCACGTCGTCGGCGCGGCCGAGCACCTCGAGCCGTCCGTCCTCGTGCAGCGTGCCGAGGTCGCTCGTCCGGAACCAGCCGCCGGAGAACGCCTCGGCCGTGAGGTCGGGGCGCAGCCGGTAGCCGTGGGCGAGGACGTCGCCGGCGAGCTCCACCCGGTCGCCCTCGCCGAGGCGCACGCGCACCCCGTCCAGCGGCACGCCCTCGTACACGCAGCCCGACGCCGTCTCGCTCATGCCGTAGGCCGACACCACGCGCACCCCGGCCGCTCGCGCCCGCTCGCGCAGACTCTCGTCGAGCCGCGCGCCGCCCAGCACGATGGCGTCGAACCCGTCCGCTCCCGCTCCACCGGCGTCGAGCAGTCGCGCGAGCTGGGTGGGCACCAGCGCCGTGTAGTGCGGGCCCGGCAGCGCGAACAGTGCGGCGGCCGCCTCGGCGAACGCCGCCGGGTCGAACCCGCCCGAGGTGTCCAGCACCAGTGGCTGCGTGCCCGCGACGTGCGCGCGGGTGAGCACCTGCAGCCCGCCGACGTAGTTCGCGGGCGTGGCCAGCAGCCATCGGCCCGGCCCGCCGAGCCGTGCGTGGGTGGCTTCGGCCGAGGCCAGCAGGGCACTCGCCGAGAGCAGCACGCCCTTCGGCCCGCCCGTCGAGCCCGACGTCGGGATCAGCACCGCCGTTCCGGGCTCTGCCGGCGTGCCCGGCTCCATCGCGTCGCGCAGACCCTCGGCGGTCGGGTTGCGCGGGTCCAGCGGGAGCACGGCCTCGCCGCCGTCCAGTGCCGCGAGCAGTGCGCCCCGCAGCTCGGCCGCCGAGTCCGGGTCGCCGCCGGTCCAGACGATCCGCATCAGGGGCGCATCAGTAGTAGTAGGGGTAGGCCGACCAGTCGGGTTCGCGCTTCTGCAGGAACGAGTCGCGGCCCTCGACGGCCTCGTCCTGCATGTAGGCGAGCCGCGTCGCCTCACCCGCGAAGACCTGCTGACCGACGAGCCCGTCGTCGATCAGGTTGAACGAGTACTTGAGCATGCGCTGTGCGGTCGGCGACTTGCCGAGTGCCTCCATCGACCACTCCAGCGCCGTGCGCTCCAGCTCGGCGTGCGGGACGGCGGCGTTGACCGCGCCCATCTGGAACGCCTGCTCTGCGGTGTAGGACCTGCCGAGGAAGAAGATCTCGCGGGCGAACTTCTGGCCGACCTGGCGTGCGAGATAGGCCGAGCCGAAGCCGCCGTCGAAGGAGCCCACGTCGGCGTCGGTCTGCTTGAACCGCGCGTGCTCGGCCGAGGCGAGCGTGAGGTCGCACACGACGTGCAGCGAGTGGCCTCCGCCCGCCGCCCAGCCGGGCACCACCGCGATGACGATCTTCGGCATGAACCTGATCAGGCGCTGTACCTCGAGAATGTGCAGCCTGCCCGCCCGCGCGGGGTCGATCGTGTCCGAAGTCTCGCCGTCCGCGTACTGATACCCGGAGCGGCCGCGAATACGCTGGTCACCGCCGGAACAGAACGCCCATCCGCCGTCCTTGGGCGAAGGGCCGTTGCCGGTGAGCAGGACGCAGCCGACGTCCGAGCTCATGCGGGCGTGGTCGAGCGCACGAAAAAGCTCGTCGACGGTGTGCGGCCGGAAAGCGTTACGGACCTCGGGACGGTCGAACGCGATCCGGGCGACGTGCTTGCCGGATCGGCTTTCCGTGGAACGGTGATAGGTGATGTCGGTGAAGTCGAAGCCCTCCAGCGGTGTCCACGCGGCGGGGTCGAACAGTTCCGAGACCTGGGCGTCATGCACGCTTGGGAGAATATGCCGTTCATCCGTCAGGCTTGAGGGGGCTCGCTCGTGAACCCTTCCACCGCGCAGGCGAGGGTCATCGTCGACGAGCTCGTTCGCAACACCGTGTCCCACGTGGTGCTCTGCCCGGGGTCGCGCAACGCGCCGCTGTCGCTCGCGCTCTACGACGCCGCGGCAGCGGGCAAGCTCACGCTGCACGTGCGCGTCGACGAGCGCAGCGGGGGCTTCCTCGCGCTCGGTATCGCGGCGCGCACGGGGAGGCCCGTCGCCGTCGTGTGCACCTCCGGCACCGCCGCGGCCAACTTCCACCCTGCCGTGCTGGAGGCCGACCGCGCGGGCGTGCCGCTGATCGTGCTCACCGCCGATCGCCCGCCCGAGCTGCGCGCCGCCGGTGCCAACCAGGTCATCGACCAGCACGACCTCTACGGCAACGCCGTGCGCTACTTCGACGAGCTCGCCGTCGCCGAGCGTAGGGCGGGCCAGAACGCGTACTGGCGCAGCCAGGTCTGCCGGGCGTGGAACGCGGCCTACGGCGAGTGGCGCTGCGGGCCCGTGCACCTCAATGTGCCGTTCCGCGAGCCGCTCGTTCCCGACGGCAAGGACGGCCCCGACGACTGGTACGAGTCGCTCGACGGCCGCCCGCGCGGCGCCCGCTGGACGGAGCTGCCCGACTTCGGCGCGCTGCCCTCGTTCGTGGTGCCTTCGGCGCGCCACGGCCTGGTGATCGCGTGCGACGCGGGTGTGCGCGCGGCCAGTGAGTGGGGCGAGCTGCACGGCTGGCCGGTGGTCGCCGAGACGGGAGGGCTGGGGCTCGGCGGCGCGACGGCGATGTCCGGTGGCGCGTGGCTGCTCGGAGTCGAGGAGTTCATCGCCGAGCACAAGCCCGAACAGGTGCTGTGCATCGGCAGGCCCACGGTGTTCCGGCAGGTGCAGCGGCTGCTGTCCGACCCCGCCGTCGAGGTGCTGCTCGTGCGCCCCGACTCCGACTGGCCCGCTCCCGCGCACAACGTCCGCCAGGTGGGGCAGTGGTTCGACGAGCCGACCAAGCCCTCGGATCCGGAGTGGCTCGCGCGCTGGCAGCGGGCCGACGCCGCGGCGACGGACGCCGTGCATCGCACGCTGGCCGCCGAGGCGTGGCCGACCGGACTGCGCGTGGCCGAGGAACTGGTGCGCGGGCTGCCGCAGGACTCGCTGCTGGTGGTGGGCTCGTCCAACCCGGCGCGCGACGTCGCACTGGCCGGTGGCCTGCGGCCTGACGTGCTGGTGCACCGCAACCGGGGTGTCGCCGGCATCGACGGCACGGTGTCCACGGCGATCGGCGCGGCCACCGTGCACCGAGGCCCCTCGTACGCGCTGCTCGGCGACCTGACGTTCCTGCACGACATCAACGGCCTGCTCACCGGGCCCTCGGAGCAGCGGCCCGACCTGACGATCGTGGTGCTCAACGACGACGGCGGCGGCATCTTCTCGCTGCTGGAGCAGGGCGCGCCCGAGCACAGCGACAGCTTCGAGCGGGTCTTCGGCACCCCGCACGGCGCCGACATCTCGGCGCTCTGCGCCGGCTACCGCGTGCCGCACACGCTGGCCGAGTCGCTCACGGAGTTCCGGGCGGCGCTGGCGCCTCGCCCCGGCCTGCGGGTGGTGGAGGTGCGAGTGGACCGTTCGCGGCACCGCGACCTGCACGCGCGCCTGCGAGCCGAGGTAGCCGAAGCGGTCACCCACGCCTGACACCCCCGCCGCCGGTCGCCTCGTGCGGTGAAGGGCACCTTTACTGCGTTGAACGCAGTAAAGGTGCCCTTCACCGCAGTCGTGCGCGGGGCAAGAAGCACCTTTCGGCTGTGCCCGCGATGTGAAAACGGCGCTAAGTTGCCCGCCATGCGGTTTCCAATTCGCGCCGGTGTCGGCGCCGTCGCGACGGGTCTCGCGACAGTCCTGTTGGCCACCACGGCCAGCGCCGTTCCAGCGCCGGGTGCTCCCGGCGTCGGCGACCCGTACTACCCGGGGGCCGGCAACGGTGGGTACGACGTCGGCCACTACGACATCCGGCTCACCTACCAGCCCGACACCGACCTGCTGGCGGGCACCACGACGATCCTCGCCACCACCACGCAGGAGCTCTCCAGCTTCAACCTCGACTTCGGGCTGAAGGTCGACTCGGTTCGCGTGAACAACCGGCCGGCCGGATTCGCCAAGGACGCCGACGACGCCAGCGAACTGGTGGTCACCCCGCACGAGCCGCTGGCACAGAACCAGCCCGTGACCGTCGTGGTGAGCTACGCCGACGTGCCCTCGAAGCTCACGATCGACGGCTACCAGGCGTGGAAGAAGACGCCCACCGGCGCGCTCGCCGTCGACCAGCCGACCATCGCCGAGTGGTGGTTCCCCTCCAACGACCACCCCACCGACAAGGCCACCTTCGACATCTCCGTCGAGGTTCCCGACGACGTCTCGGCGCTGTCCAACGGCACGCTCGTGCGCAAGACCAAGCTGCGCGAGGACTGGACGCGCTGGAACTGGCGCAGCACCGAGCCGATGGCCACCTACCTGGCGTTCATCGCCGTCGGCGACTACGAGGTGCTGGAGTCCGAGACGCCGGACGGCCAGCCGTTCGTCACCGCGTACGACCCGCTGCTCGGGTCGAGCCTGCCCGCGGCGAAGGCGAGCATCGAGCGCTCGCCCGAGGTCGTCGAGTTCCTGGAGGGCTTCTTCGGCCCGTACCCGTTCGAGGCGCAGGGCGGCATCGCCACCACCGGACTCGGCTTCGCGCTGGAGAACCAGACGCGTTCGGTGTACGACGAGGCGTTCTTCCGCTCCGGCAGCAACATGTCGGTGGTGGCGCACGAGAACGCGCACCAGTGGTTCGGCGACGCGGTGGCGCTCGGCGCGTGGAGCGACATCTGGCTCAACGAGGGCTTCTCCACCTACGCCGAGTACCTGTGGTCGGAGCACGTCGGCGAGGGCACGGCCGACGAACTGGCGCAGTACATCTACCAGCTCTACCCGGCCGACGACGAGTTCTGGCAGGTGCTGCCGGGCGATCCCGGCGCGGAGAACCAGTTCGACGCCGCCGTCTATGACCGGGGCGCGCTCGCGGCGCACGCACTGCGCAAGGCCGTCGGCGACGACGCGTTCTTCACGATCCTGCGTACGTGGCTCGAGGAGAAGAACGAGAGCCACGGCACGATCCCGGAGTTCGTGGAGCTGGCCGAGCGCATCTCCGGGCAGCAGCTTGACCAGGTGTTCGACACGTGGTTGTTCACCGAGGGCAAGCCGGAGCAGAGCCCCAACGGACCCGAGGCCGCGCGCCTGGCACCGGTGGCGCAGCCGGAGTCGTACCCGCAGATCAAGCTGACGCACGAGCGACTCGCCGCGGGCGGCTGAGCCGGGCCGCTATGCTCGCCGCGTGCTGGGAGTCCCGAACGAGCGAGCGTTGCGCATCGGCGGCTGGGTGGTCCTCGGCGTAGCCGGCGTGATCACCCTGCTCTGCGCGACGCTGGTCTTCGGGTCCCTGCGCGGAGACCGGGCGATCGCGGCCAACCACGGCGTCGCGACGGCGCAGGTCGACCAGGTGTTCTTCGACCGGACGATCATCCGGTTCGAGACGCCGGACGGCGTGGCGCACAGCCCGTCGAACGGGGTGCTCTACCCGGACGGTCTCGCCGCGGGCCAGCTCGTGCGTATCGAGTACGACACGACCAACCCGGACCTCGCGAAGGTCGCTGGCCGCACGTGGCTGCTGACGCTGTTGCCCACGGGCATGATGGTGCTGATCACCTGGGCGATCGCCGGACCGCTGCTGTGGTGGCTCCGTTCGCGTCGCCGCAAGGCGGCCGAGCAGCCAGCCGCGGCAGAGCCCGAGTCCCAGCCCCAGCCGAAGCCGTAACCGCGGTGAAGGGCACCTTTACTGCGTTAGATGCAGTAAAGGTGCCCTTCACCGCAGGTGGTGTGGCCGGGACGTGCCCGGCCATCAGCTCGTCGGGAGCGGGGTCACTCCCGACCACCAGCCCATCACCTCGTCGGCGACGCCGGGCGCGGCCACCAGCAGGCCGTCGGCAGGCAGGGCGCTGCCCTCGCCGTGCCGGTCGAGCACCACGGCGCCCGCCTCGATGGCCAGCGCGACCGCTCCCGCGACGTCCCACTCGTGGTAGCTGTGCAGCACCGCCGCCGTCGCGTGGCCCAGCGCGACCTGCGCGATCGACAGCGCCGCCGAGCCGAGCACCCTGACCCCGGCGTGCGCGGCGGCCGCGCGCTCGATGAACTCACCCATGCCAGGCCACGGACCGGTGCGCGCCAGCTCGGTGCACACGATCGCGCCCGCCGTCCGCGCCCGCTCCGTGAGCAGCACGGGACTGCCGTTCGCCCGCGCGCCCCTGCCCCTGGCCGCCGCGTAGATCTGGCCCCGGTACGGGTCGGCGACCACGCCGACCACGGGCCCGGACGCGTCGACCAGCGCGAGGCTGTAGGCGCACCACGGCACGCCCGCGACGTAGTTCGCCGTGCCGTCGACCGGGTCCACCACCCAGCGGTACTCGGCGGCCTCGGCGCCGACGTCGGAGCCGTATTCCTCGCCGACGACGGGGATGCCGGGGAACTCTGAGGTCAGCACGCGCCGCGTGTGCCGTTCGAGGGTGCGATCGGTGTCGGTGACCCAGTCGAACGGCGAGTCCTTGGTGCCGGGGTGGGCGCCTCGTCCCGCGGTCGCGGTGATCACGTCCGTGGCGTCGTTGGCCAGGCGGCCCGCGACCTCGAGGGCACTGGAGAGCAGGCCGGGCTCGACGGGACGTGCCCGGCGGGAGGACAAGAGCGTCATGCGTCTCTAATGTGGCGGCGCCGAGTGTCCGGCACACGACATGGAGATGACAAGTCGCTCGCGATTTCTGAACGACTACACGTTGTGACATCGCGGTGCAGAAGTTCCGGCGCCGTTGTCTCTGCCGTTACGTGTCCGTGGCCCTGGTGCCCCTGACCGCTGCCAGAGTCCGGTATGTGCGAGTCGCCATCGTCACCGAGAGCTTCCTGCCGCAGGTGAACGGCGTGACCAACTCCGTGCTCAGGGTCGTGGAGCACCTGGGCGAGCGCGGGCACGACGTGCTCGTGATCGCGCCGGGAGCCGGGCCGGAGGAGTATCGGGGCGCGCCCGTCGTGCGGGTGCCAGCCGTGGACCTGCCGGTCGTCAACTCCCTTCCTGTCGGTGTGCCGACCAGGACCGTGCTCACCGCGCTGGCGAGCTTCGGGCCGGACGTGGTCCACCTGGCGTCACCCTTCGTGGTCGGTGCCCGTGGCCTCGCCGCAGCGCGCAGGCTCGGGGTGCCGGTGGTGGCCGTCTACCAGACCGACATCGCCGGGTTCGCCTCCGCGTACGGTCTCGGCCTCGGCGCCAGGGCCGCGTGGCGCTGGGTGCGCCGCCTGCACTGCAGGGCCGACCGGACGCTCGCGCCGTCCACGCACTCTGCTCGGGAACTGCGGCTGCACGGGGTGCCCCGGGTGCACCGCTGGGGCAGGGGCGTCGACATCGAGCGGTTCTCCCCGGCTCGCGCGGACGCGGCGCTGCGCGCGGAGCTGGCTCCGAACGGCGAGGTGCTGGTGGGCTTCGTCGGCAGGCTCGCGCCGGAGAAGGAGGTCGACCGCCTGGCGAGCCTCGCAGGGATCGACGGCATCCGGGTGGTCGTGGTGGGCGAGGGGCCCGATCTCGACGGCCTGCGCGAGCAGCTGCCCGACGCCGCGTTCCTCGGCGCCCGCTACGGAGACGAGCTGGCCACCGCCTACGCGAGCCTCGACGTGTTCGTGCACACCGGCCCGCACGAGACATTCTGCCAGGCCGTGCAGGAGGCGCAGGCATCGGGACTGCCGGTGCTCGCGCCCGCGGCTGGCGGCCCTCGCGACCTGGTGGATTCCGGCGCGACGGGGTTCCTGCTGCCGCCCGAGCGGTCGCGGTTCGCGAGTGAGCTGGTGGCCAGGGTCGAGCAGCTCCGCGACGACGGGCACCTGCGCGAACGGCTGGGCGAACAGGCGAGACGCAGCGTGCTGGGCCGCACCTGGCCCGCGGTGTGCGCCGAGCTCGTCGGCCACTACGAGGCGGTGCGAGGCCACGTCCTCCGGGCGGCGTGATGCACATCGTGCAGCTCGCGAACTTCTACGGTCCGCGTTCGGGCGGGCTGCGGACGGCGCTGCACCACCTCGGCGCCGGCTACGTCACGAGCGGGCACCGCGTGACGCTCGTCGTGCCGGGTCCGCACCACGCCGACGAGAGCCTGCCGGACGGCGTGCGCCGGGTGACGTTGCCCGCGCCGCGCATCCCCGGCACCGGCGGCTACCGGGCCGTCGACCCGTACCGCGTCCGCGGGCTGCTGGACACGCTGGAGCCCGACCGGCTCGAGGTCTCCGACCGGCTCACCCTGCGCGGCATGGGCCGCTGGGCCCGTGACCGCGAGGTGCCGAGCGTGGTGATCTCGCACGAGCGCCTCGACCGGCTGCTCGAACAGTTCCTGCTACCGGAGCAGGTGGCGCGCCGGGTCGCCGACGCCGCGAACCGGCGCATGGCCGCGAGCTACGACAAGGTGGTGTGCACCACGGCGTTCGCCCGCGCCGAGTTCGACCGGATCGGCGCGCCGAACGTGCAGCGCGTGCCGCTCGGCGTCGACCTGAGCGCGTTCACCCCCGGCCTGCGCGACCACACGTGGCGGCGCGTGCTCTCCGGCGGCGCCGACGCGCTGATCGTGCACTGTGGACGGCTCTCGCCCGAGAAGCACGTGGAGCGCAGCGTCGACACGGTGGCCGAGCTCACCGAGTCCGGTGCCAGGGTGCGGCTCGTCGTCGCCGGTGACGGGCCGAGGCGCAGGGCGCTCGAACGCCGCGCGCGAGGGCTGCCGGTGACGTTCCTCGGGTTCCTCTCCGACCGCGCCCAGGTCGCGCGGCTGCTCGCCAGTGCCGACGTCTCGCTCGCGCCGGGTCCGCACGAGACGTTCGGGCTCGCGGCGCTGGAGGCGCTCGCCTCCGGCACGCCCGTGGTGGTGTCGGCCTCGTCGGCGCTGCGCGAGATCGTCCGGCCGGGCTGCGGCGCGGCGGTCGCCGACCACGCGCCCGCGTTCGCCACCGCCGTCACCGGTCTGCTCGAGTCGCCGGAGCCCGATCGCAGGGCAGCGGCGAGGGCGCGGGCCGAGGAGTTCGCCTGGCCGGTCTCCGTGCGCGGGATGCTGTCGGTGCTCGCCTAGACTCCGGGCATGTCACGAGCGAGCCTGGACAAGGATCCTCGCGAAGTAGCCGCCATGTTCGATGGAGTCGCGGCAGGCTACGACCGAGCGAACTCGGTGATGACGTTCGGTTTCGACCGGCGCTGGCGCATCACCACGGCGAAGGTTCTGGACGCCAGGCGCGGGGAGACCGTGCTCGACCTGGCTGCCGGCACCGGGGTGTCGACGAAGGAGTACGCCCGCAGCGGCGCGTACTGCGTCGCCGCCGACTTCTCGCTCGAGATGCTGCGCAACGGGCTCGACCGTGGCGTGCCCATGGTGGCCGCCGACGCGCTGCGGCTGCCCTTCGCCGACGACAGCTTCGACGCGGCGACGATCTCGTTCGGCATCCGGAACTTCGTGGACACCAAGGCCGCGCTCACCGAGATCGCCAGGGTCGTCAAGCCGGGAGGCAGGCTCGTGATCTGCGAGGTGTCGACGCCCACGTTCCCGCCGATCCGGTTCCTCTACCGCAAGGTGCTCCTGCGGGCCATGACCTGGCTCGGCAGGCGCGCATCGTCCAATCCGGACGCCTACGGCTACCTCGCCGAGTCGATGCTCGACTGGCCCGACCAGCGCTCTCTGGGCGAGATCATCGCCTCGGCGGGCTGGACGAAGGTGGAGTGGCTGAACCTCACCTTCGGCGTCGTGGCCATCCACCGTGCCCGCAAGCCCGAAGCGGGCGAGTGAGCGGAAGGGCCGCCGCGCGCCTTCCGTAGACTCGGCCGCATGACTCAGGACGCCGAGGTCATCGTCGTCGGTGCGGGACCCGCCGGATCGACGGTGGCCACGTACCTCGCCCGCTCGGGCGTGGACGTGCTGCTGCTCGAGAAGACCACCTTCCCCCGCGAGAAGGTGTGCGGCGACGGCCTCACGCCGCGCGGGGTGAAGCAGCTCATCGACCTCGGCCTCGACACGAGCCAGGACGCGGGCTGGGTGCACAGCAGGGGGCTGCGCATCCTCACCGGCGACCTGACGCTCGAGCTGGACTGGCCGGACCTGACGAGCTACCCGCCCTACGGTGTCTCGCGCACCCGGCACGACTTCGACGACCTGCTGGCCAAGACGGCCGTCAAGGCCGGGGCCAGGCTGTACGAGCGCACCACGGTCACGGGAGCGGTCACCAACGCCGCGGGCCGGGTGGTCGGCGTCGAGGCCAAGGTGGGCCCCGAGAAGACGCCGGTCACCTACCGCGCTCCGCTGGTGCTCGCGTGCGACGGCGTCTCCGCGCGCCTCGCGCTGTCGGTGGGCATCGACAAGAACGAGAAGCGCCCGATGGGCGTGGCGGTGCGCCGCTACTACAAGAGCCCGCGTCACGACGACGCCTACATCGAGGGCCACCTCGAGCTGTGGGACCGTTCCGATCCGCGCAGGCCCGAACTGCTGCCCGGCTACGGCTGGGCCTTCCCGCTCGGCGACGGCACGGTGAACGTCGGGCTCGGCATGTTGTCGACGTCGAAGTCCTTCCGCAACACCGACTACCGCGCGCTGATGCGCTCGTGGCTCGACTCGACGCCCGAGGAATGGGGCTACCGCGAGGAGAACGCCGTCGGCAAGATCGGCGGCGCCGGGCTGCCGATGGGCTTCAACCGCACTCCGCACTACCGCGACGGCCTGCTGCTGCTCGGCGACGCGGGCGGCATGGTCAGCCCGTTCAACGGCGAGGGCATCTCGGCGGCGATGGAGTCGGCGCAACTGGCGGCCGAGCACGTCGTGCAGGCACTCGCGCGGCCGGAAGGCCCTTCGCGCGAGCGCGCGCTGAGCGGCTACCCGCGCGCGCTGTCGGACCTCATGGGCGGCTACTACCGGCTCGGCAACGTCTTCGCCAAGGCGATCGGCAAGCCGAAGGTGATGCGCGCGGCCACGAAGTACGGCCTGCGCGTCAATCCGCTCATCCCGCTGATCTACAAGGGCCTCTCGGGTTGCTACGACGCGAAGGGCGGCGACGGGGTCGACCGGATCATCGCGGCGCTCGCACGCGTCGCTCCGAGTGCCTGATCGGCACGTGGGAAACCTCACAGTACGGCTGTACTCCGGGCGCTGACAGCGCGGACTTTCGTCGCTTTTGTGCTGGTCGCCGTACTCGGGCGACCGTGCGTGCCCGCCTCGTCGCGCTGCAAGTTAGGTAACCCTTATACCACGCCTGCTAGCGACAACGCTGTGAGTCGCGTCCTACACTGCGGGCATGCTTTGTGAACGGCTTCACAACTTCGACGAGAAGCTTGTGAACCTTTTCACAAGCGGAGTTCTGTTCGAAGGTGGTGACCGCGGTGGTTGAACACGCCGGGTAAGGGTGGCCTAACTCTCAGAGGTGTGAGCCAGATCCCTTAGGGTCCCGCCCAGAAGTCGCGCAGAACACACGTCCGTAACGCAGCGGCGCGGAAAGGATGGTGCCGCAGTGAACTCATCGGTTGCCTCGGCAGGAGTGGTGTTGGCACAAGGCGGCCCGGATGCCGGCCTCGGTGTCTACCTGCCGCTGGTGCTGATCTTCGTCCTCGCGCTCGCCTTCGCGACGTTGTCCGTGCTGCTGGGGCCGTTACTCGGACCGAGTCGTTTCAACAGGGCAAAGTTCTCGGCCTACGAGTGCGGCATCGAACCGTCCCCGCAGCCGCTCGTCGGCGCGGGGCGGATGCCGGTCGCCTACTACGTGACCGCGATGCTGTTCATCCTCTTCGACATCGAGATGGTGTTCCTGTTCCCGTACGCGGTCTCGGCCGACGCGCTCGGCCTGTGGGGCGTCGCGGCGGCCACGCTCTTCATCGCAACCTTCTTCATCGCCGACGCCTACGTATGGCGGCGCGGCGGGCTGGATTGGAACTGAGGGCTATGGGTCTCGAAGAGAATCTCCCCAACGGAATCCTGCTGGCCAAGCTCGAGGGCGTGGTCAACTGGGCTCGCAAGAACTCCCTGTGGCCCGCGACGTTCGGGCTCGCCTGCTGCGCCATCGAGATGATGACCACCGGCGGGTCCCGCTACGACATCGCGCGGTTCGGCATGGAGCGCTTCAGTGCCACGCCGCGTCAGGCGGATCTGATGATCGTGGCGGGCCGGGTGACCCAGAAGATGGCTCCCGTCCTGCGTCAGATCTACGACCAGATGCCCGAGCCGCGCTGGGTGATCGCGATGGGCGTGTGCGCCTCCTCCGGCGGCATGTTCAACAACTACGCCGTCGTGCAGGGCGTCGACCACATCGTTCCCGTGGACATGTACCTGCCCGGCTGTCCGCCGAGGCCGGAGATGCTCCTCGACGCGATCCTCAAGCTGCACGCCAAGATCCAGGACGAGCCGATGGGCCCGCGCCGCGCCGCGGCCCGCGCGGCCAGCGGCGAGACCACCGCGATCGTGCCGTCGTCGATCAAGTACGCGAAGAAGTAGGTCTGCCATGTCCGAGAATGACGAGAGGCACGCCGAGAACCCGGAACCCGGCGCGGGACAGTCGAGCGCCGAGCGGGCAGAGGGCGGTCTCGAACCGACGAGCGCCGAGCCTGCCCGTCCCGCCGAGCCCGTGGTCGCGGGCAGGCAACGCAAGGGAATGTTCGGTGTCTCGGGAACCGGGGACACCTCCGGTTACGGCGGGCTCCGCCTGCCCGCGTACTCCGTGCCGCCCGCCGAGCGGCCCTACGGCGGCTGGTTCGACGAGTTCGCCGACGAGTTCTACGCGGCGCTGGCCGACAACGGCATCCCCGCCGAGTCCGTGCAGCAGGTGACCGTCGACCGCGGCGAGATCACGTTCTACGTCGACCGCGACCACCTCGTCGCCATCTGCCGCACGCTGCGCGACGACGCGGGGCTGCGGTTCGAGTTGTGCAGCTCGGTGTCCGGCGTGGACTACGGCGTCGACGTGCCCCAGCGGCTGCACTCGGTGTACCACCTGACGTCGATGACGTACCGGCGCCGGATCCGCCTCGAGGTGACGCTCGACTGCGACAACCCTGACGACCCGCCCCATGTTCCCTCCATTGTGGAGGTCTATCCGACCGCCGACTGGCAGGAGCGCGAGGCCTACGACATGTTCGGCATCGTCTACGACGGCCACCCCGCGCTCACGCGCATCCTGATGCCGGACGACTGGGACGGGTTCCCCCAGCGCAAGGACTACCCGCTCGGCGGGATCCCGGTGGAGTACAAGGGCGCGGAGATCCCGCCGCCGGACACTCGGAGGTCGTACTCATGACATCGAGCGATCGGCTCGCCGACGCGACGACCGGCACCGACACCACGGCCGAGGGCTCGGACACCCGGTACGCCGAACACCGCGAGACCACCGAGGGCCGTGTCTACACGGTCAGCGGCGGGGACTGGGACGACGTCCTCTCCGACGCCTCGCACGACGAGCGCATGGTCATCAACATGGGCCCGCAGCACCCGTCGACGCACGGCGTGCTCCGGCTCGTGCTGGAGATGGAGGGCGAGACCGTCACCCAGCTCCGCTCGGTCATCGGCTACCTGCACACCGGGATCGAGAAGAACTGCGAGTACCGGACGTGGACCCAGGGCGTCACGTTCGTGACGCGCATGGACTACCTCGCGCCGCTGTCGAACGAGATGGGCTACTGCCTCGCCGTCGAGAAGCTGCTCGACATCGAGGTGCCCAAGCGGGCGCAGCTGCTGCGCATCCTGCTGCTCGAGCTCAACCGCATCGGCTCGCACCTCGTCTACATCGCCACCGGCGGCATGGAACTCGGTGCCACCACGGCGATGACGCTCGGCTTCCGCGAGCGGGAGGAAGTGCTGCACCTGCTGGAGCACCTCACCGGTCTGCGCATGAACCACGCGTTCATCCGTCCCGGCGGGCTCGCGCAGGACATGCCCGAGGACTTCCACGAGGCCGTCACCAGCTTCTGCAAGGTGATGGACGAGCGCCTTCCGCTCTACGACAAGCTCTTCACCGGTCAGCCGATCTGGCGCAACCGGCTCAAGGGCGTCGGCTACCTGCCCGTCGACGCGTGCCTCGCGCTCGGCGTCACCGGCCCGGTGCTGCGTTCCGCGGGCCTGCCGTGGGACCTGCGCAAGGTGGAGCCGTACTCGAGCTACGAGGAGTTCGAGTTCGACATCCCCACCTCGACCGACGCCGACTGCTGGGCCCGGTACCTGATCCGGGTCGAGGAGATGCACCAGTCGCTGAAGATCGTCCGGCAGGTGCTCAAGCGCCTCGAGCCGGGCCCGGTGATGGTGGAGGACAAGAAGGTCGCGTGGCCGGCGCAGCTGTCGGTCTCCAGCGACGGCATGGGCAACTCGCTCGAGCACGTCCGCAAGATCATGGGTCAGTCGATGGAGTCGCTGATCCACCACTTCAAGCTCGTGACCGAGGGCTTCCACGTGCCGCCGGGCCAGGTGTACGCGCCGGTGGAGTCGCCGCGCGGCGAGCTCGGCTTCCACCTCGTCTCCGACGGGGGCACCCGGCCGCTGCGCGTCCACGTGCGCGAACCGAGCTTCGTGAATCTGCAGTCGATGCCCGCGATGTCGGAGGGCGGACTGGTCGCCGACGTGATCGCCGCGGTCGCCTCGATCGACCCGGTGATGGGGGGAGTGGACCGATGACCACGCCGTCGGAGACGCCGAGGCCGGGCGCGGAGCCCGCCAAGGAGACGTTCGCCGCCGCCGGTGCCGACGTCGACGTCGTCGGCATCTCGCCGGTGCGCGAGGAGGGCATGCTGGCCGACGAGCCGCTGGCCTCCCCGTTCGACGCGGCCACGGTGGCCGAGGCGCAGGCGCTGGCGGCCCGCTACCCGCAGTCGCGTTCTGCGCTGCTGCCGATGCTGCACCTGGTGCAGTCGGTGCAGGGCTACGTGAGCCAGGAGGGCATCGCCTTCTGCGGCGAGCAGCTCGGGCTCTCCGAGGCCGAGGTCAGCGCGGTCGCCACGTTCTACACGATGTACAAGCGCAAGCCGTGCGGCGAGCACCTCGTGAGCGTGTGCACCAACACGCTGTGCGCGGCACTCGGCGGCGACGCGATCTACAAGCGACTCGGAGAACACCTCGGCGAGGACGGGAAACCGCTCGGGCACGAGCAGACCGCGGGCACTCCCGGCGAGCAGGGCTCGATCACCATCGAGCACGCCGAGTGCCTCGCCGCGTGCGACCTCGGTCCCGTGCTGCAGGTCAACTACGAGTACTACGACAACCAGACGCCGGACTCGGCGGTGGAGCTCGTGGACGCGTTGCGGCGCGGGGAGAAGCCCGCCCCTACGCGCGGGGCGCCGCTCTCGGACTTCAAGGCCGTGGAGCGCCAGCTCGCCGGGTTCTTCCCCGAGGACGAGGAGGCGTACCGCATCGACGTCGACGGGCCGTCGCAGGCCGTGGAGACGTTGCGGGGCGCGCAACTGGCCGCGGACCGCGGCTGGACGGCACCAGCGATGGCGGACGACGCGCCGCTGCCGGAGGTGGAGGCGAAATGACGGCCGATCCGATTACCCCGGTACTCACCAAGAGGTGGCTCTCGCCGCAGTCGTGGCGGCTGTCCACCTACGAGGACCTCGAGGGCTACTCGGCGCTGCGCAAGGCGCTCAAGGGCTCCCCGGAACAGCTCGTGCAGCTGGTCAAGGACTCCGGCCTGCGCGGCCGGGGCGGTGCGGGCTTCCCGGCGGGCGTCAAGTGGTCGTTCATGCCGCCCAACGAGGACAAGCCGCACTACCTCGTGATCAACGCCGACGAGGGCGAGCCGGGAACCTGCAAGGACATCCCGCTGATGATGGCCGACCCGCACTCGCTCATCGAGGGTTGTGTCATCGCGGCGTACGCGATGCGCTCGCACCACTGCTTCATCTACGTGCGCGGCGAGGCGCTGCACCCGATCCGCAGGCTCAACGCGGCGGTCCGGGAGGCGCAGGCGGCGGGCTACCTCGGCGCCGACATCCTCGGCTCCGGCTTCGACCTGGAGCTCACCGTCCACGCGGGAGCCGGCGCCTACATCTGCGGTGAGGAGACGGCGCTGCTCGACTCGCTCGAGGGTCGCCGCGGCCAGCCGAGGCTCAAGCCGCCGTTCCCCGCCGCCGCGGGTCTCTACGCCGCGCCGACGACGGTGAACAACGTCGAGACGATCGCGAGCGTGCCCTACATCGTCAACGGCGGCGCCGACTGGTTCCGTCAGATGGGCCGCGAGAAGTCGCCGGGGCCGAAGATCTTCTCGATCTCCGGTCACGTCGAGCGGCCCGGCCAGTACGAGGCTCCGCTGGGCACCACGCTGCGGGAGCTGCTGGAGCTGTGCGGGGGCATGAAGGACGGCATCCCGCTGAAGTTCTGGACGCCGGGCGGGTCGTCGACGCCGCTGTTCACGGCTGAGCACCTGGACGTGCCGCTGGACTTCGAGGGCGCGGCCGAGGCCGGCTCGATGCTCGGCACCACCGCGGTGCAGATCTTCAACGAGACCGTGTCGGTGCCGTGGGCAGTGATGAAGTGGACGCAGTTCTACGAGCACGAGTCCTGCGGCAAGTGCACTCCGTGCCGCGAGGGCACGTACTGGCTCGCCCAGATCCTCGAGCGCATGGTCGACGGTCACGGCACCGAAGAGGACATCGACACCCTCCTCGACGTCTGCGACAACATCTTCGGCCGGTCGTTCTGCGCACTCGGTGACGGTGCGGTCAGCCCCATCACCAGCGGCATCAAGTACTTCCGGGACGAGTTCCTGGCGCTGTGTGAGAGCAACAAGCGTGAGCTGGTGGGAGCACAAGCATGACGATGGCTCCAGAAGAGCCCAAGGTCGAAGTACCCGAGGGTCACGTCAAACTGACCGTCGACGGTGAAGAGGTCATCGCGCCCAAGGGCGAGTTGCTGATCCGCACCGCCGAACGGCTCGGCACTGTCGTCCCGCGGTTCTGCGACCACCCACTGCTCGACCCGGCAGGCGCGTGCCGCCAGTGCCTGGTCGAGGTGGAGATGGGCGGCAGGCCGATGCCGAAGCCGCAGGCTTCGTGCACGATGACGGTCGCCGACGGCATGGTGGTCAAGACGCAGCGCACCTCGCCCGTCGCCGACAAGGCGCAGCAGGGCGTGATGGAGCTGCTGCTGATCAACCACCCGCTGGACTGCCCGATCTGCGACAAGGGCGGCGAGTGCCCGCTGCAGAACCAGGCGATGGCGCACGGCAGGCCGGAGTCGCGCTTCCGCGACAAGAAGCGCACGTTCCCGAAGCCGCTGCCGATCTCGACGCAGGTGCTGCTCGACCGCGAGCGGTGCGTGCTCTGCCAGCGCTGCACGCGGTTCTCCGCGCAGATCGCGGGCGACCCGTTCATCGAGCTGCTCGAGCGCGGCGCGCACCAGCAGATCGGTACCGCGGAGACCGCGGACGTGCTGGACATGGCGTCGCGGACCTCGAGCGGCAAGCCGTTCCAGAGCTACTTCTCCGGCAACACCATCCAGATCTGCCCGGTCGGCGCGCTCACCAGCGCGCAGTACCGGTTCCGGTCGCGGCCGTTCGACCTCGTGTCGTCGCCGAGCGTGTGCGAGCACTGCTCGTCGGGCTGCGCGGAGCGCACGGACTTCCGGCGCGGCAAGGTGATGCGCAAGCTCGCGGGCGAGGACCCCGAGGTCAACGAGGAGTGGGTCTGCGACAAGGGCCGGTTCGCGTTCCGCTACGCGACCGCCTCCGATCGCATCCGCACGCCGCTCGTGCGCAACGCCGAGACCGGTGAGCTCGAAGAGGCGTCGTGGACGCAGGCGCTGCGGGCGGCGGCCGAGGGACTGGCCAAGGCTCGCGACGGCAAGGGCGCGGCGGTGCTCTCCGGTGGCAGGTCGACGGTTGAGGACGCCTACTCCTACGCCAAGTTCGCCCGCGTCGCGTTGCGCACCAACGACATCGACTTCAGGGCCAGGGCGCACTCGGCCGAGGAGCTGGACTTCCTCGGCTCCCGTGTGGTGGGCACCGGCCCCGAGAACGGGGTCACCTTCCACGCGCTGGAGCACGCTCCGCTGGTGCTGTGCGTGGCCTTCGAGCCGGAGGAGGAGGCCCCCGCGGTCTTCCTGCGGCTGCGCAAGGGCGCTCGGAACCGCGGCACCCAGGTGGTCCACATCGGACAGTGGACGACGCCGGCCGTCGACAGGACGTTCGGCGAGCTGCTCGCCTGCGTGCCGGGCGCCGAGGCGAGCGCGGTCGAGGGCATCGCCCAGCACGCGCCCGACCTCGACGAGAGCCTCCGGGCCGAGGGCGCCGTGGTGCTCGTCGGCGAGCGGGCCGCCGAGGTCCCGGGTCTGTTCACCGCGCTGCACCGGCTGGCCGAGCGCACCGGCGCCCGGCTCGCGTGGATCCCGCGCAGGGCGGGCGAGCGCGGCGCGGTGGAGGTCGGCGCGCTGCCGACGCTGCTGCCCGGTGGTCGCGCGGTCACCGACGCCGCCGCTCGCACCGAGGTGGAGCAGGTGTGGGGACTCGCCGAGGGAGCGCTGCCCGCCGAACCGGGCCGCGACACCACGGGAATCCTCACCGCGCTCGTCGCAGGCGAACTCGACGGCCTGGTGGTCGGCGGCGTCGACCCCAACGACCTGCCCGACCCGGCGCTGGCGCGCGAGGCGCTCGCCGCGGCCGGTTTCGTGGTGAGCCTGGAGATGCGGCCCAGCGGCGTCACCGACCACGCCGACGTGGTGCTGCCCATCGCGCCGGTGGACGAGAAGGCGGGCAGCTTCCTCAACTGGGAGGGCCGCCACCGCGAGTTCCCCGTCTCGCTCGAGGGCACGGGCGCGCTGCCGGACTGCCGCGTGCTGGACACCCTCGGCGTGGAAATGGACGCCGACCTCTTCACCCAGACGCCAGCCGCTGCGGCGGGCGACTTCGCGCGACTTGCGGTGAAGGGCACCTTTACTGCATCTGATGCAGTAAAGGTGCCCTTCACCGCAGCGCCGGACGTGCCGCATCAGCAGGCGGCCACGCCGGGTGCGGGACAGGCCGTGCTGGCGACCTGGCGGCAGCTGATCGACGACGGCTCGCTGCTGATCGACGAGCCGCACCTGGCGGGAACGGCTCGCGCCGTGGTCGCCAGGATGTCGGCCGCCACCGCGGAGGGACTGGGCGGGCACGTCACCGTTTCGACCGACCGCGGGTCGATCTCACTGCCGATCGTGGTCGCCGACCTGCCTGACGGCGTGGTGTGGCTGCCGGGCAACTCGCCGGGCTCCAAGGTCCGCGCCACGCTCGGCGCCGGACACGGCTCCGTCGTCTCGATCGCGGCCGGAGGTGCCCGGTGACCCCGTTGCTCGCCCAGGTGCAGGAGCCCATGACCAGGGCCGAGCTGCTGGCGGACGACCCGCTGTGGCTCATCCTGATCAAGGCCGTCGTGCTCATGCTCGTGGGCCCGGTCCTGACCGTCGTGATGATCGTCGGCGAGCGCAAGATCGTCGGCCGGATGCAGAACCGCCCCGGCCCCAACCGGGTGGGCCCGTTTGGGTCGCTGCAGGCCATCGCGGACGCGATCAAGCTGCCGTTCAAGGAACAGGTCATCCCCGACACGGCCGACCGCAAGGTGTACTTCCTCGCGCCGATCATCGCCGTGGTGCCCGCACTGATCGGGCTCGCCGCGATCCCGTTCGGACCCGAGGTGACGATCTTCGGCGAGCGCACCGTGCTGCAGCTCGTCGAGCTCCCGGTCGGAGTGCTGCTGGTGCTCGCGGGCGCCTCGATCGGCGTCTACGGCATCGTGCTCGCCGGCTGGGCGTCCGGCTCGCCGTACCCGCTGCTCGGCGGCATGCGTTCGGCCGCGCAGGTGATCTCCTACGAGATCGCGATGGGCCTGGCGATCATCGGCGTCGTGCTCTACGCGCAGTCGATGGCCACCGGCGAGATCGTGGAGGCACAGGCGAGTGGCTGGTACTTCTACCTGCTGCTGCCGAGCTTCGTGATCTACCTGATCTCGATGGTCGGCGAGACCAACCGCGCGCCGTTCGACCTGCCCGAGGCCGAGTCCGAGCTCGTCGGCGGTTTCCACACCGAGTACAGCTCGATGAAGTTCGCGATGTTCTTCCTCGCCGAGTACACGAACATGGTGATCGTCTCGGCGTTCGCGACGACACTGTTCCTCGGCGGCTGGATGTTCCCGTTCGTCGGGCTCGACTCCCCGCTGAACCAGGGCTGGTTCCCGGTCCTGTGGTTCTTCGGCAAGATGTTCGTGCTGCTGTTCGGCTTCATCTGGCTGCGCGGCACGCTGCCGCGGTTCCGCTACGACCAGTTCATGAAGCTGGGCTGGAAGGTCCTCGTCCCGGCCGGTCTCGTGTGGCTGGTGCTCATCGCGCTGGTGCGGGCCATCCGCAACGACGGCAACGTCTCCACGGGCCAGATCCTCGTCATCGGCGGTATCGCGATCGTCGTGATCGTGCTGCTGACGTTGCTGCTGCCGGAGAAGAAGATCGAGGACGACGACTCGGTGCCGACCACGGGCAGCGACTACCCGGTGCCGCCGCTGGACCTGAAGGTGCCGGAGACGACCCCGCGCCGCAAGGCGCTCAAGGCAAAGGCGAAGTCCGGTAAACGGACCGAAGCGCTCGCCTCGACGAAGGAGGGTTCCGATGGGGATCTTTGATCCGGTCAAGGGCTTCGGCGTCACCTTCGGAATGATGTTCAAGAAGGTGATCACCGAGGAGTACCCGGAGATCGGTGCTCCCGCGGCCCCGCGCTACCACGGCAGGCACCAGCTCAACCGCCACCCGGACGGACTCGAGAAGTGCGTCGGCTGCGAGCTGTGCGCCTGGGCGTGCCCCGCCGACGCGATCTTCGTCGAGGGTGGCGACAACACCGAGGACGAGCGCTTCTCGCCGGGTGAGCGGTACGGCATGGACTACCAGATCAACTACCTGCGCTGCATCGGCTGCGGCCTGTGCGTGGAGGCGTGCCCGACCCGGTCCCTCACGATGATCAACTTCTACGAGCTCGCCGACGACGACCGGCAGAAGCTGATCTACACCAAGGAGGACCTGCTCGCGCCGCTGCTGCCCGGCATGGAGCAGCCGCCGCACCCGATGCGGCTCGGCGACGACGAGCAGGACTACTACGTGAACGGCCCCGAGCTGGCCCGCGGCCGCGGCGTCCCCTCGGGCGAGACCGTGGAGACGTCCGAAGAGAAGGCCGTGCAATGACCCCGACCGCGCTGTTCCTCGCCCAGGCTGGCGCCGACGCGACCGTCTCCACCGGCGAGGCGATCTCGTTCTGGGTGCTCGCACCCATCGCGGTCGCCGGTGCGCTGGGCATGATCTTCGCGCGCAACGCGGTGCACTCGGCACTGTGGCTCGTGCTCACGATGCTCTCGCTGGGGATGCTCTACCTGATCCAGCAGGCGCCGTTCCTCGGCTTCACACAGATCATCGTCTACACCGGCGCGATCATGATGCTGTTCCTGTTCGTGCTCATGATGGTGGGGCGGGAATCGTCGGACTCGGTCGTGGAAGTGCTGCGCGGGCAACGGCTCGCCGCCGCCATCCTGGGCATCGGCGTCGCCGGTGTCCTGGCGGGCGCACTGACCAGGGCGCTGGCAGACGTCACCCCGGCCCCGCCGCTCGACCCGTGGACGCCGGAGGGCGGTGCCGCCGGCGGGCTCGGCAGGCTCATCTTCAGCGACTACCTGTTCCCGTTCGAGCTGACGTCGGCGCTGCTGATCACCGCGGCCATGGGCGCCATGGTGCTCGCGTTCACCGACCGGCACGGCAAGACGGGCAAGCGTTCCCAGCGCGAGCTCGTGGAGGCGCGCTTCCGCGGTGAGTACGAGCGGCCGTCGCCCAAGCCGGGGCCGGGCGTGTTCGCCACGTCCAACTCGGTGGCGACGCCCGCGCTGCTGCCCGACGGCTCCGTGGCTCCCGAGTCGCTGTCCGAGCTGATCGAGTCGACCTCCGCGGCCAAGCTGAGCGGCGAGCGCAAGCAGGTGGCAGGCGACACGCCGCAGCCGGACGCGCACTCGCTCACGGGCTCCGAGGAGCAGTCGGAGGAGAGGGAGAACTCGTGACCCCGACGTACTACCTGCTGCTGTCGGCGCTGCTCTTCACGATCGGCGCCGTCGGCGTACTGGTGCGGCGCAACGCGATCGTCGTGTTCATGTGCATCGAGCTGATGCTCAACGCAGTGAACCTCACGCTGGTCACGTTCGCGCGCATCAACGGCGACATCAACGGACAGGTCATGGCGTTCTTCGTGATGGTCGTCGCGGCCGCAGAAGTCGTGGTGGGACTCGCGATCATCATGGCGATCTTCCGCACCCGCCGGTCGGCCTCGGTCGACGACACCAACCTCCTGAAGTACTAGGGGACCAACCTTGATCGCATCATCGTGGCTGCTGGTCGCGTTCCCGGCGCTCGGCGCGCTCATCCTGCTGGCCGGTGGCAAGCGGACTGACGCGTGGGGGCACCTGCTCGGGTGCGCGACGGTCATCGCGTCCTTCGTGTACGGCCTGGTGCTGTTCTTCTCCACGTCGTTCGACCAGGCCTCCGACACCACGCTCTACTCGTGGATCCCGGTCGGGGCACTCCAGGTCGACTTCGGACTGCGGATCGACGCGTTGTCCGTGATCTTCGTGCTGCTGATCACCGGTGTCGGCGCGCTGATCCACATCTACTCGATCGGCTACATGTCCGACGACGCGAACCGGCGCAGGTTCTTCGGGTACCTGAACCTGTTCGTCGCGTCGATGCTGATCCTGGTTCTCGGCAACAGCTTCGTGACGCTGTACCTCGGCTGGGAGGGTGTCGGCCTCGCGTCGTACCTGCTCATCGGCTGGTACCAGGACCGCCCGACCGCGGCCACCGCGGCGAAGAAGGCGTTCCTGATGAACCGCGTCGGTGACGTCGGGCTGGCGCTCGCGATCTTCCTGATGTTCAAGTACATCGGCAGCACCGGCTACGCCGAGGTGTTCGCCGGCATCGGCGACATCCCCCCGGCCGCCATCACGGCGATCGCGCTGCTGCTCCTGCTCGGCGCCTGCGGTAAGTCCGGCCAGTTCCCGCTGCAGGCCTGGTTGCCCGACGCGATGGAGGGCCCGACCCCGGTGTCGGCCCTGATCCACGCCGCGACGATGGTGACGGCGGGCGTCTACCTGATCGCCCGCGCGGCGCCGATCTACAACCTCACCGAGGACGGCAGGCTGGTCGTCACGATCGTCGGTGCGTTCACGCTACTGCTCGGGTCGATCATCGGCTGTGCCTACGACGACATCAAGAAGGTGCTCGCCTACTCCACGGTGAGTCAGATCGGGTACATGATGCTGGCCGTCGGGCTCGGCCCGTTCGGCTACGCACTCGGTATCGCGCACCTGCTCACGCACGGCTTCTTCAAGGCGGGGCTGTTCCTCGGGGCCGGGTCGGTCATGCACGCCATGAACGACGAGGTCGACATGCGCAAGTTCGGTGGCCTCCGCTCGAAGATGCCGATCACGTTCGCGACGTTCGGCCTCGGCTACCTGGCGATCATCGGTTTCCCGTTCCTGTCCGGCTTCTTCACCAAGGACGCCATCATCGAGGCGGCGTTCGGCCAGGAAGGCTGGCGCGGCTGGGTGTTCGGTGGCGCGGCCCTGCTGGCCGCGGGCATCACGGGCTTCTACATGACGCGCCTGGTGCTGCTCACGTTCTTCGGCAAGCAGCGCTGGCGCGAGATCAAGTCCTCCGACGGCAGGGACTTCCACCCGCACGAGTCGCCGACGGTGATGACCGCGCCGATGATCGTGCTCGCGGTGGGCTCGGTCGGCGCCGGTGCGTGGCTGATCCTCGGCGACCGGCTGGCCGACTTCCTCGCCCCGGCGGTGGGCCCGCTCGCCGAGAGCGAGCACGGCGTCCTGCCGCACGCCATCGTCCCCTGGCTGACCGTGCTGATCTCGGCGCTCGGTGTCGGACTCGCGTGGATGCTGTTCGGCCGCAAGGAAACCGCGGTCGAGCGGCCACAGAACGTGGCCTGGCCGGTCCGGGCCGCGCGTAAGGACCTGTACGGCAACGCGCTCAACGAGACGCTGGTGGCCACGCCGAGCCTGTGGGCGACGCGCTTCGCGGTGTTCCTCGACAACCGCGGCGTCGACGGCGCGGTTAACGGCCTCGCCGCCGCACTGGGCGGCGGGTCCGGCCGAATGCGCAGACTCCAGACCGGCTTCGTCCGCTCCTATGCGCTGTCGATGCTCGGCGGCACGGTTCTGATCGTCGCCGCTCTGCTGATGGTGAGGTTCTCATGACCTGGCTCCTGGCCCTGATCCTGCTGCCGCTGGTCGGCGCACTCGTCGTCGCCGGGCTGCGGTCCAACGACCGGCTGGCCACGATCACGGCACTCGCGGTGTCCCTTGTGGAGCTTGCGCTGGTGGTGCCGTTCTGGCTGGCCTACGACCCGGCGGGCGAGCGCATCCAGCAGGCGTCCTCGATGGACTGGATCCCGAACTTCGGCATCCACATCTCGTTCGGCACCGACGGCATCTCGCTGCTGATGATCGCCGTGATCGCGGTGCTGGTGCCGATCATCATCGGCACGCTCGGCACCACGGGGAAGCTGCCGGAAGGCCGCACCGCGGGCGGGTTCCTCTCACTGGTGCTGGTGCAGGAAGCACTGACGATCGGTGTGTTCGCCGCGACCGACGTGTTCCTGTTCTACGTGCTGTTCGAGATCATGCTGATCCCGATGTACTTCCTCATCGGTGGCTACGGCGGCCCGAACCGCCAGTACGCGGCGGTGAAGTTCTTCCTCTACTCGTTCCTCGGCGGCCTGATCATGCTGGCCTCGGCGATCGGGGCGTACTCGCTGGCCTCCGACGAGCTCGGTCAGGGCACGTTCGACTGGGCCACGCTCGTCGAGGTGGTGCGCGACGCACCGGCGAGCACACAGATCTGGCTGTTCCTCGGCTTCTTCCTCGCGTTCGCGATCAAGGCGCCGCTGATCCCGTTCCACACGTGGCTGCCCGACGCGGCGGGCCAGGCGCCGATCGGCGTCACGGTGCTGCTCGTCGGCGTGCTCGACAAGGTCGGCACGTTCGGCTTCCTCCGCTACTGCCTGCCGATGTTCCCGGAGGCCAGCAAGCAACTCGCGCCACTGGTGCTGATTCTCGCCGTCGCGGGTGTGATCTACGGGTCGGTGCTCGCGGCGGGGCAGCAGGACATGAAGCGCTTCGTCGCCTATGTCTCCATCGCCCACTTCGGATTCATCGCGCTCGGCATCTTCGCGTTCCAGCCGCAGGCGATGGTGGGCTCGGCGACGTACATGCTCAACCACAGCCTCGCCACGGGCATGCTGATCATCGTGGTGGGCATCATCGCCGCCCGAGGAGGTTCCACGCGGATCTCCGACTACGGCGGGATGTTCAAGCTCACCCCGATCCTCGGCGGCATGCTGCTGATCGCGGGCCTCTCGACACTGTCCCTGCCGGGCACCAACTCGTTCATCAGCGAGTTCCTGGTGCTGCTGGGCGCGTTCGACACCAGGCCGGTCTACGCGATCATCGCGACCGTCGGCATGGTGCTCGCCGCGGCCTACGTGCTGTGGCTGTACCAGCGGATCATGACCGGACCGCTGCGCGGCGACGCGCTCGTCGGCGTCACCGGGGACACCACGGCCGGCGCGCCGGTGCCCTCCGGAGGCGGCGGAGCGACGGCCACGGCGGTGGAGCCCGAGGTGGGAGCGAAGAAGGCCATCCGTGATCTGTCGGTGAAGGAGATCGCGGTCCTCGCGCCACTGGTGGTGCTGATCGTCGGACTCGGCTTCTACCCGAAGCCGGTGCTCGACAAGGTCACGCCGTCGGTGGAAGCGACCCTCACAGCGGTGCAGGAAAGGTAATCCCAGCCGTGAACGTTTTTCTCGCCCAGCAGGCGGACCGGATCGAGCTGCCCGCCATCGACTACGCGGCCATCCTGCCGATGCTGATCATCCTCGGCGCCGCGTGCATCGGCGTGCTGTTCGAGGCGTTCCTGCCCAAGCACCAGCGGTGGCCGGGGCAGGTCGTGCTGACCCTGCTCGCCATCGCCGCAGCGGGAGTCGCGCTCGGCGCCTACGTCGGTGGTTCGCCCGCGGAGGGCACCACCACGCTCAGCGGCACGCTGTCGATCGACCGGCCCGCACTGTTCCTCTGGGGCACGCTGCTCGCACTCGCGCTGGGTGCGGTGCTGCTGATCGCCGACCGGTCGATCGAACCGGGCGGCGCGTTCGTCGCCCAGGCGGGCATCGCGCCGGGCACCGTGCAGGACCGGGCGCAGGTCGGCTCCACCGGCATGCAGACCGAGGTGTTCCCGCTGGCGCTGTTCGCGCTCGGCGGCATGATGGCGTTCTGCTCGGCCAACGACCTGCTGACGATGTTCATCGCGCTCGAGGTGCTGAGCCTGCCGCTGTACCTGATGTGCGGGCTCGCGCGCAGGCGGCGGCTGCTCTCGCAGGAGGCCGCGGTCAAGTACTTCCTGCTCGGCGCGTTCGCCAGCGCGTTCTTCCTCTACGGTCTCGCGCTGCTCTACGGCTACGCAGGTTCGGTGAAGCTGGCCGACATCGCCAACGCCACCGCGGGCACCGACCGCTCCGACACCCTGCTCTTCGCGGGACTCGGCCTGCTGATGGTGGGTCTGCTGTTCAAGGGATCCGTCGGCCCGTTCCACACCTGGACGCCCGACGTCTACCAGGGCGCGCCGACACCGGTCACCGCGTTCATGGCCGCGTGCACCAAGGTCGCCGCGTTCGGCGGCATGCTCCGCGTGCTGACGGTGGCGTTCGAGTCGACCAGCTGGGAGTGGCGGGGCGTGCTGTGGGGCGTCGCGATCGTGTCGATGCTGATCGGCGCGGTGCTCGGCCTCACGCAGACCGACGTCAAGCGCATGATCGCGTACTCGTCGATCGCGCACGCGGGCTTCCTGCTCATCGGCACGATGGCGCTCACAGAGGACGGTCTGTCGGGCACGCTGTTCTACCTGCTCGCCTACGGCTTCACCACGCTCGCCGCGTTCGGCGTGATCTCGCTGGTGCGCGACTCGACGGGCGAGGCGACGCACCTGTCGGCATGGGCGGGACTCGCGAAACGCTCGCCGTTGCTGGCGGCCGTGTTCACGTTCCTGCTGCTCGCGCTCGCGGGAATCCCGCTGACGAGCGGCTTCGTGGGCAAGTTCGTGGTGTTCTCGGCGGCACTGTCCGACGGCATGGCGCCGCTCGTGGTGATCGCGCTCGTGTTCAGTGCCGTGGCCGCGTTCTTCTACCTGCGTGTCGTGGTGCTGATGTACTTCTCCGAGCCCGCGGCGGACGGCCCGACGGTGAGCGTGCCCGGCGCGTTCACCACAGCGGCGATCACGCTCGGCGTCGCGGTGACGCTGCTGCTCGGTGTGCTCCCCGCGTTCGCGCTCGACTGGGCGGGCGCGGGCGGCTTCGCGATCAGCTGAGTTCTGCTCGTACCTCGGCGAGCCGGTTGCCAACAGGCCCGGCTCGCCGAGCTGTGTGGTGAGCCTGGCCCGTGGAGCACGCCGCGTTCGCGAACCGGCCGTTTCGGCGCTTCGGGCAGATCGGTGCGCAAGCGTTTGCACCGATATGTCGTCAGCATCACGATTCCGCTGGTACGGAGGGTCATCGACCGTTGAACCGTTGCCATTAGGCTGGTGGCGATCGTTACCCAGTGCCGAGAGGGCGGAATCGACGTGTCAGTGCGTGATGGCGCCATCGAGGAGTTGCGCGCCGCGGTCGGGCTGCAGATCGCCGACGAGGGGCTGCTCCGCGAGCTCGCCGGCGGCCTGCACGACGTCGAGGACGTGCTGCGCCAGGTGGTCCGCAGTGACGTGCAGGCGGTGAACGAGGCCGCAAGTCACCTGGTCGAGGCGGGTGGCAAACGCTTCCGTCCGATGTTCACGCTGCTGGCCTCCCAGTTCGGCAAGGACGGCCGCGACGCCGTCGTCACCGCGGCCGCCGCGGTTGAGCTGGTGCACCTCGCCACGCTCTACCACGACGACGTGATGGACGAGGCCACGATGCGCCGCGGTGCGCCGAGCGTGAACGCCCGCTGGGACAACACCATCGCCATCCTCACCGGCGACTTCCTCTTCGCGCACGCGTCGCGACTCGTCGCCGACCTCGGCACCGACGCGGCCCGGATCATCGCCGAGACCTTCGGCGAGCTGGTGACCGGCCAGATGCGCGAGACCGTCGGCCCCGGCGAGGGTGAGGACCCCGTCGCCCACTATCTCTCGGTGATCGCGCAGAAGACCGGCTCGCTGATCGCGACCGCGGGCCGGTTCGGCGGGATGCTCTCCGACGCTTCCGACGAGCACATCGAGGCGCTCTGCCGGTTCGGCGAGATCATCGGCACCGCGTTCCAGATCTCCGACGACATCATCGACATCGACTCGCCGTCGCACGAGCTCGGCAAGTCGCAGGGCACCGACCTCCGCGAGGGCGTGCGCACCCTGCCGATGCTGTACGAGCTCGCCGAGGACCGGCCCGACCCGAGGCTGGCCGAGCTGCTCGGGGGCCCGCTCACCGACGACGCCCTGGTCGACGAGGCTCTGGTGTTGCTGCGCTCGTCGCGCGGTCTCGAACGGGCGAGGGTCACTCTTTCCGACTACGCTCAGCGCGCGAGGACGGAACTCACGGCGCTGCCGTCGTCTCCGGCGCGGGACGCCTGCGAGTCGGTGGCCGACTACCTCGTCGCACGCACCCACTGAGGGAGGACAGCGCGAGTGTCCATTTTCGGGCAGGTCTGGGTCTTCAGCGCCATCGCATTCGTGCTCGGCGCACTGTTGGCCTGGCTTTTCCTGGTCCGGCCCGCTCAGAAGCGCATCCGGGAGCTGGAGCGCAGACTCGTCGCCAGCGAGAGCGCGCCCGCACCGCCGCCCGCCATGCCCGCCGCGCCGGAGCCGGGTCCGCTGACCCGGACGTTCCAGCCCGCCGGTGAGGGCGATCGCGAGGAGCCGGTGGCTCCGATGCCGTCGACGCGCGGCTTCGAGCCGGCCAACACCGCTCCCGAGCAGGGACAGGCCGAGCTCACCCAGCACCTCAGCCCGGTGACGAGCTGGCCCGAGCGCGACAGCCTCCAGGGCCACCGCGCGCAGCGGCAGGACGAGGAGCCCGTCGAGGACGACTTCCACCTGGCCGACCAGCCGTGGGACCTCGAGCCGGAGCGCTCCGAGATGGCCTCGGTGCTGGATCCGTCGTCGGACGAGCGGGACGAGCCCGAGCAGGCCGGTGGTCTGCACCGCGACGCCGAGCCCGACGACTTCCCTCGGTCGGAGTCGTTCCGGGAGCAGCAGTCGCTCCAGGAGCGGGACTCGTACCGGGAGCCGGAGTCGGCCTCGGAGACCACGTCGTTCTACGAGCCCGAGTCGTTCCAGGAGTCCGAGTCGTTCCGGGAGGTCGGGTCCTTCCAGGAACCGGAGTCGTTCCAGAGCGCCGCGTCCTTCCGGGGCGCCGAGTCGCTCCAGGGGGTCGAGTCGTTCCGCGAGCCGGAGCCCGTCGACGAGCCCGAGCCGCAGGCCTTCACCGAGTCCGAGCGGCACCGTGCACCGGAGCCCGAGCCGCAGCCCTACAGCGAGCCCGCGTCACACCGCGCACCCGATCCCGATCCCGAGCCGGAACCGGAGCGGCCGCGGCGCGCGCCGAGCCTGTTCGAGCCGGTGCCGTTCGACGAGCTGGACGACGAGCCGCAGAGTGACGAGCCCGAGGACCACGCGCCGCCCGCCTACGCGTTCGGTGGCGCCGACGCCGCGCCCGACCAGGAGGACGCGGTGGAGCAGACCCAGATCCTGCCGAAGCGGCAGCCGAGGAGCTCGCCCCTGGGCGGATTCGACGCTCCGAAGCCGATCCAGCCGTCGATGCGTTCGGTCACCAGGCGCGAGCCCGAGTCCGACGGCGGAGCGCACAGTGGCTCGCTCTTCGAGCCCTCTGTCGCCCCCGGCGGGCCGCCGCCCGCGCGAGAGTCCGCTGCGGACGAGCTTCCCCCTGGCCCGTTCGGTCCGGGGTCGGCGATGCCGCGCCCCGGCGGCGGCAAGCCCTCGGACGACTTCGGCGTGAAGGCCAGCGTCACCGCCCTGCGCTACTGCACGGAGGACTCCCCGCAGTTCCCGCGCATGGTGGCCGAGGTGTGGTTCCGCACCCCGGCCGACGCCGAACGGGTCGGGTTCCGCCCCCTGAGCTGACCCCAGCAGCAACGACGAAGCCCCCGGGAGCACCAGGCTCTCCGGGGGCTTTTGTCGTTGTCTGCTCAGGCGACCGTCCAGGTGTCCTTGCCGGTCAGCAGGGACTGCAGGTTGGGGGTCTTGGCCTGGGCGGCCTGCTCCAGCTGGGTGCGGGCCTGGTCGTCGTAGGTGGGGCGGGTGACCTGGCGGAAGATGCCGGTGGGGGTGTGGTTGAGGTTCTGGTCGCCGATGCGGGAGAGCGCGAAGGCGTAGGAGGTGTCGGCGATCGTCGGATCGTGCACCACGAGCTCGTGCTCACCGATGTCGGCCACCTTGCCGACCTCGAAGCCGCCCCAGCCGTTGCGGGTGACGCCGAACTCGCCTTCGGGGCCGAAGCGAATCGGCTCGCCCGGGGTGAGCGGGATGATGCGCTGGGCCGCTTCGTCCTTGTCCTTGAGGACGTCGAACGCGCCGTCGTTGAAGATCGGGCAGTTCTGGTAGATCTCGACGAAGGCGGAGCCGCGGTGCTCAGCGGCGGCGGTGAGGACCTCCGTGAGGCCCTTCTTGTCGCTGTCGAGCGCGCGGCCGACGAAGGAGGCTTCGGCGCCGAGTGCCAGGGAGATCGGGTTGAAGGGGGTGTCCAGCGAGCCGGCTGGCGTGGACTTGGTGACCATGCCCTGGCCGCTGGTGGGGGAGTACTGGCCCTTGGTCAGCCCGTAGATGCGGTTGTTGAACAGCAGGATCTTGAGGTTGACGTTGCGGCGCAGGGTGTGGATGAGGTGGTTGCCGCCGATGGAGAGCGCGTCGCCGTCGCCGGTGACGACCCAGACGGAGAGGTCGGGCCGGGTGGTGGCCAGACCGGTGGCGATGGCGGGTGCACGGCCGTGGATGGAGTGCATGCCGTAGGTGTTCATGTAGTAGGGGAAGCGGCTGGAACAGCCGATCCCGGACACGAACACGATGTTCTCGCGCTTGAGGCCGAGGGTGGGCAGGAACGACTGGATGGTGTTGAGCACGATGTAGTCGCCGCAGCCGGGGCACCAGCGCACTTCCTGGTCGGACTTGTAGTCCTTGGCCTTCTGCGGCTCGTCCGTCGTGGGAACCAGGTCCAGCCCACCGAGCGCGGGCAGACCCAGATCGGTGGCGGTCATCAGCGCGCGACCTCCTTGGTGCTGGTGATGATGTCGGTGAAGACGCCCTCGAGCTCCTCGGCCTTGAACGGCAGCCCGGCGATCTTGGTGTGGGAGTGGATGTCGACGAGGTACTTGGCGCGCAGCAGCATCGCGAGCTGGCCCAGGTTCATCTCGGGCACCACCACGGTGTCGTAGCGGGCGAGGACCTCGCCGAGGTTGGCGGGCAACGGGTTGAGGTGCCGCAGGTGTGCCTGCGCCACCGGCAGTCCCTTCTTGCGGACCCGACGAGCCGCGGCGCCGATCGGGCCGTAGGACGAGCCCCAGCCGAGCGCCAGCACGCGGGCCTCGCCGGAGGGGTCGTCGACCGTCAGATCGGGCACGTCGACGCCGTCGATCTTGGCCTGGCGCAACCGCACCATCTTGTCGTGGTTGTCGGGGTCGTAGGAGATGTTGCCCTTGCCCTCGGCCTTCTCCAGACCACCGATGCGGTGTTGCAGACCAGGGGTTCCGGGCACAGCCCACTCGCGGGCCAGCGTCTCCGGGTCGCGCACGTAGGGCCAGTGCTCGCCGGAGCCGTCGGGGGCGTTGGGCTCGGTGGCGAACTCCACCGTCAGGTCGGGCAGCGTGCGCACGTCGGGGATCAGCCACGGCTCGGAGCCGTTGGCGATGGCGCCGTCGGAGAGCAGCAGCACGGGCGTGCGGTAGGTCAGCGCGATGCGCGTGGCCTCGATCGCCGCGTCGAAGCAGTCCGCGGGCGAGCACGGCGCGATGATCGGCACGGGGGACTCGCTGTTGCGGCCGAACATCGCCTGCAGCAGGTCGGCCTGCTCGGTCTTGGTGGGCAGGCCGGTCGAGGGGCCGCCGCGCTGCACGTCGATGACGAGCAGTGGCAGCTCCATCATCACGCCGAGTCCGATGGTCTCCGACTTGAGCGCGATGCCGGGGCCGGAGGTGGACGTGACGCCCAGCGCGCCACCGTAGGCGGCACCGAGCGCGGCGCCGATGCCCGCGATCTCGTCCTCGGCCTGGAACGTGGTGACGCCGAAGTTCTTGTGCTTGGACAGCTCGTGCAGGACGTCCGACGCCGGGGTGATCGGGTAGGTGCCGAGCAAGATCGGTAGCCGCGACTGCTGCCCCGCCGCGATGACGCCGTAGGCGAGCGCGGTGTTGCCGGTGATCTGGCGGTAGGTGCCCTGCTCCAGCTTCGCGGGGGCCACCTCGAAGGTGGTGGCGAAGGACTCGGTGGTCTCGCCGTAGTTCCAGCCCGCGCGGAAGGCCAGGATGTTGGCCTCGGCGATCTCGGGCTTCTTGGCGAACTTCTCGCGCAGGAACCGTTCGGTGCCCTCGGTCGGCCGGTGGTACATCCACGACAGCAGGCCCAGCGCGAACATGTTCTTGCAGCGCTCGGCGTCCTTCTTGCCGAGGCCGGTGTCGGCGAGCGCGCCCTGGGTCAGTGTGGACATCGCGACCCGGTGCACCTCGAACGGCGCGAGGGTGTCGTCGGACAGCGGGTCTTCGGCGTAGCCGACCTTGGTGAGGTTGCGCTTCGAGAACTCGTCGGTGTTGAGGATGACCGTGCCGCCGCGCGGGACGTCGGCGAGGTTCGCCTTGAGGGCGGCGGGGTTCATCGCGACGAGCACGTCGGGACGGTCGCCGGGGGTGAGGATGTCGTAGTCGGCGAAGTGCACCTGGAAGCTCGAGACGCCGGGGATCGTGCCCTGAGGGGCCCGGATCTCGGCCGGGAAGTTGGGCAGCGTCGCCAGGTCGTTGCCGAAGGCGGCCGCCTCCGAGGTGAACCGGTCGCCCGTCAGCTGCATGCCGTCACCGGAGTCGCCGGCGAAGCGGATCACGACTCGGTCGAGCCTGCTGACCTCGGTGGGTCGCGTCGCCGACAGCGCGCCGGTGCCACTGCCGTTCGCACTCGTGCTCATGGGCCAGGAAATCCCTCTCAGACGACTGGGCGCGCGCTGCGCTAATACTTCGAGATTACTTGGTGTTTGGGCCCGCCCCGCAGGGGTGTGATCCGGGTTACCTGTTACTCGAGGTAACACCCGGTATTGGTTCCATTCAGTGGGATCAGGTCTCGGGATTCGGCGGCCGTTCGAGCAGGGTCGACAGCACCACGGTGGACACCGTGCGGTCGATGATCTCGAGTCCGCGCAGCCGTTCCAGGGCGGATTCCAGGTGGTGGATGTCGGCTGCGCGCAGGTGAACGATCGCGTCGGCGGCACCGGAGACGGTGTAGGCGGCGACGACTTCCGGCAGCGGTTCGAGGTGGGAGCGGATCCTGCCTGGTGAGACGTTGCCCTGGCAGTGGACCTCCACGAAGGCCTCCGTGCCCCAGCCCAATGCCTCCGGATCGACCACCGCCGTGAAGCCGCGGAGCACGCCGATGTCGAGCAGCCGGTCGACCCTGCGCTTCACCGCGGGGGCCGACAGTCCGACGACCTTGCCGATCTCCGCGTAGCTGGAGCGCGCGTTGGACACCAGGCATGAAACGATTCGCTGATCCAGGGTGTTCATGCGCAATATTCTGCACGTATGTCCGCAATCAACTTTGATTGATTGCAGCACAGCGCCCACATACATTCGAATCATGACGGAGGCTTCCGCGCTGCCCGTGCGCGTCCCCACTCCCCGCCACTACCTCATGTGCCCTCCGCGCCACTTCGCCGTGGAGTACGCGATCAACCCGTGGATGGACCCCGACCAGCCCGTCGACGTCCAGCGGGCGCTGGAGCAGTGGACCGGTCTACGAGACCTCTACCGCAAGTTCGGGCACACGGTGGACGAGGTGAGCCCGGTGCCGGGACTGCCCGACATGGTCTTCGCCGCCAACTCCGGCACGGTCATCGACGGTCGTGTGCTGGGCGCGCGGTTCCGGGCGCCGCAGCGCTGCGCGGAGGCCGAGCACTTCCGCCGCTGGTTCGTCGAGCACGGCTACCGCGACGTGACGATGCCCCGCCAGATCAACGAGGCCGAGGGCGACTTCGCGTGGACGGGCAGGCTCCTGCTGGCCGGAACCGGGTTCCGCACCGACCCGGCCGCGCACGGGGAGGCGCAGGAGTCGCTGGGGGTGCCGGTGGTCTCGCTGCGGCTCACGGACCCGCGCTACTACCACCTCGACACCGCGTTGTTCGTGCTGAGCGAGGCGACCGAGGCCGCACCCGCGCGCATCGCCTACTACCCGGAGGCGTTCTCGCGCGGTTCCCGGCGGGTGCTGGAGCGGCTGTTCCCGGACGCCGTACTGGCCACCGCGCAGGACGCGGAGTGCTTCGGGCTCAACGCGGTCTCCGACGGCCGCAACGTGGTGCTGCCCGTGGAGGCGACCGCGCTCGGCGAGCGGCTGGCCGCCCTCGGGTACGAGCCGGTGTTCACCGACATCTCCGAGCTGCGCAAGGCCGGTGGCGGCCCGAAGTGCTGCACTCTGGAGATCCGCAAGTAGGGGGTGGCGGGCTGCGGTGAAGGGCACCTTTACTGCGTTGGATGCAGTAAAGGTGCCCTTCACCGCGGTCGGGGTTGGGGTCGGGCCGCGAGGCGTTTGGTGAGTAGGCCTTTGCGGGGGGCGAAGAGAAGGGCCAGTAGGAACAGGGCTCCCGCGGTGAGGCCGATGGTGCCGGGGATGGACGTGTCGAACGTGACCGCCGCCCGCTGACCGCCGAACGCGCTCACCCAGCCCACGGCCACCGCGGCCACGAGCATCGTGCCCACGCGCCGGACGAGTAGCCGCGCGGTGGCGGCGGGCACCACGAAGAACGTGATCACCAGGATCGCGCCGACGCTGTCGAAGGCCACCACGGCGAGCCCTGCCACGGCCACCAGCAGGACCTGGCTCACCAGCTTGCCGCGCAGACCGCCCAGCTCCGCGAAGTCCGGGTCGAACGTGCTCGCCTTCAGCGGCCGCCACAGCAGCACCACGAGCAGCACCGTGCCGAGCGTCGCCGCGCCCGTGATCACCAGCGAGCGCGGCACGTCGAGGCCCGCGAGCTCGATGGTGCGCAGGGGCGCGAAGGTGACGTCGCCGAAGATCGCCGAGTCGAGGTCGATGTGCGCGCCGGAGGCGAACCGGCTGATCAGCAGGATTCCCAGCGAGAACAGGGCGGGGAACACGAGCGCGAGCGCGGCGTCGGAGGCGACGACTCCCGTGCGCCGCAGCCAGTCGAACCCGGCCACGCACGCCACGCCGAACGCGGTGGCGCCGAGCACGGTCGCCAGCGACGCGCGCTCGCCGGTGAGCAGGAAGATCAGCACGATGCCCGGCAGTACGGCGTGGCTGACCGCGTCGGGCAGCAGCGCCTGCCGCCGCAGCACCAGGAAGCTGCCCAGCAGCGCGCACGAGGTGGCGAGCAACCCACTGATCACCACGATCATCACGTCATCCGGCGACACGGGCCCTCCTCCGCCTTGCCTTGGCGACGATTCCCCTGCGCGGCGCGAACGTCACCGACAGCACCGCCACGACGGTGGCCAGCAGCACGATCACCGGGCCCGCCGGCAGTTCGGCCCTGCCGGAGACCACGCCGCCGACCGCTCCGCACGCCGCGCCGAGTGCGCCGGAGAGCGGCACGAGCGTCGAGAGCCGCTTGGTCAGCTGCCTCGCCGCCACCACGGGGGCCACGAGCAGCGCCACCATGAGGATCGCGCCGACCGTGCGCACGCCGAGCACGACCGCGAGCGCGAGCAGGCCCGTTGCCACGGCGTCGACGGCCCACGACGGCACGCCCGCGACCGAGGTGAACCCGGGGTCGAACGTGGCGGAGCGCAGCAGCCGGAACCCGACGAGCACCACCGTGAGCGCCACCGCGCCGAGCGCCAGCGCGAGCACGATGTCGCGTTCGACGAGCCCGGCGGCCTGGCCGAGCAGGTAGCCGTTGAGCCCGGCCTGCTGGCTGTTGCCGCTGGCGCCGATGTGGGTCAGCAGCACGATTCCGAGGGTCAGCGACACCGACAACACCACGCCGATCGCGGCGTCGGGACGCAGTCTGCCCGTGCGTTCCAGTGCGATCATCGCGAACGCGGCGAGCGCCGCCGACACGGCCGCGCCGAGCAGCAGCACCTCCGGCACCTTGGCGCCCGTCACCAGGAACGCCACGGCGACGCCCGCGAGGGTGCCGTGGCTCATGGCGTCGCCGAACATGCTGCGCTGGCGCAGTACTGCGAGGGGGCCGAGCGCACCGGCGACGAACCCGACCACGGCCGTGCCCACCACCACGACCGCGTCCGGATAGGACAGTGGCAGTGCGTCGAGCAGCCAGCCGATCATCGGTTCAGCACCAGCGGGGTCATGCCGTACGCGCGTTCCAGGTGCTCGGGCGTGAGCACGTCGCCGGGGGCACCCTCGGCGAGCACGGTGCCCGCGAGCAGCACCGCGTGGTCGAACCGGTCGAGCACGGCGCGCAGGTCGTGGTGCACCGCGATCACGGACCTGCCGTTCTGGCACAGCGTGGTGAGCACCTCGAGCAACGCCGACTCGGTGCGCGCGTCGACCGCCGTGAACGGTTCGTCGAGGATCACCAGGTCGGCGCCCTGGGCGAGTGCCCTGGCGAGGAACACGCGTTGCCGCTGCCCGCCGGAGAGCTCGTCGATGGGGTGCTCGGCGAGATCGGCGACACCGACCTGGTCCATCGCGGCGGCCACCAGCTCGTCGTCGTGCCGGGTGAGCCTGCGCAGCCAGCCGCGGTGCGGGTAGCGGCCCATCTCCACGACCTGGATCGCCGTGATGGGGAAGTCCTGCGCGACGCTGTCCTGCTGCGGGACGTAGGCGACCCGCCTGCGCACGCGCCGCAGTGGCTCGCCGAGCAGTTCGACGTGCCCGCGCACCGACGGGACGAGTCCCAGCGCGGCCTTGACCATCGTGGACTTGCCCGCGCCGTTGGGGCCGACGACGGCGCACAGCGTCGCGGCGGGGATCTCCACGCTCACGCCGTCGAGCACGGTGCGGCCGCCGTAGGACGCGCTCACCTCGCGCAGGCTCAGCGCCGAGGGCGGCTGGGCGGCGGTACGACTGTCGGTCGAGGTGGTCATCGCAGGCCCTCCACGAGTGTTTCGGCGTTGGCGCGCACCATGCCCAGGTAGGTGCCGCCCGGTGTTCCGTCGTCTCCGGCGGAGTCGGAGTAGAGCTCGCCACCGATGCCGATGTGGCTGCCCTGCTGGCTCGCAGCGGCGAGTACGGAGTTCAGCGTCTGCCTCGGCACGCTGGTCTCGACGAACACCGAGCGCACTCCGCTGGCCGCGAGGTCGTCGGCCACGCGCGAGATGTCGGCGGTGGTCGCCTCCTGCTGGGTGGAGATGCCCTGGATCGCCACCACCTGCATGCCGAAGGCCCTGCCGAAGTAGCGGAACGCGTCGTGCGAGGTGACGAGCTGCCGGTGTGCGGGCGGGATCCGCTGGATCAGGTCGCGGACGTCGTCGGCCATCGCCAGCACCTCGGCGCGGTAGGCGGCGCCGTTCCGGCGGTAGTCCGCGGCGTGCTCGGGATCGAGCCTGGCCAGCTCGGCGGTGACGGAGTCGACGACGTGCACCCACAGGTTCGGGTCGAACCACACGTGCGGGTCGTGCTCCTCCTCCGGCGCCGCTCCCGCGGGCGGGGACAGCAGCTCGGAGTCCGGGATGGCCTCGCCCGCGAAGAGCACTGGTTTGGTCCTGGCGATCTCGTCGAGCGTCTGTTGCAGCGAGCCCTCGAGGTAGAGCCCCACGGCGATCACGGCGTCGGCGCGGCGCATCTCGGTGAGATCGCTCGCCTTCGCCTGGTACAGGTGCGGGTCGACGCCAGGGCCCATGAGCCGCTCGGTCTCGACGTGCTCGCCGCCGATCTGGCGCACCGTGTCGTCGAGGAAGTTGGTGGTGGTGACCAGGCGCAGCCCCTCGTGGGCCGGGTCGTCGTTGGGTTGCATGGCGTAGCCCACGGCGCCGGAGATGCCCAGGGTGAACACCGCGGCGAGCGCGATGAGCAGACGGACGTCGCGCCGGCGGGCCCGTCTGCGCCGCCGGGCGGTCTCGCTGCCCCGTTCCGCGTCCATCGTCACCTGTCCCTCGTACGAAGTTCGGTGCGACGAACTTTAGCGTACGCCCTGTCGAAGACAAGTGCCCGTCCGGGAATGACTCACCGCGATTCCGCGCATCAGGAAATGTGAAAACGGTGCAGGTCTCATTTGGGAATCGCCTCACGGCGGCGTCCGGATTCGTTGTAACAACAGGCTCGTTGTCAGCGAATCTTGCTTTGTCGAACACCGTGCCCGAGGAGCCGTGTAGATGACCACATGCCGATTGTGCGGTTCCGCCAGCATGGCAGGTGTCGTTGATCTCGGGGCGACTCCACCGTGTGAGCGGTTTCTTACCCAGCAACAACTGGACGAACCGGAAGTCACCTATCCGTTGCACCTGCGGGTGTGCACGGAATGCTGGCTCGCGCAGATTCCGCCACTCATCACGCCGGAGGACACCTTCACCGAGTACGCCTACTTCTCGTCGTACTCGCAGTCCTGGGTGGAGCACGCCCGCCGGTTCGTCGAGGAGGCGGTGGAGCGCGTGGGACTGGACCACGACTCCTTCGTCGTGGAGGTCGCGAGCAACGACGGGTATCTGTTGCAGCACTCGGTGTCACGCTCGATCCGGTGCCTCGGCATCGAACCCTCGGTCAACGTGGGGCGGGCGGCGCGAGCGAAGGGGGTGCCCACGCTCACCGCGTTCCTCGGGCCGGGCACGGGTGCGGACGTGCGTGCCGAGCACGGGCCGGCGGACCTGGTGGTGGCCAACAACGTCTACGCCCACATTCCCGACGTCGTCGGGTTCACGCACGGCCTGCGTGCGCTGGTCGCAGACGACGGCTGGGTGTCGATCGAGGTGCAGCACCTGCTGACACTGATCCAGCACGTGCAGTACGACACGATCTACCACGAGCACTTCCAGTACTACACCGTGGAGTCGGCGCGCAAAGCCCTCGCCGTGGGCGGATTGTCCGTTGTGGACGTGGAGCTGCTGCCAACGCACGGCGGTTCGATCCGGTTGTGGGCACGGCCGTTCGAGGTCGCGGGCGAGCCGAGCAGCCGGATGGTCGACGTGCTGGCGCGGGAAAAGGCCGCGGGGCTGCACGAGCTGAGCGGCTACACGGCGTTCGCGGCCGAGGTCGACCGCGTGCGGCTGGACCTGCTGCGGTTTCTCACCGACGCGGCGGCCAGCGGCAAGACCGTGGTGGGCTACGGAGCGCCCGGCAAGGGCAACACGCTGCTGAACCACTGCGGCATCCGGCCGGACCTGCTCGCCTACACGGTGGATCGCAACCCCTACAAGCACGGCCGGTACACGCCGGGCACGCGGATTCCCATCGTGGCCCCCGAGCAGATCGCGCTCGACCGGCCCGACTACGTGCTCGTGCTCCCGTGGAACCTCAGGGCCGAGCTCACCGAGCAGTTGTCCTATGTAGACGAGTGGGGCGGGCGGCTGGTGTTCCCGATCCCACGGCTGGAAATCGTCGAGGTGGCGTCGTGAAGGTCGTTCTGTTCTGTGGCGGTTACGGAATGCGGATGCGCAACGGCACGGCCTCGGACGTGCCCAAGCCCATGCAGATGGTCGGACCGCGCCCGCTGATCTGGCACGTGATGCGCTATTACGCGCATTTCGGGCACACCGAGTTCATTCTCTGCCTCGGCTACGGCGCTCACCACATCAAGGACTTCTTCCTGAACTACGCCGAGACGACGTCCAACGACTTCGTGCTGAAAGGTGGCAGGGCCGAGCTGCTCTCCACCGACATCTCGGACTGGTCGATCACGTTCGTGCAGACGGGCATCGAGTCGCCGATCGGCGAGCGGCTGCGCAGAGTGCGCCCCCACCTCGACGGCGACGAGATGTTCCTCGCCAACTACGCCGACGTGCTCACCGACGCCCCGCTGCCCGACATCATCGAGCGCTTCTCGGCCTCCGAGGCGGGCGCGTCGATGATGGTGGTGCCGCCGCAGTCGTCGTTCCACTGCGTGGAGCTGGACGAGGTCGGGATGGTCGGCTCCATCACGGCGGTGAGCGAGATGCCGCTGTGGGAGAACGGCGGCTACTTCGTGCTGCGGCAGGAGGTCTTCGACCACATCCCCGAGAACGGCGACCTCGTGGCCGACGGCTGCGGTGAGCTCGCCAAGCGCGGCAGGCTGCTGGCCTACCCGTACCGCGGGTTCTGGAAGCCGACCGACACGGTGAAGGAACGCGCGGCGCTGGACGAGGCCTACGCGCACGGTCAACGGCCGTGGGCGCTGTGGGAGAACGAGCGAGAGGCCGCGTGGACCGCGTGATCCGACTGCTCGCCGACGGGCTCACCAGTGTCGTCGCGCTCGGCGCACACTGCGACGACATCGCGATCGGTGCCGGGGGAACGCTGCTGACCCTGGCCTCGGCGTGGCCGGGTCTGCGCGTGGACGCGCTCGTGCTCTCCGGTGGCGGCACCGAGCGCGAGGACGAGGAGCGGGCCGCGCTCGAGGCGTTCTGTCCCGGCGCGGACGTGCGGCTGACGGTGCTGAAGCTGCCGGACGGCAGGTTTCCCGCGCACTGGGACGAGGCGAAGTGCGCGCTCGAGGACCTGCGCGGGCGCGCGGACCCCGAGCTGGTGCTCGCGCCGAGGACCGGCGACGCGCACCAGGACCACCGTGGGCTCGCGCGGCTGGTGCCCACCGTGTTCCGCGACCATCTCGCGCTGGGCTACGAGATCGTGAAGTCCGACGGAGACCTCGGCACGCCCTCGGCCTACCAGCCGCTGTCGCGCGGTCTCGCCGAGGAGAAAGTGCGGCTTCTGCAACAGCACTACCCCTCGCAGCGACATCGTCCTTGGTACGACCGGGAGGCCTTCCTCGGGCTCGCCCGGATCCGCGGCATCGAGTGCGGCCAGCACTACGCGGAGGGCTTCTACGCCCACAAGTTCACTCTTGCCCTGGAGGGCTGAGCAATGCGCGTGCTGCTGACCGGGCACAAGGGCTACCTGGGCACCGTGATGGCCCCCGTGCTCGAATCCGAGGGCCACGAGGTGGTCGGCCTCGACTCGGGTCTGTTCGAGGGGTGCGTGCTGGGCCCGGTGCCCGACGACCCGCCCGGCCACGTCGTGGACCTGCGCGACGTGCGGCTCGAGCACCTGTTCGGAGTGGACGCCGTGATCCACCTGGCTGCGTTGTCGAACGACCCGCTGGGCGCGCTGGCCCCCGCGCTGACCTACGACATCAACCACCACGCCGCCGTGCGGCTCGCGGAGCTCGCGAAGGCCGCCGGGGTGCGGCGGTTCCTCTACGCCTCGACGTGCTCGGTCTACGGCGCCTCCGGCGGGTCGGGGCTGGTCGACGAGGACGCGCCGCTGCGGCCCGCGACGCCCTACGCCGAGTCGAAGGTCAAGGTGGAGGCCGACGTCGCCGCGCTGGCCGACGACGACTTCAGCCCCGTGTACCTGCGCAACGCCACCGCGTTCGGCTACTCGCCGCGGCTGCGCGCCGACATCGTGCTCAACAACCTCGTCGGCCACGCCGTGCTGACCCGCGAGGTGCTGGTGCTCTCCGACGGCACGCCGTGGCGGCCGCTGGTGCACGCCGCCGACATCGCCCGCGCGTTCGCGGGCGCGCTCGTGGCGCCGCAGGCGGCCGTGCACAACCAGGCCTTCAACATCGGCACCGAGCGCAACAACGTGACCGTCGCGGAGATCGCCGAGCAGGTGGTGGAGGCCGTGCCCGGCGCGACGCTGCGCATCACCGGCGAGGCGGGGGCCGACCCGCGTTCCTACCGCGTCGACTTCTCCCGCTTCCGCGAGGCGGTTCCCGGCTTCGACTGCGCGTGGAGCCTCAAGGACGGAGCGGTGGAGCTGGTGGAGGCCTACCAGCGGCACCGGCTGAGCACGGCCGACTTCGAGCGGCGGTTCACGCGCCTGGCGTGGCTGCGCGACCGGATGGACGACGGCACCGTCGACGGCACCTTGCGCGCGCAGAACGGGCAGAGCGAGCAGAACGGGAACTGATGAGCACGGGCGAGGACATGCACGCGCTGGTGGAGCGGCTGTACCCGCTCTGCCGCAGCATCACGGGCGACGGCGTGCGCCGCACGCTCGGGATCGTCGCCGAGTACCTGCCGCTGCGGGTGCACGAGGTGCCCACGGGTTCCAAGGTTCTCGACTGGACCGTGCCTCGGGAGTGGAACATCTCCGAGGCCTACGTGGCCGACGCCGAGGGCAAGCGCGTGGTGGACTTCGCCGAGTCGAGCCTGCACGTGGTGAGCTACAGCGTCCCGGTCTCGGCCACGATGAGCCTCGCCGAGCTGCGCGAACACCTGCACACGCTGCCAGAGCAGCCCTCGCTCGTGCCGTACCGCACCAGCTACTACGCGCCGGACTGGGGATTCTGCCTCTCGCAGGACACCCTCGACGCGCTGCCAGAAGGCGACTACGAGGTCCGCATCGACTCGACGCTGACCGACGGGCACCTGACCTACGCCGAGCACGTGGTGGCGGGCGAGGTCACCGACGAGGTGATCGTGTCGTGCCACGTGTGCCACCCGTCGCTGGCCAACGACAACCTCGCAGGCATCGCGGTGGCGACGTTCCTGGCGAGGGAGCTGGCCGCGCGCGACCCGTACTACACGTACCGGTTCCTGTTCGTGCCGGGAACGATCGGCTCCATCACGTGGCTTGCCCGCAACGCCGAGCGCATCGGCAAGGTCGCCCACGGGCTGGTGCTCGCGTGTGCGGGTGATCCGGGATCGTTGACGTACAAGAAGAGCAGGCGCGGCGACGCCGGGATCGACCGCGCCGCGCAGCACGTGCTGGCCGGGCGCGAGCACACGGTCCTGGACTTCTCGCCCTACGGCTACGACGAGCGCCAGTACTGCTCGCCGGGCTTCGACCTGGGAGTCGGCTCGCTCACCAGGACGCCCTACGCGGGCTACCCGGAGTACCACACCTCGGCCGACAACCCGGACTTCGTCACGGCGGAGGCGATGGCCGACACCCTGGCCGTGTGCCGGGAGATCTTCTCGGTGCTCGACCGCGACCGCCGCTACGTCAACCTCAGCCCCTACGGCGAGCCGCAGCTCGGCAGGCGCGGGCTCTACGACTCGCTCGGCGGGCGCAGCGACGCCAAGCAGGCCCAGCTGGCGATGCTGTGGGTGCTCAACCTCTCCGACGGCGAGCACACGCTGCTCGACATCGCGCGGCGCTCCGGCATCGGCTTCGGCGCGGTGGTGGCCGCCGCCGACGCTCTGAGCGCGGTGGGCCTGCTGGCCCCGGCAACGGGGGCGTGAGCATGTCTCGCCGGTACCAGCCTCGCCACGCGATGCCCCCGAAGGGCCTGCGCGCGATGGTGGGACGGCTCAGCTGGGGCCTCGGTGACCAGGCGATCTCGAGCCTCACCAACTTCGCCGTCGGCATCGTGGTGGCCCGCTCGCTCGGTGCCTCCGGGTTCGGTGTGTTCACGCTCGCGTGGGTCACCTACGGCGTGCTGCTCAACGTCTCGCGCGGGCTGGCCACCGATCCGCTGATGGTGCGGTTCAGCGGCGCGGCCGACGAACGCTGGCGGGCCGCCGTGGCGCGCTCGTCGGGCACGGCGCTGATGATCGGCGTCGTCTCCGGCGCGCTCAGCATCGTCGCGGGACTGGCGGTGGGCGGGGTGATCGGTGGCGCGTTCGTCGGGCTCGGGCTCGTGCTGCCGGGGCTGCTCGTGCAGGACAGCTGGCGGTTCGCATTCTTCGCCGCGGGCTGGGGCCAGAAGGCCGTGGCCAACGACCTCGTCTGGGCCGCCGCGATGGTGCCCACGCTGTGGTTCGCCGCGCAGGCGGACAGCGTCTTCGTGTTCGTGCTCGCCTGGGGCCTTCCCGTCGCACTCGCCGCCGGGTTCGGCGTCGTGCAGGCCGGGGTGCTGCCGAGCGCGGCCGGGGTGCGGGACTGGGTGGACCGGCATCGCGATCTCGGCGTGCGCTACCTCGTCGAGAACGTCAGCAACAGCGGCTCCTCCCAGCTGCGGATGTACGGCCTCGGTGCCATCGGCGGGCTCGCCGACGTCGGCGCGATCCGCGGTGGTGAACTGCTGCTCGCGCCGTTCTTGGCCCTGCTCATGGGTGTGAGCCTGGTGTCGGTGCCCGAGGCCGCACGTGTGCTGAACCGGGCTCCGGGCAAGCTGTTCGCGTTCTGCGCGGTTCTCGGCGGGGGACAGGCCGCGGCGGCGCTGCTGTGGGGCCTCGCGATCCTGCTGTTCCTGCCCGCGTCACTTGGCGTGCTCGTGCTCGGCCCGGTCTGGGAGCCGGCCTCGGAGCTGATCCTGCCCATCACGCTGTCGGTCACCGGGGCCGGCGTGGTCGCGGGGGCCACGGCCGGGCTGCGGGCGCTCGGGGCCGCCCGGCGGAGCCTGCACGCGCAGCTGTTCGCTGCGGCGGGCTACCTCGGCGGAGGACTCGTGGGAGCCGTGCTCGCCGGCGCGCTGGGCGCGAGCTGGGGTTCGACCATCGCCGTGTGGTGCGGCGCGGTGGTGTGGTGGTGGCAGCTGCGTGCGGGTCTTGCCGAACGCTTCGTGCCCGAACCGCTCCGTAAGGAGGAGGTGAGGACGGCATGGCAAGGACCACGGCACCGCGCGTCGGTCTCTTCGGACTACTCGGGTCCGGCAACGTCGGCAACGACGGCTCGCTCGAGGTGATCCTCGACTACCTGCGGCGCGAACAACCCGGCGCGGTGCTCGACGGCTTCTGTAGCGGCACGACGACGGTGCGACGGCGCTACGGCCTTCCCGCCAGGGCACTGCACTGGTGCGACACGCTGCCCCGGCCACGCACGCGGGCGGGCCTGATGACGGCCAAGGCGTTCGGCAAGCTGCTCGACCCCGTCCGGATCCTGCTCTGGGTCCGCGCGCACGACGTGGTGATCGTGCCGGGCGCGGGAGTGCTCGAGACGACGCTTCCGTTGCACGCGTGGGGTTTTCCGCTGTCGCTGTTCCTGCTCACCCTCACCGGCAGGCTCACGGGCACGCAGGTGGCACTGGTCAACGTCGGCGGCAACGTGATCAAACAGCGCACCACCCGGCTGCTCATCAGCTGGGCCGCGCGGCTGGCCCACTACCGCTCGTTTCGCGACATCCGCTCCCGCGACGCGCTGCGGAAGATGGGCGTGGACACGGCGGGCGACGACATCTACCCGGACCTGGTGTTCGCCCACCCCGAGCCGGAGTCCTCGGCCGGAACCGGGACGCCCGTGGTCGGGCTGGGCCTGATGGACTTCTCCGGCTCGAACGACGAGCGGCGCCACGCCGACGCGATCCGCGACACCTACGTCGCCGCGATGAAGGACTTCGCCGTCCGGCTCGTCGACAAGGGCTACCGGCTGCGGCTGCTGACCGGCGACGAGCTCGACCGGGTGGTGGTGGACGAGGTGCGGGCCCACCTGCGCGAGCAGCGTCCCGCGCTGCCCGAGGATGCCGTGGTCGCCGAGGCCAGCGCCACGCTCGGCGAGCTGATGCAGCAGATCGCGAGCGTCGACGTCGTGGTGGGCACGCGCTACCACAACGTGCTGTGCGGGCTGAAGCTCGCGAAACCGACGATCTCGGTCAGCTACTCCACCAAGAGCGACGACCTGATGGCCGAACTGGGCATGGCGGAGTTCTGCCAGTCGGCGAGGGCCGTCGACGTCGACCGGCTCCTCGCCCAGCTCGCCGACCTGGAACGGCGCGCCGGAGAGCTTCGGCCCGTGCTCGCCGAGCGCAGCCGTTCGCGTCGCGAGCGGATCGAGCAGCAGTACGCGGTGTTGTCCAAGATGCTCTTTCCCGATGGAGGGCCACGATGAAGGCCATCCCCGTGCCCGCCATCGCGGGCGCCTACCTGTTCGAACCCGCCCCGCACCGCGACGCGCGCGGCTTCTTCTCCCGCACCTTCGACCGCGACGTCGTGCGTTCGGTGGGCATCGACCCCGACGGCTTCGCCCAGGACAGCCTGTCGCGCTCGGCGAGGGGCGTGGTCAGAGGACTGCACCTGCGTTCGGGCCGCGGCGAGGCGAAGCTCGTGCGCTGTTCGTACGGGGAGGTGTTCGACGTCGTGGTGGACCTGCGGCCGGACTCGCCGACGTTTCGCAACACCGAGTTCTTCGCGCTCTCCGGTGAGTCGCAGGTGAGCGTGTACGTGCCCGCGGGGTGCGCGCACGGGTTCCAGGCGCTCACCGAACCCGCGGACGTGGCCTACCGCATCGACCGACCCCACGATCCGGCCGAGGACGTCGCGATCGCCCACGACGACCCGGAACTGGCCATCCCGTGGCCGCTGCCGCCCGCCCTGCTCTCGGAACGGGACCTGCGGGCGCCCTCACTCGCCGACGCGCTCAGGAGGCCGAGGTGACCGTCATGGACTCCCGGGCCCGTTCCCAGTCCGCCAACGAACGCCTGCACGCGCTGATCCCCGGCGGTGCGCACACCTACGCCAAGGGCGACGACCAGTACCCCGAGGGGCTCGCGCCGGTGATCTCGCACGGGCTCGGCGCCCACGTCTGGGACGTCGACGGCAACCGCTACGTCGAGTACGGCTCCGGCCTGCGCGCGGTGAGCCTCGGGCACGCCCACCCTCGGGTCACCGAGGCGGCACGGCGCGAGCTCGATCGCGGCGCCAACTTCGTGCGGCCCGGCATTGTCGAGCTCGAGGCCGCGGAGCGGTTCCTCGCCACCGTGCCGACCGCGGACATGGTGAAGTTCGCCAAGAACGGCTCCGACGTCACCACCGCCGCGGTGCGCCTGGCGCGCGCCGCCACCGGTCGCCCGCTGGTCGCGATCTGTGGTGACCAGCCGTTCTTCTCGACCGACGACTGGTTCATCGGCACCACCGCGATGGACGCGGGCATCCCGGACAGCACTACGGATCTGACCGTGACGTTCCCGTACGGCGACCTCGCCGCCACCGAGGAGATGCTGCGTGTGCACGACGGCCAGGTCGCGTGCCTGATGCTCGAGGCCGCGTCCGGGCAGCTCGAACCGCCGCCCGGTTACCTAAAGGGACTGCGCGCGCTCGCCGACCGGCACGGCTGCGTGTTGATCTTCGACGAGATGATCACGGGGCTGCGCTGGTCCGAGGCGGGCGCGCAGGGTCTCTACGGCGTCGCTCCCGACCTGTCGACCTTCGGCAAGGCGCTGGGCAACGGCTTCGCCGTGTCGGCGCTGGCGGGCAGGCGCGAGCTGATGGAGCTCGGCGGGCTGCGCGGTGGGCGCGACCGCGTCTTCCTGCTCTCCACCACCCACGGCGCGGAGACGCACTCGCTCGCCGCGGCGATGGCGGTGCTCGAGACCTACACCGAGGAGGGCATCACCGCGCGGCTGCACGAGCTCGGCGACCGGCTGGCCGCCGGGGTGCGCCAGGTCGCCGAGGGCATGGGCGTCGGCGAGCACGTGGTGGTGCGCGGCAGGGCGAGCAACCTGGTGTTCGCCACGCTCGACGAGAACCTCAGGCCCTCGCAGCGGTACCGGACGCTGTTCCTGCGCCAGCTCGTCGGCGGTGGAGTGCTCGGGCCGTCGTTCGTGGTGTCGAGCGCGCTGACCGACGACGACATCGACCGCACCGTCGAGGTCGTCGCGCAGGCGTGCGCGGTGTACCGCAAGGCACTCGACGCGCAGGACCCGTCCGCGTGGATGGGCGGGCGTCCGGTCAAACCGGTGTTCCGCCGCCGCGCCTGAGCCCGTCCGCCGCGGTGTCGATCACCAGCGCCAGCGCGGGCACCAGTGCGATGGCCGTGGCGAAGCCGCCGAGCGTGTCGGTGGCGTAGTGGGTGTCGAGCGTGAGCTGCGCCCACGCCATCTCCGCTCCGCAGGCCAGCGCCAGGCCGGTGATCACGAGCAACGCGGTGGCGCGGCGCAGGGCGAACAGGTCGGCCACCAGCAGCCCGAGCACCACCGCGATAGCCGTCGCGAACGCGGTGTGCCCGCTGGGATACGACAGGTACCCGCCGTTGATCGTGCGGCCGAAGAAGTCCTTGAGCACCATCGTGGCGAACGCGGGCACCAGGCACGCGACGGTGAGCACCGCGAGCCGGACTCTCCCGAGCGCCCAGCACAGACCGCTCACCAACGCCACGACGATCGCGGCTCCGACGGGCTCGGCCGCGAAGTCGACCAGCACCGCCATCTCGAAGCGTCCTGCGTCGGGAAAGGCGGCCGCTCGCTCGGCCCACGCGTCGAACCCGCTCGCCGCCGACTCGCCCGCATGCGCCAGTCCCACGAGGAGCACCACGAGCGCGCCGAGTACCGACGCGACCACGAACGGCCGCTGGAATCCGGCGGGCACGGCGGGCCGCGCCCGCGCGAGGTCATAGGTCCGCTGGGCGCTCACACTGGTGAGTCGGCGCGCGGGCGGACTTCGTTTCGGCTCCACAGTGGAACGGTGCGCGCCACGCCCGGTCAGCGGTACGCGGCCGACTGGAGTTTGAACAGTTCCGCGTACTGGCCGGCGCGCGCCATCAGCTCGTCGTGGGTGCCGCACTCCACCACCCGGCCCGCGTCGAGCACGTAGATGCGGTCGGCGAGGCGGGTGCTGGAGAACCGGTGCGAGATCAGCAGCGCGGCGCGGCCCCCGAGCATCGCCCGCACGTCGGCGAACAGCTCGTACTCGGAGCGCGGATCGAGTGACGCGGCCGGTTCGTCCAGCACCAGCAGTCCGGTGTCCCGGTACAGCGCCCTCGCCAGCACCACCCGCTGCCACTGGCCCGCGGAGAGGTCGACGCCCTCGCGCCCGAGCTGGCCGTCGAGCATCGTCTCGAGTCCCTCCGGCAGCTCCCGCGTGACGCCCGACAGGCCCGCGCGTTTGGCCGCCTCCTCCACGTCGTGGTCCTCGTCCGCGCCGCGATGTCCGTCGCTGATCACGATGTTGTCGCGCAACGTCAGCCGGTACCGGACGAAGTCCTGGAAGATCACGGTCACCGAGGCGCGCACGTCCGCCGCCGGCACCACGCTGCCGTCCCAGCGCCGCGATCCCGTGTCCGGCGCGTAGAGCCCGGCCGCGATCTTGGCCAGCGTGGTCTTGCCCGCGCCGTTCTCGCCGACCAGCGCCACCACCTCACCCGCGCCGACGCGGATGTCGACGCCGTCCACCGCGGGCCGGTCCTGGCCGGGATAGCTGAAGGTGACGTCGCTGAGTGCGATGCCCTCGGTGAGCGTGCGTTTGCGCCCGGTCGGCGTCGTGGCGGGCACCGAGGCCACGAACCGGTCCAGCTCGGCGAACAACGGCGCCGACTCGACGAGTCCGCCGATTCCGGTGACCAGCGTGTCGAGCCTGCCCACGAGCAGCCGCGCCGCGATCACCGCCGCACCGGCCTCAGGCAGCCCGATCCGGCCGCGCCGCAGGAGCTCCACGATCGACAGCAGTGCGCCGCCGAGCGCCACGGTGACGCCGACGGTGGTGATTGCCGCGACGAGCCTGCGGTGCCGGAACTCGCCGAACAGGCCGGTGTTGATGTCGTCGTTGAGGTCCTCCTGCTTGTCGCCGAGCCTGCCGGTGGAGTCGAACGCGCGCAGCTCTGCGGCGTAGGGCCGCTCGGTGAGCAGCTGCCGCAGGTAGTCGCGCCGCCGGGCGAGCGGGGTGAGCCGGTGGGTGAACGGGAACTCCTGTCGGCCAGCCCAGCGCGACAGCAGGACGGCGGGCAGCCCCGCCGCGAGCACGATCGGCAGCAGCAGTGGCTCGACGCTCACGAGCACGGCCGACAGCGTGGCGACACCGAGCAGCCCGCCGGTGAGCCCGAGCAGCGAGGCGGTGGCGGTGAACGGCATCCTCAGCGCGTGCTGCCGCACCCGCTCGAGCGAGCTCGCGAACCCCGTCGACTCGAAGGTCACCAGATCGGCCCTCGCGGCGGTGTCGAGCAGCCGGTCCCACACCCGCTGGGAGACGCGTTCGCCGAGCAGCCGGTCCTGCTGCGTCTGGAGTGGACCCAGCGCGCAGCACACCGCGATCGTCAGCGCGAGCAGCAGCAGCGAGAGGGTGCTGCCGAACGTCGCCCGCTCGGGCCGCAGCAGGGCGTCGAGGGTCAGCTTGCCCGTCGCCACCACGCCGAGCGTGGCGGTGGCACCGACGAGCAGGTAGACCCAGGCGATCACCGTCCCCAGTGGATCGGCGCGCCGCACCTCCCGCGCGGCCGCGGCGATGAGTCGGGGCGTGCTCGCCGAGGCCTTGGCCTTCCTGAGCAGACGCACCCATGAATTTTATCCGCCGACCAGCGGAAATTCGAGGCTCCTGAAATACCTCGCCGGTGTCGATCGCGTTGCCGGCCGGACACATTGTTCGGCTGCTCGTAACACATGCCGGGAATGGTGAATCTCCTGCTGGAAGCCGTCCTCGGCCCTCGTCATCGGTGTCGAAGGCCTGGTCGATTCGTCCCGGTCCGGCGATTATCGCCCGCGATTTCCGCCTGAATTGCGCACGCGTGGTCCGTTGCCCTATCACCACGGTTCGGAATTGACCGAAACAAAACTTCGTCGCGGGCAGCCTGGACACAATGGACGAGTCGCGGACCGTCCTCCTCAGGGCGCCAGCGAGTACGTACTGCCCTCGTCCTGGCCGAACGTGGCAGGCCGGTTGTCGTCGGTGTAGGTCCGGGGCACGTCGGGCGCGGGCGAGGTCCACTCCTCCCACGTCACGCGGTCGCCGTCCGGCTTGCTGGGCTGGAAGCCCGCGAACTGCCAGTCGCCGTAGTACTGGTTGTTCCGGAAGACGTTGCCCTGCTCGAACGTCACGCGCCACGGCACCTCGTAGCCGGGGAAGGCGGGGTAGGTGCCGTACCCGCCGAAGACCCCGCTGATCCCGCAGAAGTCGCCGTTCGCGCAGCCCTGGCCGATGGCCTGCTTGTCGATGCGGAAGACGTTGTTCTCCACCACGTTGTTCTCCGTCGACCACCGGCAGCGGTACTTGTCGCCGATGCTGCGCGGGATCACGTCCTCGGCCCCGGCCTCGCATTTCGCGTCGTCGTAGAGGTCCACCTTGACGGTGCAGTACGGCGGATGCGTGTGCGCTGTGGATCCGCAGTAGCGGTCGGGGTTCTCCCACATCGCGACGCCGCCCCAGTTGTTCTCGAAGTTGTTGTCGCTGATCACCGTGGGCGTGTTCTCGAGCCCGAAGCCGCGCGGGCTGCCGTTCTCGGAGATGTAGATCGCCGGGACCGGGAACGCGTCGCCGCGGCGCTGGAACTCCTTGCCGGCGACGATCGCGTTGCGCTGGATGTTGTTGTAGCGCACCCGCGCGTCGTAGCCCGCCTCGAGGAAGACGGCGTTCCCGTCGTTGTCGGCGATCACGTTGTGCTCGATCACGACGCCGGTGTTGTTGTTGTCGAACCACAGTCCGGTGCCGCGGTTGCGGTGCACCCAGTTGTTGGTGACCTGGACGTCGTCGTTGATCCAGAACTTCACCCCGCCGGTGCAGCCGCAGCCCTCGACCCGGTTCTCCCAGTCGCCGGTGTTGTTGCCGGTGATCTCGTTGTGGTCGAGCACGAGTCCGGTGACGGGTTCGGCGTCGGTGCCGCAGCACGCGTTGATGCCGTACTGGCCGTTGTCCTTGATGCAGTTGTAGCGGTAGGTGTTGCCGGGAGCACCGGCCATCAGCCCGGCGCCCTCGTTGCCGGTGATCGTGCTGTACTCGACGACCCAGTTGGAACCGTCGTTCTGGTTCACCACGCCCTCGTTCATGGGGGCCACGAAGTTGCGCACGGTCAGGTACCGGATCGTCACGCCGTCGGCCTCGCCGGTGAAGGCGTAGCGGTTGATCCGCTTGCCGTCCAGGATCGCGCCGGGCGCGCCGACGAACGTGCTGCCGTCGCCGGGGATGATCTGGCCGAACTCGTCGGGCGAGAGCGTGTGCACGCCTGGTGCGAACCAGAACGTGGTGTCCTCGGCCCGCAGGTCGAGCTCGATCGCGCTGTTGTCACCCTCGGGCACCACGACGGCGCCGTCGGGCGGTTCGGCAGGTCCCTTGCCCAGCACGTCCTGGTTGCCGCAGATCCGGGCCGGTGGTTCGGCTGGCCAGCCGCCCGCGGATCCCTCGGAGCCGGTCGCCTTGCCGCCGGAGCCGTTCTCGCTCTCGCCGGCGTCGCGGCCGACGACCACGAGCACGCCGACGGTGACGAGAACGAGGACGCTGAGCACCGCGAGCGCCGCGTGTCTGCGAGGGATGGCGCTGAGCCGCCGCATGACCATGTGCCTGCCTCCTCGGGGGCCGGTGCCGTTCATGCTCGGTCGAAGCTGTGCAGTGACCGTTGTTCACTCGCCGCGGGGACGAGCAGTGCCGCGGCCAGGACGAAGTGCAGCAGGTAGCCGGTCACATCGCCGAGCGCGACCTGGGTGTAGGACGCGATGACGCCGTAGACGACGAGGAAGACCGCGCACGCGCGGGCGGGCGACGGGGGCCGGGCCGCCATCGCGAACACGAGCGCCAGCAGCATCAGCGCCACGATGCTGACGCCGAGGATGCCCTGCTCGTGGAAGACGGCGAGCCAGGTGCTGTCGATGGGGTCGCCGCCGAAGGACTTGTCCGTGAGCCCCACGCCGAAGAGCTGTTCGCGCACGGTCCGTTCCTGCGCGAGCAAGGCGTCCCACACGTACTGCCTGCCGGTGAGGTTGGAGAACAGCTCGGCGTCCTGACCGCGCTGGAACCATGCCGTCAGCGCCGTGGAGAACGCGATCGCGAGCACGGCCGCGCCCACGGTGATCGTCGCGATCGTCTTGCGGGCCCTGGCGTTGGTGAGCGCGAGCGTCAGCCCGGCGACCGGGATGGCCGCGAGCATGGCGATGGTGGCGGTGCGGGTGTGGGTGAGCAGCAGCATCACCAGCGCGGGCCCGGCGATCAGCACCACGCTCCTGGTGGTGGTGGCGCGCGCCAGCCACAGCACCAGAGTGAGCCCGGCGACCACAGCGGCGTAGTCGGCCACCTGGGTCGCCGTGATCGGCCAGATGATGCCGACGAGCCTGCTGTCGAAGTCGGCGGGCATCGCCATGCTCGGGGAGATCACGAGTCCGATCGCCACGGTCGCCAGCACGGCGCTCAGCGCTCGGATGTGGTGGCGCACGAACGAGATCCCGCCGTCCCACCATCGCGTCAGCAGCCACAGGGTCGCGACGAACACGGCGAGCCGGGCGCACCGCAGCAGCGCACCGAACCCGGATTCCATGAACGAGCTCGACAGGATGCTGGCCACCACGAGCAGGCTCAGCAGCAACAGGAACGCGTTGGGCCGGATCCGCAGTCGGCGATTCAGCAACAGTGCGAGTACGAACGCGACGGCCAGCGAGCCCATGGTGATGACCTGCAGGACCCGGCGGGGGATCGGGACGATCGTGTCCACCGCCAGCGAGCCGAGGGTGTTGACCACCAGCAGGCCCCAGATCAGCCCGACGATCCACGAAACGCCGCGCTGCCCGTGGATTTCGGGCTCGGCCAGCGGGCGGGCGGTGCGGGAAGTGACTGTCACGGCCGGCCTTCTTCTGTGACGCTGTCGAGGCTTGTCCTAGGGAAAGTCGTGTGTTCGCGGCGCCCGTTACAGGGCGCGTAACGGTGTGCGAACCCCTTCCGACTGTGCCTATGACACCCCGTCAGGGAATCTCTCCCCGGTGCCAAGGGAAGGATCTGAGGACTCGTGAGTGCTGTTCCGCGGTTGAGCATCGGCCTACCTGTCTACAACGGCGAGCGTTACCTCGCCGAGTCCCTCGACGCGTTGCTGGGACAGACTTTCGGGGACTTCGAGCTCGTCATCTCCGACAACGACTCCACCGACCGCACCGCCGAGATCTGCCGTGCCTACGCGCAGCGCGACGAGCGGATCCGGTACTTCCGTCAGCCCCGCAACATCGGCGCCTGCCCGAACCACAACTTCACCGTTCACCAGGCGCGGGGCGAGCTGTTCAAGTGGGCCTCCTACGACGATCTCTACGGCAGGCAACTGCTGGAGCGGTGCGTCGAGGCGCTCGACGAACACCCGGAACTGGTGCTGGCCCACGCCCACGAGGCGTTCATCGACGGCAGTGGCGCGGTGACGCTGCCGGTCGACTACACCCTCGCCACGGACTCGCCCAGCGCGCCCGAACGGTTCCGGAGTGTCCTCTTCGGAGTCGGCGGGGACGACTTCTACGGCGTGATCCGCACCGACGTGCTGCGCAGGACCCCGCTCAACGGCAGCTACCACCACTCCGACCGCACGATCATGGCCGAGCTCGCGTTGCTCGGCCCGTTCCACCAGGTGCCGGAGCTGTTGTTCTTCCGGCGCGACCACCCCGAGCGCGCCGAACGCGCCAAGCCGACCATCCGGTCGCGCTGCGCCAACATGGACCCGATCCGCGCCGACAAGCTGCGGCACCCGACCGTGCGGCTGCTCGGCGAGTACGTGTGGGGCTTCGTGGACGCGATCCGCCGGACTCCGTTGTCGCAGAACGACCGGTGGAAGTGCTACGCGTATCTCGCGCAGTGGGCCGCGAGCCGGGCGCGGGTCGGCAGCGGGCAGCGCGTGGAGGACAGTGAGCCCGTCGAGCTGGACGTGCCGATCTCGGTCGAGACCATCGTCGCCGGCCAGCGGTCTCGCAGGGCGCAGCCCGAGCCGCTGGGCTGAGCCAGGCGGCGGCCTCATGCCGGCTCGCGCGATCGCGCCGCGATCGCCGCCCGGTAGCCCTCGAGCAGGCCCGAGAGCCCGGCCGCGGGGGAGAAGTCCTGTTCGTAGCGGCGGCGCGCGGCCTCGCCCATGCTCGCGCTGTGCGTGACGATGCGGCGCAGGCCCTCGGCCAGCGACTCCGCATCGCCGGGCCGGTGCAGCAGGCCGCTCACGCCGTCGTCGACCAGCTCGGGGAACGCGCCGTGGCCCGCGGCCACCGACGGCACACCGGCCGCCATCGCCTCCACGACCACGAGCCCGAAGCCCTCCAGCCACTGCGACGGCGCCACGAGCGCGGCCGCCCTCGCCGTCAGCTCCGCGCACTCCTCGCGGGTGCGCAGGCCGAGGAAGCGCACGTCGTCGCGCTCGCGTGCCCACTCGGCCACCTCGGGCTCGAGCGGTCCCGAGCCCGCCACCACAAGCGGCAGGCCGAGGCCGCCTCTCGCGCGGAGCAGGTCCCACGCCGCCAGCAGCAGCGGCACGCCCTTCTCCTCGGTGAGCCGCCCGAGGTAGAGCACGTACTCGCCCTCACCGGTGCGGCGCAGGGCGGGCTCTTCGACGAAGTTGTACTTCACGGCCAGCCGCTCGCCCGGCATCCCGGCGTCGGCGAGCACGCGGCGCAGTGCCCAGGAGATGCAGAAGAACCGCGACACCCCCGACCACCAGCGACGCCGGTTGAGCGCGAGGCTCAGCGCGAGCGGTGCCGTCGCCAGCGGCGAGCCGCGGTAGCAGCCGTGCCGCACGGCGGGCAGCGGACTGCCGCCCACGCAGTCGGTGCAGACGCGGCCCTCGCGGTACAGCGTTCCCGGCGCGCACACCTGCTGGTAGTTGTGCAGCGTCGCCACACATGGCACCCCGGCGTCGGTGCACGCGGCCACCACCGAGGGGCTCAGCAACGGGAACGTGCTGTGGATGTGCACGACGTCGGGCCGGACCTCGCGCAGCCGGTCCGCCAGCTCCGTGCGCGCAGCCGGGTTCCACGGCACCAGCAGTGGCACGGACGCCTTGCGGGGCAACGACATCCCGGCGATGTCGTCGCTGCGGCGTTCGTGCACCAGTACCTCGTGGCCCGCCGAGGTGAGCAGCTCGGTCTCCTGGTCCACCACGCGGTCCTCGCCGCTCGGGTGCTCCGAGCGGTACCTGTTGTGCACCACGACGACTCTCATCGCGGCTCCCCGTCGAAGCGCAGGATCGTGGCCAGTCCGGTGGCGGGTTCGGTGGTGCCCGTGCCGAGCAGCGTGACCGCGGGCTCGCGCACGCCGAAGCCCGGTGAGTACCAGCCCAGCGGCGGGTTCGTCTCGCCGCGGTGGGCGGTCCACGTCAGCTCGGGTGGCAGCTCCAGCTCCGCCGTGCGCTCGCCGGAGTGGCCGTCCCAGTTCAGCCAGGCCGTGCTGCCGTCGAGTTCGACGGCGACGGCGGGTCCGAGGTGGAACGCGAGGTGGCACGGATGCCGCTCGGAGCCGAGCACCTCGTCGAACACCCGCAGCTCGTGGGCGTCGAGCTCGACGGAGCGCCGGTGCGTCGCCGGACTGTTGCCGCGCGTGTAGCCGTCGTGCTCGCCGCACCACCTGGCCACGCCCGTGCGCGGGGTGTGCACCACGAGCACCTGGCTGCTCGCGTGCCTGGTCCACAGGAACGGCCCGCCCGAGGTGGACTGGTCCCTGCCGTCGAGTTCGAGGGTGTTGTGGGCGAGCGTGGAGCGGAAATACGTTCGCCACTCTCCTTCGCCGTGGTAGCAGTACGTTCCGGGGTCGGCGAGGATGTCCACACCGTCGTGGCGGACCTCCAGCGACAGCGCGTCGGCGTGTGCGTGCGCGGCGATGGAGAGGAACCCGTGCGGGCCCCCGTCGCAGCGGCACCAGATCTCACCGTCGGGGCTCTCGCCGGGTGTGCGCAGGATCGTCATTCCCGCGTCGGCGAAGTGCGCGGGACGGCGGGCGGGGCGCTCGCCGGTCAGCTCCGGTGCGGCAGCGAGCGTGCCGACCAGCGCGGTGAAGACGTCGGCGTCGGCGATCTTGGGCCACCAGTCGAGCCTGCCGAACAGCACCTCGCCGGTGGTGAGCAGCGATGCCCAGCGGTCGCGGCCCTCGCCGTCGAGCACCAGGCCGTAGCCGTCGTCGGCGTCGCCCTGCCTCGGGGGCCGGAGCCTGCTGTCCACAATGGCCGCGAGCGCGTCGGTCATGCTTCGCAGCGTCCGCCACGTCGAGGGCGGCACGGCCAGCCCGGCGAGGCTGGCCTCCGTGGCGCCCGCGAGGCCCAGCTCCAGCACCAGCCCGTGGTACTCGGTGGCCAGTTCCCGGTTGAGTCCTGAGCCGAACGTGTTGCGCCGCAGCTGCTCGTCGAGCGAGCGCAGCGAGTCGGCCCGCCAGCGCGCCGACTCGGGGAACCAGCCGAACGCGCACGCGGCCGCCAGCCTGCCCGCGTCCTCGGCGAGCACGTGGTTGTTAGCCGACGAGCCCCTGCTGCGAAACGTCGCGAGCCAGCGCTGGTGCCAGTAGATCTGGTGCAGCGCGACGGGGTTGTGCTCGAACAACTCCGCCGCGCCCTGCCACCCGTCGAGCAGCCTGCGCACCCACACCCACGACAACAGGCGGATGCCGAGCTCGATGCCACTGACCCAGTGCACGCCGTACATCGGCGGATTCGCGGCCCACCACGACTTGAGGTGGTCGGCGACGCGCTCGGCGTAGCGGTCCCTGCCCGTGCACGCGTAGGCCGCGGCGAGCACGGTGAGGTGCTGGTGGCGCGACGGTTCCCAGAGCTGTTTGACGTCCCCGATCGCCTCCTCGTCGCGGTAGGGCACGTCGAAGGCGTAGGCGTCGGCCGGCGCGCGGCGGCCCGTCTTCGGGTCGAGCGACCAGTCGGGACACACCAGGTCGTCGCGGGTGAGGCCGAAGTAGTCCGCGTAACCGTCCATGATCCGCTCGGCGCTGTCGGCGAGCCGCCGGGCCGCCGGGACGGGCACCGAGGCCGTCGCCGCGGCGGGCAGGGTGGCGCTGAACCGGCGCTGTGGCAGCCACACGGTGGTGACCTGCGCCTGGAGCACCCGTCGCCAGCGACGCCTGCGCGCGGTGTCACCGACCCGGCTCACCAGCTCGGCCGGTCCCATCCGCGAGAGCCTGCGCAGGTACCAGCCCGCGCCCGTCATCCGCGTGGCTCGATCCGTACCGGGGCGCCCGTGGCCAGGCTCGTGTGCACGGCCAGCGTCGCGAGCGTCGTCGACACGAGCGAGCTCAGCGGCACCGGCATCGGCCCCGCCGTGCGCACGGCGTCGACGAACGCGGCCAGCTCCGCCTCCTGACCCTTGTCCCTGCCCTGCGGCAGTTTCGGGCTCGTCGAGCGTTTGCGGCCGAACAGCGACGCGCGCTGGAAGTCGTCGAAGCTCAGCACCTTGCCGTCGGCGGTGAGGTCGAGAGTCTCCTTCGGAAAGCTCGACGCACCCGAGGTGGTGTAGCCGATGGTGGCCGTCGAGCCGTCGGGGTAGCGCAGCAGGATCTGCAGGTCGGCCTGCCCCGGCGTGGCGCACGCGTAGACCGAGGCCGGGTCGGCGCCGAGCAGCCAGCTCACCGTGTCGATGAAGTGCCCGCCCTCGCCCGCGAAGCGCGAGCCCTCGGTGTCCTGCCGGGCGTACCAGCTGCCCTGGTCGAGCCTGCCCGCGTTGACGAGGTAGCGCACCGAGGCCGGTCCCACGCGGGTGCCGAAGCGGTTGCGCGCCTGGCGCAGCAGCGGCGCGAAGCGGCGGTTGAAGCCGACCTGCAAGCGGTCGTTGCCCGACTCGGCCACGGCCGCGAGCACCTTCTCCAGCTCGGCCTCGCTCAGTGCCAGTGGTTTCTCGACGAACACGGCCTTGCCCGCGAGCAGCGCGCGCCGCGTCAGCTCGGCGTGGGAGCTGTGCCGGGTCACCACGAACACGGCGTCGATCGACGGGTCGGCCAGCAGTGTCTCGATGTCGGTGCCCGCGTGCTCGAAGCCGAACCTGCGCTGCGCGTTGGCTCCCGACAGCGCCGAGGTGGTGGCCACGCGGTGCAGCTCCACGTCGGCGCGCTCGGCCAGGTGCGGCAGCAGCATCGACGACGCGTAGTTGCCCGCCCCGACGAATCCGGCGCGGATGCGGTTCTTCGGCGCCACGCGCGCGGGGGAGACGCGCGGGAGTGTCACCGACGTGACGGACTCGGGCGCGGGGTTGGCCGCGCCGGGGTAGCGGAACAACACGGCGACGGCGTCGAGCGCTCCTTCGGAGAGCCTGCGGTAGGTCTGCACGGCCACCGAGAAGTCGGCGACGTGCGACACCAGCGGTTCCACGTCGATCCGGCGGCGGGCGAGCAGGTCGACGAAGCACTCCAGGTTGCGGCGCTCGGTCCAGCGCACGTAGCCGATGGGGTAGTCGCGGCCCTCCAGCTCGTAGCCGGGGTCGTAGCGGCCCGGTCCGTACGAGCGCGAGAAGCGGACGTCGAGTTCCTTCTCGTAGTAGGCGTTCCACGGCAGGTTGAGACTGCACTTGCCGATGTCCACCACCGTGGCGCGGTCGCGCGCGAGCCTGGCCGCCAGCTCCACCGGCTCGTTGCTGCTGCCGCCCGCGGCCAGGTACACCTGGTCGACACCGTGGCCCGAGGTCAGCTCGGCGATGGCGTTCTCCACCACGTCCGAACCCGGCTCACCGCACACGAGCGCGCCCAGCCGTTCGGCGAGCCCGCAGCGGGCGGGTGCGGGATCGACTCCCACCACGCGCACGCCCGAGGCGGTCAGCAGCTGCACCACGAGCTGCCCGATGAGCCCGAGTCCGATCACCAGCGCGACGTCGCCGAGCCGCGGCTCGCCCCTGCGCACGCCCTGCAGCGCGATGGAGCCGACGGTGCCGAACGCGGCGTGCCGGGGCTCGACTCCCTCCGGCACGCGGCTGTAGAGGTTCTTCGGTACCCAGTTCAGCTCCGAGTGCAGCGCGTGCTCGTTGCCGGCGCACGCGACGACGTCGCCCACCGCCACGTCGTCGACCCCGGCGCCGACCTCCTCGACCACGCCGCAGAGCGAGTAGCCCAGCGGCGTGTAGGAGTCGAGCTTGGTCGTCACCTTGCGGTAGGTCGCCGAGACGCCGTTGGCGGCGACGCTCTGCATCACCTTGGCCACCTGGTCCGGTCGTGCCTTCGCCTTGCCCAGCAACGACATCCCTGCCTCGGAGACCTTCATCAGCTCGGTGCCGGTGGAGATCAGCGAGTACGCCGTGCGCACGAGGACGCCGCCCGGTTTGCAGGCGGGGGCTGGCACGTCCAGCAGTGCCAGTTCCCCGCTCTTGTAGTTCTGCACGACCTGCTTCACGAAGACGCTCCTTCTGTGGCTCCGCGATACCAGTACTCGAGGGTCAAGATGTGCCAGAGGTGCTTCGCGCGGTCCTGCGCTCCCGCGGCGTCCTCGGCGACGAGCCGCCGCAGCGCGTCCCGGTTCAGCAGCCCGGAGCGCACGAGCACGCCGTCGTTCACGACCTCCCGCACCAGCGGCGCGAGGTCGCGGCTCATCCACGCGCGCAGCGGTGCGCTGAACAGGCCCTTGGGCCGGTACACGATCTCGGGCGGCAGGATCGACTCCGCGGCCTCCTTCAGCGCGACCTTGCCCTGGCGGCCCCGGATCTTGTCGCGGCCCGCGACGGCGAACGCGGCCTCCACCACCTCGACGTCCACGAACGGCGTGCGGACCTCGGTGGAGGCGGCCATGCTCGACCGGTCGGTGTAGGTGAGGTTGAGTCCCGGCAGGAACAGCCGCGCGTCGGCGAGGCACATGCGGTTGACGAAGTCGCCGAGCGCGTTGTCGCGGTAGGTGTCGGCGTGCTCGGTGAGCACCTCGTCCACGGCGGGAGCCAGGTCGGGGTTGACCAGGTCGAGCAGCTCGGCGCGGTCGTACATCGTGTAGCTGCGCCGAAACGCCGTCTCCTCGTCCAGTTCGGCGAAGGACAGGAACCGCTTGGCGAAGCGCACCGAGCGCAGTCCGCGCTTCGCCGTCGCCACCGGCAGCCGGTCCACAACGGACCGGATCGGCGCGCGCACCGCGCCGGGGACGCGCTGGTAGCGCAGGGCGAGCAGGTTGGCGAGGTGCTTGCGGTAGCCGGCGAACAGCTCGTCGGCGCCCATCCCGGACAGCAGCACCTTCACGCCGGCGTCGCGCGCGGCCGTGCAGATCAGGTAGGTGTTGATGGCCGCGGGATCGCCGATCGGCTCGTCGAGGTGGTAGGTCATGCGCGGCAGCAGTTCCAGCACGCGGGGCGCGATCTCGATCTCGTGCAGGTCCACGCCGAAGCGCCGCGCCACCTGCCGTGCGTAGCGCAGGTCGTCGGGCATGGCCTCGAACTTCGCGTCCTCGGCGCGGAAACCGATGGTGTAGGCCGAGATCCCCGGCCGTTGTCTCGCCGCGAGCGCGGTCAGGTAGCTGGAGTCGAGCCCGCCGGAGAGGAACGTCGCGACCGGAACGTCGGAGAGCAGGTGCTTGCGGGTGGAGTCCGCCACCACGTCGGCCAGGTCGGGCTCGGGCGCGTGCTGGGCGCGTTCGGCGACCTCGCGGATCGAGTAGTAGCGCCCCCGCGCCACGCTGCCGTCGGGCCCGCACCGCAGCCAGGTGCCGGGCGGCAGCTTCTCGGCCTCGCGGTAGGCGCACCTGCCGTCGGGCACCCAGTAGTAGAGCAGCGACGCCACGAGCGAGGTCTCGTCCACCTCCAGCGAGCCGCCCAGCTCCGTCGCCAGCGCCTTGAGCTCGGAGGAGAACACCACGCCGCCGCCCCTGCGCACCAGGAACAGCGGCTTGATGCCCAGCTGGTCGCGCACCAGCACCAGCTCGCCGGTCCGCTCGTCGAACACGCCGAACGCGAACATGCCGCGCAGGCGGGGCAGGCAGTCGACGCCCCAGCGCCGCCACGCCTGCAGCACCACCTCGGTGTCGGACGTGCCGCGGAAACCCACGCCCGCACGTCGCAGCTCGGCCCGCAGCTCGGGCGCGTTGTAGAGCTCGCCGTTGTAGGTCAGCGCGAGACCGTCGAGCACCATCGGCTGCGCACCGGTCTCGGAGAGGTCCACGATCGAGAGCCTGCGGTGGCCCAGCTGTACCTCGCCGTCGCCCGCCGCGCCCGTGTACCGGCCGGAGCCGTCGGGGCCGCGGTGCGCGAGCCGCTTGGTGAGGCGGTCGGTGAGCGGGCCGCCGTCCGGCCAGTGGTAGGTCCCCGCGATGCCGCACATGGCTACCGAACCTCCACGTCGGTCTGGCGCACCGGGGCGAACCGCGTGGTCGGCAGGTCCTCGGTGTGGTTCAGGCCGTTCTCGGGCCGTACCGGGGCGAACACCTCGGTCGCCTGGTCGCTCGCGGGCTGTTCCTCGCGCGCTGAGGGCAGTTGCCTGCCCGCGCGGCCGCGCAGTGCGGTGTGCAGGCCGTCCCACAGCGTGCCGTCGGAGCGGTCCTTCGGGTCCGGCTCGACGAGCACCACTCCGATGATCGGGATCCCCGCGTCGGCGAGCTGCCTGGCCACGGTGTGCAGCCAGAGCGTGCTGGCGTGGCCTGCCCGCACCACGAGCACGGTCTCCGTGCCGAGCCTGCCGAGGTCGGTCCAGGCCGTGCCCGGCGAGACGGAGCCGACACCGATGTGCTGCTCCTCCGGCCACACGGGCAGCGGGAGGCTGTCCGCCTCGACGATCCGGATGGGCCGCTCCGCCGCATCGGCGAGCCTGCCGAGGCGTCTGCCGGGCAGATCGTCGACCAGCACCACCTTGCCGTCGATGGCCAGTTCCTCGGCCAGGTTCAGCGCCAGTTCGGCCGCGGCCTCGGGACAGCCGAGCTCCAGCACCGACACCGCCGTGCCGTCCTCCCGAACGAGCCGCGCGAGCGTGACGGCCACGCGCCTGCGCTCCCGCAGCGTGCGCGAGCGCCGCCACAGCCTCGCCACACCCCGGCCGGGCAGCGGCAGCTGCGCGATCACCGACGCGCCGAGGTCGGCGGAGATCTCCCTGCGCAGCACCGGCCGGTCGCGCACGACGCTGAACACCGCCGTCAGGCCGAGGCCGACCGCGAGCCCGAGCGCGAGACCGATCACCGCGTTGGTGCCCGCCGTGGTGAGCAGTGAGCCGGGCACCGGCTGGGCGGCGTCCACGACCTGCGTGCCCGCGACGACGCCGGGCGTGCCCAGCCTGGCCTGCTCGGCCTGGTCGTTGAGGTCGGAGATCTTCGACTCCAGCTCCGCGCGCCGTGCGTAGAGGTTCTCCAGCTGCGGCGCCGAGGCCGACGCGCCGCCGAGCGAGAGGTCGGTGATCGTGCCGTTCACCGCGTCGAGGTCGCTCTGCGCGCGGTCGCGCTGGTCGACCAGGCCCTGCGCCTCGGCGTCGGCCGCGGTCTGCAGCCTGGCGCGGTAATCGGCGATGAACGTGTCGGCCAGCGCCTGTGCCTTCGCCACCGCCTCGCCGTCGCTGGGCGCGCCGACGCTGATCTCCATGATGTTGTTGGTGAGCGGCGTGCCCTGGTAGGTCTTCAGGAACTCCTCCGGCGACTCGTCGGAGCCGAGCCGCTGCAGCGTCGCCGTCGCGACCCGCGTGGTCTGCAGCAGCGCCACATCGGTCGCCACGAGCGTGCCGCTGTCCGAGGGCGTGTCGCCCTCGTGCACCACCAGCACCCTGGTCACCGCCGTGGGCGGCGAGGGCATGAGCACCGCAAGCAGTGCGCCGCACACCAGGCCGAGCAGTCCCAGCGACAGCCACAGCCGCTTGCGTCTGCGGATCGTCATCCCCAGCCGCTGCAGGTCGAGCAGCGGCTGGGCCGGTTCGGTGTTCTCGGTCGCGGTCACGCTGAACCTGCCATCGCGTCGTCGGTGGTGGCCTCGCGCTGAGCCCGGGCGCGGTAGGTGACCACCGCGCCCACCACGCGGTGGCCCGCGTCGGCGCACGCCTCGGCGATGCCGACCAGCTCCCAGCCCGTCCTGCTGCCCGCGGTGAGCATCACGAGCACGCCGTCGGCCTCGCTCGGGTCCGGCACCGTCGGCCTGCCCGCAGAGACGTCGACGACGCGCACCGTCGCGCGCGGGCCGCCCGGCCCCCGCTCGGCGGTGGTGACGAGCCGCGCGGCGGCCGCCTGCGCGCCGGCGTCGTCGTCGGCGGCGAGCACCAGCACACGCTCGTGCTCCGGCAGCTTCGCGAGGATGCGCCTGACCCGGAGGTTGCGGCTCTGTTCGTCGCCGGTGAGCAGCACGGGCGCGAGGTCGAGCGGCTGGTCGTCCCACACCAGCCCGCGCAGCCGCGTCCAGCCCGTGGCGTCCCGGTGGGTCGCGGTGCCAACGGGCTCGTCGAGCATGCCCAGCACCGGTGCGCCGAGCGCGCCCGCGATGTCGTCCTCGGTGCGCAGGCGCTTGTCGGAGCGGATCGCGAGCAGCTGCCCGAAGACCCCGAGCAGCAGGAACACGAGCACACCACCGCCGATGAACTGCGGCATCGTGGGGCTCGCCAGGCTGACCGGCACGGGCGCGGGTCCCATCACCACCATGTTCGAGCGGCTCGTGGTCTGCTCGGACTCGTTGAGCGAGGTGACGGCCTCGGCGAGCGAGGTCCGCAGCGCCTCGAGGTTCGTGCGCATCTGCACGCTCTCGACGGTGAGATCGGCCGCGGCGGCGTGCAGTTCGGTGATGCTCCGGTTGGTCTCGTCCACCTGCCTGCGCAGCGCCTCCTGCTGCTCGCGCATGGCCCTGCCCGCCGCGTCGGGCGAGTTGCTCGCCAACTGGCTGGAGTAGCGGACGAACTCCTCGGCGACGGTGTCGGCGAGGCGTGCCGCGTACGCGGGATCCTCGCTGCTGCCGGTGATCCGGATGACGCCGCCATCCACCACCTCGGCCGAGACCGAGTCGCGCAGCTCGCTCGCCTGGCCCTCCCTGCCGAGCGCGACGGCGGAGCGGTCGAGCACCGCCGAGCTCATCGCCACCTGTTCCTGGGTCAGCAGCTCGTTCTCCTCGCGCGGGCCCTGCAGCAGCACGCTCGTGGTGGTCTCGTAGCCGGGGGAGAACACGAGTGACGCGCCGGCCCCGACGAGCCCGCCGAGCACGGCGAGCACCGCCAGCTGCCGCCAGCGCCTGCGCAGCACCTGACCGACCATCGACAACCGCACCGGTTCGTCACTCAATTCCGGAGCCTCCCCTCTCGCCAGTCGAGTGTCGTTTCGGACTGGTATTCACCCACCGAGTCGCCGCGATTAGGTCATTGGTTACAACCGGCACTCCAGTCTTGTTCAAAACGCGACCTCGGAATTCGCTCGAAAATGATCTATTCCATCGCGGCGGCATAGGCGGCGAGCAGAGCCTCGGCCGAGTTCCGCCACGAGAGCGGACCGTTGACGCGCGTGCGACCGAGTTCGCCCATGCGCTTGCGCTCGGCGGGATCGTCGAGCAGCCTCGCGGTGAGCTTCGCGAACTCGCGGACGTCGTTGGCGGGCGCGTACACCGCGGCATCGCCTGCCGAGACCCGGGCTTCGGTGAGGTCGAACGAGACGATGGGCTTGCCCACGGCCATGTACTCCATGACCTTGTTCATGGTGGACACGTCGTTGAGCGGGTTCAGCGGGTCCGGCGAGAGGCACACCTCGGCGGTGGAGAGATAACGAACAAGGTCGGCATCCGGAATGCGGCCCGTGAACTGCACCTGTTCGGCGAGGCCGAGTTCGTGCGAGAGCGCCACCATCGCGTCGAACGTGTCGCCCGCGCCGACGAACACCGCGTGCCAGTCGGTGCGGCCCAGGTCGTCGCGCAGCGAGGCCAGCGCCCGCAACGCGTAGTCGACGCCGTCCTGCGGGCCCATCACACCGAGGTAGCAGAGCAGGTGCGGCTTGCCGCGCTTGAGCTCCGGCTCGGCCGGCACCTGCTGGAACCGCTCGACCGCGGGCGCGCTGCGCACCACGAACACGTCCGATTGAGACTTGCGGCCCCTGGTGAGCGCCACGTCGCGGTAGCTCTCGTTGGTGGCCAGCACGACGTCGGCGGCGCGGTAGGTCGCCCGCTCCAGCGCGCACACGCCGCGGTAGAGCAGGTCCTCGCCCCGGTCGAACCGGGACAGGTACAGCTCGGGCACCAGGTCGTGCTGGTCGAACACGAACCGCGCGCCGCGCAGCTTGAGCAGGCGCGCCACGAGGAACAGCAGGTCCGGCGGGTTGCACGCGTGCACGACGTCGATCCGGCCGCCCCTGGCGACGCGCCGGGCGAGCCGGAGCGTGTGCCACAGTGCCGATCCGTACTCCAGCACGTAGCCGGCAGGCCCGCCGGTGGCCGCCCGCAGCGGGTAGCGGTGGACGTGCACGTCGTCGACGACCGTTTCGCGCTCGGTGTCGCGTTTCATCCCTTGTGGACAGATGACGTGCACCTCCCAGCCCGCGTCGCGCAGCGTGGTGCACTCCTGCCACACCCGCCGGTCGAACGGAACGGAGAGGTTCTCGACGAGGATCAGCGCTCTACCAGGCAAGACCGACATACCCCTCTTCGGCTCGTCGCGTATCGGCATCGGGCACGCGGACCAGATCGATGAGCACGTGCCGCTCGTCGTGCGGCAACGCGGCCACCACCGCCGCGTCGGTGCTGCCGACCAGGTACACCTCGGCGTGCTCGAGTACTTCGTCGACGGACGCGGCGAGCAGCTGCCCCAGGTGCGGCAGCCTGCTCTCGATGTACTCGCGGTTGGCGCCGAGCAGCCGGGACAGGCTCACGTTGGCGTCGTAGATCTTGAGGTCGTAGCCCTTGCCGAGCAGCCGCTCCGCGAGCTCGACCAGCGGGCTCTCGCGCAGGTCGTCGGTGCCGGGTTTGAACGAGAGTCCGAACAGGCCGACCCGGCGCTTTCCCGTGCGCACCACCAGTTCCACCGCACGGCGCAGGTGCTCCTCGTTGGAGGGCAGCACGTGCGACAGGATCGGCACCGACACGTCGGCGCGGTGCGCTGCGTGGACCAGACCGCGCAGGTCCTTGGGCAGGCACGAGCCGCCGAACGCGAACCCGGGCCGCAGGTAGGCGGGGCTGACGTTGAGCTTGCGGTCGGCCAGGAAGACGTCCATCACGCGGTGCGAGTCGAGCCCGAGCGCCCTGCAGATCGCGCCGAGCTCGTTGGCGAAGCCGATCTTGAGCCCGTGGAAGGCGTTGTCGGCGTACTTCGTCATCTCGGCGACCGGCACCGGGACGCGGAACACGTCGCCGGGCAGGCCTTCGTAGAGCTCGGCCACGGCGTCGCCGCTGGCGGTGTCGATCTCGCCGATCACGGTCTTCGGCGGGTCGAAGAAGTCCTTGACGCTGCTGCCTTCGCGCAGGAACTCGGGGTTCACGGCCACGCCGAAGTCGACACCGGCCGTGCGGCCCGATGCCTTCTCGAGGATGGGCACCAGCAGTTCGAGGCACGTGCCAGGCAGCATCGTGCTGCGAAAGACCACGGTGTGCCGCGTGCCCTTGCGGGCCAGTGCCTCGCCGATCTCCTCGGTGACGCGCTCGAGGAACGCGGTCGAGAGGCTGCCGTTCGAGGCGGACGGCGTGCCCACGCAGATCAGGGAGATCTCGCTGTTCGCGATCGCGTCGGCGACGTCGGTGGTGGCGCGCAGCGCGCCGGAGGCCACGACCTCCGCGGTCAGCTCACCGATCCGGTCCTCGACTACCGGCGCCTTTCCGTTGCGGACGAGCTCGATCTTGGTCGGGTTCACATCGACGCCGATGACCTGGTTTCCGCGGCCTGCGAGGCACGCGGCGGACACACAGCCCACGTAGCCGAGCCCGAAGACACTGATCTTCATGTGGCTCTCCTCCCGCGACCGCCCCGGCGGTCACGACTCTCCTGCTGATTCGCTGGGAGAGTGGAGGTCGTTACGCGCTTTTACCGACTGGTGACATCTGCGGGGCCAGGTAAAAAAGAATCGGGCGAGTGCGCTTGTCGGTGAACAACGCACTCGCCCGATCAATGGTGATCAGTCCGTAGTGGACTGACAGTTCTACAATTCCGCGACGGCGGGAATGATCTCCTTGCGGAAAACGTCGATCAACGCCGGGTCCGGGACACCGGGAACCATGCCGATGACGTCGTCGATGCCCTGCGCCGCCAGCCCGCGCAGCTGGCCGATCAGCTCGCCGGCCTTCTCGCCCTGCTTGCCCGCGTCGAGCACCAGGTACGACGTCTTGGTGATGTCGTCGTAGTCGCGGCCCTCGGCCTCGCAGTGCTCGCGCAGCACCTTGAGCTTGCGCTCCAGCTCGGGCCCGGCGAAGAGGTTGCACAGCTGGGCGTAGCGGGCCACCAGCCGCAGGGTCTTCTTCTCCCCGCCACCGCCGATCATGATGGGCGGGTGCGGCGACGACAGCGCCTGCGGCACGTTGAGCAGCCGCTCGGCGCTCACGTGCGTGCCCTCGAACGGGCCGTCGCCGGGCGCCCACATGTCGAGGCAGTACCGCAGGTTGTCCTCGAGCTGTTCGAAGCGTTCCTTGAGCGGCGGGAAGCGGAAGCCGAGCCCGCGTGACTCCTCCTCGTTCCAGCCCGCGCCGATTCCGAGGATCGCGCGCCCGCCCGAGAGCACGTCGAGCGTGGTCACGCTCTTCGCGAGCAGCCCGGGATGGCGGTAGAAGGCGCCCGTGACCACGGTGAGCAGCTTGGCGTTGCTGGTGTGCGCGGCGAGGTAGCCGAGCGTCGTGTAGGCCTCGAGCATGTCGTTCTCGCTGGGCCCGACGCCGTCGATCTGGAAGAAGTGGTCCATCACGGCGAGGTAGGCGAAGCCCGCCTCGTCGGCCGCGTGGGCGAGTTCGCCGAGTTCGGAGCCGAGCTTCGTCGGTCCGTTCGGCCACGTGAAGTCGGGAATTTGCAGTCCGAGTCGCATGTCTTCGACGGTAGCCCCGGACCAACTCCAGGTCGGTACTCAGAAATCGCGCACCAGGTGGACGGCGTCGTGCACCGGGTCTGCCGCGTAGACCACACGCGTGCGCTGGTCCACGGCCACCGCGCCGGGGTTGATGCCGAGGCCCAGCTCGCCCGACGGCTCGCCGCGCGCGCCGTCGATGCGCAGCAGCCCGTTGGCGCCGCCGTTGACGTAGACGGTCCTGGTGCCCTGGTGCACGGCCACCGACGAGGCCGCGCTGCCCAGCAGAATCGTCGCGGTCTCCTTCCTCGTCGCGCCGTCGATGACCGAGAGGTGGTGGATGCCCGCGTTGGCGGTGTAGATCGTGTCGCTCGCGCCGTGCACGGCCACGCCCTTCGGCGACTTGCCGACCGCGATCGAGCCGACGAACTCCTGCGTGGCCAGGTCGAGCACCTCGACTCGCGTGGCGCCGATGCTCGTGCAGTAGGCCAGCCGCCGCCCGCTGTCCACTGCCACGCCCGCGAGCGCGTCCGACTCACCCGGCACGAGCCCGGCGAAGGACCCGGAGGCTCCGTCGAGCACGGCGACGGAGCCGGTGGCGTCACTGCCCACGTACACGGTGTCGGTCTCGGAGTCCACGTCGATCGGCCCCGAGCCGGGCCCCGCCGCGATCGTGGACGACACGGTGCCGGTGGCCTCCTCCAGCACGGCGACCGTGCCTGCCAGGCTGCTGCTGACGTAGGCGCGCCCGGTCACCGGGTTCACGGCGATGCCGGTGACGGTCCCGCCGACCTCCACCACGGTTCGCACGGAGCCGGACCGGTCGAGCAGCCACACCGTGCCGTCGTCCTCGCAGCCGACGTAGACAGTGCCGGTGAGGGAGTTCACAGCGAGGCTCGAGGGCGAGGAACCCACGCCGATCCGGGTGACCTGTGTCGCTCTCGCGCTGCCGGTGGGGAGCGCGACCGCCAGCGCGGCGGCTGCGGCTGTCCCGAGCGCCGTCCGGCGCGTCCACCTCGGATCGGCCACGATGACCTCCTGTTTTTCCTCCACATTTCTGCGCTGTTGTTGGTGGGACCGTAGCCTGGGATCGGGTGCCGTGTCGGGCGAATCGGTATTCCGCCTGGTGCTTCGCCCCTGCCGAGTGACGTTCACCAGGAACTTCGGGGCTATCGACCGCGTTCGATCTAGTGAGCCGGCGCGCCAGCGGCCGGCACTCGAGAGGAGGCGTGAGCACGTGCACAAGCACCGCAACGGGCTGAAGACGGCGCTGCTGCTCGGCCTGCTGAGTGCCATCATCATCGGGATCAGCGGGATCTTCGGCCGCGGAGCTCTGTTCATCGGGCTCGCGATCGCCCTCGGCATGAACGCCTACGCGTACTTCCAGTCCGACAAGCTCGCGCTGCGCGCCATGCGCGCGCGGCCGGTGTCGGAGGCCGAGCAGCCCGCGATGTACCGGATCGTGCGCGAGCTAGCCACGCAGGCGCGCCAGCCCATGCCCAGGCTCTACATCAGTCCCACCCAGGCGCCCAACGCCTTCGCGACGGGCCGCAACCCGCGCAACGCGGCGGTGTGCTGCACCACCGGAATCCTGGAACTGCTCGACGAGCGCGAGCTGCGCGCCGTGCTCGGCCACGAGCTGTCGCACGTCTACAACCGCGACATCCTCATCTCCTGCGTCGCCGGCGCGCTGGCCAGCGTGGTGAGCGTCCTGGCCAACCTGGCGATGTTCGCCGGCATGTTCGGCGGCAACAACCGCGGCGGGGTCAACCCGCTGGTGTCGCTGCTGCTGATCTTCCTCGGCCCCATCGCCGCCGGCATCATCAAGATGAGCGTCAGCCGCTCCCGCGAGTACCAGGCCGACGCCTCGGGTGCGGAGCTCACCGGCGACCCGCTCGCGCTCGCCTCGGCGCTGCGCAAGCTGCAGCGCGGCACCGCCTCGCTCCCGCTCGCTCCCGAGCCCAAGGTCGTCTCGCAGTCGCACCTGATGATCGCCAACCCGTTCCGGTCGGGCGAGAAGCTCTCGAACCTGTTCTCGACCCACCCACCGATCGAGGACCGGGTGCGCAGGCTCGAGGAGATGGCCCGCAGGCAGCAGTACTGAGGCGCGGTACTGAGGCTCAGCCGGTCGCGCCCGCCAACCTCGCCACGTCCATCACGTAGTCGCCGTAGCCGCTCTTGGCGAGCTTGGCGCCCAGCCGGAAGCACTCGTCCGGGCTGATGAAACCCATGCGCAGCGCGATCTCCTCGAGACACGCGATGCGTACACCGGTGCGGTGTTCGAGCACCTGCACGAACTGGGCGGCCTCCAGCAGCGAGTCGTGGGTGCCGGTGTCGAGCCACGCGAACCCGCGGCTGAGCTCGACCAGCCGGGCGCGATGCTGGTGCAGGTAGGTCATGTTCACGTCGGTGATCTCGAGCTCGCCCCGCTTCGACGGCTTGAGGTTCCTCGCGATGTCCACGACGTGGTTGTCGTAGAGGTACAGACCGGTGATGGCCCGGTTGGAGCGCGGGTGCTCGGGCTTCTCCTCGATGGAGAGCAGCCTGCCGGTGCCGTCGGTCTCGCCGACCCCGTAGCGCCGGGCGTCCTTCACCGCGTACCCGAACAGCACGCAGCCGTCCATGGTGGACACTTCCTGCTCGAGCGTCTTCGAGAAGCCCTGGCCGTAGAAGATGTTGTCGCCGAGGATCAGCGCCACGTCGTCGTCGCCGATGAAGTCGGCGCCGATCACGAACGCCTCGGCCAGCCCGTTGGGCGCGGCCTGTTCGGCGTAGCTCAGCTCGAGGCCGAACTGGTTGCCGTCGCCGAGCAAGCGCCGGAAGTTCGGCAGGTCCGTCGGCGTGGAGATGATCAGCACCTCGCGGATCCCGGCCAGCATGAGCACCGAGAGCGGGTAGTAGATCATCGGCTTGTCGTAGACGGGTAGCAGTTGTTTGGAGATCGCCTGGGTGATGGGGTGCAGCCGGGTGCCGCTGCCACCGGCCAGCACGATGCCCTTCATCCGTGTACTCCCGCCCTCGCTCGCCTCGTGAACGGCCAGGGTATCGCGAGGCTCAGCCTGCCGGGCCCTTACCAAAGTAGGCCTTGCACACACCGCCGGTGTAGTCGGCCGCGACCTGCAGCACGTTCTGGCCGTCGTCCACGGGCAGGAGCGTGGAGCTGTAGTTCGGGCACCAGTTGTCGTAGGGGTCGTTCACGTGGACGGGTGCGGGCACCTCGTACCAGTCGCCGGAGCCCAGGTGGTCGTTGGCGAGCAGCGTGCGGCCGTTGCCGGGCAGCTTCTTGCCGTTCCGGTCCACGTAGATCTGGCCGACCATGAGGATGCGGGTGCCCGTCGGACCGCCGGGGAACAGGCTGATCGTCTGAGCGTGCTGGAAGTGCTTGCCGTTCGCGGCCTGCACGCGGGTGCCGGGCGCGGCGGGGTCGCCGAAGTTGGCGCCGTCGGGGGAGATCTTGAAGTACGGGTCGCAGAAGCGGTCGCCGTAGTTGCAGATCTCGTACGCGAAGTAGTACCGCCCGTCGGGCAGCCTGCGCACGATCGGCATGCCGGGGCGCACGCGGTCGGGCGGGATGGCCATGGTGCGCTGCTTGGTGCCCCAGTTGGTGCCGTCGACGCTGGCGACACGGTTGAGCACCTGGGCGTAGCGCGGGGCCTCGGTCTCGTCGGCGTAGTGCATCCACAGGGTGCCGCCGGCGTCGACGGTGAACTCGGGCTCCCACACGCCGTCGTAGTTGTGGGAGCGCACTGGCTCGGCGAGGAACGACCAGGTGCGGCCCATGTCGCGGCTGGCCCACACGCGGATGCCGATCTGCCGGTCGTCGCCGCCCTGCTGCCGGTAGCTCGCCGCCCACAGCAGCGTGCCCGCACGCATGCGCCCGACGCGTTCGGGCAGCTCGTAGAGGGTGCCGCAGCACATGCCCTCGGCCCCGGCCGGATCGCGCACGGTGCCGACGCGCGAGAACGAGCTTCCCTCGTCGGTGCTCTCGTAGATCGGCGTGTAGTGCCCGTTCGCGTCCTTGCTTGTCATCGCCGCCAGGATGCGCCCGTCGCTGAGCGGCCCGCCGTGCTCCAGCCGGATCAGGCGGGGATAGGCGCCGAGGCCCTCGTGCAACAGCGTCCGCTCGGCCGCCGAGACGGGCGAGGCGAGCCCGCTGACGACGAGCACGCTGAGCAACAGGACGAAGACCTTGCGCATGAAATCCCCCTTCGCGCCGTGACCGGGGGATTACACCATGTTTGGATCTTCCGTCGCGAGACTCTCGCGCACATGCCGGGGGCGATCTCCGACTTTCGGAGGGCCCGGCTCGATAGCCTGCCGCGGGGGCCTGATCGAAGGGCCGCGCAGGCCATCGGGAGGGTTCGTGGACGAGCTGTCTTTGATCGGGATCGCCGGGCTCTGCCTCCTCGTGGCCGGGATCGGCCTGCTGGCCAGGGCCCGGCTGTTCCGTGCTCGCGCGGCTCGCGCCTCGGGCCGGATCGTCAAGGTCGACGTGACGGCGGTGGAGAACGGCAGCAACGTCCGGACCGCGACCGTCGAGTTCGTCACCGAGGACGGGCGCGAGATCACGACCAAGGGCGGCGACATCGGGTCGCGGCGCCTGCGCGAGGGCAGCCGGGTCACGGTGCTGTACAGCCGAGGGAACCCGGACGTCGCCTACATCGAGGGCACGTCGATGCGCGGCGGCTGGATCGGCTGGCTGCTCATCTCGTTCGGGCTGTGCGCCGTGCTCGTCTTCGTGCTGGGCCTGCTGGTCGGTCCCGAGGCGGGGTGAGCCTGCGCACGACCTGCGGCGCGAGTGGCCGCAGGTCAGCGCAGGTGTGTCACCGGTAGTTGGTGAACTGGAGCGCGATCTCGAAGTCCTTCTCCTTGAGCAGCGAGATCACGTCCTGCAGGTGGTCCTTCTTCTTGCCGGACACCCGCAGCTGCTCGCCCTGGATCTGCGCCTGCACACCCTTGGGGCCCTCGTCGCGGATGTACTTCGCGATCTGCTTGGCCTTGTCGGTGGCGATGCCCTCGATGATCTTGCCGTTGATCTTGTAGGTCTTGCCGGAGATGGCGGGCTCGCCAGCGTCGAACGCCTTGAGCGAGATGCCGCGCTTGATCAGCTTCTCCTTGAACACCTCGACCGCCGCGAGCGCCCGCTCCTCGGTCTCGGCCTCCACGACCACGGCCTCGGAGCCCGACCACTCGATCTTGGCGCCCGTGCCGCGGAAGTCGAACCGGGTGGACAGCTCCTTGCCGGCCTGGTTCAGCGCGTTGTCCACCTCCTGGTGATCAACCTTGCTCACCACGTCGAACGATGGATCGGCCACGTCACACACCTCGTAGTCTGCTGGTTGGGATGGGTCCACCCTAGTCACGGCGAACCCCCGCGGCAGGCAGGACAGGGGCATTGGGTACTCTATTGCTCGGCCGGGCACGCCCCGGCTCCGGCGGGTTGCCCGAGCGGCCAAAGGGATCTGACTGTAAATCAGACGGCACTGCCTTCGGGGGTTCGAATCCCTCACCCGCCACACCAGCCAGATCGGCCCCGTGACCATACGGTCACGGGGCCGATCTCGTTCTGTCAGTCGTCCAGCATCAGTCCGCCTGGCAGACCTGGTCCTTCGGCAGCTCACCGTCGACCAGGTAGCTCGTGCCGATGTTCAGCGCGCACGAGTTGTCGCTGAGCAGGTAGGTGCCGTGTCCGGACTCGTCGGCGCTCACCAGCCGTGACCGGTCCTCGAACTTCTCCCTCATCAGCTCGCCGTTGCGGTGAGGGGTCACCGGGTCACGCTTGTTCTGCATGATCAGGATGTTGGCCGGGCCCTCGTCGTTGATCGCCACCGGCGGCTCGGTCCGCTCGTGTGCCCAGAAGGCGCAGGGCTGGATGTTCGCCGCGGCCGCTCCGTACATCGGGTACTTCTCGCGGTCCTCCGCGACCGCGCTGCGGTAGGTGTCGACGTCCTCCGCCCACTCGACGTCGTTGCAGGTCACCGCGAGCAGCACCGACCACGCGTTGTCGCTCGGCGACGGGGCCGCGTCCGCGGCGGCGTCCGGCTCCGGCGGGGCCGCGCCCTCCTCCGCGTCGAGCACGTACTGCCACGTCTGCGCGAGCTCGCCGTACTGCATCCGCTGGTAGAGCAGTCCCAGGGTGGCGGACCGGAACTGGGCGCCGTCGATGCCGGGCATGGGGTGTTCGTCGAGGCGCTCGGCCAGTTCGAAGTAGGTCTCGCGCACCTGCTCGGGGGTGCTGCCGAGGCCGTAGGTCTCGTGTCGCGCCGCCGCCCACATCGCGAAGTCGGGGAACGTGTCCTCCATGCCCAGCGCGTAGCGGCGCAGGCCGTCCCGGCCCAGGTGGGTGTCGCCGAGGTTGCTGTCGAGCACCACGCGGTCGGTGCGTTCGGGGAACAACGACGCGTAGGTGGCGCCCAGCGCCGTGCCGTAGGAGTAGCCGAGGTAGCTGGTCTTCTCCTCGCCGAGCGCGGCGCGGATCCGGTCGAGATCACGGGCCGTGTTCTCGGTCGACAGGTGCTTCAGGCGGTCGTCGTTCTTCGCGCACTGCTCGGCCACGTCCTTGGCGATCCTCGCCTGTTCGGTGACCGCGGCGTCGTCCGGTGCGTACACCGGGAGGTTGCCGCCGTACTCGGTGTCGACGGTGAAGCCGCACCCCATCTTGGTCGAATGCCCGACGCCGCGGGTGTCCATGCCGATCACGTCGTAGCTGTCCATGACGCTGTTGGGCAGTCCCCTGGACACCAGGAACGCGGGCTGCGTCAGCCCGGACCCGCCCGGGCCGCCCGGGTTGAGCATCAGCACACCGCGCCGCTTGTCCGGTTTCGTGCTGGCGAGCCGAGAGATCGTGAGCTCGATCTGCTCACCGTCCGGTGTGGAGTAGTCCAACGGCACCGTGACCGTGCCGCACTCCAGCTGCGTCGGGGCGGCTCCGGCCACGACGTCCTCGGGGCACGGCCCCCACTTCACCCGCGTTGCGGGCTCGTCGGCCACGGCTGGTGCCGCGAACATCGAGCCGCTGAAGCCGATCGCGGCCAGTAAAGCCAGTCCGCGGCTCGCGCGACGTTTTCGGTTCATGCCAGTCTCCCCGGGGTACTGGTGTGTGGTCCTTCTTGGTCGAGACCACTCCACCGTGTGCCCCGAGGGCAGGGTCAAGCGCCGTTGTTCCATAGAACTTTCTGGTGGGGTGCACCTGTGCTTGTGGGCGATGTCCCCGCGCGTCCCGATCTCTAGTTTCGGTTGTGCCAGCGAAGTTCGAGAACGAGAAGGGTGAGGCATGTTCGACAGGGAGCGGACCGAGCGAGGCCGTGATCACCGGATGGCGCGCATGGGAGCGGTGCTGGCCGGCACGCTCCTGGCGGCGACCGCCTTGGCCCCACCGGCGGGCGCGATCATCGGCGGAGACGACGCGAGCGAGCGGTACGACTTCATCACGGCCGTGTACGACGGTCAGGGCATGCACCTCTGCGGTGGCGCGCTGGTGTCAGAGCAATGGGTGCTCACGGCAGGACATTGTCTCGGGCCCGAGCAGCTCACCGTGCGCGTGGGCAGCACCGACCAGAACCAGGGCGGCAGCGAGCGCACCGTCACCGAGGTGGTCGAGCACCCGGACTACGAGATGATCGACGTCAGCGACGATCCTGCCTACCCCAACTCGCAGTACCTGCTGCGCAACGACCTCGCGCTGCTGAAGCTGGACGCGCCCGTCGAGCAGGACCCCGTCGAGTTCTCCGACGGCCCGGCCACCCCGGGCACGGACGTGCGCGCGCTGGGCTGGGGGATGCTCGACGAGTTCGGCGAGAAGGGCAAGCCGGACGTCCTCCAGCAGTTGGACACTGAGATCGTGGCGCCCGAGCGGTGCGCGGAGCTGGACGACGACCTGTGTTCCCAGCACCCCACCGAGGAGGCTCAGGTCTGCACGGGCGATTCCGGCGGCCCGATGCTCGTCGGGAGGGACGGCGAGTGGGAGCTGGCCGGGGTCACGAGCCGCGACGGCGACTTCGACGTCAGCCCGCTGTGCGTGGGTCCGACGGTCTTCACCGACGCCGTGGCGCACGCGGACTGGGTCACCACAACGGTGCGGTGACCGAGCACGACGCTGCAGGGGGACCAGGCCGTTCGGCGGCTGGCCGTGTTCCGGCGCCGTGCCAGGCTGATCATCATGAGGCGGAAGCGGTCGCGCGAGGACGAGCCCCTCGCCGGGTGCATCGCGGTGACGGGCACGGTCGCCGCTCTGATGTGGACGACCGCCTTCGTGTTCTCCCACACGTGGTACCACGGCGTTATCGCTGCGACGTGGGTTCTCATCGCGGCAGGCTGGTGGGTCAAGTCCGCTCGGCAGCGCAAACACGAGTCGGCGCCGGTTCGGGACCCGAACGGTGAGACGACGAAGGGCGGGACGGCCGAGGCCGCCCCGCCCTTCACTGATTGATCGTCAGCCTGCTCGGCAGAACTTGTCCCACTTCGGCATCTCGCCGTCCACCAGGAAGTTCGTGGTGACGTCCAGCGCGCACGAGTTGCCGCTGAGGAGGTAGGCGCCGTGCCCGGTGGCGTCGACGCTCACCAGGCGCGAACGGTCCTCGAACTTCTCCCGCATCAACTCGCCACCGCTGTGCGGCGTGGCAGGGTCGCGCAGGTTCTGCGTGATGAGGATGTTCTCCGGACCCTCGTCGTTGACCGCCACCGGCGGCTCGACGGGCTCGTGCTCCCAGAAGGCGCAGGGCAGGATGTTGGCCGTCGCGGCGCCGAACAGCGGGTACTTCACCCGGTCCTCCTCCACGCCCTTCCGGTAGGTGTCGACGTCCTCGGGCCACTCGACGTCGTTGCACGTGACGGTGAGGAAGACCGACAGCGAGTTGTCCATGTCGGGTGCCTCGGCGTCCTCGCCGGCCGCGGGCTGGGGCTCCTGCCCGTCGGGGTCACGCATCGACTGCCAGCTCTGCGCGAGCTGGGGGTATGCCTGTTCCGAGAAGAGCGAGCCGAAGACCGACATCCGGAACAGGGCGCCGTCCATGCCCTCCACCGGCGTCTCGTCGAGCTTCTCGGCGAGCTCGAAGTAGGTCTGGCGGACCTCCTCGGCGGTGCTGCCGAGGCCGTAGCTGTCGTCGCGCTCGGCGGCCCACTTCGCGAACGTGGGGAACGAGTCCTCCATGCCCTGTGCGTAGCGGCGCAGGCCATCGCGGTCGAGGTGGGTGTCGCCCAGGTTGCTGTCGAGCACGATCCGGTCGGAACGCTCGGGGAACATCGACGCGTACGCCGCACCCAGCGCCGAGCCGTAGGAGTAGCCGAGGAAGCTCGTCTTCTCCTCACCGAGCGCTGCCCGGATCCGGTCCATGTCGCGGGCCGTGTTCGCCGTGGTGAAGTGCTTGAGGGTGCCGTCCTCGTCGTTCGCGGCGCACTGCTCTGCCACCGACTTGACGACCTCGGCCTGCTCCAGCACGGCCGCGTCGTCGGGCGCGTACGGCGGCACGTTCATGGTGTACGGGCTGTCAGGCGTGAAGCCGCAGCTCACCGGCGCCGAGCGCGCGATTCCGCGGGAGTCCATGCCGATCACGTCGTAGCTGTCGGAGACGCTGGTCGGCAGTCCCTGCTGCACCAGGAACCCTGGCTGCGACAGCCCGGAGCTGGTCGGGCCGCCCGGGTGGAGCATCAGCACGCCGCGGCGCTTCTCCGGGTTCTGGCTCGCCAGCCGGGAGATGGCGATGTCGATCCGCGGACCGTCCGGATTGGAGTAGTCCATCGGCACCGGCACCGTGCCGCACTCCAGTACGGACGGAGCGGCCTCGGCCGCGACGTCCTCCGGGCACGGTCCCCACTTCACCGTCGATCCGGGATTCTCCTTGGGTGCGGCTTCGTCCGCCGCCACGGCCGGTACCGCGAACATCGAGCCACTGAGCCCGATCATGGTCAGCAGGGCCAAACTTCGGCCCGCACGACGCTGTTGACGCATGTCCCATCTCCCCGGCTTGCTGATCCTGTGGTTGCTCTGGTCGAGACCACTCCACCGCCTGCCCTTGGGGCAGGGTCAAGCGCGCCGCACGGGAGATCACCCGGCTACCGGGTGAGAGTCGCGGCCACCCAGCTCATCGCCCGGTCCACAGCGGCCCGTCCGTCGGCGTGCGGGCCCTGGGTCTCGAAGCCGTGTGGCGCCTTGCCGACCTCGAGCACCTCCAGGTCGGCGTCGACGGCGCGGGCGGCCGCGGTGAACGCGTCCTGGGTCTCGGACAGGAACTCGAGTTCCCCGTCGACCCTGGTCAGCAGCTTCGGCAGCGCCGGGTGTTTCGACACCGCCGACACGGCGTCGAAGCGGGGTGCGTCGCCGGGCCAGTTCGGTGGCGCGGCCAGCGCCGGGTAGGTCAGTGCGATGCCCCGGAGCCAGTCCGGCGGCTCCCGCAACCAGGCCGCTGACAGCGCGCCGCCCGCCGAGAAGTGCCACAGCAGGATCCGGCCGGGATCCACCGTGTCGAGGCCGCGCACCCGCTCGACGGCCGCCGCCAGGTTGTCGGCCGCCTGCGGGAAGTGGGCGTCGGAGTGCAGGCCGTGGTTGAAGGTGACGCCGACCAGACCCGACCTCGCCGCCAGCGAGCCGTAGCCGCGGTACATCTCGGAATCCTTCGGGCTGCTGCCCTCGGGGACGGGCCCACCGTGCACGAAGATCACCGCGGGCAGGCGGACACTCGTCAGCGAGTGGACGTCGAGGCCGGAGTGGGACACCGGCTCCACGGGCAGGACATCGTCGAAGAACCGCGGTTCGATCATGCCTCCAGAGAACCAGCGCGCGGTGACCTTCGCTAGCAGCGCCGAAGCACCGAGTTGATCGCCTCCGACTCGGCCTGGTCCACGGTGAGGTCGTACTTCGCCTTGGTCTCGACCCAGCGGATCACGTAGCCGCAGCGATCCTCCTCCGGCAGCCACGTCGCCGGGTCCTGGTCGCCCTTCTGCCGGTTGCTGCGCGCCGTCACCGCGACCAGCACCTCCGGGTCGTTCGCGTAAGCCTCGCGCTCGGCCTCGCTCCAGTCGCGGGAACCCGAGCGGGCCACCTCCGCCAACGGGACGATGTGGTCGATGTCCAACTCGCCCGCGTCCGTGACCACCACGCCGTCGTAGACGCTGGTCCACTCGCCGGTCACCGTGCAGTCGTCGCCCACGCTGACCGAGCGGCCCTGCTCCTGCAGGATCTCGTCGCGCACGTCGCAGCCGTCGCCGATGTAGTCCCAGTGCGGCCAGTCGTCGCGGTCGTAGCGGGCGCCGGTGTCCTCGGGTGCCTCACGCAGTTCCGGCAGTTGCTCCGGCGAGGAGGTGTCGGCGGGGGCTTCGGGCAGCTCGCACGCCGTGAGCGTGAACGTGGCGGCGATGGCGACGAGAACGGGAGCGACGGTCTTCACCCGGAGATCATCTCTGGTCGCCGCCCGTGTTCGGTGCAGCGACAGGGCAGGACGGGGGAGGACAGGAGAGGACAACGTCACACTCACCCCGTCACGGGCACGCCGTTTTCGCACAGTGCGAGCTCGTCCCGCTGCGCGGCGCGGACGGCGGCGCGCACTCTGGCGAGGAGCCGTGGTCCCGTCCTCGCCGCCACCTCGTCCAGCGTGCACAGTGCCACCGAGACGATCTCGGGGTCGGTCAGGGGCAACGATCGGACCTCGGCCTCGGTCACCACACCGCCGTCGAAGACGAAGCCGATGCCCTCGGGCAGCGGTCCGTTCGCGGTCACGTGGTCCACCACGAGTATCCGGCCCGTCGCGCCGTCGAAACCCAGCTCCTCGCGGACCTCGCGACGCGCCGCCGTCCACGGCGCCTCGCCCGAGTCGACCGCACCACCCGGGAGGTCCCAGAACGGTTTGTACGAGGGTTCGACCAGCAACACCCTGCCGCCGTGGTCACGGAAGAGCACGCCCGCGGACATCCGTTTGCGGTCGAGCGAGCGTACGTATGCGTCGAACGGGAGAAGCTCCACTCACGCCGTCTCGTCGAAGCCCGCGAACAGGTCGCACTCCTCGCGGGGATGGGACTCGTGCTCGCGGCACAGTTCCGCTCCGTACGCGGTCACCTCGCCGCGGTCGCGCCATTCGGTCGCGGCCTGAAGCGCTTCCTCGCGGCTGTAGATGCCGACCACGAGACAGCCGCTCTGCAGGGAGAACACGCCGTACTCGACCTCGTCGCCTTCCGGCGGAACTGACCACTCGCTCAGGGAAGGGGTTCGCTCGAGTGTCTCGCGTTCGTTCATCCCGGAGACCTCCAGCAGTCGGTCGCGCCACCCGGATGGTTGCGGAACCGTTGCCGAACACGATGAACGATGCGAAGGAGCCGGGCAAGTCAGTCACCCGGCTGCCGCACGACTTGTGAAGAAATCCAACTTTCCGTAGAGCGAAACCGGGGTGCGGGCGAATCCGCACCCCGGCCACGCCTCAGCCTGTGAAATGAAACGCTTGGTTCCATGACTGGATCGTGCTCGCCGAGCGCTGGGCCGCGTCCTCCGGCGTGAAGAGGTGGAACTGCTCCGAGTCGGCGGGAGGCAGCTGGTACTCACCCGTCGGCGTCGGTTCCAGGCCCGGGCGGGCCGGCACGAAGCCCTGTGCCGCGGCGAACTTCTGGCCCGCCTGCGACATCGTCCAGTTGATGAAGACCTTCGCGGCCGCGCTCTTCTCTCCGGCCGGGGTGAGGCCCATCAGGTTGAACGAACCCGAGATGCCGTCCTCCGGCACCACCAGTTTCAGCGGCGCGCCGGCCACCTCGGCGCCGTAGGTGCTGTTGAAGCCCAGCGTCGCGACCGTGATCTCGCCTCGGGCCAGTGCCTCCAGCTGCACCGACGTGGTGTCGAAGATCCGTGGCTGCTGCGCGCCGAGCTTGCTGACGTAGTCCTCGCCGAACGCGTCGAGCTGGAACGCGGCCAGCGCTGTCACCGTGCCGCCCGCACCCGCGTGCACGACGCCCAGCTTGCCCTTCCACTTCGGGTCGAGCAGGTCCGCCCACTTCTTGGGCACGTCCTCGCCCTGCACCGCGGCCGAGTTGTAGCCGAACGCGTAGGCCGAGTAGTAGGCCGTCAGGTACTGGCCGTCGTTGAAGACGACGTTGTCGCCCTTCTTCAGCTCGTCGTACGACGGCGGCTTGTACGGCACGTACACGCCGCGCTCGGCGAACTGCTCGGCCACCAGCGGGTCGGTGACGCGCACGACGCCCGCGCCGAGCTGGTTCGCGCCGTGCTCACTGAGCACGCGCTCCGACAGCTTGTTGGTGGGCATCCGCGTCAGTTCGATGTCGATGCCCGTCTCGGCCTTGAACCGCGCGATGGTGAGGTCCTCGCTCTCCTTGCCGGAGCCCGAGTACAGCACCACCTTGTCCTTCTTGGCCTCCTCGAGGAGCTGCTTGTCGGCGATCTTCTCGCCGTCGATCACGAGGCCGTTCGAGGTGTCGATCTGGGCGGGCATCGGCAGCACCTCGTTGCGGGCGGCCTCGCTCGCCGGTGACTGGCCTGAGCCGCCCCCGCACGCCGTTGTCGCCACGAGCAATGCGGTGGCCGCGGCCGCCAGCGTCAGTTTTCTCCGCATCGGATTCAACTCCTTTGTCGTCCTGATGTCGTCTGAGTCAGGGGTTCATGCCGCCGGAGCCGAGCCGGCGGGGCAGGTACGAGAGCACGAACATGATCAGGCAGTAGATGACACTCATCGCCGCGGCCTGTTGCAGCGCCCCGCCGTTCTCGAACTGGTCGAAGATGGTGATCGACAGGATGTGGGTGTCCGATGTGTACAGGAACAGCGGAACGGTGAGCTCTCGCATCGAGAGCATCAGCAGCATCAGAAACGTCGACGCGATGCCCACGCGCATCAGTGGCACGGTGATCGAGAGGACCGCCCTGGATCGCCGCGCACCGTGCAGCACGGCGTTGTCCTCCAGGTCGCGCTCCGTGGACTGGATGGACGACGCGATCCCTCGCAGACCCTGCGGCATCTGCACCGCGACGAACGCGATCATCAGCACGGCCAGCGTCCCGTAGAGCGGCACCGGCATCACCAGCCACGTCCACAGCAGGCCCATGCCGAGCACGATCGCGGGGATCGCCAACGGCACCATCGACACGCCTTCCAGTGCACCGCGCGCCTTGGCCTTGGTGCGGTAGACCGTGTAGCCGACCAGGAACGCCAGCAGCGTGCCCGCCGCGGCGGAGACCACGGCCACGATCACGCTGTTGCCCGCCGAGTCCAGGAACAGGTCCGACTGCAGGACGCGGCCGAACGAGCCGAAGTCGATCGCGCCCGGCACGGCCAGGTCGCTGAACGACTGCATGTAGGGCGAGGTCCGCACCGCCGTGAGGATCAGCGCGGCCAGCGGCAGGACGATCGCCAGCAGCAGGTACACCAGCGCGATCGCGAACAACGGCCAGCGCCAGCGGCCCAGCGAGATGCGCCGCGCCTTGAGGCCCTTGCCCGACACCGTGGTGTAGGAGCGGCGGGCCAGGATCCGGCGCTGGCCCAGTGTCACCAGCAGCACCACGATCACCAGCACCACGGCCATCACCGCGGCCTCGTTGCCCCGCGAGGGCGAGGCGTTCATGAGGCGGTAGATGAACGTCGGCAGCGTGTCGATCTGGCCGGGTGTCGCCAGGACCTGCGAGACGGGGAAGTTCTCGAAGATGTGGGTGAACACCAGCAGCGCCGAGCCAAGGATCGCGGGCATCGCGAGCGGGAAGGTGACGCTGCGCAGCATCTGCCACGTCGACCCGCCGTGGACGCCCGCCGCGTCCTCCAGGTCGGGGTTCATCAGCGACATCGAGCTGTGCATCAGCAGGAAGGCGTACGGGGCGTAGAACATGCCCATCACGAGCACGACGCCGAACATGCTGTAGATGTTCACGGTGAAGTCGATGCCGAGGTCGCGCATGCCGATGTTGAGCAGCCCGGCCACGGGACTGCCGAGCTGCGACCACGCGAGCGCGCCGACGTAGGACGGCAGGAACAGCGGCATCAGCCCGATCAGGAACACGAAGCCGCGCATCGGGATGTTCGTCCTGGCCGTCGCGAACGCGAGGAAACCGCCGATCAGCAGCGCCAGCAGCGTGGCCGAGACGCCGATGATCAGCGAGTTGACCGTCGCGCGCAGCACGCCCGGCTCGATGAAGACCGCCAGGTGCTGCAGCGTCAGGTCGAAGTTGATGCTGCCGGGGCGCGGGATGTCCACGCTGAACGCGGCGAGCAGCACGAAACCGGCGGGGACCAGGATCAGGAACGACACCACGAACAGCAGGGGAAGGCTCCCGAGGCCCTTTGGCCTGCGCCTGCGCCTGCGCCCGGACGGAGCCGGTAACGGCGCCTCCTGTGGCGCCGCGGGGCGGGTCTGCACGGTCGTCATGCGGCCACCTCGTCCTGCGCGGGAGTGTCGGTGACCTCGTCGGGCAGCACCAGCAGGGACTCGGGGGCGATCTCGACGCTCGCGCGCTCACCCCTGGCCAGCGCACCGGGACCGGCCGGGCACACGGCGTCGACCGTGGGGCCGCCGTCGAGCGCCACCTGGTAGCGCACCGACGAACCCTGGTAGACGCACACCTCGACGGTGCCGGCGAAGCCGTCGGAGCCCTCCGTGCGCACCACGACGTCCTCGGGTCGCACAGCCACGCTCGCGGCACCGTCCGGAGCCGCGACGGCCGTGCGCAGGGACAGCGCGTGGTCGGCGAGGTGCACCTCGTTGCCCGAGGCCTCGCCGACGGCGAACACGTTGGTGACGCCCATGAACTTGGCGATCGACGCGCTCGCCGGGCTCGCGTAGACCTCCTCCGGCGTGCCGAGCTGGGTGATGCGCCCGCCCTGCATGATCGCGATGCGGTCGGCCAGCGCGAGCGCCTCCTGCTGGTCGTGCGTCACGTACATGCTCGTGAGCCCGCGCTCCTGCTGGATGTGGCGCAGCTCCACGCGCAGGTCCTCGCGCAGCCGAGCATCCAGATTGGACAGTGGCTCGTCGAGCAGTAGCACGCTGGGCTCCATCGCCATACTCCTGGCCAGCGCCACCCGCTGCATCTGACCGCCGGAGAGCTGGCTGGCACCACGCTCGGCGAGGTGGTCGAGCCCGACCAGCGTCAGCACCTCCATCGCCTTCTCCCGCGCGGCGGTTCGCCGGACCTTCTTCATGCGCAGCGGGAACATCACGTTCTCCACCACCGTCTTGTGCGGCCACACGGCGTAGGACTGGAACACCATGCCGACGTTGCGCCGGAACGAGGGCACCGAGCGGCCGGTCTCGTGGTCGAACACCACGGTGTCGCCGATCGAGATCCGGCCTCCGGTGGGTTCCTCGAGCCCGGCTATGCAGCGCATGGTGCTGGTCTTGCCGCAACCGGACTGTCCGAGCAGGACGATCGACTCGCCGTCGCCGATCGTGAGGTCGAGCCCTTTGACGGCGGCGAAACCGCCGTAGGCGAGGCTGAGATTGGTGATCGTCACCTGCATGACGGTCTCCTTCCTTGGGCTGGGGATCAGGGTCGGTCCGCGAGGCGCACGAGTGCGTCGAGCGCGACCGCGCCGTCGCCCGCCGCGCCCACGGAGAGCGGGTTGACCTCGGCCTCGACGACGTCGGGCCGGTCCGCGGCGAGGTTGGACACCGCGACGATCGTGTCGACGAGCGCGTCGACGTCCCCGCCCTCGGCGCCGCGGAAGCCGGCCAGCGTGCCGAGTCCGCGCACGTCGCCGATCATCTCCCGCGCGGTGGCCGCGTCCACGGGTGCGAGCCGCACCGTGGAGTCGGAGTACAGCTCGGCGTAGATGCCGCCCGCGGCGAGCACCACCAGCGGACCGGCCGACGGGCTGACCCGGTAGCCGACGAGCGCCTCGGCGACGCCCTTCGCCGCCATCCGCTGCACCAGCACCCTGTCGATCTCGATCGAGTCGTCGTAGGCGGCCACGCTCGCCTTGATGCGCGCCACCGCCTCGCGCACGCCCGCCGCGTCGGCGACGTCGAGCACCACCGCGCCGGCCTCGGTCTTGTGCGGCAGCCGGTCGGAGAGGGCCTTGACCACCACGGGGTAGTCGAACGGCAGGGTGAGGTCCTCGCCGAGCTCCGCGGTGTCGAGCACCGCCGACGGCACCCTCGCGACACCCTGGGCGCCCAGCAGTTCGGCCGAGCCCTGCTCGTCCAGCACCCGCGTGGCGCTCGGCGCGGGACCGCCGAGCGCGGCACCCGTGCGCACGCTGGGCACGGTCCGGTTCAGCGCGGTGTCGATCGCGTCGGCGCACGCCTCGGGCGTGCGGAACGCGGCGACGCCCGCCTCGTCGAGCAGTCGCAAGGTCGTCATCGCGTCGGGCAGGGCGAACGCGACCAGCGGCACCTTGCCGTTCGCGCACTCGGCGATGGCCTTCACGGCCAGCTCCGGGTTGTTGCGCGCCGACGAGCCGATCACGAAGCACACGAGGTCGAACTCCCCGCTGTCCTGCATGATCTCGATGGCCGAGCGCACCAGCTCGTGCTTGGCTCCCGCGAGAGTGAGGTCGGCGATCAGGTTGGGCGCCACGGGTGCGTTGGCCGCCGCGAAGCGCTCCAGCACCTGCTCGCTGGGCGCCACCACCTGCACGCCGCGCGTCGCGAGCTGGTCGACCATGATCGCCGCGCCACCGCCGGTCGTGGTGATCACGCCGACCCTGGCGGGCTTGCGGTCCTCGGCCGGCGGCAGCTTGCGCAGCAGCGACGGCGCCTCGAACAGCGCCTCAAGGTGGTCGACGCGGGCGAACCCGCAGGCCCGGAAGAACGCGTCCGACTCACTGTCCTCACCGGCGAGCGCCCCGGTGTGCGACACCGAGAGCTGCGCGGCCTCCTCGGAGCGGCCCAGCTTGTAGACCACCACCGGTTTGCCCGCGCGGTGCGCGGCGTGGGCGAAGGACGCCAGCTCCTCGGTGTGCTGCAACGACTCCATGAACAGCGCGTAGGCGCCGATGCCCGGGTCGTCGACGGTGGCCTCGCACAGCGCGCCGATGGACACGTCGGCCTCGCCGCCGACCGAGACGAGGCCAGCGAAACCGATGCCGCGCGCCTTGCCCCTGGTCACCAGCGCCCCGATCATCGAGCCCGACTGCGAGGCGACGAACAGCTCGCCCTGCAGCAGCTCCTCGTCGAACGCCGCGTTGGCGGTGAGCAGCAGGTGGTTGCGCGGGTTGACCACGCCGAGGCTGCTCGGCCCGATCAGCCGCACGCCGCCCTCGCGGGCCGCCGCGCGCAACCGCTCCTGCCGCTCCAGGCCTTCCGCGCCCTCCTCGCCGAACCCGCTGGCGAGGATCGTCGCCACCGGCACACCCAGCGCGGCGCACTCGCGCACCGTCTCGATCGCCGGTTCGGCGTTGGTGAGCACGAAGACGTGGTCGGGCACCTCGGGCAGCGCGGTCAGGCTCGGGTGGCAGCGCTCGCCGAGCACCTCCTCGCGACCGGGGTTGACCAGGTAGACGGAGCCCGTGAAGCCCGCCTGGCGCAGGAAGCGCTGCGGCCGGGACGTGGTCTTGGCCGGATCACCCGACGCACCGACCACCGCGACGGCGCGGGGCCGTAGCAGCGCCTCGGCGAAACCGGACTGGTTGTCAGCACCCATCGTTCGTTTTCCGTTCCTCTCAGAGGGCCTGGCGCAGCAGCTGGTCGGCACGGTCGAGGAAGCCGAGGTCCTCCAGCGCCCACACGGCGTGCACGAGCTCGGTGGCCGCCTGCTCGCCGAGCACCGGGTCCACCAGCGCGTGGAACTTGGCGGCCAGCGACTCGTCGCTCATCGGGTTGGACGGCTCGCCGTACGGCTGCTCGACGGTCTCGGCCAGCGTCCGGCCGTCGCGCAGCGTCAGCGTGAGCGTGGCCGGGCGGGCCTTCGGGTAGACGTCCTGCGCGGCCTGGTCCACCTCGACCGCGACGGCCTGGGTGAGCCGGGTGATCTCGGCGTCGGCGCGGGCCTCGTCCCCGAACTCCGCGAGCGCGACGTGTCCGCGCGAGATCGCGGCGGCCACGGCGTACGGGATGCTCATCTGCGCGTCGAGGAAGCCGCCGACCTCGGTGTGCGAGTGGTGCGTGGCGACCGTGTAGGTGCCCACGTGCGCCGATTCGACGTCGCCGATGGTGAGGCCGTGCCGCTCGCGCAGCGCGAGCGCCGCGTCGATCGGCCCGTGCAGGTGCCTGCAGCTCGGGTAGGGCTTGACGTAGGTGTCCAGCAGAGTCCAGCGCGAGCCGAGTCCGTCGCGGACCGTCTCCGGCGACCACTCGTCGCGGGCGAACGCGGCGAAGTAGCCGTGCGTGCCCTCCAGCACCGTGTGCGGCCCGGTCACCCCGGCCGCGGCGAGCTGCGCGCTCGCGATGCCGTCACGCGCCGCCTTGCCCGGGTGGACCCGCTTGACCTCGGCCGACTGCCCGAGAAACTCGAACAGCCCGCCCGCGTGCGAGCCCGCGATGCCCAGCGCGTCCTGCACCCGCTCGGTGTCGAGCCCGAGCAGCCCCGCCACGCCCGCCGCCGAGGCGACGACCCCGGTGAGCGGCGTGTTGTGGAAGTGGTTGCGCCACGTGGCCGGGTGGCCAGCGGCGGCGAGGCGGCACACGAGCTCCAGCGCGATGGCCGACGCCGAGAGCGTCCTGGCCGGGTCGGTGCCCGCCTGCTGCGCCGCGGCGAGCACGGCGGGCAGCGCGACCGAACTCGGGTGCACGCTGCCCGGCGTGTAGCCGTCGTCCACCTCCAGTCCGTGCGCTGCGGTGCCGTTGACCAGCGCCGCGCCCAGCGCGGAGAGCCTGCCCGCGCCGATACCGGTGGCGCCGTCGCCGCCGTAGGACTCGCGGGCGTGCGCGGCCACGGCCTTCGACACCGGCGTGGTCGAGCTGGCGATCACGCCGCCCAGGTAGTCCAGGATCAGGCGCTTGACGTGGTGCTCGACGCCGGGGTCCAGCGGCTTGTCGGCCTGCTCACTCACCCAGTCCGCGACCTGCGCGGTCAGTCCCCGCGCGCTCACTTGGCGGCCTCCACGGGACGCTGGCTGAAGCGCTGGCCGAGCACGTCCTGCGAGATCGTGTTGCGCAGCACCTCGACCGAGCCGCCCGCGATCATCCAGCCGCGCGTGCGGCGCACGATGTACTCCAATGGGAACTCGGTGGAGTAGCCGCTGGCGCCGAACATCTGCAGCGCGTCGTTGGCGACCTTGAACGCCGTCTCGTTGCAGTGCAGCTTGGCGATGGCCGCCTCGGTGGGGTCGGGCGTGCCCGTCTCCGCGCCCGAGACCGCGCGCATCAGCAGCAGCTTCGCGGCGTCGAGCTGCACCCGCATGTCGGCGAACTTCCACTGCAGGCCCTGGAACTCCGAGATCGTGCGGCCGAACGCCTTGCGCGTCTTGGCGTGTTCGACGGCGCGCTCGTAGGCCGACTCGGCCAGCGCGAGCGAGCGCGAGGCGTTACCCATGCGCTCGACCCCGAAGACCGACAGCATCTTCTTGATCGCACCCGAGTCGGCGAGCACGTACTCCTTCGGCACCCGCGCGCCGTCGAAGTAGAGCTGGCAGTGCTTCTCGCCCGACATGTAGGTCTCGGACTTGCCGCGCGAGAAACCAGGCGCGTCCACGGGCACCACGACGGCGCCGATGTCGCGGCTGCGCGGACCGAACCGGCACCACACCACCGAATGCGTGATGTCGGGGCCGTGGGAGTTCCAGCACTTCTGGCCGTTGAGCACCACGTCGTCGCCGTCGTACTCGGCGCGCGTGGTCAGGTCGGTGAGCGCGGTGCCGGCCTCCGGCTCGCTCATGCCCGCGCTGACCAGGCCCTCACCGCGCAGCAGTGGCGCCAGCACCTCGTCCCGCACGCGCTCCGAGCCGAAGTGCGCGATCTGCCGGATGGCGCCGAAGTTGCTGGCCTGGAAGGCATCCGCGCTGTGCGGGCACACCTTGGTCAGCGCCATCATCACGAGCACGGCGTCGAGCAGGCCCGCGCCCTGACCGCCCAGCTCGACGGGCAACGTCAGGCCGGTCAGCTCGTTGGCGGCCAGCGTCTTCAAGCTGTCCCACGCGAAGCCGTCGCGCTGGAACGCCTGTGCGGCGAACTCACGTTCGGCGAGCTTGGTGACGGAGTCGACGAGAGCAACCTGTTCGTCGGTCAGCTGGAAGTCCATGGTCTCCACTTCTCTTTTCGGAGCGCGACAGCGCGGAGGGAAATCAGGAGCCGAGTGCGGCGAGCGCGGGGCCGACCTCGGCGGGGGAGAGGTCGGCGAAGCGCTCGGCGAGCGCGGCGATGTCGGCCACGGTGGCGCCGGGCTCGTGCCCGCCGACCTGGGCGCACGCGGCGGTCTTGGCCGCGAGCTGGGCCTCGGTGAGGGGATGTTCGGGGGAGCCGGTCATCGGCGAGGTGGCCTCGTGGCGCTGGCCGTCGTCGGTGCGCAGCACCACCGTGGCCGGGGCCATCGTGGCGGTGCCCTCGGCGTCCTGGTGCACCGTGACGCGGGCGGCGAAGGCCTCCACGTGGGCGTCGAGCAGCGTCGGCCCGGCGATGGTGGTGAGGTCGACGGCGCCGGTCACCAGCTGCGCGGCGACGAGCCACGGGATGGAGAACTGCGCGTCGATCACGGGCCTGCCCCTGCGCTCGAACGGGCGCGACACCAGCAGGTAGGCCGCGCCGTCGGGCACGTGCACGTCGACCGAGGAGATCCGTTCGCTCGCGATACCGGTGCTCGCCTCGGCGGCGGCCGTGATCGCGGCGTGGGTGTAGCGGCACGCGGGGTAGGGCTTGAGGGACAGCTCGGCGCCCTCCCAGCCGGGGGCGAACAGCGTGCTCGCGGCGTCGTCGACTCCTGCGAGCAGTCCGTAGGTCCCGTCGGCCCAGCCCGCGGGCCCTTCAACGCCCGCCCGAGCGAAGGCCGCGGCGGTGAGCCCTGCCTGCACGGCGAGTCCCGGCTGCAGCCGCTTGTTGACGGCGCTGTCCTCCACGACCTGCCTGCTGTGCGGAGAACCGGCGGCGGGCAGCGCGAGTGCCATCGCGTTGCCGATGCCCTCGAGCCCGAGGCCCAGCGTGCGGGCGGCGGCCGCGGCGGCGGCGACGGAGCCGAGCCCCGCCGTGCGCACCATGCCGTGCCGTGCACCGAGCGCGAGTGAGAGCCTGCTCAGCACCTGCACGCCCACCACGACGCCGTCCAGGATGTCGGCGCCGCTGCGCCCCGCGTGAGTCCCTGCCGCCAGCGCGGCGGGCAGTGCGACGGCCATGGTGTGCACCACGGCGTCGTCGTGGGTGTCGTCGAAGTCCCACGCGTGCACGAGCGCGGAGAGGGCGAGCCCGGCCTGCGCGGGTGGCAGTCGCAGGTCCGTCCAGGGCACCGCGACGTCACCGGAACCCAGCGCGCGCAGGGCGTCCAACGTGGGTTCCAGCCCGGTCGCGCGGGTGCCGGCCGAGGCGATGCCGAGGGTGTCGCGGAGCAGGATCGTGCCTGCTCGCCGTTCGGTGGGGGAGAGTCCTGACCAGCTCATGCCCGCCAGTTCGGCGGGCCACTTCGTCGTGGTTTCCATGGTGCTCCAGGGATTCGAGAGTTGCGTCTCACTCATCGACTACCGGGAAGGTACATAGTCTATAGAGTGTTGTCTATAACCAATCGAGCAGCGAGGATGGTGCGCAGAGTGTTGGTCCCGAGCCGCTCCGGCGTGACTTCACGACATACTGTGTCGAGTTCCTGGCGTGGCGGTCGCTGGAGGAGAGGGTCCCCATGACGTCGGAGGTCGAGCCGATGCGGCCACCGCAGAGCCGCGTGGCCTATGTGGTCGAGAGACTGAAGGACGACCTGGCCAGTGGTCTGATCCAACCTGGCGAGCTGATCAAGCAGACGGTGCTCGCCAAGCGCTACGGCGTCAGCCCGACGCCGGTGCGCGAGGCGCTGCGCGTGCTGGAGGCCGACGGCGCCATCACCTACCAGCCGCACCGCGGCGCGTCGGTGCGCGAGATGGCCCCCGAGGCCGCCGTCGACCTCTACCGGATGCGCGCGAGCGCCGAGGGCACCGCGACGGAGATGGCCGTCGAGCGGATGACGCCCGCCGGACTGCGTCTCATCGAGGCCAAGCACGCCGAGCTCAACCGGCTGCGGGCCGAGGGCGCGACCTCCGCGAAGCTCTCGCAGCTCAACCGCGAACTCCACTTCACGATCTACGCCCAGAGCTCACCGCTGGTGGTGGAGTACCTCGAACTGCTGTGGACCCGGTTCACGCCCAACAGCACGATCTGGACCGGCGAGCACTCCGACGAGCTCACCGACGACCACGAGGCGATCATGGAGGCCGTCCGGGAGGGCGACGCCAGGCGGGCCGCCGCGTTGATGTCCGAGCACATCCTGCGCGCATCGCGGATCAGGGCCGGTGACCCGACGGCGCGCGCCGAGGGGCACCAGACCGAGATGGACTCCTGACCCGGCGCCGCGGGTCGTCGCGGTCGTCCGCGGGCGGCTCGCCGCGCCCGGACGGCCGCGTCCGGCAGAGGCACGCATGAAGCACTGGTACTCGCACCTGTGGGTCGTCACGGCGCTGACCCAGGCCGCCTTCAACGCGGCCAGGATGCTCGTGTCGTACCGGGCGCTCGGCCTCGGCGGCGACGGCGTGGCGCTCGGGATCATCACGGCGCTGTTCTCGCTGCTGCCACTCGTGGTGGCGGTGCACGTCGGCAGGGCCGTCGACAACGGCCACCCGGCGGGGATGCTGCGCTCCGGCGTGCTGCTCACCGTGGGCGCGCTGCTCGTCATCGCGCTCAGCGGGGACCTCGTGTGGCTCGGCGTGGGCAACGCGCTGTTCGGCTTCGGCCAGATCCTCGTGGTGGTGGCCTCGCAGGGGTTCGTGCCGATGCTGTCGAAACCCGAGGAGCTCGACCGCAAGTTCGCGGGCTGGACCCTGGCCGTCTCGATCGGACAGACGGCGGGGCTTCCCGTCGCCGGGATCGTCTCCTCGGCCAGCAGCACCAGTGGCGAGGGCGTCTCCACGACCGCGGCGGTGCTCGCGCTCGCCGCACTGGTCGCACTCGCCCTGCCCTCGGCGTTCCTGATGCCCGCGGTGGGCGCGACGACGGGCGGCGCCGCCAGTGAGGGCACGGCGCAGTCCGTGGGGACGATGCTCGGCATCCCCGGCATGCGACCCGCCGTGTTCAGCAGTCTCGTCGTGCTGACGTCGATCGACGTGCTGTCGGCATTTCTGCCGGTGCTCGGCGAGGAGTACGGCTTCAGCGTGCTGCTGGTGACCGTGCTGCTCATGATCCGCACCGGCTCCTCGGTGGTGTCGCGCGCCTTCCTGCCCACGCTGCTGCGGGTGGTGTCACGACGCTGGCTGCTGCTGTCGGCCACGCTGTGCTCCGCGCTGCCGATGGCGTTGCTTCCCCTTGCGCACCAACCGGTTCTGATGGCCGTGCTGCTGGTGATCGTCGGCTTCTTCTGGGGAATCGGGCAGCCGTTGACGATGACGTGGGTGGTGACGCTGGTGTCGCAGCGCAGCCGCGCATCGGCGTTGTCGTTGCGGCTCACCGGAAACCGGCTCGGCCAGGTGCTCGTTCCGCTCGGCGCGGGGGCCATCGCCGGTGTGACCGGGGTCGGGTCGGTCTTCGTGGTCACGGGCGCGCTGCTGTGGGCGTCGAGCGGGTTCACCTGGCGGGCGGTGCGCGGGCAGCGCGAACGATGATCGGCGAGGCTCGCTGGTCGGTGTTTCAATCGGATTCGCCGCCGGCTCGCTCGCCGGACCTTGTCCCGCGTCAAGGAGGTTCGTCATGGGAGACCTGCTCGGTTCCGCCGCACCGAGGGCCAGGCTGCGGGAACTGCTGACCGCCGGGAGGCCGCTCGTGGCGCCCGGCGCCTACGACGCGCTCTCGGCGAGGCTCGTCGAGCAGGCGGGCTTCGACGTCGTGTACATGACCGGATTCGGCACCACGGCCTCGCTCATCGGCAGACCCGACGTCGGACTGCTCTCCGGCGCCGAGATGATCGACAACGCCACGCGCATCCGCGGCGCCGTCGACGTGCCCGTGCTCGCCGACGCCGACACCGGCTACGGCAACGCGCTCAACGTGCTGCGCACCGTCCGCGCCTACGAGCAGGCCGGTGTCGCGGCCATCCACCTGGAGGACCAGGTGTCGCCGAAGAAATGCGGGCACCTCAGCGGCAAGGACGTGATCCCGCGCGAGGAGATGGTGGGCAAGCTCCGCGCCGCCGTCGCCGCCAGGCAGGACCCGGACTTCCTGCTGATCGCCCGAACCGATGCCGCCGCGGTGCACGGCCTCGACGACGCCATCGACCGCGCCAGGGCCTACGCCGACGCGGGCGCCGACGCGCTGTTCGTCGAGGCGCCCACGAGCGAGGCCGACATCGAACGCGTCGCCACGGAACTGCGCGACGTCGCGCCGCTGGTGTTCAACTGGGCGGAAGGGGGCCGAACACCCGCGATGTCGTTGCGGCGTATCGGAGAAATCGGATTCTCGCTCGTGCTCTTTCCCATCGGCACACTGCTCGCCGCCACCGCGGGAATCCGAACGCTGCTCGGTGTGCTGCGCGCGGAGGGCACCCCGGAATCGGCACTGCCCGGCCTCCCGTCGTTCTCGGAGTTCACCGATCTCGTGGGACTTCCCGAAATCCAGGACCTTGAACAGCGCTTCTCCGGTGAATGAGTGGCCTCGTCGGATCGCTGGAAATACCACGACGTAAGGGCTACGTTCGCAGAACGCCCATGAACTGAACCGGCGATCAGACAAAGGGGTTTGGACATGCCGGGAAACCATGTTGTCGTGTACCAAGGACCGGGTCGAGTTTCCGTCGAGTCGATCGACTACCCGAAGCTCGAACTTCCCACTGACGTCGTCGATGGACTGGGTCTGAAGAAGAGGGCTCCGCACGCGGCGATTCTGAAGATCGTCACCACCAACATCTGCGGCAGCGACCAGCACATGGTGCGCGGCCGCACGACCGCGCCCGTCGGCCAGACCCTCGGGCACGAGATCACCGGGGAGGTGGTCGAAGCCGGCGACGACGTGCTGTTCGTCAAGACCGGCGACATCTGTTCGGTGCCCTTCAACATCGCGTGCGGCCGGTGCCGCATGTGCAACGAGGGCAAGACCGGAATCTGCCTCAACGTCAACCCCGCCCGGCCAGGCGCGGCCTACGGCTACGTCGACATGGGCGGCTGGGTCGGCGGCCAGGCCGAGTACGTCATGGTGCCGTACGCGGACTTCAACCTGCTGCCGTTCCCCGACCGGGACCGGGCGCTCGAGAAGATCCTCGACCTGACGATGCTCTCGGACATCTTCCCGACCGGATACCACGGCGCGTACACCGCAGGCGTGACGACGGGTTCGACCGTCTACGTCGCGGGCGCCGGACCGGTCGGCCTCGCCGCCGCGCACGCAGCGCAGGTGCTCGGGGCGTCCGTGGTGATCGTCGGCGACATGATCCCCGAGCGGTTGCAGCAGGCCCGCAGCTTCGGCTGCGAGACCGTCGACCTGCGCCAGTCGGGCGAGCTGTCCGAGATGATCGAGCAGATCGTCGGCGAGCCCGAGGTCGACGCCGCAGTGGACGCGGTCGGATTCGAGGCCCGCGGACACGGCCAGGGCGCCGGCGAGCAACCGGCCACGGTGCTCAACGACGTCATGACCATCTCCAGGGCAGGCGCCGCGCTCGGTATCCCCGGTCTGTACGTGACCGGTGACCCCGGCGGCGTCGACGAGAACGCCCAGATCGGTCAGCTCGGGGTGCGCATCGGCCTCGGCTGGGCGAAGTCCCACCGGTTCACCACGGGTCAGTGCCCGGTGAAGCAGTACAACCGGTTGCTGATGAACATGATCCTCAGCGACAAGGCACAGATCGCGAAGGCCGTCAACGCCACGGTGATCCCGTTGTCCGACGCCCCGCAGGGCTACCAGGACTTCGACCACGGTGCGGCCAAGAAGTTCGTGCTCGACCCCCATGGGATGGTCCCTGCCTAGGAGGGACCCCTCGCGCCCCGGTTCGCGCTCTAGCGCAGCCGGGGCGCGATCTCGTTCGCGTCCGGTGGGTCCGGCTCCCCGGCGAGGTCCTGCGCCAGCGCCAGCGCCCACTCGCGCAGCCCGGCGATGTCGATCCCGTGCGGGCGCGGCGCGGTGAACGGTTCGATGTTGTCGGAGCCCCTGGTGAGCAGTGCGCGTGCACCGGCCGAGTTGCCGCGTGCCGCGTGGGTGATGCCCACGGCGAGCTGCGCGAGCCCGCGCCACAGCTCCCGTTCGTCGGCAGGCCCCGACTTCCACGCGTCCTCGAACACCTCGTGGGCGTGGAACGGTTTGCCCTCGTCGAGCAGCCGCTGCGCCTCGGCCAGCGACTCCTCCGGCGCGCGGGTCACGCCCTCCGGCTGGCGTTCGACGCCCTCTGCTCCGTACGGCAGCGGCCTGCCCAGCCCGTCGCGCGGCCTGGCGTTGCGGGCCCTGCCCTCCTCGTCGCGGTCCCGGTCGTTCACCACCCGAGTCTCGCACCGCTCACTCGTCGTCGCCCAGCGCGTCCGAGGCCTGCTTCGACGGAGGCGGTGGCTCGGAGTCGTGCGGCTTGAGCCTGCCGGTGAGCGTGATGTGGCCCTCGGTGTGCAGGCGCTCGACCATGTGCGGGTAGTGCAGTTCGAACGCGGGCCGCTCCGACCGGATCCGCGGCAGTTCGAGGAAGTTGTGCCGGGGCGGCGGACACGACGTCGCCCACTCCAGTGAATTGCCGAAGCCCCACGGGTCGTCGACCTCCACCGGCTCGCCGAAGCGGTAGCTGCGCACCACGTTCCACAGGAACGGCAGTATCGCCAGCCCCAGCACGAACGCGCCGATCGTCGACACGACGTTGAGGTTGGTGAAGCCGTCGGTCGGCAGGTAGTCGGCGTAGCGGCGGGGCATGCCCTCGGCGCCGAGCCAGTGCTGCACCAGGAACGTGATCTGGAAACCCACGAACGTGAGCCAGAAGTGCAGTTTGCCCAGCGGCTCGTCGAGCATTCGGCCCGTGAACTTCGGGAACCAGAAGTAGATTCCCGCGAACGTCGCGAACACGATGGTGCCGAACAGTACGTAGTGGAAGTGCGCCACCACGAAGTAGGTGTCGTGGATGTGGAAGTCCATCGGCGGTGCGGCGAGGATGACCCCGGTCAGGCCGCCGAGCAGGAACGTCACCAGGAACCCCATCGACCACAGCATCGGGGTCTCGAAGCTCAGCTTCCCCTTCCACATCGTGCCGATCCAGTTGAAGAACTTGATGCCCGTCGGCACGGCGATCATGAACGTCAGGAACGAGAAGAACGGCAGCAGCACCGCGCCGGTCGCGAACATGTGATGTGCCCACACGACGAACGACAACGCGGTGATGCCCATCGTCGCGAACACCATCAGCCGGTAGCCGAACAGCGGTTTTCTGCTGAACACCGGGATGATCTCGGTGATGATCCCGAAGAACGGCAACGCGACGATGTAGACCTCGGGATGACCGAAGAACCAGAAGAGGTGCTGCCAGAGGATCGCGCCGCCGGTGGCCGGGTCGAACACCTGGGCGCCGATATGTCGGTCGGCGGCGAGCGCGAACAGCGCCGCGGTGAGGATCGGGAACGCGGCCAGGATCAGGATGCTCGTGAACAGGATGTTCCAGGTGAAGATCGGCATCCGCCACATCGTCATGCCGGGTGCGCGCAGGCAGACGATCGTGGTGATCATGTTGACGGCGCCGAGAATCGTGCCCAGCCCCGAGACGATGAGCCCCATGATCCACAGGTCCCCGCCGAATCCCTGCGAGTACTCGGCGCGCGAGAGCGGTACGTACGCGGTCCAGCCGTAGTCGGCGCCTCCCGCGGGCGTGAGCAACGAGCTCAGCACGATCAGGCCGCCGAACAGGAACAGCCAGTACGAGAAGGCGTTCAGCCTGGGAAAGGCCACGTCCGGCGAGCCGATCTGCAGCGGCAGCACCAGGTTGGCGAACGCGAACAGGATCGGCGTCGCGTAGAGCAGCAACATGATGGTGCCGTGCATGGTGAACAGCTGCGCGTACTGCTCCGGTGACAGGAACTGCATCCCCGGCCACGCGAGCTCGCCCCTCATCAGCAGGGCCATCAGGCCGCCGATCATGAAGAAGCTCATCGACGTGACGAGGTAGAGCATCCCGATCTTCTTGTGATCGGTGGTGCGGACGAAGGCAAGAATGTGCTGGAGCCGCTTCCCCGACCGGGGAGCGGGCTGCCGGATACGCGTCGGCCGCAGGCCGATCGAAGTGTTCACGGGTTGCACCTCCACCGACCGTGGTGGAGCCCCGAGCCCCCCGTCCGTGCAGACTCGAGGCGGTTCCCGATTACGGTAGACCTCGCCGTGCTCCGGCGCATCCATCCGCGCAATCAACGGGACCGTTACTGCTGGTACGACTCCACATCGCGGACCGACCGGGCCGTGGCCTCGTCGGGATCGTCGCCGAACTCGGCCCGCGCGCGGCGCTGCCGCAGCAGATCCCAGCACTGATCCAGCTGCAGCTCGAGCTCGGTCAACCGCCGCTTGCCGTCCTCGTCGAGACCGTTGCCGGTGGCGTGGGAGCGCAGCTCCCGCTCCTCGGCGATCAGCGCGTCGATCCTGGCGATGGTGCTCTCGTCGGCCATGTGCCTTCCTCCCGAAGTCGCGAAAGGTGCGCCGCGGGACACGCTACGCCGCCCGGCGCCCGTCGTCAGGAGCCGAGAAAGCGCAGCACGGCCAGCACCCTGCGGCTGAATCCGGTCGTGTGCGCCAGGTCCAGCTTGTCGAAGATCGCGTTCACGTGCTTCTCGACCGCGCTCTGCGAGATGTGCAGCCCGGCGGCGATTCCCGCGTTGGTGTGACCCTGCGCCATCTTCTCCAGCACCTCACGCTCCCGTGTGGTCAGCCGAGTCAGCGGATCGGTGCGCGACGTGCGGGCCAGCAGCCTGCGCACCACTTCGGGGTCGAACGCGGCCCCTCCAGCCGCCACCCGCTCCAGCGCGTCGAGGAACTCGCCCACCTGCGCCACGCGGTCCTTGAGCAGATAACCGACCTTGCCCGCGTCGTCGGTGACCAGTTCGGTGGCGTAGCGCTTCTCGACGTACTGCGACAGCACGAGCACGCCGACCTCCGGCCAGCGCGACCGGATCTCCAGCGCCGCCCGTAGTCCCTCGTCGGTGTGGGCGGGCGGCATCCGGACGTCGGTGACGACCACGTCGGGCCGGTGCAGGCCGGCGGCCTCCACCAGCGCGGTGCCGTCGCCGACGGCGGCCACCACCTCGTGGCCCTCCTCGGAGAGCAGGCGGATGAGCCCCTCCCGCAACAGGGTCGAGTCCTCGGCGAGGATCACGCGCACGGCAGCTCCGCCTCGATCGTGGTCGGCCCCCCGACCGGACTGTCCACAGTGAACCTTCCGTCCACGGCGGCCACCCTGCGGGCGAGCCCGGACAGCCCGCCCCCGGAGGTACGGGCGCCGCCCACGCCGTCGTCGGTGATCCGCACGCGCACCATGCTGTCACCGCCGGTCACCGTGATGGCGACGCGGGAGGCCCCCGCGTGCTTGATCGCGTTGGTCACCGCCTCGGAGGCCACGAAGTACGCCACGGTCTCCAGCGCGGCCCCCGGCCGGCGGGAGAACGTGCAGTCGAGCGTCACCGGCAGAGCGCTGCGCTCGGCCAGCGACTCCAGCGCCACCTCGAGCCCATCGGTGTCCAGCGCGATCGGGTACACGCGCCACGTCACCTCGCGCAGCTCCGCCAGCGCCCGCTGGGACTCCTCGTGCGCCTGGCGAACGAGCTCGCGCGCATGCTCGGGGTCCTTGCCGCGCAACGCCCTGCCGAGCACCATGCCCAGCGCCACGAGCCGCTGCTGCACGCCGTCGTGCAGGTCCCGCTCGATGCGCCTGCGCTCCTCGTCGACGGCCTCGACCACCTCGGCGCGGCTGGCCGCCAGCTGGGAGACCCTGCGCCGCAACAGGTCCTGCTCGCTCGGGCCGAGGAACCGGTGCGCCACCCGGCGATCCAGCGCTGCGACGCCGAGCAGGCCCTGCACCGCGAGGAAGAGCAGCAGCACGCCGAACAGCGGCACCGCGACGAGGTCGTACCAGTCCTGGTCGGTGCCGCCGCCGATGGGCTCACCCGAGGCGAGCTGCGCGACCATCACGGCGCCCGAGACGGCACCCCAGAGGATCAACAGGAAGATCCCCGCGCCGAGCCCGCCGACCACGCAGCGCACCGCAAGGTACTCCAGTGCCCGCCTGCCGCCGTAGTCTGAGGAGTTCTCGCTGCGCAGATACCGCGCGAGGCGCGCACGCTCCACCTCGGCCAGCTTGCGTGCGCAGGCGAGCGCGCGTGCGCGGGCGGGCGGGAACGCGAGCGCGGGTAGAGTCAGCAGCACGAAGGCCGCTTCGACGAAGGCGAGTACACCGCCGAGCGCGAGTCCGGCCGTCGTCCGGCAGCCTCGGCGCAGGAGTCGATGGGCTGCCCGGGACACCATACGAGGCTAACTGGGGGCTCGACCAGCGGTAATGCGGTTTTCCGCAGGATCGCCCTGTGGTGTCCCTCTGCTCAGGTCGGTGCCCAACCCCATGCCGATGACACTCGCGTGCCCGTAGCGTCGACAATAGTTGCTCAAAACGTCCAAAACGACCACGAAAGGCCGTACATGACCGCGCTGCTGGCCCAGGACGACCCGAGTGAACTCGGTGGTATCGCCGGATGGGCCGTCGACCTCATGGACGCGCTCGGGGGACCGGGCGCCGCCATCGTGGTCGGCCTGGACAACCTGTTCCCGCCGATCCCGAGTGAACTCGTGCTGCCGCTGGCAGGCTTCAGCGCGGCCGTCGGAACCTTCACCCTGGCCGAGGCACTGATCTGGACCACGGTCGGATCGGTGCTCGGCGCGATCATCGTCTTCTACCTCGGCCGCCTGCTCGGCCGCGACCGCACGCGCTGGCTGATCTGCAAGCTACCGCTGGTCAAGCCGGACGACTTCGACAAGGCGGAGGCCTGGTTCGCCAAGCACGGCACCAAGGCGGTGTTCCTCGGCCGAATGGTGCCGCTGGTCCGCAGTTTCATCTCACTACCCGCCGGCATCGAGAAGATGCCGTTCTGGAAGTTCCTCTCGCTGACCACGCTCGGCAGCCTGATCTGGAACACGATCTTCGTCGTGGCCGGTTACGCGCTCGGCGCCAACTGGCACGTTGTCGAGGAGTACGCGGGCGTCTTCCAGATCGTCGTCGTGGTGCTGGTCGTCGTGGCCGTCACCCTCTTCGTGGTCAAGCGCGTGCGTGACCGCTCGAAAACCCCCGCCGCCTGATCCACCGCAGTGAAGGGCACCTTCCCCGCGTTCAACGCGGGGAAGGTGCCCTTCACTGCATCTCGGGGAGCCCGGATCAGGCCGCGCTCGCCAGCGGGGCCGTCGCCGGCTCCAAGGCCAGCTCCAGTACCTCGCGGACGCTGCTCACCGGGTGGACGTCGAGCTGGGCGAGGATCTCGCCGGGCACGTCGTCCAGGTCCGGCTCGTTGCGCTGCGGGATCACCACGGTCGTGATGCCCGCCCGGTGCGCGGCGAGCAGCTTCTGCTTCACCCCGCCGATCGGCAGCACCCGGCCCGTCAGCGACACCTCACCGGTCATCGCCACGTCCGACCGGACCAGCCTGCCCGACAGCAGCGACGCCAGCGCGGTCGTCATCGTCACGCCTGCCGAGGGCCCGTCCTTCGGCACCGCGCCCGCCGGCACGTGGACGTGCACGCCCCGCTCCTTGAGGTCGCCGACCGGCAGCTCCAGTTCGGCGCCCCGCGAGCGCAGGTACGACAGGGCGATCCGCGCCGACTCCTTCATGACGTCACCGAGCTGACCCGTCAGCGTCAGCCCCGTGCCGCCGGTCTCCGCGTCGGCCAGCGACGCCTCGACGTAGAGCACGTCACCGCCCGCGCCCGTCACCGCGAGCCCGGTCGCGACGCCGGGGATCGCCGTGCGCTGCTCACCGGCCGGCAGCGACGACTCCGGCACGTGCCTCGGCCGCCCGAGGTAGCCCTCGAGCTCGGCCTCGCCGATCGTCAGCGGCAGCGTGACCTCGTCCAGCGCCACCTTGGTCGCCACCTTGCGCAGCACCTTCGCCAGCGTGCGGTTCAGGTTCCGCACGCCCGCCTCGCGCGTGTACTCCGCGGCGATCCGGCTCAGCGCGGTGTCGGTGAACGCCACGTCCTCGCCGCCGAGGCCCGCGCGCTCCAGCTCGCGGGGGAGCAGGTGGTCGCGCCCGATGGTCACCTTCTCGTGCTCGGTGTAGCCGTCGAGGGTCACCAGCTCCATGCGGTCCAGCAGCGGCCCCGGGATCGTCTCCAGTGCGTTGGCCGTGGCCAGGAAGACCACGTCGGAGAGGTCCAGCTCCACCTCGAGGTAGTGGTCGCGGAACGTGTGGTTCTGCTCGGGGTCGAGCACCTCCAGCAGCGCGGCCGTCGGGTCGCCCCGGTAGTCGGCGCCGACCTTGTCCACCTCGTCGAGCAGCACCACCGGGTTCATCGACCCGGCCTCCTTGATCGCGCGCACGATCCGGCCGGGCAGCGCGCCGACGTAGGTGCGCCGGTGGCCCCTGATCTCGGCCTCGTCGCGGATGCCGCCCAGCGCGACGCGGACGAACTCGCGCCCCATCGCCTTGGCGACGCTCTCGCCGAGCGAGGTCTTACCGACCCCGGGAGGTCCCGCGAGCGCCAGCACGGCCCCGCCGTGCCTGCCACCCACGGTGGACTCGGCGTTCGCCTCCGCCCGCCGCTGCCGCACGGCCAGGTACTCGATGATCCGTTCCTTCACGTCGTCGAGCCCAGCGTGGTCTGCGTCGAGCACCGCCCGCGCGCCCGCGATGTCGTGCACGTCGGTGGTCCTGCTGTGCCACGGGATGTCGAGCACCGTGTCGAGCCACGTGCGGATCCAGCCGGCCTCCGGCGACTGCTCCGACGTGCGCTCCAGCTTGTCGACCTCGGCGAGCGCGGCCTTGCGGACGTGCTCGGGCAGGTCGGCGGACTCCACCCTGGCGCGGTAGTCGTCGTCCTCGGCGCTGCCGTCGAGCTCGCCGAGCTCCTTGCGGATCGCGTCGAGCTGGCGACGCAGCAGGAACTCCTTCTGCGTCTTCTCCACGTCCTGCTCGACGTCCTTGCGGATGGTGTCGGTCACCTTCAGCTCGGCCAGGTATGCCTTGCCGCTCTCCAGCGCCTGTTCGAGCCTCGCGGTGACGTCGAGCGTGCGCAGCAGCTCCAGCTTCTGCTCCGTGGCCAGGTACGGCGCGTTGCCCGCGAGGTCCGCGATCGCGGACGGGTCGTCGAGCTGCTGGACGGCGTCGAGCATCTGCCACACTCCCCGCTGCTGCAGCAGGGAGACGACGACGGACTTGAACTCCGCCGCCAGCTCGGTGGTGTGCTCGTCGGTCGGCAGCTCGGCGGCTTGTTCGGCGTGCACCCACTGACCGGCGCCGGGGCCGTCGGCCTGAGCGCCGACGAGCGCCCGGCGCGTGCCGCGCACCAGCGCGGCCGTGGAGCCGCCGGGAACCCGGCCGATGCGCTCGACCGTCGCGACCGTGCCGATCTCGGCGAGCTCGCCGTCGATCCTGGGCACGATCAGCACCTGGGCCTTGCCGGTGCCGGTGGACCTGATGCCGGGCAGCGACGCGACGCCCGGCGCCCTCTCCTGAGCCGACTCGACGGCGTTGCGCGTGTCCTGCTCGGCGAGGTCGAAGGGCACGACCATGCCCGGCAACACCACGTCGTCGTCGAGGGGGAGTACAGGGAGGAGCTGTGTCTGGGTCATCAATACGCTCCCAACTTGTTGAGTACATCTGACTCAACTTTGTGGAGCGGGCAGAGATTCCCCTGCCGTGTTCGCCGCGAGCGATCAGCGCCCGATCAACGCCCGATCAACGCCCGATCAACCTTGCACCGCAGGCCGTCGGTACCAGGACGTCCACAGCGGACGATAACCCTGCGCGTACCAGAACGGCGTCGACCGAGGGTTGGCCAACGTGTGGTGCAGCAGCACGGCCTGCATCCCGGCCTCGTCGAACAGCTGGTGCGCGTGGGCCGCGAGCGCGGAACCGACGCCGGAGCTGCGGGCCTCCTCCGCCACGTGCATCGAGGCCAGATAGCCGGCGCTGCCCGCGGCGACGTAGCTGTCCGCCCAGCCCGCCGCGGGCGGTACCTCCACCTGCACGAAGCCCAGCGGCTTGCCGTAGAGCTCCGCGATCCACAGCGACGGCAGCGCCGAGTCCGCGTCGGCGAGCAGCTCCCGGGTGGCCGAGGTGAGCGCGCGCTCCTCGTCGGTGCGCCGGGTCAGCACACCGAACTGCTCGTCGTAGTTCCGCAGCTCCAGTTGCAGGCGCACCAGCGTGTTCAGCTCCGAGGGCTCGGCGTGCCGGATGCGCACGCCGGGCACCTCGGGCGGGCCGCCCGCCAGCCGGTCGGCGGGCCGCACGGCGAGCACGCGCGTCGGCGCGAACCCCCTGCGCAGCAGCTCGCTCGTGCCGACGGTGTCGCGGCTGGGCCTGGTCACCACGGCGGCGCTGTCCCAGTCGCTGGCCTCGGACTCCTCCAGCAGCTGGTCCCATTCGGTCAGCAGGGCACCGAACGCGGCGCCGGGGTCGGCACCGCCGAGACGGACGTTCAGCCGGTACTCGGTGAGCGGCCGCCAGAGCGCCTCGGGTGAGCCGGCGTCGACCCGGGAGCGGGTGGCGAGCGCGACCCCATCGCGCACGCTCAGTTCGGTGCCCGCCGCGGCATCCCAGTTCGGTGGTGTCGGCAACAGCGCGTCGGCGACGCTGAGCCGCTTCGCGTGTGCGGTCGCGATGGCATCGATCTCCATGGCGCCATCCAACCTGACGTGATATGAGGTATGTCACTCAGGGATGCGACTACTGGGGGCGACCATGATCCCGGTGGACTCACCCTCGCCGAGGCCAGCGCATCACCGCGTTGGTGAGTCGTTAACCCTGAGCTGATCTCATGGAGTTCGGAGGGCGCTCTTGATACGCCCTCCGGGGTACAGTAATGCCTCGTTCGCGAGCTGGCCCCCCGCCGGCACACGGGACGAAAGGGAGGTTGCATGCCGGACGCGCGCGACGAGTCCGCCGGATCCAGCACGGCTGCAGCCGAAGAACCTGCCTCCCGCTCCGCGGGTCCCGCCTCCACGGAGGCTCGCGACGACGAACGCAGGTTTCGTTACTACACAGTAGCCGTTCTGCCGCTGAGTTTGCTCGCGGCCGCCGCGGTGTCGATCTGGCTGCCCTTCGAGGGTTCGGTCCACCTGTGGTGGATCGGACCGCTGCTCGCGCTGGCCTTCCTCGGAGCCGAGCAGCTCGGCGTCAACGTGGACGTGCGCAGCGGCATCTCCTGGACCATCTCGTTCACCGAGATCCCGCTCGTCATCGGCTTCTTCGTCGCGCCGTTCGAAGTGGTGCTCGCCGCACACGTCTTCGCAGGGGTGACCACCCTGCTGGCGCGCAAGGTCACCGGCAGAGTGCTCTACAACGCCGGCGCCTTCATCTTCGAGGTCACCAGCGCGTTCGCCGTGGCAGGTCTGGTCAAGCAGGCACTCGGTGGTGGCGACGACATGCCGTGGCTCGCGGCGCTCGCCGGAACGCTCACCGCGCCGCTGGCCAGCACGCTGCTCGCGATGGCCGCCGTGCGGGTGCTGCGCCGCCGCATGCGCGTCGGCACCGCCCTGCGGCTCGCGGGCCGCATCCTCGTCGTCGGCTTCGTCAACGCCTCCGTCGGCCTCACCGGTTATCTGGTCATCTCCAAGACGCCCGAGGCCTGGCCGATCGTGCTCGCCGTGAGCCTCGGCCTTGCCGCGTTGTACTGGGCGTACTCCGACCTGCTCCGCGAGCAGCGCGACATGGAGGCACTGTCCGACGTCAGCCTCATGGTCGCCCGCTCCGGTCAGCAGGCGGCCGCTCGCCCCGCGAGCCTCGCCGACGAGCTCGGCAAGGACGTCGACCTCGGTGAGTGGTCCACCATCGCCGAGCGGATCAAGGACCAGCTCGCGGCCGGCAGGGTCGTGCTGCGGCTGCGGCTCGAACCCGACGAGCCGATGCGCTCGGTCGTCGCGGGCGAGCAGCTGCCCGTCGACTTCGTCCGTCCCGACGACCCGCTGCTACGACTGCCGGGCGCCCACGTGCGCCACTTCCGGATCACCGAGGCCAACCCCGAGGTCAGGGCCGCGCTGCTCGACCGCGGCGCGCAGGAGTCGCTCGTGGTCCCGCTGCGCAGCGCCAACCAGCTGCTCGGCGTGGTCGAGGCGCACGACCGGCTCTCGCGCTGGCGCGGATTCGGCAAGTACGACGTCCAGTTGCTCGGCACGATGGCCAGCCACCTGGCGACCGCGCTCGACAACCGCAGGCTGCTCGCCACGCTGCGCCACGACGCCTACCACGACCCGCTCACCGGCCTGCTCAACCGGCCCGGCTTCCGGCAGGTGGCCCGTGAGCCGCTGCGCGAGCGCGTGCAGTCCGTGGTGCTGCGGGTCGATCTCGACGTCTTCTCCACCGTCAGCGACGCGCTGGGCTACGCCTGGGCCGACCGGATGGTGATGGCCGCGGGCCGCCGCATCCGCGACGTGCTCGGCCCCGAGGTCTCGCTCGCCAGGCTCGAGGGCGCGTCGTTCGCGGCGCTGCTCGTCGGCTGCCTGCCCGAGGAGGCCCACCGCATCGCCGAGCGCCTGCGCGAGGAGCTCTCCGCGCCCTACCCGGTGGACCGGCTCACGGTCGAGGCCAACGTCATGGTCGGCTACGCCTCCACGAGCTCGGAGGAGAACGGCCACCTCGTCGACGTCGACACGCTCCTGCAGCGCGCCGACATGGCCGTGCGGGCCACGCGCGGCGGCGAGGAGGTGCGCGGCTACGTGCCGAGCATGGGCCAGATCTTCCTGCGCCGGTTCCAGATGGTCACCCAGTTCCGCCAGGCGCTGGAGGAGGGCCAGGTCAGCGTCCACTACCAGCCGAAGGTCTCGTTGCCGAGCAAACACGTGCTCGGCGTCGAGGCGCTCGTGCGCTGGCAGCACCCCGAGTTCGGCAGGGTCGACCCCGACGAGTTCGTGCCCGCCGTCGAGGCGGCGGGTCTCGTGGGCGTGCTGACGTCCTTCGTGCTCGACAAGGCGCTCGACCGCGTGCGCCGCTGGCTCGACGAGGGCATGCGGATCTCGGTGGCCGTGAACCTGTCGGTGCGCAACCTCGCCGACGAGGACTTCCCCGCCAAGGTCTCCGCCGCGCTCGAACGGTTCGGGGTTCCCGCGGAGCTGCTGACGTTCGAGCTGACGGAGTCCGGCGTGATGGCCGACCCACAGCGAGCCCTGCCGATCCTGCGTCAGCTGCACGGCCTCGGCATCGTGCTCGCGGTGGACGACTTCGGCACCGGCTACTCGTCGCTGGCCTACTTGCGGCAGCTGCCCGTCGACCAGGTCAAGATCGACAAGAGCTTCGTGCTCGGCATGGGCACCGACCTCGGCGACCTCGCCGTGGTGCGCTCGATCGTCGAGCTGGGCCACTCGCTGGGGCTCACGGTGGTCGCCGAGGGCGTCGAGGAGGACGTGGCCCGCGATCAGCTGGAGGCCATGGGCTGCGACGTGGCGCAGGGCTATCTCATCTCGCGGCCGCTGTCCGAGGAGCGGCTGGAGGCGTGGCTGCAAGCACGGACGGCCCGCTCGCTGGGGCACCAGTCCGAGATCGTTCTGACCCTGCTGACCTGAGGTTCTTTCGTTACGGGCCCCCGCGTTCGGCGCCTTTCGTAGCCTCAGGTACTCTTTTCGAGGCTCGTTGAGCACGCCCCTTTAGCTCAGTCGGCAGAGCGTCTCCATGGTAAGGAGAAGGTCTACGGTTCGATTCCGTAAAGGGGCTCGAAGGTCTGGGCCGCGATGCGCAAGTATTCGCGGCTTGGATCGTGTGAGGCGGTGTAGCTCAGTCGGTAGAGCAAGCGGCTCATAATCGCTGTGTCGCCGGTTCAAGTCCGGCCACCGCTACGCCAGTGGGTCGACCGCGTTTGCCGAGCGCAGACCAGGACGGCTCCGCCAGTACATTGGGGGTTGCAACCCCCAGACCCCCACCCGGAGGGGCTTCCGCCCCCCGGACCCCCCGAACCGGTGGGGACCCGAGACACCTGAAGGAGCCGAAGTGGCTGCCACCGACGTGCGACCGAAGATCACGCTGGCGTGCGAGGAGTGCAAGCACCGCAACTACATCACCAAGAAGAACCGGCGCAACGACCCGGACCGCTTGGAGATGAAGAAGTTCTGCCCGAACTGCGGAACGCACCGCAACCACAAGGAAACTCGCTGAGCTTCACCCAGAAAGCCGCTCCCGATCCGGGGGCGGCTTTTTTTGTTGGAAAGAACCCAACGAAAGGCGCTACCGGCCAACTCGTGAGCACGGTCACTCTAACGAGTGACATCCCTGCTGAAAGTGAGTTGGCGAATGAACACGAAGTTCAGAACCGTGACCACCGTGGCAGCCGGCGCTCTCGCGCTGGGTTTCCTGACACCTTCCATGGCGTCCGCAACGAGTGTCGAGGGCTACTCGAGCGACGTCGCCGACGCGGCGGTCACCTCGATCACCTCCGAACAGGGCATCACCGACGTCGCCGCGCAGCGGCTTCTCGAGGTGCAGCAGACCAGCGCGCAGACGCTGAGCCAGGTCACCGGCACCCTCGGTGCCGACCTGGCAGGCAGCTACCTGGACGCTCAGGGCGGGCCCGTCGTCGCCGTGACGAGCCAGGCGGCAGCGGCCAAGGCCGAGCAGGCCGGGGTCACCGCGAAGCTCGTCGAGCACTCGGCGGCGCAGCTGCAGCAGGCCCGCTCCACGCTCGACGCGCTGCCCACCGTCACCCACACCTCACTCGGTCTCGACCCCGCGAGCAACCAGCTGGTGCTCACGGTGGCCGACGAAGCCGACGACGCGGCCGCCGCGAAGCTCGTCTCGGCGGCCAAGGGGCTCGGTGACGTCGTGCGCGTCGACGAGGTCGCGGGCGGCATGAGCGCGGCCATCTACAACGGCGAGGCCATCACGGGCGGCGGCAGCCGCTGCTCCGCCGGCTTCAACGCCAACAAGGACGGTCAGGACTTCATCGTCGACGCCGGGCACTGCACCGGTGCCGTCGCCGAGTGGAACGTCGGCCCTTCGGTGGAGGCCAGCTTCCCCGAGAACGACTACGGCCTGATCCAGAACACCACCGGCAGCGCGCCCGGTGAGGTCACCCTCTGGGACGGCTCCACGCAGGCGATCAACTCGGCCGCCGACGCGACCGTGGGCCAGGAGATCTGCAAGAGCGGCTCCACGACCAACCTGACCTGCGGCACGGTGCAGGCGGTCGACGTGACCGTCAACTACCCCGAGGGTGCTGTCAACGAGCTGGTTCAGACCTCGGCCGCGGTCAACTCCGGTGACTCCGGTGGCTGCATGTTCGCGGGCGACGTCGGCCTCGGCATCACCTCCGGCATGGGCGGCGGGAGCTCGTTCTTCCAGCCCGTCACCGAGGCGCTCTCCGCCTACGGTGTGACGCTGAACTGACGCTGGAGAACAGTCGGGGGTCGCGAGGGCCGATAGAGGCTCGCGCGACCCCCGACTACTCTGCTTGCGTGCCCCTCGACCCCTCCTTCATCGGCCGGACCTACCCGCCCACCAGTACTTACGAGGTGAGCCGGGAGAAGATCGCCGAGTTCGCCGACGCGATCGGCGACGACAGCCCCCTCTACCGCGACACCGCCGCCGCCGAGGCGGCAGGCTATGCGGACGTCATCGCGCCGCCGACGTTCCTCACGGTCATCAACCTCGCCGCGATCAACTCGATCGTCGCCGACCCCGAGCTCGGCCTCGACTACTCGCGGATGGTCCACGGCGACCAGCGGTTCACCCACCACCGACCGGTGAGGGCGGGCGACCTGCTGCGCCTCACGACCCGGATCGAGGACATCTTCGTGCGCGCCGGCAACGACTTCCTCAGCGTGCGCGCCGACGTCGAGACGACCGACGGTGAGCAGGTCTGCACCACGCACGCCCAGCTCGTGGTCAGGGGGGAATGAGCATGAACGTCGGAGACGAGCTGCCGGGCCTGTCCGTGCACGTCACCAGGGACCAGCTGGTGCGCTACGCGGGAGCCTCGCTGGACTTCAACCCGATCCACTGGAACGAGCGCTTCGCGAAGAGCGTCGGCCTGCCGGACGTGATCGCGCACGGAATGCTCACGATGGCGCTGGGCAGCCGCCTGGTCAGCGACTGGCTCGGCGACCCGGGCCGCATCCTCGAGTACGGGGTGCGGTTCACCCGCCCCGTCGTGGTGCCGGACGACGCCGAGGGCGCGCACGTCGAGCTCACCGGCAAGGTCGCCCAGGTCCGCGACGACGGCACCGCCCGCGTCGACATCACGGCGAAGTTCGACGGCAAGACCGTGCTCGGCAAGGCGCAGTGCGTGGTGCGCGTCAGCTGAGCGCGTCCAGCACCGCGTCGGCCAGCGCGCGTTCGCCGCGCGCCGTCGGGTGCAGCGGGTGTGCGCCGGTCACCGACTCGAGGCCCTCGATCCAGCGCTCGTCCTCCGGCGCGCACACGCCGTGGCCCTCCGTGGCGGCGACCGTGTCGACGTAGGTCACGTCGTGGGCCTTCGCCTGCTGGGACAGCATCGTGTTGAGGGCGTCGAGCGCGTGGCGCAGCGAGTCGATCTCGTCCGCCGAGTGCGGCAGCAGTCCGGCGCACTCGGCGCCGTCCTCGGGCAGGATCGTCGGGTAGCCGACGAGCACCACCTCGGCGTGGGGCGCCCGCTGGGAGATCTCACTGAGCACGGTGCCCACGCGGGCGCCTGCCTCCGCGATCACCGACGCGAGCCATTCCGGGACGCCGGGAGCGCCGGTGTCGAGGCAGACGTCCTCCTCGGGGCACGTGGCGGTGAGCTCGATGAAGTTGACGTCGTTGCCGCCGATCCCGAGTGTCACGAGCGTGGTCTGCGGCGTCAGCGCGTCGAACTGAGGGGGATTGTCGCCCTGCGGCGTTGGCTGCGGCTCGGTCATGTGCTCGGTGCGCGCGCCGCCGCAGCTGACGTCGCTGAGTGTCGCCACGCTCAGCTCGGCGGCGACGAGGCGCGGGTAGTTGTTGTCCGAGCGCAGACATCCGGTGGGCACCCCGGCGGGTTCACCGGTGCCGGGGCCGGACACGTAGGAGTCCCCGAGCGCGACGTAGCGCTGCGGGGCGGGAATGGGCAGCGACGTGTCGTCGGCGTCGGCGCCGGGAGCGCAGGCTCCGGCGACCGCGGAGAGTGCCGCGATCGCCAGAGCCTTCCGCACGATGGCCTTACTTCGCTTCGGCGAGGAGCGAGGCGACCCGGTTGACGCCCTCGACCAGGTCCGACTCGGCGAGCGCGTAGGAGAACCGGAAGTAGCCGGGCGTGCCGAACGCCTCGCCGGGCACGACCGCGACCTCGACCTCACGCAGGATCAGGTCGGCGAGCTCCACCGTGTTCTCGGGACGCTGGCCGCGGATCTCCTTGCCCAGCAATGCCTTCACCGACGGGTACGCGTAGAACGCGCCCTCCGGGGTCGGGCACTCGACGCCCTCGATGGCCGAGAGCAGCGAGACGATCCGCTTGCGCCGGACGTCGAAGGCCTCCCGCATTTGGTGGACCGCGTCGAGCGGGCCCGCGACCGCGGCGAGTGCGGCGCGCTGCGACACGTTGGCGACGTTGCCGCACAGGTGTGACTGGAAGCTCGACGCCGCCTTGATCACGTCCTGCGGGCCGATGATCCAGCCGACGCGCCAGCCCGTCATCGAGTAGGTCTTGGCGACGCCGTTGAGGATCAGCGTCTGGTCGGCCAGCTCGGGCACCACGGCGGGCATCGAGGCCGCGGTGGCGCCGTCGTAGACCAGGTGCTCGTAGATCTCGTCGGTGACGACCCAGATGCCGTGCTCGAGCGCCCAGCGGCCGATCGCCTCGACCTCGTCGCGCGGGTAGACGGCGCCGGTCGGGTTGGACGGCGAGTTGAACAGCAGCACCTTGGTGCGCTCGGTGCGGGCGGCCTCGAGCTGCTCGACGGTGACGCGATATCCGGTCGACTCGTCGGCGGTGACCTGCACGGGAACGCCGCCGGCGAGCGTGATCGACTCGGGGTAGGTCGTCCAGTACGGCGCGAGCAGCAGCACCTCGTCGCCCGGGTCGAGCAGCGTGGCGAACGCGGAGTACACCGCCTGCTTGCCGCCGTTGGTGACGAGGATCTGCGAGGGGTCGCAGGCGAAGTCGGAGTCGCGCAACGTCTTCGCGGCGAGTGCCTCGCGGAGCTCGGGCAGCCCGCCCGCGGCCGTGTAGCCGTGGTTGGCGCGCTCGTGCACCGCGGCGGCGGCGGCCTCGACGATGTAGTCGGGGGTGGGGAAGTCGGGCTGGCCGGCGCCGAAGCCGATCACCGGGCGGCCCTCCGCCTTCAGCGCCTTCGCCTTCGCGTCGACGGCGAGCGTCGCGGACGGCGTGATGCCCGCGATCCGTGCTGACACGCGGGAACGAGGGCTGGTGACGGTACTTTCGGGTGTGGCCATGCTGACATTTTCCACGCTCGTCTGAGCAGGTGGACAGCCGCCCCACAGCCGACAACCGGGCGCGGTTGCGAGGCGCTTCGGGCCTTGCCGTAGACTTCCGAACTTGGAACGCCCGACACTCGGCCCTGCGAGAGCAGCGGGGTGGGTGGAGTGCGTCCAGGCGAGCGGTTGCCCGCTCGAAGGGGTGTAGCTCAAATGGCAGAGCAGCGGTCTCCAAAACCGCAGGTTGCAGGTTCAAGTCCTGTCACCCCTGCGTTGACGTGTCAGGTGGAGCGGAGGTAGTAGCTCGTGAGCGAGGACGGGGAGAAGGACAAGGACCGGACGTCGAAGCGTCCGTCCCGTCCGGTCACCGCCGCGGCTCGGCGTGAGCGCCGCGCCTCCGCGCGCCCTGACGGCACGGGCTCCGGGTCCGACTCCGAAACGGGGTCCGGGAAGGGCGCCGACGCGAAGAAGCGCCCCGCTCCCAAGGGCAAGGCGTCGGACAAGCCCGCAGGCAAGGACCGGCCGACGCCGAAGCGCGAGCGCAAGGAAGGCAAGCGCGGTTCGATCTTCACGCGGCTGATTCGGTTCGTCCGCGAGGTCTGGGCCGAGCTGCGCAAGGTCATCTGGCCCACGCGCAAGCAGATGGTCACCTACACCTCCGTGGTGCTGGTGTTCGTGGCCTTCATGATTGCGCTGGTGTACGGACTGGACTTCGTCTTCCTCAAGGGCGTGGACTTCGTATTCGGCGGCTGAGCGGCCCACCAGGCCCCTGCAGGTGGTCCCGGGCCGTAAGCCGATGCCCGCGCCCACCACACGCGATCAACTGAGAGGACGGAAAGTGACCTCCGAGAACGGCTCAGGAGCCGGTCAGGATCTGACCGGCCTTTCCGACGAGCAGGTGCTCGCGGCCGCCGGTGACGCGGACTCGGCTACCACCGAGGCCGACGCGACGCCGGTCGAGGCCGCCGAGGCCACGGAGGCCGACGCCGCCGGTGAGGACGACGACGCCGCCGACCCCGCGGTCGCCGAGCAGGCCGACGAGCCCGCTGAGGCGGACGCGGCCGATGACGCCGACGACGTGGACCCGGTGACCAAGCTCCGCAACGAGCTCAGGACGCTGCCCGGCGACTGGTACGTCGTGCACTCATACGCCGGCTACGAGAACAAGGTCAAGAACAACCTCGAGACCCGGCGGCAGACGCTGGACGTCGAGGACTTCATCTTCCAGATCGAGGTTCCGACCGAAGAGGTCACCGAGATCAAGAACGGCCAGCGCAAGCAGGTGCAGCGCAAGGTACTGCCCGGCTACATCCTGGTCCGGATGGAGCTCAACGATGCCTCGTGGAGCGCGGTGCGCAACACCCCTGGCGTCACTGGCTTCGTCGGCGCCACGTCCCGTCCGTCGCCGCTTACCCTGGACGACGTACTGAAGTTCCTCGCGCCGCAGGTCGAGAAGGCCGCTCCCGCGAAGGCGGGCAAGGGCGAGGCCGCTGCGGCCGAGGCGCCCGCGGCCGGCCGGTCGGTCGAGGTCGATTTCGAGGTCGGCGAGTCGGTCACCGTCATGGACGGCCCGTTCGCGACGCTGCCCGCGACGATCAGCGAGGTCAACGCGGACGCGCAGAAGCTGAAGGTCCTGGTGTCGATCTTCGGCCGGGAGACTCCGGTCGAGCTGTCGTTCAACCAGGTCTCCAAGATCTGACGGGCGCCCTCTCCGGGCGGCCGGAAGGCCCCCGCGCCACGGCAGGTGCGTGGGGAGAGCACACGCTGAACAGGAAACAGGAATGCCACCCAAGAAGAAGAAGCTTGCAGCGATCATCAAGCTGCAGATCCAGGCGGGTGCCGCGAACCCGGCGCCGCCCGTTGGTCCCGCGCTCGGTCAGCACGGCGTCAACATCATGGAGTTCTGCAAGGCCTACAACGCGGCCACCGAGTCGCAGCGCGGCAATGTCGTGCCGGTCGAGATCTCCGTGTTCGAGGACCGCTCGTTCGACTTCAAGCTCAAGACCCCGCCGGCCGCGAAGCTGCTGCTGAAGGCCGCCGGGATCGAGAAGGGCTCCGGCGAGCCGCACAAGACCAAGGTCGGCAAGGTGACCATGGACCAGGTGCGCGAGATCGCCGAGACGAAGAAGAGCGACCTCAACGCCCACGACACGGACCAGGCCGCCAAGATCATCGCCGGCACCGCCCGGTCGATGGGCCTCACCGTCGTCGACTGAGCCGAGCGCTCCACGTGTGGAAGGGCCAGGCGCTGGCCCGCACCACGACTGATCCACTCCAAGATTCGAAGGACAGAGCATGACCAAGCGCAGCAAGGCCTACCGCGAGGCCTCCGAGCTGATCGACAAGAGCAGGCTGTACGCGCCGCTCGAGGCCGCGAAGCTCGCCAAGGAGACCTCCAAGATCAAGATGGACGCCACCGTCGAGGTCGCCATGCGACTCGGTGTCGACCCTCGCAAGGCCGACCAGATGGTCCGCGGCACCGTGAACCTGCCGCACGGAACGGGTAAGACCGTCCGCGTCATTGTTTTCGCCATCGGCGACAAGGCCGCTGAGGCCGAGGCCGCAGGCGCTGACGCGGTTGGCTCCGACGACTTGATCGAGCGCATCCAGGGTGGCTGGCTCGACTTCGATGCCGCGATCGCGACACCGGACCAGATGGCGAAGGTCGGCCGAGTGGCCCGCATCCTCGGCCCGCGTGGCCTGATGCCGAACCCGAAGACCGGCACGGTGACCCCCGCGGTCGCCAAGGCCGTCGCCGACATCAAGGGCGGCAAGGTCAGCTTCCGCGTCGACAAGCAGGCCAACCTGCACATGGTGATCGGCAAGGCCTCGTTCGACACCGAGAAGCTGGTGGAGAACTACGCCGCCGCCCTCGACGAGGTGCTGCGGTCGAAGCCGTCGGCCGCGAAGGGCCGCTACGTCCAGAAGATCACCTTCAGCACCACGATGGGCCCGGGCATCCCGGTGGACCCGGCGCGCACGCGTGACCTCCTGTCGGAGGACACCAACGCGTAAGGCTCGCGACGAGCTACAAAGGGGCGGTCACCCGATTCGGGTGGCCGCCCCTTTTGTCGTGCAGCTTTCGTTGCAGACGCTCAATTCGACGTCGGCGGGGAGCAGGTGACGGGACCGCGTTCGTGGCCGGTGATGAGCCACTGGTCGGCGTAGTCCTGTTTGGTCACGATGAAGGTTCCGAGCGCAGGTCCGCCCTTGATGGCGAAGTCGCACGAGTCGATTCGGACGGTTGTCGCGCCCCCGCCGTAGGGCTGCGGGTAGATCGACTCGGCGTAGTCGTTGACGTGCGTGACCTCCTTGTTCAGTGCCAGTACCGCCTGTCGGCAGTCGCGGTAGCCGAGGTGCTCGCCGAACGACTGCTGGACGGGCTCGTCGAACCGGCCGCAGGCCTCGGCCACCAGGGGTTCGTCGGTGGTCGGGTCGACCTGGGCGATGGCGTCGTAGACCTGGCGCACCGCCTCGTACGGTTCGTCGGACAGCAGTTCGTTGGTGCGGTAGGTCCCGCCACCCATCTTCGCCGCGGACTCGGTGCTGTCTCCCTCGTCGGAGCCGAAGAAGTGGTTGTACGCCCACGTCAGGGCCAGTGCGAGGAGCAGGAAGAAGATCAGCCAGCCGATGATCTTCTTGCCGAGCCAGCGCAGCCAGCCGGGGACCTTGGGTCGTTGGGGAGGCTGCGGCGGCTGCTGGACGAGTTGCTGTGTTGCGGCGGGTGCCGGGTGGTGCTGGGTGTGGGGCACGGGTTGCTGCTGCTGTCCGGGGACCAGTTCGCCGCCCTGCTGCTGGCTCTGCTGGAACTTCAGGAACTCCTGGAACTGTTGGAACTGCTGGAACTGGCGCAGCTGTTCCGGATCGGGCTCCTGAGGCTGCTGTGGTGGTTGCACGGGTTCGACGGGATGCGCCGGCTGTACCGGCTGGAGGTCCGATCCGGGCGCGGGTTCGGCGGCCCTGCCCTCGTCGGGGCCGGGCTGTCCGTCAGGTCGCTGCTCCACCACGTGACCCATGATGCCTGCTTGCGCACGGTATGTGGTCCCTGGCCGCGACACCGGGCTGCGCGCCCGGTCGGAGGGGGTGCTGGTCACGGCGCGTGGGCGCTGTCGTATATTGGTCGACGGTTCTACCGAAGACCGCTGGTCTTTCCGGGCACTCGCTCTGGAAACGAAGGTCCGCAACATGGCGGACGGCCTGCGCAGGAGGACGAGGAATCGCCGCACACGAGTGTGTATCGACGCCCCGCGCCTGCTGCGCCGGGGCGTTTTGTCGTGTTGGGGGTCCGGGCTCCCGCCAGTGGTCACCTAGCCCAGAGAGGAGGCGACCATGGCGAAGCCCGACAAGGTGGCGGCCGTCGCCGAGATCGCGGACAGGTTCCGCAACAGCTCGGCAACCGTTGTCACCGAGTACACCGGCCTCTCCGTGTCCCAGCTCAGTGAGCTGCGCCGCGCTCTCGGCGACACCGCCAAGTACCGGGTCGCGAAGAACACCCTCGTCAAGCGTGCCGCCGAGGACGCTGGCATCGAGGGTCTCGACGAGCTGTTCGTCGGTCCGACCGCTATCGCCTTCGTCGAGGGTGAAGCGGTCGACGCCGCGAAGGCACTGAAGAACTTCGCAAAGGACCACAGCGCCCTCGTCATCAAGGGCGGCTACATGGATGGCCGCCCGCTCACGGTCTCCGAGATCGAGCAGCTCGCCGATCTCGACAGCCGTGAGGTGCTCCTCGCGAAGGCGGCGGGCGCGTTCAAGGCGAAGCTGTCCCAGGCCGCCGCGCTGTTCCAGGCGCCGGCGTCCCAGGTCGCCCGCCTGGCCGTCGCGCTCGAGGAGAAGCGCAAGTCCGAGTCCGAGTCCGGCGATGGCGCTGCCGAAGCTGCCGAGAGCTGACCGACAACCACCCCCGACCAGCGAGTCGTAACAAGGAAGGAACGCCACCATGGCGAAGCTGAGCACCGACGAACTGCTCGACGCTTTCAAGGAGCTCACGCTCCTCGAGCTCTCGGAGTTCGTGAAGCAGTTCGAGGAGACCTTCGACGTCACCGCGGCCGCCCCGGCTGCCGTCGTCGCCGCCCCGGGTGCCGCTGCCGCTGCCCCCGCCGAGGAGGAGAAGGACGAGTTCGACGTCATCCTCGAGGGTGCCGGTGACAAGAAGATCCAGGTCATCAAGGTCGTCCGCGAGATCGTTTCGGGCCTGGGCCTGAAGGAGGCCAAGGAGCTCGTCGAGGGCGCCCCGAAGCCGCTGCTCGAGAAGGTCGACAAGGAGGCCGCCGACGCCGCCAAGGAGAAGCTCGAGGCCGCCGGCGCCAAGATCTCCGTCAAGTGATCTTGTAGCTCCACGGAGCTGAAAAAGGGCGGGCATCCGGTCACCGGGTGCCCGCCCTTTTCGTGCATCTACAACGACCGTGCGCTACCTTGCTCCCACTCTTGCCGGTCGCGGTCGTGTCTCGCCGACCAGAACTGGTGAGTAACCTGTGTGCTCCCAACTCGTTGCATGTGGGTGACGCAAGTTTCGGGGCGTGCTGCCGCGAATGGGCTCCGGGAGGTGCGATGGGTGCCGAGGTGGTCATCGAGGGCTTGACCAAGTCCTTCGGTAAGCAGGCCATCTGGCGGGATGTGACGCTGAACCTGCCGCCCGGCGAGGTGTCGGTGATGCTGGGACCGTCGGGTACCGGCAAGTCCGTGTTCCTCAAGTCGATGATCGGCCTGCTCAAGCCCGACCGCGGCAAGTGCGTGATCAACGGCGTGGACATCGTCAGGTGCTCGGAGAGCAAGCTCTACGAGACCCGCAAGCTCTTCGGCGTGCTGTTCCAGGACGGTGCGCTGTTCGGTTCGATGAACCTCTACGACAACGTGGCGTTCCCGCTGCGGGAGCACACGAAGAAGTCGGAGACCGAGATCCGGCGCATCGTGCTGGAGAAGCTCGAGATGACCGGTCTAGCCGGTGCGGAGAAGAAGCTCCCCGGTGAGATCTCCGGTGGTATGCGCAAGCGGGCCGGGCTGGCCAGGGCGCTGGTGCTGGACCCCGAGATCATCCTGTGCGACGAGCCGGACTCCGGTCTGGACCCCGTGCGCACGGCCTACCTCTCGCAGCTGTTGATCGACCTCAACGCGCAGATCGACGCCACGATCCTGATCGTCACCCACAACATCAACGTCGCGCGCACTGTGCCCGACAACATCGGAATGCTCTTTCGCAAGGAGCTCGTGATGTTCGGCCCGCGCGAGGTGCTGCTGACCAGTGACGAGCCCGTCGTCGAGCAGTTCCTCAACGGCCGCAGGCTCGGTCCGATCGGCATGTCCGAGGAGAAGGACCAGGCGCAGATGGCGCTCGAGCAGGCGCAGGCCGACGCCGGGCACCACGACGGTTCCACCGACGACGTCCGCGGCGTCGTCCCGCAGCTCCAGCCCACTCCCGGGCTGCCGGAGCGCACCGGCGTGCGCCGCCGCAAGGACCGCGTGATGCGGATCCTGCACACCCTGCCGCCCGCCGCGCAGGAGGGGATCATCGAGTCGCTCACGCCGGAGGAGCGCGTGCACTACGGCGTCGGCGGCCACTCGGTGACGACGTCGCAGCGCGGTCAGCTGCCCGTCGACGACGTCGCCACGGTGCCCGGTTCGGGCTGGCGTGAGCCGCAGTCGAACCAGAGTTCCGACGCCCAGCGGATGCCCCCACCACCGCAGCAAGGACGTTCATGAGTTCTCGGGCCTCCTCGGCCAAGATTCCCGGCGCGGGGATGCTGCGGGAGACCGGGAAGTTGTTCGCGCTCGGCCTCGATGTGGCCCGCGGCATCTTCCAGCGGCCTTTCCAGCTGCGGGAGTTCATCCAGCAGTCGTGGTTCATCGCGAGCGTCACGATCCTGCCGACGGCGCTGGTCGCGATCCCGTTCGGCGCCGTCATCTCGCTGCAGTTCGGGTCGCTGGCCAAGCAGCTGGGTGCGCAGTCCTACACCGGCGCGGGCAGCGTGCTCGCCACGGTGCAACAGGCGAGTCCGCTGGTCACCGCGCTACTTGTGGCGGGGGCGGGAGGTTCGGCGATCTGCGCCGACATCGGTGCCCGCACCATCCGCGAGGAGATCGACGCGATGGAAGTGCTGGGCGTGTCCGCGATCCAGCGGCTCGTCGTGCCGAGGGTGCTCGCCTGCATGCTCGTGGCGGTACTGCTCAACGGCATGGTCAGCGTCATCGGCGTGCTCGGCGGCTACTTCTTCAACGTCGTGCTCCAGGACGGCACACCCGGCGCCTACCTCGCGAGTTTCTCCGCGCTCGCCCAGCTACCCGATCTGTGGGTGGGTGAGCTGAAAGCACTGATCTTCGGCTTCATCGCTGCGGTGGTCGCCGCCTACCGGGGGCTGAACCCGCCACCGGGGCCGAAGGGCGTCGGGGACGCCGTCAACCAGTCCGTCGTCATCACGTTCCTGCTCCTGTTCGTGGTCAACTTCGTGATCACGCTGATCTATCTGCAGGTCGTTCCTGCGAAGTTGGACTAGCCGATGCCCTTCTCCCAGAACGCGAAGAAGCTCGCGAACCGTCCACTCGAGACGCTCGACACGCTCGGCGACCAGATGTCGTTCTACCTGCGCGCGCTCGCGTGGGCACCGAGGACGATCCGGCGCTACACCAAGGAAGTCCTGCGCCTGCTCGCCGAGGTGAGCTTCGGCTCGGGCTCGCTCGCCGTCATCGGCGGCACGGTGGGCGTGATGGTCGGCCTCACGTTGTTCACCGGTGTGCTCGTGGGCCTGCAGGGCTTCTCGGCGCTGAACTCCATCGGCACGTCGGCGTTCACCGGGTTCCTCACGTCGTTCTTCAACACCCGTGAGATCGCGCCGCTGGTGGCCGGGCTCGCGCTGTCGGCGACGGTCGGTGCCGGGTTCACCGCGCAGCTGGGCGCCATGCGGATCTCCGAGGAGATCGACGCGCTCGAGGTGATGGGCGTGCCGAGCCTGCCGTACCTGGTGACCACGCGGATCATCGCCGGGTTCGTCGCGGTGATCCCGCTGTACGTGATCGGGCTGCTGAGTTCCTACCTCGCGTCGCGGCTGGTCGTCATCTACATCTACGACCAATCGGCGGGTACCTACGACCACTACTTCGACATGTTCCTACCACCGCAGGACGTCTTCTACTCGTTCCTGAAGGTGCTGATCTTCAGCGTGCTGATCATCCTGACGCACTGCTACTACGGCTACCGGGCCTCCGGCGGCCCCGCCGGCGTCGGTGTCGCGGTGGGCCGGGCCGTGCGGCTGTCGATCGTCACCGTCGCCGTGGTGAACTTCTTCATCGGCTTCGCCATCTGGGGCACCGACACGACGGTGAGGATCGCGGGATGAGGGGCGCCGCCATGGTCACGTTGCGCCGCAGGCTGCTGGGTCTGCTGCTCATCGCCGTGCTCGTCGGTGGGGTCTACCTGAGCATCGCGATCTACAACAAGAGCTTCACCAAGTTCGTGAGCGTGACGCTCGAGGCCGAGACCATCGGCAACCAGCTCGCGGAGAACTCCGACGTCAAGGTGCGCGGGCTGATCGTCGGCAGCGTCGCCGACATCTCGCCGACCGAGTCGGGCTCCCAGCTGACGCTGCACCTCGACCCGCAGCAGGCGCCGCTCGTGCCGAGCAACGTCTCCGCGAGGTTCCTGCCCAAGACGTTGTTCGGCGAGCGGTTCGTGTCGTTGGAGATCCCGCAGCAGGCCTCGCCGCAGGCGCTGCGCGACGGCGACGTCATCCCGCAGGACCGCACGTCCAGTGCCATCGAGCTGGAGCAGGCGCTCGAGAACCTGATGCCGGTGCTGCAGGCGGTGCAGCCGCAGAAGCTCTCGAGCACGCTCACCGCGATCTCGACAGCGTTGCAGGGCAGGGGAGAACAACTGGGCGCGACGCTGTCCGAGTTGGGCGCCTACGTCGGCGAGCTCAACCCGCACCTGCCCGCGTTGCAGCAGAACCTGCGTGAGCTCGCGGAGTTCTCGGACAACCTCAACGTGGCGGCGCCGGATCTGGTGCGCACGCTCGACAACCTGCGGACCACGAGCCGCACCGTGGTGGACCAGGAACAGAACCTGCAGACCCTCTACGGAACGCTCACCACCGCCTCCACGGACCTGCGGTCGTTCCTGGAGGCCAACTCCGCGAACCTCATCAGCCTCGGCGAGACCGCGCGGCCCACGGCCGAACTGCTCGCCGAGTACTCGCCGGAGTACCCGTGCTTCATCGGGCAGATGGCCGACCTGCTGCCGCGCATCGACGAGGCGCTCGGCAAGGGCACCGATCAGCCCGGCCTGCACGCGACCATCGAGATCACCACCAACCGCGGTCCCTACGAGCCGGGCCAGGACGAGCCGGTCTACGGCGACAAGCGCGGGCCGCGCTGCTACGCGATGGACGAGTACCCGGAGCCGTTCCCGCAGTACCCGCCGGACGGGCCGCTCGTGGACGGCACTGAGGCTCCGCCGCCCGCGCGCACGCAGAACGACGGGCTGAACCCGGCCAACAACGCGGCCAACGCGGGCGGCTACAACGGCAACGGCACCACCGCGGGTGGCAACCCGGCCAACACGCCCGGCGAGTACGCGCTGCTGTCGAAGCTCATCGGGCCGGAGCTCGGGATGGAGGCGAGCGACGTGCCGGGCTGGGGCTCGCTCCTCGTCGCGCCCGCGTACCGGGGCGCGGAGGTGACCGTCGAATGAGGGGACTGGCAGCTCCGCTGACGAAGCTGATCATCTTCATCGTGGTCACCGTGGTCTTCACCGCGGTCCTCGGCATCAGCATCGCGAACGTGAACCTGACCAAGACCAACGCCTACACGGCGCGCTTCACCGACGCCGCGATGCTGCTGGCAGGCGACGACGTGCGCATCGCGGGCGTGCGGGTCGGCCAGGTCAGCGACGTCCGGATCGTCGACCGCAGGCAGGCGGAGGTGGAGTTCGAGGTCGACTCGGGCCGCACGCTGCCCGCGGGTGTCACGGCGACGATCAAGTTCCGCAACCTCGTCGGCCAGCGCTACGTCTCGCTCGACCAGGGCAACGGTGAGCCGGGAGGGAAGCTCGCGCCCGGCGACAACATCCCGGTGGAACGCACCAGGCCCGCGCTGGACCTGACCGAGCTGTTCAACGGCTTCAAGCCGCTGTTCCGTGCGCTGTCGCCCGAGGACACCAACAAGCTCTCGTTCGAGATCATCCAGGTCCTGCAGGGCGAGGGCGGCACCGTCGAGAGCCTGCTCGCGCACACGGCGTCGCTCACCACGACGCTCGCCGAGAAGGACCAGGTGATCGGTGAGGTCATCGACAACCTCAACAGCGTGCTGACCACCGTCAACGAGCGCACCCCTCAGCTGTCGGACCTCATCGTGCGGCTGCAGCAGTTCGTGTCGGGACTGGCCGGCGACCGCGAGCCCATCGGCGACGCGATCGAGTCGCTGGGCGAGCTCACCGAGACCACGTCGGGTCTGCTGGACGAGGCGAGGGCGCCGTTGAAGGCCGATATCGAGGCGCTCGGCGCGCTCGCGGGGAACCTGAACGACAGCGAACCCATCGTGGAGCACTTCATCCGTTTCCTGCCCGAGAAGGTCACCAGGCTGTCCGCGACCGCGGACTACGGCTCGTGGTTCAACTTCTTCCTCTGCTCGGCCGAGGGCAGCGTGCAGATCCCGGGTCTGATGTCCGCGCCGGTCGACGTGCCGGTCGCGCCCGTGAGCAGGGAGCGGTGCATCTCGCCATGAAGAGCTTCCAGAAGCGCAACCCGATCCCCATCGCGATCGTCGGCATCGTGCTCATGGTGCTGGGCACTGTGGCGGCGCTGAACTCCGACGACCTGCCGATCATCGGCGGGGGCACCACCTACACCGCCGACTTCAGCGAGGCCGCGGGTCTGCAGGCCGACGACGAGGTCCGCGTCGCCGGGGTCAAGGTCGGCAAGGTCACCGACGTCGAGCTGGCAGGCGACCGGGTGCGGGTGTCGTTCAAGGTCAAGGACGCGTGGCTGGGCGATCGCACCAGTGCGGCGATCAAGATCAAGACCCTGCTCGGCCAGAAGTACGTGGCGCTCGACCCGCTCGGCGAGAACACGCTCGACCCGGCGCAGACCATCCCGCGCGAGCGCACGGTCGCGCCGTACGACGTGCTCGAGGCCTTCCGCGGGCTCTCACAGACCGTGGACGAGATCGACACCGACCAGCTCGCGCAGAGCTTCGACGTGCTGTCGGAAACGTTTGCGGACACCCCGGACGACGTGCGCGGCGCGCTCAACGGGCTCTCGCAGCTCTCCGACACCATCGCCTCGCGCGACCAGCAGCTGTCGACCCTGCTGTCCAACACCCGGCAGGTGAGTCAGACGCTGGCCGACCGCGACGCCGAGCTGACGAGGCTCATCGAGGACGGCAACCTGCTGCTCGACGAGCTGTCCAGGCGGCAGCAGGCGATCTCGTCGCTGCTGCAGGGCAGCCAGGCACTGGCCACCGAACTGCAGGGCCTCGTCGACGACAACCGCGGCCAGCTCGATCCCGTGCTGACCCAGCTCGACCAGCTCACGGCGATGCTGCAGCGCAACCAGGACTCGCTGTCCGAAGGCATCCGCCGGTTCGCGCCCTTCATCCGGGTCTTCAACAACACGATCGGCAACGGCCGCTGGTTCGACAACTACATCTGCGGACTGCTGCTGCCGTCGGTCGGCCCGCTGAACGAAGAGGGGTGCAACGCGCAATGACCGACACCCGCTTCGGACAGAGCCTCGTGCGTGGCCTCACGATCGCGTGCGTCCTCGGACTCGTGGTGGCCGGCGCCCTGTGGTGGACGCTCAAGGACGCGGGCCAGAAGCACGCGACGGCGTACTTCTCGAGTTCGGTCGGCCTCTACGTCGGCAACAGCGTGCGCGTGCTCGGCGTCGAGATGGGCGAGGTCACCGGCGTCGAACCGCAGGGAGAGCGCGTCAAGGTCGAGATGACCTACGACCGCGCCGTGTCGATCCCCGCCGACGCGCAGGCCGTGATCGTCGCGCCGTCGCTGGTGTCCGACCGCTACGTCCAGTTCGGGCCGGCCTACACCGGCGGCCCCACGCTCGACGACGGCGACACGATCCCGCTCAACCGCACCGCCGTGCCGCTCGAGGTCGACGAGCTCAACGAGAGCCTGAGCCGCGTCTCGGAATCGCTCGGCCCGAACGGCGCCAACGCCGACGGCTCGCTGTCGAACCTGCTCGACACGCTCTCCGACAACCTGGACGGCAACGGCAAGGCGCTCGGCGACACGATCAACAGGCTCAGCCAGGCGGCAGGCACGCTCTCCGGCAACTCGGGCGACCTGTTCCAGACCGTCGAGAACCTGGCCAAGCTCTCCAGGACGCTGGCCGACAGTGACGGCCAGGTGCGCGAGTTCGAGACGCAGCTCGCCGACGTCAGCTCGTTCCTCGAGGGGGAGAAGGACAACCTCGCGGCCACCGTGCAGCAGCTCGGCACCACGCTCTACACCGTCCGCGACTTCGTCGAGGACAACCGCGACCGCGTGAAGTCCAACGTCGACAAGCTCGCCAGCGTCACCAGGGTGCTCGTGGACCAGCGGGCCGCACTCGCGGAGACGCTGGACATCGCGCCGCTGGCGCTGAGCAACCTGACCAACACCTACAACGCCTCGTCGGGAACGCTCGACGCGCGCGCCAACCTCAACGAGCTGACACAGCCGCCGATCGCGATGATCTGTGGCTTCCTCAAGCAGACGCCGGACGCGCTGGACGCGCTCGGCGACCTGTGCGGGGAGGTCGCCCCGCTGCTCGACGGCACGCTGCCGGTGCCCTCGCTCGCGCAGTCGGTGAACGCGCTGAACCAGGGACAGCTGCCGCCGTTGCCGGTGCCGCTGACCGACCAGCTGCTGAGCTCGGGAGGTGGGCAGTGATGCGCTGGCGCAAGAGCCTGACCGCCGTGTCGGCGGCGGCGCTGCTCGCCGTGTCGGGCTGCGGGTTCAGCGGCATCTACGACGTGCCGCTGCCCGGCGGCGCCGACCTCGGGGACAACCCGTACCGCGTCAAGGTGCAGTTCCGCGACGTGCTCGACCTCGTGCCGCAGTCGGGCGTGCGGGTCAACGAGGTGGCGGTGGGCCAGGTCGAGAACGTCGGCCTCGCCGAGAACGGCTGGACCGCCGAGGTCACCGTGCTCGTCAACGGCGACGTCGAGCTGCCGGCCAACGCGATCGCGAACCTGCGCCAGTCCAGCCTGCTCGGCGAGAAGTACGTCGAGCTCACCACGCCCACCGAGGCGCCCGCGCAGGCCTCGCTCGCCGACGGCGACCTGATCCCGGTGTCGCGCACCAACCGCAACGTCGAGGTCGAGGAGGTGCTCGGTGCGCTGTCGATGCTGCTCAACGGCGGCGGCGTCGAGCAGCTCAACGTCATCACCAAGGAGCTCAACAACACCCTCGAGGGCAACTCTCCCAACCTCCGCGCGCTGCTGAACAACGCGGAGGAACTGGTCCGCACGCTCGACGCGCAGTCGGGCGACATCACGCGCGCGCTCGACGGGCTCAACCGCCTGTCCTCCACGCTGAACTCGCAGAAGGACCAGATCGCGGGCGCGATCGAGGACCTCGGCCCGGGCCTGCAGGTGCTCGAGCAGCAGCGGGGCCAGCTCGTGACGATGTTGCAGGCGCTCGACGGGCTCTCCGGCGTCGCGGTGGACACCGTGAACGCGAGCCAGGAGGACCTGGTGGCGAACCTGCAGGCGCTGCAGCCGACGTTGCAGAAGCTCGGTGAGGCGGGCTCCGACCTGCCGAAGGCGCTCGAGCTGCTGCTCACCTACCCGTTCAGCGACGCGGCCGTCGACGGCGCCAAGGGCGACTACTTCAACCTCTACGCCACCATCGACCTCAACCTCGGCGAGGTGCTCGCCAACCTGGGCCGCAGCAGGCAGAACCCGCTGCAGGACATCCCGATCGTCGGTGACCTGACCAGCGGGCGCGAGGGCACGCCGGAGAACGCGCCACCACCGCTGCCCGTGCCCGGTTCGGAGCCGATGAGCACCCCGCAGCAGGCGCCTGGCGAGCAGCCGCCGCAGCAGCGCACCGGCGTGCAGGGGATCTTCGACGTGCTCTCGGGAGGTGCGGGCTGATGCTGGTACGCAGGACGAGGATCCAGCTCATCGCCTTCGGGATCATCTCGGTGCTGGCGATCGGCTACGCGCTCGTGCGCTTCACCGACGTCGAGAAGGTCTTCGGCGAGGGCGGCTACACCGTGAAGCTGCAGCTCGACGAGTCCGGCGGCATCTTCACCGGCGCCGAGGTGACCTACCGCGGCTACAACATCGGCAGGGTCGGCCAGCTCAGCCTCACCGAGACCGGCCTGCAGGCGAACCTGGAGATCGAGCCGGAGGCGCCGCAGGTGCCGAGCCAGCTGCACGCGCTGGTCGCCAACCGCTCGGCGGTCGGTGAGCAGTACGTGGACCTGCAGCCGGTCAACGAGCACGGCCCGTTCCTCGAGGACGGTGCCGTGATCCCGGCCGACAAGGCGCGCACCCCGGTGCCGACGGAGAAGGTGATCGGCGACCTGAACAGCCTCGCCTCCTCGGTGCCCACCGACTCGCTGCGCACCGTGGTGGACGAGTCCTACGACGCCTTCAACGGCACCGGCCAGGACCTGCAGGTGCTGATGGACACCACGCGCGACTTCACGAAGGTCGCCAGGGAGTACCTGCCGCAGACGGTGGAGCTGCTGGAACAGGGCGGCATCGTGCTGAACACCCAGAACGAGATGTCGGGCTCGCTGCGCTCGTTCAGCAGCGATCTCGCGTCACTGTCGGAGACGCTCAAGAATTCCGACGGCGACATCCGCAAGCTGATCGACATCACGCCCCAGGTGTCCACGCAGGTCAGCGAGGTACTGGCCGAGACGGGTCCTGGCCTGAGCACACTCGTGGCCAACCTGCTGACGACGTCGAACATCCTCGTCACCCGGCTCGACGGGATCGAGCAGGCGCTGGTGTCCTATCCCATGGTGTCCACCGGCGCGTTCACCGTGGCGCCCGGCGACGGCACGGCTCACCTCGGCCTCGCGCTGAACCTGTTCAATCCGCCGTCGTGCACCAAGGGTTACCTGCCGCCGGAGGAGTACCGGCCCGGCAACGAGACGAGCGAGCGCCCGCCCAAGGACGACGCGTACTGCGCCGAGCCCGCAGGCAGTCCGATCAGCGTGCGTGGCTCGCAGAACGCGCCGTTCAACGGCGTTCCCGTGGCCCCGAGCGAGGAGCAGGTGCAGCAGAACTCCACCCGCGACGAGGAGGAGCTGGCCTCGCTGCGCGGCGTTCCCGGCGTCGCGGGCAGCCCCGGACTGAGCATCACCAGCCTCGGACAGCTGGTCGGCCTGCCGGGTTGATCCAGACCACACACCCCCGACCTACCCTGGAGCGCTATGACTTCGGACGAGCCGGAACAGACACGGGTCGACGCCGAGGCGCCTGAGCAGGAGCCCGACGAGAAGGCCACGAACCCCTGGGCGGTCGCGTCCGACGATCCGACGTCGGCGCGCCCGCCGAGGTGGCTGGTGTTCGGCAGTGCCGCGTTCGCCGCGGCCGCGTTCGTCGTGGCCGTTGTCTTCGGGATCATGTGGTGGGCAGCCTCGTCCGGCGACAACGCAGACATCGCGTCCTCGCGCGAGGACGCCGTGCGCGTGGCGGGCCAGGCGGTCACCGCCTTCACCGAGGTGGACCACGAGAACCTCGACGAGTACTTCAACCGGCAGAAGTCGATGGCCACCGAGGACTTCAAGGCGCAGATCACCGAAGCCGAGCAGACCTACCGCAAGGCGATCGCGGACGCCGGCACCAAGGTGGTCTCCACGGTGCAGGACGTCGCCGTCGACGAGCTCAACGAACGCGAGGGCAAGGCCACCGCGCTCGCCACGGTGAGCACCCAGGTGACGCGTGGTGAGGAGCAGGGCACCAAGACGCTGCGCCTCGAGGTTCAGCTGATCCGGGTCGACGACAACGGCGAGCAGGTCTGGAAGGTCGCGCAGGTCGGCGACGTGCCGGTCGCGGCCACCAGCCAGTAAGCGCAACAGCAGGATCGGAGTCAGTCGTGTCAGGTTCCCGCCGTCTTCCCCGCTCGGCGCAGCCTTCCCGGCGGCCGCGCGTCGCCGGTCTGCGCAAGCCGGGGGCACCGTCGCCCGGCCCGAGGCCGCACGGCGAGCCCGAGACCACCGAGCCGGAAGGCCCGGACGCCACCGAGGCCGCGGAGGCCACCGAGGCTGTCGCCGAGCCGGAGAGCCCCGAGGCCGAGGACGCCGCCGTCGCCGACCCGGAGCGCGAGTCGGCCGAATCGGAGGGCACTGAGGTCGAGGACACCGGTGCCGCCGAACCGGAGGCAACGGACCAGGACACCGCGCTCGCCGAGCCCGAGGCGTCCGAGCGCACCGAGGGCGCTACGGACACCAAGGACGCCGCCGCTGCCGCTCCTGAGGCCGCTGAGTCGGCTGAGACGGCCCCGGAGCGGCTCGACGACGAGGAACAGACTGAGAGCGCGCGACCTGGACCGCGCCGCAAGGCCCGGGACACGGGCGCGCCGAAGCCCGTCTCCGAAGACGACGTGACGCCGGACCCCGAGGCCCCGGCCGACCAGGAACAGGACTCCAAGCGCGAGGGCCGCTTCCGCAACTCCTACGCGCTGGTGGGCGTGCTGCTGGTGGTCGGTCTGCTGTTCGCGGCGCTCGCGGTGTTCTTCCAGCTGCGGCAGAGCGACGCGTCCGCGCAGACCGAGAACGTCGCGTTGATCGACGTCGCGGGCACCGGGCAGGTCAAGCAGGCGATGAGCTCGGCGGCCGAACGGCTGTTCTCCGTCGACTACAACGACATCCCCAAGAACGAGAAGGCCGCGGACGAGCTGCTGGTCAACGACGAGGTCCGGCAGCAGTACGAGAAGTTCATGGGCGAGCTCAAGCGGCTGGCCCCCGAGCAGCAGCTGGTGGTCACGGTGAACGCCACGCGCAGCGCCGTCGTGATGCTCGACGACGACCGCGCGAAGGTCATGGTCTACATCGACCAGACCGCGGTGCGCGCGGCGGACAACCAGAACTCCACCGGCGGCGCCGCGCTGTGGCTCACCACGGAGAAGCGCGACGGGGAGTGGAAGGTGACCGACATGAACACCTACACGTCCGGTCAGCCGACCCCGGCGCCGCAGGGTGAGCAGGGCCAGCAGGGCGAGCAGCAGGGCGGCGAGGGACAGCCGCCGGAGGGGAACTGACACCGCCCAGCGGTGCGTTCAGGTCCGTCTCACCCGGTGCCCCGGTGATCTTCGGGGCGCCGACGGAGGTGTCGCGGCCGGTCGCCTCGACGGCCGGGACAACCGCCGCTCGACCAGGCAACGAGCTGAGCAGGTGTGCGGACAACCCTTGCTGCGCCAACCGATGGCAAGAGTGCGTGGGCGCTTGACTCAGAGTCCCCGGGGGTTCACGCTTACTGGCAACGGCGAGCCTTGCGGGAGGCGAGCCAGGAGACGGCCAATGAGGCTGGGCCCCGTCGGGCGCGCCCCCTCGACAAGAGTCGTCTTCGGGGCTAAACTGCTTCTTTGCGCTGCCCACTTTCAGGCTGCCCGGCTGCGGTGGCTAGGATGGTCGGCAACACCGCACCCTTGACAGTACGTGTTGCTAGTTGCTAACGCGGCTGCTCATACCGCTATGTCCCCGGAAGGACGCATCTTGGCAGTCTCTCCCGCGAACCAGGCCACTGCTGCGACCAACGCGACTCGGGAGTCAACCGGAATTCCAGGAGCACCCAAGCGAGTCTCTTTCGCGAAGATCCGCGAGCCGCTGAGTACTCCGAACCTGCTCGACGTGCAGATCCGGTCTTTCGAATGGTTTACCGGCTCGGAGGCGTGGTTCGAACGCGCCGTCGAAGAGGGCGAGGAGAACCCCGCCGGTGGTCTCGAGGAGGTCCTCAACGAGATCTCCCCGATCGAGGACTTCTCCGGTTCGATGTCCCTGTCCTTCTCCGACCCTCGCTTCGACGAGGTGAAGGCCTCCGTCGAGGAGTGCAAGGACAAGGACATGACCTACGCGGCGCCGTTGTTCGTCACCGCGGAGTTCGTCAACAACAACACCGGTGAGATCAAGAGCCAGACGGTCTTCATGGGCGACTTCCCCGTGATGACCGACAAGGGCACTTTCGTCATCAACGGCACCGAGCGCGTCGTGGTCTCGCAGCTCGTCCGTTCGCCGGGTGTGTACTTCGACCAGACCATCGACAAGACGACCGACAAGGACGTCTTCAGCGTCAAGATCATCCCGAGCCGTGGTGCGTGGCTCGAGTTCGACGTCGACAAGCGCGACACGGTCGGGGTCCGGATCGACCGCAAGCGTCGTCAGCCGGTCACCGTGCTGCTGAAGGCGCTCGGCTGGACCACCGAGGCGATCCGGGAGCGCTTCTCCTTCTCGGAGACGCTGCTCGCGACCCTCGAGAAGGACCACACGGCCGGCACCGACGAGGCGCTGCTCGACATCTACCGCAAGCTGCGTCCGGGTGAGCCGCCGACGAAGGAGAGCGCTCAGACCCTCCTGGAGAACCTGTTCTTCAAGGACAAGCGCTACGACCTCGCCAAGGTCGGCCGGTACAAGATCAACAAGAAGCTCGGCCTCGACCTGCCGTACGACAGCGGCACCCTCACCGAAGAGGACATCGTCACCACCATCGAGTACCTCGTCCGCCTGCACGCGGGCGAGGAGGAGATGAAGCCGGGCGAGACCGAGGTGCCGGTCGAGACCGACGACATCGACCACTTCGGCAACCGCCGCCTGCGCACCGTGGGTGAGCTGATCCAGAACCAGATCCGGGTCGGCCTCTCCCGCATGGAGCGCGTGGTCCGCGAGCGGATGACGACCCAGGACGTCGAGGCGATCACGCCGCAGACCCTGATCAACATCCGCCCGGTCGTCGCCGCGATCAAGGAGTTCTTCGGAACCTCCCAGCTGTCGCAGTTCATGGACCAGAACAACCCGCTGTCGGGCCTGACCCACAAGCGCCGTCTCTCGGCGCTGGGCCCCGGCGGTCTGTCCCGTGAGCGTGCCGGCATGGACGTCCGCGACGTGCACCCCAGCCACTACGGCCGCATGTGCCCGATCGAGACGCCGGAAGGCCCGAACATCGGTCTGATCGGCTCGCTGTGCTCCTACGCGCGGGTCAACCCGTTCGGCTTCATCGAGACGCCGTACCGGAAGGTCGTCGAGGGCCGGGTCACCGACCAGGTCGACTACCTGACCGCCGACGAGGAGGACCGCTTCGTCAAGGCGCAGGCCAACGCGCCGCTGACCGACGACGGTCACTTCGTCGAGGAGTCGGTGCTGGGTCGTCGCAAGGGCGGCGAGGTCGAGCTGATCGACCCGCTCGAGATCGACTACATGGACGTCTCGCCGCGGCAGATGGTGTCGGTCGCCACCGGCATGATCCCGTTCCTCGAGCACGACGACGCCAACCGCGCTCTGATGGGCGCGAACATGCAGCGTCAGGCTGTGCCGCTGCTGCGCAACGAGTCGCCGCTGGTCGGTACGGGCGTCGAGCTGACCGCCGCCGTCGACGCCGGTGACGTGCTCGTCGCCGAGCAGGCCGGTGTGGTCGAGGAGCTCTCGGCCGACATGGTCACCGTCATGCACGACGACGGCACGCGGAAGAGCTACGGCCTCTACAAGTTCCGTCGCACCAACGCCGGCACCTGCTTCAACCACCGTCCGGTGGTCAGCGAGGGCGACCGGGTCGAGAAGGGCCAGGTCATCGCCGACGGCCCGTCCACCGACGACGGTGAGATGGCGCTCGGCAAGAACCTGCTCGTGGCGGTCATGCCGTGGGAGGGCCACAACTACGAGGACGCCATCGTCATCTCGCAGCGGCTCGTCCAGGACGACGTGCTCACCTCGATCCACATCGAGGAGCACGAGATCGACGCCCGCGACACCAAGCTGGGTGCCGAGGAGATCACGCGGGACATCCCGAACGTCTCCGAGGACGTGCTGGCCGACCTCGACGAGCGCGGCATCATCCGCATCGGTGCCGAGGTCCGCGACGGCGACATCCTGGTCGGCAAGGTCACGCCGAAGGGCGAGACCGAGCTGACCCCGGAGGAGCGTCTGCTCCGCGCGATCTTCGGTGAGAAGGCGCGCGAGGTCCGCGACACCTCGCTCAAGGTGCCGCACGGTGAGACCGGCAAGGTCATCGGCATCCGCGTGTTCTCCCGCGAGGACGACGACGAGCTGCCCCCGGGCGTCAACGAGCTCGTTCGCGTCTACGTGGCGAAGAAGAGCAAGGTGCAGGACGGCGACAAGCTCGCGGGCCGGCACGGCAACAAGGGCGTCATCGGCAAGATCCTGCCGGTCGAGGACATGCCGTTCCTCGAGGACGGGACCCCGGTCGACGTCGTGCTGAACACGCACGGTGTGCCGCGTCGTATGAACATCGGCCAGATCCTCGAGCTGCACCTCGGCTGGCTGGCCTCGCAGGGCTGGCAGGTCGAGGGGAGCCCCGACTGGGCGGCGAACCTCTCCGAGGAGCTGCGGGACGTCGACCCCGGCACGAACACCGCCACCCCGGTGTTCGACGGTGCCAAGGAGCAGGAGCTCATGGGCCTGCTCTCCTGCACCAAGCCGAACCGTGACGGCGACCGCATGGTCGGCCCGGAGGGCAAGGCGACACTGCTGGACGGCCGTTCCGGCGAGCCGTTCCCGTACCCGGTGTCGGTCGGCTACATGTACATCCTGAAGCTGCACCACATGGTGGACGACAAGATCCACGCCCGTTCGACGGGTCCGTACTCCATGATCACGCAGCAGCCGCTGGGTGGTAAGGCGCAGTTCGGTGGCCAGCGCTTCGGTGAGATGGAGTGCTGGGCGATGCAGGCCTACGGCGCGGCGTACACGCTGCAGGAGCTGCTCACCATCAAGTCCGACGACGTGCTCGGCCGCGTGAAGGTCTACGAGGCGATCGTCAAGGGCGAGAACATGCCGTCGCCGGGTATCCCGGAGTCCTTCAAGGTGCTGTTGAAGGAACTGCAGTCGCTGTGCCTCAACGTCGAGGTGCTCTCCAGCGACGGGGCCGCCATCGAGATGCGCGACTCCGACGACGAGGACCTCGAGCGCGCAGCTGCGAACCTCGGCATCAACCTGTCCCGCAACGAGTCGCCTTCCGTGGACGACGTCGTGCAATGACCCAGCCGCCCGGGCGGGGGCACACCTCCCGCGTGCCCCCGCCCCGGGTAGCCGACTCCTCTAGCCGAATCAACCCCAAGGGGATGCAAGGACGTGCTGGACGTCAATTTCTTCGATGAGCTCCGGATCGGGCTGGCCACCGCCGACGACATCCGTCAGTGGTCCTTCGGTGAGGTCAAGAAGCCGGAGACCATCAACTACCGCACCCTGAAGCCGGAGAAGGACGGGCTCTTCTGCGAGAAGATCTTCGGTCCGACCCGCGACTGGGAATGCTACTGCGGCAAGTACAAGCGGGTCCGCTTCAAGGGCATCATCTGTGAGCGCTGTGGTGTCGAGGTCACTCGCGCCAAGGTGCGTCGTGAGCGGATGGGCCACATCGAGCTGGCCGCCCCGGTCACCCACATCTGGTACTTCAAGGGTGTTCCCTCGCGCCTCGGCTACCTGCTGGACCTGGCGCCGAAGGACCTCGAGAAGATCATCTACTTCGCGGCCTACGTGATCACGGGCGTGAACACCGAGCTGCGGCACAACGACCAGCCGACGCTCGAGAACGAGATCAGCGTCGAGCGCAAGAACGTCGAGGCCAAGCGCGACTCCGACATCGAGGCGCGGGCGCAGAAGCTCGAGGCCGACCTCGCCGAGCTGGAGGGCGAGGGCGCGAAGGCCGACGTCCGCCGCAAGGTCAAGGAGGGCGGCGAGCGCGAGATGCGCCAGCTCCGCGACCGGGCCCAGCGTGAGCTGGACCGCCTCGAGGAGGTCTGGTCCACGTTCACCAAGCTCGAGCCGCGTCAGCTGATCGTCGACGAGCTGCTCTACCGCGAGCTGATCGACCGCTACGGCGAGTACTTCACCGGCGGCATGGGCGCGGAGGCCATCCAGAAGCTGGCCACCGAGTTCGACGTCGACGCCGAGGCCGAGTCGCTGCGCGAGACCATCCGCAGCGGCAAGGGGCAGAAGAAGCTCCGCGCCCTCAAGCGGCTCAAGGTCGTCGCGGCCTTCCAGGCCACGGGCAACGACCCGCGTGGCATGGTGCTCGACGCCGTCCCGGTGATCCCGCCGGAGCTGCGGCCGATGGTGCAGCTCGACGGTGGCCGCTTCGCCACGTCGGACCTCAACGACCTGTACCGCCGCGTCATCAACCGCAACAACCGCCTCAAGCGACTGATCGACCTCGGCGCTCCCGAGATCATCGTCAACAACGAGAAGCGGATGCTGCAGGAGGCCGTCGACGCGCTGTTCGACAACGGCCGCCGCGGCCGCCCGGTGACCGGTCCCGGTAACCGCCCGCTCAAGTCGCTGTCCGACCTGCTCAAGGGCAAGCAGGGCCGGTTCCGTCAGAACCTGCTCGGTAAGCGTGTCGACTACTCGGGCCGTTCGGTCATCATCGTCGGTCCGCAGCTGAAGCTGCACCAGTGCGGTCTGCCGAAGGACATGGCGCTCGAGCTGTTCAAGCCGTTCGTCATGAAGCGGCTGGTCGACCTCAACCACGCGCAGAACATCAAGTCCGCGAAGCGCATGGTGGAGCGGGCCAAGCCGCAGGTGTGGGACGTGCTGGAAGAGGTCATCAACGGCCACCCGGTGCTGCTCAACCGTGCTCCGACGCTGCACCGCCTCGGTATCCAGGCCTTCGAGCCGCAGCTGGTGGAAGGCAAGGCCATCCAGCTGCACCCGCTGGTCTGCGAGGCGTTCAACGCCGACTTCGACGGTGACCAGATGGCCGTGCACCTCCCGCTGTCCGCGGAGGCGCAGGCCGAGGCCCGCATCCTGATGCTCTCGGCCAACAACATCCTGTCGCCCGCGTCGGGTCGTCCGCTGGCCATGCCGCGTCTGGACATGGTCACCGGCCTGTTCCACCTGACCAGGCTGGACGAGAACGCCAAGGGCACCGGCCAGGCGTACTCCTCGGTGGCCGAGGCCATCATGGCGTTCGACATGAAGCAGGTCGGTCTGCACGCGCCGGTGAAGATCCGCGTCAAGGACCGCCAGCCGCCGAAGGCCGACGAGGCCACGCTGCGCGAGAACGGTTGGGAGCCCGGTCAGACCTGGCTCGCCGAGACCACTCTCGGCCGCGTGCTCTTCAACGAGCTGCTGCCCGCCGACTACCCGTTCGTCAACGAGCCCCTGCCCAAGAAGCGGCAGGCGGTCATCGTGAACGACCTCGCCGAGCGGTACTCGATGACGCAGGTCGCGCAGACCCTGGACCGGCTCAAGGACGCCGGTTTCCACTGGGCCACGCGTTCCGGTGTCACGGTCGCCATCTCCGACGTGCTCGTGCCGCCGGAGAAGAAGGAGATCCTGGACCAGTACGAGGCCAGGGCGTCGCAGGTGGAGAAGCGCTACCAGCGTGGCCAGCTCTCGCACGCCGAGCGCAACAACGAGCTCGTCAAGGTGTGGGGCCAGGCGACGGAAGACGTCGCCAAGGTCATGGAGGAGCACTTCCCCGACGACAACCCGATCTCGATGATCGTGAAGTCCGGTGCGGCGGGCAACATGACCCAGGTCCGGTCGCTGGCCGGAATGCGTGGTCTGGTGTCCAACCCGAAGGGTGAGTACATCCCGCGCCCGATCAAGTCGAACTTCCGTGAGGGCCTGTCGGTGGCGGAGTACTTCATCGCCACGCACGGTGCCAGGAAGGGTCTGGCCGACACCGCGCTGAGGACCGCCGACTCGGGTTACCTGACCCGTCGTCTGGTGGACGTGTCGCAGGACGTCATCGTTCGCGAGACCAACTGCACCACCAGCCGCGGCATCAACATGGTGATCGGCGAGGACCTCGGCGACGGCAGGGTTGTGCGGTCCCAGCACGTCGAGACCAGCGCCTACGCCCGTTGCCTCGCGACCGACGCCGTCGATGCGCAGGGCAACGTGGTGCTCAACGCGGGCGACGACATGGGTGACCCGGCGATCGAGAAGCTGATCTCGAGCAGCATCACCAAGGTCAAGGTGCGCAGCGTGCTCACCTGCGAGTCGGCTCAGGGTGTGTGTGCGACCTGCTACGGCCGCTCGATGGCGACCGGCAAGCTGGTCGACGTCGGCGAGGCCGTGGGTATCGTCGCCGCGCAGTCGATCGGTGAGCCCGGTACGCAGCTGACGATGCGTACGTTCCACCAGGGTGGTGTCGCCGGTGACGACATCACGACCGGTCTGCCCCGTGTGACCGAGCTCTTCGAGGCCCGTGTCCCGAAGGGCAAGGCGCCGATCGCCGACGTCGATGGCCGCGTGCGCATCGAGGAGAGCGAGCGGTTCTGGAAGATCACGCTGATCCCGGACGACGGCAGCGAAGAGATCATCTTCGACAAGCTGTCCAAGCGGCAGCGGCTCGCGGTCGGCCCGAACGGCCCGCTGGCGGATGGTGACCACGTCGCCGTCGGCCAGCTGCTGCTCGAGGGCACGCCGGACCCGCACGAGGTGCTGCGTGTGATGGGCCCGCGCGAGGCCCAGATGCACCTGGTGGACGAGGTCCAGAAGGTGTACCGGGCGCAGGGTGTGTCGATCCACGACAAGCACATCGAGGTCATCGTGCGGCAGATGCTGCGCCGCGTGACGATCATCGACTCCGGTGCCACCGAGTTCCTGCCCGGCGAGCTGCCCGAGCGCACGCGCTTCGAGCAGGTCAACCGGCACGCGGTGGCCGAGGGCGGCGACCCGGCTTCGGGACGTCCGGTGCTGATGGGTATCACGAAGGCCTCGCTGACCACGGACTCGTGGCTGTCGGCGGCGTCGTTCCAGGAGACCACGCGTGTCCTGACCGACGCGGCGATCAACGGCCGCAGCGACAAGCTCGTGGGCCTCAAGGAGAACGTGATCATCGGTAAGCTGATCCCGGCCGGTACGGGCATCAACCGCTACCGCAACATCCAGGTGCAGCCGACCGAGGAGGCCAGGGTCGCCGCGTACGCGATCCCGTCCTACGACGACGGCTATTACACCCCGGACGTGTTCGGTACGGGTACCGGTGCCGCTGTGCCGCTGGACGACTACGACTTCGGTCGCGACTTCCGTTAAGGCACGACGGACAGGGCCCCGCAGCTTGAAGCTGCGGGGCCCTTTCGCGTTTCCGGTCGGTGTGCGGGAACTACCGGGATCGCGCGAGCGCGGCCAGCCGGTCGAGGTCGGCGAGCAACTGCTTCTTGGAGAGCCTGTGGCCGCGCCTGCCGGTCGAGAACATCCCGTCGCCGTTGCGTACCCAGCCCGAACGTGGTCGCATGCCGCTGTTGAGCTCGTCGAAGATGCCCTGCTCCCACTGCTGGATCGCCGGGTATACCGCCAGCAGCTGTCCCTGCCCCGACGCCGGGGTGGCCGCGACGGTGATCACGTAGTCGTGCCGCCAGTACCGGCGGGGCTCGCCGGGAGTCCCGGCGCTGGTGGTCGTCCGGATGCGGCGCTCGCCGGCATGCATGACCAGCCCCTGGTGTTCGCCGAGGAACTCGAGGTAGGTCCCGGGCACCGTGCCCGCGTCCCAGCCCGAGCCGCCCGCTCCCGCACCGGGAGAGATCTTCACGAGCCAGCCGCGTTGGGTCGCGAGACGCTTTGCCGCCGTGAGTCCGAACATCCTGCCCGGCAGCTTCCGAGCGGCCAACCAGCCGAGGGCCGCCACGAGCGCGGCCAGCACGATCCATCCCGCCGGGCCGTCCGGCATCCACATTCCGAGGTCCATTCTCAGATGTCCAGGTAACCCTGGGTCTCGCCCTTCGTGTAGTCGGTGCCGATCTCGTCAGCCTCGTCCGCGGCCTGCATCGAGCCCTGGTTGCGCGCGGCCTTGTCGATGCCGGCGTTGGCTCCGGTGCCCGCGCCGACCTGCGCCGCGGCCGTGTCGGAAAGCACCCCTCCCATCGACGATCCGAAGCCGCCCTGCAGCCGGTCGCCGAGCATGCCGTCCTTGCTCCACATCCGGTCCACGGACTGCGTGAGCGGGTTCCGGCCCGCGCCGGACAGCGCCGCGTCGGCGGCATGGCTGCGCGTCAGCTTGCTGTCCATGGCGCGCTGGAAGCCGGTCTTGAGGTCGCCGAGCCTGCCCCGCAGGCTGCGCAGGAAGTCCATGATCTTGTCGAGTAGCCTGCGCAGCTTGGCGATGGTCTGCGCCACGCGGCCGCCGGTGGTGGCGGCGCGGGTCGCCGTGGCCGTGCCCGCGGCGGCGGTCGACGCGCCCGCGGTGGGGACCGCGGCGGCCAGAGCCGGGATCCAGATCATGATCAGCCACGTGATCAGCTCGGTGAGCAGGGCCTTGATGAAGTCCTCGACCACCGACATGATCATCGCCGACGTCGACAGCATCTCGGCGACCTCGCCCGCCTGGCCCGCGACACCGTCGATGCCCTTGGCGAATTCGCCGAGCTTGGTGCCCGCGGCCTCCGACGCGTCGCCGCCCCAGCCCTGCAGCGAAGTCTTGAGCTCCTCGTCGAACTTCTGCCGCAGCTCGACGACACCCTGGCCAATGGCGGTGAAGTTCTCGGCGGCCTGCGTGAGCGCGGGGCCGTCGCCGCTGACGAAGTGGATCGCGTCCTCGAGCGGCTGGCACACCGAGATGAGGAAGTCGAGGCCCTGCCCCACGAGCCAGCCGATGGGGTCGGTCGCGATGCCGAGCGCGGCGCCGCCGAGCCCCTGGACGAACCCGGAACTCTCCGACACCAGGCCCGAGATCTCCGATCCGGTCGCTCCGTCGGTCAGCTTTCCGGCGGCGTCGAAGGCCTTGATCGCACCGCCCGCGAGCGGGATGGCCTCCTTCGCCTTGTCGCCCCAGTCCTTCTCGCCGGTCGTGATCGTGACGCCGCCGGCCTCGGTCTCCGTCTCAGCCATGTCCTAGCTCCTGTTGTCCGCGCTCACTTGCCGAGTTCGACGTTCATGCCGTTGAGGAGCTCCTTCACGGCGTCCTCGTGCTGCCGGTAGCCGTCCGCGGCGGCTTTGAACTTGTCGGAACCGGACTGCAGGCCGGCTTCCATGCTGGCGAACATGTCCTTGAGGTCAGCGAGCATCTCGGTGTAGTCGCCCTTCACGAACAGGCCCACGACGCCCCAGGACTCGTCGCCGACGTCGGCCGTGTCGACGAGTCCCGAGATCTGGCTCGCGGTGTCCTTCTGGCCGCTGAGCTTGTCGGCGTAGGAGCGCAGTTCGTCCTCGTCGACATTGAATCCGGTCATGGCCGGCCCTCCCTGGTTGCCGAGTGCGCGCTCATCGTGCCTCATGTGCCACGAGCTCCGCAGGCGGTCCTTTCAGTAACCCTTAACCATTTGTCAGAAAATGTCGCTGGTGCCCTGATCTCGGGGCCCGCACCATGGGTTCGTGATCACCCCGGATGACAAGGACTGGACGTGGGTGCTGCTGCGGCGGTGCCCCGAGTGCGGCTTCGAGGCCGGTGCGGTGGACAAGGGCGCCGTGCCCGCGCTGCTGCGCGCGAACGCGCTGGCCTGGCGGGACGTGCTCGCCGCGGACGACGTGCGCGTGCGTCCCCGGGCCGACAGGTGGTCGGCGCTGGAGTACGCGTGCCACGTCCGGGACTGCTGCCGGATCTACGACCGCAGGCTCGCCCTGATGCTCGCTCACGAGGGCCCGGAGTTCCCGAACTGGGACCAGGACGTCACGGCCGTCGAGGCCGCCTACGGGGAGCAGGACCCCGCCGTGGTCGCCGACGAACTCGTCGAGGCCGCCGAGGTACTGGCGACGAGTTTCGAACGCGTCTCGGGGGAGCAGTGGCAGCGCACCGGTCACCGCTCCGACGGCGCCGACTTCACGGTGGACACCTTCGCGCGCTACTTCATCCACGACCCGGTGCACCACCTGCACGACGTCACCGGGCAGGACTAGCTGCCTCGAAAAGCCTGCTGCGGAAGGCGTTCCACGACATCGATCAGCAGGTCGAGATTGGACAGCAGCACCTTTTCTTCGAGTGGCCCGAAGAACTCGGAGCGGAGCACGCCCGATTCGAACTCGAGGAACTTGTCCCGGTACCTGGCGCCGTAGAGCAGCAGGTCGACCATCGGACCGGTCAGCACCGTTCTGGCGAAGCCCTCGTCCGCCGCCGCGACCTCGAAGGCGTCATCGAACCTCGGCACACCGAGCGGAAAAACCCTCAGTGCGTCGCCCCGGTAGGTGAGCCCCGCCGGAGTGCGTCCCGCGATGCGCAGGTGCGGGGTCGGCGGAATGCGCACCTGGGCGATGTTGTGCTGTACGCGAATGTAGCGCCTGTTGTGTCCGGGCGTTCGGTGGTTGAACGTGTAGTCGACGCCCAGTGCCTGGTGGCCGCGGTAGGAGAACTCGACGGCCTGGTCGAACTGATCCAAGGGGCCGGTCAACGGCTTCGGGCTGAGGATGTCCCGGGGTCCGGGCAGCACTCCGAACGAGGGCCGGGTGCCGGTCCGTGTCGTGTGGACTGTCCCATTGAGACGTTGAGCCAGCCCGGCGATGCCGACGACTCGGTCGACCTTGTTCCTGTGTCTGCGAGGCATGACGACGAAGAGGTGATGCAACCCGAAGACGATCAGCGCCACCACGAGGACGACGCCGATAGCGGGGCCGATGTACTCAGACATCGAGGTCTCGCCTGGTCTCCGCGTCCGACTGCTCCGTACCGATCTCGTCGTAGTCCGCGATCTTGTCCGCGTTCGCGGACTGGTCGAGCTGGTGCTTCACATAGCCCTGCGCGAGCTCGCCCCCCTCCTTGCTCGGGTCGAGGCCCGTCACCTGGTTGACGGCTTCCTTGGCGCCCGACGTGAGGCTCTCCTTGCCCGCGATCGCGATCTTGCGGCCCATGCTCTGCCCGGCGTGCATGCCTGCGTCACCTGCCGCGTCGGTGACGGACTTGCGGGCGGCCTCCATGATGCCGCCCTTGGCGAAGGTCTGCTGGAGCTCGGCGAACCAGGCCTTGATCTTGTTGAGCAGCTCGGTGAGCTTGTTGACCTTCTGCGTGGTGCTGCTGACCGTGGTGGTCGCCTGCGTCGTGGTGGCGGTTCCGGCGGCCGCGGTCGAGGCGCCCGCGGTCGGGATCGCGGCGGCGAGCGCGGGCACCCAGATCATGATCAGCCACTTGACGAACTCGGTGATGATCGCCTTGAGGACCTCCTCGACGACGGTCATCAACATGCTGGAGGCCTGGAGGATCTCCGCGACGTTGCCGGACTTGGCGGCCACGCCGCTGACGCCGTCGGCGAAGTTCGCGAGCGCGGCCTTGGCGGCCTCCGACGCCTCGCCGCTCCACCCGGACAGCGCCTCGTCGGCGACGCGGACGAAGTCGTCGCTCATCGCCTGGAAACCATCGCCGATGCTGCCGAAGTTGCCGGCGGCCTCCTCCAGCGCGGGACCGTCGCCGGTCACGGCGTGCAGCGCATCCTGCAGCGGCTGGATCACGGCGAGGAGGAAGTCGAGGCCCTGTCCGATCAGCCAGCCGAGCGGATCGGAGGCGATCTCCATCGCCGTGCCGCCGATCGACTGGACGAACCCGACGGTGTCGTTGAGCAGCGACGCCGCGTGGTTGGCGACGTCACCCACGTCGGGGTCCTTGCCGGGGCCCTCGACCAGGCTGCTGACGAGTCCCACGCCGCCGCTGATCGGGCCCGGCAGGGCGCCGGGGATGTTGCCGGTGTTGATGAAGCCCGAGTCGTCCGAGACCTCGACCTCGACGCCCTTGGTGGCGTCCCGCACGTCAGCCACGAGGCCTACCTCCGCCAGAGGTCTCAAGCTGGGTCAGCACGTTCTTCAGCAGGCGGATCACCTCGTCGTCCATCGCCCGGTACTGATCGGCGGCGGCGCCGATCTTGTCCGAGGCGGACTGGAGTCCCTCCGCCATGCTCGTCAGGTGTCGCTTGAGTTCGCCGAGGGTCTCGGTGTACTGGCTCTTCGTGAACAGCCCGACGACTCCCCAGGACTGGTCGCCGACGTCGGCCTTGGCGACGAGGTCGGCGAACTTGCCGGCCTGGCCCTGGTAACTACCCAGGTTCTCCCGGTACTTCCGCAGCGCCGGGAGGTCGACGTCGTAGCCGCCGCTCATCGCCGGTCGTCGTTGTCGAAGAGGTTCTGCAGGAACGCGTCGCCCGCGGAGCTGCCGGAGGCCGGAGGCGGGGGAGCCTGCTTGCCGCGGTCGTCGGCGTCGTCGAACACGCTCTGCTCGGAGTAGTCGTCGTGGTGCTCCTCCTCGGCCGAGCGCGTACGCGGCTGCCCCTCCGCGACCTCGGCCCGGAATTGCTCGGGGTCCTTGCCGAACAGCTGTGCCTGGCTCTCGACAACCCGGTCGCTCAGGCCGAGGCCCGAGCCCATGTGCTCCTCGACGATCGCGGCCTGCTTGCGCGCCGCGTCGGCGACGGCCTGCTGGACCGTGGAGAGCAGGGCCGCGGCGAGCGCCTTCGGCTGCTGTTCCATGGCCTTGTCGGTCAGCTGGATGTCCTTGAGCGCTCCGCCGGGGCCCGCGACGACGGTGACGGAGCGGTCGGCCGAGACGGCCATTCCCTCGAGCTCGGCGACGGCATTCTGCATCTGGCCGAGATCGGCGAGCTGGTCGTCGACCTTCTTGATCTTCGACTGGAACTTCTCGAACTCCGCGACGAGTTGCTCGAACTCCGCTGACACGGTGGCCTCCCCGGACTATGGTTGCTGGAACCGACCCAGCACGACGCGGCCTCATGATGAACTATCGGACCCCGTTTCCGGATGGTCATCCGGTAAACTGGTGGGTGCAAGTCACCCGTCCGTATCGCGTCGTCGGTCGTAACCGACCCCCGATGTGGTCGCTTTGAACTCGGGCGGGTATCTTTGACGACCGTGCCCGGCAGCTGTCGGGCCACTCCGTGTGCCTGTTGGCTCATGTGCCGGTGCCTCGTGCCCGGCTCGCGACCCCCGGGCCAGACGGAGTTCCACGGCAATCCCGGTGGGAAGTTAGCGGATCGAAAGATCCTGACGCGGGCCGACACGCCCGACCTCGGGGACCGGGGAGACAACGTAGAGCTACAGGACGCGACAGAAAGCTGGTCCATTGCCCACGATCCAGCAGCTGGTCCGCAAGGGCCGCCAGGACAAGGCTGCCAAGCAGAAGACTGCGGCCCTCAAGGGGAGCCCGCAGCGGCGCGGCGTGTGCACCCGCGTGTACACCACGACGCCCAAGAAGCCGAACTCGGCGCTGCGCAAGGTCGCGCGTGTAAAGCTGACCAGCGGCATCGAGGTCACCGCCTACATTCCCGGTGAGGGCCACAACCTCCAGGAGCACTCGATGGTGCTCGTGCGTGGCGGCCGTGTGAAGGACCTGCCGGGTGTTCGATACAAGATCATCCGCGGTTCGCTCGACACGCAGGGCGTGAAGAACCGCAAGCAGGCGCGCAGCCGGTATGGCGCGAAGAAGGAGAAGAGCTAATGCCCCGCAAGGGTCCGGCCCCGAAGCGGCCGTTGATCGCTGACCCGGTCTACGCCTCGCCGCTCGTCACGCAGCTGGTGAACAAGGTGCTGACGGACGGCAAGCGCTCGCTGGCCGAGCGCATCGTCTACGGCGCACTGGAAGGCGCTCGCGAGAAGACGGGCACGGACCCGGTCGTCACGCTGAAGCGCGCGCTGGACAACGTGAAGCCCACCCTCGAGGTGAAGAGCCGGCGCGTCGGTGGTGCCACCTACCAGGTGCCCATCGAGGTCAAGCCCGGTCGGTCGACCACCCTTGCGCTGCGCTGGATCGTCTCCTTCGCGCGGGCCCGCCGCGAGAAGACCATGATCGAACGTCTGCAGAACGAGCTGCTCGACGCGAGCAACGGCCTCGGGGCAAGCGTGAAGCGCCGCGAGGACACGCACAAGATGGCCGAGTCCAACAAGGCATTCGCCCACTACCGCTGGTGATTGCCGCCCGGCAGCCGACCCAAGCCAATGCCGGGCCCCACGCTTGAGACAGGGGAACACTGAAGTGGCACGTGACGTGCTGACAGACCTGAACAAGGTCCGCAACATCGGCATCATGGCCCACATCGACGCCGGTAAGACCACCACCACCGAGCGGATCCTGTTCTACACCGGGATCAACTACAAGATCGGCGAGGTGCACGACGGCGCCGCGACGATGGACTGGATGGAGGAGGAGCAGAAGCGGGGTATCACCATCACCTCGGCTGCTACCACCACCTTCTGGGCCGACCATCAGATCAACCTGATCGACACTCCGGGTCACGTCGACTTCACCGTCGAGGTGGAACGCAACCTGCGAGTGCTCGACGGTGCCGTCGCGGTCTTCGATGGCAAGGAAGGCGTCGAGCCCCAGTCCGAGCAGGTGTGGCGTCAGGCCGACAAGTACGACGTCCCCCGGATCTGCTTCGTCAACAAGATGGACAAGCTCGGTGCGGACTTCTACTTCACCGTGAGGACCATCGAGGAGCGCCTCGGTGCGCGCCCGCTGGTGATTCAGCTGCCGATCGGTGCCGAGAGCGACTTCCAGGGCGTCATCGACCTGGTCCGTATGAAGGCGCTGACCTGGCGCGGTGACGTCAAGAAGGGCGAGGACTACGCGGTCGAGGACATTCCGGCCGACCTCGCCGACAAGGCCGCCGAGTACCGCGAGAAGCTGGTCGAGGCCGTCGCGGAGACCGACGACGCCCTGATGGAGAAGTTCTTCGGCGGCGACGAGCTGTCCGAGGCCGAGATCAAGGGCGCCATCCGCAAGATGGTCATCGAGCGGTCCTCCTTCCCGGTGCTGGCCGGCTCGGCGTTCAAGAACAAGGGCGTGCAGCCCATGCTCGACGCCGTTCTGGACTACCTGCCTTCGCCGCTCGACGTCCCGCCGGTCGAGGGCACGCTGACCGACGGCGAGACTCCGGCCACGCGCAAGGCCTCGGTCGACGAGCCGTTCTCGGCGCTGGCGTTCAAGATCGCCGCGCACCCGTTCTTCGGCAAGCTGACCTACATCCGGGTCTACTCGGGCAAGGTCGCCTCCGGCGCTCAGGTCATGAACTCGACCAAGGAGCGCAAGGAGCGCATCGGGAAGATCTTCCAGATGCACTCCAACAAGGAGAACCCGGTCGACGAGGCCCAGGTCGGTCACATCTACGCGGTGATCGGTCTGAAGGACACGACGACCGGTGAGACCCTGTCGGACTCGCAGAACCCGATCGTCCTGGAGTCGATGACCTTCCCGGAGCCGGTCATCAAGGTTGCCATCGAGCCGAAGACCAAGGCCGACCAGGAGAAGCTCTCCACCGCGATCCAGAAGCTCGCCGAGGAGGACCCGACGTTCCGGGTCAGCCAGGACGAGGAGACCGGTCAGACGATCATCGAAGGTATGGGCGAGCTGCACCTCGAGGTGCTCGTCAACCGGATGAAGTCCGACTACAAGGTCGAGGCGAACATCGGTAAGCCGCAGGTCGCGTACCGCGAGACCGTCCGCAACACGGTCGAGAAGCTCGACTTCACCCACAAGAAGCAGACCGGTGGTTCTGGTCAGTTCGCGAAGGTGATCGTCAAGCTCGAGCCGCTGCAGACGGCCGACGGCGCGATGTACGAGTTCGACAACAAGGTGACCGGTGGTCGCATCCCGCGGGAGTACATCCCGTCGGTCGACGCCGGTGCGCAGGACGCCATGCAGTACGGCGTGCTCGCGGGCTACCCGCTCGTCGGGTTGAAGTTCACCCTGTTGGACGGTGCGTACCACGAGGTCGACTCCTCGGAAATGGCCTTCAAGATCGCCGGTTCGATGGCGATGAAGGAAGCCGCGAGGAAGGCGAACCCGGTACTGCTCGAGCCGATGATGGCCGTCGAGGTCACCACCCCTGAGGACTACATGGGTGACGTCATCGGTGACCTGAACTCCCGCCGTGGCCAGATCCAGGCCATGGAGGAGCGGTCTGGCACGCGCGTCGTCAAGGCGCTCGTGCCGCTGTCGGAGATGTTCGGCTACGTGGGCGACCTGCGGTCGCGCACCCAGGGTCGTGCGAACTACTCCATGCAGTTCGACTCCTACGCCGAGGTTCCGTCGAACGTCGCTAAGGAAATCATCGCCAAGGCGACGGGGGAGTAACTCTCCACCAGCACCCAACGCGGGCGCGAAAGGGGCTCCCCCTAAGGTCCGCACAACCGACCAGATCGAGTCGCAGTCCGGCTGCCACGCCGGTCGCGAGTAAGTAAGTCCAGGAGGACATTCCAGTGGCGAAGGCGAAGTTCGAGCGGAGCAAGCCGCACGTCAACATCGGAACCATCGGTCACGTCGACCACGGCAAGACCACTCTGACCGCGGCGATCACCAAGGTTCTCCACGACAAGTTCCCGGAGCTCAACCAGTCGCGTGCGTTCGACCAGATCGACAACGCGCCTGAGGAGAAGCAGCGCGGGATCACGATCAACATCTCGCACGTCGAGTACCAGACCGACAAGCGTCACTACGCGCACGTCGACGCCCCGGGTCACGCCGACTACATCAAGAACATGATCACCGGTGCGGCCCAGATGGACGGCGCGATCCTCGTGGTCGCGGCGACCGACGGCCCGATGCCGCAGACCCGTGAGCACGTGCTGCTCGCGCGTCAGGTCGGTGTGCCCTACATCGTCGTTGCGCTGAACAAGGCCGACATGGTCGACGACGAGGAGATCCTCGAGCTCGTCGAGATGGAGGTCCGTGAGCTGCTGTCCTCGCAGGAGTTCCCCGGCGACGACGCCCCCGTGGTGCGCGTCTCCGGCCTCAAGGCTCTCGAGGGTGACGAGCAGTGGGCGCAGAGCGTGCTCGAGCTCATGGAGGCCGTCGACGGCAGCATCCCCGAGCCGGAGCGTGAGGTCGACAAGCCGTTCCTCATGCCCGTCGAGGACGTCTTCACGATCACCGGTCGCGGTACGGTCGTCACCGGCCGCATCGAGCGTGGCGAGATCAAGCTGAACGAAGAGGTCGAGATCGTCGGCATCCGTCCCGACGCTCGCAAGACCACGGTCACCAGCATCGAGATGTTCAACAAGCTGCTCGACTACGGCCAGGCCGGCGACAACGCCGCCCTGCTGCTCCGTGGCATCAAGCGCGAGGACGTCGAGCGTGGCCAGGTCGTCGTGAAGCCCGGCACCACGACTCCGCACACGGAGTTCGAGGGTTCGGTCTACATCCTCTCCAAGGACGAGGGTGGCCGTCACACGCCGTTCTTCAACAACTACCGCCCGCAGTTCTACTTCCGTACCACGGACGTGACCGGTGTGGTGACTCTCGAAGAGGGCACCGAGATGGTCATGCCGGGCGACAACACCAACATCTCGGTCAAGCTGATCCAGCCGATCGCGATGGACGAGGGTCTGCGGTTCGCCATCCGTGAGGGTGGCCGTACCGTTGGTGCCGGTCAGGTCACCAAGATCAACAAGTAAGGCACCCCCCGGGTGCGGATGCCTGATTTAGATATGGCATCCTATTAAGGTTGCTCGACGCAGGGCGGCCGATTCTGATGAATCACCAAGAATCGGCCGCCCTGGCGCGAGTGTCCTGGGCTTGCGGCTTCCGTGAGTCAGGAGCGGCCGACCTCGCGTCGGTACTCCATGAGGTACAGACCTAGGCACGACAACGATCCTGAGGGATCAGTCTGCGCAGTGGGCGCGACACGCCCGACCGCGTGGACCGGATACCAGGCCGTTGACGTGCGAGAACCGGCGCCGAGCGTTGGTTTGAGATAGCGGCACGAGACGAAGGAACGAGCTGCCACCATGGCGGGACAGAAGATCCGCATCCGGCTCAAGGCCTACGACCACGAGGCGATCGACGCCAGCGCACGCAAGATCGTCGAGACGGTCACGCGCACCGGCGCTTCCGTGGTTGGGCCGGTGCCGCTGCCCACCGAAAAGAACGTTTACTGCGTCATCCGCTCGCCGCACAAGTACAAGGACTCGCGCGAGCACTTCGAGATGCGCACGCACAAGCGTCTGATCGACATCCTCGACCCGACGCCGAAGACGGTCGACGCGCTCATGCGCATCGACCTGCCGGCCAGTGTCGACGTGAACATCCAGTAAGCGTTGGGCGAGCGGCGGAGATAAGAGACTCATGTCTGACAGGCAAGTGAAGGGCATTCTGGGCACCAAGCTCGGCATGACGCAGGTCTTCGACGAGAACAACCGGATCATTCCGGTGACCGTCGTGCAGGCCGGGCCGAACGTGGTGACCCAGGTGCGCAACCAGGAGAATGACGGCTATTCGGCCGTGCAGCTGGCCTTCGGCGCGGTCGACCCGCGCCGGGTCAACAAGCCGAAGACCGGTCACTTCGACAAGGCGGGCGTGACGCCCCGGCGGTTCGTCGCCGAGCTGCGCACCATCGACGCGGACTCGTACGAGGTCGGCCAGGAGATCACGGCCGAGCTGTTCGAGACCGGCGCGGTGGTCGACGTGACCGGCACGAGCAAGGGCAAGGGCTACGCCGGTGTCATGAAGCGGCACGGCTTCAAGGGCCAGGGCGCGAGCCACGGTAACCAGGCCAAGCACCGCGCTCCCGGTTCGATCGGCGGCTGCGCCACGCCGGGTCGCGTGTTCAAGGGCGTCCGCATGGCCGGCCGGATGGGTAACGCCAAGGTCACCACGCAGGGTCTCACCGTGCACTCGGTGCGCGCTGAGGACGGCCTGCTGCTGATCAAGGGTGCCGTCCCCGGCCCCAACGGCGGCCTGATCTTCGTCCGCAGCGCCGCGAAGGGTGGTGTGACGGCATGACCTCCACGGTCGAGCTGAAGACCCCGGCCGGCACGGCCGACGGCACGGTGGAACTGCCCGCCGAGGTCTTCGACGTGCAGGCGAACATCCCGCTGATGCACCAGGTCGTCGTGGCCCAGCTGGCCGCGGCCCGCCAGGGCACGCACGACACGAAGACCCGCGGCGAGGTTCGCGGCGGTGGCCGCAAGCCGTACCGCCAGAAGGGCACCGGCCGCGCCCGTCAGGGTTCGGTCCGCGCGCCGCAGTTCGCAGGCGGTGGCACCGTGCACGGCCCCACGCCGCGCGACTACTCGCAGCGCACCCCGAAGAAGATGAAGGTCGCCGCTCTGCGTGGCGCCCTCTCGGACCGGGCCCGCTCGGGTCAGCTGCACGTGGTGACCGAGCTGGTGGGCGGCGAGAAGCCGTCGACCAAGGACGCCAAGAAGGTGCTCGGTGGCCTCTCGCAGGCCAAGCGTGTGCTGCTGGTGCTCCACCGGGACGACGAGCGCAGCTGGCTGTCGGCGCGCAACCTGCCGCACGTCCACCTGATCACGCCGGACCAGCTCAACACCTACGACGTGTTGGTCAACGACGACGTGGTGTTCACCAAGGCGGCGCTCGACGTCTTCCTCGCCGGCCCCGCCAAGGGCAAGGGCGCGAAGGCCTCCGCGACGTCGAGCGAGGTCTCGGAAGGGAGTGACGAGCAGTGAGCTCCGTGGCGATCCCCGACCCGCGCGACATCCTGGTCGCGCCGGTGATCTCCGAGAAGTCCTACGGGCTGCTCGAGGACCACAAGTACACGTTCCTGGTTCGCCCGGACGCCAACAAGACCCAGATCAAGATCGCGGTCGAGAAGGTGTTCGGCGTGAAGGTCATCAGCGTGAACACGCTCAACCGGCCGGGCAAGCGTAAGCGCACCCGGCAGGGTTTCGGCACGCGCAAGGACACCAAGCGCGCCATCGTGACGCTGTCGGCCGAGAGCAAGCCGATTGAGATCTTCGGCGGACCAGCCGCGTAAGGGACTGAGAAGACATGGGCATCCGCAAGTACAAGCCGACTACGCCGGGACGGCGTGGCTCGAGCGTCTCCGACTTCGCCGAGATCACCCGGTCGACGCCGGAGAAGTCGCTCCTGGCCCCGCTGAGCAAGTCCGGTGGCCGCAACTCGTCGGGCAAGATCACGACCCGGCACAAGGGCGGCGGCCACAAGCGTGCGTACCGGATCATCGACTTCCGGCGCAACGACAAGGACGGCGTTCCCGCCAAGGTCGCGCACATCGAGTACGACCCCAACCGCTCTGCTCGCATCGCGCTGCTGCACTTCGCCGACGGCGAGAAGCGCTACATCATCGCGCCGGAGAAGCTCAAGCAGGGTGACCGGGTGGAGAGCGGCCCTCGCGCCGACATCAAGCCCGGCAACAACCTGCCGCTGCGCAACATCCCGGTCGGCACCGTGATCCACGCGATCGAGCTCCGCCCCGGCGGCGGCGCGAAGATCGCCCGGTCGGCGGGTGCTCGTGTGCAGCTCGTCGCCAAGGACGGGCCGTACGCCCAGCTGCGGATGCCTTCGGGCGAGATCCGCAACGTGGACGTGCGCAACCGGGCCACTGTCGGCGAGGTCGGCAACTCCGAGCACTCCAACATCAACTGGGGCAAGGCGGGCCGCAACCGCTGGCGGGGCAAGCGCCCCACCGTCCGCGGTGTCGTCATGAACCCGGTCGACCACCCGCACGGTGGTGGTGAGGGCAAGACCTCCGGTGGTCGCCACCCGGTGAACCCGAACGGTAAGCCGGAGGGCCGCACCCGCCGCCGCAAGCCGAGCGACCAGTTGATCGTCCGCCGCCGGCGTACCGGCAAGAAGCGCTGAGCAGGGAGGTAGAAGAACATGCCGCGCAGCCTGAAGAAGGGCCCGTTCGTGGACGACCACCTGCTCAAGAAGGTGGACGTGCTCAACGAGTCGGGCAAGAAGACCGTGATCAAGACCTGGTCCCGCAGGTCCACGATCATCCCGGACATGCTCGGTCACACCATCGCGGTCCACGACGGCCGCAAGCACGTCCCGGTGTTCGTCACCGAGGCCATGGTGGGGCACAAGCTGGGCGAGTTCGCCCCGACGAGGACCTTCAAAGGTCACGTCAAGGATGACCGCAAGTCGCGTCGCCGCTGAGCGCGCACCTGAGAGAAGGAAGTAACGATGAACGCGCGTAATGGTGCGGAAGCCGAGGCAGTGGAGACCCTGCCGACGGCTTTCGCTCGCGCTCGGTTCGTCCGGGACTCGCCGACCAAGGTGCGCCGGGTGATCGAGCTGATCAAGGGTCGCAACGCCAACGAGGCGCTGTCCGTGCTCCGGTTCGCCCCGCAGGCGGCCAGCGAGCCGGTGGCGAAGGTGCTCGCCAGCGCCATGGCCAACGCCGAGAACAACCTCGACCTTGACCCGGACACGCTCTGGATCAAGAACGCCTACGCCGATGAGGGCCCGACGCTGAAGCGCATCCGGCCGCGTGCCCAGGGGCGCGCCTTCCGGATCCGCAAGCGGACCAGCCACATCACGGTGGAGGTCGAGTCGCGGCCGGAAGCCAAGACCAAGAGCAAGAAGAAGGCAGGTGGCCGGTAGTGGGCCAGAAAATCAACCCGCACGGCTTCCGGCTCGGGATCACCACGGACTGGAAGTCGCGCTGGTACGCCGACAAGCAGTACTCGGAGTACGTCGCCGAGGACGTGAAGATCCGCAAGCTCCTGTCCACCGGTATGGAGCGGGCCGGCATCTCCAAGGTCGAGATCGAGCGCACCCGTGACCGCGTCCGGGTCGACATCCACACCGCCCGGCCGGGCATCGTCATCGGCCGCCGCGGCGCGGAGGCCGACCGGATCCGTGGCGCTCTGGAGAAGCTCACCGGCAAGCAGGTGCAGCTGAACATCCTCGAGGTCAAGAACACCGAGGCCGACGCCCAGCTCGTTGCTCAGGGTGTCGCGGAGCAGCTGTCCAACCGTGTCGCCTTCCGGCGCGCGATGCGCAAGGCGCTTCAGACGTCCATGCGCTCGCCGCAGGTCAAGGGCATCCGCGTGCAGTGCAGCGGTCGTCTCGGCGGCGCCGAGATGTCCCGCTCGGAGCACTACCGCGACGGCCGGGTTCCGCTGCACACGCTGCGCGCCGACATCGACTACGGCTTCTTCGAGGCTCGTACGACGTTCGGTCGCATCGGCGTGAAGGTGTGGATCTACAAGGGCGACATCGTGGGTGGCCTCAAGGGCAAGCAGGAGCGTGACGCCGCCGCGGCGGCCGAGCGCGCCCCGCGCCGCGAGCGCCCGTCCCGTCGCCGCTCGGGCTCGTCCGGCACCACGCCGACGTCGACCGAGGCCGGCCGGGCGGCTGCCGCCAAGGCCGACACAGACGTCGCGGCCAGCCAGGCCCCCGAGGTGGCCTCGCCGGACGCAGCAGAGAAGACGGAGGGCTGACGCGTGCTCATCCCACGCAAGGTCAAGCACCGTAAGCAGCACTCGCCGAAGCGCGCAGGCGCCGCCAAGGGTGGCACCAAGGTCAACTTCGGTGAGTTCGGCATCCAGGCGCTTGAGCACAGCTACGTGACCAACCGGCAGATCGAGTCCGCTCGTATCGCCATGACTCGTCACATCAAGCGTGGCGGGAAGATCTGGATCAACATCTTCCCGGACCGCCCCCTCACCAAGAAGCCGGCCGAAACCCGCATGGGTTCCGGTAAGGGTTCGCCCGAGTGGTGGGTGGCCAACGTCAAGCCCGGCCGCGTGATGTTCGAGATGAGCTTCCCGAACGAGACCGTGGCTCGCGAGGCACTGCGCCGCGCGATCCACAAGCTGCCGATGAAGTGCAGGATCGTGACCCGCGAAGGTGGTGAGTTCTGATGGCGACGGCAGGAGTTGCTTCGTCAGAACTTCGTGAGCTCACTGCGGAAGAGCTCGTGCTGCGTCTGAAGGAAGCCAAGGAGGAGCTGTTCAACCTCCGGTTCCAGATGGCGACTGGACAGCTCGACAACAACCGCAGGTTGCGCACGGTCCGCGCGGACATCGCGCGCATCTACACGGTGATGCGTGAGCGCGAGCTCGGCCTCTCCGTCGCGCCTGATGACACTGACGAGAGTGAAGGTGCCGCATGACCGAGCCGGTGCAGAAGAAGGACTCCGGCCGCAACTACCGGAAGGTCCGCGAGGGCCTCGTCGTGTCCGACAAGATGGACAAGACGATCGTGGTCGAGCTCGAGGACCGCAAGAAGCACCCGCTGTACGGCAAGGTCCTGCGCTCGACCAAGAAGGTCAAGGCGCACGACGAGCAGAACACTGCCGGCGTGGGTGACCGGGTGCTGCTGATGGAGACCCGGCCGCTGTCGGCCACCAAGCGGTGGCGGCTGGTCGAGATCCGCGAGAAGGCCAAGTAACCAGGGGGCTACCAGCCCCATTCGTTCCGCAAGGCTCGGTTTCACCGAGAACCGGCGCGACATACAGGAGTTGACGTGATCCAGCAGGAGTCGCGACTGCGAGTCGCCGACAACACGGGTGCCAAGGAGATCCTGACCATCCGCGTGCTCGGTGGCTCGGGGCGGCGCTACGCGGGCATCGGCGACATCATCGTCGCCACCGTCAAGGACGCCATCCCGGGCGCCAACGTGAAGCGTGGTGACGTGGTCAAGGCTGTCATCGTCCGCACGGTGAAGGAGAAGCGTCGTCCCGACGGCTCCTACATCCGTTTCGATGAGAACGCTGCCGTGCTCATCAAGAACGACAACGAGCCGCGCGGCACCCGCATCTTCGGGCCGGTCGGCCGCGAACTGCGCGACCGCAAGTTCATGAAGATCATCTCGTTGGCCCCGGAGGTGCTCTAGATGAAGGTGAAGAAGGGCGACACCGTCCTCGTCATCGCCGGCAAGGACAAGGGTGCGAAGGGCAAGGTCATCCAGGCCTACCCGGAGCGGCAGCGCGTTCTGGTCGAGGGCGTGAACCGGATCAAGAAGCACACCCGGATCACCCAGACCCAGCGCGGTGCCCAGTCCGGTGGAATCGTCACCCAGGAGGCCCCCATCCACGTCTCGAACGTGATGGTCGTGGACTCGGACGGCAAGCCGACCAGGGTGGGCCACCGGATTGGCGAGGACGGCAAGAAGGTGCGTATCTCGCGCAGGACGGGCAAGGACATCTGATGACCACCGCTGAGACGACATACCCGACGCCGCGGTTGAAGACCCGCTACCGCGAAGAGATCAAGGTTCAGCTGAACGAGGAGTTCTCCTACGCCAACCCGCACCAGATTCCCGGTGTGGTCAAGGTCGTGGTGAACATGGGCGTCGGAGACGCCGCTCGCGACAGCAAGCTGATCGAAGGCGCCATCCGCGACCTGGCCACCATCACCGGCCAGAAGCCGGAGGTGCGCAGGGCCCGCAAGTCCATCGCCCAGTTCAAGCTGCGCGAGGGCCAGCCGATCGGTGCGCGCGTGACGCTGCGCGGCGACCGCATGTGGGAGTTCCTGGACCGGCTGCTGACCATCGCGCTGCCCCGTATCCGCGACTTCCGCGGACTCTCGGGCAAGCAGTTCGATGGCAACGGCAACTACACGTTCGGACTTTCCGAGCAGTCGATGTTCCACGAGATCAACCCTGACTCCATTGACCGCCCGCGCGGCATGGACGTCACGGTCGTCACCACCGCCACGAGCGACGACGAGGGCCGGGCGCTGCTGCGCAAGCTCGGCTTCCCGTTCAAGGAGAACTGAGCCGATGGCCAAGAAAGCTCTGATCGCCAAGGCCGCCCGCAAGCCGAAGTTCAAGGTGCGCGCCTACACCCGCTGCCAGCGTTGCGGCAGGCCGCACTCGGTCTACCGCAAGTTCGGACTGTGCAGGATCTGCCTGCGGGAGATGGCCCACGCCGGCCAGCTCCCCGGCGTCAGCAAGTCCAGCTGGTGAAGGCTTCTTACCGACTCCCACTTCGCCACAGGCCCCGCCCGGGGAACCAGGGCGAGAAAGGTTGACAGGTCACCATGACGATGACCGACCCGATCGCAGACTTCCTCACTCGTCTGCGTAACGCGAACTCGGCGTACCACGACGAGGTCGTGCTTCCCCACTCGAAGATCAAGACGAACATCGCCGAGATCCTCAAGCGCGAGGGCTACATCTCGGACCACCGGGTCGAGCCCGGTGAGAAGCACAAGAACCTGATCGTCGAGCTGAAGTACGGCCCGAACCGGGAGCGCAGCATCGCCGGCCTCCGGCGGGTGTCCAAGCCCGGTCTGCGGGTGTACGCAAAATCGACCACTCTGCCCAACGTGCTCGGCGGGCTCGGCGTCGCGATCATCTCGACGTCGTCCGGCCTGCAGACCGACCGGCAGTGCAAGCGCAACGGCGTGGGCGGCGAAGTCCTCGCCTACGTCTGGTAAGGGAGGGGGACTGGCATGTCACGCATCGGAAAGCTGCCGATCACCGTCCCCTCCGGGGTTGACGTGACCATCGACGGGCAGCACGTCACGGTCAAGGGGCCCAAGGGCACCCTCGAGCACACTGTTCCTGAGCCCATCACGGTCGAGCGCGACGAAGACGGCGTGCTCGCGGTGAAGCGGCCGGACGACGAGCGGGAGAGCCGCTCGCTGCACGGTCTCACTCGGACGCTGGTGAACAACCTCGTCGTGGGCGTCAGCGACGGTTACGAGAAGAAGATGGAGATCCACGGGGTCGGTTACCGCGTGCAGGCCAAGGGCTCGGACCTCGAGTTCGCTCTCGGCTACAGCCACCCGGTGCTGATCAAGGCCCCGGAGGGCATCACCTTCACGGTGGAGAACCCCACCCGGTTCTCGGTCTCCGGAATCGACAAGCAGAAGGTCGGCCAGATCGCGGCGGTCATTCGCAAGCTGCGTCGCCCCGACCCCTACAAGGGCAAGGGCCTGCGCTACGAGGGTGAGCGCATCCGTCGCAAGGTCGGAAAGACGGGTAAGTGATCATGAGCGAAACGGTGACCAAGCGCAAGCCGGTCGGCAAGGACATCTCCACCCGCCGTCGCGCTGGCAAGGTTCGTCGGCACGCCCGGCTGCGCAAGAAGATCGACGGCACGGCGGCCAGGCCGCGGATGTCCGTGAAGCGGTCCTCGCGACACATCGTCGTGCAGATGATCGACGACATCACGGGCCACACCCTGGCGTCGGCGTCCACCCTCGAGGCGGACGTCCGCACGCTGGACGGCGACAAGAAGGCCAAGGCCGCCAAGGTCGGCGAGCTCGTTGCGGCTCGCGCCAAGGAGGCTGGCATCTCCAAGGCGGTGTTCGACCGGGGTGGCAACGCCTACCACGGCCGGATCGCCGCACTGGCCGACGCCGCCCGCGAGGCGGGGTTGGAGTTCTGACAGTGAACAAGTTCGAGAACGGAAGGAACGCCTGATGCCGGGACGTACGCGGCAATCCGGCGGCCAGGGCGGACCCGGCGGCGACCGCGAGCGCGGTGGCGGCAGGGACCGCAGGGACCGTCGTGACGGTGGCCGTGGCGGGGCGGCCCAGGACAAGACCCCGCACCTCGAGCGCGTCGTAGCGATCAACCGCGTGGCCAAGGTGGTCAAGGGTGGTCGTCGCTTCAGCTTCACCGCGCTGGTCGTCGTCGGTGACGGCGACGGTCAGGTCGGCGTCGGTTACGGCAAGGCCAAGGAAGTTCCCGCGGCCATCGCCAAGGGCGTCGAGGAAGCGAAGAAGAACTTCTTCCGCGTGCCTCGCATCGCCGGCACCATTCCTCACCCGGTTCAGGGTGAGGAGGCCGCCGGTGTGGTGCTCCTGCGTCCGGCCAGCGCCGGTACCGGTGTCATCGCCGGTGGCCCGGTGCGTGCCGTGCTGGAGTGCGCCGGAGTGCACGACGTGCTGTCGAAGTCGCTCGGCAGCGACAACGCGATCAACATCGTGCACGCGACCGTGCGGGCCCTGAAGGACCTGCAGCGTCCCGAGGAGGTCGCGGCTCGCCGTGGCCTGCCGCTCGAGGACGTGGCGCCGGCCAGGATGCTGCGTCAGCGTGCGGGCCAGGGGGTCTGACATGGCGCAGCTGAAGGTCACCCAGATCAAGAGCACGATCGGTACCAAGCAGAACCACCGGGCGTCGCTGCGCACCCTCGGACTGCGCAAGATCCGGCAGTCCGTGGTCCGGGATGACACCCCCCAGAACCGTGGGCTCATCCACACGGTCCGGCACCTGGTGACTGTGGAGGAGGTCAAGTAATGGCCATCAAGATCCACCACCTCAGGCCCGCCCCGGGCGCCAAGCGCGACAAGATCCGCGTCGGTCGTGGTGAGGGTTCCAAGGGCAAGACCGCCGGTCGCGGTACGAAGGGCACCAAGGCCCGGAAGAACGTGCCCGTCGGCTTCGAGGGTGGGCAGATGCCCATCCACATGCGGCTGCCGAAGCTGCGTGGCTTCAAGAACCGCTTCCGCACCGAGTACCAGCCGGTGAACGTGGGCGACATCGCCCGCGTCTTCGCCGACGGTGGCAAGGTCGGCAAGGAGGAGCTCGTCGCCCGCGGCCTGGTTCGCAAGAACCAGCTCGTCAAGGTGCTCGGCACCGGTGACCTCGAGGGCGTGAAGCTCGACGTCACCGCCGACGCCTTCTCGGCCAGCGCCAAGGAGAAGCTCGAAGCCGCCGGGGGTAGCGCCACCACGGCGTGAATCCCGCTCGACGGCTGAAAACGGCCCGCCAGGTTCTTCGGAACCCGGCGGGCCGTTTTTCTGTTTGCCCTCCCCGATACTTTCGGAGGGTGACCTGGCTACTGGTGTTCTTCGGGGCCGCTCTGTTCATCGCGCTGACGCCCGGCGCGAACAATCTGCTCGGCCTGCACCACGGCATGCGCCACGGGCTCGCCAAGGCGCTGGCGGGGCTCGGGGGCAGGCTCGCGGCGTTCTCGCTCATGGTCGCCGCGGTGGCCATCGGGCTCGGTCAGGTGCTGGCAGCCTCCGAGGTGGCGCTCACGGTCATCAAGTGGATCGGTGTGGCCTACCTGGTGTGGCTCGGCGGCAGCCTCCTCGTGAGCACCTTCCGCCACGGCGGCAGGCCCTCGCTGCCCACCGACGCCGGCGAGCCGCTGCCGGTGTGGCCGCTCGTGCGCAAGGAGTTCCTGGTCGCCATCACCAACCCCAAGGCGGTGCTGGTCTTCACCGCGTTCGTGCCGCAGTTCGTCGATAACACGCACGGCCCCGTGAGCTGGCAGGTGACGCTGCTCGGCATCTGTTACCTGCTGGCGGAGTTCCTCGCGGGCACTGTCTACGTGGGCGTCGGTGCCGTGGCCCGAGCGGCCGCTTTGTCCGCCCGGGCGCGGCGCAACGTCGATCGCGGTACCGGTATCGTGCTGCTCGGGATGGCGGGAGCGCTAGCGACCTCGGTCAGATGAGGCATTAAGCCGCACTACATGAGGGCACGTCGAGCAAGGCTGTTAGAGTCGTCGACACGCTGCGGGACAGGTGTGCCCCGAAGCGTTCCTGGCTTGCCCGCCAGTGACAGTGTGTCCAGCCGGTCCCAGTGCCGGCCAAGCCGTTCGTCGGTTGATCACCGGCGACGCCGAGGAGGTCCCCCGCGTGCTCAGCGCCTTCCGCTCGGCTCTCGCGACGCCGGACCTGCGCAAGAAGATCCTGTTCACGCTGATGGTCGTGGCCGTGTACCGGATCGGTGCGGTCATTCCAGCGCCCGGGGTGTCGTACCCGAATGTTCAGGCCTGTCAGGCGCAAGTCGAAAACCAGAACATCTTCTCGCTGCTGAACCTGTTCAGCGGTGGGGCGCTCCTACAGCTCTCGATTTTCGCGACGGGCATCATGCCCTACATCACGGCGAGCATCATCGTTCAGTTGCTCACCGTGGTCATCCCGCGCTTCGAGGAGCTGAAGAAGGAGGGGCAGTCCGGCCAGGCGAAGCTGACGCAGTACACCCGGTACCTGACGATCGCTCTCGCGGTCCTGCAGGCGACCGGTGTCATCGCGCTCGCCGACCGTGGCCAGCTCTTCGGTGACTGCGACCAGCCGGTCTTCCCGGACAACACCGTCGCCACACTGGCGATCACCGTCCTGACGATGACCGCCGGTACCGCCGTGATGATGTGGCTCGGCGAGCTCATCACCGAGCGCGGCGTCGGCAACGGCATGTCGCTGCTGATCTTCCTGAACATCGCCGCTCAGATCCCCGCCGAGGGTGCGAACATCCTGAGCAGCCAGGGCGGGCTGGTCTTCTTCTTCGTCTGCATCCTCGCGCTGGCGATCATCGCGAGCGTCATTTTCGTGGAGCAGGGTCAGCGCCGGATCCCGGTGCAGTACGCCAAGCGCATGGTCGGCCGCCGCATGTACGGCGGAACGTCGACCTACCTGCCGATCAAGGTGAACCAGGCGGGTGTCATCCCGGTCATCTTCGCGTCGTCGCTGCTCTACCTGCCCGACCTGATCGGCAGGCTCGTCGGTGACCCGAACCAGGCCTCCGGCTGGCAGCGGTTCCTGCAGACGTACCTGGTCGACCAGTCGAGCTGGGTGCACATCGTCTCGTACTTCGCGTTGATCATCTTCTTCACGTACTTCTACATCACCATCACCTTCAACGTTGACGAACGTGCTGAGGAGATGAAGAAGTTCGGCGGGTTCATCCCGGGCATCAGGCCCGGTCGCCCGACGGCCGAGTACCTGAGCTTCGTACTCAGCCGGATCACCCTGCCTGGGTCGATCTATCTCGGCATCGTGGCGATCCTGCCCAACTTCTTCCTGTCTCTCACCGGCCAGGGACAGAACCAGAACTTCCCGTTCGGCGGCACGGCTGTGCTGATCATGGTCGGTGTCGGACTCGACACCGTGAAGCAGATCGAAAGCCAGCTCATGCAGCGCAACTACGAAGGGTTCCTCCGATGACGCGTGTGGTTCTCGTTGGTCCGCCCGGTGCGGGTAAGGGCACGCAGGCTGTGGCTCTGTCCGAGCGGCTCGGAGTTCCGCACATCTCCACGGGTGACCTGTTTCGGGCTCACGTGGGGGAGCAGACGCCGCTCGGCCAGGAGGCGAAGCGCTACCTCGACTCCGGCGAGCTGGTGCCCGACGCGGTGACCAACGAGATGGTGCGCGAGCGGCTGGCGGAGCCGGACGTGAAGACCGGTTTCCTGCTCGACGGCTTTCCGCGCAACACCAAGCAGGCCGAGGTGCTCGCGGAGATGCTGGCACAGGTCGACTCCCCGCTAGACGCGGTGATCGAGCTCCAGGTGCCCGAGGACGTGCTGGTCGAGCGGCTGCTCGGCCGTGGCCGTGCCGACGACACCGAGGACGTCATCCGTCGTCGTCAGCAGGTGTACCGCTCGGAGACGGCTCCGTTGCTCGACCACTACGCCGACATCCTGGTGACCGTCGACGGGGTCGGCGGTATCGACGAGGTGTCCTCGCGCGTGCTGGACGCGCTCGGCCGGAACTCGTGAACCTGCGCGGTCTTCGGGTGCCGCGGTGGTTGCGCCGCGGCGATCGGATCGAGATCAAGACCCGTGGCGAGCTGGAGGCCATGCGGGAGGCGGGCCTGGTCGTGGCCCGCACTCTCGCGCTGGTCACCGAGGCCGCCAAGCCGGGTGTGAGCACGGCCGAGCTGGACGAGCTCGCCGAGCAGACCATCCGCGACGCCGACGCTGTTCCCTCGTTCAAGGGCTACCACGGGTTTCCCGCGTCGATCTGCGCGTCGCTGAACGAGCAGATCGTGCACGGCATCCCGTCCGCATCCCCGACGCTGTCGGAGGGCGACCTGCTGTCGGTCGACTGCGGCGCGATCCTGAACGGCTGGCACGGGGATTCCGCGGTCACGATCGCCGTCGGTGACGTGGCGGAGACCGATCGCAAGCTGTCGGCAGCCACCGAAGCCGCGATGTGGGCCGGCGTCGAGGCGGTCCGTCCCGGCGCGCGGCTGACCGACATCTCGTTCGCCGTGGAGTCGGCGGCGCTGCAGGCTTCCGAGACCGACGGCATCGACTACGGGATGATCGTCGAGTACGGCGGCCACGGCATCGGCAGTGAGATGCACATGGACCCGTTCCTGCCCAACGTGGGCAAGCCGGGCAAGGGCCCGGTGCTCAAGACCGGCATGGCTCTGGCCATCGAGCCGATGCTGACCGGCGGCTCCGCCGAGACCCTCGAGCTGGACGACGGCTGGACGGTCGTGACCGGCGATGGTTCGCGCGCCGCGCACTGGGAGCACACCGTCGCGGTGACCGCCGACGGCCCCTGGGTGCTGACCGCCCCCGAAACCGCCTGACCGGGCGACGGCCCGCTCCGCCGGCTACGGCGACGGAATTTCTGCCCTTCGCGTTTCACCTGGTCAGCGACTTTTCTCGCTCGCCGGAGTGCTCTGGTGACGGTGTTATCATTGACAGCGTGCGACAGCTCGTCGTCGCGCTCCTACCACAAGTGGCCCCCGATTGGGGACCTTGACACAGGGTGCGTAGACTATCTAGCTGGCGTGCCCATCACGTCGATTCCATCGCGCTTGTGAAATGCACTGTTGTTCCTGGGGCATTGGAGTCGGGGTGGCGTGCGTGCCGGTCCAGTAAGCACTCATCGCTCAACCAATCACGAAACGCGGAGGATATGGCGAAGAAAGACGGGGCCATCGAGGTCGAAGGCCGCGTGATCGAGCCGCTTCCCAACGCGATGTTTCGCGTCGAGTTGGAGAACGGCCACAAGGTCCTAGCCCACATCAGCGGCAAGATGCGGCAGCACTACATCCGCATTCTGCCTGAGGACAGGGTTGTCGTGGAGCTTTCGCCCTACGACTTGTCCCGTGGTCGCATCGTCTACCGCTACAAGTGATCACGGAGAGCGTGGCAGGGGTTGACCGCCCCTGCCGTTGGGCGCGCAGCAACTCAGCACGAGCAGGAAAGCAGGAGACGTGAAGGTCAAACCGAGCGTCAAGAAGATCTGCGACAAGTGCCAGATCGTCCGCCGGCACGGCCGGATCATGGTGATCTGCGACAACCTGCGGCACAAGCAGCGGCAGGGCTGATCGCAAGCACTCGTTCCAGAGTGGCTTGACACGTCAATACCTCCCCGCACCTGCCGGGCCGTACGGCCCGGTTCGCCCCCGGACTTCAGGCCGGGGCCGGGACACCACCCGCGAAAGCGGGTGGACGACAGCGAGTCGTCCCGGGATGGACGGGGAGCAGACCTGGAGAGACGACTAACAAGGAGCACACGCGCCAATGGCACGACTCGCTGGCGTCGACCTCCCCCGCGAAAAGCGGTTGGAGATCGCGCTTACCTACATCTACGGCGTCGGCCGTACCCGCTCCAAGGAGCTCGTCGCCGCGACGGAGCTGAACGCGGACACCCGCGTGAAGGACCTGAGCGACGACGACCTCGCGAAGCTGCGGGACTACATCGAAGAGAACTTCAAGGTCGAGGGTGACCTCCGCCGCGAGGTCAATGCCGACATCCGTCGCAAGATCGAGATCGGGTGTTACGAGGGTCTTCGGTGGCGCCGCGGACTGCCCGTCCGTGGGCAGCGCACCAAGACGAACGCCCGTACCCGCAAGGGCCCGAAGAAGACGGTTGCCGGCAAGAAGAAGGCGGGCAAGAAGTGAGCGTCCGGGGCAACAAGGTCGTGCAGATCGGCGCCAGCCAGCGCCGTGGCACCGCCTCCTGCGTCTCGCCGAAGGCTCTTTACGCCCGCCCGATGGCGCTGCGCCAGCTGTACACCGATGCCGGTTCCGTGATCCGGCGCGGGCAGCGTGAGGCCGCAGCAGCCCACCAAGAGAACTCGCGGTAGAGGAGAAGCACCCAGACATGCCTCCCAAGGCTCGTACCGGCGCCAAGAAGGTCAGGCGCAAGGAAAAGAAGAATATTGCTCATGGGCACGCCCACATCAAGAGCACGTTCAACAACACGATCATTTCGATCACCGACCCCAACGGTGCGGTGATCTCGTGGGCCTCGTCCGGCCACGTCGGGTTCAAGGGCTCGCGTAAGTCCACCCCGTTCGCCGCGCAGATGGCCGCCGAGAACGCTGCTCGCAAGGCCGCCGAGCACGGCATGAAGAAGGTCGACGTGTTCGTGAAGGGTCCCGGTTCCGGCCGGGAGACCGCGATCCGCTCGCTGCAGGCCGCCGGCCTCGAGGTCGGCACCATCCAGGACGTGACCCCGCAGCCTCACAACGGCTGCCGCCCGCCGAAGCGGCGCCGGGTCTGAGGAACGGGGAGGAGTAAGCACACATGGCTCGTTACACCGGCCCCGCGACGCGCATCTCGCGTCGCCTCAAGGTTGACCTCGTTGGCGGCGACCAGGCTTTCGAGCGTCGCCCCTACCCGCCCGGCCAGCACGGCCGTGGCCGGATCAAGGAGAGCGAGTACCTGCTTCAGCTTCAGGAGAAGCAGAAGGCTCGCTACACCTACGGCATCCTCGAGCGCCAGTTCCGGCGCTACTACGAGGACGCCGCGCGCCGCGCAGGCAAGACCGGCGAGAACCTGCTGCAGATTCTCGAGTCCAGGCTGGACAACGTGGTCTACCGCGCCGGGCTCGCCCGGACGCGTCGTCAGGCCCGCCAGCTGGTCAGCCACGGCCACTTCGTGGTCAACGGCCAGAAGGTCAACATCCCGAGCTTCCGGGTGTCCAAGTTCGACATCATCGACGTGCGGCCCAAGTCGCTCCAGATGCTGCCGTTCGTGGCCGCCAAGGAGGCGATGGGCGAGCGTCCCATCCCCGCGTGGCTGCAGGTCGTCCCCTCGACCCTGCGCATCCTCGTGCACCAGCTGCCCGAGCGCGCGCAGATCGAGGTTCCGGTCCAGGAACAGCTGATCGTCGAGTTCTACTCGAAGTGATCCGCGTCCCGGCTCTGTCCGGGCACGGATCCGGCGGCGGCGCCGTGGAGTGCGCCGCCGCCTACGCCACACCTTTCGGCGTCATATGGCGGGCGTCGGCAGGAAAGGAAGAAGGAAAGTGCTGATTTCCCAGCGGCCGTCTCTCGGCGAAGAGACGGTCAACGAGACTCGCTCCCGGTTCACCATCGAGCCGCTCGAGCCGGGCTTCGGCTACACGCTCGGCAACTCGCTGCGGCGCACGCTGCTCTCGTCGATCCCGGGTGCCGCGGTCACGAGCATCCGTATCGACGGCGTCCTGCACGAGTTCACCACCGTTCCGGGGGTGAAGGAAGACGTCACCGAGATCATCCTGAACCTCAAGGAGCTCGTGGTGTCCTCCGAGGAGGACGAGCCGGTCACCATGTACCTGCGCAAGCAGGGCCCCGGTGAGGTCACCGCGGCCGACATCGTGCCCCCGGCCGGTGTCACCGTGCACAACCCGGACCTGCACATCGCCTCCCTCAACGGCAAGGGCAAGCTCGAGATCGAGCTCGTCGTCGAGCGTGGCCGCGGCTACGTTCCCGCGCTGCAGAACAAGCAGGCAGGCGCCGAGATCGGCCGGATCCCGGTCGACTCGATCTACTCGCCGGTGCTGAAGGTGACCTACAAGGTCGAGGCCACTCGTGTCGAGCAGCGGACCGACTTCGACAAGCTGATCCTGGACGTGGAGACCAAGCCGTCGATCACGCCCAGGGACGCCGTCGCGTCGGCCGGTAAGACGCTCGTCGAGCTCTTCGGTCTCGCCAGGGAGCTCAACGTCGACGCCGAGGGCATCGAGATCGGCCCGTCGCCGCAGGAGGCGGACACCATCGCCGCCTACGCGATGCCGATCGAGGACCTGGACCTCACGGTCCGGTCCTACAACTGCCTCAAGCGCGAGGGAATCCACACGGTCGGCGAGCTGGTCTCGCGCAGCGAGGCCGACCTGCTCGACATCCGCAACTTCGGCGCGAAGTCGATCGACGAGGTCAAGATGAAGCTCGTCGGCCTCGGCCTCACGCTGAAGGACAGCCCGCCCGGGTTCGACCCGACGGCCGCCGCGGCCAGCTACGACGGTGAGGGCTGGGGAAGCGACGTCGCCGACGGACTTTCCGAAGTTGGCCACGACGATGGCCAGGATTACGCAGAGACGGAGCAGCTCTAAGACCGGGGCAGACGGTCCGCGGTGGTTATCCACTGTGGACCGTCCGGTCGTGAGGCTGAGTAGCTAACGAGGAGAACCGATGCCCACCCCCACCAAGGGACCCCGTCTCGGTGGCTCGCCGTCGCACGAACGGCTGATGCTGGCGAACCTGGCCACGTCGCTGTTCGAGCACGGCAAGATCACCACCACCGAGGCCAAGGCCAAGCGCGTCCGGCCGCTTGCCGAGAAGCTGATCACCAAGGCCAAGCGGGGCGACCTGCACAACCGGCGTCAGATCATGCGGGTCATCCGCGACAAGGACGTCGTGCACAAGCTGGTCGCTGAGATCGGACCGTTCTTCGTCGACCGCCCCGGCGGCTACGTCCGCATCACCAAGACGCTGCCGCGCAAGGGCGACAACGCCCCCATGGCGGTCATCGAACTGGTGGCGGAGAAGACCGTGACGGCTGAGGCCGAGGCGGCTCGCAAGACGAAGTTCGCCAAGGACGACAAGGCCGCCGAGGCCACTGAGGCCACGGAGGAGACCGACGCCAAGGCCGACGAGGCCGCCGCCGAGGCTCCCGCCGACGAGGCCAAGGCCGACGAGGCAGCCGAGGACAAGACCGACGAGCCGGCCGAGCAGGCCGACAAGAAGGACGAGTCCTGACGGCACCGCACGTTCCGAACGAGCCCGCCACTCCCACTCGGGAGGGCGGGCTCGTTCGTCTTCGCCTCGATGTGTCCTACGACGGCACGGATTTCTCGGGCTGGGCCCGGCAGCCGGGGCGGCGCACGGTCCAGGGTGTCCTCGAGGATGCGCTCGCCAAGCAGCCTCCCGGCGCCTCAGTGCCCCGCTCCGTGGTCGTGGCGGGCCGGACGGATGCGGGGGTGCACGCGAGCGGTCAGGTCGTCCACGTGGACGTGGAGCCGATGTCCGGTGAGCCGTCGTCGAGGCGGCTGACCGTCGACGACCGCGGGATCCCCGACCTGGAGCGCATGCGGCACCGGTGGAACCGGATCCTGCCCGCCGACGTGCGGGTGCTCGGCGCGCGGATCGCTCCCGAGGGGTTCGACGCGCGCTTCTCCGCCACGCGACGGCACTACCGCTATCAGGTCTCGGACGCGCCGTGGGGCGTCGATCCGCTACGCCGCCACGACACGCTCGCGTGGGGACGGCCGCTGTCGGTCGAGGCGATGAACGACGCCTCGCAGGTTCTGCTGGGGCTGCACGACTTCGCGGCCTACTGCAAGCAGCGCGAGGGCGCGACGACGATCAGGGAGCTGCAGCGGCTCAGGTGGCGCAGGGTCGCCGAGCACGAGGTCCACGTCGAGGTGTCGGCGGACGCGTTCTGCCATTCGATGGTGCGCAGCCTCGTCGGGGCGCTGCTGCTGGTGGGCGACGGCCGCAGGACAGTGGGCTGGCCGGGCGACGTCCTGGACAGTCAGGTGCGGGAGAGCTCCGTGGCTCCCGCCCACGGGCTCACCCTCGTGCGCATCGACTATCCGCCGGACGCCGAGCTCGCCGCGCGCGCCGAGCAGACCCGCAACGTCCGCACCGCGCTCCCCGGAACCGAATAGCACCCGAACGGCGAAAGGCCCCGCATCCTCGGATGCGGGGCCTTTCGCCGTTTCGTCGGTCAGTCGCCTCGGCGGACGGGGCCGAGGATCTGCTTCTCCCTGGCCGTGGTCACCAGGCGCAGCGGGCGCCAGAGGTTGCGGCCCAGCGCCACCACCTGGTCGTCCTTGAGCGTGGTCAGCTGACGCATCATCTGCGGCGGCAGGCGCCAGATGCGGGCGGCCAGCTCGGCCTGACCCGCGGGCAGACGCTGCATCAGCACGAGGTCCGCGGCGTTGGCCATCGCGCCCGCTTGCGGGTGCAGGTAGGGCAGCACGTACACCGTCGTCTGCCACGGCGAACGCGGCGGGAACAGGTCCTGCGGAGTCGGGCCCCCGTCGTGGACGACGAGCAGCGGGGCGTCCTCGGACGGCCTCGGCAGTTCCACCGGCGAGAGCCTGCGGATCTGCACGAGCGGCGAGGGCTGGCCGTTTGGCTGCGTGCCCGCGGCCTGCGACAGCACGTGCCACGCGGTCGGGCGACCGGTGGCCACGACGACCCAGGCGCCGACGGCCATCGCCCGCAGCGCCACCTGACGGGCCAGGTACAGCCCGCCGACGAGCACGATCCTCGTGGGCGCCGAACGCAGCGCGGAGATCGTCAGCGGCTCGCCCTGCAGGCCGGAGCCGAGCACGATGCCGCCGCGGTCGCCGGAGGGGCTGATCGCGTCGAGCAGCTCCGGGTCGACGATGAACTCCGGCGCCACCCCGAGGTCCTGGTTGGCGTCGTGCACGCGCGAGCTCATGCCGCGCCTCCCATCGGCAGCGTCGAGGCGAAGCCGGCGGCCTGCTTGCCGCGCAGCGGGGTGAGCGACACGTCGAGGCGCTCGGCGGTGGTGTTGAGGCGCTGGTCGGCGGCCTCGAGCTCCCGTGGGTTGCGGGCGCTGACTCTGACGATGCCGCGCAGGCCGATCTTGCCCTCCTCCTGGGACGGCGAGATCGCCATCGCGACGGTCGCCGACAGCGCCCTGACGCTCGTCAGACCGTTGAGGCTGTTGGTGATCTTGCCCTTCGGCCAGTTGGTGATCGCATAGCTGGCGTGGCCGATGCCCGCCGCCGTGACGCCGGTCCAGCGCTCGGTCATGCTCACCTTGTTCGCCGAACCGGCGACCCCGGTGAGCTCGGCGGCCGAGATGCCGGCGCGCAGCAGCTCGTCCGGGTTGAGCGGCCGGGTCGGCACGCCGCGCGACTCGAGCGCGTTGCGCACGCGCGACAGGGCACCCATCAGCGCACGGTGCGCGCCGACGACGCCGCCGCCACGCTCGCGGATCGCGGCGGGGCAGCGCTTCGGGTCGAGCTTGATCGACACCCATGTGGTGCGCCGTGCAGCCGCCGTGAGCGGGCCGAGCACCTCCATGTACGAGCTCAGCGCGGGCGAGTCCGCGGGCAGCGCCGCGCTGCCCGGGTAGCAGTGCCAGGTCATCTGGATGGAGTCGAGCACCACACCGCGGTCCTCGAGGCACGGCGCCAGCGCCGAGAGGGGCAGGCTCGGCGCACCGCCGGCCTGCGAGATCAGCGCGGGAGTCGGCTCGACCAGCAGCACCGCGGTCCAGGTGCCGTCGTGCCAGGCGAGGCCGACCTCCTGGTGCTCGTGGTCCTTGCCCTGCGCGACGACGAGGTCGGGCAGGGCGAGCCGCAGAAGGCTGACCCTGGCGTCGTCGGGTCCGATGACGCCGTCGTTGTCGTCCTCGGCCGCGATCGACTCGAGTGAGGTCGGTGTGGGCGGAGTGGCGACCCGTTCGTGGGAACGGAAGGTGTAGCGCGCGGTGAGTCCAGCCCATTGGGTGAACCACTGGCCGCCCCAGCGCAGGAACGCGAGCACCAGCGCGATCACCACGACGCCGATCGCGACGTAGAGCAGACCGTCGTTGATCGCGAGCAGGATCAGCCCGATGGCGAGCCCGATCTCGAGCAGCACGACGTTGACGACCGGCAGCGGGCCGAGGCTCGCGCCGAAGGAGCGCCGCCGCGCGGGCGGTGCGATGCGCGGCGGGGCCGACTGCTGCGGTGGCTGCTGACCGGGCGGAGGACCGCCGGGGCCACCAGGGCCACCGGGCCCACCGGGACCGCCTGGTCCACCGGGTCCCCCCGGACCTCCCGGCCCACCAGGACCGCCGGGTCCTCCCGGTCCGCCGGGGCCTCGCGGGTTCCTCGGCCCTCCCGGGCCGCCACCGGAGCCACCAGGTCCTCGAGGACGCTGGGGCGGTCCCGGAGGCCGCCCCGACGGCGGCTGGGACCCAGGCGGGCCCGGCGGACGTGGAGGAGTGGTGACGGACATCCGCGCGTTCTCTTCCCCTCGATTTCGTGCACTTGAGCTGACAGCCGGTCCCGAAGGGCCGAACACTAGCCGGAGTTGGTAGAAACCAACACCAGACGGTCCCGCGCACGGCTATCCTGCGGAACCGTACCGCGACTGGGAGAGCTGTAGGTCGAGAATGCCGTCAACACCGACAACAAAGTCACAAGTCCAGGCGTATCAGTTCGTGCTGCGGCGCATGCAGTCCGCGCTGGTCCGCAAGGACGCGGTGATGTTGCACGACCCGATGCGCACGCACTCGCGTGCCACGATTGTCGGGGTTGTCCTGAGTGCGATCGCCATGCTCGGTTTCGTCATCTTCGGGATCTTCAAGCCCGCAGCCAAGGCGCCCGACTCCGGGATCGTCATCGGCGAGCAGTCCGGCTCGATCTACGTGGTCGCCGGGAGCCCGAAGAAGCTGATCCCCACGTTCAACATGGCGTCGGCGCGGCTGATCCTCATGGGACAGCAGCAGTCGGGTGAGGGTGAGCAGGGCGGCAACCAGCAGGCGGCGGCTCCGGCCGAGGTCCCGCCCGCGGAGGTCGTTCCGGACGAGCAGCTCCAGGACATCCCCCGCGGACGGCTGCAGGGCATTCCCGACGGTCCCGACCTGATCCCGTCGAAGGACCAGATGATCTCCTCCAGCTGGGCGGTGTGTGACGAGGTCGAGCTCGACACCTCGCTGAACCCGTCGGAGCAGTTCGACCCGTCGACGCGGGAGACCACGGTGTTCGGCGGCGTGGACAACCTCGGCAGGGAGCTTGCCAAGGAGGAGGCGCTGCTCGCCGCCGCGGACGACGGCCGCACCTATCTCATCTACCGCCAGAGCGGCGATGGCAACACGGTGCGGGCCGCGGTGGACATGGACGACAGCGCGGTCACCTCGGCACTGAACCTCCAGTCGGTGCAGGTGCGCAAGATCTCGATGGGGCTGCTCAACGCCATCCCGGCGGTGGGCGACCTGAGCGTGCCGGACATGGACAACCTCGGCGGCACGCCGCAGTTCAACCTGAACGAGATGAGCGTGGGCTCGGTGTTCCGGATCGAAGACACGACGGGTGTCGAGTTCTGGGTCGTGCTCGACACCGGCATCCAGCAGATCCCCGCGTCGCTCGCGGAGATGATCCGGTTCACCGAGTCGACATCGGACGAGCTCCCGACCATCGCCCCGTCGAACACGCAGGCCGTGACCAAGTTGCAGGAGGGAACCCCGGGCGCGCTGAACGTCAGCCACTACCCCGAGATCGTCCCGACCGTGCTCAAGGCCGACACGAGGCCCGTCAGCTGCCTGGGCTGGAAGGTCCAGGGCGAGGGCGCCGAGCGCGATGCCAGGACGGCCCTCTACGTGAACCCGGAGCTGCCCGGCCCGAAGAACGACCAGGGCGAGGTGCAGCGGGTCAAGATCGGTCAGCCGAGTCCGGACGGCTGGAAGGTGGAGTACTTCTACATGCAGCCGGGCTTCGCGGCCGCCGTGCGCGGGGCCACCACGAAGGAGACCTTCGAGCGGGGCAGCATCCAGCTGATCTCCGACCGCGGCGTGCGCTACGGGATCCCGAACGACGCGACGGCGGCGGGCCTCGGCCTGTCGGCGGACAGCCTGAAGCCGGCGCCGGAGTCGATCATCAAGCTCCTGCCCGTCGGAGCATCGCTCAACGCCCAGGACGCCCAGCGGACCTACGACGGCGTGCAGTTCGATCCCAGCACGGGCTCGTTCCCTGACGACGCCGCGGCCGCGGGTAACTGAGCCGCACGTACACCTCTCCGCCAACGGCCCGGGTCCTCCCAACGAGGACCCGGGCCGTTGTGCTGGGCGGGCCTGTGCGGGCACACAGCCACGCGTTGGGGAGCGTCCAGCGTGGACAGCGAAGGACCCCGGGGCCGTGGTGCGGTCCCGGGGTCCTGGTCGCTCTGTGAGGCGGTGAGCGGGCCTGTCAGGCGGTGCGGTTGCGGCGGATCGTGTGCACCACGAACAACGTGATCAGCAACGCCATGAGCGCACCGCCGGAACCGGCGAGCGCCACGATCATCGGCGTCGAGCTCTGGTCGTTCGGCGGCGGCATGTCCGAGGGCAGTGCCACGGCGGAGGCGGGCGCCATGCCCTCCTCCTCGGGCACGGTGGCCGTCAGCGCCGCCATCGGGTCGATCACGCCGTAGCCGACGAAGTTGTCACGACCACCGGGTGCGGCGGGGTGCTGTGCGGTGGTGGTGATGCGGTTGATCACCTGCTCCGCGTTCAGGTCCGGGTACTTCGCTCGCACGAGCGCGGCGAGCCCGGCCACGTACGGCGCGGCGAAGCTGGTGCCCTGGATCTTCTGCGGGTCACCGTTCTCGATGGTCATGTTCGCCAGGCGGTCCGAGCCCTGTGCCGGGTCCAGCGAGATGATGTCGGTGCCGGGAGCGGCGACGCTGACCCACGGTCCGTGGACGCTGAACTCGGCTACGCCGCCGGTCTGGTCGATCGCGCCGACCGACAGCACGTCGTCGGCGAACCACGGGGGCGTGACGATCGTGCTCGGGTTGTTCGGGTCGCCCTCGTTCTGCGGGCACGCCTCGCTGGTGTTGCCCGCCGCCGAGACGACGACGATGTCGTTGGCCACGGCGTTGGCGACCGCGGCCTGCAGCGCCCGCTCACCCGAGGTGATGGGACCGGCCGGCCTGCAGTTGTTGATCGAGATGTTGACGACGTCGACGCCTCGGTTGGTGGCGTTGACCACAGCCTGGGCGAGGGTGTCGAGCGTGCCCGCCGAGCCCGCCTCCTCCTGGGTCCGGCCGCCGCCGTCCTGAGCGGGGTCGGTCTGCGGGTCGCCCGCACCGGAGCCGCCACCGTTCTCACCCTCGTTGCCGCCCTCGCCGCCGTCGCCGTTGTCCCCGCCGTTGCCATCTCCACTGGGTGGAGGCTGGTTCTGACCGTCGGTCTCCTCGTCGAACTCGTAGTTCTGGCTCGACTGCCGGATGGAGATGATCTCGACGTCGGGCGCCATGCCCTTGAACCCAAGGTTGCTGGGGGTGTTGGCCGCGATGATGCCCGCGACCTCGGTGCCGTGCCCGTCGCAGTCCTCCATGCCGGGCTGGCCCTTGTTGGCGACGTAGTCACCGCCCGGCTTGACGCGGCCCTGGAAGTACGGGTGGTTGTTGACGCCGGTGTCGATCACGGCGACCTGCACCGGCTGGCCGCTGTCGGCGAACCGGCCGATCGAGCCGGTGGTGTTCTGCATCAGCTGGTGCACCTCGGCGAGGCGGAGGTACTGCTGGCCCCACGGGGCGTTCTGCAGGACGACGTCCTGGCTGAGGTCACGCTGGACGCAGCCGGTCTCCTGGCGGTACGGCTTGTCCGGGACGCCTCCGTCGGAGGGAACGGGCTCGCCCGCGAGCGGCGGCGGCACCGCGTACCCGGTGTCCTGCGCGGCGGCCGGAAGCGGCACGATGCCCGGCCCCAGCGCCCCGAGCGTCGCCGCGAGCAGCAGCGCCGATGTTCGCCGCAGCGGTCCGGCGGAACGCACGCGTGACCCCCTAGAGCTCGAGACTGATCGGTCGGTTCTGCTCATCCGATGCCGAGGTGGCGAAGCGTCGAGTAGAGCCCCATCACCGCGAGCGCCAGCGGCAGCACTGTCGCGATGCAGATCGCCTCGATGATCTCCACCGTGCGGCGCATCGGCGGCGAGAAGCGCTGGTCCGGGAACACCACGCCGAGCACGAGCGCCGCAGCGGCGAGCAGGATGAGGGCGCCGAAGATCCAGAGGATCCGGCTGGAGGCGTCCGCCATCCAGATCCAGCCGATGAGGATGCCGCCCGCCGACACGAGACCCGTGGTGAGCAGCGCGACGGCCTGGCTGCCGTTGGCGTAGGCGCGGGCGCGCAGCAGCAGCACGAGCGTGGCCACGATCGCGGTGATGATGCCCCAGATCTCGGGCGAGGTCGCGGTGATCATGGCCGAGATCGCGGTGACGGCGCCGCAGCCGACCAGCAGGCCGGTCATGTAGTTGTGGGCGACGCTCGTGCGGCGCTCGATCGCCGAGTAGTCCGGGTAGCCGCTGTCCTCTTTGAGCTCCTCGGCGGTGCCTGGAACGTGGGGCAGCGGCAGCTTGGCGAGCCAGATCGTGGCCCTCGGCAGCATCGAGATGCCTGCCAGCGCGACGGCGGCTGTGCCCGCGGCGATGCCGGCGGCGGGGTGAGCGACGAGCGTGGCGACCAGGAACGCGATCAGGCCGAGGACACCGGCGGTCGCGGCCGCGATGAACGTCGTGATGCCCGTGCCCATGATGAGGATGCAGACCGCGGCGACCACCACGACCAGCGCACTCGCCAGCAACAGGTTCGCGCGCACCGACACGTCGGGCACGATGTAGAAACCACTGACGAACGCCAGTGGCAGACCACCGGCCGCGGCGATCAGCACACCTGTGGACTCGGCCTGGTAGGCCTTCGACAGCGTGGCGCCCACCGCGATGCAGGCGATGGCGCCCACTCCGGCGGTGATGGCGGCGGCCAGCCCGTTGCCGCCGTTGAGGGGACCGCCGAAGAACAGGGCCAGCGCCGCGAGCACGAGCGCGAGCCCGCCCGCGATGTGGCCGATCCGCTGGGCGGTCTCCTTGGTCCACGGCCGGAAGCTGTCGGGCTCGGCCTCGGCGATGGCGTCGACGACGTCGTCGTAGAGCGGGGGCGGCGGGTTCTCGTTGCGCTTGCGCAGCTGCAGCAGCTCACCGTCGATGACGCCGAGCGAGGCGAGCGTGCGGCTCGGCTCCAGCGGGGCGTCCCCGAGCTTGGCCAGCGCCCAGCCGCCGTGACGAGCGCCACCGTCCGGGCTGACTTCCTTGGCCATCTCCAGCAACATGGGCAGTAGATCGGCCACCGCCACGTCGGCGGGCAGCGCCACGTCGATACGCGTGCGCGGTGCCACCACCGTGACCCGGCTGAATACGGTCGTGCCCGTTGCCACGTCTTTGCCCCCTACCTGGAGATATCGCTGCACGGTACTTATACCGCCTCGCGGAAAATACCCGCCGAAGGGCCATCGGGTCAGGCAAACCGGCCCCACGGAGTGGTCATGCAGCCCTAGTATTAGCGCACCTGGGTCAAGCGTGGGGTCACTTCAGGTGAATGTGCCTACTCGGGCGGTCTGCGCCCGCGAGCAGCTTCGTGTTCGCTACCGTGTGGGCTCGGCCTGGCACCTCACGGGCCTGTCGTCGCCGAGTTGAAGAGGGGTCTTTCGGTGAGCACGCTGCAGTTCAAGCGGTCGCCACGGCTTGCTGCTCCGCGGCCGCCGGGTGGCGAGGTCCACCTGGAGCCGCCGCCCGAGGTCCCCAGGACCATTCCCGGCAACATCCTCATGAAGATCCTTCCCGTCGTCATGGTCGTCGCCATGCTGGGCATGGTCGCCTTCATGTTCACGTCCGGCGGGGCGGCAGGACGCAGCCCGTTCTTCCTGATGATGCCGCTGATGATGATGATGTCGATGGTCGGCATGTTCGCGGGCGGCGGTCGCGGTGGCCAGCAGAAGAAGGCCGAGATGAACGAGGACCGCAAGGACTACCTGCGCTACCTCGGTCAGATGCGCGACAGGGCCCGCGAGGCGATGGTCGACCAGCGCGCCTCGCTGGAGTGGGTGCACCCGGACCCACAGACGCTGTGGTCGATGGCCTCGACCCGCCGCATGTGGGAGCGCAGGCAGAGCGACCAGGACTTCCTGCACCTGCGCGTCGGCCGCAGCTCGCACCGGCTGGCGACCCGCCTGGTGCCGCCGCAGACCGGACCCGTCGACGAGCTCGAGCCGATCGCCACGCTGGCGCTGCGCAGATTCGTGCGCGCCCACTCGATCGTGCCCGACCTGCCGACCCAGATCACCCTGCGCGGCTTCGCGGCCGTCGGCATGCAGGGCGACAAGCAGCTCACGCGCGGCCTGACCAGGGCGATGCTCGCCCAGCTCGTGGCCTTCCACAGCCCCGACGACGTGCTGATCGGCGTCGCCACCGCGGGCAGGGCGAAGGAGGAGTGGGAGTGGGCCAAGTGGCTGCCCCACGCCCAGCACCCGACCCTGTCCGACGGCATCGGCCAGATGCGCATGATGGCCGGCTCGCTCTCCCAGATCGAGCAGTGGCTCGACGAGGAGCTGCGTGAGCGCCAGCGGTTCTCCCGCAACGCCACGCCGCCGCCGGACCAGCCGCACGTCGTGCTCATCATCGACGACGCCGACGTCACCGGCGAGGAGCAGATCCTGCTCGAGGAGGGTCTGGTCGGCGTCACGATCATCGACCTGTCCGACTCGGTCGGGAACCTCGCGGCCCGCCGTGGTCTGCGCCTGGTGGTCGAGGAGGACCGCCTCGGTGCGCGCAGCGCCGGCGGGGTCGAGTGGTTCGGACGTCCCGACACATTGAGCCTCGTCGAGGCGGAGGCGTTGTCCCGCAAGCTCTCGCCGTACCGGATGGGCTCCGCCGCCGCCGAGGACAGCGAGGAGCAGCCGCTGCTGTCCAACCCGTCGCTGCTGGAGCTGCTCGGCATTCCCGGCGACCCGATGACCTTCGACGTTCAGCAGGCCTGGCGCCCGAGGCCCGTTCGCGACCGCTACCGCGTCCCGTTCGGCGTCGGCGAGTACGGCCAGCCCGTCGAGCTGGACATCAAGGAAGCCGCGATGGAGGGCATGGGCCCGCACGGCCTGTGCATCGGCGCGACCGGTTCCGGTAAGTCCGAGTTCCTGCGCACGCTCGTGCTCGGCATGCTCGCCACCCACTCGTCGACGACGCTCAACTTCGTGCTCGTCGACTTCAAGGGTGGTGCGACGTTCATGGGACTGGACAAGTCCCCGCACGTCTCCGCGGTCATCACCAACCTCGCCGACGAGGTCACGCTGGTCGACCGTATGAAGGACGCGCTGGCCGGTGAGATGAACCGGCGGCAGGAGGCGCTCAAGAACGGCGGCAACTTCAAGAACGTGTGGGAGTACGAGAAGGCGCGCGAGAACGGCGCCGACCTCGACCCGCTGCCCGCGCTGTTCATCGTCGTCGACGAGTTCTCCGAGCTGCTGTCGGCGAAGCCGGACTTCATCGACCTGTTCGTCGCGATCGGCCGCCTCGGTCGTTCGCTGCAGATGCACATGCTGCTCGCCTCCCAGCGACTGGAGGAGGGCAAGCTGCGTGGTCTGGACTCGCACCTGTCGTACCGGATCGGTCTGAAGACGTTCTCGGCCGCGGAGTCCCGCGCCGCGATCGGCGTGCCCGACGCGTTCGAGCTGCCGTCCGTTCCCGGTGGTGGCTACCTCAAGTACGACACCTCCACGCTTGTGCGGTTCAAGGCGTCCTATGTGTCCGGTCCGTACCGGCCTGCCGGGATCAAGGCAGCCGCGCCTGGCGCGAAGGTGGTGCGCGCCGACAAGCGGCCGCAGCTGTTCGTGCCAGACTTCGTGGAGTTGCCGAGGGAACCGGAACCGGAGCCCGAACCCGAGGTCGTCGAGCAGCCGAAGAAACCGGAGTCGGAAGAGGCCGTCGAGCCCAGCGAGCTCGACGTCATCATCTCGCGGCTGATCGGCCAGGGCCCGCCCGCGCACGAGGTGTGGCTGCCGCCGCTGAAGGAACCGAACTCGCTCGACACCCTGCTGCCGAACCTCAACCCCACCGACGACAGGGGACTGTCCCCGGTCGGGTTCTTCGGCAACGGCAGGCTGCAGGTGCCGCTGGGCATCGTGGACCGGCCGTACGAGCAGCGGCGAGACCCGCTGTGGGCTGACTTCTCCGGCGCCTCGGGTCACGGTGTGATCGTCGGCGGCCCGCAGTCGGGCAAGTCGACCATGCTGCGGACGCTGATCATGTCGATGGCGCTCACGCACACGCCCGAGGAGGCGCAGTTCTACTGCATCGACCTCGGTGGTGGCACCCTGGCCGGGCTCGCCGGCCTGCCCCACGTCGGCGGTGTCGCCGTCGCGCGAAGGGAACCGGACAAGGCCCGCCGGATCGTCGCCGAGCTCACCACGCTCGTCAACGAGCGGGAAGCCCGCTTCGGCTCGCTGAACGTCGACTCGATCAACGACTTCCGCAACCGCAAGCGCCGCGGCGACATCACGGCCGAGCAGGACCCGTTCGGTGACGCGTTCCTGATCGTGGACGGCTGGCGCGCGCTGCGCGACGACTTCGACGAGCTGGAACCGCAGATCACCAAGCTCGCCGTGCAGGGCCTCACCTACGGCATCCACGTGGTGATCTCGTCCAACCGGTGGGCCGACATTCGGCCCGCCATCAAGGACATGCTCGGCACGCGGTTCGAGCTGCGGCTCGGTGACCCGAGCGAGTCGGACATCGACCGGCGCGTCGCGGTCAACGTCCCCGCGGGACGTCCGGGCCGAGGGCTCACGAGGGACAAGCTGCACCTGCTCGGCGGGCTGCCGCGGATCGACGGCTCCAGTGACGACCAGGACATGGGTGCGGGCGTCAGCGACGCCGTGGCCAAGATCAGGTCCGCGTGGACGGGCAGGCTCGCGCCGCAGGTCCGCCTGCTGCCCGAGCACTTCGAGTACGACGAACTGCTCCTGCAGGACAAGCGCCGCGACTCGAAGCTCATCCCGATCGGTGTCAACGAGGACGAGCTGGCCCCGGTCTACCTCGACTTCAACGCCGATCCGCACTTCCTCGCCTACGCCGACGGCGAGTCGGGCAAGACGAACCTGCTGCGGCAGATCGTCAGGGGCATCACCGACCGCTACACCAAGAAGGAAGCGGTCATCATCCTCGTCGACTACCGGCGCACCATGCTCGGTTATGTCGAGGGCGACCAGCTGCTCGGCTACGCGGTCTCGGGCAACCAGCTCGACGGCATGGTCAAGGAGATCGCCGGGTCGATGGCCAAGCGCCTGCCCGGACCCGACGTCACGCCGCAGCAGCTGAAGGATCGGTCGTGGTGGACCGGTCCCGAGCTGTTCGTCGTCGTCGACGACTACGACCTGGTCGCCACGTCCTCGAACAACCCGCTGCGCCCGCTCTCGGAGTACCTGGCGCAGGCCAAGGACGTCGGTCTGCACATGATCGTCGCCCGGCGCACCGGTGGTGCGGCGCGCAGCGGTATGGACCCGATCGTCGGCAAGCTCAAGGAGCTGGCGATGCCGGGCATCGTGATGAACGGGTCCAAGGACGAGGGTCAGCTGCTCGGCAACGTCAAACCGAGCCAGATGCCGCCGGGCCGGGGTGTCTTCGTCAGCCGCAAGGTCGGCAAGCAGCTGATGCAGATCTCCTGGATAAATCCGGAATGACACTGCGGCGGCGCCACTCGGGTCGGTCTGACAGAGTGGCGCCCGTAGTGTCGGCGACTGGCGGGAGCGGCTGGTGACCTTTCGGGTGGCGGTGGACTTCGGTACATCGAGCACCTGTGTCGTCGCTTCGGTGAACGGTCGTGAACCTCAGGTCGTCGTGGTCGACGGCCAGCCGCTGATGTCGTCGGCGGTGTACGCCGCGCAGGACGGAACCCTGTTCGTCGGCCAGGAGGCCGAGCGTCAGGCCGCCGTCGATCCGTCGCGGTTCGAGCCCAACCCCAAGCGCCGGATCGACGAGGGTGAGCTGCTGCTCGGCGACTCGGTGCTGCTGGTGACCGACGTGGTCCACGCGGTGCTGGCCCGTGCGGTCGCCGAGGCGCGCAGGCTCGCGGGCGGGGCCGAGGTGAACCTGCTCGTGCTCACCCATCCCGCGGACTGGGGCGCGGTGCGCACCCGGCTGTTGCGGCAGGCCGCCGGACGGCTGGCCCGCGAGGTCGCGCTGGTGCCCGAGCCCGTCGCCGCGGCGGTGTTCCACGCGGCGACGTTCACGCCTGCTCCGGTCAACCAGGAGCGCACGGTGGAGTTCAGCGGCAAGCCTGGCGACTCGCTCGCGGTGCTGGACCTGGGCGGCGGCACGATCGACGTCAGCGTGGTGCGCAGGGCGCCGCAGGGCGACCGGCGTGGCGGGTTCGAGGTGCTGGCCACGCGCGGCGACCCGAGCTTCGGTGGCGCCGACATCGACCAGTCGCTGCTGGAGCACGTCGGTTCGCTGGTGTCCTCGGCCGACCCGAAGGCGTGGGAACAGCTGGTCCAGGGCAGAGAGCTCGTCGACCGGCGGCGACGGCGAGTGCTGCGCCAGGACATCAGGGGCGCCAAGGAGACGTTGTCCAGGCACGCCTACACCGACGTGCCGATGCCGCCGCCGTTCGCGGACGCGCACGTGACGCGTGAGGACCTCGAGCGGCTCGTGGCCGCTCCGCTGGGCAGGGCCGTCGAGCTCACGAGTGCCACGATCGAGTCCGCGGGGCTGCGGCCCAAGCAGCTCACGGCGATCTTCCTGGTCGGAGGGTCGAGCCGGATCCCGATGGTGTCGCGGCTCGTGCACGAGCGCACCGGGGTGGTTCCGACCACCCTCGACCAGCCGGAGACGGTCGTGGCAAGGGGAGCGCTGCGGGCGGTCCAGGTCATCCCCGACCGCACGGGCGCCCTGCCAGGAGCACAACCCATGCCGCGCGGGCCCGCGTCCGAGCAGCGCACCAAGGTCGTCACGGCCCCGGGCTTCGGCGGTCCTGCCCGTCCTGCTCAGGGAGCGCCGCGGATGCCGCGCCCTCCCGTCGCGAACGCGCCGGGCAGGCCGTCGCCGCCGAGGGGGCAGCCTGCCCTCACCCCGCCTCCCGCTCCCGAACCGCAGGCGCGGCCCGCGCGCACGCGGTTGCCGTGGCTGGTGGGCGGCGCGCTGGTGCTGGTGGCCGTCGTGGCGACGGTGTTGGTGGCCACGCTCTCCGGCGGCGAGGAGCCGCCGCAGGGCCGCACGTTCGCGCAGTACTCGTACCAGTTCGTCGCGCCGGAGGGCTGGACCCAGACCGGGGACAACGTCGCCGACCGGCAGGTGATCGTGAAGCCGGGCGACGCGCAGGACAAGGACGACCTCGTGGTGGTGCAGGAGTTCGTGCTGTCCTACGACGGTGGCGCCGAGCGCGACCGGCTGGCCGGTGTGCTGCGCGACGCCTCGGGCGGCGACCCCGAGCGATACAGCGGTTTCCAGGACCATCACCAGTACGCGGGCAAGGACACCATCCACTATGTGGAGACCAAGCCCGCGGCCACGGTCAACTGGTACGTCGTGGCCCAGGGGACCGCACAGGTCAGCATCGGCTGCCAGGAGGCGGACAACCCGCAGCGTGTGCTCACCGCGTGCGAGCAGATCGTCAGCACCCTCGAGATCACCAACTGAGCGACTTTCGCCGCTACTTCGCACGAGTGAACAATGTGTCGCCCGAATTAGCGCAAGCGAATGCGCGAGTGACTATCCATGCCGTATCGGCACAGTGCGAAAACTGTTGGGGTGCAAGGCTTTTCGGGCGACAGATGCGCAGCTCGGGGTGGATGTTCACCTCGCGGTTCCACTCTGGTTCCGAAGTGGAGCATTCACGCTAGCAACTACTTGCGCACATACCGCGACAACGTGGAACCGAACATGGCAATGTCTTCGTCGTAGAGCCAGTACGAACACAACGCAGTACCGGCGAACCACGAACGAAGGGGGTCATCTCAGATGGCAGGCGGCTTTACCGGGACACCGGAACAGTTCCAGCAGGCTTACCAGGACGTCGACCAGATCAAGGGGTCGATGGACCAGAACCTCAACACGCTCCGCAGCAACATCGAGGCCACGCAGGCCGGCTGGCAGGGCGAGGCGGCCAAGGCGTTCAACAACGTGATGGCGTCTTTCGACGAGAAGACTCGGAAGCTGAACGAGGCGCTGGCCAACATCGGTGAGCTGCTCCAGCAGTCCGGTGTGAAGTACCAGCAGGCGGAAGAGGAGCAGAACTCCGCCATCGGCAACATCGGCAACGCGCTCGGCGGCCTCTGAGCCCGCTGACCGGCCCTTTCGACTTCCCAGACTTACTACTCAACGGAGGCACCAATGCCCAACGGCATCGTTGTTGATTACGCCACCATCCACACCGCGGCTGACGACTGCAACAAGACCGGCGGCGAGCTCGACGCGCTGTTCGAGGACCTCAAGTCCCGTCTCGCCCCGCTGGTCGACAGCTGGTCCGGTGACGCCATGGACGCGTGGAACCAGGTCCAGAACGAGTGGAACCAGTCGCTCGACGAGCTGAAGCAGGTTCTCGCGCAGATCGCCACCGCGCTGCCGCAGATCGCCGACGGCTACCAGTCGACGGACAAGGGCATCCAGGGGATGTTCTGATCCAGCAGTGACGAACCGGGCCCGGCCGAATCGGCCGGGCCCGGTTCGTTTTTTGTCTGTCTACTTCGGAGCGCCGACCTCGTACTCCGGCTTGTCGTTGAGAACGCGGATCGCGACGGCCTTGCGCTTTCCGGCCACCTGGACCGAGCACTCGAAGGTGTTGCCGGTCTGGATCTTCTGGTCGGCAGGGCATTCGACGCCGGAGACGTCGTGCTCGCCGTAGCTGTCGCGCAGCACGGTGGCCACGTTGTCCTGTAGCGACTGCTGCTGCAGGACGTCGCCGCGGAAGAGCCCGCCGAACCAGGCCGCCGCCGCGCCGCCGCCGAGCACGACAACGACGACGAGCCCGATCACGAGGGGCTTCTTGGATCGTTTCGGTTTGGCGGGCGGCTCGCCACCGAACGCGCCGAGCCCGCCGTACTGCGACTGGAAGTTGCCGCCGAAGTTGCCTGGCTGCTGCGGTTGCTGAGCCTGCTGGTGTTGCTGAGGTTGCTGCGGGTACTGATGTTGCTGAGGCTGCTGCTGGCCCGGGTACTGCTGCTGGCCCGGCGCCGGGTAGCCGTGGCCTGGCGTCTGCGGCTGCCACCAGCCCTGCGGCTGGCCGGGTGGCTGTGTCATCGGGTTCCCCTCGTGCGCTGGTGAGCTGCGGACCGGATCGGTGCTCAGCCGCCGCTGGTGATCTCGTTCATCCGGTCGTAGAACTCGTCGACCTGCGCGTCGGTCTTCAGCGCGGTCACCTGGTCGTCCGGTGGGATCGTGGGCAGCGACTCCTCGGTCGGCGGCTCCAGCACCTGGTAGTGCTCCTTGATCTCGATCTCGTGCCCGCCCCCGGAGATCAGGCCGTTCATCTCGATCTCCTTGAGCCTGCCCTCCGGGTCCAGCTTGATGCGGGTCTCGATGACTTCGTCGCGCATCTCTTCGCTGATCGGCTCCAGCGCCCAGTCGGGCAGGATCACCACCCGCTCCTCGAGGAAGTCGCGCAGCGTGACCTCCGCGGTGAGTTCGACGCTGCCGTCCCGCAGGCTCTTCGCCTGTTTGGCGGCGTTGCCGTTCTCGAGCGAGGACTGGACGGTGCTGAGCATCCGGCACACCGCGGTGTAGCCACCCCAGAAGCACACGCCGTAGCCGGCGTTGTCGTAGGGAATCGACACCCAGGTGGTCGGCGCGAGATCGGCGTACACGGGGCCGAGCAGCGTGTACTCCACGTCGCTGCCCGCCGGGTGGTAGTAGTCCCGGTAGTCGGCGGAGTCGCGGTTGGAGTGGTTCTTGAACAGGCGCGACGGCGGGCTGCCGACCTGGATCGCGGTGACCGTGTTGTCGGACTTCTTGTCGTCGATCCGGGTGTACGACCGGTGGGTGCTCTGCCGCGGCTCGTTGGCGGAGAGGTCCTCGTCGAGCCGCTCGAGCGTCGTCGAGAACTTGGCGGTGACGTACTCGGCGGCCGCGTCGCCGTCGGGGATCGCGGTGCCCTCCCTGCCGCCTGCCGCGCACGACGCGGTGAGCAGCAGTACCGCGCCCAGAGCGGCGAGTGTCCTCGACCGTCGCCGCGTCAACGGCCCCTGGCGCGGCTTCGGGCGTGCCTTCTGGCGCGCCTTCAGGCACTGTGTCATTGCCGACCCCCGGAATGTCTCGTCGCGGCGCGCTGCCGGAGACATTAGTATGTGGGGTGCTCCTGCACCCCGGCTTCACCCACTCCAAGGCGACCGGGTATCTTCATTAGCTGTTGTGCTCATGAGCGCCTGCGCTCAGCCCGCACGGACCCCACACGCAATGTTGACGACGAGGTAGACCCTTGCCCACGTACAGCCCCAAGCCCGGCGATGTCACCCGTGCCTGGCACGTGATCGACGCCGAGGATGTCGTGCTCGGCCGGCTCGCGACCGAGGTCGCCACGCTGCTGCGCGGCAAGCACAAGCCGACCTATGCCCCGCACGTGGACACCGGTGACTTCGTCATCATCGTCAACGCGGACAAGGTGGCCCTCACCGGCAACAAGCGCGAGCAGAAGTTCGCGTACCGCCACAGTGGCTACCCCGGCGGTCTGCGTAAGCGCTCCTTCGGCGAGCTGCTCGACACCCGCCCCGAGCGGCTGGTCGAGAAGGTCGTCAAGGGCATGCTGCCGAAGAACAAGCTCGGCCGCGCCCAGGCGAAGAAGCTGAAGGTCTACGCGGGTGCCGAGCACCCGCACGCCGCGCAGCAGCCGCAGCCGCGTGAGATCTCCAAGATCGCTCAGGTTACCCAGTGAGTGAGGAACAGTCTGTGACCAGCACCGAGACCGAGGCCGCCACCGACGCGGCCGTGACCAGCGAGACGCCGGCCGCGCCGAGGCCGTCCCGTGCCGCCGGTGGCGCCGCGCAGACGGTCGGCCGCCGCAAGGAGGCCGTCGTCCGGGTGCGTCTCGTGCCCGGTTCCGGCCAGTTCAAGCTCAACGGCAAGCCGCTCGACGTGTACTTCCCCAACAAGGTGCACCAGCAGCTCATCCGTGAGCCGCTCGTGACGGTGGAGAAGCCCGAGTCGTTCGACGTCTTCGCCAACCTCGACGGCGGCGGCATCTCCGGCCAGGCCGGTGCGCTGCGCCTCGCGATCGCGCGTGCGCTCGCCGAGATCGATGGTGACGACCGCCCGGCGCTGAAGAAGGCCGGCTTCCTCACCCGTGACGCGCGTTCCACCGAGCGGAAGAAGTACGGCCTCAAGAAGGCCCGTAAGGCTCCGCAGTACAGCAAGCGCTGACGCGCAGAAGCAACGCACAGAAGCGCCCATCCGATTTCTGGATGGGCGCTTCTTGCGTTTCCGGGTGCGGTGCGGGCGTGGCACGAGCGGTGTACGTACCCGCGTCGGGCTCGCGCGGTGGGCTCGCTAGGTTGTTCGGGTTGTTCCGGCTCAGCACAGGACCTGACACGGAGGTCGAGGACATGGCTCGCCTTTTCGGCACCGACGGCGTGCGTGGCCTCGCCAACGCCGAACTCACCCCTGAACTGGCGATGTCGATCGCGGCCAGTGCCGCGCGCGTGCTCGCCGCTCACGACCGTTCGCACCGGCCCGTCGCCATCGTCGGCCGGGACCCGAGGGCCAGCGGCGAGATGCTCGAAGCAGCCGTCGTGGCCGGTCTCGCGTCGGCGGGCGCGGACGTGCTGCGCGTGGGCGTGCTGCCGACCCCGGCCGTCGCGTTCCTGGTGAGCGACCTCTCGGCCGACCTCGGCGTGATGATCTCCGCCTCCCACAACCCGATGCCCGACAACGGCATCAAGCTGTTCGGCGAGGGCGGGCACAAGCTGCCCGACGGCATCGAGGACGAGATCGAGGCCGGGCTCGCGGCCCCCGCGACGCGGCCGACGGGTGCTCAGATCGGCAGGGTCTCCGCCGTCGAGGACGCACTCGACCGCTACACGACCCACCTGCTGGGGGCCATTCCGCACTCGCTCGCTGGCCTGCGCGTGGTCGTCGACTGTGCCAACGGCGCAGCGTCGGCCGCCGCGCCCGAGGCCTACCGCAAGGCAGGCGCCGAGGTGATCGCGCTGCACGCGGAGCCGGACGGCGTGAACATCAACGAGGACTGCGGCTCCACCCATCCAGGTGAACTGCGCGCGGCCGTGGTCCGGCACGGCGCCGACCTGGGCATCGCGCACGACGGCGACGCCGACCGCTGCCTCGCCGTCGACGCCGAGGGCAACCTCGTCGACGGCGACCAGATCCTGGCCGTGCTGGCCGTGGCGATGGCCGAGGCGGGTGAGCTCGCCGAGACGACGCTGGTCGCCACGGTGATGAGCAACCTCGGCCTGCACCTCGCGATGCGCGAGCACGAGATCGCCCTGCGCACGACCGCCGTCGGCGACCGTTACGTGCTGGAGGAGCTGCGGGCCGGCGGGTTCACGCTCGGTGGCGAGCAGTCCGGCCACGTCGTGCTGCCCGCGCACGCGACCACTGGCGACGGCCTGCTCACCGCGATGCGCCTGATGAGCAGGGTCGCCGCCACCGGCAAGCCACTGGCCGAGCTGGCCGGGGTGATGCGGCGGCTGCCGCAGGTGCTCGTCAACGTCCGGGTCGCCGACAAGGCTGCCGTCGCCGCGTCCAGCGCCGTCCAGGAGGCCGTGGCCGCGGTGGTCGAGGAGCTCGGCGACGAGGGCCGGGTGCTGCTGCGTCCCTCCGGCACCGAGCAGCTCGTCCGGGTGATGGTGGAGGCGACCGCGGAGCAGACCGCCCAGGCCGCTGCCGACCGGCTGGCGGGCGTGGTCGCGACCGTCTCGTGATCCTCGGACGAGTTCGGCGTTTCGGCTTGCAAATTTCCATTCTCGGTGCGCGCTGACCTGCGTCTCGGTACATTTCTTGTTGCATTAGCGACGGCACCGGGCTGGCTCCCCGTGCGTCGTAGTGGCGATTGCACCAATACGAACCGGGGAGGGGGCTGTCGTGAGCGGGGTCAACGCACCGGGCGGCTACACCGCCGAAACCGGCTCCATGGCAAGCCAGGCGCAGACGATCAACGATGCTGCCGAGGAAGCCAAGGACGCCGTCAAGGACACCAAGCCCGCCAAGGTCACCGAGGCCGAGTTCGGCACCGCGCACTCGCAGTACGCGGCCGACTTCTCCGCGGCGATCGAGGCGCTGGGCACGGGTGCCGATGCCATGTGCGGTTCGCTGATCTCGCTGGCCCAGGGCATCGGCAGCGCGGGCGAGAAGTACGCGGCGGCGGAGTCCGAGCAGTCCTCGGCCGCCAACCAGTCGGGGAGCGGCTTGTGAGCGAGCGGAGCTGGGAAGAGACGCAGGCGATCCTGGACGATCCCTACGTCTCCGCGGACACCAAGCAGTCGGTCCTGGCTTCGTACGCCGTTCACGGTGACGGAAACTCAGCGGCCGATGCCTACTACGACCAGTACAACTTGTCGCAAGGCGACATGAACACCGGTCTGTGGCTCAACCCCGACGACGTCTACGACGCGGCCGAGGGCGAGCAGGAGGAGGCCGGCTACCAGGAGCGGCAGCGCCAGGAACGGCTGGACGGGAACCAGACCGAACTGGACAACGCGCAGGCTCCCGGTTCCGGCTCGTCGGCCGTCGCCAAGGCCGACGAGCTGTTGGACCTGGCGAGGGACGGGCTCAAGGTCTTCGAGCAGTTCATCCCGATCGACGCCGAGGGGCCTGGCGACCAGAAGCACATCGACTCGCCGCTGAACTACGAGGAAGACATCGTCAAGCGCTTCGACGAGCAGAAGGGCCTCGACTTCCAGAAGATGCTCGACGAGGCGAAGCGGCTGCGCGACGCCCATACCGCGTTGTCCGATCTGCACAGCACCACCGAGTCAAGCCTCAACTCGCTCTACAAGGACTGGACCGGTGACGGCGCCAACGCCTCATACCAGAAGTACAGCGAGGACATCGCGCCGAACTCGCAGGAGCTGCTCGAGTACCTGAGCGGCGGCGCCGACGTGATCGAGGCGACGGTGCAGACCGTCTACGAGGCGGTGAAGTACAAGGCCGACGAGGTCATCGCGATGTACCAGCCCACGGTTGGCGCCGCGGTGCCGGACACGGCCAGGGACGTCATGAAGCTCGCCAACGGTGACTTCTCGTCGCAGGACGAGATCCTGCCCGTGGCGGCGTGGGTCGACGCGGAAACCGGCAGCGACATCGAGTCCCGGATTCGCTCCGACGACTGCGATCTCAACGACGGCAACAAGACCTATGTGATCGACCAGTGCAAGCAGTGGATCCGGGACTCGTGGAACCCCGATCTCTACGACAACCTGCACCAGCGGTTCACGCAGCTCTGCGATGACACCAAGGAGGCCGTCGACACGGCCTTCGAGGAGATGAACTCCTACCTCAAGGAGTACAAGAGCGAGTTCCCCGAGGAGTCGGGCGATCCGCAACCCCAGCCGGAGCCTCAACCCGAGCCGCAGCCACAGCCGAACCCGAACGGAAACGGTGGTGGCGGCGATACCGGAGGAGGTGGCGGCACCGGTGGCGGCACCGGCGGTGGAGGGACCGGCGGTGGCGGCACCCCGGCCCCGCCCGAGGTCGAGACGCCGGGCGCCCCTGGCAAGAACCCGGTCACGGGTGAGGACATCGAGGTCAACCCGGAGACGGGCGAGCCGTACCCGATCGACCCGGAGACCGGCGAGGCCATCAAGGACACCGGTAGCGACCAGGACACGCTGACGGTCGAGAAGGGCGACCACACCTTCGAGATGACCGAGCCCGACGAAGACGGGAATATGGACATCTCCGTCGACGACGGTTCGGGCGAGCCCAAGGGCTACAAGCTCGACTTCGGCAACGGGGAGGAAGGTGCCGAGGGCGAGCAGGAGGGCTTCGGCCCCGAGGGTTCAGCAGGTTCCGAAGGCGAGGGTGCCGAGCAGGTCTACCGGCCCGGGCCTGACGGCAAGATCCACATCGAGGACGGCGGCCTCAAGATCACGGCCGAGCAGCCGGAAGGTCCCGACGGGCCCACCAAGGTCACCGTCGACGACGGCAACCCGCCGCCCACCACGTACACGCTCGGGGAGACCAAACCCGAGGGCGGTGCCGGTGCTCCCGGTGGCGCTCCTCGCGACGGGATCAGGACGATGCCCGCGCCCGGCGAGAACCCGTTCACCCAGGGCGGGAGCGGTGGCGACGGTGCGTCGTCCGGCGGCGACAGCGGAGGCGGAGCCTCGGCGGGAGCGGCGCCCGGTGTGGCCACTCCCGAGTTCGGGGCGCCCGCCGGTGGCGACGGCGCCAGTGTGGACGCTCCCGACGGTAGCGGTGGAGGCGCTGGTGACTCACAGCTGACCGAGCCGTCGGCCGGAGGTGCCGGAAGCGGTGGCGGTGGTGGCGGGGGCGACTTCGGCGGCGCCGGAGCTCCGGCCGCGGTTGGTGGTGGCGGCGAGGGTGACGCCCTCAACGCGGGTGCCCAGTCGGGAGCGAACCCTGATTCGAAGCCCTCAGGAGCGGGTCTCGGCGCGGCACCCGGCGGCATGGGTGAGGCCGCGCCCGCTGCGGCGTCCGGGCAGGGTGCGAGCACCGCAGGCGGTGCGGGTGGCATGGGGATGATGGGCGGCGGCATGGGCGGCGCCGGTGGCGGCGGCCAGGGTGGAGACCAGGAACGCAGCTCGAACCAGTACCGCATCGACGGCGGCCTGTTCGAGAGCGATGGCGCTGCCAACCGGATCAGTGGTTCGCTGGGCGACGAAACCGAGCGCTCGATCAGGTTCGACCGGTGATCGGCACGGTCGACGGAAGACGTGAGGAGTTCTGATGGCTGAGGGAAAGGCCGCGGCGGTCGTCTCCCGGCTGGGTCAGATCAACCGGGAGATGGCCGAGCGCCGTGCCCTGCGCGATCGCAAGGCCAAGGTGGCGAAGGAACAGGCGAAGGAGACCTTCCAGCGCCAGGGCCAGGTCGCCGACCGCGCTGCCAAGCATCTCGGCGAGCTGGGCCGCAGGCAGCGCGAAGCGGGCGGCTGGGCGACGGAGAAGTCGCTGACCGAACGCAACCACGTCATGGGCTTCGGGGAGTCCGAGGCGGAGCAGCCCGCCGACGAGTTCGCGAAGTACTCGACCGGCGCGCCGGTGGAGCGGGCCGCGTCCACCGCGCCACCGCCTCCGGCCGCACCGGCGGAGCCTGCCGCGCAGCCGCAGCGCAAGTTCTCGCGCTCGGTCGCGCCGCCCCAGCAGGAGGAACCAGAGAAGTCCGCTCCACCGCCTCCGCCGCAGCGCGCGCCCCGGCACGCCAGGGAGGAACGCTTCGACGATGACGACTTCTCCAACAACAACTGGTTGAAATGAACGACGTGGTCGCGCAACGGGCGGACGAGATCAAGGAACTCGTCTGCAGGGTGCTGGAGATCGAGCCGGAGAAGGTCAGCGACACCGACCTGTTCACCGACGACCTGGGCGCTGATTCGATGAAGCTCATCGAACTGCTCGCCAACCTCGAGATCGAGTTCGACCTGGAGATCGACGAGAGCGAGATCGAGCGTCTGGTGAACCTTCGCGGGGTGTACGACGTGCTCAGCGCGGCGCTGGATGCCTGAGCCGTGCGCAGGGTGGTGATCACCGGGATCGGTGTCGTGTCCAGCATCGGCACCGGTGCCGGTGAGTTCGCGCGGGCGTTGCGGGATGGCCGCAGTGGTGCGCGAGCGATCGAGGCGTTCGACACCACCGGTTTCGCCCATGCTGGTGGCTGCGAGGTGCGCGGGTTCGAACCAGGACGCTGGGTGCGCAACGTCCCGCTCGTCGAGGTGGGCAGGGCCGCGCAGTTCGCGATCGCCTCGGCCAGGCTCGCTGTGGAGGACTCGGGCATCGCTGAGGCCGAACTGCGCGACCGTACGGGTGTGGTGTCCATCGGCACCACCGACGGTGGGGCCGACGACGGTGAACGCCTGGCCGAGACAGTCGTCCGCTCGGGGGCACAGAGCATGGATTCCGCCGCGGCGCACCGGGTTCCGGCTAGCAGGCTCGCCACGGGAGTCGCCCGGGAGCTCGGTTTGTCCGATGTGGATGTCTCGACGATCGCGACCGCCTGCGCGGCGGGAAACTACGCGATCGGTAACGGTTTTGACGCCGTGCGCACAGGCGAGGCCGACTTCGCGTTGTGCGGCGGAGCGGACGCGATGTGCCGCACGACGTTCACGGGCTTCTACCGGCTCGGCGCGGTCGACCCCGAGTGCTGCAGGCCGTTCGACGCGGGCAGGTCCGGCATCCTGACCGGCGAGGGCGGTGCGGTGCTACTGCTGGAGCCGCTGGAGACGGCGCGGGCGCGTGGTGCGCGGATCTACGCCGAGGTCCTCGGCTACGGCCTCAACTGCGACGCCCATCACCAGGTGGCTCCCGACCGTGACAGCGTGCGCCGATGCATGGAGCTGGCCCTCGCCGATGCCGGTGTCACGCCTGGTGAGGTGGACCTGATCTCGGCGCACGGCACGGGCACGAAGGCCAACGACATCACGGAGTGCGGCGCGATCAAGCAGGTTTTCGGTGACGCGCCGCCGCGCACGGTGTCGGTGAAGTCCATGCTCGGCCACACCATGGGTGCGGCGAGCGCACTCGGAGCCGCCGCGTGCGCGCTGGGCATTGAGGACGGCTTCATCCCGCCGACGATCAACCACACCGAGACGGACCCGGAGTGCGGCATCGACTGCGTGCCCAACAACTCGGTGTCCGCCGATCTGCGGGTGGTGCAGAACAACGCGCTCGCCTTCGGCGGCAACAACGCCGTTGTGGTGCTCGGGAAGCGGTGAATCGGATGGGGCCGGTGATCACGGCGTGGTCGGCGATCTCGGCGTGCGGGATCGGGCGCGACGCGTTCGAGAAAGCATCCCCGCGGCCGAGCCCACTCGACGACAACAGCCCGGGTGACCAGGCATTTCTGGCCTCGGCCTTCGACACGCGTGAGATGCTCGGTGCGAAGGGCACCGGCTCGATGGACCGGTCGAGCGCACTGGCCATCGGAGTGGTCGACGAACTGCTGGCCGGTCTCGACGTGGACGAGCGAACCGGAGTCGTGCTCGGGACGACCTCGGGTAGTTCGCAGACGCAGCTGGAGTTCACGCGCGAATCGCTGACCCGCCGCAAGCCCTACTTCGTCAACCCCGCATCGATGCCCTTCGCGCTCATGAACAGTGCCGCGGGTCAGGCGGCGATCTGGCACAAGCTCACCGGGCCGAACACGACGATCGCGGGCGGCCGGATGTCAGGGCTGGGCGTGCTGCGCTACGGCGTGCGCCTGCTCGCGACGGGACGGGCGAGCGGGGTCGTCTGCGGTGCGGTGGAGGAGTACAGCCCGGCGAGGGCCTGGCTGGAGTACCACCGTGGCTCCCGGCACGTGCTCGGCGAGGGTGCGGCGGTGCTGTTCGTGGAGCCCTCAGGGCAGGCCCGCGACCCGCTGGCCGAGGTGCTCGCCGTCGAGACGAGGGTGGCTGTCGACGGCGATCGAGCCGCCGGGCTCGTCCGGTGCCTCGACCGGTCGTTCGCCAAGGCCGGTGTCTCACCTGGGGACATCGGCACGCTGGTGCTCTCGGCCCCCGGCGGTGAGCTCGCCGAGGCCGAGCGCGCCGCTGTTGCCGGGTTGCGTGCCTCGGTGGTGAACCCCGCCGAGGTGATCGGCGACGTCGGCGCGGCGACGGGCCCCTTCCAGATCGCGACGCTGCTGCGCTCGCCGGGACTTGCTGTGGCGACGGCCCTGGACGACGACGGCACCGTGGGTTGCGCGCTGCTCCGCGTGTTCAGCTGACGGCGGGTTCCGGTTCGAACGCGATGGGGGCCGCCTTCACGTCGGCCTCCAGCAGCGGCCTGTAGGTGTTCGTGCCCGTGAGGTGGGTCAGGAAGAACGCCGTGAACAACGCGCGCACGGCGTGCTGGGTCGCGCGGTGCGGTTTGCCGTGCACCAGCGCCTGGCTCCAGTGCGGGCCCTCCGCCACGCCGAGGTGCGACGACTTGGGCAGCATGCGCAGCTGCACGGGTCCCGCCCACGCCTTGGCGATGGCCTCGGCGTTGCCCGTCGCGGGCGCGACGAGGTCGTTGGCGGCGGCGAGGTGCAGACCAGGGATCGTGAGCTGCCCCGCGGCCGTGGTGGCCTGGGGCATCGTCTGTGCCGCCGCAACGGTGGCGACGGCCTTGATCTCGGGCTCGCCCTCGGCGGCCGCGGCGAGCACGGCGGCGCCGCCGCCGACGGAGTGGCCCGCGAGGCCGAGCTTGCGCGGGTCGACGCTGATGCCGTCGGGGCCGAGCCGCACGCCGCGGACGACGTCGAGCGTCGAGCGCAGGTCGGCGGCGAAGAGCCGGTGCGAGGGCAGCGGGCCGGTCTGCGTGGCGGGAGCCGCCGCGACAATGCCCCAGCTCGCCAGGTGCCGCAGGAGGTCTCGGTAGCGGCCGGGAGGCTGGATCCAGCCGTGCCCGAACGCGATGGCGGGCAGGTTGAGCCCCGCGCGGGGTGTGTACACGACGCCGGGCACGCCGACGAGTGCGAGATCACCGCGCAGCACCTCGTGCGGCCCCGGGTGGGAGAGCTCCTCGAGCAACTGCTTCGGCTTGCTGGCCATGGCAGGAGGGTAGCCGAACGGTCAGGTGACGGCAGGTGTGGCCGCGCTGTCCCCGTGCCGGGGCGGGCGGTTCGCGCAGTCTCGTTACGCTGGGGGACGTGTGTGGAATCGTGGGATACGTGGGGCACCGGAAGGCGCTCGACGTGGTGCTCGGTGGCTTGCGCCGGATGGAGTATCGGGGTTACGACTCGGCGGGTGTCGCGGTGCTCGACGGCGCCGGATCCCTGACGGTGGAACGAAAGGCGGGTCGCCTCGCCAACCTCGAGTCGGCGCTGGAGGAATCCGGCAGGGATGCTTTCGCGGGCACCGCGGGGATGGGTCACACGCGGTGGGCCACGCACGGCGCGCCGGTGGACCGCAACTCGCACCCGCACCGGGACGCGAGTGAACGCGTCGCCGTGGTGCACAACGGGATCATCGAGAACTTCGCCGCGCTGCGGGCCGAGCTCGAGTCCGACGGGGTGGAGCTGACCAGCGACACCGACACCGAGACCACCGCCCATCTGATCGCCCGCGCCTACGCCGAGGGCGACACGTTGGAAGACCTCGCCGCGAGCGTCCGCGCCGTGTGCCGCAGGCTCGAGGGCGCCTTCACGCTCGTGGTCACCCACGCCGACCAGCCCGATCTGATCGTGGCGGCCCGCCGGTCGTCGCCGCTGGTGGTCGGGGTGGGCGAGGGCGAGACCTTCGTCGCCTCGGACGTCGCCGCGTTCATCGAGCACACGTGCGAAGCCGTCGAGCTCGGCCAGGACCAGCTCGTGGTGATCGATCGCGACGGCTATCACGTCACCGACTTCGACGGCGAGCCCGCGCAGGGCAAGCCCTTCACCGTCGACTGGGACCTCTCGGCCGCCGAGAAGGGCGGCCACGAGTACTTCATGCTCAAGGAGATCGAGGAGCAGCCCGACGCGCTGGCCAACACGCTGCGCGGGCACTTCGAGTCCGGGCGCATCGTGCTCGACGAGCAGCGAATGTCCGATCAGGACCTGCGCGACGTCGACAAGGTGTTCGTCGTCGCGTGCGGGTCGGCCTACCACTCGGGGCTGGTCGCCAAGTACGCGATCGAACACTGGTGCCGCCTGCCCGTGGAGGTGGAGCTGGCCAGCGAGTTCCGCTACCGCGACCCGGTGCTCGACCGCGACACGCTCGTGGTGGCCGTGTCGCAGTCCGGCGAGACCGCCGACACGCTCGAGGCCGTGCGCCACGCGCGGGCGCAGAAGGCGCGGGTGCTGGCGGTCTGCAACACCAACGGCGCGCAGATCCCGCGTGAGTCCGACGCGGTGCTCTACACCCACGCGGGCCCGGAGATCGGGGTCGCCTCCACCAAGGCGTTCCTGGCGCAGATCGCCGCCAACTACCTGGTGGGCCTCGCGCTCGCGCAGGCCAGGGGAACGAAGTACCCCGACGAGGTCGCCCGCGAGTTCGGCGAGCTGGAGGCCATGCCCGCCGCCGTCCACAAGGTTCTGTCCACTGTGGATCAGGTGCGGGATCTCGGGCGCCGGATGGCCGACTCGAAGGCGGTGCTCTTCCTCGGCAGGCACGTCGGGTTCCCGGTGGCGCTGGAGGGTGCGCTCAAGCTCAAGGAGCTCGCCTACATGCACGCCGAGGGCTTCGCCGCTGGCGAGCTCAAGCACGGCCCGATCGCGCTGATCGAGGACGGCCTGCCCGTGGTCGTGGTGATGCCGTCGCCGAAGGGCCGCGCGATGCTGCACGCCAAGCTCGTGTCCAACATCAGCGAGATCCAGGCGCGGGGGGCCCGCACGATCGTGATCGCCGAGGAGGGCGACGACACCGTGCGCCCCTTCGCCGACGAACTGGTGGAGGTGCCGGCGGTGCCGACGCTGTTGCAGCCGCTGGTCTCCACGGTGCCGTTGCAGGTGCTGGCCGCCGAGATCGCCCGCACGCGCGGCTACGACGTGGACAAGCCCCGCAACCTGGCGAAGTCGGTGACGGTGGAGTAGACAGTGGCCTGTGCGCGGAATCTGGACCACTGACCACGTCCGGCAGGCCGAGGACCGGCTCCTCGCGGTGACCGCCGAGGGCGTGCTCATGCGGCGCGCCGCGCACGGCGTGGCCGTGCACGCCACCAGGATGCTCGCCGAGCACGCGGGTTCCGTGTCGGGCAGGCGGGTAGTGCTGCTGGTCGGCGCTGGCAACAACGGCGGCGACGCCCTGTGGGCAGGCGCGTTCCTGCGCAGGCGCGGCGTGGGCGTCGTGGCCGTCCTGTTGGTGCCGGAGAAGGCGCATCCTCAGGGGCTCGCTGCGCTGACCAGGGCCGGTGGCAGGGTCGTCGAGCCCGCTGAAGGTCCACAGTGGATCGAAGGCGCGGACCTGGTGATCGACGGGATCGTCGGCATCTCCGCCAAGGGGCCGCTGCGGCCCGACGCGGCGGCGCTGGTGGAGCACGTCGGCGCGCCCGTGCTCGCCGTGGACCTGCCGAGCGGCGTCGACCCCGACACGGGCGCCGTGACCGGCCCCGCGGTGCGAGCCACCGCGACGGTGACCTTCGGTGCGCGCAAGCCCGTGCACGTGCTGAACCCGCAGCGCTGCGGCGAGGTCGTGTTCGTCGACATCGGGCTCGATGACGACCTGGGCGAGCCCGACCTGCGGGTGCTCGACGCCGCCGACGTGGCCGCGGCGTGGCCGATGCCGGGGCCGTCGGACAACAAGTACTCGCAGGGCGTCACGGGTGTCGCCGCCGGATCGTCGGCCTACCCGGGCGCGGCGGTGCTCGCGGCAGCGGCCGCGGTGCGCGCGACGTCGGGCATGGTGCGCTATGCCGGGCACGCCGCCGACGTGGTGCGCTGGCACTGGCCCGAGGTGGTGGCCACGGGCTCGATCTTCGACGCGGGCCGCGTGCAGGCCTGGGTGGTGGGGCCCGGCATCGGAGTCGGGGGAGCGGGCAGGGACGTGCTGGTGCACGCGCTCGGCCAGGGCGTGCCGGTGTGCGCCGACGCCGACGCGATCACGATCATCTCCGAGCGGCCCGAGGTGCTCGACGCGCGCGATCCGGACACCCCGCTGCTGCTCACCCCGCACGACGGCGAGTTCGAGCGGCTCACCGGCAGCGCGCCGGGGCCCGACCGCGTGGCCGCCGTGCGGGATGCCGCGCGCCGGTTCGACGCCGTGGTGTTGCTCAAGGGGCACAGCACTCTGGTCGCCGACCCGGACGGCCGGGTGCTGGTGAACCGCGCTCGCGGCTCGTGGCTGGCGACGGCGGGCTCCGGGGACGTGCTGTCCGGGGTGACCGGCGCGTTGCTGGCCTCGGGGCTCGAACCGTGGCTGGCCGCGGGAGCCGCAGCCGACGTGCACGCGAGGGCGGGTGAGCTGGCCGCACGCGGGGTGCCGGTGTCGGCGTCCGGCGTGCTCGCGGCGATCCCGGACGCGGTACGGCAGGTTCGCGCGCTGGTGCCGTGAGAATTACCGAGTTACGTGTTAAGAACTCGCCGGTGAGCTGGTAAGAAGGACCGGTGAACGCGCTGCCCGAAGCCATGACGGTGTCCGTGCTGAACGGGGTCCACGACGTGACCACCGAGCAGCGTCCCGTGCCCGTTCCCGGACCGGGCGAGGTGCTGGTCCGCGTGCTCGCCGTGGGTACCTGCGGCTCCGACGTGCACTACTACGAGCACGGCCGGATCGGGGACTTCGTGGTGCAACGTCCCCTGGTTCTCGGGCACGAGCCCAGTGGTGTCGTGGTCGCGAACGGGCCGGGCGCGACGCTGCACGAGCCGGGCACGCGGGTCTCGCTCGAGCCGGGAGTGCCGTGCTCTCGCTGCGCCCAGTGCAGGCGCGGCCGCTACAACCTCTGCCCCGACATGCGGTTCTTCGGCACCCCGCCCATCGACGGCGCGTTCTGCGAGTACGTCGTGCTGCGCGAGGAGTTCGTCTACCCCGTGCCCGACGCGCTCAGCGACGAGGCCGCCGGGCTGCTCGAACCGCTGTCGGTGGGAGTGTGGGCCTGCCGCAAGGCCAGAGTCGGCCCCGGCTCGCGGGTGCTGGTCACCGGTGCGGGCCCGATCGGTCTCGTCGCGGCGCAGACGGCCAGGGCCTTCGGAGCCACCGAGGTCGTCGTCACCGACGTCAACGCCAAGCGCTTGCGTCTTGCCGCCGAGCTCGGTGCCACCGCCACCGTCGACGTCGGCACCACCTCGCTCGCGGACTCCGGCTTCGAACCGGACGTGCTGCTGGAGTGCTCCGGCGTGCCCTCGGCGACCGGCGAGGCCGTGCGCCGCGTCGGGCGCGCGGGCCGCGTGGTGCTGATCGGCATGGGCGGCGACGAGATCCCGCTGCCGCTCGCGCACGTTCAAGGTTTCGAGCTCGAGGTGACCGGCACCTTCCGCTACGCCAACACGTGGCCGGACGCGATCGCGCTCGCGGCGTCGCGCGAGGTGGATCTCGACCGGCTGGTCACCCATCGCTTCGGCCTCGGCGAGGTGGAGCAGGCGCTCACCGTCTCGGGCCGCGACGACAGCGTGATCAAGGCCGTGGTGCTCCCGGATGCCTAGAGCTACCCGGCCGCCGGACGCGGCCGTCGAGCAGCGCAGGCAGGCGATCCTGCGGACGGTGATCGAACTCGGCGAGGTGCGCATCGACGACCTCACCGAGCGCTTCGACGTCAGCCTCATGACGATGCACCGCGACCTCGACGACCTCGCCGAACGCAGGCTGTTGCGCAAGCTGCGCGGTCGCGTGGCTTCGTTTCCCGCGCTGACGATGGAGACGGCCAAGCGGTTCAGGCAAGGTCTGCACCTGGAGTGCAAGCAGGCCCTGTGCGTGCTCGCGGCCGCCGAGGTGACCGAGGGACAGACCGTGTTCCTCGACGACTCGACCACGCTGTTCCCGCTCGCGCGCACGCTCGCGGGACTCCAGCGGCTCGTGGTGATCACCAACTCGCTCGAGGTGGCGCGGATCGTCGGCGAGGGCGGGAGCAACGAGGTGCTGCTGCTGGGTGGCCGCTACACCGAGTTCGACTCGTGCATCGGCCCTGACACCCTCGCTGGCCTGCGCCGACTGCGCGCGGATGTCGGGTTCGTGTCGGCGACGGCGGTCGCGGGCGGCAGGTTGTACCACCCGGTTCGGGAGTACGCCGAACTGAAAGAGGCGGCGCTCGAGGTCTCCCACCACAACGTGCTCGTGGTGGATCATTCGAAGTTCGGCAGGACGGCCACCTACGCGTACGGCGACGCCGGCGCCTACGACGTGGTGCTCGTCGACGACCACACACCGGCGGACGAGATCGAGGCATTGCGCGCGTTCGGCGGCCGGGTGGCGGTCGCCTGCGAGGGCACGGACCAGGGGAGCTCACGAACATGACAGGGAACAGGGACGTTCTGGTCGCCGGGGTCGACTCGTCGACACAGTCGACCAAGGTGATGGTGTGCGACGCGCGAACGGGCGTCGTCGTGCGCTCCGGCAGGGCCGAGCACCCCGACACCACCGAGGTGGACCCGGCGGAGTGGTGGTCCGCGTTCACGACGGCGACCGAGGGACTGCTCGAGGGCGTCTCGGCGATCGGTGTCGCAGGGCAGCAGCACGGCATGGTGACTCTGGACGACGCCGACGAGGTGGTGCGCCCCGCGCTGCTGTGGAACGACACGCGCTCGGGCAAGGCCGCCGCCGACCTCACCGACGAGCTGGGTGGTGGGCAGGCGTGGGCCGACGCCGTCGGTTCGGTGCCGGTCGCGAGCTTCACCGTGACCAAGCTGCGCTGGATGGCCGAGCACGAGCCTGAGCTCGCCGACCGCGTCGCGCGGGTGCTGCTGCCGCACGACTGGCTCACGTGGCGGCTCGTCGGTGGCGACCCGGTGACCGATCGCGGGGACGCCTCGGGCACGGGCTACTTCTCGCCCGCGAAGAACGAGTACCGCACCGACATCCTCGCCAAGGCATTCGGCGGCCGGACACCGGAACTGCCCACCGTGCTCGGTCCCGCGCAGCCCGCGGGCCACATGTCGGACGGGCTGCTCGTGTCGCCCGGCACCGGCGACAACATGGCCGCCGCGCTGGCACTCGAAGTGGGTGAGGGCGACGTCGTGGTGTCGCTCGGCACCAGTGGCACCGTGTTCGGGGTCTGCGAGACGTCGCCCGCCGACGCCACCGGCACGGTTGCCGGGTTCGCCGACGCGACCGGGAGGTTCCTGCCGCTGGCGTGCACGCTCAACGCGGCCAGGGTGCTCACGGCGACCGCGGCGATGCTCGACGTGGACCTCGCCGAGCTCGACCGGCTGGCGCTCGCCGCCGCGCCGGGTGCCGAGGGACTGACGCTGTTGCCGTACCTGGACGGCGAGCGCACGCCGAACCTGCCGGAAGCGGCTGGCTCGCTGCTCGGACTGCGCAGGGCGAACATGACTCCCGAGAACCTGGCGAGGGCCGCCGTGGAGGGCATGCTGTGCGGGCTCGCCGCGGGTCTGGAGGCGGTGCGTGAGCACGGAATCACCGTCCGCCGGGTCCTGCTCATCGGCGGCGCCGCGCAGTCGGCGAGCGTGCGCGCGGTGGCGCCGTCGGTGTTCGGCGTGCCCGTGGTGGTGCCCGAACCCGCCGAGCACGTCGCCCTCGGCGCGGCACGGCAGGCGGCGTGGACATTGGCCGGGACGCAGGACCCGCCGCGGTGGCAGGGCGCTGACCAGGCATTGCGGCTCGACGAGCCGTCCGCGAGCGACGCGGCGGAGGGCGAGCGGATCCGGGAACGGCACCGCGCCGCGCGTGGAGCGGTGCACGATCTCTGAGCCACTGTGGGAAAATTCCCCGGCCATGACTGCTGACCACTCGCCCCGCGCCGAGGTCGAGATCGACCTCGGTGCGCTGCGCCACAACCTCGGACTGCTCGCCGCGCGGGCAGCGTCGTCCGGTGCGGCGACGATGGCGATCGTGAAGGCCGACGGCTACGGGCACGGCGCCCTTCCGGTCGCGAAGGCCGCGGTGCAGGCGGGTGCGAGCTGGCTCGGCACGTGCTCGCTCGCCGAAGCGCTCGCCCTGCGGGCGGCCGGGCTCACGACGCGGCTGTTCGCGTGGCTCGACACCCCGGAGGCCGACCTCGCGCCCGGAGTCCAGCAGGACATCGATGTGTCGGTGAGCTCGGCGGCGGAGCTGGACCGCATCGTCGCCGCCGCGGCCAGGGTGGGCAGACGCGCACGCGTGCACCTGAAGATCGACACCGGCCTGTCGCGCAACGGCTGCCCGGCCTACGCGTGGGCTGACCTGGTGAAGGCGGCGGCCTCGGAGCCGGACGTCGAGGTGGTGGCCATCTGGTCGCACCTGGCGTGTGCCGACGAGCCGGGACATCCCTCGATCGACCGGCAGGCTGAGCGCTTCGCCGACGCGTATGCGATCGCGCGGGAGGCCGGGCTGAACCCGTTGCGGCACCTGGCGAACTCGGCCGCCACGCTCACCCGGCCCGACCTGCACTTCGACATCGTGCGCCCGGGAATCGCGATGTACGGGCTCAATCCCGTGCCGCAGCAGGAAGACCTCCGGCCAGTGATGACGTTCCGGTCGAGCGTCGTGCTCACCAAACGCGTCGAGGCGGGCGAGTCCGTCTCCTATGGACATACGTGGACCGCGGCGAGGGACACCACGCTCGCGCTGGTGCCGGTGGGCTACGCCGACGGGGTTCCGCGCACCCTGTCCGGGCGGATGGACGTGTGGCTCGGTGGCAGGCGACGTCCGATCGCGGGCCGGGTGTGCATGGACCAGCTGGTGGTGGACTGCGGCGACGACGAGCCCGAGGTCGGCGCCGAGGTGGTGCTGTTCGGCGCGGGCGAGCACGGCGCCCCGACCGCGACCGAGTGGGCCGACACCATCGGCACCATCGACTACGAGATCGTCACCGGCATGTACCGGCCCAGGGTCCGGCGGCGCTACTCCGGCGAGGTCGAGGGCCGATGACCTCACGACCACTGCGGGCGGACGAGGAGTCGCCCGCCGAGGAACCCTACGGTCGCCTCACGCCGGGGCGGACGTCGACGGTGGCCGCCGACGACGGGTCGCCGATCTCGGTCGAGGAGATCGACCCCGAGGACGGCGGCACGCCGAGGCTGACCGTCGTGGGCGTGCACGGCTTCGCGTTGTCGCGGTTGAGCTGGCACTTCCAGCGCCGCGCGCTGACCTCGCTGCGGGAACCGCGCGTGCGGCAGGTGTACTACGACCACCGAGGGCACGGGCAGTCCGCCGCCGCCGAGGCCAAGCACAGCACCATCGAACAGCTCGCGGCCGACCTGCACGCGGTATTGCGTGCGGTGGCGCCCGACGGGCCGATCGTCCTGATGGGACACTCGATGGGCGGCATGGTGATCATGGAGCTGGCCCAGCAGAGCCCCGAGCTGTTCACCGAGCGGGTCAGGGGTGTGGTGTTGATCGCCACCGCGGCGGGTGAGATCGGTGCGCGAGGACTGCCGCGCTCACTGCTGTGGAAGTACAACCCGCTGACGCGGGGCGTGGGTGAGCTCGCCGGCTGGCAGCCGGGACTCGTGGAGTTCGTGCGCGCGGCAGGCGGGCAGCTGACGCGGCACGCGGTGCGGCGGCTGGCCTTCGGCAGGCGCGACGTGGACTCCAAGCTGGTGGACTTCATGCTGGACATGCTCGGTGTCTCGCCGGTGCGGCAGCTGGTGAACTTCGTGGACACCCTCGGCAGCCACAACCGGTACGCCGCGCTGGCCGGACTCCAGCACACGTCGGTGCTCGTGGTCGGTGGCGACGCGGACCGGCTGACGCCGTACTCGCACGCGGAGCGCATGGCGGCCGAGCTGCCGGACGCGCAGCTGGTGCGGATCCGCGGCGCGGGCCACATGGTGCATCTCGAACAACCCGACCTGGTGAACAGCCACGTCATGGAGCTGCTGCGGCACTGCGACGGTGTCGGCAGGCAGCCGCTCCTGCGTAAGATCCGGTGGTGGCGCAGATGAGTACGGAGCTGGTGACCGCCGACGAGACCATCCACTTCGGACAGTCTCTCGGCAGAGTGCTGCGAGCGGGCGACCTGGTGTTGCTCGCGGGGCCGCTCGGCGCCGGTAAGACGACCATGACCCGCGGAATCGCCGACGGCATGCGGGTGTCGGGGCGAGTGAGCTCGCCGACGTTCGTGCTGGCCAGGGTGCACCCGGCTGGTGAGGACGGTGTGCCGCTGGTGCACGTGGACGCCTACCGGCTCGGCGGCGACCTCTCGCAGCTGGACGACCTGGACCTCGACACCGATCTCGAGGCCGCGGCCGTGGTCGTGGAGTGGGGCGAGGGTCTCGCGGAGCGGCTCTCGGAGGACTTCCTCGTGGTGCGCCTCGACCGCAGGCCCGACGACGTGCGCACGGTGGCGCTGGAGCCGCACGGCTCCTGGGCGAACCGAGCGAACGAACTGACCTTCGCAGCCTGAGTGGCCGGCCCTGCCGTGTTGCGGTGAAGGGCACCTTTACTGCGTTCAATGCAGTAAAGGTGCCCTTCACCGCGTTCGGTACGGCCGCGCAGGGGAGCGCTGGCACGGACCCGGCGTGCTGACTGAGGTCGTGCGGCCGGGGCGACACCGGCGCCTGGTGCGGCGCGAGAACTCCGTTGGCGACGCACAGGGGCGCCCCTGATTTCACATTACCGCGCGGGACCGACGGTTTCCGGTGGTCAGGACGGTCGGGCACGGTGTGCGGTCACCGCGCCGGAGCCACGATTCCCCGTGCGATGCCCAGTTCGACCAGGTCCTGCGGACGCAGGCGCAGCTGGTCGGCGGTCGCGGGCACCTCGTCCTCGCCGCGCTTGAGGATCCTCGCGGCCGCCTCCGGCGAGGTCACCGAGAAGTAGCTGTCCGGCGTCACCCACGTCCGTTCCGGCGCCGCGAACGCGAGCGCCCCACCCGAGCCGCCTTCGCCGATCACCAGTGTCGTCACCGGCACCTGCGCCGCCGCGATCGCCGCGAACAGCTCCGCGATCGCGGGACCGGCTCCGGCCCGTTCCGCGTCGGCGTCGTTGGCCGCGCCGGGGGTGTCCACCAGCGTCAGTACCGGAATGCCGAGCCGGTCGGCCAGCCGCACCAGCCTCGCCGCGGTGCGGAATCCCGCAGGTCTGGTCGCCGTTCCGCACTGCGCCGCGTAGGCCACCGTCGTGCCGTCGCGCTGTCCGAAGCCGCACAGCACGCCCTCGTCGACTCCGCCGCACCGGTCGCCGCGCAGGTCCTCCCGCCAGTCGAAGTAAGCGTCCACATAGGACTCCGTGTGCGGCCGCGCCTGCGCTCGCGCCTGTCGGACCGCCGCCCAGCCGGTGTCGGGCAGACCGTCGCCGCCCAGAGCAGGCGGCGGGGGAGCGGCCTGCTCGGCCGGAGTCGTCAGCAACCGCAGCCAGCGCTCGAGTTTCGACCGCAACTCGCCGGGCTCGACGAGCTGGTCGACGTGCCCCGAGGCGAGCTGTCCCTCGGCGGTGTAGGCCGCGGGATCGCCGGGCGGGCGCACCCGCGACCCGGCGAACCCGACCTGCGCGCCCGGCACCGCGAGCGTCACGTCCGCGCCCGCGCCCAACGTCGCCCAGCCGCCTCCGGTCGTCGGTTCGCGCAGCACCGCGATCTGCGGCAGCCCGGCCTTCCTCGTCAGCGCCGACTCCCGCGCGATGCGCTGCAGCTGGGACAGGGCCCGCATGCCCTCCTGCATCCGGCTGCCACCGGTCGCGATCAGCGACACCACCGGCACCCCGAGCTCGCGGGCCCTGCTGAACGCGCTCTCCAGCCGAAGTCCCGTTCCGCTCCCAAGCGAACCGCCGAGGAAGCCGAACTCGAACGCGATCAGCATCGCCTCGGTGCCGCCGACCTTGCCGACGCCGCACACCACCGACTCGCTCTCGCCGGTGCGCCCCCGCGCTCTGGCGCGCGCGTCGTCGTAGCCGCGCCAGCCGATCGGGCCGTCGATACCGGCATCCGCGGGGAGCTCGCCCGGCAGCTCCGCGAACGCCGACGCGACGGCCTCGATCACCTCCCGCGCCGACTCAGGCACTGAGGGCTCGCTTCATCACCTTGCCCATGTCGTTGCGCGGCAAGGAATCCAGGAAGTGGACCACCCGCGGCCGCTTGTGCGGCGTGAGCAGGCGGGCGACGTGATCGGCGAGATCCTGCTCCGTGGGTTGTGCCCCGCTGGGCACCACCCACGCGACGATGCGCTCGCCGAGGTCGTCGTCGGGTTCCCCGGTCACCGCCACCTCCGACACCGAGGGGTGTTCGAGCAGCGCGTTCTCGATCTCGCCCGCGCCGATCTTGTAGCCGCCGCTCTTGATGATGTCGGTGGCCTTGCGGCCCACGATGCGGATGTAGCCGTCGCCGTCCCTGGTCGCCATGTCGCCAGTGCGGAACCAGCCCTCGGCGAACGCTTCCGCCGTCGCGTCGGGCCGGTTGAGGTACTCGGTGAACAGGTTCGGCCCGCGCACCTGGATCTCGCCGACGGTCTCGCCGTCGCTCGTCTCGATGGGCGCGCCCGCGTCGTCCACCAACCGCAGCTCGACGCCGCCGAGCGGAACCCCCACCGTGCCGGGTTTGCGCTCGCCGTCCGCGCGCACACTCGTGTTCATGAGCGTCTCGGACATTCCGTAGCGCTCCACCACCTGCTGCCCGGTCGCGGCCGTGATCTGCTGGTGGTCGTGCACGGGCAGCGCGGCCGAACCCGACACGAGCAGGCGCGCGCCCCGCAGCGCTTCGGCCAGCCGCGGGTCGTCGGCCACCTCCGTGGCGATCCGGTGATACATCGTGGGAACGCCGAACATCATCGTGCCGTCGCCGGTGAGTGCCGCCGCGATGCCGTCGGTGGAGAACTTGCCCAGGTGCCGCACCGAGCCGCCACGGCGCAGCGGACCGAGAATGCCCAGGATCAGCCCGTGCACGTGGAACAGCGGAAGTGCGTGCACCAGCACGTCGTCGGCGCTCCACTGCCAGGCGTCCTCGAGCGCGTCGAGAGTGGTGGCGATGGCCCTGCGCGGCAGCACTACACCCTTCGGCGGACCGGTGGTGCCCGACGTGTAGACGATCAGCGCGGGTGCTTCGGCATCCGGCTCCGGCAGCGGGTCGGTGACGCCACCCGTGATCTCGACGTCGTGGCGGGGTACTGAGCTGAGTCCCTCGGGTAGGTCGACGCCGGGCTCGGTCAGCACCAGAGCCGGTTCGCTGTCGGAGAGGATGTGGGCGAGTTCGCGCTCACCGAGCTTCGGGTTCAGCGGCACCGCCGAGACGCCCGCGGCCAGCGCCGCGACCACCGCGACGCTGGTCTCCAGGCTCGAGGTCGCCCACACCGCGACCCGGGGCAGGCCCCGCAGCCGTTCGGCGAGCGCTCCGGACACCTGCGCGAGGTCGGCGTAGCTGAGTTCCCGGTCTCCGAAGCTCAGTGCGGTCTTGTCCGGTGTCGTTCGCAGAGAGGGGAAGAGCACGCTATCTCCTTCGTCGGTCACTGGGGTCGCTCGAAGCCGGGCGCGATCAGCACGAGCCAGGCGGCGAGCGGTGCCACGGCGACAATGATGCCGCCGTAGACCATGAGCTGCCGGAAGAATCGATCACGGTCCACGTCCTGGGCATTGGCCGGCACCAGCGCGCCGTTGTGGCGTTTCCGCTGGTGGAAACGTGGTCTGGCGGGGTGCTGCGCTGGTCGGGTGGGACTGGTGGGCGGGCGCTCTCTCTGGCGAGTAGCCGAGTAGCCGAGTGGTCGAGTGGCGCACTGGTCTGGTGGGTCAGTGGCCTAGTGGTCAAGTGGCTGAACCACTTTGCGGTGGCGCTCTGGCCCATGTCAAGGTCCGAGTGGTCGAGTGGCTCAGCCACTCAGCGTCCTGTCTATTGTTACGCTGCCGGGAAACGGCAGGTCGGCGCGATCGAAAGGGTCCCGCGTGTCTGATGCCTTGCGGCCGATGGCCCGTCCTCGGCTGTACGAGCAGGTGATCGAGCGCCTCCGCGAGTACGTCACGAGCACGAGGCTGAGCGCGGGCGACAAGCTGCCCGCCGAGCGTGAGCTGGCCCAGCGGCTCGGGGTGAGCAGGGCGTCGATCAAGCAGGCGATCGTGGTGCTGGAGGTCCAGGGGCTCATCGAGGCCCGGCACGGCGGCGGGACGTACCTGGTCAGAGACACCCTCGACGCGGAGCCGGTGGAGCAGCTCGTGGAGCGCCGCCGGCGTCTGCCGGACGTGCTGGAGGCGCGCGAGGCGCTGGAGACCAAGCTGGCCGAGCTCGCCGCCGAGCGCCGCACGAAGGCGGACCTCGACGAGCTCGAGGCCGCGCTCGACTACATGCGCGAGGAGATCAGCTCGGGCTCGAACGGCGTCGAGGGTGACCGCCGGTTCCACGCCGCCGTCACGGCCGCCGCGCACAGTTCGATGCTCGCCGAGTTCATGCGTTCCATCGCCGACCAGATCACCGAGAGCCGCACCGAGTCGCTGCGCCAGCCGGGCAGGCCGTCCCGCTCGCTCGGGCAGCACTTGGCGATCTTCGACGCCATCAGCATCCGCGACGGTCGCAAGGCCGCCACCGCCATGCGCCGCCACCTGCGCACGGTCGCCAAGGTCCGGCTCCTGACCTGGAACCCCGACGACGACGTGGAGCAGTAGCACCCCAGCCGCGGTGAAGGGCACCTTTACTGCGCTCAATGCAGTAAAGGTGCCCTTCACCGCATCCGACCCGGCTTGGCCCGGGGCCAGCCCGGGTGTGTCAGCCCGGGGGGATCGTCAGTTCGACCGTGCCCGCGTTGCCTCCGCCGCAGCGCAGCACCACGGGGTACACGCCCGGTGCGATGTCGGCGCGGATCTCCGCACGCCCGATACCGAACCCGCCGGAGCGGGCCGTGAGCACGGCGACCCCGCCGTTGCCCGCGTACGGACCGTCCGCGCCGGTGGCGGCGAAGGCGGGGGAGCCGACGTGGCTGATGCCCTCGGCGTACGGGCACTTCGCCGTCACATGGACGACCTCACCCGGCGAGACGATCGACTTATCGACAAGAAGGGTCGCGTCGGCGGTCGCCGGCGAGGCGGTCAGCAGGCAGGCGAGCACGGCCACGGGCGCGCCCAGCGCGAAACGGAGGATCTTCATCGCCACCCCAGACGCGTGGTCGCCGCCCAGGTTGTGCGCGTGACCCGATCGGCTGGTCGTACGCTCGAAGGGTGCTAGTACTCGCCATCGACACCGCCACGCTCGCCGTCACCGCCGGTGTCGTCTCCGTGGACCGCGAGACCGGGGCCGCGCGTCCGCTCGCCGAACGCGTCACTCTCGATGCCCGCGCCCACGGCGAGCTGCTCACCCCGCACGTGCTCGACGCCGTCGGCGACGCAGGGCACGGCCTGGCTGACCTCGACGCCATCGCCTGCGGTGTCGGCCCCGGCCCCTACACGGGTCTGCGCGCCGGGATGGTCACCGCCGCCGCGCTCTCCCACAGCCTCGGCGTACCGGCCTATCCCGTGTGCACCCTCGACGCGATCGCCGCGAGCGCGGAGCCAGGCGAGCCGTTCCGCGTGCTCACCGACGCCCGGCGCCGCGAGGTGTACTGGGCCGACTACGACGCCGAGGGCCGCCGCCTGGACGGGCCGCACGTCGACAAGCCCGCCGAGCTGACCCCCGCCGCCCGCGTGCTCGACCACGAGCAGCCGACGCCGCTGGGCATCGTCGAGGCCGCCAAGGCCGCGATCCTCTCGGGCGCGCAGCCCGATCCGCTCACCCCGCTCTACCTGCGCAGGCCGGACGCGACCGAGCCGGGAACGCGGAAGCGGGTGAGCACCTCGTGAGACTGGAACCGTTGCGCCGCAAACATGTTCGCCGCTGTGTCGAGATCGAGCGCATCCTCTTTCCCGGCGACAGTCCGTGGAACGCCGGAGCGTTCCATTCCGAGCTCGACGCGGGTGGCTACTACCTGGTGGCGCTCACTGACGACGACGAGGTGTCCGGGTACGCGGGCCTGGCCACGATGGGTACGCCCGGCGACTGGGAGACCGCCGTGCACACCATCGGCGTGCTGCCGCAGCGGCAGGGCGAGGGCATCGGCACCGCACTGCTCGAAGCGCTGCTCGAGCGCGCCGACCAGCTGGACGCACCCGTCTTCCTCGAGGTCCGCACCGACAACGACAGCGCCATCAGGCTCTACGAGCGGCACGGATTCAGCCGCGTCGGCCTGCGCAAGCGCTACTACCAACCATCCGGAGCCGACGCCTACACGATGACGCGGCCTGCCAGGCAAGCACAGGAGGTGGCCCGCTGATGTCCCGCATCGTGATGGGCATCGAGAGCTCGTGCGACGAGACCGGCGTCGGCCTGGTCCGCCTGCACGACGACGGCACGGTGGAGCTGCTCGCCGATGAGGTCGCCTCGAGCGTCGAGCAGCACGCCCGGTTCGGCGGCGTGGTGCCCGAGGTGGCCAGCAGGGCCCACCTCGAGGCCATGGTGCCCACCGCGCAGCGCGCGTTCGCCACCGCGGGGCTCGAGCTGTCCGATGTGGACGCCATCGCCGTCACCGCGGGTCCCGGCCTGGCCGGCGCGCTGCTCGTCGGAGTTTCGGCGGCCAAGGCCTACGCCGCCGCGCTGGGCGTTCCGCTGTACGGCGTGAACCACCTGGCAGGCCACATCGCCGTGGACACGCTGCAGCACGGCCCGTTGCCCGCACCGGCGCTGGCGCTGCTGGTCTCCGGCGGCCACACGCAGCTGCTGCGGGTTGACGACATCGCGGGCAAGATCACCGAGATCGGCTCCACAGTGGACGACGCCGCCGGTGAGGCCTACGACAAGGTCGCCCGCCTGCTCGAGCTGCCCTACCCAGGTGGTCCGCCGATCGACAAGGCCGCCAAGAACGGCGACCCCACGGCGATCGCGTTCCCGCGCGGGATGACGGGGCCGCGCGACGCGCGCTTCGACTTCTCCTTCTCCGGCCTCAAGACCGCTGTCGCCCGCTGGGTCGAGGCTGCCCAGCGCAGGGGCGAGGAGATCCCGGTCGACGACGTCGCCGCGTCGTTCCAGGAGGCCGTGGCCGACGTGCTCACCGCCAAGGCCGTGCGCGCCGCCACCGAGTCGGGCATCGGCACGCTCGTGATCTCCGGTGGCGTGGCCGCGAACTCGCGGCTGTCGTCCCTGGCCGCCGAGCGGTGTGAGGCGGCGGGGATCGAGCTGCGCGTGCCGAGGCCGCGACTGTGCACCGACAACGGCGCGATGATCGCGGCGCTCGGCGCGCACGTGGTGGCGGCCGGGTGCGCGCCGAGCTCGCTCGATTTCTCGGCGAACCCGGCGCTGCCCGTCAGTACCGTCTCCCTCTAGTTGTGATGTCCAGGGAGGTTGGTCAGCCGGGTGGCTGGTGGGCGGCCTCCGATGGCGGAGTGGGCGCGATGGTGATTGTAGAAATGGAGCCAGGCGGGCAGTGCGGTGTTGCGTTGTTCGGTTGAGGT
>NZ_JAENJH010000029.1 GCF_016595675.1 Prauserella cavernicola | reverse complement strand
TGACACTGCGTCATATGTTCACCCCAAGGAATGTCATGGGGGATTGATGACGTGGTTGCACTGGCAGTTGTGGGCTGGTGGCGCTGTGATTGTGGCATGACTTCCACGGCAGTGATCGATGTTGAGCGGTTGAACCTGAAGTACGGGGATTTTCATGCGGTGAAGGATCTGTCGTTTCAGGTTCGGCGGGGTGAGTTCTACGCGTTGTTGGGGACCAATGGTGCGGGTAAGACCTCGACGTTGGAGACGATCGAGGGGCATCGGGCGGCGACGTCGGGGTCGGTGCGGGTGCTGGGTCGGTCGCCGATGGATCGGGCGGCGGTGCGGCCGAAGATGGGGATCATGTTGCAGGAGAGTGGGTTCGCGCCGGATTTGACGGTGCGGGAGTCGGTGCGGTTGATCGGGGCGTTGACGCGGCGTCAGGATCGGGTGGAGCGGGTGCTCTCGGTGGTGGATCTGACGCGGAAGGCTGGGACGAAGGTGTCGCAGCTCTCGGGTGGGGAGAAGCGGCGGCTGGATTTCGCGACGGCGGTGTGGGGGACGCCGGAGTTGGTGTTTTTGGATGAGCCGACCACGGGGTTGGACATTCAGTCGCGGGATGCGTTGTGGGATGCGGTGGACAAGCTGCGGGAGGACGGCTCCACGATCGTGCTGACGACGCATTATCTGGAGGAGGCGCAGCAGCGGGCGGATCGGATCGGGTTGATGCACCGGGGGGCCTTCCATCAGGAGGGCACGGTGGCGGAGTTGACGCAGACGTTGCCGGCGGTGATCGAGTTCGGGGTGGCGGGTGCGGTGCCGGCGTTGCCGTTGCAGGCGCGGCGTTCGGCGGAGGGCAAGGTCGTGATCGAGACGCATCAGTTGCAGAAGGATCTGTTCGTGTTGCTGCGCTGGGCGCAGGACAACGCGGTGGAGTTGCGGGAGCTGGAGGCGGGGGCGACCAGTCTGGACGAGGTGTTCCGCGCCATCGACAACTGAGGGTTCCGCTGGCCAGTCGTTCGAGTTTTCGAGTCTTTTTCCCTGAGAGGGTGCGTTGTGATGCTGTCGATCGCTCGTAGTGAGCTGATCCAGATTTTCCGGAACCGGTCGGTGTTGATCACCAGTTTCGTGATGCCGATCGCGATCTGTGCGTTTTTCATCTATCAGCACGAGTTGTTCGCCCAGGTGGGCAGTCTGGGCTACATCGCGGCGATCGTGATGTTCACGGTGTCGGCGTTCGGGCTCTACAGCTCGGCGGTGACCACGCTGGCCTCGCGTCGGCAGAACCTGTTCCTCAAGCGGTTGCGTTCGACCGCGGCGGGGGACGCGTCGATCCTGGTGGGGCTGGTGCTGCCGGTCACGGTGATCGCGCTGGTGCAGATCGTGGTGATCCTGGGGGTGTTCGGTGCGGTCGCCGGGATGCCGGACAACGTGGGTCTGCTGGTGGTGGCGGTGCTGGCCACGGTCGCGATGATGATCGGGCTGGGCCTGGCCACGGCGGGGCTGACCAACTCGCCCGAGCACGCCCAGGTCACCACGCTGCCGGTGACGCTCGGGGTGATCGCGGTGGCCAGCTGGGTCGGGATCACCGGCACCGAGAGCCTGTCCATGCTCAAGCGGCTGCTGCCCGGCGGCGCGGCCACCGAACTGGTCACCAACGCCTGGAACGGCGGCGTCGCGCTGGGCGACTCCCTGCTGCTGCTCGGCCCCACCCTGGCCTGGGTCATCGTCGCCGTCACCCTCGCCGCCCGCCTCTTCCGCTGGGAACCCCGCCGCTGA
>NZ_JAENJH010000028.1 GCF_016595675.1 Prauserella cavernicola | reverse complement strand
ACATCCGGCGGCAACACCTTGATCCCCAACCGCCGACACTCCGACAAATACACCGCCGACTTGTCCTTGTTGTCCCCCACCGACGTCAACAACGCCGCCATGTACTCAGCCGGATAATTCGCCTTCAGGAACGCGGTCCAATAGCCGACGAGTGCGTAGCCGGCGGCGTGGCTCTTGTTGAAGGCATAGCCCGCGAACGGCAGGATCGTGTCCCACAGGGCGCGCACCGCGTCGCCCGAGAAGCCGGTGGCGAGCATGCCCGACTCGAAGCCCTCGAACTCCTTCTCGAGAACCTCCACCTTCTTCTTACCCATCGCGCGGCGCAGCACGTCCGCTCGACCCATCGAGTACCCGGCCACCTTCTGGGCGATCTGCATGATCTGCTCCTGATAGACCACCAGGCCGTGCGTCTCGGCGAGAATGTCGCGCAACGGCTCCGCGAGCTCGGGGTGGATCGGCTCCACGGCCTGGCGGCCGTTCTTGCGGTCCGCGTAGTTGTTGTGCGTGTTCATCGCCATCGGGCCCGGCCGGTAGAGGGCGTTGACCGCGATGATGTCGCCGAAACCCGTGGGGCGCAGGCGGCGCAGCAGATCGCGCATGGCGCCGCCGTCGAGCTGGAACACGCCCAGACTGTCGCCGCGGACCAGCAGTTCGTAGGTGGCGGGATCGTCCACGGTGAGCGTGTCGAGGTCGATGTCCTCCCCTCGGTTGGCCCTGATGTTGTCGATCGCGTCGCCGATGACGGTGAGGTTGCGCAGGCCGAGGAAGTCCATCTTCAGCAGGCCGATGGCCTCGCACGACGGGTAGTCCCAGCCGGTGATGATCGAGCCGTCGTCGCGCCGCCACAACGGAATGGTCTCGAGCAGCGGATCGGCCGACATGATCACCGCACACGCGTGCACGCCCGCGTTGCGGATCAGGCCCTCCAGGCCGCGGGCGGTGTCGAAGATCCTGGACACGTCGTCGTCCTGCTCGAGCAGGGCGCGTACCTCGGCGGCCTCGCCGTAGCGGTCGTGCCGCGGGTCGACGATGCCGGACAGCGGGATGTCCTTGGCCGCGACCGGCGGCGGCAGCGCCTTGGAGATGCGGTCCGCGATCGCATACCCGGGCTGGCCGTAGTGCACCCGGGCCGAGTCCTTGATCGCGGCCTTGGTCTTGATCGTGCCGAAGGTGATCACCTGCGCCACCCGCTCGGCGCCGTACTTCTCCGTGGCGTAGCGGATCATCTCGCCACGACGACGGTCGTCGAAGTCCATGTCGATGTCCGGCATGGACACCCGCTCCGGGTTGAGGAACCGCTCGAACAGCAGGCCCAGATCGAGCGGATCGAGGTTGGTGATGCCCAGTGCGTAGGCCACCAGCGACCCGGCCGCCGACCCACGGCCAGGGCCCACCCGGATGCCGACCTCGCGGGCGTGGTTCATCAGATCCGCCGTGATCAGGAAGTACGCCGGGAAGCCCTTGTCCGTGATCACCGCGATCTCGTAGTCGGCACGCTCGACGTACTCGGGTGGCACGCCGTCGGGCAGCCGCCAGCGCAACCCGCGCGCCACCTCCTCGCGCAGCCACGACGCCGTGGTCTGGCCCTCGGGGACGTCGAAGCGCGGCATCCGGTCCTTGTGGGAGTAGACGTCGTCGTAGGACTCGACGCGCTCGGCGATCAGCAGTGTGCTGTCCGTGGCACCGGGAACCTCTTTGTCCCAGTACTCCCGCATCTCCTCCGACGACTTCAGATAATAGCCGTCACCATCGAACTTGAACCGGTTCGGATCATTCAGCGTCTTACCCGACTGCACACACAACAAC
>NZ_JAENJH010000027.1 GCF_016595675.1 Prauserella cavernicola | reverse complement strand
ACATCCGGCGGCAACACCTTGATCCCCAACCGCCGACACTCCGACAAATACACCGCCGACTTGTCCTTGTTGTCCCCCACCGACGTCAACAACGCCGCCATGTACTCAGCCGGATAATTCGCCTTCAAGAACGCGGTCCAGTACGCGATCAGGCCGTAGGCGGCCGCGTGCGACTTGTTGAACGCGTAGCCGGCGAAGGGAAGAATCGTGTCCCACAGCGCCTGGATGGCCTCGTCGGAGAATCCGCCGGAGACGACGTCGCTGTCTTTCATGCCCGCGTGGAAACCCTCGAACTCCTTCTCGAGGACCTCCACCTTCTTCTTACCCATCGCGCGGCGGAGCACGTCCGCTCGACCCATCGAGTACCCGGCCACCTTCTGGGCGATCTGCATGATCTGCTCCTGATAGACGATCAGGCCGTAGGTCTCGGCCAGGATCTCCTTCAGGGGCGTTTCCAGCTGCGGGTGAATGGGTTTGATCTGCTGCCGGTTGTTCTTGCGGTCGGCGTAGTCGTTGTGGGCGTTCATGCCCATCGGACCGGGCCGGTACAGCGCGAGCACGGCGACGATGTCCTCGAAGCCCGTCGGCTGCATCCTGCGCAGGAGGTCGCGCATGGCGCCACCGTCGAGCTGGAACACGCCGAGCGTGTCGCCCCGGCCCAGCAGCTTGTAGGCCTCCTGGTCGTCGAGACCCAGCCGGTCGAGGTCGATCTCCTCGCCGCGGTTGGCCTTGATGTTGGCCAGCGCGTCGCCGATGACGGTGAGGTTGCGCAGGCCGAGGAAGTCCATCTTCAGCAGGCCGATGGCCTCGCACGACGGGTAGTCCCAGCCGGTGATGATCGAGCCGTCGTCGCGCTGCCACAGCGGGATGGCGTTGGTCAGCGGCTCGCTGGACATGATGACCGCACAGGCGTGCACGCCAGCGTTGCGGATCAGGCCCTCGAGCCCGCGGGCGGTGTTGAAGATCGTCGAGACCTCGTCGTCGGTCTCGACCAGGCTCCGCACCTCGGCGGCTTCGCCGTAGCGGTCGTGCTGCGGGTCGACGATGCCGGACAGCGGGATGTCCTTGGCCATGATCGGCGGCGGCAGCGCCTTGGAGATGCGGTCCGCGATCGAGTAGCCGGGCTGGCCGTAGTGCACCCGGGCCGAGTCCTTGATCGCGGCCTTGGTCTTAATGGTGCCGAAGGTGATCACCTGGGCGACCTTGTCGGCGCCGTACTTCTCCGTGGCGTAGCGGATCATCTCGCCACGACGGCGGTCGTCGAAGTCGATGTCGATATCGGGCATCGACATGCGCTCGGGGTTGAGGAACCGCTCGAACAGCAACTTCTGCGGGATCGGGTCCAGGTTGGTGATACCGAGCGCGTAGGCCACCAGCGCACCCGCGGCGGACCCCCGGCCGGGACCCACCAGAATGCCGACGTCACGGGCGTGCTCGATCAGGTCGGCGACGATCAGGAAGTAGGCGGGGAAACCCTTCTGCTCGATGACGTCGAGCTCGAACCGGGCCCGTTCCTCGTAGCCGTCCGGGATTCCCTCGGGGAAGCGCCAGTGCAGGCCCTCCTGGACCTTGTGCCGCAGCCATGTCGCCTGGTCGTGCTCCTCGGGAACGGTGAAGACCGGCATCCGGTCCTTGTGGGAGTAGACGTCGTCGTAGGACTCGACCCGCTCGGCGATCAGCAGCGTGCTGTCCGCGGCACCGGGAACCTCTTTGTCCCAGTACTCCCGCATCTCCTCCGACGACTTCAGATAATAGCCGTCACCATCGAACTTGAACCGGTTCGGATCATTCAGCGTCTTACCCGACTGCACACACAACAAC
>NZ_JAENJH010000026.1 GCF_016595675.1 Prauserella cavernicola | reverse complement strand
GGACCTCTTCGCCGCCCATGGTGTGCCGGTTTTGCCGGGTGCCGTGGCGAGTAATGCGGAAGAAGCGCGTGTGGCCGCCGAGGAGATCGGTGGGCCGGTCGTGGTCAAGGCGCAGGTGAAGACCGGTGGCCGGGGTAAGGCCGGTGGTGTGAAGCTGGCGCGGGATCCGGGTGAGGCGCGGGAGAAGGCCGGGGCGATCCTCGGGTTGGACATCAAGGGTCATGTCACGCGCCGGGTGCTGGTGACCGAGGCCTCCGACATCGCCGAGGAGTATTACTTCTCGTTCCTGCTGGATCGCACCAACCGCACCTTCCTGGCGATGGCCTCGGCCGAGGGTGGCATGGAGATCGAGCAGCTCGCGGTGGAGCGCCCCGACGCGCTGGCCCGGGTGGCGGTGGATCCGATCGCGGGTGTGGACAAGGCCACCGCGACCGCGATCCTGGCCCAGGGCAACTTCCCGGCCGAGATCCGGGAGCAGGCCGCTGATGTGGTGGTCGCGCTGTGGGAGACCTTCGTGGCCGAGGACGCCACGCTGGTCGAGGTGAACCCGCTGGTGCGTGATCCGCAGGACAAGATCGTCGCGCTGGATGGCAAGGTCACCCTCGACGAGAACGCCGCGTTCCGCCACCCCGCCCACGAGCAGCTGGTGGACAAGCAGGCCGAGGACCCGCTGGAGGCCAAGGCCAAGGCCAAGGACCTCAACTACGTCAAGCTCGACGGTGAGGTCGGCATCATCGGTAACGGTGCGGGCCTGGTCATGTCCACCCTGGACGTGGTCGCCTACGCCGGGCAGCGGCACGGCGGGGTCAAGCCCGCGAACTTCCTCGACATCGGTGGCGGCGCCTCGGCCGAGGTCATGGCCGCCGGCCTGGACGTCATCCTCGGTGACCCCGCGGTCAAGAGCGTGTTCGTCAACGTCTTCGGCGGGATCACCGCCTGCGACGCGGTGGCCACCGGCATCGTCGAAGCACTCAAGATCCTCGGGGACGAGGCCAGCAAGCCCCTGGTGGTGCGCCTGGACGGCAACAACGTCGACGAAGGCCGCCGCATCCTCGACGAGGCCAACCACCCGCTGGTCACCCAGGTCGACACCATGGACAACGCGGCCGACCGAGCAGCGGAGCTCGCCGCTGAGAACCCTGTAGGTGCATGATGGCTATTTTCCTGACTGAAGACTCCAAGATCATCGTGCAGGGCCTGACCGGCTCCGAGGGCACCAAACACGCCACCAAGATGCTGGCCGCGGGCGCCAACATCGTCGGTGGCGTCAACGCCCGCAAAGCCGGCCAGAGCGTCACCATCGGCGGCACCGAGCTGACCGTCTACGGCACCGTCGACGAGGCCATCAAAGCCACCGGCGCCGACGTGTCGGTGATCTTCGTGCCCCCGAAGTTCGCCAAAGACGCCGTCATCGAGGCCATCGACGCCGAAATCGGCCTCGCCGTGGTCATCACCGAAGGCATCCCCGTCCACGACTCCGCCTACTTCTGGGCCCACGCCGTCGCCAAGGGAAACAAGACCCGCATCGTCGGGCCGAACTGTCCGGGTGTGATCTCGCCGGGTAAGTCCAACGCGGGCATCATCCCGGCCAACATCACCGGCCCCGGCAACATCGGCCTGGTCTCCAAGTCGGGCACGCTGACCTACCAGATGATGTACGAACTGCGCGACATCGGCTTCACCACCGCCGTCGGCATCGGCGGTGACCCCGTCATCGGCACCACCCACATCGACGCCCTCGAAGCGTTCGAAGCCGACCCCGACACCAAGGTCATCGTCATGATCGGCGAAATCGGCGGCGACGCCGAAGAACGCGCCGCCGACTACATCAAGGCCAACGTCACCAAACCCGTCGTGGGCTACGTCGCCGGCTTCACCGCACCCGAAGGCAAAACCATGGGCCACGCCGGCGCCATCGTCTCCGGCTCCGCCGGCACCGCCCAAGCCAAAAAAGAAGCCCTCGAAGCCGCAGGCGTCAAGGTCGGCAAAACCCCCACCGAAACCGCCGAACTGGCGAGG
>NZ_JAENJH010000025.1 GCF_016595675.1 Prauserella cavernicola | reverse complement strand
TGCACCTGAGCCGGGCGACGGCATACGAACGGCTGCGGTCGCTGGAGCTGAAGCTGGGCACCGACCTTGCCGACGCCGAGGAGCGGACCGGACTTCACCTCGCGCTGATCGCCTACGGCCTGGGCCGCCGCGCGGTGAGGCACAGCGCCGAGTAGCGCGTGAGGGACGGCGGGCGGTGCTCCCTCCGCCAGCGTTCGGACGGGAGCACCGAGCACCGCGGCGTCAGAGTTTGCTGCTGGTCTTCGCGAGGATGCCGGCGAGCAGGTCGTAGTCGACGTCCTGGCCCTCGGTGATATCGGCCGTCTTGCGGTCGCCGTTGCCCATGGATCTCAGGACTCCCTTCACCGGTTCGACGTCACCGGCCTCGAACACCATGAACGACACCTTGTTGCGCGCCACGTGGATCACGGCGGCATGCTTGCCGCTCTTCAGGAAATGCGGCTTGCCGTGACGGGGTTCAGCCGCGAGGTGAGGACACGGCGCGCACGGAGGATCCGGTTCGGGAACAACCCCGGCTCTCGTGGGGAAGACGAGTGGCGACGGATCGTTTCGGGGCCTGGTGTCGTCGTGACGCCGGTCCGGCGGTGATCACCGGAGCTCGCTCGGCGCGGCGGCCAGGAGCTCGTGGCGGAGGGGAGTCCGCGGACTTGTCCGGTCGCTCGGATTCGCGCGGGATCGTCAGGGAGAGCGACGATCCGGATGCGCGCAGGGCGGCGCGGAGCTGTCGGATGCACTGGCGTTGGTCGAGATCGGGCGGGCTCGGTCGCAGGGCGATTCCGGCCCGTGAGCGTTGGCGTGCCACGGAGAATGGGCGTGGCGATAGTGGTGGGGGTGCCCGACACGACACCGGGTGGGCGGCGAAGGGCCGCCCACCCGGTGTCATCTCAGGTCAGTACGGGACGGCCCAGCGGCAGTGGCTTGCCGCCCGTCGCGGCGGACACCGCCCCGGCGAACAGGTACACCCCGACCGCGGTGAACGCGAACACGACGAATCCGCCCGCGGTGGTGGCACCCGTGGAGCCGGCCACCGTGCCGTACAGCACGAGCGCGAGCGCGAGGTCGATCAACGCGAACAGGAGCGTGAATGCGGCGGGCAGCCGCAGGGTGGTCAGCGTCAGCAGGACGATCATGACCAGCCAGGCGATCAGGAACAGGCCCTGCGTCGACACCTCCGCGCCGGCGGAGATGCCGAACCAGCCGTGGATCAGGCCGAGTACGAGTGCCGCGTAGCTGAACCAGAACCCGGCGAACACACCGAACACGGCGGCGACAGCGTTCTGGCCGAGTGCCGCCGCCCACAGCGCGGCGATGAGCTGGCCCAGGCCGGTCGCGGGCAAGATGATCGCGATCGAGGCACCGACGGCATCGGCCGGGACGTACCCGGTCAGAACCAGGCCGAGTGCCGTGGCACCAACGATGAAGGTGGGTACGCCGATCAGAGCGGGATCGCCCTCGGGCGTGGATTGTGCGGGGGCTTCAGTGTCAACAGCAGTGGTCATCGTGTACTCCTCGTTGAGCTGCGAATGATCCTCGAGTGCTGTCAGGCTGGGTTGAGGTCCAGGATCGCCCGGCCGCACGGAAAAAGGGGTGACGTCCGAAGGAAGGCCGCCACCGCATCAGATCCGAGCTCGCGGCCGGGCCCTCCGGGCAGCATGTGCCCGGAGGAGTGTCCGACCACTTACCGATTCCTGGGCCACATGCGTGACAGCTCAGGATGGTCGTCGTCAATCAGGCGATGCGCCAACGCGATCGCCTCGTTCGGATCGATCTGATCGAACGCGGGATCTCCCTTGGAGACACCCTCGAACACGTTTGCCAGCTCCGCCGCCGCGTCCGGGGACAGGCCGATGTCATAGCTGCATTCCACATAGCGCAGTCGCAGCACCCTGGCGGCCTGCAGCATCAAGGAGTAGTAGCTATGGTGTTCGGCTGGTGCCCGCTCGGATCGAGCATCTGTGCTGTGGCCTTCCACGCCGTCTCCCTTCTCGCTTCGATTCTCGCGCCGCGGCTCGCCGGCGACTCGTGAACGACGACACTTCTTCTGTCGGTCGGCGGGCCGGGCTGATCGTGCTCGACCACCCTGGTCAGGCCCGGACCGCCGACAGGTTGTTACGGCTGTGTGGTGTTAGCGGGTGGCGCGGTGTTTGAGTTCCTTGGCCGCGGCGCCGGGGTCGGTGGCGTTGTAGATGGCTCCGCCCGCGACGGCGACGGTGGCCCCGGCCTCACGCACGGACCCGATCGTG
>NZ_JAENJH010000024.1 GCF_016595675.1 Prauserella cavernicola | reverse complement strand
GTTTCGGTGGTTATAGCGGTGGGGTCACGCCCGGTCCCATTCCGAACCCGGAAGCTAAGCCCACCAGCGCCGATGGTACTGCACCCGAGGGGGTGTGGGAGAGTAGGACACCGCCGAACTTAACTTCGAGAAGCCCCGCCAGGTCTCACCTGGCGGGGCTTTTTGCTGTTCAGGTCAAGGACGAGAAAAAGGCCGGTCATTCGAGAGATCGAATGACCGGCCTTTGTTGTTGGAGGCTAGTCGGCGAGAAGTTCGGCGACCGTGGACGGCGCGGAGTCCACAGTGACCACTCGCTGGTCGCGGGTGGCCAGGCTGCGCACCGTCACGCTGCCCGCGTCCCAGTCCTCTCGGCCGACGATTACGACGACCCTGGCGCCGGCCTTGTCGGCACGCGTGAGTTCCTTACCCAGCTTGCGGAACTCCAGCGGAACCGAGGTGCGCACACCGGAGCGCCGCAGGGCGGTCGCCACCGTGCGGGCGGCGTCGCCGAGGTCCTCGGTCACCGGGATCACCACGACGTCCACTTCGGCCTTCGGCTTCGGCAGCAGGTCGTGCGTGCCCAAGAAGTCCATCAGGGTCACGTCGCCCATGCCGAATCCGAAGCCGGGGATCTGCTGGGACGTGAACATCGAAGCCAGGTCGCTGTAGGCGCCGCCACCGAAGAGGGCGCGGTTGTTCTCCGGTGAGGTGTCGAAGACCTCGAACACCGTCGACGTGTAGTACGCGAGCCCGCGCACGATCATCGGCTCGAACCGCACCAGGTCCGCGGCACTGCTGCCGAGCACCTTCACGAGGTTTGAGCTCTCCTTGACGTGCTCGGGAAGCTCGTCGAGCAGCGCGGTACCGGCGGTGAGCACCTCGCCCAGCTTGTCGAACTGCTTGCCGGAGAGGCCGATCTCCTCGGCGCTGGCGGCGAGCTTGTCCCGCTCGTACTTCTCCCAGCGGTCGACGAGCGCGAACACCTCGGGCAGCTGCTGCTCGGTGACGCCGACGACGTCGGTGAGCGCCGACGACAGCAGGTTGCGGTCGTTGGCCCGCACCACGAACATGTCCTCGCTCGCGCCGAGCCCGGACAGCATGTCGTGGATCAGCTCGAAGATCTCGATCTCGGTGTTCGGGCTGGTCGAACCGAAGATGTCGACGTTGATCTGCCAATGCTCGCGCACCCGGCCACGCTGGGGACGTTCGTAGCGGTGACAGTTCGGGTGGCTGTACCAGCGGACGGGGAACTGCAGGGCACCGGCGTTGCCGGCGATCATCCTCGCCACCGACGGCGTCATCTCGGGGCGCAGCGCGAGGCGGCGTCCTCCGCGGTCGGTGAGCGTGTAGAGCTGCTGATTGGCGATCTCCTCGCCGGATTTCGCCTCGTAGATCTCAGCCGGCTCCAGGATCGGACCGTCGTAGCGCTGGAACCCGTACCGCTCGATGACCTCGTACAGCTTGCCGAAGACCTGGGTACGGACGGACATCTCCGCGGGGAGGAAGTCCCGGGTACCCCGGTACGGCGCGGTCGGCAGGAATTCAGGCACGGGTTCCAGCTTAGTGACCGCGCCGTGAGCCGATGAGCAGGGCAAGCAGCGCACCCGCGGCACACACACCACTGGTGATCAGGAAGATCTCCGTGTACTGCGTGAGCAGCGCGTTCTTCACCGCGCCCACGTAGTCGGCCATGGCGGTCTCATACTCCGCCTCCGACGGGTACAGCACGGCGATCGGGACGTCGAGCGTCGCCGTCATGCTGTGGAAGCGGTGCAGGCCCCACGCCGACAGCGCCGCGATGCCCACGAGCATCCCGGTCATCCTCGCCACGACCACACCCGCCGAGGCCACCCCGTGCTGTTCGGCAGGCACCACCCTGAGCACCGCCGCCGACAGCGGCGCGATGACCAGGCCGAGCCCGAGTCCTACGATGACCAGGTCGGTGTCGAGTCTCGGCAGGGTCAACGGGCCCAGCTCGTGTGGCGTCGACAGCACCTCCGCCGTCCACGCCGACATCAACAGGAAGCCGACCCCGGCCAGCAGCATGCCCGCGAAGGCGACCCACCGCTCCCCGATCCTCGCGGCGACAAAGCCACCCACGAGCGCCCCGACCGGCAACGCGACGAGGAACCGCAACAGCAGCTCCACACTGCCCTGGTCGTCGCGGCCGAGCAGCGACTGGGAGAACAGGTCGACGTCGACGAGCGTGACCATCAGCGCCGCACCGGCGGCGATGCTCGTGCCCAGTGCAGCGAGGAACGGCCGCATGCGCACGTTGGCCGGGTCGAGCAGCCGCGTCTTCGCCCTGGACTCCCAGACGAGGAACAGCGCGAAGGCGACGGCGGCCGCGACGAGCATCGGCAGGCCCCAGCTTGGCAGCACCTGGTCCCGCGGGTCCGGGTTGTAGAGACCGATGACGAGCAGCCCCAGCGTCGCCGCGAGCAGCCCGCCACCGACGAGATCGACCTTGACCCTCGGGCCGGAGCGCTCGCCGCGCGGCACCGAGTAGTGGATGGCGACCATCGCGAGCAGCGCGAGCGGCACGTTGATCCAGAACACGCTGCGCCAGCCCGCGAGTGCGGCCAGCGCGATGCCGTAGACCGGGCCGAGGACGCTGCCGAGCTCCTGTGCGCCGCCCACGGCACCGAGCACGGTGGCGCGCTTGTGCTCGGACCACAGGTCGGCGGCCAGCGCCATCGTGACGGGCAGCAGTGCGCCACCCGCGACGCCGAGCAGGACCCGGCCCGCCACGAGCAGCGGCACCGTGGGAGCCGCGGCGGTGAGCACCGATCCCGCGATGAACCCGGCGAGACAGGCCTGCAGCAACGTCTTGCGGCCGAACCGGTCGGAGGCCTGGCCCAGCAGCGGCATCGCGGCGACGTAGCCGAGCAGGTAACCGGTGACAATTGGCGTGACCTGCTCCAGCCGGTTCACCGGGATCTGCAGGTCCTCGATGATCTGGCGGAGCAGCCCGATGACGACGTAGGTGTCGAGCGCGCCGAGCAGTACCGCGAGGCCACCCGCGCCGATCGCGACGGACCTGCCGCGCCGGGTGGTGCCGAGCTCGGTCACGCGGGCGGGGTGACCGTCACGGGCTTGTCCACATCGGACAGCGTGACGTCGACGGAGGCGTCGTCGGGGAAGGCCGCGGTCGCCTTGACGGGCAGGTGCTCACCGTCGGCGCGCACCCAGAACGACACGTCCGCCTCGGACTGGATTCCGGGCAGCAGGCCCGCGAGCACGTCCTTGCCGAGGGTGCCCGTGACCTTGTAGGTCTGCGCGCCCTCGATCTCCTCCTGCGCCTCCGTGACCGGGTCCTGCAGGCTGGTGAGCAGCTTCGCGACGCCGCGCTCGGGATCGAGCACCGCCGAAGGGTCGTACAAAGTGGAGCTCAGCGCGGCCGGAACCTCCTGGTACCCGCCCGTGGGGCCCTTGAGGTAGAGCGTGTCGCCGCTGAGCGTGAACGCGACCTCGACGAGCTGGCCCGCCTGCTTGAGCGTGCCGGTGCCCTGTGCGTCGCCCTCCCTCGTCAGGTCGCCGTCGAGGCCCTGCACGCTCAGGCCCTTGACCTCGCCGTTGACCTGCAACGTGAAGTGGGCGCTCTGGATGTCGCTCGTGGCCGTGGCCGCGTCCTCGAGCAGCGCGGGACCGTCGGGCAGAGACTCATCGGGCGTGTCGGACGAGCAGCCCGTGGCCACGACGGCCGTGAGCGCGAGCATTCCCCACAGGAATCGGCGGATGACCATGTCCGAAATCGTAGGGCCACTGGTCCACCCGCGGGCCCGGAGCCGGACTATTCACGGCATGAGGTTCGCGGCCAGCGTCGCGCCCAGTTCCCAGCACGACGCGAGGTCGTCCTTGTCCGGCCCGCCCCGCACGACGACGGGTTTGGCGGTCTGCTCCCAGCCGAGACCCGTCGCGATGCTCTCGATCGCCCGCTGCGCGCCCTCGGTGCCCTGGTTGCCGTGCAGGTAGAAACCGAAGGGGCGCTTGCGGGTCGCGTCGAGGCACGGGTAGTAGACGGTGTCGAAGAAGTGCTTGAGCGCACCCGACATGTAGCCCAGGTTGGCCGGGGTGCCGAGCAGGTAGGCGTCGGCGGCGAGCACGTCCGACGCCGTCGCGGACAACGCGGGCCTGCGCACGACGTCGACGCCGGTGATCTCCGGGTCGGTCGCTCCCGAGACCACCGCCTCGAACATCGCCTGCAGGTGAGGCGACGGCGTGTGGTGGACGATCAGCAACGTGGGCACAGTGAGTCAGCGTGCCCGGGGCGATCAGGCCCCGCAACCGGCTCAGCGGGGGCCGGAAAAAAGTTCGAGCCGAGATGTCGAGAACCCACGATGAGCTTCGTCCCCGGGGTGAGTGACCAGAATGGGTCGCACCAGGACCGAGGAGAACCACGATGGCCAAGTACCTGATGCTCAAGCACTACCGCGGAGCTCCGGACGCGGTGAACAACGTGATGATGGACCAGTGGACCCCCGAGGAGAT
>NZ_JAENJH010000023.1 GCF_016595675.1 Prauserella cavernicola | reverse complement strand
TTTTTGGTGGGTTTGCTTGAGGCTATATGTTGAATATAGCCAGGTTTTTCTCTAATGCATTGTTGGAGAGTTTGATCCTGGCTCAGGACGAACGCTGGCGGCGTGCTTAACACATGCAAGTCGAACGCTGAAGCTCAGCTTGCTGGGTGGATGAGTGGCGAACGGGTGAGTAACACGTGGGTAATCTGCCCTGTACTCTGGGATAAGCCTGGGAAACTGGGTCTAATACCGGATATGACTTCCTGCCGCATGGTGGGGGGTGGAAAGTTCCGGCGGTACAGGTTGAGCCCGCGGCCTATCAGCTTGTTGGTGGGGTGATGGCCTACCAAGGCGGTGACGGGTAGCCGGCCTGAGAGGGCGACCGGCCACACTGGGACTGAGACACGGCCCAGACTCCTACGGGAGGCAGCAGTGGGGAATATTGCACAATGGGCGAAAGCCTGATGCAGCGACGCCGCGTGAGGGATGACGGCCTTCGGGTTGTAAACCTCTTTCGCCAGGGACGAAGCGAGAGTGACGGTACCTGGAGAAGAAGCACCGGCTAACTACGTGCCAGCAGCCGCGGTAATACGTAGGGTGCAAGCGTTGTCCGGAATTATTGGGCGTAAAGAGCTCGTAGGCGGTGTGTCACGTCGGCCGTGAAAACCTCAGGCTTAACTTGGGGCTTGCGGTCGATACGGGCATCACTTGAGTTCGGTAGGGGAGACTGGAATTCCTGGTGTAGCGGTGGAATGCGCAGATATCAGGAGGAACACCGGTGGCGAAGGCGGGTCTCTGGGCCGATACTGACGCTGAGGAGCGAAAGCGTGGGGAGCGAACAGGATTAGATACCCTGGTAGTCCACGCTGTAAACGTTGGGCGCTAGGTGTGGGGTGCTGTCCACGCATCCCGTGCCGTAGCTAACGCATTAAGCGCCCCGCCTGGGGAGTACGGCCGCAAGGCTAAAACTCAAAGGAATTGACGGGGGCCCGCACAAGCGGCGGAGCATGTGGATTAATTCGATGCAACGCGAAGAACCTTACCTGGGCTTGACATGCATCAGATTGCCGTAGAGATACGGTTTCCCTTGTGGTTGGTGTACAGGTGGTGCATGGCTGTCGTCAGCTCGTGTCGTGAGATGTTGGGTTAAGTCCCGCAACGAGCGCAACCCTTATCCTATGTTGCCAGCGGGTAATGCCGGGGACTCGTGGGAGACTGCCGGGGTCAACTCGGAGGAAGGTGGGGATGACGTCAAGTCATCATGCCCCTTATGTCCAGGGCTTCACACATGCTACAATGGCTGGTACAGAGGGTTGCGATACCGTGAGGTGGAGCGAATCCCTTAAAGCCGGTCTCAGTTCGGATCGTAGTCTGCAACTCGACTGCGTGAAGTCGGAGTCGCTAGTAATCGCAGATCAGCATTGCTGCGGTGAATACGTTCCCGGGCCTTGTACACACCGCCCGTCACGTCACGAAAGTCGGTAACACCCGAAGCCCATGGCCTAACCCTTCGGGGGTGGAGTGGTCGAAGGTGGGACTGGCGATTGGGACGAAGTCGTAACAAGGTAGCCGTACCGGAAGGTGCGGCTGGATCACCTCCTTTCTAAGGAGCACTTTCACATCCCCTGGTTGTCGCTGCGGCGTGTCGGGGGAGTGGCCACTTGATCCGGCGAGTGTTCGGATGGTGGTTGCTCAAGGAATTGTGGACCGAAGACTACGGATAAAAGCTCGCAACACACTGTTGGGTCCTGAGGCAACACGCTCGGGGCTTCTGCTCTGGGGACGGTTGTTTCTGGTGTGGTGTTTGAGAATTGTAGAGTGAGTGCGAGCATCTTTGTGGTCAAGTTATGTAGGGCACATGGTGGATGTCTGGGCACTAGGGGCCGATGAAGGACGTGGGAGGCTGCGATAAGCCTCGGGGAGCTGTCAACCGAGCTGTGATCCGAGGGTGTCCGAATGGGGTAACCCGGCACCTGTTATGAGGTGTCACCCGCTGGTGAATATATAGCCGGTGTGGAGGGAACGCGGGGAAGTGAAACATCTCAGTACCCGTAGGAAGAGAAAACAAGAGTGATTCCGTGAGTAGTGGCGAGCGAAAGCGGATGAGGCTAAACCGTGCGCATGTCAAGCTGTCAGGTGTTGTGTGTGCGGGGTTGTGGGACCTATTTGCCAAGGGCTGACACTCTTGGGGATGTGGCGTGTGGTTAGCGGAACGCTTTGGGATGAGCGGCCGGAGTGGGTGAGAGTCCCGTACGCGAAAACTGCATTGTCAGGTCTGGATGGTGTTCCCGAGTAGCAGCGAGCTCGTGGAATTTGCTGTGAATCTGCCGGGACCACCCGGTAAGCCTAAATACTTCCTAGTGACCGATAGCGGACAAGTACCGTGAGGGAAAGATGAAAAGTACCCCGGGAGGGGAGTGAAAGAGTACCTGAAACCGTGTGCCTGCAAGCCGTCAGAGCGATCCTTTTGGGATGGTGATGGCGTGCCTTTTGAAGAATGAGCCTGCGAGTTCGTGCTGCGTGGCGAGGTTAACCCGTGTGGGGTAGCCGTAGCGAAAGCGAGTCTGAATAGGGCGTTGAGTTGCGTGGTCGAGACCCGAAGCGGAGTGATCTACCCATGGCCAGGCTGAAGCGCCGGTAAGACGGCGTGGAGGGCCGAACCCACTTAGGTTGAAAACTGAGGGGATGAGCTGTGGGTAGGGGTGAAAGGCCAATCAAACTCCGTGATAGCTGGTTCTCCCCGAAATGCATTTAGGTGCAGCGTCGCATGTTTCACACCTGGGGTAGAGCTACTGGGTGGCCTAGGGGCCTTACCGGGTTACCGAAGTCAACCAAACTCCGAATACGGGTGTGTGAGAGTGCGGCAGTGAGACGGCGGGGGATAAGCTTCGTCGTCGAGAGGGAAACAGCCCAGAACACCAGCTAAGGCCCCTAAGTGTGTGCTCAGTGGGAAAGGATGTGGAGTCGCAGAGACAACCAGGAGGTTGGCTTAGAAGCAGCCACCCTTGAAAGAGTGCGTAATAGCTCACTGGTCAAGTGGTTCTGCGCCGACAATGTAGCGGGGCTTAAGCACACCGCCGAAGCTGTGTCACTCACACATGAGATCGGTGCCTTCCTTCGTGGAGGGTGTCTAGTCGTGTGGGTGGGTAGGGGAGCGTCCTGCATCCAGGGAAGCGGCCGCGGAAGCGAGTCGTGGAGGGTGTGGGAGTGAGAATGCAGGCATGAGTAGCGAATGCAGAGTGAGAATCTCTGCCGCCGGATGACCAAGGGTTCCTGGGCCAGGTTGTTCCGCCCAGGGTAAGTCGGGACCTAAGGCGAGGCCGACAGGCGTAGTCGATGGACAACGGGTTGATATTCCCGTACCCGCGTGTGTGCGTCCCTGGTGAGGCAGGGGATACTAACCACCCGAGCCGCATCAATGGCTCTTCGGAGTTGTGGTGTTGGTGAGCGTGGGACCTGATCCTGTAGTAGTCAAGCGATGGGGTGACGCAGGAAGGTAGCTCCGCCAGTCAGTGGTAATACTGGTGTAAGCGTGTGGCCCGCAGGATAGGTAAATCCGTTCTGCATTGAGGGTGAGGCGTGATGCGTAGCCGTTGTGGTGAAGTAGAGTGATCCTATGCTGCCGAGAAAAGCCTCTAGCGAGTGCATGTGTGGCCCGTACCCCAAACCGACACAGGTGGTCAGGTAGAGAATACTAAGGCGATCGGGTGAACTGTGGTTAAGGAACTCGGCAAATTGCCCCCGTAACTTCGGGAGAAGGGGGGCCAAGCCTGCTGAAGCTTTTTTCGAGCTAGGTGGGAGTGGCCGCAGAGACCAGCGGAAAGCGACTGTTTACTAAAAACACAGGTCCATGCGAAGACGCAAGTCGAGGTATATGGACTGACGCCTGCCCGGTGCTGGAACGTTAAGAGGACCGGTTAACCTTTCGGGGTGAAGCTGAGAATTTAAGCGCCAGTAAACGGCGGTGGTAACTATAACCATCCTAAGGTAGCGAAATTCCTTGTCGGGTAAGTTCCGACCTGCACGAATGGCGTAACGACTTTCCGGCTGTCTCAACCACAGGCCCGGCGAAATTGCACTACGAGTAAAGATGCTCGTTTCGCGCGGCAGGACGGAAAGACCCCGGGACCTTTACTATAGCTTGGTATTGGTTTTCGGTTCGGCTTGTGTAGGATAGGTGGGAGACTGTGAAGCGCACACGCTAGTGTGTGTGGAGTCATTGTTGAAATACCACTCTGGTCGTGCTGGGAATCTAACTTCGGACCGTGATCCGGTTCAGGGACAGTGCCTGGTGGGTAGTTTAACTGGGGCGGTTGCCTCCCAAAGAGTAACGGAGGCGCCCAAAGGTTCCCTCAGCCTGGTTGGCAATCAGGTGTTGAGTGTAAGTGCACAAGGGAGCTTGACTGTGAGACTGACAGGTCGAGCAGGTACGAAAGTAGGGACTAGTGATCCGGCACCACCTGGTGGAAGGGGTGTCGCTCAACGGATAAAAGGTACCCCGGGGATAACAGGCTGATCTTGCCCAAGAGTCCATATCGACGGCATGGTTTGGCACCTCGATGTCGGCTCGTCGCATCCTGGGGCCGGAGTAGGTCCCAAGGGTTGGGCTGTTCGCCCATTAAAGCGGCACGCGAGCTGGGTTTAGAACGTCGTGAGACAGTTCGGTCCCTATCCGCCGCGCGCGTAGGAGACTTGCGGAAGGCTGTCCCTAGTACGAGAGGACCGGGACGGACGAACCTCTGGTATGCCAGTTGTCACACCAGTGGCATGGCTGGTTAGCTACGTTCGGAAGGGATAACCGCTGAAGGCATCTAAGCGGGAAGCCTGTTCCTAGATGAGGTCTCCCACCCCACGTGGGTTAAGGCTCCCAGTAGACCACTGGGTTGATAGGCCAGACATGGACGCACGGTAACGTGTTTTTGAGTGGACTGGTACTAATAAGCCGAGGACTTGCCTACAAAGGTGCTACGCACTCACTCTACGATTCTGAAACACCACACACTCTAATTGGATAGTGTGTGCACTGTTTCACCAGTGTTTCGGTGGTTATAGCGGTGGGGTCACGCCCGGTCCCATTCCGAACCCGGAAGCTAAGCCCACCAGCGCCGATGGTACTGCACCCGAGGGGGTGTGGGAGAGTAGGACACCGCCGAACTTAACTTC
>NZ_JAENJH010000022.1 GCF_016595675.1 Prauserella cavernicola | reverse complement strand
CATCCAACGCCGAGAGCCCCTCCTCCTCCATCGGATTCACGATCGGAGGCAGAAACGAACACAACAACCCATACGCCGAGTCATCCATACTCACCGTCTCCGCGGCCGACACCGCCACCCCCAACCGGTCGGCGATCCCATCCAGATGACTCGCATGCGCCACCAAATCCGCAGGAACAACCTCATACGACATGAATACAGACTCCCGGGTTCGATGCGCACCGGCCGGCGTCCTTGCCGGCTGCGGCTGCTCAACGGCTACTCAACGTCGGTTCAACGTCAACGCGACGGGGCACCTAGATCATCCACCCGTCCTGAGTCGACCCTAGCCAGGTGCGCCGGAGCGGCCAAGGACCGGTCCACCCGCCTGGTTGATTAATTACGAACGCACACGCCGGTCCGGGACGATCCGACAGTTCCACCTGTGCGAACGGACAGGCGGGCACCGGGAGGGTGGCGCCGGAGCCCGGTGGTGGGAAGAGTCCGTCTTCGGATTGGTCGGTACCAGAGCGGAATGCGGGCCGCCCGCCGATCGATCGATGTCCATTCCTCGTGCCAGGGAAGAGAAAGGTCGCGAGCACCATGCGTACGCGTCTGAAGAGTGTCCTTGCCGGAATCGGTGCGGCTGTCGGTCTGGTCCTCGTGGCTCCGGCCGGGGCGGCCCACGCCATCGACGAGGTGCCGTGCCGCGGCGACGACCTGGTCCAGCTGGACATCAGGTTGAACCCCGACATCGGCACCAACAAGTGCTTCGCCAACGCCGGCGTGAAGGGCGTGGACGTCTCGAGCGTCTACTACGTCAAGGCCGGCAAGTACAAGGTGACGATCAACTACGAGCAGGACGGTCGCTACCACTCGAAGACCTTCAACCCGCGAATGGGACTCGGCTTCGGGAATCCCGTGCGGGTCTACGAGGTGCGCATCTGGTGACGACCGGATGAACACTTCTCGACGAGACCCGCCTGCCCGCGATCCGGGCAGGCGGGTCTCGTTCTTGGGTCGCTCCACTGTGGAGCAGCGTCGTGGTCTGTGACGCAACTGTGGCACGACGGTCGCGGCCCGCGGACATCGGCCGAGCACGCTCTGGTGCATGCGACAACGAACTCTCCTGCTCGGTGTGGTGCTCGCGCTGACCACGACCCTGCTCGCCGCGGTTCCGGCACAGGCGATCGTGGGAGGCACCGAGTCCACCCGGGCCTACTCGTTCATGGGCTCGTTCCAGCCGTCCTTCCCCGCACCGCCTCGCGACGACCAGCACGGGTGCGGGGTGGAGGTTCTCGCCCCGCAATGGGTGCTCACCGCGGGCCACTGCGCGGGCAAGAACCCGACCGGCGCGAGGAACGGCGTTCCGCGCGGCTGGCAGGTCAGGGTCGGCTCGCTCGACACCACCTCGGGCGGTGAGGTGGCCGAGGTCGACCACTACTACCGGCTCGCGACCAGCGACGACGAGGGCGGGTTCTGGGGCAAGGACCTCGCGCTGCTGCACCTGAGCACCCCGGTGGCCGCCGAACCCGTGCGACTCGCCTCGACCACGCCCGCCGAAGGCACCGAGGTCCGGATCATGGGCTGGGGCATGACCTGTGCCGACAGCGAGAATCCCGCGTGCTTCCCCGAACGGCTGCGCGAGGCCGACACCGTGGTGCAGCCGCTGTCCGCGTGCCCCTCGGCCGAACCCACCGGTGAGCTGTGCATCGGCAGCCGCGACGGCAGCGTCGCCGCGAGCAACATGGACTCCGGCGGACCCGCGCTGGTGCGCGAGGGCGACGGCTGGGCGGTGGCCGGTGTGGTCAGCGGCCCCGGCGGCGCGGACGCGCCGACGCTGTTCACCGACGTCACCCGCCACGCCGACTGGATCAACGGCATCATCAGTGGCACCGACGTGCCGCCCGACGACGAGATCCCGAACGTCGAGGGCGCCGTGCAGCTCGACGGCTGCACGGGCTCCGTGGTCCGCACGCCCGCCTCCCGCGACGACGATCCGGCGTTGCTGCTGACCAACGGCCACTGCGTCGAGGGAGAACGGCCCGAGCCGGGCGCCGCGCTGGTCGACCAGCCCGCCGAGCGCGACGTGCCCATCGCCGACGAGCAGGGCTACCCGCAGGTCACGGCCCGCGCGAACCGGCTCGTGTACGCCACGATGACCGGCACCGACGTCGCGCTCTACCGCCTGGACACGACCTACGCACAGCTGGACGTCGAGGGCGCGAAGGTCTTCCGGCTCGCCTCCGAGCCCGTGCGCGCGGGCCAGGAGCTGACGATGGCCTACACGAGCATCCGCCTGCACTGCACCGCCGAGGCCGTGGTGGCGCACCTGCGCGAAGGCGGCTACCAGCAGGACGACTCGATCCGCTACGCAGGCAGCGATGACTGCACCCCGTGGCCGGGCACGTCCGGCTCGGCGCTGCTCGCCGCCGACGGCGACACGGTGGCCGCGATCCACAACACCCACAACGTCGACGGCGAGCGGTGCACCGACGACAACCCGTGCGAGGTGGCCGGGGACGGCACCGTGACGTCGGTGCGGGGGCGCGGCTACGGCCAGCAGGTGCACCAGCTCGCGGCGTGCCTGACCACGGGCTCGGAGCTCGACCTGTCGCGCCGGGACTGCGAGCTCACCGGCAGCGGCTGACCCGTGCTCAGTTGGTGGTCGCCACGGTGACCGCGACCGTGACGGCGGCGGTGGACGCAGCGATCCCCGCCGCCGTCCTGGCCACCACGGTGCTCACGGCCTCGGCGCCCCAGTTGCCCTCTTCGAGCGCCTTCGCGCGCTTGTAGACCGTGCCCGACCAGTTGATCGGAGGCCGCAGGCTGGGCAGCGCGCCGCTCGCGGAGAGCAACGCGATCAGCGCGGCGGTGCGTGCGGAGTCGGGCTCCGCGCCCTCCTCCAGCACGGCGCGGATCTTGCGCCGCAGCTCGGCCTCGTGCCCGGTGTCCACGGCAGGCAGCCTCGTCGCGGGGAACAGGCCCAGTACCTTCTTCTTCTCGCGGCGGATCTGCCCGCGTTCGACCAGCCGGTCGACCATCGTGTTCAGCAAGCCGGCGCCGATGTCGAGCAGCAGCGGCTGGACGCGCCGGGTGCGCTCGGCGACCTTGTCGTAGGCGTCCTGGAGCACCGGGTCCGGCAGCGGGCCGTCCCCGTCGGTGAAGACCTTGGGGCCGTTCAGGGCGGCCTTGCCGTCGGAGGTGACCCTGCCCAGCAGCGCGAGCTCGACGAGCACGGCGCCACCCAGCGTGTAGGGCAACGTGCCCGCGGCCGAGGGCGTGCCGGTCTCGTCGTCGAGCAGCAGCATCGTGAGGTCCTCGACGAGCAGCATGTCGTCCCGCATGGTTCTCGCTTTCTCCGCGCTCACAGCCAGTCGTGCTCGCGCGCGTACCTGGCCGCCTCGTGCCGGCTCTGGGTCTGGGTCTTCTGCATGGCGTTGGACAGGTAGTTGCGCACGGTGCCCTGCGCCAGGTGGAGCTGCGAGGAGATGTCGGCGACGGAGTAGCCCTCGCCGGTGGCGCGCAGCACGTCGATCTCGCGGTCGGTCAGCGGGCAGTCGTCGACAACGGCGAGTGCCGAGACGTCCGGGTCGATCCAGCGCTTGCCTCCGTGCAGCGCGGTGATGACCGCGGTGATGTGCGAGGGCTCGGCGGACTTGCTGACGAAGCCCTGCACGCCGAGTTTGAGCGCCTTGCGCAGCACGCCGGGCTTGGCGTGGCGCGTCAACATGAGGATGACCTGGTTCGGCCTGGTCTTGCGGATCTCCGCGACGGCGCCGAGCCCGTCGACGCCGGGCATCTCGAGGTCGATGACCAGCACGTCGGGCTCGTGGCGCAGCGTGGCGTGCACGGCCTCCTCGCCGTTCTCCGCCTCGGCGAGCACGGTGATCTCGCCCTCGAGCGGGAGCAGCGAGGCCATGGCCTTGCGGAGCAGGGCTTCGTCGTCGGCGAGCACCACGGTGGTCATCGGTTCTCCTGAGCGTCGAAACGGTGCGGGATCGCCGCTGCCGTCAGGAACTGCCCGTTGCTCTGCTGCACCGTCAGTTCACCTCCGTCGGCGGCGACGCGTTGTTCGAGAGCGGCCAGCCCGCGCAGCTCGGGCAGCGGTGCGTGCTGGGCGCCGTCGTTCACGATGCTGATACTCCACTCCGCCAGCGTGATCCGCACGCGCGTGGCCTGGGCGTGCCGCAGGATGTTGGTGGTGGTCTCGCGCAGCACCTGGCCGAGCAGCTCGCTCGCGGCGGCGGCCACGTCGGCCTCGCGGTTGATGCGCACGTGGATGCCCGCGGCCTCGAAGAGGTTCCTCGCGTTCTCCAGCTCGGCGGAGAGATTGAGCCTGCGCTGGGCGTAGGCGAGTTCCTTGGTCTGGGTGATGGTGTCGGCGACGAGCGCGTGGATCTCGCGCAGCTCCTCCTTGGCCTTCTCGGCGTCGGTGTCCACCAGCTTCTGCGCGAGTGCGGTCTTGAGCTTGACCACGTGCAGTGTGTGGCCCTGGATGTCGTGCAGGTCGCTGGCGAAGCGGACACGTTCCCGGATGACGGCCAGCTCCGCCTCCCGCTCCCTGGCCTCCTCGAGCTCCTCGACGACGTCGTAGAAGCGCTTGTTGGGAAACATCAGCCCGAGCGTCACCGCGGTGACACCGGTGGGCACCAGGATGAACTGGAACAGGACACCGGCGACGTCGCCGGGCTCCACCAGGAACCGCAGCGCGCCCGCCCCGGCCACGAAGACGACCAGAGCGGCCGCGGCCGCTCCCCGGTGCCGGGGCAGCTGGGGGATCACGGCGGAACCCACGTAGGAGATCCCGAAGAAGGCCGCACTGCCGCCGATCAGCAGCACCGAGGCGGGCCACACCGCCGCGACGACGAGCAGGCACGGCACCGCGACGCGCAGGAGACCGCCCGACGCCCAGCGTATGAAGGCCACCAGCGTCGCCACCACGGCCGCGCTCAGGATGATGGCGTGCCACCACTCCCGCGCGTCGATCACCACCACCGCCGCACCCGCGACCACGAACAGTGGGAGGAACATGGTGATGTTGATCTTGCGAAGCTGGCCCTGTGCCGGTTCGATGCCGTCGGGTTCCTCGGGCACCGGGCTCATCGAACCCCGTCCCGCGGCCGGGCGCCCGCGCCGCGGCTGTCCACATCGGCCGGACCCGTGGTCGCCGGCGTCGCGTGGTGGTCGGGCATGGTCGGCGCTCCTGGATCGAACTGCAGTGCGCTCTCCAGTATCGGCCCCAGGGGCACGCTTCCACTAGTGACACTGCGTCATATGTTCACCCCAAGGAATGTCATGGGGGATTGATGACGTGGTTGCACTGGCAGTTGTGGGCTGGTGGCGCTGTGATTGTGGCATGACTTCCACGGCAGTGATCGATGTTGAGC
>NZ_JAENJH010000021.1 GCF_016595675.1 Prauserella cavernicola | reverse complement strand
GGGACACGAAGGCCTCCGGTTCGTGAAGCGGTTCCTCGACAGCTCCACTTCACAACCAGAGGCCTTCGCCTGTCTCAACGACAAGCCGACATCAACCCAACCCCGAACAACGTCCCTGGACATCACAGCTAGCCGGCGTCAGGGCACCGCGAGTCCGCCGACGGCCACGTGGGCGTTGTCGATGGCGTCGGCGGTGACCGTCCGGAGGTTGGCCCGAGCGCGATCGAGCCACCAGCGCCCGGTCAGCGCCGCCTCGACGCTGTCACCGGCGAACGGCCCCTCGACCACGGTCAGCTCGCCCGCCTCCGTTCGCCGCACGAGATCGCGGGCGACCCCGGCGATGACGGGGTCGAGTGCCACGACGACCTGGCGCAGCGACCCGACCGTCCAGTACGCCTCGCGGCTCAGTTGCGCCCTGTTGTCGTGCCTGCCCGCGATCACCAGTGCGTCGCGGGCCACGCGGAGTAGCTCACCGGCGTTCGTTCGCTGGAGTTCGCGCTGTCTGCTCACCCCACCAGTCTTCCGAAGCCCTGAGTTGAGTGGAAGTTACTTATGGTGCCGGTCTGAGGTAGCGTGACTGAATGCCCCTCGATCCGCGTCGGTTGCTGTTGCTCCGCACGGTCCGGCGGATGGGCAGTGTGATCGCCGCGGCGCGGGCGCTGCACCTGACCCCCTCCGGTGTGTCCCAGCACCTCGCGAAGCTCGAAGCTGAGGTGGGGCTCTCCCTCGTGGACCGCGAGTACCGCGGCGGTGGACGCGCCATCCGCCTCACGCCGGCGGGCCAGGCACTCGCCGAGCACGCGGAGCGGGTGGCGAACGCGCTCACCGCGGCCGAACGCGGCATGGACGAGTACCGCAGCACGCCCCAGGGGCCCGTGCGCATCGGCGGGTTCTCGGTGGCGCTCAGCGAACTGGCCGCTCCGGTGGCGATGCGACTGGCCACCACGCACCCGGCGCTGAACCCGTCCATCTACGAGGTCCCCGAGCCCCAGGTTCTGCGCATGCTGGCCGACGGCGACCTCGACCTGGTGCTCAGCGAGCGGGTCGAGGGCCGGGTGTTCACCGGCTCGCCTCGGATCGTCGAGGTCGAGCTGGTGCGAGACCCGTTCCGGGTGGTCGTGCCGGACAGCTGGCCCGCCGACGTCGACGAGGCCGCGCTGCTGCGGCGCCCCTGGATCACGACCTCGTACGGTGCGGCGACCCGCCGCACCCTGGAGGAGATGTGCCGTGAGCACGGTCTCGAGCTCGACGCCCACGACATCGGCACGGGAAGCGCCCCGACCCTGCTGGCACTGGTGGCCAACGGGCTCGGCGCCACGATCATCCCGGCCTTGACCCTGCGACAGAACCCGTCGTCGAACGTGCGGATCAGCAACGCCATCGCCGACCCCGGTTCGAGGGTCCTCACGGTCCTCTGCCGCGACGACGCGCCGCCACTGGTCACGTGGCTCGTCGCGGAGCTCAAGCGATTCGCCTCCAGCGAGCTTCAGCCTGCCGCCTTGCCACGACCCGACGCCGGTCAGGTCTCCGGGCGGTCGTAGCTGCGCGGCCGTGACATCGCCGAGTAGCCGCCGTCGACGTGCAGGAGTTCGCCGGTGATGAACGACGAGCTCTCGCCGAGCAGGAACGCCACCACCTCGGCGACCTCGCCCGGCGAGCCGAGGCGGCCCAGTCCGTGCAGGTCGGCGATCTTGGATTCGTCCAGGCGGGTCACCTCGGCCAGTCGCGGCGTCCGGACGTAGCCAGGGACCACGCAGTTCGCCCGCACGCCCCGGTCGGCGAGCTCGACGGCGAGCGAACGGGTCAGCTGATGCACGCCGGCCTTGGCGACGCCGTACGCGACCCTGGTCGGGAAGGCGCGTTCTCCCGTGATCGAACCCGTCGTCACGATGGAGCCACCGTCCGGCATGGTGCCAGCGGCCAGACGCGCCCAGATGAACGTGCCCGTGAGGTAGGTGTTGATCGCGAGCCGCCAGCCGTCCAACGGCAGCTCGAGCACCCCGCCGACGACCGACGTTCCCGCCATGGCGACCAGTCCGGTGATCGGGTCCTGCTCTGCCCATGCCACGATCCGCTCGTAGGCGCTCGCGCTGGACTCCTCGTCGGACACATCGCAGCCGAAGAACGCCACCCGCGCGTCGTCGGCGCGGTTCGGCGGGTTGCGGTCGACGACGGCCACCCGGTGACCGGACTCGAGGCAGCGATCGACGACGGTGGTGCCGATCCCGCCGCTGCCGCCGGTGACGACACAGACTCCTGCATTCGCGGACATGTGCGAACTACCCCACTAACCATTCGGCGACGGTGACCACGACGTCGGGCGCGGCGAGCATCGCAGCGAGAACCAGGAAGTCACCGGCCACGAACGCGGCCGCTCCGCTGAAGGCGTGACTGAGCTTGCCTCCCGCGGCCGCGTGGGTGACGAAGACGTTCATCCCGAGCGGGGGAGTGGCCAGCCCGATCTCGACGGTCTTGACCACGACCAGACCGAACCACACGGGGTCGTAGCCCAGACTGGAGATGATGGGGAAGGTCAGCGGCAGGGTCATGATCAGGACGGCGGTCATCGACATGAACATGCCCAGGACGAGATACACCGCGATCACGGCCAGCAGGATCAGGAACCGGCTGCCCTCGATGCTGGTGATGAACTCGACGACCGTCAGCGATGTCTTCGACAGGGTGAGATAACGGCTGAAGATACCGGCGCACACCATGATCAGCACGATCATTCCCGTGGCCGACACCGTGCCGATGATCGCGGCGCGGATGCCGGGCAGCCGCAGCCCGCCGAAGGTCATCGAGATGATCAGCGCTCCGGCCGCGCCGATCGCACCGGCCTCGTTGGGGGTCATCAGTCCCGAGTAGATACCGCCGAGCACGAGGACCAGCAGCGGAATCCCCGGCAGCGCACCACGAAGCGAGCTGAACCGCTCCCTCCAGGTGACGGTCGGGACCTTCGGTACCGCCGACGGAGCCACGCGTGCCCACAGGAAGATCACTCCGATGTAGACAATCGCGGTGGCGATGCCCGGCAGCAGGCCGCCCGCGAACAGCAGGCTGATCGACGTGTCGGTTGCCAGCGCGTAGATGATCATCGCGACGCTGGGCGGGATCATCACCGCGAGTGTTCCGGCGGAGGCGACCGTGCCGAGCGCGATGCGGTCGCTGTAGCCGTAGCGCCGCATCTCGGGCACGGAGATCTTGCCCATCAGGCCCGCCGCGGCCACGCTCGAACCCGACATGGCGCCGAAGACCGCGTTGGCGCCCACCACGCCCATCGCGAGTCCACCTCGGACCGGGCTGAACCAGTCCCGCGCCATCTTGAACAGTCCCGACACGATCCGCCCGCCGGAGAGGAACTCCGCCATCAGGATGAACATCGGGATGCTCACCAGCGAGTAGCTGGCGGTGTCGCTGACGGGCACGGACTTGATCACGTCCAGGGCGCCGTCGACGCCGACGGCCATGGCGAGCCCCACCACTCCGGCGATCGCCAGCGCGTAGGCCACGGGGATGCTGGTGAAGACCAGCCCCAGCAGGACGAGGAACGGGACCCACATCTCGGCGTTGTCAAACACGGTCCTTCTCCTCCTCCGCCTCGGCGGGCGTGGTCTCCGCGCGGACGAGCCCGGACACGACGTCGACGACGATCCTGATGCCGAGCACCGCCGAGCCGAGCGCCACGACGAGCCAGGTGGCACCGGCGGGCAGCGGGATCACCGTGGTCGACGTCGTCACGTCCCACCGGTCGATCGCGCGCTCGAACCCGGCGTAGGCGAGGTAGCCGAAGATCGCGCCGACGAGTGTCAGCGGGATGGCCGTGATCAGCAGTCGCACGCGTGGCGACACCTTCTGGACGAGGATGTCGACGCCGACGTGTTCCTTGTAGCGCTCGCCCCGGGACAGTCCCAGCCACACGGCGGCGACGAGCAGGAAACCCTCGACGGTCTCGTAGGTTCCGGTCAATGGCTGGCGGAAGAACGTACGACCGGCGACGTCGATCAACGTCAAGATCATAATGAGAACGACGGCGGCGCCACTGGCGTAGGTGAGCACGTTCTCGACGCGGTGCAGGGGGCCGGGCCGGCCGGGCGGGCGGTCGTCATCGTGTTCGGGCATGGTGATCGCAACTCCCTGCGGCTAGGACTGAGCGGCGTCGTCGAGGTATCCGCGCCAGGCGGCCATCAATGCCTCGCCGTCCTTGCCCGACTCGGTCATGCGCGTGGCCCACTCGTCGGCGATGTGCTGGTAGGCCGACTCCCATTCGCCGGGGTTGGGCACGTCGTACACCGTCATGCCCGCATCGGCTGCCTCCTCGTAGGACTTCTGCTCGACGTCGTACACCTCGGGCGGAGCGCTCCGCTGGACCGCGGCGGCCGCTTCCTCCACGATCCGCTGTGCCTTCGGGCTCAGGCTCTGCCACCAGTCGTCGTTGACGGCGTAGATCAGTGAGGCCGACCCGACCTTGAGATTGCGCGTGGCGTAGCCCGCCACGTCGAAGAGGTCGTAGGAGGCGATGCTGACACCGCCGAGCGCGGAACCGTCGATCACACCGCGGTCGAGCGACATGTAGGTGTCGGCCACGCTCATCTGCACGGGAGAGGCGCCCAGTGCCTGGATGGAGTCGTTGAGCGCGCCGCCGCCCCCGCGGACGATCAGGCCGTTCAGGTCGCTGGGGTGCTCGAGCTCGGTGTCGCTGGTGACCAGGTTGTAGGGATCGACCGCGTAGGCCATGACCGGGCGCATGTTCTGGTCGGCGAACTCGCCCATGGCGTGGTTGCGCAGGAACTTGATCAGCGCTGCGGAACCCTGGATCGAGTCGTCCTGCAGGGCGCCGGGAACCTCGGCGATGCCGGCGATGGGGAGGTAGTCGGAGATGTAGTTGGACACGAGCGAGCCCATGTCGATCACGCCGTCCTGCAGCGCGTCGTAGGTACTGGTCGCGCCCACCAGTTCACCGCCGCCGATGTAGTCGACGTTGATGTCGATGGTGTCGTCGGCGCGCTTCTCGAGTTCCTCGATGAACGGCTCGGACCACGCGTCCCTCGTCGGATGACCGCTGGTGAGGTAGTCGCCGAAGCGAAGGTCGATGGTCTCCTTCGTCGTCGGCACTTCCGTCCCGCTACAGGCGTTGAGCGCCAGGCAGAGCGTGGCCAGTACGGCCGTGCCGGTCAGCATCCTTCGTCGCATGTGACCTCTCCTTCGCCGGTGCCTCGTTGCTGTCCGGCTGGTTCGTCAGTGCTGTGTCGCCGCGGCGCTCCGGGTGCCACCCGACTGCGGGCGCCCGGCGATCTTCAGCACGCCGATATTTTGTTGGACATTTAAAGGACTGTCAATATGCGAGATCGAAGAGGCCGATTCCGCGCAGGAGCGGTCCAACGGCAAGCGGACGTGCGCGGATACCGCGTGTGAGCACAGTGGACACGCGGGGCGAGATCTCCGCTCTGCCAGGCTGTTACTGCTTACAGAGCCCTGGCGACGAGCTCCTTCATGACCTCGTTGGCGCCGCCGTAGATGCGCTGCACGCGCGCACCCGCGAAGATCCGGGCGATCGGGTACTCCAGGATGTAGCCGTAGCCGCCGAAGACCTGCAGGCATCGATCGGCCACGGAGAACAGCATGTCGGTGCTGAGCAGTTTCACCTGCGATGCGGTGGTGGCATCGAGCCTGCCGTCGTTGTGCAGCGAGATGCAGTGGTCGAGGAAGGTCCGCGCCGCGAGCACCTGGGTCGCGCAGTCGGCGAGGACGAACCTGGTGTTCTGCAGGTCCCACAGGGTCCCGCCGAACGCGTCGCGCTGTTTGGCGTACTCGACGGCGAGCTCGACCGCGTAGTCGGCCTGCGCGACCGCGCCGATGGCGATCGCCAGCCGCTCCTGGGGGAGCTGGGCCATCAGCTGGCCGAAGCTCTCGCCTTCGCCGCCGATGAGGTTGTCCGCGGGTACCCGCACCTGGTCGAACGACAGCTCGCGGGTGTCCTGGCCGTGCTGACCGATCTTGTGCAGCGGCTTTCCCCTCGTGAGCCCGGGAACGTCGGTGCCTTCGACCGCCACGAGGGACAGTCCCCGCGCTCCGGGGCCGCTGGTACGGGCGACCACCAGGATCAGGCCGGCCATAGAACCGTTGGTGATGAAGGTCTTGGCGCCGTTGATGACGTAGCCCGCGTCCTCGCGAGTGGCGGTGGTCCGGATCGTCTTGAGGTCCGAGCCGGTCGTCGGCTCGGTCATCGCGATGGCGCCCACCAGCTCACCGCTGGCGAGCCGGGGCAGCCAGCGCCGCCTCTGCTGCTCGGTGCCGTAGCGGAAGACATAGTGCGCCACGATGGTGCTGTGGATCGCGTACGGCAGTGAGTCGTCACCGAGCCTGCCCTGCTCCCAGAGGATCACGGCCTCGTGCAGGAACGAGCCGCCTCCACCGCCGCACTCCTCGGGAAGGCTCGGGCACAGCAGTCCCTGGCGGCCCGCGTCCAGCCAGGTCTCGGAGTCGACCCTGTGCTGCCTGCTGAAGCGTTCCTGGTGTGGCAGCACCGAGTGGGTGAAGAAACTCCGTGCCATGGCGCCGACGTCGCGCAGTTCGTCGTCGAGCCACGAGGGCGTGTAGCCGTCGCGCACGTTTCTCGTCCTTTCGTCGGAACCGGGCGGGTCAGGTCAGCTCCATGCCGCCGTCGATGGTGAACGTGGCACCCGTGACGTAGTCCGCCGCCCGCGAGGCGAGGAACACCGCCAGCGGACCGATCTCGTCGGGTTCGCCGATCCGGCGCTGCGGGATGTTGGCCAGCATCCGGTCGAGCACCTTCGGTTCGCTCATCGAGGCGCGCGTGATCTCGGTGGCGAAGTACCCGGGCGCCAGCGCGTTGACGGTGACGCCGTGGCGAGCCCACTCGCGGGCCAGCGCGCGGGTGAACTGGGCGAGCGCCGCCTTGGCCGTGACATAGGCCGTGTGCTGGGGCATCGCCCGGGTGGCCCAGGACGAGGTCACGTTGATGACCTTGCCCGATCCGCGTCGCACGAGTTCCCTGCCGACCGTCCGGGTCAGGTTGACCACCGAGACGAGGTTGAGGTCGAGGATCGCGTTCCAGTCCTCGGCCGAGGTGTCGAGGAAAGGCGTCGGGTAGTGCACCCCCGCGTTGTTGACCAGAATGTCGACGGCGCCGAAGTGGTCGATGGTCGCGGCGAGAATCGCTTCGCCCGCCGAGGGATCGTTGAGGTCGGCCACGACGGGCAGGACTCGCTGGCCCGTGGGATCGGCGACCTTGGCCGTGTCGGCGAGGTCGGCCTCCGAGCGCGCGACGGCGGTGACGCGGGCTCCGGCGTCGGCGAGCGCGACGGTCAGCGCGCGCCCGAGGCCTCGGCTCGCTCCCGTGACGATGGCGACGCGATCCTCGAGCTGTGTGCCGGAGTTCGTCATCTACTGTCCTTTCCGGATCTTCGGGCCATGCTCAGTCCGGCTCGACGGTGAGTGCCGCGCCGTTCAGCGCGAACGCGAGCATGTGGTACTGGCCGACCAGCATCAGGCAGTTCAGCGCCTGGGCCTCGTCGAGCCGCTCGCGGATCGCCGCCCACGTGGCGTCGGTGACGGTCGAGTGCCGATGCAGCTCATCGGCGAACGCGAGCAGCGTGTGGAGCCAGGTCGTGGGTTCTCCCGGGGGGCTCTCGCCGCGGATCAACGTCAGGTCCGCTTCGGAGATACCCGCCTCCGCTGCCTTGGGCTCGTGCTTGTCCCACTCGTAGCGGGAGTCGCAGTTGTTCGCGGTACGCAGGATCAGCACTTCCCGCTCGTACGCGGTGAGGCCGGGCGCCTCCAGGAAGTAGTCGCACAGCGGCAGCCACGCGTCGAGCAGCCGTGGGCTGTTGGCGAGCACGCGATAGACGGCCAGTTCCGTGCGACGTGCCGTGAAGGGCGCGACCGGCGGGTTGCCGGTCACCGCTCGCGCGGTCTCCTCCGATGTCCGCAGCGACACCCGTGGCTCGTCGTCAGCGCTCGGGCCCATCGTTGCTCCTCTCCTGCGTGGCGACCCGCACCATCGCGGGGTAGTAGTGCTCACCGAGACCGCTCCTGCTGGCACGGTCGAGCAGCTCCTCGGCCGCGGCCAGACCCGGCATCGGCCCGGCCCGCCCGGCGAGGTCCACCGCGAGCCGGATGTCCTTGAGGGCGTAGTCCACCGAGAACCTGCCCGCGGGATAGCTGTCGTCGATAAGGGCCTGGCCGGCGTCTCCGGAGAGCGCGAAACTGCCCGACGATCCCTCTCGGAGCACGCCGAGCACGGTCGCAACGTCCAGGCCGTTGGCGCCGGCCACCGCCGCCGCCTCGGCGAGGGTGTGCACGTTCATCAGCAACACCATGTTGTTCAGGATCTTCACCGTCTGACCGGAACCGACCGGTCCACAGTGCACGATGGTGCAGGCCATCTCGGAGAACAGCGGATCCAGCTCGGCCGCGACGTCTGCCTCACCGCCGACCATCATCAGCAGCTCGCCGCTGACCGCCGCCTGCCTGCCGCGCGCGACCGGGGCGTCGCAGAACGCGATGCCGTGCTCGGCCAGCGACCTCGCCACGACCCGGGTGCGTTCCGGGTCGCTGGTGCTGAGGTCGACGACGCACCGTGGCCGCGCGTCGACCAGGTCACGGCACACCTGCTCGACCTCCCGGATGCTCGGCAGGCAGAGGAAGACGACGGTGTCGGGGGAGATGCCGTCAGAGAGCTGCTCGACGCGAGTCCAGGGGACGTCGCCCGGCAGGCTCGCGGTCTGGTCGGGGTCGAACCCGGACAGGGTTACCCCGTCGGCGCGGGCGAGGTTGGCGGCTATCGGGGCTCCCATCGCGCCGAGACCCACGAACAACACGGACCGGTTCACCGCGCCACGTCCTCTCCGAGGTCGGCGAGGCCGCGAAGCCGCTTCTTGTCGAACTTGCCCACGCTGGTCTTGGCGATCTCCGGGACGAACTCGATCCGGTCGGGAATCCACCACTTCGCCACCTCGTCGGCGAGGTGGGCCCGCAGGTCGTCGGAGGACAACGTGGAACCTGCCGTGCGCACGACGAAGGCGCAGGGTCGCTCGCCCCAGCGTTCGTCCGGTACCGCGACGACACTCGCCTCCAGCACCTGGGAATGTGCCATGATCGCGTTCTCGAGCTCCACCGACGAGATCCACTCGCCGCCGGACTTGACCAGGTCCTTGGTGCGGTCGACGAGCCGGAGCAGGCCGTCGTGGTCGCGGGTCACGATGTCGCCCGTGCGCATCCAGCCGTCCTCGGTGAAGCGGTCCGAGTTCTGCTCGTCGGCGTTGTAATAGGACCGGGCGACGGTGTTGCCCGAGAGCAGGAGCTCGCCGCCCACCGAGTCGTCGACGCGCACGTCGACCAGCGGCATCGGGCGGCCCTGGCTGAGCCTGGCCGACATCCACTCGTCGCTGCCCTCGGCGAGCCGAGCGGGCGGGCGGCCGACTCCGAGCAACGGGTTGACCTCGGTCATGCCGAAACCCTGGATCGCGGGGATACCGATCCGGTCCAGCCGGGTCAGCAGGTCCCTGCTCAGCGGTGCCCCGCCCGCGACGACCTCGCGCAGCGACGAGACGTCCGGCAGGTCGTCGAGCTGGGAGATGCCGTGCCAGACCGTGGGCACCGCGGCGGCGAACGTGACCCGCTCGGCGGCGATCATCCCGGCGATCTCGGACGGCGCCGACGTGGTTCCCGGCAGGACAAGCCGCGCGCCGACCATGAGGCTCGCGTAGGGCAGTCCCCAGGCGTTGGCGTGGAACATCGGCACGAGCGGGAGCACGATGTCGCGCTCGGCGAGGCCGTACTGATCGGGCAGGCACTGCAGGAGCGTGTGCAGGACGGTCGAGCGGTGGGAGTAGACCACTCCCTTGGGCTGGCCCGTCGTTCCGCTGGTGTAACACATCGCCGCCGCCGAGTCCTCGGGGATCTCGGGGAACTCGAAACCCGGTTCGCCGTCGGCGATCAGAGTCTCGTGGTCGAGTCCGGCTCCGGGGCCGATGGTGACCGTGTGCTCGAGGGTGTCCGCGGCAGGCAACCGATCGCGCAGCTCACTGTCCACGAACACCACCCGGTCCCCGGCGTGCTCGATGACGTAGCGGATCTCGTCGCGGTGGATGCGAATGTTCAGCGGGTGCAGCACGGCGCCCATCGCGGGAACGGCGAGGTAGAGCTCGAGATGTTCGAGGCTGTTCGAGGCGAAGGTGGCGACGCGGTCACCGGGCCGGATCCCCAGGCGATGCAACGACGAGGCGAGCCTGCGTGCCCGTTCGATCGTCTCGGCCACGGTGCGGACGTGCCGCTCGCCGTCGCGGTAGCCGACCACCAGTTGCCGGGCGAACACCGTCTCGGCGCGCTCGGCGAAGTCCTTGAGCAGCAGCGGCCGATTCATCATCAGGCCCGTGAACGCGACGTTGCGCATCATGGTCAGTCCAGCTCTCTGTCAGGGGCACGGCCGCCGTCGTGGCGGTTCACACGGTGGTGAAGACCGGAAAAACGCTGCGGTAGTCGAAGTCCGGTGAGGTGCCCAGCTCCGCACAGTTCGTGATCGAGGCCCAGAGGTCACGTGCGGAACCGCGGACCCGGTAGACGGCCAGCGAGTGTGCCTGCGGTCCGATCAGGGGGACGCCCTCGGCAGGGCCGTGGGCTACCGTCGAATCGAGGTCGTAGCGACGGACCGACTCGATCTGGGGAAACCGTTCCAGCACTTCGGGAATGTGGTTCTCGTCGTACCACGTGGACAGTTCCCGACGTCGCTCGTGTCGAGCTCGGGCGAAGACGAGCATCAACTCGGCCGGCTGCTCTGCCGGCTCGGATGGGGAGGTGGCGGACACGCCGGTCATAATGTTGGACATTCGCCGGGGAGTCAAGCGTCGTGATCTACCGGTGCCGACTGTCGTCGTCGCGCGTTCTACTGCGGCTGACGGCTGAACTCAAGACGTGTCCAACAGGCTTTCTGATCGGTCTAATCTGCGGTATTGTCGAACATTGACCGCTATTCTCTCTGGGTTCGGTTCGGTTCGGTTGGTAGGTGACGTTGTGGTGGAGCCCCGCGGGGACCAGCAGGCCCGGGTGATCGGGCAGAAGGTGCTTCGGCCTCGGGAGCAGGTGGAGGAGCGCATTCGTGTTGCGA
>NZ_JAENJH010000020.1 GCF_016595675.1 Prauserella cavernicola | reverse complement strand
TCGCAACACGAATGCGCTCCTCCACCTGCTCCCGAGGCCGAAGCACCTTCTGCCCGATCACCCGGGCCTGCTGGTCCCCGCGGGGCTCCACCACAACGTCACCTACCAACCGAACCGAACCGAACCCGGGCAGTATAGCGGTCATTGTCCGACATTACAGGGCCGCCTCAGAGCCGGGTCGCGGATGAACCGCTCGCTAGTCCGTCCGGGCGTCGGTGATGCGGGCGGGCGCCGGGGTGTGCTCCGTCGCCACCCGGCAGGCCAGCAGCCGCAGCGCCTCCTCCGCCGGAGAGCCGGGTTCCGCGGTGTAGCCGATCAGGGGCATCCCCGCCGCGCTGGAGATCTCCAGCGCCTCGAAGCGGTCAAGGCGGTCGGCACGGTCAGCGCGCTCAACATCGGCAGCGGCTACCACAAGGGCTGGTAGGGCACCGGCCAGGACTCGGACGCGGTGTCCACATCGACGCCGCCGCACAGCAGCGCACAGCCGAGGCCCAGGGGCCGACGCGGCCCACATCCCCGACGTCCCGGGCTCGAGGGGCACGACCATTACCTGACCCCGCGTGCCCAGCACCCGAACGCGCAGGAGCTCTTCACCCGCAGCGTCTCGAAGATCCCCGCTTTCGACGCCTTCCACCTCGTGGAGGATCTGTTCACCCAGCCGCTGCTCATGGTGGCGGGCAGCGAAGCGGGTTCGTTGTGGCACACCACGGAACTGCACGCCAGGGTCCACCCCCCAGCGGCTCGTGGTCGTCGACGGCGGCGCCCACATGGACCACGACGTGCCCGAGTTCGTCGACCGCGCCGTCACCGAGGCCGCGCCGTTCTTCACCGAGCACCTCGCGTGATGCTGAACGGCCCCCCGTGGACGTGTCCCGTCGGGTTCATGCCGAACACCCTGGAGTGGGTCGCGGAGAACCTCCAGGCATCCGGCGGGCGCTGACAACCGTTTCCGCAGATCAACACCACCGGCCAGCGATGGCCGCCGTGCGACCTTCCTCCGGCGGAGCGGGGCCGGAGACCGTGTGAGCACACGGGAACCTGACCAAGGAGGTATGGGCGTGACTACGGCACACAGCAGGCGGTGGCTGGCCGGGATCGTGGGTGGCCTCGCGGTGATCGTCACCGCGGGCGTCACACCCGCGGCGGCGCAGGACGACCACGCGGGCACCCAGCGGTTGCTCGAGCAGTACCAGTCGATGGCCGGGCCGGGCGCGGCCGTCCACGCCGGTGACCGCGACGGGGCCTGGACGTTGAGCGCCGGGACCGCGGACACCCGCGTGAACCGGCCGATCGGGGCGGGTGACCACTTCCGCAACGGCAGCCAGACCAAGACGTTCACGGCGGCGGTGGTGCTGCAACTCGTGGACGAGGGCCTGGTGGACCTCGACGCACCGATCGAGACGTACCTGCCGGGTGTGGTCACCGGCAGGTACGACGGCACCGCGATCAGCGTGCGCCAGCTGCTGCAGCACACCAGCGGCATGGTGCGCGACGTCCGCGACGCACGGCCCGCCGCGGACGGCACCTACCCGCTGGCGGAGCTGGTCCGGTCGGCGATGGACGAGCCACCGCAGGCCGCGCCCGGTGCCGAGGTCCGGTACTCCAACGTCGCCTACCTGGTGCTCGGCCTGCTCATCGAAGAGCGGACCGGCACCGACGCCGGCAGCGCCATCACCGAGCGGATCATCGAGCCGTTCGGGCTGGCGGGCACGTCGTTCCCCGAGCCGGGCGAGCGGGCACTCGCGGAGCCGGTCGTGCGGGGCTACACCGGAGGCCGGATCCCACCGTTCTTCCTCTGGCGCGACACCACCACCGCTGTCGAGATGTCGTTCTGGTCGACAGCGGGGGCGATGCAGTCCACGATGGAGGATTCGGCGACCTTCTTCCGCGCGCTGCTCGACGGCGAGGTCATCTCCGAGGCCGCGCTGGCCGAGATGCGCGACACGCTCCCCGCCGGCAGCGGCGGCGCGGGGCTCGGGATCGACGAGATCCCGCTGTCGTGCGGCGGATCGGCGTGGGCGAAGAACGGCGGCATGAACACCGGGCACACGTCGACGACCGCGGTCACCGACGACGGCCGGTTCGCCTCGATCGTCACCAACACCGTGGCGAGCAGCACCGCCCAGGGAACCGCGGCGCTCGGGGTACTGGACTCCGCTCTCTGCGAGTGACCGGCGGAGGGCCCGCGTTCGCGACCTCATCGGAGACGAACGCGGGCCCGGCCGCGCGGGTCACCAGACCTGGTCGAGCACCCGCAGGATGTTGCCGCCGAGCACCTTGGCGATGTCGTCGTCGGAGTACTCGTGGGCCACGAGCCAGCCCACGATGTGGTGGAACTCCTCCGCGGGGTTCTCGATGCCGTCGACGTAGTCCACCTTCTCGAACTCGGGGCCGTCGTGGGCCGCGGAGATCGACAGGTGCCTGGCGAACGTGTCGTGCAGGCCCACGTGGTCGCCGAACAGCGTGTCCGGGCCGAATGCGACGTGGTCGATGCCGACGAGGTCCACGCAGTAGGTGAAGTGCTCCATGAACGCGTCGAGGTTGTGCGCCGGGTGCTTGTGGCTCATCGTCGTGTGCGGCGCGGCCTCGATGCCGATCACGCCACCCCGCTCGGCGCACGCGATGATCACGTCGTCGGGCTTCATCCGCCGCGTCGGCCACACCGAGCGCGCACCCGCGTGCGTGATGAAGATCGGCTTCTCCGAGAACTTGATGGTGTCCATGCTCGTCCGGTCCCCGGAGTGGGAGACGTCGATGGCGATGCCGAGCCGGTTCATCCGGCGCACCGCCTTCTCGCCGAAGTAGGTGAGCCCGCCGTCGTGGCGTTCCCGCAGCCCCGAACCGAGCGTGTTCGACTCGCTGTAGGCGATACCGAGCTGCCGCACGCCGAAGCCGTACAGCACGTCGATCCGGTCCACTTCGTTCTGGATCGGCGTGGACGCCTCCAGCGCGGGCACGAGCGCGATCTGCCCGTTCGCCCTCGCGGCGGCGATGTCGCGCACCGACTCCGCGCGGGTCAGGAAGTCCTGCTTGGCGATGTCGGAGAAGCGCATGCCGAGGTCGTAGAGGACGTCCTCCCACTTCCAGCCCATCGGCGAGGTGATGCAGCAGGTGCCGTCCATGAAGTTCTCGAACACCGCGTCGATCCCGGACAGCGACAGGCCCTCGTAGCCGGTGTGGTGCCTGCCGGTGCGGTTGTAGTCGAAGGTCTCGGTGATGTCGTCGGGGAAGATGCTGGTGTGGTCGTGCAGCGAGATCACGGTGTTGTCGCCGAGCAGGCGCGCCACGCGGCTGCGCTGCGCGTCGGTCAGCTCGGGGCCTCGCGAGGGCACCCTGCCGACTTCCTTGGCGAGGGCGAACTCACGGTAGTCGTCACCGGGAACGAGCGCGTCGAACGAGTGATATCCGTTGTAGCGCAACGGCTCCGCGCCGGACTTCTGGGTCATGGTGGCCTGGTGTCCTTTCTCTCGGGCTCAGCCTGTCGGGACGGTGGTCTTGGACGTGGGGGTCGGTGCGGGCGGGTCGAAGAAGACGGTGAGCTCCTCCGGCGGCATGGGCTTGGTGAGCAGCGAGCCGATGATCATGCCCCCGAACCCGGCCAGCACACCGGGCACGACGGGTTCGAACAGCGGGCCGTCGATCGCGTACCAGAGCAGGCACACTCCGAAGCCGGACACCATCGAGCACACCGCACCCACGCGGGTGGCCCTGCGCCAGTACAGGCCCAGCAGCACCGGTGCGGTGACGGTGCTGCCCAGCAGCGCCGCGTAGCTGAGCACCACGAACTGCACGATGTCGAGTTCCTGCAACGTGAGCAGCACCGGGACCATGCCGATCACGAGCGTCACCCAGCGGTTGAGCCTGAGCCGGGCGCGCTGCGTGATGCCGGGCCGGATCAGCCTCGCGTAAATGTCGTAGGAGATCGCCGGTCCGGCGACGAGCAACACCGAGTCCACTGTGCTCAGTACAGCCATGATCACGGCCGTCAGCAGCAGCGCTCCCACGAACGGTGGCAGCACCTCGGAGGCGAGGATCGTCGACGCCGCGTCGGGGATCGAGAGGTTTGGGTAGAGCACCCGCATCACCATCCCCGAGATGCCGACGCAGATCCCGGTCAGCAGCACGAAGAACAGCGCCACCCCCGAGGCCCGCCTGCACGTCTGGTCGTCGGGCATCGAGTAGAAGCGCACCAGCAGATACGGCGCGCACAGTGCCGCGAAACCGAAGCCGAGCCAGAAGGCGCTGATCTCGGACCAGCCGAAGCCCCAGCCGATGAACTCGGGGGCGATCGCGGGCAGCGACTCCGCCAGCGACGACATCCCGCCCGCGTGGCTCACCAGCAGCGGCAGGCCGATCACCACGCCCAGCGCCATCGCGATCTGCTGGAGGAAGTCGGTGCGCACCACCGCGGTCATGCCGCCGATCACGGTGTAGGCCACCACGAGGACCATGAGAATCACCGCGCCCCAGAAGAACGGGATGCCGAACGCGGCCTCGAGGATCACGCCGCCCGCCTGGTACTGCGCGGACATGAACACCAGGTAGGACAGCACGAGCAGCACGGCGATCACGCTGCGCGGCACCTTGCCGCCGAACCGGTCGGCGATGAAGTCGGGGAAGGTCAGCGCGTTGCGTTCCCGCGAGTAGCGGCGCAGCCGCGGCGCGATGACGAACGCCGCCACCAGGAACGCGACCCAGATCCCGGCCCAGCCCCACATGAACGACGCGCCGGTGAGGTAGTGGATGCCCACCGTGCCCACGAAGGTACCCGCGCTCATCTGGGTGGCCGCGATGCTCGCGCCACCGGCCCACGCGCCGACGCGCCTGCCCGCGACGAAGTAGTCCTCCTCGCCGCTGGTGGTGCGGTAGGTGCGCAGGGCCTCGAACACCAGGACGGCGAGGAAGACCGCCAGCAGGATGAGGAATGCGGTGCGGAAGTCCATCAGCGCTCACCGCCTTCGTTCTCGGAGTGCTTGCGTGGACGCCGCCCGGCGAGCGCCACGCTGAGCACGGTCAGCAGCAGGCCCGCGAGCACAGCGGTGTCGAACGGGATGCCGAACGGCGTGAGCCAGGTGGCCGAGGCGAGTGTGGTGGTCACGGGCGGACACGCTCCTTCCGGATGCTGTGGAACAGCCAGCCGGCGATCACCAGGGTGATCAGCACCAGACCGGTGTAGGAGGACACGGTGCCGAGCGAGGCGCGGGAGGTGGTGCCGTACTCGGCGACGATCACGGACGGCAGTGAGCGGCCGGTGTGGCTCAGTTCGACGCGGTCGCCGTCACCGGCCCGCACGTCGAACGCGGGCATGGCGTCACCGACGAGGCGCTGGCCCTCGGGCAGGGCCACGGTGATGCGGACGTCGGCGCCGCGACCGGTGGCGACGTCGGGGATCGCCAGCGGAATCCCGTACTCGTCGGCGGAGCGCTGGACCCGTTGCTCCACTGTGTACTCCGTGGTGCCGCTGGGCAGCGTGGCACCGGCCCGGATCCCCTCGACGGGACCGAGATCGGTCAGGCCGTCCCCCGCGGTCAGCTCGGTCACCTCGGCGCCGGTCCTGGGGACGACGAGCAGCTCCAGCGGCGTCGGCGCGTCGGCGGGTTCGGCGAGGCGGTAGGTGCCGCGCACGACGTCGTCACCGTCGGCGCTCAGGGTGATGGTGATGTCGGCCGAGACCAGCTGCGGCGGCGCCGGTTCGGTCTGCGCGGCAGCGGGTGTCGCGAGTCCCAGCAGTGCGACACCGGCCAGCAGGCCCGGCGCGAGGATCCTCGTTCTCATCCGGTGACCTCCAAACGGTTCTGCGCGTGATGCATGAGCTCGGCGTCGGCGTCGGCGACGAGTGCCGGTGGTGCGGGGAAGGCGCGGCGGCTGGGCGTGAGGCCCATCCGGTGCAGCGTCTGGGCGTGGTGCACGGCGGCCCGGATCGGGTTGAGAACGGGTACGCCGAGTTCGGCGGTGAGTTGTTCGGCGGCGCCGAGGAAACCCATGCTCATGCAGCCGAGGACCAGGGTGTCGGCATCCGTTGTGGACAGTGCCTGCTCGCACTCCGCGCGCAGTGCGGCGTAGGCGGCGTCGTGGTCCTGGTTGATCGCCAGGACCGAGAGCTCCACGGAACGGACCTCGCACAGCGCGGGCAGCACGCCCGTCTCCCACGCGAGTCTGCGCAGCAGCGGCCGCACGCCGCTGGAGACGGTGACGACGGAGAAGCTGTGGCCCAGCGTGCACGCCAGCGCCATCGCCGCGCCCGCGGGACCGACCACCGGTCTGCCCGCGAGCTCGCGCAGCCCGTCGAGGCCGGGATCGCCGAAGCAGCCCAGCACGGTGGCGTCGGTGCCCGCGCGTTCGGCGTCGCGCAGCGCCTCCCCCATCGCCGGGATCGCCAGGTACTCCTCGTAGGCGGACTCCACCGAGGCGGGGCCGCGGTCCACGGCGGTGACGGTGATCCGGGTGTCGGAGCCCGCCCAGTCGCTCAGCAGCGCGGCGCGGCGGCGCATCTCGGTCTCGCCGAGCGCCGTGGCGTGCATGGGCGCGGGCAGGAGGTAGGTCAGGTGCATGGGTCCTCCAGGGCGGGCGGGTTCGGGAAGCGGGGGCGGGTCGTCAGGCCGGGTCGTCGAGGGCGAAGGGCCGGTAGGCGCGCTTGTGGTTCTCGAGCTCGAGACCCACGTCGACGGAGCGGACCCCGGGCAGCGCGCCCAGCACCCGCGTGGTGAAGGTGTAGATCTCGGAGGCCTGCGGCAGGATCACCTCGCACACGAGGTCGGCCGATCCCGCGGTCGCGGAGACGTAGCGGACCTCGGGCCTGCTGGCGAGCAGCTGGGCGACCTCGTCGAGACGGGCGAGGTCCACCTTGAGCCAGGCGAGCAGCTCGACGTGGAAGCCGAGCACGGCGGGGGTCACCAGCGTGCTGATCACGAGCGCGCGGGTGGCGACCAGCCGCTCGACGCGCCTGCGCACGCCGGTCTCGCCCAGCGGCAGGCTCTTGGCGATGTCGCGGTAGGGGCGGCGGCCGTCGTCGGCCAGTGCCGCGAGCAGCTGGCGGTCGAGGTCGTCGAGCTCGACGCGCGCCGGGGCCGCGGTGCCGCGTGGCGTCGGTTTGGTGTCGCCGAGCAGGCGTCTGCTCCAGTCGTGGCGCATGGTGAACGTCTTGGTGATCAGCGCCGACGACGAGCGGTGCACGCCGGGCAGCGCGCCGAGCTCGTCCACGAGCGCGCTGACCAGCATCAGCTGCGAGGGCACGATGAGCTCGGTGACGACGTCCCACGTGCCGGTGGTCAGTGTCAGGAACCGGGTGTCGGAGCGGTCGGCGAGCACGTCGATGACCTGGCGGACCGACCCGGGCGCGCAGTCGAGCTGGACCAGCACCGGCTGGCCGAGACCGCAGGCGAGCGGGTCGGCGACGCCGACGACCCGCACGATGCCCTCGTCGAGCAGGCGGCCTCCCCTGCGGGAGGCCGTGCTCTCCGTGGTTCCGGCCAGCCGGGCCACCTCGGCCCACGAGCTCCGGCCGTCGAGCTGCAGCGCCGCCACGATCCGGCGGTCGAGCTCACCGAGTTCTGCCACGCCGTCCCCTCGTCACACTCCGCTCGGTTGAGCGGATCAGGCTTCGATTTCGGGGAACGTACGTGATCAAGGCGCACATGTATAGATACATGCATGAAATCGGCCTGGAGCCGGTTACGACGCGGTTTCCTCTGTGTCGATTCCGTCAACCGCCGGTGTGCGACCGGTCGCGGGTGGTGAGCTCCGGAGCCCGCGGCGCGCGGGTTTCCGGCATCGTCCAGACGCCGACGAGCCCCAGCAGCGCGACGGCGGCGAGGGGCAGAAGAGGCAGAAAGCCGAGCGCCGCGACACCGAGTACGGCCAGCCGGGCACGGACAGCGGCGCTGACCGGCCGGCCCGGCAAGCCACGCGAACAGCACACCGAACCGGCCGGGTCCCTCCCCGGGGAAAGGACCCGAGGAGTTTCTCACGCGCACGCTCCGCCGCGCCACGCTCGCCGCTTCGCCCGCACACCACCACCCAGGTCTGTCCACACTGGACCCACCAACCAACCGGCCGACCCGAACACATATAGAATCAAACAATAGATCTATATGAATTTTGTCCGTTGTTTTATGAATAGTGCCCACTTACGCTGCGATCACCTGTTCTTCGCTCCGGCGCGGCGAGCGCACCGGAGCCATCGACGTAAAGGGTGAACACTGGATGGCCGACACGCTGGCCGCTGAGTACGACGAGTACCTCGCCGAGGGACGCATCTGGGGTCTCGTCGACCGCGAGCGCATCAAGAAGATCAAGTTCCCGAGGGTGTCCCAGAACATCGTCCAGCGCTATCTCGCGGTCTCCGACCTCACCACGTCGGTCTCGGACGTGCTCGACTCGCTCGGGATCGTGGGCGCCGTGCCCGCCTCGTACCTGCGCCCGCTCGCGCACGGACAGAAGGTCGTCGGCCCCGCGGTGACGATCCGGAACCTCGTGGAGCGCAAGACGCCCACTCAGGGCTACCACGACAAGGACTTCATCCGGATGTCCACACGTGACATCTACTACCTCGCCGAACCGGGCGACGTGCTGGTGACCGACACCGGCGGCGATCTGTCCATTTCGAACATGGGCGCCCAGTCCTGCACTGTGGCGCAGTCCAGGGGCCTCGCGGGCAGCATCGTCTACGGCGCGGTCCGCGACGCGGGCTCCATCCGGGAGCTGGGCTACCCGGTGTGGAGCTGCGGTGTGACCCCGCTGACCGGCAAGTTCCGCATCGAGGCCATCGAGATGAACGGCCCCGTCACGCTGCACGACGTGCGCGTGGAGCCCGGCGACCTGATGATCGCCGACGACTCCGGGGTGTGCGTCGTGCCGTTCGAGCACGTGGAGCACGTGATCGACGAGATCGAGTCGATCGCGGCCGCCGAGGAGCGGATGACGAACCTGATCGTCGAGGGCGCACCGATCTCCGAGCTGAAGCCGTTGTTCCGCAAGCGCTACAGCAGCTGAGCCCGCCACTGACGGACAACGGAGTTCGAATGCCCCACACATCCCGCAGACGGCGGCCGTTCCGGGCCGGAACCCGGATCGCCGCCGCCCTGCTCGCCGTCCCGGCCGTCGCCTCGTGCGCGGTCGGGCCGGGCGGGATCTCCGGTGACGCACCGGTGGATCCCGCCTCGTACCCGGCGGGCTCGATCGAGGTCGTGGTCCCGTACGAGGCGGGCGGCGCGACCGACCAGATGGTCCGCCTCATCACCGATCCGGTCGCCGAGAACATGGGCGCCGAGGCGCTGGTGGTGCTGAACCAGCCCGGCGGAGCCGGGACCATCGGCACCACCCGCGTGGTCGCGGCGAGCCCCGACGGCTACACCCTCGGGTTCGTCGCGGGCGGGCCGCTCACCGTGCAACCCCACTACGGCAGGACGATCTACTCCCCCGACGACCTGACCCCGGTCGCGCGGGTGGGCGTCTCGCCGATCGTGCTGGCCGTGCGCGCGGACGCGCCGTGGCGCACCGTCGAGGACCTGATCACGTCCGTGCGCGCCGAGCCGGGTTCCGTGCGCTACGCCTCGACCGGCGCGGGCAACCCGGCGAACCTCGCCATGGAACGGCTCGACAACGCGGCCGGCGTCGACACCACCCAGGTGCCGTTCGAGAGCAGCGCCGAGGCCGTCACCGCGCTGCTGGGCGGCAACGTGGAGGCCGCGGCGGGCTCGCCGTCGGGGTTCGCGGCGTCGGTGCGCTCCGGCGACCTGCGCATCCTCGCCAACCTGGGCAGCGTCAAGGGCGAGGGCTACGAGAACGTGCCCACCCTGCGCGAGTCCGGCTACGACGTCGCCACCGACATCACGTCGGGCTTCATCGCCCCCGGCGACCTGCCGGACACCTACCGCGACAAGCTCGCCGAGGCCGTGCGCACGGCGCTGGAGAACCCGGAGCTGCGCGACAAGTTCGCCACGACCGGAGCGGTGCCCCGCTTCGGCGGGCCCGGCGAGTACGCCGCCGACATCGCCCGCGAGTACGAACAGACGGGAGAGGCACTCCATGCCGCTGGACTCCTATGACCGCACCGAACCGGCCGAGCACTCCACGCCGGACACCGAGCCCGAGACCGAGCCGCGGGCCCGGCTGGGACTCGCGGCCTCGCTGGCGGTCCACATCGGCGTGACGCTGCTCGGCGTGGCCGGTCTCGTGCTGGCGTTCGGCGTCGGCGTCGGCTCCCCGACCGACCCGGGGCCGGGACTGTGGCCGCTGGTCGCCGCGTCGCTCATGACGGCGGCCGGGATGGCGACGATCGTGCGGGCCGCGCTCGGCGAACGGGTCGAGTCGCTGCGCGGCTCCGCCAGGCCCGCGCTCGGAGTCGCCCTCGCCGTGCTGTTCGTGTTGCTGTTCAGCTTCGTCAGTGTGCTCGTGGCGCTGCTCGTGGTGTACGTGCTGTGGACGCGGCTGCTCGGCGGTATGGCGTGGATTCCGGTGCTGTGCTGGTCGCTGGGCGGCACCGCGGTGATGTACGTGCTCTTCGGCGTCGTGCTCGGCACGCCGTTTCCCGCTCCCCTGACCGCGATCCCGTGAAGGAGGCGATCCGATGACCGACGCGATCCTGCACGGTTTCGCCGTCGCGGTCGAACCCGCCAACCTCGTCGCCGTGCTCGCCGGCTGCCTGCTGGGCATCGTCGTGGGCGTGCTGCCGGGGCTGGGCCCGATCACGACGATCTCGATCCTGATCCCGTTCACCTACGCCATGTCGCCGGCCACGGCCATCATCCTGCTGGCCGGGGTCTACGCGGGCGTGATGTACGGCGGCACGGTGACGTCGGTCCTCCTGCGACTGCCCGGCGAGGCGGCATCGGTCGTCACGGCGATCGACGGCTACGAGATGGCCCGGCGCGGCAGGGCCGGGCCCGCGCTGGGGATCTCCGCGATCGGCTCGTTCGTCGGCGCCACGGTGGCGCTGGTAGGACTCACGTTCTTCGCCCCGAGCCTCGCGGACCTTGCCCTGCACCTCGGTCCGCCCGAGTACGCGGCGCTGGCCGTGCTGGGCCTGCTGCTGATCGCCTACCTCGGCAGCGGTTCGTTCGCCAAGGCGATGGTCGCCGCGGGCGCCGGGTTGTTCCTCTCCACCGTCGGCCTCGACCCGGTCTCGGGCGCGGTCCGGTTCGCGGGCGACTCGCTGCAGCTCGTCGAGGGCTTCGACGTGGTGGCGATCGTGCTCGGGCTCTTCGGCATCGGCGAGGTGCTCTACAACCTCAGGCCGAGCCAGGGCGACGCCACGCTGACGACCAGGAAGATCGGCCGAGTCTTTCCGTCCACACAGGACCTGAAGGCGAGCCGGGGTGCGATCGGCAGGGGTTCGGTGCTCGGCACGCTCGTCGGGCTCATCCCCGGTGGCGGCGGGCTCGTGTCCTCGCTCGTGAGCTACGGCGTGGAGCGCCGGGTCACCAAGAACCCCGGCGAGTTCGGCAAGGGCGCGATCCAGGGCGTCGCGGGCCCCGAGACGGCCAACAACGCGTCGTCGACCTCGGCGTTCGTTCCGTTGCTGAGCTTGGGGATCCCGTTCAACGTGACGGTGTCGCTGCTGTTCAGCGTGCTGCTGGTGCACGGCATCACGCCGGGGCCGCAGCTGGTGGACGAGCACCCGGACGTGTTCTGGGGCGTCATCGCGTCGATGTACATCGGCAACGTGGTGCTGCTGGTGCTCAGCCTGCCGCTGGTGGGCGTGTTCGTGCAGATCCTGCGACTGAAGTTCAGCGTGCTCGCCCCGCTGATCGTCACCGTCAGCCTGTTCGGGCTCTACACGATCGACAACAACACGTGGAACGTGTGGGTCGCGATCACGTTCGGCGTGGTGGGCTATCTGATGCGGCTGTGGGGCTTCCCGCTCGGGCCGCTGGTGCTCGCGTTCATCCTCGGCGAGATCCTGGAGACGTCGCTGCGCCAGTCGCTGATCCTGTCCGGCGGTGGGTTCGACATCTTCGTCAGCAGGCCGTTCTCGCTGGCGATCCTGCTGATCGCGGTCGCGGTGCTCGCGCACTCGGTGATCGCGAGACTGCGCACGCGAGGCACGCGCACGACCACCGACCGCGAGCCGGTGGCACACCGCTCCGGCGGGTCCGACGAGTCCTGAGCACGGTTCAGCGGCCCGGTTCCTCGCTGAGGAGCCGGGCCGCTTCCGCGCGCGCGGCGTCGAGCAGTGCGGACACGGCCGCCGACGGCGAGTCGTGCGCGTAGACCAGCACCAGCGGCAACGTGAGCTCCTGGGCGAGCGGCAGGAACACCACGTCGTCGCGGTCCCTGTCCACGAACAGCAGTGGCAGCACGGCGACTCCGGTGCCCGCCGCGACGAGGGCCAGCTGCGCCCACATGTCGGCGGCCTCGATGATCCGCCTCGGCGAGCACCGCGCCTCCGACACCAGCCGGATCAGCTCGTCGTAGAACGCCGGGTTGCGCTCCCTCGGCGCCATGATGAAGTCCTGGCCGTCGAGGTCGGCGATCGCCGACGCCCCGGCGCCCGCCAGCGGATGTCCCCGGGGGACGGCGGCGTACAACGGCTCGTGCATCAACGGCTCCACGGCAAGCCCGGCCGGGGCGTCGTGGCTGCGGAGGATGCCCGCGTCGAGCTGGCCATCGATGAGGTGCCGCAGCTGCGTGTGGCTGCTCGACGGATGCAGCGTCACGCGCACGTCGGGCGCCTGCTCGCGCATCGCGCGCAGCACGCGCGGCACCAGCAGCCGCATCGCCGGGTTCACCGACCCCACGCGGATGGCCGCGGTGCGGCCCGCGGCGGCGTCCCTGGTGGCCGCCTCCAGCCGCTCCAGGTCGGCGAGCACCTGCCGCGCTCCCTCGACCAGCGTCTCCCCCGCCCTGGTCAGCTGGCTGCGCCGCGTGGTGCGTTCGATGAGCCTGCCGCCGAGCAGCTGCTCCAGCCGTTTGACCGTGAGACTGAGCGTCGGCTGCGAGATGTTGAGCCGGTCCGCGGCCCGGCTGAAGCTGAGTTCGTCGGCGAAGACGACGAGGTACTGCAGGTCGCGGATGTTCATCATGCCCCGAGTCTGGCGCATGGGCTCCCGCGTTCGGAGCAGTGCGGTGGGTGGATTGGCGCAGGCCCGGGTGTGGTTACCCACACAGCGAGTCGGTGTAGCGGCCGATCACGACGGGAAGGCCCCCAGTGTCCGGGTCCACCGGACTCCAACCGACACCACCGGCCGGTCCGGCAAGCCACGCGAACAGCACACCGGATCGCCGGGTCCCTCCCCGAGGGAACGGACAGGAGGAGCATTCCATGCGAACCACCATTCGTCGCACCATGATCGCCAGCGCACTCGCCCTGCCGCTGGCACTGGGCACGGCGGGCTTCGCCTCCGCCGACACCGGCTACGACGAGCAGAGCTCGATGGTCGGCCCCGACGGCGCCAGCACATCCAGCGTGAGCGCGCAGACGGGCGAGAACGGCTCGTCCTTCGAGCACTCCAGCACCGGCGCCACGAGTGACGGCGCCTGGAGCGAGTCCACCGAGGCCAACGCCGACGCCAACGGCGGCACCAGCTTCGAGCACAACAGCAACAGTGCCTCCGGCGACGGTGCCAGCTCGCACAGCGTCACCAGCAACACCGACGGCGGACCCGGCGGGCCGCTGAGCGGCGTGCTCGGCGGCCTCGGCCTCTGAGACCTCCGGGAGCGCTGAGGCTTCCCAGGTCAGGCGTCCACGGCTCCTCTCGGCCCGGCCGGGAGGAGCCGTGGGCCATCCGCCATGCGAGTCCCCCGGCGCGAGGTCGCCACCGGACTCACCCCAGTGGAGGCGACCCCGCCGACCCCGATGCCGTACCGTCCGGACAACCTCGCCCCCGGTATGTGCCCTGCTCCGGCTGCCCCAAACGCCTGCGCGTCAGGAGGTCACCGCGGCGAGCGCCTCGGCCCGCGTGTCGTGCACGGAGAACACATCGAGCAGTGCGAGCACGTCGAGGGGCCGGGACACGGCGTGCGACAGGCTCAGCGCCAGCGGCACACCCGCGTCGTCCAGCCGGATCCGCAGGTCGTCCAGTGCCGAGATCCCCGCCACGGCGCAGAACTCGACGCGGGTGGCGTCGACGACCACCGATCGGGTCGACGGCACAGGAATGCCGGCGAACTCCGTCGCCAGCGACCCGGCCGTGGCCAGGTCGAGCTCCCCCACGACGGTCAGGACATCGCACCCCTCGGCCGGTCGCGCCCTGGTCACGGAGAACGCCTGGGGCTGCGACGATGGGGTGAGCTTCGTCGTGGGCACCATGAATCGGGTCCCGTTCCGGCCGCACGCGGTCGACTGCACGAGAATCCGTGCGACCTAGGTTGGTGGTTCCGACCGGCACAGCGCCGAGGGCGCCAAGACACCAGCCCTGCCAACCCTCGACCGTACGCGTCCACCCCCGGGCACCGTCAACCCGTGCCCGATCGGGCCCCGGATCCACGACCCAGTGTCTTATGTGGACAGAGTGCCGGATTTTCTTCAGCGCAGCCAACGAACCGCGGCGCGCCAGATCTCCGGCTGGTCGAGCTCGCCCGACCACCAGGTCGAGGCACTGACCTCGCCGCGGTCGCGGTATCGCCGCATGATCCCGACGTGCAGCGGCACGCCGACGAACCCGCGCAGCGCGGTCTCGCCGGTCCACACCGAGACGGACCCGACGCGCCGCGACGACGGCTCCGCCCACAGCCACAGGCCCACCGCGCCGTCGAGCTCGGGCCACTCGCGCCGGAGCCGGATCGCGGCCAGCGTGATACCCGGCAGGTCGCGCAGGTGCCGGTAGGTGAACGCCGTGACGCTGACCAGCACTGGACCGTCCACTCCGGACACCGGACCTGCCCGCCAGCCGGAGCGCAGCGGGCTCATCGCGGCCACGACGGCGAGCGGCCGAGCAGGGCGAGCAGCCGGGCTCCGAGCGGCAGACCGTCCGCCGGGACCCCGGTGTCGAAGGCGGCGCCGGGACCGCGCCCCTCGCCGGGCACCCGCTCGGCGACTCGCAGCGCCGCGGCCAGCAGCTCGTCGTCGGGCTCCCACGCTGCGCCGACGGTCACCGCGACGTCCCACGCGTGCACCACGGCGTCGAGGCAGTGGAAGGCGATCGCCTGGCGACCGGGAAACGGTCGCCGCTCGTCGATCTCGGGCAGGGCGAACGGCGCGTCCAGGACATCGGGCACCGCGAACGCGTCGGTGACCAGCGCCGCGGACGCCGCGAAGGCGGTCCGCGGGTCGTCGCTCAGCCTGCCGTCGCGCCACACCCGCAGCGACCGGCCCTCGCCGCGAGCCGCCGCCGCGAAGCCCTCGTTCTGGCTCACCAGGTGCCGCAGCAGACCACGCAGGGTCCAGTCCGCGCACGGCGTCGGCAGGCTCAGCTGATCGGGCGTGACCGCCGCGACCGCGGCGCCCGCGAGCGCCAGCGCCCTGCGGTCGAGTTCTCGGACGTTCATGTCACCGAACTTACGAAGCACAATGGCTCATCACGAGATCCAAAAATCGCGAATATGATTGAGCCAATATGGACGTGCACGTGACCCTCGACGGGCACCGCGACCTGTCCGGGCAGATCTACCGGCAGCTGCGGGCCGCGATCCTGGACGGCAGGCTGCGCGAGGGCGACCGGGTGCCGCCGAGCCGCGAGCTGGCCCGGCGCCTCGCCGTCGCACGCAACACCGTCGGCGTCGCCTACGAACGCCTCACCGCGGAGGGCTACCTGCGCAGTCGCGTCGGGGCGGGCACGTTCGTCGAGGCGGGCGACGCGCTCGCCGACCGTGCGACGGGCTCCGCACACTCCGCTCTGCGCGCCCGGCCCGGCTGGCCGGCCCACCGCCGCTGGCCGCCACCCGCTCCGCCGGCGACGGAGTTCGACTTCCGCGTCGGGCTGCCCGACACCCGGCTCTTCCCGTTCGAACAGTGGCGCCCGCTGGTGGCCCGCGAGCTGCGGCCCTCGGCCAACCCCACCGGCTACGGCGATCCGGCCGGGCACGCCGGACTGCGCCACGCGCTCGCCCGCCACATCGGACTCTCCCGCGCGGTACGGGCCGACGCGGACGACATCGTGATCACCAACGGGGTCCAGCAGGCACTCGACCTCGTCGCGCGCGTGGTACTGGAGCCCGGTGACCGCGTGGCGGTGGAACAGCCCGGGTATCCGCCCGCACGCCTGCTGTTCACCTCACTCGGGCTCGACGTCGCCGGGGTGCCCGTGGACAGCGAGGGGCTGCGCGTCGACGCCATCCCCGAGGGCACCCGGCTCGTGCTCGTCACGCCCTCGCACCAGTTCCCGCTCGGCATGCCGATGTCGCTGCACCGCAGGCTCACCCTGCTCGACTGGGCCCGGCGGCACCGGGCCGTGGTCGTCGAGGACGACTACGACAGCGAGTTCCGCTTCGGCGGGCGGCCCATCGACTCGTTGCGGAGCCTCGACGAGAGCGGGCACGTCGTCTACGTCAACTCGTTCTCGAAGGTCATGCTGCCGTCGCTGCGCACGGGGTTCCTGGTCGCGCCCGCGCCGCTGCGCGAGGCACTGCGCACGGCCAAGTACGTCACCGACTGGAGCACCACGGAGATCACACAGGCCGCGCTCGCCCGGTTCGTCGACGACGGCCGCTTCGCCCGCCACGTCCGGCGGATGCGCGCCGAGTACGAGGCCCGGCACACATTGATCACCACGACGTTGCGCCGCGATTTCGCCGACCGGCTGGAGGTGGTGCCCTCGTCGGCGGGCCTGCACATCACCGCCCACGTCACCGCCCACGCCACCGGCGACGTGGGCGCGACGGTGACACGCGCCCGCGCGGCCGGAGTCGCGGTCCAGTCCCTCGCCGAGGTCGCGGACGACCCGGCCGCCCGGCCCGGTCTGGTCCTCGGCTACGGCGCCATCGAGACGTCGCGGATCGCCGAGGGCCTGAGGCGGCTCGCCGCCTGCGCCTGAGTCAGGTCCCGGATTCCGGCCGCCGGGACCGCCCGAGAGCGGACCGGCGTCCGGCACATCACCCGGTCACCAGGGGGTGTTGTCGTCTTCCACGGGATCGGCCCGGCCCGGACGCCGCGGCGGCGTGGCACCACCGGTCGGCGGCTGCCCCGGCGGCGGACCACCGGCGGGAGGCGTGGCGGCGCGACCGGCAGACGGCGCGGGCGGCGTCGACGGTGCCGGGGGCGGCGGCGGAGTCGGGTCCGCGGGCTCGGGCGGGCCGTCGTCCGGGTCGTCCTCGTCGGGGAACCGGCTGCGCAACGAGTTCAGCAACAGCGAGCGCGTCTCCTGGTCCTCTTCGCCCAGCTGTTCCTGCATCACCTCGGCGACCTGCCCGGTGATCCTCGACTGCGCCTGCCGCATGGTGGTGAGCACCATGCGGGCCAGCTCCTCGGGCGGGATCGACCGTGTCTTGGCACCGAAGGCGAGGTCCGAGACCACCCCGTCGGCGCCGACGGTCACGCGCACGGTGCCGTCGGAGCTCGACGCGGTGAGCCGCAGCTCCTCCGTGCGCTCCTGCGCCGCCTTGTACCGCTCGGCCTTCTGCGCGAATCCGGCGGCCCAGTCGTCCACGCGCCGCTTGGCGTCCTCCGGGTCGCGCATCGCCTCGCCGAACGCACCGGTCATCGTTTCCTGCCTCCTCGGCATCGTGTGGTCGGTTGGTCGGTCCGGTCTAGGTGTACACGGTCACCAGGTCGGTGCCGCAGTCGAGCACGGTGCGGATCGCGGCGAGGATCGTCTCCACGATCTCGGCGTCCTCCTCGTCGAGCTCGTCCGTCGGGTCGCTCAGCCCGTCCAGGGCTGCGCGGAGCTCCTCGTTGGTCGCCCAGCCGATGCTCGGGTACTCGTCCCACACGATGCCCGCGAGGTCGCGGTCGACGAGATGGTCCGCCAGGTCCTCACCGAAGGCATCGGTCAGCAGCTCGTTGCGGAACCAGCTGCCCCCCGACGAACCGTGCTGGACCGAGTCGAGGAACGTCGCCTCCTCCTCGACGGCGGCGACCACGGCGCGCGCCGCATCGTCGTCCGGTCGCCCGATGTCGCCCAGTCCGTCGGCGCGCAGCCGGTCGGTCAGCTGCTGGACCGGGACCGACCAGAACTGCATCACGTAGCTCATGTCTGATGACTCGCTTCCTGTCCTGCGCCGGAACTCAGTACGGGTGCAGCACGCTCACGACGGCCTTCCCGCTGTCGTCGATCTTGGTACCGACCGGAACGTAGTCGACGATTCCCTTGTCCATTCCGTCGTTGATGAGCTTCCCGATATCGTTTCGGCCATCGACCTTGGGTGAATTCTCCATGGCATGAGCGATGTCCTTGAGGTAGGTGTCGCTGCCCTGATCCATCCTGTTCGGGTTGTTCATGCGATCGGCATGCGGACGCATCACGCCAGTGTCCGGATCGAACTTCTGGACCCGGCCGTGCATGGGTCCGCCCGTGAGTTCCGACCCGCCGCCCTTGGCCTCGATCACGTGGAGTTTCTTGCCGTCGAAGTACGCCACATCGGCGACATTGGAACCACCGAACGCGACGGAGTTGGGCCAGGGCTTGCCGTCTTCCAGCTTGTACTTGGACGTGTCGAGCACCTGGGTATTGTGCTTGTCCACCTTGACGAGCTCGAGATCGTCCTTGCCCGTTACCTTCTTGAGGTAATCGTTCGCCCCGGCCTCACCGAGATCCTCGGAACGGTCCTTGTAGCTCTTGCCGTCGGAGTCCTTTTTCTGGTTTCGGTCGTAGTTCTTGTACTCGTCGACCTCGGGGCCCTTGAAGTCGTTGTTCACCGAGTCGCCCGGCTTGTACGTCTTCGGCTTCTTGTTCGAGCCGGTCGACCCGGCGTTGTCAGAGTCGTCGTGCTTGCGCTTGTTCGGGTTGCCCCCGCCGCCACTGCACTTTCCGGGCGGGGCCAGGCCGAGCGGGTCGCACGAGGTGAGCGGGTTCGGGACGTAGGCGACCGGGTTGGGCGCCGGGTCGAGGCCCAGCGGGTCGGAGCTGACATAGCGGCCGGTCGCCGGGTCGTAGTAGCGGTAGACGTTGTAGTGCAGTCCCGACTCCGCGTCGTGGTACTGGCCGGGGAACCGCAGCGGCGTGGCCGCGGGGTCGGCCGTGGCGCCCCACAGCGTGCTCCTCGCCTTCCACAGCCGCCTGCCCTCACCGTCGCGGAGCTCGGCGACCCCGCCGATCTGGTCGGTGACGACGGAGGCGAACCGGGCCTCGGCCCCGGGCGCGCGGTCGAGCTGCACCACCGGCCGGTCGTCGAGGGGATGGTGCTCCCACGTCGTGACGTGCCCGCCCGCGTGCCGCTCCACCAGAGCGGTGCCGTCCCAGACGTAGCTCTCCTGGTAGCCGGTGGCCTCGTGCCGTTTGCCGATGCGCCGCCCGAGCGGGTCGTAGGTGTAGACCCACCGGCCGCCATCCGGGGTGGTGACGGACGTGAGCCGGTCCAGTGCGTTCCACGTGAACAGCCACACCTGGTCGCCGGAGCGCCTGCCGACGAGCCTGCCCGCCTCGTCGTAGGTGTAGGTGGCGGCGGTGGTGCCGGTCAGCAGGTTGCCGCGGTACGAACGCGGGCCCGCGTTGTCGGCCACGACGTTGCCCGCACCGTCGTACTGGTAGCGCTCCGCGTGGCCGGGCGCGCTCACGCCGGTGACCCTGCTCTCGGCGTCGAGCTGGTAGCGGACCTCGCCGTCAGCGTCCCGCACGGCGGCGAGCCCGCCATCCGCCCGGTAGTCGTAGCGCCGGTCGTCCACGGCTCCGGCGGGCGAGGTGACGCGCTGCCCGGTGAGCCTGCCCTCGGCGTCGCGCTCCTGGCGCAGTAGCGCCCCGCCGTCCAGGCTCCGCCCGGTCTCGGCGCCCCACTCGTCGTGGTCGAAGCCGATCGTCCTGCCCTCGGCGTCGAGGCGCACGGGAACGCCGCCCGCGTACTGCCACACACTGTCCACTCCGGACGGTGTGCGACGGCGAAGGGTGCCGTCCTCGTAGCCGAAGCTCAGGGTGTGCTCGTTGACGGTGTGCTCCACGACGCGCCCCTGCTGGTCGCGGCTGACCGCGACGGTGGCCTCCGGGCTCGCCGCGGTGACGAGCCTGCCCTGCTCGTCGTAGCCGAACGTCGCCGTCTCGGTGTCGGCGCGCCGCCAGGAGAGCCGCCCCGCCGCGTCGTAGCCGTACTCCACCGCCTGCCCGGCCGCGTTCACCGACCACACGAGCTGGCCCGCCGCGTCGTAGGCGTAGCGGGTGCGGTGGCCGTCGAAGTCGGTCTCCTCGACGAGCCTGCCCGCGGGGTCGTAGGTGTAGTGCCAGGTGGCGCCGAGCGGGTTGGTGACCGTGGTCAGCCGCAGCTCGGTGTCGTAGCCGTAGGTGGTGCGCGCGCCCGTCGCGTCGACGGAGGCCGTGAGCAGGTCGAACGGCCCGTACTCGCGGCTGCGCACCTGACCGAGCTCGCCGGTGTGGCCCGTCTCGTTGCCCTCACCGTCGTAGCGCCACAGCTCCCGCGCCCCGGAGGTCCTGGTCCTGGCCAGCAGCTTGCCCTCGACGCTCCACGCGAGCTGGGTGTGCCCGCCCGCGCGGTCGGGAACACTGCGGACCCGGCCGAAGAGGTCGCGGCCCGTGCGGGTCTCGCTCGTTCCGGTCCGCGCCGTGTCCGAGGACGCGGTGGTGTCGTCAGGCAGGACCGTGCCGGTGCGCTCGCCGTGCTCGTCGTAGGTGTGCCGGGTGGTGCGCCCGAGCGGGTCGGTGGTGCTCAGCAGGTTGTCGTAGCGGTCCCACGTGAAGGTGGTGGCGTTGCCGAGCGCGTCGACCTCGCGGACGGTCTGCCCGGCCTCGTTGAGGTGGAACTCCGTGGCGTGGCCGAGCGAGTTCGTGAACGTGGTGATCCGGCGCTCGCGGTCGTAGGCGAAGGTCGAGTCGAAGTACCCGCGGTCGCCGACGTTGCGCACGCAACGACCGTTGCCGTCGTAGATGTAGCGGAACCAGAAGCCGCTGCGGTCGGTCCAGCCGGTGATCCGGCCGTGGTCGTCGTAGCCGAACAGCTGCGGACGGCCCGACGAGTCGGTGACCGCCGTCAGCCGGCCGCGCTCGTCGTAGCCGTAGTGCAGCACCCGCACGTACTGGCCGGTGTCGCGGTCGCGCACACCCAGCTCGGTGATGCGGCCCGAGTCGGTCGCGAACTCCGCGAGGTAGCCGTCGGAGTGGCTGGCGCTGCGCGGGGCGCCGAACTCGTCGTAGTCGAACTCGACGTGCTTGCCCTGCGCGTCCTCGATCCGCGCCAGCGGCAGCAGCGTCGCTCCCCGGCCCGGCAGCGGCGCGAACCACAGCCGCCTGCCGGTGAGCGGATCGGCGAGGACCCAGCCGCCGTCGGCGGTGCGCGACAACGGCGAACGCGGGCCCTCCAGCGGCAGCACCTGCTCGCCCGCCGCGGGCTTCGGGTAGACCAGGATGACGCCGTCGGGCCCGACGTAGCAGACCTCCGTGGCATCGACCTCGAGCCGCTGGTCCACTGTGGACGCCCAGGAAGGACCGAACCAGCGGCCCGCGCGGTAGGACGAGAGGTGCACGCGCTCCAGCAGGAGCTCGGGCAGCTCGAGGTCGGTCTGCTCCAGGATCATCTCGCCGGTCGCGACGTCGACCGGGTCGCCCTGGGTGTTGCGCTTGGGCGGCGGCACCGCTCCGTCTCGCGGCGGGTTGGGCCTGTTGTTGTTCCCGGACGACGAGTTGCCGCTGGGTTTGGTGTTGTCCCCCTTCGGCGGAGGGGGAGGGTTGCCGCCCGGCGGCGGGTTGCCCGTCGTGTCGCTCTTCGGCGGGTCGCTGCGCGGCGGCGGAGTCGGGTCCGGCTTGCCACCTCCACCCCGGTCGCCACTGGGGCTGGTGTTCTCGCCTCCGCCCCGGTCGCTGCTGGGTCCGGTGTTGCCGCCGTTGTTGCCGGGGCCGTCGTACTTGTCGCCCTTGATGTCGGTGTTGCCGGGCTTGGGGTCCGGTCCGCTGCGCACCCCGTCCGGGGTGTCGATCTTGCCGCCCTTGATGTTCTTCAACGC
>NZ_JAENJH010000001.1:1115136-1362095 GCF_016595675.1 Prauserella cavernicola | reverse complement strand
GCGACGGTGCGTCAGCACAAGGCCATCGTGGATGCCATCGCCGAGCGTGATCCTGATGCCGCCGAGGACGCGATCGTCAAGCACCTGACCTATCTGCGCAAGCACCTCGCCGCACACAACCAACGCTAGAACGTTCGCGTCGGCGGCCCCGCAGAACCTCAGAGGCCGTAGGAACTCGCGATGATCTCGCGCTGGATCTCGCTGGTGCCCGCGAACACCGTCGAGATGATGTTGCCGCGCAGGTGCCGCTCGATGTCGAACTCGGTGGTGTAGCCCGCCCCTCCGAACATCTGCATGCCCTCGATGCTGATGCGCTTGGCGGTCTCGGTGACCTTCAGCTTGGCCATCGAGGCCTCCCTCGCCCGCTGCACCTCGGGCTCGGTGTCGACTCTGGCCGCGAGGCCGTGCACGAACTCCCGGCAGCACTCTAGTTCGGTCGCGAGGTCGGCCATCCGGTGCCGCAACACCTGGAAGCTACCGATCGGGCGGCCGAACTGCGTGCGCTGCTTGAGATAGGCCAGCGTGTCGTCGAACGCGCGCCTCGCCTTGCCCAGGAAGATCGCAGCGCAGGTGATCCGTTCGAAGTTCAGTCCGGCCATCAGCTGCGGCCACGCGCCGCCCACCTCACCGATGACGTTCGCGGCGGGCACCACGGCGTCGGTGAAGTAGACGTCGTTGACCTCGCGCCCGCCGAGCGTGTCGATCCCGCGGACCGTGACACCGTCGGTGGGCAGCGGCACGGTCAGCATCGTGATGCCCTGGTGCTTGGCCGCCGACGAGTCGGTGCGGCACACGAGCAGCATCCGGTCGGCGTAGTGCGCGCACGAGATCCACGTCTTCTGCCCGTTGAGCACGAACTCGTCGCCATGCCGCTCGGCCCGGCACCGCAGCGATCCCACGTCCGAGCCCGCCTCGGGTTCGCTCATCGCCACCGAGCAGACCTCGCCGCGGCAGAACCCGCCGATCAGGTCCTCGCGCTGCTGCTCCGTGCCGAACTTCTCCACGGCCTTCGCCGCGATCATCGAGATCCCGAGCGCGAACACCGGGACCTGGCCGTACGCCAGTTCCTCCAGCAGCACGCACGCGTCGGCGAGTCCGCCGCCACCGCCGCCGTACTCCTCGGGCATCGCCACCCCGGTCCAGCCGAGTTCGGCCAGCTTCGCGTAGAGGCCGGGGCTGTGGGCCTCGGTCTCGCCGCCGGTGTGGGCGACGCGCCGCTCTCTCGTTCCGCACTCGCGCTCGGCGAACTCGCGGACCGCCTCCGCGAAGTCCTTGCGCGTCCCGGCGTCCAGTGGCACGGGTTCTTCCTTCCGTCGGTGGGGCTCAGGCGCCCGCGATGCGCGGGGCCTCGCCCAGGTACTGGTCGCGGACGAGCCTGCGGAGCACCTTGCCGATCGGGGTGCGCGGCAGCGAGTCCGTGAACGTGACGCCCGTGATCTTCTTGACCGAGCCCACCTGCTGCCTGCTCCACTCGATCAGTTCGTCCTCGGTGACGCTCGCGCCGTCGTGGAGCACGACGGCCGCGTGCGGGGTCTCGCCCCACTTGGCGTGCGGCACTCCCACCACCGACACCTCGGCGACCGCGGGGTGCGCGGCGAGCGCGTTCTCCAGTTCCATCGGCCAGATGTTGAACCCGCCGGAGATGATCGTGTCCTCCTTGCGGTCGGCCAGGAACAGGAACCCGTCCTCCGACAGCGATCCCATGTCGCGCGTGCGGATCCAGCCGCCCGGCAGCAGACGCTGCTCCGTCGCCTCCGGGTCGCCCCAGATGCTGTGCATCGTGCCGGGACACAGCGCGACGACCTCGCCGACCTCGCCCGGCGGCAGGTCGTTGCCCTCGTCGTCGACGATGCGCACCACCGAGTTCGGGGTCGGGCGGCCCGCCGAGCGCAGCCACGCGCGTTGCGCCTCGGTGCCGTCGGGGACGTGGTAACCGGAGGTGAGGCACGTGATCGGCATGGCCTCGCTCTGTCCGTAGGTCTGGTACATGATGTCGCCCCACAGCCGCAGCGCCGCCACGAGCGTGGTCTCCGAGATCGGTGCGCTGCCGTAGAGCATGGTGCGCAGGCTCGACACGTCGCGTTGCGCCGCTCCCGGGTGGTTCACGACCAGCTGGATCATGGTGGGCGCCAGCATCCCGAACGTGATCCGCTCCTGCTCCACGATGCCGAGCCAGGCGTCGGGATCGAACGACGTCATGACGACGCTGCCCGCGCCGACGGCGATCAGCGGCCAGGCCACCAGTCCCGCGGCGTGGCTGAAGGGCGTCGCGGCGAGGTAGCGGTCGTCGGCGGTGAACCCGCCCAGCACGAGCGCGAACTCGTTGCCCATGTCCATCCAGCCGCGCACGGTGTGCAGGATGCCCTTGGGCTTGCCGGTTGTGCCCGAGGAGAACCGGATGACGTGCGGGTCGTCCGGCCGCAGTGTCACCTCCGGCAGGTCGGTCGAGGCCTCGGCGAGCGCCTGCTCGTAGCCGCGCGTGCCCTCGGGCGCGTCGCCCACGACGAGCACCACCCGGACGTCGGGAGCCTGCGCGAGCACCGGCGCCATCGCGGCGTAGTGCTTGTCCTGCACCACCAACGCCGAGGCGCCGGTGAGCTGGAGCAGGTAGAGGTTCTTCTCGGCGGGCTCGTGGGCGTAGAGCGCGCACCGGACGTGACCGCCGACGGCGAGGCCGGCGAGCTGCTCCAGCGCCTCGAACGCGTTGTCACTGAGCACGGCCACCCGCTCGCCCTGCCCGATTCCCGCGTCGTGCAGTGCGTTCGCGAGCCTGGCCGCGCGCTCGCGCAGCTCGGCGTAGGTCTGCCGTCGGTCGCCGCACGCGAACGCGATGCGGTCACCGTAGATCTGGGCGCTCTTGGCGAGCAGGGCGGAGGGGTTCATCGTCATGGCTCCCGGGTGGAGGTGTCCCGGTGGTCCGGACGGCCCCGCCGGGAGTTCTGCCTGATGATCTCGCGGCCCGCCGGATCGACGATGTCGCCGTGCAGCCGGAGGTTGTGGTTGTGGCCGAGCTGGTGCAGGCCGAAGGCCGACTCGACGGCGGCACGCTGGCCCTGGAGGTCGAGTCCGTGGTTCACCGCGCGCTTGGCCAGCCGCAGCCCGAACGGGGGCCGGGCGGCGATCCGGCCCGCCAGCTCCAGGGTGGCGCTCTCGAGGTCGGCGTCGGGCACGACCCGGTTGACCATGCCCATCGCCAGCGCGTCGTGCGCTCCGATCGGATCGCCGGTGAACAGCATTTCCTTGGCCCGTCGGGCACCGACCTCCCACAGGTGCGTGAAGTACTCGGTGCCGTTCATGTCGAACGCGGTGATCGGGTCGGCGAAGGTCGCCGACTCGGCGGCCACCACGAGGTCACACGGCCACACGAGCATTAGGCCGCCGCCGATCACCCGGCCCCTGACCTCGGCGATGGTGGGCCGCGGCAGATCCCGCCACCGCAGGCACAGGCCGGTGAACAGCTCCTCCTCGGTGGCGAACCAGCTCTCCGCGCCCTCGGCCTCGAACCCGCCGGTGAGCGTTCTGGCCCGCGTGCCGTCCATCGTCCAGTCGGCGTCGAGGTCGTGGCCGGAGGAGAAGTCGGGGCCCTCGGCGGCGAGGATGATCACCCGGACCTGGTCGTCGCGCACCGCGCGGGTGTAGGCGTCGTCGAGTGCGTACAGCAGATCGCGGTCCTGTGCGTTGCGCTTGCCGGGACGGGCGAGCACGATCCGGGCGATGGCGGGCTCGGGCTGCTCGTACCGGATCGTGCTCGCCGACATCAGCGCGCCACGGCTTCCGACGGCACGAGGCTGGCGAAGGCCTCGAGCTCACGGGGGATGTCCGGGCCCGCGGGCTGGTAGACGACCTCGGTGATGCCCTTGGCCGCCATCTCCTCGAGCCGGGCCCGCAGCTGCTCGACGGTGCCGGTGAACGTCAGCGCCGAGACGGTCTCGCGCGGGATGAGCCGGTCGTCGTGCTCGGACACCTCCATCAGGTGTCCCTTGTGGAGGGACAGATGCCGCTCCTCCTCGGACATCGACGCGATCACCTCGCCCCACTCCGCTCCGCCCGGCAACGCGTTCAGGTCGAGGCCCGCCTCGTAGTAGAGGTGATAGATCACGACGGCGGCATGGCCGGCGGCGGCCCACACGCGGTCGGCGGTCGGGGACTCGCCGTCGTCGAGCACCGTGCCCATCGCCCAGCGCGCGGAGTTCTTCCAGCCCTCGTCCGGTTCGGCGTTCACGGTGAGAATGCCGTCGGCGTGCTCCCTGGCCACGGCGAAGCCCTTGGGGCCCTCGGTGGCCATGTAGACGTCGAACTCGACGGGCAGCGACGGCAGGTAGCCGCTCGCGTGCATGAGGCGCATCGTCTTGCCCTCCCACTGCACGGGCTCGCCGCGCAGCAGGGTCTTGAGCGCCGTGACGTACTCGGCGACGTCGGTCCACTTCATCGGCTTGTGCCCGAGTGCGCGCAGTCCGGTGAAGCCGGTTCCCACCCCGAGGGTGAAACGGCCGGGGGCGATCGACTCGATGGTCGCGATGGCCGACGCCGTCACCGTGAGGTGGCGCAGCTTGGGCACCGCCACACCGGTGGCGAGGCCGATCCGCTCGGTGCGGTCGGCGGCGCGGGCCAGTGCGCTCCACGAGTCGAGGCACAGCGCGGGGGAGTCGTACACCCACGCCCGGTGGTAGCCGAGTCGTTCGGCGAGCGCGATGTGGTCCGGGGTGTTCGGTCCTGTGTAGAACGCGCAGGACAGCTGTGGCGAGCCCATGGATCAGGTCCTTTCAGGTGATCGGGTGAGGGTGGCGATGTCGTCCGCGCCGAGTCCCCACGCGGCGAGCGCGGCCCCGTCGTCCGGCCCCGGGTCGGCGGCGGGCGCCGGGGTCGGTGCGGGGGTCCGGCTGAACCGGGGAGCCGGGGCGGGCTGCAGCGCGCCGTCGATCTCGACGAACGTGCCGCGGGCCCGGTTGTGGGGATGATCGGGCGCGTCGCCGAGTCCGTATACGGCGGTGACGCAGGCCTGCTCGTGTTCGAACAGCTCGGCCCAGTGCGCGGTGGTGCGGGTCCGGAAGATCCGCGCGAACCGGTGCTTGAGCTCGGTCCAGCGCGCACGCTCCCACTGCGGGAACTCGGCCGGGTCGAGTGCGAGCAACCGCAGCAGTTCGGCGTAGAACTTCGGTTCGAGCGCGCCGACGGCGACGTGACCGTCGGCGGTGTCGTAGACCTCGTAGAAGTGCGCACCGCTGTCGAGGACGTTGGTGCCCGGCTCCTCGGCCCAGTCGCCCGCGTTGCGCAGCGCGTGGAACACGGTGGTGAGCAGCGCGGTGCCGTCGACCATCGCGGCGTCCACCACCTGCCCCCGGCCGGAGGTGCGGGCCTCGACGAGTCCGCACAGCAGGCCGAAGGCGAGCAGCATCCCGCCGCCGCCGAAGTCGCCTACGAGGCTCAGCGGAGCGAGCGGGCGTTGCCCGTGGCGGCGGATGGCGCCGAGCGCTCCCGCCACCGCGAGGTAGTTGATGTCGTGTCCGGGCACGGTCGCCAGCGGTCCGTCCTGGCCGTACCCGGTGGCCCGGCCGTACACCAGCGCGGGGTTGCGCGCCAGCACGTCGTCGGGACCCAGGCCCAGCCGCTCCAGCACCCCGGGCCGGAACCCCTCGACCACGAGGTCGGCGGTCTCGGCCAGTCGCAGCACGAGCTCCCGGCCCTGGGTGGTGGAGAGGTCGCAGGCCACGGACGGCCTGCCTCGGTGCAGGTGGTTCCACGAGCCCGCGCCGACGCTGCCGTCGCCGGGGCGTTCGAGGCGGATCACCTGCGCGCCCATGTCGGCGAGGAGCATCGCCGCGAACGGTGCGGGCCCGATCGCGGCCAGCTCCACCACCTTCACCCCGGCGAGCGGGCCGGGTGAGCTCGGGTGCTCACCCGGCCCGCCTCCCGGGTAGGGCGCCGGCTGTGTGCTCACGCGCAGTGCCTTTCGGTGCGGAGGTGGGTCAGGCGGGCGCGCCGCAGAGGGCGAAGGCCAGCACGAACGGCTCGTCTCCGTCGTTGAACCAGGCGTGCGGGTTGCCGTTCTGGATCAGGCAGTCGCCCTGGGAGAGCCGCACCTCGACGTCGTCGAAGCGGAGCAGGCCCGCGCCGGAGAGCACGACGATGTAGTCGACGGTCTGCGTGACGTGTGCGCCCGGCTTGTCGGGGAACGCGAATGTCGCGGCCGCGCCCGGCAGGCGCTGCTCCATCTCCGCCGCCGCGGCCTGCAGGTCCGCGCCGGGCTCCGGGATGTAGGTGATGCCGGGCGGCACGGTGAGGAACCCGAACCGCACGCCGGGGTGAGCGGGGAAGAACGTGGACTTGGGGGCGCCCGCCGACGCGTCGGTGACGGGCACCGACACCGAGTCGAGCTCCCACACGCGGTGGATCTCCACGCCCGGCAGCAGCGTGGCCGTGGTCGGCTCCACGGACGCGTCCTCGATCACCGTCGTCATGCCGTTGCCGTCGTCGCCCATGACAACCCTGCGGACCTTCATCGTGTCGCTCGCCTCCCGAGATGTGTACGTGGCGGAGTCTGCGCTACGTCGTTGAACGTTAACGAGTCGATCTCCGCATTAGGGCGGAAGTATGGGGCCAAACAGACCAAAGCGTCAAGTAAGTACATCAGCGTTCACGTGTTAGTCTCGGCGGATGACCAGCGGAGTGGGAACCCCCAAGGCCCGCAGGCCGAGTGACCGCAGGGAGCAGATCTCCGCCAACGCGCGGGCGTTGTTCGCCGAGCGCGGCTTCCACTCGGTGCGGATGAGCGACATCGCCGAGGCCACGGGGATCACGCCGCGCGCGCTGTACCGGCACTACGCCAACAAGGACGCGTTGCTGTCCCACGTGCTGTTCGAGACGCAGGGACAGTTCCTGGAGGCACTGCCGAGGTTCGCGAACGGCTACGACCCGGCGGAGCTGCCCTCCGACCTGCACGGCATGGCCAGGGCGTCACTGGCCAACCCGGACATGACCCGGCTGTGGAAGCGGGAGGCCCGCCACCTGGACCCGGAGAGCTCCCGCATCCTGCGCAGCAGGCTGAACGACCTGGCGGCCGGGCTCGCCCGCGTGATCCGGAACCGGATGCCGGAGCTCGAGCCCGTCGACGTCACGGTGCGGGCATGGGCGGTGATCGCCGTGCTCAACAGTCACGGCGAGAACCCCGCGGGGCCCGGCGACACCGAGCAGACGGCCGCGTGGCTCAGCGCGGCGGCGCTCGCCGTGGTGGACCACGACGCGCGCCCGCTCGACGCCGGGACGAGACCGAGCGGTGGGCCGGTGCCGGCCTCACGCCGGGAACAACTGATCACCATCGCCGCGGAGACGTTCCGGCACCACGGGTTCGACGGCGCGAGCGTCGACGGGATCGCCGCCGCCGCGGGCCTGGCCGGGCCCGCCATCTACCGCTACTTCGAGAGCAAGACCGCCATGCTCGTGGCGATCGTCGACCGGTTCGGCGAATGGGTGTCGCTGGAGACGATCAGGGCCCTGCGATCGGTCACCGGCGAGTCCGGTGCGCCTGCCGCGCTGGTCGCGGGCTACGTCGGGCTCGCGACCGAGGCGGAGAACCTGCTGTCGGTGACCGTGACGGAGTCTCATCACCTGCCCGCCGACGCCGCCGAGCGGCTCGTCCGTGCCCGGGGCGAGCACCTCCAGGAGTGGGCGCACTGGACGCGCGCCGCGCACCCGGAGCGGTCCGACCCGGCCACCCAGCTGCTCGCCCATACGGCGCGGGTCCTCATCGACGACACCGTCCGGACCCCGCGCGTCCTGCGCGCCGAGGGCGCGGTGGACGCGATCGCACACGCGGCGACGGCCGTGCTCGACGTGCCGACCAACCATCCACTCAGGACCGTCGGCTCGGCATCGCGGGAGGGGTGAACCATGCCCGTCGCCTCCACCCGCGAACTCGACCGGCTGCTCTCGCGCGGCGTGCGCGGACTGCGTGCCGACTGCGCGGTCGACCTGGCCTTCGGCGGGCCGCTCGACGCCGACGGCGCCTCGATGACGATCCGGCACCTGGACGGCAACCTCGGGCAGAGCCTGCGGCACCTGCGGGTCCGGCGCGGAGCCGGGCTCGGCGGCAAGGCGCTCGCGCTCGGAAGGCCGGTGGCCGTGAGCGACTATTTCGCCGCGCCGCACATCGTGCACGCCTACGATCGCGCTGTCGCGCCCGAGCGCGTCGACACGGCACTGGCCATGCCGGTGCGGCTGCACGGCAGCGCGGTGGGACTGCTCTACCTGGCCCGGCGTGACCCGCTCCCGTTCGGCGACCGCACCCTGGCCCGCGCGGACGCCGCCGTGAGGGCACTTGAACGTGAGCTGGAGATCGAGCTCGAGGTCCAGCGCCGCGTGGCCGCACAGGCGGCGACGCACTCGCTCGACCCGCACGCCCTGGACGCCCTGCTGACCCAGCTGGAGTCCGCGATCGAACTGGTCGGCGACGACGCCGCACGGCAACGTCTGCACGAGGTCTGCGACGGCCTGCTGCGGGTCACCGGGGCGCAGCGCCCGGCGCAACCGGGCGAGCGCGGCCCGCTGTCGCGACGCGAGGTGCAGGTGCTCCAGCAGGTTGCCGCCGGGGCCTCGAACAACGACATCGCCGCGGCGCTGGGGCTGATGCCGAACACCGTGAAGGCGTACGTCCGCAGCGCCATGCGCAAACTCGATGCCACCAACCGCACCCACGCCGCCTTTCTCGCACGGGCGCGACGACTCATCGACTGACCTCGCGCGTCAGAAGCCCACGGAGATCGCTCCGGTGAGGACCATGAAGCCGACCATGCCGAGCGAGGCGACGGTGACCCGGATCAGGGCGAAGCGCTGGAACTCGCCGAGGTCCTTCTTGAGCAGACCGAGCAGCACCCACAGCGGAGCCGAGGCCGGCCCGATGGAGTGCAGCATCTGCCCCGCGACGGCGGCGCGGGCGATCTCGTAGGCCTCGACGCCGTGTTGTGCCGCCGATTCGGCGAGCACGGGCACGACGCCGAAGAAGTACGCGTCGTTGGACATGAAGAAGCTCAGCGGGAGTCCGACGAGGGCGGTGAACAGCGGGATGAGCTGTCCGAGACCGTCGGGGACGATGGCGAGCGCGGACTCGGCCATCGCGTCGACCATGCCGGTCTCGGACAGGATCCCGGTGAAGATCCCGGCGCCGAGCACGAGCATGACCACCGGCACCGCCGAGGAGGCGTGGCGTTTGACGACCTCGCCCTGATCGGCGAGCTTCGGGTGGTTGACGAGCAGGGCGATGACGAAGCCACCCATGAAGAGCGTGACGAGCGGTGCGACGCCGGTGACGAGGAGTACCAGCAGCAGCGCGGTGAGCCCGGCGTTGAACCACAGCTTCCAGCTCCGGGCCGCGGAACGGTCGGTGTCGCTGTTCGCGATCTCCGCGGCGAACTCGGCGACGACGTCGGGGTCGATGCGTTTGCGCTGTCCCCGCCCGAGCAGGTAGGCGATGCCGACGATGAGGACCGAGGTCAGCGCCAGCGACGGGATGATCGGCACGAAGTACTCGGCGGCGTCGAGGTGCAGGACCGAGATCGCACGGGTGGCGGCACCGCCCCACGGGGTCGAGCCGGAGATGGCGCCGAGGCTCATGGTCGCGATGGCCGCGATCACGAGCGGGTTCATGCCGATGCGGCGGTAGATCGGCAAGAACGCCGAGCAGATGATCATGTAGCTCGTGGTGCCGTCGCCGTCCAGTGCCACCAGCAGCGAGAGCACCGCGGTGCCCACACAGATCCGCACCGGGTCCCCTTTGGACAGCCGGATGATCCCGTTGGAGATCGGGTCGAACAGCTTGGCGTCCATCATCACGCCGAAGTAGAGCACCGCGAAGAGCAGCAGCACCGCCGTGGGCGCGACGGTTTCGATCCCCGCCATCGCCATGTCGCCGAGATCCCCGCCCCGGCCCGCGATGATCGCGAAGAGGACCGGGGCGGCGATGATGGCGACGAACGCGGTGGCGTACTTGCGCATCACCAGCACCATGAAGGTGCCGAGAGTCAGGAAGCCGAGCACGGCGAGCATGTGTTCTCCAACGTTGGTCGAGCACATCGGGCGGTGTCAGGGGAGCGGCTGGGTGCCTCAGCCAGGGGTGGTCATGGCGTCGCGTCGCCGCCGAGCCTGGCGCGCAGTGCCTGTGCCGCCAGGTGCGGAGAGCTGAACACGGGTATCGGCAGTGCGGCCTGTGCCTCGTCTCTGGCCGGGGCCAGCGAGAACTGGCCCAGCACGAGCACATCGGCGTGGCCCGCGTCGGTCGCGGCCGCGGCGATCAGCTCACCCGCTCTCGCCGGCTGCCCGGAGGCGAGCGCCTCGCGGACCCCGGCGACGACCACGCCCGAGACGGTCGTGGAGTGGCCGAGGTGAGCCCGCAGCCGTGCGACGGTGTCCTCGGTGGCGGCGGGGAACGGCCCGAGTACGGTGGCCCGCCCAGGGGCGAGCCGGGCCACCGCGTCGAACAGTGCCGCGTCGGAGGACAGGACCGGAACGTCGTACTGCTCGGCCGCGACGGGCCCGAACATCGAGCAGCTCAGCACGACGGCGTCCGCACCGCCGTCGATGGCGTAGCCGATCAGCGTGCGCATCCGGGTGCGCAGTGCGGCGGTCAGCCCGCCCGCCCGCTCCGCGTCGGCCACCAGGGTGTCGTCGAGCAGGTTCCACAGCCGCACGGCGGGGAACGCGTCCGCGAAGGCCGCCGCGGCGGGCGCCATGGCCGCGGGCGTGGCGTGGATCAGCGCCACGAGAGGCCGGTGCCCGCTCACGAGGCGTGGATCGCGGCGACGACGGCCTCGGTGAACTCCGTGGTGGAGGCGGAACCGCCGAGGTCGCGGGTCGAGGTGCCCGCGGTCACGGTCGCCGCGACGCCCTGTTCGAGGCGCTTCGCGGCCCCGCGCAGGCGCTCGTCGTCGTTCCTGGTGGCGAGCCAGTCGAGCAGCATCGCGCTGGACAGGTGCATGGCGATCGGGTTGGCGAGGTTCCTGTCCGCGATGTCGGGCGCCGAGCCGTGGGCGGCCTGGGCCATCGCGTGCGTCGCGGACGAGTTGACCGACGGCGCGATGCCCAGCGAGCCGGCGATCTCACCGGCGAGATCGGACAGGATGTCGCCGAACATGTTCTCGGTGACGATCACGTCGAACTCGTCGGCCTTGCGGACCAGCTTCATCGTCATCGCGTCGATGTGGAAGTCGTCGACCGTGACGTCGGGGTACCGCGCCGCGATCTCGAGACAGACCGAGCGGAACAGGCCGGTGGTCAGCTTGAGCACGTTGGCCTTGTGGACGATGGTCACCTTCTTGCCGCGGGTACGGGCCAGCTCGAAGGCGGTCGTCGCGATGCGTTCGGTGGCCGCGCGCGTGATGATGCCGTGCGCGATCGCGACGTCGGGGGTCGGCATGAACTCGCCGGTGCCCGCATGGGTGTTGCGGTCGGCGTAGAAGCCCTCGGTGTTCTCCCTGACGATGATCAGGTCGGTGTTGTCGACCACCGCGTTGCCGCCGGGGAGCGCCTTGGCCGGCCGGATGTTGGCGAAGAGCCCGAAGTGCTTGCGGATCGTGCCACTCGGGTTGAGCTGCGACCTGTGCGGTTCCGGATAGGCGACGCTGTCGTGCGGGCCGAGCAGCCAGGCGTCCAGCCCGGCGAGCGCGTCGAGTGTGGACTCCGGGGTGTGGGCGCCGTGGCTGTCGATCGCGTCGGCGCCCAGCGGCAGTTCGACCCACTCGACGGGCTCGACCCCGGCGCGCTCGAGCGCGGCGTCGACGACCGCGACCGCGGACGGAACGATCTCGGGGCCGATGCCGTCGCCGAGGAGAACGCCGAGCCGGTAGGCGTGAACTCGCGTGCCAGTCATGTCAGGTGAGGGCCTTTCGGGTGTGGCGCGGTGCCCGATCTGCACCGCGTCGAGAGCACAACTGCGTCGCGCGCCGCGGGAGCACATCAGGTACCCGGTCCGCGGCACGCGGGACTCGCTGCCGGGGGACTCTGCTGGTTATAACCTGCGTTCGTCAAGCGGTCGGCTTATGTCCGTTGTCACAAGCTCAAGGCCGCCTGGTCGGTCCGGTAGGTTATAACCATGCTTGTACGCTGACGGCCGACAGCGACCGATCGTCGAGGAGTGATCCGTTGACCCAGCACCAGCGCGCCGTGCCCACGTCCGACCTGTTCGACGAGCACGGCGATGCCCTCGAGTCCTGTGACACGCAGTTCCGGTCCTTCGGCGGCCGCGCGTCCTTCACCGGGCCGATCGTCACCGTGCGATGCCACGAGGACAACGCCCTGCTCAAGGAGGTCCTGACCGAACCGGGGCGCGGCCGGGTGCTGGTGGTCGACGGCGGCGGGTCGGTACATCGCGCCTTGATGGGCGACCTGATCGCCGGGCTGGCGGTGGCCGGGGGATGGGCCGGCGTCGTGATCAACGGGGCGGTGCGGGACGCCGCCGCACTGGGCGCGCTCGACATCGGTATCAAGGCGCTCGGCACGAACCCGCGCAAGAGCACCAAGACCGGGCAGGGAGAACGCGACGTGCCGGTCCGGTTCGGTGGCGCGACGTTCACTCCCGGCGCCGAGCTGCACAGCGACGCCGACGGCGTGGTCGTGCTTCCCGTCCGATGACGTTGACGGACAACGGAAAGTGAGTGCGTGATGTCCATTGTGGTCTTTGCCACGGATTCAGCGGCCGGCGCCGCGGCCCTCGACTGGGCCATGGACCACCGAGCCGACGGCGAGCACCTGCACGTGGTGCTGAGCCGCAGTGACGTCCCCTCCCGGCCAGGGCACGCGTCCTGGGCGCGCACGGACGAGTTCACGGCGACGCTGCAGGCGCGGGCGATCGAGTACTCGACCTACCGTGGCGACGACGACCCCGCCGACCGGGCCTTGCGGCTCGTCGAGGACACCGATGCCCGGCTGCTGGTGGTCGGCATTCGCAAGCGGACCGCCACGGCGAAGATGATCCTGGGCAGCAACGCCCACCACCTGCTCGGCGACGCGACCTGCCCGGTCGTGTGTGTGAAGCCGTAGGGCTCTCAGCCGCGGGTGAACACGTCGAGTGCGGCCTTCGCCGTCGCGACGCCGACCGGCCACTCGGGTAGTTCCAGCGGCCTCGTGCCGTCGTACAGGATGTGAATGCTCAGGTCGAAGTCGTCGTAGAACCTGGAGTGCGGGTATCCCGGCGAATCCACACTCGCTGCTCGTAGTCGACATCGGCGAGAGCATGCAGCGCGACGACGACCTGGGCCCGCATCGCCGGGTACTCGACGGTCACGAGGTGCCTTCTGGGGTGGCCGCCTGGCGCCAGGCGCTGACGCCGAGCTCTCCGGTGGTGCCGAGATCGAGGTGGAGATCGCCGGAGCCCTCGCCGACCTCCACGGGCTGCCACGGCCGCTCCGGCATGGGCGCGATCGACAGGGCGCTGCCGAGCTGGGGTGTGCCGTCGGTGGTGGTGTTCTTCCACATCAGCAGCGTCTCGGCCACCTCGCCGGGCCGCAGGCTCAGCGGCCGGGGCGGGTCGTCGAATCCGGTGACCGTCGCGATTCCCGAGGAGCCGTGGCCGATGCGCACGGTGAGCGGGTCACCGCTGTCGTCCAGTACGCGGAGCTCCGGATGCCCGGTCAGCTCGTAGGGCTCGTCGCCGCAGTTGGTGAGTTCGAGGTGCAGTACTCGCAGGCCCGTCGCCGCCTCGGAGAGTCCCGTGGTGACGGCGACTCCGGTGCCGGGGCAGGCGTCGGCGGCGGTCGGCGGTGCCGTGGGGCTCGGCGCGACCGGGGCGGGCTCGCCGGTGCAGGCTCCGAGTGCGAACACCGCGAGCAGGGCGAGTCTTCGGTACTTCACCGGCACAGTGTTGCGGGCCCGCGGGCCGGGACGTCCACCGGGCTCAGCGCGGCGGACAGCCGGGCCTACGAGGAGAGCTTGCGGCCCTCGTCGGCCTGGATCTCGGCCGCCTGTCGCTGGTAGTCGGCGATCAGCCGCAGCTCGTCGGTGGTGTAGTTCTCCTGCAGCTTCGCCAGCCTGCGCATCATCCCCGTGAAGAGCCCGCCGATGCGGGCGGCGCCCTCGCCCGTGGCGACGATCGCCACCTTGCGCCCGTCGGTGGGATGAGGCTGTCGTTCGACGAACCCCTTGCTCTCGAGCCGGTCGAGCACGTCACTGATCGAGTTCTTCGCCATCCCGGCCTGCTCCGAGAGCTCCCCGGCCGAGGGGTGCCCGTGCCTGCGCACCAGCTCCAGCACCTTCTCCTCGGTCGGCCCGAGCCCGACCTGCTTGGACAGGTTGGTGTGGAACAGCACCATCGCGGTGCTCTGCATCCGGCCTGAGTCGGCGATCGCCCGCAGTGCCTCGGCGCGTTCCGGATCGTCCTGCGTTGCCGTGCCCATGAGATCAATGATAACTTTAGTTCGTTCGATAGAACGAACTAAATCTCTCAAGGAGTTGACGATGGAGATCCTGATCGTCGGAGGGGGCATCGCCGGGTCCGCGCTCGCGCTCGCCCTGCGGGCCCACGACCTGCCGGTGCGCCTGGTCGAGGCGAGGCCGGAGGGCAGCGACACCGAGGGCGCGTTCCTGACGCTGGCGCCGAACGGCGTCAACGCGCTGCGCGCGCTGGGCCACGGTGACGTGCCGGCGGCCGCGGGCGGGTTCGAGCTCTCGGGGCTGGACTTCCACAACGCGTCAGGCCGCCGCATCGCGAGGTTGAGCGGCGAGGACGACGCGGCGCGCTACGGTGCGCGGGCAGTGGTGCTGCGCCGCGCCGCGCTGCGCACCGAGCTCGCCAGGCGAGCGAGAGAGGCGGGCGTCCGGTTCGACACGGGTGCGCGGCTCACCGGGCTCGCCGAGCACGGCGACGGCGTGCGGGCGGCCTTCGCCGACGGCACCACGATCGACGCCGACGTGGTGATCGGCGCTGACGGCATCTGGTCCGCGGTTCGCCGCCACACGTGGCCCGACGCGCCGCTGCCCACCTACACCGGGATCGTCGACTGCGGCGGCTGGACGAAGGTCGACCTGCCCGACAGTGCCCGGCAGCAGATGATCTTCGGCCGGCGCGGGTTCTTCGGCTACGCGGTGAAGGACAACCTCGCGTACTGGTTCACCAACGTGCCCAGGGCCACCGAGCCCGCGCGCTCGGAGCTGGACGACCTCGACCAGACGCGCTGGATGAGCACGCTGCGCGACCTGTACGACGGCGACCCCGCCCCGGTCCCGCGGATCCTGGCCGCGACCCAGCGCGCCGTCGGCGTCTGGCCGCTCTACGACCTGCCCTCGCCGCGGACCTGGTGCACCGAGCGGGTGTGCCTGGTCGGGGACGCCGCGCACGCCGTCAGCCCGTCGACCGGGCAGGGCGCGAGCCTGGCGATCGAGGACGCGGTGGTGCTCGCGCGATGCCTGCGCGACGAGCAGGCCCCGGCCGCCGCGTTCACGTCCTACCAGCGGCTGCGCAAGGGACGTGCCGAGAAGATCGCCCGGTTCGGGCGGCAGGTGGGGGAGCGCAAGGCGTCGTCGGCCACCGGCAGTCTGTTCCGCGACCTGACGCTGAGCCTGTTCCTCCGCATGGGTGCCAGGGCCACCGCCGAGCAGTACGGCTACCGCGTCGACGGGTCACCCAGCGGCGGCCGTCGTGACTGACAGGTCCCCGCTCGGCAGGAGGGCACGCCAGGTTCTTCGCGTACTGCTCATCGTCGTCGCCGTCGCGCACGTCATCCTCGTCTGCGCGCAGCCGTTGCTGGCGGGCTGGAGCCTCGACGGCGACGGCGCCGCCCTGGATCTGCACGGAGTCAACGGATCCATCATCGTCACGCTGTCGATGATCCTCATCGGACTCGGCATCCTGTGGTGGCGCCCCGGCAGGGGAAGTCTCTGGGTCCCGGTACTGGCCACGCTGCTCTTCGCTGCCGAGACCGTTCAGCTCGGGCTCGGCCACGCCGACGTCCTCATCGTCCACGTGCCGCTCGGCGTCGGCATCGTCATCGTCTCGCTGCTGCTCTGCGCCGTGTCACTGCGCCCCGCGCGGCTTGCTCGCCGAGCCCCGGTCGCGGCCGCCGCCTGAGCACTGGCCCAGCTCCGAAAGGACTCCCATGAACGCGCGACGTCGCGCGCCCGGCCTGAGCCGGCGCGGCTTCCTCGCACTCGGTGCCGCGGTCACCGCGGCCGCCACCCTGCCCGGCTGCTCGGCTCTCGGCTCGCGCGGCGCGATCGACACGGTCGGCAGGGTCGACTTCCGCAACCGGCTCCGCATCCCGCCGCTCGCCGAGGCCGACCGGCGCGGCGGAACCACGGAGTTCGCCCTGGCGGCGCAGGCCGGCCGCTCCGCGATCGTCGCGGGCGGCGAGGCCGACACGTGGGGACTCAACGGGGCTCTGCTCGGTCCCACGCTGCGCGCGCGGCGCGGCGAGACCGTCCGCATCACGCTGACGAACCACCTCGACGAGGCCACCACCCTGCACTGGCACGGCATGCACCTGCCGGCCGCCGCGGACGGTGGTCCACATCAGATGGTCGAGCCCGGCGCCACGTGGTCACCGTCGTGGCGGGTCGACCAGCCCGCCGCCACGCTCTGGTACCACCCGCATCCCCACGGCCAGACCGAACGGCACGTCTACCGAGGTCTCGGTGGACTGTTCATCGTGGACGACGACCACGAGGCCGCGCTCGACCTGCCGCGCACCTACGGCGTGGACGACATCCCCGTGATCGTGCAGGACAAGACCTTCGACTCCACGGGGCAGCTGATCGAGACCGCCCGTCACGACAACGGCATGGTCGGCGACACGATCCTCGTCAACGGCACGGCCGGGCCCGTGTTCGAGGTCGGCGCGCGGCGCACCCGGCTGCGGCTGCTCAACGCCTCGACCGCACGCAGCTACAACTTCGGGCTCGGCGACGGCCGCCCGGTGACGATGATCGCGAGCGACGGCGGGTTGCTGAGCGAGCCGCTCTCGCTCCAGCGGGTGTTGCTGACGCCGGGGGAGCGGGCGGAGGTCGTCGTGGAGCTGGAGCCGGGTCAGGAGGTGACCTTGCGGTCGTACCCGCAGGACCTCGGGCTCACCGACGCCCGCGCCCGCAACAGCGGCGCCGCCGACGAGCTCGACGTGCTGCTCCTGCGTGCCGCGGCGCGCCTCGCGCCCTCGCCGGAGGTACCGGCGCGGCTGGCCGTCGTCGACCGGCTCGACGAGTCGGCGGTCGCGGTCACGCGGACGTTCGAGCTGCGCAACAACCGGATCAACGACGAGGAGATGGACCTGGGCCGCGTCGACGACGTCGTCACGGTGGACACCACCGAGGTCTGGGAGGTCTGGAACGGGCACCGCCAGCCGCACAACTTCCACGTCCACGACGTGCAGTTCCAGGTGCTCAGCGTCGACGGGCGCCCTCCGCCTCCTGAGCTGTCCGGCTGGAAGGACACCGTCTACCTGCCGCCAGAGGTCCGGTTCCGGCTCATCATGCGGTTCACCGAGCACACCGACCCCGCGATGCCGTACATGTACCACTGCCACCTGCTCTGGCACGAGGACCAGGGCATGATGGGCCAGTTCGTGGTGGTCGAACCGGGTGGGCGGCCGGCCGACATCGGCGGCGGACACGGTCACTAGGCTGCGGCGGCGTGGACCTCCCGCACACCGCGGCCCTGCTGGCACTGTCCACCGTGGCCACGACGGCGTTCTTCGTCCTCGGTTACGACGGCATCTTCGCGTCCGCCGGCGTCACGGCAGGTGTGTTCGCGGCGGGGCCACGGTCACGACGCGGCGACCGTGGTCGTCAGTCCGTTGTGGAGTGTCGCCGGGCCCGTGAGCGGTCAGATCACGCACCGCTCGACGACCTCGCCCTCGCGAGGCCGAGGTGCTCACACTGGTCGGCCGCGGACTGTCCAAGACCCGCTTGAAGGGGGCCGCCGCCGGCCAGTAGCGCTCGATCAGCCCGATGACGCCCAGCGCCACGGTCACGTTCGCCCACAGCAACAGAACCATCGCCGCCGGCCCCCCTGCGCCGGGCGCGGTGTCCCGGCACGCCTCGAGATCGGCGCCGGTCAGACCGTCGCAGTCCGGCCTCCCGAACGCGATCGCGACGAGCAGTGCGGCCAGAAACAGCGCCTGGATGGCCAGGAACACCTGCCGGAAGAACTGTTGCTGCTGCTTTCTCGGCCTGCGCGCGGCGTGCTTGGGCATGACAGCTCCTGTCTCTCTGCCCCACAAAATCGAGCCGAGGCCCGTTTTTGTTTCGCCCGCGCGCCAACCCGTTACCTCGGGTCCTCGCTTTCCGGAGATCGCGACGCCGTGTCGTAGGCGTTGAGGGCGTCGACCTTGGCCGCCGACGAGCTCTGCGGATCGAACCGGTACTCCAGCCATTCGCTGACCAGCCGCCTGGCCAGCTCGACCCCGATCACGCGCTGGCCGACGCAGAGCACCTGGGCGTCGTTGCTCAGGACCGACCGCTCCACTGAGAACGAGTCGTGCGCGGTCACCGCCCGGATGCCAGGAACCTTGTTGGCCGAGATCGCGACACCGAGCCCGGTACCGCAGACCAGCAGCGCGCGATCGGCGTTGCCGTCGGCCACCTCCCTGGCCGCGGCGACGCCGATGTGCGGGTAGGCGGTGTCTCCCGACTCGTCCACGCCGACATCGGTCACCGTGGCCACCCGCTCGTCCTTCTCCAGGTCCGCCTTGAACTGTTCCTTGTAGGCGTAGCCCGCGTCGTCGGAGCCGACGACGATGCGCAGCCGCTCACTCACGATCGTTTCCTTTCCGTCTCGACGGTCAGCGCCTCGCCGACGGCGGTGACCACCAGTGCCAGCGAGGTGGCGCCCGCGTCGGGTGTGCCGATGCTCTTCTCGGCCAGCGGCCGGGCCCGGCCCACCTGAGGGCGCAGTGTCGCGGTGGACTCCGCGGCCTCGGTCGCGACCCTGGCCGCGGCCTGCCACGCCGGCACGAGCGCCGTGCCGTCCGCCGTGGCGGACTCCAGCTCCTCGGCGAACGGCACCAGCGCGTCCAGCAGTGTCTTGTCGCCTGGCCGGGCGCCACCGAGCTCGGAGATCGCGTCGGTGAACGCCCGCACGCCCTTCGCGACGGCGGTGGCGGGGTACTCCTGCGCGCTGTCGGTGAGTGTGCGCCCGAAGGCGTCCAGCGCGGCGCCCCACAGCACGCCGGACGTACCGCCCGCGCGCTCGGCCCACGCCTGCCCCGCCTCCTGGAGCAGCCAGCCGCCGCCGACACCCGATTCGTTGTCCCGCAACCGATCGAGAGCAGCGGTGACGCCCTTGACCATTCCTCGCCCGTGGTCGCCGTCGCCCGCCACCGCGTCGATCCTGCCGAGCTCGTGTTCGTGCTCGGTCAGTGTCCGGTGGGCGGCGTCGAAGGCCGCGCGCACGGTCAGTCCCAGCCGGGCGGCGGCCGGGGTCGCCTCCGGCGCGGTGCGCACCGCCTCGGCATCGGCCAGCTCGTGGGGATTCGGTGGTCGCAGCGCCCGCAGTGGCGCGGCCGACTTGCGGTACGCCGGGGTGTAGGCGTCGGCCCGCCACAACGGTTCCAGCTCGTCGTCCAGCCACATCAGGGTGAGCGAGCAGCCACCCATGTCGAGACTGGTGACCAGCTCGCCGACCTCGGGCTCGACCACTTCGAAGCCCTTGTCCCGCAAGCGTTTCGCCACGTGTCCCCAGAGCAGGAACAGCTCCTCGTACTTCGTGGTGCCCAGTCCGTTGAGAATCACACCTGCCCGTCGCCCGATGCCGGCGGGCGCGGCGTCGGTCACCCGGTCGGTGAGCAGCGCGGCCAGCTCGGCGGCGGGAAGCATGGCCACGTCCCGGATCCCGGGCTCGCCGTGGATGCCGAGCCCCAGCCCGAGGTGTCCGTCCGGCACGGTGAACAGCGGGTCGCTCTCGCCGGGCATGGTGCACCCGGAGAACGCGACGCCCAGGGTGCGCGTCGCCGCGTTGGCCGCCCTGCCGAGCCGTTCGACCTCGTCGATGTCGCGGCCCTCGGCGGCCGCGGCGCCCATCACCTTGAAGACCGTGAAGTCACCGGCGATCCCACGTCGCTTGTCGACCTCGTCCGCCGAGGCGATGTCGTCGGTGACGATCACGACCCTGGCGTCGATGCCCTCGTCGCGCAGCCGCTGGGCGGCGATGCCGAAGTTGATCGTGTCCCCGGCGTAGTTGCCGAAACTGAAGATCACCCCGCGGCCCTGGTCCGCCGCCCTGCCGACCGAGTACGCCTGAGCGGCCGACGGGGAGGTGAAGATGTTGCCCACCACCGCGGCCGAGGCGAGTCCGGGCCCGACGGTGCCGCAGAACGCCGGGTAGTGCCCGGAGCCGCCGCCGATCACCACCGCCACCTGTGGAGTGTCGCCGCGGTGGGCGACCACCCCGCCGTGCACGCCGTGCAGGCGGTCGGAGTAGAGGTCGAGGAACCCGGACAGCTGGTCGTCGGCGAACGTCGCCGGGTCGTCGTAGATGCGGGTCATCACGCCTCCCCGGCGATCGCGGTCCGCGGCCGGGACTGCACAGCGGCGTCGCGCGGGACCTTCAGGAAGGACACCATCACGAACGCGGCCACGTAGAGCAGAACGAAGGCCCAGACCACACCCGCGTTGCCGAGGCCGAGGGCGAGAACCAGCGCGACCACGCCGTAGCCGAGGAACTGCGCGCCACCCGCCGCGGTGGTGTACATGGCCATCGCCGCGCCTTTGTGCTCCGGGGCGAGCGCGGGCATGATCGCGCCCATCGGCACGAACCCGGCCAGCAGGCAGCCGAACACGCAACCGGCGGCCACCGACACCCAGAAGCCCCACGTCGAACCCGCGGGCACCGCCTGGGGGACGTACCACCAGAGCAACAGTCCGACCGCCGAGCCGAACACGCCGAACCACTTCACGGTCCGCTGCCAGCCCCACCGGTCGCCGATCGCGCCGAACACGGCGTTCACGAGGATGTTGGTGGCGTAGACGAACACCGTCATCGTCAGCCACCGCGCCTGGCCCCAGCCGAGGTCATTGGCGATCACCGCCGGGAAGATGACGAACATTCCGAACTGCGGCGCGGTGTTGATCAGCCGCACCAGGAAACCCATCATGATCTTGGGCTGCTGGACGGACAGCCGGAGCCCGGCGGTGAGCACCTGCGCCGAGGTCTCGCCCTCCGGCGCGATCCGGCGGTTGCCCCGTGGGTCCCGCACACCGAACCAGGCGATGAGGAAGCCGAGCACCACCAGCGCGATGGAGGCGATCATCGCCCCGGTCTCGCCCGCGGTGCCGCCGCCGAACGCCGGGATCATGCCGATCGCGAACAGCGAGCCCAGGGTGGGCAGGCCACCGGTGAACATCACGTAGAACCAGCCCACGGCCTTGCCGTTGCGCGATTCCGGGGTGGCGATGTTGACCCACACCAGGAATCCGAAGGCGAAGAACGGGAACCCGAAGCCGCGCAGGAAGTAGGTCAGCAGCACCAGCGGCAGGCTGCCCGCGGCCAGCGCCAGCAGGAACAGGACCTCGAACACGATCCACACCACGGCACCGATCAGCATCACGCGCCGCGGCCCCCACAGGTCGGCCAGCGCGCCGGAGAGGTAGCTGCCGACGATGCCCGCGACGCCGTACATCGCGATGATCGTGGCCACCGTGCCCTCCGGGCTGCCGAGCACGGCGCCGATGTGGGGGCTGATGAAGTTGGACTCGGTTCCGTTACCGGTCATGAAGACCAGCACGCCGAGGAAACCCCAGCGCAGCGGGTGCGGAATGCCGATCCGGTCGAAGAACGTCTCGCGGCCGGAGGTGAGCGCGCTGTCCGTCGTGGTCACGCCGGCACCTCGCTGTTCGGCAGGATCGAGACCTTCACCGACGCGCCGGAGGTGTCGGCCACCAGGTCGAGCGCCTTCTGGAAGTCGGCCAGTCCGAACTGGTGGGTGCAGATGTCGTCGAGCGGCAGCGCGCCGCTCTCGATGAGCTTGATCGCCGCGGGCCAGCAGTGCGGCCCGAGGTGCGCGCCCAGCACGTCCAGTTCCTTGTCGTCGGAGATGATCGACCAGTCCACCGTGACGTCGGAACCGAAGACGGAGTACTCCACGTAGGTGCCGAGCTTGCGCAGCAGGTCCAGCCCCTGGGCGACGGCGGAGGGATGGCCCGTGCCCTCCAGGTACACGTCGGCGCCGTAGCCGTCGGTCATCTCCTTGACCCGCGCGATGGCGTCCTCATCGGACACGTTGATCACGACGTCGGCGCCGCACTTGCGGCCCAGCTCCAGCTTCGCGTCGTCCAGGTCGAGTGCGATCAGGGTGAGCGGGTTCTTCTGGCGGGCGCCCGCGATGAGCCCGAGTCCGATCGGCCCGCACCCGGCCACCACGACGACGTCGCCGAAGCCGATGTTGGCCCGCTCCACCGCGTGCATCGCGCAGGACAGCGGTTCCGCGTACGCGGCGTGCTGCGGCGCGAGGTCGGGGGAGACCCGGTGGGCGCGCGCGTTGTGCGGCACGATCATGTACTCCGCCATGGCGCCGTCGTGGCCGCGGAAGCCGAACATGTCGTGCGGCCCGCACATCCAGTACTTCCCGTCGCGGCAGTAGCGGCACTGCTCGCACGGCACGATCTGCTCGCACACGATCCGGTCGCCGATGCCGGCGCGGTGGTGCTGCTGGGCTTCCTCGTCACCCGCGACCACGGTGCCGACGAACTCGTGTCCGGGAACGCGGTCGGTCTGTGCCCACGCGGGCCGGTGCTCGTCGCCCCAGAACTTCGCGGCGCCGTGGTAGCACTTCAGATCGCTGGCGCACACCCCGACCGCCTCGACCTTCAGCAGCAGCTGGCCGGGACCTGGCGTGGGGACGTCCACCTCTTCCAGTCGGTAGTCCTCCGGGCCGTGCACCACGACCGCCTGCATCCGGCCGGGAATCTGAGGGGTGTCCGAGGTGGTCACCTGAGTACCTCCGTTGGCACTGGTCGTCAGTTGGTACCAGGCAGGGTCACGTGAATGGTGAACATCCGTCAACACGTTCGTGCAGATCTGAACAGATGTGCAAGACTGCGTGGTTAGGGTGGGGCAACGGAGGAGGACGTCATGGCCAGCGCCGAGCATTCGCGCCGCGACCTGCGGCTGATGCACCAGGCCGCGCAGCTGTACTACCTGGACGAGCTCGGGCAGGCGCGCATCGCGGAGCGGCTGTCGGTGTCCCGGCCGACGGTCAGCAGGCTGCTCGCCGACGCGCGGCGGCTCGGCATCGTCCGGATCACCGTGCACGACCCCGGCGCGGTCGCCGTGGCGGCGCATCCAGAACGGGTCGCCGAGGTGCTGGGGCTCAAGCAGGTCTGGCTGGCGCCCTTCGGCAACGGCGAGATCGCCACCCTGGCCGAGCCGGTGGGCAGCGCGTTGCGGGCGAGCGGGCCGACGCCAGGCGACGTGCTGCTCGTCTCGTCGGGACGGACCGTCTACGAGCTCAGCCGCTCCGTGCTGCCCGCCCTGCCCGGCGTGAACCTCGTTCCCATGGTGGGCGGGGTGGCCGAGCCAGAGCCCTGGCACCAGACCAACGAGATCGTGCGGTCACTGGCCGAGCGCGTCGGTGCCCGGCCGCATTTCCTGTTCGCACAGGCGATGCCGTCGAAAGCCATGCGCGCCACCCTCGACGAGGACCCGGAGTTCCGCAGGGTCACCGACCTCTGGCAGCGGGCCACGGTCGCGCTCCTCGGCGTCGGCGCGCCGCCCACGTCGCGGTCGTCGATCTCGACCTCGATTCCCATGGAGGCGGCGGGCCTGCAGACCGCCGTCGGCGACATCTGCCTGAACTTCTTCGACCAGTTGGGCGGTGAGGCGGTCTTTCCCGGCAGTGACCGTATGGTCCGGATCAGCACGGACCAGCTGCGGGCCATTCCGTCGACCATCGCCGTCGCCGTCGGCGCCAACAAGGTCGGCAGCATCATCGCCGGCGCCAGGGCCGGCCTGTTCAACCGCCTGGTCACCGACATCCACACCGCCGAACTCATCCTCGCGACCGTGTGAGGAGCCCGGCTGGGCAGCCACCGAGAACGGAGATCCCATGCAGTTCCTGGTCCGCATCGACACCGCGCGTGCCTACGAGCTCCCGCCCGACGAGCGGGCGGAGCTCATCGCGCGGGAGCGCACGCGCGGCCGCGAGCTCATGGACCACGGAGTGCTGCGCGACATCTGGCGGGTGCCGGGCAGGCGCGCGAACGTCGGCATCTGGGACGTGCCCGACGCCGACGCCCTCGAACAGGCGCTGGAGAGCCTGCCGGCCCGCCCCTACGCCGAGATCGACGTGACACCACTGGCGACCCACCCCCTGACCGCGGAGGCGAACCCGGGATGACGATCGACGACACCGACCGCGCGCACCTGCTGCGCTGCCTCGCCCTGGCCAGGTCGGCGCTGTCGGACGGCGACGAGCCCTTCGGCTCCGTGCTGGTCGGCGCCGACGGCACGGTCCTGTTCGAGGACCGCAACCGCGTCAAGGACGGCGACGCCACCCAGCACCCCGAGTTCGCGATCTCCCGGTGGGCCGCGGCGCACCTCGCTCCGGCCGAGCGCGCCGCGGCCACGGTCTACACCTCCGGCGAGCACTGTCCGATGTGCGCGGCGAGCCACGGCTGGGTGGGGCTGGGCCGCATCGTCTACGCTGCGTCGAGCCGCCAGCTCGGCGAGTGGCTGACCGAGTGGGGTGTGGAGCCCGCGCCCGTGGCCGCCCTGCCGATCACCACGGTGGTGCCGTCAGCGGTGGTCGAGGGACCTGATCCCGGCCTGGGCGACGAGATGCGCGCGACGTACCGGGAGTTCTTCGCGCCGTAGCGGTGTCAGGCGGTGTCAGCTGACATCGACGACCTCGTGCATGCGCAGCTTGCGGTTGAACGCGCCCATCAGCCGGGTGACGGCCGTGCGCGGCAGCAGGCGTGAGGGCCAGGTCAGGATCCGGTTGACCGTCCTGGTCAGCGCCCGGCCCGGGTAGGACACCGCGCGCCGCCGGGCGAAGTCGTCGAGCGTGCGTGCCGCGACGGTGGCAGGCGTGTCGGCGATCGGGTGGATCGTGGCCGAGGTGCCGTCGAAGAATCCCGTCGCGATCGGTCCGGGGTGTGCGGCCATGACGTGGACGCCGGTGCCGCGCAGCTCTTCGGCCAGCGCCTCGGTCAACGACAGCACGAATGCTTTGGTGGCGCCATAACTGGCCTGATACGGCATGGGCTGGAAGGCCGCGGTGGAGGCCACGTTGATGATGCCGCCGGAGCCGCGGGCGGCCAGTTCGGATCCGATCGCGTGGGTCAGTGCGAGCAGGCCGCTGACGTTGAGCCCGACGGATCGCAGCTGCGGCTCGAGCGGGCGGCTGAGGAACGGGCCCGCGCTGCCCATGCCCGCGTTGTTGACCAGCAGGTCGACGCTCAGCCCGCGCTCGCGCAGCTCCCGCAGGATCCGGTCCGGGCCGTCGGGTGCGGCGAGGTCGCCGACGAGGACCTCGGCGCCAGGCCCGTCGTGGCGCTCCCGGATGTGCGTGGCGAGGTCCCACAGCTCGCTCTCCGAGCGGGCCAGCAGGATCACCCGCGCTCCCCGGCGCGCCAGTTCGAGCGCGTAGGCGCGGCCCAGTCCCTTCGACGCGCCGGTGACGAGCGCCGTGCTGCCGCGATAGTCCTCTGCCACAGGGTCCTCCTTTTAGTTCAAGGCTTGAAGCACTAACGCTAGCAGGTTATTTCGAGTCTTGAAGTACCGGTAGGATGGTGGCATGACCGCGTCCGAACTCAGCGCGGCGGTCGCCGCCGTCTACGACGTCTGGATGCGGACCGTCGACCTCATCGGTCCGGTGCTGGCCGAGCACCGGCTCACCCCGGCGACGTTCCAGGCGCTGTGGGCGATCGATCCCGCCGCTCCGCCGCCGTCGATGAAGGTGCTGGCCGAGCGGTTGTACTGCAACGCATCGAACCTCACCTTCGTGACCAACCAGCTCGTCGACCGAGGCCTGGCCGAGCGCGCCGTGGATCCCGCCGATCGGCGTTCCCGCGTGCTGGTGCTGACCGCCAAGGGCAGGCAGGTCCGGGACGAGGTGATCCGGGAGGCGCTCGCGAAGACCCCGCTCGCGGCGCTGGACGATCGCGAACTGAGCCGGCTCGTCTCGCTACTGACCCGCGTGCCGCGCGACGGCTAGTCCCCTCCGGCCGCCCGCGGACATCGTGTCCATTGTGGTCGCGACGTGCCCGGTCAGCGCGGCGGGGCGGTGGACGCTCGCACGACCACGTCGACGGGCTCGGTGACGACCTCGGTGATGTCGTCGGTGAGGTTCGAGGTGGCGAGCAGTTCCAGCGCGCGCTCGCCGAGCCTGCCGAGCGGCATGCGAACGGTCGTGAGCGCGGGCACCAGATGTCCGGCCAGTGGCATGTCGTGGATCGCGATCACCGACAGGTCCCCTGGCACCGACAGGCCCGCCTCGTGCAGGGTGTGCAGGGCCCCGACGGCGGACGCGACGTTGGCGACCACCACCGCGGTGGGGCGTGGCTCGATCCTGAGCAACGCGGTCATCGCGGCCGCGCCGCCGTCAGAGGTGTAGTCGGCGTGGACGACGTGGCGAGGATCGGGGTTCAGTCCGGCCTCGGTCATCGCGGCGGTGTAGCCCGCGCGCCTGCGTCGCGCGGTGTCGGCGCCCTCGGGGCCCGCCAGATGCGCGATCCGACGGTGCCCGAGGGCGACCATGTGCTCCACGGCGAGGCCGCTGCCGCGTTCGTCGTCGAGCACGACGTAGCGGCGCGACCCCTCGATCCTGCGGTTCACCAGCAACCACGGCACCGCCGAGGTCCGCAGCTGCTCCAGCTCGTGCCCGGTCTCCTCGCCCGCGAAGAGCAGCCCGTCCACCCGGCCCTGGCCGAGCAGTGCGAGGTGGTGCGCCAGGCCCAGCTGCACGCCGCCCGAGCTGGCCGTCATCAAGCCGTAGCCGAGGTTGCCTGCGGCCCGCTCGGCTCCCTTGATGATCTCGGCGTAGACCGGGTTGGCGAAGTCAGGGATGACCAGGCCGAACATGTACGCGCGGGCGGTGCGCAGGCTGCGGGCCGCGGCGTTGGGCCGGTACCCGAGCCGGTCGATCGCGTCCAGCACCCGCTGCCGGGTCTCCTGCCGCACGCTGAGGTTCGGGTCGCCGTTGATCACCCTGGACACGACCGACCGGTCGACGCCTGCGACCATGGCCACGTCGTTGAGCGTGACCTTGGCTGCTCGTTCCCTGCTGGGCCTGCTCGGCATTCCCTGGCCTTCGCTGGTGTCGGTCGGCTGCGTGCCGCGACAGTTTAGGTCAGGCGGGCCCGTTGGCCGCCAAACGGTGAGCCGGAGGTTGCACCAGTTCCAGCACGGCGCCGTCGGGGTCCTCGAAGTAGCACGTGAACCCGCCCTCGTTGACCCCGGCCGTGATGGCGTTGGGCTCGGAGTAGAACCGCACGCCGGCGTCGGTGAGCTTGGTGTGCCGGTCGTGGATGTCGTCGACCGTGAGCGCGAGGTGCGCGGCACCGGGGTCGCGGATCTCGGTGTCCACGTGCCTGCCCTCGGGGTTGAGGTACTGCACCAGCTCCAGGTCGTGGCTGGACAGCCCGCGCGGCTGGCCGGGCACCGCGAGCTGGGCGACGCGCAGGTGGGCGTCGGGGTAGCCGACGAGCTTGCTCGTGTAGGGATTGCGCTGTTCCTGGGTGTGGATCAGCTGGAAGTCCAGCAGGTCCTGGTAGAACGCCACCGAAGCGTCCAGATCGGACACTGTGAAACTGAAGTGCCAGACACCGTGCAGCATGGGGAACTCCTCAGTCCATTTCCAGTCCGCCACAGACGTTCACGGCCTGTGCGGTGATGTACGACGCGGTGGGGGAGAGCAGGAAGGCCACCGTCTCGGCGACCTCGCCGGGCGAGACCGTGCGGCCGAGCGGGATCTGCCCGGCCAGCGCGGCGAAGGACTTCTCGGGCGTCGTGCCCGTGATCGCGGCGCGCTCCCGGTGGATGGCGCGCGTCATGTCGGTGTCGACCACGCCGGGACACACGGAGTTGACCCGCACGCCGTCGGCGGCCAGCGCCTGTGCCGCCGACCGGACGAGACTGATCACCCCGGCCTTGCTCGCGGCGTAGTCCGCCGACGTCGGCCGCGCGCCGCGGCCCGCGACGGATGCGATCGCCACCATCGAGCCCCCGCCGTGCTCGCGGGCGCGCCTGCCCGCGGCCTGCAGGAGCAGGAACGTGCCCTTGAGGTTGACGGCCATCGTGGCGTCCCAGCCTTCCTCGGGCAGCTCGAGGAAAGGCCGGTTGCGGATGATCCCCGCCGCGCCCACGGCGAGCGTGACCGGACCCAGGTCGCGTTCGGCGGAGGCCACGACCTCGTTGATCTCGGCCCCGGAGGTGACGTCCGCGGGGTAGGTCGCGGCCACGCCGCCCGCAGCCCTGACGAGCGCGGTGGTCTCCTCGGCCCGGTCCCTCGCGATGTCGGTCACCGCGACGCGCGCTCCCTCGGCGGCCAGCAGCAGGGCGCACGCGCGCCCGATACCGCCTCCCGCGCCGCTGACGATCGCGGTCCTGTCGTCGAAACGTCCCACTCGTCTGTCCTCCTCAGTGTTCGCGCCAGGCGGACACGGCGGCCTCGACCGTCCGTTGTGGATCGCCGACGTAGGTGTCCGGGGTGATCTCCGCGCAGTCGGCGGGCAGCGACTCGCGCAGGATGTCCGCGAGCGGCTCACCGGAGACGCGGCACCGGCGCACCGCCTCGTACACCACGTCGTGAGCGCGTTCGCGGCCGAGCGACGGGGCGAGGCGCATCATGTACGCCTCGGCCATGACCAGGCCGCCGTCGGCGTCGAGGTTGGCGCGCATGGCGTCGGGAAACACCTGCAGGCCCTCGACGATCGACGTGGTGGTGCGCAGCGCGGCGGCACCCAGCGCGGCCAGCTGCGGCAACACCTGCCACTCGGCCTGCCACTCACCAGCGGCGCGTTCGTGGCCCGCCTCCATCGCGCGAAACAGCGCCGAACCGAGAGCGCCGGCCGTGGCCGACAGCCCGATCACCGCCTCGGACTCGATGGGATTGGCCTTCTGCGGCATGGTCGACGAGGCGCCGCGGTGATGGCCGCTCGCCTCGCTGACCTCCGCGATCTCCGTGCGCGAGAGGTCGACGACCTCCCTGGCGAACCGCGCGCACGTCGCGCTCAGCAGACAGCACACGAGGCCGAACTCGGCAAGGCCGTCGCGAGCCACGTGCCACGGCACGTCGGTGCCGCTCAGCCCGAGCAGTTCGGCGACGCGGGCCCGCACCGCGGGAGCCTGCTCACCGTAGGCCGCCGACGTGCCGCCCGCGCCGAACAGCGAGACGACCGCGACCCGTTCGCGCGCGGCGGCCAGCCGGTCGCGGTGGCGGGTCAGCTCGGCGACGTAGGGCGCGAGTTTGGCGCCGAAGGTGGTGGGCACGGCGTGCAGGGCGTGCGTGCGCCCCGCGATGACCGTGTGGACGTGCCGCTCGGCAAGCTCGGCGAGTGCGTCGCCGAGGCGGGTCAGCAGTTCGAGCAGCCGCCGCGCGGTGTCGTCGAGCTGTAGCGCCAGTCCCGAGTCCATGATGTCCTGGGTGGTGGCGCCGTAGTGCACCCGCCCGCGTCGCTGTTCGGGCAGTGCGCCGTCGATCTGCCTGACGAGCGACAGGATCGGGTAGCCGACCGTCCTGGTCTCCTTCCAGAGCCGCTCGGAGTCGATGTTGTCCGGCGTGGCCGCCTCGACGATGGCCGTGGCCTCGGCGGCGCCGAGTACCCCCAGCTCGCCCTGTGCCGTGGCCAGCGCGGCCTCGACGCGCAACCACGACCCGATCATCGCCTGCTCGGACAGGATCTCCGTGGTGCGTTCGTCGCCGTACAGCTCGAGCAACATCTCGAAGCGCTGCGGGATCATTACCCTCCCTTGTCGAAGTCAATCGATTGCCTTACCGTACGTGCAGCACGCCGAGGATGGCAATAAACGCCGATGAGGAAGCGATAACGGAGACCATGTATCACTGGCTCGTTAGACAATCGTTTGACTTGCTTGATCGAGGAGGTGTCGATGACTGAGGACCGGCTGGAGGCGGACCTGGCCGCGATGTGGCGGATCAGGGCGTTCGAGGAGAAGCTGCAGGCCCTGCACAAGTCGGGTGAGCTGATCGGGTCCGTGCACCTGTGCATCGGGCAGGAGGCCGCGCCCGTCGGCGCGTGCACCGAGCTGGTGGACGGTGACGCGTTGTTCGCGACCTACCGCGGGCACGGCTGGGCGCTGGCAAAGGGCACGCCCACTCGGGAGCTGTTCGCCGAACTGCTCGGCAGGGCGACCGGGGTCAACGGCGGCCGGGGCGGTTCGGCCTATTTCTCCGCGCCCGAGTACGGCTTCTACGGCGAGAACTCCATCGTGGGCGCCGGCGCCTCCCACGCGGTGGGCGCCGCGCTCGCCGGCAAGCACGACGGCAGCGGCCGGATCGCGATGGCGGTGTTCGGCGACGGCGCCATGAATCAGGGCGCCGTGGGCGAGGCCATGAACTTCGCCGCCGCCTTCGATCTCCCGGTGCTGTTCGTCTGCGAGAACAACCGGTACTCCGAGCTGACGCCGATCAACGACATGGTGCGCAACGACCAGCTCACCGAGCGGGCCACCGCGCTGGGCATTCCGGCCACCCGGATCGACGGCAACGATCCCGCGCGGGTCCGCTCCACGGTCGCCGGGTACGCCGCCGAGGCCAGGAACGGCGGCGGCCCCGCGTTCGTCGAGCTGATCACGCAGCGGCTCGTCGGCCACTACATCGGCGACGTGCAGCAGTACCGCACCCGCGCCGAGCTGGAGGCCGACGGTCTCGTCGAGCCCCTCGCCGTCGCCACCTCGGCACTGGCGGGCAGCGGCGTGGACACCGACGCGATCGAGGGGCGCGCGCGAGCCGAGATCGAGGCGGCGGCGGAGCAGGCGCTGGCCGACCCGTTCGCCGATCCCGACACCGCCAAGGAGCACCTGTATGCCTGAACTGACCTACGCGGGCGCGGTCAACGCGGCGCTGCGCCGCTGCCTGGAAGAGCTGCCGGAAACCCTGCTCTACGGCGAGGACGTCGCCAAGCCGGGCGGCGTGCACGGCGTCACCAGGAAACTGTGGAAGGACTTCGGCGATCGCGTGTTCGACACGCCGATCAGCGAGTCCGCGATCCTCGGCAGTGCCGTCGGCGCCGCGATGCTGGGCAGGCGGCCGATCGTCGAGATCATGTGGGCCGACTTCTTCCTCGTCGCTCTCGACCAGCTGGTGAACCAGGCCGCGAACGTGCGGTACGTGTCCGGGGGCAGGCTCGCCGCTCCGCTGACCGTGCGCACGCAGCAGGGCAACTCGCCGGGAGCCTGCGCGCAGCACTCCCAGAACCTCGAGGCGCTGTTCACCCACATCCCCGGTCTGCGCGTGGTGGTGCCGTCCACGCCGCAGAACGCCTACGACTCCATGCTGTCCGCCGTCCACTGCGACGACCCGGTGGTGGTCTTCGACAACCGGACCCTGTACTTCGGTGAGAAGCAGGAGGTGGACACGAGCGCTGCTCCGGCGCCGATCGGTGGCAGCACCGTGCGCAGGACCGGTTCGGCCGCGACGGTCGTGACGTGGGGAGCGATCACCCACCGCGTGCTGGAGGCCGCCGACCGGCTGGCCGCCGACGGCATCGAGGTGACGGTGCTGGAGACACCGTGGCTGAACCCGTTCGACCACGACGCCGTGCACGCGTCGGTCGCGAGGACCGGCGGCCGGCTCGCGGTGGTGCACGAGGCCAACGTGACCGGTGGCTTCGGCGGCGAGGTCGTCGTGCGCGCGCTCGAGGCCGGGGTGCTCTCGGCACGGCCGGTGCGCATCGGCGCGGCGGACGGGCGGATTCCCGCCGCTCCCGCGCTGGCCGCCGAGCTGCTGCCCGGCACAGACCGGATCGAAACCGAACTGCGGACACTGGCCCGCGACTGACGCACGGAGGTCAACGATGACCAGGATCCGCTACCGGGTGTTCGCGATGAACTTCCTGGCGTGCCTGATCAACTACGGGGACCGGGTCGCGCTGTCGGTGGCCGCTCCCTTCATTCTCGCCGAGTTCGACTTCTCGCCCGCGGTGTGGGGAGTGATCCTCAGCGCGTTCTTCTGGACCTACTCACCGTTCGCCCTCATCGGCGGTCTCATGGTGGACAAGATCGGTGTCCGCCGGGCGTACACGGTGTGCATGCTCGTGTGGTCGCTGACGATTCCGATCACCGCGAGCGCCTGGAGCGCGGGGTCGTTCATCGTGGCCAGGCTGCTGTTCGGTGCGGGCGAGGGACCGCAGGCGCCGATCAGCACCAAGCTGACGGCGAACTGGTTCCCGCGCAGGCAGACCTCGACGATGCTCAACCTCGCGCAGTCCGGCACGACGATCGGGCCGATCATCGCGACGCCGCTGATCGTGCTGATGTGCACGACGATCGGCTGGCGGCCGACGTTCGTCGTGCTCGGCTCTGTCGGGCTCGTGTGGTGTGCCGCCTGGTGGTTCATCGCCAGGGACCGGCCCGAGGACCACCCCAAAGCCGACGAGGCCGAGCGCGCGTTCGTCACAGCCGACCACGAGTCGGCGGACACCGGTGCGGGCGACGAGGCCGCACGACCCGGGTTCTGGAGCGTGTTGCGCGACGTCCGGATCGCGGCGCTGGCGATCGCGTTCTTCGCCTACTCCTGGGTGCTGTTCATGTTCATGACCTGGTACCCGCAGTACCTTGTGGACGCTCGGGGCGTGTCCGAGACCGAACTCGGTGGCATCGCGACCATCCCGTGGTTCGCGGCGACGGCGGGCCTCATCGTGGGAGGCCTGGTCGCGGACCGGCTGATCCGCAACACCGGCAGTCTCGTGACGCCACGCAAGTGGATGATCGTGGGCTGCCTCGTCGCGGTCGCCGTGTGTTTCGGCCCGTCGCCGTTCGTCACCTCGCCCACGTTCGGCATGGTCCTGGTCTGTGTGGCCACGTTCTTCCTGCTGGCCAGCTACCAGTACCAGGCGCTGATCGTCGCGCTCGTGCCCGCGCGCTACACGGGCAGGCTGGCAGGCGTGATCCAGATGTGCTCCACCCTCGCCGGGATCCTCGCCCCGATCGTGACGGGCGCGGTCGTGCAGACGACGGGCAGCTACAGCACCGCCTTCGTCCTCGCCGGCGTCGTCACGCTCGCCGGTGCCTTGGCGGTGCTCGTCCTCGTGCGGACGCCGCGGACGGCGGCCGCACCGGTTCAGGTGGCCTGAGCACGAGGGGGAAGCGGGCCTCGATGTCCGCTTTCCCCTCGACGGTGGTGCTCGATTCTCGCGGAGTCCGCTCGTGGGCGACGATGGGAGTGAGACAACACCAGGTGAGGATTGGACGAACGCATGAGTGGGAGCGAACTGCCCGGCGGCACCTACCGGGTCGCTGACCTCGAGTTCACGCGGGTCGGTTACGGCGCGATGCAGCTCGCGGGGCCGGGCGTCTTCGGCCCTCCCGCCGACCCGGACGAGGCGATCGCCGTGCTGCGCGCCGCGCTCGACGCCGGCATCCGCCACATCGACACGGCGGACTTCTACGGTCCGCACGTCACCAACCGGCTGATCCGCGAGGCGCTCGCGCCCTACCCGGACGACCTCGTGATCGTCACCAAGGTCGGCGCGGTGCGCGACGACGAGGGGAGCTGGGTCCACGCCCGGGACCCCGAACAGCTGCGGGCGCAGGTGCACGAGAACCTGGTCAACCTCGGCGTCGACGCGCTCGACGTGGTGAACCTGCGCTGGGGTGGTGGTGCCGACGGCCACTCGCCGGTGCCCGGGTCGCTGGCCGAGGCGTTCGGCACCCTGGCCGAGCTGCGGCAGGAGGGGCTGATCCGCCACCTGGGCGTCAGCACCGTGGATGCCGAGCAGGTGGCGCAGGCCCGCTCGATCGCTCCGGTCGTGACCGTGCAGAACTGGTACAACGTGGCCACCCGGCGTGACGACGCCCTGATCGCCGAGCTGAACGAGCAGGGCATCTCCTACGCCGCGTTCTGGCCGCTCGGCGGCTTCAACCCGTTGCAGTCCGCCGAGCTGGACCAGGTCGCCGCCCGGCTGGAGACGACGCCGATGGCCGTGGCGCTGGCCTGGCTGCTGCAGCGCTCGCCGAACCTCCTGCTGATCCCCGGAACCTCGTCCGTGCAGCACCTGCGGGACAACGTCGCCGCCGCCGGCCTCGTGCTTCCCGACGACGAGCTGGCCGTTCTGGACGGCATCGCCGACGACGTGTGAACCGCGTCTGTCCCAACCCCACCACCACGCGCGGCGAGAAGGTGACCATCACCGGAAGTTGCGGTGGTGGCGAGGGATTGCGATCCGTGATCGGCGGATTTCCGGACAAGCCGGCGTTGGAGAACGTGCGGATCCTGCGGTCGGGACCCGACGAGTTCCTGGCCACGGCGTCGGACCGGTGTTCGTCGACTGCGGAACCGAGGTGGGCGTGATCTTGCTGGTCACCCCCGTGTGAGAGAGCTTCGGCGGGGCACCCGTGGGCGCCCCGCCGAAGCACCTACTCGGCCGCCATGGTGTCCGGAATCCAGAGCACGATCTCCGGGAACGCGATCAGCAGCGCCGCCACCGCCGCCACGGCCAGTGCGAACGGTGCCGCGCCCCAGAAGACCTCCGAGACGGGCCGCTTCGCGGTGCGGGCCACGACGAACACGTTGAGGCCCAGTGGCGGGGTGACCAGACCGATCTCGGCGAGCAGCACCATCAGCACGCCGAACCAGATCGGGTCGTAGCCGAGCTCGATGATCAGCGGCAGCACCACTGGCACGGTCAACGCCAGGATGGCGATCTGGTCAAGGAAGAAGCCCAGGATCACGTAGCCGATGGCGAGCACGATGATGACGACGATCGGCGCGACGTTCAGCGAGCCGACCCAGTCCACGACGGCGGGCGTGACCCTGGTCGAGGTGATGAAGTAGCCGAGGATGTGGGCGCCGAGGATGATCATCAGGATCATCACGCTGGCGTTGATGGTCTCGACGATCGCGTGCTTGATGGCCTGCCAGCTCGCCCGCTTGCGCGCGACGAGCATCGCGAACCCGCCCAGCGACCCGAGCGCGGCGGCCTCCGTCGGCGTCGCGACTCCGAAGTAGACGGTTCCGGTCACGAGCGCGAACAGCGCCAGCACCGGGCCCGCCGAGGTGAGGCTCGAGAGCTTGTCCCTCCACGCGTGCCGCTCACCGGGAGGAGCCGAGGCCGGGTTCACCTTGATGAGGATCAGCAGCGTGACGATGAGCGCGAGCGTCACCATCGCCCCGGGGAGGAACCCGGCGACGAGCACCTGTCCGACGCTCTGCTCGGCCAGGATGGCGTAGAACACCAGGATGATGCTGGGTGGCACCATCGCGGCCAGGGTGCCGACGACGGCGACGAGCCCGGTGGAGATCCGGGGACTGTAGCCGGAGGCGATCATCTTCGTGGTGGAGGTGTGGGCGAGCGTGGCCGCGGCCGCGGTGCTCGATCCCGACACCGCGGCGAACATCGCACCCGCACCGGTGGCGGCGATACCGGCTCCGCCCCGGATCCTGCCGACCCAGACCTGGGTGGCGCGGAAGAGATCGTCCATGACCCCGCTCGCCACCACGAACTGGGCCATGAGGATGAACAACGGGATCGGTGACAGTGAGTACGACGACACCGCCGCGGCGGGAGCCGACTGGAGCACGCCGAGCACGACGGACAGTCCACTGTGGACGTAGAGACCCAAAGTTCCCGCGATGGCGATGGCGAATCCGACCGGGATCCGGATGAGCAGCAACAGCAGCAGCACGGCGATCACGATGACGACGGACATCAGGCGATCTCTCCCGTCTCGTCCGTGCGGTCCGGCTCTCGCCGGGTGACGAGGTCGACGAGCAGCCGGGCGGTCAGCAGCACTGCCCCGATGGGCACGAGGACGTGCCACGTCCACGTGGGAATGCTGAACTCGGATCCGCCTGGCGGCGGGATGTCGTGCGCGCTCCACGCCTCGTGGGTCGTCAGCAGCCCGGCCCACAGCAGCAGCGCGGAGAACCCGAGCATGAGCACCCTGGCGATCACGGTCATCGCCGTCCGCACACCCGCGGGGCAGCGCTGGTAAACGACGTCGATGGTCACGTGGGCGCCGGAGCGCACCGTGTAGGCCAGCGCGAGGAAGAAGTAGCCGGGCAGCAGGTAGTCCTGGATGAACCCGAAGCTCCAGCCCAGCGGCGAGCCGACGAAGTAGCGCATCGCGGTCTCGACCACCATCAGCACGGTCATGGTGAGCAGTGCGCCCGCCGCGATGGTGAGGCCCACCCGCTCGACCGCGGAGACGACTCGCTCCGGCAGCGTTTTCCGTTGCCCTGCCACCGTTTCCGGCTCGGCGGGTGTGCCCGCGTCAGTCGTTGTCATCGGAGGCTCGTTCCACTCGGAGCTGGTCCTTCATCTCGGCCAGCGCCGCGGTGCCGGGCCTGCCGATCTGTTCCATGTCGGTGGTCCACTGCTCGTGGATGGGCGAGGTCGCGCGATCCCAGACGTCGCGCTCGGCTCCTTCGACGCGGTGCAGCTGCACGCCCGCCTCGCTCATCGCCTCCCTGCCCTCGGCGTTGCCCTCCTGCAGCGCCGTGCACAGGCTGCGGGTGGCTTCCTCGCCCGCGCGCCGCAGCACGTCGCGCAGGTCCTCGGGCAGCACGTCCCACGCGGCCTCGCTGATGCTGTAGGTCATGGTGAAACTGCCGAGGCGGGCGCCTGTGGTGGCGAAGCCGGTGACCTCCTCGAGGTGGTAAGGCGCGGCGCTGACCGGGCCGAGCACGGTGCCGTCGACCGTGCCGCGCGAGATCGCCTCGTACATCTCGGTGGCGGGCATCCCGACGGGCGCGGCGCCGAAACCCTCGACGGTGCGGTCGATGGTGCCGCCCGACGAGCGGAGCTGCAGACCCCGGAGGTCGTCCGGCGTGCGCACGGGACGCGATCCGGTGAGCACCTCGTAGTCGGGGATCATGCCGACGACGAGTGGCCGCAATCCCTTGGGCTCGAAGTCCTCCCGCCAGAGGATTCCGCCCTCGGACATCAGCTCGGCGGAGGCGAGTGAGCCCGTGCACGAGTCCTCGACGAGGCCCGGCAGGTCCGCGACGCCGGACAGTGGCAGTTCCGCTGGCGCGTAGGCGGGTGCCACCGAACCCAGGTCGACCACACCGGAGCGGATCAGCGACGGCAGGTCCGCGGCATGGCCCATCTGCTCGGAGGGGAAGTAGTCGAACTGCAGCCTGCCGCCGGAGAGTTCGCGTGCCCGGTCCATCAGCACGCTCGCGCCCGCTTCGGCGAAGGGATGCCCGACGGGATAGGAGTCGGCGACCTTCAGCGTGTAGACGCCGTCGGTCTCGAGACTGGGCGCAGGGGGAGCGCAGGCACTGGCAGACAGCAGCAGCGCGACGGGCGCCACGAAGGCGCCGAACCGCCGAGGTGAGTGCCGCATCGCATCACCGTTCCTAAATACGAATGGCTGTTCCGATATGCCACCGTAAGGAGTGACGCGCCGCACTGTCAACGGCGGGTGTGGCGGGGTGGTGCGGCGGTGCGCGGGGCTCAGGCCAGCCTGGCGGCCACGGTCCTGGTCGCCTCGATCAGCGCCTCGGCGATCTCGGGCAGCCGGTCGGCGATGCGCGGCGTCGGGCCCGCGACCGCGATGGCGGCGATGGTGCGATCACGCACCACGATGGGCCGCGCGGTGGCGCTGATCTCCGGCAGCGTCTCACCGCGGTTGAGTGCGACGCCCTCGGTGCGCACGCGCTCGAGTTCCGCGGTCGCCTGCTCGATCGCGGCCGGGTCGTCGAGAATCGAGCGCAGGTAGTTCTCGCGCTGGCGCGGGTTCCAGTGCGACAGCAGCACCTTGCCCGCGCTCGGCGGGTACAGGGGGCGGCGGTGGCGCAGCGGCGGCGAATAGCGGATCAGCTGGTGCGACTCGGCGACCGCGACGTAGACGACGGAGTCGCCGACGCTGGTGCCGAGCATGGCCGTCTCGTCGAAGGTGTCGCGCAGGTCCTCGAGCGTCGGGCGGGCCGCGTCGGCGAGGTTGGGCCGCTCTGCGGTGAGCAGGTTCCCCAGTGCGGGTCCCAGGTGGAAGCCGCCGTTGTCCTCCACCAGGTAGCCGGTCGACACCAGGCCCTTGACCAGTCCGAACACCGACGACTTCGGGGCGTCGAGCGCCGAGGCGAGTGTGCCGAGCCGGACTCCGGGCTGCGCCGCCGCCAGTTCGAGGATCGCGGTCACCCGGCTGACCGTGCGGTGCGACTTGGCGACTGATTCGGTCATGTCCACTCCCGACGCGTTCGTATGTACGAACGATAGCCGTCGCGGTCGCGGTTGACAGGGCGGCCCGGCACGCCATACGTTCCTATATAGGTTTACTAGTTCTTATATAGGGACGTTGGGACATCGTGCACTTCGAGCTGACTGACGACCAGCGGCACCTGCGCCAGGCCGCGCGGGACCTCGCCGCCAGGTTCGGCGACGAGTACTGGGCCGAGCGCGACGACCGGGGCGAGTTCCCCTGGGACTTCTACCGTGCCTTCGCCGACGGCGGCTGGCTGGGCATCGCGATCCCCGAGGCCTACGGCGGCGGGGGACTGGGCCTGCTGGAGGCGTCGTTGCTGCTGGAGGAGGTGGCCTCCTCCGGCGCGGGCATGAACGGGTGCAGCACGATGCACCTGACGATCTTCGGCCTCAACACCATCGTCAAACACGGCAGCGCCGAGCTGCGCGAGGAGGTCCTGCCGCGCGCCGCGGACGGCAGCCTGCACGTCTGTTTCGGGGTCACCGAGCCCGACGCGGGCACCGACACCACGCGCATCAGCACCTTCGCCCGCCGGGACGGCTCCGACTACGTGCTCAACGGCCGCAAGGTGTGGATCACCAAGGCGGGCCAGTCCCAGAAGATGGTGCTGATCGCCAGGACCACACCCCGCGCCGAGGTGCGCAAGCCGACCGACGGGATGTCGCTGTTCCTGATCGACATCGAGTCCGACGCGGTGCAGCTGCGACCCATCCCGAAGCTCGGCCGCAACGCGGTGCCCTCCTACGAGGTCTTCATCGACGAGCTGCGCGTCCCGGCCTCGGCCAGGGTCGGCGAGGAGGGCAAGGGCTTCACGTACCTGCTCGACGGGCTCAACCCCGAACGGATCCTGCTCGCGCACGAGGCGCTCGGGATCGGCAGGGCGGCGTTGCGCCGGGCGGTGCGCTACGCGAACGACCGTGTCGTGTTCGACCGTCCGATCGGGCAGAACCAGGGAGTCGCGTTCCCGCTCGCCGAGGCCGCGACCCGGCTGGACGCGGCAGAGCTCATGGCCCGCAACGCCGCGTGGCGCTACGACAACGGCCTCTCCTGCGGGCGGGAGGCCAACATGGCGAAGTTCCTCTGCGCCGACGCCGGGTTCGCCGCGGCCGACCAGGCGGTGCAGACCCACGGCGGGATGGGTTACGCGAAGGAATATCACGTCGAGCGCTACTTCCGGGAGTCGCGGATCCTCCGGCTGGCCCCGGTCAGCCAGGAGATGGTGCTGAACTACGTGTCGCAGCACGTGCTCGGCCTGCCGAAGTCGTACTGAGGAGCGAATGTTGCCGACCGCCGAAGGATCGCTGGCCGGAATCAGGGTCGTCGATCTCTCCCGCGTGCTCGCGGGTCCACTGTGTACTCAGATGATGGCCGACCACGGCGCCGACGTGATCAAGGTGGAACCGCCCGCCGGCGACGAGACCCGTGGCTGGGGGCCGCCCTTCGTGCGTCCCGGAACCAGCGCCTACTTCACCGGCCTCAACCGCAACAAGCGCAACATCGCGCTCGACCTCGCCTCGCCGGAGGGGCAGGCCGCACTCACCCGGCTGCTGGAGACGGCCGACGTGCTCGTCGAGAACTTCAAGGCGGGCACGCTGGCGAAGTGGGGCTTCGACGACGACACCCTTCGCGAGCGTTATCCCCGGCTCGTCCACGCCCGCATCACCGGGTTCGGAGTGGACGGACCCAAGGGCTCGGCGCCGGGCTACGACGCGATCCTGCAGGCCTACGCGGGACTCATGAGCATCAACGGTGAAGCCGACCGGCCCGCGGTGCGCGTCGGCGTGCCCGTTGTCGACATGGTGACGGGAATCCTGTCGTTCTCGGGAATCCTGCTCGCACTGAACGAGCGGCACCGGTCCGGACGTGGCCAACTGGTCGACAACACATTGCTCGACACCGCCGTCACGTTGCTGCACCCGCATTCGGCGACCTGGTTCGCGAACGGGCGCGTTCCCGCGCGCAGCGGCTCCGCGCATCCGACCATCGCGCCCTACGACACCTTCGCCACCAGCAACGGCCCGCTCTTCCTCGGGGTGGGCAACGACCGTCAGTTCCGTTGCCTCGTCGAGGTTCTCGGCCGGCCCGCGCTCGCCGACGACGTCCGCTTCGCCACCAACGCCGACCGCGTGATCAACCGGGGCGAGCTGAGCGCGATCATCGGGGCGCTGCTGGCCGAGCACGAGCGCGAGGACCTCGGCGCCAGGCTGCTCGAGCGCGGAGTGCCGTCCTCACCCGTGCACGATGTCGGCGAGACACTGACCGATCCGCAGGTGCTCCACCGCGAGATGGTCGTCGAACTCGACGGCTACCGCGGAATCGGCATTCCGATCAAACTCGCCCGCACGCCGGGCAGCGTCCGCACGGCGCCACGAGACCACGGCGCGGACACCCACGAGGTCCTCGCCGAACTCGGACGCGGCGACAGCGAGGGCTGAACCCGCGGCCTCACGAGGGCAGGTCGGCGAGCGAACACGTCGGCAGCGCGATCCAGCCCTCCGTCCGCGCCGCCTCCGCCTCGGCCGGGGTGGGTCCCAGCGTGTGGCCCAGTGCGGCGGCGCGGGCGAGCAACGCGGCGATCACGGCGTCCAGCACGTGGTCCTGCCGCAGGCAGAGTTCCCCAGCATCGGCGAGGTCGAGCCACGGGGCGGCCGCGCACAGGTCGCCGATCAGAGCTGTTCGGGCGGCGAGGTGCTTGCCTCCCTTGTACCGGCGATGGGTCAGGCTCCAGCGCTTGAGTCCCGCGGCCGGGTACACCTCCACGAGCAGACCCGCCCCCGTGCGGTCGATGTCGTGGCCCTGCCGGGCGAGCAGTGACTGCAGGCGCACGGCACGCATGGCGGTCAGTCCGATGCGGTCGGTCGCCACGCTGAGCGGGATCAGTCCCGTCACCGCGCGGACGCGCTCGTCGGTCCACCGGTAGGCCAGCGACCGGCGCCAGGCCGGCCCCGGTTGCTCGGTCGCGAGTTCCAGCGGGGTGTCTCGCTGGGCGCGGACGAACTCGACGAACGAGTCCGGCCAGCCCAGCGGGCAGTCGATGCCCACCTTGTCGGCGTGCTCACAGAGTCGCAGCACCGCGTCGTCGTCGGCGGGAAACGCGATGTCGGTGACTATGGCCGCGCCCTGCCGCCAGTCGAGGACGGCGACCGCCGTGGACGCCGGTTCCGCCGCCAGGTCGACGCCGACGGTCCGCACCGGGCCCCACCTCCTGACCGCGGATCGTCCCCGCTGCTCAGGGTTCGATGCCGTCGCGAAGTGTATGCAGGGCCGAGTGGATCAGGCGGGAGACGTGCATCTGCGACACGCCGACGTCGTGCGCGATCTCGCGCTGGGTCATGTTCGCGTAGAACCGCAGCCGGAGTACCCGTTGGTGTCGTTCGGGAAGCTGCGCGAACAACGTGGCCAGAGTGAGGTGGTCGGCCACCGGTTCCGTCTGGTCGGTCTGCTGGGGGACCTCGGAGGCCGGTTCCGCGGGGGCGTCGGACGCGTCATCCCTGTCGATGGAGGAGGTCCAGCGGCCGTTGATCGCACGCTGGGCGTCGTCGATGTCGCGAGGGGTGACCCGCAGGGCGGTGGCGAGCTCACCGCGAGTGGGCGAGTGGCCCTCCTTCACGGTGATGTCGTCGGTGGTCCTGTTCAGCGCGAGGCCCAGCTCCTGGACCCGGCGTGGGACGTGCACCGGCCAGGTGCAGTCGCGGAAGTGGTGTCGTAGCTCGCCGAGGATGGTGGGGATGGCGAACTTGGGAAAGCTGCGCGTGCCGTCGTAGCGGCTCGCGGCCCGCACCAGGCCCAGACGGGCGGCCTGCTGGAGGTCTTCGTAGGGCTCGCTTCGTCCAGCGAACCGGCGGGCCAGCTGGTCGGCGAGCGGCAGATACCGCGCGACGATGTCGTCGCGCCGGTCGAGGGGTTCGGGGGTGTACCGGCCCGCTGCGGGTTGTGCCCGGGCGGGCGCGCGAATTGAATTTTTCATGGGAGGGGCTACCCCGGTTCGAGAGGCCGCAACCGGTTTCCGGGCATTGTGTCTACTGGATACAGAACCGTTGCAGCTCCGTGAGCAGCGACGGCCCGGTTTCTCCCGCGGGGGAGTTTCCTCGCGGAGCGGTACGGGTAGGCGACAAGCCCTCGTCCGCGCGCACAGGGAAGGATCCGGCATGTTCGAGCAGGACCACCGCCCGCACGACCCGTTGCTGGCCATCACGAGGCGGCGCGAGTACGCGGGAGTGGTCGTGCGGGTCGAGGGCGAGGTCGACGTGAGCTCGGCGCCCGCCCTGCAGGCCCAGCTCGGATCGGCGCTGGCCCGGTCTCCCGGCCGGCTCGTCGTCGACCTGCGGGAGGTCCGGTTCTTCGGCGCCGTCGGGATCGACGTGCTGCTGGACTGCAGGCGCCGCTGCCTGGAGCGGTCCGTTCCGCTGCGGGTGCTGGCAGGCCGGGTCGTCAACCGCACCCTGGGGTTGTGTCAGGTCGACGGCATGCCCGTCATCGACGTCACGACGAGCTGCCCCAGCGCGTGACGCGGGTGCCCACGATCATGCGGACGGTGAAACCGTCGTCGTCGCGGCCGAGGGTCACGTGGTCGCAGATCTGGTGCACCAGCCACAGGCCCACGCCTCCCGAGGGACTGTCCGCGACGGGCAGCAGCCCCACGACGGGATCGCCGGGTCCGTGGCCGCGGTCGCTGACGGTCGCCACCAGACGTTCGGGCGCCGCCCAGAGCCGCGAGCGGGCGAGCGGCCGTGGACGATCGCGTTCGTGACCGTCTCGCTCACCGCGTAGACGAAATCCGCGACCCGGTCCTCCGGGCGCCGGGTGGTCCCGCCGAGGCTCCGCGCCGCGCGGCGGGCGTCCCTCGGCCGCGGATCGACCAGTTCGACGTCGGGCGTGCGTGTTTCGAGGGCGTCCACGCCGCCCGCGGGCCTGGCCAGGAACTCCGCCGGGCCCTGGAACTCGGAGTTGGCGCTTCGTAGTGCGCCCACCAGGGCCAGTTCTGGTCCACGGACTCAGGGGAATGCCACCGACCAGCCGGACCCGCTCCGTGTCCTCCTCCAGATAGGACGCGAACATCTTCCGGTACGCGTCGACCGTGTGCGCGGGACCCGAGTACCGCGTGGCGCTCTCGAGGAAGGTCACGTCGAGGCCGGTACCCAAGGCGGCCTCGACCAGGCCGGTCCGCTCCTCGTCGAGCGCGACGACCGTCGGCTCACCCGCCTCGTGCCCGTCTCGCAGGAACGGCAGTACCAGTTCCAGGAACTCGGCGTCGGAGGCGAACAACGCGGCCTGGTGCCGAAGTCCCGCGTCGTCGGGTCCCGTGGTCATCCGGCCGCCGGCGGGCCGCGCCGGTGCGCCGGATCGAGAATGTACCGGTTCATGAAATTGATGTTCCCTGTCTGAGTGCGGTCCACACCCTGATCCGGAAACATTGACGATGGTGTAACCACCTCCACTTCGGACAACGGACTGAGGAGCACGTGTGGTGATCGACGGGGTGAGGATCGACGGCGACTCCGGGCAGGCCGTCCTGCTGCTGCCAGGCGGGGCCGAGTCCTGCGAGGGCTTTTTTCCCGGACTCTCGGAGGGGCTGCTCGCCGATCCCGGCTGCCGCGTCATCGTGCACGACCGGCCCGGCACCGGCAGCTCTGCGGAGGAAGGCTCGCTGGCCGACGCCGCCGCCCACCTGGACGCGCTGATCGAGCGGCTGGACTGCGGGCCGGTCGTGGCGGTCGGGCAGAGCCTCGGGGGAGCGGTGGCCGCACTGCTCGCCCGCGACCATCCGGACAAGGTCGCGGGCGTGGTGCTGCTCGATGCCACGCCGATCAACGACCCCCGCGCGTGCGCGCGTCTCGAGCGGGTGATGCGGGTGGTCGGCCCGCTCGCCGGCGCGCCGGGCCTGCGCCGGGCGTTCTCCGCCGCGGTGCGCGGCTCCATGTCGCGCACCCTGCGGCGTAGCGACCTACGGCCGGACTGCGCCGCCGCGCACGCCAGGATCGCCGACACCGACATCCCGACGCTGGCCCGGTCGGTGCGCGGGATCGGGCGGCTCTCGGCCGGGTTCAGCGAACAGGACCTGCCGCGGCTGCCCTCGGCGGTGGTGACCGCGGACCGGAAACCGGGCGACGCGATCCGACGCGCTCACGCCCGGCTCGCCTACGCGTTCGGTGCGCCGCTCGTGTGCTGGCCCGGCGCGACCCACAGCGTGCATCTCGACCACCCCGACGACACCCTCGCCGTCGTGCGTGACGTGGTGTCGCGCGTTCGCGCGGGGGAGCGCGGCAGTGGATGAGGCCAGAGAGCGACGCCGGACGGCACTCGCGGGCCGCCGCGACGTTTGGTACATCACAATTGCAAAATACCAACCGTCGTTCTAGTGTTCTCGACGGTCGGCCCCACGTCGCCCGTCGAGGAAAGGAACGACAATCCCGATGATCGTCTCGATCGACCCGGCCACCGAGGCCGAACTCGCCCGGTTCACGCCGCACACCGAGTCCGAAGTGGACGCGGCACTCGACGGCGCGGCCGCCGCGCAGCGGAAGTGGCGCACCCGGCCCGTCGCCGAACGCGTGGAGCTGCTCAGCCGCATCGCGCGGGTTCTGCGGGCGGGTAAGGACACCTACGCGCGGCTGATCACCGCCGAGATGGGCAAGCCGATCACCGAGGCCGAAGCCGAGATCGAGAAGTGCGCGGTCACGTGCGAGCACTACGCCGAGCACGCTCCGGCATACCTGGCCGCGCGCCCGGTGGAGTCCAACGCCGCGGAGTCCGCCATCGTCCACGACCCGCTCGGGGTCGTGCTCGCGATCATGCCGTGGAACTACCCCTTCTGGCAGTTCTTCCGGTTCGCCGCTCCCGCGCTGGCGGCCGGCAACGGGACGATCCTCAAGCACGCCAACAACGTCGCGCAGTGCGCACTAGCGGTGGAGGACATCGTGCGGGCCGCCGGGGCGCCGGACGGGCTCGCCCGGACCCTGCTCGTCGAGGTGCCCGCGGTGGAGCGGCTCATCGCCGACGACCGGATCGCCGCCGTCACGCTCACCGGCTCCACCGAGGTCGGCGCACTCGTCGCGGCCCAGGCGGGCTCGCACCTGAAGAAGCAGGTGCTCGAGCTCGGCGGGTCCGACCCGTTCATCGTGCTGGCCGACGCCGACCTGGCGGCCGCGGCCGAGACCGCGGTCAGGGCACGGTTCACCAACGTCGGGCAGAGCTGCGTCAACGCCAAGCGCTTTCTCGTCGAGGAGCCGGTGGCCGACGAGTTCGTCGCGGCCTTCACCGAGGCCGCCGCCGCGCTGAAGGTCGGAGATCCCCGCGATCCCGCGACCCGCATCGGCCCGATGGCCAGGGCGAACCTGCGCGATGCGCTGCACGCACAGGTGCGGCGCAGCGTCGAGGCGGGCGCCCGGGTGCTCACGGGCGGCGAGCCGGTGGAGGGGCCGGGTTTCTTCTACCCGCCGACCGTGCTCGACCACGTGGCGCCCGGCATGGCCGCGTTCGAGGAGGAGACCTTCGGCCCGGTCGCCGCCATCACCAGGGTCCGCGACGCGGAGGAGGCGGTGACCCTGGCCAACCAGACGGAGTTCGGCCTGGGCGCGGCGATCTGGACCCACGACGTCGACCGCGCCAGAGAGCTGGCCGGCTCGATCGACGCCGGCGCGGTGTTCGTCAACGGCCTCGTCGCCTCCGACCCCCGGCTGCCCTTCGGCGGCATCAAGAAGTCCGGCTACGGCCGGGAGCTCGGCGCGGAGGGCATCCGCGAGTTCGTCAACGTCAAGACACTGTGGATTGGACCGGTGAGTGCCTGATGGACGACCAGCACACCGACGCACCCTGTTTCGCGGACTTCCCCTCGGCGGTGCTGCGCCCCGCCGAGCTGGAGGCGTTCTCCCGCGGTGGAGGAGCGAGCACCATCCCGCTCGTCAACCGCGCCCGCGGCGCCCGGGTGTTCCTCAACGGCCAGACGCTGTTCGACGGCGAAGCCGGAATTCCGTTGCACACCCACAACTGTCCCGAGAGCGTGGTGATTCTCGAGGGCGACGCGATCGCCGAGATCGACGGCGCCGAGTACGAACTCACCCGCTTCGACACGACCTACGTCCCGGCCGGGGTGCCCCATCGCTTCCGCAACGCCTCCGCCACCGTGCCGATGCGCATCCTGTGGACCTACGCGTCGGTGGATGCCACGCGCACGCTCGTCGAGACCGGCGTGACCAACCGCGTCGACGCCGAACACCACACCCAGTGAGCACCGACCGGGCCGCCGAAGCGGAGAAGGGAACGACGATGGTCACCGAGATCGCGCACCTGCGGGTGACGACGGGCGACGAGCTGGCCTTCGAGTCGGCCGTCGCCGAGGCCGCGCCGCTGTTTCGCGCCGCTCCGGGGTGTCGCGCCATCCGGCTCACCCGCAGCATCGAGGTCCCGCGGCTCTACCGCCTGCTCGTGGAGTGGGAGACGATCGAGCACCACACCGTCTCCTTCCGCGAGTCGGAGGCGTTCAGCAGGTGGCGGGAGCTCGTGAGCCCGTACTTCGCCGCTCCGCCGGAGGTGGAGCACGTGGTCGACGTGCTCCGGCCGTGACGAGCGGGCGCGTCGTAGTCTGGTCGCCGACGTCGATCGCACACCGCGACGACCGGAAGGAGGCGCGCAGACCGTGGCGCCGACCCCGCTGACCCGCCAGACCGCCGCACGCATCGTCGACCACATCCGCGAGCGGCGGGTGCCGCCGGGCACGAGGCTGGTCGAGCGGACGCTGGCGGAGCAGCTGCGCGTGTCCCGCTCGCCGGTGCGCAGCGCCCTGCGCCTGCTCGCCGACGACGGCGTCGTGGGTGTCGCCGGCACGGGCGGCTACACCGTCCTGCGGACCGCCGACGAGCTTCCTCCCGCGCGACCGGACGCCGACGCCGACTACACCGAGCGGCTGTACCTCCGCATCGCCGCCGACCGTCTCGACGGCAGGCTCGCAGACCGGGTGACCGAGAACGCGCTGGCCCGCGACTACAACCTGACCTCAGGCCAGCTCACGCGGATCCTGCGCCGCATCAGCGCCGAGGGCTGGATCGAGCGGCTGCCCGGCTACGGCTGGGAGTTCCAGCCCATGCTCACGTCACAGAAGTCCTATGAGGACAGTTACCGGTTCCGGCTCGTGGTGGAGCCCGCCGCGCTGCTCGAACCGGACTTCGCCCTCGACCGCGAGGCCGTGGAGAAGGTGCGCGAGCAGCAGCGGCGGCTCGTCGACGGCGAGATCTGGACCATTGGCAACGCGGAGCTGTTCGACCTCAACAGCACCTTTCACGAGACGATCCTGGAGTGCAGCGGCAACACCTTCTTCATCGACGCGCTCAAGCGCATCGACCGGCTGCGGCGGCTGATCGAGTACCGACGCTCACTCGCCCGCGACCGGGCGATCGTCCGCTGCCGGGAGCACGTCGAGATCGCCGACCTGCTCCTCGCCGGCCGCCGGGCCGAGGCGTCGGATGCGATGCGGCGTCACCTCGGCACGGTCAGTGCCGAGAAGGTGACCGTGGACCACGAGACCGACGGGTAGCCGCTGCTCCACGGGGCCGATCGCAGCGATCGTCACGCCGCGCGCTGGTGATCTAGGCTCGCGACATGAGGACCTTTCCCAGTCGTGTCCGGCTCGTCGCGCTTGCTGTCGCGTCCGTGATCTGGCTGGCGCTCGGGTTCGCCGGACTCGGGTTCCTCGATGGATATGTCTACATCGGACTCGGGGCGGCTTGCCTGCTCAGCTGCGCGTACCACGAGAACAAGCGACGTCAGTCCGACACCGAGCCCGCCGACGGAGACTGACTCTCTCCCGTCACGCCCGCACGCAAAATATGCAAACTAGCTTGTTGTCGTTTTGCACCTGCTTCTAGCGTCCTGAGGTCGTTGCCGAAAGGCCTGGACAGAGAGGCGCACGGGTGGGATCACACCGACTAGGACACATCCCGGTCGCTGCCGAGCAGGACCACGAGCACGGCTCGGTCGTGGCTCCTCGGGAGCGCAGTGTCACCGCGGGGCTGGAGATGCTCGAGCGCGGGGGCAATGCCGTCGACGCGGCGGTCGCGGCCGCGCTCGTCGCGGGCGTGGTCGAGCCCACCGAGACGACCCTCGCGGGCTGCGGCTTCCTGCTCTACGCCGACCGGGCCACCGACCCGCGGGCGGTCGAGTTCGGTCCCCGGGCGCCGCTCGCCGCCGACGCGCGGATGTTCGACCTCGACCCCGCGGCGGCGGGTCCGGCGGTGCTGGGCCTCGCGCCCGTGCTGGGCAACGCCAACGTCGACGGTCCGCGCGCCGCGGGCGTGCCGCGCACCCTGCTCGGGCTGCTGACCGCGCACGAGCGCTGGGGTGCGCTCGACCGCCGCACCGTGTGCGGGCCCGCCGTCGACGCGGCCCACGACGGTTTTCCCGCCGACACGTGGTTTCTCACCAACGCCTTCAGCGATCTCGAGCGGCTGCGAGCCGACGAGGGAACGCGGACGACGTTCCTGGCCGACGACGGACTCCCGATCGGCCGGACATCGCCCGCCTTCTACGGCTCCTCCCTCGGCGAGCGCGAGAGCGTGCGGCAGCCCGTTCTGGCGGCCACGCTCGAGGAGATCGCGTGCTCGCCGCTGACCGCACTCACCGAGGGCGCCATCGCGCAACGCCTGGTGGAGACCTCGCGCGAGCGCGGCGGGCTGCTGACGATGGCCGATCTGGCCGCCTCCGGCCCGCGGATCGGGCCCGCGCTGACGATCGACTACCGGGGTGCGCTCGTCGCCGTGCCGCCCGCGCCCGGCGGTGGACTGACCGAACTGCAGATCCTGCGCGCGTGGGAGGCGCTGCAGTCGCGCCCGCGCACCTCGCACGAGAGTCCCGAGACGACCCGCGCCCTTGCACTCGTGCTCCGGCACGCCTTCGCCGACCGCTACCACTGGCTCGGCGATCCCGACGTGGTGCCGGTGCCGACGCGCGGCCTGCTCAGCGACGGCTACGCCGCCCGCCTCGCCGCGTTGTGCGCGCAGGGCGACAACGTCGTCCGGTGGGAGTCGGGACACCCGTGGTTCACCTACGCGGGCAGCCCGGCGCACGACCCGTGGCCGCACGACGACGGCCGCGACGCTCCACAGTGGTCACCCGCCACCGCGACGCCGCCGACCTCGGGCACCACCCACATCTCCGCGACCGACCGCGACGGACGGACGGTGGCCATCACGCACACGGCGGCCAACCACTTCGGCTCCGCCGTGCTGTGCCCGCGCACCGGGCTGTTGTTCGACTCGGCGATGGCGTGGTTCAACGCCGCTCCCGGCGCGGCCAACAGCATCGCGCCCGGCGCGCGCCCGCTCGCCAACATGGGGCCTGCCCTCGTCCTGAGCGACGCGGCCCGGCACGCCGTCGGAGCCTCGGGCGGACGGCGCATCATCAGCGCCGTCGCGCAGGTCGTCATCAACCTCGTCGACGGCGGCCACTCGCCGCGAGAGGCGCTCTGCCTGCCCCGGCTCGACGCGAGCGGTCACCCACTGCTCGTGCACGAGGACCGCGCCGAGGCGCTGTCCGCGCTCGGCGACCTCGACCCCGAACTGGTCGCGGCCTCCAACGAGCCCTTCACGATCGACTTCGCGCGCCCGAACATCGCGTCGGTCACCGAGGCGGGAAGAACCAGTTCTGCCATCCCATCGACTGCGCACAGCGCGTAGGGAGTACGACCCGTGACCGCGGAAACAGAGAAGTTCACGACGGCACCGGCGACGGACCGGACCAGCGCACTTCGCGCCTTCCTCATCTCCGGCCTGGGAACAGCGCTCGAGTACTACGATTTCCTGATCTACGGCCTCGCCGCGGGTCTGGTGTTCAACACCGTGTTCTTCCCCGCGTCCGATCCACTCGTCGGCACGCTGTACTCCTTCGCCGCGTTCGGAACCGGGTTCCTCGCCCGCCCGCTGGGCGGAATCGTCATCGGGCATTTCGGCGACAAAGTCGGCCGGAAGAAAATGCTGATCATCACCCTGTCCACGATGGGTGTCAGTACTTTCCTGATCGGCCTGCTGCCCGATTTCAACACCATCGGCATCTGGGCCCCGGTGCTGCTCGTCGCCCTGCGGCTGATCCAGGGATTCGCCGCGGGTGGTGAATGGGGCGGCGCGGCGTTGTTCGGCATCGAGAACGCACCAGGGAACCGCCGTGGTCTGTGGGGCAGCTTCACCAGCATGGGAATCGGCCTCGGCACGTTCCTCGGGGTGGCGGCCTTCGCGCTCACGAGCGTGGCGTTCGACGACCAGCTCACGCCGTGGGGCTGGCGGATCCCGTTCCTGCTGGGTGGCGCGCTGGTCATCATCGCCATGCTGGCGCGGCTCACGATGCCCGACGACACGGTGGCCGCCGGGGAACAGGACGGCACCACCCGTCGCATCCCGATCGTCGAGGCGCTGCGGCGCAGCCCGCGCACGGTGCTGCTCGGCCTTGGCGTGAGCTACGGCTACAACACGTTCGCCTACATCGGGTTCACGTTCCTGTTGTCCTACTTGACGATGCTCGGCTACGGGACGACCGAGTCGCTCGTCAGCCAGCTCGTCTACTCGGTCGTGCTGTTCGTCAGCGCACCGTTCTGGGCCTTCGTCAGCGACAAGGTCGGCAGGCGTCCGGTGATGGCGATCGGTGGCGTGGCGTCGGGCGCGTTCCTGTTCCTCTTCTTCGTGCTGGCGAACTCGAACAGCATCACGCTGGTGGTGGTCGGTTTCTCGCTCGTCGGCCTGCTCACCGGCGTGACCCAGGGCCCGATCCCCGCCTTCACCGCCGAGCAGTACCCCGCCAGGATGCGCTACAGCGGAATGTCGGCGTCCTACCAGATCGGCGCGTCGATCGGTGGTGGCACGGCGTCGTTCATCGCGACGGCGCTGCTGGTGGCGACCGGCCAGAACCCGGTGTCGGTGGCGATCTACGGCACGTTCGCCATGCTCGTGCTCGTCGGGTGCTCGCTGGCGCTGCGCGAAACGGCGCACCTCTCGACCGCCGAGGTCGACGACCCGGACGGTGAGAACGCGGCACTATCGTGATCGGCCATGGACGCTCGGGATAGCGCGCGCGGCGCTGCCCGCCTCGCCGACGTGGCGAGGCGGGCAGGCGTGTCCATCACCACCGCCTCGCACAGCTTCACCGGCAGTCGTCCCGTCTCCGCCACGACGAAGGAACGCGTCTGGCAGGCGGCACTCGAGGTCGGGTTCCGGCACTCGCAGGCACGCAGGACCGTCGCGGTGATCCTCCGGCCACCGGAGGCCGTTCCGGCGTCCCGCTTCGGCACCACGTCGTTCTCCCAGCTGATCGGTGGGGCCTCGATGGCGGCGATGACGCGTGGTTACTCCGTGGTCAACGCCCGTGACGTCGCGGAGATCGCGGGCAGCGTCCCCCGGCTCGACGGCTGCCTGCTGTTGAATCCCAACCGGCGTGACGAGTCGCTGCGGTGGCTGCGGGCGGAGAGCGTGCCCGTGGTCTCCTACGACCAGGATCCCGGCGATCCCGGTTTCCGGTGGTGGGTGGGCGCCGACTACGACCGGGCGGTGGCGGACCTGCTGCTGCACATGATCGGCCGGTCGGCGACGCGGATCGCGCTGGTCGCCGGGCAGACCGACAACATGTACCGGCGCGCGATCCTCGCGACCTACGACTCGGTGATCCGCACCGCCGGGCTCAGCTCGCTCGTGCGGATCGCGGACAACGAGCGGGGGCAGAGCGCGGCGTTCGAGACGGTGTCCGGCCTGCTCGACGGCCCGCACCCGGTCGAAGCGGTGGTCACCACATCGAGCGTTTTCGCCGTCGGCGCACTGACCGCCGCGCGGGCGGCGGGACGTGCCGTTCCGGACGAGCTCATGATCGCGACCACCACCGACGGGCCGTTGGCCGAGCTGGAGAACCCGTCCATCACGGGCCTGGGCATCGACGCGCTCCGCACCGCCGAGGTGATGATGGACCTGCTGGAACGCCAGGTCGCAGGCCAGCAGCCGCCGGAGACCAATCCGCTGGTCGCGCTGAACCTGATCCACCGGCGCTCGACCTGAGGCGGGGTGCCGGTCAGCCCGCGTCGATGGCGATTCCCCGCCAGACCAGGTCGGCGAGCTCCGACGAGGCGCGTCGCCAGTCGCCGTTCGGGTCGAGGAAGAACAGCCCGCCCAGTGCTCGCAGGACCGTCTCCGGATCGAGGTCGGGGCGGACAGTGCCTGCGTCGATGTTGGCGCGCACCAGGGTCGAGGCTGCGTCGAGCATCGCCTGGTAGGCGTTGCCCGCCACGCCGTCGCCAGCCGTGCTCGCGGCCTGCAGCGCGGCGGAGAGGCCGCGCTTGGTCATCATGTAGCGCGCGACGTGATCGGTGGCCCAGAGACGGAAGGCCTGTTCCGGGGTGTGCGATTCGAGAAGTTGGGGTACCACCTCCACGAGCTGGCACACCTCGCGCTCGTAGACGGCGAGGACCAGCGACTCGTGAGTGGGGAAGTGACGGTAGACGGTGCCCACGCCGACGCCGGCCTTCTTCGCGATGGCGTTGAACGACAGCTCGCCCGCGGTGACCGACTCCGCGGCGACGGCCAGGATGCGGTCGTGGTTGCGCCGGGTGTCGGCGCGGCGGTGGCTGACCGGTCCTGTCGTCATCTCCCTCTCCATCGGCTCGTTTTTGCGGCGCGGATAATTATCCGCTAGCGTCGGTGGTGGCGCCACCCACACTCGAACCCACCACGACGCCCCGACGCCGGCCGTTCCTCGGCAACAGGGGTGGCAGGAAAGAGAGCCAGTGGACATCTCACTCCAGATCAATGGTAAATCCGAACGACTGTCCGTCGAGCCCGGTGTGACCCTGTTGGACGCGTTGCGCGAGCGGCTCGACGTCACCGGCCCGAAGAAAGGCTGCGACCGGGGGCAGTGCGGTGCGTGCACCGTGCACGTCGGCGGCAGGCCGGTGCTCGCGTGTCTCACCCTGGCCGCCACCGTGCGCGAGCCGGTGACCACCGTGGAAGGCCTCGCCTCGGGCGACGACCTGCACCCCGTGCAGCAGGCCTTCGTCGACCAGGACGCCCTGCAGTGCGGCTTCTGCACGTCGGGCCAGATCATGTCGGCGGTCGCGGCCGTCGAGCAGGACGTGCCCGACGTGCGGGAGTTCATGTCCGGCAACCTCTGCCGCTGCTCGGCCTACCCGAACATCGTCGCGGCCGTCGACCAGGTGAGGGGGGCCGATGCGTCCGTTTGAGCTCACCGCACCGGAGACCGTCGACGCGGCGCTCGCCTCGCCCGGCACGTTCCTGGCCGGCGGCACCACGCTCGTCGACCTGATGAAACTCGACGTCCTGACCCCGGAGCGGGTCCTGGACATCAACACCCTGCCGCTGCAGGGGATCGACACCACCGACGGCCTGCGGATCGGCGCGCTGGAGCGGATGAGCGACGTCGCCGCCCACCCCGGCACCTACCCGGTGATCTCGCGGGCACTGCTGCTGAGCGCGTCGCAGCAGCTGCGCAACATGGCCAGCATCGGCGGGAACCTGATGCAGCGCACCCGGTGCGGCTACTTCCGCGACGTCTCCGTGCCCTGCAACAGGCGGGAGCCCGGCAGCGGCTGCCCGGCGCTCACCGGCGCCAACCGGATGCACGCGGTGCTGGGCACGAGCGAATCCTGTGTGGCCACCCACGCGAGCGACCTCGCCGTCGCGCTCGTCGCCCTCGACGCGCGGGTCCGGCTGGTCGGTTCCGACGGTGAGCGCACCGTCGCGCTGGCCGACTTCTACCGCATGCCGGCAGACACGCCGGAGGTGGAGACCGACCTGCGGCAGGGGGAACTGATCAGCGAGGTCCTGGTTCCCCGACTGGACTGGGCCAGCCGCTCGACCTACGTCAAGGTGCGCGACCGGCAGTCCTACGAGTTCGCGCTCTGCTCCGCGGCGGTCGCGCTCGACGTCCAGGACTCGCGGATCGTCGACGCGCGCGTGGCGGCCGGGGGAGTGGCCACCGTGCCGTGGCGGCTGCCGTCGGTGGAGCAGGCCCTGCGCGGCGCGCCACCGACCCAGGAGACGTTCGAGGCCGCGGCGGCGCTGGCGACCGAGGGCGCCCGGCCGTTGTCCGGCAACGGATTCAAGGCGCCGCTGCTGCGGCGGACCATCATCCGCGCGCTGCGCGAGGTGACGGAGGAGGATCGCGCATGACCGCCAGGTTGGACAGCCCGCTCAAGGTCACCGGCCGAGCCAGGTACGGCTCGGACCACAACCCGCCCGGCATGGTCTTCGGCTACGTCGTGCTGAGCACCGTCGCGCACGGCGAGGTCACGGCCATGGACGTCACCGCGGTGCGCGACGCGCCGGGCGTGCTCGCCGTCTACACGCCGTTCGAGTCGCTGGAGCTGCACACGCCCCACAACCCGATCATGGGCGCGACGTGGGTGCCGTTGCAGGACACCGACGTCGCCTACCGTGGCCAGCCGATCGGCTTCGTCGTGGCGGAGACCTTCGAGCAGGCGCGGGACGCGGCGTCGCTCGTCGAGGTCTCCTACCGGGAGCGGACGCCGCTCACCTCGCTCGAGGACGGTCTCGCGGCCGCCGAGGACGCGCCGCCGAGCATGGACGGTTCGCCGCACACCGTCACGGTGCTCGCCAGCGGTGTGGAGTCCATCGAGGACGCGCTGGCGGCGAGCCCCGTGGTGGTCGAGGCGACCTACACCACCGCGCCGCAGAACCACGCCGCGATGGAACCGCATTCCGCTGTCGCGGTGTGGGAGTCGGGCACCCTCACCGTCTACAGTGGAAATCAGGGTTCGGATCTGCAGGCGGCGTCGCTGGCACAGGCGCTGGCCGAACCACTGTCCGCCGTGCACGCCGTGAACCCGTTCGTGGGCGGGGCGTTCGGTGGCAAGGGGGCGACCTCGGTGCCCGCGTTCCTCGCCGCGGCCGCGGCGCGCGATCTCGGCCGTCCGGTCAAGGCAGCGCTCACCCGCGAGCAGGTCTTCACCGCCACCGGAACCCGCGCGGCGACCGTGCAGCGCCTCGCGCTCGGCGCGGAGAAGGACGGCACGCTGGTGGCGCTGCGCCACGACTCGTGGTCGAGCACACCGATGAGCCGTGCGTTCATCGAGCAGACCTCGCACAGCACGTCGCGCGAGTGGTACACGACGCCGAACATGGTCATCAGCCAGAAGATGGTGCCGCTCAACATCCCGCCCACCACGTTCATGCGTGCGCCGGGCGAGGCGCCGGGCTCGTTCGCACTCGAGAGCGCGATCGACGAGCTGGCCGTGGAACTGGGCATGGACCCGATCGAGCTGCGCAGGCGCAACAGCTCGCTGGCACCGCCGGGCAAGGACCTGCAGTGGTCGAGCAAGCACCTCGACGAGTGCTTCGGCATCGGCGCGGAACGCTTCGGCTGGTCGCAGCGCTCCGAGGGCGGACGTGTCGACGGCGACTGGCTCGTCGGGCTCGGCACGGCCACCGCGATGTTTCCCGCGCTGCGCTTCCCGGCGTCGGTCAGGGTCACGCTCAACGCCGACGACACGGCCGAGGTCGCGACGAGCGGCGCCGACCCTGGCACGGGCCTGCTGAGCGTGCTGTCCCTGATCGGTGCCGACTCGCTCGACATCGCGCCCGAGCGCGTCACGCCCCGGCTCGGCGACTCGGCGCTACCGTCGGGCGGCATGTCCGGTGGTTCGACGGCCACGGCGAGCGCGGGCTCGGCCATCATGGTCGCCGCGCCGGAGGTGATCGACGAGCTGCTGACGCTGGCGGCCGCTCCCGGTGCGCCGTTCGAGGGCGCGGAGGTGTCCTACGCCGACGGGCGCGTGCTGGCCACCGACGGCCGGAGCCTCACGTTCGGCGAGGTGCTGCGCGCGGTCGACCGGTCCTCCATCGCCGCGGTCGGCTCGTCGGCCCCCGGCGAGGAGATGTCCAAGCACTCGTTCAGCTCCTTCGGCGCCCAGTTCTGCGAGGTCCGCGTCCACCGGTGGACCCGCGAGGTCCGGGTGTCGCGGATGCTCGGGGTGTTCGACGCCGGCCGGATCATCAACGAGCAGCCCGCCCGCAGCCAGCTCATGGGCGGCATGATCTGGGGCGTCTCGGCCGCACTGCACGAGGGCATGGAGATCGAGGCCGACGGCAGGCTCGCCAACGGTGATTTCGCGAGCTACCTGATTCCCGTGAACGCCGACATCCCGGACGTCGATGTCCAGTTCGTGCAGTATCCGGACACACTGCACAATCCCGTCGGAGCGCGCGGAGTCGGCGAGATCGGCATCGTCGGCGTGGCGGCGGCGATCGCCAACGCCGTCTTCAACGCCACCGGAACCCGCGTGCGCAACATCCCGATCGCGATCGAGGACCTGCTGGACGAGTGACCCGGAGCGGGGCGGGAGCCCGTGCGCTCGCCGCACGGCGCTCTCGCCCACCCGGTCCTACACTCCGCGGGTGAGCGATCGGACTGAGGAATCCACCACGGGTGCACCGAAATCCGGCGAGAGCACGCTGACCGTCCTGCTCGCCGGTGCCGCCAACCTCGCGATCGCCGTGCTCAAAGCGATCGCGGGCGTCATCACCGGGTCGGCGGCGATGCTCTCGGAGGCCGCACACTCGGTGGCCGACACGTTCACCGAGGTGCTGCTGCTGACCGCGTTGCGCCGCTCGGACCGTCCCGCCGACCGGGTTCATCCCTTCGGGTACGGCAAGGAACGCTACTTCTGGGCGTTGCTCGCGGCGGTGTCGATCTTCGCCTCGGGCGCGATGTTCTCGTTCTACGAAGGCTTCCGCACCGTGTTCGGCGAACCGGAGGAACAGAGCTCACCGCTCGTCGGCTACGTCGTGCTGGCCATCGCGTTCTGCCTCGAGTCGACGTCGTGGCTGCAGGCGATGCGGCAGGTGCGCAGGGAGTCGCGGGAACAGCGGCGCTCGATCGTCGAGTACCTGCGCCTGACCGATGATCCCGCGCCCAAGACGGTGTTGTTCGAGGACTCCGCCGCACTCGTCGGCCTGCTGCTCGCGTTCGCGGGCATCGGTCTGCACCAGCTCACCGGGTCGTCGGTGTGGGACGGGCTCGCCTCCGTCGCGATCGGCGCACTGCTCGCGCTGGTGGCCTACCTGCTGGCACGCACGAACCGGCACCTGCTGATCGGCCGCTCCGCCGATCCCGTGCTGGTGCGGCGGATCCGCGACCGGATCGTCGCCGTGGACCAGGTGGACGCTCTGGTGGACCTGCAGACCATGCTCATGGGCACCGACCAGGTGCTGGTGTGCGCGCGGGTCGACTTCGACGACTCGCTGACGGCCGGGGAACTGGAGCACCTCTGCGTGAAGCTCGCCGCGACCCTGCGCGAGGAGCTGCCCGACATCGACGAGGTCTTCCTCGAACCCGTGCCCCGCACCGATCCGGAGCTACGAGCCGCCGTGCTCGGGCGCTACGGCCGCTGACCCGGGGTCCCGGAACAGCTCGCACAGCGCGCCGACGGCGGCGGCGTCGGTCTCGAACCGGTCGTGGCCCTCCGGCACCCCGGCGCCCGCGAAGCTCACGTCGCCCAGCCCGCTCGTCCCGGTCGGTGTCCGCGGTGCCGCGTGCAGGTCGGCGACGCCGGTGGCGGCCACGACCTGTCGCGCGTTGTTCGGGCGGACACCGCCGCAGGCCATGACCGCGAGCCTGCCCGCCGCGCGCTCGGCCAGCGCGCGGATCACCTCGGCTCCGGCGACGGCGGTGGGTGCTCCGCCGGAGGTCAGCACCCTGGCGAAGCCCCATGCGATCGCCGCGTCCAGTACCGCGACCGGGTCGGCGCTCACATCGATCGCGCGGTGCAGGGTGACGGGCAGCCCGTCCGCCGCCGCGACGAGTTCCTGACAGGCGGGCGCGAGCGCGCCGCTCGCGTCCAGCGCGCCGACGACCACGCCGGCCGCGCCGTGGGCGCGGGCGTGCTCGATGTCGCGCACCATCACCGCGATCTCCTCGGCGGTGTACCGGAAATCGCCAGGCCGGGGGCGGACCAGCACGTGCGTCTCGATCAGTTCGGCGCTCGCCTCGACGAGCCCCGCGCTCGGCGTCAGCCCGCCGTCGGCGAGCCCGGAACACAGCTCGACCCTGGCCGCTCCGGCCCGCTCCGCGATGCGGGCGCCCGCCGCAGACTCCACGCTGATCTCGACTCGCACCGGCATGGCGTCAGTATCCCCGGCGCCAGCCGGACGAGCGCCCCGGGCCGCGTGGCCAGGGGGACTCGCGTCACGTGCAGGTCTTGCGGTATTCGGTGATGTCACGCGGCGGACTCGGCCAGCCACGCCAGCAGCCGGCCCCGGGACCAGCAACGGCCGAGTGCCTCGGCGCGGGTGGTCGCGTGAGCGAACTCGGCCAGCCCGATGATGCTGTGGCCGGAGGCGCGGCGATCGCCGAACGTCGGGATCGCCGGCGCGACGCCCACGCCTTCCGCCGACACCCACGCCACGGGCCGGTCGGTCGCCGCCGCGTCGAGGAGGTGCACCAGTCGCAGGCGGTTCTCGAGCGAGAACGCCGACAGTGCCCACGTGGTGGTGACGATTGGCAGGGCTCCCGCCGGAACGCGGGCGAGTGCCTCGGGCAGTACATCGAGGGCAGCGCCGCGCAGCAGCAGCGGAGGCTCCGCCGCCGCCAGTGCCAGTTCCGCGTCGAGCGCCGCGATCCGCTCCGGCCGATCCGGTGGCAGACAGGCGCGCAGCCACCGCGCGTCGTCGGCGTCGGTGACGTCGACCGGATCGATGCCGACGCCGATCCGCGCCACGACCTCGGGAATCGCCAGCTCCGAAACGGACTTGCCCCCGACGATCGAGGACCGCAGCCGCACCGGGGACGACGCGTCGCCCAGCGTTCGCCCGTCGTCGTAGGTGATGCCGACGCGATCGAGGTGGACGTTCAGCCCGGGCCCGCCGTCCACGTCGATCAGCCCTACCGAGGTCGCGCCCGCCCTGCGTGCCGCCTCGGCGACGGCGGGGTAGAGCACTGCGCAGCGGGCGGTCTCGCTGGTCCGTACCCGTCGGCGCCCGGCGACGGCCACGACCTGCGCGGTCAGGTGCAGCAGCGCGTCGATCGCCGCGTCGGCGGCGGCGTCGGAGTCCGCGGCGGCACACGCCGTGGCCAGTGCCGGTGCGTGTCCGGCGAGGGCCAGGTCGTTCAGCGCGGCGAGGACGAGCGCGGGATTCCGCTTGCGCGCGGGCGCGGTCTCGATGGCGCGCAGCGCCTCGGCCGAGGAGCTCAGCGCCACAGCGACGCGTGCCTGCAGTGGCGACGTATCGGCTGCGTCGACCTCACCGAAGTGCCGGTACACCTCGGCGAGTGTGCGAGCCTTGCCCACGGCGGACACCCACCTCCTCGATCATGCTCGGCGACCTCGCGCGCATGCCGCCGGAATCGCCAGAGCTCCGGGATCCGCGGCGCGGCGCACCGGCCGCCCGCTGCTCGCCGTGCTCAGCCGGTGGCCAGCGAGACCTCGGTGGACTTGACCAGCGCGACGACCGCGCTGTTCTCGGCGAGGCCGAGTTCGATGGCGCCGTCGCGGGTGATCGCCGCGGTCAGCTCGCCGTCGGTGATGCTGACCTTCACCGTCGCCATCGCGCCGCCGGTGGCGACCGCCGCGACGCGGCCCGGCAGCTGGTTGCGGATGCTGATGCCGTTCACCGGCCCGGTGGCCAGCGAGATCTCGGTGGCCTTGATCAGGACTCGGACGGCGGTTCCCTCGGCGAGTCCGAGTTCCTCGACCGACTCCCGGGTGATGGCGGCGGTGATCTCCTGCCCACCGGACAGGCGCACCTTGACCGTGGCCATCACCTCACCGGACGCGACAGTCGTGACCGTGCCGGTGAGCTGGTTCCGAATGCTCATACCCATAAAGGCGACTCTAGCCCGGCACAGGGCTCACGGCACTGGTGCGGACCAGACCGGGAACCAGCGGTCGAGATCGGGCTCGATGGGGAGCTCGTCGGCGAGCGCGGCGCGGGTCTGCAGCTCGAGCGCGCTGTCGCGGGTGTGCGGCCCGTTCGGCGCGAAGGGATAGACGCTGCCGCGCTTGAACAGATAGATCAGGCCCAGCCGGCGCGGCTTGGCGGGGTCGGTGCCGGTGAACCCGATGACGGTGCACAGCAGCGACGAGCCGAACCCGGCGTCGGCGAGTGTGGCGTTGGCCGCGTGCAACTGAGTCATCAACGCGGGAAGATCCACTGTGGACTGACGGCAGGTGATCCAGGTGTAGCCGTACTCGTCGTCGGCGGCGGTGACGCCGGTGGTCTCGTCGAGGTGCAGCAACGACAGAATGTCCTCCCTGGTCCGGCCCGCCGCGCCGCCCTCGGCGGCCTTGAAGCACACGGCCCCGGCCCCGGTGGGGACGAACCCGAGGCCGGCCTCGACCGTGTAGGCGGCGCCGGGAATCGCGAACAGCACGTCGAGGTCGGGCTTGGGCGGCTTGGTGCGGCCGAGCAGGATGTCGAGTAGTCCCATGCCACGGCGCCTTTCCGGTCACAGTTGTTTCGTCATCCCGGCCAGCTGGTCGAGCCGCTGCTGCAACGGCGGGTGCGTGGCCAGCAGGTTGTGGACCTTCATCCCGGTTCCGGTGGCCGGCGCGAAGAAGAACGCGTTGAACGCCGCGGCGGAACGCAGGTCCCTGGTGGGAATCTTGCGCATCTGCCCGCTGACCTTCGTCAGCGCGGAGGCCAGCGCGGAAGGACGGCCGGTGAGCATCGCGCCCGCGCGGTCGGCGGCGAGCTCCCGGTACCGGGACAGCGCCCGGATGAGCAGGAAGCTGATGGCGTACACGGCGACCGACACGGCCATCACGAGCAGGATCATGAGAAAGACCTGGCCGTCGTCGCGGTTGCTCCTGCGACCGTCGCCGAACAGGGTCGAGTAGAAGGCGAACCGGGCGACCAGCCCCGCGAGCACGCCGAGGAACGACGCGACGGTCAGGACGACCACGTCGCGGTGGGCGATGTGCGAGAGCTCGTGGGCGAGCACGCCCTCGAGTTCCTCGTTGTCGAGTCGCCTGGTCAGTCCCGTGGTCACGCACAGCACCGCACGTTTGGCGCTGCGTCCCGTGGCGAAGGCGTTGGGCAGCTCCGTGTTCGCGACGGCGATCCGGGGTTTCGGCATGTTCGCGTTGGCGCACAACCGGTCCACCATCGCGTGCAGCCGCGGTTCCTGCTGCGGGGTCACCGGCTGGGCGCGCATCGCGTACAGGGCGACGCGATCGGAGAACCACCACTGCGCGGCCAGCACCCCCGCGGCGATCGCGACGATGACGGCCACCGACTTGATCAGCACGACGAGGACGGCGACGAACGCCACGTACACCAGCCCGAGCAGGAACATCGTCACCAGCATGCGGGCCGTCAGCTGGCGATCGGGGAGGAATCGAGTCTGCATCCGAACTCACCCCGGGACGAGGCCCTCGTCGGTGAGCAGATCACGGAGCTCGTCCAGGCCGGCGTCGGCGGCCGGGAGCACGAGTTCGGACGGGACCAGCACGTCGGCGCCGAGCGAGGTGCCGAGCGTGCGGACGAGGTCGAGCAGCGCGGTGAGCACGGACCTCAACAGGTCCGGATCCGCGGCGTCGACGGCGTCCTGTAACCGGGCGTCGAGCACGTTCAGTTCGTCGAGCCGGTGGTCGTCGAACTCGTACTGTCCCTCGCCCAGGATGCGGATGATCACGTGGACTCGTCTCCTTCCCTCGTGGTGGGTGTGCCGGTCTCGAGCTGGGCCGGCGGGGATGCCGAAGGCAGCTGCGCTCTGAGCTGCGCCAGCTGGCTGTCGATGGTGGGCTGCCCGCCGCGGGACTGTTCGAGGGCGGCCTGGATGTCGTCCTGCTGGCCCACGGGCAGCGCGGCGTCGTCGAGTGCGCCGGAGGCCATCAGCTCGTCAAGAGCCTGCGCGCGGGAGGACATCTGCGCCGTCTTGTCCTCGGCGCGCTGCATGGCCAGCCCGACGTCGCCCATCTCCTCGGAGATTCCCGAGACCGCCTCACCGATCTTGGTCTGTGCCTCGGCCGCGGTGTAGGTCGCCTTGATGGTCTCCTTGCGCGTGCGGAACGCCTCCACCTTGCCCTGCAGGCGCTGTGCGGCGACGGTGAGCTTGTCTTCTTCGGCCTGGAGTGCCTCGGCCTGCGGCTGCAGCTGGTCGATCTGTGACAGCGCGCTCGAGCGCCGGGTCAGCGCCTCCCTGGCCAGATCCTCCTTGCCCATGCCGAGTGCCTGCACGGCCTGGTCCTGTAGCCGCTCGGTGGACTGGCGGGCCTGCCCGATCTGCAGCTCGACCCGCTTGCGGCTGGTGGCGACATCGGCGAGGCTGCGGCGCACCTTGGCCAGCATCTCCACCTGACGCTGGTACGAGTAGTCGAGTACTTCCCTCGGATCCTCTGCCCGGTCGAGCGTCTTGTTGGCCTTGACCCGGAACAGCAGGGCGATGCGGCGCGCGATACCCATGACGGCCATTCCTTTCCTGACGGGCGCTTCGCTGTCGAGAGTCGTCTCCCCGCCAGTCCACGGCATTGGGTCGTGCGGCCCTGCCGGTAGAGGCGAAAGTCCCCAATCCCGCAAACCGCGCACGGCGGTGCGACGTCAGTCGGCGGCGGCGCGGTCGTTCAGCAGCGAGGAACGGGCGAGCATGCTGGTGGCCACGGCGATGACCGCCAGCGCGAGGAGGTCGACGGTGATCCACCCGCCACCGCGGACGTGCTCGCCGAACACCACGACACCCCAGCCCAGCGCGGCCAGCGGGTTGGACAGCACGAGGGCGGGCTGGGAGGCCTCGAGCCTGCCCGCCCGCAACATCTGCTGCAGCAGAAAGAACCCGGCAGGCCCGGCCAGGATCAGGCCGTAGGTCTGCCACGCCGAGAGCGCCGCCACGACGCCGCCCGCGGTGAGCGCGGCGGTGACGGCGGCGACGAGCGCGGCCGTAAAGGCGAACCACGTGCCCGCGGCCGTCCCGAGATACACCGCGTGATGGGCGTGCCGGTCGCGGTGGTTCAGCAGCACCAGGCAGCCGACCACGGCGATGGTCAGCAGACAGCCGAGGATCCAGGCGCCGATCGACGCGTCGCGGGGGCTTCCGCCGCCGGGTGCGAGCGCCACCAGCAGCAGTGCGACTCCCGCCGCGGTGGCGCCCACCGCGGCCCACTCCCTGGTCCGCAACCGGCTGCCGAACGCCAGGCCGGACAACACCAGCGCGAAACAGAGCTCGCTGATGAGTAGCGGCTGGACCAGCACGAGCGGGCCGAAGGCGAGCGCGATGGCCTGGAGCGCCGTGCCCGCGAGCGTCGCCGTGATGCCCAGCAGCCACACGCGCTGGCTGGCGAACCTGCGCAGCACGCGCACCGACATCCGCTCGTTCCGGGGCACGGTGCGCACACCCACCCGCTGCAACACCGAGCCCAGGGCGTTCGCGGCGGCGGCGAGCAACGCGACGAAGACGACGAGAAACACCGCACTCAGCGTGCTCGTACCCCAGCTCCGCCGTCAGGGTCGAAGGTCCCTGCCCGACGGAAATTCCCGACAGGCGTCAACGGTGTCGCGGGACGAGCGTGGGCGGGTGCGAGACCGGTCAGCGGTTCTTTGTGGCAGGCGCGAGGTTTCGAGAAAGGTGAAGGATCGCCCGTCCCGCGGTTACCTGCTGGTATTTGTGAAACTGGTATCAGTACAGAAAAGACGGCGGACCCGACTTCGTGCTCCGCGAGGTGAGACGCGTGTGAAGGATCTGCTTCCGCCGTCGTTCTGGATTCGACTCGATAGACGAGTTCGAGAAATCGGAAAACGAAAAACCACGAAGTCGCAGTGGGCCGGTTCATCTCGATCCCGATGCGACTTCGTGGTTATTGAGACCTCAGTATTCGCCCACAGGAGGTGGTTGTGGCGAAAACCCAGCTCAGCCTTCGACGCTCGAGGCGCAAACCTCCGGCGAGACGACCTCGGTGGCGGCGCCGCCGGCGGGCGACAGGATCGGCAGGGACAGGCCCGAGCCGTTCAGGATGTCCGTGACCTGGACGCCGAGAACGTTCACGTCGTTGCCGCACACGCCAACGGTGTCAAGGATGTCACCGGTGTTGACGAGGCCGATCTGGCTGGTGACGTCGTCATCGCCGGTGGTGGCCTGGCTCGCGAAGGCGGTGCCGCCCAGCATCATCAGGCCGGCGGCGGTGGCGGCGACGAAAGCAGCTTTCTTGATCACTTGAATAATCCAATCAATAGGATTTCGGGAACGCCGCATCGCAACCTCGAGCGGGTGCGGCACGACGAAAGTTACCAGTTATCAACCCGGTGTAAACACGAGCTCACGGAGTCCTCGGGTCACCGGTTCGGCCCAGTTTAAACACGGAAGCATGAGACGACTCCACCATCCGGTCACGCACAGCGAGCTGCCGGTCAGTGGCGCAGAATAAAACACATCAAATACGGTCAATTAACATGTTGATCACCGACTAGAACACGTCATCAAGGGAAGCCAAAAGAATGAACCCCGGATTCGATGGCGGGCGCGTCGCGCGTATCGTTGCCGGTGAACTCCTGGTCCACGCGAGAAATTCACCGCAAGTACGGTGAATAAATCCAAAATACGATGAATAAATCTGGGGAAATGATCATGGCTGGACGAGGGCGTCCCAAGGAACCTGTGACGTTGTCCGATGTCGAGTACGCGACGCTGTTGCGATGGTCGCGGTCGGTGGAGGGCTCGCCCGCGGCGGAGGCCCTGGTGCTGCGGTCCAGGATCGTGCTCGGCTGCGCCGAGGACGCGGGGACGCGGTCGAACGCCGATGTCGCGTCGGAACTGGGTATCTGGCCGCAGACCGTGACGAAGTGGCGGCATCGCTTTCTGCGGTACCGCATCGACGGACTGCGGGATCGTCCGCGACCGGGCGCGCCGCGCAAGATCAGTGGGGAGCAGGTCGACAACGTGGTCGCGGCGACGCGGGAACGTGCTCCCGTCGACGGGCGACGGTGGTCCAGGGCCGCGATGGCAGCGGAGTTCGGGGTTTCGCCGTCGACGGTGGGGCGGATCTGGAAGAACTTCGACCTCGATCCGCGACGGGAGGACTCCGCGGACACGTCGGATGAGGACTAGCCCGCGCTCCGGGCGGGCGCGCGGGAAGAGCGCACACGAACAGAGGGCGCGGCGAACGACCGGGAAGTCGTTCGCCGCGCCCTCTGGCGTGAACCGGCTCGATCAGCCGTCGACGCTCGACGCGCAGATCTCCGGCGAGGCGGTGCCGTTGGTGGCGACGCCCGCGGGCGACACGAGCGGCGCGGCCAGGCCGGAGCCGTTCAGGATGTCGGTGACCTGCACGCCCAGGACGTTCACGTTGTTGTCGCACACGCCGACGGTGTCGAGGACGTCGCCGGTGTTGACGAGGCCGATCTGGCTGGTGACGTCCTCATCGCCGGCGGTGGCCTGGCTCGCGAACGCGGTGCCGCCCAGCATCATCAGACCGGCGGCGGTGGCGGCGACGAAAGCAGCTTTCTTGATCACTAGAGCAATCCCATCAATCGGATTCGGAGGAGCCGCAGTGCGAACTCTGGCTTGTGCGGCACGACAGAAGTTACCAGTTTCAGCTCCGGATAAACGCCGAATCAGGCCACCTGATTGAGTGTTATCTGTCGGAGAAACAAATGCGGATGACGTGCTTCCCGGCGAATTTCCGGACATGCCGACAACGGCGGAGCGCGGGTGGCCCGCGCTCCGCCGGACGGCAGGCGGCCCACCCGGAGTTCGACAGGAGTGTGTGCGCACACCATCGTTTGACCAGGTGAGGCCGCTTGTCGTGCCGCTACCCCAGGGCTCGGCGTGGATGGCCCGCACGAGCCAAGGACCTCGCGCGGCGCCGACGACGACATGGGGATGATGCGGTGTTATCGCCAGCGAAGAAGGCCGTGTCGGAGTCGTCTTCACTGGTTCGAAGACGGTAGCACGGCGACTACGCGCTCACAATTAGTGTCTTCGATTCCTGGAATGAAAGAATTCCGCAAAAGCTGGCACAAGTTCAATTAATTAAACTGTTTTCTGGCGGGCTCGGCAGTGCGGGAGCCGGCAGCCCGACGGCTGGTCGTACTATGGAGCTTAGTAACTTCGAGGAATGGGGTCGGCGTATGGCCGGGACGACGGCGGAGGCGACCGCGGAGCAGTCGCCGGACACCGCCCGGTTCGTGCACCGCGTGACGGCCTGGGTGCTCACAGTCGGTGGCCTCGTCGGCACGCTCGCCGCGGCGGCGCTGCTGATCGAGAAGATCAACTCGCTGGCCGACCCCGCCTACGTTGCCTCGTGCAGCATCAACCCGGTGCTGTCCTGCGGGTCGGCGATGTCGACGCCGCAGGCCGAGGCGTTCGGCTTTCCCAACCCCGTCATCGGCGTGGTGGCTTTTCCCGTCGTGGCCACGTTCGGCGTGGTGCTGCTGACCGGCGCGCGCCTGCCACGGTGGTGCTGGCTGGGTCTGCAGGCCGGGGCAGTCTTCGGCATCGTGTTCGTGCATTGGCTCTTCGCGCAGAGCGTGTACGCGATCGGCGCGCTCTGTCCTTATTGCCTGGTGGTGTGGGCGGTGATGCTGCCGGTCTTCTGGTACACGACGGTCCACAACCTGGCGGCGGGGCACCTGCGGCTCCCGTCGGCACTGCGGCCGCTCGGGCGCTGGCCGGTCCGATACCACGGCGTGGTGCTCACGACCTGGTACCTGGTGGTGATCGTTCTGATCGGCCAGGCATTCTGGTGGTACTGGTCGGGGCTGTTCGTCTAGAAAGAGGTGTGAGGATGTCGGCCATTCCCCAGGGAGTGCTCTACCTGCCGGTCATGGCCGTGTGGATCACGCTCGCGGGCGCGTTGATCAACAGGGACCGGATGCGGGTCGTCGCGCCGCTGGTGGTGGCCGCGGTCACGGCCGTGATCGCGGCCGTCGCGAACATGCCCTGGCTGCTGGTGCCGGTGGTCCTGCTGTGGCTGCTGGGTCTGCTGACAATGGTCCGGGAGCACCGGGGCGAGTCGTACTGACCGCGCTGACGCCTCAGCGGCGGCGGATCCGCTTCTTGCGCAGCGCGCCGCGCAGCAGGTCGGTCTCCTCGTCGGAGCCCGACGCGACGAAGTGCAGCAGCACGGCTTCGGGGTCGCCCGAGGAGTCGAGCACATCGCGCAGGGCACGCGCCGAGGCTTCCTCCCTGCTCCAGGCAGGCGTGTAGACGTAGGCCTTGCCACGGTGCTCGCGTTCGGCCCAGCCCTTGCGGTGGAGGTTGTCGAGCACGGTCATCACGGTCGTGTAGGCCAGTGACTTGCCGGTGTCGAGGCGTTCCAGCACGTCCCTGACCTTGATCGGCTCGTCGGCGTCCCAGAGTACGTTCATCACCGCGGTTTCGAGCTCACCAAGACCGTGCATGGCACCTCCCTTTCGGCGCACATCGTACGCGGCGCGCGCCCGCGGGCGTTGTCACCGCGCGAGTTCCGCGTCGAGCCGGTCCCGGATGATGTCGAGGGACAACGGGCCCGTCAGCGGTTCGCCGTTGAGGAAGAACGTCGGGGTGCCCGACACACCGAGGCGGACACCGTCGTCACGGTCCTTGAGCACCCGCGCGATCGTGGCGGGGTCGTCGAGATCCCTGCGGAACGTGGCCATGTCCAGCCCGAGTTCCCGCGCGAACCCGAGGAACGTGTCGCGGTGGTCGACCTGCGCCTCGCCCCACTGCGGCTGCGTCTCGTACATCGTGTGGTACATCCCCTCGAGCTTGCCCTGCCGCGACGCGGCCTCCACCGCCCTGGCAGCGAGCTCGGCGTTGCGGTGTCCGGGAACGGGGAAGTAGCGGATCACGAACGTCACGCGCCCCGCGTACTCCTCGCGCAGGGTCTCCACGGCGGGGTAGGCGGCGCGGCACGCCTCGCACTCGAGGTCGAGGAACTCGACCAGGGTCACCTTGCCGTCCGGCGCGGCGGACAGCCGGTGGCTGTCGGGGCGCACCACCGGTGCCGCGGCGCCGGGCGTGGCACCCGAACCGGGTTCGCCGGAACCCGCCGCACGTTCGCCGGAGGGGCGGTTCGCCACGAGCAGCACGGCGACGACGGCCACCACCACGCCGATCAGGGTCAGGGAGATCTTCGTGTTGCGGGTCATCGCTCGCGGGCTCCAGCGGGTGCGTCGTGACTGACTTACTAAGAGAAATAGTAGCTGACCGCGAGTGCTGACTACTATTCGCTATAGTTGTCGACGCGTTCGCGTGCGGCTTTGCCTGGGTCGCACGTGGACGGGGCGCGGGGGGTCAACCCCGACTGACCTCCCGCGCCCGCTTTCGACGCCGTCACCAGCCGGGCAGTGGGCAGACGGTGAACGCGAGACCGAGGAAGAGCGCGAAGGCCGTCAGGAACGGGAGAAGGAGCCCGCTGGTGGCGGCCAGGCCACAGGCCAGCGCGCGCCTGCTTCGCCGGGGCCCGGTGTCGCCGTGCCGCAGCCGTTCCATGCGCACGGTGATCGCGTCGGCCGCCATGCCCAGTGCCGCGCGGGGAACGGTGTGCCGGGCGACCCCGGTGAGTGCGGAGTGGACCGTTCCGGTCCCGTGGCGGCGGGCCGCGGCGGAGTCGGCGGCGAGCTCGGCGAGCTCACGCAAGGCGTGCGGCGCGTGGGCGTAGAGGGGGACGAACGGGAACACGGTGCGCAGTGCGTCCGCGGCGGCGATGAGCAGGTGGTGGCGGCCGCGCAGGTGGGCGCGTTCGTGCTCGAGCACGGCGTCGACCTGCGCCGGCGGCAGGGCGCGGGTCAGTCCCTCGGTTGCCACGATCAGTCCCCGGCGGCCCCCGAGGCTGAACGCGAGGGGCCGGTCGTGGGCTAGCCAGAGCGTCTCCGGAGTCGAGTCCGCGCGCCGCCCGACCGAGCGCAGCGTGCTCCGGTGCCGCCGCGTCTCCCTGGCGAGGTCGCTGAACCGGCGGCCGCCGACGAGTGCGAGCCGCACCGCCGCCACGCCGCCCACGACGAGGCCGAGCAGGCCGACCCACAGCTCGGCTCGCGGGGCCGGGCCGTGGTGCAGTGCCGACCAGCAGTCGACGACCAGTTCGATCGCCCAGCCGCCCACGCCGTGGCCGGGCAGCAGCTGGAGCACGAGCCCGGTGGTCGCGGCGACGAGGACACCCGCCATCGAGACCAGCCAGCCGATGAGCAGGGGGAGCGGGTCGCGGCGCCGGACGTCGAGGCGGCCCAGCGCTCGCGGCAGCAGCCAGCCACACAGGAGGGAGCCCACCAGCAGGGCCACCGAGATCGCCATCGCGTTCCTCCGGAGTTGTCCGGTTTCCCGCACACCCTACGAGGCGCGCGGGGTCAGCCCGCGATGCGGCGTGCTCCGAGGAGATGGCCGTCGCCCTCCATCGAGCGCACGTCCACGACCTGACCCTCGGTGGGCGCGTCGATCATCTTGCCGTCGCCGACGAACATGCCGACGTGGTGGATGGTGTCGGGGTTGCCGGTGCCGTCGTCGAAGAACAGCAGGTCGCCGGGCACGAGCGCGTCGAGCGAGGCGGCGCGGCCCGCGTACCACTGCTGCCTGCTGGTCCGGGGGATGTTCACCCCGGCCTGCGCGTAGGCCCAGGAGGTCAGACCGGAGCAGTCGAACGTGTCCGGGCCCTGCGCGGCCCAGACGTAGGCCGACCCGCGCTTGGCCAGCGCGGCCTGGAGCGCGTCGTTGGCGGCGCCGGGCGGGCCCGCGTAGGAGCCGGTGTCCTGCACGGTCTGCAGCGAGCTCTGTTCGGAGTCGCTGAGCGCGCCGAGCGCGGTGCGGACCTCGGCGATCTGGGTGTCCAGCTGCTCCCGACGGCGATCGAGCTCGTCGACGGCGTCCTGCGCGGCCGTGGTCGCGTCGGCGGCGGTGCGCTGGGCCCGCGCCGCCGCGGCGCGCGCGGCGTCGGCGCGGTCGGTGACGTCGCCGAGCCTGCTCAGGTTCTGCTCGTTGTTGTCGGCGAGCACGCCCAGCGCCGACATGCGCTCGAGGAAGTCGCGGCGGGAGTCGCTGGTCAGCACCGCGCTCCAGCGGCTGATCCGCCCGGTCTGGAACGACGCGGCGGTCAGGTCGTCGACCTCGCCGCGGAACCGCAGTTCGTCGCGCCGGGCGAGTTCCACCGCCCGCGTCGCCTCGGCCAGCGCGGCGTCGGCCCGGTCGCGCTGCCCCTGCTTGTCGGTCAGCTCCTGCTCGGCCTGGAGCATGTCCTCGTCGGCCTTGGCGGCCTCGGCCCCCAGTTCCTGGTAGCGCTGCATCGCCTCCGAGGTGTCGTCAGGCGGCTGCGCGGCGGCGGGTACGGGCGTCAGTGACGCGGTGAGGACGAGCGTGGCGACGGTGAGTTTTCCCGCGGGTCGCCGGCGGTGCGCGTTCACGAGTGGTGCTTCTCCTCAGCTGCTTCGGACATTTTCCGTGACAGACCGCCCCGCCGATCCGCAGCCACCATAGAGTGGCCGACCACCCCTGTCTACTATTACCCTTAGTACTAAGGAGGATCAGAGATTATGTGCGCCACCATGCGCCGAGTCCGGGCGTGGCCGATCCTGGGGGCATGACCGATCGCGCGCCGCGGCGTGAACTGGAACGGACCCGCGACGGTGCCGGTCCCGGAGCGGACGAGGCCGGGGCCGCGCTGGGTGCGGAGGGAACAGGGGACCGGCTGCGCGCCGCGATCCTCGCGCTGGCCCGTGCTCGGGGCTCCGAGTCGAGCATCTGCCCGTCCGACGCGGCCAAGGCGGTGGCCGACGACTGGCGTCGGTTGCTACCGCAGGCCCGGGACGTGGCCCGAGAACTGGCCCGGCGCGGTGACGTGGTGCTCACGCAGCGCGATCAGCTGCTCGACCCCGACGGCGAGTGGCGGGGCCCGATCCGGATCAGGGCGCCGCGGAGCGCCGATGGCTGAGCCGGAGCGCACCCCGGACGGGCGCTACCTCGTGATCGACGGCAGGCGGTGGCGGGCGACCGACCCGGAGATCCCGGAGGAGCAGGCGGCGCGCTTGCGCAGTCTGCTGATGCGAGCCCGCCGCGACGTCCGCGCGGCCCGGCGAGACCGGGACGACGACGCCGAACAGGACGCCCGCTCACGCGTGCACGCGGCCAAAGTGGCGCTCGGGGAGCGGGGCACTCCGTGGTGGGAGCAGGACTCCGCGCAGCGGCGGCGACGCTGGCAGCACGGTCTGGACGAACCGGGCTGAACCGACTGAACCGACTGAACCGACTGAACCGGGGGGCGCGCCTCGGTGGAGTCAGGCTGCCGTCGAGGCCGCTTTCTTGCGACGCCGCTTCGGCTGCGGAGCCGGGGGCGCGGCCTGTGCTGCGTCGTACTGCTCGATCACGGTGACCGGGATGCGGCCGCGCGACGACAGCTCGTAGCCGTTGTCGTTCGCCCACGCCCGGATGCTCTGGTTGCGCTCGTGGTCCACCGCGGGCCGCGGGACGTCGGAGGCGGGCCTGGTGCCGCGAGCGCGGCGACCGCCCACGCGCCTGGCCGCGGTGACGAACGGGCCGAGCTGGTCGCGCAGCTCCTCCGCGTTGGCCTCGGTCAGGTCGATGTCATAGGTCACACCGTCCAAACCGAACGACACGGTGCTGATGTCGTCCGATGTGGACCCATCGAGATCGTCGACCAGCTCGACGGTGATCTTCTGTGCCATCGTTTCCACCTCAACCTCGACCGCGGGGACCAACGAGTTCGGCGAACCGGGACCGCGCTCGCCGGGAATGCTCCGATCATTGCAGACCCGCTATCCGGATCCGTGATGCCCCGCCGGGAGCGTCGGACACGGCCCCGGACCCGCCGCTCACCGGATCCGCCGGGCCCGGCTCCGGCCTGGTCGCGGAGGGTGGCCACCGGCAGGCTGCGACACGACCGCGACACGGTGGCCACCTCGCGGCGACACCGGCTCGCCAGTCTGGCGACCGTGACCTCAGAACAAACGACATCCACTGTGGACGGCGTCGAGCGATCGGTGCCGAGGGGACGCCTGCTCGGCATCGACGTGGTGCGGGCGCTCGCGATCATCGGCGTGTTCGTCGTGCACTTCTCGATGACCGGCTGGCTCCGTCCCGGCCCTCGGGAGCAGACGCCGGCCGTCCTCGACTGGCTGGACGGCGCCACCTCCTCACGGGCGATGAGCCTGTTCGTACTGCTCGCCGGTGTGTCGGTGGCGCTGATGACCGGCGGCGCGCGACCACGGACCGGGCGGACGATGAGGACCGCGTGCCTGCGCGTGGCGGTGCGGGCCGTGGTGCTGTTCCTGCTCAGCCTGGGCATCGACGAGTTCGGAGCGTCGGTGCTCGGCTTCTACGCCGTGCTGCTGGTGTTCCTGCTGCCCTTCACGCGGCTCGGCGCGCGCACGCTGTTCGCGCTCTCGGCCGTGTCGGTCCCGCTGGTGACGCTGTACCCGATCTGGGTGTTCACCGAGCACACCGACTGGCTGATGACGGAGGCGCCCACCGGGCTCGCGGTGCTGACGCGGCCGGACCAGTGGGGTGACTACCTGTTCGGCCTGGTCTTCACCGGCGGTGGCTTCCAGACCGCGTACGGGATTCCGCTGGTGCTCGCCGGGCTCGCGATCGGCAGGCTGGATCTGCACACCCATGCGGTGCGCGTGCGCATGATGATCGGTGGGGCAGGGGTGGCGTTCGCCGCTGGGGCGGTCTCGTGGCTGGCGCTCTATCCGCTGGGCTTCGCGGCCACGATCGACGCCGCGCAGCCGCCCGCCATGCCGTGGCAGGCGCTGCTGGCGATGCCGGGGCCACGCTCGCTGTACGCGACCAGCGCGGTGGGAGTCACGTTCATGATCGGTGTCGCCCTGACCCTGCTCGGGCTCTTCCTGCTGGCGATGGACCGGCCCGGCTGGCGGCGCGCGCTGTGGCCGCTCGCGGCCGCCGGGGGCATGGCGCTGACCTGGTACGCGGGTCACTTCGTCTACCAGAGCGCGATCGGCAGCCCACAGACGTACTCGTTCGTGCACTTCCTCGCGGCGGTCGTGGTGATGCTGGTGGTGTCGGTGCTGTGGCGGCTCCGGCTGCGCAGGGGCCCGCTGGAATGGCTCGTGCACACGGTGATCACGACGGCGGTCCGTTTCGGTCGCCGGTCCGGTCAGGCGGCGCCGTGATAGAAGTACTCGCCGAGGCCGATCGTGAACATCAGCAGGCCGTAGAGCGCGTGTTCCACGGACACGGTCAGCAGCGAGCGGCTGCGCCGGTAGCGATTGGCGAAGATGACGCCCCCGGCGGTGGACAGCACCACCGCGATCCAGTTGCCGAACGCGATGTGCACGAAGCCGAACGTCGCCGCGCTGGCCGCCACCATCAGCGCGCCCTCCCCGAACACGGGGCGGTAGCGGTGGAACAGGAACGTGCGGAACAGCAACTCCTGCGGGTAGACGCTCGCCAGCGGGTAGCCGAGCACGATCAGCGCCCACAATCCCGGTTGTTCGCTGGGCAGCGCCAGCAGCAGATCGGGCGTGGTGAGGGCGACGACGAGCGCGCAGCCCGCCGCCGTGAGCAGCCAGAGGGCGAGCATCGGGCGCAGCTGCCCGGCCAGCGCGCCCGCCCGCCACAGCGACGCGCGGTCGAACGACGGTGAGCGCAGCAGGTAGACCACCGCGGCGGCACCGAGCACGAGCAGTACCGGAATCGGGCTCGTGCCGCGCAACAACAGCGTGTAGAGCACCACCAGCCCGAAGAAGACGATCGCGAACTCGGCCGCGAGGTACGCCTTCGGCAACGTTCTCGGCCCGGCGGTGACAGCGTCCACGGGAACGAACGTACCCACGCACTCGATGGCCAGGCAGGGCGCGGGACGAACCTCACGGCCGTCGCCGTGCGCTGCGCCGACCCGGCGCAGTCAATAGGCTCGGCGGCACGCGATCGTGCATCGAGGGAGGGTCCACGTGGCGCAGGATGTGGTGGTGGTCGGTGCGGGACTGGCGGGGCTGGCGGCCGCGGGTGAGCTGACCCGTCGCGGTTTCGACACGACCGTGCTCGAGGCCTCCGACGAGGTGGGTGGCCGGGTGCGCACCGACGTCGTCGACGGGTTCCGCCTCGACCGGGGCTTCCAGGTGCTGCTGCCCGCCTATCCGGAGCTGCGGGCGAAGGTCGATCTCGCCGCGCTCCGGCTGCGGGCCTTCACCCGGGGCGCGTTGACCGCGGAGCGGCAGCTGCTGGCTCCGCCGCTGCAACCGCGGGCCGTCGCCGGGCTCGCCCGCTGGGCGGCCAAGGGGCCGGTCGCCGGGGCGGGCACCGTGGCCCTGTCGGCGCGTGACGTTCTGCGGCCCTCCGCCCGGTTGCGGCGTCCGCTGAACCGGACCACCGCCGAGGAGCTTCGCAGGGCGCGGGTGTCGGGCGAGCTCTACGAGCAGGTGTTCCGGCCCTTCCTCGCGGGCGTGTTCCTCGACCGGGACCTCACCACGGACGCGCGGATGTTCCATCTCATCTGGCGGTGCTTCCTGCTCGGTGGCGGTGCGGTGCCGGAGCTGGGCATGGGGGAGCTGCCCCGCCAGCTCGCGTCCGGGCTGCCGGGTGGAACCGTGCGGTTCGGTCGCCGCGCGGAGCACGTCGAGCCGGGCCGGGTCCGGCTCGACGACGGCGAGGAGCTGACGCCACGGGCCGTCGTGGTGGCCACCGACGGCACCACCGCGGCACGACTGCTGCCCGGCGTCACTGAGCCCCGATGGCACTCCGTGACGACGTTCTACTTCTCCACCGCACAGGCGCCGCTGCGCGCGCCGACGCTGCTGGTCGACGGAAGTTCGGACCTGCTGCTGAACACCGTGGTGCTGAGCGAGGTCTCCGCCGCCTACGCGCCTGCCGGCCGCTCCCTCGTGGCGGCCTCGGTGCCGGGACGCCTCGACGTCGACGAGCACGTGGTGCGCGAACGGCTCGCGCGGCTGTACGACACGTCCACAACGGACTGGTCGCTCCTCGCCCGGTACCCGGTCGAGCACGCGCTACCCGCGATGGAGGCCGGGCACCCGCTGACGAAACCGGTGCGGCTCGACGACGGGCTCTACGTCTGCGGTGATCACCGGGACACCAGCTCGCTGCAGGGCGCGCTGGTCTCCGGCAGGCGCGCGGCCGCCGCGGTGGTGAGCGAGCTGAGCACCGCGGCGGCGGCCTGAGCGAGTTCAGCCGCCGCCGTTGGACCCGCTGTTGGCCGCGGCGATCCGTGCGCTGCGCACTTCGCGAAACACCTTGCGCAGCGCCGGAATCGCCGCGCCGCCGTGTTCCTCCAGCTGCTCGATCCGGTCGCGCAGCTTCCTCCGGTCCGATCGCGACACCACGCCGCGCAGCTCGACCGCCGCGACGAGCGCGGCCAGCGCGGCGTCCTCCGGCGGCACACTCGTCACCTCGCCGTGACCGCGCAGCGCCTCGTCCACCGCGGCGCGCAGCCGGTTCACCCCGGCCTCGTCGCGCGGCGACACCCGGCGCCGGGGGAGGATTCCCAGGACCGGCGTGGTGTCCAGTTCGATCACGCCCTCGTCGGCCAGCGTTCGCTCCAGTGAGTCCAGAGTGCGCCGGGAATCCTTGCGCACCAACGACTTCCACTTCCGCGGCTTGCCCTCGGCGACCTGGCCGAGGAGCTCGTCGAGCAGTGCGTCACCGGTGGTGCCGCTCTGCTGGAGACTCGCCGTCCCGTCGTCGTCGGCGAGTCTGCCGCGCAGCACCAGGTCGGTGAGCGCGGCTCCCCGGATCAGATAGGCCGTCTGCTGCCGGTCCCGCACCCTGCGCGCCGCCGGGTCGCACGCCAGCAGGTAGGCCTTGGCGGCCAGCGACTGTCCAGTCATCGGTTCAGCCACCCCCTTCGCGACGAGCATATCGGCGATCCGCGACGCCGCAGTCCGAGCGCAAGACGCCGTCGCGGGTCCGCATCGGACTGTTCTCACGCGGTCTCGACGGAATCGTCCCGGATCGGTGCGCTCGCGCGGGGCGTTTCCGCCCGGTGCGCGACGCGACCGGCCCCCGCCGGGCCTCGCTTCCGAACGTCCCTCGGGCTCATGAAAGCGCCTGAACTGCGCAGATCGAGGGCACCCACCTACGTCTCGTGACCGGCCGGGCGCTGCGCGTCGACACTTGCCCGGTGCGTATTGACAGTCGCGATGTGAACAACGATGCTCTGATGCGCACAAGCTAGTCCGGGATCACCCCGGTGCGCTGAACAGAGAGGTTCGCCGTTGACGACCACCGCACCCGTTGTCGAAGTTCTCCACGGGGCTGTCGACCTGCACTGCCATTCGGGCCCCAACCCCTTCGCCAGGGAGTTCGACCACGTCGAGGCGGCTCGCGACGCCGAACGACTGGGAATGCGCGGCATCCTCGTCAAGTCGCACCACCACAACACCGTGATGGACCTGCTCGCGATGAAGCGCGAGCTGAGTGAGGTCAGCACGCCCGTCTTCGGCGGGATCGCGCTGAACGCGCAGGTCGGCGGCATCAACCCCTACGCCGTCGCGATGAGCCTGCGCATGGGTGGCCGCGCGGTCTGGTTCCCCACCTTCTCCAGCCGTTGCCACTGCGAGAACGACCACCACGGGTTCCCCGAGTCCGATGTGGAGATCCCGAACCGGATCATCGACGTCACCGGCGACGACGGAAAGCTCATCGACGAGGTCTACGACGTCATCGACCTGATCGTCGAGAGCGACGCGCTGCTCTCGGCTGGGCACGTGAAGCCCGCCGAGGCGCACGCGATCTTCACCGCGGGCCGCGAACGCGGGGTCCGGCGCATGATCATCAGCCACCCGAACTTCGTGATCGACGCCGACCCTGGACAGTGTGCCGAGCTGGCCGAACTGGGCGCCTACATCGAGCACGAGGTCGGGATGTACGACCCGATGGGCTTCCGGAAGTGGGACCCGGCGCTGCTGCTCGAGTGGATCCGCAAGATCGGCCCCGACCGCACGGTGCTCTCGTCCGACCTGGGCCAGCGCGGCAGGCCGATGCCGGTGGACGCGTTCCGCCGCGTCGGCGAGGAGCTGCTCGCCCTCGGTCTCGGCGAGGACGAGCTGCGGCAGGTCGCCTGCCGCAACCCCGCCTTCCTGCTCGGGCTGGATGCCGAGCGGCCCGACCCGGTCGCGGGGTGAGCCGGACATGCCCTACACCGCGGACGACCCCCGCTCACAGCTGAGCACCGCCGCCGCGCCTGCCCCGGCCGGTGAGCCGCTGCCGCTGCAGACCTTCGATTTCCCGGATCTCGCACCCGACGTGGTGACCGACGGCGGCAGCCGGTCGTGGATCGTGCGCGCCATGAACACCGTCTTCGTGCTCACCGAGCTCGAAGCGGGCGACGCCCTCGACCGCGACGACGCCGACGAGACCTTCGCCGTGGTGCTGAGCGCGCAGGGCACGGTGTCGTTCGAGGCTGGTGGACTCCGCTCGGAGGTGCGGCGCCGCGCGGTGGCGGTGCTGCCGCCGGGTCCGGGCCGCATCGGCGCGGACGCGCCCGCCCGCGTGGTCCGGCTGTTCGCTACGAGCGCGACCGACCTCGTCGAGGCCAGTCGCAACGCGGCGGTGTACCGCGACCAGCCGGACACGATCGCCGTCAGCGACCCGTGGCCGGAGCCGGTGGGCGGCCCACAGCTGCGCGTCTATGCCGACGTCGACGACATCGAGCCCGCGCCGGGCCGGATGGGCCGCATCTTCCGCAACCGGCACGCGATGCTCAACCTGCTCTACCCTCGCGTGGGTCCGCGCGACCCCAGCACGTTGTCGCCGCACCACCACGACGACTTCGAGCAGCTCAGCTACGTGGACGAGGGCAGCTACACCCACCACGTCCGCACCCCGTGGGGCACCGACCGGCGCACCTGGCGCGCCGACGAGCACGTCACGATCGGCGGCCCGTCGCTCACGATCATCCCGCCACCGCTGATCCACACCAGCGAGGCGATCGGCGAGGGCGAGAACCGGATGCTGGACATCTTCGCCGGGCCACGGGCGGACTTCTCGGCCCGGCCGGGCTGGGTGCTCAACGCCGAGGACTACCCGGCGCCCGCCGGGGCGGGGGAGTCGCGGTGAACGCGCTGCACCGCGCCACGGCGACGGGCACCGGCCCCGCGTGGGGAACGTGGATCAAGCTGTCCACTGTGGAGAGCACCGAGATCCTGGCCGGCGCCGGGTTCGACTTCGCGGTCGTGGACCTGGAACACACGCTGCTGGACCTCGGCACGGTGCTGACCCACCTCACCGTCGGCCAGGCGCTCGGGATGCGCATGCTGGTCCGCGTTCCCGACCTCACGCCGTCGCTGATCCAGCGGGTGCTCGACGCCGGAGCCGACGGCATCGTGGCTCCGCACGTCGACGACGCCGAGACCGCCGCCCGGTTCGTCGGCAGCGCCCGGTTCCCGCCGCGCGGCGTGCGCGGCTCGGGCGGGACCTCTCGCGCGGGCGGCTGGGGCCGCGTGCCGAGGGCGGACTACCTGGCCGCCACCGGCCTGCCGGTCGGGCAGATCGAGAGCGTCGCCGCCGTCGAGGATGTCGAGCGCATCGCGCGCACCGAGGGCCTGGGCGCGCTACTGCTCGGGCCGGCCGACCTGGCCATCGACACCGCCGCGACACCCGGTTCGCCGGAACTCGCCGACCAGGCGGCCCGCGTGCGCAGGGCCGCGCGGGAGGCCGGGGTGCTCGTGGGCACCGCGGTCGGCGCGAGCGCCGTGAACCGCGCCCATGCCCAGGACTACGACTTCGTCGTGTGCGGCAACGACGCGACCACGTTGGCGACCGGGTCCGCCGAGCTGATCGCCACCATCCGGGAACTGGCCCGGCATCCCGAGCACGAGGAGAACGTGACATGACCACGACGGTGATGCGCTTCGACCATGTGGTGAAGAAGTACGGCGGGTCGACACTGGCCATCGACGACTTCGACCTCGAGATCGGCGACGGGGAGTTCGTCTCCATCGTCGGTCCCAGCGGCTGCGGCAAGAGCACGCTGCTCAAGCTCGTGATGGGCCTCGAACCGCTCAGTGGCGGCGCCATCTCCTACAGCGCCGACGCGCGCTCGGTCTCCGCGATGACGGGCATGGTGTTCCAGCAGCCGCTGCTGCTGCCGTGGCACACCGTGCTCGACAACGTGCTCGTGCCCTCGTCGCTGCAGAGCCGCGCGCAACGCAAGGCCGACCAGGGCTGGGCGAGGGAACTGATCGAGATGCTGGGCCTTGAGGAGTTCGCCGCCAGCCACCCGTACCAGCTCTCCGGCGGCATGCAGCAGCGCGTGGGCATCGCGCGTGCCCTGCTCCACGACCCGCGGATCCTGCTGATGGACGAGCCGTTCGGCGCGCTCGACGCCATGACCCGCGACCAGCTGACGATGGACCTGCTGCGGATCTGGGAGACCGACCGCAAGACGGTTCTGTTCATCACCCACAGCATCTCCGAGGCCGTGCTGCTGTCGGACCGCGTCGTCGTGCTCACGCCCCGGCCCGGCCGGATCGCCGACACCATCGACATCGACCTGCCCCGGCCGCGCACGCTCGCCACGATCAACACCCCGGAGTTCGGCGAGCACGCCCGCCGCATCCGGCAGGTTCTCGACGGAACGGAAGCGGTGACCTCATGAGCGTCCACGACATCCCGGCCACCGACCAGGAGTCGAGGCCGGGCGAGGCGGTGCGCAGGCACACGGTCCGGCGCGAGGCCGCCAGCGGCCCGGCGCGGCGCAGGCTCTCGGACCTGCCGGGCTGGCTGCTCGCCGGAACCGCGGTCCTGCTGCTGCTGGCCGTGTGGGAAGCCATCGTGCGGGCGTTCTCCGTGTCGGAGTTCCTGTTCCCCGCGCCCACGCGCGTCGTGCAGGCACTCGTCGAGGGCTTCGGCAACGGCACGTTCGGCAAGCACAGCCTGGTGACGTTGCAGGAGATCATCTACGGCTTCGCCATCGCCGTCGTGGTCGGTCTCCTCGTCGCCGTGTGGGTCAGCTCGTCGCGACTGGCGGAGAAGACGCTGCTGCCGATCATCGTGGTGCTGCAGACGGTGCCCAAGGTGGCGCTGGCGCCGCTGTTTCTCGTGTGGTTCGGCTTCGGCATGGAGTCGAAGGTGCTGGCGACCGCGTTGATCGCTTTCTTCCCCGTGCTCGTCAACGCGACGCTGGGCTTCAACTCCACGAGCGTCGAGCAGATCAACATGATGAAGTCCTTCGGCGCCACCCGGCTCCAGATCCTGGCCAGGCTGCGACTGCCCAGCGCACTGCCGAGCATCATGGCGGGACTCGACATGGCCGTGGTGCTCTCGGTGATCGGCGCCGTGGTCGCCGAGTTCGTCGGCTCGCAGGCGGGGCTGGGATACCTGATCCTCGCCAGCAACACCTCGCTCGACGTCGCGACGATGTTCGGCGTTCTCGTCGTGCTCTCGGTGATCGGCCTGATCCTGCACTACATCGTGGTGTTCCTCGGCCGACGCCTGACCTTCTGGTCCGAGGAGAACCGCGGCCGCAACGTCGCCCCCTGATCCCGTTTCCCGCGCAGAGAAAGAACCGATGACCATGCACAGTCGCATGCGATCCCTGCTCGCGCTGACCGCGGCGGGCGTGCTCGCCGCGTCCGTCGCCGGGTGTGGCGCCGGATCGGACGGCAGCTCGGTGGCGATGACCCTGGCCTCCCCGACCTGGAACGCCGGCATCGCCAGTATCGCGGTCTCGCAGGAGCTGGGTTACTTCGAGCAGGAGGGGCTGGACGTCGAGGTCATCCTGACCGACTCGGCCACCACCCAGGCACAGCAGATCGCCACGGGCCAGGTGGCGACGGGGGCGGTGAGTCCCGAGCCCGTCATCCTCGGCAGGCAGCCGGGCAAGGATCTGGACCTCTCCTACTTCATGTCCTACTACCGCAAGAACATCTACGGCCTGCAGGTGCCGGAGAACTCCGGCATCACCTCGGTCGCCGACCTGAAGGGCAAGACGATCGGCGCGATCTCGCTGGCGAGCGCGTCGGTCACCCAGGCCAAGATCGGCCTCGAGGAGGCGGGCGTGCCCGCGGACTCGGTCACGTTCATCGCGATCGGCAGCGGGGCACAGCAGGCGACCGCGGTCAAGGACGGCAACGTCGACGCCGTCGCGCTGCTCGACACGTCGTTCCAGACGCTGGAGAACCAGGGAATCCCGTTGCGCCCCATCGACGTTCCCGGCACCGACGACCTCACCAGCGGTGGGCTCGCCGCGCGCAGCGAGGACCTGAAGGCCAACCCCGATCTCTACGTGAAGCTCGGCAGGGCGATCGCGAAGGGCGTCGTGTTCAGTGCCGCCAACCCCGAGGCGGCGATCCGGATCCTCTACGACTCGCATCCCGAGGCACAGCCCCGTGGACTCGACGAGGACAAGGCGCTCGCCAGCGGGGTGAAGGTGCTCGAGTCGCGGCTGGCCAACCTCGGCACCGACGACGAGCCCTACGGCGAACTGGAGGAGACAGCCATGGAGGCGAGTGTGTCGTACCTGCTCAAGGCCGGGCTCATCGACCAGCCGGTCGAGGCGCGCAGCCTGTTCGACAACTCGCTGATCGAGCGGATCAACGACTTCGACGTCGAGGCCGTCCGCGCGAGCGCGAGGGACCACCAGTCGTGAGCGAGCACGTCGCGATCGACGCCGCGACGCTCGACGCGGGCACCGCCTACCGGTTGCTCACCGGCGTCGTGGTGCCCAGGCCGATCGCGTGGATCACGTCGATGGACGCCTCCGGCGGGCTCAACCTGGCGCCCTTCAGCGCGTTCACCATGGTGGCCAACGATCCGCCGATGGTCGGGGTCAACATCGGGCTGCGGGCGGGCGAGCGCAAGGACACGGCTCGCAACATCGCGCACTCCGGTGAGTACGTCGTGAACATCCCGTCGTGGGGTCTGCGTCAGCAGGTCCACGAGAGCGGGCGCGCGTGGGAACCGGACCTCGACGAGGCTGAGCTGCTGGGGCTGAGCACGGTCCCCAGCGACGTGGTCGGCCCGCCCCGGCTGGCCTGCGCGCCGGTGAGCATGGAGTGCCGCCTGTCGAAGGTCGTGGTGTTCGGCAGGGCGGGCGCGGAGTTCACGGTCGGCGAGGTCGTGCGGTTCCACGTCCGGGCGGACCTGCTCACCGACGGCAAGATCGACACCGTGGAACTCGATCCGGCCGCGCGGCTGGCGGGGCCGAACTACGGACGGCTCGGCTCCGTCGACGCGCTGGCGCCGATCGCGGGAGTGGGAGGCGCTCAGGCGTGACCCATGCTGGTGGAGATCGTCGCCGCGGTCTCCATCAGTGCCCGCCGCTCGGCGGAGTCGTCGGAGAGGTCGAGCACCTCGCGGGTGCTCAGCAGAGCGAGCGAGGCCACCATGCCGCTGCTGTCGTGCACCGGCGCGGCGATGACGGCGATGCCCCTCGGGCTGGTCTGGGTCGCGAAACCCTGCTGTCTGGTGGTGGCGAGCTCGGACTCGAAGGCGGCGCGGTCCTCCGGTTGCAGGCTCCGTGCCGCGCGGCGCACGCGGGAGTCGTCCCGGTGGAACGCGTGGAAGACCTTGGTCTGCGCGGCGAGCGGGGACAGCTGCATGCCCACCCGCACGGTGACCACGATCTCGCGCCCGGCGGGCTCCTCGACGTGCGCGACGACGGGCGCGCTGCCGCCCCACAGCGACAGCACCGTCGTCACGCTGGTCTCTCTGGCCAGCTGCGCCATCGGTTCCGCGGCGAGCTGCAGGATCTCCCGCCTGCCCAGCGCGAACGCGCCGAGCTGGATCAGTGACGGTCCCGGCCCGTAGGAGCGGTCCGGACGCAGTTCGAGCACGTTCGCGGCGACCAAAGAGGACAGGTACCGGTAGGTGGTCGTACGATTCAGGCCGATCAACTCGGCGGCCTCCGACGAGGAGACCGACTCGCGGTGGGGGCCGAAGAGCGCGAGGATCTTGCCGACCCGATCCACGGCCTGGATGTCCATTCCGGCGCCTCATCTCGAACCTGTGCGTACTGTGAACATATCGTTCATATCACGCGCGCCCGCCTGTTGTCAGCGTGGTCGCGTCGCAGGTACGAGCACTCGGTGACGCCGGTCCGCCGGAGGACCAACGGCACCAGCGAGACATCGCCGAGACTCCTACTGTCGAGTCAGGACACCCGACGAAGGAGACACCGATGACTACTGGGGACCTCTCCGACGGCCCGATCGTGGTCGGCACCGACGGCTCCGCGAACGCCGCCGACGCCGTCGCGTGGGCCGCGACGCTCGCCGCCCGGCGGAACCGGGCGCTGCGGATCGTGCACGCCTTCACCACGATCCCCGGGCTTCGTGCGGACGCGCCGCCGATCGCGGACGTCAACGACGCGGTGACGGAAGAGGCGGGCCGCGTGGTGGCCGCCGCGGGCGACGTGGCCAAGGCGGCTGCTCCCGACGTGCGGATCGAGACCGGGGTGCTCAACGGCGACACCGCACCCGCGCTGGTCGCGGAGTCGCGGTCGGCGAGCATGGTCGTGCTCGGCGCGACCGGACGAGGTGGCTTCACCGGCATGCTCACCGGCTCCACGGCGGTGGCCGTGACGGGGCACGCCGAGTGCCCGGTCGCCGTCGTGCGCCGGCGCGACGACGGCACGCTCGCGGCGGACGACGGGCCCGTGCTCGTGGGCGTCGACGGCAGCCCGCTCAGCGAGTGCGCGATCGCCGTCGCGTTCCGGGAGGCGTCCCTGCGCGGCGTTGCGCTCGTGGCGGTGTACGCGTGGCGCGACGTCGAGTACGACGGTGCCTACACCCGCGCGCCGGTGCAGTTCGCGGGCGGTCCCCACGAGCAGGAGCAGCGGGAGCTGCTCGCCGAACGCCTCGCCGGCTACCGGGAGACCTATCCCGACGTCGAGGTGGAGCGCGTGGTGGTGCTCGACCGGCCGAGGCGTCAGCTGCTGGAGCGCTCCCGCACCGCGTCGCTCGTGGTCGTCGGCAGCAGGGGCAGGGGAGGGTTTCGCGGGCTGCTGCTCGGTTCCACCAGCCAGGCGCTGATCCAGCACGCAGGGTGCCCGGTGCTGGTGGCCCGCAACCCCCGCGGTCGCTGACGACCGGGGATCTCGCTACGGCTGAGTCGTCGAACCCGCGTAGGCCAGTGCTCCGACGACCAGCTGGCGGGTCGCCGCGTCCTGCTCTGCCGAACGCGCGACGTGCTCGGCGTTGCGCAGCAGGACAGCCGCGTCGGGGCTGCCCGAGTCGAGCGCGGCGTCGGCCAGGTCGAGCAGGGCGCGCACCCGCCCGTTGAGCGGCGTGACGGTGTGGGCGATCCGTTCGGCTCTGCGGATCAGCGCCCGGAACCGGTCGTCGTCACCGGCGCGCCTCGCGGCTTCGGAGATCGAGGCCAGCGCGCGCACCTGGGCGGGCGGGTCGACAATGCCCTCGGCGAGGGTGTCGGCCCGGCGGTACTCGCCGGAGTCCGCCAGTGCTCGCACCACCGGACACAGTGCCCACGCCTGTGCGAGCGGGTCGGCGATGTCGTGGGTGAGGCGTTCGGCGCGGTCGTGCTCACCGGCTCGTGCGAGCGCCTCCACCACCTCGGACACGGCGTGATCGTGATCGTCGGGATCGGGCAGGCCGCGCGCGGCGGTCTCGGCCTCGCTCACCAGCTCGGCGGCGGTGGTCCCGTCGTCCGCCGCGCTGGTCGTTCGCGCGACCGTGAGTAGTGCGTGCACACGCTCCTCGGGATCGGCCACCGAGCGTGCCGCGGCCGCGGCGTCCCGCAGGAGCGCACCGGTGCCGGCCACCGCGCACAGTGCCCGGGCGCGCTCGGCGGGATCACCGATGGCGTCGGCGATGTCTCGTGCTCGGGTGTTGTCACCACGCTCGACGAGGGATGCCACGATCAGCCGCTCGGTGAGCGCCGTGCCCTTGGCGTCCCCGGTGGCGCGGGCCAGTACGAGGGCGTGGTCGTGCTCTCCCGCCAGCGCGGTCGCGATCGCCGCGGTCCGCAGAGCGAACTCGTGATCGTCCGGGTCGGTGATGGTGGCGGTGACGTCAGCTATCTCGCGCAGCAGCGCGCTCGAGTCCCGGCCGACCTCGGCCATCATCAGGGCGAGCTGTCCCAGCGCGTCCGCGCGGTCGCCGGGATCGGTGAACTCGCGGCCGGTGGCCTCGGCGTCGCTCAGGAGCGCGGCGGCACGATCGCGATCGCCGGCCTTGGCGCTCGCCTGTGCCACGAGCGCGAGGGCCCAGACCCGGTCCATGGGAGCCACGATCGCGCGGGCGAGCTTCGCGGCGTGCTCGACGCGGCCGACCTCGGCCAGTGCCGTGGCGACCTGGCGCAGCGCGATCGAGTTGTGCCGCGGTTCGGTGATGGTGCGGGCGAGCTCTTCGGCGCTGCGCAACAGCGCCGAGGAGCCGTCGAGGTCACCGTCGTTGATCGTGGACATGACCCGAGGCTAACGAGCAGCGCATGCCGCTGTCCTCAGGGATTTCCCCGATCTTGCTTGTCAGGGTGGGCGAATGGGCCTGCGTCACTGTCCACAGTGGCCGCTCGTCGGGAGTTGCTATCCGGTGCCCTCCGCGACGACCGGGTTGGTCAGCTCGCCGAGGCCCTCCACCGCGACGGTCACGGACTGGCCCTCGAACAGCGGGCCGACGCCCGGCGGGGTGCCGGTCAGGATGACGTCGCCCGCGTGCAGGGTGAAGGCCGCCGAGATGTAGGAGACCAGGTGCGGGATGCCGAAGACCAGCTGGTCGGTGGTGCCGTCCTGGCGGAGCTCGCCGTCGACGTGCGCCCGCACCCGCGCGCCCCTCGGGTCGAAGTCGGTCTCGATCCACGGGCCGAGCGGGCACGAGGTGTCGAAGCCCTTGCCGCGCGTGAACTGCACGTCGGCCTTCTGGATGTCCCGCGCCGTGACGTCGTTGGCGACGGTGTAGCCCAGGATCGCCGACGCGGCGTCGCCCTCGGCGACGTTCTTGCACGTCCTGCCGATCACCACGACCAGCTCGGCCTCGTACTGCACGTTGTCCGAGAAGGCGGGCAGCACGATCGGTCGTCCCGGATCCACCAACGCCGACAACGGCTTGAAGAACAGCAGCGGGCGGTCGGGCACCTCGTTGCCGAGCTCGGCCGCGTGGGCCGCGTAGTTGCGTCCCACTCCGATGATCTTGCCCGTCGGCGGGATCGGCGCGTGCAGGGTCGCCGCGTCGGCTGCCACGCTCTCGCCGGTCGTCGAACCGGGGTCGTCGAGCCGGTCCAGCGCGTGGATGCGGTCGTGCTCGTCGAGCACACCGAACCGCGCGGGAGAGCCGTCGACGGAGAATCGGACGATGCGCATCTAGTGCTCCGTTCGGGTCAGCCGGTTCAGTCGGTGAGGAGAATGCAGTGCTCGGTCGCCGCGGACAGCACCACGTTCTCGCCCGGGTTCGCCCGCTGTGGCGGGAAGTCCTGCACCCGGATCTCGTCGGGATGGCCGGGGATCCGGACGAAGTAGTCGATGATGTTGCCGGAGAACATCGACGACACTACCTCGCCACGCAGTGCCACCCGCCCGGTTGTGCTCCGGTCGACATCGGTGGAGATGTCGAAGTGCTCGGGCCGCAGCGCGATCGTGGCCTCGGCGCCCGCGGGCCGGTCGAGCGGGTCCGGGCCGGGAACGGCGAGCTCGGTCCCGTCGGCCAGCCGCATTCGGACGCGATCACCCTCCGCACCGAGGACCGTGGCGTCGAAAAAGTTGGCCAGCCCGACGAAACCGGCCACGAACCGGGTGCGGGGACGGGCGTAGAGCTCCTGCGGCGGCGCGAGCTGCTGGAGCACGCCGTCCTTCATCACGCCGACCACGTCGGCGATCGTCAGTGCCTCCTCCTGGCTGTGGGTCACGTAGACCGCCGTGATGCCGTTGGCCTGCTGCAGCGACCGGATCTCGAAGCGCATCGACTCGCGCAGCACCGCGTCGAGATTGCTCAGCGGCTCGTCGAACAGCAGCAGCCTCGGCCGCGTCACGAGTGCTCTGGCCACGGCCACGCGCTGCTGCTGGCCGCCGCTGAGCTGGGTGATCGACCGGGTCCCATAAGCCGACATGCCGACGATCTCCAGCGCCTCCTCGACCCGGCGGGTGATCTCGGCGCGCGCGACCTTCTTGCGGCGCAACCCGTAGGCGACGTTCTCGAAGGACGTCATGTGCGGCCAGAGCGCGTAGCTCTGGAACACCATGCCGAGTTCCCGGTGCTCTGGTTCCACCGAATGCGTGCTGCTGGCCAGCGTCTCGTGGCCGACCCTGATCTCGCCTCCGGTCGGCTGCTCCAGCCCCGCGATCATGCGCAGGGTGGTGGTCTTGCCGCAGCCGCTGGGCCCCAGCAGGGCGAGCAGCTGCCCCGGTTCGAGGCTCAGCGAGACACCGTCGACGGCGTGGACGTCGCCGTAGGACTTGCGGAGCTCGTGCAGTTCAAGTCCCGCGGCCTCGGCCGAGGCCGAGGTCTGCGCGCCCTCCGCGGAGAGCGTGTTGGCAGTCATGCGGTCACCCCAATTCTTGGCGGAAGCGGTCGATGTTGGCCACGCGCTGCTCGGCGACCCATGCGGCGTCGATCGGGCGGATCCGGTTCAGGTCCAGTTCGATCGGGAACGGCGGGGGACTGGTCTCCACGTCGTCACGAACCGGGATGTAGTTGGTGCCCTCGTACATCGCGGCCTGCCCCTCGGGGCTCATCAGCCACTCGGTGAACATCGCGCCGATCTCGCCGTTCTCGCTGGCGGACGGCACAGCGGTGGCGATGGCCAGCGCGCCGACGCCCTCCTCGGGCAGCACCGCTGCCACCGGGTTGCCGTCCTCGGCCGCCGTGACGACGGTGCCGTAGCCCACGATGCCCGCGTCGAGCTCACCCTGGTTCACGTAGGCCTGGACGGCGTCGTGGCTGCCCGCCGTGCGCGGGCTGAGCTCGCCGAGCCGGTCGTAGAACTCCCAGCCGAACGGCGAACCGATCCGCTCGTTCAGGTAGTGCGTCAGGTACCAGAGCGGGACGTGTGCCCCGTTGGTGGTTTCGGGATCTCCCATACCGATGCGGAACTTCCAGCGGTCGCCGAGCAGGTCCGCCCAGGACGTGGGCACGTCGTCAGCGGGGACGCGCCGCGTGTTGTAGGAGATGACGTAGGGCTGCAACCCGGAGATGACACCCACCGAGCCCGCGGCCTGCTCGCGCACGGTGTCGTTGATCGCGTCGTCGCGCAGCGCGGCCGCGTCGACCGGCGAGAACAGCCCGGGGTTGTTCTGCTCCAGCGCGGTCAGGTCGCTGATGTCGGTGACCACGAGATCGGCCTGCACCGACTCGGCCCTGGCCTCCAGCCCCACGGTGGCCCGCAGGTCGCCGCCGGACTGGTGGAACGAGCGAACGTTCAGGCTCTCGCCGGTGGTCCGGGCGTAGTACTTCTCGAAGCCCTCGACGATGGGCACGATCTCGGTCGGCGACAGCGACTGGTAGAGCACCACCTCTCGATCGCTCGACGAGCACGACGTCGTGGTGGCCAGTGTGAGCACCGTGGCGAGCACGGCGAGCCAGCGGCGTCTCATGTGGACTCCTTCCGGGAGGAAGGGCTGTTGGGAACGACCCCCTGACCGCTCAGCCGTTGTGCGGCGGCGACCAGGATCAGGGTCAGCAGGAACATCACGACACCGAGCGCGCTCGCGCGCTGCAGCCCGTCGGTGCCCTGCCACAGCCCGAGCAGCGCGGTTGCCGCGACCTGAGTGGTGGGCCCGGACAGGATCGCCGAGGCGCTGATCTCGGCGAACGCCTGTACGAACCCGAGGATCCAGGCGTAGATGATGCCGCCCTTCACCAGCGGCAGCGTGATGTGCCACAGGGTCCGGAGCTGGCTTGCCCCGGTCACCCGCGATGCCTCGGACAGGTCCCTGGACACCTGCAGCAGCGCGACCTGTGCGGTGCGGACCCCGAACGGGATGTAGCGCCCGATGTAGGCGACGAGCAGGATCGACAACGTCGCGTACAGGCCGAGTGCTCTCGCCGGTGTCTCCAAATTGGACACGATCACCCCGACCGCAAATGCGGTTCCCGCGATCCCCACCGGTATCACGGTGAGGTAGTCCAGGAAGGCCCGCCCGCGAAGCTCCGTGCGCGTGATGATGAAGGCAAGCAGGAAGCCCAGCACGGCGATCACCGTGGCCGCCGAGACTCCCAGCACCAGACTGTTGACCAGAGCCAGCTGGATCACCTCGTCACCGAGGACGAACGCGTAGTTGTCCAGGGTGAGGTTCGACAGCGTGAACCCGTCGGTCGGGATCCGCAGGAACGAGATCGCGACCATCAGCGTGTAGGGAACCAGCGCGCCCAGCAGGACGTAGAGCAGGCCGATCGCGCCGAACAGGTGCCGGCCCCTGCCGAGGTCGATCAGTCCGACCCGCATGCCCTTGCCTGTGATCGTCTGGAACTTGGCACCCGCGCGGATACTGCGCCGGTAGAGGAACAGCACGCTCATCGACAGCACGGCAGACACCGCCGCGATCGTCGCCGCGAGCCGGAAGTCGCCGTCGGTGAGGATCGAGCGCCGCATCGACACCGTAAGGACGTCGATGCCCAGGATCTGCGGCGTCGCGAACATCGCCAGCGCGTTGCTGAACGACAGCAGACCTCCCGCCATCATGCCGGAGTACATGCTGGGCAGGCTGACCCGCCGGATCGTCTCCAGCGGACCCGCGCCCGCGATGCGGCTGGCCTCCTCCTGGGAGGAGTCCATGTTCGCGAACCCCGGCAGCATGATGATGAACACCAGCGCGACCGTGTTGGGCAGCGCCAGCAGCACGAACCCGCCGAGTGAGAAGATGTCGACGGGGCCTTCCGTCGCCGTACTCGAGAACAGCCACCGCAGGAACACGTTGAGGTATCCGGCGTTGGGCCCGGCGATGAAGATGTAGGCCAGAGTCATCAAGAACGGCGGGCTGGCGAAGCAGATGATGACGGCGAGCCGCACCAGCCGTTTGCCCCACATGTTGGTGCGGGCCACGCCGAACGCGAGCGGGGTGGCGATGAGGACGCTGCCGATACCGGTCGCCGCCGACACCAGCAGCGTGTTCCAGGTCGCCGACAGCAGCCGCTCGTCGGTGACGAACTGGAGGTAGCCGTCGAGGCCGAATCCGCCCTCGCCGTCGCGCAGGCTCTGGACGAGCATGCCGGCGAGGGGGAACGCGACGAAGTAGAGCAGCAGCAGGATGCTGACGACGAAGACGACCCGGATCGGGGCGATCCGGGGCCGTCTGGCGGGTGGCGTGCCCGCCGGTGGGGCGGGCGGACGGTCGGCGACCGCGGTCGGGGCGTCGTTGCCCATGGGTCTCCTCGGTGAGACGTCGCCGGTTCGGCCGGCGGGGGAGGGGAACGGGTCAGTGGTCGACCTCGTACTCGGCGATCAGGCCGTCGCGCGGGCGCAGGCCGGTGCCGGGCTCGGACGAGGGAGTGAGGAAGCCGTTCTCGGGTTGCGGCACGTTCTCGAAGATCGCGTTGTACGCCATCCACTTGTGGAAGTGGTACTCGATGATCTGGCCGTTGCGGACTCCGGCCTGGAGCGCGACGTTGTGCGGTCCGCTGCCGTTGCCGTGCCCGAGCGGGACGTTGAACGCCTCGGCCATCTCGGCGATGCCGAGCGCGGCCGTGTACCCGGCGTCGTTGCAGACGTTGGGCTGGATGATGTCGACGGCGTCCGCGACGAGCAGGTCGCGCGCGGAGTGCAGGTGGTTCGGCCCCGCTGCGATCGGGATGGTGGTCTTGGCCCGCAGTTGCCGCAGCAGAGCGGGATCGTTGTGCAGGATCGGCTCCTCGAGGAAGGAGATGTTGAGCTCCTCGGTGAGCGCGCAGAGCCGGACCGTCTGCGGCAGCGTCATCCGGCAGTTGCCGTCCATCGCCACCCGCACGTCCGGTCCGACCGCCTCGCGGATGGCCGCCATCCGCACGTAGTCGTCCTCCGGATCGGGCACCGCCTGCCTGCCCACGGTGTTCTTGATGTGGACGTTGCCGAGATCGACCAGGTGCTTGGCCTCACGCGCGAGTTCGTCCACCGAGTACACCGGCGCGTCGTCGTAGGCGGCGCCGTGGGTGATGTAGACGGGGATGCGGTCGTGCGCGCCGCCGAGAAGTGTGTGTACCGACAGGCCGGTGTGCTGACCGAGCACGTCCCACAGCGCCACGTCGATCCCGGCCAGAGCGTTGGTCAGCGTGGCGCCGAGATGGCGGACGGTGAGCTGCTTGCGCAGCGCGTTCTGTACCCGCGCGGGACGCAGCGGGTCCATCCCGACCACGATGTCGGCCACGTAGTCGTTGACGAACGAGACGATCGACTTGTGGGCGTAGCCGTGCAGGCCCCAGCCGGTGATGCCCTCGTCGGTGCCGACCTCGATCAGCAGCGCGCGCGTGCGGTTGGGCTTGTCCCGGAACGGGGGAGATTGCATGGGGATGTCGCGCAGGTGGTGGGCTCGTACCTTGGTGATGATCACGATGGGCCTTTCCGGTGGTCAGGGCAGGGTGGGGACGAGCCCGCCGTCGATGAGCACGCTCTGGCCGGTGACGTAGGCGGCCTCGGGGGAGACGAGGAAACCGACCATCGCGGCGAACTCGTCGGGCGTGCCGTACCGCCCGGCGGGTACCGCGCTCTGGGCGTTCGCGCGGAACGCCTCGGCGTCGAGTCCCGCCCGTTCGGCACGCACCTGGTCCAGCCGCCGGACTCGGTCGGTGTCGATCCGCCCCGCGGAGACCATGTTGACGGTGATGCGCTCCGGCGCGAGCTGCACCGCGAGGTCCTTGACCAGGCCGTTGACCGCGGGCCGGAACACATTGGACAGGGTCAGGCCGTCCAGCGGCCTGCGCACGCTCGACGATCCGGTCGCGACGATCCGGCCGGAGCCGGCGGCGCGCATGTCGGGCAGTACGAGCCGGATGGAGCGCACGACGCTGAGCAGGTTCAGCTGGTACGCGGAGTTCCAGTCGTCCTCGTCGAGCGACTCGAATCCGCCGACCGTAGGCCCGCCCGCATTGGCGACCAGCGTGGTCACCGGTCCGAGCTCGGAGCGGGTCCGCTCGACGAGCCCGGCCAGTTCGCTCTCGTCGCGCACGTCGGTGGCGTGCCCGATCACCTCGCCGTAGGAGCCGAGCTGCTCCACGGCGTCGCGGACGTTGTCCTCCGACCGGGAGGCGATCGCCACCCGATGGCCTCGCTTGAGCAGTTCACCCGCGATGGCGAAGCCCAGGCCTCGAGTGCCTGCCAGCACCAGGGACACCGGAGCCGTCATCCGACCTCCTCAGATCCAGATACGGTATACAACATCTCAAGACAGTACATACGAGATATGATCTGCGGAAGTGGTGGATACACTCGAGTTCGACCCCAGCACCCGACCGACCCTGATCCGCCTGGAGGCCCAGTGGAGCCGATCCCCGAACGACCGCAGCGGCTGACCGAGACGGTCTACGCCCGCATCCGGGAGGCGATCGTGACGTCCGAGATCCCGCCGGGCGCGCCCGCCACGGAGGCCGGACTCGCCGAGCGGCTCGCGGTGAGCAAGACGCCGGTCAGGGAGGCGCTCGTCCGGCTGGCCTACGTCGGGTTCGTGGTGCCCGAGGGGCGCCGCGGGCTCTACGTCGTCTCGCCGTCACTGGAGTCGATCCGCTCCGCCTACGAGGTCCGGATCGCGCTCGAGGCGCAGGCGGTGCGCCTGGCCGCCGTGCGGCGCACCGACCAGCAGGCCACCGACATCGCACGGATCGCGCGGGAGTCGCTGGACGCGGTCGAGGCCGGCGACCGGCCCGCGTTCCGTGCGCGGGACCGGGAGTTCCACCTCGCCGTGGCCGACGCCGCGCAGAACCAGCGGCTCGCCAACGTCGTCACCGACTACGTGGACCTGGCCAACACCCTGCGGCGCAGGGACGTGCCCCAGGTCGACAACTCGAGGGAGTGCGCGGGGCACCACGTCCGGATCGCCGACGCCATCGCCGTGCACGACCCGGACGTGGCCGAGCGGACTCTGAAGGTGCACCTGTCGAAGGTGCAGCAGCTCGTCGAGGACGGCTTCAGGCAGACGGGGCAGCGGGCAGCCGTGTCATATGCCTGATCGCCAGGTCGGCGACACCGGGCGGCGGATCCGGCACCGGAGTTCGTGAGACCGAGGTCGTGAACAGGCCGCGGGCCTTGAAGCCCTCCTTGCGGAGCAGGCGCGCGAGGCCGGGCTGGAACTCGAAGTTGACCAAAGGCAGGTACGGCGCGAACGCCGTGGCCGCGGCCTCGAACCCGCCGTCGAGGTAGGCCTGCCAGCAGGCGATCAGCCCCTCGGGCGCGGTGAACCCGGTCATCGCACCGGCCGCGCCCGCGGCGAGCTCGTCGATCAGGTAGCTCCCACCGAGCCCGCCGAACACCGGCACGGTGGTGCGCGCGGCGAGGAACGCGACCTTCGTCGGCGTGGGCACGGACTCCAGCTTGATGCCGGACACCGCGGGGCTGCGCACGGCGACGTCGAGGATCTGCTCCTGCGTCATCCGGACGCCACTGATCGCCGGGTAGTCCTGCGCCACGATCCGGGCGCCTGTCGCCTCGTGGATCCGCCGGAAGTGCTCCACGACCATGTCGGGGTCAGTGTCGTTGAGCTGCACCAGATAGCTGTCGATCGCCTGCCCTCCGACGTCGGCCACGTTGCCGATCTCCTCGATGGCGGCCGCGGTATCCAGGCTGGTCACGCCCACGACCAGCGCGGTCGACGGCGCGGTGTCGTGCACGAGCTCGACGGCCCTGCGCCGCTCGGCGGGAGTGAGGTCGGCGGCCTCGCCGAACACGCCGAGCACGGTCATGCCGGCCAGGTCGAGACGGGAGTAGCTGGTCACCAGTCGCACCAGCGACTCGTCGTCGAAGGCCCCGTCCTCGGTGAACGGGCTGGCCAGCAGGCCCCAGATGCCTCGAGCGAGCTCGTGCCGGGCCGGTGCGGGGGACGATTGTTCGCTACGCGCAGTATCTGACATACAGATACGATATTCCTCTGGTTCGACCGACGACAAGATCGCGGCGCGAGATCAGTCGGGGCGGGACCTCTGCTCCGTTGGGTCGGCGGCGCCGACCTCAGCTGGACCGGCCGTCGGAGCCGGGGACGGTCATCGTTTCGCCCCGGTTCGCCGTGAACGAGATCGTCGTCCGTCCCACCGGCCAGCCGTCGCCGGTCGGTCCACGCCGGACCGGCCTCGCCTCAGTCGCCGGTGTCGGCCCAGTCGGCCCGCACGTGGCGGAGGTGCGCGCGCATGATCGCCTCCAGCCGGTCGGCGTCGCGGTCGGCGACCGCGGCCAGGATGTCGCGGTGCTCGGCCGCCGAGTCGACCAGCCTGCCGGACTCGACCAGTTTCTCCAGTCCGTACAGGCGGGTCTGGTCGCGCAGCGCGGCGACACTTTCGACGAGCCTGCGATTTCCGCTCAGGCCGAGCAGGTCGAGGTGGAAGCGCCGGTCGGCGTCCAGGAAGCGGACGATGTCGCCGTCCTTGGCCGCCACGTCGATCTCGTCGGCCGTCGCGGTGAGGCGGACCAGGTCCTCGTCGGTCGCGTTGGCGGCCGCGCGCAGCGTCCCCGGTACCTCCAGGAGCTGCCTCAGCTCGTAGACGTCGTCGAGGTCCTGTTCGCTCATCGCCACGACGCGGTAGCCGCGGTTGCGCACGGGTTCGAGCAGGCCCTGGTTGACGAGCGTGAGCATCGCCTCGCGGACCGGGCTGCTGGAGACGCCCAGCCGGTTCGCCAGCGCGGCGGCGGAGTAGATGTCGCCGGGCCGGATCTCGCCGGAGACCAGTGCCTGCCTGATCACCTCCAGCGCCTGGTCGCGCAGGTTGGTGTATCCCAGTTGACCCGGTGCAGGCTCGGCCACGCGCGCTGTCTCCCTGTGCCTCGTTCTTGACTTCGGGCTCCTCGGCATGCATCTTACTCGTCACCGGTGCGCGGTAACCGGTAACCGGTTACTTAGGAGTAACATATGCCCGAAGTGCACGGCTACTGCACGCTGTGCCGCTCCCGCTGCGGGGCGATCTACCGGGTCGACGGCGACTCGCTGGTGGACGTGCGGCCCGATCCCGCGCACCCCACCGGCGCCGCGATGTGCCCGAAGGGCCGCGCGGCACCGGAGATCGTGCACAGCCCGGAGCGGCTCACCCACCCGTTGCGCCGCACCACGCCCAAGTCCGATCCGGACCCGCGATGGCGGCGGATCAGCTGGGACGAGGCGCTGACCGAGATCGCCGAGCGGCTGGGCGACATCCGCGACACCAGCGGCCCCGAGGCCGTGGCCTTCTCGGTCACCTCGCCCAGTGGTACGCCGCTGTCCGACTCCATCGACTGGGTCGAGCGGTTCATCCGGCTCTTCGGCAGCCCGAACACCGTCTACTCCACCGAGATCTGCAACTGGCACAAGGACGTCGCGCACGCCTTCACCTTCGGCACCGGCCTGCCGACGCCGGACTACGCGAACACCGACCTCGCCGTGCTCTGGGGCCACAACCCCGCCAAGTCGTGGCTGGCGCAGTCCGCGGCACTGGCCGAGGGCGGCGCGCCACTCGCCGTGGTCGACCCCCGGCGCTCGACCAGCGCGCTGAGTGCCCGGCACTGGTTGCGGGTGCGGCCGGGCACCGACGCCGCGCTCGCGCTGGGCCTCGGCGGGCTCCTGCTCGACGCGGGCGCCTACGACGCCGAGTTCGTGCGCGCCTGGAGCAACGGCCCGCTGCTCGTGCGCACCGACTCCGGCCGGTTCCTGCGTGCCGGCGACCTCGATCCCGGTCTGTCCGGCTCCGTCGCCTACGTCGGGTGGGACGCAGACGCCCAGGAGCCCGTGCCCTACGACACCGCGGCCGCGGCCGTGCGGCCGGAGCGGTTCGCGCTGCGCGGGCGCTACCGCGTGCCGACCCGCCACGGCCCGCTCGACTGCGTGCCCGCGTTCGAGCGCTACGCCGAGGCGTGCGCGGCGTGGCCCGTGGACCGGACGGTGGCCGTCACCGGCGTCGGCACCGGGGTGCTGCGCGCCTTCGCCGACGACCTGGGCCAGGCGTCCTCGGTCGCCTACGCGACGTGGTCCGGGGTCGGCCAGCACGACAACGCCACCCAGACCGAGCGGGCCATCGCGAACCTCTACGCGCTGACGGGCAGCTACGACGCGCCCGGCGGCAACGTCGTGCTGCCGAAGCTGCCCGTCAACGCCGTGACGAGCCCGGATCAGCTCGCGCCCGAGCAACGCGCGAAAGCGCTTGGCGTGCAACGGTTCCCGCTCGGCCCGCCCGCGCAGGGCTGGGTGTCGGCGCGTGAGTTGTGCCGCTCCGTGCTCACCGGTGACCCGTACCGGGTGCGGGCGCTCGTGTCCTTCGGCGGCAACCTGCTGCTGTCCCAGCCCGATCCGGTCCGCACCGCGGAGGCGTTGCGCGGCCTGGAGTTCTCCGTCCACCTCGATCTGTTCAGCAACCCCACGGCGCGCTTCGCCGACATCGTGCTGCCGGTGAACAGCCCCTGGGAGCGCGAGGCCGTCAAGACGGGCTTCGAGATCACGCGGCAGGCACAGGAACGTGTCCAGCTCCGGCCACGCATGATCCCGCCGATCGGCGAGTCCCGTTCGGACACCGAGGTGGTGTTCGAGCTCGCGCGGCGACTGGGGCTGGGGGAGCGGTTCTTCGACGGCGACATCGAGGCGGCGTGGAACCACCAGCTGGCCCCGCTCGGACTCGACGTCGCGACGCTGCGCGAACACCGGGAGGGCACGCGGATCCCGCTGCGCACCACCTACCGCAAGTACGCCCAGACCGACGACAACGGCGCGGTCACCGGTTTCGCGACGCCCACCCGGCGCGTCGAGCTCTACTCGGAGCGGCTCGCCGCGCACGGCTACTCACCCGTGCCCCTGCACCCGGAGCGCGAGTGGGACCCGCGCTTCCCGCTGACGCTGACGTGTGCGAAGAACGGGTACTTCTGCCACAGCCAGCACCGCGGCATCTCCTCGCTGCGCAAGCGTTCGCCCGAGCCGACGGTCGACCTCAGCGCGCGGCTGGCCGCCGACCGCGGCATCGCCGAGGGCGACTGGGTGGACATCAGCACCCGCAACGCGACCGTGCGCATGCGCGCCCGCGTCGACGACACGCTGCACACCGACGTGGTGGTGGCCGAGTTCGGCTGGTGGCAGGAGGCCGACGACCTCGCACTGCCCGGTTCCGACCCGTTGAGCGACGGCGGTGCCAACTACAACCTGCTCGCCGACGACGACAGCCACGACCCCATCAGCGGCTCGGTCCCACTGCGCTCGATGGCGTGCGACGTGCGGCCGGTGGACACCGGCGCGTGGCGGGGCACGCGGGACTTCGTCGTCGCCTCGGCTCGCCCGGTGACCGCCGAGGTCGTCGCGCTCGCGTTGCGGCCCGCCGACGGTGGCCCGCTGCCCGCCTACCGGCCGGGCCAGCACGTCACGGTGGCCTTCGACGGAGTCGAGCGCAGCTACTCACTGACCGGCCCCGCCCACGAGGCGGGCCGCGAGACCTACGACATCGCCGTGCGCCGGGTTCCCGGCGGCCGGTTCTCCACGGCCGCGCACGAACGACTGCGGCCGGGCACCCCGGTCGCGGTGACCGCACCCGGTGGGCTGTTCGCCATCCCGACCGTCCACTCGCGACCGATCGTGCTGGTGGCCGCCGGCATCGGGATCACCCCGTTCCTCGGCTACCTGGAGACACTGGCGTCCTCCGGCGGCGACGTGCCCGAAGTCGTGCTCCACCACGGGAGCCGGGACGCGGCCTCGCACGTCTTCGCCGACCGGATCAGGTCGCTCGCGGCCGCGATCGGGAATCTCACCGTCGTCGACCACCACAGCAGAGCCGCGTCCGGTGACCGCGGTGACGTCCGCCGGGGGAGGGTCCGCGCCGAGCACGTCGACGCCGGGCTGATCCGGCGGCGCGCCCGCTTCTACCTCTGCGGACCCGGCCAGATGGTGGACGAGCTCGCCGAGGGCCTGCGAGCTCGCGGCGTCCACCGGTTCGACATCTTCGCCGAACGGTTCCACTCCGAGGCCAGGCCGGTCGAGATCCCCGACGATCTCGCCGTCACGGTGCGCTTCGCCCGTTCCGATCGCGACGTGCGCTGGAGCAAGACCGACGGCACGCTGCTCGACCTCGCGCGCGGCGCGGGCATCGCGCTGCCCAGCGGCTGCCGCCTCGGCCAGTGCGAGAGCTGCGCCGTGTCCGTGCTCAGCGGCTCCGTCGCCCATCTCGTCACCACCGCCGACCTGCCCGACGACCAATGCCTGACCTGCCAGTCGATGCCGACCACCGACGTGACGCTCGACGCCTGACCCACTGAACCGTGCCCGAACCCCGCTCGACCCACTGCCTGAACGGAGCCTGATGCAGACCGTGTCCGCCGAGCAGACCGCGCTCGCGCTGCCCTTCGCCACGCTCGTGCCCGCCCTGCGGGACGGGTTCGCGCGCGGTGCCACCACACCGCCCCGCCATCACCACGTGGTGAACGCCGACGCCGACGCGACCCTGCTGCTCATGCCCTCGTGGACCGACGGCGAGTTCCTCGGCGTCAAGCTCGTCAACGTGTTCCCCGGCAACAACGAACGGGGCCTGCCCGCGCTGTCGTCGGCGTTCGTACTGGCCAGCGCGGTCACCGGCGAGCACCTCGCCGTGATCGACGGCAACGAGCTGACCCGCCGCAGGACGGTCGCCACCTCGGCGCTCGCCGCCTCCTACCTCGCCCGGCCCGACAGCAGGGTGCATCTCGTGGTGGGCACCGGCCACATCGGCTCGCTGGTGCCCGCCGCGTACGCGAGCGTGCTGGAGCTCGACACAGTGCTCGTCCACGACCGCGACGCGGACCGTGCGGCCCGGTTCGCGGCCGAACTGCGCGAGCAGGGCCACCATGCCGAACCGGTGGCAGACCTCGCCGCCGCGGCGCGGCGGGCCGACGTCATCACGTGCGCGACGCTGGCCACCGAGCCGATCATCCGGGGCGAGTGGCTGCGGCCGGGCACACACCTGGACCTCATCGGCAGTTTCCGCCGCACCATGCGCGAGTCCGACGACGAGTGCGTGCGCCGGGGCACCGTCTACGTCGACACACCGGTGGCGTGCGACGAGTCGGGCGACCTCACCCAGCCGATCGCCGCCGGAGTACTGGATCCCGCGGCGATCGCCGGTGACCTCGCCCAGCTGTGCCGCGACGAGCTTCCCGGACGCCGCGACGCCGACGAGATCACCGTGTTCAAGACCGTCGGCAGCGGGCTCGCGGATCTCACCGCCGCGGCTCTCGCCTACCGCCACGACCACTGACCGGGAGAGCGACGATGACCAAGAGTGACATGTCCTCCGTGGACACCGAGTCCGGTCTGCTGGCCAGGCTGGCCACGCGCAGCGCCGCCTGGTCCGAACGATGGTTTCCCAACACGCTCGTCTTCGCGATGGTGGTCGTGCTCGTCGTCGCGGTCGCGGCGATGGGCATCGGGTCCTCGCCGGCCGAGGTGAGCGAGGTCTTCGGCGAGGGCTTCTGGGACCTCATCCCGTTCACGATGCAGATGGCGATGGTCGCCATCGGCGGCTACGTGGTGGCCACGGCGAAACCGATCAGGCGCGTCATCGTCCGCTTCGCGCAGCTGCCGTCGACACCGCGCGGCGCCATCGCCATGGTCGCCGCGGTGAGCCTGCTCTCCGCGCTGCTGAACTGGGGCTTCAGCCTCATCTTCAGCGCGCTGCTGGTGCGGCGGCTCGCCGAGCGCGAGTCGCTGCGGATGGACTACCGGGCGGCGTCGGCGGCGGCCTACCTCGGCCTCGGCGGCAGCTGGGCGCTCGGACTGAGCTCATCGGCGGCGCAGCTGCAGGCCAACCCCGAGAGCATTCCGAGCTCGCTCATGCCGATCACCGGCGTCATCCCGTTCCGCGAGACCATCTTCACCTGGCAGTCGCTGCTGCTCGCGGCGGTCATCGTCGTCGTCTGCGTGCTCGTCGCGTTCTTCTCCGCCCCGCGCGGCAAAGCCGTGAAGACGGCCGAGGACCTCGGCATCGACCCGAGAGACCCGGTCGAGGACGACACGCCCCGCACGCGTCCCGGCGAGTGGCTGGAGTACAGCCCGCTGCTGACGGTCGTGATCGTCGCGCTGGTGGGCGGCTGGGCCACGCAGCAGTTCGCCGCGCAGGACCCGATCGTCGCGATCTCCGGCCTGAACACCTACAACCTGCTGTTCCTCGCGCTCGGCCTGCTGCTGCACTGGCGGCCCCGGCGGTTCATCGCCGCGGTCGGCAAGGCCGTGCCCGCCACCGGCGGCGTGCTCATCCAGTTTCCGTTCTACGCCGGCATCGCGGCCATCATGACCAAGGCGGCCAACGGCGACGGCCACACGATCTCGCACTACCTCGCCACGGCGTTCACCAGCGTCAGCTCGCCGTGGGCGTTCCCGCTGCTGATCGGCGGTTACTCCATCGTGCTCGGCTTCCTCATCCCGTCGGGCGGAGGCAAGTGGATCATCGAGGCGCCCTACGTCATGCAGGCCGCCTCCGACCAGGGCGTGAACCTCGGCTGGACGGTGCAGATCTACAACGCCTCCGAGGCCTTGCCCAACCTGATCAACCCGTTCTGGATGCTGCCGCTGCTCGGGGTGCTCACCCTCAAGGCCCGCGACATCGTCGGCTTCACGTTCCTGTACCTCGTGGTGCTGTTCCCGGTGGTGCTCGGGCTGCTCACCCTGCTCGCGCCGACGTTCGACTATCACCCTCCCGTCATCCCTGCCGGATTCGGGGGATGATCGACGCGGAGGTGAGTGCGCGATGGCCACACCGGCGTACGACAGGAGTTCTGGGAACGGCTCTGGTCGACGACCCTGCGCGAACGAGGTGAGACCGTCGCGCGCAGGCCGCCCAACGCGCAGCTGACCGGCGAGGCCGCGGACCTGCCGCCCGGCCGGGCGCTCGACGCGGGATGCGGGCACGGCACCGACACCCTCTGGCTGGCCGCGCACGGGTGGCGGGTCACGGCGGTCGACTTCTCCGCAGCGGCGCTGGAGCACGGCGCCGCCACGGCCGAGGCGGCGGGCGCCGAACTCGTCGAGCGCGTCGAGTGGGTCGAGGCCGATCTCGGGACCTGGACCCCGCCCGCCGAGCACTACGACCTCGTGGTCTGCCTGTACGTGCACGTGGCGGGCCCGGTGGGGGAGCTGGTGCGGCGGATGGCTTCGGGAGTCGCGCCGGGCGGGACCCTGCTCCTGGTCGGGCACCGCCCGGTGGATCCGGCCACGGGAGACCCGACCCCAGCGGCCGGTCAGAGGCAGGTCTCCGTGGATGAGGCGGTCGCCGCGCTCGATCCAGGGCACTGGGAGTTCGTCGTGGCCGAGGAACGGCCGAGGGCCGCGGCCGGTTCCGGCGTCGACGCCGTGATCCGGGCGCATCGCGTGAGTCGGGCCGGGGACCACGACCTGGTGCTCAACAACGTGGACTGAGCTCGCCGGGGCCGAACTCGGTGTGCACCGACAGGTGCCCGGACAGCGCGCGGAGGAAGTCCGGGGCGTCGAAGACCGCGCCCGCGGACACGACACCGGTGGTGCTGGTCCGGCCGGTGAGGATGCGGTCGACGGCCTCCACGGCGAGTGGCGCGCTGATGGCGTAGATGTCCTGGCCGGTGGCGGAGATGCGGCGTCGCGTCTCGCCTGAGCGGACCAGGACGTCGACGACGAAGGTCTGCGCGGAGCGGCCGCGCTCGTCGACGGCTCTCGGTGCCGGGGCATCCGGAGCCGACAGGTCCGTGGCCGCCGTGGCCGTCATGTAGGTGCGCACCTCGGGGATGGCCAGATGACTGGGAACGGTCACGACGTCGGCCATCGTGAACTCTCCCAGAACTCGCTGCGTGCCGAGCGGAGCGGGGAAGTTCCACCCCAGGACGGGCGGAGCGTCGTCGTGGTACTCGAGCCGGCCGCCGGTGTAGCGGACCCGGCGGCCGTTCCGCCGTTGTCCGGAGACCACGCCCGACTCGACCGTGCCCGCGGTGGGGTGCCAGCTGTCCAGGCCGTAGGCGACATGTGCTTCGTCCGCCGCCGTCCACTCGCCCATCGCGGTGGTGACCAGCAGGTCGCCGAGACCGCCGTAGAAGGCCATCGCCGGGACCACCACGGTGCCCGCGTCGCGGATGCGCTGCGCGAAGTGGGCGAACATGTCGACGTTCGCCTCGATCTCGGCCGCCACGTCGACGTAGGGGATGCCGGCGCGCACCGCGGCCTCCACCAGCGGCGCGGCGGTCGTGGCGAAGGGACCGGCGCAGTTGATCACAGCGGCCGCGCCGCGGAGCGCGCGGTCGAGCGAGACCGGGTCGTCGACCGTGGCCCGGCGTGCCTCGAGTCCCGGCCAGGCCTGGCTCATCGCCCGCAGCTTCTCCTCGCTGCGGCCCAGTAGCACCGGGACGTACCCGCGCTCCCGCAGTTCCGCCACCATGAACCGCCCGGTGTGCCCGTAGGCGCCGAACACCGCCACGATCCGGTCCGTTCCCATGCCTGCTCCCGTGTGCTCGACGTGATTCACGAGGAAGATCCTTTCCCCGCAGGCACGCCGTCGCCAGTGTCTGGAACGACAGGACTCGTACACTTTCCGACATGAACACCGTGGCGGTCGCCGCGACCGACGGGATGCTGCACTTCGAGCTGTCCCTGGCCTACGAGATCTTCGGTTCGCCGCCCGCGGCGCTACCCGGCCCCTGGTACGACGTGAGTGTGTGCGGCGCCCGCGGCATCCAGTTCGGGCGGTTCCTGGTGGAGCCCGACCGCGGCCTCGACGGACTCACCCAGGCTGGCACGGTGATCGTCCCGGCCCTGGCCGATGTCGACGAGGATCCGCCCGCCGAGCTGGTCGAGGCTGTTCGCGCGGCGCACGAATCGGGCGCGCGGGTGGTCTCCCTGTGCACGGGTGCGTTCGTGCTGGCCGCCGCTGGTCTGTTGGACGGACTGGGCGCGACCACTCACTGGGCCCACACGGAGGAGTTGGCGGCGCGCTACCCGCGGGTGCGGGTCGACCCGGACGTGCTCTACGTCGACAACGGCAGCGTGCTCACCTCGGCGGGCAAGGCCGCGGCGCTCGACCTGTGCCTGCACCTGGTGCGCCGCGACCACGGCTCGGCGGTCGCCAACGTGGTCGCCCGCAGACTGGTCGTGCCGCCCCACCGAGCCGGTGGCCAGGCCCAGTTCGTCACCACACCGGTTCCCGAACGGGACGGTCATCCGCTCGCGGAGTTGTTGCCCTGGTTGACGCGGCGGTTGGACCAGCCGCTCACCGTCGAGCAACTGGCGGACAGGGCGAACATGAGCTCGCGTCAGCTGACTCGGCACTTCCGCGCTGTCACCGGAACCACGCCACTGCAGTGGCTGCTGATCCAGCGGGTCCGTCGCGCGCAGGAGTTGCTGGAGACCACCAACGACAGCGTCGACACCATCGCCGAGGCCGCGGGCATGGGCAGCGCGGCGACACTGCGCCGCCACTTTCACCGCACAGTCGGCGTGCCGCCGGACGCCTACCGTCGAACGTTCCGGGTGTGACGCCGCGGGTCTAGCTCGGGAGCAGGTCGAGCAGGCGCGACCAGACGGCGTCGGGGTCGTCGAGCTCCTCGAGCCGGTCCGCCGCGGTGAGGGCGGAGTCGCGGAAGGTCTCGTCCTCGAGGACGAGACTGACGTTGGCCGCCACCTCGTCCGGGACGGCGCAGAGGGTCGCCGCCCCGAAGGACGTCACCTGCTCGGCGATGACGTGCTGCTCGGCCACCATCGGCATGAGCACCATCGGCACGCCGCGCGAGAGCGCTCCGAGCGTGGTGCCCGCTCCGCTCGCGCCCACCAGGACCGCGGCGTCGCGCAGCAGGCGGTCCATCGGCACGAACCCGGTCGCGTGCACGCGGTCCGCCGGAGCGTCCAACGTGGTCGGATCCGCGCCCGCCCCGGTGGTCACGACCACGTTCACGTCCAGTCTCAGCACGTCGTGCAGCGCCGCCTTCAGCAGCGACTGGTCGGTGACCACGGTCCCGAGCGAGAGCACCACCGTGGGCAGCTGTTCGCGCCCGGGGAAGCTCGGCGCGAACTCCGCGTCGCCGTGGTGTGCCTTGGGCCGGATCGCGAGCGAGTCGGCTGGCGCGACGAAGCCCGCGGCCTGCAGCCACGACGGCCAGACGTCGACCAGCGCCGTGCGGGTGATGGGCGGCAGGTCGAGCCGGCGCAGGCGGCGCCGCAGTGCGCCGGTGAACGCGTCCTCGAGGTCCGGCGGCAGCGCCGTGGTGACGCTGAACGGCACCCACGGAACCCCGAGCGCGGCCGCGACCAGCGGAGCGACGAAGTCGACCGTGTCGCCGACGACGACATCGGGCCGGTGCTGCCTGGCCACGGCCAGCGCCCGCTCGTAGGTCAGGTCGATCCGGGTGTCGACGAACATGTCGACGATCGCGCCGACCTCGGCGAGGTCTCTCGGCGTCGCGCCGTCGTGCCGGCGCGCGTACTCGATGCCGATCTCCTCGAAGGACGGCCCGCACGGGGTGAACGGCAGGTCGCCGACGACGGGCGCGAACCCCTCGTGCGTCGCCACGGTCACGCTCGCGCCGGCGGCGTGGGCCGCCCGCGCGAGCGGTAACAGGGGGAGCAGGTGCCCGTGGAGGGGCAGGGCGCTGAACAGAACCCGCACGTGTATCTCCATTGCTACAACAGTCGCTGTGCCCCCGGCGCGGGCTCTGGCCGCGGCGCACGAGGCCTGGTTCGGGGTCAGTGTTCCCCTCACCGGACCCACGACGCCAACCAGGTCACCCGTGCCGGTGCGGCTCACGAGTTCAGCGCGGCCGTCGGTGGGGTCCTCGCCGCCCGCACGGCGGGGTAGAAGCCCGCTACCGCGCCGATGAGCAGGGTCGCCGCGAGCCCGGCCGCGGGCGCCACCGCGGGCATCGTGAACGGCCAGTCGTTGCCGAACGCCAGCGCGCCCGTCACGGCCGCGCCGATACCGCAGCCCACCACGCCGCCGAGCGCCGAGAGCAGCAACGCCTCCGCGAGGAACTGCAGGAGGATGTGCTTGCGGGTGCCGCCCAGCGCTCGGCGCAGTCCGACCTCGCGCCGGCGTTCGAGCACGGCGATGATCATCGTGTTCGCCACCCCGATCCCGCCCACGAGCAGGGCCACCGAGCCGAGTCCGACCAGCAGACCGGTGAAGGCGTCGTTGGCCGCGTTCCTCGCGGCGAGCGCGTCGGAGGGCCGCGAGACCTCGACCTGTTCGGGACTCTCCGGCGAGATCGTCGGACCGAGCAGCTCACGGACGCTGCCCACCGCCTCGTCGGCCGAGCGCTCGTAGACGGTCGTCGGACTGCCGTCGAAACCGAACAGTTCCTTCGCGACGTCTTCGCCGAGCAGTGCGGTGCTGTCCAGCTCGGGCGCGAGCGTGACGGGGTCGAGGATCCCCACGACGGTGAAGAACCGGCCGCCGAGCCACACCTGCGTGCCGGGTGAGGCGACGCCGAGGCGTTCGGCCGCGGTCTGTCCGAGAACGACGGCCGGATACGTCGAGGTGGCCTCGTTGAGCCAGTTCCCGGCACGCAGCGTGCCCGACACCACGTCGAGCAGTGCGGTGTCGGCCGCCGTGGCCGTGATGCCGCCCGTCGCGTCCGGATCGGACAGTGGGCTGCGGTAGACCGGCTCTGGCAGCGCGGCGGTGCTGCTGGCCGACTCGACGCCGTCCACCATGCCCACCTTGGCCACGGCGTCCTCGGGCAGCTTCGTGTCCTTGCCGAGCAGGTCCTTGCCCGCGGTCGCGGTGAGCAGGTTGGTGCCGAGTCGCGCGAGCTCGTCGTTCAACCGTGCCTGGCTCGACGACGAGATCCCCACGACCGCGATCATCGCGGCGATGCCGATGGCGATGCCCAGCGCGGACAGGATCGCGCGGGCCGGCCGCGCGCGCAGCCCGGCCATCCCGAGGCGGACCACGTCGCGGCCGAGCAGCCGGGACGCGGGTGTCCTTCTCGTGCTCACGCGGCGGCACCTTCCCACTCGGCCGAGTCACTGCGCACCCTGCCGTCGCGCACGGCGATCCGGCGGGGGATCCGCTCGGCGAGCTCGAGGTCGTGGGTGATGACCACGACGGTCGTGCCCTCCCGGTTGAGCTCGCCGAGCAGCTCGACGATCCGCTCGCCGGAGGCCGAGTCGAGGTTGCCCGTCGGCTCGTCGGCCAGCAGCAGCGGCGGCTCACCGAGGACGGCCCGCGCGATGGCGACGCGCTGGCGTTCGCCGCCGGAGAGCTCGTGCGACCGGTGTCCGAGCCGGTGTCCGAGCCCGACGCGGTCGAGCGCCGCCGCGGCGCGCCGCTGGCGGTCGGCGCGCGGCACGCCCGTGTAGAGCAGCCCGTCGGCCACGTTGTCGAGCGCGCTCACGCCCTCGGCGAGGTGGAACTGCTGGAAGACGAAGCCGATCCGGTGCGCGCGCAGCGCGGACAGCGCCCGGTCACCGAGCTCGTCGACGTCGACCCCGTCGACGCGCACGGTGCCCGCGGTGGCGCGGTCGAGTGTGCCGATCAGGTTGAGCAGCGTCGACTTGCCGGACCCGCTCGGCCCGACGATGGCGACGAACTCGCCCGTGTGCAGCGTCAGCGACACCCCGTCGCACGCGTGCACGGGCGGTTCGCCGTAGGACCGGCGGACGTCGGTGAGCGAGACGATCTCGGTCATCGGCTCGGCACCACCACTCGCTCGCCCGCCCGCACCCCGTCGCCGGAGACCTCGACGCGGCCGCCGGCGAAGAGCCCGGTGGTCACCGGCACCTTCCGTGTGCCGCCGTCGCGGCCGACGATCTCGATCCCGAACCGCCGCGCGTCCAGCGCGAGCAGCGCGCCGACCGGTACGGAGAGCACGTCCTCGCGCGTCTCGCTCGGGATGTCGACGGTCACCGACGCCTCCTGGAAAGACCCGGCGGCGTCGGGGTCGTCCAGGGTGATCACCACGGGGATGACCGTGTCGCCGCCGCCGTGGGCGGATTCCTTCTCGGTGGGCGTGCCGACCGACGAGATCGTGCCCGTGGTCTCGGCGCCGTCGGGAAGCCGCAGGTGCACCGGCTTGTCCTTCGCCGCGAGCCGCTGGTCCGCCAGCGGCAGGTCGACGTCGACCACCTGGGTGGTGCCGGTCGTCTCGAACAGGCCGGCGCCGGGCGCGACGCGGTCGCCGACCTGTGCGGTGAGGTTGCCGATCCGCAGGTCGCCGCGGGTGAACACGACCGAGCCCAGCGGCAGGCGGCCGGTGACCTCGACGCCCAGGTCCTTCTGCCACAGCTCGATCGCGTTCGCGGTGAGCCACGTGAACTCCTCGTCGGGCTCACCGTCGAAGAAACCGAGCTCGCGCAGGCTGTGTTCGAGCGCCCGCACGTCGGGTCCGTCGGCCATGCCGGTCTCGAAGTCCCGCCACGCGGGCAGGTCACCGCGCAGCAGGTACACCCCGACGTTGTCGACGGCGTAGAGCCGGTCGCCGAGCCGGACGAGAGAGCCGGGCGCGGGCAGTCCGGTGAGGATCCCGTTCCCGGCCGACTCGATGCTGCGCCCACCCGAGAACCGGAGCGTGCCGGAGGCGGTCGTGCTGCCCGAGAGGTCGCCGCGCACGATCTCCTCGGCGGTGCCGTCGTAGGCCCTCGGAGCGTCGGTGTCACCCTCGTCGGCGTTCGCGGTGACGGCGTCGGTGATGCCGAACCCCGCTCCCGCGCCCACCGCGATCACACCTGCGGTGAGCGCGATCAGCACGTTGCGGCGGGGGCGTCGCGCGCGGCGCGGGCCGGTGGCGTCGTCCTCGGACATCAGTTGGCCCCGGTGCGCTGTGCGGTGCACTTCTCGATGATGTCGGCGGGCGCGTCCACCATCTCGCTCGCCTCACCGCGCTTCGGGTCGGGCACCTCGATGCCGTTGTCGCGGAAGCACTTCGCGGATTCGAGCTGCTGCTCGTACCGCTCGTCGTCGGTCAGTGCGGGGCCGCCGTCCGGCGCGGGCGGCGGGCCCAGCTTCTCGCGGCAGGTCTCCATGGCCTGCTGCAAGGCGGCCGAGTCCCCGCCCTTGAGCTCCACGCTGCCCCCGCTGGGGTCGGGCATGTCGATGCCCTGGTCGCGCATGCACTGTGCGAGGTCGAGCTGGTAGTCCTCGAACGAGGCCGACGCCGACGGCTCCTGCGACCCGGACTGGCCGCCCGTCGAGCTCGCGTCGTCGCCGGATCCGCCGCCGCACCCGCTCAGCAGTGCGATGAGCAGGGGAGCCGCCGTGAACAGGGCGAGCTTCGAGGCGCGGTTCTTCGGCTGCGTCATGGTGTGGTGCTCCTTCTCGGTGTTCGTCTGACGGGTGCCAGCCGACCATCCGGGGTGTTGCCGCGACCTCTGGTTGAACCTTTACGGTTTGAGAACAGTGGTGGTGATTGGCTCCGCGCCGAAGGGTGCCGACCGAGGAGTGGTTTTTCGTATGCGTGTGCTGATCGTCGAGGACGAGCCCTACCTCGCCGACGCGATCCGGGCCGGGCTCCGCCGGGCGACGATCGCGGCGGACGTCGTCCACGACGGGGAGACCGCGCTGGAGCAGATCACCGTCAACGACTACGAGGTGGTCCTGCTCGACCGGGACCTGCCGGGAATCCACGGCGACGAGGTGTGCAAGCGGATCGCGGCCGACCACCCGGAGCTGCGAGTGCTGATGCTCACGGCGGCGGGTTCGCTGTGGGACCGGGTGTCCGGCTTCGAGCTCGGCGCCGACGACTACCTGCCCAAGCCCTTCGAACTGCCCGAGCTCGTCGCCCGGTTGCGAGCGCTCGAACGGCGCACCCAGCCCGCGCGGCCACCCGTGCTGGAGTCGCACGGGGTGCGCCTGGACGCGTTCCGCCGCGAGGTCTACCGCGACGGCAGCTCGGTGCGGCTGAGCCCCAAGGAGTTCGCCGTGCTGCAGGTGCTGATGAAGGCCGAGGGCGGGGTGCTCAGCGCGGAGGAGATCCTCGAACAGGCGTGGGACGCCAACGCCGATCCGTTCACGAACTCGCCCCGCGTGACGATCTCCAACCTGCGCAAGCATCTCGGCGAACCGAAGGTGATCCAGACGGTTCCCGGCGCCGGCTACCGGTTCGGCGACTGACGTGGCCCGCTCCGGGTCACGGCGCCTGCCGATCCGCGTCAGGCTGGCGCTGAGCTACGCGGGCATGGTCACGGGTTCGGTGGCCGTGTTCATCGCGATCGTCTACCTCTTCATGCGCTTCGTGCCCAGTTTCAAGATCGCGGAAGTGCTGGGCGGGCCGACTCCGCTGGACGAGGCCACGACTCACTACGGCCGGACAGAACCGCCCGCCACCTCGATCGCGATCGAGAGTGCCGACGACTTCCTCGAGAACTTCCTCACCGTCTCGGCGATCGCGCTGATTACGCTCGCCCTGCTCGGCGCCGTCGTCGGCTGGATCGTCGCGGGCCGCATCATCAAGCCGCTCTCGGCCATCAACGTCGCCGCGACGAGGGCCGCCACCGGAGACCTCGACCACCGGGTGGGGCTCGATGGTCCGCGCGACGAGGTGCGCGATCTCGCCGACACCTTCGACCGGATGCTCGGTTCGCTCGAGCGCTCGTTCGCGATCCACCGCCGGTTCGCGGCCAACGCGTCGCACGAGCTGCGGACCCCGCTCGCGACGACGCAGACGATGATCGACGTCGCGCTCGACGACCCGGACACCGATCTGACCGAGTTCCGCGCACTCGCCGGGCGGGTGCGGGAGATGAACCGGTCGAACATCGAGACCGTCGGCGCGCTGCTCGACCTCGCCGACGCCGACCGGGGCGCGCGCCTGCGCGAACCGGCCGACCTGGCGAGGATCTCGCGTGCGGTGGTGGGCGATCACGAGGCCGAGGCCGCGGCGGCGGGCGTCGCGGTTCGCGCGCCCGAAGGACACGCGGTGGCGTTCGGTGATCCCGTGCTGATCCGGCAGGCGTTGTCGAACCTCGTGCGCAACGCCGTCCGGCACAACCACGCCGGCGGCCACGCGCTCGTGCGGCTGTCGGCGACCGAGGAGGTGGCGCGTGTGACCGTCGTGAACACGGGACCTCCGGTGGCGCAGGAGTCAGTGGAGTCGCTGGTCGAGCCCTTCGTGCGCGGCAGCGGCCGCGTCCGCACGCCCGGCTCGGGGCACGGACTCGGGCTGGCCATCGTCGCCGCCGTCGCCAGCGCGCACGAGGGTGCCTTGAGCCTGTCGCCCAATTCGGACGGTGGGCTCACCGTCGACCTCGATATGCCGCGCGCGAAAGCCTGAACATCTCCGCAACATCGCCCTCCCTAGCGTTGCCTTCGTCTTCGTCCACAGACGACAGGAGCACGCATTGTGCGTACGTTAAGGGGAATTCGACGCGGTGCCAGGGTGGCGTTCGCGTCGGGCGTGACAGTGGCGGTCGCACTGGGGATCGGTGTGGTGACCACCGCGAACGCGGGGCAGAGCCAGAACGCGGACCTCGCGGAGTTCTACGGGCAGGAGCTCGACTGGAAGCAGTGCGAGGAACCGGAGCCGTGGCCTCCCTCGGAACAGCCCGACGACGGCATCATCATCGATCCGTGGAAGGGCCAGTGGAAGCACATGGAGTGCGCCACGGCGATCGTCCCGGTGGACTACGAGAATCCCGAGGACGGCAGGCTGCGCATCGAGGTCAGCCGCATCAAGGCGAAGGATTCCGAGAAACGGCAGGGGGTCCTGCTCTTCAACCCCGGCGGTCCCGGCGGAGGTGGGCTGTCCATGCCGCTGCCGGTGCGGGACACGGAGCTGGCGGAGTCGTTCGACCTCATCGGCTTCGATCCGCGGGGCGTCGGCCGGTCCTCCGGGCTCTTCTGCGAACGAATCGACGATCCCCGCCCGGACACGACCCGGCCCACCGACGAGCAGTTCGCCGCGTACACGCAGTACGCCAAGGAACGCGAGGCCGCCTGTGAACGGGGCGGCGGCGGCATCCGGCCGTTCATCAACACGGCCAACACGGCGCGGGACATGGACGTCATCAGGGCGGCGCTGGACGAGAAGAAGATCAACTACGTCGGCTACTCCTACGGCACCTACCTGGGCGCGGTCTACGGAAGCCTCTTTCCCGAGGGCCTGAACCGCAGCGTGCTCGACTCGTCGATCCACCCCGACTGGCTGTGGCGCGAGCAGGGCCTGCAGCAGTCGGTCGGCGTGCGGTTCAACGTCGAGGAGTGGGCCACGTGGGTCGGTGAGCGCGACGGCACCTTCGGTCTGGGTACGTCGAAGGACGAGGTGCTGGCCACCACCGAGGCGCTCACCGAGAAGCTGGCCGACGAGTCGGTGCCGCTGGACCGGGAACGGCCGGAGGACTGGCCGTTCTACTGGCCGCGGGAGTTCGACGGTGACGAGATGGACATCTTCCTCGCTCAGACCACCCAGCAGCGTCCGGTGTGGGATGTCGTCGCCGAGGTGGTCGGTGAGCTCCGCACGGCGGCGGAGGACGGCACCGCGCTGTCCAAGGACACCAGCGACTCGGTCGGCAGGCTGCTCTCGGAGCAGGGCATCGGCAAGATCGACCCGGGGGTGTACGACACCGTCACCTGCGAGGCGGACTGGCCGAGCGATCCCGAGACCTACTACGAGGACATGCGGCGCTACCGCGAGCAGTACCCGTACCACGACCGCAACGGCAGCGGCGTGATCGGTGCCGCGCCGACCAACTGCACGTTCCGCGGCTTCACGCCGCCGGAGCCCTTGGTGTCGCTCGAGCGCGACGGCTACCCGGCGGGGATCGTGATCCAGGGCGACGGCGACCCCGCGACGCAGTACGCGGGCGGTCCCGAGATGGCGGACACGCTGGGCAACCACCTGATCTCGGTGCGGGACAGCGGCGGGCACGGACACTACGGCAGCAATCCGTGTGTCACCGAGCGGGTCGACGACTACCTGATCAACGGCGTGCTGCCGCCGAGCCGGTCGGAGTGCGCCGCCGAACCGCGTCCCTCCGTCCCGGCCGACGACGCTCCCGACGCTCCCGCCGACGCCGGGGCGCAGGAACGGAGCGACGTGAGCAAGGACGCCCGGGTGCGGGAGGCGAGCGCGAACCGGTCGATCTGGCAGGTGCCTGCCCGGATGTAACACGGAGTCCACAGTGGACGAGGAGGCACCGGCGCGCGCCGCGGTACCCGCGATGCGGCACCGTCGCAAGCGTGGCAGGCGGACGATGTCCGTTCCGGCAGAGGCTCCGGCCGAACGCACCCGCCGGTTTGCCCGATCGGCGTACGCCGAAAGAATGAAGGTATGCCGGAAGGGCGCAGCTGTCCGGAGTTTCGCGCCGGTGCTTCCACGTCCGACAGAACCGAAGCCGGGTCCACCCCGGCCGGGAGGAGTTTCGTGTTTCATCGGAGACGTCTGGTCCGCACGTCGTTCGCGTTCGCCGCGGTGCCGATGCTGATCGCGCTCGGTGCCTGCGGGGGTCAGGAGTCCGAAGCGCAGTCGGAGGCGGGAACCAACGACGGAGCGCTGGATCGCTTCTACAACCAGGAACTGGAGTTCGGATCGTGCGAGGGCTACGCGCCCACGGCGACCGAGGAGCAGTACTACGTCGAGCCGTTCGAGTGCGGGCGGCTCGAGGTGCCGCTGAACTACGACGAGCCCGACGGTGAGACCGCCTGGATCGGGGTGATGCGGCTGGCCGCCAAGGGGGAGCGGATCGGCTCGCTGGTGCTCAACCCCGGCGGTCCCGGCGGCTCGGGCATGACGCAGGCCGCGGTCGCGTCGGTGGGCCTGAAGGACACCGAGGTCCTGCAGCGCTTCGACATGGTCGGCTTCGACCCGCGCGGTGTCGGTGCGTCGACGCCCGCGATCGACTGCTTCACCGACGAGGAGCGCGATCGGGGTGAGGACTGGGTGACCTCGCTCGGCACCGCGGGGGAGTGGACCGAGGACTACACCCAGGAGTTGGCGGACACGTGCGCCGAGGGCTCGGGCGGCGAGGACGTGCTCGCCTCGGTCGGCAGTCGCAACGTTGCCAGGGACATGGACGTGCTCCGCGCCGCGCTGGGCGAGGAGAAACTGACCTACGCCGGGCAGAGCTACGGCACGCGGCTCGGCGCCGTCTACGCGGAGATGTTCCCGGAGAAGGTCAGGGCGATGGTGCTGGACGGGGCCATCGATCCCACGCAGAGCCTCGCGGAGCGCAGGCTGGAGCTGCAGGTCGGGTTCCAGCGCTCGTTCGACCTGATGGCCAAGTCGTGCGCGACGAGCCAGGACTGTCCACTGGGTACCGATCCCGGGAAGGCGACGGAGGTCTTCCAGGACCTGGTGCGGCCACTGATCGACGAACCGGTTCCCGCGGGCGAAGGCCGTGAGCTCGGCTTCAACCAGGCGACCGGGGGCGTGACCACCGGGCTGTACTACTCCGAGCAGTGGCCCGCGATCATCGACGCCATCGCCCAGCTCAAGAACGAGCGGCGGGGCGACAAGCTGATGGCGCTGAGCGACTCGATGGGCGTGCGGGGCGCGGACGGCGCCTGGAACAACCAGACCGACGCCAACCTCGCCATCAACTGCAACGACGAGCAACGTCGGTCGCCCGAGGAGGAGGCGAAGCTCCGCACCGAACTCGCCGAGGTGAGCCCGTTCATGGACTCCGGCGAGGACTTCGAGGGCGCCTCGCGCGACGCGTGCGAGAAGTGGCCGGGTGAGCCGTCGCTCGGCTTCCCCTACGCCCAGAACGTGCAGGGCCTGCCCGAGACGCTGGTGATCTCGGTGACCGGCGACCCGGTGACCCCGTACGACGCGGGCAAGACCCTGGCCGAGTCGCTCGGCGGCACGATGCTGACGGTCGAGGGGGAGCGGCACACCGTCGCGCAGGCGGGCACCAGCCCGTGTGTCAACGACCTCGTCGCCGAGTACCTGATCAATCTGAAGACGCCGGCCGAGGACCAGCGCTGTTCGCTGTGACCGGTTGACGAAGGGGAACGGGGAGATGGCCGCCCCGGAGCGGGGGCTCCGGGGCGGCTCGCCCGGGCCGGGCCTGCTCAGATCCGGCCCACCCGGAACGTGGTGCTGTAGAGCCGTTCCTCGCCCGGCTCCAGGAAGGTCATGGAGCCGTTCTCGCGCGCCGCGGTCTCGCCCTGCACATGGTGCGTCGACGGTTCGAAGCCCACCGCGTAGGCGCCCTCGCGCAGGTGCATCCACTGGAAGAAGCACGGGAACTGTGCCGTGTCGTACTCCAGCTCGAAGAACACGCCGAGCCGCTCGTTGACCAACCGGGGCCGCACCAGGCCGTGCTCGTCGGGTTCCAGCTCGTGCTCGTAGACCTGCTCCACGAAGCCCGGCACCGGCGGTGGCATCGTGGTGTTCGAGATGTCCTGCTCGGCCACGCTGTCGCTGCGCCACACAGTTTTCCGCAGTGGCAGCTCGTAGTGTGCGCCCTCATCGAGGAACGGCCAGCCGATGTTGACGTGGTAGAGGTACATGTGCGGCGTCGGGTCAAAGCCCGCGTTGCGGACCCGGTCGATCAGCCGGATCTCCGTGCCGCCGAGGTCGGCCTCGATGCGCCGGGTGAGCCGCAGGTGCTCGCCGAAGATCGCGGCCTGGCGCACCTCGCCCTCGGCCCACAGCACGCAGCGGCCGTCGTCCTGCCACTGCTCGCCGTAGCCGGTGAGCCGGGCGGGCAGGTTGGCGACGCGGCCGTGCAGTCCGTTGGAGACGGTGCGCCGCGGCGGGTAGCGGTACTGCGAGGCATCCACCTCGGCGCCGAAGAGCGTGTGGTCGAGCCCCGCGGTGAGCAACAGGCCCGAGAAGCTGCGCATCATCGACAGGCCGTCGTCGTCGCGGTACTCGTGCAGCCCGGGGTGGCGGAATCCCGTGGCGGAGCGCCAGCCGAAGCCCGCGCCGTCGAGTTCCGCGCCGCCCAGGTCCATGGCCCTGTCCACGAGCACGTCGAACGACAGGCCCGCGCCCGTGCGGAACTCGAGCGTGCGGATGCCGCGCTCGGCGCCGTCGTCGAGCACGACCGAGCGCACCCCGCCCGCGGCGCTCAGATCGCCCGCCAGCCTGGCCAGCGAGTCGCGGTCGTAGGACCGTCCGTGCAGCTTCACGACATCACCCACCCTCCGTTGACCTCGATGCACTGGCCGGTGACGAACGAGGAGTCCGCTCCGGCCAGAAAGGACACCACCGCCGCCAGTTCGTCGGGCTGCCCGCGTCGTTTCAGTGCCTGATGGTCCAGCACGTGCCGCTGGTAGGCCTCGGGGTTCTCGTGGATCTCCTCCGCCGCCGTGGGAAACGCGCCGGGTGAGACGCAGTTGACGCGGATCTCGGCGGGACCGAGCTCGCGGGCCAGCGCGCGGGTGAACGCCACGGCCGCGCCCTTGGTGGAGATGTAGGCGGCCAGCGAGTCCCAGCCGCCGTGCATGGTGATCGAGGCGACGTTGACGATCGTGCCGCCGCCCACGTCGCTCAGGTGCCGCGCCGCGGCCTGGGCGGCGACCCAGTAGGCGCGCTGGTTCACGGCGACGACCTCGTCGTACTCGGCCAGCGGCACTTCGAGAAAGGCCCTGCTCGGGTACACGGCGGCGTTGTTCACCAGGCAGCGCAGCGGCCCCAGCTCCGTGGCGGTGCGGTCGACGGCCTCCTCGATCGCGGCCGGGTCGCGCAGGTCGGTGGTCAGCGCCAGCACGCGGGCGCCCTCCTTGGCCACCAGCTCGGCGGTCTGCTCGAGCGAGTCGGCGTCGCGGTCGAGTACGGCGACGTCGTGCCCGTCGGCGGCGAGCCGGCGGGCGATCGCCCTGCCCAGGGCGCCGCCGGCACCGGTCACGAGTGCGGCTTGGGACTGCTTCATCGGATATCCCCATCGCTGGTGACGTTGACACTGCGAGCGGTGCCCGCATAGCGTTGATGTTAGCGCTAACGGTAGCGCTAACAAAAGAGTCCGGCCGGCGCCCGCGTCGACGGTGCCGCCGCCACGAGGAGTCTCATGACCACGCGCGACAGATCCGGCGTGCTCGCCGGGTACCGGGTGCTCGACTGTTCCATCGCCATGGCGGGCCCGTTCGCCGCCCAGCGGCTCGGCGATCTCGGCGCCGACGTCGTCAAGGTCGAGCCGGTGACCGGGGAGTGGCAGCGCCACGCCGCGGCGGGCGGGGCGAGCGGCAACCGGATCAACGTCTCCTTCCTCTCGCTCAACCGCAACAAGCGTTCGCTGGCCGTCGACCTCAAGGACCCGGCGGGCAAGCAGGTGCTGCGGCGCCTCGTCGCGAGCGCCGACGTGTTCCTGCAGAACTACCGGCCCGGCGTCGCCGACCGGCTCGGGGTGGACTACGCCTCGCTGGCCGAGATCAACCCGTCGCTGGTGTACGTCTCCATCTCCGGCTACGGCGAGGACGGACCCTACGCCCAGCGTCCCGGCCAGGACCTGTTGCTGCAGGCGATGTCCGGCGCGATGCTCTCCTCCGGCAGGGCAGGCGAGGCACCCCGCGCCGCGGGCCAGTACCTCGTGGACGCCGTCACCGCGTCCACGGCGTTCGAGGGCGTGCTCGCCGCGCTGCTGCACCGCGAGCGCACCGGCGAGGGCCAGCTGGTGACCGTGAACATGCTCGACGCCATCACCACCCTGCAGATGCAGGAGCTGTCCGTGCACACCGTCGGCGGGCTGCCGCAGACCCGCTCAGCCGAACCGCACGCCCACGTCTACATCCGCTCGCCCTACGGCGCCTTCGAGACCTCCGACGGGTTCATCGTGCTCGCCTTTCCGCCGCTGAAGCGACTCGGCGAGATCCTCGGCGAGGACGGCTTCGCGGCCATGGACGACGAGGAGCACGGCTGGACCCACCGCGACGAGATCTTCGCCCGCACCGCGGCGCACCTGAAGCAGAAGTCCTCGCGCCACTGGCTCGACGCGTTCGACGCCGCCGGGATCTGGGCGGGCCCGGTCTACGGCTACGCCGATCTGATCGACGACCCGCAGATCCGGCACAACGGCACCTTCGTCACCTACGACCACCCCACCGAGGGCAGCGTGACCGTCCCGGGCTTTCCGTACCGGTTCTCCGCGACGCCACCGCGCATCGGGCGCGGCGCCCCGCTCACCGGTGAGCACACCCGTGAGGTCCTGGCCGAGGTCGGCCTCGACGAGCGCGAGGTCGAGGAGCTGTTCGCCTCCGGCGCGGTCACGGAGACCTCGTGACCAGCGCCATGACCTACGCCGGGCTGACCTGGGACCACCCGCGCGGTCACGACGCGCTCGCCGCGTCGGCCGGCGAGCTGGTGCGCTGGGACGTCCAGCCACTGGAGGGCTTCGAGTCCCATCCCATCGACGATCTCTGCGCGCGCTACGACCTCGTCGTGCTCGATCACCCGCACCTCGGCGAGGCGCTCGACGCCGGGTGCCTGCTGCCGCTGGACGAGGTGTTCTCCGCCGCGGAGCTGGCCACGTGGGCCGCGGCCTCGATCGGCCCCACCATGGCGTCGTACACAATGGACGGAAAGCAATGGGCGCTGCCGCTGGACGCGGCGACCCAGGTCGCAGCCACACGCGCCGACCTGGCCGGAGCGGCGCCCGCGACGTGGGACGACGTGCTCCGCCTCGCCCGCCGGGCTCCGGTGGCGCTGTCGCTGGCCGGGCCGCACGCGTTTCTCACCTTCGCCTCGTTGGCCGTCGCGCTGGGGGAGGAGCCCGCGACCGACCCGGACGAGCTGATCAGCGAAGCGACCGGGCTCGCGGTGCTCGAGCTGATGGCCGACATCGACGCGCTCGCCCCGCCCGAGACCCGCGGCCTCAACCCGATCGGCCTGCTGGAGCTGATGGTGGGCACCGACCGGCTCGCGCACTGCCCGCTCGTCTACGGCTACGTCAACTACGCCGGGCGCGTGGCGTTCACCGACGCCCCCGTCGTGGAGCCGGGAGGCCGCCCCGGCTCCACGCTCGGCGGCACCGGCCTGGCGCTGAGCGCGCGCTGCACCCCGTCGCCCGAGCTGCTCGATCACGTCCGCTGGCTGATGTCCGAGGCCGCGCAGACCGAGTTCCTGCCCCGGCACAGCGGGCAGCCCAGCGCACGCGCAGCCTGGGCGGATCCCACGATCGCGGGCGCCGACTTCTACCGGCACACCACCGCCACCTGCGAGCAGTCGTGGGTCCGGCCCCGCCATAACGGCTACATCGCCTTCCAGTCGGCGGCCTCGGCCGTCGTCCGCGAGGCGCTCGCGGAGCGGGCCGACCACCGAGACGCACTCGAGACGATGCGCGCCCTGTTCCGGGCGAGCCGCACCCCGAAGGGATCCCGGGTATGACCACGACTCCTGACCTCGGCACCGAGCACGTGCTGCTCGACGTGACCGACCGCGTCGCGACGCTCACGCTGAACCGGCCCGAGAAGCTCAACGCCGTCACGCCCGAGATGTCGCGGGCGCTGGTGCGGGCGGTGCGGTGGTGCGACACCACCGACGACGTGCGCGCCGTGGTGGTGACCGGAGCGGGCGGGCGGTCGTTCAGCGTCGGCTCCGACATCGGCGAGCTCGACGGCTACGCCACGCCGTGGGACTTCCGCAACCGCGTCGACTACTGCGACGCCATCCGGGCCGCCCGCACGCCCACGATCGCGGCCGTCGGCGGCTACGCGCTGGGCGGCGGGCTGGAAACCGCGCTGTCGTGCGACATCCGGCTCGCCTCGGACACGGCGTCGTTCGGGGCGCCGGAGATCACGCTCGGCTGGATCGGCGGCGGTGGTATGGCCGCGTTCCTGAGCCGCGCGGCCGGTCCGAGCAACGCCGCGCTGATGCTGCTCACCGGCGATCGCGTGGACGCGGCCCGCGCGCTGGAGTGGCATCTGGTGAGCGAGGTGGTCGCCGGAGCGGACCTGCTCGACCGGGCGCGAGTCCTCGCGAAGGTCATCGCCAGCCGCGCTCCCGTGGCGGCCGAGACGGCGAAGCTCAACCTGCGGGCCGCGGGCAACCTGCCGGAGGACCAGGCGATGGCCTACGAGCGTGACCTGCAGACCATCTGCTTTGCCACCGAGGACGCAGCCGAGGGCCGCCGCGCGTTCGCCGAGAAGCGCCCGCCCGTCTTCCACAAGAGGTGATCAGGTGGTGCTCTACGCTGGTCCGATGCTTCGCTCGCGCACCGTGAACCCCGGGCCGGGTCCCGCGTGACCGACCCGTCCCAGCGCTCGCGCAGGCGCTCCGCGACGAGCTCGGTGACCCTCTCGGACGTGGCCACCGCAGCAGGCGTGTCGGCGCAGACGGTGTCGCGCGTCGTGCGCGACCCGGCGTCGGTGGGCGAGGCGACGCGCGCCAGGGTCGAGTCGGCCATCGCGGCCACCGGATACGTCCCCAACCTCGCCGCGAGCAACCTGGCCTCCAACCGCAGCCGCACCGTCGCCGCGCTGGTGCCGCAGATTAACGCGTCGGTCTTCGCCGACACGGTCCACGCCTTCTCGACAGCGCTGGCCGCTCACGGCTACCAGATCTTCGTGGGCACGACCGACTACCGGCCCGAGCACGAGGAAGAGGTGCTGCGCAGCTTCCTCGGCAGGAGACCGGACGGGCTGCTGATGGTGGGCACCAGCCACACGCCCGGCACGCTAGCGCTGCTCACCGCCGCGGGCGTCCCGGTGGTGGAGACCTGGGGCTGGTCGGCCGATCCGGTGGACGTGCTGGTCGGTTTCTCCAACGCGGCCGCGGCCTCGGCGATGGTCACGCACCTCGTCGAGCGCGGCAGACGCAGGATCACCTTCGCGGGCAGGCACACCGCGGGCGACTCCAGAGCGGGCGAGCGGCTCGACGGTTACGTGAGCGCCGTGCGCGACCTGCTGGGCAGCGAACCGCGCACGGTGGACGCCGGGCCCGAACCGGTCACGATGGACACCGGCGTGGCGCTGCTCGACCAGGTGCTTCAGCGCTACCCGGACTCCGACGCCGTGCTGTTCTCCAGCGACGTCTTCGCCGCGGGAGCCCTGCAGGCGTGTGTGCGGCGGGGGATCGACGTGCCCGGCACGCTGGCGCTGGCCGGGTTCGGTGACTTCGAACTGGCGCGCCACCTCGTTCCCGCGCTGACCACCGTGGCGGTCCCGAGCGTCCACATCGGCGAACTGGCCGCGGACCTGCTGCTCGCGCGGATGCGCGGTGGCCGGGTCGAGCGGCCGCACCGCGACGTGGGCTACCGCGTGGTCGTGCGCGAGAGCACTTAGGCCGTACGGGTACAACGAACGGGAACGTCTGTTTCCTCCCCTGGAACTGTGATCGTCGAGGGCCTGACTGGGAGGTCAGGGCGGGTTCGTGCTTGGAGCTGGAGGGGCTGCGCCGGCGGTCCGCTGGGTCCGGCGGTTCGGCGAGCGCGCTGGCCGCGGCGATTGATGGGCCGGGTGCGGTGGGTGGCGAGCACAACGGGCCCCTTGTCGGTGTGTCAGTTGGTTGTTCGTGGGGTCTTTTCCCGTGGGAGTTGTTCCAGCCAGTTCCAGAGGGCGCGTTCGCGGTCGGGGTTGTAGGACTCGGTGGAAGACCGCATGGCTTTGGTTCGGTGGATGTAGGCGCCGGTCGGGGCGGAGGTGGCGCCGAGGATGGCGTCGGCGAGTTTCTTGCCTGCGGGAGCGGGCGTGTCCACCAGGGGTGTGGCCGCCAGTATCGGGACGATTCTCCGCATCAGGAAGGGGAACGCGCCGCCGGTTTCTCGGGCGAGTCCGGTTCCGATGACGAGGCTGGGGTTGTAGGCGATGATGTCGACGCCTTCGGGCAGGCGGCGGGACCACTCGTGGACCAGGTATATGCCGCCGAGTTTGCTGGTGACGTAGGCACGGCGGCCGGCTCGGACGTTCCCGGAGCGGTTGAACGCTCCGGGTTGGGAGATGTCCGGGATGGCCCACCGGGGCGAGGGCATGGTTCCTCCGGTGTGCCGGAGGTCGCCGAAGTGGGCGTCGCTGACCGTGACGACGATGCGGGCCGGTGAATGAAGATGGGGGTGGAGTCGCCGCAGGAGCTGGTGGGTGGACATGACGTTCACGGCGAAGGTCCGCTCGTAACCGTCGACCGTGGCCTCCAACGCGTTGGACAGGTGCACGCCCGCGTTGAAGACCAGTCCCCACAGCGGAGGCAGGGCGCCGGAGTCGAGGAGGTCTTCCAGGTGCGCGCCGGCGGCGGCGACGCTGGCCGTACTCGCCAGATCGATGTCGACGTGTGAGACGTGTGGGGAGATCTCCCGCAGGCCCGGCAGAGTCTCGGCGGTGGATGAGGCACGTCCGAGAACGATCAGGTGGGTGTCGGGGCGGCGTCTCAGGACGTCCCGCGCGGCCTCCAGCCCGATCCCTCGGGTGGCGCCGGTCATGATCAGGGATCGGTTTGCTGTGGTCATGGGGAGTCTCCTGGGCTGGGTCGGGTGGGTTCCGGCGGTGGCGTCGACGCGTCGACGTCCGCGTTCTGCGTCACCACCGACCCTGACGCGGCCTCCGACGGTCAGGGAGATCGCCTCGAGCCTGGTACCCACAGGGCCACACTCCGGCCGGGAGCTTGCCCCGTGGGGAGGGACAATGAATCCATGCGGGGAGATGAGCGGTCAGGTCTGGGCGAGTACCTACGTCACCACCGCTCCCAGCTCGCGCCCCTGGATCGGCCCGGAGTCTCCCCTCTGTCCCACCGGCGTGTCCCGGGTCTGCGGCGTCAGGAACTCGCCGACATCGCGGGAATCTCGGTCGAGTACTACACGCGCCTCGAACAGGGCCGTGCCGCCCGCCCGTCGCGGGAGATCCTCGCGTCTCTGGCCCGAGCGTTCCGGCTCTCGAACGCCGAACGGGACCACCTCTTTCGCCTCGCCGGCGAGCGCCCCCCGCCATCGCGGGCACCCGCCACCGAGATCCGCCCCGGTCTCCAGCAGCTGCTCGACGGCCTGAACGACGTCATGCCGGTCACCGTCCACGACGGCCGGCTCGACGTGCTCGCCTTCAACACCGCCGCCGCGGACCTGTTCGGGCCCCTCTTCGACGACGGATCCTACGGCCGCAACATCGCCTACCAGGCCTTCACCGCAACGGGACTCGACAAAGTACTCGGAAACGTTGGGGCCGAACAACTAGCCCGGGTGGCCACCGCCGAACTCCGCAAGGCACTCAGCCACTACCCGGAAGACGAGTATCTCCGCTCCCTGTTCCGCGAACTCTCGACAAGCAACCCCGAGTTCGACCGCCACTGGCAGAAGGGGGAGATCGGGACCTGGAGTTCAGCGATGAAACACGTCAACCACCCGACACAGGGCCCGCTCACCTTCGACAGCGAAATGCTCCACGACCCCGAGAACGACCACTGGGTCATGCTCTTCACCCCCCACCACACCTGACCCACCCCCGGCGCCGGTGACGTGGGTGTGGAACAGCCAGTCGGCCCCGGCTCCCAGTGGGACTCGGGTCCGGCCAACGCGTCGGTGAGCGGGTCGACATACCGCCGTAGCGGCGGTAACCGCGTGCGGCCGCGTGCTCGTTCCTTGTGTCGGGCGAGCGCGACCTCCAGCGCGAGCTCACCTAGGACGGACTGCGGGCCGACGCCCATCATCGACTGCATCGCTGGCCGTTGACTCACTCGTCGTCCTCAGTCGCGGCTCCCCGCACCGCAAGGGGCAACTGACGCGCACTGGTGGTGAAGGGCACCTTTACCGCATTCAACGCAGTAAAGGTGCCCTTCACCGCAAGGGGGCTCGGCGCGCCGCCCACACGAGGCCGCGCTCGACGATCGTCGCCGTCTGCGGGACCTCGAGGTCGGACACGCGGTGGCCCAGGGTGCACACGAACACGCGGCCCGCTCCCCAGCGGCGTGTCCACACCACGGGGAACTCAACGGGCTCGGCCCACTGCTCACCGGGCGCGAGCACGGAGGTGGCCAGTACCGTGTTGAGCGCGTCGGAGAGCACCCAGTAGTGCTCGGTCTCGACGTCGAAGTCGCCGATGCCCTCGGTGATCTCCCCGTCCCGGGGCGGCGCGTCGGCGACGTGCACCGTGAACTCCTGGAAGCCCTCCGGGTGCCAGACGAACCGGCCGCCGACCATGCGCAGGTAGCGTGCGTTGCGGACGTTCGTGCCGATGACGCCGCCGTGCCAGCCCGCGAATCCCGTGCCCGCCTCCACCGCCGCGACGAGCGTGGCCTCCTGTTCGGCGCTCAGCTCGCCGCCCGACCACGAGTGCACGACGAGGTCGGTGCGGGCGAGCAGGTCGGCGTCCTCGTAGACCGACAGGTCCTCGCTGACCGAGACCGCGAAGCCCGCGCGCTCCAGGCGGGGCAGGAACAGCTCGGTGCAGCCGAGGGGGTCGTGGCCCTCCCAGCCGCCGCGGACGATCAGCGCGTGTCGCGTACTCACTGTGCTTTCCCCTCTCGTCACGCCTGGGGCGCGAGTCGCAGTCCGGCGTCGGCGGGGCGGACGTGGGGGCCCGCCACCACCGACCAGCGGCCCGACGCGGTGTGCGCGGCGATCCGGTCCTCGTCCACCTCGATGCCCAGTCCCGGCGCGTCGCCGAGCACGATTCCGCCGTCGGCGATCTCCTGGTCCACCCGCAGCCCCACCGGCCACGCGAGGTCCTGGATCTCGGTGGCCAGGTGATTCGGCACCGCGGCCGCCGCGTGCGCGACCGGGTTGGCGTTGTAGCCGACGGGACTCACCGGCAGGTTGTGTCCGAACGCGACGGTGGCGACGCGCAGGAAGTGCGTGATGCCCCAGACGCTGCCGGTCTGCACGACGTCCACGGCGCCGGCGTCGAGCAGCGGCCGGAAATGCTCGAGTCCCGTCAGGTTCTCGCCGCTGGCGACGGCGGCGCGGGCTCCGGTCGTCACGGCGCGGTGCCCGGCGACGTCCCAGCGGCGCACCGGCTCCTCGATCCAGGTGAGGTCGACGTCCTCCTCGACCCGGCGCGCGGACCGGACGGCCTGGTGCCGTCCCCACGACTCGTTGACGTCGTACATCAGAGCGGGCCGCGAGGTGTTGGCGCGCAACACGTCCCGCACCGCGGCGAGGCGCCGCACGTCCCGGTCGAGGTCGAGGCCGCCCTTGACCTTCGCGCCGGTGAACCCGCGCCGCGCCCACCCCTCGTAGAACGCGACGAGTTCCTCGTCGGTCAGCGCGTACTCCAGGCCGGAGGCGTAGCCGGGCACGAAGCGGTCGGCCGCGCCGAGCGTGCGCCACAGCGGTTCGCCCGCGAGCTTCGCCTTGAGGTCCCACAGCGCCATGTCCAGCGCGCCGATGGTGCCGAACGTGCTTCCGCCGTGTCCCGACTTGAAGACGTGGGAGAGCATGCGGTCGTAGAGCGACGTGACTGCCCGGGGATCCTGGCCCTCGAGAGCGGGGAAGACGCGGTGCACGTCGGCGTGCCCGCCCAGGCCGACGCCGGTGAGGCCCTCGTCGGTCTCGAGCAGCACGACGGGTACCTCGGTGATCCCGCCCGCGATGACGCCGTTCACGTCACCGACCGGACGGCCCCACTCGTGCACCGTGACCAGGCACCGGTACCCGGTGATTCGCATCGTGCTCCTCGTCCGCGACTTGTAACTTATGATACGAGTGATGACTCTAGCAGCTTCGGCTAGGCTGGGGTGGTTGCGCAGTACGGGGCTGGGCGATCGGCACGAACACGGGAGTCTCCGACCAGATGAGTAAGCCATTCGCGGACACCACACCGGTGTCCCGGCCGCACCGGCGCAGGCCGCCGCTGGCCGAAGCCGTCGTCCAGAGTCTCGCGACGGCCATCGTGCTCGGCAAGTACCCGCCCGGAACGGCGCTGCCGTCGGCGGGGGAGCTGTGCGAGCAGTACGAGGTGAGCCGGACCGTCATCCGCGAGGCCACCACGACGCTGGCCGAGAAAGGGCTCGTCGCCACCCGCCAGGGCTGGGGCACCGTGGTGCTCGACCAGGACCAGTGGAGCCTGCTCGACCCGCTGATCCTCGACGCCCTGTTCCAGCGCAAGGACCGGCTGGTCTTCCTCGACAACCTCATCGAGATCCGCACGACGCTGGAGTGCACCATGGCCGCCCGCGCGGCCCAGCACATCGACGAGGCGCAGGCGGCGGCGCTGTCCGCGAAGCTCGACGAGCTCGCCTCGCTGCGCGGCGACGTGGTGGCGTACTCGCGTGCCGACATCCAGTTCCACGAGATCATCCACCGCGCGTCGCAGGATGCCTTCGGCCGCGCCATCGTCTCGAGCATCCAGGGCAAGGCCGTGCGCTCGCCCCAGTACAGCGGGAGCCCGAGCCGCAAGGACCTCGAGCTCACCCACCAGGCGCACGCCCGCATCGCCGCCGCCGTGCTGGCGGGGGACTCCGACGCCGCCGCCCACGAGATGCGCGAGCACATCACGTCGTCGTGGGCGCGCCGCCGCCCCGCCGATCCCTCCGACGCGTAACCGGGTCGCCCGGCACGACCGGGGGCACCCGTCCTGAGACGGATGCCCCCGGTCCTGGGAGTGCGAGTTCACGCGCCCGCGTCGATCAGGGCCTGCCGATCCCGTCCGTGGAGACGAGCCGGTTCCACTCCTCGATCCACTCCGCTCCGAAGGCCTCGGCCACCGAGCCGGAGTCCGAGAACGAGAGCGTGTCGAGGTCGAGGCCGGTCTCCTCGACCGACGAGGCCATGACGGTGTTGGTGTTCACCTTGTCGCTCCAGCGCGAGAGGTTGTAGACCGACTCCGGCTCGGAGAAGGTCGCCGTGCTCTCGATGTAAGCGGTGTCGCCGACGACGACCGCGTGGTCGACCTCGACCCGCGAGGGCACCCAGACCGAGTTCGGGTCGTCCCACACCGTCGCCCTGCTGCAGCCGTTCGTGCCGTTGGTCGAGTAGTCGGCGGCCGTGCAGTCCTCGCCCGTCGCCGTCACCCGCGGCACGTACCACTCGGTGATCTCCGGGAACACGATCGGCGTGCCGTCGGAGTACGTCCGCTCGCCGTTGGTGTAGTGCTCGTGCCAGGCCGCCACGGTCTCCGGCGTCGCGCTGTACTTCTCGCCCTCGCGGACGTCGAGGAAGGTGTTGAAGCGGCTCTGCAGGACCCAGCTGTTGTCGATCGGCAGGGACGTCTCGCCCTTGCGGTGGTAGATGCCGCCGTGGCCCGCGCGCTCGCCGCCGATGAAGACGTTGTCGTTGGCGGTGTTGCTGTGCCCGGAGTTGAGGTGCACGCCGGAGTGCGAGCCGTTGACGACGTTGTGGTGGAACCGCACGCCCGAGGCGCCGTCGTCGAGATACAGCGCGTCGTTGCTGCCGCCCACCAGCTCGAAGTGGTTGTAGGCCACCTCGTTGCCGAGGTAGGTGAAGTCCCGGCCCGCGTAGACCACGCCCTGGTCGCCGGCGTTCTTCACGGTGTCGTAGAAGTGGTTGTGGTTGACCTTCATGTCGTTGCCCATGATCTGGACCGACATGTGCGGGGCGTCGTGGACGTAGTTGTACTCGAAGGTGTTGCCGACGCCGTACAGGTAGCCGGCCGGGGTGTAGGTCGCGAGCTTGGAGAAGCGGGTGATCTCGTTGTGCCGCGCGACGTTGTTGCCTCGCTCGAGTGTGGCGCGGTCACCGCCCCCGAGTAGCACCCCGCCTCCGCCGAGGTCGTGCAGGTAGGAGTTCTGCACGACGTTGTCCCGCCCGCCCTGCACGGTCTCGTAGTCGGGCATCGCCGTGATCGTGTCTGTCGTGCGGCCGATGCGGATCGCGTCCATGCTCACGTTGGAGATGTCGACGTCGTCGATCATCGTGCCCACGGCGTCGAGCAGCTGCACGCCGCTGATGAGCGAGCCGCTCATCGTCAGGCCCCGCAGGGTCACGCCCTCGGTGCCCTCGATCAGGAAGAAGTTCTTGTCGAAAGTCTGGAGGGCGGCGGTGCTGCCCTCCATCGTCCCGCCCTCGGGCTTGTAGTACAGGACGTCGTTGTCGTCGTGCCGGTCGATGTAGTACTCACCCTCGGCGTCCATTTCGGACAGGACGTTGAGCACCTTGACCTTGGTCCAGGCGTCCTGCGGGATGTACATCGAGGGGTACTTCGTGAAGAGCCGGTCGCCGTCCCACGACAGGATGCGCACCATGTCGTTGGCGTAGTTGTTGCCGAAGTAGCCCGACAGCCAGCCCTCGGTCTCCGTCGTCGTGTTGTCGATGTCCTCGATCCAGCGCGGGTCGAGCTGCACCGGGACGTCGGAGTAGTCGTCGAAACCACGGGTGCCCAGGTCGTCCACCACCGGCTCGGCCTCGGGGCCCCAGCCCTGGTAGCGCTCGCCCTCGAGCGCGCGGCCGCCGACGGTGAAGATCGACGGCGTCATGCGCCGCATCTCCTCGGGCGTCCACGTGTCCTGGAACTCGGGGTCGCGTTCCTGCTTCTTGTCCTCGAACTGGGCTCGCGGCGTCGTGCCGGAGAAGTTCCAGTGGTCCTGGAGGCCGAACCGCTCGTCGAGGTCCACGCTCATCAGGTCGCGCGGGGTGTCGGCGCCCCACTTGTCGCCGGAGCCCCACAGGTGACACCCGGTCTCGGTGGTGGAGCAGTCGTCGCCGTTGGGGTACTCGGCCAGCTGCTGGGTCTCACCGCTGACGGCGAGTTCGGGCGCGAACGGGTCCTGTACCCAGTTGAAGCCGTTCTTGTAGAGCGTGCCCGGGTCGATGCCCGCCTCACCGAGGTCGTAGACCCAGACGCCCTCCCTCAGTTCGGGGGTGTCGAGCCGGGAGTGGGAGGAGAACCGCGGCTGGGCGAGCTGGTCGTCCGAGAGTTCGGAGAGCTGCTGCCAGCCCTCGGCGGGCAGGTCGTGGGAGCCGGTGATGGTCACCGGCTCGTTCTGGTAGGGCGCGTAGGTGACCCACGAGTGCTCCGGCCCGGTGAGCTCGATCGTGTCGTCGAGGACGTAGGTGCCGCCGCGAATGAGGACCGTGCCACGGGTCTGTTCCGAGGTCTTGCCCGCCAGCGCGTCCCTGGCGGCGGCGATGGTCTGGAAGGGGTCGTTCTTCTTGCCACTGCCCGCGTCGTCGCCGTCGGTCGCGACGTAGACCGTCAGTTTGCCGGTCGAGGGCTGAGCCGAGGCCGCCGTCGCCGTCGTGGCGGCGGTGGTCAGCGCCAGCGCGGCGCAGAGCGTGACGAGCCAGGCTGGTCGTCGCCCAGTTCTCACCATGGAGAAGCCTTTCGTCGGATGTCGTGTCCTGGTACGGCCGCGATGACGAACCCACCGAGCCATCCGGGAAATGAGATCGGCTTACTGTGAACATGTATGACATGTGCACAGTAAAGGGGCGCGTTGATCGGCACAAGCGGTGAAAAGGGGGAGAAAACCGGCGGTTCAGTCCGCCACGGGGCGCAATCGCAGCCCCTGCATGCCGCCGTCGACGGCCAGCGCGGTGCCGGTGACCGACGCCGCGGCGGGTGAGGCGAGATAGGCGATGGCCGCCGCCACCTCGTCGGCGGACACGAGCCTGCCCGTCGGCTGCCTGGCGTTGAGCGCCGCGCGCTCGGCCGCCGGGTCGTCGGCGCTGGAGAGCAGCCGGTCGATCCAGGGCGTGTCGGCCGTGCCGGGGCTGACGCAGTTCACGCGCACGCCCTCGCGGACGTGATCGGCCGCCATGGCGAGCGTCAGCGACAGCACCGCGCCCTTGCTCGTGGCGTAGAGCGCCCTGCGCGGCAGCCCCGCGGTCGCGGCGATGGAACAGGTGTTGACCACCGCCGCGTGCTCCGACGCGCGCAGGTGCGGCAGAGCGGCGCGCGTCGTGCGCACCATGCCGAGGACGTTGACGTCGAGCACCCGGCTCCACTCGGCGTCGTCGTTGTCCTCGACCGTCCCCTGTGCACCGATGCCCGCGTTGTTGACGAGAATGTCGAGGCCACCGAAGCGATCCACGACCGTGGCGACGGCGGCGCGGACCGAGTCGTCGTCACCGACGTCGCAGCGCACGGCGAGCAGCAGCTCCGCGTCGGCGTCGGGCAGGGCTTCCGGCGCGCGGTCGAGCACGGCGACCCTGGCGCCGCGGTGTGCCAGGTACCGGGCGGTGGCGAGCCCGATGCCCGACGCCCCTCCGGTCACCGCGGCACGCAGGCCTGCGAACTCGGGCGATGGGACGGCAGGGGAGTGCGACATGTCGGGTGTTCCTTCGCGGGTAGGTGATCAGTCCGTCAGTCCGGTCAGTCCAGGTGGAACAGCTCCTCGCCCTCCACCCAGCGCTGCCCCGGCTCCGCCGAGTCGAGCGGCTGCTGACAGGGGTCGGTGAGGGTCCACCAGCGCTGGGTGTCGGGGTCGGCGGCGATGACGGCCAGGTCGGCCTCGTAGTCCTCGCCGGTGTACTCGTAGTAGGCGAACAACGTGTGCTCGCGCAGGAAAATGGAGTAGTTGGTGATGTGGGCGCGCGAGAGCGTGTCCAGCACCGCCCGCGGAACGTCGCGGTGCAGTTCCCGGTACTCCTGCTCGTGTTCCGGGCGCAGCCGGATCACGGACGCGACGCGGCGGGGTGCGGGCATGGGCTATCCACTCCTTCGGGGACGGCTGGCGGCGGTCAGCCCTTGACGGCACCCGCCGCGAGTCCGCTCATCACGTGGCGCTGCATCACGATGAAGATCGCCAGGATCGGGATCACCGCGAGCAGCAGGGTCGGGAACACCTTGGTGTAGTCGGTGGAGTACTGGCCGACGGCCGCGTACACACCGGTGGTGACGGTGTAGATGCCGCTGCCCGGACCGAGGATCATCTGCGGGCTGGCGAAGTCGTTCCACACGCTGAGCGAGTTGAGGATGAACACCGTCGCGATGATCGGCCGCATCAGCGGCAGGATGATCCGCCACAGCGTGTACAGCTTGCCCGCTCCGTCGATCGCGGCCGCCTCGTCCAGCGCCCTTGGCAGCATCCGGATGTAGCCGTAGAACACGAACAACGTGAACGGCACGGTGGTGGCCGTCATGAACAGGATCAGCCCCGGCAGCGTGCCCATCAGCCCGAGTGAGCGCAGCACGAAGATGACGGGGACCAGGATCACCTGCGTCGGGATGAACATGCCCGCGATGAAGAAGAACAGGATCACCCGCGACAGCGCCTTCGGCGTGCGCGCCAGTACGTACGCCGCCGGCGCGCACACGCCGATCGACAGCGCGTTCACACCGGCCACCAGCGCCAGGGTGATCGCGTACCCCTTCAGGATGTTGAAGTCGGGGTTGGTCCAGGCGTTCGCGAGATGCTCGAACGTCGCCGTGTCGAAGTTGATCGTGAACGGATTGGCGAGGATCTCCTGCTGGCTCTTGAACGTGTTGACCACCAGCAGGTACATCGGCAGGAGCATGCCGACGCACACGACACTGAGGAACGTCACCCTGGCGACGGCGGGCGAGTTGGCTGTTGTCTTCATCCGATGGACTCCGCGTCGTTTTCTGCGCGCCTGCGAATCACGAGAACGGTGATGGCCAGTACCGCGGCGGCGAGGATCAGCAGCACCGCCTGCGCCGAGGCCACGCCGATGTCGCGCTCCGGGAAGGAGACCGCGAGGATCTGGTAGGCGAGCGTCTTGGTGGACCCGGCCGGACCGCCGCCGGTCAGCGACACGACCACGTCATAGGTCTTCAGCAGCGAGATCCCCGACGTGATGATGGCCGCGGTGACCGTCGGCGCCAGCGACGGCCACGTGACGGACCGAAACGTCTGCCACCGGCTGGCGCCGTCGATCCTGGCCGCCTCCAGCAGATCCGTCGACACCGCCTGGAGACCGGCGAGGTAGAGGATCAGCTGGACGCCGAACAACGCCCACGCGATGACGAAGATCATCGACCACAGCGCCCAGTTCGGGTCGCTGAGGAAGGGCAGGCTGTCGGAGCCCACCTTCTCCAGCATCGTGTTCACCACACCCTGCGGACCGAGAATCGCCTGCCACAGGAAGCCGACCACCAGCGCGCTCAGCACGTGCGGGTAGAACATGACGACCCGGCCGAAGGTGTTGAACCGGTTGGGCTTCTGCAACAGCAACGCCAGCCCCAGCGCGGCGAGGTTCACGACGAGCGCGCCGATCACGGCGATCACGCCGGTGGTCACCATCGTGCCCGTCATGTCGTCGGAGCTGAAGACGGTCTGGTAGTTCTCCAGCCCGATGAACTCGGGCACACGCGTGGGAAACCCGTTGTACTCGGTGAAGCTGTAGTAGAACGCATAGCCCACGGGCACGACCAGCAACGCGACGTAGACGAGCACTGCGGGGACGACCATCCCGACGGAGACGCCCGCGTTGCGCCATCCCCGCAGTCTCAGAGAAGTTCTTGGTTCCATGGCTCAGCTGCTGCTGCCGATCCACTGGTCGATGGCCCTGGCGGCGTCGGCGGGGCTCGCACCGGTGTAGAGGCTCTGGGCGATCTCGGTGAGCTTCGGGTTGAAGCCCGTGACGGGCAGGCGGACGTCGCCCTGGCCCTCGCCGACGGCGACCAGCTCGGGCGCGTCGTCGAGGATGGTCTGGATCTGGGCCTCGACGTCGCTCTGCTCGACGTCGGCGCCCTGGCGGAACACGCCGTCGGAGCCGAGCTGCGCCTCGATGGCCGCCGGGTCGGTGACCAGGAACTCGACGAGCTGCTTGGCGCCGTCCTCGTCGCCGCCGCCCTGGCGGATCATGTACGGGTTGGCCATGGTGGCGCCCTGCGGGCCGGGGTAGGCGCTGCCGTCCTCGGTCGGCGGGGAGAACACGCCGACCTCGAAGGGCAGGTCCTCGGCCTGGGCGAGGGTGGCGGCGAACCAGCTTCCGTTGGTGTAGAGGCCGACCTTGCCCGCGATGAAGTTGCCGTCGGCCTGCGAGGGGCTCAGTCCGACGTCGCTCTTGGCGATGTGGCCCTCGCTGATCCAGTCGGCGTAGAGCTGGAACGCGGGCTCGTAGATGTCGCCGACGTTGAGCTCACCCTCGGCGACCTTGGCCTGCCACTTCGGGTGCTCCTGGTTGAGCGTGGGGTGATAGATCTGCTGCAGCTGCAGGCCGGTCTGGAAGTCGCCCGCGGTCTGCATGGGGGTGAACCCGGCCTGCTTGAGCTTGCCCAGCGCGTCGTCGAGCTCGGCCCAGGTCTTGGGCGGCTCGGCGATGCCCGCTTCGGTGAACGCGGTCTTGTTGTAGTAGATCAGCGACTGGGTCTGGGTGCCGACGCCGACGGCGTAGTGCGCGCCCTCCATCGCGTAGTCGTCGAACATCGGGGTGTCCTTGGCCCACGCCTCGTCGCTGAGGTCGACGAGCTCGGGTGCCGTGTCGTCGTCGGGGAAGATCGACTGGATCACCTCGGGCGCGGTGCCCGCGGCCAGCTGCTGGGGGAACGACTCGGCGACGGACTTGCCGGTGGGGCCCTCGATCTTGACCTTCAGGCCGCTCTCGTCCTCGAACGGCTTGACGAGCTTTTCCCAGTAGGCCTGGTCCAGGTTGTCGGTCAGGTTGACCATCATCCGGATCTCGCCGTCGGAGGACTCGGACGAGCCGCCCGCCGCACACGCGGGGAGGAGCACCAGCGACAGGGCAGCGGCCACCGCGGCACCACCGCGCACCGTGCGCCCTCTGTGGGTAGACATCATTGTCGGTTCCTTCTTCCTCGGTGGGTCAACAACCGTCGGCCGGTGCGGCCTCGGTGGTTCCGGCTGTCACAGCAGGCCCCGGTAGGGCAACGGGCCCACGGCCGTGATGTCGGTGGTGGTCTCGCCGCGGTCGACGCGGTAGATGCCGTCGTTGGCGACGAAGAACTCGGGCGGCCCCGGGTAGCGGAGCTCGTCGGGCAGCGGCGCGCGGTCGGTCCAGGCGAAGAACTCGCGCGTGAAGTGCGCGCTGTCCTTGCGGCCGTAGAGGTGCAGATCGCCCGCGGTCAGTGGGCTGCGTACGCACCAGTGGACGCCGGACTCGGCCCAGAAGGCGCGGTCGCTGACGAGCACCGACTGCCGGGGCCTCGGCGCGAGCACCCGGTCCCAGAAGTCCTCGTCCGCGCCGAACCTGGCCATCAGGAACATCAGGTCGTGGGCGTGCCAGGCGGTGCTGGGTGCGATGTCGGCCTCGTTGTGCCACCCGCTCGCCGAGGCGAAGTAGCCCGCGGGCGTCTGGTAGCGCGCGTAGGTCGCGAGGCAGGCCTCGGTGAACGCTTCCAGCTCGGCGTCCGGTCCCTCGGCCAGGACCTCGTGGATGCCGTACAGCGTCAGGCCCATGCCCGCGATGAGCATCGGGGTGTCGGTCTTGAGCACCCGCTCGCCCTGGACGTAGAAGTAGCGGTGGTAGCGGGTGGCTCCGGCGTCGTCGGTCCACGCCGCGCGCGCCACGTGCCTGCACAGCCTGCGCGCCTCGGCGAGCAGTTCCGGATCGCCCTGCGCCCGGTAGCCCAGTACCAGCGGCACGATCATGAGGCCGTAGTACTCGGCGGGCTCGAGGATGCCGCCCTCGGCGCGGTCGCGCACGGTGCGGAACGTGCCCGCGCTGTCGGCGTCGGGCACGCCCCGGTGGTGGAAGAGCCGGACCAGTTCGGCGAGGTCCACCGGAATCTGGTCCACATAGGACTTGTCGTCGCTGAGCTCGGTGTAGAGCTGCTTGACCCAGACGCGGGCGTACTCCTGGTTGCAGGTGCCGTCCTCGCCGGGACGTCCACCGCCGTAGACCTCGCAGGCGTCGAGGTTGGCCCGCACGGCCTTGAGCACGGCGGCGATGTCGTCGTCGGGCAGCAGGTGACCCGCGTGCCGGAGCGCCAGGAGCATGCCGAGACTGCCGACGGCGTTGTGGATGAGCCCGCTGGTGGCCGACTCGCCGACCTGGAAGCCGATGTGCTGGTACTGCCCGTCGGGCTGGACCTCGCTTGACTGGTAGCGCAGCAGCCTGCGCAGCAGGGCGACGCCGCGCTCGTCGGGCCGCTGGGCCAGCGCCTGCGCCAGCGCTCCCACGGCGGGTCCCGCAAACGTCGTGTGGCCGCTGGTGAAGTCGAGGAAGGAGAACGGGTTGGTGCCCCACACGCTGTGGTTGTGGAAGCCGTTGATCGCGCCCTCGTCGGTCACCCAGCTGTGCAGCCAGCCGGCGAGTGCGGCGGTGTCCGGTGTCGTCGTGTGTTCCATGGCGTTGCCTCCGGAGGCGGTCACGCTGCCGCGGCGTGCGCGGCGTCGAGCAGGGTGGCGTCGATGCGGTAGAAGTCGGTGGCCGTGCCGCCGAGCACGGCGGCCCGGTCGTCGGGACCCAGCGGGGCGAGCAGTTCCAGGCACGCCTCCCAGGTGCGCGCGTAGCCTCCGGCCAGCAGCGAGATCGGCCAGTCGCCTCCGTACATCAGGCGGTCCGGCCCGAACAGCTCCAGCGCGTCCTCGACGAACGGGCGCACCTGCTCGGTGGTCCACGAGTCGAGCGCACCGCGCGCCGAGTACAGGCCGGAGACCTTGGCGTACACCTGCGGGTGCCCGGCCGCCGCCGCGATGAGCTCGCGCCAGCGCAGCCGCTCCTCGCGGCCCGAGCCGATCGGCGGCTTGCCGAGGTGGTCGATGACCAGCCGCAGCCGCGGATGGCGCGCGGCCAGCTCGGGCACGTGCACCAGAGCCTCGGGGGAGGCGGTGACGTAGTCGAAGGTGAGCCCCTCCTCAGCCAGCAGCGCGAGTCCGGCGCCGACCTCGGGTCGCAGGATCCAGTTCGAATCGGACCGTTCGTGGATGAGGCTGCGCGTGCCCACCACGTGCGGGTCGTTCCGCAGCGCCGCGAGCCGGGCGCGGGCGCGCGCGGGATCGTCCAGCGGGAGCCACGCGACCACGGCGGCGACCTCCGGATGCGCGGCCGCGGTGGCGAGCATGTGGTCGGTGTCGGCGTAGTTGTCGGCGGCCTGCACGAGCACCGTCGCGGTGACACCCGCGGCGCTCAGCGCGGGCCGGACGTCGGCGAACCGCATGGCACCGTTGATGGGAGCGAGTGCGGGGCCCAGCCACCCGTACGTCGCGCGCGCCGGGTCCCAGACGTGCTGGTGCGCGTCGATGACGATCACGACGCTCTCCCCTCGCGCGCAGCCGGGCCGGGGACCAGGCCGAGCCGGGACAGCTCGTCCCACAGTTGTGCGGCCACGGACGCCGCGAGCCGTTCCGCGTTGGTGCGGGACTGCTTCGCGTCGCGGGCGCCGAGCACCACCGAGACCACAGCCGGGTGGCGCAGCGGGTGGGCGATCGCGGCTTCCGGCAGCGACACGCCGTGGCGCTCACACACCTCCGCGATCGCCACGGCGCGTTCGGTCAGCTCGCGCGAGGCGGGCAGGTAGTCGTAGTTGGCGCCCGCCTGAGGACGCGGCGCCGCGAGCAACCCGGAGTTGTAGACCGCGGCCGCCACCACACCGACCCCGCGTTGCTCGGCCAGCGGCAACAGTTCGTCCTGGGCGGAGTGGTCGAGCAGCGTGTGCCGCCCTGCCACCATCACGATGTCGATGTCGCACCGGCGCACGAACTCAGCGAGCATCGCGGCCTGGTTCATGCCGGCGCCGATGGCCGTGACCACGCCCTGCTCGCGCAGTTCGACCAGCGCCTCGACCCCGGAGGTGGAGGCCTGCTCCCAGTGGTCGTCGGGGTCGTGCAGGTAGACGATGTCGACGTGGTCGAGTCCGAGCCGGTGCAGGCTCGCCTCGATGGAGCGCAGGACGCCGTCCCTGCTGTAGTCCCACCGGCGGCGGTACTCCGCCGGCACGGCGAACCCACCGTCATCCTGCTGGTCGGCCGTCTCAGGGCTGGGCACCAGCAGCCTGCCCACCTTGGTGGACACGGTGAAGGACGAGCGCGGACGCCCGGCGAGCGCCGCCCCGAGCCGCTTCTCCGAGAGCCCGAGGCCGTAGTGGGGCGCGGTGTCGAAATAGCGGACGCCGCTGTCCCACGCCGCGTCGACGGCGCCCTGGGCGTCCTCGTCGCTGGTGGTGCGGCCGAGGTTGCCGAGCTGCGCGGCGCCGAGGCCGAGCCCGGTGAGGGTGAGGCCGGAGGTCAGCGTGGTGGTCAGCACCCGGCTCACCTCACCCTCGCGTGCGCGGAGGCCACGAGGTCCTCGGGGTGGGCGAACGGTCGGTCCGAGGTGAAGCGCTCCACCTCGTCGGTGACGGCGTCGCCGATGCGGCGCAGTTCACCGCCGAGGGAGCCGGCCAGGTGGGGAGTGAGCACGACGTTGTCCAAAGTCCACAGTTCGCTGTCGGTTGCCGGTGGTTCGGGGTCGGTGACGTCCAGTACGGCGGTGATGCGTCCGCTCCGCAGCTCCGCGACGAGGGCGTTCTGGTCGACGACGGCGCCGCGCGCGGTGTTGATCAGCGTGGCGCCGTCACGCAGCAGCGCGAGCGCCGCGCCGTCGATCTGCCCGCGGGTGTCGGGCGTCAGCGGCTGGTGCAGCGACACCACGCCGCTGGCGGCCATGAGCTCGTCGAGCGGAACGAGTCGCGCTCCCAGCTCGTGCGCCTGCTCCGGCGTGAGCGTGGGGTCGTGCAGCAGCACGTCCAGGTCGAAGGATCGCAGCAGCGCGAGCACCGCGCGTCCGACGGTGGAGGCGCCCACGATGCCGACGGTCTGCCGGTAGTTGCCGTTCCGGGGATCGGCGGCGAGCGGGCCGGGGACGGTCCTTGACCGCCGGTACTCCCGCTCGGCGCCGAGCACGTTCTTGTTCGCCAGCAGGATCATCGCCAGCGTGTACTCGGCGACGGGAGCGGAGTTCGCGGCGCGGGCGTTGGCCGCGACCACTCCACGGGCCGCGAACGACTCGGGATCGGCCAGGCACGTCGCGGCCACGCCGCCCGCGTAGATCACTGCCCGCAGCCGGGGCAGCAGGGCGGACCCGACGACGGGCGCGTCCCAGCCGGCGACGAGGATTTCCGTCTCCGCCAGGGCAATCCGCGAGCGCGCCGAGTCCGCCTCCGTCACGACGAGGCCGGTGTCGAGGTCCGTGGCGGCGCGCAGCCGGGCCAGCGCCCCGGCGTCGAAGAGGGCGCCGGGCAGCCGCGGGTCCATCGCGAGGAGCGCACGTGGTCGCGTCACGATCCGTCCTCCGTTCCGACGGGACCCTGCGCCGGGACGAGGCGCAGCCCCGCGGTCGCCGGGCGCACGTGCGGGCCGTCGGGGTGCGACCAGGCACCGGTGCGGTCGAGTTCGCCGATGGCGCTTTCGTCGATCGTGATCCCGAGGCCGGGGGAGTCGCCGAGCACGATGCCGCCGTCGGCGATCACCTGGTCCACCGTCACGCCCACCGGGGTTTCGGTGCCCTGCACCTCGGTGACGAGGTGGTTGGGCACGGCCGCGGCGGCGTGAGCCAGCGGGTTCGCGTGGTAGCCGACGGGGCTGACCGGGAGGTCGTGGCCGTGGGCGAGCGTGGCGACGCGCAGGAAGTGCGTGATGCCCCAGACTCCCGCTGTCTGCACCACCTGCAGGGCGTCGGCGGCGAGCAACGGGCGGAACTGCTCGAGCCCGGTCAGGTTCTCGCCGGAGGCGACCGCGGCGCGCGCGGCGCGCGCCACCGCACGGTTGCCCGGCACGTCCCACCGCCGCACCGGCTCCTCGATCCAGGCGAGTTCGATGCTGTCCTCGATTCTGGCGAGCAGCCGCACCGCCTGGTGCGGACCCCACGCCTCGTTGACGTCGAGCATCAGTGCGGGGGCGGAGGTGTTCGCGCGCAGCACTTCGGCCACGGCGGTCAGCCGGGCGACGTCGCGCTCGGTGTCGAGCCCTCCCTTGAGCTTGGCGCCCGTGAAGCCACGCTCGGCCCAGGCGGTGTAGTGCTCGGCCAGTTCCTGGTCGTCGAGCGCGATGTCGAGGCCCGACGCGTAGCCGGGCACGAAGCGGTCGGCCGCACCGAGTGTGCGCCACAGCGGTTCGCCCGCGAGCTTCGCCTTGAGGTCCCACAGGGCCATGTCGAAGGCGCCGATGGTGCCGAAGGTCGTGCCGGCGTGGCCGCTCTTGAAGGTGTGCGCCAGCATCCGGTCGTAGAGCGCGGTGACCGCGCGCGGGTCCTGCCCCTCGAGCGCGGGGAAGATCCGCTGGGCGTCGCCGTGGGCGCCGAGCCCCACACCGGTCAGGCCGCCGTCGGTCTCGAGCAGCACCACGGGCACCTCGGTGACGCCGTCGGCGATGAAACCGTTGGCGTCCCCGACGGGACGGCCCCAGTGGTTCAACGTCGACAGCGTGCGGTAGCCGGTGATCCTCATCCGCTCCCTTTCCGTGGTTCTCGTTCCCTGTCTCCGCGTGCGCCCTGCGCCGATGAAGCAACGACGCAGGGCGGGGAGCCGGAACACGCCTGGAGACGACAGAACCGTCTGCGGCTGCCAGGAAGGGTCGCCTACCGCGCCTTCGAGGCAGTCGTAACGTATCATACAAGTTACGAGTGAAGGCAAGGATCTCGTCGGCCGCGACCCATCCGTTTCGGTGCTGTTATGCCTTGCCCAGCACCTGGCGCTGACGGCCGAGGCCCTCGATCTCGATCTCCATGACGTCCCCCGCCGACAGGTAGGGAAAACGCCCGGACAGCGCCACGCCCTCGGGCGTGCCGGTGCTGATGACGTCGCCCGGATCCAGCACGAGGTACTGGCTGAGGTCGTGCACGATCTGCGCGACGGAGAAGATCATGTCCGCGGTGCTGGAGTCCTGGCGCGGCTCGCCGTTGACCGACGAGCGCAGCCGGAGGTTCTGCACGTCGGGCACCTCGTCGGCGGGCACGAGGTAGGGACCCAGCGGGTTGAACGTCGCGCAGGACTTGCCCTTCGACCACTGCCCGCCGGAGTGGACGAGCTGGAAGTCGCGCTCCGAGACGTCGTTCGCGATCGTGTAGCCGGCCACGTGCTCGAGCGCCTGCTCGGGGGAGTCGAGGTACTGCGCTCGCTTCCCGATGACCACGGCCAGCTCCACCTCCCAGTCGGTTTTGGCTGAGCCGCGGGGAATCCGCACCTCGTCGTAGGCGCCGACCACCGTGTTCGGGGGCTTGAAGAAGATCACCGGGCGCGTGGGCGGCTCGGCGCCGGACTCGGCGGCGTGGGCCGCGTAGTTCTGCCCGATGCACAGGACGATGCCGGGGCGTGCCACCGGCGGCCCGAACCGGAGCTCGTCGCTCTCCAGCGCGGGAAGGGTGCCCTCCGCGAGCGCCCGGCGGGTCCTGGCGATGCCGTCCGCGGCCAGGAACGCGCCGTCGATGTCGTGGGTGAGCGAGGTGAGGTCGCGGGTGAGGCCCTGGTCGTCGATGACGGCGGGGCGCTCCTGCCCGGGCTCGCCGAGGCGTGCCAGTCGCATACTGCGTTCTCCTTCGGGAAGGCCGGCATGGGCGGTCGGTCCTGGGGCGGGCGGGCCCGGCTCCTGGCAGGACGTGGTGTTCGATGTGCCGGATTGTGCGGACGCTATCGACGCACGACCACGCAGTCAATATGATGACGAGCTGTCAATAGGTTGACACGAAAGCGGGTGGGATGAGTACGCGAAGCGAATCGGTCTGGGCCAGTGCGTCGCCCGCGCCCGCGGTGCTGCGAGCGGGCGCCATCCTCGACGCGCTCGCGAGATCTCGCGGTCGCGCGCTGACGCCCGCTCAGCTGGCCGCCGCGGCGGGCGACATTCCTCGCGCGTCGGTGGTCAACGTCTGTGCGGCACTGCACGACCGCGACCTGGTCAGGGCCGTTGACGGGGGCTTCGTGCTCGGTCCGGGGCTGTTGCGCCTCTCGCAGGCCTACCTCGACGCGCTGGATCCCGTGCGGGCCTTCAAGGAACAGATGGGCAGGCTCGGCGATCGGGAGGAGACGCTGCAGCTGGCGACGATGGAGGGCGCGGACGTCGTCTACCTCGCCGTGCACGAGGGCACTGTCCTGTTGCGACCGACGAGCAAAGCAGGGTCCCGGCTGCCGGTCACGTGCACGGCACTGGGCAAGGCGATGCTGGCGGGTGTGCCGGAGGACGACGTGCGCGCTCTGCTGGCGGACGGCGAGCCGTTCGCGGCGCGGACGTCGTGGTCGATCACCGCGCTCGATCCGTTGCTGGCCGACCTTCGCGCGGTGCGGACGGCCGGGCACGCGGTCGACGACCAGGAAGCGGCGGAGGGCATCGTGTGCGTCGCGGCGACCGTGCCGGGCTCGGCGACCGACGGTCAGCCCTTCGCGGTGAGCTCGTCGCTGCTGAAGTCCCAGGCGACACCCGACCGCGTGGCCGCCGTCGCCGACCTCATCAAGGACGTGGTGCGCGGAATGGCCGAGGGGAACTGAGCGGCGGGTCAGCCGTTCTTTCTGTCCCACTCCCACCGCGGTCTCGATACGATGAGTGCATGTTCGCTCGCCGAGAGCCGGTGCAGAACGAGGTCGTCGCCAAACACATGCGACGGTTCTTCACGTCGAGGCACGTGCGCGGCATCTCGCCGGATCAACTGGCCGAGGCGTACGGCCGCGCGATGTGGAGTCGGCGGCGCGCGGCGGTGGTCGATGAGCAGAAGCTGAAACACGAACGGTTCACGGTGGCGTTGGCGACCGACGACACCGGCCGGAGTTTCGACACGATCACCAAGCGGGCCACGTTGATCTCGGACACGCTGTTGCTCTCTCATGTCCGCTCGGGTGAGTTCCACCAGCTCGGCGTCCAGGAGAATTACACGCCGGGCGCACAGAGCGCGCGCGACAGGCACGACGTGTTCACCGCGTCCTCGATGGACGGAGTCGACACGGACATCAACGGCTACATCAGAGCCGATCTCGATGACACCGTGCGGCGCCACGAGAAGTGGTTCGGTATGTACTGCCCGGACCTGAACGGCCTGGGGGCGTGGCTGCGCGATGCCGAGCCGTTGCTCAGAGCGGGGTTGGCCTGGTATCTGCCGTGTTACGCGACCGCATCTGCTCTGGGTACCGTCCGGTCGAGCGCTCAGCTCCGCCAGGAGCACCTCCACTCCCAGCAGCCCTACCCCGGCGTCGACTACCTGATCAGGGATCGACGGGCCGTGGACGCGTCCGGAGCGAGTCCGCTGAAGAGTCGTTTGGTACGGCCTGTGCTGACGATCGACCTCCCTTTCGTCGATGGCGTCGGACTCCGCGATTTCAGTGAGATCACCACGCAGGAGTTCGCGTCCTACGCGTCGTTTCGCGACCATCTCCGGCTGACCTTCAACGACATGGACGACGCACTGAACGCCGTGCAGTCGGAACGTGAACTCGTCAAGCACGGGCTGCACATCAAGGAGGGGATCCGCGCCGTCGAGGCCGAGATGGCGAAGGTGAAGCGGAAGCGGGCCGTCGCCGTGTCGGGTGCCGCGATCGGAACCGTCGGCGCGGTGCTCGTCGCCGTGTACGGCCCTGCCATGCAGGCCGCCATCGCCGTCGCGGGCGCGGGCGGCGGTGTCTGGGGCGTCATCCATGCGGTCACCGAGAACAGCAAGCAGGCGCTGCGCAGCGACAAGTGGTATTACGTGTGGGTGCTGGCGCGCAAGCACAACTCTCACATCAGGTGACGCACCACGTGGGTCTCAGCGGACACCATTATGTCTACAAAGGACTTTTCTGCCGGATCGGCCCGGCTCGTCGACGACGACTACGCCGAGCGCAGCCCGATGGGGGAGAGGGCACTGACCGCCGCGCCGTAGCACCCTCGGCCCTCCATTCGGTGGTTCCCGGAATCGGAAGATCGGTTGATGCGGCCCCGGCCGCCGCGCTGACACGGTGAGGTGGTTCGCCGAGTTCGACAGCCGGGGGTTGGGATGAGCAGGTCGCAGGGGCACGCGGTCAGTCGTCGGGCGTTGCTCGCCGGCGCGGGGGCGGCGGGCGGCGCGCTGGGGGCGGGACTGATCGCTCCCGCTACGGCGGCTCCCGAGCCGGAGGCGTTCGGGCCGGTACGGATCGGGCGGGGTGAAGCGCGGTACGGCTCGCTGTTGCGGGGCAACAACTTCCGGTTCGTGGGCGATCCGGACGAGATCCAGGTGATCGGCTCCACTTCCCAGGTGGTGCGCGCGGTCACCGAGGCGGTGGCCTCGGGGCGGCGGGTCGCCGTGCGCAGCGGCGGCCACTGCTTCGAGGACTTCACGGCCGATGCGGGGGTGCGGGTACTGCTCGACCTCTCGCCGATGGACTCGGTGACCTACGACCCCGCGATGCGGGCGTTCGAGGTGCAGCCGGGAGCCACGCTGGGCCGGGTGTACCGGAAGCTGTACCAGGGCTGGGGCGTGACGGTGCCCGGTGGCAGCTGCCCCGGCGTGGGCGCGGGAGGCCACTTCGCGGGCGGCGGGTACGGGGCGCTGTCGCGCCGGTACGGCTCCGTGGTCGACCACCTCTACGCGGTGGAAGTCGTGGTGGTGGGCAGGAACGGCAAGGCCCGCGCGGTGATCGCAACCCGCGAGCCCGACGACCCGAACCGCGACCTGTGGTGGGCGCACACCGGCGGCGGCGGTGGCAACGTCGGGGTGGTGACCCGGTACTGGCTGCGCTCGCCGGGAGCCACCGGTGAGCCGTCCCGGCTGCTGCCGACCTCGCCCGCCACCATGCTCGAGCACGCCGTGGCGTGGTCGTGGGAGAGCATGACCGAACAGGACTTCAGCAGGCTGCTGCACAACTTCGGCACCTGGCACGAGCGCAACAGCGCGCCCGGTTCGCCCGCCACGAACCTGTACGGGCTCTTCGTGCTGTCCCACAGCAGCGCGGGGGCCTTCGCGCTGCTCGCGCAGATCGACGCCGACGTGCCAGGCGCGAACGACCTGGTGGCCGAGTTCGTGGCCGCGGTGTCGGAGGGCGTGGAGGTCGAACCGGTGTTCTCGGGCAGCACCTCGACGGCGTGGCTGCACCGGATGACCTGGGCGGGCTCGGGCGAGTCCGGCGACGCGACGACCCGTCGCTACAAGAACAAGGCCGGCTACCTGCGCAGGTCGATGACCGAGCGACAGCGCGCCGCCGTGTACCGCTACCTGACCGACCCCGCGGGCGTGCCCAGCGCGGGAGTGCTGCTGCTCGGCTACGGCGGGCAGGTGAACGCGGTGGCGCAGGGGGACACCGCGATCGCCCAGCGCGACTCGGTGATGAAGGTGATCTACTACACGACCTGGGCCGACGAGGAGGGCGACGAGGCCCACCTCGCCTGGGTCCGCTCCTTCTACCGCGACGTCTACGCCGACACCGGCGGCGTGCCCGTGCCCGACGAGGTCAACGACGGTTCCTACATCAACTATCCCGACAACGACCTGCTCGATCCGGCGTGGAACACGTCCGGGGTCTCCGCGCGCACGCTGTACTACAAGGACAACTACGCGCGCCTGCGGCGGATCAAGGCGAGGTGGGACCCGCGTGACGAGTTCCGGCACGCCCTGTCGATCGAACCGGCGGGCTGAGGATGGTCGTGCTCTAACCCGAGTAGAGCCTGGTGATGGCGTCGACCAGGTCCTCGAGCCCTGCGGGGTGGTGGTCGCGCCACCACGCGAGCCGGACGGGGATGCGCGGCCCCTCCTTGATGGGCCGGTAGGCGACGCCGGGCCGGGGGTGGTGGTGCGCGGTGGCCTCGGAGGTGGTGCCGACGCCGCGTCCCGCCGCGATCGCGTCGAGCCAGCTGTCCACATCGGTCGATTCGAGGAACCGGGGCGGCTGCTCGGCTCCCTCCCACAGGCTGCTGCTCGTGGTGCCGGCCCGCGGGTCGATGATCACGGTGCGCTCGGCGATCTCGGCCATGCTCAGCGCTCGCCTGCGCGCCCAGCGCGGGTCGTCGGAGGCGAAGGTGACCAGCCGTCGCTCCAACCCCACCACCACGGAGTCGAACCGCTTGTCGTCGACCGGCCGCCGCACGATCGCCACGTCGCACCGGCCCTCGGCCAGGCCCGCGGTGGTCGAGTTGTGGCGCACCAGTTCCAGGTCGAGCGTCTCGTGCCGGCGCGCCCACTCCCGCTGCAGCCGCGCGCTGTGCCTGCCCAGCGCGGCCCAGGCGTAGCCGAGCCGCAGAACGCCGTGGCGGGAGTGCAGGAACTCGGTGAACCTGTCGGCCTCGGCCAGCACCCGGCGGGCCGGTGGCAGCAGCTGCTGGCCTGTGCTGGTGAGCTCGCACCCGCGCGGAACCCGCCGCAGCAGCCGATCACCCACGCTCCGCTCCAGTCCCGCGATGGTGCGCGAGACCGCCGCCTGTGAGACGTAGAGCTGCGTCGCCGCCTCGGTGAACGAGCCGGCCTCGGCGACGGTGACGAAGAACCGCAGCTCACGCAGACTCCAGTCCATAACTTCAGCGTATGGCAGCGTCGAAACATGCACTAGGTTCATGGGCTCGCCGGTACTTACGGTGCGGGTATGGACAGCGTCGAGACCGTACGGCGCCCGGCCGGTGCCGGGCAGCTCTCCGCCGCGACGGCGAACCCACGCCAGCGCGGTGGGGGCATCGCACTGATGCTCGCCAGCTCGGCGTCCAACCAGACCGGCGCGGCCGTGGGTGCCACGGCGTTCCCCGTGATCGGACCGGTCGGCGTGGTCGCGGTGCGGCAGCTGGTCACCGCACTGGTGCTCACACCGATCGTGCGCCCGCGGCTGCGTGGCCTGCGCGCGGACCAGTGGTGGCCGATCCTCGGCCTGGTCGCGGTGTTCAGCGTGATGAACCTCAGCCTGTACGCCGCGATCGACCGCGTGGGACTCGGCCTGGCCGTGACCCTGGAGTTCCTCGGCCCGCTCACGGTCGCCATCGCGGGTTCCCGGAGACCGCTCGATCTCGGGTGCGCCGTGCTGGCCGGTGCCGGTGTGGTGGTGCTGACCAGTCCGGGGCCGACCACCGACGTCGTCGGGATCGGCCTGGCGCTGCTGGCCGCGACGGCGTGGGGCTGCTACATCCTGCTCAATCGCACGCTCGGCCAGCGGCTGCCGGGGTTGCAGGGCACGGCGGTGGCCAGTGTGGTCACAGCGGGCGCGTGGTTGCCGATCGCGATCGGCTGGTTCGCTGCGCACCCGCCGACCGCGGCGGCGCTCGGGCTCGCCATCGGCTGCGGGTTGCTGTCGTCGATCGTGCCCTACGTCGCCGACCTGGTCGCCCTGCGCCGGGTCCCCGCACCACTGTTCGGCACGTTCACCAGCGTCAACCCGGTGTGGGCCGCACTGGCGGGCTGGCTGCTGCTCCACCAGGCTCTCGAGGCCCACGAGTGGACGGGGATCGGGCTGATCGTGCTGAGCAACGTGGTGGTCTCGGTGCGCGGGTTCGCGCGGACACCGGCTCCCTAGCGGGAGTCGCGATCCGCCCAGTGTTCGCGGACCAGGGCGGTCGCGGTGTCGGGGTCGGCGCCGAGTTCCCTGGCCCGCGCGGCGAACTCCTCGGCCGCCTCGCGGAGCAGTTCGCCGGGATCGGGACGGCCGGTGGGCGCCGTGACGAACGTGCCTCTGGCCCTCGCCGTGGCGACCCAGCCCGCGGCCTCCAGCTCCCGGTAGGCGCGGGCCACCGTCCCCGAGGCGAGACCGAGGTCGCGGGAGAGCTGGCGAATCGGTGGCAGTCGCGTGCCCTCGGTCAGTGCCCCGATCGAGATCGCGCGCACGATCTGGTCCTGCACCTGTCGCCACGGGGCCAGCCCGCTCTCGGTGTCGACGACGATGCGCAGGGGCATCAGCCCGCCCGGGCCGCGATCGCGGGCAGCCGCCGGGGCGGCGACGCGATCGCGATCATCGCGGCGATCGACACCACGAACCCGACGAACTCGGGGAACGCGTTGACCTGCCAGCACATCGCCGCGACAGTCCCGATTCCCAGCCCCAGCGCCACTCGTGCGCTGCGGTGCCGCAGTGCCAGGTCGACCCGTCGCGTGCCCTGGACCGGTCGCCGGACGGCGAGCGCCATGATCAGCCAGGACGCGACGGCGGCTCCGGCGGCCACGGCGAGCGCGGGCCAGTCCGCGCGGACCACGACGTAGGTGAGCGCGGCGATCTCCGCGACCGCGGTGACAATGAGTGTCCACATCGGAGCGAAGTCGCGCACTCCTCGGTGCTCCAGCGTCGCCTCCCGTCGCGTCTGCATCGCCGGGCGCTGCGCGAACAGCTCCGCCAGCAGACCGCCGAGCACCAGTGTGGCGCCGATGACGCCCAGTGTGTTGTCGTCGCCGAACCCGATCGCCGCGAGCGGAGTCGGCAGGGCGAGGAACAGCCACGGGTACCAGAACCGGCGACGGCGCAGGTACTGCATCGCGATGTCGGTCTCGTCCTGCGCCGGATCGTCGATGCCCCATTTGGCCAGCAGCTTGTGAGCGCTCCTCTCGGTGGGCCACAACGCGGTGAGGATGGCCAGCCCGACCAGCCCCAGGACGAGAGCCACGCCGAGCGTCGATCCCAGGTTCATCGTCAACTCCGTTCTTGTATCAAGCAGATAGTACAAGAGTGGAGGTGTCCCGCAAGGCGAGCGTCGATCACGTCGCCCGTCGGGCGAATCCGCCTCGAGTGAGGGTCGTCTGCTGGCAGGACCGGGAGCATGGTTGTGCACACCGAGCCTGTCGGCGGCGGGTCCGGGCGGTCGGTCGTGGTGTGGATGCGGTGCCTGGACTAGACCGGCGTGCTCAGTGCGAGAAAGCGCCCGGTTGCCAGTGTTTCTCGGTGGTGATTTTCCTTACTGTGCACCGAGTTCTGCCGCTAGAGTGCTGCCGTGACCGAACCCCCGAGATCGACGCCGTCCTCGCGTCGAGTTCCGTTCCTGGCGTCCACGGCGATCGTGCTCCTCGTCGTCGCCGCTGCCGCCGTGATTCCGGTGTGGCTGGACGACGAGCCCGCGCCGGCGCCGCCGGATCTGGCCCCCGTCGTGGCACTCGCCGAGCACGACGTCTGCGCCGACCGGGTCGTGCTCTATGTCCGGGCCGACGCGGAGATGACCCGGATCGCCGAGGCCGTGCGCGACGACCGGCGGACGCGCAAGGTCTACACCGAAACCCAGGACGAGGCCCACGAGCGGCTCCAGCGGATCTACGCGGGACGTCCGCTGCCGCTCTCGCTCAGCGAGCGGGAGTCGCTGCCCTCCTCGGTGAGCGTCGTGGCCGCGGGCCGCGTCGATCTCCGGGAGTGGGCGGACGACCTCGCCGCGGAGTTCCCCGGCGCGACGGTCGACCCGATGATCCGGGCGGAGATCGTGCGGAGCCTGGCCGCGAGCTCCTTGCCGTCGGAGCTCGAGCCGTGCCCGACCAGCGGTGAGCGCGACTGATCCGGAGGGTGCCACGAGAGGCGTCGTGATGCTTCAATCACCCGGTGACCGATGACTCCGCAACTCCGACCGTCGTGTCCGCCGGCCGTGAGATCGCCGCGAACGCGGACCGGATCTTCGACCTGATCGCCGACCCCACCAGGCAACCGAGCTGGGACGGCAACGAGAACCTCGCCGAAGCGCCCGAGGGACAACGCGTTCGCGGGGTGGGGGAGGTGTTCACGATGCTGCTGACGCAGGGCACCGTGCGGGAAAACCACGTCGTGGAGTTCGAGGAGGGGCGGCGCATCGCCTGGCTGCCCTCCGAGCCGGGCGCGCAACCGCCGGGTCACCTTTGGCGCTGGGAGCTGGAGCCGCTCGACGAGGGCCGCACCCGCGTGACCCACACCTACGACTGGTCCGGCCTGACCGACGAGAAGCGCCTCGTCCGCGCTCGCGCGACGACGGCGGAGCGGCTGCGCGCCTCGCTGGACCGGCTTGCCGAGGTCGCCGAAGCGGAGTGACCCGGACTGACCTGGACCAAGCACCGTCACGGCGCCGGGCAGGTCCCCGGCTCGGTGCTGCCGCCGTGGGTGAAGGACACCACGGCATGGGTCACGCCGGTGTCGCCGCTCTGCGTCCGGACGCCGAGCGCGGTGCACACGAGCTGGTCGACACCGAGGGGTCCGACGTCGCGGCGGGCCAGCGGCACGTTCACGGTGAGGACGGTGCCGGCGACCGTCACCGTCGGGCCCAGCGACTCGACCCGGGGCAGGTCCGAGCGCAGCCCGTCGCTGGACCCGTCGCCGATCCGCAGCAGCAGGTCGACGGCGTTGGTGACGTCGCCGAGCCGCGAGCTCTGCGTCAGCTGTCCTCGCAGCTCGCCGCGATCGTCGACGAAGTACAGCGTCACCCCGGGCGCGACGCCGGTCGGCGCATCACCACCGTCGAGCACGCCGCTCGCGTCGATCCCGCATCCGGTGAGCAACGTCGCCGCCGCGGCGAGCGCCGGTGCGAGCCTGCTCCTGCTCATGTGTCCTCCCGGGGAAACCGGCGCAGAGTGGCGACGAACCGGGCGCCTGCTCCCGGCTCGTCGCCCGCCACGACGTCGCCGCCGTGCAGCCGGGCGTTCTCGAGGGCGAGCGCCAGCCCGAGCCCGCTGCCCTCCGACCGCGTCCGCGCTGCGTCGGCCTTGTAGAAGCGCTCGAACACCCGATGCCGTCCGCCCTCCGGCAGGCCGGGACCGTGGTCGACGACGGTCACCTCGACCTGCTCGTCGTCCGCGCGCAGCCGCACCAGCACCGGCGGGCGGCCGTGGGTGAACGCGTTGCCGACGAGGTTCGCCACCAGCACGTCGAGCCGCCGCCGGTCCAGCACCGCGGTGACGTCGTCCGGCGCGTCCAGTTCCACCTGATCGAGCAGGCCGCGGGCGCGCAGGCAGTCCTCGACGGCCCGGCGCACCCACACCTGCTCCCGGCGCAGGCTCGCCGTGCCGGAGTCGAAGCGCGACACCTCGATCAGGTCCTCCACCAGCCGGGTCAGCTTGCGGGTCTCCTCCACCGCGAGCAGCGTCGACTCCCGCGCGTCCGGGGTCATCCGTTGTGCCTCGCCCTCCAGGACCTCGGCGACCGCGGTCAGCGTGGTGAGCGGTGTGCGCAGCTCGTGCGACACGTCGGCGACGAACCGCCGGGAGTCGGCCTCCATCCTGCGCAGCTCGTCCACCGAGTCCTGCAGCTCCGCCGCCATGTGGTTGAACGTGGCCGACAGCTCGGCCAGCTCGTCCGATCCCCGGACCCGCAGGCGCGCGTCGAGGTCGCCGTCGGCGAGCCTGCGCGCGGTGCCGCCCAGCTCGCGCACCGGCCGCAGCACACCGCCCGCGGCGAACAAGGCCAGCACGATCGCCAGCGGCAGCGCCAGCGCGCTGGTGCGCACCGCCGCCTCCGCCGAGGCGTCGATCCGCTGCTGGGTCGGGGTGAGATCGCGGACGGCGTAGACCTCGATCCCGGACGGTGCCCGCGCGCCGTCCACGGAGGTCCGCATCACCGGCGTGCCCACCAGCAACCTCGGCCCCTCGTCCGAGGTGACCCGCTGGAACACCAGGGCCTCGCGGTCGCGGACCTCGGCGCGCAGCTCGCCGGTGAGCAGGCCGAGTCCGGTGCCCTCCGCGGAGCTCAGCGAGCCGTAGGTGACCAGCGCGGGCGCGCCGACCGCCGCCCGCAGGCGGTCCAGCGCACCCTGGTCGGGCGGGTAAGTCAGGTCGGCGGTCACCGCGGCAACCCGGCGCCGGATCTCGTCGGTGGCGCGCTGCTGGGCCTCGTCCACCATGGAGCCGCGGGCGGAGCCGTAGCTCGCCCACGCCGCCGCGACCGCGCCGATCACGGTGACCAGCACGAACGCCAGCACCAACCGGACCCGGAGCCCGCGCGGTCTCATACGGGCCCGAAGCGGTAGCCGAAACCCCGCACGGTCTGCACGAACACCGGCGAGGCCGGGTCGGTCTCGATCTTCGCGCGCAGCCGCTGCACGCAGTTGTCGACCAGCCGGGAGTCGCCGAGATAGTCGTGCTCCCACACCGATTCCAGCAGCTGCTGGCGACTGAGCACCTGGCCCGGCGTCCGGGACAGCTCCAGCAGCACCCGCAGTTCGGTCGGGGTCAGCGTCACCGGCTCGCCGTCCTTGGCGACGGTCATGCCGCCCCGGTCCAGCACGAGCCCGGCGTGGGTCTCGACGCGCTGCGGTTCCGCGACGCCCCGGCGCAGCACGGCCCTGATGCGCGCGTCGAGCACCCGCGGCTCCACGGGTTTCACCACGTAGTCGTCGGCTCCGGCCTCCAGTCCGCTCACCACGTCGAAGTCGTCGCCCCTCGCGGTGACCATGATGATGGGCACGCCCGAGTCGGCCCGCAGCCTGCGGCACACCTCGAATCCGTCGATCCCGGGCAGCATGAGGTCGAGCACCACCACCTCCGGCCGTTCGGCCCGCGACTGCCGCAGCCCGTCCTCGCCGGTCTCCGCGGCGCGGACCCGGTGCCCGTGCCGCCCGAGTGCCATGCCGAGGCTGCGGCGGATGGCGGGGTCGTCCTCGATCAGCAGAACCTGTGCCACGGGAACGATTATCGGGTCAGGCCGGTGTGGACGCCCGGTGTGCGCGACTCTGCGACGAGATCAGGACATTCCGTGGACGTCGTGCCGACATGCCGCGCCGATCGTCGGGAACATGACCACGAGAAACCTGACCCGGCGCCTGCTCGTCCCGCTCGCCGTGCTGCTCGCGCTCAGCGGCTGCAGCGCCGCCGCCTCGCCTCCGACGGAGCCCAAGCTGCTGCATCTGACCTTCGACGACGGTCCCGGCCGCGCGACCGGAGCCGTACTCGACGTCCTCGCGGACAACGACGCCGAGGCCGTGTTCTTCGCGCTCGGCGCCGACCTCGCGCAGCACCGCGACGTCACCCGGCGCGCGATCGCCGAGGGCAACGTCGTCGCCAACCACTCCTGGGCCCATGCTGACCTCACCCGACTCGATCCTGCGGCCTTGGACGCCGAACTGGACCGGACCACCGCCGCGCTGCGCGCCGTCGGCTCCACCAGCTCCTGCGTCCGCCCGCCGTACGGCAGCACGAACGACGAGGTGGACGCGCGGCTCGACGACCGGGGCCTGCGCAGCGTGCTGTGGAACGTCGACACCGAGGACTGGCGAAGGCCCGGAGCGTCGGTGATCGCCGAGCGCCTCGTCGACCAGGCGAGTCCCGGTGCGGTCGTCCTCCTGCACGACGGTGGCGGCGACCGCTCGGACACCGTGCAGGCGCTGCGCATCGCACTGCCGAAGCTGGCGGCACAGGGCTACGAGTTCACCACTGTGCCCGGCTGCTGACGAGCGTGCCGGTCCTTAATGGACGCTCAGTCGGCCTTGGTGCGGCGCGCGAAGAGCCACACCGCCAGACCGACGGCCATCGCGGTGATCACGAAGGCCCCCGGCACGTGCAGGTTCAGTGAGTCCGCGCTGCCCAGCGAGGCCTGGACCAGTGACAGCAGGAGCAACACCCCCGCCACCACGGCACCGATCCAGCTGACGGCGCCGCGCCAGGCCAGAAACGCCAGCGTGAGCGTCAACAGCCCGGACGTGACGTGCAGCAGCAGCGCGCCGGTGCCGTGCAGGTCCAGCGCCTCGTTCTGCTGGACCAGCACGCCCGCGGTCCCGAACAACAGGACGACGGTCGCGACGGTCAGCACCGCGAACAGCCGGGCGGCGACGAGCCAGGACTTCACGGGCGAGGTCCGAGGTTCTACCGAAGTCATGATCGCCAGTATCCCGGCTCCCGCCCGCAAAAGCACGGTTCAGTTCACAGGTTCGGACCCACTAGCCACGGGGCGGTGTCGCGACCAGCAGCTCGGCGGTGAGCCGGGCCGCGAGCGAGCGGACCAGCAGCGTGGGCTTGCCCGCCGCCGCGGAGGCCGCCCGGCGCATCGGCTCGTCGAAGCCCATGCAGTCGAGCACGATCAGGTCCACGTCCCCGGCGATCCGCTTGGCGGCCGCCGCGGACGCGGACTCCCCGTCGGCGTAGGGGTTCGCGGCGTCGGCGGCGGCGATGGGACGGCCGAGCGAGCGCTCCCACGCGGGCAGCGCGTCGGGCAGCTGCTCGGGCAGCGGCCGGATGATCCCGATGCGCGGTTCGCTTCCGAACCCGGCCACGCCGTGGTGGGCCAGTTGCTCGACGAGCAGCAGCGGCGTGCGGTGCGGCATGTCCGGGAACGCGCCGCTGCAGGCCAGCAGCACCACGTCGGCGCCGTCGTCCTCGGCGCGGGCGATGGCTTCGCCGATCAGCGGCAGCGCCTGGTCGTGGCCGAACACCGCGGACCCGCCGTCGGCCAGGCGCGAGGTCACGGCGTGCTCGCCGGGCCGGGGCGCGAGGTCCGCGATCTGCGCTGCGTCGAGCCCGTCGAGCGCGCCGTGCTCGATGATCCGGCACGGCGGCAGCGTCGCGCGCAGTTCGGGCACCAGGTCCGTGCGGGGAGCCTGGCCGATCGTGACGAGGCCGAGCGTGGGTTCCGTCATGGTCACTGCACCACCTTCGAGGTCGCTGCGATGGCGTCGCCGGCGATCATGCCGGCGCCGACGAGGGCGAGTTCCTTGTCCGCGCGGGGGCCGCGCAGCTTGCGGTAGATGAACCTGATCGCGAGGGCGCCGACCACCAGCCAGCCCGCGTCCGCCGTGGCCACCAGCAGACCGGTCGCCAGCAGCACGCCGAGCTGGCGGCTGCTGCCGCCGATGAGCTGGATGATCGCGCCGGGCACGGCCCAGATCGCCAGCGAGAGCAGGACGTCGGGGTCGGAGAGTCCCTGCAGGATCGTGGTGGCGTACACCTCGGCCACCGGCGGCACCTCGCCCGCGGTGAAGTAGCGCTCCCACAGCAGCGCCACGACCACGGCGGCGACGACGAAGCCGATCATCGAGGCGAAGTACTGCTGCCGACGGCCCGAGAGCTCGAACCGGCGTCCTCCCGGTTCGTCGCGCCGCAGGATCCAGCCCGCTTTGAGGTCGTAGCCCATGTCGGCGAACGCGGGTCCGGTCGCGGCGCAGTAGCCGGTCAGCACGGCCAGCGGCAGTCCGGGGATGCCGAGCAGCAGACCGAACAACAGGAAGATCAGTGTGACCGCGAACGCCGGGAACCAGCCCGCGTGCATGGCGGCGAGCCCGACGATGATCTCGTGCACGAGCGCGGCGACCCCGGCGAACACGATCCAGCCGATGATGCCCAGCACGCTCATGTCGGCCGCGATCCCGCTGATCAGCGCCAGCAGCAGGGCGCCGCCGAGGAACAACCCGAGCCCCTCGGCCAGCCCTCGGCTGCCGGAGCGGGCCTCGGCGGGCGCGGTCGGCTCGTCGGCCGCCGGTGCCTCCGAGATCTCGGAGGTCTCGGAGGTCTCGGAGGACGCAGTGGTCTCCGGCTCCGCGAGAGTGCTGTCCGCGCGCTCGGCGTCGGCCGTCCTCGACCGGCGGCGGAGCAGGATCGCGCTTGCCTGTACCAGCGCCACGATGCCCGCACCGATCATGAGCCCGTGCGGCAGGTAGAGCCCCTCGAGGTCGATGTTGAGCAGGTCCGGTGCGTACTGGGCGGTGAGCAGCCCGAGCCCGAACATGCTGAGCGCCCACGCGTTGCCGATCAGGGCGACACCCGCGGCGGACATCGACAGCCCGGCGAGCGATCCGGCGAGACCGACGGCACCCGCGGCGCCGAGGATCATGGCCTGCTTGCCGCCCCGGTCACCCGCCTTGATCGTCTCGGCGGCCGCGACACCGGGTGGCCACGCCGCCTCGGCGGGCAGCGCTGGGCTGCCGAACAGGCGGTACAGGACGTAGCCGTCGACGAACAGCGCCACCACGGCGCCGATCAGCATCGGCCAGACCAGGTCGGCGCGCCCGAACGCGAACAACACCGCCATCGGGGTCAGCAGGGAGTTGGCCGCGGAGAACGTGGCGGCCGAGATCGACGTCTGAGCCAGGTTCTGCCGGTGTGGCGAGCGCATCGACTTGAGCCCGCCGACCGAGACTCTGCCGATCAGCATCGCCAGCAGCGCGCCGACGATCGAGGTGTTCGCCGTGACACCGAGTGTGGTGATCATGTGCATGCCGACCACGGCGCCGAGCACGCTCAGGCCGAGAGTGGTCGCGAGCACGACCGGCTCGATGACGCGGGGGTGGCGGTGGGTCGGGTCGGAGACCTGACGCGACCGGTTCACTGCTGACATGGGGGTCCTTGGGACAGAGAGTGAGGAGGCGGATCAGCGGGCCGCGCCGGGCTGGTAGCCCAGCGTCAGTTCCCGCGCGCGGATCCGGACCGTGGCGGCGATGCTCTCGGCCCGGTCGCGCATGTTGTCCGCGGCTCCCGCGATGGCCAGTGAGCCGATCACGGCGCCCGCGACGAAAACGGGAGCGGCGACGGCCATGACCTGGGTGTGGTATTCGCCTTCGCTGACCGCGACGCCCTGTTCGCGGACGTCCGCGTGCCGGGCGAGCAGTGCGTCGACGGAGGTGATCGATCCCCGGGTCATCGGGGTGAGGTGACCGGTGAACAGTTGCCGTACGTGGTCGGCGGGCAACTGGGCGAAGATGGCGTGCCCGCTCGCCCCGCCGTGGCCGGGGTAGAGCTGGCCGATGGCGGCGGAGTAGCGCAGCGGTCCCGGGTAGTCGACCGCGGCGGCACAGCGGTAGTGGTGGCCGTCGGGCACGTTGAACACCGCGCTGAGCTCGAACTCGTGGGCCAGGTCGTGCAGCGTGGGGGGAATGGCTCCGTCGAGCCCGATGCTGCGTTCGGCGCGGCGGCCCAGTCCCAGCAGAGCGGGCCCGAGCCGGTACCGCCGGGTGTTGGCGTTCACGGTCAGAAACCCGCGGGCGGCCAGTGTGGCGAGCATGCGCTGCACCTGGGACTTGTCGAGGCCCAGCTCTCGGGCCAGCTCCACGACGCCGCGCTCGGGTCGTTCGTCGGTGAACGCACCGAGCACGACCAGGGCGCGATCCACCGTCCGAAGTGGTCCCGCGGGGTTCTCGTCCACTGTCACTGCCTTTGTCTGTTGCTGATAATGAGACGCTGTTGCATTTAGCGCGCCTCATGGCACACGATCCTCACAGGAAATGTCAACGGGTTCGCCGCGCCGCTCGTGTTACGAGTTCGTGTCGCGCCGACCAGGATTTGAGGAGGCTCTGTCGTGCCCTGGCGCCAGGTCATCGAGGCCGAGGAACTGCTGGACGACCCGGCCGTCACCGGGAAGTCTGTCGCCGACTGGCTGCGCGGAGCCGGTGTCGAGGACGTCACCGTGCGGACCGTCACCGAGGCGAAGGGATCGACCGACTTCATCAAGGTCGTGATCCCCGGCTCGGCGGGCCGCACCGCCGGTGGCGACGCGCCCACTCTCGGTGTGATCGGCAGGCTCGGCGGCATCGGGGCCAGGCCCGAGCAGATCGGTTTCGTGTCCGATGGGGACGGTGCGCTCACGGTCGTCACCGTCGCGGCCAAGCTCGCCACCATGCGCAAGCGTGGCGACGTGCTGCCCGGCGACGTCGTGCTGACCACGCACATCTGCCCGAACGCCCCGACCCGGCCGCACGACCCCGTGCCGTTCATGGACTCGCCGGTGGCCTTCGCCACCACCAACGAGTACGAAGTGGACGAACGGATGGACGCGATCCTCTCCGTGGACACCACGAAGGGCAACCGGATCCTCAACCACCGCGGGTTCGCCCTCACGCCGACGATCAAGGAGGGCTGGATCCTGCGGGTCCGCGAGGACCTGCTGAACGTCGCCGCGATCACCACGGGCGCCCACCCGGTGGTGCTGCCCGTGACGACGCAGGACATCACCCCCTACGGCAACGGCGTGCACCACATCAACTCGCTGCTCCAGCCGTCGGTGGCCACGACGGCCCCGGTCGTGGGCGTGGCGATCACCACCGAGTCGGCTGTTCCCGGCTCCGCGACCGGCGCGACCGACCTGACGAGCGTGGAGTCCGCCGCGCGCTTCTGCATCGAGGCGGCCAAGGAGTTTGGAGCCGGTCGCGCGCAGTTCTACGACCGCGACGAGTTCGCCCTGCTCGAGCGCACCTACGGCTCGCTCAACCACCTGCGCGGCGAGGCGGCCGCCCGGTGAGTGCCGCGCCGTTCGTCGGCGTGGTCAGGGTGCTGACCACGTCCGACCAGGAACTGCTGACCGCGCACGGCCGGGCCATCACCGACGAGCACGGCATCGCCACGCGCTCGGTGTGCATCCCCGACCAGCCGCACGGTGTTTTCGACCCCGACAGCCACGCGGCGGCGGCGCCCAAGATCGTCGCGGAGTCCGTCGCGCTGGCGGAGTCGGGAGCTGCGGCGATCGTCATCAGCTGCGCGGCCGATCCGGCGCTGGCCGAGGCCAGGGCCGCCGTGCCGGTTCCGGTGCTCGGGGCGGGGTCGACCTCGGCAGCGGTCGCCGCGGCCGTGAGCAACGACGTGGGCGTGCTGGGCATCAACGACCAGGCTCCCGAGGCCGTCTCGGCTGTGCTGGGCTCGCGCCTCGTCGCCTATCGCAGGCCCGAGGGCGTGCGCAAGACCACCGACCTGCTCACCGAGCAGGGCAGGCGCGCCTCGCTGGCGGCGGTGGGCGCGCTCGTCGACGACGGCGCGTCCACGATCCTGTTCAGCTGCACGGGCCTGACCTCGATCGCGCTCGGCCCCGAGGCGCGGGCGGCGTGGAGCGTGCCGGTGGTGGACGCGGTGCGAGCCACCGGGTCGATCGCGGCCCTGCACGTGGCACGCTGACGCGGGCCGGAACTCCACAGCCGAGAGGAACACGCCCGTGGAACTGATGCTGCTGTCCAACTCCGCCAACCACGGCGCCGAGCGGCTCTCCCACGCCCGCGACGCGCTGGCCGAGTTCTACGCGGGCCGCGACGTGTGGTTCGTGCCCTACGCACTCGCCGATCACGACGGCTACACGCAGGTGATGGCCGAGGCCTTCGCCCGCAGCGGTCTCCGGCTGCGCGGACTGCACACCGAGGCCGACCCCGCCGCGACGATGGCCTCGGCCGACGCGGTGTTCATCGGCGGTGGCAACTCGTTCCGGCTGCTGCGCACCCTGCAGCGAAAGGGACTCGTCGGCGCGATCCGGGACGCGGTCAGGGGCGGCGCCCGCTACGGCGGAGCCAGCGCGGGCACCAACATGGCGTGCCCGACGCTGCGCACCACCAACGACATGCCCATCGTCGAGCCCGACAGCTTCGACGCCATCGGGCTCATCGGGTTCCAGATCAACCCCCACTACCTGGACCCCGACCCCCACAGCACGCACATGGGCGAGACCAGGGAGAAGCGGCTCGCGGAGTTCCACGAGGAGAACGACATCGCCGTGCTCGGGCTGCGCGAGGGCGCGTGGCTGCGGGTCAACGGAACCGGTGTGACGCTGCACGGGCACACCGCGCGGTTGTTCCGGCGGGGCCAGTCGCCCGAGGAGTTCACGCCCGGTGCGCGGTTCGACGTCCTCGGCGTGCCGCTGACCGACTCCGCGCGCTGAAAACGCGAGGTCTCGCCGCTCGGCCTGCGCGAGCGTAGGGTCACCGGCATCCGCCGGTAGTACTCGAGGGGGTGGCCGGTGACCCGACCAGTGCCCACGGACGAGCGGCCCGGACTGCGCGGCTCGCTCGGTCCCGTCTCTCTGGTGCTCGCGATTCTCGGCTGGTTGGTGCCGTTCGGTGAGGTGCTCTCCGTTCTCGCGCTCGGTGCGGGCGCACTCGCGCTGTGGCTCGGACGGCGCCTGCGGCTGGACGGCTTCGCGGTCGCGGGCTGCTGCATCGCCTCGGCCCAGCTGTTCTTTGCGCTGTTGCTCTGGACGATGGAGCTGTCCGGGCACTGACGGGCTCGCTCGGCCCAGCTCGGTGCGCTGCGGCACCGGCCACGGCGCCGAGGAGGCCGTGCTCAGCGACGAGCGCCGTGCAGCCCGGTGGCGGCCACGGCGATCGCCACCGTGAGCGCGAGCGTCACCGGCAGCAGCGACCAGCCCGTTCGCGCCGCCACCGCCACCAGCGCGGTGCTCACCAGTACCGAGGCCACGGCCGCGGGTACTTGTCGCGAGCGGGCGTAGAGCATCGCCCATCTCATCCGGTCGTCCCGCCGGTGAGGATCTCGAGCTGGTCGCCCCGGCAGGTCAGCCCCGCCTCCCTGACCGCGATGACGCGGCTGCGCTGTTCCTCGTCGGGCAGCGCGCGCAGCGCGGCCCACGACCGTTCGAGCACCGGCCGCAGGTCCACATCGGACACACTGTGCCCGCGCAGCGGTGTCGGCTCGCCGGTGAACCAGCCCGCCATGACCGTTCGCGCGGCACGCTCGTGCAGCGCGGCGTCGGTGGTCTCCTCCCACGCCGGATAGCACGACGGTGTTCCGGCTCCCGCGAGCAACGACCGCGTCACGTCGTCGGGCTCGGTGGCGGAGCGCAGGGACGGCGTCATGAGGTCGACGAGCACGGTGTCCCCGGCACGGGGCGGCACCTCGTCGGGCGAGACGGCGTGATCGACCTCGGCGATGCGCGACGGTGCGCCCGGCAGCGTGGCGAGCAGCCGCAGCGCCCGCTCGCCCGGCCCGGAGCGCCGGGCGAGTTCGTTCTCGTGGATCGCGGTGACGCACACCGGACCGTCGCAGACCTGCTCCGTCGCCCGGGAGTCCACGACCGTGGCCTCGGCCATCGACCCGGGGACCGGGCCCGGATGGTGACGGCGGACCAGGGCGGCCACGGCACGTACCTGATCGGCGAGAACCAGTGTGCCAACGACGCGGTGACGACGTTCCTGAAGACAGGACCGCGTCCCGAGGGTGACCTCACGTGCGTGGCCGAACCCGCCTGACGCCCTAACCGTGCCAGCTGGTGATCCGATCCTGGAGCAGCCGGTTGGCACGGCGCTGCTGGTCGTTGAGCGTCTGCTCGCTGTAGGCCGCCAGCAGCGGGAGGGCGTCGGCGCCGACCTCGATGTCGGGCAGCGCCTCGAGGACGGGGCGGTAGTGCTCCGCGAAGTCCTCGGCGAGCTGCTCGACGTCGCGCTCCGGGGTGTCCGGGCCGAGTTCGGCGAAGCGCCTCAGCAGCGCCGTCGCGCCCGGCGTCAGCGCGCTGGCCCGCCCCAGGAATCCGGCCAGTGCGGTGGTTCCCTGCTCGCCGACCAGGTGCGCGAGCAGGACCATCTGCTCGCGCTCGTGGCGCGCCAGATCGGGAGCGATGTCCGCGGTGGCGCTGAGCGACGCTCCGTACGACGCCAGCGCGGGTGGGAGGTCGGGCAGCGCGCCGTGGCGGCGGAGTCCGGCGATCACGGCCCGCCTGCTGGTGAGCCGCTCGATCTCGGCGGCGGCCTGCTGGTCCAGCTCGTCGAGCAGCTCGTCGGCGGCCACCTGGTCGTCGAGTACGTCCGGCAGTGCCGCGAGCGGGACGCCGAGCCCCGTCAGGCGGCTGATCCGCAGGATCCGCACCAGGTGCCGCACGTCGTAGTCGCGGTAGCCGTTGACCGAGCGCTCGGGTTCCTCGAGCAGACCGATCTGGTGGTAGTGCCGCAGGGTGCGGACGGTGACCCCGGCGAGTGCGGCGAGTTCACTGCTGCGCAACGGTCTGCTCCTTCGGCTCCAGGTCGGTCAGTGCCCGCGACCCGACGACGGCGACGAGCACGACCAGCCACACGGCGGTGACGGCCAGACCCGCCAGGACGGGGGAACCGTACTCGGCGACGGCCCCGGCGAGCCCGATGCCCGCCGGTGCGGCGACCTGCAGGAACGAGTTCTGCAGGCTGAGCACCCTGCCGCGCAGGGTTTCCGGGATGCGCTCGGCCTGCAGGACTCCCACCACGGCGCCCAGCAGGGCGTTGGACACGCCGACCAGTGCCGCGCCCGCGAACACCGTCGCCGGTGCGGCGAGCGTGGCGATGAGCACGAACCCGGTCGTGGTCCCGGCCAGCGCGATGGTCATCCAGAACCTGCGCGACCTGCGGGTGCCGACGGCCGCGAACAGGCCCGCGCCGGCGAGCATCCCGATCGCCAGTGCCGTCAGGACGAACCCGAGCAGATCGGGCCGGCCGATAACGCTGAAGTACAGCGGCAGCACCAGGCCCTGCAACCCGCCGACCACCGTCGCGAGGCCGACCGTGAGGCCGACCATCCCGGTCAGGAAGCGGCTGCGGCGCAGCACCCCCACACCGGCGACCAGTTGTGCCCACACCGACGCCCGCTCGCCCGGTGCACTGTCGATGCGGCCGAAGTGACGCGGCATCAACGCGGTGAGCAGCGCGGCCGTCGCCGAGGTCGCCGCCGTGACGAGCAGGACCGTGCTGCCGTCGAACAGCGCGAGCAGGCCGCCCGCCGCCGCGGGCCCGATCACCAGTCCCATCGAGGTCAGCGACTGTCGCAGGCCGACCAGTCGTTCGAGCGGGATGCCGGTGTGCCGCGCGACCGCGGGGACGAGCACCTCGCGCGCCGTCATCCCGGGGACGTCGCCGAACGAGCCGACGATCGCGAGCGCCACGAACCACCACAGGTTCAGTCCCCACAGCACCTCGACGAGCGGGATCGCCGCGACCGCACCGGCCGAGACGACGTCGGCGAGCACCGAGCAGTTCCTCCGGTTGACCCGGTCGAGCACGACTCCGGCGAACAGTCCGACCAGCAGCGCGGGCCCTGCGGTGGCGGTCGAGACCGCGCTGACGCTGAGCGGGCTGCCCGTGGTCTGCAGGACGATCAGCGGCAGCGCGACCGCGACGATCCCGTTGCCCAGCAGGCTCAGGAAGTGTGAGCCGAGGTAGACGATCGCGACGAATGGCATGGGCACAGCAGAAACCGTGACGTCGGGTCGGGGTCAACTCCGCGCCGCGATCGGGTGGTCGTCGCGTGGCCCGGATCACCTCCGCCTTGAGCCCGACGCGACGTCAGGGTGTGTCCTCGGTGTCGACGCAGCCGGAGGAAGGGATGAGAACAGTGACCAGACTGTCCGATGCGGACTACGCACGAGCCGAGCAGATGCTGGCGCCGAACCGGGCACTGCGGGTGCCCGGCGCGGTGCAGCCGCGATGGCTGGCCGGGGGAGCGCGGTTCGCCTATCAGGCCGGGTCACGGTTCGTCGTGGTCGACCCGGCCGAGGGCACCAAGCGCGACGCGGTCGACGCCGACCGGCTCGCCGCGGCATTGTCGGCGGCCTCGGGCCACGCGGTGGAGGCCACCGACCTGCCGATCACTTCGGTGGAGCTCGGGGACTCCGTCCGGTTCTCGGCGTTCGATGCGCGGTGGGAGTTCCGTTCTGGTGAGTGTGTCCGGGTGGAAAGGGACCGGCCCGAGGGGCCGGGCGAGGTGGCCTCACCCGACAAGAAGTGGTGCGCGTTCCGCCGCGACGGCGACATCTGGGTCCGCTCCCGCGACGGCGAGCAGGAGTTCGCGCTCACCGACGACGCCGAGCCGGACTTCGGCTACGGCGTCACCGTCGACGCGCTGAGTTCGCGGACGCTGCTGCGGGCGTTCGGGCTCGAACCCGCGCCGGTGCTGGTGTGGTCGCCCGACTCGACGCGGATCCTGACCCACCGGCTCGACCAGCGCGCGCTCGCCGAGCAGGTGCTCGTGGAGTCCGCTCCCCGCGACGGCGGCAGGCCCGTGGCGCACCGCTACCGCTACCCGATCGCGGGCGACGAGACCACGGCGACGGCGTCGTGGACGGTCCTCGACGTCACCACGCGCGAGATCGTGCGCCAGCAGGGCGAGCCCTTCCTGGCGACCCATCCGTCGATGCTGGAGGAGTTCCGGTGGTGGACCGGAAAGCAGGGCGAGGCGGTGCACTTCCTGCACCAGTCCCGCGACGGGCTCGCACTGGAGCTGCGCAGGCTCGACCCGGCCACCGGCGAGGTGACGACGGTGCTGGCCGAGACCGGCCGGACCCGCGTCGACCCGACCCCGGAGTACTGGGAGCCGCCGATGGCGCGCGTGCTCGACTCCGGTGAGGTCCTGTGGTGGTCGCAGCGCGACGGCTGGGGTCACCTCTACCTCTACCCGGCCGAGGCGACCGTGCCCACGCAGCTCACCTCGGGACAGTGGCTCGTGCGCCGCGTGCTGTGGGTCGACGAAGAGCGCAGGCAGGTGTGGTTCGTCGCCGCCGGGCTGGTGGACGGTGACCCCTACGTCCGTCAGATCTGCCGGATCGGGCTCGACGGCACCGGTTTCGCGCGCCTGACCGACGACGAGTTCGACCACGACGCGATCAGCCCGCCCGAGGGCGGTTACCTCGTCGACCGCGCCTCGACGGTGAGCACGCCGCCGCGGTCGGCGGTGCTCGACGGCGACGGGCTGGTACTGGTGGAGCTGGAGTCACCGGACGCGAGCGAGCTCGCCGCCCTCGGCTGGACGCCGCCGGAACGGTTCCGCACGACCGCGGCGGACGGCAAGACCTCGATCTACGGCCTGCTCTGGCGCCCGCACGGCTTCGACCCGGATCGCCGTTACCCGGTGATCGACCACAGCTATCCCGGGCCGCAGGTGTGCCGCACCGCGTCGTCGTTCGACAACACCGGGACCGGAGATCCGGAGGCGCTCGCCGCACTGGGCTTCGCCGTCGTCGCCATCGACGGTCGTGGAACACCTGGCCGTGGCAAGGCGTTCCACGACTACTCCTACGGCGCGCTCGGCGAGTCCAGCGAGCTGGCCGACCACGTCGCGGCGATTCGCGAGCTCGGCCACCGGTACCCGTGGCTGGACACGGAGCGGGTCGGCATGACCGGGCACTCCGGCGGCGGGTTCGCCACCGCCCGCGCACTGCTGACGCATCCGGAGTTCTACTCGGTCGGGGTCGCCGTGGCGGGAAACCACGACAGCGGTGTCTACCTCTCGATGTGGGCCGAGCAGTACCACGGCGACGTCAGCGACGAGGGCAAGCGCGCGATCTCCAACACCGCGCTGGCCGCGAACCTGCGCGGCAAGCTGCTGCTCATGCACGGCGAGCTCGACGACAACGTGCACCCATACCAGACGCTGCGCCTGGCCGACGCGCTGATCGAGGCCGACAAGGACTTCGACCTGCTACTGGTGCCCGGTGTCGAGCACGCGATGTTCGGCCGCATGCACTACGTGACCCGTCGCCTGTGGGACTACTTCGTGCGGCACCTGCACGGCGCCGAGCCGCCGGAGTACCGGCTGGCGAAGCTGCCGCTGCCGTCCGGTTCGGTGCTGATGTAAGCGCTACTGGTCCTGGGCGGTGCGGGTGTGCCGCTCCAGGATCTCCAGCACGTGCTCGTAGTCCTGTCCCGTCGCCCGGCTCATGCCGAGCTCGCAGGTGCGGTTGCACGAGGCCCAGGCGTCGGCGTCGAGCCCGGCGAGCTCGGCCGCCTGCGGCGCGGTGGCCGCCGCGGTCAGCTCCGGGTGGAGCAGGCCGCGGTCGCCCGCGAAACCGCAGCAGCCCCACGAGTCGGGCACCACGACGTCGGCCGCGACCGCACCGGCGAGGCGCCGCAACGGTTCCACCAGACCGAGCTGGGTCGCCGAGCACGTGGGGTGCAGCACGATCCGGTCCAGTCGCCCGGACACGGTGAGCTTCGGCAGCAGGTGCTCGGCGGCGAAGCCGACGGCGTCGACGACCCGCAGCGACCGGTACCGCTCCGGCCCGCCGTCGATCATCACCCGCAGCCCCTCGGTGCACGACGACGCGTCGCTGACCACTGGCAGCGCGCCCTGCCCGCTCGCCTCCCACAGCGCGGGCAGCACCCGCTCGGCCATCGCGGCGGCGCCGTCGCGCAGCCCCTTCGACTTCCACGGGGTCCCGCAGCACAGGGAACCCAGCCGCGCGGGCGCCGTCGGGCGCACGCCCGCGCGGTGGCACAGCCGCACGAACGCCGCGGCGGCGCCGTCGGAGCCGGTGCCGGAGCCTGTGCCGGAGCCTGTGCCCGAGCCGAACATCGCCGTGGTGCACGAGGAGAACAGCACGAGGTCGGCCGCGGTGTCGACCAGGCCCTCGGGCACGCGCGCGCCGCCCCCGCCGGGCAGATCCGGCGACCACAGCGGCACCTGCTCCGGGTCGCCGACCGCGCGCGCGGCCGCGGTGACCTTCCCTGCGAGGTCACCTGGCAGAGCCCGCGCGGCCGTCAGCGCGGCGCCCGCGAGCCTCGTGGTGGCGCCCCAGTGCTTCGCGGCGACCGTCCACGCCTTCGCGGCCGTCTTCTGTGGACGTTCGGCGCGGAGCCGCCGCACCAGGTCGCCGGTGTTGATCAGCACGGGGCAGGCGGTGGCGCACATGCCGTCCACGGCGCAGGTGTCCACGCCGTCGTAGGCGAAGTCCTGCTCGAGCTCGGCGACCAGCGTGTGATTTCCGGCCTGCCTGGCACGTTCCAGCTCACGGCGCAGCACGATCCGCTGCCTCGGCGTGGTCGTGAGGTCGCGGCTCGGGCAGACCGGCTCGCAGAACCCGCACTCCACGCAACGGTCTACTTCGGACTCCACCTCGGGCGCCGACTTGAGGTCGGACAGGTGCGCGGTGGGGTCGTCGTCGAGGATCACGCCGGGGCTGAGCAGCCCGGCCGGGTCGCAGAGCCGCTTGATCTCGCGCATCACGTCGTAGAGGTCGTCGCCGTACTGGCGGCGGACGAACGGCGTCATCATCCGGCCCGTGCCGTGCTCGGCCTTGAGAGTGCCGCCGTGGCCGAGCACGAGGTCCACCATGTCGTCGGTGAAGCGCCCGAACCGGTCGCGGCCGCCACCGTCGCCGAGGCGCTCGGTGAGCATGAAGTGGATGTTGCCGTCCTTCGCGTGGCCGAAGATCACGGCGTGCTCGTAACCGTGCTCGCCGAACAGCCCGATCAGGCCCTCGCAGGTGGGCAGCAGCTCCGGCACGGGCACGGCGATGTCCTCCAGCAGTGCCGCGGTTCCGGACGGGCGGGCCTCGGCGACCTTGGCGTAGAGGCCCTTGCGCAGCTGCCACAGCGCTGCCTTCGACGCCGGGTCCCCGGAGAGCTCGCGCGGACCCGTCAACGGCAGCGTCCGCAGCAGCGGCTCCGTGTCGGCGGCGAGGGCCTCGACCTCCTCCGCCGTGCTCGCCCGGTACTCGACGAGCAGTGCGGCATGCTGGTCGACGTCGAGCGCGCGCAGCCGCGGATCGGCTCCGGCGTCGGCCTGTCCGACCCGCAGCGACGTGGCATCGAGCAGCTCGATCGTCGCCGGTCCCGAGTCGACCAGCGCGGGCAGCGCCCGGTTGGCCTCGGCCAGGCCGGGAAACACCAGCAGACCCGTGCGCGTGTGGGCCAGCACGGGCACGGTGCGCATCACGATCGAGGCGATGAACGCGAGCGTGCCCTCGCTGCCCACCACCAGCCGCGCGAGGATGTCGGAGGGCCGGTCGTGGTCAAGGAATGAGTTCAGCCCGTAGCCCATGGTGTTCTTGAGCGAGAACTGCCGTTCGATGGTGCGCCGGGTGAGCTCGTCGCCGCGCAGCCGGTCGCGCAAGCGGGACAGTCCCGCCCACAGTCGCGGTTCCCTGGCGCGCAGTTCGTCGTCGGCGCCGGGCGTGCCGGTGTCCAGGACGGTTCCCGAGGGCAGCACCAGTTCCAGCGAGTCCAGCAACGCGTAGCTGTTCCCGGCCGTCCCGCACGCCATCCCGGAGGAGTTGTTGGCGACGACTCCTCCGAGCGTGCAGGCGACCTCGCTCGCCGGGTCCGGGCCGAGCATCCGGCCGTGGCGCGCCAGCCGCGCGTTCACCGCGCGCACGGTGGCGCCCGGACCCACGCGCACCCTCGCGCCGTCGTCGAGGACCTCGATGTCGCGGAAGTGCCGTCTGGTGTCGACCAGCACGCCGTCGGTGACGCTCTGGCCCGACAGGCTCGTGCCGCCGGAGCGGAAGGTCAGCGGGACACCGGTGCGCGCGGCGACCATGAACAGCCCGCCGACGTCGGTGGCCGAGGCGGCCGTGGCCACCGCGCGCGGGGTGCGCGCGAAGTGCGAGGCGTCGTGGGCGAGCCGGAGCCGGTCGATCGCGCGCGTGCGCACCTCGCCCCGGGGCAGCACCGCCTCCAGCTGGTCGTGCAGCTCCGCGGTGGTCGTGGTCTCGTCGGTACCCGGGAAGGGCTGGACGGTCATGGGTGCTCCTTCGCGAGTTGTCCGGTCTCCGCGCGCAGCAGTGAGCAGAGCAGCGGTTCGCGGTCCGGCGCCAGGCGAGAGGCCGGAGTCACGATGCCGATCGACAAGCCGTTCGGCCCGCCGTGGGCCGGCACCGCCAGCGCCGCGCCCGCGCTGTCGCTGCTGATGAGGCCGCGCACGATGCCGATGCCGTCGCGCTCGCGGGCCTCGTCGACGAGCCCGGCGATCACGTCGGGCGTCAGGTGGGGGAACTTACGGGTCACCTCGTCGGCGACGGCGGCCACGATCTCGTCGGCCTGCGCGGGCGGCATCGCCGCGAGGAACGCGACCCCGTTGGAGCCGACGCCGAGCGGCATCCGGTCGCCCACCTGAAGGACGTGGCTGCGCACCGGCCAGCGCCCCTCTTCGCGGTGGACGCAGACGTAGTGCAGGCCGCGCCGCACGGTCGCCACGGCGACGTCCTCGCACGCGGCCGCCACTCGGGTGGCGGCCACGAGCGCGTGCTGCCGGATGCCGTACCTGGCCTCGGCCGCGGCGCCGACCGCGTAGGCCTCGGGTCCGAGGCGGTACCGCCGGTCCGGGGCCTGTTCGACGTAGCCGGCGTGCAGCAGTTCGCGCAGGAGCCGGTGCACGGTGGGTTTGGTCAGCGCGGTCTCGTCGGTCACCTCGGCCACCGAGAGCCCGCCCCGGCGTTCCCCCGCGGCGATCAGGGTCAGCAGGTCCAGCGCGCGCCGTACGCTCTGCGACCCCTGACCGGCCTGGTCGCCCGCGCGAGGACGGTCGCCCGATCGTTCCACATCGTGGATCGATTGTTCTGTCATGGCCACGGCTCAGGAAGCTAAGGCCGTACTCGGTGGCTGTCAACTGTCACCATGTGGAACGCTACGTGGCCCGGTTCCCGGACTGTTCCAAGTGGACAGTGGGCCGGACGGCGTTTGATCTCGACGGTCCTCGGGTAGCCGTTCATCACCTGATCGTGGGATGCCAGGGTGGAGGAACACACACGATGCCGAGCCCCAAGAAGCTCAAGAAGTGGCGCTCGCAGGCGCAGGAGCACGCCGAGAACGCCGAGCACGCGGCCGATCGCGCGGAGGCCGCGTTGCGCAGGATCGAGGAGCTGACCGGCGCGTCGGCTCCGGGCAGTGCCGCGGGTGATCCGGCCGACTCGGAAGAACGCTCGCGCGTGTACACGTCGGTGCGTGGTGCGGACGACACTCCGCCCGCCGCCGCCGTGCCGTAACGCGCGAGCCCCAGGGGTAGGGGCCCGCCGCTTCGGACTCCAGTCCGGGCGGCGGGCCTTCTCCATGCCCTGTCCACAGTGGATCAGATTCGCCGGGTGCGCCGCCACAGCAGTGCGAGGGCCGCGAGCGCGAGAGCGACGTAGACGGCGCACTCGATCCAGTGCAGCGGAACGCGGTGCCCGATCGGGTGCAGCTCGGTCCAGCGTCCGGTGATGCCCGCGTTGTCCAGGCAGGCCGCGTCGTCCCGCGTGCACCCGACGACGGCGCCGTCCGGCAGCAGTTGCCCGCCCCGCACGTAGCCGGACGCGAGCGTCCACACCTCGGCGCTCCACGACGCTGTCACCGGGTGCAGGAGCACGTCCGGGGCGAACAGGTACGGCCGCACGAGGTCGGCGAGCACCTCCACCACGGTGACGGTGACGCCCGCGAGGGTCGCCGCGGTGAGCACGCGCCGCGCGAGCACCCCGAACAGCGCGCCCACGCTGAGCGCGAAGAGTCCCCTGACGAGGGGCAGCGCCCCGTACACACCTTCGGCCATGCCGTCGTACCACGGACCCGGTGCGACCACCTGGTGGTAGAGGGCCGCCGCGACCGCGAAGAGCAGCACCGGAGGCAGGCCGCCGACCAGCAGGTGTCCCGTGAGCCACCGGCCGCGGCTGACCGACTGGGACAACGCGAACAGGTGGGTGCCGTGCTCGAGCTCGCGTGCCAGCAGCGGCGCGGCGAACAGCGCGGCGAGCAGCGTCGGCCCCGCCAGGAGCACGTAGCCGAGGTAGTCGGCGGGCCGGTTGTTGGTGAGCCCCAGCGGGTCGGCGACCGGACTCGTGAGCTCCAGCGCGGAGAGCAGCACCAGCGCGAGGCAGAACGCGGCGAACGTGGCCGCGGCCGTGACGAGCGCGGCGCGGTGTTGCCGCCAGGCGAGCCAGATCATGCGGGCACCACCGATTCGGCCGCCGGATCCAGGTAGGCGAGGACGAGCTCGGGCAGGGTCGGCGCGTCGGCACGCCACTGCGCCGGCACGTCGAGCTCGCCGGTGCGGCGCACCAGCGCCGTGAGCTGTCGTCCCGTGTGACGCGAGCGCACCACGTCGTGAGCGCGGAGCCAGGCGGGAATCTCGCCCGCGGAACCGGTCAGCAGCAGGTGCTCGTCGAGCAGCGGCGCGAGCTCGCCCGCGAGGCGCACGCGACCGTGGTCGAGCAGGAGCAGGTGGTCGCACGTGTCGGCGAGGTCGTCGATCTCGTGCGAGGCGAGCAGCACGGTGGCGCCGGATTCGGCCGCCTCGCCGAGGATCGCGCGCAGTACGCGCCCGCGTGCCAGCGGGTCGAGTCCGGCGAGCGGTTCGTCGAGCAGCAGGACGTCCGGGTGCGGGCCCAGTGCCAGTGCGAGCGCCAGATGTACTCGTTCACCGCCGGACAGAGTGCGCACGCGTGCGGTGGGGGAGAGCTCTCCGAGCTCGGCGAGCCTGCGCGCGTAGGGCTCGTCCCAGCGCTCGCGGTTGAGCTCGCGCCCGAGGCGCAGCGTCTCCGCGACCGTCAGGTAGTCGTAGAGCGGGCGGCTCTGGCCGAGATGGCTCACCGCCGGTTGCGGTCGACGCCGGGGATCGGCGCCCAGGACCTCAGCGTACCCGGTGGTGGGCAGGTCCAGTCCCGCGAGCAGGCTCAGCAGGGTGGACTTGCCGCTGCCGTGTGCGCCGACCACGGCCGTGATCGCGCCCGCTGGCACGGCGAAGTCCGCCTCGCGCAGGGCCCAGGTCCGGTGGAAACGGCGCCCCAGCCCGCTCGCGCGGACGGCGCTGCCGCCGGTGGTGTCCAAAAGGGACATCGGTGGTGTCACGACCCCTGGTTGTCGAAGTACTGTTCGCGGGCGCTGTCGACGAGCGCGGTCACGTCCTCGTAGGTGAGCCCGGCCTCGCGCGCGCGGCGCATCCAGTCGGCGAGCTCGGCCCGCAGTGGTGACTCGCGAACGCGGTCGGAGATCGACGCGGAGTCCAGTACGAACGTGCCCAGCCCGCGCCGTCCCTCGACCAGGCCCTCGCGTTCCAGTTCGCGATAAGCCTTGAGCACCGTGTTCGGGTTGATCGCGGTGGCCGCGACCACCTCTTTCGCGGTGGGCAGCCGGTCGCCGGGCACGAGGATTCCGAGCAGCAGCGCCTGCCGTGCCTGCTGGACTATCTGGAGGTAGGCGGCGACGCCCGAGCGTCGGTCGATCCGGAACTCGATCACCGCGCTGCCACCTCCTCTGGCGGTCATTCTGGCGGTGCCTCACCGAACGGCTCCGGGTGGGCCCGGAAAGCCCGTGCCCACCCGGAGCGACGACTCCCCCGACGAACCGTCGCTGCGCCGCCTCAGTACACGCAGGTCACCTCGGGTTCGGCGGCGCTGCCACCGGCCGAGCAGGTGAACGTGTCCTCTGTCGAGGTCAGCGCCCAGGAGTTGACCAGCTGGCCGTTCACCGTGAAGGACACGTTGGTCCAGCCGCCCGGTTCGGTCTTGAAGGTGCGGGTCGAGTCCGGCTTCTGGGTGTAGTAGATCCCGTCACCGTTGGCGTTGGTCACCTTCACCTCCATCGGGTACTCGGCGGTGACCACGTGCATGGGCGTGAGATCGGGCTCGGCGGTCTCGTTCGCGTTCGCCGCTCCGGCTCCGGCGACGGTCAGCGCCGCCGCGGCGGCGATACCGGCACCGATGCGGACGGTCCGGGTCAGCTTGTGCGTCATCAGTCTCCCCAATCCCTAAAACACTACTTAACTAGTGAAAGCATGATCCACGGAACCACGGGCTCGCCGGTTCGTCAACCGGGCTCGGGCGAAATGAGGTGAATCACCACGTTGCGACTTGAGCGTGCCGCGACGGCACGGTGTGTCGTCGGTGGGGACATGACCACCCGCTCGTCGCGCGGGCCGACCGACTGGAGTGCCGGATGACCGAGACCATGAGCCGAGCGGGGTCGCTCCCGCGTCTGATCGAGGCGGAGGAGTTCTTCGCCAACCCGGTGTTCTCCGGGGCGTCGATCTCGCCGGACGGCACCAGGATCGCCTATCTGGCGCCGAGGAACGGACGGACGAACGTCTGGGTGCGCGGCATCGACGAGTCGCACGAGGACGCCGTCTGCGTCACCAACGACGAGCGCCGTGGCATCAAGACCTACCACTGGACCAAGGATCCGCGGTGGATGCTGTACCTGCAGGACACCGACGGCAACGAGGACTGGCACCTGCACAGGGTCGACCTCGGCGCGCCGCACGAGCCCGCGGTCGACCTGACTCCGCTGCCGGTGGGCTCGCGCGTGCTCGCCGTCGAGCCGCTGCGGTCGGCGCCGGGCAGCGTGCTCGTCACCATGAACCGTCGCCAGATGTACTTCGACGTGTTCCGCATCGACATCGCCACGGGCGAGACGACGCTGTACTGCGAGCAGCCCGACCTCAAGGGCAGCTTCCTGCTCGGTCCCGACGGCGAGTCGAGCTTCTACACCGAGGTCGCCGACGACGGCGCCCACGAGTTCTCGACGGTCGACGCCGAGACGGGGGAGAAGACCCTGCTCTGCAGGCAGGGCGGCCCGCAGCACCCGGTGGGAGTGCATCCGAGCGTGGTGACCGCGGACGGCACGGGACTACTGCTGGGCGCCTACCAGGACTCCGACGACCTGCGGCTCATCCGCGTGGACGGCAGGACCGGCGAGGAGACCGTGGTCGCCGCCGTGGAGGGGCACAGCCTGTGCACGATGGGCCCGATGTCGCCGGGGATGCCACCGACGCTGTTCATCAGCAGGCGCACCGGTGAGGTCCTCGCGGCGCGGTTCGTGGGCGACAAGCCCGTCATCAAGGTGCTCGACCCGCACTTCGCCGACGTCTACGCCCAGCTGTCCACCTTGTCCGACGGGGTGCTCCACTCGGTGTCGTCGGACGAGACCGAGCAGGTGTGGGTCGCGACGTTCATCCACGACCGCGAGCCCGCGCTGACCTACCTCTACGACCACCGCACGGGGCAGAGCAGGCTGCTGTTCCGCCCGTACCCGGACCTGGACCCCGCCGACCTCGCGCCGATGACCGCGGTGGGCTTTCCCGCCAGGGACGGGTTGCCGCTGCACGCGTTCCTGACGCTGCCGGTAGGCATCGCGCCCGAAAAGCTGCCGCTGGTGCTGCTGGTCCACGGCGGACCGTGGGCCCACGACTCGTGGACCTACAACGCGCAGGTGCAACTGCTCGCCAACCGGGGATACGCGGTGCTGCAGGTGAACTTCCGCGGTTCGTCGGGCTACGGCAAGCGCCACATCACCGCCGCGGCGGGGGAACTCGCCGGCAGGATGCACGACGACCTCATCGATGCCGCCGACTGGGCGGTGGCACAGGGCTACGCCGACCCCGACCGCATCGCGATCTTCGGCGGCTCCTACGGCGGCTACGCCACGCTGGTGGGCGTCACGGTCACTCCGGACTACTTCGCGGCGGCGGTGGACTATGTCGGCATCTCGGACCTGGTGAACTTCATGCGCACGTTGCCGCCGTTCGTCCGGCCGCACATGGCCAACAACTGGTTCCACTACGCGGGCGATCCGGACGATCCCGCGCAGGAGGCCGACCTGCTGGCCCGCTCACCCATCACGATGGTCGACCGGATCCGCACGCCGCTGCTGGTCGTGCAGGGCGCCAACGACGTCCGCGTCGTCCAGGCCGAGGCGGACAACATCGTGGCCTCGCTCCGGGAGCGCGGCGTGCCGGTGGAGTACCTCGTCGCCGAGGACGAGGGGCACGGCTTCCAGAACCCCGAGAACCTGATCCGGATGTATCACGCCATCGAGGCGCACTTCGGTGAGTTCCTCGGTGGCCGACGCGGCGAGTCCGCCAAGGAGTGATGTCTAGCCCTCCACAGTGGACGCCGGAACCTGGTCCCGCACTGTGGCCCACCAGAGGAAGTCACGGGCCCGGGTGGCCGCCACCAGGTTCTGGCGTCCGCGCAGCTCATCCGACTCCTGTTCGGCGGCCGGCCCGGCCCGCTCACGCTCGGGGAACTCGACCACCAGCACTGCCTGGAAGTCCAGTCCCTTGGCGCGGTGGACCGAGCCGACCTTGAGCGACTCGCCCGCCTCGCCGGCGTAGCGGTCCAGCGACAGCATCGGGACACCGGCCTCGCGCAGGACGCGGGTGCAGCGGCTCAGCTGCGCGGGCGGGAAGACGATCAGCGCGGTCTGGCCCAGCGGTACCGGCAGCTCGCGGACCTGCCGCAGCAGTTCGCCTGCCAGCTCGTCCTCCGTGCCCGTCCAGGTGTGGCTGTGACCGCCGGGGTTGGCCGACTCCGCCTGCAGCAGCGACACCCCGGCCTGGCCGTCGAGGTCGTCGACCTGGGTGGTCGCGTCGAAGCGGCGGGCGAAGGTGAGCACTCCGGCCCGGTTGCGGTAGTTGACGCGCAGCACCTCGCCGCGGCCCTGGATCGGGATTCCCGCGTCGGACAGCGACCAGCCGCCCGGGTAGACCTGCTGCTGGCCGTCGCCGACCAGCAGCAGCCGGTTCGGGCCCTCGCCCGCGAGCCGGTTGATCAGCCGCAGCCCGGTCAGGGTGATGTCCTGGACCTCGTCCACCACCACGGCCGCGTAGCCGTGCTCGAGCGGTCGCGTGGTGAGTTCCTCGAGCGCGACGGAGATCATGTCGTTGTAGTCGTGTGCCGCTCGTGCCGCGAGCCGTTCCTCGTAGGCCTCGTACAGCCTCCACACGAGTTCCTTCTGCGCCGCGCCGAGGCGCAGCGCGCGGCCCTTGCGCGCCGCGCGCAGGTAGTCGTCGACGGTGGTGATGCCCCGGCCCTTGATGACGCGGTGGAGCTCGGTCCGCCAGTAGTCCTCGGTCGGTTCGATCGCGGCCAGCGGCGCTCCGTGCTTGCGCCAGGCGAGTGCGAACGCCGTGGTGATCGCTTCGCGCTGCACGTTGAGCCGCACGCCGCGCGACTGGAGGAACTCCCGCACCCACGCGTGCAGGTTGACGAACTCGACGCGGTCGCCGACCTCGGGAGCCAGTCGCCGGAACGACTGCTCGTGCACCGCGGGCAGGGTGCGCACGAACGTCGTGAACAGCAACGGGCCGGTGCTGCGCCGCGCCAGGTGCCGCAACCGGTGCAGCACCACCACGGTCTTGCCGGTGCCCGCGGGGCCGCTGATCCGCGCCGGACCGTTGTAGTGGCGCGTGACCACGGCCCGCTGCTGCGGGTGCAGGAAGGTGAGCCAGCTGTCGAACGGCCGCAGCTGAGCGCCGCTCACCTCGTCCTCGGTCAGCTCGTCGGCCGACAGCAGCCCGTCCGGTTCCGGTGCCCGCTCGGGCGGCCGGACCCGCAGTTCCCGGTATCCGGTCAGCCGCGTGGCGGCCTGCTCGACGATCGCGTCGACGTGGCGGCGGGTCAGGTGCGCCGCGTCGCGCCGGAACAGCCGAGGCAGGTCGCGTTCGGTCAGCGTCCAGTACCGCTCGACCCCCCGGCCGGAGCGGCCAGGCCCGATGAAGACGAAGTGCAGCCCGCTGCCGGTCAGGACCTGTCCCCGGTGATCGCGGATCCCGGCGCAGCGCTCTTCGGCGTGCCGCCGGATGGTCTCGAAGGTGTCCTCGTCGGGCGGGTGCTCGCCGAGCAGCACCGCGAACAGACCGCCCGGCCCTGCCAGGAACGCCTCGGCTCTGGCGGCGCGCTCCGGCAGCGCGTCGTCGACGAGCAGCCGCCAGGCGCCCGCGGTGCGGCTCAGCAGCGCGGCAAGCACGCGGCGCCGCGGGGCGTCGAGATGAGGGTGGTGCCTGCTCAGCAGGTCCGACGACTCGCGCTCGGCGATCCGCTGGGCGTGCCTGCTCGGCATCGGTGCCCTCCCCGCTGACTGGCGTCACTCTCCGGAACCTCCCTGTAACTGTAGGGGTTGATCGGCCGCCGCAACATGGATCTGGCACATCACGCCAGTGCTGGCGCGGTGTAGCGGCTCGCGGGCCGGGGCAGGCCGTAGTGCTCGCGCAGGGTGCGGCCGGTGTAGCCCGTGCGGAACAGCCCGCGCCGCCGGAGCTCGGGCACCACGTGGTCGACGAACTCCTCGAGGCCGGAGGGCAGCAGCGCGGCCATGATGTTGAACCCGTCCGCCGCGTCGTGGGTGAACCAGTGCTCGATGTGGTCGGCGAGCTGCTCCGGCGTGCCTGCGACGACCTGGTGCCCTCTGCCGCCGCCGAGCCTGCCCAGCAGACTGCGCAACGTCAGCCGCTCCCGCTCGGCGAGGTCGCGGACCAGCTCGAACCGGCTCTTGGCACCGTTGATCCGGCTCACGGGCGGCAGCGGGGGCAGCGGCTCGTCCAGCGGATGGCCGGTGAGGTCGACACCGATCAGCTCCGACAGCGCCCGCACCGCGCGCTCCGGCACGATCAGCCCGTCCAGCTCGGCGGACAGGCGTGCGGCCTCCTCGGTCGTCGAGCCCAGTACCGGGACGATCCCCGGCAGCACCTTCAGCGACTCCGGCTCCCTGCCCGTTGCCGTCGCGCGAGCCTTGAGGTCGCGGTAGAAGCCCTGGGCGTCGGCGAGCTGCTGCTGTGCGGTGAACACCGCTTCGGCGTGTGCCGCGGCGAAGTCCCTGCCGTCCTCCGATGACCCGGCCTGGACGAGCAGCGGTCTGCCCTGCGGGCTGCGGACGTGGTTGAGCGGGCCGCGGACCCCGAAGAACGGTCCCCGATGGCCGATCTCGTGCACCCTGTCGGGGTCGGCGAAGTGGCCCGAGGCCTGGTCGGCGAGCACCGCGTCGTCCTCCCACGAGTCCCAGAGCGCGGTGGCGACCTCGACGAACTCCGCTGCCCGCCGGTAGCGCTCGGCGTGCTCGGCGTTGTGGTCCCTGCCGAAGTTCTGTGCCGCGCGGTCGCCCGCGGTGGTGACGATGTTCCAGCCGGCCCTGCCGCCGCTGATGTGGTCGAGCGAGGAGAACCAGCGCGCCAGGTTGTAGGGCTCAGAGAAACCCGTGGAGGCGGTCGCGACGAGTCCGATGTGCTCGGTCGCCGTCGCGATGGCCGACAGCAGCGTGAGCGGCTCGAAGTGCGGTGCGGCTGTGTGGGCCACGTCGCCCATGAGCTGCACGCCGTCGGCGAGGAACACCGAGTCGAACGTGCCGCGCTCCGCGATCCGCGCGAGGTTCTGGTAGTGCCGGACGTCGGAGAGCACGGTGGGATCGGTGCGCGGATGCCGCCACGCCGCCTCGTGGTGGCCGACTCCCATCAGGAACGCGTTCAGGTGGAGTTGTCGTCGGGTCATGGTGTCACTTCCAGTTCGTCAGTCGCCGCTCGATGAACACCAGCAGCTGGTTGAAGCCGACGCCGATCACCGAGATGGCGACGATGCCGGCGTACATGGACGGAATGGCGAAGTTGTACTGCGAGTCGTTGATCAGGAAACCGAGCCCGGCCTTGGCCCCGACCATCTCCGCGGCGATCACCACGACGATCGCGGCGGCCCCGGCGAGCCGCAGGCCCGTGAAGATCGTCGGGATCGACGCGGGCAGCACGACCTTGCCGAACAGTTGCAGCGGGGGCAGGTCGAGCGATCTCGCGAGCTTCAGCAGCGTCGGGTCGACGTTGCGGACCGCGCTGATCGTGTTGAGCAGGATCGGCCACGTGCAGGCGTAGATCACGATCGCGATCTTGGATGCCTCCCCGATGCCGAGGATCAGCACGAACACCGGCAGCAGGGCCAGTGCGGCGGTGTTGAGGAACAGCTGCACCAACGGCGTCAGTACGTCGGAGACGACGCGGTACCAGCCGATCAGGACACCGAGCGGCACCGCGACGAGCACCGCGATCCCGAACCCGGACAGCGACCGCGTCAGGCTCGCCTGGACGTGCTCGGCGAGCTGACCGTTGGCGGCCAGCTCGGCCAGCGCGCTCGCCACCTCCGAGAACGGCGTCAGGAACGTGGGGTCGATCAGCCCCGCCCTCGGCGCGAACTCCCACGCCGCCAGCAACAGCACGATCGCGACGACCTTGGTGAACAACCGGAACAGCACCGAGCGGTCGCGGCGTGCTGGGCGCGGGCGCCGGGGCGCGGCGGGCGCGTGCCTGCCGCCGGGTCCGGTGACCGGCTCGGTGATCGTGGACGTGCTCATGCCGACACCGCCTCCTTCTCCTGTTCCTGCGCGCGCACGACCTCGTCGTGCAACAGCGACCAGATCTCGTGCCGGTGCTGGGCGAACTCGGGGGTGGAGCGGATGTCGTCGGCGGCCTCGCGGTCCAGATCCACCTCCACAATGGACTTGATCCGGCCCGGCCTCGACGTCAGCACGGCAACCCGCTGCCCGAGGTAGACGGCCTCGTCGATGCCGTGGGTGATGAACACGACGGTCTTTCCGGTGCGCCGCCAGATTCGGCGCAGCTCGTCCTGCAGCGACTCGCGGGTCTGGGCGTCGAGCGCGGCGAACGGCTCGTCCATCAGCAGCACGTCGGGGTCGTAGGCGAGGCTGCGCGCGATCGCCACCCGCTGCTTCATGCCGCCGGAGAGCTCGTGCGGGTGCCGGTCGGCGAAGGCGGCGAGGTCCACGAGCTCGAGGTACTCGCGGGCCCGCTCCGCGCGCTCCCGCTTGGGCACACCGGTGGCCTCGAGACCGAACTCGACGTTGCCCTGCGCGGTGCGCCACGGCAGCAGCGCGTACTGCTGGAACACGATCCCGCGGTCGACGCCGGGCCCGGACACCGGCTCGCCGTTGAGCAGGATGCGCCCCGAGCTCGGTGCCGATAGACCGGCCAGCAGGTCGAGCAGGGTCGACTTGCCGCACCCGCTCGGCCCGACGAGCACGGCGAACTCGCCGTCGGCGATGTCGAGGTCGATGTCCTCCAGCGCCGTGAGCCGGTCGTGGCTGCCCCTGATCGGGAACGTGTGGCCGACGCCGTCGAAGCTGATCTTCGTGCTCATGCCCGGGACTCCTTCGCGTAGGAGTTGTACTCGTTGGAGTAGATGTCGGAGACCGTGAGCGCGCCCTGGTCGAGCTCGCCGCGCTTGCCGAGCCAGTCGACCCAGAGCTGGAGTTCCTCGTCATTGATCAGGCCGCCGGTGCCGGCCACGCCGTAGGAACGCCAGTACCGGAGCGGGTCGGTGTCCTCGTTGCGCTTGCGGTCGGCGACGATCTTGGTGAAGCGCTCGACGACCTGTTCGTGTGGTGTGCTCTTGCTCCACTCGATGGCCTTGGCGACGCCGGAGACGAAGGTGCGCACGGTCTCGCCGTTGGCCGCGAGGAAGTCGTCGCGGAACACGTAGCTGCCCGCGGTGAAGTCGCCGAGCAGTTCGAAGTCGCTGAACAGCTTGCGAATGCCGCCTCGCTCGAGCGCCTTCTCCCTGAGGATCCCGCCGAGCACGGCCACGTCGATCTGTCGCTGCCGCAGCGACTGCTCGATGTTGACCGGGGGCACCACCGTGGGCTGCACCTGCTCGATCTCCGCCGGGGACAGCCCGTTGCGCTCCAGGTAGATGTCCAGCATCGCCTCGCTGTGCGCGCCGAGGGTGTTCATGCCGACCTTCGTGCCCAGCAGGTCCCTGGGGTCGGTGATGGGGCTGTCCTCCCGCACGTAGTAGCCGCCTGCCTCGTCCTTGTCGACGCCGTAGTAGCCGATGACCGCGGTGATCGGCGCCTGGCGGGCGGCCAGCTTGACCACCGCTCCGTTGAACGCGCCGCCGAAGTCCACCTGGCCGGTGGCGGCGGACTGGATGTCCTGTGGCCCGCTGATGGTGTTGCCGACCCACTCGAGCGTGACGTCGCCGAGGTAGCCGAGTTCCGCGGCCAGTTCGGGAGGCGTGACCTGGCCTGCCCAGCCCTGGTAGCGGATGGTCTTGGTGGCCCGTCCGCTCGCGGTGCCGCAGCCGGTGAGCACTCCGGCGGCGGCGGTGAGCCCGAGCGCGGTGAACCCCAGGAATTGTCGTCGATTGGTCGTTGTCACGAATATGTCCTTTGTGGCGAAGTGGTGGGGATCCGTGGCGGAAATACTGAACCGCGGGCCAGGCTGGCACGCGCTTCCGGCGGGAATCAACGATTCCCATGATTTGAACTGTGTTGCTGTGCAAGGGATTTCGTACCGTGAGACGAATTAGTTTCGTACTGCGTGCAATATTGCCTAGTTCGTCAATTCTGGCTCAGACTGGGCGAACCCAGCGCGAAAACAACAGGGAGCTCTCATGAGTCTTGACGTGGCAACGACACCTGTCGGAATTTCCGTGACCAAGATCGGCGGCAACATCGGCGCGCGGATCGACGGGGTCCGGCTCGGCGGCGACCTCGACGCGGCGACGGTCGCGCGGATCAGGACGGAGCTGCTGACGCACAAGGTGGTCTTCTTCCGCGGCCAGCACCACCTCGACGACACCGGTCAGCAGGAGTTCGGCCGCCTGCTCGGCGAACTGACTCGGCCGCACCCGACCGTGCGGAGTGTGGGACTGGACAACGTCCTGCCCATCGACGCCGAGTACGGCAGGGCCAACAGCTGGCACTCCGACGTCACGTTCGTCGACCGGATCCCGGCGTTCAGCCTGTTGCGTGCCCTCACGATCCCGGACCACGGCGGTACCACCGTCTGGGCCAACACCGCCGCCGCGTACGCGGGCCTGCCCGAGTCGCTCAAGGCGCTCGCCGGGCAGCTGTGGGCCGTGCACACGAACCTCTACGACTACTCGCGCCACGTCGACGAGCGCCGGATCGGCGGCGTCGACGTGAAGGAGCAGGCCTACCGGGACGAGTTCCGCTCGGACGTCTACGAGACCGAACACCCCGTCGTCCGGGTGCACCCCGAGACCGGGGAACGCGTGCTGCTGCTCGGCCACTTCGTGAAACAGCTCGTCGGCCTGTCCTCGGCGGAGTCGAACGCGATCTTCGCACTGCTGCAGGCCCGCGTGACCCGGCTCGAGAACACCGTGCGCTGGCAGTGGGAGCCCGGTGACCTGGCGATCTGGGACAACCGCGCGACCCAGCACTACGGCGTGGCCGACTACGGCGACCAGGCACGCAGGCTGCACCGGATCACCGTCGCGGGCACCGTTCCCGAGAGCGTCGACGGGGTCCGCAGCACGGCCAGGACCGGGGACGCGTCGCACTACTCGTCGCTCACCTGAGCAGCCGCCGCGGAGGAGCCGGCCGGTGGCTCCTCCGCGGCCCGCACTGTCGTACTCGATCTCGACCTGCGGGAACGGGCGGGCCGTCGTAGTGTCTGCCTCCGGCAGAGGCCGGTCGAGGAGACGAAAGAGTACGACTTCATGCAGGAACTCGCGTTGCTCGTCGTCGTGGCGGTGCTGATCATCGTGGCGGTCTCGTACGCCGCTCCCAAGCTCGGTGTCGCGGCGCCGGTGCTGCTCGTACTGGTCGGCATGGGATGCAGCGTGCTGCCGGGCGCGCCGGAGCTGTTCCTCGAGCCCGACTGGATCCTTGTGGTGGTACTGCCGCCGATCCTGCACGCCGCCGCGGTGAACGTGCCCGTGGTGGACTTCCGGCGGAACTTCGGCACCATCGGAGCGCTGTCGGTGCTGCTCGTCGTCGTGTCGGCGTTCGGGACCGGGCTGCTGATCTGGTGGCTGCTGCCCGACATCGGCTTCGCCGCCGCGGTGGCGCTCGGCGCGGTGATCAGCCCTCCGGACGCCGTGGCCGCCACCGCCATCGGCAAACGACTCGGGCTGCCGCCCCGGCTCGTCACCATCCTGGAGGGCGAGGGCCTGGTCAACGACGCCACAGCGCTGGTGCTGCTGCGCACCGCCGTGGCCGCGATCGCGGGCACGGTGTCGTTCTGGGGCGCGCTCGGTGACTTCGCCTCGGCCGTGGTCATCGGCATCGCCGTCGGCGCGCTCGTCGGCGCCGCGTCGGTGTGGGCCCGCTCGCGGATCAGGGGCCAGCCGGTGCTCACGACCGCGATCTCGTTCGTCGTCCCGTTCCTCGCGTTCATCCCGGCAGAGGAGCTGGACGCCTCCGGAGTGATCGCCGTGGTCACGGCCGGTCTGATCACCGGCCACCAGAGCGCGAAGCGCTTCACCGCGCACGACCGCATCGCCGAGCGCACCAACTGGCGCACGATCCAGCTGCTGCTCGAGAACGGCGTCTTCCTGCTGATGGGCTTCGAGATCACCACCGTGCTCGCCGACGTGCACAACTCGGGGGAGGGCGTGTGGACCTCGGTCGGGCTCGGGCTGCTCGCGACGGCCGTGCTGATCGTGCTGCGCATCGCGTTCGTCACCCCGCTGATCGCGGCGCTGCGCAGACAGCAGCGCGGCGCGGGGGAGCGGGCAGGGCGGATCGAGGACGCGCTGGACCGGATCACCACCCGCGGCCCGCGACCCGGCAAGGACCACCGCTACGACAAGGTGACGCGGATCCTTCAGCGCCGCCACGCCGACGCCACGTTCTTCGCCAGCGAGGGACTCGACTGGCGCGGTGGTGCCGTGCTCGCGTGGTCGGGAATGCGCGGAGTGGTGACGCTGGCCGCCGCCCAGTCGCTGCCCACCGACGTGCCGCACCGGGCCGAGCTCGTGCTGATCGCCTTCACCGTCGCGATCGTCACGCTGATCCTGCAGGGCGGCACGCTGCCCGTGCTCATCGCGAAGCTCGGCATCCAGGGCACCGACGTCGAGCACGACCGGCGCGAGCTCGGCCGCCTGGCCACCGAGCTGCACGACGCCACCCAGTCCGTGCTGGACAGCCCGGCGCTGCGGCGGGAGAACGGCGAGCCCTTCGACGACGAGGTGCTGGACCAGGCGCGCGAACGGGTGCTCGCCACCGCCGACGTGATCGAGCGGATGCTGACCGACCCCGATCCCGACAGTCCTCACCGGCAACGCCGCGAACTGCTGCGCCTGCTCGTCGACGCCCAGCAGAACGCGCTGCTCGACGCCCGCGCCACGGGGACCTACGGTTCGCACACCCTGGAGCGGGCCCAGCACGTCATCGACAACCAGGCGGCCAGGTTCACCACGTGAGCCGCGCTCAGAGCGCGTCGTGCACCGCGGCGAGCAGCCGGTCGGCTCTGCCGTCGGAGTTCTCGGCCCGCAGTTCGTTGGTGACGAACGAGAAGCCGAGTCCCGCGTCGGGCCACGCGCCGTGCCTTCCGCCGCCCGCGCCCGAGTGGCCGAAGGCGACCGTGGCCGGGCCGTACGTGCCGATGGGGTCGGCCAGCTCGAAGCCGAGCCCGAAGTGCACGGGCCGGTCGTTGATCGCGTCGGTGCCCTCCGACCACGTGCGGGTGGCCGCCGCGAGCGCCTCGGGCGAGGCGAGCAGGCCCGCGGCGAGCAGGTCGTACAGCGTCGCCATCGACCTGGCGGTGCCCGTCGCGCTGCCCGCGGCGAGCTCGGCTCTGCGGTAGGCGGGTGAGTTCATCAGCTCGTCGGAGTCGAGCAGGCCCGCGTACATGCGCTCGACGATGCGCCGCCGCTGCGGGTCGTCCAGGAACGTGCTGATCCGGTAGTCCGGGGCCCGCACCAGCCGCGCGACGCGCTCGTCGAGGTGCGCGGGCGTGCCCAGGTGCAGGTCCAGCCCGTGCGGCCGCGCCAGCACCTCGGCCACCAGCTCGCCCGCCGACTGACCGGTGGCCCTGCGCAGCAGCTCGCCCACGAGGTAGCCGTAGGTCAGCGCGTGGTAGGCCACCCGCGTGCCGGGGGTCCACAGTGGATCCTGCTTGGCGAGGAGTTCGGCGCAGCCGCTGACGTCGAGCAGGTCGTGCTCGGCGTCCACATAGGGCAGACCCGCGGTGTGGGCGAGTGCGTGGTGCACCCGCATTCCCGGCGTGAACTCCGGCCAGTACCGCCGCAGCTCGGACTCGGGATCCAGCACGCCGAGCGCTGCGAGGGCCGCGGCGACGATGCCCTTGGTGCCCGAGAACAGCACGCACAGCGTGTCCTCGCGCCACGGCTCGTCGCGCCGCGGATCGGCCAGCCCGCCCCACAGGTCCACGAGCACCTCGCCGTGGCGCACCACGGAGAACGCCGCACCGGCGTGGCCGTTCGCGACCACCTCGGCGAACACGTCGCGGACGCCCTCGAACCCGGGGGCGATGGTGCCGTCGGTACGCACGCTCACATCCGGGGGGTGTTGGCGAGCAGCTGGCGCGTGTACTCGTGCCGCGGATCGCTCAGCACGTCGTCCACGGGCCCCGTCTCGACGATCTCGCCACCACGCAGCACCGCGATCCGGTCCGCGACGTGCCGCGCGAGCGCGATGTTGTGGGTCACGAACACCATCGCGGTGCCCAGTTCGGCCCGCAGCTCACAGAGCAGGTCGATGATCGTGGCCTGCACCGAGACGTCCAGCGCCGAGGTGACCTCGTCGCACAGCAGCACCTTCGGTGTGGTGACCAGCGCCCGCGCGATGGCGGCGCGCTGTCGCTCCCCGCCGCTGAGCTGGTCGGGCAGCCGCTGTGCGAGCTCACGGCTGAGCCGCACCTTGTCCAGCGTCTGGCCGACCCGCTCGCGCCGCTGCGCCCGGTCCAGGTCCGTGAGCATCTCCAGCGGCACCTCCACCGACTGCGCGATGGTGCGGCGGGGGTTCAGCGACGAGTACGGGCTCTGGAACACGTACTGCACGGCGCGCAGCTGGTCGGCCGAGCGCCTCCGCGTCGACGCGGCCAGCGCGGTGCCGTCCAGCTCCACGCTGCCGGAGTGGTCGTCGTTGAGCCCCGCCACGCAGCGCGACAGGGTGGTCTTGCCCGACCCGGACTCACCGAGCAGCAGCAGGCACTCTCCGGAGTGGACGGTGAGCGACACGTCGCTCAGCACCCGGTGTTCGCCGAAGGACACCGAGAGATCGGTGACCCGCAGTGTCGCCGCGTCAGCGTCGGGAGTGGGCAGCTCGCCGCCACCGTCGAGGTCGGGCACCGCGTCGACGAGCTCACGCGTGTAGGAGTGCGACGGGCGGCGCAGCACCTCCTCGACCGTGCCGCTCTCCACGATCTCGCCACCGCGCATCACGGCGACCCGGTCGGCGATGGCGGCCACCACCGCGAGGTCGTGGGTGATGTAGAGCGCCGCCACGCCGTGCTCGGTGGTCAGCTCGGACACGGTGCGCAGCACGAGCGTCTGCGTGGTCACGTCGAGCCCGGTGGTCGGCTCGTCGAGCACCACGACGCTCGGCCTGCACGCGAACGCCATCGCGATGCCCACTCGCTGCTGCTGGCCGCCGGAGAGCTGGTGCGGGTAGCGCCGCTGGTAGTCCTCGTCGGCGGGCAGCCCGACCTCGCCGAGCACCTCCGCGACGCGTGCGGAGCGCTCGTCGTCGGACGCGCCGTAGCCGTGCGCCTCCAGCACCTCAGCGATCTGGAGACCGATGCGCAGCGCGGGGTTGAGCGAGAGCGCGGGATCCTGCGGGACATAGGACAGCGTGTGCCCGCGCAGCGCCCTGCGCCTGCGCTCGGCGAGCCCGAGCACCTCGACGGACTGCCCGTCGCGGGGGTTCGCGGTGACGGTGCCGCCCGCCGGAGCGAGGCCCCGGCGGAAGTGGCCCAGCGCGGCCAGTCCCGCCGTGGTCTTGCCCGAGCCCGACTCGCCGACCAGCGCGAGCACCTCGCCGGGCGCGATCGAGTACGAGACTCCCTTCAGCACGGGCGAGCCCGCGAGCGTGTTCACTCGCAGGTCCTCGACCTCGAGCGCGTGGGTGAGTGTCACCTGCGCGGTCATGCGGCGGCCTCCTTCTCGCGGCCTGCCGCCGCGGACGCGAGCGAGTCGGTGACGAGGTTGGTGCCCACCGTCAGCACCGCGATGGCCAGCACCGGCAGCAGCACGCCCCACGGCTCCAGCACCAGTGCGATGCGGTTCTCGTTGATCATCAGGCCCCAGTCGGCCGCGGGCGGCTGGATGCCGAGGCCCAGGAACGACAGCGAGGCGACGTAGCCGATGGAGTAGGTCAGGCGCAGGCCCAGCTCCACCATCAGCGGGCCGGTGATGTTCGGCAGCACCTCGCGCAACAGGATGCGTCGCCTTGGCATCGCGTAGAGCTGCGCGGCCTTGATGTAGTCGCTGTCCTTCACCGCGACGGTGGCCTGCCGCGCGACCCTGGCCACGCGCGGTGCGTGGGTGATGCCGATGACCAGCACCAGCAGCCAGCCCTGCGGCCCGAGCATCGCGATGGCCAGCAGCGCGAACACCAGCTGCGGGAACGACAGCAGCACGTCGTTGCCGCGCATGATGATGCTGTCGAGCCGTCCGCCGGTGTAGCCGGCGAGCATGCCCAGTGCGGTGCCGAGCACGATGCCGATCGCGGTGGCCAGCACGGCGTAGAGCAGCAGCGTCGCGCCGCCCGCGAGGAAGCGCGTGAACACGTCGCGGCCGAGTCCGTCGGTGCCCGCGACGCCGTCGGAGTGGAACGGTTTGCCCGCGAAACCGGTGGTGTCGTAGCCGGTGAGCCACGGTCCGAGCCACGGTCCGAGCACCGCCAGCAGCACCACGACGGCCGTGAGCGTGAGCCCGATCTTCGCCTGGGGCAACGCCAGCGCGCGCCGGAACACGGTGGACTTGCGGGACCGGGTGGACGGGACGGTCGGGGTACTCATCGGCTCACCTCGGTCCGCAGTCTGGGGTTGGTCACGATGCCGACGATGTCGGCCAGCAGGTTCACCACGATGTAGACCGCGGCGATGAGCAGCGTGATCGCCTGCACCACCTCGACGTCGCGGTTGTTCACCGCGTCGATCAGCGCCTGCCCGACACCGGGGTAGCGGAACAGGAACTCGACCACCACGACGCCGCCGGCGAGCCACGCGAGCTGCAGCGCGATCACCTGCGCGACCGGGCCGATCGCGTGCGGCAGCGCGTGTCGCGTGAGGACGGTGCGCTCGGGGATTCCCTTCAGCCGCGCCATCTCGACATAGCCGCTGTCGAGCACCTCGCTCATCGTCGCGCGCATCATCCTCGTGATGTAGGGCGTGACCACGAGCGTGAGCGTGAGCACCGGCAGGATCAGCTGCAGTGGTTGCGACCACACTGGCTCGCCCGGTGGGGCGAGCGTCACCGACGGCAGCAGCGGGAACACCGTGGTGGACAGCAGCACGATCAGCGCGACACCGATCACGAACTCGGGCAGCGCCGCGATCACCAGGCTGATGCCGGACACGGTGTGGTCGGCGGCGCGGCCGCGCCGCACGGCCGACCAGGTGCCCAGCGCCAGTCCCACCAGCGTGCTGAGCACCGCCGCGGTCACCAGCAGCACCAGCGAGGCGCCGATGCGGTCACCGAGCAGGTCGTTGACCGGGCCCTGCGTGGCGGCCGACGTGCCGAGGTCACCGGTGAACACGCCGCCGAGCCAGCTCAGGTAGCGCTCCCACACGGGCGCGTCGAGGTTCAGCTGCGCCTGCAGCGCGGCGATGCGGTCCGGCGTGGCCTGCTGGCCGAGGATCGCGCGGGCCGGGTCGCCGGGAAGCAGCAGCGTCGCGACAAAGACCAGCAACGACACCAGCCACAGCACCACAAGACTGACGAGCAGTCTGCGAATGATCAAACGGGACAACGAACCCACCTCCTCAGCCGAGCCATGCTTCGCGGAACGAGTAACCGGACAGGGGCAGGCCCGTGCGGTCGGGCACCAGTCCCGCCACGTACACCTGGAAGGCGTCGACCTGGTTCATAAAGCCCCAGATGATGTTGCCGCCGCGTTCGTACTCGATGCGCTGCGCCTGTTTGAGCAGCTCCTCGCGCTCGGCGCGGTCCACGGTGCGGTCGGCCCGGCGCACCAGGTCGAGGAACTCCGGGTCCTCCCAGTGCGTCTCGTTGTAGGGCGACTGCGGTAGCGCCCCGTTGGCGACCTGCGGCAGGTAGTTGCGCGTGTACCAGAACGACTGCGCGAAGTCCCAGCTCAGGTAGTTCTCGCCGAAGAACGTCGTGGTGTCGAGTCTGCGCAGCCTGACGTTGACGCCCGCGGCCTTGGCCTGCTGCTGGAACACCTGCGCCGCCTCGACCGCGCCGGCCTGGATGGGCGCGGTGACCAGCTCGATGTCCAGGTTCGGATGCCCGGCCTCGGCCAGCAGCCGGCGTGCCTGCGCGATGTCCTGCTTACGCTGGGGGAGCTCGCTCGCGTAGGCGGGGTCGAACGGCGCATACAGGTCGTTGCCGATCCGGCCCTGACCGCTGAGCACCTGGTTGATCATCTGCTCGCGGTCGACCACCAGCCGCAGTGCCTGCCGCACGCGGACGTCGTCGAACGGAGGGCGGTCCACCCGCATCGTGAACGGCAGCCAGGTGCCGGTCTGCGCGCTGAGCACCCGCAGGCGCTCGTCGCTGCGCAGCACCTCCACCAGTGCCACGGGAACCTGGTCGATCGCGTCCACCTGCGACGACAGCAGCGCGTTGATGCGGGCGTCGTCCTCGGGGAAGTTGATCAGCACCAGTTCGTCCACATAGGGCTGGCCGGGACGCCAGTAGTGCTCATTGCGCACGAACGAGCTCTGCAGGCCCGGGGTGAAGCCCTGGAGCCGGAACGGTCCGGTGCCCACCGGGTTGTCCATCGAGAAGTCCGCGGGCACGACGCCCAGCGAGTACTGGGCGAGGTAGTCGTCGAACACGGTGGAGGCCTCGGAGAGCCGGAACTCGACCTGCCGGTCGCCCGTGGCCACCACGTCGCCGAGCATCGTCAGGCTCGCCGCGCCGCTCTTCGGATCGTCGGGATCCAGGATGCGGCGGAACGTGGCCACGACGTCGGCGGGCGTCACCGGTCTGCCGTCGTGGAACTTGATGCCCTCGCGCAGGGTCGCCGTCCACGTCGTCGCGTCGGGCGACGACGTGAGCGACTCCGCGACCAGCATCTCGAGCTCGTAGTCGTGATCGCGGTAGAGCAGCGGTTCGTACAGGTTGCGCACCCGCGCGATGTCCGGGCTGGTCGCCGGGATGTGCGGGTCGAGCGTGTCGGACGCGCCGCCGCCGGTGACGCCGACGCGCAGCCGGCCTCCCCGACGAGGTGGTCCACTGGGGACGGTGACGGCGCCGGAGCGCCCGCCACAGGCCGCCAGCAGCGGAGCCGTGCCCGCGAGCACGGCGCTGCCGACGAGAAAATTCCTTCGAGAGATACGTTTGTCAAACGACATGAAGTCGGACTTCCGGTAGGGGGCCTGGGGGTCAGGAGCTGATGGCTCGCCCCGCGTAGTCAGGGGCGCCGAGGAGGTGGCCGCGCAGGCGCTGCGCGATGTCCTCCGGCAGGGGCGCCGCTCTGGCCCCGGCTACGTGGATGGCCAGCAGCTCCTCCGTGGCCACCAGCTCGCCGCCCACTCTCATCTCGTGGCAGAACCGCACCTTCTTCTCGCCGACCGACAGCACGAACGTCGTGATGTGCAGGTCCGCGCCCGGACCGACCTCGCGCAGGTACCGCACATGGGCCTCGACGGTGTAGAGCGACGCTCCGGTTCCGGTCCGGTAGCTCTCGTCGATGCCGGTGTGGTCCATCAGGTGGGTGGTGGCGAACCCGAACACCATGACGTAGAACGGCTCACTCAGGTGTCCGTTGTAGTCGATCCACTCGTCGCGAACGGTGTCGTGGTACTCCAGTACGTCACCCACCGCTGCCTCCTCGGCTGGCCTCGACGGCGCGCTGCACCGCGATGATCGCGCGGTCGCGTTCGGCCACGAGGTCGGCGATCGAGCGTTCGCCCGCCTCGTCCTCGCAGCCCGCCACCATGTCGTCGCGCAGGCGCTTGGTCAGCTCGGGCGCGTCCAGCCGCGTCCACGGGGCCTTGAGCGACGGTCCGAAGTGGTCGAGCATGTGCGCCATGCCGCCCTCGCCGCCCGCCAGGTGGAACGTGAGGCACGGCCCGTGCACCGGCCAGCGCAGACCGGGCCCGTCGGTGATCGCGGTGTCGATCTGCTCCACCGTCGCCTCGCCGTTGGCGACCATGTGCAGCGCCTCGCGCCACAAGGCCTCCTGCAACCGGTTGGCGATGAAGCCGGGGAGCTCGTTGTCCATCGTGATCACGGACTTGCCGACGTGGCGGTAGAACTCGCTCGCCCACTCCACGGCCCACGCCTCGGTGGCCTTGCCGCCCACCACCTCGACGAGCGGGATGAGATACGGCGGGTTGAACGGGTGACCCACCACGAGCCGCTCTGGCGTCGCGGCCTCGGTCTGCATCTCACTCATGCCGTAGCCCGACGTGGACGATGCGATGACGACGCCGTCCGGCGTGACCTCGGCGATGTCGGCGAGCAGCCGCCGCTTGACGTCCAGGTCCTCGGGCGCGCTCTCCTGCACGAAGCCCGCGCCTGCCACGGCTTCGGCGAGGGTGGGCAGCACCGTGAGGTTGTCCGGCGAGGCACCCTCGGCGAGGCCCAGTTCGGTGAGCGCGGGCCACGCGGCCGCGACCAGCCTGCCGAGCCGCTCGGCGGCGTCGGGCGCCGGATCCCAGGCGCGCACCTGGTAACCGCGGGCGAGGAAGTGGGCGGCCCAGCCGCCGCCGATCACGCCCGCGCCGATGCACGCGACGGTGGTGACGTCCTTGGGCTCAGGCACTCGGAGCCCCCTTGAGCTTCAGGATGCGGCGCGCGTCGTCGGGTGAGGCGATCTTCGCGCCGAGTCCCTCGACGATGCCGACGGCGCGCTCGACGAGCTGGCCGTTGGTGGCCTTGACGCCCTTGCTGAGGTAGAGGTTGTCCTCGAGGCCGACACGCACGTGCCCGCCCAGCAGCGCGGAGTGCGCCACCCACGGCAGCTGGTTGCGGCCGATCGCGAACGAGGCCCACTGCGAGCCCTCGGGCAGCATGTGCACCATCGTCTGCAGCAACTCGGGATTCGCGGGCGCGCCGTAGGGAATTCCCATGCACAGCTGGAAGAGCGGGGGAGCGTCGATCAGCCCCTCCTCGATCATCTTGGTGGCGAACCAGAGCTGTCCGGTGTCGAAGATCTCCAGCTCCGGCTTGACGCCGAGCTCCTGGATTCGCTTGGAGCCCGCGCGCAGCATGTCCGGAGTGGACACGTAGAGCTGGCTGCCCTCACCGAAGTTCAGCGAACCGCAGTCGAGCGTGCAGATGTCGGGCAACAGCTCCTCGACGTGCGGCAGCCGGTCCTGGGCGTTGACCAGGTCGGTGCCGTCCACCGGCTTGAGCGGGTCCTCCTGGTCGATCACCAGGTCGCCGCCCATGCCCGCGGTGAGGTTGATGACCACGTCGACGCCGCTGTCCTTGACCCGGCGCACGACCTCGCGGTAGAGCCCGACGTCGCGGGAACCCTGGCCGGTCTCGATGTTGCGCACGTGGATGTGCACCACGGCCGCGCCGGCGTTGGCGGCCTCGACGGCGGAGGCGGCGATCTGCTCGGGAGTGACCGGCACGTGCTCGCTCTTGCCGACGGTGTCACCCGCGCCGGTGAGCGCGCAGGTGACGATGACTTCGCTGTTCATGGTTCTCGCAGTCCTCCCTGGACGATGTTGCGGTCGATGAAGTCCCTCAGGTGCTCTCGCATGGAGTCGGCCGTGCGGCCGGGTTTGCCGGTGAGCACCTGGATGCCGAGCCCGTCGATGAGCGCGCTCAGTCGGGTGGCGACCTCGCGGGGGTCGCCGTCCCGGAACAGTCCCTGTTCCTGTCCGGTTCGGACGGTCATGGAGATCGTGTCGAACCAGCGGTTGTAGGAGTCCCAGTAGAGCGAGCGCATGGCCGGGTTCAGCGCGCTCTCGTTCCACACCTGCAACCACACCGACCACTCGTCCCTGAGCAGTCCGTCCGTGGGCAGCTGCAGCTCCACCAGCCGCACCAGTCGCTCGTGGGCGTTGTCGATCGCGTGCAGCTCGGCGACCTGGCGGTCGAACGCGAGCTTCACGTTGCGCCGCAACGCCTCGTTGAGCACGTCTTCCCTGGTGGGGAAGTAGTAGTGGATGGCGGCCGTGCTGGTGCCGCACGCCTTGGCGATGTCGGCGATGCGCACGTGGTGGTAACCGCGTGTGGCGATGAGCTTCCACGCTGTCTCGAGAATGTGCCGCCGTCGTTCGGGTTGCGAACCCTCGGTGGGCGCGCTGGCCGAACGGGTGGCGGGTACGGGCACCGCGGTGACGGTGACGGCTTCGTCGCTACCGTTGAGCAGCCAGTTCACCGTCACACCCGCGTGCCCGGCGATCAGGACGAGTTCCTCTGGCGAGAACCGTCGCGTGCCTTTGAGCGATTTGGACAGCTTGGTCTCGTCGAGGCCGATGCCCTTGGCGAACTCGCGCTGGGCTCCCGGTTTGGCGCCGATGAGACTGCGGACCCGCGTTCGCAAGTCTTCGGTCTCGGCCATGTCGGGTGACCGTAGTGGCCCCTTGCGATTTGCGCAAGGCTACTGACGCGACAGTTAGCCTTGCGCAAGTCGCCAGGGGAGCCTCGCGTGCCTGGTCAGCGCCGTTCGGAGGTGACCTTGCCCTTGCTCAGAACGATGATGCCGATGGCCTGGTCACCGCTGCGGTAGAGGTAGCGCACGAGCTCCTCCGCGATGTGCGCCGCGGTCTCCTGCTCGGCCACCGCGGCGAAGACGTGCTCGGAGGGACCGAACCGGTCCGCGGTGCCGTCCGGCGTCGCCAGGCGCACCCTGACCTGGTACTGGTTCTGGGACGACACCCCGCTCGTGGCACGGGCGTGGCGTACCTGCACCACCTGGTCCGCCCTCACCCAGCCCTGGTCCACCGCGATCCACAGTCGTGTCTCCATCCCGGCATCGTGCCAGATCCGTCACGGTCCGAGCGGGATGCCGAGTGCCGTCCAGATCAGGAAGAACACGATCCAGATGGCGCCCGCGCCGAGCGCCAGCGGAACCGTCATCGACGCCAGCGTCCCGATACCCGCGTTCGGCAGGTACCGCTTGAGCAGGGTGAGCACCCACAGGAAGTACGGGTTGAAGGGGTTGACCGGGTTGGTGATGCTGTCGCCGATCCGGTACACGGTCTGCGTGGTCTCCGGCGACACTCCGACGCTGAACAGCATGGGCACCAGCACGAGGCCCACCATCGCGTACATCGCGGCTCCGCCCAGCGTCACGACGTCCAGTACCGACACGGTCACGATGATCAGCAGCAGCAACAGCAGGGTCGGCATGTTGACCTGCTGCAGCAGCTCCGCGCCCTTGATGGACATGACGCGGGCGAGGTTGGTCCAGTTGAAGTAGGCGGTGAACTGCGAGATCACGAGGAACAGCACGATGATCGGCGCGAGCTCGTGCACCCCGTGGGCCATGTGCTTGGGCAGGTCGTTCTGGACCGACGTGATCCGGCCGGACAGCTTGCCGTACACGACGCCCGCGACGATGAACATGAGCGAACTGATCACGGCGATGCCCGCGAAGACGGGGCCGCCCTCCAGTTCGCCGTCCGCGGTGCGCAGTGGTGACCACGACGGGATCAGCGCCAGCAGGACCAGTGCGACGTAGGCCAGCAGCAGCACCGAGGCCCAGCGCGTCGCACGCCGTTCCCGCGCGCTCCCGCCCGCCGACGAAGAGTCCAGTTGCTCGAGCTCGTGCGGCAGGTGCTTGATCTCGCCCAGCGCCGCGACCCGGCGGGTGATCACCAGCTCGCACACCAGGGTCAGCGCGAGTGCCATCACCACCGACGAGGCCGCCGTGAAGAAGATGGTGGAGATCGGCGAGACCACGTAGCCCGGTTCGGCGAGCTGGGCCGCCTCGGTGCTCAGGCCGCTGAACATGGCGTCCGACGGGGTCACCGACGGGCTGGCGGCGTAGGCCGCGGCGGCGGAGACGTAGGCCAGCACCATGCCGGTGATGGGGCTGCGGCCGACGAGGTGGAACGCGATCGCCCCGAGTGGGGCCATGATGACGATCGAGGCGTCGCCCGCCACGTGCGCGATCATCGCCAGGTACGAGACCGAGAACGTCACCAGCTTCTTCGGGACCCGGTTGACGATCCCGGTGAGCAACGACTGCAGATAACCGGTCTGGGTCGCCACGGAGACGCCCATCATGATCACGAGAACGGTCCCGAATGGACTGAAGAGCATGAAGTTCTCGAGCGCGGTGTCGAGCGCCATCCGGATGCCGTCGGTCGACAGCAGGCTGCGGACCTCGATGACCTCGCCGTTGGGTGAGGTCGCGGTGACTCCGAGGACGTCGAGCACCAGGCTCGCGACAGCGATGACGGAGATGAGGACCAGGAACAGGACGAATGGGTGCGGGACCTTGTTTCCCACCACCTCGATTCCCCGCAACACGCGCTGAAGTCCACTGCTGGCACGGCTCTGACTGGTGGGAGCGGTCATCGGGTCCTCCTCAGAACCGGTCCGGGCGGTAGTCGACGAGGCCGGGCGGGGTGTCGGCGTCGAGGCCGTCGGCGACGAGCTCCGACAGCAGGGGCGCAAGAGTGACGCCGCTGTGGGTCAGCACGGTGAGCACGCCGGGAGCGACCCTGCCGACGACGGGCAACCCGTCAACCGGCATCACGCGCTCGCTGACCCGGACGCGCGCGATCCGTGCGCTCGCCAGTGCGGGCATGATCGTGGCCGCCCTGGCGAGCAGAGTCCGGGGCAGCGTCCACAGATCGGGGTCGTCGTGGCGGAAGTTCGCCGCCGTCGCGTGGTCGGCGATCACAGCCCTGCCGCCGGGTGCGGGGCGAATCGAGACGTCGGGGGACTTGAAGACCGTGGGAGGTGCGACGTCGAGCGGCTCGGTCTCGAGCGTCATGCCGATCTTCGCGTCCGCGCTCCCGGTCGTCAGCAACGGTGTCGGCGCGAGCGAGTGCAGCAGCGGCGCGGATCCGTTGCCCGCGGCCACGACGACGGAGTCGAACTCGTGCACGCCCCCGTCGGCGGTGTGCACCTCGACGCCATCGCCGCCCGGGCGGGGCAGCACGCGCGTGACCGGGCAGGAGGTCCGGACCTCGGCTCCGCTCGCCGCGGCCAGCTGGTGGGCGATCAGCCTGCGCGTGTCGACCCAGCCCTCGTCGGGATTGAACGAGGCGTGGTCGACGTCGGGACCCAGGTCGGGAAACCGCCTGCGCAGTTGCGCGCCGCTGAGCTCGGTGAGCTGCTCGCCGGTCTCGGCGGCGGACTCGAGTTCGGCCCGCAGCTTCTCCCCGCCGCCTCGGTCACCGGCCACCGTGAGCGCTCCGGTGGGGAAGAACCACGGTGCCCTGCCCTCGCGGTGCCAGCGGTGGTGGACGCGCAGTCCCCGGCGGTTCAGCTCCCGGTAGGACACCGGACGCTTGCCGTGGTGGGCGTTGACCCAGGCGAAGCTCGCCTCGCTGACGGCCGAACCCGGCTCACCCGCGTCCAGCACGGTGACGGCATGTCCCCGTGCGGCCAGCGTCGCGGCGATCGTGCTGCCCACGACGCCCGCACCGATCACGACGGCGCTATGCATCGGCGCTCACCCCGCGCGTCGAGGCGCTGCGCGAGGCGGTGTCGTAGCCGCGCGCCCTGGCCAGCTCCATCAGGTCCTCGTAGCTGCCCGCCTTGAACTCCTCGAGCCGGTCGAGGTTCCACACCATCCCCGCGACGCAGTGGTCGTTGAGGATCGCCGTGTTCTCCCGCAGCGCGTGCAACGCGGGGTAGAGGCTGGCGGTGACCGCGGGACCGTTGACGTTGATGTCGGGCTCGCCCGCCGCCACCGCCATGGACACGGCGTAGGAGGCCGACCGGATGCCGAAGCTCGCCTGGATGACCATGTTCGGGATGACGGGGTTCACCTTGCCCGGCATGATCGACGACCCTGGCTGGATGGACGGCAGTGTGAGCTCACGTAGTCCGCCCACCGGTCCCGAGCTCAGCACCCGCAGGTCCTGGCCGATCTTGTGCAGCACGGCGCCTGCCCTGGCGACGGCGTCGGCGACCTCCGAGAACACGTCGCTGTGCGCGAAGGCGTCGGTCAGGCTCTCGCTCGGCCGCAGGTCCAGACCCGTCGATCCGGCGAGGTGGCCCAGTGCGCGCTCGGCGAAGTCCTGGCTCGACCCGGCGCGGGTGCCGAGCACGGTCCCGCCCAGCTGCACGGCCAGCAGTCGCCGCGCCGCCGTGCGCAGGCCGTCGGACAGGCGCTGCATCGCGGCGGCCTGACCCAGGTGCGTGTCGCGGATCGGCACGAGCACCGCGTCCTGCCAGACCGTGCGGCCGAGCCGCGTGGCCGAGGCGTACTCCTCGGCCTTGATCCGGAAGGTGGCGGCCAGCCGGGCGAGCTCGTCGGCCGCGGCGACCGCGATGGGGTGCAGGGCGAGCTTGAGTGCCGTCGGATAGACGTCGTTGGAGGACTGCGAAAGGTTGACGTGGTCGTTCGGGTGCACCTCGACGCCACCGGCTCGCGCCGCCGCCGCGATCGCCTCGTTGGCGTTCATGTTCGTGGCGGTACCGCCGCCCGCGGCGATGACGGGCAGGCAGAACGCGTCGTGGTCGTGGCCGTCGGCGAAGCGCTGGGCCGCGCCCTCGATCGGCTCCGCGACGGTCGAGGGCAGCAGGCCGTTCTCGTGGTTGGCCCTGGCCGCCGCGTGCTTGACCCTGGCCAGCGCCACGATCAGCTCCGGCACGTCGAACAGGCGGAGGGTCGCGGTCGGGGAGTGGGCGAGGGAGCGGGCGGTCGTCCCGTCCGGTGCGTGGTGCGGGTCGCTCAAGGCAGCCTCTCTCCGGGAAGGAGGGGCCGGTGACCAGCCCCTTCTGGAATTCCAGAGAGAGTAGGAGCGCCGTGGGGCCCACAGCACTAGTCCTGAGCGCGAAGTTGCGGCCCCGGATTTGCGCGATCGGCAATCTGGGCGCTCAGCGCTCCGGTTCGATCAGCCGCAGGCCGGCGAGCAGGACGAAGATGCCGTGCGAGGTCAGCGGGTCGTGCCCGGTGAGGTCGTGGACGCGCTGGAGGCGGTACCGCACGGTGTTGGGCTGCACGTAGAGCATCGTGGACGCGGTCTTGAGTCCGAAGTGCGCCTCGGCGTAGGTCTGCAACGTGACCAGCAGCTCGGAGCCGTGCTCGCGGTCGTAGGCGGCGACCAGGTCCACGGTCTGCGCGCGCAGTCGCTCCGCGTGGTCGCTCTCCCGCAGGATCCGGTTGGGCAGCGCCTCCGACGGCGCGTACGCCCGCCGCTCACCACGCCCCGGCGCGTACGTGATCGCGTGCAGCGCCTCGAGGTAGCCGTGCGCGAAGCCGCCCGAGGTCCGGTAGGGGCGGCTCACCCCGACGAAGAACTCCGGCAGGTCCGCGGCGATCGCGTCGGCGGTCTCCAACAGCCGCTGGTGCGGTGTGTCGTGCAGCGGCGAGATCGCGACCGCGTCCTGGCCGTCGATGCCGCTGGTCACCACGGCGAACCTGGCCGCGTCGAGTGCGTCGGTGGTGGTGCGCAGCGCGCTGCGCAGCTCGGCTCTGGCGGCGTCGTCAGGTTCGCGTGAGCGCACGAGCACCAGCGCGTGCGGCACCGTGGGATCGAGTCGCAATGTCCTGGCCAGTCGCTGGATAAACTCCGTGGCCTCGTCGGTCGCGAGCAGCGCTCGCAGCAGGTCGGGTCGCAGGCCCGCGTGGGCGCGGCCGCGCCCCGCCGCCTCGTCGACGTAGATCCGGTTCACGGCCGAGAGCGCGACCTGGACGTGCCGGGTGATGGCCGCGGCGAACTCCATGGTCCACCTCGGGTCCGGCGCCGTGTCGTCCGTCGGTTCGAGCACCTGCTTCCACAGCTCCTCGGCCCACACCTCGTAGGAGCTGAGCAGCGCCTGCACCGGCACGCCCTGGTGGAACCGCCGGATGGCGCTGTTGCCGAAGATCCCGGGATCGGGCTGGTGTTCGGCGGCGAGGCAGGAGAGCACCAGTTCGGAGTGCCAGGTGGTCACGTAGCCGACGTCGTCCTGCACGGTGGCGTCGTCGAGGACGTCGTAGTCGGGAAACTCCGCACGAATACGCGTGAGCACAGCCTGGGTGGTCGCCCTGACGACTCGGCCGTGCCAGCACTCGTCCAGAGAATCCATGGGCGCGGAGCCTACTCAACCGGACAAGTCGGTCGCGACGTACGACGCCCCCGGAAGCCGCGGTGAGCATCCGGGTGCGCCGTGGTGTCGCGGTCGTCTCGGTCAGACCCTGCGCGCGGTCTCCGAGATGTCCTCGCCGGTGCCGACCCGGCTCCGCTTGCGGCCGTAGAAGAAGTAGATGACCGCGCCGAGCGCCATCCACGCCACGAACCGGATCCAGGTGTCCAACGGCAGGAACAGCGCGACCAGCAGGCACGCCAGCGCGGACACGATCGGCAGCACCGGGACGAACGGCGTCTTGAACGCCCTCGGCAGATCCGGCCGGGTACGCCGCAGCACGATGACGCCGATCGACACGAGGACGAACGCGGCGAGCGTGCCGATGTTCACCAGCTGGCCCAGCGCCGTCAGCGGCATGAAGCCGGCCAGCGCGGCGGCGACGATCGCGGTGATGATCGTCAGCCGGTACGGCGTCCGGTACTTCGGGTGCACCTTGGACAGCCACACCGGCAGCAGCCGGTCGCGACTCATCGCGAACGCCACCCGGCTCTGGCCGAGCATCAGCGTCATGATCACCACGGTGAGTCCGATGAGGATTCCGAGCGAGATGATGAACTCGGCCGCGGGTATGCCGGTCGCGGCCATCGCGACGGCAGCCGGTGCCTCCACATTGAGCTGGTCGAACGGCACGATGCCGGTGATGATCAGCGACACGATGATGTAGAGGACGGTGGCGATCAGCAGCGAGCCGATGATGCCGATCGGCATCGTGCGCTGCGGGCGCTTGACCTCTTCGGACATCGTGGCGACGATGTCGAAACCCAGGTAGGCGAAGAAGACCAGTGCGGCACCGGTGAACACACCGAGTCCACCGTAGATCGTGTCCACGCCGAAGATCTGCAGCAGCAGCGGCGACTCCGCGACGCTGTCACCGTAGGAACCCTCGCGGGCCTCGGGGATGAACGGCGTGAGGTTCTCGCCCTTCACGAAGAAGATGCCCACCGCGATGATGCCCACCACGATCACCAACTTCAGCGCGGTGACCGCCGCGTTGACCCACGTGGACAACCGGATGCCGAGCACGAGCACGACCGCCATCAGCAGCGCGACGAACACGGCGGGCAGGTCCACGATGCCGCCGTCGGACGGGGCGTTGGACAGCGCCTCCGGCAACGTGATGCCGATCGAGTTGAACACGCTGTCGAAGTAGCCGCCCCAGCCCTTCGACACCGTGGCCGCGCCGATGGTGAACTCCAGGATCAGGTCCCAGCCGATCATCCAGGCGATGAACTCGCCCATCGACACGTAGGAATAGGTGTAGGCACTACCCGCCACCGGAACCGTGGACGCGAACTCCGCGTAACAGAGTGCCGCGAGCGCGCAGGCCGCACCACTGATGGCGAACGACAGTGCGACCGCGGGGCCCGAGTACTGCGCGGCCGCCTGGCCCGTCAGGACGAACACGCCGGTACCGATGAGGACACCGATGCCGAGAATCGTGAGCTGGACCGGGCCGATGGCTCTCTTCAGTTGGAACTCGGGTTCTTCGGTGTCGCGAATAGCCTGCTCGATAGACTTCGTTCTGCCCAGTGCCATGCGTTCCCTTCCCCTGCCCGGCCCGCCCAGGGCGGTGCCCAGTCCGGACCAACCGGATCGGTCGCGCCGACTATCACCCGGCAGGACGCGAGGCCGCGCGAAAGCCCCCAGATGCCGAACGTCACGACCGGCGCGTTCGTGATCAGTTTTTGCGTCGTTCATTGTGGACGGCGTGCCACCGGAAGCGACGCGTGACCCCTCGGAAGTTGAGGACCCCAGAGCCGATTGACCGTTATGCACCAAGGAATCCACTGTGGAAAGCGGACTGTGGTTCTTATTTCGGTCGTATCGGACGGAAAATTTGATGTCGCCGACGCCGGGCCGAGTCGATTCCGGACCATCCGGCTCGGTGGACTGGACCCTTCGGTGACGCTCGATACCGTCGGCGTCGCTCTCCCCTCGGGAGCAGTCGGCGGATCAGATCGCCCTGCCTTGACACTCGCCCGGTCGGTGCTGGGTGCATCGGTGCTCGCGGACTGGGTTTCGGGCTCGGTGCCCGTACGCGATCGGCGACTGACGTACCGGGTCCCCAGAGGCCACCGCGGCGCGGTCGTGCGGGCAGCTGGACCGGCACCGGCGGGTGAACGACGCGGCATTGGCGACCTACCGGTCCGCCGGTGTCCATCCGCGTCCACCCGGACTGAAAGACCCGCTGGCGGCACGGCGTTTGACCGCGGCCGCAGGAGGGCACAAGGAACTCGTGCGACCGTTCGACGACATCGCCCGCCTCGCCGAGCAACGCAGGCTCGACCGCGCGGCCGCGCTCCTGCGCGTCACAGGGGAGAAGGTGCTGCGCTCGCGGCGCCTGCGCGACACGCTGCACGGCGTCTGGCTGGGCCACCCACTGCATCCCGCGCTGGTGCAGGCGCCGATGGGCGCGTTCGTGTCTTCGGCCGTGGCGGACGCCTGCCGTGGCGGAGCGCCGGTGGCCGACGCGCTGATCCGCGTCGGACTGGTGACGAGCCTGCCCGCGGCCGCCGCGGGCACGGCCGACTACCTGAAGGGACACGAGGAACAACAGCGGGTAGCGGTGGTGCACGCGGCCGGTAACGCCGTCGGGCTGCTCTGTTTCGTCGCGTCACTGCGCCTGCGCGGGAGGGGTCATCGCGCGGCCGGTGCCGCGGCGAGCCTCGCCGGGTTGTCGGTCCTCGGCGCGAGCGCCGCCATCGGCGGTCACCTGTCCTACCACTTCGCGATGGGCGCCAACCACACGGAGGCCGTGCCCCACACGGGGCCCGGGGAGTGGACCGACCTCGTCGGGTTCGCCGAACTGCCCGACCGCAGCCCGGTCAAGCGGTTCGCCGGCGACGTCCCGGTGGTGCTCGTGCGCACCGGATCCCAGGTCGACGTGCTCGCCGACACCTGCTCGCACACGTCGGGTCCGTTGCACGACGGCGAACTACTGAGCGAGAACGGCGGCGACTGTCTGCGATGTCCCTGGCACGGCAGCGTGTTCCGGCTCGCCGACGGAGCGGTCGTGCACGGCCCCGCGACGGCACCGCAGCCCCGCTTCCACGCCCGCGTCGTCGACGGCAGGGTTCAGGCCAGGGTGCGCACGTTCGCCGGCGTGCCGACCGCGGGCTGAGGGGGCCCGTCGCCGCGCCGGGAGCGGCACAATCGCACCCGTGCCGAACATTGAGGTCCGCCCCGCCCGTCCCGTCGAGCTCGAGACCGTCGCCGGCCTGCGCTGGCGCTGGGTCGCCGAACGGGACCACCTGCCGGACCGCGACCGCGCACTGTTCGTGCGCGAGTTCGCCGGGTGGACGCGGGACAACGCCGCGAGCCACCGGTGCCTGGTCCTCCTCCGCGAGGGCGAGGTGCTCGGGATGGCGTTCCTGGCGATCACCGCGCGCGTGCCGACGCCGTACGCGTTCGAGCGAGCCTGCGGTGACGTGCAGTGCGTGTACGTGGTCCCGGAGGCCCGGGGCCACGGCCTCGGCGGCGTGCTGATCGACGTGACTCTGCGCCTGGCCGCCGACCTCGGGCTGGAACGGGTCACCGTGCACTCGTCCGAGGACGCCGTGCCCGCCTACGAGCGGCACGGCTTCGCCGCGTCCCGTCGCCTGGTGCAGGCCATCCCGGTTCGGGACACGCCCCGAACGGACAGGTGAACTCCGGGAGATCCTCGCCTCGCGCGGTGGAGCGACGATGACAGCGCCGGTACGGTCGCCCACGACAGGCACGCACGTGGCAGGCGAGCACACCGGCGAAAGGGTCTCCCGTTGGACATCCAGGACTTCTCGCTCGAGATGTTCTCCCTGCGCGGGCGCAACGCCATCGTGACCGGCGGTAACACCGGCCTCGGCCGCGCGTTCTCGCTGGCGCTGGCCAAGGCGGGCGCCGACGTCTTCGTGCCGACGGTGTTCGACGACCACGGCGAGACCAAGGAACTGGCGGGGCCGACCGGAACCCGGCTCGAGCTCATGGACGTCGACCTCACCGAACAGGGCGCACCCGAGCGGGTGGTGCGGTGCTGCGTCGACACGCTCGGCTCGGTCGACATCCTGGTGAACTCGGCGGGCATCTCGAAACTCGCGCCCGCCGGCGAGTTCGGCCGCACGGAATGGGACCCGATGGTCGCGCTCAACCTCACCGCGCCGTTCGAACTCGGCCGGTGCGCGGGGCGGCACATGGTGGAGCAGGGGCACGGCAAGATCATCAACATCGCGTCGCTGTTCTCCTTCCTGGGCGGGCGGCTGTCCCCGGCCTACGCGGCGACCAAGCACGGCATCGTCGGCTTCACCAAGGCCTACTGCGACGAGCTCGGCGCCCACAACGTCCAGTGCAACGCCATCGCCCCCGGCTACTTCGCCACGCCGCTCACCGAGCACACCCGCTCGGAACCGGAGACGAACCAGCGCGTGCTGGACCACATCCCGGCCGGGCGCTGGGGCGAGCTCGGCGACCTCATGGGCGCGGTGGTGTTTCTCGCCAGCCGCGCCTCCGACTACGTCAACGGACACGTCCTCACCGTCGACGGCGGCTACCTGACTCGCTGACGGACACGACCGAACGGGAGAAAGATTCCACTATGGACAACCAGGCGATCATCGGCCGCCTTCGGGAGATCGCGGGCGCGGACCGGGTGGACACCGACGAGCAGCTGCTGCGCGAGGCGAGCGTCGACAGGTTCAAGAAGTACACCGCCGTCCACGGCATCTACGACGGTCCCTTACCGGTCGCCATCGTGCGGGCCCGCGACGCCGAGCAGGTGGCGCGGGTCCTGTCCTTCGCCTCGCAGCACCGGGTCAACATCGTGCCGCGCACCGGCCGGACCGGCACCGAGGGCGGACTGGAGACGGCGTTCGAGCGCACCGTGGTGCTCGACGGGTCCGAGATGGACGAGATCGTGAGCGTCGACCCCGTCACCATGCAGGCCACCGCGCAGTGCGGCGTCCCGCTGCGCGTGCTCGAGGAGCGGGTCCGCGAACACGGCCTGACCACAGGGCACTCGCCGCAGTCCAAGCCGCTGGCCCAGATCGGCGGCCTTGTCGCCACCCGCTCGATCGGTCAGTTCTCGACGCTCTACGGAGCGATCGAGGACATGGTCACCGGTCTGGAGGCGGTGTTTCCCGACGGCACCATCGCCAGGATCAAGAGCGTGCCGCGGCGTGCGGCCGGCCCGGACATCCGCAGCATCGCCATCGGCAACGAGGGCGCGCTGTGCTTCGTCACCGAGGCCACGGTGAAGCTGTTCAAGTACGAGCCCGAGAACTACCGCTTCCACGGCTACCTGCTCGACGACGTGCACACCGGCATCGCGGTCCTGCGCGAGGTCATCACCAACGGCTACCGGCCCTCGGTGGCCAGGGTCTACTCGGAGCAGGACGCCGCGCAGCATTTCTCCCACTTCGCCAAGGGCAAGTGCGTCGCCGTCTTCCTCGCCGAGGGGCCCGCGCCGCTGGCCGACGCCACCAGCGCCGAGATCGACAGGGTGCTCGCCGGGCACACGCACGAGCGGGTGGAGCCCGAGCTCATCCGCGAGTGGTTCGACAACCTCAACTGGGGACCCGACAAGATCGAGGCCGAGAAGAAGGCGATGCTCACCGAGGCCACCCTCGGCTACACCACCGAGGTCTCCGCCGACTGGTCGGTGATCGGCGAGATCTACGACGCCGTGATCGCGCGGATCACCGGCGAGTACCCGCACGTCGACGACATCACGATGCTCGGCGGCCACTCCTCGCACAGCTACCAGACCGGGACGAACATGTACTTCGTCTACGACTACCGGATCAACTGCGAACCCCGCGAGGAGATCGAGAAGTACCACATTCCGATCAACGCCATCATCGTCGAGGAGACGCTCGCGCGGGGCGGGTCGATGGTGCACCACCACGGCATCGGCAAGTACCGCACGCCGTGGACGGAGCAGGAGCACGGCAGTGCCTACGCGGTCCTGCGCAGGCTCAAGGAGGCCTTCGATCCCGAGGGGATCATGAACCCGGGCACCATCTTCCCGGTGGAGCGCTCGTGACGGCGTATCTGGTCGGGATCGACAACGGCTCGCAGAGCACCAAGGTCACGATCTACGACGAGCACGGCACCGTGCACGCGCGGGGCCGGGTTCCGCTGCGCCCCAACGCGATGCCGGAGCCGGGCGCGGTCGAGCACCCCGACGACGACCTGTGGGACTCGATCGGCGGCGCCATGCGGGCGGCGCTGGCCGTGTTCGAGGGCAGGGTGGAGGACATCCGCGGCGTCGGCCTGTGCACGATCCGGTTCTGCCGCGCGCTGCTGCGGGCCGACGGCACCCTGGCCCAGCCGGTGCTGAGCTGGATGGACGACCGGGTGTCGCGCCCGTACGAGCACGCCGATCCCGACGTCCGCTACGTCACGACGTCGTCGGGCTACATCACCGCCCGGATGACGGGCCGGTTCCGGGACACGGCGGCGAACTACCAGGGCGTGTGGCCGATCGACACCGACACGTGGTCGTGGCTGCCCGAGCCCGACGTGCCGCGCGAGATGTTGTTCGAGCTCGTGAACCCGGGCGAGCTGCTCGGCACCGTCACCGAGGACGCCGCGGCGCACACCGGGCTGCCCGCGGGGCTGCCGGTGTTCGCCACCGCCAACGACAAGTCGGTGGAGGCACTGGGCAGCGGGCTGGCCGACGACGGCACCGTGCTGCTCTCGCTCGGCACCTACATCGCCGGGATGACCACCGGTGCGCGCAACGTGCGGGACGCCGAGGCGTTCTGGTCGAACTTCGCGTGCCGCCCGGGGAAGTATCTGTACGAGAGCCACGGCATCCGGCGTGGCATGTGGACGGTCAGCTGGCTGCGCGACCTGCTCGGCGAGGAGGACCGGCTCAACGAGGGTGCCGCGACTGTCCCGGCCGGTTCCGACGGGCTGGTGGCGGTGCTCGACTGGCTGGCTCCGGTGGAGGCGCCGTTCCGCAGGGGCGCGTTCCTCGGTTTCGACGGCAGGCAGGGCCCGTTCCACCTCTACCGCGCGGTGCTGGAGGCGATCGCGCTGACCATGCACGGCAACGCCGAGGCGATGGCCGCGGAGCTCAACACCAAGTTCGAGCGGGTGCTGGTCTCCGGAGGGGGAGCGGAGTCCGCGGTGCTGATGCAGATCATCGCCGACGTGTTCAACCGGCCCACGCGCACCGCGAACGGCGGCGCCGGGCTCGGCTCGGCCCTGTGCGCGGGTGTCGGGCTCGGCCTCTTCGGCGGGTTCGACGAGGCGATCGAGGCGATGGTGCGGCCGGGCACCGAGTTCGTCCCCGATCCGGCCACCCACCAGCTCTACCGGCGGCTCGGCGCGATGTACGCCGAGCTGCCGAGCCACACCGATCCGCTGTTCCGGTGGATGGCCTCCGCGCTGGACTGACGGGCCGGTGGTCCTGCTCGTCCGGACCACTCGGCCGAGGCGCACCCGGCCGATCGGCCGATGCCCGATGATCTTGTTCCGCCCGAGACTGGGCACCGATTCCAGTCGTCGTGGAAAGGAACGGAATGCGTTGGACTCGGGTCACCGCAGTGCTGGCAGGTACGGGCGCGATTCTGGCGGGCCTCACCTCCGCCGCGGGCGCGTCGGACAGTGACGCCGCCGTCATCGGGGGAGACGTCGCGGACGGGAAGTATCCGTTCATCGTCAACCTCACGCTCGACGGTCCGCCAGAACCACTGCACCGGTGCGGGGCGAGTCTCGTGAGTCCCACCTGGGCGGTCACGGCGGCTCACTGCGTGGCCGGCGTCGACGACCTGACGCAGCTCACGGCCAGGGTGGGCAGCAATGACCGCACCGAGGGCGGCGAGCAGCGCCGGGTGGTGGAGAAGGTCGTGCACCCCGGCTACGGAGAGGGCGAGTTCGTCGGCGACGACGTGGCCCTGGTCCGGTTGGCCGAGCCGGTGGACGCCGAGCCCATCGACCTCGCCGACGCCACGGCCACTGACCCGGGTGCGGACGTCCGGATGCTCGGCTGGGGTTCGACCTGTCAGGACCCGGTGACCTGCCCGGCCCCGGAGAAGCCGCGACAGCTGCACCAGCTCGACACCCGCGTGGTGGCACCGGAGCTCTGCACCGACCGCAAGACCGACGCCGAGCTGTGCGTGGGAGAGCGCGACGGCGGTGTCGGCGCGTGCCACGGCGACTCCGGAGGCCCGCTGCTCGTCAGGACCGGTCCGGAAACCTGGAGCCTCGCGGGGGCCACCAGCCGCTCCGGGCAGGGAGAGTCGGAGTGCGCCGAGGGGCCCGCGCTCTTCACGTCGGTGGCCGCGTACTCGGAGTGGATCGACCAGGTGGTGGACGACCGCGACGTCACCGCGGCCGCGTGACCCGATCGACCAGACCCGGCAGGAGACGAGCATGACCAAGCACGATGAGCACGGCGACCATGATGAGCGCCGCACGGCGCGTCCCGAGCCGACCGTGGTCGAGTGGCTTCACCGCGGACTGCTGTGGGATGGCGAGCAGGCGACCCACGAGCTCTACGAGGAGTACCTCGCCTTCGTCGGGCGGCTCGGGGCGGCTCCCGTGACGCGCCGGCGGTTCGTGGACAACCTCGCCGACCTGGGTGTCCGCGAGATCCGGAACCCGGGTGGGTCGTCGTTTCTCGTGCGCGACTAGGTCACGAACCGGGCTGACCGGGTAGTCTGCCCGTCGCCGGTGATCGCACACGGGGTGCCCCGGCTCGGTCGGGGGGAGTGCGATGGGGTCCGGCACGAAGCGTCGCGGGCAGCAGGCCGCCGAGCAGCTGTTGTTCGAGAAGAAGTTCGAGAAGAGGCTGACCTGGATCACCATGGGGCTGCTGATCGCCAGCCCCGTCCTCGGGATCGCGGCGGCCGCGCTGGGCGCGGCCGAGATCTACCCGTCCGAGCACATGATGCTCGTCGGGATGACGGCGTTCCTGGCTCCGATCGGCCTGTCGCTGACGGTCGGTGCGTGCGCCGGGCTCTACCTGCTGGGCGGGCCGAGGGCCGCGCCGTTCGGTGTCCTCCTGTCCGGGGGGATCGCGGTGCTGGCCTACGGACTCGCCGAGCAGGACTACCTCTGGCGGGACGTCGGCGTGGTGCTGCTGATGATCTCCGTTGCGTCGTTCTGGGCCGCGCCCGCGCTCTTCCGCCGCCCGAATCCTCGCCGCCGGGACGCACCGGGCGGGACCGCCGGGGTGGGCGGCGTGCTCGGTCTCGGTGCCGCGATCGCGGTGACCGGGTACCTCGTCGACGTGTGGTGGGTGTTGTTGTTCGGCGCGCTCGCCGTCGGCACCGCGGCGGGCGCGGGTATCGCCCACTGGGCGGGCACCCGCGCGAGGTAGCGACGCCGGGAAGCCGCACGCATGCGTACCCGGCCGCCGGTACGTGCCCGGCTCGTCCGGGATCACGACGCGTGCGCCGGTGCGCGACTGGTCACTGCGGGCCCGAGTCGGCGCCTTCGGGGTCCAGTGGCCCTGGTGTGGCGCCCGCGGCGGGGTTAATCTCGGCCGACGTCGGAGCAGCCCCTGGGGGTCCCATGTCTCGCGAAGGCACGTGGTCCGGGCGGCTTCCGCCGCGCTGGTTCGTCCGGCTGGCGTGGAAGGTGCACCGCGCCCTGTACCGCCTCACGCCTGGCCGGACCGGGCTCTGGCCGCCGAAAGGCACCCGGTGGGGCACCATGCGGCTCACGACCGTGGGGCGTCGCACGGGCCGTGAGCGCAGCGTGATCCTCGCCTACTTCCACGACGGCCCGAACCTGGTGACGCTCGCGATGAACGGCTGGGCCGAGCCCGAACCCGCGTGGTGGCTGAACCTCCAGGCCAAACCCGACGCCAGCGTGGTACTTGTCGACGGCACCAGGCGAGTCCGGGGCAGGGCGGCCCGCGACCAGGAGCACGAGCGGTTGTGGGCCCGGTGGCGCGAACTGGACAAGGACCTCGACGCCTACGCGACCCGCAGGCCCGGCGGGACGGCGGTCGTGATCCTCGAACCGGCGACTAGCGACTGAGGACCACACCGAGGCGACCAGACTTGTCCGTTGTGGACCGACCGCTGACTCAGGCGTGCACCGCGGTCGGGCAGCGCGTCCGCCGCGTGGGCGGCGGTGGCCCTACCCAGAACGCGGGTGAGCGCGGGCATGCGGGATTCCTCCGCGAGGCATCGGGTGCGACACGATCGATTCCTCCTCCCGTGACCCGGCGCGATCGGTGGTGAGTCCTTACCGTGGGGACATGACTCGTACTTCAACGCTGTCGACGCGTCGCCGCCGCGCTCGCACGGATCGCGCGCGTCGCGTCGCCGCACACGCACTCGGCGCCGGGCTCGCGTTCGCCGGCATCGGGCACCTGACGTTCGCCCGCGAGGAGTTCCAGGCCCAGGTGCCGCCGTGGGTTCCGATGGACGCCGACGACGTCGTGCTGCTCTCCGGTGCGGCCGAGATCGCGCTCGGCGCGGGGCTGATCGCGCTGCCGAAGGAACGCCGTCGGATGGGTGTCCTCACCGCGGCGTTCTTCACCGCGGTGTTTCCCGGCAACATCTCGCAGTACACGAACAAGCGCGACGGCTTCGGCCTGGACACCGACCGCAAGCGCGCCGTGCGCCTGGCGGGGCAGCCGTTGCTCGTCGCATGGGCACTGTGGTCGACGCGAACCTGAGCGCGCACTGTCGCGAATGGACCATGCCGGGATAGGGCAGAAGTGCCCTGGTCGGGCCTGGTGGCCGTAACTAGCGTCGGTGCCGTCAGATCGAGCGAGGAGCAGGAGACGGCAGGAGACGGCGATGAGCGGCAAGATCGTTCACTTCGAGATCCCGTTCGACAGCGGTGAGCGCGCCCGCGGCTTCTACCGCGAGGTGTTCGGTTGGAATCTCACGGACATGCCCGAGATGGCGTACACGATCGTGACGACCGGACCGACCTCGGAGCAGGGGATGCCAACCGAACCGGGGTTCATCAACGGCGGCATGTTCGACCGTGCCGACGCCGCACCTAAGGGGCCGGTGCTCACCGTCGACGTGGCGAGCATCGACGCGGCGCTGGAGAAGATCGAGCGGCTCGGCGGCGCGAAACTTGTGGGGCGCACGGAGATCCCGCAGATGGGCTACTACGCCTACTTCGTCGACACCGAGGGCAACGTGGTGGGCCTGTGGGAGAATCTCCCGCAGAGCTAGCGTTGCTGTCGCATGTCTGCGACTCAAAATCGTGGTGGAGCGATCCCTGGCCGGCCGTGGGGCGCGCGGCAGGTCGCTGAGTCCGCCGCGGGCGCCCGCGGTCACGATCGACTCGGCGGCCGCGGAGTCGCGGGTACGCACGCCGGGCCGGCCGTCGAGCCGGAGACCTGCTGCACGGTGACCAGCACGGCGTGCTGAAGGTCGCGCGGGAGCTGCGCGACGAGGAGCAGCGCATCGTCACGTGAGCGCGGTCGGCGGACTTCACGCCCGAGGAGCTACTGGCGCTGCGGCGCGTCCGGCACTAGCGCTCGTCCGCCGGGGCGACGACGAGCAGCCTCGCGAAGCCGGTGCCGTTGTCGACCTCGCCCACGGGCACGCCGTCGACCTCCACCCAGGCGTGCGCTGAGAACGGCGGGGTGACACCGACGCCGGTGCACCACGTGGGCCAGCGGCCGAGCAGCCTGCAGGTCAGCGCCGCCGCGATCGAGCGTGGCAGGCACGCCTTGTGCGCGTTGAGCATCAGGCTGCTGGACAGCACCGATCGCAGTGCCTCGTCGGTCTCGGCGGCGGTAGCGGGCCTGGCCCGCCACCGCAGGACCGTCAGCACGCGTTCCAGCCGGTGCGGCGGCAGCAGCGTCAGCACCCGGGCGAGCGCGATCGCGAGCCTCGTGCCGAACCACAGCGCGGGACGCCGGCCACGCAGCCGTTCGTCCCACGGGATCATGATCTGCACACTCATGCGCGCAGCACTCCCGATGCCCGCAACCGGTCCAGCAACTCGGTCACATCGTGCTGTACCCGCTGCTCGTTCACGGCGAACTCCCGGCTGACCCGGCGCACCGCGTCGGCGACCGAGCCTCCCTCGCCGAGCGTGTCGGTGACCAGCACCGCGGTGGGGTTGAGCTGCCAGTAGCGGCCCTTCTTGCGGTCGAGGACCACGCCGCCGTACTCGGTGCGGGTGAAGGTGACGTGCTTGGCGAAGGCGGTGCTCATGCGCTCGCGCTCCTTTCCAGGTCCGGTGCCGCCGCGGCGGGCACCGCCGAGCGGGCCCACAGTTCGGCGGCCACGGCGTCGATCAGTCCCTCCGCTGCGCCCTTGGCCGACGGTGACAGGCACAGCCGGCGCAGTTCGCCGGGATCGGCCAGCCCCAGGTCGCCGAGCACGGAGTCCTCCCACAGGGCCGCCAGTGCCTCGCGTCCGCGGCGCAGCCCCGCGCCGACGGCGGCGTCGCCGGTGGCCTTGGTGCGGCGCCTGGTGATCTCCGCGGGCAGCACCCCGCGCATGGCCTCGGCCAGCAGCGGCTTGTAGGCGAACGGGGTGGCCCGGTCCCGCGGGCGCACGGCCAGCGCCGCGTCGATCACGTGGTCGTCGAAGTAGGGCAGGGCGAACTCGATGCCGTCGCGGCGGCCGATGTCGCGCCACGGGGCCAGCTCGCGGGTGAAGCAGTCGATCGCCTCGAGTTCGAGGTGCCGGCCCCGCGTGGGGGCCAGCGGGGCCGCGCCGGAGGTGCTCGCGAGCTCCTCGGCCAGCAGGTCGCGGGACTCGGCGGTGAGCCAGGACGGCACCCGGGCCGGGTAGGACCAGTCCAGCAGGACCGTGCCGAACTCCACCGAACGCGGGTTGGCCAGGTCAAGGCGCGACATCGCGGTGGCGAACGAGCGCCGGTCGGCCAGTGCGGGCAGCAGCTCGCGCCAGCGCCAGGAGAACAGCGCCCGGTACCCGCGGATCCGCTGCAGCGACAACAGCGGCTGCCGCGTCAGCAGTGCGTGGTAGTGCGCGGGCGGGCTCTGGAAGAGCTGGTCGCCGCCGATGCCCTTGAAGTGCAGTCGCGAGCCACGCCGCGCCATGCGCCGCGCCGAGGCGAACACGCGGTCCGGGTTCACCATCGCCTCGGACGGCACGTCGAAGGGCACCCGCAGGTCCTGCCAGCCCTCGTAGAACAGGGGCTGCTCGGCTCCGGCGAACACGTCGTGCTCGACGCCGGGCAGGTGGGCGACGGCGTCGCGGGCCCAGTTCAGGTCGTCGCAGTTGCCGGGGTTGTCCGAGCCGGTGGACACCAGGAACCTGCTCGGGTCGAGCTGCCGCGCGGCGACGAAGGCCACCGACGTGGAGTCGAGCCCGCCGGAGAGATCGGAGCTCACCAGCCCGTCGCCGTCGGTGCGCAGCGCGACGGCGCGATCGAGCGCCTCGCGCACCTGCCGGGCGCCGTCGCGAAGGCCGACGCCGGGCTCGGGCGGCCGGTGCCAGCGCACCGACCGGGCACCGCCGGCCCCGGGGAGCACGAGCCGGTACCCGGGACGCACGGAGTGCACACCGTTCCACAGTGGACGCTCGGCGAGCGGGTACGGCGAGGGGGAGATCAGGCGCGTGGCCAGCGCGGAGCGGTCGATGGGCGCGCCGGTCAGCCGCGCCAGTGCCGCGGCCCGGTCGGAGGCGACCGTCAGCCCGGCGTGGTCGGTGTGGAAGACGCGGCGGGTTCCGTACGCGGTGCCCCGCAGGGAGGCCTCACCGCCGACCGACGAGACGACGTGGAAATCACCCGCCCAGCGGCGTGACGGCTCGTCGGCCCCCGTCCGCCGGTCCCAGGACGCGAGCGCGGCGAGCAGTTCGGTGTCGTTCGCGGAGACACGGCCGACGACGGCCAGCGAGTCGGGACCACGGCGCGCGAGACGCAGGTCGCCGTCGTCCCACCTGCCGACGATCCACGGCAGACCCGAGGCGTGCTCGACCACGCGGATGTCGTGGCCCCGCAGCCCGGGATGCCGGAGCACGGCGCGGCTGTCCTCGCGGTCCGGAAGGACGAGGAAGAACAGCGCGCCGTGCTCCAGCATGTCGAGCTCACTCTCCTGAGTCGATGGTCAGACCGTCAGACGATGCCCCGGATGTTCGGGTCGTAGTACAGCGCGCCGCCCCCGCCGGTCTCGCCGCGGAACGACCCCATGTCCTCAAAGGACGGTGGCTCGTAGGCGGGCAGTTCGCTGATCGAGCCGTCGTGAAGGTCTTCGGTGTGGTTCACGTTGCGGTCCAAGACAGTTCCCTCATTCCTCGCTCATCGGGGATTCGGACCCTGCCATCATCCAAACGGTCCGCCGGGGTCTGCCAGGCTTTGTCCGCTACCGGCCGGAGACTGGCGCGGGCGCTGCCTGGCTGGTACGCGCGCGGCTAGAACGCCGACCAGATGGTCTCGACGTCGAGTACCTTGTTGCGGCGCAACGTGAGCACCCGCTCCACCGCGGCCGCGGCTCCCGCGAGGAGCAGCGTGATGTTGAGCCACTCCGGGAGCGCGACCGGCGAGGTGAACGTGCCGACCAGCTCGGCGACGCGGGGGACCCCGGTGAGGAGCTCGAGACCCTGGGGAACCGCCAGCACCAGGTTGATCACCAGGATCACGATCGCCGTCCACGCGATCACCCGGTCGAGTACCGGACTGCGCTGGGCCAGCCTCGCCCGCAGGTACTCGAGTGTGCCCGGTAGCGGCGACAGGCGGGTCTGTTCGCCGGTGTCGGACACGAAGTGGACCCGCTGGATGCCGTACATCGACGCGTTCACCTCGATCTTGCCGCCCGGAACGGGGAACTCGGCCGGCATCTCCTGCTGGCCGTGCCGTTTCTCGTCGACATAGAGCCGTGCGTCCCAGTCCACGTTGGCGTCGACCTCGACGGTGTAGACCGCCGGGGAGCCGTCGGGCCCGGTGTGCTCGATCGTGTAGAGGTGGCGGTTGAGCACCTCGGAGCGCCGGAACGGCTTCAACCGCTGCTCATCGGCCTCGCGGGTCACGGGTTCCTCCAGGTCGTCGGGATCTGCGGGGTGCGCTGGTCCCGAGTGAAAGGTATGCCGCCACGGCACACTCAAGTCCTCGTTCCCCGGATCACGTTTGCCGTGCTCGCCGAGCGGGTAGTGGATCATGACCGGTCCGGACGAAAGGCATCACATGCGGCTCACACGCTCCCTGGCCCTGCTCGCTGTCCTGGTCGGGGCCTCGGCCGTGACCAGTGCGCCCGCGAGCGCGGCGGAGGAGCCCCCGGTGGTGACCGAGTACACGGCGCAGCAGCGCGAGGACGCGCTCGCGCACTGGACCCCGGAGCGCATGCGCGACGCCGCGAAGAGCGAGGCGACGCAGGACACCGGCCCGCTGACCAAGGAGTGGAAGGACACTCCGCTGGAGACGGTCGGGCGGTTGTACTTCACCGATCCCGACGACCTCAGGGACAGCTACTGCACCGCCACCTCGGTGGCCGGTGACAGCGGCGGCACGGTGGTGACCGCGGCGCACTGCCTCACGAGTCCGGGCAGGGAGGACGCCGCGTACGGGGACCTGGTGTTCGCGCCCGGCTATCACGAGGGCGAGGCGCCGCACGGGGTGTTCCCGGTGCGCGCCGCGGCCTTCCCGCACGAGTTCACCACCACGGACCAGGCTGGCCACGACATCGGCGTGGTGCAGGTCGACCCGGTCGACGGGCGGTCGCTGACCGACACCGTCGGCGCCAACGACGTCGACCTCTCCGGCTCCGTGGGGGAGCAGGTCACCACCTTCGGTTACCCGATGTCGCGGCCCCAGCTGGGCCAGCGGCAGCTGTACTGCGAGAGCGAGGCCCCGGCCTCGCCGACGGCGGGGAACCTCAGGATCAACTGCGACATGGTCGGCGGGGCCAGCGGCGGACCCTGGTTCGCCGACTTCGACCCCGCCACCCGCACCGGGCGGCTCGTCTCGGTGACCAGCGCCGGAGTCGGGCACCTCGACGGCGCGGTGTTCGGCGACAACGCGCGTGTGGTCTTCGACGCGGTGGCGGACAAGTAACGCCGGGCTCCGGCGGAAGGGACGACCATGACCAGCACCGTTTCCGAGTTGCCACCGGCGCCCGGCCGGCCGGGCCCCGCGCGGGACGCCCTGGCCGCCCTGCGCGGGCTGCCCGGAGACCAGCGCGACCTGCTCACCGCGGCCCTGCAGGGCCGCTCGGTCGAGGACATCCACGCCGACACCGGCCTGGCGCGCGAGGTCATCCACCGCATGCTGCTGGACGCGCTGCGCGCTGCGGGCGGCCACCGCGAGCCCCCGCAAGCTCTGTCCGGCTGACGGCCACACGGAGCCGTCAGTCGCCCTGCGGGGTCCGGTCGAGCTGGTCCAGTAGGAACTCCCGCGTCGCCGGACGTGGCGTGCGCGGGACCACCGAGCCCAGCCACGCCGCCGCCGCGCGCAGCTCGTCGATCTCCTCTCCACAGCGTGGGCACTGCTCGAGGTGCTGCTCGAACTGCTCTCGCTGTGTGTCCGTGACGGCGTCCAGCACGTAGGCGCCGAGCAGACCGTGAGGGTCGTAGTGATCGTCATTCGTCGTCACCGGACACCTCCAAACTCGTCCGCAGTCGAAACAGCCCCTCTCGCATTCGGGACTTGACGGTGCCCACTGGCAGCTCGAGCAGGACCGCGACCTCGGCGTAGGTGTGTCCCTCGAAGTAGGCGAGGACGATCGCCTGCCGCTGTGGCGCGGTCAGGCTCTGCAACGCGGTGCGGACCTCCGCTCGTTCGAAGCCGGCCAGCACCGCGTCCGACACCTCGTCGAAGTCCCGGTGAGGGTTGGCCAGCCCGTCGCGTACCTCGCGTTCGGTCGCCGAGTTCGCCGAGCGGACCCGGTCCACCGCGCGCCGGTGCGCGATCGTGAGTGCCCACGTCCGCACGCTTCCCCGGTCGGGTGAGTACGTGCCTGCCTTGCGCCAGACCTCCAGGAACGCCTCCTGCATCACCTCTTCCGCGTGTGCCTGGTTGCGCAGAACACGCGCGGCCATGCCGGTGACCGCGCCAGCGAGCTGGTCGTACAGGTCGGCGAAGGCGTCCTTGTCGCCCTTCGCCACCTGTTCGATCAACGACTCCGGTGTCTCCATCACCTTCCCGATCCGTGTCGAGGCGACGTCGTTCACCGGGAATTCGTGGTGGCCACGTGTCCGTATTGGTCGGATTCGGACGAGGCCGGGTTTCGGCACCGGTCGGGTCGGGCGACCGGGCGGCCCATCCGCGCACCCGAGGCCGCAGGAGGAACGCGCCGTGCCCACCATGACCGTGGGAACCGACGGAAACACCCCCGTCGAGCTGTCCTATCAGGACCACGGCTCGGGAGCTCCCGTGGTGCTGATCCACGGCCGGCCGTTGAGCAGCAGTTCCTGGGAGTTCCGGGTGCCCGCGCTCGTGTCGGCGGGCCATTCGCGTGATCGCCTGCGACCGGTGCGGCGATCCGTGACAGCGGGCTGGTGGTGGTCGAGGGCGCGCCTCACGCGGCGCGGTTCAACGAGGTCCTGCTGGACTTCATCGCACGCTGACGACTGCTGTCAGAGACCGATCGCCTCGAGGCAGTACCGCAGCAGCCGCTCCCGCTGGCCCGCCGCGGGCCGGGTGCGCGGCAGCAGGTGCAGCGGACGCTCGCGGCGGTCGTGCCAGAACCGGCCCGACGGTGGCGCGGGCCTGGTCGCCGCCAGCCACACCGCCGTGTCGGCGCCTTCGGCGGGCGTGCGCAGGAGCTTGCTGGTCAGCCGCTGGAAGCCGGGCAGCGAGTCGGCGACGCCGGGGGTGTCTGCCCAGCCGGGATGCAGGCAGTACGCGCCGATGCCGTCGCCGGACCAGCGCTGTGACAGCAGCGGCGTGAGCTCGGCCTGCATCCGCTTGGTGCGCGCGTAGGCCGTCGCGCCGCGGAAGGTGCCCTGGCGGTACTCGGGGTCGTCGACGGCGAGCGCCTGCGTGTACATCCCGCCCGACGACATCAGGATCACCCGCGCGTCGGCGGACTCGCGCAGCACGGGCCGCAGCAGCTCGGTCAGCAGCAACGGGCCGAGCACGTGAGTGGCCAGCGTCAGCTCGTGCCCGTCGGCGTTCTCCGTGCGCTCCTTCGGCAGCACCCCGGCGTTGTGCAGCAGCACGTCCACCCGCGACCGCGTGGCGGCGAACTCCCGCACCGACCCGGGGTCGGAGAGGTCGCAGCGGGCGGTGCTGACGTCGGCCTCCGGCACGGCCTCGCGGACGCGTTCCAGGGTGCGCTCGCCGCGTTCGACGTTGCGCACCACCAGCACCACCGCCGCGCCCAGCTTGGCGAGGTCGATGGCCGCGGCCTCGCCGAGGCCGGAGCTGGCGCCGGTGACGAGAACGACCTTGCCGCGCAACGAGCCCGCGGGCGGGTCGTCCTGCGCCCAGCCGCGCCGCCGCAGGCGGTAGCCCCAGCGCGAGTAGCCGAGCACGACCGTGCGGTCCAGCAGGGTGTCGAGCAAGAAATCCTCCAGGAGTGTCAGAACCGGTCGCGGGCGGCTTCCTGCTCCACGACCGCGGGCAGGTCGGCCAGCCGGCGCAGGCCGTTGAGTGGTTGGCGCAGGCGCGGGTTGCCCCGGAGCCGTTCCTCGTTGCGATCGAGGAACGCCCAGTACCCGGCGGTGAACGGGCACGCGTCCTCGCCGACCCGCTGCTTCGGGTCGAACGCGCAGCCGCGACAGTGATCGCTCATGCGGTTGATGTAGGCGCCGCCCGAGGCGTACGGCTTGGTGGCGACGATCCCGCCGTCGGCGTACTGGCTCATGCCGATCACGTTCGCGGGCATCACCCACGGGAACCCGTCGACGAACGCCGTGGCGAACCACCGGTTCAGCTCGGCCGGGTCGTAGCCGCGTTGCAGCGCGTGGTTGCCCAGCACCATCAGCCGTTCGATGTGATGGGCGTAGCCGCGGTCGCGCACCCCGGCGAGTGCCGTGCGCAGACAGGACGCCTCGATGGCGTCGGCGTCGAGCCGCCACCACCAGTCCGGAAGCGTGCGGCGCGCCTGGAGTTTGTTGCGGCGCAGGTAGTCCGGGCCGAGGTGCCAGTAGAGGTGCCACACCCATTCCCGCCAGCCGAGCACCTGCCGAATGAAGCCCTCGACGCTGGCCAGGGGTGCGTCGCCGGAGCGGTAGCACTGCTCGGCCTCGCGCGCGACGTCGAGCGGGTCGAGCAGACCGAGGTTGAGCGGCACCGACAGCAGCGCGTGCGACATCGCCCAGTCGCCGCCGAGCATGGCGTCCTGGTGCGGGCCGAACGTGGGCAGCCGGTGGTCGAGGAACCGGCGCAGCGCCCGGCGGGCCTCGTCGTGTCCCACCGCGAACCGGCGAGGGCCGTCCACACCGACGGGCCGGATGGCGCCGTCGCGCTCCGCCCGGTCGAGATCGGCGCGCACCCGCTCGTCGATCTCGTTCTCCTGCGGCCGATAGGGCGCGGGCACCGGCAGCGTGGCCTGGCCGGGTGGCGGGTGGCGGTTGTCGTGGTCGTAGTTCCACTTGCCGCCCACGGGCTGCTCGTCGGCTTCCAGCAGCACGCCGAAGCGGCGGCGCTGGTCGCGGTAGAAGTCCTCCATGAGAAAGCGCCTGCGACCGGACACCCACTCCGCGAAGTCCGCTTTGGACAACGCGAATCCTGGCGTGGGCAGGATTTCCTCTACCATGCCCTGGTCGCGCAGCCTGCGCACGAGCGCGTCGGCCGCGTGCGAACCGGGTTCGTGGACCACCACGGGGCGGCCGAACCGGCGCAGGCCCTCGGTGTAGGTCCGCGCGTCGATGATCCGCGCGCGCTCGCCCAGGTCCTCGGCGAGCCGCCGCATCCCGGCCTCCACCAGGTGCATCTTCTGCCGGTGGAACGGCTTGCGGGCGAACGCGGCGCTCGACCGGATCAGCAGGACCTCGCGGTCGCGCAGGTCCGCGGTGCCGTGGAAATGCGGGCCGAGCTGGTCGGCGAACAACCACAGCGGTGCCGGAGCGCTCATCCCGCGCGCCGGGGCAGGGCAGTACGCGGGGACCTCGGTCCCCTTCGGTCGGTCCGGTGGGTCACCGGCCAATCGTAAGTTCGGGACGGGCCTCGTGCAGTGCGGCGGAACTCAGCGGGTGAGGCCCCGCAGCGTGTCGGTGAAGACGGCCCGGATGGCGGCCAGATCGGCCTGTTCCGGGTCGGTGCCGTGCTCGAGCGCGAGACCCAGTCGCAACGACTGCAGCGTCAGGGCCAGCTGCTGCGCCGGCACCGCGAGCTCGATGCCGAGCTCGTCGAACGCCTTGGTCAGCGCGGCGGCCAGCTCGTCGCGCAGCGTCCTGCGCACGCCGACGTAGACCTCGCGCACGTCCGCGTCGTGGCCTGCCTGCTGGGCGATCTCCACGAGCAGCCGGGTCCAGGTGCCCTCCTCGACGATGCCGGCCGCGAAGGCCCCTGCGATGTCCTCGAGCGCCTGGTCGGGCCGGTTCCTGGCGCGGATCTCGTCGGCGTTCACCGCGAACTCGGTGCGGACGTGCTGGTCGATCAGCTCGGCGAGCAGGGCGTGCTTGCCCGCGAAGTTCGAGTAGACCGCGCCCTTGGTGAAGCCGGCGGCGTGGGCGATCTCGTCGAGCCGCGCGGCCTGGTAGCCGCGCTCGGCGAACACCACGGCCGCGGCGTCGAGCAGCCGCCGTCGCACCTCGTCGCGCCGGACGCGCGGAACCGGACCGGTCACGACGTCACCCGCGCGAACTCCACAGTCATGCCCCGCACGATACCGGCGTTGCCGACGTCGTCCGGTCGTGCCCCGGCGGTGACCGTCCACAGTGGTCACTTCACGGGCTTTCCGGGAATCACTTGACGCGAGACGTCAGCGCTGGACATACTCTCGACCGAATTCAGTTATGAACTAATAGTTCATCTAGTGAACTCTCGACGACGAGGGGAACCAGGTCGACATGGGCACAGCAGTCTGGGCGCTCGCCGCCTACATCACGGTGATCGTGGTGTGGAGCGTGGTGCTGCGCCGTGGCATCGGGGAGGCCATGATCGTCGGCTTCCTCGTGGTCTGCGGGTTCGGCGGATCCGCCTTCCTCGACCTGGTCGGGGAGGGAATGCGGGCCGCGTTCTCGCAGGAGATCGTGTTCGCCGCGCTGGCCTTCACCTTCATCGGCTTCCTGCTGTCGGCCTCGGGCGTGGTCGACCGGCAGATCGAGGTGCTGAACTCCCTGCTGGGCAGGTTCCGGGGAGGGGCGGGCTACGTCGCCACCGCGGGCTCCGCCCTGTTCGGCTCCGTCGCGCACTCCGGTTCGGCGAACGCGGCGACCATGGGCGCGGTGGCGATCCCGTGGATGAAGCGGTCGAAGTGGCCGCCGGAGGTCGCCGCGACGATGGTCGCCGGCAACGCGGGCAACGGCACGGTGATCCCGCCCAGCGCGTCGTTCTTCATCCTCGTGGGCCTCGGCACGGTCTCGCCGTACCTGAGCACCGACCAGCTGCTGCCCGCGATGTTCGTCGCCGCCGCCTGGTGCGTGCTGTGGCGCCTGCTCGTCGTGTACTTCTTCGTGCGGCGCCACAAGATCGACCGGCTGGACCCCGAGCTGATCTCGCCGCTGCGCACGTCGCTGCGGCGGGGCTGGACCTCGCTGCTGGTGTTCCTCGGAATCCTCATTCCCATGCTGGTCACGCTCGGCCCGACCGGGGACCTGGTGACGAGCGCGGTCGGTGAGGTCGCGATGGACTCGATCAGCATCGTGGTGTGGATCCCCGTCCTGCTCGGGCTATTCGCGCTGGTGGTGGGCTGGCGTCAGCTGCCGAAGACGCGCACCGAGTGGTTCGGCTTCGTCGCCAAGTGCGCGCCGCGCTACCGCGACATCGGCGCCACCCTGGTGTTCGCCTTCGCCGGTGGCGCGGTGCTCACCGAGCTGGGCCTGGCCGAACAGCTCTCCGAGGTGCTCATCGGCCTCGACGCGAGCCCGGCCGTCATGTCCTTCATCGTCGCCGTGCTCGTGGTGCTAGTGGCGGGACCACTGAGCTCGACCGCCACGATCGCGACCATCGGCGGCATCGGCTTCAGCGTGCTCGTCGCGTCGGGAGTGCACCCCGTGCTGGCCGGCTGCGTCGTGCTGGTCGCCGCCTCCACCGAGGGCGCCTCACCACCCGGAGCGTCGGCGATCTACATCGCCACGGGCATCGCGGGCGTCAACCCGGTGCGGACCTTCGTGCCGCTGATCGTGCTCTACGTCCTGCCCTTCCTGGTCATCGCCACGCTGATCGGGCCGGGCTGGCTACCCGTGCCGCACTGAGCCACCCGAACCGTCGAGGAGGAACGCGCATCGTGTCCCACACCGAACCCACCGGGCCCACGCCCGGCCCCGTCCGCCAGAAGGCGATGACGGCGACCACCGCGGTCTTCGTGGTGCTGCTCGTCGTGATGCTGCTGCTCGGCGCCGTCCTCGTGCTGTCCCAGATCGCCGGGCTCGTCGCGGTGAGCGGCGGATTCGTGAGCGGGGCGTGGGACGTGCTGAGCCCGTGGGTCTTCGGCACCGCCGCGCTGCTGGGCATGTGGACCCTGCTGCTCGCCTACGTCCACGGCTACAAGCCCGGCGACTAGCCGCCACCGGACCGCACCGACAACACCAGATAGCACCAGACAGCACCGACAACCGAAAGGAACGACGTGAACGACAGCAACACCGATGACGCCGAGCGCGAGTGGCTCGGGATCCGGGAGCGCTTCGCGGCACTGCCGGTGGCCAACGTCGGCGACTCGATGGACCGGCTCGGCGTCGTCGACGCCGGGATCGGCGCCACGTGGCGCGGCGCCCGCCTCACGGCGAGGGCCCGCACCCTCGAGGTGGCGGGTGGTGACAACAAGGGCATCCACGAGTCCATCGCGGACGTGCGACCGGGCGAGGTGCTGGTGGTCAACGGTCACGGCGTGCGCGACCGGGCGCTGATCGGCGAGCTCATCGCACACCGGCTGATCAACGCCGAGTGCGCGGGCATGGTGATCGACGGAGCCGTGCGCGACATCGAGGACCTCGAGGCGGAGCGCTTCCCCGTCTTCGCGCGCGCGAGCAGCCCGGCGGGCCCGTACAAGAACGGGCCGTGGCGCAAGCAGGTTCCGGTGGCGATCGGCGGGGTGGTCGTGAGCCCCGGCGACATCGTGCTGGGCGACTCCGACGGCGTCGCCGTGGTGCCGTGGGCCGAGGCGCGGGAGGTCCTGGAGCGCGCCGAGCGCAAGCACGCCGACGAGGAGGCCGCGCGAGCCCGCACCGTTGCCCAGCGCGGGAGCTGATCGCGGCTGTGACAATGTCGGTCATGACCGAGGAATCCGCCAAGCAGCCTTCCACGACCGTCCGGAGCGTGGACAGGGCTTTCCAGCTGCTCGAACTGCTCGAAACCAGCGACCGGCCCTTGCGGCTGGTGGACCTGAGCTCGGGGGCGGGCCTGCAGAACGCGACGACGTTGCGGATCCTGCGGGCCATGGAGCAGCGCGGCTTCGTCGTGGCCGAGCACGGTGAGTACCGGCTCGGCCCGGCGGCACTGGGACTGGCCAACGGATTCCTGCTGACCGACCCGTTGAGCAACCGCTGCAGGCCCGTCATGCAACAGCTGTCCGAGGCCACCGGGCTCACCACCAACCTCTACGTCCGCGTCGGCAACGCCAGGGTGCTGACGCTGCGGGTGGACGGGGAGAGCCCGCTGCGGTACCAGATGCCGCTGGGCCGACGCCTCCCGCTGCACGTCGGCGCGGGCAAGACGATCCTCGCGGCACTGCCGCGGGAGACGGCCGAGGAACTGCTGCCCGACCTTCCCGGCAGCCCGGCGGAGTACCGCGAGCAGCTCGCCGCGATCCGCCGCGACGGCTACCACATCTCGGTGGAGGAGCGCGACATCGGCTTCGCCAGCGTGAGTGTGCCGTTGTACGACCAGACAGCCACCGTGCTCGGCGCGATCTCCGCGGTCGGGCCGACCGAGACGGTGGACGCGGAGCGGTTGCTGGGCTCGGTGCCCGAGCTCCGCCGCGCCGCGCAGGCGGTGAACCCGTGACGTCGCACCGGGTTCCCCAGACGAGGAGACAGAGATGAAGATCGGATTCGCGGGACTGGGCGAGGCCGGGTCCCGCTACGCCGCCGACGCCGTGCGCGCCGGCCACGACGTCGTGGGGCACGACCCGGGGCCCGTGCCGACGCCCGACGGCGTGCGCAGGGTGGAGTCGCTGCCGGAACTGCTGGCGCACGCCGAGCTCGTGGTGGTGCTCACCGGCGCGAGCCTGAGCCTGACGATCGCGCGGGAGTGCGCGGGCGAGCTCGGCGCGGGCGCGGTGTACGCGGACTTCACCACCGCCTCGCCCGGTGTGATGGCCGAGGCCGCCGCCCTGATCGAGGCGGGCGGCGCCGGGTTCGCCGACGTCGCGATCCTCGGCCCCGTCCCGATGAAGGGTGCCGCGACCGACACGATCGTCAGCGGCTCGGCGGCGCCGGAGGTGGCGGAGTTCCTGCGCTCACTGGGTTCCGACGTGGAACACATCGACGGCGCGGCAGGCGACGCCACCTCGCGCAAGCTCCTGCGCAGCGTGCTGATGAAGAGCCTCGCGGTGGTGGTCGTCGAGACGCTCGAGGCTGGCCGCGCGGCGGGCTGTGAAGGCTGGGTGCGCGCCCAGATCGCCGGTCAGCTCGCGGGCGAGGGACGCATGATCGACCGGTTCGAGACGGGCACCCGCCAGCACGCGCTGCGCCGTGCCCACGAGATGAGCTCGGTCGTCGAGTACCTCACCGAACTGGCCGTGCCAGCCGAGATGTCGGACGCCTCGCGCCGGACGCTGGAACGGATCGCGGAGCAGTCGCACGCCTGATCCCGGCTAGGCTCCGGCGCATGCCGCTCACCTCCGGGATCAACCACGTCGTCGCCGTCACGTCCGAACTGGATCGGATGGCGCGCTTCTACGCCGATGCGTTCGACGCGAGGATCGTGTTCGACCGGGCGGCGAGCGACGACGTCCCCCGGATGGCGATCGTGGAGCTGGGTGGCGAGGGCCGCTACCTCAAACTGGTCGAGGCGGAAGCGGGAAGGTCTCCGCGGCCGCGCGTGGAGAGTTTCGGCCTCGCCGTCGCCGGTCTCGACGAACTCGCGGCCGTCAGGGAGCGCGCGCTCGCGCACGAGCTGGACGTGAGCGAGATCGAACGGATACCCACCCAGTGGATCCTGTGGCTGCGCGACCCGGACGGAGCGCGGATCCAGGTGTGCGCGCACGCCAGTCCCGCCGTGGTCTAGTACTTTCCGCCTAGGCGGTTCTCGCCGAACTTCTGATGCGGCGCAGCTGTTCGTGGCCGATCGTGGACGTGTCGTTGTTGGCACAACCCGTTTTCGGCAAGGAGAACAGACGTGGACTCGCAGCTCGTGCTCGCCGCCGACCTGGACCCGCGGTGGATCGTAGGGATCTTGATCCTCGCGGCGGTCCTGTCGTTCGTGGTGCTCTTCATCGCCGCGTTGGTGAGCATCCTGGCCTCACCTCTGGCCATGGGGATGAAACTCGTCTGGGTGATCTTCGCGTTCTGCGCGCCGTTCCTCGGCAGTCTGCTGTGGTTCGTCATCGGCCGTGGCCACGCCTACGGCAGGGGGCAGTTGTGATCCGCGCGGAAGGGCTGACGAAGCGGTTCCCCGACGGTGCCGGAGTGGAGGGACTGACCTTCACCGTGCGGCCCGGCGTGGTCACCGGCTTCCTCGGCGCCAACGGCGCGGGCAAGTCGACGACGATCCGGCTCATGCTGGGTCTGGCGCGCGGCGCGGGGCGGACCACGTTCGGGGGGAGCGGCTACGCGCAGCTGGCCGACCCACTGCGGTCGGTCGGCGTGCTCGTCGACGCGGGCGCGTTCCACCCGGCCCGCACGGCCGAGGCACACCTGCGCATGGTCGCCGCAGGCGGGGGAGTCCCGGCGCGGCGCGTGCGTGAGGTGCTGGCCACCGTCGGACTGGAAACCAGCGCTCGCAAGGCCGTGGGCCGGTTCAGCCTCGGCATGCGGCAGCGGCTCGGGCTCGCCACGGCGTTGCTCGGCGATCCCGAGTACCTGATCCTCGACGAGCCCGCCAACGGGCTCGACCCCGAGGGAGTGCGGTGGATCCGCGTGCTGCTGCGCGATCTGGCGGCTGAGGGGCGCACGGTGTTCGCCTCGTCCCACCTGCTCGCCGAGATGTCACAGCTCGCCGACGATCTCATCGTGATCGACTCGGGTCGCCTGCTGTCGGCTGGCCCGATGACCGAGTTCGTCCAGCGGCACGCGCACGCCGACGTGGTGGTGCGGACCTCGCAGCCGGTGGAGCTGATGCTGGAGCTGACCCGCCGGGGCCTGCGCGTGAGCAGGGAAGCGGCCGAGGAGCTGGTGGTCGACACCGCCGACACCGAGTTGGTCTCGGCGATCGCGGCCAGGACGGGTGCTCCCGTGCGCGAGCTGTTCGTGCGGCACAGTGGACTCGAGGAAGCGTTCATGGCGGCGACCGTCGCCGCGAAGGGAGGGCGGGCGCGATGAAGAACGCGCTGGCGTACGAATGGCTGCGAGTGCGGTCACTGCGCTCGACCTGGTTGCTGCTCACCGCGGCGGCCGTGCTGCAGTTCGCGTCCGGCCTGTACTGGGGCCTCAAACGCGATCTCGGCACGCTCAACGCGTTCACCTCGTCCTTCGGTCTGGTCGCGCGCGTGGGGGCGTTGCTGGTCGCCGCGGTCGGGGTGTGCGCGTTCAGTCTCGACGACCAGCACGGCACGCGGGCCACCACGCGCCTGGTGCTGCGGACGCCCGCGCGGATCGTCGCGGCGCGGGCCGTCGTGATCGGCGGGCTGGGGCTGCTCGGCGGTGCGCTGATGGTGCTGCTCTCCGCCGCGGGGGTCCTCGCGGGCGGCGGAGCGTTGCCCTCGGAGGCGGCGACGTGGGGGACCGCGGTGGCCGGCGTGCTGCTGCTGACCGTCCTTTCGGGACTCGTCGGGGTGGCGCTGGGCGCGCTGTTGCGGCACACCGCCGCCGCGGTCGGGGTGCTCGCGGTGTGGGCTCTGATGGCGGAGAGCGTGGTGGCGGCGCTGCTGCGGGTCCCGCTGTCGGTGCTGCCGATCAGCGGCACGGCCGGACTGCCCGCCGGGGGAGGCGGGCAGGGCTGGCTGGCGCCGCTGGTGTTCGCCGCACTCGCGGTCGCCGGTCTCGCCGCGGCGCACGTGACCCTGATGCGACGCGATGCGTGAGGCCCTCGCCCGGTTTCGCCTGCTGGTCCTGACCGTGAGGCGGCCGCCCGAGCGGGTGAGACGCCTGCTCACGTGGTGGGACGGCCGGGTGGAGCTGGTGCTGCTCGACGTCGCCGTGGCCGCGTTCGCGATCTGGTTCACCCTGGCCAGCGGTGATCCCGCCGACCCGCATCCGCCGCTGCACCTGCCCGCCGTGCTCGTCTCGTGTGCCGCCCTGCTCGTCCGCAGGCGGTGGCCGGTGCCGGTGCTCGCGCTCGCCGCGGCGGCGATGGCGGCCGACGCGACGCTGCTCCCGTTGACCGTCGGGCTGTACTCGGTGGCCGCGCGGTTCGGCCTCGGCTGGATCACCGGCGTGGCCGCACTGGGAACGGTCCTGGTCGTGCTCGTCCCGCACTTGCAGCGCGACTATCAGTCGCCGATGGTGCTGGCGATGTTCCTCGGGCTGTTCATCGTCGGACCCGCGCTGGCCGGGCTCTGGATGCGGCAGCGCGCCGATCTGCTGGCGGTGCTGCGTGACCGGGCCGAGGAAGCCGAGCGCACGCGCACGCTGCTCGCCGACCAGGCGGTGTTCGCCGAACGACGCCGCATCGCGCGCGAGATGCACGACGTCGTTGCACACCGGGTCACCGCCGTGGCGCTGCAGGCGGGCGCGCTCTCGATCCAGGCGCCCGACGAACGCACGGCGCAGACCGCGGAGACGATCCGGTCGGTCAGCGCCACCGCGCTCGAGGAGCTGCGCGGCATCCTGCGGGTACTGCGCGACGAGGCGCCGCAGGCCGGGCTCACGCCGGTCCGCAACGGCACCGACGTGCTCGCCTCCGTCGACGAGCTCGTCGAGGACGTCACCGCCACCGGGGCGCGGGTGGAGCTCCAGCTGCCGGACCCGGCGCCCGCGATCGCGGGGGAGGTCGGCCGCGCCGTGTACCGCGTGGTGCAGGAGTCGCTGACCAACGCGGGCAAGCACGCGCCGCACGCGGCGGTGGAGGTGCGGCTGGCCACCGCGGACGACCGGCTGGACCTGACCGTGACCAACCAGCTCACGCCCCGCTCGTCCGACGTTCCCGGCTCCGGCTACGGTCTCGTGGGTATGCGGGAGCGGGTGGAGCTCGCCGGGGGCGAGCTCCACACCGGGCCGACCGGTGACGGCCGGTTCCGGGTCAGCGCGCGGTTCCCGGTGACAGCCACACCAGCCCAGGAGGCCACGTGACGATCAAGGTGCTGCTGCTCGAGGACGAGGAACTGGTCCGCAGTGGCATCAGGATGATTCTGGACTCCGACCCCGAGATCGAGGTCGTGGCCGAGGGCGACGACGGTGCGCACGCCGTCGAGCTGACCGACCGGTACCGTCCCGACGTCGTGCTCACCGACGTGCAGATGCCCAAGGTCGACGGCATCGAGGTGACCCGCAGGCTCACCGGGCGCGCCGACCCGCCCTCGGTGGTCATCCTCACGACCTTCGACCTCGACGAGTACGTCTACGCCGCGCTGCGCCACGGCGCGGCCGGTTTCCTGTTGAAGGACACGCCGCCCCGGGACCTGGTCGCCGCGGTGCGGGTGGTCGGCAAGGGCGAGGCGATGCTCTCGCCGAGGATCACCAGGCGGCTGCTGACCACGTTCGCCACCGGTGCGGCGGGGGAGCAGGCGCGCTCCAGGCTCGCCGAGCTGACGCCGCGCGAGCACGACGTCGCGGTGTGCCTTGGTCATGGGCTCAGCAACGGCGAGATCGCCAGGAAGCTCGGTCTCAGCGAATCCACCGTGAAAGTCCACATCGGACACATCATGGCCAAGCTGGACGCGGGCAACCGGACACAGGTCGCTCTCGTCGTCCACGACGCCGGACTCACCGATCAGGACGCGTGAGCGAAGACTCGCTTCATCGGGCAATGTGGTCCGAGAGCTGATCGGCGACGTTGCGCGGCTCTCGTCCGAGGAGTTGGGCGAGCAGCGGGTCGACGTGGGCGAAGTAGCCTGTCCGCGTCGCCTGGAGCATCGAGAGCGTGAGGCGGGCGGCTGCCTCCGGAGTGCCGTTCGCCAGCTCCTCCGCGATCCACTGCTCGTCGTCCACGACGACGCGTTCGATGCTGCGCCCGGTCAGCTCGGAGGCCGCCGACGCGAAGTCGTCGAGCGTGACGGGCGTGGCCGGGGTCAGTTCGACGGGGCCGTCGAACTGGGTGTCGCCGGTGAGGATCGCCGCGGCGGCCTGTCCCGCGTCGCGACGGTCGATCCACGCGAACGGGCCGTCGGCCGGTTTGGCGATCACGCCTGAGGACTGCCACGGGCCGAGCATCGCGTCGAGGTCGCCGTAGAAGCCGTTGCGCAGCGCGGTCCACGCGACCCCCGACGCGGCAAGGTACGCCTCGGTGGCGGCATGGATCGCGAGTGCCGGATAGGGCGTGTCGTAGCCGGCTCGGTGACTGCTGGTGTAGAGGATCCGCCGAGCGCCGGCATCCACCGCGGCGTCGATCGCCGTGCGGTGCTGCGTGAGGATATCGGCGGTGAGATCGCTCGACGAGACCAGGAGCACCTGATCCGCGTCGGCGAACGAATGGCGCAGGGCTGCGGGGTCGTCGTAGCTGCCCTGGCGCACACGCACGCCGCGAGCTGCCAGGTGCCGGGCGCGATCGGGGTTGCGGACGCTGACGCCGACCTCAGCCGCTGGAACGCGTCGGAGAAGATCCACGACGGTGGCGCCGTTGAGGGTGCCGGTCGCTCCGGTCACGATGATCATGGCTAGGTCCTTCTGTGGTGCGGGCATACGGCTCGGGCGGCTCGGGAGCCCAAATAAGTTGACTCACCGAGTCAAGTTTCTACGAGCCCACGGTAGGTAACATGACTCCCGGAGTCAAGTTCGCCCGCGTGGCGGAGGAAGGAGAGGTCGTGGCCCCGTCAAGATCCACGTCTGAGCTGCGTACGGATGCCCGCCGCAATGCCGCGCAGATCCTCGCCGCCGCACGGAACGTGTTCGGCGAGCACGGTTTCTCCGCGCCACTCGAGGATGTCGCCGTCGCCGCCGGAGTGAGCAAGGCGACCATCTTCAACAGGTTCGGCGGAAGAGTCGGACTGATCGAGGCTGTCATCGAGGACGTCGTCGCGGCCGAGTCGCAGCGCATCATCGAGCACACGCGCTCGATCCCCGATGTCGCCGAGCGGATCGACCACTATCTCGGCGCGATCCGCGACCTGCAGTACCGGCGGCCCGCGGTCAATGACGTCCTGCTTCAGGAATATCCCCACTCGGAGCAGCTTCTGGCGATCTGCCATGCCGCAGGAGAGATCTACGACGAGCTGGTCGAGGCAGGACATGCCGCCGGCGTACTCGCCCCGGAGTTCACCCGGGAGGACCTGCATGCGCTCATCGTCGACAACGCCCTGGCCCTCAAACACGGGAGCCGCCCGCCCCGCGCGGACTACGACCGCAGGACCGGTTTCATCCTCGGCGGGATACGCAGACCGGCCCGATGACGCGAGCGCGGTCGACCGGCGTCGGCCGGTTTCCCACTCGAGACCTAGTCGTTCTCCCGCTCGAGGAGTACGTGCAGGCGGCGCAGCACGTCGAGCTGCGCCGGGTTGTACAACTCGGCCAGTCCCTCGCTGACGATCGCCCTGGTGGACGATGTCCTGCCCGACGAGGCGGCGTCCAGGTTCCGCAGCGCCGGATAGTCCCGGTAGGCCCGCGCGACCTCGGGAAGGTAGCGCTCGGCCAGCCGTTGCCGTTCCGCCTCGTTCGCGTCCGCGGGCAGGGCGTCGAACTGCGCCACGAACGGCGCGCGTTCGCCCTGGTGCAACTCCCGCAGAGTGCCCATCATGGACGGTGAGAGCACGCGGGACAGCAGTAGCAGCAGGGATCGTTCGGATTCCGGGCCCTGTGCGGCCTCCGGGTCGAACCCCGGTGGGAGCTCGGCCATCTCTCGTTGCCGGAGCACCACCGCCAGATCCGCCCGCATCCGCTGCTGCCGTTCGATGCTCGCCTCCAGCTCGGCGTCGAGGGAGCGCAGCGCCTGCGCCGCGGTCTCCTCCGATTCCCCCATCGCCTCGATGCCGGACAGCGGGACTCCCAGATCGACGAGCCTGCGGATGCGGAGCAGCCGGATCAGGTGTGTGATCTGGTAGCGCTTGTAACCGTTCACCGCGCGCTCGGGCTCGTCCAGCAGCCCGATCTTGTGGTAGTAGCGGACGGTTTTCAGCGTCGTGCCGGCGAGCTCGGCAAGCTGACGGGTGCTCCACGCCACCGCAGTGCCTCCTCAGCCCACGGTCCTCTTGAGCACGATGCTGATCTCGTGCGTCTGCCCGTTGCCGATGCTCGGCACGATGGTGCCCACCGATTCCCAGCCCTCCCTGCCGAGTTCGTTGAGCTCCTTCTCCATCTGCGAGTAGGGGAATCCCTTCCACTTCATCTCGTAGGTGAGGATCTTGTGCTCGAACTGGGCCACGGTGGCGTCCTCCCGCTCTCGGCTGGTGCTTGCCGCCGCAGTGGACACCGTGCCCCAGGGGCATGGTCAAGCCGTGGCGCGCGTTCGTGGCGTGTCGCGCTGGACGTCACGGTCTGCGCGTGCCCGTGACCTTCGAGGCGGGCAGGCGCCCGGCCTTCGACGTCCCCGACAGGGTGTCACCGTGCACCGTCACGGCGAACGCCAGATTGAGCCGCAGCGGCCGGCTGATGGACTGTGTCCAGGTGAGCCGGTCGCCGTCGAGGGCGACGTCGCGCAGCGCCACCTCTTCTCCCGCGCAGCGCGCGGTCCCGGTGAGAACGCCGTGCTCGCGGCGGAGCTCGAGCACAGCGGAGAGCGTGCCGATCGGCGTGGACAGGGACAGGTCCCAGAGACCTTCGACGGACATCGTGGTGTGCTTACTTTCTCGAGGGTGGTCAGCTGTAGACAGGTGCTTCTCCGCGGTCGCGCCAGACGGTGCCGCGGCGCTCGTGGGCGAACAGCTCTTCGACGGCGTGCGCGATCCGGGGCCCCACCTCGCGGTCGAGCAGGTGGAGCGCGAGGTCGAGTCCGGAGGTGACGCTGCCGCCGGTGACGAGGTCGCCGTCGTCGACGACGCGGGCGTTCACCGCGTGCGCGCCGGTGGCGTCGAGCAGGTCCAGCCCCAGGTGGTGGGTGGTGGCGTGGCGGCCCTCCAGCAGCCCGGCCATGGCCAGGACCAGGGAGCCACCGCACACCGTGCTCATGGTGATCTCCGGGTTGTCCATCGCCTGCCGCAGCAGCGTCGGCAGCTCGGTCCGCAGCGTGCGGCCGAGCAGGACGGGAATGGACCCGGCGTCGCCGTCGCTGTCGTCGTCGCCGGATTCGGCGATGCGACCCGCCGCGCCGGGCACCACCACGATCCCCGCGCGGCCAGGGTCCAGTCCGGCGGTGGCGCGCAGGGCGAGGCCGCCGGTTCCGCCGACCACCTCGCGGGCGCCCTCGGCGGAGACCAGTTCCACCTCCACCGCGCCCCCGGAGGCGACACCGCCCGCGTGCAGCACCTCGAAGGGTGCGATCACGTCGAGCGGGTCGAAGCCGTCGAACAGAACGATTTGTGCGTACATGGCAGCGGATTGTCCTTTCGCGCCGGTGGTCACGGGGTGCAACGCTAGGCGGGGAGAACCGCTGTCAGGAGTGGCATTCCTGCCGCGTACCGACGGGTTGTCGCCAGGCCCGGGATGCGGACATCCCCTGACCGCTATTCCTGCCACCGTGGTGTGCGAGCAGGCGACGTCGAAAGGTGCACCGTCCATGACCGTCCCGACCACGATCCGGGCGCTCAACCGCGCGACGCTGGCCCGGCAGCTGCTGCTCGACCGATCCGACCTTCCCGTGCTCGACGCGGTCGCGCACCTGGGCGGGTTGCAGGCGCAGGAACCGCAGGAGCCGTTCATCGGACTGTGGTCGCGGCTGCGCGCGTTCGACCCGGCGAGCCTCTCGGAGTCGCTCTCCGGACGGCGCGTGGCCCGGACCCACCTGATGCGCCGCACCGTGCACCTCGTCACCGCCGACGACGCACTGGCCTGGCGCGCGCGGCACGGCGCGATGCTGACGCAGAAGGTGCTCGGGGTATACCGCAGGGAACTCGACGGCGTCGACCTCGACGCGCTCGCCGACGCGGGCAGGCAGGCACTGGCCGACGGCGAACCGCGCACGATGGGCGAGCTCGCGCGAGAGCTCGCGGACCGCTGGCCGGAACCGGGACCGAGGCCGTTGGGCGAGGTGCTGATCGCCGCGCTCCTGCCCGTCGTGCAGCTGCCACCGCGCGGGCTCTGGCGGGCCACAGGCGGGGCGCGCTACGCCCTGATGTCGCAATGGCTGGGACGGGAGATCGATCCGCCCGCGCCGGAGGGCGCCGATCCCGTGGGCGCGGCGCTCGTCCGGCGCTATCTGGCCGCGTTCGGTCCCGCCGCCACGGCCGACCTGCGCGCCTGGTGCGGTCTCGCGGGACTGCCCGCCGCGGTGGCCGCGATCCGCGACGAGCTGGTGAGCGTGCGCGACGAGCGCGGGCGCGAGCTGCTCGACCTGCCGGACGCGCCGCGGCCCGACGCCGACGCCGCGGCTCCGGTGCGGTTCCTGCCCGCGTTCGACAACGCCATCCTCGGCTACCACGACCGGAGCCGGATCATCGACGACGACCACCGCGGCCTCTCCGTGGCGGGCGAGCGCGTGGTGCTCGTCGACGGCCGGGTCGGCGCGACCTGGACCGTCGAGGACAGCACCGTGGTGGTCGCGCCGCTGCGGCGGTTGGCCAAGTCCGATCGCGAGGCCGTCGCCGAGGAGGGCGGTGCGCTGGCGGCATTGCTGTCCGATCACGACAGTCGGCGGGTCCGGATCACCGCGGCTCGGTGAGTGAGAACTCGCGTGCGCGCAGCGGGGTACAGGCCGTAGCCTCGGGATCATGACAGGGGAGATGACGGTCGCGGAGGCGCTGGCGATCCGCTCGGCCACCGCCAAGCGGATCGACCAGCTCCGGGCCCGGATCGTCGGCAACGCGCGCTACCAGGAGGGTGACAGCCCGGTCGAGGACCCGGTCGCGCTGCTCGCGGAGGCCGAGCAGGCACTGGGAGAGCTGGAGGCGCTGATCCGGCGGATCAACCGGACCAACGCGGCGACGTCGCTGGGCGAGGGCACGATCACCGACGCGCTGGCGCGGCGGGACGTCCTGCGGCAGCGGCACAGTGTGCTCACCGCGGCCGCCGACGCCGGGGCGGCCCGCAACGAGTTCCGGCACCTGCGCTCGGAACTGCGCACGCTCACGGCACTGCCGGTGAGCGAGCTGCGCGTGCGGGCCGACCAGACGGCGGCGCAACTGCGGCAGATCGACGCCGACATCCAGCGAGCCAACTGGACGGTCACGCTGCTGCCCTGACGGTGCGAGGAGTCGGTAGCCGGCTTCCGGAAAAGCGAGCACACGCCGTGGCCGGCGGTAATTCCGGCCCGCTGGTGCGCCAAGGGCGGCGCAATGGGTTCGACTCCCGTGGGACAGTGCACGCCCCGCACAGCGGACACGTGATCGCGTACGCGGCACGACTCACCACCACGTGCTGGTTTCCGGATCCGGTGAGGGAGGGACAGGGGACCTCCTCGCACCCGGCCGCCACGATGGGCGGCTCCGCGCCCCCGGCGGCGAGGTCGGGCGAGCGGGTCGAGTTCGCCGTTCCGGGGCGTCATCGAGGCACGGACCCGGGCCCCCGGAACTTTCCCGGGAGCCGTGTCGAAAGCCGGGCTCCGTGTTCGACGTGTCGGTGAGAACACCCGATCCCCGACTCTGAGAGGACACTCCCATGGCACTCGTGGTCTCCGACATGTCGATCTCGCTCGACGGTTACGTCACCGGCCCCAACGACAGCCGCGAGAACCCCTTCGGCGACGGCGCGGGCACGCTGCACGACTGGCTGTTCGACGCCTCGACCGAGGCCGACCGGGCACTGCTGGACGCCGCCGTCGTCGGCACCGGCGCGATCGTGATGGGCCGCAGGTCCTTCGACAAGTGCGTGGACATGTGGGGCGAGAACGGTCCGCTGGGCGGACTCCCGTGCTTCGTGGTCACGCACCGCGAGCCGCCCGCGCGGTGCCCGTCGGTCTACCGCTTCGTCCACGACGGCGCGGCCAAGGCGATCGAGCTCGCCACGGAGGCGGCGGGCGAGCGAGCCGTCGGCCTGCACGGCGCGACCGTGTTGCAGCAGGCGTTGCCGCTCGGCCTGGTCGACGAGATCTTCGTCCACGTGGTCCCGTTGCTGATCGGCGGCGGCACGAGTCTGTTCGCCACGCTCGGCTCGGCGATCACGCTGGAGCGCCTCGACGCGGTCGTCACGCCGGCCGCCACGCACCTGCGCTACCGAGTGGTGAACTGACTGGCGGCCGTCGTCGCGGCCATTGCGACAGCTGAGGGCTTTTGTCGAACTTGAGCCGACTTTCGTTGACTTTCCACCGAAGAGGCTTTTCACTGTGGGCGTCGTGGCTCCCGTCACAGCGGAGCGCGAGCCGGTCCTGTCGCCGTCGAGGGGAAGGCGCATGCGGAAGCTCCTCGCACCGCTGTCGGTGCTCGCCGCCGTGCTCGTCGCGGCTCCGGCCGTGGCGCAGGCCGAACGTCCGGCCGCTGGGGGCCAGGAGCGGATCGTGCTGTTCGACGGCACCGACCTCGACGCCTGGGAGTCCGCCGACGGGGGCGAAGCCACGTGGCCGGTCGCGGCCGGCTCGATGGAGTCCTACGGCGGCGACATCCGCACCACCGAGACGTTCACCGACTTCCGGCTGCACGTCGAGTGGTTCCAGCCGGACTATCCGCCGGAGGTCACGGGCCAGACCCGGGGCAACAGCGGTGTCTACCTTCAGGAGCGCTACGAGATCCAGGTGCTGGAGTCGTTCGGGGTCGACGAGCCCGCGAACGACGACGCCGGCGCGATCTACACGAAGAAGGCTCCGGACGTCAACGCGGCGACACCGCCGTTGACGTGGCAGACCTACGACATCGAGTTCACCGCTGCCCGCTTCGACGGTGCCGGCGAGAAGGTGGCCGACGCGCGCGTGAGCCTGTGGTGGAACGGGCAGCTCGTGCACGACGACGTCGCGATCGACGGCAAGACCGGATCCGGGCGGGCCGAGGGGCCGGAGCCGGGCGCGATCCGGCTGCAGGACCACGGTGACCCCGGAGAGAACCCCCGCTTCCGCTCCGTGTGGATCGAGCGGCTCTGACCTGAGCGCAGCCGGGGCGCTCAGGCCGTGCTGCCTCGCCGTCGCCACCTGGTGGTGGCGGCGAGGCTGCCGGTCACGGCGAGGCGCGGCGCGACCACCGGCGGCATCGGCGCTCGGACGGCGCGTGCGGCGCTCGCCACAGCCGGTGAGAGTCCGACCGGTCTGACCGGGCCCGAAGTGTTGCTGTCGCGGCAATCGCTCCCGTGTCCGACGCTCGAAGCCAGCGTGCCGGGACCCGCTCCCGTAGGGTAAGAGTGTTAGTCCGATCGACCACGAGGTGAAGCGATGTTCTGGACAATTCTCGGCTGGATCGTGTTCGGACTGGTCGCCGGGTTCCTCGCGCGAGCGATTGTTCCCGGCAAGGACGACATCGGTCTGCTGAAGACGATCGTGCTGGGTGTCATCGGCTCGGTCGTGGGTGGGTTCATCTTCGGCCTGCTCACCGTGGGCATCCGCGGCTTCGAGCCCGCGGGCTGGATCGGGTCCGTCATCGGCGCGGTCATCGTCCTGGTCATCTACAACAAGGTGACCGGGCGCAAGATCAAGTCACGCTGATCCGTCCGGTTCCGACGATCCCGCGTCCGTCCTTTTCAGACCGGGATCGTCGGACCGCTGTCGCTTCAACAACTTCCGGACGCGGTACATGACGTCCACCTGGGCCGGGTTGTAGAGATCTTCGAGTGCCGCGTCCACCGAGTGCGCCGCCAGCTTCTTCGCCGACGGTGTCTGCGGACTGGTGTCCACCAGGCCCGGATTGTCGGCGTAGAGCTCGCGGACGTGCGGCACCATGTCGCGCGCCAGCGCCTGGCGCGTCTTCTCGTCGGCATCGGGATCCAGCTCGTCGAAGGCGTCGACGACGGGGTTCGACGGCTGGTTCCGCAGCATCTTCGTGTACGCCGAGATCGCCTCCGGGCTCAGCACCCGGCTCATCACGACCATGAAGGCGCGGTCGGCGCCGGAGAGGTTCGCGTCGGCCGCGGCGACGGCCAGCTCGGGTGGCAGGTCGGTCGGTGTCGACTCGCGCAGGATCAGGTCGAGCTCGGCGCGCACACGCTGCAGCCGCTCCACGGTCTCGGCGAGCTCGACGTCCAGCCGGCGCAACGCCTCCTCGGGATGCTCGTCGGCGTCGCCCATCTCCGCGATCTGGGACAGCGAGAACCCGAGGTCGGTCAACCGCTTGATCCGCAGCACCCGGACCAGGTGCGCGACGCCGTAGCGCTTATAGCCGTTGGCTCTGCGCTCCGGCTCGGGCAGCAGACCCACGTCGTGGTAGTGCCGCACGGCCCGCAGGCTCGTGCCGGCCAGCTCGGCGAGCTGACGAGTACTCCAGGCCACGACTGACTTCTCCTTCTGAGGGACCCGGCCGCGGGGCCGCGCCGGACTCGGCACGAACTCTGCCACCGCGGCACTCGTGCGGCGCGGCACGCCACCCGAACCGGGCGGTGCGGCCGCTGCGTCGGGACCCGCACCACGCTGGTCCCGAGTGTGCCGCAGCGTCCGGGTGCGGGCCGGGTTCGTGCCCGATCGAGGGCGAACGCGCCCGTCATCGCTGCCCGGACAGGCAGGGTTCAGCCGCCTGCCGGGATGGCGGGCACGGTGGCCGAGACGGCCGTGCCGCCGCCCGGCTCCGACTCGATCTCCAGACGTCCCGTGAGGCGCCGTACTCGCTGGCGCATTCCGGCGATTCCGAATCCGCCGTCCGCGGAACCCCCGGCACGCTTGACGTCCGGGTCGAAGCCGACGCCGTCGTCGCGCACGTCGAGTGTCACCACGTCCTCCATGTACGACAGGGTCAGGCCGACCCGGCCCGCGGCGGCGTGCTTGGCCACGTTGGCCAGCGCCTCCTGCGCGGTGCGCAGCAGGGCCACCTCGATGTCGGCGTGCATGGGCCTGGCGTCGCCGGTGGTGGTCAGCCGCACGGCCACACCGTGCACCTCCTCCCAGCGCCTGGCCACGTCGCCGATCGCGTCGGGCAGGCGGGACTCGGCCAGCACCATCGGCTCCACCGCGTGCACCGTGTGGCGAGCCTCGGTGAGGCTCTCGCGGGCGAGCGCCGTCGCGTTCGTCAGATGCCTGCGCAGGGTCGGGTGCTCGTCGAGGGACTGCTCGGCGGCCTGCAACTGCGTGAGGATTCCCGCCAGGCCCTGGGCGAGGGTGTCGTGGATCTCGCGCGCCATCCGCTGCCGCTCGTCGAGCACGCCGGCCTCCCGTGCCTGGGTGAGCAGCTGGGCGTGCAGGCCCGCGTTCTCCTCCAGCGCTTCCTCGAGCTTGACGTTGGCCCGGTGCAGCTCCGCGAGCGCCCGTTTCTGCCGGACGTCCCGCAGTTCCATCATCTCGGCCAGGTAGAAGAAGCCGCTCGCCAGCACGACGCTCACGGCACTGACGGTGCCCCATTCCCAGAGCACGTCGGCGGTGAGCGGATCCACCCCGCCCAGGTAGGCCGCTGCCGAGATCGTCGCCGTGGCGACGACGCCCGCGTAGCGCCAGCGCCCGCGCAGGTACTCGAAGGCCTGCGGATAGCCCGCGAACGCGAAGAACCCATACCAGGGCGTGAGGTACACCAGGCACCCCATGAAGGCCATCAGCCCGGCGTAGTAGCCGCCCATCAGCAGGCGCCTGCCGCGCCACTGCGGGTGCAGCGTGTGGAACCAGAGCAGCCAGATCGCGGCCCCCGCCGAGAGCGCGATGACCGTTGGCGCGTTCACCGGCACACCCCAGGTGGGCTGTAGCAACGTGACGAGGGTGCTGAAGGTCAGCAGGACGTAGGGAAGCGCGTCGACGGCGGCGGCCTCTTTGCGCTCCCAGTAGTCGAACTCCGCGCGCAGTTCGGCTTCGATGCTCACGACGCACTCCTGGACCAGACCTCGCGCGACCGCCGCGCGTTGCTCGTCAGCATGACGGGCGCGTGCGCGTTCGCGCGAGTTCGTGCATGAGTTCAGCGTGCCGCGAGGGCGCGGGCGCCGGATCGTCCGCGCGGCCAGGTTTCGCCACGGGCGGTGGCGGACCGTCGCATCAACCAATTGGTGGATGCGCTGCTAGGCTCGCTCGCCGCGCGCATCGCCCGTTCGGCCTAGTGACCCGCGTCACGCGGTCCGGGCTTGAGTGTGCCGCAGCGGCACCGTTTCTCCTGGGCCCCCAGGCGGCACACCGAACCAGTGAAGGGGAGCTAGTGATGACCGAGGCCCGGACCGTCCGAGACAGGCAACCGCGGCGAGCGGGCAACTCGGTGATGGACCAGCTGGGCGGGCCGATCGGCCTCGTCTACACGGGACTGCCCGTGGTCGTGTTCGTCATCGTCAACTCCGTCTTCGGGTTGCAGCCGGCGATCGTGATCGCACTGGGCCTCGCGGCGGCGGTGACCGTCTTCCGGCTGGTTCGCAAGGAACCGTTCCCCACAGCGGTGTCGGGTCTGCTGGGAGTGGGCGTCGCGGCCTTCGTGGCGTACCAGACCGGCTCCGCCAAGGGGTTCTTCCTGCTGGGGATCTGGACGAACGCGATCGGGGCCGCGCTGCTGCTGGTGTCGATCCTGGTGCGGTGGCCGCTGGTCGGTGTGCTCGTGAACGCGGTGACCGGCAAGGGCACCGCGTGGCGGTCGGACCGGGGCTCGATGCTGGCCTTCGACCTCGCGACGGCGACGCTGACGGTCCTGTTCGCGGCCAGGTTCGTGGTGCAGCAGTGGCTCTACGACGAGAACAGCACCGGCTGGCTGGCCTTCGCCAGGCTCGCGATGGGCTACCCGCTGCTCGCGCTGGCGTTCCTCGTGGTGCTGTGGGCGGCCCGCCACTCGAGCAAGCGGCTCAAGCACCGCGGCCGGGTCGTGTGAGCCCGTCCGGCACTCAGCCGGGGGCCGACAGCGCCGGGATATCGGGGTGGTCGAGCAGCGCCCCGACGACCGCGTCCACCGCGGCGCGCGGAGCCGTGCCCCTGCGGACGACGATGGTCACGTTGCGCTGCACCGGCGTGGTGAGCTCGCGAGTCACCACCGCGTGGCCGGGCGCGACGGTGAGCGCGGGCAGCAGCGCGACCGACCGGCCGGCCTCGACGTGCTGGAGCAGCAGCAGGTAGTTGCTGAACCGGCACGCGACCCTGGGCTCGAAGCCCGACTCGCGGCACAGCCGCAGCGTCAGCTCGGCCATGTAGGAGCCCGGCCGGTCGCACGCCCAGGTCTCCTCGGCGCACGCGGCCAGGTCCACCACCCGGCGCCGGGCGAGCGGGTGCTCCGCGGGCAGCACCAGTACCACCGGGTCGGTGCCCAGCGGCACGATCTCGAGATCGCGGCCCCACGGGAACTCGACGTAGTCGGTGGTCGTGACGATGACGTCGAGCTCGCCGGTGCGCAGTGCGGGCCCGCTCTCGTGCGGTTCGGACTCGATCAGCTCCACGTGCAGGTGCGGGTGCGAGTCGGCGAGCCGGGCGGCCGCCGGGACGGCGAGCGGGTGGATCGCGCTCTGGAACACCCCGAGCCGGACCGTGCCGATCGGCTCGTCGTTGAGGGCGCGCAGCTCGGCCTCCGCCTCGGCCATCCGATCGAGGATCTCGCGGCCCCTGCGGGCCAGCACCACGCCGGTGCGGGTCAGCCGCACGCGCCGCCCTGACCGTTCCAGCAGCGTGCTGCGCGTCTCGGTCTCGAGCACGGCGAGTTGCTGGGACACCGTCGACGGGCTCAGGTGCAGCGTCTCGGCCACGGCGCGGACGGTGCCGAGGCTGTCGAGCAGACCGAGCAGGCGCAGGCGCCAGGGGTTCAGCATGGCTCCATTGTGCGACGCCGTTGTGCGGTTCCGTCGAACAGCATCGTCGTGATCGTGCGCTGGACGCGACGGAACTCCGTTCGTAGCGTCGAGGTCATGCCGGACGACAACGCCCACGAACGCTTCCTCATCCGCTACGCCGGACGTGGCTCCTTCAGCCCCGGCGTCATCGAGCGCGCCAAGGGCAGCTCGGTGTTCACCGAGGACGGACGCGAGCTGCTCGACTTCACGTCGGGGCAGATGAGCGCGATCCTCGGGCACTCCCACCCGGAGATCGTCGCGACCGTCCGCGAGCAGGTCGGCACGCTCGACCACCTCTACAGCGGAATGCTGAGCCGCCCCGTCCTCGACCTCGCCAGGCGGCTCGCGGAGAGCCTGCCGGAGCCGCTGGACAAGACGATGCTGCTGACCACGGGCGCGGAGGCCAACGAGGCCGCGCTGCGCATGGCGAAGCTGGTCACGGGCAAGCACGAGATCGTCTCGTTCGCCCGGTCCTGGCACGGCATGACACAGGCCGCCGCCAACGCCACCTACGTCGCGGGGCGGGCAGGCTACGGGCCCGCCGCGCCGGGCAACTTCGCGCTGCCGGTGCCCGACCGGTTCCGGCCCGACCTGCTCGACGCCGACGGCAACCTGGACTGGCGTCGTCAGCTCGACCTCGGCTTCGACCTGATCGACGCCCAGTCGGTCGGCAGCCTCGCGGCCTGCCTGGTGGAGCCGATCCTGAGCTCCGGTGGCGTCGTCGACCTGCCGCCGGGCTACCTGGCCGCGCTGCGCGACAAGTGCCACGAGCGCGGCATGCTGCTGATCCTGGACGAGGCCCAGACGGGACTGTGCCGCACCGGCGACTGGTACGCGTTCGAACGCGACGGCGTGGTGCCCGACATCCTCACGCTGTCCAAGACCCTCGGCGCCGGGCTGCCACTGGCTGCCGTGCTGACGAGCGCCGAGATCGAACAGCGCGCCCACGAGCGCGGGTTCCTGTTCTTCACCACGCACGTCAACGATCCGCTGCCCGCCGCCGTCGGCAACACGGTGCTGGACGTGCTGACGCGCGACCGGCTCGACGAACGCGCCCGCGAACTCGGCGAGCGGCTGCGAGGCGGGCTGCTCGAACTCGGCACGCGGCACCCGGTGATCGGCGACGTCCGCGGCAGGGGACTGCTCGTCGGGCTGGAGCTCGTCGGGCCCGACGGCGGGGACACCGACCGGCTCGGCGCCGCCGTCACGCGCCGCTGCGCCGAACTCGGGCTGCACATGAACATCGTGCAGCTGCCCGGCATGGGCGGGACCTTCCGCATCGCGCCCGCGCTGACCGCCACCGACGCCGAGATCGACCGCGGCGTGGCGATCCTCGACTCCGCGCTCACCGACGTGACGGGTCGCTAAGGCGCGTCAGGCAGCGCCGCTACCGGGTGCGCCCGCTCTGATTGCGGTGAAGGGCACCTTTACTGCATCTAGTGCAGTAAAGGTGCCCTTCACCGCATTCGGCAGGAACGCGCGAGCGCTGGTGGGGTTCGCTTAGCGGGCGCCGGGGTGGCGCTGCCGGTAGCTGGCCGAGCTCGCCTTCTCTCCGCACGCGGCCATCGCGCACCAGCGGCGAGATCCGGGCCGCGACCTGTCGACGAAGAACAGCGAGCAGTCGTGGCCGATACAGGCGCGGATGCGGTGGGCGAGCGGTCCGGTGAACAGCTCGACGGCGTCGCGGGCGACCAGTGCCAGCGACGCCGTCACCGGCGCGCTCGGCGCGGGCACGGCGGTGCTCCCGTCGGCGCCGATCGTGATGGCCGGGGTGCCCGCACTCGCGGCGTCGTTGACGACACGAATGGCCGCCCGGTTCGGTCTTGCTCCGTCCACTCTGGACCATGTGAGCCGGTGGATCGCCTCGCGAAGCGCGCGAGCGGAGTCCAGTTCGGACGGTGTCGCGGGTTCTTCGGCCGGCGGGAGTCCCGCGACGTGCAGCCACGTCTCCAGGTCGTCCGGCGTCGCCAGCATCTCGCGATCGCCCATGCCGCGTTTGGCCACGGTGGCCACGAAGTCGAGACTCAAACTCCCTGAGCGGAAAGGGAACCCGAGCCTGCGCAGGTCCTTGGTCGTCTCGACCGGCCCGCGTCGTCGTCGGCCCTGAACCGCCCGTGCACGCACACTCGTCACCGGGGCCGCCTGCCTTTCGTCGTGCCTGTCAACCGAATTGCCTTACCCGATTTCACCACGAAAATATATGGGAGCGCACAACTTCCCACATTGCGTGAGGGGTTTGACGGCTCACGTCGGCGTCGTGTGTCGTGATGGGCATGACTGATCACGCGACGGGCCTGCACTGGTCCGAGCCCGACGGCATCAACCCGAGGGCCACACTGGTCGTGCTGCCGGGCCGGGGCGAGCGGCCCGCCGTGTACGAGCGTTTCGGCAGGCGGTTGTCGGCCGACGGCTACCGCGTGCACGCGCTGGGCGACGCGAGCGTCGATCCCGAGGCCGTCACCGCGGCGGTCAAGACGTTGCTGGCCGACGACACGCTGCCTGCCCCGCACGTGCTGATCGGCTCCGACACCGGCGCGCTGCTGGCGTCGCGGTTGCAGGCCACAGGCACGGTCCGGGTCGCGGGACTCGTGCTGGCCGGCCTGCCCAGCGGCGCCGGGCAGGCTCCGCGCGACTGGGACGAGGAGCTGGCCTCGCGCACCGCGTGCCCGGCCCACCGGAAGTGGATCAGCGACGAACAGCGGCTCACCCCGGGTGCGCTCGCCGCGATTCCCGAGACGCTGCGCCTCGACGCCGAGCTCCCGGCGGTGGACGTGCCTGTCCTCGGCGTGCACGGCGCCGAGGATCCGCTGAGTCCTCTCGCCGGGGCCAGAGCCCGCTACGCCCGGTTGCCGAGGGCGAGCCTGGTCGCCGTCGCAGGCGGTCGCCACGACGCGCTCAACGACGCCACCCATCGCATCGCGGCCGCCCGCATCGTGCTCTTCGTCGAGGAACTGCTCGGCAACACCAGCGAGGTGCTGCCGTGAGCATCGAGTTCCTCGGATTCCTGGCACCCCACGACGGGCAGGAGATCCAGCAGCGCAGCACCGGCCCCGTCGATCTCGACTACCTCCGGCGGCTGGCCGCCGCACAGGACGAGGCCGGGTTCGACCGGGTGCTCATCGGCAACGGTTCCGCGATGGCCGACGGTGCGCAGCTCGCCGCGTTCGCCGCGGCGTACACGAGCAGGCTCGGTTTCCTCATCGCCCACCGACCGGGCTTCGTCGCACCGACCGTGTTCGCCCGCACGATCGCGACCCTCGACGCGCTCAGCGGCGGGCGGACGGCGGTGCACATCATCACCGGCGGCAGCGACGCCGACCAGCGCCGGGACGGTGACCGGCTGCCGAAGGAACAGCGCTACGCCCGCACCGGCGAGTTCGTCGAGATCGTCAAGCGCGTGTGGACCACGAAGGGACCGCTCGACCATCACGGCGAGCACTACCAGGTCGAGGGCATCGACGTGGACGTGTTCCCGGTGCAGCGGCCCCGGCCGAGGATCTACTTCGCCGGCTCGTCGGCCGCCGGGATCGCGACGGGCGCACGGGTCGCCGACGCCATCGCCTTCTACGGCGAGCCGCTGCGGCAGACCCGCGAGCAGATCGGCCGCATCCGCGCCGTGGCCGCCGAGGTGGGCCGCACGGAACCCTTGGCGTTCAACGTCTCCGTCCGCCCGATCATCGCCCCGACCGACGCGGCGGCGCTGGAGAAGGCGGAGCGGATCACGTCGACCATCGAACGCAACGTGCGTGGCGGCTCGTGGGACCGGGTGCGGTTGCGCGGGATCGGCGACAAGACCGCGAACAACGAGGGCAGTGACCGGTTGCGGGAGGTCAACGCGAGCGGGGCGCTGCTCGACCGCGCGTACTGGACCGGAACCTCGAAGGCCACCAACGCGTCCGGGATCTCCTCGGCGCTGGTCGGGTCCCCGGAGACGGTCGCGAGCGCGGTCGCCGACTACGTCGAGCTCGGTGTCACCTCGTTCCTGTTCAAGGGCTGGGACCTGCTCGGCGACGCGCGGGACTACGGCCGTCACCTGCTGCCCGTGATCAGGGACGTGCTGCGCGACCGCGGCCTCGACCACCCGACTCTTCCGAAGGCATCCGCATCATGACCCGAATCCTGCGCACCGTACTGGCCGTCGTCACCCTCGCGGCGCTGACCGCCTGCGGTACCGGTTCCGACAGCGGCTCCGGTGACGGCGTCACCCTGACGGTCGGCCAGTCCAACAAGCTCTCCAGCCGCACCCTGCTCGAGGCGGCCGGACTGGACGACACTCCCTACGACATCGAGTGGGCGGACTTCAACGCCACCCCCGATCTGCTCGAGGCGATCAGCGCCGGGTCGGTGGACGTCGGCGGCAACGGCGGGAGCACCGGCGCGATCCAGGCGCTCTACGGCGGCAAGAACGTCAAGGTCGGCTCCGCGGCCACCGCACACGGTTCCGGCGCCGAGTCCTCGGCGATCGTCGTGCCGGAGGACTCGCCGGTCCGCGACCTCTCCGGGCTCAAGGGCAAGAAGATCGCGCTGACCTTCGGCGCGGGTGTGCACTACTACACCTTGCTGGCGCTGGAGCAGTTCGGCCTGAGCGCCGACGACGTGGAGCTGGTGAACCTCAAGACCAGCGACGGGCTCGCCGCGTTCAACTCCGGCCAGGTCGACGCGTGGGCCGTCTGGGACCCGATCCTCGCCACCGCACAGACCCAGTCCGGTGCGCGGCCGATCCTGAACTCGGGTGACATCACCGAACTGGGCGAGACCTACACGTTCCAGTTCGTCGGCACGGAGGCCTCCGAGGATCCCGCGAAACGCGAGGCGATCGCCGACTTCCTCGGCCGCGTGGCGAAGGCCCAGGAGTGGGTCAACGACCACCCCGAAGCCTGGGCGAAAGCGGGGCAGGAGGTCAGCGGGCTCAGCCCGGAGGCCGCGGAACTCGCGGCGCGGCGACAGACCAAGTCGTACGTGCCCATCGGGCCGGAGGTCTACGACACCCTGCAACGCGAGGCCGACGCCTGGGTGGAGCTCGGGACCTACGACGCGCCGGTCGAGGTGTCCACCGGGTTCACGACGCGGTTCAACGACGCGGTGTCCCAGGCGGTGGCGCCATGACCCGGTACGTGATCATCGGCGCGGGCGCGGTCGGCGCCACGGTCGCCGCGCAGCTGAGCCTCTCGGGCGCCGAGGTGGTGCTGGTCGCCAGGGGCGACCACGGTGCGGCGCTGCGTGCCGACGGGCTGCGCTACGTGCGGCCGGACGGCACGCACGTGGTGCGCCTGCCGGTCGTCTCCGGTCCCGACGAGCTGGAGCTGACCGCCGACGACGTGCTCGTGCTGGCCACCAAGTCCCAGCACACCGAACAGGCGTTGCAGGACTGGTCGTGGCGGCCCGTCGCCGGCGGCGGGTACGCCTCGGACCTCCCGGTGCTCGTGCTGCAGAACGGGCTGGACAACGAGCGCGCGGCGCTGCGCCGCTTTCGCACGGTGTTCGGCGCGGTGGTGTGGATGCCGTCCGAGTTCCTGCGCCCCGGTGAGGTGGTGGCCCGCGGTGGCCGCGCACCGGGACTGCTCTGGCTCGGCCGCTACCCCGGCGGCAAGGACCCTCGGCTGAGCTGGATCGCCGACGACCTGCGCGAGGCCGGTTTCGGGGTGCAGGTGGTGACCGACCTGCCGCGCTGGAAGCTGGCGAAGCTGCTGGGCAACCTGCGTAACGCCCCCGACGCCCTGTACGGCAGGGGAGAGCACAGCGCCCGGGTCGGCGAGGAGCTGGAGACCGAGGCCCGCGCCGTGTTCGACGCCGCGGGCCTCGCCGTCGCCGACCTCGCTGCCGAGTCCGACGTGGACCTCTCCCTGACCGCGCCTGCGGAGATCCCGGGGCTGGCCGCGGGTGGGAACTCGACCTGGCAGAGCCTCGCGCGGGCCGCCGGATCCGTCGAGGTGGACTATCTCAACGGTGAGATCGTGCTGCTCGGCCGCCTGCACGGCGTCGCCACGCCGCGCAACGAGGCCGTGCGGCGTGAGCTCGTCGCCGCCGCCGCGCGCGACCGGGCGGCGGAGGTACTGGTGTCGGCCGCGTCGCTCGCGGTCGAGCTGGACTCACCGGAGCCGCCCGTGCTGCTCGACGTGCGCTGGGCGCTGGGCGATCCCGACGGCCACCGGCACTTCGCGGAGGGACACCTGCCGGGCGCGGTGTACGTGGATCTCGACACCGAGCTCGCGGCGACACCGTCCACAACGGAGGGCAGGCATCCGTTGCCCGACCTCGCGGACCTGCAGGACGCGGCTCGCCGCTGGGGTGTGCGGGACGGCGCCTCCGTGGTGGTCTACGACGACAACGGCGGCCTGTCGGCCGCGCGCGCGTGGTGGTTGCTGCGCTGGGGCGGGGTCTCACGGGTCCGGTTGCTCGACGGCGGACTGCGGGCGTGGCAGGGGGAGCTGCACTCCGGCGAAGGTGATGCTCCCGAACGTGGTGACGTCGTGCTCGAGCCGGGGCACCTGCCGGTGCTCACCGCCGACGACGCGGCCGCGCTGCCCGGCCCGGGTGCGCTGCTCGACGCCAGGGCCGGCGCCCGCTACCGCGGCGAGGAGGAGCCCGTCGATCCGAGGGCGGGGCACATCCCGGGGGCGCTCAGCGCGCCGACCGGCGACAACCTGACCGCCGACGGCCGGTTCCGCCCGGCCACCGAGCTCGCCGCCCGGTTCCGCGAGCTCGGCGCGCGTGCCGGCGTCGGCGTCTACTGCGGCTCCGGAGTCACGGCCGCGCACCAGGTGGCGGCGCTCGCCATCGCCGGCATCGACGCGGCGCTCTACCCGGGCTCTTGGTCCCAGTGGTCGGCCGATCCCGGCCGGCCGGCCGTCACCGGCCCGCATCCCACGGAGAGGAGTACGCCATGACCCGCGCCGACCCCCTCGCGCCCCCTGGCCCGCCCTCGGCGGTGCGGCGCGTGACCGTCGAACCTGAGCGCAGACGGTCCGGGCTGACGCTGCCCCGTGCCGTGCGCCGCACCATCGGGCCGGTCGCGTTTCTGCTGGCCTGGTACGTCGCGAGCGCGACCGGCGCGCTGCCGCCCGACGTGCTGGCCTCGCCGGTCGACGTCGTCAGCCAGGCCGTGCAGCTGACCGCGGACGGGGAGCTCACCAGCGCGATCCTCACCTCCGGCCAGCGAGCGCTCACCGGGTTCCTGCTCGGCGGCTCGATCGCGGTCGCGCTGGCACTCGTCGCCGGACTGTTCCGGCTCGGGGAGGATCTGATCGACGCGACCGTCGGCATGATCCGCACCATCCCGTGGGTCGGGCTGATCCCGCTGTTCATCATCTGGTTCGGCATCGATGAGACGCCGAAGATCGCGCTCGTCGCACTGGCCGTGTCGTTTCCCCTGTACTTCAACCTCTACGGCGGGATCCGTGCCGTCGACGCGCAGCTCATCGAGGCGGGCCGGGTGCTCGGCCTCGGCCGGGTGGGCCTGATCCGCCACGTGATCCTGCCCGGCGCCGTGCCCGGTGCGCTCGTCGGTCTGCGGTACGCGCTCGGCAGCGCGTGGCTCGCGCTCGTCTTCGGCGAGACGGTCAACGCCACCGAGGGCATCGGGTACCTGATGAACACCGCGCGCGAGTTCTTCCAGACCGACGTGATCGTGGTCTGTCTGGTCGTCTACGCGATCCTCGGCCTCATCTCCGACTTCATCGTCCGGCTCCTCGGCAGGTACCTGCTGTCGTGGCGCTCCTCCTTCGACGGGACGTGACCATGACCGAGCCATCCGTGCGCGTCAGGGGGCTGAACCGGGAGTTCGGCGACCGGCGCGTGCTCACCGATCTCGACATCGACATCCAGCCGGGCGAGTTCGTCGCGCTGCTCGGCCACAGCGGGTGCGGCAAGAGCACCCTCCTGCGCATCCTCGCCGGTATCGACGCCGAGATCGAAGGCGTCGTCGAGGTGCCGCAGCGGCGCGCGGTGGCGTTCCAGTCGCCGCGGCTCATGCCGTGGAAACGCGTGTGGCGCAACGTCGTGCTGGGCCTGCCGGGCCGCCCGGACCGGGACCTCGCCATCCGCTACCTCGACGAAGTGGGTCTCGGTGGGCACGGCGGCGTGTGGCCGAAGACGCTCTCCGGTGGCGAGGCGCAGCGCGTGTCGCTGGCCAGGGCACTCGTCCGCGAACCAGAGCTGCTGCTGCTCGACGAGCCGTTCGGCGCGCTCGACGCGCTCACCAGGGCCAAGGCCCAGCGGCTCGTCATTGACCTCTGGCGCCAGCACGGCTGCGCGGTCCTGTTCGTCACCCACGACGTCGAGGAGTCGCTGTTGCTCGCCGACCGCGTGCTCGTGATGGACGAGGGGCGCATCGCCCACGAGGTGACCGTCGACCTGCCCAGGCCCCGCGACGTCGGCGACCCGACCTTCGTCGCGCTGCGCGGGCGCCTGCTCGGCTGGCTCGGCGTCCGCGACGCCTCGGCCCGGCCCGACACCACCCCCGCGTCCTGAAAGGAGAGACCCGTGCGCCGCTTCCGCCGTACCGCCGCCCTGGCGCTGGCCGGCCTGCTCACCGCCCTGACCGCCGGGTGTGGTGGCTCCGCCTCCGGTGGTACCACCACGCTCGTGCTCGGCGACCAGGTCAAGGGACTGCAGACCCTGCTCGACGCCTCAGGGGTGCTCGAGGACACTCCGTACGAGGTCGACTGGGCACAGTTCCAGGGCGCCGCGCCGCTGTTCGAGGCCGTGAAGGCCGGGTCGGTGGACACGGCGATCGCCGCCGACCTGCCGACCCTGCAGGCCATCTCCGGTGGGGTGCCGGTCACGGGCGTCGCCGCGCTGCGCAGCACCGGCGAGTCCGTGGCGGTCGTGACGCAGCCCGGTTCACCGGTACGTGACGTCGCCGACCTCGAGGGCAAGGACGTGGTGGTCTCCTCGGCGAAGGGCAGCATCGCGGAATACCTGCTCGTGCGGGCACTCGCCGATGTGGGACTGTCCTATTCGGATGTCAACGTGCGGTACCTGCTGCCCACCGACGCGCAGGCCGCGTTCAGCTCGGGCCAGATCGACGTGTGGGCCACGTTCGGTGTCTACGGAGTCAAGGCGCTCGACGGTGGGGCGCGCTCCCTCGTGACCGGCGAGGACGGCCGGACCAGCGGCATCGGCCTGCTGTCCGCGGCCACCGCGTCGCTGGACGATCCCGCCAAGCGGGAGGCGATCGCCGACCTGCTCACCAGGATCGAGCGGGCCTATGCCTGGAGCCGGGAGCACCGGGGCGACTACGTCACCGCCTTCGCCGAGACCAACCGCGTGGACGAGGCCACCGCCGCCACGCTCGTCGACCAGGGCAACGACCGGCTGGAGCCGATCGGGCCCGAGGTCGTCGACGCCGTGCAGGAGGTGTCCGACACGATGACCGACGTCGGCTCCCTGCCCAGCGGGGTCGACGTCGCGAGCAGTGTCGAGACCTCGCTGTACCCCGGCCCGGCCGGGCAGAGCTGAGGGAGGGTCTTCGATGCCGGCCGAGTTCATCAGTGCCATCAACCCCAACGCCGACTCCGACACCAACCCCGGCTCCAGCGGCTTCGACCGCGACTACGCGCGCAGGTACGCGCGGGCGCTCGACGACGGCGGGTTCGACTACACGCTGGTCGCCTACCACTCGTCGAGGGCCGACGCGAACCAGTTCGCGCAGTTCGTCGTCAACGAGACCGAGCACCTCAAGGCGATGCTCGCGCACCGGCCCGGCGTCATCTTCCCGACGCACGCCGCGCGGATGTTCGCCACACTCGACCAGATCGCGGCCGGGCGGCTCGCCGTGCACATCATCTCCGGCGGCAACGACGCCGAGCAACGCCGCGAGGGCGACTACCTGTCCAAGGAGCAACGCTACGAGCGCTCCGACGAGTACATCCGCATCCTGCGGCGGGCGTGGACCGAGACCGGGGAGTTCTCCTTCCACGGCAGGCACTACCGGTTCGAGAACTTCCGCTCGGACGTGCGGCCGCACCAGGAGCTGATCCCGATCTCGGTGGGCGGGTCGTCGGAGGCGGCCTACCGGGTCGGCGGGCGGCTCGGCGACATCTTCGGGCTGTGGGGCGAGCCGTTGCGGGAGACGGCGGAGCAGATCGCGGCGGTGCACGCGCACGCCGACGCGGTGGGCAGGCCGAGGCCGAGGATCTGGGTGTCGTTCCGGCCGATCATCGC
>NZ_JAENJH010000001.1:1078251-1115038 GCF_016595675.1 Prauserella cavernicola | reverse complement strand
CGACATCTTCGGGCTGTGGGGCGAGCCGTTGCGGGAGACGGCGGAGCAGATCGCGGCGGTGCACGCGCACGCCGACGCGGTGGGCAGGCCGAGGCCGAGGATCTGGGTGTCGTTCCGGCCGATCATCGCGCCCACCGACGAACTCGCGTGGGAGAAGGCGCACAGCGTTCTCGGCAAGGTCACCGCCGGACATCAGCAGGCCACGCGGTCGAACCACTACCCGCCCGCGGGCCAGGGCACCCCGGCCAACGTCGGCTCGCAACGACTGCTGGCCGTCGCCGCGAAGGGCGAGCTCCACGACCGGGCACTGTGGACACCGCTGGTGACCGCCACCAACGCCGCCGGCAGCTCCACCGCACTCGTGGGCTCACCCGAGACGGTGGCGAAGGCGCTGCTGGACTACGTCGACATCGGGTGCGAGCTGCTGTCGATCCGAGGTTACGACCCACTGAATGACGCCATCGACTACGCCCGGTACGTGCTGCCACTGGTCCGTCAGGAGCTCGCCGCGCGCGGGCATCGCCCCACGAGAGGAGTACCCGCATGACCGTCGAGTTCGTCGGCATGATCGGCGCCGCCTACTACAGCGAGACCCAGTCGCGCCCAAGTGCCGCGGTCGATCCCGCTTACCTGCGCCGGTTCGCCCGCGCTTACGACGACGGCGGCTTCGACTGGACGCTGGTGCCCTACAGCTCGGCCGCCGCGGAGTCCAACCAGCTCGCCGCGGCCGTGCTCGCCCAGACCGAACGGCTCAAGGTGATGCTCGCGCACCGGCCCGGGGTGCTGCACCCGGCCAACGCCGCGCGCGCGTTCGCGACGCTCGACCAGCTCTCCGACGGCAGGCTCGGCATTCACATCCTCGCGGGTGGCAACGACACCGAGCAGCGTCGCGAGGGCGACTACCTGAGCAAGGACGAGCGCTACGAACGAGCCGCCGAGTACATCGGCATCCTGCGCGACGTGTGGTCGGCGGTGGAGCCGCGCACGCACTTCGGCACCCACTACCGGTTCGAGGACTACCGCAGCGATGTCGTGCCGGTGCGGGGCGGCATCCCTGTGTCGGTGGGCGGGTCGTCGGAGGCGGCCTACCGGGTCGGCGGCCGGCACGGGGACATCTTCGGGCTGTGGGGCGAGCCGTTGCGGGAGACGGCGGAGCAGATCGCGGCGGTGCACGCGCACGCCGACGCGGTGGGCAGGCCGAGGCCGAGGATCTGGGTGTCGTTCCGGCCGATCATCGCGCCCACCGACGAACTCGCGTGGGAGCGCGCCGAGCGCATCCTCGGCGGCATCAACCACAACTTCGCCGCCACCCCGCGCGGGGTGAACTCGGCGCAGCCGCAGAACGCCGGGTCGCAGCGGCTCGTCGCACTCGCCGAGCGCTCGCAGGTCTACGACCGTGCACTGTGGATGGCCCCGGCGGCGGCGACCAACGGCGCGGGGAGCTCGACGGCGCTCGTGGGCTCACCGGAGACAGTGGCGAAGGCGCTGCTGGACTACGTCGACATCGGGTGCGAGTTGTTGTCGATCCGGGGTTACGACCCGCTCAACGACGCCATCGACCTGGCCAGGTACGTGCTGCCACTCGTCCGCTCCGAACTGCCCGCAGCGTGACGGGCGCGCTGGCAGCGCTCACCGCAGCGCTGCCCGGCGGCCGGTGGAGCACCGAGCCCTCGGTGCTCGCCGCGCACGCGACCGACCGTTCGGGGCTGCCCGCGCAGGGCGCGCCCGCGGTCGTGGTGTTCGCCGAGGAGGTCGACGACGTCCGGCTGGTGTTGCGGCTCGCGCACGCGCACCGCACACCGGTGGTGGTGCGCGGCGCGGGTACCGGACTCGCGGGTGCCGCCACGGCAACGGGCGGCGAGATCGTGCTCAGCACCGCTCGGCTGAACCGGATTCTCGAACTGTCGGCGCCCGACCAGCTCGCGGTGGTGCAGCCAGGGGTGATCACGGCCGAACTCGACTCGGCGGCCGCCGAGCACGGCCTGCGCTACGCCCCCGATCCCGCGAGCGTGGCGATCTCCACCATCGGCGGCAACATCGCGACCAACGCGGGCGGGCTGCGCTGCGCGAAGTACGGCGTCACCCGGGACTCCGTGCTCGGCCTCGACGTGGTGCTGGCCGACGGCTCGCTGCTGCGCACGGGCAGACGGACCGTCAAGGGCGTGGCCGGTTACGACCTCACCGGGCTGTTCGTCGGCTCCGAGGGCACGCTCGGTGTGGTGGTGGCGGCGACGCTGCGGCTGCGGCCCGTTCCCCGTTCGACGGCCACGCTGAGTGCCCACTTCGCCACGGTGGCCGACGCGGCCGCGGCGAGCTCGGCGCTGACCGCGGCCGGGCTGCAGCCCGCGGTGGCCGAGCTCCTCGACGGCGCCAACCTGGAGGCGATCGACGCCGCGCAGGGCACCGCGTTGCGCGAGCGGGGCGCGGCCTGGTTGCTGGTGCAGACCGACGGCACGGGGGCGGAGGCGGAGGCGGCGCTCGCCGAGGACGTGCTCACCCCGTTCGCCCGCTCGGTGCGGCGCGCTTCCGACGTCGCCGAGGCCGAGCGGTTGCTCGAGGTGCGCAGGCTGGCGCTTCCGTCGCTGGAGCGCCGGGGCCGGGTGCTCATCGAGGACATCGCCGTGCCGCGCTCGCTGCTCGCCGAGGCCGTGGACGAGATCGCCGCCATCGGCAGGCGGCACGACGTGCGGGTCGCCACGATGGCCCACGCCGGCGACGGCAACCTGCACCCGATCTTCGGCTACGACGGCCCCGAGGTCCCCGACGCGGTGACCAGGGCGGCCGACGAGGTCTTCCGGCTCGCGCTACGGCTCGGCGGGACGCTCACCGGCGAGCACGGAGTGGGCCTGCTCAAACGACAGTGGCTCGGCGACGAACTCGGGGAGGAGTCGCTGGCGCTGCATCGGCGGCTGCGCACTCTGTTCGATCCCGGGGGCGTCCTGAATCCCGGCAAGCTCTGGAGCGACTGAGTTTCGTGCAGACCGGAACAATTTCCTTTGCTGGCTAATGAAAGGAAAATAAATCCACCTTGTTGACCGAATCGGTGGACAAGGTTAGCTTTTCCTCGTCCCGGTGATTCGGTCCATTGTGGAGAGGTCAGGTCGTGTCGAACGAACGTGTCATCCGTATCGGCGTGCACCCGTACAACCTCTCCCTGCTCGTGCTCAAGCTCCGCGGCTCGCTGGAGCCGGTGCTGGCGTCGCACGGCGCCAGCGTGGAGTGGGTCGAGTTCGAGGACGGCCGCTGCACCGTCGACCTGATCGGCGAGGGCGCGGTGGATGTCGGCGGTTCGGGCTCGATGCCGCCGATCGTGGCGCAGGCGGACGGGATCGGCTTGGTCTACGTCGCCGTCTCGGCGCCCCGGCCACAGGTCGGCGCGCTGGTCGCGCACCCCGGATCGGGCATCACCGGCGTCGCCGATCTCGCCGGCCGCTCGGTCGCGCTCATGGACGGTTCGTTCCACACCGACCTGCTCGCCCGCGCCCTGGACGGGGTGGGACTGTCCTATCGCGACGTGCACACCGTGGACGGTCTCGTCGACGAAGGCATGCGGCAGTTCCTCGAGCACGAGGTCGACGCGTGGGTGGCCAACGACCCGCACCTGACCCGTGCCCGCGAGCAGCTCGGTGGAGAGCTCGTGGAGGTCGTGCGCTCCGGGGAGTTCACGACGAACCGCTCCGTCTGGTACGCCGACGCGGCCTTCGCGGCGGAGTCACCCGACCTGCTGGATGTCGTGCTGGAGACCCTGCGCGACTCCGATCGGGCCACCGCCGCCGACCCGGCGTCGGCCGCCGCGCTGCTCGCGCACGGCGATGTCGCGGGATCCGGCGCGGGGGACTGGGAGCGCACGCTGCGCGGCCGGACGTGGGAGGTGCTGCCGGTGACGGCCGAGGTGGTGGCCGAGCAGCAGGACGCGGCCGACCGCTACCTCCGGCACGGCCTGCTCGCGGCCCGCGTCGCCGTCGCCGACCTCGTGCCGCCGCCGCTGCCCGCCCTGCGCGAGACCGTCACGCCCGGCCCCTCGAACGGCCGGTGATCCCGTGCGCGTCTCCGCTCGCAGCGACTACGCCGTCAGGGCCACGATGGAACTCGCCCGCGTGAACGTTCCCGTGAAGTGCCCGGTGATCGCGCGCAGGCAGGACATCCCGCTCAAGTTCCTGATCAACATCCTCACCGACCTGCGCCGCTCCGGGCTTGTCTGCTCCCGCAGAGGGGTCGACGGCGGCTACTGGCTCGCGCGGCCACCGGCGGAGATCACGCTGGGAGACATCCTGCGCGCGATCGACGGCCCGCTCACCACCGTGGCGGGTATGCCCGCCGACGCGGTCGAGTACTCGGGCGAGGTCGGAGGGCTCGCCGACGCGTGGCGTCGCCTGCGCAAGGGCGTCGACGACGTCGTCGACGGCATCACCGTCTCCGAGCTGGTGTCCACCGGCACCCGATGTAGCGACCCCGTTCGCTGAGCAGTCAAAGCCGGTTCGACGCGGAACCGGCCGCACCAGGCCGATGAGCCACCATCCGCACGCGCTCTGCGCGCGTGCCGTGCCCCACCGAGGAATCCCCATGTCGATCGTGTCCCGTCCGCGCGCCGAGCGGGCCAGTCCCACCCGTGAACCGGCCCGGTCGCGTCGGGTCAACTGGGCGAGCTGGGTGTCGACCGCGCTGGTCGTGCTCGCCTGGTATCTCGCCGCGGTGACCGGCCTGCTCGATCCGAGAACCCTGCCCGGCCCCGATCGTGTACTGGTCGCCGGGTGGGAGTCCATTCTGGACGGTACGCTGCCCGAGGCCGTCGCCGTCAGCTCCGGCCGCGTGCTCGCCGGCGCCGCGATCGGGGTGTTGCTCGGCGTGGTGCTCGGAGCGTTCGCCGGGCTGTCACGCGTCGGCGAGAACGTGGTCGACAAGCCGATGCAGATGCTGCGCACGATCCCGTTCACCGCGCTGGTGCCGTTGTTCATCCTGTGGTTCGGCATCGGCGAGCTGCCCAAGGTGCTGCTGGTGGCGTTCGGCACCGCGATTCCCGTGTACGTCAACACCTACGGCGGGATCCGCAACGTCGACGTCAAGCTCGTGGAGGCCGCGCGGGTCGCGGGCGTCACGGGCACCCGGATCGCCACCAAGGTGCTCATCCCGGCCGCGCTGCCGACCCTGTTGCTGGGCCTGCGCTTCGCGCTGGGACTCGGCTGGATCGCGGTGATCGTGTCGGAGACCATCGGCGCCGACTCGGGCATCGGCTACCTCATGGCGCAGGCCCGCCAGTTCGTGCGCACCGACGTGATGCTGGTGTGCCTGTGCCTCTACGCCCTGCTGGGCCTGCTGACCGACTTCGTCGTGCGCGGACTCGAACGTCGTCTGCTGGCCTGGCGCGGCACCTACCTCGGCTGAGCCGGACCGACCACCACACTTTTCCCGCACGAAGGAGAGAACGTGCCCATCGTCGTCGGAGCACATCCGCAGAACCTGTCACTGTCCATTCTCGTCCGGCGCCGCGACGTGGTGTCCGAACTGCGCGCGGAGGGCCTCGAGTTCTTCGAGTACGGCGCGGGTTCGCAGACCATCCCGCTGCTACGCGTCGGCGCGCTGTCGGTGGCGGGCACCGGGGCGACCCCGCCGATCCTCGCCACGGCGCAGGGTCTCGACGTCGCCGTGTTCGGCATGTCCGGGCCACGGCCCGAACGCGGCGGGCTGTGCGTGCGTGCCGACTCGGAGTTCCACTCGGTGGCCGACCTGGTGGGCAAGGGCATCGGGCTGATGCCGATCTCCTGGCACACGCAGTTCCTCGCCGCCGAACTCGCGGCCGCGGGCGTGGCCTGGCGGGACGTGCTGGCCACCGAGATCATCCCGGCGACCGCGGCCGACGCGTTCGAGCAGGGCATCCTCGACGCGATCGTGATGACCGACCCGCTGTACTCGCGGGTGGCCGGGCGCACCGGCGTGCGCGTTCTGGCCGGTCCTGGCGGGCACTTCACCAACCGGTCGGTGTACTGGGCGACCCACGACGTGCTCGAACACCAGCCCGGCGCGATCCGCGCGCTGGTCGACGCGCTCGCCGCCTCGGACGCCGGCACCGAGGCCGATCCAGAGTCCGCCGCCCGGCTGCTCGACGGCCTCGGCGGCTCGTCGGCGGCCGACTGGCTGCCCGCGCTGACCTCGCGGCCGTGGGGCGTGTCCCCTCCCGACGAGGACTTCCTGGCCGAGCAGCGACGGCACGCGGCCGTGTTCGCCGACTTCGACCTGATCGCGGCGCCCGTCGACGTCGGCCGGACCGTCGACTCCCGCTTCGCCGTCGTGACCCGCAACTGAGGAGGAGAGCAGATCATGGACGTGCTGTGGTATCTCACCGGCCCCGACGGCCGGTATCCGTGGCGCCAGGACGGCGCCCGGCCACTCAACTACGCCTACTTCCAGCAACTCGCCAGGGCCGTGGACCACCTCGGCTTCACCGGCGCGCTGCTCGCGACGGGCACCCACGACGCGTGGGTGCAGGGCTCGGCGCTCATTCCCTACACCGACCAGTTCCAGCACCTGGTGGCCGCGCACCCGCAGTTCGTGAGCCCCACGCTGCTCGCCAAGATGATCACCACGTTCGACCAGTTCTCGCGGGGCAGGCTGCGCGTCAACATCGTCAACGGCGACGCGAAGCTGATGGCGCAGAACGGAATCCACCTCAGCCACGACGAGCGCTACGCCTACACCGACGAGTACCTGACCGTGCTCACCCGGCTGCTCGAGGGCGAGCGGGTGGACTTCAAGGGCGAGCACCTCCACATCGTCGACGGCGGGCTGCCGCTGGAGCCATACCAGAAGCCGAGGCCGCCGCTGTGGTTCGGCGGTTCGTCGGAGGCGGCGCACCGGGTGGCCGCCAAGCACATCGACACCTACCTGTCCTGGGGCGAGACACCCGAGCAGGCCGAGGTCAAGGTCCGCGACGTGCGCGCGCTCGCCGCCGAGTACGGCCGGGCCGACAAGATCCGGTTCGGCATCCGGCTCTACGTCATCGTGCGGGAGACCGAGCAGGAGGCGTGGGCCGCGGCGCAGGACCTCTACGACCGCATGGACGAGAAGTCGATCATCGGCGCGCAGGAGTACGTCTCCGGCATCGACTCTGTGGGCCAGCAGCGGATGTCGGCGTTGCACGGCGGCCGCAAGCCTGCGGACCTGCGGGAGCTGGAGATCGCGCCCAACCTGTGGTCGGGCATCGGGCTCGTGCGCCACGGTCCGGGCACGGCGCTGGTGGGCAGCACCGAGCAGGTGCTCGCCCGCATCCAGGGCTACCGGGACGCCGGCATCGACGTGCTCATCGCGTCGGGAATGCCGTTGCTGGAAGAGGCCTACCGCTTCGGCGAGCTCGTACTGCCCCGGCTGCCGGTGACGCGCGCCGCGGAGCAGGGCGCGACGTCCGCGTGGACGAAGGCGCGCGACAGTGGATGGAAGGAAACCCCGTGATGCACCGAATTCGAACCAGGTCGCGCTGGGCCGTCGGGGCCGTGGCCGCGTCGCTGGCGCTGGTGACGGCGTGCTCCCCGGCGCCGCAGGACGCGGCGGGCGAGGACGGTGGCGCCGCCACGACCGTGCGGGTGGGCCCGCTGCAGGACCCGAACTACCTGACCGTCACCAAGTACGCGGGCTCGCTGGACGACGCGCTCACCGAGGCGGGCGCCTCGACGGAGTGGGTCCCGGCGTTCCCCGCGTTCGCCCCCACCGCCGAGGCGTTGCGCGGCGGCAGCGTCGACATCGGCTCGGGCAGCTCGACGTCGTTCCTCACCGCCATCGCGGGCAATCGCGACCTCGTGGTCTTCGCCGTCGAACGGGACTCGGGACTGGGCCAGGGAATCGTCGCGCGCGACGGTATCGGCTCGGTGCGCGACCTCGTCGGCAAGCGCGTCGCGGTGAACCAGGGCGGCACCGGCGAGTACCTGCTCCGGCTCGCGCTCGAGCAGGAGGACATCGATCCGTCCGAGCTCGACATCGTCTACCTCGCCCCGACCGACGCGGCCACCGCGTTCTCGCAGGGGCACGTGGACGCGTGGGCGGTGTGGGACCAGTTCTTCGCGACGGCACAGACGGTGCCGGGCGCGAAGGTCATCGCCACGGGCAAGGACCTCGGCTCGCTCAACCGCATCGTGCACGTCACCACGCGCGAGTTCGCCGAGCGCAACCCCGAGCTCGTCGGCGCGGTCTACGGCGCGCTCAAGCGCGAGGCCGACGCGGCGAGCAGCGACAACGGCCGCATCGCCGATCTGGCCGCCGAGCAGGGAGTGCCCCCGGAGGTGGCCGACATCATCCGCGCGGTGCCGCCGGCCACGATCGAGCCCGCCGGGCCGGACTTCGAGCGGGAACTCGGTGAGGTCGCCACGTTCTATGCCGACCAGGGACTCAGTGACGACACCATCGATGTCACGGGCAGCACGATCGACGCGAGCGGAGCGGCGGGATCATGAGCACGGTCCACCTCGAGTCGCTGCGCCGCTCGTTCGGCGGCACCCGGGTGATCGACGGGCTGAATCTGTCCATTCCCGACGGTCAGCTCGTGGCGCTGCTGGGGCGCAGTGGCTCGGGCAAGTCGACGCTCGTGCGCATCCTCGCCGGGCTCGACGACGGCTACGAGGCAGAGGTCCTGACGCGGCCGGACTCACTGGCGGTGGCGTTCCAGGAACCGCGGCTGTTCCCGTGGCTGCGGGTGTGGCGCAACGTGGTGTTCAACCTCGACGTACCGGACCCGCGAGCCGCCGCCGAACGCGCGCTCGCGGAGGTGGGACTCGAAGGCAAGGCAGACGTCTGGCCGCTCACGCTCTCGGGAGGGCAGGCGCAGCGGGTGTCGCTGGCGAGGGCGCTGGCACGAGAACCCCGGCTGTTGTTGCTGGACGAGCCCTTCGGCGCGCTCGACGCGCTCACCCGCCGGTCGATGCACGGGCTCGTGACCGAGCTGTGGCAGCGGTACCGCCCGACGATCCTGCTGATCACCCACGACGTCGACGAGGCGCTCGCGCTCGCCGACCGGGTGCTCGTGCTGGGGGAGGAGGGCTCGCTGGTCACCGACGTGGCGGTGGACCGGCCGCGCCCGCGCGACCCGTCGGACCGGGAGCTGGGCAGGCTCCGTGAGGAGCTGCTGGGCACGCTCGGCGTGCGCGACGCCCTGCTCGCGTGACTCGCCAGGGCTGACCGGCTAGGGCAGGACGGACCTGACCGCCTCTGGGGTCCTGCCCACGACCGTCGTCCCGTCGTCGGCGGTGATGATCGGCCGCTGGATCAGCGCGGGGTGTGCGGCCAGCGCCTCGATCCATCGGTGCCGCTGGGTCTCGTCGCGCTCCCACGTGGCGAGGCCCAGCTCGGTGGCCACGGCCTCGCCGAGGCGCGTGATGTCCCAGGGCTCCAACCCGAGGCGGGCCAGCACGGACTCGAGCTCGGCGACGGTGGGCGGGTCCTCCAGGTAACGGCGGACCGTGTAGGCGGCGCCCTCGGCGTCGAGCAGCGACACGGCGGAGCGGCACTTGGAACAGGCCGGGTTGATCCAGATCTCCATGGCCTCGGATCCCTCTCGTCGAGTCGTGCGCGGGTGCCAGGCGATCGTAGTGGCGTCGGTGCGCGGGCTCGCCGGGAATCCAACTTAGGTGAACCTTGCCTAATCTCTCGCCTTGTGGTGGGGTGGACGCGGCTGATCGACTTCCTCGATCGCCGCCGACGCCGTGAGAGAAGGGGGCCAGGCGTGAGTGTCCCGGTGTCCGCCGTGAAGGACGAGGTGCGGCCCTACCGCGTCGCCCGCGCGCACGTGGTCCGGGTCGCCGACGTGACCCCCGGCATGCGCCGGGTCACCGTGGGCGGCGCCGAACTGGCGTCCGTGACCAGCGCGGGCCTCGACCAGCGCATCAAGGTCGTACTGCCGCAGCCGGGACAGCACGAACCCGTGGTCTCGACCGGTCCCGCGTGGTACGGCGAGCACCAGCGGCTGCCCGACGACGTCCGGCCCGTCCTGCGCACCTACACGGTCCGCGCGTTCCGGCCGGGGCTCGCCGAACTGGACATCGACTTCGTGCTGCACGGCGACACGGGTCCCGCCTCCCGGTGGGCGGCGAGGGCGAGTGCGGGCGACCGGCTCGCGATCGTCGCTCCCGACGCGCGGCACGATCCCATCACCGGCTACGAGTTCCGGCCGCCCGAGGGCGCCACGTGGTCGCTGATCGCCGGCGACGAGACCGCGTTGCCCGCCATCGCCGGAATCGTCGAGGGACTCGCACCCGGGCACCGGGCCGTGGTGCTCGTCGAGATCGGCACGCCGGGTGAGCGGCAGACGCTGCGCGCCGGTCCCGGGGTCGACGTGTCCTGGATCGTGCGCGAGGACGGGCCGCGCAGGCTGCTGGACGCCGTGCGCGACACCGCACTTCCCGATGGCCCCGGCCACGCGTGGATCGCGGGGGAGTCGGGCGCGATCACGCGGGTACGCAGACATCTGGTCTCCGACCGCGGCTTCGAGCGCGGATCCGTCTACTTCTCCGGGTACTGGAAACGGGGTGAGCCCTCGTGACCTCCGCTCGCCGTCCCCGCGGAGGTCCGGCTCGGTGACCGTGCGCGCCGCCGTGTTCCGGCTCGGCGGGCTGCTCGTGGCTCTCGGCCTGCTGCTGCTCGTGTGCCTGCTGAGCATCGCGGTCGGGGTGGAGAGCATCCCGCTCGGCACCGTGTGGGACGCGCTCGTGTCGGGCGCGGTGGACTACGACAGCAAGGTGATCGTGGACCTGCGGCTGCCGCGCACGCTCGTCGGGCTCGCGGTCGGCACGGCCCTCGGCCTCGCCGGGGCGCTCATGCAGGCGCTCACCCGCAATCCGCTGGCCGATCCCGGAATCCTGGGCGTGAACGCGGGCGCGGCGTGTGCCGTGGTGTTCGCGGTCGGGTTCCTCGGTGTCACCGCGCCGTTGTCGTACGTGTGGTTCGCCTTCCTCGGCGCCGCCTTCGCCTCGCTCGTCGTGTACCTGCTCGGTTTTCGCGGCAGCACCGGCCCGGTGCGGCTGGCGCTGGCGGGCACGGCGGTGTCGGCGGTGCTCGGCGGTCTCACCTCGACCGTGCTGGTTCGCGACGCCGCGACGCTCGAGGTGGTCCGCCTGTGGCAGGTCGGCTCGCTGGCGGGCCGGGACTTGAGCGTGGTCGGCCAGCTCGCGCCGTTTCTGGTGGTGGGCCTGGTGGTCGCGTTGTGCATGGCGGCTCCGCTCAACGCGCTCGCGCTCGGTGACGAGCTCGGCAGCGCGCTCGGCGCGCGCATCGGGCTGACCCGGGTGCTGAGCGGTATCGCCGTGATCCTGTTGTGCGGCACGGCCACCGCGATCGCCGGGCCGATCGGGTTCGTCGGACTCGTGGTGCCGCACGCGGTGCGGATCGTGTCCGGTCCGGACCAGCGCTGGCTCATGGCCTACTCGATGGTGGCCGCGCCCGTCCTGCTCGTGGGCGCGGACATCGTGGGCCGGTTCATCGTCAGACCCGGCGAGCTGGAGGTGGGCGTCATGACGGCGTTCCTCGGCGCGCCGTTGTTCATCATGCTCGTGCGGAGCCGGAAGAGGGTGCGGTTGTGAGCACCACGGTACGAGGACCGCGATCACGGGTGGTGCCGGGCAGGCCGGTGCGCCTGTGGGGCGGACGGGTGTCGGTGCGGGTGCAGCGCAGACCCGTGCTCGTCACGATCGCCCTCGCGCTGGGCCTGGCCGTGGTGTTCGTGGTGAGCCTGATGGTCGGCGACTATCCGATCGCCGCCGACCGCGTGCTGCTGGCGCTGGCCGGCGACGGCGAACGGCTCGACCGGTTCTTCGTGCTCGACGTCCGGTTGCCGCGGCTGTTGCTGGCCATGACGATCGGAGCCGCGCTGGCGCTCGCGGGTGCGATCTTCCAGCGCCTGTCGGGAAACGCGCTGGGCAGTCCGGACATCGTCGGCTTCAACGACGGTGCCGCTACCGGAGCGCTGCTGGTGTCGCTGGCGTTGAGCGGCGCGGCCGTGTCGGCTCCACTGGGTGCCGTGCTCGGCGGACTCGTCGCTGCCGTGTTGATCTACACACTGTCCTATCGGGGCGGTGTCCACGGGCTGCGGCTGATTCTCGTGGGGATCGGTGTCAGCGCGATGCTGGCGTCCGTCCGCGCGTACCTGATCTCGCGCTCGGACCTGACGGTCGCGCAGGGCGCGCTCGCCTGGCTGATCGGCAATCTCAACGGACTGGGCTGGAGCCAGGCGCAGCCGGTGATCATCGGCGTGGTGTCGTCGATGCTCGTGCTGGCGTTGCTCAGCAGGCGGCTCGGCCTGCTGGAGATGGGCGACGACCGCGTTGCCGCGCTCGGCGTTCCGGTGCAGCGCACCCAGGTGCTGCTGCTGTTGATCGCCGTGTCGCTGACCGCCTTCGCCGTGGCCTACTCGGGTCCGATCCAGTTCATCGCGCTCGCCGCGCCACAGCTGGCACGGCGACTGGCCCGCACCGCGGGCAGTGCGCTCGTGACCACCGCGCTGCTCGGCGCGCTGCTGCTCGCCTCGGCGGATCTGGTGGCACAGCGGCTGTTCGCGCCCATGCAGATCCCGGTGGGGGCCGCGACGCTCGTCATCGGCGGGGCGTACCTCGTCTGGCTGCTGCGGGGCGAGCAGCGGGCCGGTCGCGTGTAGTCGCGACTATTGCGTACTTCACCTGAACAACCTATTGGCCGCTCAGGAAATTAGGTTAAGCTAGCCTAAGTTCGACGCTGGGTGACGCTCACTGACGCCGGTGAGTTAATGACTGACAGGTGGTTTTTACTGTGACCAACCCGTTCGACGACGAGAGCGGCTCTTTCTACGTCCTGGTCAACGACGAGGGGCAGCATTCGCTGTGGCCCTCCTTCGCGGACATTCCGTCCGGCTGGACGCAGGTGTACGGCGAGGCCGATCGGCAGTCCTGTGTGGACTACGTCGAGACACACTGGACGGACATGCGGCCGAAGAGCCTGATCCGGGCCATGGAGTCCGACTCTCAGTCCTGACGGACCAACTCTCCCCAACCCCCGGGCGCTGAGCCCGCAGGCGGTTGCCCTCGGGGGCAACCGTTCCCTGACCATGCCCACAGTGTGAGGTAGCCGTGCCCGACAGCACCGAAGAAGGCAAGCGCGCCAACGACGAGGCGGACGGTGAGGTTCGCGGGCTGAGCCGCCGCGAGCTCTTCGGCGGCGCGGTGTCGCTGACCGCGCTCGGTGCGCTCGCCTACACCTACTCGGGCCGGGGGCCCGTGGCCGAGGGCGCCGGTGTCACGCCGGTGGCCGCGCACGGCCACGGGGGACACGGTGAGATCCGGCCGGTGGCGGCCGCCGCGCCCGCCCGGCCGGGCGGCGACATCGCACCGTCGGTGCGGGAGCTGGAGCCGTTTCGCGACCCGCTGCCGATCCCGCCGACGGTGCGGCTGCGCGAGAGCGGCGGAATCTCGCACGCGACCGTCGAGATGAAGACGTCCTGGGTGCGGCTGCACTCGCAGTTGCCCCGCACGCGGATGTGGGCCTACGACGGGCACTATCCCGGCCCGACGATCGACGTGCGCCGGGGTCAGCGGCTGCGGGTCACGTGGACCAACGACCTCAGTGGCGAGTATCCGCTCCCCGTGGTGGAGCTGCCGTTCGAGACCGGCAGTGATCCGTACCAGTGGGACCGGCCCGGCAAGGAGGGTGGCGAGCCGCGCGCCGACGTGGCCGCGCTGCCGCCGTGGGTCGCCGTCCACCTGCACGGCGCGCTGACCGGGGGAGGACAGGACGGCTGGCCCGAGAACGCCGTGCTGCCGGGCGATTCGCAGATCTCGGAGTACGCGAACGACCAGCCCTCGGCGACGCTGTGGTACCACGACCACGCGATGCACATCACGCACCTGAACGTCCTCACCGGACTGACGGCGGGGATGTATCTGATCCGCGACGACGAGGAGAAGGCGCTCGACCTGCCGTCGGGCCGCTACGAGATTCCGCTCGTGCTCTCGGACCACAATCTGGACACCGACACCGAGGGCAGGCTCAACGGTGGCCTGCTCTACAAGACGATCGTGACCAATCCCGAGGGCGTCCGGCTCGTCCGGCCGTTCACCGGGCCCTACTCGGTGGTCAACGGCGTGATCTGGCCACACCTCGACGTCGAGCCGCGCTGGTACCGATTCCGGTTGCTCAACGCGGCCAACATGCGGCCCTACAGCCTCTCCTTCGCCGACGAGGACGGCAACCCGATGCCGGAGGGCTCGGTCGTGCAGATCGGCGCCGACGCGGGTCTGCTGCCCACACCGGTCACTGTGGACGGTGATCTGATCATCACGCCCGCGGAACGGATCGACCTGCTCGTCGACTTCTCCGCCGTGCGCGGACGCAAGATCCGCGTCACCAATGAGTTCGCCACCCCGCCGGTGCCCTACGTCATGGAGTTCCGCGTGGGCAACCGCGGCCGCGGCGATTCGTTCTCCGTGCCGGGGACGCTCTCGAAGTCCTTCACCAAGGTCACCGAGCAGCAGCTGGCGGACACCCCGGAGCGTCTCGTCATGGTGACGCCGGTGTCGCCTCCGGACGGTCAGATGTGGGAGATGGAACGCACCGAGGCACCGTCCGCTCCGCTGCCCGTCGACGGGATCGTCCAGATCGAACAGCCCGGCGGCGAGGTCGTCACCTACCGGCGCACCGCGAGGATGCCGAACGAGGTCGTGAACTACTACGTGGAGGGCGAGTCCTGGGAACGGTGGACCTTCCTGAGCCTGGAACCGTCCGCGGGCGCGTTCCCACACCCGATGCATCTGCACGCCACGGCGTTCCAGGTGATCGAGCGGGAGCAGTGGGACGTCAGCGGCTTCCAGTACTTCCGGCTGGAGGACGGCGAGAGCTGGGGCGGCGGCACCGTGACGCCCATCAAGCGGGTCGAGGTCGACGAGATCCCTCCGGAGGAACGGGGCTGGAAGGACGTCGTGCAGCTGTGGCCGGGGCAGCGGATCGTGGTCGCCCCGCACTTCACGAACGTCAACGGCCGCTACGTCTATCACTGCCACAACTACGAGCACGAGGACATGGGCATGATGCGGCCCTTCGTCGTGATGCCGTCCGCGGTGCTGCGCATGGACCCGCACGGCGGTGGTGGTCACCACTGACGCACGCGTGACCACGCACCGGCGCGGCTCCGCCGCGCCGGGCTCCTGTCCTGCTGACGATCTGTGTGGGGGACCAGTCCGTGATCAACCTGACCCGAGCCCAGTCCGGCATCTGGCGGGCGCAGCACGTGGACGAGGGCAACCCGACGTACAACACCGCGGAGTACGTGGACATCCAGGGCGAGCTCGACCGGGATGCCTTCGCCGACGCGGTGACGCGGGTGTTGCAGGAGGCCGACGGGCTGCGTGCTGAGTTCACCACTGGGCCGGACGGACGGCCACGGCAGACACCCCGGGCGCTCACGGGGCGTCCGCTGGTGGTGCTCGACCTGCGGGACCGGACCGATCCGGAGGCGGCGGCGCTGGCGTGGATGCGCGCCGACGTCGCGACCCCGGCCGAGCTCACCGGCGATCGGCTGGTCACCCAGGCGCTGTTGCGGGTCGGTGACGACCGGCACCTGTGGTTCCAGCGGTTCCACCACATCCTGCTCGACGCCTACGGCTTCGCGATGGTGGCGGCGCGGGTGTCCGACGTCTACACGGCACTGGTGAACGGTGAGTCGCCGGGGGACTCACCGTTCGCGCCGCTGGCCGAACTGGTCGACGAGGACACCGCCTACGCCGAGTCGGCCGAGCTCGACCGCGACCGTCGGGTGTGGACGGACCGGCTGGCCGGGCTGGACGAGGTCGCGTCCCTGCGCGAGCGCACCGCGCCGCCCGCGCACACGATCCACCGCGTCGAGGACCGGCTCGGTCCCGAGGTGGGCCGGGCACTCGCCGAGCGTGCGCCACGCGGCGGCTGGACCGAGTTGCTCGTCGCCGCGGCCGCGGCCTGGCTGCACCGGGTGAGCGGAGCGGACGAGGTGGTGCTCGGGCTGCCGGTGATGGGCCGGTTCGGCTCCGTCGCCGCGCGGGTGCCCGCGAGCACCGTCAACGTGCTGCCGCTGCGGCTGGCCACCAGCCCGTGGACCACGATCGCAGAACTGACCGATGCCGTGCGGGCCGAGCTGCGTGCCACGCGGCGGCACCAGCGCTACCGCGGTGAGGACATCCGGCGCGACCTGCGGTTGCTCGGTGATGGCAGGCGGCTGGTGGGGCCGTGGGTCAACCTCAAGCCGTTCGACGCGCCGCTGCGGTTCGGCGCGTGCCAGGGCCGGGCGCACTACCTGGCGGCTGGCGCGGTCGAGGACGTCGCGCTGACGGTCAGCAAGGCCCCGGACGACACGCTGCTGCTGCAGCTCGACGGCAACCCCGACGTCTACGACGAGCGCGAGCTGGCCGCGCACCTGACGGGCTTCACCCGGCTGCTCGGTCAGCTTGTCGAGCGTGGCCCGGACACCCCGCTCGGTGTGCTGGACAACGGATCGCGCGCCCCGCGCCCGCAGGACTCGGACGGCCCTGCCGCCGACGTGCCCGCCGACGGACTGGGCGCGATGTTCGCGCGGCAGGCCGCGGCGACTCCCGACGCGGTGGCACTGGTCGCCGATGGCGGGGAGCTGACCTTCGCCGAGCTGGATGCGCGGGCGGATGCGACGGCGCGCGAACTCGCCGCCCTCGGCGTCGGCGAGGGCGGTCTCGTCGCGGTGTTGCTGCCGCGCTCGGCGGATCTCGTGGCGACCCTGCTCGGCGTGGCCAAGACCGGTGCCGCCTATCTGCCACTGGACCCCGACTTCCCGCGTGCGCGCCTGGAGACGATGCTCGCCGACGCGCGCCCGGCGGTGCTCGTCACCGCGGTCCCGACGGACCTGACCGTCCCCGCGGGGACCCTGTCGCTCACGCCGCCGGAGCGCCCGGGTGCCGTCGAGCCGTTCCCCACGCGGGTGCCGCACGCCGACGCGGCGGCCTACGTCATCTACACCTCCGGCTCCACCGGGCGCCCCAAGGGCGTGGTGGTGTCGTCGGCGAACCTCGTGAACTTCCTGCACGCCATGTCGGCCGAGGTGCCGGTGCGGCCGGGGGAGCGGCTGCTCGCCGTCACCACCGTGGGCTTCGACATCGCGGCGCTCGAGCTGTTCCTGCCCTTGACGAGCGGGGCGACGGTGGTGCTCGCAGACCGGGACCAGACCAGGGACCCGGCTGTGTTGACGACCCTGTTGCGCGACAGCGGTTCCGGCGTCGTCCAGGCAACGCCGTCGCTGTGGACCGCGCTGGTGGACCACGATCCGGAGGCACTGCGCGGCGTGCGGGCATTCGTCGGCGGGGAGCGGTTGCCGGACGCGCTCGCTACCCGGCTGCGTGCCGCGGGCGCGAGCGTGACGAACCTGTACGGACCGACCGAGACCACGATCTGGTCGGCCGTGTGGCATCTCGGACCGGACGATAAGGGCCAGGACCCGCCGGTCGGACGCGGGGTGCTGAACACGCGGCTGCGGGTGCTCGACCGCGCGCTGCACGAGGCCGCCTCCGGCGAGCTCTACCTCGCCGGAGCCGGGGTCGCGCAGGGTTACCTGCACCGCGCGGGCCTCACCGCCACCCGGTTCGTCGCCGACCCGTCGGGCCCCGCGGGTGCGGTGCTGTACCGCACCGGTGACCTCGCGCGGCGCAGGCCGGACGGTGTCGTCGAGGTGCTCGGCCGGGCCGATCACCAGGTAAAGGTGCGGGGGTTCCGGATCGAGCCGGGCGAGGTCGAGGCGGCGCTGCTCGCACAGCCCGGCGTCTCCCGCGCTGTCGTGGTGGCGACCGACGGCGCGCTGGTGGGCTACGTGGTGCCCGGAACGGGTGCGACGCTGGACCCCGCGACGCTCAAGGGCGCGCTCGGCGACGTGCTGCCTGGCTACCTCGTTCCTTCGGCGCTGCTGGTGCTCGACGAGTTTCCGTCCACACCCAACGGCAAGATCGACCGAGCGGCTCTGCCCGCGCCGTCCTTCGGCGCGGACGGTTCGCCGGACAGGGGCGCGACGCCGGAGGAGCAGGTGCTGTGCCGGGTGTTCGCCGAGGTGCTCGGCAGGTCCGGCGTCGGTGTGCGCGACGACCTGTTCGCGCTCGGCGGGCATTCGTTGTCGGCGATGCGCCTGGTGGCCCGCGTACGAGCCGTGCTGGGCGCCGAGATCGCCGTGCGCCAGGTGTTCGACACGCCGACGCCTGCGGGGCTCGCCCGCGTACTCGGCTCCGGCTCTCCCACCCGGCCGTCGCCCGAGCGTGGCGAGGCGGGGGACGGGCCCGTGCCGTTGTCGTTCGCGCAACGGCAACTGTGGTTCCTGCATCGCATGTCAGGCCCCAGCCCCGCCTACAACGTGCCGCTGGTGCTGCGCTTCGACCGCGATCCCGGCGCCGACGTGCTCGCCGAGGCCGTGCGCGACGTCGTCGCCAGGCACGCTGGCCTGCGCACCGTCGTTGCCGAGGGGGACGGCGAGGTGGCCTCCGCCAGGCAGGTGGTACTGGCCGATCCGGAGCGGTGGCCGGAACTCACGCTCGCGGACGGGTCGCCGGAGGCTCGCGTCCGGCACGCGTTCGACCTCGTCTCGGCGCCGCCGGTGCTGTTCGAGTGGTATCGAGGCGAGCGCGCGCTGCTGGTGCTGCTGCACCACATCGTCGCCGACGAGTGGTCGCTCGACCTGCTCACCGCGGACCTCGCGCACGCCTACACGGCGCGTAGCGAGGGCAGGGCACCCGACTGGGAGCAGGCCGGTCCCGGCTACGCCGATGCCTCGGTGTGGCAGGCGCGGCTGCTCGGCGACCCGGCCCACGACGACAGCGTCGGCGGCAGGCAGCTCGCGTACTGGCGCGACCGGCTCGCGGGATTGCCCGAGGAGCTGGCCCTGCCGGCCGACCACGCGCGGCCCGCACATCCCACCGGCGAGGGCGACGCGCTGGCGTTCACCGTCCCCGCCGATCTGCACGACCGGCTCCGCGCGCTGGCCGCGGACGAGGGCGTGAGCCTGTTCATGGTGCTGCACGCCGCGCTGGCCGCGGTGCTCACGCGACTCGGCGCGGGTGAGGACCTGCCGATCGGCGTGCCCTCGGCCGGACGCACCGACGCCGCACTCGACACGGTGGTCGGGTTCTTCGTCAACCCACTGGTGCTGCGCACGGACACCTCCGGCAACCCGACGTTCGCCGAGCTGCTCGGCCGGGTCCGCGACACCGACTTGGCAGCGCTGGCCAACCAGGACCTGCCGTTCGCGCGCCTGGTGGAGGCGCTGAACCCGGTGCGCGCGAGCGCCAGGCACCCGCTGTTCCAGGTGATGCTGGACCTGCGCACCGAGGACGCGGGCGTCGCGGGATTCGGGGACCTGACGCCGCGCCGCGAGCTGATCCGCACCGGCACGGCGAAGTTCGATCTGGCCTTCGCACTGACCGAGCGCGCGGGTGAATCCGGTCTGCACGGCGAGATCGAGTTCAGCACGGAGCTGTTCGAGCACGCGACGATGGAGCGGATCGCCAGGTGGTTCGTGGCGCTGCTGGAGGCGGCCGCCACCGACGCGCACCGTCGGTTGTCGGCGATCGAGGTGCTCTCGCGGTCCGAACTGGACGGTGAACTGAGCAGGGGACGCGGCAGGCACCTGCGACTCGAACCCGAGACCGCGCCGGTGCTCTTCGAACGCCAGGTCGCGCGCGATTCCGCCGCGCCCGCGTTGCTCACCGACGCCGGGGAACTGACCTACGGCGAGCTCAACGCACACGCCAACCGGCTCGCGCACGCGCTGATCGCTCATGGCGCCGGGCCCGAACAACCCGTGGCCGTACTGCTGCCGCGCTCGGCCGAGGTCGTGGTGAGCCTGCTGGCCGTACTCAAGGCGGGCGCGGTGTACCTGCCGGTGGACCCGGACTACCCGGCCGAACGAGTGTCCTTTGTGCTCTCGGATGCCCGGCCGGTACTGGTGATCACCGACCGGGCCAGTGCCGCGCACGCCCCGGAGGGGGTGCCTCGGCTGCTGCTCGACGACGAGCGCACCCTGGCGGATCGGCCGGACACGGACCCCACCGATGCCGATCGGTGCGGGCCTCTGCGACCCGCCCACGCGGCGTATCTGATCTACACGTCCGGATCCACCGGAACGCCCAAGGCCGTGGTCTCCACCCACGAGGGGCTCGCCGGGCTGATCGAGACCTGGGACAGCACGGTCACGGCCGGGCCGGGCACGCGGCACCTGCAGTTCGCGTCGCCGAGCTTCGACATGATGTTCTCGGAACTGGCGATGAGCCTGTTCTCCGGCGGCGCGCTCGCGGTGGTGCCCGCCGAGCAACGGCTCGGGCCCGCGCTCGCGGAGTTCGTGACGCGCCACCGGCTCACCCACATCGACGTGCCGCCCTCGGCGCTCGCCACTGTGCCCGAGGACAGCCTGCCGTCCGGAATGACGGTGATCGTCGGCGCCGATCACTGCCCGCCGACGTTGTTCGCGCGCTGGTCGCCGGACCACCCGATGTTCAACGCCTACGGGCCAACCGAGTCCACGGTGAACTCGACCCTGTGGACGTGCCCGCGCGGCTTCACCCAGGGCACCGTCGCGATCGGCCGCCCCGACGTCGACAAGACGGCCTACGTCCTCGACGCGGCGCTGCGGCCCGTGCCACCGGGCGTCGCGGGGGAGCTGTACCTCGGGGGCGCCGGGCTCGCGCGCGGCTACCTCGGCAGGCCGGACCTGACCTCGGGCCGGTTCGTCGCCGACCCGTTCGGCGAGCCGGGTGCGCGCCTGTACCGCACCGGTGACCTGGTGCGCTGGACGGCCGACGACCAGATCGAGATGTTCGGCCGGATCGACGACCAGGTGAAGATCCGCGGCTTCCGGGTGGAGCCCGCCGAGATCGAGGCCGCGGTGCTGGCCGATCCCGCGGTGGCCGAGGCGGTGGCGGTCGCACTCGACAGCGACGGTTCCGACCACTCCGCCACGCAGCTGGTCTGTTACGTGGTGCCCGCGCCAGGACGAGACGTCGACCCTGGCGCGCTGCGGCACCGGGCCACCGCGACGCTGCCCGCCCACGAGGTGCCCTCGGCGTTCGTCGTCCTCGACGCGCTTCCGTTGCTGCCCAACCAGAAGGTGGACCGCCGCGCGCTGCCCGCGCCCGACCGTTCCTCCCTCGTCGGAGGCACTGCGCCGAGGACCCCGGCGGAGGCGTCGCTGTGCCGCTTGTTCGCCGACGTGCTCGGGCTGCCCGAGACGGGCATCGACGACGACTTCTTCGCCCTCGGCGGGCATTCGTTGCTCGCTACGCGGCTGCTCACGCGCGCCCGAGCCGAACTGGGCCTCGAACTGACGCTGCGGGACGTGTTCACGTCACCCACCGTGCGCGGGCTCAGCGCGTCGGCGGGTACCGCCGCGCGGACCGGGCCCCGGCCGGGGCCCCGGCCGGACCCACTGCCGTTGTCGCCGGCGCAGCACCGGTTGTGGCTCGCCGACCGGCTCGACGGCGGTGCGACCTACAACGTCGCGGTGGCGGTGAACCTGCGCGGCCGGCTCGACACCGGGACGCTGCGCGCGGCCGTGACCGATGTGCTCACCAGGCACGAGGTGCTGCGCACGCTGTACCCGGTGCGGGACGGGACTCCCGGTCAGCACGTGCTGCCAGCCGACGACGCGCGGCTCGCCGGATGCGTCCACGTCCACGGCGCTGAGGACGGGCTCGACCAGGCCGCGGCCTACCGATTCGACCTGGAGTCCGAGCCGCCGCTGCGGGTGGGACTGTGGCACACCGGACCCGATGAGCACACGGTGCTGCTGCTGGCACACCACATCGCGTGCGACGAGTGGTCGATGGGGCCGTTGCTCGGCGACCTCGCCCGTGCCTACGGCGCCCGGGCCGAGGGCACCGCGCCGGACTGGGAACCGCTGCCCGTGCAGTACGCCGACTACACGACGTGGCACCACGAGGTGCTCGGCGACCCCGCCGACCCGGCGAGCCCGCTCGCCGAGCAGACCGCGTACTGGGCCGAACGGCTCGACGAGCTCCCGGTGGAGCACGACCTCCCGTTCGCGGCGCCGACCGACGGCGATCCGAGCGAGGGCGCCTACCACGATCTCCGGCTGAGCCCTGCCGTCGCGAGGGGCGTGCGGCGGCTCGCCTCGGCGACCGGCACCACCCCGTTCATGGTGCTGCGAGCCGCGACCGCCGCGGTGCTCAGCAGGCTCGGCGCGGGGACGGACCTGCCGCTGGGCACGGTGACGGCGGGCCGGTCGGACGCGGCGCTCGACGAGCTCGTCGGCTTCTTCGTCAACACGCTCGTGCTGCGCACCGACGTCACCGGGAACCCGGCGTTCACCGAGCTGCTGGGCCGCGTGCGCGACACCGACCTGGAGGCCTACGCTCACCAGGACGTGCCGCTGGACCAACTGGTCGACGCGCTCGGCCTGCGCAGGGCCGACCCCGCCGCGGCCGTGCCGCGCGTACTTCTCGTGCACCGCGACGAGGTCGTCGCACCGCACTGGGGGCAGCTCACCGCCGAGGCGGCCCCGCTGCGCACCCCGACGGCGAAGTTCGACCTGACGCTGGTGTTCGCCGGCACCGGCGACCGGCTCGACGTCACGATCAACTACCGCACCACGCTGTTCACCGCGGACGGCGCCGCGCGGCTCGGCGAGTTCCTCACCCGGTTTCTGGAGTCCGTTGTGGACGATCCGGAGCGCGGGATCGGTGCGGTGCAGCTGCTCGGCGAACCCGAGCTCGCCCGGCTCGCCGAGCGCAACGCCACCGGCGCCGCCGGATCTCGCCGGGCGCCCGACGAGCTGTTCCGCGATCAGGCCGCGCGCACACCCGGCGCCGTGGCGCTCGTGCGGGATGGCACGCGGCTGACCTACGCGGAGCTGGATGCCAGGGCCGACGCGCTCGCCCGGCGGCTCGCGGCGGCGGGAGCGGGACCGGAGACGGTCGTGGCGCTGGCTCTGCCGCGCTGTGCGGAGCTGGTCGTGGCCACGCTCGCGGTGCTGCGCTGCGGTGCCGCGTACCTGCCGCTGCAACCGGACCAGCCCGCGACGCGCACGGCGGAGCTGCTGCGGCAGTCGGCGGCCGCGCTGGTGCTCGCTCGTTCGGGCGAGGCACCACCCGCAGGGGACCTGCCCGTGCTGGCGGTAGACGAGGACGTGCGGCCGCCGGAGGTCGCGCTGCCGGACGCGGATCCCGCGCGCCTGGCCTACGTGATGTTCACGTCCGGCTCCACCGGCGTGCCCAAGGGCGTTGCCGTGACGGGCGCGGACATCACGGCGCTCGCCACCGACAGCCGGTTCCGCGGGGGCGCGCACGAGCGGGTGCTGCTGCACTCGCCCTACTCCTTCGACGCGGCGACCTACGAGCTGTGGGTGCCGCTGTTGTCCGGCGGGCAGGTCGTGCTCGCACCCGAGGGCAGGCTCGACACCGCCACCCTGGGCACGCTGCTGAGCGAGTACGGCGTCACGGCGCTGTGGCTCACCGCGGGCCTGTTCTCCGTGGTCGCCGAGGAGTCGCCCGAGACGTTGCGTGGGGTCCGCGAGGTCTGGACGGGCGGCGACGTCGTGCCGCCGCCCGCCGTGCGACGGGTCCTCACCGCGGCACCCGGGATCACCGTGGTCAACGGCTACGGCCCGACCGAGACCACCACGTTCGCCACGGCGCACGCGATGGCCGCGGGTGAGCGACCCGCGACGGTGACGCCGATCGGCCGCCCGCTCGACGGGATGCGCGCACACGTGCTCGACGCCGCGCTGCGGCCGGTGCCCGACGGTGTCGCGGGGGAGTTGTACCTGGCGGGCGCGGGGCTCGCCCGCGGGTACCTCGGCAGGCCGGGGCTGACCGCGGAGCGGTTCGTGGCCGACCCGTTCGGCGAGCCTGGCGAGCGCTGCTACCGCACGGGCGACCTCGCGCGCCGGCGGGCCGACGGCGCGCTCGAGTTCGCCGGACGCGCGGACTCCCAGGTGAAGATCCGCGGCTTCCGGATCGAACCGGGCGAGGTGGAGGCCGCACTCGCCGGACACCCGGACGTCACGGCCGCCGTCGTGCTGGCCCGGCCCGACCACGCGGGACAGCCGCGCCTGCTCGCCTACGTGACCGGGACCGCCGGTGAGGACGTGCTCGCCGCGCACGCGCGGTCGGTGCTGCCGCCGCAGCTCGTCCCGTCCGCGATCGTGGCGCTGGCCGCGTTCCCGTTGACCCGCAACGGAAAGCTCGACCGCGCCGCATTGCCGGAACCGGCCACCGGGCCCGCCCGTCGCACCGCGCCGCGCACCGAGCGCGAGGAGCTGCTGTGCGGGCTGTTCGCCGAACTGCTCGGGACAGCCGAGGTCGGGGTGGACGAGGACTTCTTCGCCTCGGGCGGGCATTCGCTGCTCGCGATCCGGCTCGTGTCGCGACTGCGGGCGCTGCTGGGTGCCGAGGTCTCCGTGCGCACGGTGTTCGAGGCTCCGACCGTGGCCGCGCTCGCGCGGCGCCTCGGTGTCCAGGGCCGCGGTCGTCCCGCGCTCGAGCGTCGGCCCCGGCCGGAACGCACGCCGCTGTCCTTCGCGCAGCAGCGGCTGTGGTTCCTGCACCAGCTGGAGGGACGGACGCCCGCCTACAACGTGCCCGTGGTGCTGCGCCTGTCCGGCACCCTGGAGCGCGAGGCGCTGCACGCCGCGCTGCGGGATGTGCTGGCCCGGCACGAGAGTCTGCGCACGACCTTCCCCGACGACGACGGCGTGCCCCGTCAGGACGTGGTCGCCGTCGAGAGCGTCGAGCTGGCCGTCCCGGAGGTCCGGGTCGCGCCGGAGGAGCTCGCCGATGAGCTGGAGCACGCCGCCCGTCGCGCGGTGCCGCTGACGGACGGAATCCCCGTGGTGGCCACGCTGTTCACCACCGGGGAGCGCGAGCACACGCTCCTGCTCGTGGCGCACCACATCGTCGCCGACGAGTGGTCGCTGCGCCCGCTCGTCGACGACCTGGCCGCCGCGTACCGCGCACGGGTCGCGGGGGACCGTCCGCAGTGGACCGCGCTGCCCGTCCAGTACGCCGACTACGCGCTCTGGCAACGCACCGCGCTCGGCGACGCCGCCGATCCCGGCAGCGAGCTCGCCGGCCAGGTCCGCTACTGGCGCGAGCGGCTCGCCGGACTGCCCGACGAGCTGGAACTGCCGGGCGCCCGGCCCCGCCCCGACACGCCCGGCTACCGCGGTGAGACCGCGGAGTTCCGGGTCCCGCCCGAGCTGGCCGCGCGGCTGCGGGAGTTCGCACACCAGCACTCCTCGAGCGTGTTCATGGTCTGCCAGAGCGTCGTCGCCGCACTGCTCGCCAAGCTCGGAGCCGGCGACGACGTCCCGCTGGGCACCCCGGTGGCCGGCCGCGACGACGACGCACTCGCCGACCTGATCGGCTTCTTCGTCAACACCCTGGTGCTGCGCAACGACCTCACGGGCGATCCGAGCCTCACCGAGCTGACCGGCCGGGCCCGGCGCACCGTGCTGGAGGCGCTCGACCACGCCGACGTGCCGTTCGAGCAGCTGGTGGACGAACTGCGCCCGCAGCGCTCGCTCTCGCGTCATCCGCTGTTCCAGGTACTGGTGTCCTACCAGCGCCGCGACGGGAACCCGCCCGATCTCCCCGGGCTGAACGCCGAGCTGGACCTGGTGGACACCGGCACGGCCAAGTTCGACCTGACGTTCGCGGTCGTCGACGACCCGGAACGCGGTGTGGACGCCGCCGTCGTCGCCGACGCGGACCTCTTCGCCGACGGCACCGCGGCCGAGCTGGCGCGGCGCTGGGAGTCCCTGCTCGCCGCGATGCTCGCGGAGCCGGACGCGCCGCTGTCGCGGTTCGACGTGCTCATCGGCGACGAGCGCGACCTCGTGCTCGGCGGTTGGGCGGGAGACGACGGGACCGTGGACACTGTGGACGGTGCGCCGCTGGCCGCGCTGTTCGAAGAGATCGCCGCCCGCACACCCGACGCGCCCGCGATCCACACCGCGACCACCGTGCTGAGCTACGGCGAGCTCAACGCCCGCGCCAACCGGCTCGCGCGCCTGCTGGTGAGCCGGGGAGCCCGCGCCGAGCGCCTGGTGGGCATCGGCCTGCCGCGCACGCCCGAGCTGCTGGTGGCCGTGCTCGCCGTGCTCAAGGCGGGTGCGGCCTACCTGCCGCTCGACCCCGCCTACCCGGCGAGGCGGCTGGAGTTCATGGTCACCGACGCCGATCCGGTGCTGGTGCTCACCACCGACGCGGCGGCGCTGCCCGAGCCCGTTCCGGTGCTGCGGCTGGACGACGCGGACACCGCGGGGTTCTCCGCGGACGATCTGACCGACGCCGACCGCGCGCTGCCCGCGCACCCGGACCACCCGGCGTACGCGATCTACACCTCCGGCTCCACCGGTGTGCCCAAGGGCGTCGTGGTGCCCCAGCGTGCGGTGGCGCGGCTGGCGGCGTGGGCCGAGGCGGAGCTGGGGCCGGAGGTGTTGCGGCGCCTGCTGGCGTCCACGTCGCTGAACTTCGACGTGTCCGTGTTCGAGCTGTTCGCGCCGCTGCTCACCGGCGGCTCGATCGAGCTGACCAGCGATCTGCTGGAACCGGCTCGCGACCCGGAACGGGGCTGGGCTCCCAGCGCCGTGAGCGGTGTGCCGTCCGTGCTGGACGCGCTGCTGGGCACCGGGGACCTGAGCCTCGACACCGGACTGGTGGTGCCCGCGGGTGAGGCGCTCGGCGCCGGGCTGCTGCGCCGGATCCGGGACGTGCTGCCCGGTGCGGCGGTGGTCAACGCCTACGGGCCGACCGAGGCGACGGTCTACGCCACGGCCTGGCGTGACCACGGAGGCGACCACGGCGTGCCGCCGATCGGCAGGCCGATCGGCGGCACCAGGGTCCGCGTGCTCGACGCCGGGCTCGTGCCGGTGCCGCCCGGCGTGCCGGGGGAGCTGTACCTGGGCGGTGCACGGCTCGCGCGTGGCTACCTGGGCCGGAGTGGCCTCACCGCGGACCGGTTCGTCGCCGACCCGTTCTCCGGTGCGGGGGCGCGCATGTACCGCACGGGTGACCGGGTCCGTTGGCGCGCCGACGGGCAGCTGGAGTTCCTCGGCAGGGCCGACGACCAGGTGAAGCTGCGCGGGTTCCGGATCGAGCTCGGCGAGGTGGAGTCGGTGCTGCGCACCGCGCCAGGGGTGGGCACGTGCGCCGTCGTCGTCCGCGAGGACGAGGGCGAGCGCAGGCTGGTCGCCTACCTCGTTCCGGCCCGCGACACCGCGCCCGACCAGGACGCCGTGCGTGCGCACGTCGCCGCCGCGCTGCCCGAGTACATGGTGCCCACTTCCCACGTGGTGCTCGATGCCCTGCCGCTGGGCGCCACCGGCAAACTCGAGCGCGCGGCGCTGCCCGCGCCCGAACGCCCCGCGTCCGCCTACCGCGCGCCCGCGTCGGTGGCCGAGGTGACGCTGGCCGGGCTGATCGGCGATCTGCTCGGGCTGGAGCGGGTGGGGCTGGACGACGACTTCTTCGCTCTCGGCGGCGACAGCATCGTGTCGATCCAGCTCGTCAGCCGCGCCCGTGCGGCGGGCCTGCGCGTGCGTCCCCGCGACGTCTTCGAGCGGCCCACCGTGGCGGCGCTGGCCGCGGTCGCCGAGCACACGCCCGTGGCGCGGCGCGCGGACTCGGGAACCGGCACAGTGCCGCCGACCCCGATGTCGGGCTGGCTGGCCGAACGCGGCGGCGATCCGCGGTCCTTCGCCCAGCACGCGGTGGTCCACACCCCGGCGGCGCTCGACCTGCCGGGGCTGCGACGGCTGGTCACCGCGCTGCTGAACTCCCACGACGCACTGCGCGCGACGTGGGACCCCGAGGGTGGCACGCTCACGGTGGCGCCCGGCCCGGTGCCGGACGTCGACGCGCTGGTCCGCAGGGTCGACGCGACCGGGACCGACCTGGCCACGCTCGTCGCGAGGGAACACGAGGCCGCGCTGGCGGAGCTGGACCCCGAGCGCGGCCACGTCGCGCGGTTCGTCTGGCTGGATCGCGGTGAGCGTCCCGGCCGGTTGCTCGCGGTGATCCACCACCTCGTCGTCGACGGGGTGTCGTGGCGGATCCTGCTCTCCGACCTGGCCGCGGCGTGGCGCTCGGCCGAGCCCGCGCCCGTCGCCACGTCGCTGCGGGCGTGGGCGGAGTCGTTGTCCGCCAGGGACTTCTCGGCCGAGCTGCCGTACTGGCGGGAACTGCTCGGCGTCGAGGCGCCGCTCGGGCGGCGCGCCCTCGACCCGGAGCGCGACACGGTCGCCACGACCGCGCACGTGTGGCGTGAGCTGCCCACCGAGGCCACCGCCGCGCTGCTGACCAGCGTCGCCTCGGCCTGGCACGCGCGGCTGCCGGAGGTGCTGCTCTCGGCGCTCGCCCTCGCCGTCGCGCGCTGGCGTGGCGGCGACGACCCCGTCCGCGTCGCCGTCGAGGGGCACGGCCGCGAGGCCGACGACCTCGACCGCACAGTCGGCTGGTTCACCAGCCTGTATCCGGTATCGCTGGACCTGCGGGGCGTCGACGTCGGCGCGGCGTTGTCGGCCACGGCCGAGACCGCCCGCGCCGTGGACCGCGTGAAGCAGCGGTTGCGCGGGCTGCCCTCGGGCGGCACCGGGTTCGGCGTGCTGCGTTACCTGCGCCGAGAACCGGAACTCGTGGCGGCGCCGCTGCCGCAGCTCTCGTTCAACTACCTCGGCCGCATCGGCGCCGGGTCGAGCGGCGGGGACTGGACACCCGCGCCCGAGCCGGGAGCGGGCGACGGTGTGCCACCGAGCCTGGCGGCCGCCGCGGTGCTCGACGTCAACGCCTCCACGGTGGACACTCCCGACGGGCCGAAGCTGACGGTGCGCTGGACGTTCCCGCGCGACGTTCTCGACACCGCCGAGGTGGAACGGCTCGCCGACGGGTGGTTCGCCGCGCTGGGCGCTCTGTCCGACGCCGCGGCGTCACCGGAGCTCGCCCGCCGCGGTCCCGCCGACTTCCCACTGCTCGCACCGACCGAGGGCGAGGCGGCCGAGCTGCACGCCGTGGTGCCCGCGAACGCCGAGGTGTGGCCGCTGACTCCGCTGCAGCGCGGCCTGCTCTTCCACGCGCTGTTCGACGGCGCCGAGAACACCGAGAACGCCGAGTTGGACGTCTACACCGTGCAGCTGGCGCTGACGCTCTCCGGAGGTGTGGATGCGCCGCGGCTGCGCTCCGCCGCCCAGGACGTGCTCGACGCCAACCCCGCGTTGCGGGCCACGTTCCGGCAGCTCGACTCCGGCACGGCCGTGCAGGTGATTCCCGCGCGGATGCCGGTCGCCTGGGCGGAAGCGGACCTCACCGCGTCCGGGGACGCGGAGGCGGAGCTGGCCGCGCTGCTGCGAGCGGACCGCGCCCGGCGCTTCGACCTGGAGCACGGTCCGCTGCTGCGGTTCCTGCTCGTGCGGCTCGGTGAGCACGACCACCGGCTGGTGCTCACGAGCCATCACCTGGTCACCGACGGCTGGTCCAACCCGCTGCTGGTCGGCGAGCTGCTCAGTCGCTACGCGGGTGGGCCAGCGCCGAGGCGGCGTCCCTACCAGGACTACCTGGCGTGGCTGTCCGAACAGGACACCGGAGCCGCCCGCGAGGCGTGGGCTGATGGATTGTCCGGGATGGACGGTCCGGCACTGCTGGCCCCGCCCGACCCCACCCGGGTTCCCGTGGTGCCCGAGGAGGCCGAGCTGGTGCTGCCGGAGCGGGCCACGGCCGCGCTGACGGCGCTCGCGCGACGCTGCGGCGTCACGCTCAGCACCGTGCTCCAGACCGCGTGGGGTCTGACGCTCGGCAGGCTCACCGGCACCTCGGACGTCGTGTTCGGCACCGTCGTGTCCGGCCGCCCGCCGGAGCTGACCGGGGTGGAGTCGATGCTCGGCCTGTTCGTCAACACCGTGCCCGTGCGAGTGCGGGCCGGCGAGCGCGGCACCGTGGCCGATCTGCTCACGCGGGTGCACCGGGAACAGGCGGCGCTGCTGGAGCATCACCACCTCGGCCTGGGCGACATCCAGCGCGCGACCGGTGGCACGGAGCTGTTCGACACGCTGCTGGTGGTGGAGAACTACCCGGTCGATCCGGCGCAGGGCCGCGAGGCGGGCGGGTTGTCCGTCGGCGGGGTGACCGGGCAGGACGCCACGCACTACCCGCTGAGCATCCTCGCCGCGACCGACGGTCCGGCGCTGCGGCTGCTCGTGAAGCACCGGCCCGATCTGGTTCCCGCCGAGCGGGCCTCGGCGATCGCCGCGAGCCTGCGTGGGGTGCTGGAACAGCTGGCCGCGGACCCTGACGGGCCGGTGCACCGCGTCGCGCTCGCCGCGGAACCCGAACGCGGCGGGGCCGAGGTGGCCGTGCCGGACACGGGGCTGGCGGGCCTGTTCGCCGAGCAGGTGCGCCTGCGGCCCGACGACGTCGCGCTCGTCGCGGGCACCCAGCGGCTCAGCTACGCCGAACTGGACGCCCGCGCCCGCGCGCTCGCGGCTCGCCTGGCCTCCCACGGCGCCGGAGCCGAGCACCTCGTCGCGCTGCTGCTGCCGCGCACGGCCGACTACGTGACCGCGGTGCTCGCGGTGTCGATGACGGGTGCCGCGTTCCTGCCGGTGGATCCGGACTATCCGGCCGAGCGGATCGAGCTGATGCTGGCCGACGCCCGGCCGTCGCTGGTGCTCACGACCGTGGGATCGGCGGCGCCGCCCGCCGGCGCCCCCGTGCTGCGGGTCGACGAGGAGACAACCGACGTGCGGCACTGGCCGGGGCCGGAACCGTCCACAGGGGACGCTCTGGCGTACGTCGTCTACACGTCGGGCTCGACCGGCCGCCCCAAGGGGGTCGCGGTGTCGTCGGGCGCGCTGGCCAACCTGGTCGCCGCGCACCGGCGCACGCTGTTCGCGCCCGCCGTCCAGCGGGCGGGCCGCGACCGGCTGCGGGTGGCGCACCTGGCGTCGTTCTCGTTCGACGCCGCGCTCAACCCGGTGCTGTGGATGGTCGCAGGACACGAGTTGTGGCTGGCCGACGAGCAGGCCCGGCGCGACCCCGAGCTGCTCGCCAAGGTCTTCGCCGACGAGACCGTCGACGTGTTCCAGGCGACGCCGTCGCAGGTAGAACCGTTGCTGGACACCGGAATGCTCGAGCACAACGCCCACCGGCCCGCGCTCGTCGCACTCGGCGGTGAGCCGGTGCCGCAGGCGCTGTGGGACCGGCTGGCCGCGGCGCCGGACACGACGGGCGTGAACCTCTACGGGCCGGCCGAGTCCACAGTGGACGTGCTGAGCGCGCCCATCGTCGCGGGCACGGCGCCGGTGCTGGGCGGGCCGGTGGCCAACATGCGGGTGCGGCTGCTCGACCACGGGCTCCGGCCCGTTCCGGACGGCGCACCGGGGGAGCTCTACCTCGAGGGGCCGCAGCTGGCGCGCGGGTATCTCGGCAGGCCGGGGCTCACCGCGGAGCGCTTCGTCGCGGCGCCCGGCGGCACGCGCCGCTACCGCACCGGCGATCTCGCTCGCCGTGACGAACACGGCGAGCTGGAGTTCCTCGGCCGCGCCGACCGCCAGGTGAAGATCAGGGGACACCGGATCGAGCCGGGCGAGATCGAGGCCGTGCTCGGCGCGCATCCGGCGGTCGCGCGGTGCGCGGTCGTGCCCCGCGAGGACCGGCCCGGCGCGCGTCGGCTCGTCGGTTACGTCGTCGCCGAACCCGGTGCCGACACCGGCCCCGGCACGCTGCGTGAGTACCTGGCCGCCCGGCTGCCCGGTTACCTGGTGCCCGCCGTGCTGACCCGGATCGACGAGCTTCCGCTGGGGCCCAACGGAAAGCTCGACACCGACCGGTTGCCCGAACCCGACCTGGAGTCCCAGACCGGCTCCGCCGCACCGCGCGACGAACGGGAGCGAGCGCTCGCCGAGCTGTACGCGGAGCTGCTGCGGGTGCCGACCGCGGGTGTCCACGACGGATTCCTCGAACTGGGCGGCGACAGCATCCTGGCGATCCAGCTGGTGGGCCGCGCGCGCTCGGCCGGGCTGCGGATCACGCCACGGCAGGTGTTCGAGCACGGCACACCCGCCGGGCTGGCCGCCGTCGCGGGCTCGACGCGGACCGCGCACGGCCAGGACGATCCCGACGGCGTCGGCTCGCTGCCGCTGACCCCGATCATGCTGCGGCTGCTGGAACGCGGCGGCCCGATCGGCCGGTTCTGCCAGTCGATGCTGGTGCGCCTGCCCACTGGCGCCGACCGCGAGCGGCTGACCGCGGCGCTGCAGGCCGTACTGGACCGGCACGACGCACTGCGCGCCCGGCTCGACACCGGTTCTCGGCCGCCGCTGCTGCGGGTCGAGTCGCCGACGCCCGGTCTGGCCGCCGAGTTGCTGGACGCGTCCCAGGCGAGCACGGATCTCGAGGCGAGTGCTGCCGAGCAGCTGGAGCGCGCGGCCGACTCGCTCGACCCCGAGGCGGGGCGGCTCGCCCGGTTCGTGTGGCTCGCCCCGGATCACCTGTTGCTCGTGGTGCACCACCTGGTGGTGGACGGCGTGTCGTGGCGGATCCTGCTCGCCGACCTCGCCGCCGCGTGGCACGCGCTCGCCCAGGGATCGACGCCCGCGCTGGAGCCCGTGCCGACGTCGTTGCGGCGGTGGGCCGGCCTGCTCTCCGCCGAGGCGACGGCGAGCAGGCGCACCGGCGAACTCGGGCACTGGACGGAGACGCTGCGCGGAACCGATCCCGTGCGGGCGCGGCGGCTCGATCCCCGCCGCGACACCGTTGGCGCCGCGCGGGGCCTGGTGCGGCGGCTGTCGCCGGAACGAACGCGGCCGTTGCTCGACAGCGTGGCTCCCGCGTTCCACGCCGGAGTCCACGAGGTGCTGCTGGCCGGGCTCGTGCTGGGCCTCGCCGACCTGAGCGGCGACGCGGTGCTGGTGGAGGTCGAGGGGCACGGCCGGGCCGAGCTGAGCGGGCCGTCCGGGGAGACGGACCTGTCGCGCACCGTCGGCTGGTTCACCAGCGCGCATCCGGTGCGCGTCGAGCTGGCCGGTCTCGACGTCACCGGAGCCCGTGCCGGCGGCCCCGCCGCGGGCGACGCGCTCAAGCTGGTGAAGGAGACCGTGCGGGCGGTGCCCGGCGATGCGCTCGGATACGGCCTGCTGCGCTACCTCAATCCGGGCACGCGGCTCGACCGCCTGCCAGGGCCGGGAATCACGTTCAACTACCTGGGCCGCCTCGACGCGGGGGCACCGGCCGACGCGCCGTGGTCTCCCGTCTCGGCCGGGCTGGGCGGCACCGCGGACCCGAGTCTGCCGCTCGCGACGGGACTCACCGTCAACCTCTCCGTCGTCCCCGGCCGGGATGGGCCGGAGCTGGCCGTGCACTGGGTGTTCGCGCCGGGACTGTGGGGCGCCGACGAGGTGGGGGCGCTCACCGAGCGCTGGTTCGCCGCGCTCGACGGGCTCGCCGCGCACACCGCCGATCCGGACGCGGGCGGGCACACGCCATCGGACGTGCCGCTCGTTTCCCTGAGCCAGGACCAGATCGAGATGTTGGAGAACAACTGGAGGGCACGATGACCACGCGGTCGCGCATCCAGGACATCCTGCCTGCCGCGCCCCTGCAGCAGGGGCTGGTGTTCCATGCCATGTACGACGAGTCCGGCGCCGATCTCTACACGGTGCAGCTCACGCTCGACCTGCGCGGCCCGCTCGACGCGGCCCGGTTGCGCGCGGCCGCGACGGCGTTGCTGCGCAGGCATCCCAACCTGCGCGTCGCCTTCTGGCACGAGGGCCTCGACCAGCTGGTGCAGGTGGTGCCAGCGGACGTGGACCTGGAGTGGCGGGACGAGGACCTCGCCACTCTGCCGCACTCTGAGCGGGACGTCGAGGCGCGACGGCTCGCCGACGCCGACCGTGGCCGCCGGTTCGACCCGGCGACGCCGCCGTTGCTGCGGTTCACCCTCATCCGGCTGGCAGAAGGGGAACACCGGCTGCTGCTGACGCACCACCACGTGCTGCTCGACGGCTGGTCGGTGCCGCTGCTGGTGCGGGAGCTGCTCGCTCTCTACGACACTGACGGCGATGCCTCCGGGTTGCCGTCGGTGCGCCCGTACCGCGACTACCTCGCCTGGCTCGCCGGGCAGGACGCCGGAGCAGCGCGGACCGCCTGGCGGGAGGCGCTGGCCGGGGTCGGCGAGGCGACGCTGATCGCACCGGCGGCCGCAGCGACACCGGTGGAGCCGCCGCGGCGGCACTCCGTCGAGCTGGACGAGACCACCACGGCGGCGCTGCTCGCGTTGGCACGCAGGGAAGGCGTCACATTCAGCACGGTGGTGCAGGCCGCGTGGGCCGTGCTGCTCGGTGCGCTCACCGACCGCGACGACGTGGTGTTCGGCGGCGTGGTCTCGGGCCGCCCCGCCGACCTCGCCGGGGTCGAGTCGATGATCGGGCTGTTCGCCAACACCGTCCCGGTGCGCATCCGGCCGAGGCCGGGAGAGGGCTTCTCCGCACTGCTGCGCCGGGTGTTCACCGAGCAGAACGCGCTGCTCGACCACCAGCACGTCGGGCTGGCCGAGATCCAGAGCGAGGTGGGCGCGGGGGCGCTGTTCGACACGCTCGTGGTGGTGGAGAACTTCCCCGTGGACGCCCTGGACGCGGGGGATGCCGGGGCCAGCACGGACAGCGGCGCGGGGCCGGAGCTGGCCGCGATCTCCGGCAGCGACGCCACGCACTACCCGCTCACCCTCATCGCCCAGCCCGGCACGGCGCTGCACCTCGGACTGCTGTACCTGCCGGACCGGCTCGCCGAGCGGACGGTGCGCACACTCGGCGACCGGTTGCTGCGACTGCTCGCCGAGCTCGCCTCCGACGCGGCGCGGCCGCTCGCGGCGCTCGACCTGCTCACCGCGGACGAACGCGCCACACTCATGCCGCGACGCGAGCGCGCACCCGAGGGCCCGACCGTGCCCGCACGGATCGCGGCGCACGTCGCCGCCACACCCGGGGCGATCGCGGTGTCCGACGGCGAGACCGCGCTCACCTACGCCGAGCTGGACGAGCGCTCGGCCCGGGTGGCCGCGACGCTCGCGGCGCGGGGTGTTGGCAGGGAGGACCTCGTCGCGGTGGTGCTGCCGCGCGGCGCGGACACGATCGTCGCGCTGCTGGGGGTGCTGCGGGCCGGAGCCGCGTACGTGCCCATCGACCCGGCGTATCCGGCCGAGCGCATCGGGCTGACCCTCGACGACGCCAGGCCCGTCACCATCCTCACGGACTCCGCGACCGAGCGGGTGCTGCCCCCGCAGCCGGACCGGCTGCTCGTCGACCGGCTCACCGGCACGGACGAGCACCGCGGCGAGCCCGCGCCCGGCGATGCCGCCTACATCATCTACACGTCGGGCTCCACCGGCAGGCCCAAGGGCGTGGTGGTGACCCACCACAACGTCTCCCGGCTGCTGGACACCACCCGCGAGCTGTTCCACTTCGGACCGGACGACGTGTGGAGCTGGTTCCACTCCTACGCCTTCGACTTCTCGGTGTGGGAGATCTGGGGCGCGCTCTGCCACGGCGGACGGCTCGTGGTGGTCCCGCAGACCGTCACGCGCTCGCCGCGTGAGCTGCTGGCGCTGCTGACCGCCGAGCGGGTCACGGTGCTGAACCAGACGCCGTCGGCGTTCGCCGCCCTGTGCCAGGCCGACGAGGACCGGGAGGACGAACCCGGCGCCAAGCTGGCACTGCGCTACGTCGTCTTCGGTGGCGAGGCGCTCGACGAGCGCAGGCTCGCCGGCTGGTTCGACCGTCACCCGGACACCGCGCCCGTGCTGGTGAACATGTACGGGATCACCGAGACCACCGTGCACGTCACCCACACCGAGTTGCGCGCGGCGGGCGGTGCGGACACCGCGGGCATCGGCGTCGCGCTGCCGGACCTGCGGGTGCACGTGCTCGACCACGCGCTGCGGCCGGTGCCACCCGGCGCGGTGGGGGAGATCCACGTCGGCGGGCCCGGCGTCGCGAGGGGCTACCTCGGCAGCGCGGCGCTGACGGCGCAGCGGTTCGTCGCCGACCCGTTCGGGCCGCCCGGTTCGGTGCTCTACCGCAGCGGCGATCGCGCGCGGCCACGCGCCGACGGCACGCTCGACTACCTCGGCAGAGCCGATCACCAAGTGCAGATTCGCGGGTTCCGCGTCGAGCCCGGTGAGGTCCGTGCGGCACTCACCGCGCACCCGGCCGTCACCTCCGCCGAGGTGCTCGCCAGGCCCGGCCCGGACGGGGACACCCGGCTGCTGGCCTACGTCGTGCTCGACGGCTCACCCGAGCCGCCCCTGCACGACCATCTCGCCGCGCGCCTGCCCGCGCACCTCGTGCCGTCGGCGATCGTCGAGGTGGCCGAGTTCCCGTTGACGCCCCACGGAAAGCTCGATGTCGCCGCGCTGCCGGAGCCGAGCGCCCGCAGTGCGGGCCGTGACCCGCGCGGGCCGGCCGAAGAACTCGTCGCGGCCGCCGTCGCGGACGTTCTCGGTATCGACTCGGTCGGCGCCGACGACGACTTCTTCGCCCTCGGCGGGCATTCGCTGCTCGCCATCCGGCTCGCCTCCCGCCTGCGGTCCCGGCTCGGTGTGGACGTCTCGGTGCGCGCGATCTTCGAGCACCCGACCGTGGCCGCGCTCGCGACGCTGACCGGCACCGCGTCGGCCGCGCGGCCGGCGTTGGTGGCGGGGGTGCGGCCTGAGGTGGTGCCGGTGTCGTTCGCGCAGCGGCGGTTGTGGTTCCTGGATCGGTTGGAGGGTCTGGGTTCGGCGTACAACGTGCCGTTGGTGGCGCGGATGCGGGGCG
>NZ_JAENJH010000001.1:0-1078157 GCF_016595675.1 Prauserella cavernicola | reverse complement strand
CCGGCGTTGGTGGCGGGGGTGCGGCCTGAGGTGGTGCCGGTGTCGTTCGCGCAGCGGCGGTTGTGGTTCCTGGATCGGTTGGAGGGTCTGGGTTCGGCGTACAACGTGCCGTTGGTGGCGCGGATGCGGGGCGTGCTCGACACGGCGGTGTTGCGGTCGGCGCTGGCGGACATGGTGGCCCGGCACGAGAGCCTGCGCACCGTGCTCGGCGAGACCGGGGGAACGCCGTACCAGCGCGTGCTGGCCGCCGGGGACGCCACGCCCGAGCTGACCGTGCTCGACGTCGCCGACGTGGCTGGCACGGTGGCCGAGGTGGTGCGCTACGAGTTCGACATCACCGCTGAGCTGCCCATCCGGTCCTGGGTGCTGCGTGTGTCGGCGGAGGAGTCCGTGGTCGTGGTGCTGGTGCACCACATCGCCGCCGACGAGTGGTCGGCCGCGCCGCTGTTGCGCGATCTCGGTGACGCCTACGGCGCCCGGCTCGCGGGTCGCGAGCCGGACTGGGCGCCGCTGCCGGTGCAGTACGCGGACTACGCGATGTGGCAGCGGGAACTACTCGGCGACGGCGACCGCGACAGTCCACTTGGGACCCAGGTGGAGTTCTGGCGCGAGCAGCTCGCCGGGCTGCCCGAGGTGCTGCCGCTGCCCACCGACCGGGCCCGGCCCGCCGTGCCCAGCCACCGCGGCGAGACCGTCGACGTCGAGCTGGACGCCGCCGGGTACGACGCGCTGCGTAAGGTCGCCGACGCCTCGGGGGTCACCGTGTTCATGGTGCTGCAGGCCGGGGTCGCGGCACTGCTGTCGCGCCTGGGCGCGGGTGTGGACGTGCCGCTGGGCTCACCGGTGGCCGGCCGCTCCGACGAGGCGCTGGACGAGGTCGTCGGGTTCTTCGTCAACACGCTGGTGCTGCGCACCGACCTCTCCGGCGACCCGTCGCTGGGCGAGCTGCTGACCCGGGTCCGCGAGACCAACCTCGCGGCGTACGGCTACCAGGACGTGCCGTTCGAGCGGCTCGTGGAGCTGCTCAACCCGCCGCGGTCGCTCGCCCGGCACCCGCTGTTCCAGGTGATGGTGCTCTACCAGCGCCGCGACGCGCCGCTGCCGGGACTGCCGGGGCTGCACAGCGAACCGGAGCCCGTCGAGCAGGGCGCGGCGAAGTTCGACCTGACGTTCGCCTTCGCCGACGACCCGCGCGCGGGCAGGCTCTCGGCGTCGATCACCTACAGCACCGACCTGTTCGACCGTGCCACCGCGGAGTCGTTCGCGTGGCGCCTGCGCCGTCTGCTCGAGGCCTGGACCGCCGAACCGCGCACGCCGCTGGGTGAGCTCGACCTGCTCACCGCCGCCGAGCGCGGTGCCGTGCTGTCCGGCTGGGATGGTGCGCGCACCGAGGTCCCGGCCACCACACTGCCCTCGCTCGTCAGCGCACAGGCCGCCCGCAGTCCCTGGACGACGGCGCTGGTGGGCGACGGGGTCCGCCTCGACTACGCCGACCTCGACGCGCGCGTCGAGGCGATGGCGGGGTCGTTGCGAACTCTGGGCGTGGGACCGGACACGATCGTCGCGGTCGCCGCGCCGCGGTCGGTGGAGCTGGTGGTGGCGCTGCTCGCCGTCCAGCGCGCGGGCGGCGCGTACCTGCCGCTGGATCCCGGGCATCCGGCCGCCCGCAACGAGTACGTGCTCACCGACGCCCGGCCCGCACTGCTGCTGACGCCGAGCTGGGCGCGCCTGGACCTCGTGAGCCCGGTACCGGTGCACACCTTCGACGCCCACGGGACCGTGGACGGGACCGGGACCGGGGCCGCGGCGCGCGCCGGGCGACCGGCCGCACCCGACGACGCCGCGTACGTGATCTACACATCGGGCTCCACCGGGCGGCCCAAGGGCACCGTGATCACACACCGCGCGATCGTCAACCGGCTGCTCTGGATGCAGGACACCTTCGGCCTCGGCGAGGGCGAGGCGGTGCTGCAGAAGACACCGTCCGGCTTCGACGTGTCGGTCTGGGAGTTCTTCTGGCCATTGCTCACCGGTGCCACGCTGGTGCTGGCCCGGCCCGACGGGCACCGCGAGCCGCGCTACCTGGCCAAGCTCATCCAGGACGAGCACGTCAGCACTGTCCACTTCGTACCGTCGATGCTGCGTGCCTTCCTCGACGAGCCCGCCGCCCGCGACTGCACCGGCCTGCGCCGCGTGCTGTGCAGTGGCGAGGCGCTGCCCCGCGAGCTCGCCGAACGCGCGCTCGCCACCCTGGACGCCGAACTGCACAACCTGTATGGCCCCACCGAATGTGCCGTGGACGTCACGTGGACGCGCGTGCGCTCCGAGCCCGCCGCACCCGTGCCGATCGGCAGGGGCGTGTGGAACACCGCGTGCCGCGTGCTCGACGCCCGCCTGCGGCCCGTGCCCCCGGCCGTGCCCGGCGAGCTGTACGTCGGCGGCGTGCAACTGGCGCGCGGCTATCTCGGCCGGGCCGGGCTCACGGCGGCGCGGTTCGTGGCCGCCGAGGACGGCGGCCGCTGGTACCGCACCGGCGACCTCGCCCGCTGGCGGGCCGACGGCGAGCTGGAGTTCCTCGGCAGGGCCGACGACCAGGTGAAGATCCGGGGCCTGCGCATCGAGCTCGGCGAGATCGAGTCCGTGCTCGGTACCCACCCGGACGTCGCCACCGCCGTCGCGGCGGTGCACGAGAACCGCATCGTGGCCTACGTCGTCGCCCGCACGGGGTCCGACCTGGGCGACGCCGCCGGGCTGCGAGAGCACGCCGCCGCGCAGCTGCCCGACTACATGGTCCCGGCGATCGTCGTGCCGCTCGACGAGCTGCCGCTGAGCCCGAACGGCAAGCTCGACCGTTCCCGGCTGCCGGAGCCCGACTTCGCCGCGCTGGCCGGATCCCGCGAGGCGGCAGGACCCGGGGAACGGGTACTCACGACGTTGTTCGCGGAGCTGCTGCGGCTGCCCGAGGTGGGCGCCGACGACAGCTTCTTCGCCCTCGGTGGCGACAGCATCCTGTCGTTGCAACTGGTGAGCCGGGCGCGCGACGCGGGCCTGGTGATCACCCCACGGCAGGTCTTCGAGCGGCAGACCCCGGCCGGGCTGGCGGACGTCGCGCTCGCCGAGACCGCGCAGCCGGAGGCCGCGCTGGTCAGCGAGGACGGCCGTCTGCCGCTCACCCCGATCATGCGCTGGCTGCTCGGCCGTGGGGGAGACGCGCGGTCGTTCGTCCAGTACCGGCTGCTCACCACCCCGGACGGGGTCGGCAAGGACGACGTCGTGCGGCTGCTCGGCGTGCTGCTCGACCGGCACGGGGCGCTGCGCTCACGGCTCGACGGCGACGAGCTGATGGTCACCCCGGCGCACGAGGTCAGCGTGGAGCCCCTGCTCACGGTCGTCGACGCGGCGGGCCCCGGTGACCTGGCAGGCCGGCTCGACGCCGCGGTCGAGGCGCTGGATCCCGGGCAGGGCCGGATGCTCTCGGCCGTGTGGTTCGACGCGGGCCCGGACGCGTCCGCCGAGCGGCCCGGCAGGCTGCTGCTGGTCGTCCACCACCTCGCCGTGGACGGCGTCTCCTGGCGCATCCTGCTCGACGACCTCAACCGCGCCTGGTCCGATCCGGACGCCACGCCAGCGGCGAGCACGTCGCTGCGGGCGTGGGCGCTCGGGCTGGCCGGCCGGGCCGAGTCGGGCGAGTTCGCGAGTGAGCTCGCGCTGTGGCGCTCCGTGCTGGAGGCGCCCGACCCGGTGCTGGGCGCCCGAGCGCTGACGCCCGCCGACACGATGGCCTGCGTCGAGCACCTGACCAGCGCCGTGCCCGCCGAGACTACGCGGCACCTGCTCACCACGGTGCCGCGGGCGTTCCACGCCGGGGTCAACGACGTACTGCTCACCGGGCTCGCGCTCGCCGTGGCGGACTGGCGGCGGGCCAGGGGCCGGGCCACTGGCGGGGTGCTCGTCGCACTGGAGGGCCACGGCAGGGAAGAGCACTTGCTGCCGGGCGCGGATCTCTCGCGCACCGTCGGCTGGTTCACGAGCCTGTATCCCGTGTGGCTCGACCCGGGCACCGGTGACCACGCCCACGCGCTGAAACGGGTCAAGGAGACGTTGCGGGCGCTGCCGGGCAACGGCTCGGGTTTCGGCGCGCTGCGACACCTCACCGGCGAGCTGGGCGACGGCGGGGAACCGCAGCTGGGCTTCAACTACCACGGCCGCGTCAGTGCCGGTGCCCGCGCGCAGGACGGGTTCGCCGTCGCCCCGGAGAGCGCGGAGCTGGCACCGCCCGTGGCCACCGGTCTGCCCGCCCCGCGCGTGCTGGACCTCAACGCGTCCACAGTGGATGCCGACGACGGGCCCGTGCTGCGCGTCAACTGGTCGTGGGTGCACGACCTCCTTGGCGAGGACGACGTCCGCGAGCTCGCCGAGCGCTACACGACGGCGCTGACCGGACTGGTCGCGCACGTCGTCGACGGGGGAGCGGGAGGCCACACGCCGTCCGATGTGGACCTTCTGGACCTTGACCAGGACGAGATCGACGATTTCGAAGCCGAGTGGGGAGAGCGATGAGCGCCGATCAGGGCCTCGAGGACATTCTGCCGCTGTCGCCGTTGCAGGAGGGGCTGCTCTTCCACGCGGCCGAGTCCGCCTCGGCGGGCGAGCAGGACCTCTACACCGTTCAGCTGGCCATCGACCTGGCCGGTGAGCTCGACGGCGACCGGCTGCGCGCCGCCGCGGGGCGGCTGCTGGAGCGCCACGCCGTACTGCGCGCGTGTTTCCGCAGGCGCAAGAGCGGCGAGCCGGTGCAGCTGGTGGTGCGGGGCGTCGAGCCGGAGTGGCGCGCCGAGGACCTGTCCAACATCGTCGACGCGGGCCGCCGGGCCGCGGCGATCGCGGAGGAGGAACGGGCCCGCCCGTTCGACGTCGCGCGTCCGCCGCTGGTGCGGTTCGCGGTGCTGCGCCTGGGTTCCCGTCGTCACCGGCTCGTGTTCACCCACCACCACCTGGTGCTCGACGGCTGGTCGCTGCCGCTGGTGATCCGCGAGCTGCTGGCGCTCTACGGGGGCGAGGACGACACGCTGCCGCGGCCGCGGCCCTATCGCGACTACCTGTCCTGGCTGGCGGGTCAGGACACCGACGAGGCCATCGCCCGCTGGCGCGAGGCGCTGCGCGGCGTCACCGAACCCACGGTGCTGGCCCCGGCGGATTCCTCCTCGGGCGTGGTGCGGCCGGAGGAGCTGACCGTCGACCTCGGGCAGGCGGGTACGGAGCGGCTGCACGCGTTCGCGCGTGAGCGGCGGCTGACCGTCGCCGGTGTGGTGCAGGCGGTGTGGGGTGTGGTGCTGGGCCGCTTCACCGGCCGCCGCGACGTGGTGTTCGGCAACACCGTCTCGGGCAGGCCGCCGCAGCTGCGCGGCAGTGAGTCGATGCCGGGGCTGTTCGTCAACACCGTGCCGGTGCGGGTGCGGCTCGCGCCGGGGGAGACTTTCCGCGCGCTGTGCGAGCGCACGCAGGCCGAGCAGGCCGAGTTGCTCGACCACCAGCACCTCGGCCTCGCCCGCATCCAGGGCGCCGCGGGCACGGGCGAGCTGTTCGACAGCCTCTTCGTGATGGAGAACTACCCGCTGGAACAGGACAAGCCCGGTGGGGACGCGCAGAGCGACCACCCGGCGATCACCTCGGTCGCGGGCCGTGACGCCACGCACTACCCCCTCACCGTGCTGGCGATTCCCGGGCAGACGCTGCGGCTGCGGCTGAAGTACCGGCCCGACCGGCTGTCGGCACGGCTGGTCGAGGACCTGACGGCGGGGCTGCGCGCCGTGCTGGACGCGGCACTGGCCGATCCGGAGCACCGGGTCGGCGCCCTCGGCGTGCTGGACGAGCCGCGCCGCGCGGAAGTGCTCGCCCGCGGCAGGGGACCGCGCACCGGGGTCCCGGACTCGACCGTGCCGCAGCTGTTCGCCGAGCAGGTCCAGCGCACTCCCGGGGCTGTCGCCGTGCGCACGCCAGACGGTGAGCTGTGGACCTACGCCGAACTGAGCGCTCGCGCCAACCGGCTCGCGCGCGCCCTGATCGCCCAGGGCGTCGGGCCGGGCGACACCGTCGCCGTCGCGCGGCCGCGCACGCCGGAGCTGATCGCCGTGCTGTTCGGCGTTCTCACGGCCGGTGCGGCGTACCTCCCGATCGACCCCGCCCACCCGGCCGAGCGGATCGCGTTCACGCTCACCGACGCACGCCCCCGGCTGCTGATCCGCGACGGCGAACTCACCGGCTCCGGCGACACGCCGTCGTCGCGGCTCGCCGAGCTTGACGGATACGTACCGGACCCGGTCACCGCCGCCGAGCGAGTCCGTCCACTGTGGCCGGAGCATCCGGCGTACTCCATCTACACGTCCGGCTCCACCGGAAAACCCAAGGGCGTGGTGGTGAGCCACCGCAACGTCGCCGGGCTCGTGAGCTGGGCGGCCGCCGAGTTCGGTGCGGCCGGGCTCGGCCGGGTGCTGGCGTCGACGTCACTCAACTTCGACGTGTCGGTGTTCGAGATCTTCGCGCCGCTGCTGAGCGGCGGCTCGATCGAGCTCGTCCGTGACCTGCTCGAACTCACCGAGCACCCCGGTCACGAGTGGGAGTTCGACCTGGTCAGCGGTGTGCCCTCGGTGTTCGAGGCGCTGCTGGCCGAACCGGTGTCGCTGCGCACCCGGTCGATCGTGCTCGCGGGCGAGGCACTGCCGAGGGAACTGCTCGCCCGGCTGGCGCAGCGATGGCCGGAGGCGCGGCTCGGCAACATCTACGGGCCCACCGAGGCCACCGTGTACGCCACGGCCTGGTTCGCCGACGGCGCCCCGCTCGAGTCGGCGCCGCCCATCGGCTCGCCGATCGGTGAGGCGAGCGCCTACGTGCTCGACGGCACGCTCACGCCGTGCCCCGATGGCGTGCCCGGCCAGCTGTACCTCGGCGGCAACGGCATCGCGCACGGATACCGGGGCCGCGCGGCGCTGACGGCGGAGCGGTTCGTGCCGGATCCTTTCGGGCCGCCCGGCGCACGGCTGTACCGCACCGGCGACATCGCGCGCTGGAATCACGATGGTCTGCTGGAGTTCCTGGGCCGCGACGACGACCAGGTGAAGGTCCGCGGGTTCCGGGTAGAGCTCGGCGAGGTGGAGTCGGCGCTGCTGAGCCACCCCGCGGTGCGGCGTGCGGCCGTGGTGCCGGACGGCCTCGGCGGGCTCGCCGCGTACGTCGTCGCCGAGGCCGGGGTGCCGGAGAGCGACCTCGCCGCGCACGTCGGCGGCCTGCTGCCCGCCTACCTCGTGCCCGCCTCGATCGAGCACCTGGACGAACTTCCGCTGAACAGCAACGGGAAACTGGACCGCAAGGCACTGGCCGCCCGTCCGGCGCGGCGTCCGGCGAGCGGTCGAGCTCCCCGCACACCGCAGGAGGAGCTGCTCACCGCGCTGTTCGCCGAGGTACTGGGCCGCGACGAGATCGGTGTCGGCGACGACTTCTTCGAGCACGGCGGGCACTCGCTGCTGGCCGTGCGCCTGCTCAGCCGCGTCCGCGCGGCGTTCGGTACCGACCTGCCCGTGCGCGCGGTGTTCGACGCGCCCACGGTGGCGGGCCTGGCGGCCCTGCTCGACCACGGCGGCCCGGCGCGGCCCGCGTTGGTGGCGGGGGTGCGGCCTGAGGTGGTGCCGGTGTCGTTCGCGCAGCGGCGGTTGTGGTTCCTGGATCGGTTGGAGGGTCTGGGTTCGGCGTACAACGTGCCGTTGGTGGCGCGGATGCGGGGTGAGCTCGACACGGGGGCGTTGCGGTCGGCGCTGGCGGACGTGGTGGCCCGCCACGAGAGCCTGCGCACGGTGTTCGCCGAGTCGGGCGGGGTGGCCCGCCAGGTGATCCTGGACCCGGCCGAGGCGAGTCCGGAGCTGATCGAACTGCCTTGCGCCCCCGGCCAGGTACCGGAGCGGCTGACCGAGGTGGTCCGCCACGAGTTCGATGTGGCCGCCGAGATTCCCGTGCGCTGCTGGGTGCTGCGCGAGTCGGCGGAGGAGTCCGTGGTGGTGCTGCTGGTGCACCACATCGCCGCCGACGAGTGGTCGGCAGGACCACTGCTGCGCGACCTCGGCGAGGCATACGGCGCCCGGGCGTCCGGCGTGGAGCCCGGCTGGACTCCGTTGCCGGTGCAGTACGCGGACTACGCACTGTGGCAACGAGAACTGCTCGGGGACGAGTCCGATCCGGACAGTCTGGTGTCCCAGCAGGCCGCGTACTGGCGCGAGGCGCTCGACGGCATTCCCGACGAGCTCGCCCTGCCTCGCGACCGGCCGAGGCCCGCGACGGCCACCTACCGCGGCGCGTCGGTGCCGCTGCACCTGTCCGCCGCCGCGCACCGCCGCGCGCGCAAGCTCGCCGTGGACGGCGGCGCCAGCGTGTTCATGGTGTTGCAGGCCGGGGTCGCTGCGGTGCTGTCGCGTCTGGGTGCTGGAACCGATGTCCCGTTGGGGTCCCCGGTTGCCGGTCGCTCCGACGAGGCGCTGGACGAGGTCGTCGGGTTCTTCGTCAACACGCTGGTGCTGCGCACCGACCTCTCCGGCGACCCGTCGCTGCGGGAGCTGATCGGGCGGGTCCGGGAGAAGAATCTCGCCGCCTACGCCCACCAGGACGTGCCCTTCGAACGGCTCGTCGAGATCCTCAACCCCGCGCGCTCGGTGTCGCGTCATCCGCTGTTCCAGGTCGGTATCACCTACGAGCACAGGTCGCGCCCGCTGCCCGGTCTGCCGGGGCTGGCCGCCGAACCGCTCGCCGCGCGCACCGGGTCCGCGAAGTTCGACCTCACGTTCTCGTTCGTCGAACGAGCCGGAGCCGACGGTGTGGACGGCGCCCTCAACTACAGCACCGACCAGTTCGACACCGAGACGGCCGAGCGGATCGCCTCGGCGCTCGACACGCTGCTCACCGCGGCGCTCGCCGCGCCCGCCACCCCGCTGGCCCGGCTCGACGCGCTGTCGGTCGACGACCGCGAGGAGCTGCTGACCCGGCGCAACGACACCGCGCACCCGGTTCCCGATGCGACCCTGCCCGCGCTGTTCGAGCAGCGCGTCCGCGAGGCCGCCGACGGTGCGGTGGCGGTGGAGTCCGAGGACGGCGCGCTCGGCTACCCGGAGCTCAACGCCCGCGCCAACCGGCTCGCCCGCGCCCTCGTCGCCCGCGGCATCGGACCGGAGGACACGGTCGCCGTCGCGCTGCCGCGCTCGGCAGACGCGCTGGTCGCCGCGCTCGCCACGATGAAGGCGGGTGGCACCTACCTGCCCGTCGACCCGTCCTACCCGGCCGAACGGATCAGCTATCTGCTGTGGGACTCCGAGCCCGCCGCCGTGCTCACCCGCACCACCGACGCCGCGCTGAGCGCCGACGTCGCCCCGGCGCTGCTGCTCGACGACCCGGCCACCGCCGAATGGGTCGCGTCGCTGTCCGGCGACGACCTCAGCGACACCGAGCGCACGGCACCGCTGCGGCCCGCTCACCCCGCGTACGTGATCTACACGTCCGGCTCCACGGGCACGCCCAAGGGCGTCGTCGTGACCCACGCCGGGGTGCCCAGCCTCGCGACGACGATGGCGAACGCGTTCGGCACCGGACCGGACTCGCGGGTGCTGCAGTTCGCCTCGCTCAGCTTCGACACCGCGATGTGGGAGCTGTGCATGGGACTGCTCGGCGGCGGGACCCTGGTGCTGGTGCCCGACGAGCACCGGCTCGGCGAGCCGCTGGAGGCGTTCGTGGCCGAACACGGCATCACGCATCTCACGCTGCCGCCCGCCGCGCTGGCGTCCATCCCCGGCGAGCTCCCGGCGAACGCGACGGTGATCGTCGCGGGGGAGGCGTGCACCCCGGACCTCGTGGATCGCTTCGCCGCCACGCGGCCGATGTTCAACTCCTACGGTCCCACCGAGACCACCGTGGACATCACGCTCAGCCGGTGCCGCCCCGACGCCGCGGCGACGCGCGTGCCGATCGGGCTGCCGGTGGAGAACACGACCGTCTACGCGCTCGACGAGCACCTGCGCCCGGTGCCGCCCGGCGTGCTGGGCGAGCTGTACGCGGGCGGCACCGGCCTCGCACGCGGGTATCTCGACCGGCCGGGCCTCACGGCCACGCGGTTCGTGCCCGATCCCTTCGGTGGCACGGGCTCGCGGCTCTACCGCACGGGCGATCTGGTGCGCTGGAACAACGGCGGTGAACTGGAGTACGTGGGCCGCTCCGACGGGCAGGTCAAGATCCGCGGCTTCCGGGTGGAGCTCGGCGAGATCGAGGCCGTGCTGCTGCGGCACCCCGCCGTGGCGCACGGCGTGGTGATCGACCGCGAGGACACCGCCGGCGACCGGAAGCTGGCGGCCTACGTCGTGCCGTCCGGTCGCGGCGAGTGCGATCCGTCGGCGCTGCGGGAACACCTCGCCGCGACGTTGCCCGCCCACCAGGTGCCCGCCTCGATCACGGTGCTCGACGCGCTGCCCCTGACCCCGCACGGCAAGCTCGACCGTGCCGCCCTGCCCGCGCCCCGGTTCGGCGTCGGCTCGGCGCAGGCACCGCGCGGCGGGCTCGAGCAACTGCTCGCGTCGCTGTTCGGCGAGGTGCTCGGTATCGCACCGCCCGGGTCCGACGAGAGCTTCTTCGAGCTCGGCGGCCATTCACTGCTGGCCACGCGGCTGCTCTCGCGCATCCGGACGGTGCTCAGCCGGGAGGTGCCGCTGCGGGACCTGTTCGACCGCCCGACCGTCGCCGGGCTCGCGGCTGCGCTGGCGGGCCCGGCCGAGCAGGCCCGGCCCGCCCTGGAGGCGAAACCCCGGCCCGCCGAGATCCCGCTGTCGTCGGCTCAGCGACGGCTGTGGTTCTTCGACCGGCTCCACGGTCCCGACCCCACCTACAACATCCCGCTCGCGGCCCGCCTGCACGGGCGGCTCGACGCCGAGGCGCTGCGCGCGGCACTGGCCGACGTCGTGGACAGGCACGAGAGCCTGCGCACCGTGTTCGCCGAGCACGACGGCCGCTCCGCGCAGCGCGTGCTGCCCTCGTCCGAAGCGGACCCGGGGTGCCCGGTGGTGGACGTCTCGGAGGAGGTGCTCGCGGACCGGCTCGCCGAGGCCGCGCGCCACCGGTTCGACCTGGGTGCGGAGATCCCACTGCGGGCCTGGGTCTTCCGGCTCGGCCCCGAGGAGTCCGTGCTGCTGCTGTTGGTGCACCACATCGCGGCCGACGAGTGGTCGGCCGCGCCCCTGCTGCGCGATCTCGGCCGGGCCTACGCCGCGCGGTGTGCCGGCGGTGAGCCCGAGTTCGCCCCGCTGCCGGTGCAGTACGCGGACTACGCACTGTGGCAACGGGAACTGCTCGGCGACGAGTCCGATCCGGACAGTCTGCTCGCCCGGCAGATCGCGTACTGGCGCGAGACGCTCGACGGCCTGCCGGAGGAACTGGAGCTGCCGAGGGACCACCCGAGGCCCGCCGTCGCCGACACCCGCGGCGCCGCGGTGCCGTTCCGGCTGGACGAGACGACCAGCGCGCGGCTGCGCGAGCTGGCCACCGAGTCCGGCGCGAGTGTGTTCATGGTGCTGCAGGCCGCCATCGGCGCGCTGCTGCACGGTTTCGGCGCGGGCACCGACATCTCGCTCGGCGTGCCGGTCGCCGGCCGTACCGACGAGGCGCTGGACGACGTCGTGGGCTTCTTCGTCAACACCCTCGTGCTGCGCACCGACCTCGCCGGTGACCCGGGTTTCCGCGAGCTGCTCGGCCGGGTGCGCGAGACCAACCTCGCCGCCTACGCGCACCAGGACGTGCCGTTCGAGCGGGTCGTGGACGCGGTGGGCGCGCAGCGCTCGCTGGCCCGGCACCCGCTGTTCCAGGCGATGGTCGTGTACCAGCACCGCGACGGCGAGCGGTTCGGGCTGCCAGGGCTGGAGACCTCCGGGGTCACGGCGCCCGACGAGATCGCGCGGTTCGACCTGACGTTCATCTGCACCGACCGGCGCGACGAGGCCGTCACCGGTGCGGTGAACTACCGCACCGCCCTGTTCGACGCCGCCACCGCGCGGCGGCTCGCCCGCTGCCTGGAACGGCTGTGCGCGGCGGTCGCCGCCGCACCGGAGTCGCCGCTGAGCCGGATCGACCTGCTCGGCGACGGCGAGCGCACGCGGCTGCTCGCGCTCGGCGACGGCGGTCCCGTCCCGCCTCCCGCGACGCTGCCCGACCTGGTCACCGCGCAGGCGCGGCGCTCACCGGAGAGCACCGCACTGGTGTGCGCCGGAACCGAGGTGAGCTACGCCGACCTGGCCGCGCGGGTCCACCGGCTCGCCCGCGCGCTGATCGAGACCGGAGCCGGACCCGAGCGCGTGGTCGCCGTGGCCGTGCCGCGGCAGACCGAGATGGTGGTGGCGCTGCTCGCGGTGCTCCAGTCCGGCGCCGCGTACCTGCCCGTCGACCCGGCGTACCCGGACGAGCGCATCGCGACGATGCTCGCCGACGCGGGCCCGGTCGCGCTCGTGACCGTTACCGAACTGGCCGAGCGCACCGGCGATCTGCCAGGCGGGCGCCGCATCGTGCTCGACGGCGACGACGCGGCATGGATCGCGGCGCAGCGACCTGACCCGGTCGGCGACGGCGATCGCCTCGCGCCGCTGCGGGTGCACAACGCGGCCTACGTGATCTACACGTCGGGCTCCACGGGCACGCCGAAGGGCGTCGTCGTCTCGCACGAGGGCGTGGTGAAGCTGCGGGAGCTGCAGCACCAGGTGTATCGCGACCAGCCGATCCGCCTGCTGCACTTCGTGTCAGTGAGCTTCGACCTGGCGTTCTGGCAGCTGATGAACCCGCTGACCTCCGGCGGCACCCTGGTGCTCGCGACCGACGACGTCCGGGTGCCCGGCGAGCCGTTCACCGATTACCTGCGCGAGCACGACGTCACGGCGGTGAACGTGCCGCCGTCGTTCATCGGCGCCCTGCCCGCCCACTGCGCGCTGCCGGAGAGGGCGACGCTCGCCGTCGGCGCCGAGCGCATGCCCGCCGAACTGGTGGAGCGCTTCGGCGGCAGGCGGCTCGTCAACTTCTACGGTCCCACCGAGGCCACGGTGAACTCGACGACGTGGATCCGTGGCGACGACCACGCGGGCCCGGTGCCCATCGGCAGGCCCGATCCCGGCGTGCGGGCCTACGTGCTCGACGAGTTCCTGCGGGTGGTGCCGGAGGGCGTCGCGGGGGAGCTGTACCTCGGCGGAGCCGGGCTCGCGCGCGGCTACCTCGGGCAGCCCGCGCTGACGGCGGGGCGGTTCGTCCCCGACCCGTTCGGTGAACCCGGGGCGCGGCTGTACCGCACCGGCGACCGGGTGCGCTGGCTCGGCTCGGGAGACCTGGACTTTCTCGGTCGCGCCGACGACCAGGTGAAACTGCGCGGGTTCCGGATCGAGCCGGGTGAGGTCGAGGCCGCCATCGCGGCCGGCGACGGCGTCGCGCAGGCCGTGGTGGTGGTGCGCGAGGACCAGCCCGGTGTGCGCAGGCTCGTCGGCTACGTGGTGCCCGAACACGGGTCCACAGTGGACGTCACCGCGCTGCGCCGGGAGCTCTCGGACGTGCTGCCCGACTACCTCGTCCCCGCCGCGCTGGTGTCACTCGAGGAGTTGCCGGTCACCACCAACGGCAAGGTCGACCGCGCGGCGCTGCCCGCACCGGATCTCACCGCGCTGCCGAGCGGCCGCCCGCCCCGCGAGGGCGGGGAACAGGTGCTGGCCGGGCTGTTCGCCGACATCCTCGGCGTGCCGTCGGTGGGCGCCGACGACGACTTCTTCGCGCTCGGCGGCGACAGCATCGTGTCCATTCAGCTCACCAGCCGCGCGCGGACGGCGGGTCTGCGTGTGACGCCGCGGCAGGTGTTCGAGGGCAGGACCGTGGCCGGGATCGCCGAACTGGCCGAGGAGATCGCCGACGACGCGGCGGCCGTGGAGGAGTCCCCGGACGCGGCACTGGGCACCGTGGCGCCGTCACCGATGCTGCGCCGCTTCGCCGAACACGGCCCGATGCCGTCGCGGTTCGCGCAGTCGATGCTGCTGCGCACGCCCGAGGGCGCGGACCGCGCCGCACTCGAGGTGAGCCTGCGGGCCGTGCTCGACCGGCACGATGTCCTGCGCGCCCGGCTCGCGGCCGACGGCGTGACGATGGAGATCGGCGAGCCGGGCACGGTGCGTGCGCAGGACGTGCTCAGCGTGGTGAGTACCGGTGCGCTCGACGAGCGCGCGCTGCGCGACACGCTGGCGGATCATGCGCGCACGGCGTTCGACTCGCTCGATCCCTCGCGTGGCGAACTCGTGCGTGCGGTCTGGTTCGACGCGGGGCCCGGCCGTCAGGGCCGGTTGCTGCTCGCTGTGCACCACATCGCCGTCGACGGTGTCTCCTGGCGGGTGCTGAGCGCGGACCTCGCGCACGCCTGGTCCGTGGTGCAGTCGGCTCCGGTCGTGCCGGTCGTGCCGGTGCTGCCGCGCACGGGAACGTCGTGGCGCAGCTGGGCGAACGGGCTCACAGAGCAGGCCCGCGCTCGGGCCACGGAACTGGAGCTGTGGGAGGGCATGCTCTCGGCCGGTGACGCCGCGCTCGGCGAGCGTGATCTCGACCCCGTGGCAGACACGGTGCGGAGCCTGGGAACGCACACGGTCACGCTGCCTGCCGAACTCACCCGCCCGCTGCTCACCGACATCCCCTCCGCGTTCCACGGTGGCGTCAACGACGTGCTGCTCGGCGGGCTCGCCGTCGCGGTCTCGGCGTGGCGGCGCAAGCGCGGCCAGGCGGGCGCCGGGTCGGTGCTCGTCGAGCTGGAGGGCCACGGCCGCGAGGAGCAGGTGGTGGCCGGAGCGGACCTCTCCCGCACGGTCGGTTGGTTCACCAGCGTCTATCCGGTGGCGCTCGAGGTCGCCGACGACGAGGTGGACGACGCGCTGGCGGGCGGGGCCGCACTGGGCGCCGTGGTCAAGCGGGTCAAGGACCGGCTGCGCACCGTGCCCGACGGCGGCATCGGTTTCGGCCTGCTCCGCTACGTGTGCGAGGAACCGGCGCTGATCCGTCACGACAAGCCCCGGATCGGGTTCAACTACCTCGGCCGGTTCGGTGGCGCGGCCTCCGGCGAACCGTGGAGCCCGGCACCCGAGGCGGCGCCGCTCGGCGGGGCGCTGGACCCGGACATGCCGCTGGAACACGTGCTGGAGGTCAACGCGCTGACCGCCGACCGCGACGCGGGTCCCGAGCTGGTCGCCACGTGGTCCTACGCGAGCGGGATCCTCGGCGAGGACGACGTCGCGGAGATCGCCGAGTTGTGGTTCCAGGTGCTGCGCGTGCTCGCGACCACGCGGGAGCTCGGCGGGCACACGCCGTCCGACTTCCCGCTCGTGAGCCTCCCGCAGTCCGATGTGGACGCTCTGGGTCGCCGGTTCGGCGCGGTGGCCGACGTGTGGCCCCAGACGCCGTTCCAGCGCGTGGTGTTCGAGCAGGCCGAGCTCGGCGAGGTCGGCCACTCCGTCTACACGGTGCAGCTGGTCCTCGATCTCGCCGGAGAGCTCGACCCGGCGCGGCTGCGGCGCGCGGCGGAGGAGCTGGTGCGCGGGCAACCCACCCTGCGCACGGCGTTCACCCGCACGGCGGGCGGCGAGCCGGTGGCGGTGGTGCCCGCCGCGCCACCCGTGCCCTGGCGGGAGGTGGACCTGGCGGGAGCCGATCCGAGGGCCCTGACGCTCGCCGAGCGCGGGATGCCCGTGGACCTCGCGGATCCGCCGCCAGTGCGGTTCGTGCTCGCCCGTACGGGCCCCGGCACGCACCGGCTGGTGCTCACCTCGCACCACCTCGTGCTCGACGGCTGGTCGACGTCGCTGGTGATCGCGGAGCTGCTCCGCGCCTACCACGGGCTCGAGCCCTCACCGGGCCGTCCGTACCGCGATGTCCTGGCGTGGCGCGCCGGACAGGACACCGCGACCGCCGAACGTGTGTGGGGCGAGCAGCTGCGCGGCCTCGCCGGGCCGACACTCGTCGCACCGGAGGTGCCGCGGACGCTGCCCTCGGCGCCCGCGCAGCGGGTGCTGGAGGTACCCGAGGAGGTCACCGCGCGGCTGGGCACGCTGGCCCGCGATTCCGGTGTCACGCTCAGCACGGTCGTGCAGGCGGCGTGGGCGAAGGTGCTGGCCGCGCGCACCGGGACCAGCGACGTCGTGATGGGCGCGGTGGTGTCGGGCAGGCCGGCCGAGCTGGCCGGAGCGGACCGCACACCGGGACTGTTCGTGGAGACGGTGCCTGTGCGTGTGCGCACCTCGGCGCCGCTGGCCGACCTGCACGCCGCGCACGTGGCGACTCTGGAGCACCACCACCTCGGCGCGCGCCGGATCGCCGAACTGACGGGGCATCGCGAGCTGTTCGACACCGTGGTGGTGTTCGAGAACTTCCCCGCGGGCGGCTCCTCGGGCGAGAGCGGGGACGGCCCGCGGGTCACCGGGGTGAGCGGCTGGGACAACATGCACTACGCGCTCTCGCTGTGGGTCACACCGGGCAGGCGGCTGCACCTGCGGCTCGCGTTCCGCACCGACGCGTTCACCGAGGCCGAGGCCGGGCGGGTGCTCGACGAGCTGAGCGCGCACCTGGCCGCGAGCGTGTCGACGGTCTCCGGCGAGTTGCCCGAACCGGATTGACAAGAACCCACACCAGTTAGTTAGGTGAGCCTAGCTTTATTTCGATCTTGCCGATCCCCGACACAGTCCCCGAGGAGAACACCGTGACCCTTCATCACGACCTGAGCAGACGATCGGTGCTCACCGGCACCCTCGGGGTGCTCGGCGCACTCGGGCTCTCCGCGTGCGGAAGCGGTGACAGCGGCCAGGCCGAACAGACCGGGCAGACCCGCTCGGTGACCACGGACCTCGGCGACGTCGAGGTCCCGGTCGACCCCCAGCAGGTGGTCTCGGCGGACTTCTTCCCCGCGTTCATCCTCAAGGACCTCGGGGTGACGCCCGCCGGTGTCTGCGAGTACAGCCCCGAGCTGGTGCACCCCGCCTACGAGGACCTGTTGTCGCTGCCCGTGATCGGCCCCAACGGACAGCCGAACGTGCAGGAGATCGCCAAGCTCGGCCCCGACCTCGTCGTGTCGATGGGGTACGTGTCCGGCAAGTCGACGATGCAGCCGGTCTACGACCAGCTGCAGGCCGTCGCGGCCACGATCGTCCTGCTCTCCGACAGCCAGGCCAAGTTCTGGAAGGAGTGCGCCGACCGGCTCGCCCCGATGATCGGCAAGGAGGCCGAGGCGGAGCGCCTGCGCACCGCGTACCAGGACAAGATCGACCAGATCGCCGCCCAGCGGGCCGACGCGCTGGCCGGGTCGAAGTGGGCCTACATCGCGCAGGGCAACAACACCGGGACCTGGACGCTGAACATGGCGGGCTCCGCGCTCGGTGGCGTGCTCAACGACGCGGGCGTGCAGTTCGGCGAGGCGGCCGCGGGCCGGGACGAGAACGGCCAGGAGTACTCGTACGAGCAGCTCAACGTCATCAACGACTGTGACGTGATCGTGTACCCGGTGACCTACGACGGCACGCCCCGCCAGCCGGTGCAGGACGTGCTGGACCAGTCCCCGTTCCAGGACCTCCCCGCGGTCAAGGCGGGCAAGGTCTTCCCGATGCCGAACTACAGTGTCGCGTCCTATCGCATCGCCACCGACGCGCTGGCCGACATCGACAAGATCCTCGCGGAGTTGTGAGTGAGCCGAGCCGAGCGCGCCCTGCTGGTCAGCTGCCTGCGTGAGCACCGCGTCCCGATAGCACTGTCTATTGTGGCCGGTCTGGTGTACCAGGCCGGGACGATCGTGCTGCCGGAGCTCGTCAAACGCGGGCTCGACGACGGCGTGGTCCCCGGCGACCGCGGCGCGCTCGTGCTCTGGGCCTGCGTGATCGTGGGAACCACGCTGGTCTCCGTGGCCGGGCTGATGGGCATGCTGTGGACGGCGGTGTCGTACTCGACGGCGGCGGCGAACGGGCTGCGGGAACGGTTGCTGGCGCACGTGCTGACCCTGGACAGGGAAGCCGACCGGTTCGGTCACGGCGATCTGGCGATCCGCGGCACGCGCGACGTCGACGCCGTGAAGAACTGGCTCGCCGGGGTCGGCTCGCTCGTCTCGGGCGTGTGCGGGTTCGTCGCGATCGTCGTGGCCATCGCGCTGCTCGACCCGCTGCTGGCCGTGGTGGGGCTCGCCGTGGTGCCACTGATCGTGCTCGCGAGCGTGCTGTACCCGAAGCGGATGGCGTCGGTGAACGGCGAGCTCGCGTCGGCGCACGGCCGCCGGGCCGACGCGGTGGAGGACCTGCTCTCCGGCGCCGAGTCCGTGCGCGGGCTCGGCGCGCAGGAGGTGCTGGTGCGCAGGCACCACGCCGACAGCGTCGAGGTCACCCGGCACACGTTCCGGGTGGCCAGTGTCGCGGCCAACTGGGCGTCGCAGGCCCCGTTCATTCCGGCCGCGGGTACCGCGATCGGCCTCGCCGTGGGCGGTCACGCCGTGCTGTCCGGCTCGCTCAGCATCGGTGGCCTGGTCGCGTTCGCGACGTGGATGACCATGCTCTCCGGCTGGATCACCATGCTGACCGTGCGCATCAACCAGCTCGTGCAGGCGTTCACCGCCGCGGGCCGGATCGACGAGGTGCTGCGCACCGAGCCCGCGGTGCGCGAGCCGGCCGAGCCGAGGAACCTGCCGCCGCGCGGCGACCTCGAGCTCACCGGCGTGCCGCTGCCCGGCGGCGAGGTCTCGGTGCGGGTCGCGGCGGGGGAGTTCGTCGCCCTCACCGGACCGCTCGGCTCCGGCAAGTCTCAGCTCGCGCGATGGTCGTGCCGCCTCGACGATCCCGAACGCGGTGAGGTCCGCTACGGCGGCGTCCCGCTGCGGGATGCCTCGCTCGCGCAGGTGCGGCGGCGCCTGGTGTACGTCCCGCAGCGGCCGCTGATGCTCTCGGGCACCATCGCGGAGAACCTGACGCTCGGCCACCACGACCTCTCTGCGGAGACACTGCGCGCGGCCTGCCGGATCGCCGCGATCGACGCCGAGATCGAGGCCTTGCCCGACGGCTACGACACCGAGGTCGGCGAGCGCGGCGCCACGCTGTCCGGTGGGCAGCGGCAGCGGCTCGCGCTCGCGCGCGGGCTCTTGGCAGAGGGCGACGTACTCGTGCTCGACGACGTGACCTCGGCCGTCGACACGGCCACGGAACAGGCGATCCTGCGCGGCCTGCGCGAGTGGGCGGAGTCGGGGGCGTCACTGGTGTTCGTGACCCATCGCGACGCGGTGCTGGCCGCGGCCGACCGCACCGTCACACTGCCGGATCCGGCGCCGCGCGCCGAGCTCGTCGACGTCGCGCCGGGGAGTGCCGATGCCTGAACAATCCACACTGGACGAGCACGGCCCGCTGCTCTCGGACGCGCCGTCGCAACAGCGCTTGCGGGCGCGCGCCTGGCCGCACCTGCGACCGCACCGCAGGCTGATCGTGGTCTCGATCGTGATCACGTCGTTGTCCACGCTCGCGCTGGCGCTGATCCCGCCCGCGATCGGCTGGGCGACCGACCTGCTGCTCGCGGGTGACCGCGGCGGGATGCTGCTGGCCTCGGGCGCGGTGCTGGCGCTGGCCGTGGCACGCATGCTCCTGCTGCGCGGCTCGGAGGTGCTGCTGGTCCGCGCGGGCGAGCGGGTGGTGCGCAGACTGCGCGACCTCGTGGTGGAGCGGCTCGCCGGTACCTCGCTGCGGTTCCTGGAACGACACCGCTCAGGTGACCTGCTGCGCCGCGCCACCGGGGAGATCTCCGACCTGGCCGGGTTCGTCCGCTCCGACCTGCCCGACCTGCTGGCCGTGGTGGGCTACCTCTGCTTCGCCACCATCGTGCTGCTCGTCTACTCGGTGCCGCTGACCCTGTTGCTGGCGGTGGTGTTCCTGCCGGCCACGGTGGTGCTGCTGCGCTCGTTCAAGCGTGCCGCCGCACCGGCCTTCGCCGCGCAGGCGGCCAGGCAGGCCGAGGCCGCCGCCACCTACCGCGAGAGCACCGAGGCGCGCGAGCTGGTGCAGACCACCGGCGCGGCCGACGTGCTGCGCGCCCGGCTCGCCGAGGACCACGGTCGCCTGTACGGAGCTGCCCGCCACGCGCAGCGGGTCGCCTTCCGCAGCAGCGCGGTGACGATCGTGCAGGGCGTCGCCGACGCGGTGATGCTGATCGTGGCCGGACTGCTCGCGCTGCACGGCGTGATCAGCGTCGGCACCGTCGTGGTGTTCGTGCTCGCGATGCGCCAGCTGTTCAGCTCGGTCACGCAGCTGACGCAGCTGCTCACCCAGATGCAGACCTCGAGGACGGCGTTCGCGCGGTTGCTCGACCTGCTCGCCGCCACCGACGATGTCGATCCTGCCGATCCTGCCGAACTTGCCGATCCTGCCGCGCGGCCGGACGTCGCAACGGGCGAGGTGACCCCGGAGCGCGGTGAGCTGAGTGTCGATGGCGTGTGCTTCTCCTACACCTCCGACGTCCAGGTGCTGCACGACGTGTCGGTCTCCTTCCCCACCGGCGACCGCGCGGCGCTGGCCGGCCCGACGGGATCGGGCAAGACGACGCTGTCGAAGCTGCTGTGCGGGATGTACCGCCCGGCGAACGGACACGTGCGCTTCGCGGGTGTGGAGCTGGCCGACATCCCGCCAGGGGAGCTGCGCAGGCGCATCGTGCTGGTGCCGCAGCAGGTGCACCTGGTGACGGGAACACTCGCCGAGAACCTCGCCCTCGTGCCCGGTGACCCCGGCCGCGAGGAACTGGGCCGGGCGATCGCCCAACTGGAGCTCGAGGACTGGGTGGCGGGTCTGGCCGACGGGCTCGACACCGATCTCGGCCCGCGCGGCGAGAACCTGTCGGCGGGGGAGCGCCAGCTCGTCGCGCTCGCCAGGGCGGCGCTGCTCGACCCCGCCGTGCTGGTGCTCGACGAGGCGACCGCCGACATCGACCCGGTGACGGCCGCGCGGATCGAGACGGCGATGGACCGGCTGCGCGGCGACCGCACACTCATCGTCATCGCGCACCGGCCCGCGACGATCGAACGCATGCGGCACGTGGTGCGACTCGGCAACGGACGGATCGAGCAGGGGGGAGACATCGCATGAGCTGGGCGGCTGGTGAGTTCAGCCAGGAGGAGGACCGCTACTCCGAGGTGCTGCGGCGGCAGTGGGGCAGCCCGACGTTGCGGGGCATCTACCGCGACGCCTACGGCGCCGACTACCCCGAGGAGGCCGACCCGTTCGGCTTCGTCACGCGCACCGACCTCGCCCGCATCACCGAGCTCGTGGCCGTCGAGCCCGGTGAGCTGCTCGCGGACCTCGGGTGCGGACGGGGCGGCCCCGGACTCGTCGTCGCGCGCGAACGCGGCGCGGTGCTGCGTGGGGTCGACGTCGTCGAAGCCGCCGTCACCGAGGCGCGCGAGCTCGCTCGTGAGCTCGGCGGGGAGGCGGAGTTCGCGGTGGGCAGCTTCGAACAGACCGGCCTGGCCGATCACTCGTGCGCCGCGGTGATGAGCGTCGACGCGTTCTGGATGGTCTGGGACAAACCCGGCTCGCTCGCCGAACTCGGCCGGATCCTGCGGCCTGGCGGCCGGTTCGTCTTCACCACCTGGGAACCGTCCTATCTGGACCATCGGGAACTGCTCACCGAGGCCGGGTTCGAGGTGCTCGTGCACGAACACACGCCGGACTGGTTGCACCGCCAGCTCGCCGTCTACCGCGGCATCCTCGGCCACCGCCGCCGGCTCGCCGACGAGATGGGCCAGACCGCGGCGGCCACGCTGATCGCCGAGGCCAGGGAGACCCGCTCGGTACTGGCCACCACCCCGAGGGTGCTGATCGCGGCGAGCACACCCGCATGAGCGCGGCAGCGGCACCGAGTCCGTGGCTGCGGTGCGCATTCCCCAAGGCCGGCGCGACCGTCCGGCTCGTGTGCCTGCCCCACGCCGGCGGCGCGGCGAGCTTCTTCCGCACGTGGGGACGCGACATCGGAGACGAGATCGAGGTCTGGGGTGTGCAGTACCCCGGCCGCGAGAACCGGATCAACGACGCGTTCCCCGCCGACCTCACCGCGCTCGCCGGGCACGTCGCCGAGGCGGTCGCAGCCCTCGACGACCGGCCGGTCGTCCTCTTCGGACACAGCCTGGGCTCGCTCGTGGCGTACGAGACCGCGCGGCGGCTGGAGGCGGGTATAGGCCCGGACCCGGGCGCGCTCGTGGTCTCGGGCATGCGCGCCCCCTCGCGGCGGCTCACCGGTGACGTCCACCTGCGCGACGACGAGGCCGTGGTCGACGAGCTGGTGCGGCTCGGCGGCACCGACGGCGAACTCCTGCGCGACCAGGAGCTGCGCGAGCTGTTCCTGCCCGCGATCAGGACCGACTACCGGTTCGCCGAGACGTACCGGCCCGCGCCGGGACCGCTGCTGCGCTGCCCGGTCACGGCGGTCATCGGCACCGAGGACACCGAGGTCGACGACGCGCTGGCGAGCGCGTGGCAGGAGGTCACCGCAGCGTCCTTCGCGCTGCACCGACTCCCCGGCGATCACTTCTACCTGGTGCCCCACGCGGCCGACGTGCTCGCGCTGCTGCGCCGGGTGACGCTACGAGCGGACATCGACACGACAGGCAGGAGCACCTCATGAGCGACGAAGCGACCGGCGAGGAGCTGCTGCGGCTGCGCCGCCAGGTCTTCGGAATGATGAGCACGCAGGTGATCTCGGTGGCGCTGCGGCTGGACCTCGTCGAGGCCATCGGCGACGGCACGCGCTCGCCGGGCGAGCTGGCGGAGCCGGCGGGCATCCCGGAGGAGAACCTGCTGAGGCTGCTTCGTGCGCTCGCCGGGCTCGGCGTGTGCGCCGAGTCCGGCGACGGGTTCTCGCTGACCCCGGCGGGCCGGCACCTGCTGCGGGACCACCCGCGATCGGTCCATGCCCTCGCGCGCATGTTCAGCGATCCCGTGATGCTCGCGGGCTGGCGGCACCTGGAGCAGAGCCTGCGCACCGGCGAGACCAGTTTCGAGACCGAGTTCGGCACGTCGTTCTTCGACCACCTCGCCGACTCCCCGGAGCTCTCGGCCCTGTTCAACGCGTCGATGTCACAGGGGACGCGGGTCGTGGCGGGTGCCCTGCCGTCGGCGTACGACTTCGGGAACTTCCACACGATCGTCGACGTCGGCGGCGGGGACGGCACCCTGCTCTCCGCGGTGCTGCAGGCACATCCGGCTCCGCGCGGCGTCGTGTTCGACACCGAGCCGGGCGCCCGCGAGGCCGCCGCGAACCTCGAACGGCAGGGACTGACCGACCGGGTGTCGATCGAGTTGGGGGACTTCTTCGAGGGGGTACCGGCCGGAGCGGACGCCTACCTGCTCAAGAGCATCATCCACGACTGGGATGACGAGCGGGCGGCCACGATCCTGCGTCACTGCCGGACGGCGCTCGGCGCCGGGGGACGGGTGCTGATCGTGGAGCCGGTGCTGCCCGAGCTGGTGCCGCCGGGTTCGGTGGAGGGCTTCTACCTCAGCGACCTCAACATGCTCGTCAACGTCGGGGGCCGGGAACGGACCCGCGCCGACTTCGAGCACCTCTGCGGCTCCGCGGGCCTGAGCCTGCTCGCGGTGCACGAACTCCACGGTGGCACGGGATTCCAGCTCCTGGAAGCAACCCAGTCCTGACACCTGAGCCCCGGAGGTCCAAGCCTCTGCGGTGAAGGGCACCTTTACTGCGTTCAATGCAGTAAAGGTGCCCTTCACCGCATTCTGGGGTGCTCAGCCTGGCGCAGGGGCAGGACGACGGTGGTGGTGAGCCCGCCCCCGGCGTTCGGCATCGCCGTGGCGGTGCCGTGGTGGCTGTGCGCGATGGTGCGCACCAGGGTGAGCCCGAGCCCGTGACCCGCCCCGCGCGTGCGGGCGGCCCCGCGGTGGAACGGCTCGAACAGCCGGGCGGCCTCGGCCGCGGAGACGGGTTCGCCGGTATTGGTCACCGTGATCACGGCGGCGCCGTTCCAGCTCGTGGTGCTCAGCCGTGCTGCGCCGCCGGGATGGTTGTGCCGGACGGCGTTGTGTAAGAGGTTGAGCAGCAGGTGGTGCACCAGATCCCCGTCGCCGTCCACAGTGGCCGGACGCAGGTCGGTGGCCAGTCCGATCCGGCGCGACTCCGCCTCCGCCCGCACCTGGTCCACCGCGTGCGCCGCCACGGAGGCGATGTCGACGAGCATGGGCTCGGCGACGCCGTGATCGGCCCGCGACAGCGTCAGCAACGACTCCACGGTCGTGATACTGCGTTCGTTGGTGGCGAGCAGCTTGGGCGCGAGCGTGGCCAGGTCGTGATCCTGTGGGCGGGCCAGGGCGACCTGCAGCATGGTGCGCGTGGTGGCCAGCGGGGTCCGCAGCTCGTGGGACGCGTTGGCCGCGAAGCGTTGCTGCGCCTGGAAACTCGTGTGCAGCCGGTCGAGCATCGTGTCGATGGTGTCGGCGAGTTCGGTGAACTCGTCCTTCGGCCCGTCGAGCTGGATGCGTTCGTGCAGTGTGTGTCCGGCGACGGTGCGCGCGGCGCTGGTGATCCGGTGGACGGGCGCGAGGATGCGGCCCGCGATGATCCAGCCGAGCAGGAACGCGATCAGCGCCAGCCCGAGCAGCGCGAGGCCGGAGAGCTGCAGCAGCACCGCCAGCACGTCGTCCTTGCTGGCGATGGTGGGAATCGGCGTGGGGCGCTGGTCGGTCGGGTTCGCCGGTATCGCGGGCGCCACCGCCAGCTGTGCTTCGCGGATGTCGTAGTTCGGGATGAACCGCATCAGCAGATACACCATGAGCAACAGCACGACGCCGCTGGCGAACACCATGCCGCCGTAGAGCAGGGTGAGCCGGACGCGGATCGACAGCCTGTTGCCTCGCACCGATTCGGAGACCGTCATGGCGCCGCGAGGTGGTAGCCGACCCCGGTGGCGGTGTGCAGGATCGGCGGGTCACCGAGTTTGCGGCGCAGCGTGGAGACGGTGATGCGCACGGCGTTGGTGAACGGGTCGGCGTGCGCGTCCCACACCTTCTCCAGCAGGTGCTCCGCGCTGAGTACGGCTCCGTCCGCGCGCAGGAGCGCCTCGAGCACGCCGAACTCCTTGCGCGTCAGGCGCAACGGGCGGTCGGCGCGGCGCGCGTCGCGGCGGGAGGGATCGAGCCGGAGGTCGCCGAAGGTCAGCACCGGCGGCAGCGCGGGCGCCGCGCGCCTGCGCAGCGCGTGCAGACGGGCGACGAGCTCGGGGAAGTCGAACGGCTTGACGAGGTAGTCGTCGGAGCCGAGCCGCAGCCCGTCGACCTTGTCGCTGAGCCCGCCCGCCGCGGTGAGCATCAGCACCCGGCACTCCGGGCGATCGGCCACCACCTGCCTGCACACGTCGTCGCCGTGCACCTCGGGCAGATCGCGGTCCAGCACCACCACGTCGTAGTCGTTCACCGACACGTGCTCCAGCGCGGTCGCGCCGTCGTGGGCGAGGTCCACCGCCATGCCCTCCGCGCGGAGGCCGGACTGCAACGCCTCGGCGAGGAAGACCTCGTCCTCCACCACCAGTACCCGCACCGTGTCGTCCCCTCTCCCGTGGTCCGGACCAGATGATCGCCGAGGGGACCTATGGCCCGCATATGGAGATCACCAGACGGTGACGATAACCGCGATCTGGCCTCCTTGATCCCGACGGCGGCCCGGATGGCCGCCCTCGCCCGGCGGGACACCGCCGGGCAGGAACCGAAGGAAGGAATCCCTCATGCCATCGATGTCGCGGAAGCTCGCCACGGTCGTGGGCGGTCTGGCCATCGTGCTCGGCACCGGCGGCGCGGCGTTCGCCAGCGGCGCGGATACTCCCGCGGGCCGGCAGGTGGCGGACGTGCCCACTCCGCCCGCCAGCTGCCAGCCCGCCCAGCCGGTGGAGCCCGGTGAGGGCGTGCCCGCCGAGCCCATCGAGACGGTGCCGACGCTGCCCGTGCCGCCCGGTGTGCCGTCCGTGCCCGCCGAGCCGATCGAGTGCGAGCCCGCTCAGCCGGTGGAGCCGGGAGAGGGCGTGCCGGCCGAGCCGATCGCGGACGCCACGCGGGCGTAGCCACCGGTGGCAGGGGGCGGCTCGTGGGGTGGGTGCTCCCGCCCCACGAGCCGTCGCGTCACCGTGCGCGTTTGATCTGCGGCACGTCCCGCGTGAACTCGCGGAAACCGAGGCCGTGGTAGAGGTTTCTGGCCGCGGGGTGAGCGGGCGCGCCGAGGCAGGCGACGAGCATTCGACTGGCCCCGGCCGCCCTGGCGAGCCGCATGCCGTGCAGCTGCAACGCGGTCGACAGGCCCTGCCGCCGGAACTCCTGGTGGGTGCCGACGGGCTCGAACTCGGCGGTGTTCGTGGCCTCGTCCAGCCAGCTGATGGCGGTCGCGGCGAGCGTGCCGTCCGGCGCCTCGACCAGCACGTGCAGATCGGCGCGGTACGGCCAGGTCCGCTGGACCCGTTCGAACGCCGCCTCGGAGAGACCGGACCGGGGCCACGCCGCCCGGTGCGCCGCGACGGCGTCGGCGGGGGAGACGTCCTCGGCCGTCCGGAACCGGAAACCCTCCGGCAGCACCGGATCCGGCACGTCGGTCAGCTCCCGGGAGTTGAACTGCACCCAGGAACCGTTGTCCGAGGCTTCCTCCGCGTCGAACTCGTAGCCGTGCTCGGCCACAGTGGTGCGCGCGTGGTCGTCGGCTGACTGGAGGTTCAGCAGGCGGTCGGCATCGCCTGCCACCTCGTCGTAGAAGTCCAGGATCTCGTGCAGCAGCTCCGGCCGGTCCGGGTCGGTCTGCCAGACCAGGTTGGCCTCCTCGACCTCGCGCACCGTCCCGTCGCCGCGCGTGATCGGGTGGGGAAGGTGCACCCACGCCCACGCGGCGAGCCGGTCGTCGGCGAACCAGAACCGGTGCCGCCAGAACCGGCCCAGCGCGTCCACGTCCTTGGCCCAGCACCAGGCCAGCTCACCGACGGTCGCGTCGCCGTTCAGCAGTTCCGGCCGCAGCGCCATCACCCGCTGTGCCAGTTCCTGCATCCGCCGGATGTCGGCCTCGTCGAGCTCCACCATGCGGGAACTGTGGCAGCGCGGCGCATCCCTGTCGACGGAGTTTCCGGGCGGCCTCAGTCCCGCGCGTCGTCCACCGCGCTCTGCAGGACGTCGCAGGTGTACTGCGCCTCCTCCATGAGCCGCGTGGCCTCGGCGAGCAGGATCCCGTAGGGCTGTGCGGGATCGGCCAGTGGCAGCGAGTCCGAGTACTCGGCGAGTCGGCGGTGCTCCTCCTGGGCCTCGCCCGCCGCCGCGCACAGCTCCGGCGCCTGGTCCTCGAGCTCGTCCTCGTCGAGGCTGCTGAACAGGTTGGTGATGTGGGCGAGCGCGGCGAGCAGGTCGCCGTAATGGCGGAAGAACTCGGCGTGCTCGGGTCCGTCGTCCTCCATCGGACACTGCGTGAGGCTGCGGGTCATGGACCCGATCTGGTAGGTCACGCGCTCGAGCGCGTCGATCACCGCCTGGTAGCCGTGGAACGTGCCGTGGCCCGCGTGCCGCCGGAGCAGCCGCCGAGGGTTGTAGTAGCTGCTCTCCCTCGCGAGGTGGACCGAGGACTGGGCCTGAGCCACGAGCGGGCCCAGCCGCGAGGCACGATCACGCCAGTGCGCCGCGCGCTCGCCGTCGAGTTCTCCTTGCCGCAGCGCGGGATACATGTCACTGATGAGATCGCACAGGGAGTGCGAGAGTGTCTGGACGCCGTACTCGGCGCTGCGGTACCGCAGCGGGGGCAGTACCACGAGGTTGACCAGCACGCCGATTCCGCAGCCGAGCACGACCAGCGCGATGATCTCCCCGAGCTGGCCGAGGCGCTCCGCCCCGCTGGCCGCGGTGACGAAGGTGGAGAACGCGAAGTACGCCGCCGTCGATACCTGGGCGCCCTCGGTGCCGAGCCGCCGCCAGCGGCCGATCACGGCGGCCGTCACGGCGACGAGCGCGAAGGTCGCCAGCCCCGCGCCGAGCACGAAACCGAACACGAGCTGCACCGCGACGCCCGCCGCCACCGCGGCGACGTAGCGCAGGGAGTGCCACACCGACTGGTAGACGGTCACCTGCAGCATCAGCACGGCCGAGAACGGCGCGAAGGCCGCCGATTCGGCGTCTAGTGCGTAGTAGGACACGGCCCAGGCCGCCGTCGCGGCGATGGTGCTCTTCAGCACGAAGGCCACGAGGTGACGCTCGTGGCCGTCGGTGCCCAGTGCGCGGGTGGTCCACTGCCGGACTCGGGCCGGCCGCCCCTGCTGGGCGACCTCGGTGCGCTGTGGCCGGCTGGGCCGCGTTTCGGTGTGCTCGCTCACGACGGTCTCTCCGGGCTCGCTTAGGGACGAAGATCAAGTACCTGCGGCTACCCGCCCCGGTGCCCAGAACAAACACCGTGTGACGAGACGGGGAGGGCGGCCGGTGGGGCGCACCCCAACCGGCCGCCCCGGGGGCACCGCCGCGGTGTGCTGCCCAGTCCGTGAACACACCGCGGCTGGCCTGCGACCAACGAACCCGGGACCAACACCGGCTGCCGGACTCCGCCCGTGGTCATCCCGGTGCCTGATCGCAAGTGGAATCGCCAGGCCGACATGACCGCGGCGTGCCGGCGCCCGCTGCTGGACGACGGCCGCCTGGCCAGTGCTGCGCGCCCAAGAGCCGGCGGCAGGTTGCTTTCGAGCTACCCGGCGGCCACAGGGAGCAAACCAGACGGCCGTCCGGTCAGGGACGTGCTCGCGGCCGGTACCCGGCGCGGCCGCCCGGCTCCGGGTGACGGCGGCGATCTCCACCGCGATCGCCGCCACCAGCATCGCGGCGGGCACTCCGGAGCGGCGAGGCCAGGCAGTGGCGGCCGATCGCGGCCGTCACGTCGTGCCCACGATCTCTCACCCCGGGTGGCGAATCCCACCGCGCACGGGCGGCCCGGCCACCGCCGAGATGGTGCCGTCCCCGTACGATCGGCCCTCGATGATCACCAACCTCCTGGTGGAGCACGCGTCACTGGTGTTCGGCGCGGCGGTGCTGATCTCGCTCGCGTGCGCCGCCGTCGGCTACCTGCTGCTCCGGTGGCGCAGGTGGCGAACGCTGTGGCTGCTCGCGGCGCTGGCGCTGGTACCGGTCGCCGCGCTGACCCTCGTGCCCGCGACGAGCCAGCTCGACACCGTGAGGTGCACCGTGCAGTTCGCGGTGCCCACGCCGGGAAGGGTGGAGCTGGTCGCCAACGTGGCGTTGTTCGTACCTCCGGTCTACTTCGCGGCGCTCGCGCTGCGCCGCCCGCTGCCGGCGCTCGCCACCGGCGCCGTCCTGTCGGCCGGCATCGAGGCGCTGCAGGCGCTGGTGCCCGCCATCGGCCGCGCCTGCGACACCAACGACTGGGCGATGAACACGCTCGGCGCTCTCGTCGCCGCTGTCCTGGCCTTCGCCACGACCGCGCTCGCCGGCCGTGCGTCAGGTGGCGGGGACGCGGGCTCCGATGGTGTGGGCGGCCCGCCGGACGTCGGCGGGCAGCGCGGTGGTGTGGACATCTCGCATGGAGCTCGTCGATCCGCTGAGACCGAGTGAACCGAGCGCGCGCCCGGCGCCGTCGGTGATCAGCGTGGCCACCGCGGTGGTGCCGAACTGACGCTCGTCCACCGAGATCGCGAACCCGTGCTCGGTGACCTGCTTGAGGTCCGCGTGGATCGCGGCCGCGTCGAGCGCCGTGCCGTCCGCGAGCGTGACCGGGTCCAGTTCCTTGGCCACGGCCTCGAGGTCGGTGTCGCCGCCGGAGAGGAACACCTTGCCCGCGGCGCCGGGGTAGAGCGGCAGCCGTTCGCCGATCGGCAGTGAGTACTGCGGCCGCTGCCCGCCCTCGACGCGGTCGATGAGCACCCGGTTGTCCTGCACCCGCACGTAGAGCGACGCCGTGAGGCCCGAGGTCGTCGCGATCTGCTCGAGCACGGGCCTGGCCACGAGCCGCAGCGGGCTCGTCGTCGCGAAGGCGTGCGCGGTCGACAGCGCGGCCGGTCCCGCCGTGTAGCCGCCCGCGTGCCTGCTGGCGTAGCCGTGCTCGGTGAGGACGTTGACCAGGCGCTGGGTGGTGGCCACGTGCAGGCCCGCGCGCTGGGCGAGGTCGGTCAGCCGCAGCGGCTGCTGGGCGAGCTCGAGCACCTGCAGTACTTCGAACGCGCGGTGGACCGAGCGCATCGTGCTGGTGTTGGCGGCGGTCATGCCGTCGAACCTATCACTCTATGAGAAGTTGCCTCATTTTCCGCCGATTGCCTTGACCGGCGCTCGCACCGTGATTAAGACTCTCACCAAGTGAGTGGCAATATCATAGAGTGATAATCAAGGATGGTCAATGAGGATCGCAGTGCTGGGCCTTGGCGAGGCCGGAACGATCTACGCGGCGGGTTTCGCCGCGACCGGTGCCACGGTCGCGGCGTACGACCCGGCCGACTCCCCGACGCCGCAGGGCGTCACCCGGGCGGCGAGCGTGGCCGACGCGGTGCGGGGCGCGAAGCTGGTCCTCAGCCTGGTGACCGGTGCGCACGCGGTGAGCGTGGCCGCCGACGCCGCACCCCACCTGGAGTCCGACGCGTTCTACGCCGACCTCAACGCCGCCTCGCCGCAGCGCAAACAGGAGGTCGGAGAGGCGCTCGGTGACGCCGCGCCGCGCTACGCCGACGTCGCTGTGATCGGCTCGGTGCCCCAGTTCGGCCCGAGCACGGCACTGATCGTGTCCGGCCCGGTCGCCGACGACGTCGCGGAGCTGTTCCGCACGCTCGGCGGCTCCGTCGACGCGATCGGCGGGCAGCCCGGCGCCGCCTCCCGCCGCAAGATCCTGCGGACGGTGTTCATGAAGGGCCTCGGCGCGGTGATCACCGAGGCCATGGACGCCGGGAACGCCGCGGGCGAGACCGACTGGGTCCGGGCACAGATCTCCGCCGCGCTCGTCGACGGCGAGAGCGCGCTCGACCGTCTCGACCGGGGCACCCGCAAGCACGCTCTGCGCCGCGCCCACGAGTCCGAGGCGGCCGCCGACCTCGTCGCCTCACTGGGCGTCGCACCCGTCGTCACCACGGCCGTCGCCAACCGTCACCTCGCGCTGAGCCGCACAACACCGTCCACTCTGGACTCCCTGCTCGACGGCTACGCGCAGGTTCCCACCGCCGCGATCGGCGACTCCCGGGACCGGCTCGGCGTCGTCCACCCCCGGGTGCGCACGATGTGGCCGGACGCCCACCTGGCTGGCAGAGCGCTGACCGTGCTGTGCAGGCCGGGCGACAACAAGGGCATCCACCGGGCGCTGGCCTCGGCCCGTCCCGGCGACGTGCTGGTCGTCGACGGCGGCGGCGACGCCTCGCGGGCGCTGATCGGCGAGCTCATCGCCCACCGCGCGATCAACAGGGGAGTGCGCGGCATGATCATCGACGGCGCCGTCCGCGACGTCGGTGCCCTGCGCGAGGCTGGCTTCCCCGTGTGGGCGGTGGGCACCTCGCCCGCCGGGCCCTACAAGTCCGGGCCGTACCGGCTCGGCACCGACGTGTCGGTCGGAGGTGTGGTCGTGCACCCCGGCGACCTCGTGGTCGCCGACGCCGACGGCGTGATCGTGGTGCCGCTGGCCGAGGCCGAACGCACCCTCGCGCGCACCCGCGCGGTGCTCGACGACGAAGCTTCCCGATACCGGACGATCCTCGGCGAACGCGTCGCCGGCTAGTCCCCTCCCGTCCCTGTCCACCCCGCTCCAACGCCGAAGAGGGGAAACCCCATGCCCACCGGGCTCATCGCGCTCGGCGCGTTCATCGCCGTCATCATCGTCTGGAACGTCGCCTTCAAACGGAACATGGGCGAGGCCATGCTCCTCGGCCTGCTGGTCACCGCGGCCTTCGCGGGCACCAGCGCGCCGCAAGCACTGCTCACCGGCTTGCGCGACGCGCTGGACCAGGAAGTCCTGTACGCCGCGCTGGCCTTCGTGTTCATGGCCTACGTCGTCGACCGCACCGGGCTGATCCACAAGCTCCTCGCCATCCTGAACTCGCTCGTCGGGCGGGTGCGAGGCGGCCCGGCGCTGGTCGACACCGCGGGCTCTGCCGTCATGGGCTCGCTGTCCGGGTCCAACTCCGGCAACACCGCGGCCACGGGCGCCTTCACCGGGCCCTGGATGGTCCGCACTGGCTGGTCCCCGGAACGCAGCGCCACGGTCCTGGCAGGCAACGGTGGCCTCGGCGCCGCGCTGCCGCCCAGCGCGTCGATGGTCATCATGATCGGCTTCGCCGGTTCGCTCGTCACCACCGGCGAGATCTACCTCGCGCTGCTGTGCGCGGGCCTGTACCAGGTGCTGTGGCGCGCGCTGCTCGTCATCTACTTCGTCCGGCGCGACAAGATCCAGCGCGCGTCCGCCGAGGACCTGCAGCCGCTGCGCCGTGCGCTGCGGGACGGTGGCACCGCACTGATCATCGTGCTCGGCGCCATCGTTCCGATCGCGATCACCGTCGGGCCCGTCGCGGACTTCCTGACCGCGAGCAGCCCGCTCGGCGACTCGATCGGCGACATCTCGATCCTGACCTGGATCCCGATCCTGGTCACCGGGCTCGCCCTGCTCGTCGGCCGCCGCTCGCTCCCGAGCGGGGCGAGGGCCTGGGGCGACTGGCTCTCCGAGGCGATGCCGCGCTTCACGACCATCGGGGCGCTGCTGTTCTTCGCCGTCGCCGCCAGCGAGGTGCTCAGCGGGCTCGGGCTGGCCGACGACATCGACACCATCCTGGCCGGGTACCAGCTCAACAAGTACGTGATGGTGCTGCTGGTGGCCGTGCTCGTCGCGGTCGTGGCCGGGCCGCTGTCGTCGACGGCGACGCTCACCGCGGTGGGTCAGGTGTCGCTGTTCGCGCTGATCTCGGTCGGGGTCGACCCCGTGCTGGCCGTCACCGCGATCCTCGTGTTCGCCTCCACCGAGGGCGCCTCGCCGCCCTCGTCGGGTTCGATCTTCGTCGCCGCGGGTCTCACGGGAGCCAAACCGGAGAAGACGTTCGTGCCGCTGATCGTCTTCTACATGGTGCCGATCCTCGCCATCGGCTGCCTCATCGCCTGGGGCGTCCTGCCCGTCGTCTACTAGCCCGCCCGGCCGCATTCGCCAGAGAGGAACCGACATGACCACCGCACTTGCAGACCGTGCGCAGACCGTGTGCCGGGCCGCGTTCGTCGTGACCCTGCTGATCTTTCTCGCCCTCGCGACGATCCTGGTGGGAACCCAGGTCGTCGGAGTGCTGTTCCTGCAGGCGTCCTGGGTCTCGTGGGCCGCCGACGCGCTGCTCGTCCCGAGTATCACCGCCGGCGTCGTCTTCGGCCTCGTCGGTTTCGTCGGCGGCTACCTCATGCCGAAGGATCAGGACGAGGCTCAGGAGTAGACCGCCGCACGCGGACGCGCCGCCGCGCCGGGATCCGAGACCCGGCGCGGCGGCATTCCACCGGTCTCGGGCCGGTGTTCGAAGTGCCACCATTCGTTGTCGTAGGTGCGGTAGAGGTCGTGGCCTGCGCCGTGTTCCTCGAGCCACCGGGCGCCCTCGCGCGGGCGGACGTCGAGTGCGATTCCCTTGACGTGGCGCGATTGCTCGGGCGGCAGCACCAGCAGCCTCGCCGCGGCCTCCGATCCGGACCGGCGCACCTCCTCGTCGAAGAGCCGTTGCTGCGTCGCGGGATCGCGGTGTCCCGACGTGAGCCCGACGAGCTGGCCATGCCGCCAGAACGCCTCGGTGCGGGCGGCGGTGAACGCGGCGCGCGCGCCCTCGGTCAGCCCGGAGAGGTCCTCGGTGGGAAACCGCAGGCCCAGTGCCCACCCGCAGGCCAGCTCGCGGGCCCGGTGAGGCCGCCAGAGCAGCGCTGGCAGCAGAAAGAGGATGCCGAGCAGCACCGTGACGGCGGCGAGGAGCCGGTCGCGGGCGGTCCGTGGTTCGTCCATGCACACCACGGTCGACGTCGAATGTGCGCGCTGTTCGCCACGCGTGTCACAGTTCGTCGACAGCCCCGCGGTCGGGCGATTCTGTGACACAACCATGACATGACGAGCACGGTGCGGGGACATCGCGAGCCGAGACTGAACCGGTGGTAGCGGATGTACGGGCTCCGGAGCGGGCCGGGAGAGACAACAGGATCGCCCTGCTGCTGGCGGCCGCGGCGTGTCTGCTCGGCCTGCTGCTGACGGGGGCGGTGTTCCTGGGCACGCCCGGTGGCCAGGACCTGGACCAGAGCCTGCTGCACGGCCCCGGCCGCGACGCGGAGCTCGTCGAGTCGGCGACGGCGCTGCTGGCGGTGGCGGGTGATCCGCTGGTGCTGGCCGCCGTGCTCGCCGGGGTGCTCCTGGCCGGCGCGCTGGGCGGGCGCATCCGCGGCGCGGTCGCGGGCGTGGTGCTGTTCGCGTGCTCGATCGCGGGCGCGCGAGTGCTGAAGAACCTCGTGCAGCGGCCCGATCTCGGCATCGCCGGGTCGAGCACGCACAACAGCTTTCCCAGCGGGCACGTCGCCGCGGCGACGGCGGTCGTGCTGGCCGTCCTGCTCGTGCTGCCCCCGCGCGCCCGCTGGTGGGCCGCGGTGCCGGGGCTGGTGGCGGTGGCCGCGGTCGGCGGCGCCACGATGATCGCGAGCTGGCACCGCCTCAGCGACGTACTCGGCGCGGTGCTGCTCGCCGGAGCGCTGGGCTGCCTGGCGTTCTGGTCGACGGGCGGCGCGCGGAGCCGCCTGTGATACTCGGCGGCGTGTCACGGGTGTTGCTGATCGAGGACGACGCGGCCGTGCGGCAGGGGCTCGAGCTGGCCCTGAGCAGGCAGGGCTACCGGGTCGACGCGGCGGAGTCGGGGGAGAGCGGTCTGGACCGGCTGCGCACCGAGCCGCCCGACGTCGTCGTGCTGGACCTCATGCTGCCCGGCATCGACGGCTTCGAGGTCTGCCGCCGCATCCAGGCCGCCGGCGAGGTGCCGATCATCATGCTCACCGCCCGCGGTGACGACATGGACGTGGTGGCCGGGCTGGAGGCGGGCGCCGACGACTACGTGATCAAGCCGGTGCAGGCCAGAGTCCTGGAGGCGCGCATCCGTGCGGTGCTGCGGCGCACGAGCCGCGAGCAGGCGGCGCCGGACCGCTACGGGGACCTCTCGATCGACCGGTCGGGCCTGGTGGTGAGCAGGAAGGGCGACCGGGTCGGGCTGACCCCCACCGAGCTGCGGCTGCTGCTGGAGCTGTCGGCGACGCCCGGCCGCGTGCACAGCCGTCAGCAGCTGCTGGAATCGGTGTGGGACCAGGGATATCTCGGTGACTCTCGGCTCGTCGACGCGTGCGTGCAACGGCTGCGCGCGAAGATCGAGGACGACTCGGCGGCGCCGGTGTACGTGCAGACGGTGCGCGGATTCGGGTACCGCTTCGGGCCGTTGTGAGGCGCGCCTGGGGCCTGCGGACCCGGTTGCTGCTCGCGTTCGCGCTGCTGAGCGTGCTCACCGCCGTGGCGGTGGCCGGAGCGAGCTACGTGCAGTCGCGCAACCTGGTCCTGCAGCAGGCGCAGGACGCCGCCGTCGAGGGCATGACGACGCGGCTGGAGGCCCTGTACCCGTTGCCGGACACCGAACCGGACGAGGCGGGGCTCACCGAGATCGCCTCCGCCGTGTCCGACCGCGAGACCTCGTCGGTCGCGATCAGGGGCGAGCTGCAATCTCCCGGGCTGAACCCCGCCGACATCCCGGGGGAGCTGCGGCGGGCCGTGACAGGCGGCCAGATCGCGTGGCAGCGCGTGGTGCGGGACGGCCACCCGGTCCTCGTCATCGGGACGCCGTTGCTCGTCGTGGGAACGGACGGCAACGTCATGCCGACCGGTATCGAGGTCTACACCGTGCGCAGCCTGCTCGGCGAGCAGCTCAGCATCGAGGAGCTGGCCCGCAACGCGTGGCTCATCGGTGGCGCCGCGCTCGTGGTGGCGATCGGGCTGGCGCTGCTGGCGGCGCGCGGAGTGCTGCGGCCGGTCCGGGAGCTCGGCGACGCCGCCCGGAGGCTGGGGGAGGGCGACCTCGCGACCCGGATCTCGGTCCGTGGCTCCGACGAACTCGCCGAGGTGGCGCACACCTTCAACCACACGGCGGCCGAACTGGAACAGCATGTCGACCGGCTGCAGGCGATGGAGGCGGACGCGCGGCGCTTCGTGGCCGACGTCTCGCACGAGCTGCGCACCCCGCTGGCCGCGGTGGCCGCGGTGGCGGACATCCTCGACGAGGACGCCGACACGTTGCCCGACGAGCTCGGCAGGGCGGCCCGGCTGGTCAGCCAGGAGGCCCACAACCTCACCCGGCTGGTCAACGATCTGATGGAGATCAGCAGGTTCGACTCCGGCGCCGCGGCGCTCGAACTGGACGAGGTGGACGTGGCCGCGCTGGTGCGGGCGAGCCTGCGATCGCGGGGCTTCGCCGAGCGGGTCGAGACCGACCTGCCCGAGGTGAGCGCCGTGGTGGACCCCCGCCGGATCGACGTCGTCGTGGCCAACCTGGTCGGCAACGCGCTGCGTCACGGCGCGCCGCCGGTCTCGGTGCGGCTGGCCGCCGACCCGGAGTGGGTCACGATCGAGGTGCGCGACCACGGTCCCGGGCTCGACGCCGCGGTGCTGCCGCACGTGTTCGACCGCTTCTACAAGGCCGACGCGGCGAGGACGCGCTCCGAGGGCAGCGGGCTCGGGCTGGCGATCGCGCGCGAGAACGCCGTGCTGCACCACGACGGCGCTCGCCGGGGTGAGCTCAGCGCGGCCTCCTCCGCCGACGGCGGGGCCGTGTTCACGCTGCGCCTGCCACGCCGGGCGCACGACCCGGAGCAGGAGGCGCGGTCATGAGGTGCACCAGGATCCTGGCGTCGCTGGGCGCCGCCGTGCTGGTGGCGCTCGCCGGCTGCGGGGTGCAGCCGAGCGGCGTCATCTACGGCATCTCCCCACCCAGCGGCGCGGCGGAGGGGAGAATGCCGATCGAGGTGTACTTCCTGTTGCGGGGCGAGCTGTTTCCCATCGCGCGCGACGACACTCCGCGCTTTCCGGCCGACTCGCTCGCGCAGCTGGCCGCCGGCCCCACCGCGGCCGAACGCGCGCGGGGACTGCGCAACGAGGTGCCCGCGGAGGCCGCGCCGTTCACGGTGACCACGGACGACGCGGGCCGCGCGGTGGTGACCGTGTCGGTGCCGCCGTCGCAACTGTCCACTGTGGCGGCCGAGCAGATCGCGTGCACGGCGACGGGCGGCAGCGGCGCGGTGCTGCTGCTCGGCGAGGGACCGAGCAGGCAGGCCACGTGCACGGCCTGAGCCGCGTCAGCTCGCGCTCATCACCAGGCCACCGTCGACGGGCAGGCACACCGCGTTGACGTAGGCGGCCTCGGGCGAGACCAGGAACAGGCAGGCGTTGGCGACGTCCCACGGCGTTCCCATGCGCCCGGTGGGGCTGGCCGCGTTCCGCGTGGCGAGCAGGTCGTCGATCGAGTCCGCCTGCGAGGCCAGTTGCCTGCGCACCAGCGGGGTGTCGATGTAGCCGGGAGCCACCGAGTTGGCGCGGATCCCCTGTGCGGCATGGGTCAGCGCGAGCGAGACGGTCACCTGGTTCACCGCGGCCTTGGCCGCCATGTAGGCCGGGTAGGCGTAGCCGATGTGGCGCAGCGCCGCGGCCGACGACACGTTCACGATCGCGCCGCGGCCGCGCTCGATCATCGCGGGCAGCACGTGTTTGCACGTCAGGAACACGCTGTCGACGTTGATCGCGAACGCCCGCCGCCACTGGTCGTAGTCGAGGTCGACGGGGCCGCCGAGCACGGTCGCGCCGACGTTGTTGTGCAGGATGTCCGCGGGCCCCAGCTCCTCGGCCGCCCGCCGGACCGCCCCGGCCACGGAGTCGCCGTCGGTCACGTCGGCCGTGAGCGCCACCGCGGTACCGCCCTCGGCGTGGACGGCGCCGGTCGTGTGCCGCGCCGCCGCCGGGTTGAGGTCCACCACGGCGACCGCGGCGCCCTCGCGCGCGTAGGTCATCGCCGCGGCCTGGCCGTTGCTGACGCCGCCCTCGCCACCACCGCCGCCGAACACGATCGCGACCTGCCCGGCCAGTCGCTCACCCATGCGCCGCCTCCTCGACGTAGAGCTCGAACGTCACAGCCACGGGGTTCTGCCCCGGCAGCACGACGCCGGAGTGCACGCGCCCGTTGAGGTCGACCAGCGAGCCGGTCAGCAGCACCTCCGGCGGCCCGCCGTCCGTGCCGGTGACCGTGCCGCTGAGCGTGGTGAACTCCGTGGCGGGCCAGTCGGCCTCCACGATCCGGCCCGCGCCGGAGCGCAGGCGCGCTCCCACCACACTGCCGAGGCTGGCCCGCACGATCGCCGAGCCGAACCCGGCGCGGGCGACGACCTCGGCCACCGCGTCGTGCAGGTCGACGCCGGGCCGCACGCGCGACATGACCGCCCGCGCGTCGCCGGTGTCGTCGTCGCGGCCGGAGGCGACCGGGTGGGGCGTGAACGCCGGCATCGACGTCTCGGCGTCGGCCTCGCTGAGCAGCGCGACGTCGTGCTGCGCGCGCAGCGTCACCTGGATCGGTACGGCGCCGACCGTGGTCTCCGGCAGCAGGTGCCCGCCACGCAGCCGGCCCTCGCCGTCGAGCCAGGTGGCGTGCAGGTGCGTGAACGCCGCGCCGTCGCGGGTGCCGACCGTGGCCGTACCGCTGGCCACGAAGCCGGGTGCGGCGGGCTCGACGGTCGCGCTGAACGTCGCGGGCCGCTCGCCGTCGGTGCCGATCGCCGGGTGGACGTAGCGCAGCGTGCCGAAGCATCCGTGGGCCAGCTCGGCGCTCGCGCCCTGACACCCCGCGGCCTGGGCGAGCGCCCAGAGTCCCTGCGACACCACGGTTCCCGGTGCCAGTTCGGCCCGCACCACGGACACGCTCGTCGGCACCGACACGATGCGTTCGGCGGCCACCGGTCCGGGATGGACCAGGGGGACACCGGCCCGCCGCGCGGTCACGACGCCGCCCGGTCGTGCTCGAGGCGCTCGCGGATCGTGCGCTTGACGACCTTGCCGTAGCCGGACTTCGGGATGTCGTCCCACCACACGAACCGCTTCGGGATCTTGTACCGGGCCAGCGTCTCCGACAGCCACGACCGCAGGTCCTCGTCGTCGGCGGGGCCGCCGTCGGCCACGCACACGGCGACGCCGATCTCGCCCCACTTCGGGTCCGGCACACCGACCACGGCCACCTCGGCGACCGACGGATGGCGCAGCAGGCGTTCCTCGATCTCCCTCGGGTACACATTGGACCCGCCGGAGATGAACATGTCGGAGGCGCGGCCGGTCACGTAGACGTAGCCTTCGCCGTCGACCATGCCGAGATCGCCGGTGCGGAACCAGCCGTCCCGAAACGATGCGGCGTTGGCCTCGTCGTTGTTGAGGTACCCGGCGAACACCGCCGGTCCCGCCACGCAGATCTCGCCCTGCTCGCCGGCAGGGAGCTCGGCGCCCTCGGAGTCCTGGATGCTCACCTGCATGCCGGTCCTCGGATACCCGCACGTGCCGAACTCGACGCCGTCAGGGGAGGGGCGGCCGTGCTGGGCCGGGGGCAGCACCGTGATGTTGCCGGTGACCTCGCCGAGCCCGTAGTACTGCACGAGCACGTCCCCGAGCACCTCGCGGGCGCGTTCCTGGTCGGTCCGGTACATCGGTGCGCCCGCGTAGATCACGTACCGCAGCGACGAGAGGTCGCGGCCCGCCGCCTCGGGCGACTGCGTCAGCGCCGTGAGGATCGTCGGCACGGTGAACGCATTGGTCACCCGCTCGGCCTCGACCAGCCGCCAGATCTCGGCCGGGTCCAGGCTCGCCGAGGTGGGCAGCACGGTCTTCGCGCCGCGCGCGACCTGTGGCAGCAGGTGCACGCCCGCGCCGTGCGAGAGCGGTGCCACCACGATCTGGGCGTCGGACTCGCCGAGGCCCGGCATCAGGTCGCACAGGTGGTTGTTGACCACGAAGCCCATCTGGTCGTGCGTCAGCACCACGGCCTTCGGCCTGCCGCTGGTACCGGAGGTGAAGAAGTACCAGGCGTGGTCGCCGTCGCGCACCGCCTCGTCGGCCTGCGGACCGGCGGGCGGCAGCGACGCCAGCGCGTCGCCGGCACCCGGCTCGGCGCCGAGCCACAGCGTGCCGCCACGCAGTTCGGCCACGTCGGCGACGGCCGCCGCGTGCCCCGCGTAGTCCACGTGGCACACCAGTGCCGTCGGCCGGGTGAGCTCGGCCAGCCCGGCCACCTCGGCCGGCGTGAGCCGGTAGTTGGCCGGGGCGAACACCGCACCGGCCCGCCACACGCCGAACATCGTCGTGACCAGCTCGACGTGGTTGGGGGAGTGCACGAGCACCGCGTCGCCGCGCCCGACGCCCCGGCGGCGCAGCTCCGCCGCCACGGCGTCGACACGGTCGTTCAACTCGGCCCAGGTGAGCCGTGCCGGGCCGTGCACCAGCGCGTCGTGGCCGGGCAGTCTGCGGGCCGTGGCGGTGAGCAGGTGCGCCAGGTTGACCGCACGCCGGTTGGGTGCGTTCACCGGAGCCGCTCCAGCACGGAGAAGTAGTTGGCCACGGCGACGCCGCCCATGTTGAACACGCCCGCGAGCTGCGCGCCCTCGACCTGCATGCCGCCCGCCTCACCGGTCAGTTGCAGCGACGCCATGATGTGCTGGGAGATGCCCGTCGCGCCGATCGGGTGCCCCTTGGCCTTGAGCCCGCCCGAGGGGTTCACCGGCAGCGTGCCGGTCCGCTCGGTCAGCCCCGCGTCGAGGGCGGTGGCGCCCTTGCCCGGTTCGGTGAGGCCGAACGCCTCGTACTGCAGCAGCTCGGCGATGGTGAAGCAGTCGTGGGTCTCCATCAGGTCCAGATCGGACAGTCCCGATCCCGCCGCCGCCATGGCGCGCGCGAACGCGTCCCTGGCCCCGGCGAACTCGAGCACGTCGTCCCTGCGGCTCAGCGGCAGGTGGTCGTTGGCCTGCGCGCGAGCGCGCCACGTGATGGCGCGCTGTGCGGAGGCCGCGACGTCCGGCGCGGCCACGACCACCGCGGCGGCGCCGTCGGACACCAGCGAGCAGTCGGTACGGCGCAACGGGTCCGCGACGAGCGGGTTGCGGTCGGACACCTCGTTGCAGAAGTCGAAGCCGACGTCCTTACGCAGGTGTGCGTGCGGGTTGTCGACGCCGTTGCGGTGGTTCTTCGCCGCGATGCGGGCCAGCGTCTCGCGGTGGTCGCCGTAGCGCTCGAAGTAGCTCCGCGCGATGTCGGCGAACACCCCGGCGAAGCTGCCCGCCTGCTCCTCCTCCCGGCGGTAGGAGGCGGTGAGCAGCGCGTCGTTGAGCACCTCCGGCCGCGCGGTGGTCATCTTCTCCGCCCCCGCGACGAGCGCGATCCTGCCGCGCCCCGACTGCACGAAGTCCAGCGCCGCGTACAGCGCGGCCGAGCCCGTGGCACACGCGTTCTCGGCGTGCAGGGCGGGAACCCGTGCCAGCTCGGGACGGCCCGAACCCACCAGCCCGGCCTCGAAACCCTGGCGGGACAAACCGCCGTTGAAGACGCCGACGAACACGCCGTCGAGCTCGCCCGCGCCGACCCCGGCGTGGTCGAGCGCCGAGCCGGTGACGGACGCGAGCAGAGCCTCCACGTCGGGTTCGGCCGCCTTGCCGAACGCGGAGTGCGCCCATCCGATGATGCTGGGCGAGGTGGTCATGGCTGGGTCCTCCGGGTGAGTGCGGTGTGCATGGTCTCGGCTTCGCGCTGCAGGACCTCGACGAGTTCCTCCCGGCGCTGTCTGCCCAGGCGTTCTGCGATGGTCGCGACACTGAGCGCGGCCACGGGTCGGTCGTCGGCGTCGCGGACCACGACGCCCACGGCCCACGAGCCCGCGATGAACAGGCCGTCGTTGAGCGCGTAGCCCGCCTTGCGCGAGCGCCGCACCAGACGGTGCAGCGTCTCGTCGTCGAAGCGCGGGTACTGCGCGCGGGCGGCCGCCGTGGCGGAGAGCACCGCGGCGACCTCGTCGTCGGGTAGCGCGCTCAGCAGCGCCAGGCTGCCCGCACCCACGCCGAGCGGGTGACGGTCGCCCACGGCGAGCGCGTAGTTGCGAATCGGGCCCGGTCCCTCCTGCCTGCGCGCGCACACCGCGTAGCTGCCGTGCCGCACGGTGAGGAACGCGGTGTCCGAGGACACATCGGACAGTCGGATGAGGCTGTCGGTGCTGACCGCGCCGAGCCGGTCGGCGCCCTGGCTCGCGAGCTCACCGAGCACGGCCGCCTGCAGGCCGAGGCGGTAGCGCGAGGTCTCGGGATCCTGTTCGACGTAGCCGGCCTGCACGAGTGCCAGCAGCACCCGCCGCACGCTCGCCTTCGGTCGCTCGCTGACCCGGGTCAGCTCGGACAGCGACACCCCGCCCGGCCGGTCCCGCGCCAGCACGGCCACGAGGTTCAGCAGCACGAGCGCCCGCTGGATGCTCTGCGCGCCCGCCGGCTCGGCGCCCGTCTCCGTGGCGTGCGCGATGGTCCATGATGCGGACCGTCGAGCGAGGTTGCCGCGTTCTCGCAACGGTCGCGGCTCGGCATCGGCGCTCATGAGAACCATGATGAGCAGAGAACCGACGACCTCGCAACGGTCCATAATGTGGACCAGAGATCGCGAAGCGGCATTGACTTCGGTGACCGGCTCCTCCCACCATCAGTGGGCCTCCCATCGGAGCGGACGAGGAGAACGGACAATGATGTCGAAGCGCCGGCTGCGCGGCGTCGCCGTGCTGGCCTGCCTGGCACTGAGCGGATGTGGGCCGGTGGCCGCGGTGCCCGGCGATGAGGTCCACACCTGGAACATGACGGTCACGACCGGTGAGTCGTCCACGTGGTACCAGGCTTCCCAGCGGTTCGCCGACGCGCTCGAACGCGAGTCGGACGGCCGGATGCAACTGAAGGTGTTCACCAGCGAGCAGCTCTCGGCGGGCGACCCGGCCGCGGGTGTCGAGCAGCTGATGAGCGGGAGCAAGGACTTCTCCTACAACTCCACGATCATCTACGCGGGCATCGACCCCCGGTTCGGTGCCATCAACGCCCCGTTCCTGTACCAGGACTACGAGGACGCCGACCGCGCCATCGAGAGCGGTGCGCGCGAGGCCTACGAGGATCTGTGCGCGGAGTACGGCGTGAAGATGCTCGGCTTCGGCGAGAGCGGGTTCCGCCAGGTCTCCAACAACGTCCGACCCGTCCGCACGCCGGACGACCTCGACGGCATCAAGATCAGGATCCCCGGCATCGGGCTGTTCACCGACATCTACCGCGGGATGGGCGCCAACCCGACCACGATGAACTTCTCGGAGGTCTTCACCTCGCTGCAGCAGGGGACCATCGAGGGCCAGGAGAACCCGATGGACGTGATCGCGTCGTCCGGCCTGGCCGAGGTGCAGGAGTACCTCACGGTCTGGAACTACGTCTACGACCCGCTGGTGCTCGGCATGAACCAGGAGCTGTTCGACTCGCTCGGTGAGGCCGACCAGCGGATCGTGCTCGACGCCGCCGAGGAGGCCAACGACTTCCAGGTCCAGGCAAGCCGCGACCTCGAACAGACCGAGATCGACCGGCACGCCGGGCTCATGGACGTCACCCGGCTCACCGACGAGCAGGTGAACGCCTTCCGGACGGCGATGCAGCCGCTCTACGACGAGTACGAGCCGGTCTGGGGCGAGACCCTGACCTCGGCCGTGAACCCGGGGAGCTGAGCGTGTTCGACCGTCGCCTCGCCACCGTCGAGAACCTGCTGGCCGCGATTCCGTTCGCCGCCGTGGCCCTCGTGGCCTTCGTCAACGTCCTGTCCCGCTACTTCCTCAACGCCTCGCTCGCCTTCACCTCCGAGCTCACCGTGAACCTCGCGGTGTGGATGCTCATGATGGGCGCGGTGATCGGGCTGCGAGAGGGCGCGCACCTGGGCTTCAGCGCCTTGCACGAACGCGCCCGCGGCGCCGTGCGCGCCACCATGACCGTGCTCATCACGCTGTCGATCCTCGTGTTCCTCGCCGTGCTGCTGGTCTTCGGGCTCGAACTGGCCCTGCAGCAGGCGGAGCGAGGCAGGGCGACACCGTCCATCGGCGTGCCGCAGTGGCTGTTCACGATCGCGCTGCCGGTCGGGGCGCTGCTCGGCGCCTACCGCACGATCCAGGCTGGCAGGGCCGGGTTCCGCACGACGACCGCCGACGCCGCGATCAGCGACGACAACGAGGAGGACGGCCGGTGATCGGGGTAGTTCTCTTCGGAGCGTTTCTCGTCCTGCTGATGCTGGGCGTGCCGGTGGCGTTCGCGCTCGGCGTGTCCGCGGTGTGCTCGTTGGTGGTGATGGGCGGGCTCGGTGAGCTGTCGCTGGTGCCGAGCGTGTTCGTCTCGTCGGTGTCGTCGGAGACCCTGCTGGCGATCCCGTTCTTCATCCTCGCGGGCGTGATCATGGAGTACGCGGGCATCTCCCGCAGGCTCGTCGACTTCGCCCACGCGTGTGTGGGGCAGCGCAAGCACGGCCTGGCGATCGTGGTGATCGTGGCGGCGTTCTTCTTCTCCGCGATCTCCGGCTCCGGGCCCGCGACGGTCGCCGCGATCGGCTCCATCCTGATCCCGGCGCTGATCCGCCAGGGCTACTCCGCGCGGCACGCGTCGTCGCTCATGGCCACCGCGGGCTCGATGGGCATCATCGTGCCGCCGAGCATCGCGTTCATCATCTTCGCCGTGGTCGTCAGCGACTTCTCGGGCGTCTCGATCGTCCGGTTGTTCGTGGCGGGCGTCGTGCCGGGCATCATGCTGGCCGTCGCACTGGTGATCGCGTGCCTGTTCCTGCCGAGGAAGGCGCCCGCCATGGCCACCTCGGGCGGTCCCGGCGCCGCGCAGGCGCCCGCGGTCACCGGCGGAGATGGACCCCAGAAGGAAAGCTTCGTCCGCGCGGTCGGCAAGGCGCTTCCCGGGCTGCTGCTGCCGGTGATCATCCTCGGCGGAATCTACGGCGGGATCGTCACGCCCACCGAGTCGGCGGTGGTCGCCGCCACGTACGCGCTGCTCGTCGGGATGCTGTTCTACCGCGAGATCAAGCCCGCGCAGCTGTACCGGATCTTCACGACGGCGGCGGCGCAGTCGGCCGTGGTGATGCTCATCGTCGGTGCGGCCTCGGTGTTCGCCTACGTGGTGACCGTCAACGACATCGCGGCGGGCGTGTCCGACGCACTGCTCGGGCTGACCGACAACAAGTACCTCATCATCCTGCTGGCGGTCATCCTGCTGCTCGTGGTGGGCGCGTTCATCGACGCGGTGTCGGCGCTGTACCTGTTCATCCCGATCATCGCGCCGGTCCTGCTCGAGGTCGGCGTCGACGTGACCACCATCGGCGTGCTGATGGTCGTGAACCTGGCGCTGGGACTGGTGACACCGCCCGTGGGCGTGAACCTGTTCGTGGCCGCCGGGATCGCGCGCATCTCGCTCGTCGAGGTGGTCAAGGGCATCCGGCCGTTCTTCGTCGCGGGGCTCGTGGTGGTGCTGCTCGTGTCCTACGTGCCCGCACTGTCCAACTGGCTGCCCGATCTGCTCGGTTTCTAGCGTGTTCCATTCCAGGGAGGGGAGAAGATGGCCGTGAACCCGTTCGACCTCGCCGGACAGGTCGCACTCGTCACCGGAGGCGCCAGGGGTATCGGACTGGCCACCGCGAGGGTCCTCGCGGGCCAGGGCGCCGACGTGCTGGTGGTGGACCTCGCCGACGACGTCGACCCGGTGGCCGAGCTGCGAGAGGAGTTCCCGGCGCAGCGCTTCGCCTACCGCAAGGTCGACGTACGCGACGAGGACGAGGTCCGGCGCTCGGTGGACGAGCTCGTCGCCGAGTTCGGCAAGATCGACGTGCTGGTGAACAACGCGGGCACGGCGAGTCGCGCCGGGCTGGACGCACTGACCGAGGGCGAGTGGCACCGCGATCTCGACACCAACCTGCACGGCATGTTCCTCTACAGCCGCGCCGCCGTGCATCCGCACATGAAGGACCGGGGCGAGGGCAGGATCATCAACATCAGCTCGATCTCCGGGATCATGGGCGGCCCCCGCTCGGGCGGCGAGGGCGCTGGCCGGTCGGGCCCCGCCTACGCCGCGTCCAAGGGCGGCGTCATCGCGCTGACCAAGTGGCTGGCCAAGGAGGTCGGCCCGTACGGGATCACGTGCAACTCGGTGGCTCCCGGTCCGATCGCCACCCCGCTGACCACGTCGGTCACCTACGCGCTCGACGACCAGGTGATCCAGCGGATGGGCGAGCCGGAGGAGGTCGGCGCGGCCGTGGCCTACCTGGCCTCGCCGGGCGCGGCGTTCGTCACCGGCCAGGTGCTGAAGGTCTGTGGCGGCGCCGCGATCGGCTGAGGCCCCGGTGGAGCCGGGGCCTCGCGTGCTTTCGGGAACACAGCGACACTTCGAGTCTCTCCGACATCTGTAGGATAGCGAGGACGTCACCGGATGGGCCGCCATCCGGTGACGGCCGCGCGATCGTCCGATGTGTGGGGGGGGGAGAAGCGGTGCCGTTGTTCGAACCGGCCGTGGTGCCCGGTGAGCTGCGCCGTGTCGAGGGCCTGCTGCCCGGATCTGCGGGAAGTGCCGGAGCGCTGGTGAGCGGGTCAGCGCCGCGTCGCCCCGGTAGCGGCGATCAGGTGCGGCCACACCGCTTCGCTAAGCCGTTCCGGATCCTGTCCACAGTCCCGCCGCAGCCAGTCGATGATGACGCCGAGCAGCGCTCCCGCCAGGAACGCCGACACCGGCGAAGAGTCCGATGTGGACTTCGCGCCCGACTCGGCCATGCCGTGGCGCACGGAGTCCGCGGTGCGCTCCAGCAGGTGGTTGAGCACGCGGGCACTGCCGTCGGGGCCCAGCAGCGACCGGTACAGCCGCCGGTGCTCGGCGACGTGGGCGAACACCGTCGTCAGCGAGTCCCGCGCCGAGTCCGCGGTGCCGTCGCCGGTGGACAGTCGCGAGGTCGCCGACAGCAGCTCGTCGAACATCGAGGTGCACGCCGACGCGGCCAGGTCGTGCACATCGGTGTAGTGCTCGTAGAACGTCGAGCGGTGCACGTCGGCGCGTCCGGTCACGTCGGAGACCGCGAGCTGCGTCAGATCGCGCTCGGCGATCAGCTCCAGCAGCGCGGACTCCAGGGCCGCGCGCGACCGGCGGCTGCGGCGGTCGAGGGATCGGGGCACGGGCATCGGCACAGTCTATGCCGTCGGTCCGCTGCCGCCGGAAACGTTCATCCACCGTGGTCTCCGTCTCCAGGGCGGGGCCGCCGAACAGGGAGCGGGACATGAGCAGAGCAGTGGCGGTCGTCCTCGGTGTAGGCGGCATCGGACGCGCGATCGCGCGCAGACAGGGTCCCGGCCGGTCCCTGCTGCTGGCCGACTTCGACGAGCGCACGCTCGACGCGGCCGCCGAGACCCTGCGCGCCGACGGCCACGAAGTCACGGCGCGTCGGGTGGACGTCTCCTCCCGCGAGTCCGTGGCCGCGCTGGCCCGCGCCGCGGCGGAGCTGGGGCCGGTCGAGCAGGTCGCCCACACCGCGGGACTTTCCCCTGCGCAGGCTTCCGCCGAGGCGATCCTGCGGGTGGACCTGCTCGGGGTCGCCCTTGTGCTGGAGGAGTTCGGCGGGGTGATCGCCGAGGGCGGCGCGGGCGTGGTGATCGCCAGCATGGCGGGGCAGCTGGCGTCGCCGTTCACACCCGAGCAGGAGCGCACGCTCGCCGCGACTCCCGTCGACGAGCTGCTCTCGCTGCCGTTCGTGGCTCCGCGCGATCCCGCCACCGCGTACGCGCAGGCCAAGCGCGCCGACCAAGTCCTGGTGCGCTCGGCGGCCACGGCCTGGGGTGCGCGCGGCGCGCGGGTCAACTCGCTCAGCCCCGGTGTCATCGCCACCCCGATGGGCAGGCAGGAACTCGCCAGTGAGACCGGCTCGGTCATGCGGACGATGATCGGCGCCTCGGGCACCGGGCGCGTGGGCACGCCCGACGACGTCGCCGCGGCCGCCGGGTTCCTGCTCGGCCCCGGTGCCGCGTTCGTCACCGGCACGGACCTGCTCGTGGACGGCGGCGTCGTGGGCGCGGTGCGCTCGGGCCGGTTCCCGGCACCCGGCTGAGGCCCTCAGCCCACGCCCAGCCGGTCCGCCCACTCCCGCAGCTCCCGCACGGTCTTGTCGTCGATCGCCAGCGCGACGCCAGGGTCGACGTCGTCGGGCAGCACCCGGTCGCGGCCGGGGAGCCTGCCGCCCGCGTCCTCGACCGAGGCCGCCAGCCGGTCGAGACGCCTGGCCGCCGCGTCGCCGTCGCCGGTGAAGCGTGCCGGGTCGAGGGTGAGCAGCACGTGCCCGATGCGTTGCGGGCTCGGTGCGTCCGACTCGGTGAACATGTCCGGCACGTCCGCCGCGAGGTTGGGCCCGGCCAGCCCGCCCGCGATCGACTCCACCAGCAGCGCGAGCGCGAAGCCCTTCGCCCCGCCCAGCGGTGCCAGCATTCCGTACAGCGCCTCCTGCGGATCGATCGTCGGCGTGCCGTCGGCCGCGAGCGCCCAGCCCTCGGGCAGGCGGGTTCCGCTACGGGCGTGCGCGGCGATCTTGCCGCGCGCCACCGCGCTGGTGGCCATGTCGACGATCGCAGGACGTGGCCGGGTCGGGATCCCCGCGGCCAGCGGCGAGGTGGACAGCAGTGGTTTCGCGCCGCCCCACGGCGGCATCACGGCGGGCCCGTTGGAGAACGCGAGTGTCAGCAGGCCGTGCCGCAGTCCCGGCACCGTATAGAGACCGAGCGCGCCGCAGTGCCCCGAGTCGGCCACCGACACGGCACCGATCCCGTATTGCCCGCAGCGTTGTGCGGCGAGCTCGGCCGACTGCCAGAGCTGCCAGTGCCCGAGCCCGCCGCCACCGGTGGCCGACACGACCGGGCCGGTGTCGTCGACGACCCGCAGCTCCGCGTCGGCCGGGTAGCCGCCCGCCACCATCCGCTGCAGGTAGTAGGGCAGCCGCATCAGCCCGTGTGAGCCGATGCCCCACACGTCGGCCATCACGATGCAGCGCGCGCTCGTGCGCGCCCTGGCCGGTTCCATGCCCGCCGCGGTGAGCAATGCGCTCGCGAGTGTCTCCGCCGACTCCACCGTCTCCGTCACGACCGTGCCTCCTTCGCCGTGCCCACCGAGGAACTCGCCCGCCCACCGCTGAGCACCGCGTCGAGGTCGTCGGCGAGGGTGCGGGCGATCAGCGCCTGGCTCTGCGCCGTGATACCCGCTATGTGCGGGGTGAGCACCACGTTGTCCAGTTTCTCCAGCCTGCCGGGCCTCGGTGGTTCGCTCGCGCGCACGTCGAGCGCCGCGCCGCCGAGGGTTCCGGCCTCCAGCGCGTCGGCGAGCGCGTCCTCGTCCACCACTTCGCCGCGCCCGGCGTTGACGAACAGCGCCGAGGGCCGCATCCGCGCCAGCAGGTCCGCGTTCACCAGTCCCGTGGTGTCCGCGGTGGCGGGCAGGTGGCACGAGAGCACGTCGGCCTCGGCCACCACCCGCTCCAGCGGCGCCAGTTCGATCCGCGCGGTGGCCAGTGCCGGGTGCGCCGGGTCGAGGTACGGGTCGTGGGCGAGCACCCGCATGCCCAGAGCGGCGGCCAGCTCCCCGCAGGCCCGCGCGGTGGCGCCGCAGCCGAGCAGTCCCCAGGTGCCGCCACGCAGCTCACGGCCGGGCGCGCGCCGCCAGCCGCCCGCGCGACAGTCGGCGTCGAGCCGCACGGTGCCCCGCGCGAGCGTCAGCGCGAGGCCGAGCGTGTGTTCGGCCACGCTGACCGCGTTGGCGCCCAACGGAGCCGTCACCACCACGCCCGCCTCGTCGGCGGCGGGCAGGTCGATGTTGTCCAGGCCCACACCCGCCCTCGCGACGACCGTCAGCCGCTCGCCCGCGGTCAGCAGCGCCCGGTCCACCCGCGTCCGGTTGCGGACCACCAGCGCCCTGCTGCGCCGGACCTGACCGGCCAGCCGCTCGGGGTCCTGCCACAGCCCGGGTTCGCGCACCACCTGGTAGCGCGTGGTCAGCTGTTCGAACGCGGCGCCCCAGACGTCCTCGCTCACCAGGATGTCGATCCGCTCAGTCATCGGTGGTCCCCAGCAGCTTGCCGTCCGGGTCGAGCACCTTCGCCACGGCCACCGCGTCCTGCCCTCCGTAGCCGTGGGCGACGGCCGACAGCAGCTGCGCGAGCCCCTGCGCCGCAACGGGAGAGGGGATGCCCTGCCGTGCGCCGGCGTCGAGAGCGAGCCGCACGTCCTTCGCGGCCAGTTCCACACCGAAGCGGGCCTCGTAGTCGCCCGCCATCAGCCACGGCAGTCGCACCTGCGACTGGAACGAGGCGGCCCCGGTGTCGGCGAGCGCGGCGCCGAACTGCTCGGGCGTGATCCCCGCGGCCCTGGCGAGCACGTAGCCCTCGGCCAGCACCGCGACGTTGGTCATGCCCACCAGGTTGGAGATCAGCTTGAACATCGCGGCGGCGCCCGCGCTCTCGAACCGGTGGGTGGCCTCGCCGATGCGCTCGAACAGCGGCCGCAGCGCCGACACCGCGTCGCCGGGACCGCCGACGAACAACGGGATCTCGCCCCGCTCCGCCGCGGCGGGTGTCTTGCCGAGTGCGCACGTGACGAACGGGTGGCCGTGCTCGCCGACGGCGGCGGTCGCCAGCTCCACGGTGCCGGGATCGATCGTGGACACGTCGACGGCGATCGCCCCTTCCGCCAGCTCGGGCGCGAGCCGGGTCCACGTCGCGAGCACGTGCTCGGGCATCGGCAGGCTCGTGAACACCACGTCGGCGTCGTGCACCGCCGCCGAGGCCGATCCGGCGGCCACCGCCCCGGCCTGCTCGCACGACTGCACGGCGGCGGGGGAGAGGTCGTACACGTGCACGTCGTGACCACCGCCCGCGAGCCTGCGGGCGACGGCGCCTCCCATGTTTCCCGCGCCGATGAAACCGATTTTGCTGACCATCACTTCTCCTTGCCGATCAAGTGGTTCTGCGTGGAAGCGGCGGCCTGGTCGGCTGCTTCCTCGGCATCGACGTCGACTCCAACGGGCTCCCACCGGATGAGCGCCAGCACGATGAGCCCGAGCACGGGCGCCACAGCGACCACGAAGTACACCCCGGTGCCCAGTGACGCGCTGAGCGTGGGGAACCACAGCAGCGACAGCATCGAGCCGATGCGCAGCACGGCCTGGCCGAAGCCGCCGCCGACCCCGCGCAACGACGTCGGATAGCTCAGCGTCGCCATCGTCATCCCCTGCGCGCCGGGCCCGTAGGAGTGGAAGAAGACGAACGCGCCGAGCAGCAGTCCGGACAGCGCGAGCGGCCACGTTCCCTCCGGCGAGCCGAGCAGGCCGAGCCCGGTCAGCGCCGCAAGGCAGATCGCGAACCCGCTGGCCGAGAGCTTCCACGAGCCGAGCCGGTTGGCCAGCCGCACGCCCAGCAGTCCGCCGAGCACACCGAAGACGAGGTTGAACACCAGTGGGCCGAGAATCGAGGTGAGCCGGTCCTGGTGCAGGAACCCGGAAATGATCACCGGCAGCGCGAACCCCACCGCGTAGTACTGGATCGACTGGCAGAAACTGACCGTCGCGGCCAGTATCGTGCGGGCCCGGTAGCGGGGGCTGAACAACCGGGCGAACTCGGCGATGATGTCGCCGGCGCCACGGCGTTCCTTCACGGTCTGCTCCGGTGGTTGCTCCACGCGCACCTCGATGCCGTAGGAGCGGTGCAGGATCCCCGCGGCCCGGTGCAGGTCGCCCTGGCTCGCGGCCCAGCTCGGCGACTCGTCCATGTATTTGTGCCGCACCAGCATCACGACCAGCGCGGGCACCGCCCCGAAGCCGACGGCCCAGCGCCACAGGTGCTCGTGCCCGTCGTCGGGGATGAGGAAGTACAGCGGCAGCAGCACGAGGAACGCCGAACCGGTGGCGAGATACCACATCGGCTGCCACAGCGATACCTTGCTTCCCTTGCCGCGCAGGGCGTTGAACTCCGCGATGAACGCGAGCGCCACCGGGAAGTCGATGCCGATGCCGATGCCCATCAGCAGTCTGGCTCCGGTGAGCGTCTCGAAGTTCGGTGCCACCGCGCACGCGATCGCGGCGACCACGAAGAAGAGCATGTCGGCCATGAACAGCTTGTAGCGGCCGAGCCGGTCGACGAGGTAACCGCCGACCAGTGCGCCCAGCAGCGCCCCGATCATGATCGAGGCGGCGACCGCACCTTCCTGGAATGCCGTGAGCTGGAAGCTCTCGGTGATGTCCTTGAGTCCGAACGCGATCGAGGAGAAGTCGTAGGCGTCGATGAAGATGCCGCCGAGCGCGATGAACGTGATAGCGCCGGACTTTCCTCCTTTCGCTCGTCCCGAGTTGATCAGGTCGTTGACGTCCTGGGGTGAGCGGATGACGGGCCGGGTGTCCGGCTGCTCTGCCATGTCGGCGGTCCTCTCGTGCGGTGGCGGCGACGGCACCGGAGACGGTGGAGGTACCCGGGTCAGATCCCGAGCGAGATGTAGCGGGTCTCTTCGAACTCTTCGAGTCCCAGCTCGGCTCCCTCCCTGCCGAGTCCCGACTGCTTGCTGCCGCCCATCGGGGCGAACGCGACGCTGGGCAGCGCGTTGTTGATGCCGAGGATCCCGGCGTCGAGCTGCTCGGCCATCCGCCACGTGCGGGACGAGTCGCGCGTGTAGCAGTAGGCGGCAAGGCCCATCTCGGTGGCGTTGGCCTCGGCCACCACCTCGTCCTCGTCGCGGAAGGTGAAGATCGCGGCCGCGGGGCCGAAGACCTCGTCGCGGGCGAGCGCGGTGTGGCGGGGCACGTCCACCAGCAGCGCCGGCGCGGCGAAGGAACCCGACGGCGGCACGCGCTCCTTCGTCACCCGCTTGGCTCCCGCGGCGAGCGCCTCCTCGACCATGCGGTCGACCGCGGCCACACGCGTGTCGTCGATGCAGGGACCCAGATCCGGCACGGGGTCGGCGAGCCCGTCGCCGATCGACATCGCGTCGACGGCCTCGGCGAAGCGGCTGGTGAACTCCTGCGCGACCTCGGTGTGCACGTAGAAGCGGTTGGCGCCGATGCACGACTGCCCCGTGTTGCGGAACTTGGCGAGCACTGCGCCCTCCACCGCGGCGTCGAGGTCGGCGTCACCGAAGACGATGAAGGGCGCGTTGCCGCCGAGTTCCAGCAGCGGCCGCACGACCCGCGTGGAGGCCTTCGCCATGATCGAGCGGCCGACCTCGGTGGAGCCGGTGAACGACACGACCCGCACGGCGGGGTGGTCGAGGTAGGCGTCGGTGATCGCGGCGGCGGGACCGTGTACCAGGTTGACCGCGCCGGGCGGCAGGCCCGCGTCGGTGAGGCAGCGCACCAGTTCGGTGGCGGCGAGCGGCGCCTTCTCCGAGACCCGCGCCACCACGGTGCAGCCCGCGGCCAGCGCGGGAGCCAGCTTGCGCGCCTGGATCGAGCACGGGAAGTTCCACGGGGTCAGGCTCGCGACCACACCCGCGGGTCTGCGGATGGTGAGGTGCCTGCGGCCTGGCGCCTCGTGCGGGCGCACCTCGCCGCTGGGGCGGCGGCACTGTTCGGCGAACCAGCGGAAGTACTCGGCGGAGAAGCGCAGCTCCCCGACGCCCTCGGGGGCGCGCTTGCCCGCCTCGGCGGCCAGCAGCGTGCCGATGCGCTCGGCCCGCTGCGAGATCAGCTCGGCGGCCCCCAGCAGCACGTCGGCGCGGGCGCGGGCGGGCGTGTGCGACCACGCACCGAACGCCGTGGCCGCCGCGTCCGCCGCCGCGCGTGCCTGTTCGGCGCCCGCGTAGTCGACGTGGCCCACCACGGAGCCGTCGACGGGGTTGCGGATCTCGCGCGGCTCGCCGGCCCGGTGCCAGTCACCGGCGATGAGTGTCGTCGCCATCTGCGACATCGTCTGTCCTCTCGAGACGGATTCCGGGTCGCCGGGCCGGGTGGGCCCGGCGACCGCGGGGATTCTCAGGCGCTGGGGTAGAGCCTGGTGAGCACGAACTCGCGGTGGCCGAGCGACTCGGCGCACGTGAGCCTGCCGTTGACCGTGCGGTCGATGACCTCCATCAGCTGGTCACCCGCCGTGGTGAGGTCGTACTCCTGGCGCAGCAGCCCCGAGCAGTCCAGGTCGATGTGCTCGGACATCGTCTCTGTGGTCAGCGGGTTGGCGCTGAGCTTGACCACGGGCTCGATGGGATTGCCGATCACGTTGCCCTGCCCGGTGGGGAACAGGTGGACCACCGCGCCCGCCGCGGCCATCAGTGTGACGCACTCCGCCGCGGCCGAGGAGGTGTCCATGAAGTACAACCCGGGGCCGGAGGCGGGCGCCTCGGCGGAGTCGAGCGCGCCGACCACCGGCTTGCTGCCGGTCTTGGCGATGTTGCCCATCGCCTTCTCCTCGATGGTCGAGAGGCCGCCGCGGATGTTGCCCTGCGTCGGCTGCGACCCGAGCAGGTTGGCCCCGGTGCGCTCGATCATCTCGATGTAGTTGTCGTAGATCTCCTGGAACCGTGCGCGCACCGACTCGTCGACGCAGCGCTGGGCGATCAGCTGCTCGCCGCCGGTGAGCTCGCTGGTCTCGCCGAACAGCACGGTGCCGCCCGCATCCACCCAGCGGTCGACGGCCTCGGACGTGGTCGGGCACGAACCAAGCCCGCTGGTGGTGTCGGACTCGCCGCACTTGATCGAGAGCATGACCTCGTCGCGCCGCACCGCTTCGCGCCGCTTCTCGGAGTCGTCGCGCAGAAACTCCGCCGCCACACGCGCGGCGGCCTCGACGGTGCGCAGGTCGCCGTGTCGCTCGATGGAGAACGCACGGACCTTCTTACCGGTCTTGGCGATACCGTCGGCGACCTTCTCGGTCCAGTTCGGCTCGATCCCGATCACCACCACGGAGGCGACGTTCGGATTGCATCCGGTGCCGATCAGCGTCCGGAAGGTGAGGTCGAGGTCGGGTCCGAACTGCAGCCGCCCGTAGGCGTGCGGCAGCGCGAGGGTGCCCGGCACCACGGCCGCGACCGCCTCCGCCGCGGCGTTCGACAGGTCGTCGACGGGAAGGATGATGGTGTGGTTACGGATGCCGACCGCGCCGTTCTCCCGGCGGAATCCGGTCAGGCCACGCTGTTCTGCCACCGCGCGCTCCTCACGTTGTGCACATGGACGTAGCCGCCCTTGGCGATGTCTGCGGTCGCGATGCCGACCCGCTGTCCGTACTCGATGACGTCCTGGCCCTCGGTGATGTCGACCAGCGCCAGTTTGTGCCCGAGGGGGACCGCTTCGAGCAACTCGATGGTCACGTTCTCCGGTCCGCGCAGGTATCCGCCCTCGACGGGGCCGGGCTCCAGGTCGCGCACCGCGACCGCCACCAGGTCTCCGTCGTGATGGGCGAGATAGCCCGGAGGTCCGCTTGCCTTCGCCATGTCGCTCCCTTGGCTAGAGGTCTTACCACTGGACGCGGACGACCGTAGCCCGCGAATCGGCGGTGGGCAAGGGGTGCGTCGCGTCCTGATCGAGACAGAGGTAAAGTGGTCTTACCAAAGGCGAGTGACTGGGAGTGTTCGTGAGTGCTGACGCGCAGATGTGGACGCGGCTGGAACGAGGAATGGTGTCGGACCGGATCTCCGGCCAGATCCTCGAGGTCATCGCCGGTGAGCGGCTGCGTCCCGGCGACCGGCTGCCACCCGAACGCGAGCTGGCCGCGTTGCTCGGGGTGAGCAGGCCGTCGCTGCGCGAGGCCCTGCGCTCACTCAAGGCGCAGGGTCACGTCGAGGTGCGGCACGGCTCCGGTGTGTTCGTGGCCGACCCCGCGACCACTCGCACTCTGCGCGAGGCGATGGTCACCGAGGAGATGAGTCTCGTTGAGCTCTTCGACATGCGCGAGGTGCTGGAGCTGCCAGCGGCCGGGTGGGCGGCGAGCAACGGCGACAAGGACAAGCTCGCCGCGGTGCTGCGGGCCTACGAACAGCTCGACGCCGCGACCCGCGAGGACCCGGTCGACTGGAACACGCTGCAGGAGCTCGACGCCGCGTTCCACATGCGCATCGTCGAGGCGGCGGGCAACCGGTTCATGACGCGGACCCTCACGGTGCTTCAGGAGATCCTGTCGCGCGGTATGGAGACCACGCTGCGCGTGCCGGGCAGGCTCGAGAGGTCGAGGGACGATCACCGGCGCATCCTCGACGCGGTGCTCGGGGGAGATCCGGCCGCGGCCAGGCGTGCCGTGAAGACCCACATCAACGGTGCTCGCAAGGCGGCGATGGCCAGGCTGCACGAGGACCAGCGCCGGGCGGAGCCCGAACAGGGCTGACCGCCTCGGGGCTCCTCAATCCACAAAGGACTTCGGATTCTTTTTCCGTGCGGTCCGCGCACGTCGGCACTCCCGTGGGCGGTGGCGCGGGCTGGCTGAGTCTTGTCACCGCCGACCTCGCACTGTACAACCTCAGTGGTACGACCTCTTACCACGAGGGAGGATCGGATGGCCGCGGTACGACGAGGTTCCGCAGAAGCACCGGCAGAGAGGTTCGCGAACTCGGCGCGACGGAGATCCCCACAGTCCATTGAGCGCGCGGCCGAGCGCGGGGAGGGCTGAGCGATGCCCGTCGAACTCGTCGCGCTGATCGGCCTGCTGGTGGTCTTCGCTACCACCACACTGCTCGATGTCAACATGGGTGCCGTGGCGTTCGTCGCCGCGTTCGTGGTCGGCTCGCTCGTCGCCGGCGTACCGGTGGAGCGGGTGATCAGCGACGGATTCCCCGCCGAGCTGTTCCTCACCCTGGTCGGCGTCACGTACCTGTTCGCCATCGCCCGCGACAACGGCACGATCACGTGGCTCACGTCAGCGGGTGTGCGGCTGGTACGCGGGCGGCTCGTGCTCGTCCCGTGGGTGATGTTCGTGGTCACCGGGCTGCTGGCGATGGCGGGAGCCCCGTTGGTCGCCGTGATCGCCGTGCTCGCACCGGTGGCGCTGGAGTTCGCGCGCCGCTACGACATCAACCCGTTGCTGATGGGACTCATGGTCGTCAACGGCGGCGCCGCGGGCGGGCTGGCGCCGAGCAGCGTGCTCGGGAGCCTGAGCAACGCCGTCGTCGAGCGCAACGGCCTTTCGATCGACCCTGGCCTGCTGTTCGCGGGGTCGGCGGTGTTCAACGTGCTGCTCGGCGCCGTGGGGTTCGTCCTCTTCGGAGGATCGCGGCTCGCCGGTGTGCGGACCTCGGCTCGGGAGCCCGCGGTGGTGCGCACCTCCGGGCCCGGCGCCACCACGGCTCCCGCCGTAGCCGGGAGCCGGTTGAACGGGCACCGGCTGGCGACACTGGCCGGGCTGGTCGTACTCGCCGTCGGGGCACTCGCGTTCGAGGTGAACATCGGCGTGCTCGCCATGACGGTGGCCGTGGCCCTGTCGATCGCCAGTCCGGCGGCGGGCAGGCGCGCGGTGCCGCAGGTCGCGTGGCCGACGGTGCTGCTGGTCTGCGGCACGCTGACCTACGTCGAGCTGTTGCAGTCGCTCGGCACGCTCGAGTATCTCGGCCGCGGAGTCGCCGCCGTCGGGGTGCCGATCGTGGCGGCGCTGATCATCTGCGGGATCGGGGCGCTCGGCTCGGCCTTCGCCTCGACGATCGGGATGCTGGGCGCGCTCATTCCGCTGGCGGTGCCGCTGCTCGGCGACAGCACGCTGAGCGCGACGGCGCTGATCACGGCGCTGGCCATCTCGTCGCTCGTGGTGGACGCCAGCCCGTTGTCGTCGACCGGCGCGCTCGTGGTCGCCAACTCCCCGGAGTCACAACGCGACCGCGTGTTCCGGCAGCTGCTGGCCTGGGGTTTCTCACTCATCGTGGTGGCCCCTGTCACGACGTGCCTGGTGTTCGTGCTGCCGGGTGCGTGAGGATGCCGACCGTCGAGCCGAGTGGCCGGTCGACTACCAGGCCGGGACGAGTGCGACGACCGGGATAACGCGCTCGGTCTTGCGCTCGTAGTCGGCGAAGCCGGGGTACAGCCCGGCCTGGGTGCGGTACTTCTCGTCCCGCTCGGCTCCCGTCAGTTCCACGGCGTGCACGTCGAGGGTGCGATCACCCAGCTCGATGCGAGCGTCGGGATGGGCGCGCAGGTTCCAGAACCAGTCGGGGTTGTGGTCGGAGCCCGCCTTGGACGCGAAGACGAGATAGCGCTCGCCGTCACGCAGATACATCATCGGGTTCACCCGCGGCGCTCCACTACGCGCGCCGGTGGAATGCAGCAACAGCAGGGGTGCGCCCTCGAACGGCCCGCCGACCTTGCCGTGGTTCTCCCGGAACTCGGCGATGATCCGCTGGTTGAAATCCGAGGTGTCGGCCATGGGTGTTCTCCTCCGTGTCCGGATTCGGTCGTCGAGCACGACGGCCGTGTTCGAGTCTGCCCGCGTCGGCGCCGGCGCGCTCGGTCTCCTCGCGCCGTTGTGGGCGGGTGTCCGAAGAGGAGCGATCCGTCGCGCCGAGAAGGGGCCGACTTGACATGAGGGGGACAATAAAAAATCGGCGTGTCTTCCTGGAAACAAAGGAAAACCCGCCGAACTTGGTCTCAGTTTAGCGGCACGGAGGGGCGAGTGTCAACTCAGGGGTACGACGAGGAACTGCGGTCCGAACGGAGCTACGTGGCGGGGCTCTACGCGCGGCTGGACGCCGAGCGGGCGCGGACGAAAGGGGAGTACGAGGCGGCTTTGGGGGCGAATGGGACCTTGGCCATGGAACGCGACGTGGAAGTGCGTGCGCTGGCCAGGCAGATGCGGCGGCTGGACGTCGTGGACAACGGATTGTGTTTCGGCCGGCTGGACACCGATTCGGGCGAACGGCGCTACATCGGCCGGATCGGGCTCTTCGACGAGGACGACGACTACGAACCCCTGCTGCTCGACTGGCGGGCGCCCGCGTCGCGCGCGTTCTACGTCGCCACCGCGGTGAGCCCGGAGGACATGCGCAGACGCAGGCAGTTCCACACGAGGGGGAGGCATCTCGCCGACTTCACCGACGAGGTGTTCGGCAGGCTCGGCGGCGACGAACACGGCGACGCGGCCCTGCTCGCGGCGGTCAACGCGCCGCGAGGGGAGGGGATGCGCGACATCGTGGCGACGATCCAGGCCGAGCAGGACGAGATCATCCGGCTCGACCACGCGGGCGTGGTCGTGATCGAGGGCGGCCCCGGCACCGGCAAGACCGTGGTGGCACTGCACCGCGTCGCCTACCTGCTCTACACCCAGCGGGAGCGGATGGAACGCCACGGCGTGCTCGTGGTCGGGCCCAACCCGGCGTTCCTGCACCACATCGGTCAGGTGCTGCCGTCGCTGGGGGAGTCCGACGTCGTGTTCATGACCCCCGGCGATCTCGTGCCGGGGCTGCGGGTCACGGCCGACGACGGCCCGCGGGCGGCGTGGCTCAAGGGGTCGCTGGCGATGCTGGACGTGCTCGCGGCGGCGATCGCGGACCGGCAGCGGCTGCCGGAGGAGCCGGTGCCGATCGAACTGGGCGACGTCACGGTGCGCATCGACGCCGCGACCGCGGAGTGGGCGCGGGAGGAGGCGCGCTCCAGCGGACTGCCCCACAACGAGGCGCGCGCGGTGTTCACCGAGATCGTCACCTACGTGCTCACGGAGCGGGCCATCGGCCGGATCGGCAGGGACTGGCTGACCCGCGACGACCGGGAGGCCTGGGAGGACCTGCGCGGCGACCTCCTCGCACAGCTCGCAGAGGACGAGCTGTTCGCGGCCACGCTCGAGCGGCTGTGGCCGATCCTCACGCCGGAAAGCCTGCTGGGCCCGCTGTACGAGTCGCGCGAACGACTGCGCGCCGCGGGGGCCGACGAGGCACTCTGGCGTGCCGACGGCGACGCGTGGACGGTCTCGGACGTGCCGCTGCTCGACGAGCTGGTCGACCTGCTTGGCCGCGACAAGGCCGCCGAGCAGGCGGTGGACCGGGCGGCCGAGCGGGAGCGGCAGGCGGAGGCCGAGTACGCCGAGGGCGTGATGGACATCATGGCGCTCGACCGCGAGGAGCAGGACGAGGACATCGGGCTGGCGGCGGAGAACCTGCTCTTCGCCAAGGACCTGGCCGACCGGTTCGTCGAGCAGGACACTCGCGAGCTCGTCGAACGCGCCGCGGCGGACCGGGACTGGACCTACCGGCACGTCGTCGTCGACGAGGCGCAGGAGCTGTCCGAAATGGACTGGCGAGTGCTGATGCGGCGGTGCCCGAACCGGTCGTTCACCGTGGTCGGTGATCTCGCGCAGCGCCGGTCGGAGGCCGGGGCGAGGTCGTGGGGCTCGATGCTGGAGCGGTACGTGCCGGGCCGGTGGGAGTACCGGTCGCTGACCGTGAACTACCGCACTCCGGCCGAGATCATGGCCGTCGCGGCCTCGCTGCTCGCTGAGTTCGCACCCGGGGTCCGGCCGCCCGAGTCGGTGCGCTCGTGCGGTGTCCAGCCGTGGTCGAGGGCCGTCACCGACGGTGAGCTGACCACGGCGATCGCGGAGTTCACGCGCGAGGAGGCCGGCCGCGAGGGAACCAGCGTCGTGATCGGGCCGCGCGACGTGCCCGGCGCGGTGCCCGCCTCGGAGACGAAGGGGCTGGAGTTCGACGCCGTCCTGGTGGTGGACCCGGAGCGCATCCTCGCCGACGGCCCGCGTGGCGCGGCGGAGCTCTACGTCGCGCTCACCCGTGCCACGCAGCGGCTCGGCGTCCTGCACCGGGACCCGCTGCCGTCCGCGCTGACCGGGCTGACGGCGATCGCCGGCGCGGTGAGCCGGTAGCACCCGCGCGGCCGGTCCTTGGCCGGGGCCGGCCGCGCTCGCCTCTGTAAACTCGCCTGCCACGACGGTGTCGATGATGTCGATGAGCTGGAGGTCTCGGGGATGACGGTGATCGGGTTCGTGGGTCCGGGTGTGATGGGCCGGCCGATGGCGGCCAACCTCGTCAGGGCCGGGCACGAGGTCCGCGTGTACGGGCGATCCGCGGAGTCCCGGGCCAGGGCCGAGGACACCGGCGGCACCGTCGTCGACTCGGTGCGCGACGCCTGTGCCGGAGCCGAGGTCGTGTTCACCGTGCTGACGGACGGCGCCGCCGTGCTCGACGCGATCGACGGCGAGGACGGCGTGCTCGCCGCGATGGAGCCGGGCGCCGTCCTGGTCGACCACAGCACGATCAGCCCCGCCGAGTCGCTGCGGGTGCACGCGGCTGCCGCGGAGGCCGGCGTCGGCTGCCTGGATGCTCCGGTCAGCGGCGGCGAGGCGGGCGCGGTCGAGGGAGCACTGTCCATCATGGTCGGTGGCGACGCCGACACCCTCGCGACCGTGCGGCCGTTGCTCGACGTCGTCGGCGCCACGATCGTGCACGTCGGCGAAGCCGGTGCGGGCCAGGTGGTCAAGGCGGCGAACCAGCTCATGGTCGCCGGTCACCTGCAGATGCTCGCCGAGGCGCTCGTGTTCCTGCGCGCGCACGGCGCGGACCTGCCCGCGGCACTGGACGTGCTCGGCGGCGGACTCGCCGGAAGCACGGTGCTGCAACGCAAACGCGCGAACATGCTCGAGGGCGACTTCACGCCGGGCTTCCGGATCGACCTGCACGACAAGGATCTCGGCATCGTGACGCAGGCCGTGCGCGAGCAGGGACTGGCGCTGCCCGCGACCAGTCTGCTGTCGACGCTGGTCGCGTCGGTGAAGGCGCGCGGCGACGGTGCGCTCGACCACTCCGCGCTCTACGGACTCGCCGCGGCCCTCAACGGCATCGCCGTCAACGGCTGAAGGAGCACCGGGTGCGTCATCACGGACTGGACGTCAGCGCCAACGTCTCGATCCTGTTCCCCGAGCTGGACTACCTCGACCGGTTCGCCGCCGCGCGCGACGCGGGCTTCGACGCCGTGGAGTCGTGGTGGCCGTTTCCCGTCGGAGTGCCACCGCGTGCCGGGCTGGACGCGGTGCTCGCGGCACTCGACGGCGCGGGCCTGCGGCTGACCGGGCTCAACTTCTGGGCCGGTGACATGCCGGCCGGACAACGCGGGATGGCGATCCACGCCGAGCGGCACGACGAACTGCGGGCCAACATCGAGCTGGTGGGCGAGGTGGCCGAGCGCACGGGATGCAGGCACTTCAACCTGCTCTACGGTCAGCTCGCGCCGGGACAGTCCGCGGAGCAGGCGGCCGAGGTCGCGGCAGGCGTCTTCCGTGAGGCCACGGCCGCGGTGTCGGCGTTCGGCGGCACCGTGCTGCTGGAGCCGCTGGCCCGGGGTCTCAACGGTGACTATCCGATCACGACGGTCGCCGAGGCGCTGGCCGTGCTCGACCTGATGGACACCGAGGGTGTGTCTCTGCTGTTCGACACCTTCCACCTGGGGCACAACGGAGAGGACCTCGTCGCCGCGGCGACGGCTCACGTGGACCGGATCGGGCACGTGCAAGTCGCCGACGACCCCGGCCGCGGCGAGCCGGGCAGCGGCACCCTGCCGCTGGACGAGTGCCTGGACGCCCTGCGCGAGGCGGGCTACTCCGGCCGCGTCGGCGCGGAGTACAAGCCGACCACCCCGGACACCCGCGACTCCTTCGGCTGGCTGGCCTGACGCGCGCTCACTTCGCCGGGACCTTCCGGTCGGTCACGGGGCGGGCCGCCGGTGCCGCCAGTGACGCCGCGGCGACCAGCACGAGCACGAAGATCAGCGCGTAGCGCAGCCCGACCTCCTCGCCGAGCAGGCCGATAATCGGTGGCCCCACGAGGAACGCGACGTAGCCGACCGTCGCCGCGAGCGAGACCCTGGCCGCGGAGTCGTCGCCGGAGTCACCCGCGGCCGAGAGCGCGACCGGGAACCCGAGCGAGGCCCCGAGTCCCCACAGGATCACCGCGGCGGCGGCCAGCACCTGGTTGTCGGCGAAGATCACCAGGGCCAGGCCCGCGGCGCTGGTCAGCGCGCTCGCGCGCAGCACGGCCGCGCGGCCGAAGCGGTCGACGAACCAGCCGCCCGCGAAGCGGCCCACCGTCATCGAGGCGGCGAACACCGCGTACACCGCCGAGCCGAGTGCCGCGTCGAAGCCGTGCCCGTCGACCATCACCAGCGGCAGCCAGTCGTTCGCGGTGCCCTCGGCCAGCGCGAGCGCCAGGATGATGCAGCCGATCAGCAGCAGCCGCGAGTCCTTCCACACCGCGGGTCGCGAGGCGTCCCGCCGCGCGTGCGCGGTGTCGCGGGCGCGGCGGCCCACACCCGAGGGCACGTACCGGATCGCGGCGGCGGTTCCCGCCAGCACGAGCACCGCCATCAGCGCCAGGTGGGGGAGCACGGGGAAGTCGGTCGAGGTGAGCGTCATCCCGGCCACCGCGCCCACGACGGTGCCCAGGCTGAAGAACCCGTGCAGGGCGGGCAGCACCGAGCGGCCGAGGAGGCGTTCGATGTCGGCGCCCTCGATGTTCATCGCGACCTCGCCGCCGCCCATGCCGAGCCCGAAGACGGCGAGTCCGGCGGCCACGACGAGGTCCTGAGACGTCGCGGCGCCGAGGCCGATGAGCCCGCAGCCGAGTGCCACGCCCGCCAGGCCAGCCGCCATCACCGGCCGGGTGCCCCACCGGGTCACCAGCGGGCCCGAGGACAGGATGCCGAGCATCGAACCCACCGACAGGCCGAACAGGATGAACCCCATGCGCGCCGTGGAGGCCTCGAGCAGGTCGCGCACGTCGGGCGTGCGCGTGACCCACGACGAGATTCCCAAGCCGGGCAGGAGAAACAGCACGAACAGCGCATTACGGCGCTGCGGCGTCTGACCGGGCACAGCGAGCTCCCCACGGGCGAACGACCAAAGACTGTACAACCGTACACACTTCGATGTGTACAGTCATACACACTTCGGCGAGCGCTTGGTCACAGGAAAGACGACGAGCATGGGTGGAACACGGCGGCAGGTGCCCAACGACCCGCTGCGCAGGCAGCGAATCCTCGACGGCGCGCTGGACGCCGTCGCCGAGCACGGCGTGCACCGGACCACCCACCGGCGCATCGCGGCCTGCGCCGAGGTGCCGCTCGGCTCGCTGACCTACTACTTCGACGGGCTCGACGACATCCTGGAACAGGCCTTCGCCCGGCTCGCCGACGGCATGTCGCGCAACTACCGCGCGGCACTGGGGGAGGCGACGACCACGAGCGAGGCCTGCGCCGCCGTCGTCGACCTGATCTGCGGGCCCGAGTACGCCACCGCCCGGCGGATGACGCTGATTTTCGAGATGTACTCCTACGCCAACCACAACCGGGCCGTCGCCGAGACCGCCAGAACCTGGCTCGACCGTAGCCAGGACAGTCTCGCCCTGCACTTCCCGCCGCACGTGTGTGCGGCGCTCGACGCGCTCGTGGAGGGCTGGCCGATGCACCAGACCTTCCGGCGCGCACCGCTGAACCGCGCGCTGGTGCACGCCACCATCACGGCGATCGCCGCGATGGCCCCGCCCGAAGCCACCTGACCGTCCCACGCCGCGCGAGTCCCCCACCCAGGCGCGCGAGTCCCCCACTCAGGACGCCGAGTTGCCCGCTCCGGGTGCCAATGGGTCGCTCGGGTCGCCGAGTTGCCCGCTCGTGAGCCGTCTCGGCGCTGGCAACCGCGGCCGAGCGCACAAGTCGCGGTCAGGAGTGCACGACTCGCGTGCCCGAGCGGGGGACTCGCGTGCTGGAGTGGGGGACTCGCGCTCCAGAGCGGGGGACTCGCGCGCCTGAGTGGGGGACTCGCGGTTCGAGGGTCGACGTGAAGTGTTGACAGTTGGCAGAATTGGGGTCAGGGTTGCGGGAGCACGCGGTCCGGTCCTGGATCCGCGAGCCTGTCCAGAGACGGACCAACTCGGGGAGGTTTCATGACCAGCCCGGCGCGCACACTTCGCGCCCTCGTCGAATCCGCGGAGCAGCCGTTGCTGCTGCCGGGCGCGGCGAACGCGCTCGCCGCCCGTGTCGTGGAGGACGCGGGGTATCCGGCCGTGTACGTCACCGGCGCGGGCGTGACCAACACCTACCTCGGGATGCCGGACCACGGTCTGCTCTCGCTGGACGAGCTGTGCGGTCACGTCGACGCCATCGCCGACGTGGTCGGCATTCCGGTGGTCGTCGACGCCGACACCGGTTTCGGCAACGCGCTGAACGTCCAGCGCACCGTGCGCCGCCTTGAGCGGGCTGGAGCCGCGGCGATCCAGCTTGAGGACCAGGTGAGCCCCAAGAAGTGCGGGCACTTCGCCGGCAAGGAGGTGGTCTCGAAGGGCGAGTTCGTGGGCAAGGTGCGCGCCGCGGTCGACGCCCGGCGCGACGACGACCTGCTCATCGTGGCCCGCACCGACGCCCGTGCCGCCGAGAGCCTGGACGCGGCGTGCGACCGCGCGGCGGCCTATCTCGAGGCCGGCGCCGACATCCTCTTCGTCGAGGCGCCCGAGAGCGTCGAGGAGATGCGCCACATCACCACGCAGGTCCCCGGTACCCACGTGGCCAACATGGTCGAGGGTGGCAAAACCCCGCTGCTGTCGCGCGGCGAACTGGGTGAGCTCGGGTTCACGATCGCGCTCTACGCCAACGCGACCATGCGCGGCGCGGTGGTCGGCATGCGCGAGGTCCTCGCGCACCTCAACAAGCACGGCGACACGCGCGAGGCGGGTGAGCTGATGATCAGCTGGAACGACCGGCAGTCCCTGGTGCGCAAGCCCGACTTCGACCGGCTCGAGCAGGAGTACGCGGCGAGCGGGGAGGCGAGCAGCTGATGACCACCCACGACCTGAGGCTGCGCGGCGGCAGGGTCTTCCAGCACGGCGCCGGGTTGCAGGACCTGGACATCCTCATCACCGACGGTGTCATCAGCGGGCTGGTGGCGCCGGGCACGACCGTCGCCGCGCGCGAGGAGGCCGACCTCGGCGGCCACGTCGTGCTGCCCGGCGGCATCGACCCGCACGTCCATCTGGGCAAGGACATCCGGGTGCCGCGCGAGGCGGACGACGCCTCGCTGGAGACGGCGTCGGCGGCCGCTGGCGGCATCACCTCGATGCTCGTGTACCTGATGAGCGCCGATCCCTACGAGCAGGTCTTTCCCGGCTCGGCCGCCGCGATGGCGGGCAACTCGCACACCGACTACGGCTTCCACTTCGTACTCGGCACCGACGAGCAGGTGGCCGCGATCCCGGACTACGTGCGCGAACTCGGCGTCGCGAGCTTCAAGTTCTTCATGAACTTCCGCGGCGACGAGGGCAAGTACCTCGGCCTGCCGGGAAACGACGACGCCTACATGTACGACCTGCTCGGCCGCGCGGCCGACGCGGGCGCGATGGTGAACCCGCACCCGGAGAACATCGAGCTGGTGTGGAAGCTGCGCGGCCAGCCGAAGGACGAGTCTGTCTCACCGCTGGAGGCGTGGTACCGCAGCAGGCCCCCCGTGGTGGAGGCCGAGGCCGTGCAGCGCGTGGCCTACTTCGCGAGCGTCACCGGCGCGTCGGTCTACGCGGTGCACACGAGCAGCCGGGCGGCGCTGAACGCCATGACGTTGCAGCGCTCGGCCTACGAGAACCTGTTCACCGAGACCTGCACGCAGTACCTCACGCTCACGACCGACTCCGACTGCGGCACCTACGGCAAGGTCAACCCGCCGCTGCGGCACACCGAGGACGTCGAGGCGCTGTGGGAGGGCCTGCGTACCGGTGCGGTCGACACGGTCGGCTCCGACCACAACGCGCGGCACCGCACCGCGAAGGAGAAGGACATCTGGTCGGCATCCGCGGGGTTCCCCGGCACCGGCCTGGTGCTCCCGACCGTCGTGGGGGAGGGCCTGCGCAGGGGCATCGACCTGGAACGGCTCGTGGACGCCACGAGCACGCGCGCCGCGCGCCTGTTCGGACTGTTTCCCCGCAAGGGCACGATCCGCGTGGGCTCGGACGCCGATCTCGCCGTCGTGGACCCGAACCGCGGCACCACGGTGCGGGCGGAGCAGCAGCACTCGGCCGCCGAGTACTCCCCGTGGGAGGGCACCGAGATCCCGCTGCGCGTCGTGCACACGATCGTCCGCGGCCACTTCGCCGTCCGCGACGGAGTGCTGTCGTCGACGCCGGCGGGCACGTACCTGTCGCGCTCGCGCGGTGGCGCCGCGGCGCTCGCGCACGCCGACACCCTGAAGGAGGACGCATGACAGCACAGGATCCGTGGACGGTGGGCGGCGCCGGTGTCATCGACGAGCTGACCACCCGCCGCTACGAGCTTGCCGGGTTCGGCAAGCCGGTGGGGCTCGGCAGCAGACCAGCCCTGCTGATCATCGACGTCCAGTACCGCACGGTCGGCACCACTCCGGCGGCGTTCGAGACCGCGGTGGAGGAGTTCCCGACCAGCTGCGGCGAGACCGGCTGGGCCGCGGTGGGGCAGATCGCGAAGCTGGTGGCGCGGTTCCGCGAGAACGGCTGGCCGATCCTGTACCCGCATGTCGCGCCGAAACAGAACTACGACTACGGCAGGCTCGGCGCGAAGGTGCCGGGGATCATGGATATCCCGGCGAAGGGCTACGAGTTCGTCGCCGAGGTCGCTCCGGCCGAGGGCGACGTGCTGGTGCCCAAGCGGCATCCGAGCGCGTTCTTCGGCACTCCGCTGGTCAGCTACCTCGTGGAGGCGGGCGCCGACTCGCTGGTGGTCACCGGCTGCACCACTTCCGGCTGTGTGCGTTCCAGCGTCGCCGACGCGTTCTCGTACAACTTCCGCGTCAGCGTTCCCGCCGACGCCGTGTACGACCGGAGCCCGGTGGTGCACGAGGTCAATCTCTTCGACATGGCGCAGAAGTATGCCGATGTCACGACGACAGACACACTGCTGGCGGCCCTGCCGGAGCCCGCGGGCCGGTGAGCGCACCGCCCGGGGTGCGGGCGGTGCGTTACTTCGGCTCGGCGGCGCGCAGCACCGCGAGCGCGTTGTTGAGCGAGCTGGTGAGGTGCGCTTCCAGCAGTGCGGCGGCGTGTTCGCCGTCGCGCGCCGACAGCGCGGCCGTGATCGCCCTGTGCTCGTCGAGGGCGACGCGGGCGCGCTGGGGCTGGTGCGCCGAGCGTGCCCTGGCGAGCTGGATCTTCCTGCCGACCTCGGTGAGCGACTGCAGCAGCGGGGGATTGGCCGCGAGGCGCGAGAGGCGCGCGTGGAAATCCGGGCTCGCCGGGTAGGCGCCCGCCGCGTCGTTGCCCATCGCCTGCTCGGTCTCGTCGAGCATGTGGCTGAGTTCGTCGATCCGTTCCTGCGGCGCATAGCGGGCGGCGAGCCGCGCGGCGTGGGTCTCCAGCGCGACGCGCAGCTCGTAGAAGTCGGAGAGCTCGCGCGCGGAGAACGAGCGCACGTAGACGCCGCGATGAGTGACGGCCTCGACCAGGCCCTCGACCGCGAGCCGGTTGATGGCCTCGCGGAGCGGGCCCCTGCTGATACCCAGCGCCTGGGACAGGTGCACCTCGTTGAGCCGTTCGCCGGGGGGCAGCTTGCCGTCGAGGATCATCTCGCGCAGCACCGGCAGGGTCCGGTCCGCGTAGGTGGCCAGCCTGCCCAGTTTGGTCGGGCGAGTCTGCTCGGTCATCCGGTCTCCTTCGCGCGGGTGCCGCGACCCGTTTGCGGAAATCCTGTCATGCGCGTGCGCTCGGCCAACGCACCCCTTCAACTGTCAACAGTAAGAGAAGGTAGCGCCGACAGGGCTGATTTGACCAGTACGAAGACTTTCACGCTCAAACTGTTGACAGTTGTCAGTGGATAGCGGAGCGTGGGGCCACGGCGCGGACGACCGTGGCCGTGTCGGCAGGACAAGGAGGTGCTGACGATGGAGCTCGACGGGCGACCCACTCCCGCCGTGCCCGCGGACGGCGCAGGGCAGGCAGAGGTGCCGGAGACCATCGACCCGCGGGTCGTGTCCGCGGGCCTGGTCGGCTCGGTGGTCGAGTACTACGACTTCGGGATCTACGGCTACCTGGCCACGGTCCTGTCGGTCGTCTTCTTCGCCAGCGGCACAGATCCGACAACGGCCCTGCTCGCCACCTTCGCGACGTTCGCCGCGGCGTTCGTGCTGCGGCCGCTGGGCGGGCTCATCTTCGGCCACCTCGGCGACAAGCTCGGCCGCTCGCGCATCCTCGCGGCGACGATCCTGTCGATGTGTGTGGCCACCGTCGCGATCGGACTGTTGCCCACCTACGCCGCCATCGGTGTCGGCGCGGCGTTCCTGCTCGTGGCCGCCCGGTGTGTGCAGGGCCTCGCCTCCGGTGGTGAGGTCGGCGGCGCCGCGGCCTACGTCGCCGAGAAGTCCCCTCCGCGCCACCGCGGCTTCCTCTGTTCCACCGTGCAGCTCGGCGCGCTCACCGGCGCGCTGCTCGCGTCGGTCACCGTCGCGACGCTCAACTCGGTGCTCACCGAGGAACAGCTGGCCGACTGGGGCTGGCGGGTGCCGTTCCTGCTGAGTCTGCCGCTGGGCCTGGTGGGCCTGTGGATCCGGTTCCGGCTCGAGGATTCGGTGAGCGACGAGGAACTGTCCTCGGGCGACGGCATCGCGGGCGCGCCCGCCGCCGAGCTCCTGCGCGCGCACCTGCCCGGGCTGCTGCGCACTCTGGGCCTGTCGACCCTGCTCTTCGCCGGCTACTACGTCGTCTACGTCTACGCCTCGACGCATCTGCAGCGCACCGCGGGCTTCACCGCCGACGCCGCGTTCTGGTCCACCACCACGACCCTGGTCGTGTCGTGCCTGGCGATGCCGCTGTTCGGCCACCTCGCCGACCGCTGGGGCCGCAAGCCCCTGCTGTTCGGCGCCGCTGTCGCGTTCGGACTGCTCGCACTGCCGTGCTTCGCGCTGATGAGCGCGTCCTCCTACCCGCTCGCGCTCGGCGCGCAGGTCGTGCTCGGCCTGCCCGAGTCGGCGCTGATGGGCGTGGTCTTCGCGACGTTCGCGGAGATGTTCCCCTCGCGGGTGCGCTACACCGGCATCGCGCTGGGCTTCAACCTCGCCAGCATGGCCGTCGGCGGCACCGCGCCGTTGATCTGCCTGTGGCTGCTGGACATCACCGGGAACTCGCTGGCGCCGGCGTGGTTCCTGATCGCCGCGGCCGTCGTCAGCGCCGCGACCGCACTGACCCTCACCGAGACCCGCGGTACCGCGTTGCGGACCGTCTGAGCGTCGAGAACCAGAAAGGACCGGCCGTGCACGAGCCGCAGCAACACTTCGCCGAGCAGGGCGGACAGGACACCGACACCGACGTGGACGTGGACGTGGACGTGGTCGTCGTCGGGGCGGGCGGCGCCGGACTGGCCGCGGCGCTCGCCGCGACCGACGGGGGCGCCAGCGCCGTCGTGCTGGAGAAGGAGGAACGGCCCGGCGGCAACACCGCGGCCTCCACCGGTTCGGTACCCGGCGCGGGCAGCCGCTGGCAGAGCGACGCCGGCATCGACGACTCGCCCGAGCGGCTCACCACCGACCTGCTGCGCCAGTCCGGCCCGCACGACGCCGAGGACCTGGTGCGGATCCTGGCCGAGGCCAGCGCCCCGCTCGTGGAGTGGCTGGTCGACTCCCACGCCGTGGATCTGCGGCTGATCACCGACTACAAGCACGTGGGCCACAGCGTGCCGCGCCTGCACGCGCCGCCCTCGCGCAAGGGGCACGCCCTGATCGCGGACCTGCTGCGCGCGGCCAAGGCCGCCGACGTGGAGGTGCTGACCCACTCGCCGGTCGACCGGCTCGTCGTCGAGGACGGCGCGGTCAGGGGAGTGGTGGTGTCCGGAGGTCGCTCGGGGACCTACACCCTGCGCTGCCGCGCGGTGGTGCTGGCCGCGAACGGCTTCGGCGCCGACCCCGAGCTGATCGCGCGCTTCGCCCCGCAGGCCTCCGGGCTGGAGTACCTCGGCGCGCACGGCAGCACCGGCGAGGCCGTGCGATGGCTACTCGACCTCGGTGCGTCGATGGGCAACGAGGCCGCGTTCCAGGGCTACGCGGCGGTCGCCAGCCCGCACGGTTCGATCACGTCGTGGACCACCGTCGAGCACGGCGGCTTTCTCGTCGACGGCAACGGGCGGCGCATCGGCGACGAGTCCGCGGGCTACTCGGGCTTCGCCGCCGAGGTCGCCAGGGCGGAAGGACCCGTGCACGTCGTGTTCGACGCCGGCATCCGCGACTCCGTGGCCGCGCACGAGGAGGAGTTCGCCGACCTGCTCGCCGCGGGCGGGGTCAAGGAGGCGGCCGACGCCGCCGCGCTGGCCGGGATCCTCGGCGTGGACGCCGCCGAACTCGCGCGCACGCTCGACACCGTCGAGGCCGCCGCCTCCGGAACCGCCACCGACCCGTTCGGCCGCACGGACTGGGGCCGCGGCCCGCTGACGGCCCCGTACGCGGTGGTCAAGGCGGTGCCCGCGCTGTTCCACACTCAGGGCGGGGTCCAGGTCGACGAGCACGCCCGCGTGCTCGGCCCCGCCGGCCCGCTGTCCGGCGTCTACGCGACCGGTGGCGTCGCGGCCGGGGTCAGTGGCCGGTCGGGAGGCTCCGGCTACTCCTCCGGCAACGGTCTGCTCAGCGCACTCGGACTGGGGATGCTCGCCGGCGGGCACGCCGCCGCGCATCCCGCCTGACTCCACCCCGCCCGACCTCTTCCAGGAGATCCCCCGTGTCCACATCCACCTCGTCCGGTCCCTCGTCGGCCCAGTCCAGGCGAGCCGCGCTCGGCAGCTTCGCGGGCACCACGCTCGAGTGGTACGACTTCTTCATCTACGGCACCACCGCGGCACTGGTCTTCGGTGACGTCTTCTTCCCGACGCAGGAGGGTGTGCTCGGGACACTGGCCGCGTTCGCGACGTTCGCGGTCGGATTCCTCGCCCGCCCGATCGGCAGTGTCCTGTTCGGACACTTCGGTGACCGGCTCGGGCGACGGAACGTGCTCATAGCCACGCTGCTGATCATGGGCGGTGCGACCGTGGTCATCGGTCTGATCCCGTCCTACGACTCGATCGGCGTCTGGGCGCCCGTGCTGCTGACGGTGTGCCGGGTCGCGCAGGGCATCGCGCTCGGCGGTGAGTGGGGCGGCGCCGCACTGTTGTCTGTAGAGAACGCGCCCGCCAAGCGCAAGGGCCTGTTCGGGTCCTCGACCCAGCTCGGCTCGCCGGCCGGTCTCCTGCTGGCCAGCCTCGTGATCGCGGGCTCGTCGGCGATCAGCGGCGACGCCTTCGGCGACTGGGGCTGGCGCATCCCGTTCCTCGCCAGCGCGGTGATCGTCGTCGTGGGCCTGGCCATCCGCCGGGGTCTGGCCGAGTCGGACGACTTCGAGGAGACGAAGGAAAAAGGCGCCGTCGCCGCGATGCCGGTGCTCGACGTGCTGCGTGAGGACTGGCGCTCGGTGCTGCTCGGCGCGGGCCTGGCCGCGGCCAACAACGCCCTGTACTACACGGTGGCCACCTACACGCTCGCCTACGTCACCGACAACCTCGACGTGCCGAAGGGCGAGACGCTCAACCACCTGACGATCGTCTCGCTGTGCTACCTGGTCTCCATCCCGCTGTTCGGCTGGCTCGCCGACCGCATCGGGCTGCGGCGCCAGGTGATGATCGGTGCCCTTCTGGCGGCGGCGTTCGCGTTCCCCTACTTCGCGATGATCGAGACGGGCAACTCGCTGGTGATCCTGCTCGGCATGATCATCGGCCTCGCACTGGTGCAGTCCGCGGCCTACGCGCCGCAGCCCGCCATCTACTGCGAGCTGTTCCCCGCGAAGACCCGCTACACCGGCGCGTCGCTGAGCTACGCGCTGCCCACCACGATCGTCGGCGGCACGACGCCGTTCATCGCCACCTGGCTCTACAGCGTGACCGGCAGCAACACCGCGATGGCCGCCTACATCGTCGGACTGTCGCTGGTGGCCGCCACCTGTGCCGCACTGGCGCACCGCAGGCACGTCGCCGCCACGCGTGCCGAGGCCGCCGAGGTGTCCGAGGTGCCCGATCCAGCGGGAGGCGCTCGTGGCTGACACCGCCGTGCGCACGGCCGAGCTCCTGTCGTGGGCGTCGGACACCGCCCAGCGTGGCGCGGCCGCGCTGCCCGAGCACGTCCTGCGCACCGCCGTGACCATCGTGTGCGACGACCTCGCCGCGATGCTCACCGCGCACGCCGAGGCCGAGGTCGGGGCGATCTCCGAGCAGGCCGTGGCCGCGCCCGGTGCGGAGTCGACCGTGGTCGGCAGGCCGGGCGGGCGGGCCGAGCGCAGGCGGGCCGCCTTCGCCAACGCGATCGCGGCCAACTGGACCGAGCTCGACGGCGGCTACCGGCCCGCGACGTGCCACGGTTCCCTCTACACGCTGCCCTCGGCGCTCGCGGAGGTGGAGGCCGAGGGCGGGACGTTCGGTGACCTGCTCGTCGCGCTGGTGACGGGCTACGAGGTGGTGACGCGGGTCGCGCGGGCGTACCGGCCGCCGCTGCCGTTGGTACGCCACCCGCACGCCACGCTGTCGCCGATCGGCGCGGCGGCCGCGCTCGCCGCGGCCCGCCGCCTGCCCGCCGAGCGGTTCGCGCGGACCGTGCTGGGTGCCGCGTCGATGTCGCCGTCGGGCCCGTTCTCCCACGCCGTCGACGGCGCGACCGTCCGCAACGCGTGGGCGGGCGCGGGCGCACAGCTGGGTTTCGCCGCGGCGGACTCGGCCGCGGCGGGGCTCACCGCCGCACCTGAGGTCCTGCGCGAGGTGTTCGCCGACGCCGGTGGAGCCACGGCGGCCGAGTCGCAGCTCACCGACGGGCTCGGCGAGCGCTACGGCGTCGAGGACGGGTACCAGAAGCCCTACGCCTGCTGCCAGTACCTGCACTCGACCGTCGAGGCGGCGGGTGAGCTCGTGAGCAGGCTGCCCGCCGATGCGTCGGCGATCGCCGCGATCGAGGTGCGCACCCACCCGCTGGCCGCGGCCCTGCGCAACGCCGAACCCGCGACCACGCTCGCGGGCCGGTTCTCGCTGCCCCACGCCGTGGCGACCGTACTGTCCACACGCGACACCGGAGTCGCGGTGTTCGGCGCGCCCTCGTTGCGGGAGCCGGGCACCGCGCGCCTGCGGCGGCTGGTGCGCGTCGAGGAGTGGACCGACGTGCCCGCGGCGCCGCACGATCGCCCCTCGACGGTGCGGGTCGTGCTCGCCGACGGCACCGCGCACGAACAGACCGTGCTCTCCGCGGCGGGCGGTCCGGACCGGCCGTTTTCGCGCGAGGACCTGCTCACCAAGTTCGGGACGCTCACCGCGGACCTGCGACCCGGCTTCGCCGCCGGGGCGCGGGCACTGACCGATCCCGGCCGGACACTCGAGCTGGACGCCCCGCTGGGCGACGTGCTCGCCACCCTGCTCGGGGAAGGAGCCTGATGCCGCCGGAGGAGCGCACCGTCGCCGAATCGCTCGTGGAGCGGATCGCGTCGCTGCCGAGCACGCTGCCCGCCGAGATCGAGACCGCCGCGCGGCTGCACCTGCTCGACGCGATCGGCGTGGGCCTGGCCGCGTCGCGGCGGGGACCGGCGCGGGGGCTGCGGCCCGCCACGCCGGGGAAGGCCACGGTGCTCGGTGCCGCCACCGGTGCCGGACCGGCCGAGGCCGCGCTGATCAACGGCACGCTCATCCACTCGCTGGAGTACGACGACACCCACACAGGCTCGGTCATGCACGGCAGCAGCGTGCTGGCGCCCGCGGTACTGGCCATGGCCGAGGACACCGGAGCCGACGGCCGCGACGTCGTCAGGGCCTTCGCGCTGGGCTGGGAGGTGCTGGTGCGGCTCGGCCTGGCCAGTCCGAGCGGGTTCCAGCGGGTCGGTTTCCAGGGCACGTCGGTGGCGGGCCCGATCGCGGGAGCACTCGCCGCCGCGCTCGTGAGCGGGCTCGATCCGGCCCGGCTGATCGACGTGGCCGGTGTCGCGGCCAGCTTCTCCGCGGGCAACTTCACGTTCCTGGCCGGCGGCACCAGCAGCAAGGCGGCCCAGGCGGGCATCGCGGCGCAGGCCGCGGTGTCGGCCGTGCAGCTCGTGCGGGGCGGCATCACCGGCGCGTCGACGGTGTTCGAGGGCGAGCGCGGATTCTTCGGCCTCTACGCCAGGGATGCCTCCGCCGCCGAGCGGTTCCGGGAGTCGGTGGCCGGCCTCGGCTCCCACTGGTATCTCGCTGACGCGGCGTTCAAGGGCCTGCCGTGCTGTCACTTCCTGCATCCGTTCGTCGAGGCGATCGGCAGGCTGGGGCTGGCCGAAGGCGAGCACCGCAGGCTGCGGCGGGTGCTGTGCCGGGTGCCCGAGGGCCAGGAGCACGTCATCGCGCTGCCGTGGGATCGCAAGCAGAGCCCGGTGCGCGCCGACGAGGCCCGGTGGAGCCTGCCGTATGTCGTGGCGCTGCGCGCGGTGCGCGGCCGGGTGGGGCTCGACGACTTCACCGGCGAGCCCGACGCCGAGGTGGTGCGCTTCGCCTCGCGTATGGAGTGGGAACCCTGGACCGATTCGGGCTATCCCACGGTGTTCCCGGCCGAGCTCGAGGCCGAATGGGACGACGGCACGACGCGCGTGGTGCGGGTCGAGGACGTCGATGGCAACGGCACGCGGCCCTGGGGCGCCGGGCGCGTGGCCGGGAAGTTCCGGCAGAACTGCGCCGACGCGGGGATCCCCGCCGACGCGGCCGACGCCGCGGTGCGGGGCGTGCTGGACGGTGACACCGTGCAGATGTCGGCGGTGCGCGCGCTCTCCGACGCGGCCGGGAGCTGATCCTCTCGGGGCACATCGGGGTCGCTTTACGTCGGACACCCTCGCCGCCGCGCCGGGCTGGAGCCGCCGGATTCCTGTTCGAGGACACCGCTCCGACGACCCGCGGGCGGCCGATGCGGATCGTCGCCCACGACGACGCGCTGCTCGCACTCGCCGTCGTGCGGGCCGCAGCCCTCGCTCCAGGCCGGTCCACTGCCGAGATCGCCGAGTCGCTGGTCAGGAGCGCCGCCACGGCCCGGACACGCGTCGGCAGGCTGCTCACCACACCGGTCGCAGCTTGTCGTCATCGCCTATGAGACCGGCCTCGTCGCGCCAGGAGGGTTGTGAGCGGCAGCCTGCTCGCCGCCAGGACGACGACCGGCAGCACCACGGCCGCCACCGCCGTGCGGGTGTCGAAGACGAGCTGTGCCGTCCTGCCGACGACGAAGCCCGCGTAGAGGGCCCAGCACCAGCACGCGGTCGCGGCGGAGGCGGGCAGCGTCGTGGCGGCTCCGACCGCCGCGCAGCCCACGGCGAACACGCCGAGCACCACCCACGGCGCGCCGGTCCCTCCCGCGGCCACCGAGATCAGACACAGGAGCGCGCCCATCGCGACCCCGCACGGGAATCCGATCTCGCCGGGCATGGCGCGCCTCCGCTGGACCGTCATGAGCACAGTCCACCGCGCGACGGCGGTGCCGCCGGGGTCGTTGCCACCGGCCTGACGGTCCAGGGGCGGGCTTTGACGTCCTCTTGACGGCCCACTGTCACTCCGTCGAGTGAGCGGTACTAGACTCCCTGCAACCCCCTCAGCAACACCGCCGTCAGGACGCCCTGCGCAGGGCGCATCGCGAGGGGAGTGCGATGACCAGGAATCCGCTCGAGAGATGGCTGGACAGCCGGACGCCGCGGGTGCGGCCTCCGATGCCGCTGTTGCTGGCCGCCACGCTCGACGACGCCTGCAAGACCGGAACCACCGAGTGCGTCGACTGGCTCGTCGACCACGCCGACACCCATGCGCCCGTCGCCCGGCACGAGCTCGCGCTGGCCGCGATCAGCGTGCTGGTGGCTGGCGATCCGGTGGCCGACGGCGACTCCGCCGCCGACCGCTTCCTCGAGGCGGCCAGCGGTCGATCACCGTCCGAACGCGCTATGAGCCTGGTGCTGCACGACTACATCCGCGCGGGGCCACAGGCCGCGGCCATGCGCCTGCGCGGGCAGCACCCCGACCTCGCGGCCGGGGTCGCCCGAATCCTGCTGGTGGCCGTGCTGATCGAGGCGGGCTGGCCCGCCGACCGCGCAGCAGAGCTCTGGGAGCGTTACTGCAGCGCGGTCGACGTGCCTTTTCCCGGTCAGGAACCGGCTGACTGAGCTGATTGAGCTGACTGACCGGTGGCGCCGGACTCGCTGAGCACCGACTTCGGGGTCTGCGCGATCGCGGACATCGTCGTGACCGCGCCGAGCCCGGCGTAGTTCGGTCCACCGAGGCGGGCGATCGGCGCGAGCGCCGCCGTGTCGATCTTCCCGTTCTCCAGCAGGCCGTCGCGCACGTGGAAGGCCACCACCTCGCCGACGAGGAACTCCGCGCCGGTCCGCCCGTACTCGGTGGCCGAGTGCAGGCGGCATTCGAGCGCGATCGCCGCGGATGCCAGCCGGGGCACGGAGACCAGGTCGGACTCGACGGTCTCGAGTCCGAGCAGCTCGACCTCGCTGGTGGCGGGCGGGTGCTCGACCGCGCTGAGGTGCACGGCCTCGACCATCGACTCGTCGGGGATGTGCACCACGTACTCGCCGCGGTCGTGGATGTTGCGCCCGGTGTCCTTGCGGCGCCCCGCCTTGCGCCCGACGTTGATGCCCAGCATCGGCGGGGAGTTGGAGACGAAGGTGAAGCAGCTGAACGGAGCCAGGTTCAGCACGCCCTCGTCCGACAGCGTGCTCACCCACGCGATCGGGCGCGGCACGACGACGCCGGTGAGCAGCCGGTAGGTCTGCTCGGGGGTCAGCGATGCGGGCAGGACGGTGGTCATCGCCGCTCCTCGGTGCTCGCGCGGTACTCGGCCAGCAGTTCGGCCGAGGCCGGGTACAGGCCCCGCAGCGACGCTCCCGCGCGCACCTTCTCGCCGATGAAGCGTTCCAGGCCCTCCTGCTCCGCAGCGCCCGCGGCCACCTGCGAGGCGTACTCCTTCGGTACCACGAGCACGCCGTCGTCGTCGCCGACGAGCACGTCGCCGGGGTAGACGGCGACGCCGCCGCAGCCGATCGGCACGTCCTGCTCCACCACGCGCAGATACGCCCTGCTGACGTTGGCCGTGGCGCCGGCCGAGTAGCACGGCAGCCCCGTCTCGGCCAGGCCCGCGACGTCGCGCAGTCCCGCGTCGGTGACGAGCCCGCGCGCGCCACGCACCCGCAGCCGTTCGGCGAGGATGTCGCCGCCCGTGGCGGTGCGCGACTGACCGTGCCCGTCCACGATGAGCACGGCGCCGTCGGGCGTCGACTCGATCGCGTCGAACAGCGACAGTCCCGCGACCGGCTTGGTGCCGGGCAGCAGACCCTCGAGGTCCTCCCGCGCCGGGATCGTCCGCAACGTCCACGCCGCGCCGATCAGCCGCTGCCCGGGCCGCAGCGGGCGCACTCCGGCGAGGAACTGGTCGCGCAGCCCGAGCTTGAGCAGCTGGCTCGCGACCGTCGCCGTGCTGACGCCGGTCAGGTTCGCGTCGACGTCGGCGGGCACGGGTGCCCAGGTCGAGTCGGTCGAGACGGTCACAGTGCGCCCTCCAGCAGTCCCCACGAGCGCGCGGCGGCGCCGACTTTCCGCCTGCCCGCTTCCGAGAGCGGCACGAGCGGCGCGCGCAGCCCGGGGCCGATCAGCCCGGCCTCGGACATCAGCCACTTGACCGCCGTCGGGTTGGTCTCGGTGAGCACCACGTCGTTGAGGTCGAGCAGCCGGAAGTGCAGCTCGCGCGCCTCGTCCCACTGTCCTTCCGCGACCGCGTCGTAGAGCCGGGCGATCTCGCGCGGCACCAGGTTCGCCGTGACGCTGATGAACCCGGCGCCACCGATGGCCAGCAGCGGGAAGCACAGCGCCTCGAGCCCGGAGAACAGCAGGAACTCCGGCCCGGTCTCGCGCAGCACGAAGTTGGCGTGGGCGAAGTCCGGGCTCGCCTCCTTCATGCCGACGATGTTCGGCACGTCACGCCACAACCTGCCCACCGTCTCCGGCGAGATCTCGACCCCGGTCCGCGAGGGGATGTTGTAGATCAGGATCGGGATGTCCACGGCCTCGGCGATGTCGCGGTACCAGGCGTAGAGACCCTCCTGGGTCGGCCTGGCGTAATAGGGCACGATCACGAGCGCGGCGTCGGCGCCGGCCTCGGCGGCGCGCTTGGTGATCGCGATCGTGTCCGGCAGCTGGTGGGTGCCGGTGCCGGGAACGAACGGCAGCCTGCCGTCGAGCGTCTCGGACGCCGCGTCGATCATCCTGAGCCGCTCGTCGAGGGTCAGCGCGCCCGGCTCACCGGTGGTGCCCGTGACGGAGACCCCGTGGCTGCCCGCCTCGACGTGGTGCTCGATCAGGCGGCGCAACGTCGGCAGGTCGAGCCCGCCGTCGTTGTCGAACGGGGTGACCAGCGGGGCGATCGAGCCGCGCAGCCGCTTCTTCTCATCAGCCATCAAGTGTTCCTCTCCGGGGTCGTCGTGGGGGTGGTTACGATCGCGGGATGGACGTGGACGTCGCGGTGTTGCGCTCGTTCGTCGTGCTCGCCGACGAACTGCACTTCGCCCGTGCCGCGGCACGTCTGCACATCGAGCAGCCCGCGCTGAGCCAGCGGATCAAGCGGCTGGAACGGCGGATGGGCGTGCAGCTGTTCGTCCGGGACAGTCGCAACGTGCGCCTCACTCCCGCGGGGCAGGAGTTCGCCGTGGAGGTGGGCGACGTGCTGCGCCGGCTCGACGCGGCCGTCGGGCGGGCGGTGCGCACCGCCGACGGAACCAGCGGCACGATCCGCCTCGCCTACACCCTCTCCGTCGGCTACGAGACGTTGCCGGTGCTGCTCGGCCAGGTGGAGCGGACGCTGCCGGACGTCACGGTGGAGGCGGTGGAACTGTGGGAGTCCGACGTGCTCTCCGGTGTGCTGCGCCGCGACTGGGACTGCGGGCTCGTCCGCTACCACCCGGACCATCCGGACGTGACGTCGTTGCTGCTGCGCCACGAGTCGCTGGTGGTCGCCATGCCGGAGACCCACCCGCTGGCGGGCCGGACCGAGGCGAAACTGGTGGAGCTGCGCGACGAACGCTTCGTCACCACGCCCGTGTCGCTCGCGCCCGGCTACCAGGCACTGCTCGACGACGTCTTCGACGCCGCGGGTTTCGAACCGAACACGGTGCGCAACACCGTGCCCGGCAACCGGATCATGGCTCTGCAGCGGCAGAAGAACGCCGTGGCACTGCTGCCCGCCTCGGCCGGGCTGACCCATCCCTCGGGCATCGCCTTCGTGCCGGTGGTGGACGAGTTCGCCCACCTGCCCGTGCGGCTCGTCCACCGCCTGGACGCGCGGCCGTCGGTGGTGTTGTTCGCCGAGACGCTCCAGCGCGCCGCTCGTGAGCAGGGCTGGCTCGCGCCGCCCGTCAGCTCTCGTTGAGCGCACCGCGCGTCTCCTTGGCTCGCACGGTCAGGATCAAGAACACCACCGAGAGCACCGCGCTGACCGCGATCAGTGTCGGGATGATCGACGAGACGCCCGCGCTGATGCCCGTCACCAGGGTGGGCAGCATGCCGCTGAGCCCGTAACCGACGTTCCAGGAGAACGCCGTGGCGGTGGAGCGGATCTCGGTGGGGAACAGCTCGTTGACGAAGATGATCAGCGGCGCGCTGATCGCGCCGGAGGCCATCACCATCAGGGCGCCGCACACCAGCAACAGCCACTCGCCCGGCCCGGTCGACATCACCAGGTACAGCCCGGGAATCAGCACCAGACAGGCCGTGCCGGAGACGAGGAAGACCTTCCTGCGGCCCACCCGCTGGCTGAGATGCCCGCACACCACGGCGACCGCCGCCGACAGCACCACGTTGACGATCAGGAACAGGCTCGCCGAGTCCTGCGACATGTTCAGCACCTGCTTGTAGACCGTCGGCAGGATGCCCGTGGTGAGGTAGTAGGGCGCGGAGGCGGTGAACACGATGGCGACGGCGGCCAGTGTGACGGTGCGCCACTGGCGGGAGAACAGTGCCCGGCCGGGCCGGATCTTCGCGGCGGAGGTGTCGCGGGCGGCGTTGCGCGCGACCCACGCGGGCGACTCCTCGACCCTGCGCAGCACGAGGTAGTTCAGCAGCGATCCGGCCAGTGCCACCACGAAGAGAACGCGCCAGCCCCAGCTCGCGAACGCGTCCTGGCCCAGCAGTGCGACCAGCGCGATCACCAGCAGGTTGATCAGGACCACGGCCAGGCTCGCGCCACCGCCCTTGATCAGTCCCGCTGCCATCCCGCGCCAGCGCTCGGGCAGCGACTCGGTGGCGAGGGTGTGGGTCGAGGCCGTGATGCCGCCGACGAACAGTCCCTGCACGATGCGCAGCACGATCAGCAGCACCGGCGCGACGAACCCGAGGGTCGCGACCCCTGGCAGGACGCCCATGAGCGCCGTCGCGGCGCCGGCGCCGATCACGGCCAGCACCATCGCGGGCCTGCGCCCGGCGCGGTCGGCGAACGAGCCGAACACCAGCGCGCCCAGCGGGCGCACGACGAGGCTCACCGCGAACGCGGCGTAGGTCGCGGTCAGGCCCACGAGCGAACCCGCCTCGGCGGGGAAGAACGCCGCCGACACGTAGGACGCGACGTGCAGGATCACCAGCAGGTCGTACATGTCGACGGTCCAGCCGAGCACGGCGGCGCCGAGTGCCTTGCGGTGGGCGGGGGAGAGCCGGTCGGGGCTCTGCGCCGGTGTGGCGGTCACGTCGCGTTCACTCATCGTGCCCACCGCCGGGGAAACCGAAGAGCCGCTGCGGGTTGGTGACCAGGATCCGGTGTCGTGCCTCGGCGTCCGGGGCGTAGCGGGCGAGCAGGTCGAGCAGGTCACCGTCGTTGGGCACGGGCCCCTGGTGCAGCGGATGCGGCCAGTCGGTGGCCCACAGCACGCGGTCGGGCGCGTGCTCCACGTAGGCGCGGGCGTAGGCCGTGGCGTCGTCCCACGGGTACCCGGCGACCGAGCGGCGGTCGCCGTTGGACAGCATCACCCACCAGTTGCCGCGCTCTAGCAGCTCCAGCACGTGCCGGAAATGCGGGTCGTCGAGGCCGTGGCCGTACTGCAACGGTCCCATGTGGTCGATCACCACGTCGGTGTCGACGTCGGCGAGCAGCGGCGTGACCTCGCGCGGGTCCAGGCCGTTCATGTGCAGCTTGAGGTGCCAGCCCAGCGGCACCACGCGTTCGGCGGTGCGCTTCACCTGCTCCGGCGTGGGCAGCGCGTTCTTGAGCTTCGGATGGAAGTTGAACCGCGCGCCGCGGACACCGGCCTCGTGCATGCGTTCCAGCTGCGCGTCGTCGACCGAGTCGTCGACGACGCCGCAGCCCTGGTAGGACGGCCCCGCGATCCGCAGTGCCTCGATCAGCGCGCCGTGGTCGGTGCCGTAGGCGGTGGACTGCACGATGACGCCGCGCTCGATGCCGAGCGTCTTGTGCATGCGCAGCATTTCCTCGACGGTAGCCTCGAGCACGACGTAGGCGGCGTCCGGTTTGGTCGGAAAGCGTGCGGCGTCGGAGAAAATGTGGGTTTGGCTGTCACACGCGCCCGGCGGCGACGGCAGCCGGGGCTCGCGGGGTTGCGAGTCGTACAGGGCGTACTCAGGCATCGTCGCCTCCGTTCCCGGCGATGACCGCGAGCACCTCGCACTGGACGAGGATGTGCGGCTGGGTCGTGCCGATGCTGACCTGGCGGGCAGGCCGGGACTCCGCGTCGGGGAACAGGGTGCACCACTGCCGGTTCAGCTCGGCGCGGTGCTCCGCCGCGGAGAGTCGCAGGGAGAACTTGAGCGCGTCGTCGAGGCTGCCGCCCGCCGCGGCGAGAATCGCCGCGACGCGGTCGAACATCGCGGCGGCCTGGTCGCCGAAGTCCGCCGGGAACTCGCCCGGATCGCTTCCCCTGCCGCCACCGTGCACGGCGCCGGTGGCGACGAGATCGCCGATCCGGCTCGCCGCCGGGACCGGGTTCTCGTGCGAGAACCCGTCGACATGGATGCTTCGCCTGTTCACTGTGCGGACTCCTTCGTCCGAAGCGGGTCAGAACACAGCAGACACTAGGGAGCGCTGACCTGGGCTATCAAACGAAAGTGGGCGCTGATCCATGCCTCAAATGCATCAATCTGTACGGAGGCGCGTCATCGCCAGCAGGCCGACCTGGGCGAGCATCACGACCGTGACGGCCACCGCGACGGCCCACGCGCGCAGCTCGCCGCCCAGCGCGCCGAGCACCAGCGCCGCCGCCACCACCAGCGCGCCTGCCGCCCAGTACCGCGGCCGCACCGACAGCAGGGTCGACGCTCCCGCGTACACCGCGACGGCCCCGCACAGCACCCACAGCAGGCCGGGATCGAGCGGCCGCCCCGGCGCTCCGACGGTGCCGCCCAGACCGGCCGCGATCATCGTGATCGTCGCCGTCATCACGAAGTGCACCACCATCGTGAGATTAATCCTGCGCGTGTCGGAGGCGCGGCCGAAGCCGTACTGGAACGTCTGCCACCACAGGGCGATCAGCAACAGAAACCCGGCGAACCCGGCGACGGCGAGCTCGAGGTCCCAGTCCGCCTCCTCGGCGGTCCGCACCATCTGCAGCACACCCTCGCCGAGCACGATGATCACGAACAGCCCCATCCGCTCCACCAGGTGCGGCTGTTCGACCTCGGCGACCTTCAGCCGCGGCATCGCCCGGCGGCCGTGCCTGCGCTCGCGCCGCTCCTGCCTGCGCGCGCGATGGCTGAGCCCGCGCTCGAAGCGTTCCGGTCCGAGCAGGACGGTGGCCACCAGGTCGATGCCGAGCCCGATGGCCCACAGCACGTACTTGGTCGGACCGTCCGTCCACAGTGACACGATCCACGGCACGAGCCCGCCACCGAAGTGGGCCAGCGGCCACGCGGCGAGCAGCTGTCCCCGGTGCTGCCACACGTTGGAGGACACGATCCTGGTGACCACGTAGGCGACCGCGAACACCTCGGCGTGCTCGGAGAACGCGCCAGGCACGGCCGCGGCCATCACGGCGATCCCGCCCATCCCGACGAACATCGTCCGTCTGCGCGTGCTCTCCGCGGCCACGTTGGAGTACAGCGTGAACGCCGCCCACGTCTGCCAGATCGCGAAGTACAGCAACGCGAACCGGAGCACGTCCTCGCCGTGCACCGCGTGTCCGTGCAGGAGATGGGCGAGCTGCACGATCGCGGCCACCACCACGAGGTCGAAGAACAGCTCCAGCCAGCTCGCCCCGCGCTCCGCGGGCGCCCGTGTCTCGCTCACCCGGTCATCATGCGCCCTGCTCCGGGTGGTGTCCGGTGGGTGCCATCGCACGTCCTCGCCCGCGGGAACCTGCCACGCTGAGCGCGTGAGCATCGAGTCGAGCACGCAGTACCCCGGTCGGCCCCGCACGCCGCGTGTCGTGTGGTGGCTCATGGTCGCGCTGACCGTCGTGGCACTGGGCGCGGGATTCGGAGTGGGCGCGCTGGTGTGGGCCGGTGGTCCGGACGAAGGGGACGATCCGGGGCAGGCGCGGAAATCGCCGTACGAGGCGGGGATCCAGGTGCTGACGCCGGAGCAGTACGACTCCTGCGTGCGGCAGGTCAGTCTGTACTTCGAGGACGACGACGCCGATGGCACGATGCGGGAGGTCGCGCGGCAGCTGAGCGACGACGACCGGTTCGAGAGCGTGCGGGAGCGCACCCAGGCCGAGACCTTCGAGGATTTCCGGGAGGTCTACGCCGATCAGCCCGAGATGCTGAACATCGTCAGTCCGGAGGACATGGGCGCCACCGTGCTGGCGATGGCGCGCGAGGGCACCACGGCGACGCAGCTCGAGGAGCCGTTGGGCCAGGAGTTCCCCGACGCCGAGATCGTAGTCCAGAAAGCCTGCCCGAAGCCGCCCACCATGCCCCGTCCACCGTCCCGCTGACTGCCCCCACTGACTGCCCCAGACTGCGGTGAAGGGCACCTTTACTGCGTTGAACGCAGTAAAGGTGCCCTTCACCGCATCGGCGAATGCGGGGGCGCGGGGTGGTCAGGGGGTGGGGGCGGGTTCTCGGGCTCGGCCTCGGGGGTGCAGTTCGTGGGCCGCGAACATGCGGTGCAGTAACTGGATCGCCACCGAGCCCTCGCCGACGGCGGAGGCCACGCGCTTCACCGAGCCGTGCCGGGCGTCGCCCGCCGCGAAGACACCGGGCAGGCTCGTCTCGAGCAGATGCGGGTCGCGCTCGAGTGGCCAGATGTCGCCGACGTCGGTTCCCGTGAGGACGAAGCCGTGCTCGTCGGTGGCGACCTCCGGCGGCAGCCACGCCGTGTGCGGCCGTGCCCCGATCATGATGAACAGCGCGTCCGCGGCCACGGTCTGCTCGTCGCCGGTCGCGCGGTCGCGCAGCACGAGGTGCTCCAGCCTGCCCTCGCCTCCGCCGCCGACGATCTCGGTGCCGGTCCGGACCCGCAGCCCCGGCGTCGCCTCGGCCTCGCGCGCCAGATAGAGCGACATGCCCGAGAGCAGTGACTCGCCGCGCACCACCAGGGTCACGCGCGGGGCGTAGCGCGCGAGGTACAGCGCCGCCTGCCCGGCCGAGTTCCCTCCGCCGAGCACGTAGACGTCGCGGCCGGACATCGCGGGCGCCTCGGAGGTCGGGCCGCCGTAGAAGACTCCGGCGCCGCTGAGCGCCTCCAGCGCGGGCACGCCGAGCTCGTGATAGCTCGCGCCCGTCGCCAGCAGCACCGCGCGGGAGCGCACCCGCGCGCCGTGCGACAGTGTCACGACCAGCTCGCCGTCCCGCCGGGCCAGATCGACCGCGCCCTGCATGAACGCGAACTTCGCGCCGAACACCCACGCCTGGTCGTACGCCTGCTGTGCGAGGCGGCGGCCGCTGACGCCACGGGGGAAACCGAGGTAGTTGCGGATCAGCGAGCTGGAGGTGGCCTGACCACCGAGCCCGCCCTCGTCGATCACGAGGGTGCTGAACCCCTCCGACGCGCCGTACATGGCCGCCGACAGCCCGGCCGGCCCCGCGCCGACGATCACGAGGTCGAACTCCATGCGCTCGGGATCCACCGGCGAACCGGACGCCAGCGCGATGTCGGCGTCGCTGGGGTTGGCCAGGATCGTGCCGTTGGGAAACATCACCACCGGCAGCTCCACGCCGTCGTCGACGTCGGCGAGGCGCGCCCTGCCCTCGGTGGAGTCGGCGAGGTGGAACGAGTGCGGGATGGCGCAGCGCCCGAGCACCTGCCGCAGCTCGTAGGCCCGGCCGGACCAGGACTCACCGATGACGTAGATGGTGTAGGGCGCCGTGCGCCGGGCCTCGGTCCAGTCGAGGAGCAGGCTCGAGACCGCCTGGTGGAACAGTTCGTCGGGGGAGTCCGACGGCCGCAGCAGGTAGTGGTCGATGCGCCCGCGCGCGATGGCGTCGAAGATCGCCTCGCCCGTGGCCCGGTTTCCCCAGTCGCCCCACGCGATGAGCAGCCCGCGCCGCGCGTGCGGATGCAGCCTGCGGACCCGGTCGAGCAGCTCGCTGCCCGTCATCCCGGACAGCCACTGTCCCGCCAGCACCAGCGCGACGTCCTCGCCCTGGTCCGCCAGTTCCTCGAGCCGGGTCAGCGCCTGCTCGGACGCGGACACGCAGACCACGCGGTAGTGCTGCCCGTAGCGCTCGCGCAGCTCTCGCTCGACGGAACGCAGCACCTCCGCGTCCTCGTCGACGGCCACGAGCAGTGCGCCGGACATGCACACGACTGTAGGGGCGTTTCTGGATGCGGCACCGGTTCGCTTTTCTAGAGCGCGGCGAGATCCGCCAGCAGTGCCGCGGCGATCTCGACGTCCGCGCTGAGCCTGCGGTCGCTCATCTCGGCGCTGAGCTTGGCCGCGGCGAGGTCGAAGGCGGCGCGCAACGGTGTGCCCGCTCGCGGTGGCAGGCCCCGCTGGCGCAGTGCGCGCACCGCCGTCACCAGCTCGCACGCGAGCACGAGCCGCAGTGCGGTCAGCGAGCGCAGCGACTGGCGCGCCGACTGGAACGCGAAGCTGGAGTGCTCCTCGAGCCCGCGCGACACCACGGCGTTGCCGAGCCCGGCCGGTGCCGCCAGCGCGCGGACCTCGGCGAGTGCGGAGTTGGCGCTGTACTCCAGGATCATCACGCCGGAGCTGCCGCTCTCGCCGAGCGCGAGGAACGGCCGCAGCCCGGTGAACCTCGGGTCGAGCAGCGCCGCGAGCCGGGCCGTCGACAGGTGTGCGGTGTCGAGTAGCGCCAGGCGCAGGCCGTCGAGGGTGTGCCGCAGGTACGCGCAGTGGAACCCGCCGTGGTGGTAGGCGGTGTCGTCGTCGGCGGAGATCAGCGGGTTCTCCGCGGCCGCGTTGATCTCGACACCGACCACTGTGGACAGTTGCGCTGCGGCGTCGAGTGCCGGTCCGTGGATCTGCGGGAAACACCGGAATCCGAACGGGTCCTGCAGGCGCGCGGAGGGCCGCTCGGAGGGGTCGAGCAGCGCCCGCATCCGCGCGGCGGCCTCGACCTGACCCGAGTGCGGCCTGCTGGCGTGCACCCGCTCGGCGTAGGCCTCTGGCGAGCCGTCGACCGCGAGGAACGACAGCGCCGTCACCGTGTGCGCGACCTCCAGCAGCCGCCTGGCCTCGTGCCAGGCGAGCGCGGCGATGCCGATGGTCAGCGCGTTGCTGCTGATCAGCGCCAGTGCGTCGCCGGAGTCGAGTCCGATCGGCTCCGGGCCGGGTGAGGTGCCGAGCCAGGGCAGCTCGCCGAGCAGCGCGAGCCCGGTCTCGGACAGCGCGGTGAGATCGCCGGTGCCGATGGCGCCGAACTCGTGCACGGCCGGGTAGCTGCCCGCGTTGAGCGCGTCCGCGAGCGCGTCGGCGACCCCGGGCCGCAGGCCTGCCCCGCCCGCGAGGATCTGGTTGAGGCGCACCACGAGCATGGCCCGCACCTCGTCCTCGGCCAGCAGGTCGCCGACGCCGCCCGCGTGGCTGCGCAGCAGGCGGACGCCGTGGCCCTGCCTGGCGTCGGCGCCGACGGCCTCCACGCGGTTGGCGCCGACCCCGGTAGTGCGGCCGTAGACGGACCTGCGGGTGACCAGCTGCTCGGCGGTGGACCACGCGGCCTCGGCCGCGCGGCGGCCCTGCTCGCCGATCACCACCGGGACGTGCGCCCTGGCCACCTGGATCACCTGGTCACCGGTCAGTGACCGGCCGTCGAGCACCACACCTCGCGTCGTCGTCTCGGAAACCATGCCCGCTTTGTACCCGCGGGCGCGGCCGTCGGGGTGCCTGGCCGGGCCGGAAAGTGTCTGGTCACCGAGACACGGCCGCTCGCGCCGCTCAGGGCCTCGCCCGGGTGACCGTGAGCGGCACGCTCTGCGCGCCCACCTCGGGCATTCGCGTGGTCTCGACGGGGCCCGCCAGCTCGATGTGCTCGGTCTGCGCAACGAGCGACACATTGACAGGTATCTGTTCTCGTGGTCGCCTGAGCACGTCGCCAGGGGTTGTTCACCTATCGTGGTCGCCATGCCCGAGCACTCGTCGACGCCGTCCCAGAGCCTGCTGCGCACGCTGTTCGGTGACTACTGGATGGCCGACGGCACGCCCGCGCCCGCCGGTGCCGTCGCCGACATGCTCGGCGATCACGGCGTCTCCGTCGTCGCCGCGCGGGCAGCGCTCCGCCGTTCCGCGCAGAGCGGGCTGCTGACCGCAGGCAAGGTGGGCCGGTCCACCCGGTACGGCCTCACCGGCGAGGGCAGGGCGGCGCTGGGCGGCGTGTGGCGCAGGCTCGTCGACTTCGGCGCCGTCGCGCAGGAGTGGGACGGTCGCTGGACCTGCGTGGCGTTCTCGGTGCCGGAGCAGCAGCGCGACCAGCGGCACCGGCTGCGCAGACGGCTGCGGTGGCTGGGCTTCGCCCCGTTGTACGACGGCGTGTGGGTGTGTCCCGGCGCGGTGGACGAGCAGGTGCGCGCGCTGATCGCGGAGCTCGGGATCGCCGCGGCGACGGTACTGGTGGGCGCCGAGTCCGGCAGCGGCACCGACTTCGGCAGGGTGCTCGACGCGTGGGACCTCGACGCCGTGCGCGACGAGTGTGAGCGCTTCGTCGAGCACGCGGCCGCGATCCGCGGCCGGGTCGCGGCCGGGCTCGTGGCGCCCGCGGAGGCGCTCGCGGTGCGGACGCGGCTGATGGTGCGCTGGATCGATCTGGTCAACGATGTCCCGGACCTGCCGTCGGAGCTGTTGCCCGCCGACTGGCCCGCGTGGGAGGCCCGGCGGCTCTGGGCAGGCGCCTACGACGACCTGCGGACGCCCGCGGTGTACCGGGTTCGCCAGATCGTCGGCGAGCACGCGCCGGAGCTGGTCGGCGCGGTGGGGGACCGGACCGTCGCGCCACGACGGCGTCCTGAGCCGACCCGAACCCGACTGTCCTTTGTGGAGTAATCTGTCCGGCTCGGGGCGCTCGTAATTTACTTGAACGGCGCGATCGAGCTCACCGGCCGCGAGGTGCCAGGACCGCACAGCCGACGCCACACCCGAGGAGTTGTTGATGGACCGTTCCGTGCTCACCCGTCCCGCACCGGAGCCCGATCGCACGCTGCGCTACGGCGGCGAGCCCGAGCACGTCGCCGACGCGTGGCTGCCCGCGACGGACACCGGGCGCCCGCTGGTGGTGTTCATCCACGGAGGGTACTGGCGAGCGGAGTACGACCGGGTGCACACCCGCCCGCTCGCGGTGGCGCTGCGCGAGGACGGCTGGCCGGTGGTGTCGATCGAGTACCGGCGCCTGCCGGGCAAGCCGGACGAGATGGTCGCCGACGTGCGCGCCGCGCTGAGCGCCCTGCCCGAGCAGGTGGGCGCGCACGAGGTGGTGCTGGCCGGACACTCCGCCGGCGGGCACCTGGCGCTCTGGGCGTCGGTGGCCTGCCCGCCGACGGGCCTGCTCGGCACCGTGGCGCTCGCGCCGGTCGCGGACCTGATGCTGGCCCACCGGCTCGGGCTCGGCGAGGGCGCGGTGGCCGAGTTCCTCGGAGGCCCGCCCGACGGGCGCGCGGACCTCGACCCGACGCGGATGCCCTCGCCGGAGTGCCCCGTCGTGCTCGTGCACGGTACCGAGGACCGGCTGCCGGTGTCGGTCAGCGAGTCGTACGCACAGGCGCATCCGGCGGCGAAGCTCGTGGTGGTGCCGGGCGCGGCGCACTTCGAGGTGATCGACCCGCGCAGCGCCGCGTGGCCCGTGGTGACAGGGGAGCTGGCCACGCTGCGGTGACGCGTCAGGGCGTGTCAGGGCGTGTCAGGGCGTGTCAGGCAGCGGTGATGCCGAGGCGGCGCGACAGATCCGACACGAAGACGCCCTCCGGGTCGGCCGCGTCGCGCGTGCGGCGCCACTCGCCCAGCCTCGGGTACATGTGCCGGATCATCTCCGGCGCGGTCCGCGAGTCCTTCGCGAAGTACAGCCTGCCCCGCACCGCCAGCACCCGTTCGTCGAGTTCCTGGCAGAGGCGGTCCAGACCGTCCTTCATCGGGAAGTCGAGGCTGAGCATGTAGCCGGGCCGGGGCCACGACAGCGGTGCCCTGCCCGCCTCGCCCATGCGCTTGAACACGTTGAGAAACGACAGGTGCCCGGAATGCGCGATGGTACGGACGACATCGGCCAGTTCCCGCTCGGCGCCGTAGGGCATGGAGAACTGGTACTGCAGGAACCCGGCGCGGCCGTACGCCCGGTTCCACTCGCCGAGCACGTCCAGTGGGTGCAGGAACTGGGAGATGTTGGCGATCTTGCCGCGGGCGTGCTTGGGGAACATGCGGTGCGCGGCCGCGCCCGCGAGGCGCGAGGTGAGCTGGTTGACCATGCCGTTGGGGAAAACGTCGGGCAGAGTCGCCAGCTGTGGTGCGTCGAGCCGCAGCGGATCGCGGCGCAGCCTGGGCGGCAGGTCCTCCAACCCGGCGAGCGAGCCGCGCGAGAACGTGGCCCTGCCGAGGTGGGGGCCGGTGGTGATGGTGTCGGGCACCGCGGCCGAGTACTCGTAGGCCTCGTCGGAGCCGTTGGAGAGCAGCTCCATCGTCTCGTCGAGGTCGCCGGTGCGGTCGTAGTCGACGAGGAAGTACGCGCTCTCGGTGCGCGTGAGCCGGATTCGCGCCCTCACGACGATCCCGGTCAGCCCAAGGCCCCCGACCGTCGCCCAGAACAGCTGCGCGCTCGGGCCGTCGGGCATGAGCGTACGGACTTCGCCGTCGGCGGTGAGCAGGTCCATCGACAGCACGTGGTTGCCGAAGGTCCCGGCGCTGTGGTGGTTCTTGCCGTGGATGTCGTTGGCGATCGCCCCGCCCACGGTGACCTGCCGGGTGCCGGGCAGCACGGGCACCCACAGCCCGTGGGGCAGTGCCGCGCGCATCAGCGTGTCGAGGCTGACTCCCGCGTCGCACTCGACCGTCGCGTCGGCCGGGTCGATGCGGTGGATGCGGTTCAGGCCGGTCATGTCCACGACCAGGCCGCCCGCGTTCTGGGCCGGGTCGCCGTAGGAGCGGCCGAGTCCACGGGCGATCACCCCGCGCGGCCCCGCCCGCCGCACCGCCGCGGCGACGCCGTCGACGTCGGTGGCGCTCAGTACGTCGGCGACCGTGCCCGACGCTCTGCCCCAGCCGCGCAGTTCCCGCCGCTGGGTCACGATCCGCTGGTCCGTCGCGAGTTCGGCAGCCATGCCGCGAGCGTAGCCAAGTCCTGCGGCGGGTTCGTGGTTGGCTGCACGGGTGAGTGCTGAGCTGGAGAGCCTGACGCGGCGCTGGCAGGCCGGGTGGGCGATGGCGATGGGACTGGCCGACGCCGTGGAGTCGCCCGGTGGTCTGCGCGTCGAGATCGGTACGCCCGAGCGGCACGCGGAGGTCATCGCGCTGCGCTCTGATCCCCCGACCCTGCGGCGGCTCGCCGACGAGGTCGTGACCGCGAGGCGGATCAGCTGGCTGACGGTGCCCACCACGCGGCCCGCCGAGGCGCTGGCCGAGCTGCGCGAGCGAGGGCTCGACGTGCTCGACCGGCCCGAGTGGCTGATGACCACCGACCTTCACGACCAGTCAACGGCGGTCGCGGCGCCGGAGGGCTACGCGGTGCGGACCACGCGCGACGGCGCGGTCGCCAGGGCCGAGGTCCGGTACGCCTCCGGCGCGCTGGCCGCCCGCGGCACCATCGCGGTGCGCGGAACCGACGCCGTCGCGCACGGCATCGCCACCGACGCCGCGCACCGGCGGCGCGGGCTCGGCCGGGTCGTGATGGGCGCGCTGACCCGCGAGGCCACGCGCCGGGGCGCCTCGGCGGGGCTGCTGGTGTCGAGTGCCGACGGACGGCACCTCTACCGCTCGCTGGGCTGGACCGAGCGCGCGTCCGTCGTGATCGGACGGACCCCGGCGCGGCGCTGACTCGCGCCCGTCCACTGTGGTCTGTGCAGTCGGCTCAGAGGCGGGACCGGTCGTTCTCACCGGCGTCAACACTCGACGGCGACCTGCGCACGGCTTTGGTCACTCGGATTCCCGCCCAGATCAAGAAGGCGATCACCGCGGCGATCAGGTATTCGATCGCGGGTATCCGGATCACTTCGTCGATCATCGAGAACCCGCGCCACGAGTAGACGGCGATGAGCGCGACGGCGAAACCGCCCGCGAGCCACCAACGCGCGGCTCTGCTGAGTCCGACACCGTGCATCTGGGTGAGCACGAAGATTGCTACGAAACCGAAGAGGAACATCGGCCACATGCCGTTCGGGCCGGAGTTCACCACCGCGACGATCGTGCCGTGCACTGCCACCAGCACCTCCAGCGTGAGTGTCCACCACCGGTTGGTATGCGTCGTGGTGAACATCAGACTGCTCTGCAGTAGCAGGAGGAACATGTAGAAGAAGCCGATGAGGTGGCTGCTCGTGGCCTCCATCGGGTGGTACCAGAACGTATAGATCACGGCCCAGCTGAAGAAGTACCCGTGGTACTTGCGCGCGATCCTGATGACCTCGGTGGAGATCGGCGCCGACCAGGTCAGCACCATTCCGCGACGCTTGTTCTCCATCACCAGCACGACAACCAGCAACAGGACCACCGCGCCCTGCGAGCTGAAGATGGACACGTCCTGCGCGAGCCCGTCGTAGAACAGGTGTGTCTGTACGGTGTGCAGCGCGATGAAGAGCCCGTTCACCGCGAGAGCGATCACGTTCACCGGATGCAGGCCGGTGGTGTAGCGGCGGACCCGGGTCTGGGCGTAGTAGATCAGCCCCCACGAGGCGAGTTGATGCAGCGCATACCCCAGCCAGGCGGTCGCCCTGGTCCACACGGTCGGTTCGGGCAGCTTCCAGTAGTACCAGGACGCCCCCTGGTCAGGCAGCAGCACGATGCCCTGAAGCCGTTGGCCGAGCAGCCAGACCAGCCCGGTGAGCACGGCGCTGCCCAGTACCCCGAAGAGCACGACGTACCGCACCGGGCGGCGCGTATCGTTCAGCATACTGAGTAGTATGCACATGATCAGCATGCTGAGGAACCCCTTGCGCGGCGTGACGTCGGTTGCCAATATGCTCAGCACACTGAACGAATAGGAGGGACCGTCCGGTGCCCCGCTACCGCTTGCTGGTCAACGGTCGACGTCACGACGTCGAGACCGAGGAGGACACCTCGCTGCTCTGGGTGCTCCGTGAGTCGCTGGGCCTCACGGGGCCCAAGTACGGATGCGGGGTCGGAGTCTGCGGTGCCTGTACATCCCATGTGGACGGTGAAGCTCACCGCCCGTGCGTGGTGACCGCCGCCGAGAGCGAGGGACGGCACGTGACGACCATCGAGGGCCTTTCCCCGCGCGGGCAACACGCCGTCCAGCGGGCCTGGCGCGAGCTGGACGTCGCCCAGTGCGGCTACTGCCAGCCCGGTCAGATCATGGCGGCCGCGGCGTTGCTGGCACGCGAGCCCGATCCCGACGACGACGCGATCGCGGCCGCGCTGCGCGACAACGTGTGCCGGTGCGGGACCTACCCGCGCATCCTGGCCGCCGTCCGCCACGCCGCCGGTCTGCTCAGGGAGGCCCGATGATCTCCCGTCGAACGTTCCTGCACGGCGCGGGCGCGGGCGCACTGGTGATCGCGATCCCGGTGCCGGCGCTGGCGGCCACGGGAGAGCTCGCCCCGACGGTGTTGGTGAGGGTGGACCGGCACGGCCGGATCACCGCGACGGCTCCGCGACCGGACATCGGCCAGGGAGTCCGCACGGTCGTCGCACTGCTCGTGGCCGAGGAGCTTGCGGTGGGCGCCGACGACGTGCGGGTGGAGCAGGCTCCCGGGGACACGGACCGGTTCGGCTCCCAAGCGGTCGCCAACTCGACCTCGACCAGGCAGCTGCATGAGCCGCTCCGGCGCGCCGCGGCCGCCGCGCGATGTCTGCTGGTCACGGCAGCGGCACTCCGCTGGCGGGTGCCGGCCGGGGAATGCACGGCCGTCGACGGCGAGGTCTGCCATCCCCGCCGCGGCCGGCTGCCCTATCGGGCGCTCGTGGCGGACGCGGCGGCGATCGACCCTGCCGACGTTCCCGTCACGCTCACTCCACCGCACCAGTGGCGGCTGTTGGGCCGGACCACCTCCGGCAGGGTCGACACGGCCGACATCGTCGCCGGCCGCGCGCGATACGGCCTCGACACCCGCCCGCCCGGCGCACTGGTCGCCGTCGTGGCGCGTCCGCCCTGGCTCGGCGCGAAGCCCGACACGGTGGACGACCGTGCGACCCGCGCACTGCCCGGCGTGCTCGACGTCTTTCCGCTCACCTCGCCCGGTGAGGGCCAAGGAGGCATCGCGGTACTGGCCAGGACCACACACCAGGCTCTGCGCGGACGGGACGCGCTGCGGGTGACCTGGCGGGCCGGCACGCCGGCCGCCGACTCCCGGCAGTGGCTGGCAGACCTCGAAGCGGCGCTGCCCGCACAAGGCCGGCCGAGCGGACCGCAGCGCACATACCGGCTTCCGCTGCTGGCCCACGCTCCGATGGAGCCGATGAACGCGACCGCCGACGTCCGCCCCAACGCGGCGATCGTCTGGGCCCCCACCCAGGATCCCGGCAGCCTGCGCACCGCGCTGGCACAGCAGCTCGCCCTGCCACCGGCCTCGATCCGGGTCGAGGCGACGCTGGCCGGCGGGGCGTTCGGACGGCGGATCGAGCCCGACGCGGTCCTCGAAGCCGTCGCCTGCTCGACACGCGCCGGCGCGCCGGTCTCGGTGCTGTGGACCCGCGACGACGACACCCGCCACGACTCCTACCGGCCGATGTCGGTGCACCGGCTCACCGCCGTCACCGACGACTCCGGGCTCCCGGTCCGGCGTTCCCACGAGGTCGTGACCTGGCCGCTGACCGTGGTCCCGCCGTTCGCCGATCCGGCGGTGATCCGGGCAAGCGGTGATCATTTCCCGTACTCCGTGCCGGGCGATGTCACCATCACGGTCCAGCCCGCCCCACTGCGCACCGGCTTCTGGCGCGCGGTCTACGCGGGCCAGTTCGGATACGCCGAAGAATGCTTCCTCAGCGAACTGGGCACACGGGCCGGTCTCGACCAGGTGCAGCTGCGCCGGCGCCTGCTGCCGGCCGATTCGCGGCTACGACGGGTCCTGGACCACGCGGCCGCCCGTGCGCACTGGTCCCGCCACCCCGCCCCCGGCACCGGACGAGGGGTGGCGTGTCATCTCGACTACGGGTCCGCCATCGCGGTCGTCGCCGTCGCGGACGCGGCGTCGCGCCGCGTCCTCCGGGTACACGTGGCTGTGGACGTCGGTGTCGCGCTTCATCCGTCCGGCGTCCGCGCCCAGGTCGAAGGTTGCGTGCTCGACGCGGTGTCCACCGTCCTGGGCGCGCAGGTCACCGTACGATCCGGGAGCGTCGTCGAGTCCTCGTTCAGCGACTACACGTGGGCGCGGATAGACCAGACACCCGACATCGACGTCACGGTCGTGTCCTCCGGCGCCGACATCGGCGGACTCGGCGAGCTCGCCTATCCACCGGCGGCGGCCGCCATCGCATCGGCGCTGGCAGCGGCGACGGGAACGGACGTGACCGGCATGCCGTTCGGGAGCGACGTGGGCTGATCTGGGATGATGGCCTGGTGGCCGAAGGAGACGAGCTGGCGGTCGCGCGCCGCCCCGACCGGGTAAGCACCGACGTCGACAACTGGCCGACGGGACGTCTGCTGTCCATGGCGGCCCGTCTGGTCGAGAAACGGTTCGACGACGTCCTCGCCGGCCACGGGCTCACCCATGCCGGCCTGATCTCCTTGCTCCACCTTGCCGACGGGCCACGTTCCCAGCGCGAGCTCGCGACACTGTGCCGGGTCACCGACCAGACCATGAGCCGCACCGTGGAGCACCTCGACCGCACCGGCCATATCGTGCGCACCCAGGATCGGCACGATCGCCGCCGCGTCTCGGTCAAGCTCACCGCGGCCGGACGCCGCGTGCTGACCGCCGCCCGGCGCGAGGAACGCGAGTCCGAGCTGCTGTTGGGGGCGGTCGACGACTACGACCACTTCCGTGGCCAGCTGATCGCCTTGATCAACGCGGCCGCCCAGGACCCCTCGCTCTGAGGCGCCCCGCACCGGCGTCGTCGGCGCCGTGCTGATCATCGCGGTCTCGGAGGACTCACGTGCCGCGCAGCGCGGAGGGCGGCAGGCCGAAGGTGCGCGTGAACGCCGCGGTGAACGCGGCGGGCGAGGCGTAGCCGAGGTCCCCGGCGACGCGGGCGATCGCGTGTTCGCGCAGCAGCGGCACGGCCGCGACCAGCCGGGCGCGGACCCGCCAGGCCGCGGGGCTCATGCCGAGTTCGGCGCGGAAGCGCCGGGCGAGGGCCCGTTCGCTCAGCGCGAGGCGGGTGGCCCAGTCCGCGTTGGTGACGCCGGGCTCGGGGTGCGCGAGGTAGTCCCGGCACAGCCTGGCGAGCTCGGGAGCCGAGGGCACGCGGATGTGGAACGGCAGGGGAGCGAGCGCCGCGAGCTCGAACAGCAGCAGATTCGCGACGGCGCCCTCGCGGCCGGAGAGGTCGTAGTCCGGTCCGAAGTCGACGGCCACGAGCAGCAGCTCCCGCAGCAGCGGCGGGACGTCGACGACCGTGCAGCCGCCGGGCCACCACGGCACGGCGGCCGGTTCGACGTAGAGGCTGCGGGTGCTCGCCCCGAGCATCCGGATGCGGTGCCGGGTCTCCGGCGGGATCAGCACGGCGCGGTCGCTCGGGACGGTCCAGGTGCCCTCGTCGGTCTCGGCGATCATGCTGCCCGTGGCGCTGTAGAGGAACTGCGCGCGCCGGTGGGTGTGCCAGTCCAGCACGTGCCCCGGCTCGTAGTCGGTGCCGATCGGCAGCACGTCACGCGGCACCAGGTCGTAGTCCGCGTAGGGCACGTTGCGCATCCGGCCAGGCTAGTGTCCGGGTCTCGAAAGAACGTGGCGAGTCATCGATTGTCGGCCACGGCTCGGTCGGCTGGAATGGACTCTCGTGAGCGAGCTTCTCCTGTTGTTCGGCGTCGGCCTCGTGACCGGGACGACGACCGTGCTGTTCGGCTTCGGCGGCGGGTTCGTGACGGTGCCCGTGATCGTCGCGGTGGACGCCGGGCTCGGCGACGACGCGGCGCACGTCGCCGTGGCCACGTCGAGCGTCGTCATGGTCGTCAACGCACTGGTCGCCACCGCCGCGACCGACCGCGGTGTGCTCGGGCTGCTCCGAGGCCGCTCACTGCTCGTCGGGCTGCTCGCGCTGGGCGGCGCGGCCGGGGCCGTCGCCGCGCTTGTCGCGCCCTCGGCAGTCATCACCTGGGGTTTCGTCGCCTACGTGACCGGCACGATCGTCGACCTGCTCGCCCGGCCGGGCTTCCTGCGTCCCGCGGGAGGCGGCGAGCCGGAGCCGCGGAGGGCGACGCTCGCGACCGGAGCGGGGCTGCCGATCGGCGTGGTGTCGTCGTTCCTCGGCGTCGGCGGCAGCGTGCTCACGGTGCCGCTGCTGCGCCGAGCCGGTCATCCCATGCGCGTGGCGACGACGCTGGCCAACCCGCTGACGCTGGCCATCGCCGCGCCCGCGCTGGTGGTGTTCCTCGCCCAGCGCTCGGCGATCACCGCAGACGGCGGGATCCTGCTCGTCGGCGCCGTAGACCTCGGCGCGGCCGCGGCCCTGCTCGTCGGTGCGCTGCCGGTGATCGTGGTGCTGCGGCGCCGTCCGCCGCGAATCCCCGACGGGATCTACGCCTGGACCTACGTGGGCCTGCTGGCGCTCGTCGCGGTGTCCATGGTCGTGACCACGGTCTGAGGCAGCCCCGCGAGCAGCACGTCGAGTCCCCGGTCGAACAGCTCCTCGTCGCTCCAGCGCCCGTCGTCGAGATGGCCGGAGGCCGCCAGGGTGGGGTAGCGCTCGCGGTGGGCCTCGACGTGCCGGCGGGCGTCGGCGCGGGTCACCGGGTCACCGCTGCGCCGCCACGTGGCCTCGGTGAGCGCCGCGCCGATCACGAAGTTCGCCAGCACCCGCGTGGCGACGGCCAGTTCGAGCCCGGCGAACCCGCCCCGCGTCAGCGCCGACTGCAGGAACTCCGTGCGCGCCAGCACGTTCGGGCCGAGCGCGGGACGGCCGATCAGCTCGGTCGACCACGGGTGCCGCGCCATCGCCGAGTGCCACCGCCGGATCAGCGTCCGCACGTCGTGGCGCCAGTCCTCGCCCGGCTCGGGCAGTACGACCTCGCCGAAGACGTGGTCCTCTGCGAGGTCGAGCACGTCGTCCTTGGTCTTCACGTGCCAGTACAGCGCCGTGGGAGTGACCTCGAGCGACTCGGCCAGCCTGCGCATGGTCAGCTTCGCCGTGCCGTGTTCGTCGAGCAGCGCGACGGCCTCGGTGACGATGCGCTCCCGGCTCAGCGGCGTGGCCCTGCGCTTGCGCGCGGGTTCGTCGCGCAACCACACGGACCCGGCCTCGCGCAATTCGTTCGCGTCCACACCCGCCACCTTATAACGTAGTGCATGTAACTTAACAACGTTAAAGGAGGCGCGATGCCACTGTTGCGAGTGCAGGTCGACAGCGACAAGCAGACCGCGCGCCGGATCCTGGAGCTGTACAAGTCGGGTCGTGGGCACCATGAGTCGCGGCTCGCGGCGCTCGACGAGGTCCGCAGGCGCGGGCGGCTGCCCGCGGGAGAGCCGATCTTCGTCGGCATCACCAACGGCGAACCCGCGCGCCTGATCTACGACGTCGAGGTGGACCTCGACACCGACGCTGGCTGAGGCCGGGTCATCGCGCCTGCGGTTCGCAGCCGCTGGACGTCGAGGGCAACCGCATCCCGCTGACCGGACCGCGGCGGGGGCTCGCCTCGGCGATGATTCGCACGTGGACCGGCTTCGACAGGCGGGGAACACCCGAGCAGCGGGGCTGCTCGATCCGCGACCGAGACATTCGTCCACAGCGGAAACCCGGCGGAGCGGCACCGGTGCGGCTTCTGGAGTTCCGAGCTGGACCGCTGAGTCACCGGCCCCGCCGGTCGACCGACCAGGCGGGGCCGGTGAAGCGATCCGCGAGTTCCACGAGGTCACCGGCGACGAGGTCCCAGTCGCCAGCGGGCTCCAGGTCGGTGGTCTGGCCGGGACCGAACTCCGAGGGCCGGGCGACGAACGCGGTCCGCAGGCCGGCCGAGGCGGCCGCGTGCAGGTCGCTGTTGTGCGCGGCGGCGAGCATGACCTCGCCCGGCTCGAGTCCCAGCAGGGAGACCGCGCGCAGGTAGGACTCCGGCTGCGGTTTGTAGGCGCGGGTGACGTCGGAGCCGAGCACGACGTCCCACGGCAGCCCCGCGTTCTTGGCCATGCGTGCCAGCAACGCGAGGTTGCCGTTGGACAGCGGCCCGATCAGCGCGCGCTCGCGCAGCCTCCGCAAACCCGTGACGCTGTCCGGCCACGGCGGGAGCCGGTGCCACGCCTCGACGAGCCAGGTGAGCTCACCCGGCTCGATCGTCCCGGCGTCGATGCCGTGTTCGCCGAGCACCTCGAGCAGGTTCTCCCTGTGCAGCACGTCGAGGGACACGAACTCGCGCGCTCCGGTGCGCACCGGCTCCATGCTGGGCTGGTAGCGGGCTCGCCAGCGCAGGGCGAAGTCCTGGCCGTCGAGGTCGAGACCGTGGCGCTCGGCGAAGGAGTCGACGGCGGCCGCCACCCCGGCCCGCCAGTCGACGACGGTGCCGAAGGTGTCGAAGAGAACGGCCTCGACCCGTGGTCCTGGCTGCGCGGTGGTCATCGGCTCCTCCGTGCTCGGCGGTGAGGTGCGGTGTCCACTGTGTCAGCAACGCAGGCGCGCGCGAACCTCGTGGGCGAACTCGACCAGCGGCGTGAGCGGATCGAGGATGTCCGCGTCGAGCGCGGTCGCCGGGGGATCGGTGACGCCCTCCAGGTCCACGGCGGCACCGCGCATCCACTCGCGCAGGAACACGGCGCCGTCGGGCACGATGACGTGCTCGGACGTCGTCCTGGTGAGCCGCAGCCCGGGTTCGCACCCATCGAGCAGGCATGCCGTGTCGCGCAGGAGCGCGGATGGTGCGACTCCGTGTTCGTCGCCGCGCACGGGCCAGCCGTCGGCGCCGATCCTGGTGACGCGCCCGTCGCCGCGCAGCAGCCAACTCACCGGAGGACCTGCCCGTGGTGACGGGCGGGAGGGTAGCTCTCTGTCATCTTCTTGATGCTAGGAGCGAGCACGTGGACGAACTCGCACAGCATTCGCACCGGTACAGTCAGTGCGGACGCACCCCCGTGGCAGGGAGTCCAGATGACCGAGCAGTCCATCGGCCAGCGCGTCGCGGCGGCGAGGAAGCTCGCGAACCTGACGCAGCAGCAACTCGCCGAGCGCGCCCATGTCTCGATGAGTCTGGTCAGCCAGGTGGAACGAGGGAGCAAACCCGCGTCCTCGGGATTCGTCGGCGCCGTTGCTCACGCTCTCGGCGTGGGTGCCGATCATCTCAACGGCACCGAGCACGTCGCGGTGGTCGGGCAACCCAGCGACGAGTCCGCGAGCCTGGCAGAGTTGCGCAGGGCGCTCGACTCCCACGACGATCCACGGCCAGACGGACAGCCGCTCACCCTCGCGGTCGCGACCGAACGAGCGGCGGATCTCTCCCGCCGCCTCCGTGGGCTCCGCTACACGGAGACGGCGAGGGAAATCCCGGCGCTGCTGCACCATCTCTACGTCCTCGCCGATCGCGACGGTGTCGCTGGGGAACAAGGACGGGCCCTGCTGCACGATGGATATCGCATGGCGGCCAGCGTCGCGGGTCAGTTCCGGCAGGCCGACGTCGCCGCGCTCGCGTCGGAGCGGCACATTCAGCTCGCGCCGTCGACGGGCGAGCCCCGGCGGATCGCGATCTCGGCGTTTCACCGGTCCACCCGTTACCTTCGGCACGGCGACTACCGGTCCGGGCTACGGATGTTGGGGAGGGCACGCGCACACCTCGGCACCGATCGAGTCGACCTGGCCGTGGCCGTGCAACTCGACCTCCGCTCGGCCGTGCTCGCCGCGCGCGCGGGCGACGGCCGCGAGGCCGACGAGTATCTCAGCGAGGCGAAGGCCCTGATCGAGCAGTTCTCCCCGCCGGAGCGACCGGTCCACGGCATCGACGCGTCCGCGACGAACGTGCTGGTGCACTGGTGTGCGCTGCCGGTCGAGCAGTACGACGGAACCGAGTCGGTCCGCCGTTCGACGCTGGTCCGGGTGGAGGACCGCGCCCGGCCCGAACGCGTCGCCCACCACCACATCGACATGGCACGCGCGTACCTGCTCCACGGCGATCGAGGCGAAGCGCTGGTACAGCTCAACACCGCGCGCGCGATCGCGCCGCACAACACCCGCTTCCACCCTCAGGTGCACGAGACCGTGCGCGGGATCGCCGAGCAGGGACGTCGCCGCGACGACACGCTCGCCGGGTTCGCGCGCTGGGCGGGGATCCAGGTCTGACGCCGGGTGCTAGTCCACATCGGACTCTCGATCCGGGTTAGTCCTCCAGCAGGTGCCGCAGCTGGTCGTACTCGGCGCGCAGACTCTCCAGCGTCGCCGGGGTGAACCTGCGCAGCTGCAGGTCCAGCACCGCGCGGGCCTGGACTTCGGACACGCCCAGCACCCGCTGGACCGCGTCGCGCGCGCCCTGCTCGTCCTCGGTCTGCCACAGCGCGGCCAGCAGGGCGTCGCGGCGCTCGATGGCGATCAGCAGTGCGGCGAGCACCACGGCACGACTGCGGGCGGCATCGTCATTGTCGGGCATCCGCGCACCCTACGGGCGCAGGAACCGGCCCGTCGTCTCCGCCGCCGTGGCCCTGAGGCGTTCGGTCAACGCCAGCACATCCGTGCTCGCCGGGGCCTCGTCCAGTGCCCGGCGCAGTTCGCCGACGTGCGCGCGGCGCAGTTCGGTGTTGACGTTGAACTTCACCGCCCCGAGCTCGTGCGCGCGCCGCAGCTGATCGGCGGGCAGGCCGGACGTGCCGTGCAGCGACACCGCCACCGGCAGCCGGTCCGCGATGTCGGCCAGCCGCTGCCAGTCCAGTCGCGGCTCGTGCCGGTAGGAGCCGTGCACGTTGCCGATCGCCACGGCCAGGCAGTCGACTCCCGTGCGCCGCACGAAGTCCTCGGCCGCCGCCGGGTCGGTGAAGGCGCCTGCCGCGGCGGCGACGTCGATGTCCTCGTCGCCCTCGATGCGGCCGAGTTCGGCCTCCACCGCCGCGCCGTACGGCGTCGCGAGCGCGACCGCCTCGCGCGTGAACTCCAGGTTGGCGGCGTCGTCGAGCCGCGAGCCGTCGGCCATCACCCCGCCCGCGCCGAGGTCGAGCGCCTGCCGGATGCGCTCCAGGTCGGGGCAGTGGTCCAGCTGCACCCACGCGGGAACGGCCGCTCGTTGCGCCATCGCCACCAGCGCCGTGAGCAGGCGCGGGCCCGCCGGTGCGCGCAACGCCGCGTCGGAGACGAGCAGCACCACCGGAGCGCCCGCCGACTCGGCGGCGTCGAGCACCCCGGCCGCGGTGTCGAGGGTGTAGCACGTGAAGGCGCCGAGCGGACGTCGCTCACGCCGGGCCTCGGCGAGCTGGTTCCTCACGCCGTGCCCCGCACCATGTCCACGATGTCGCGCAGCACGTCGTCACTGCCGACGTTGCCCGGCACCACCACCTGGTACCCGGCTCCGGTTCCGGTGCGGCTCAGCCGCCACAGCGGTACACCCGTGACCACCTGACCGAGCACGTGCGCCACGTCGGCGTCGAGCGCCCGCGTGGCGATGTCGGCTCCGGTGATGCCGCCCTTGGTCACCACCACGTCCGCCGCCGGGGCCGTGGCACGCACGACCCGCACCAGCGCGCTCATGATCGCCGCGCCGTGTTCCAGCCCGCCGTGGCCCGCGCTGCGCTTGCGCGGGCTCGCCACCACGGCCAGGCCCGTCTCGGCCAGCTCGGCGCGCAGTGCCGCGGCCAGCGCGTCGAGTTCGGCCGCCGCGTCGTCGCTCTCATCGAGCAGCCGCTCGGCGTCGGGCAGCGACCGGACCGGAGCGCCGAGGCGTTCCAGCTGCCGCGTCGCGCCGTCGGTGTGCGAGCCGCACGCCACGAGCACAGCCTGCGCCCGGGGCGGAACCACCTGCTTGGCCGAGGTACCCGCGAGCGTGGCGGCCAGCGTCGCCGCCGAGCGGACGACCACGCGACGTCCCGACTCCCTGGCCGCGGTGATGCCCTCGGCGATCAGCGCGATGTCGTCGTCGGTCTCGACGTCGGGCAGCAGCACCGAACCCGGCCGGGCAGCGCGCAGTGCCGCCGTCACGGCCTCCGCTCCGCGCTCGCGCAGTTCGGCGAGCGGCAGCGGCGTCCGGTCGCCGGTCAGGCCCGCCTCGCGGGCCCAGTCGGTGAGCCTGCTGTGGCTGTAGCCGAACACCGGGTCCTTGGCGTACTCCGTCTCGGCCGCGGGTAGCTCGCCCTCGGCTGTCCGGACGAAGTGGACACCGTCCCTGGTCGTGCGCCCGCCCGCGGGGAACGCGGGCACGATCACGCCCACCGCGTCGGCCAGCCCGAGCAGGTTCATCTCCAGTGCGATGTGGCCGCGCAGCGTGGAATCACCGCGCAGCACCACGAGTGCGTCGGGGCCCACCGTGTCGTGAATGGACCGGGAGAGCCCGCCGAGGAGCTCGGTGACCTCGGCGGGCGTCATCGCACGCGTGTTGGTCAGCACGTACACGCCGCGGTCGTCGCTCGCCGCGAACCGGCGCAGCCCCGCGTCGATGTCGGCCAGCACCATGTCGATGTCGTGCGTCGTCTGGGTTCCCGTCGGGTCGTCGTCGAGGACGACCACCTTGCCGGGCCTGGATTCGCCGCTCATGCCGCCCTCTCCACGAGTTCGATCGCGCACCCCTCCGGCTGCCGGTCGAGAAACGCGCACGGGTAACCGAAACCACCGGTGAAGGCCCGCTCGGTGGACTCGGCGAGTTCGCCGAGCGCACCGGCGAGATCGGGCACCACGAAGCACACGTGGTGCAGGCCCTCGCCCCGCGAGTCGAGATGGTCGCGCACCGGGCCCGGCCGCAGCGGCTCGACGATCTGCATCGCCGCGGCCTGCCCGCCGGGGGAGTGCTCGCCCGGGTAGAGCCACACGAGCCGCACGCCCGCGTCCTCCACCACCTCGTCGTGCCCGCGGCGCAGCCCGAGAGTGCGCTCGAACCAGCCGGCGGTGGCCGACGCGTCCCGCGTGGCCATCGCGACATGGTCGATCAGCGAGACCGTGGTGCCCTGGGCCATCACGCCTGCCCGTCGAGGGCGGCGACGATCGCGTCGCCCATCGCGGTGCAGCTCGCCGAGCCGCCGAGGTCGGCGGTCACGGTGGTGCCCTCGGCGAGCACCTTCAGCGTGGCGGCGTCGATCTTCGCGGCGGCCTCGAGGGCGGCCTTGTCGTCGTGGCGCTCGCCCAGCCAGTCGAGCAGCATCGCGGTGGAGAGCACCATCGCGGTCGGGTTGGCGAGGTCGCGGCCCGCGATGTCGGGCGCGGAACCGTGCGCGGGCTGGAACATGCCGTGGTCGTAGCCGACGTCGGCGGAGGCGGCGAGCCCGAGTCCACCGACGGTCGCGGCGGCGAGGTCGGAGATGATGTCGCCGAACATGTTCTCGGCCACCACCACGTCGTAGTGGTCCGGCCGCTGCACCTGGAACGCGGTCATCGCGTCGACGTAGACGTGGTCGCGCTCGATGTCGGTGTGCTCGTCGGCCACCTGGTCGAACACGGAGCGGAAGAAGGCGTACGAGCTCAGCACGTTGGCCTTGTCCACACAGGTCACCATCTTGCGGCCGTCGAGCGGGCGGCCGCCGCGCTTCGTCGCGAGCCCGAAGGCGATCTCGGAGACCTTCCTGGTGCCGTTGGCGGTGATCACGATCGTGTCGGTGGCCACCTCGCCGCGCACGTTGGTGCCGCCGGTCCGCGACGCGTAGAGACCCTCGACGTTCTCGCGCACCACGACGTAGTCGATCGGCTTGCCGCCCGCGAGGGTGTCGGCGACGCCGGGCAGGCTGCGCACGGGGCGGATGCCGGCGAAGAGGTCGAGCGCGAACCGGAGCCGGAAGATCACGTCGCCGTTGACCTCGCGGCCGTCGGGGTGCCGCGCGTCGGGCAGGCCGATGGCGCCCATCAGAATGGCGTCGGCGGACTCGCACGCGTCGAAGGTCTCGTCGGGCATCGCGACGCCGGTGCTGCGCCACCGCTCGGCGCCCGCGTCGTGGGAGTCGACGGTGACGTCCAGTCCGGGGACCAGTTCCACCACCCGGTCGAGCACCTTCAGCGCGACGTCGGTGATCTCCGGGCCGATCCCGTCTCCGGGTAGTGCCACGACGGTGTAGTTACCCACTTGCTGCCAACCCCTTTGGTCATACCGCTTTGAATCACCGGTATGTCTACCTGGCATGCATTATGCGACGCAACCCCGAGAACTCACGCTTGACAGCTCAAAGCGGTAAGACCAATATTGCGGCCGTCCCTCAGTGTGGAAAGGACGAGCACGTGAGCGAAAAAGTGGACCCACCCGCCTCGGGTGGTGCGGCCCCGGCCGGGCTGGAGCAGTTCAAGGCCTATCAAGGCATCGACGAGTCGACCATGACCGAGGCCGAGGCGAAGTTCGAACGCCGCAGGCAGACCTCCGGTCTGGTGCTCGGTCCGCTGGTCGCGCTCCTGCTGCTGGTGCTGCCGCTCGACCTGCCGTGGAACCAGCAGGCACTCGCCGCGGTATTCGCCTTCACCGTCATCTTCTGGCTCACCGAGGCCATGCCGATCCCGGCGACGTCGCTGCTCAGCGTCGCGCTCATGGTCGTGCTCGGAGTCAACGGCGCTGACGACGTGCTCAGTTCCTTCGGCAACACCATCGTCCTGCTCTACCTGGGCGCGTTCTTCCTCTCGCAAGGACTGCTCAAGCACGGGCTGGCCGAACGCGCCGCCTACGTCGTGCTGGCCTCGCGCTGGGTCGGCAACTCCGTGATCAGGGTGATCGTCGCCGTCGGTGTTGTGACGGCCGTGTTCTCGGCGTTCGTCAGCAACACCGTGACCGTCGCGATGCTGCTGCCGACCGTGCTGGGGATCATCGTCGCCATCGCCAAGCAGGCGGGCGCGCAGGACCCGACCCGGCTGCGGATCGCCACCTGTCTGCTGTTGATGCTGGCCTTCAGCGCGAGCATCGGTGGCGTGCTGACCCCGGTCGGCGCGCCGCACCAGCTCATCGGCCGCGACCTGCTGGAGTCGGCGAGCGGACAGCAGATCAGCTTCTTCAACTGGTCGGCCATCGCCTTCACCTTCGCCATCCCGCTCTTCGCCGCGCTCCTGCTGCTGCTCGTCAAGCTCAACAAGCCCGAGGTGAGCAAGCTCGATGGCCTCGCCGCCTCGATGGCGGCCAAGCGCGACTCCCGCGGCCCGCTCACGCGCGGCGAGTGGAACACGCTCATCGTGTTCTCGCTGGTGGTCGTGGGCTGGCTGCTGCCCGGCATCTCCGCGCTCGTGTTCGGCTCCGACTCCGCCGTCTACGAGACGCTGGCCGACACCCTCGACGAGGGCATCGTCGCCGTGCTCGGCGCCTGCCTGCTGTTCCTGCTGCCCACCGAGCGGCGCACCCGCACCTTCACGATCACCTGGCAGGACGCGGTCAAGACCGACTGGGGCACGCTGCTGTTCATCATCTGTGGCGCGGCGCTCGGCGCGCAGCTCACCGACACCGGCCTGGCCGAGCGGGTCGGCGGTGCGCTGGGTTCGGCCTTCGGCGGTGCCAACGTCGTGGTGCTCACCTTCGCCGCCGTGCTGCTGGCGATCCTCATCTCCGAGATCGGCAGCAACCTCGCCGCCGTCGGCATCGTGGTGCCGATCGTCATCCCGATCGCCATCGCCGCCGGGGTCGATCCGATGCTGCCCGGCCTCGCCGCGACGTTCGGCTCGTCGTTCGGCTTCATGATGCCGATCTCGACTCCGCAGAACGCGCTCGTCTACGCCACCGGTGCGGTGCCGATCACGAAGATGGTGCGCAGCGGCATCGTCTTCGACGTGCTCGCCGCCGTGTTCGTGACCGTGGGCGTGCTCGTGATGGGCAGCGTTCTGGGCCTGACATGAGTGACGCGGGCATAGACTCGTCCCAGCCGAACGGACGCCACGAGGAGGCAGCGCTGTCAGCACCATCCCCCAGCCGGAGAACGGACCCCGACGCGCGCCGCTCCGACGACGTGGTGCGCAACCTGCTGCGGCGCATCCGCGAGGGCTCGCTGCGGACCGGTGACAAGCTGCCCAACGAGCGGGACCTCGCGACCGAGTTCGGGGTGTCCCGGCCGGTCATCCGCGAGGCGATCAGCCACCTGACGGGGCGAGGCGTCGTCTCGCCCCGCGGGGGCAGCGGGTCCACCGTCACGGCCGTGGCGCCCGAACGGGCGCAGGAGGCACTGGTGCTGTACCTGCGCGACAACCGCCTCGACTACCGCTCGATCCACGAGGTGCGTGAGCTCATCGAGTCCCATGCGGCGGGGGTCGCGGCGGTGCGGGCGAGCCCGGCCGACGTCGAGGCGCTGCAGCAGTCGATGCGCACCCTGCGCGAGTCTCCGGGGCACCTGGCGGCGGCCGCCGACGCCGACGTCGCGTTCCACTCGATCATCACGCGGATCACCGGCAACGAGGTGATCGAGCTGATCCTGTCGTCGCTGCACACCAGTCTGGTCACCGTGCGCAGGCACAACCTGGCGCTGCCCTCGGCGTACAAGGAGGCCGTGCGCTCGCACCAGGCGATCCTCGACGCCATCGTGGAGGGCGACGAGACCGGAGCGAGAGTGGCGATGAGCGCGCACCTGTCGGCTGTTTTCCAGTACTGGCAGGAGACCAACCAGCCGGAAGTGCCCTAGGTTCAGTCCCGCCCCAGTTCCGTGCAGACGCAGGCCTTGTTGCCGTCCGGGTCGGCCAGCACGACGAAGGCCGGAGCGTGGCCGTCGTCGACGACGCGGCCGCCCGCCGCTATCGCCGCGGTGATCCGCTCCTCGGCGAGCTCCGGTGGCACGGTCACATCGAGGTGGAAGCGCTGCCGGTCCGGTGCGGTCGAACCGGTGGTCTGGAACCACAACGGCGGCAGCTCGCGCGCCGGGTCGGCGACCTGACCGGCCGTCTCGTCGCCGCCGAGCACGGCCGCCCAGAACGGCAGCACCGCCTCGCGTTCCGGCGTGTCCAGAGCCAGCTCCAGCACCTGCACCCGGTCCGGGACCGGCGTGAGCCCGTGTTCCAGTGCGAGCGCGCTGATCCGCTCGGCCAGCCGGACCTCGCGTTCGGTGACCCCGCCGGTGTCGTGGTCGCGCAGCACGAACTGAACCTGCCCCGCGCGCAGATCGACGTCGGGATGCGAGTCGTCGGCGTCGCACAGGCGCCCCACCACGGCGACGAACTCGGCTCCCGCTCCGAACGAACCGGCCTCGAACCGCGCTCGCAGCATCCCCAGCAACCACCGCCAGTCCGCCAGCTCGACCTGTTCGACGCCGAGAGCCGGGTTCGGTTGTGTCATGTCCCGACCCTAGATGCGGTCAGCGGCGCCGGCGCGTCAGTCCGCCGTGCCCGGCGGCGGCCGCAGCTCGTCCAGCGTCGGGCGCAGCAGCACCCGGCCGTCCGGCGCGAGCACCACGGGCTCGGCGGAGCCGGGAGCCACCTCCTCGCGCAGCCGCCGTGCCGCCGGATCGTCGACGGGGTCGAGCCACTCGTGCGGGATGTCGCCCTCGGCCAGCACCTCGTGCAGCTCGCGGCTCTCCTGGGTGCGGCGGTCGCCGATCACGCGGAACGTTGTGGCCCTGCCGATGAGCACCGCCCTGCGCAGCAGGAACGACCGCAGGATCGTGTCGGCGAGGCCGGTGTCCCTGTTGAGCGCCGTCCGCAGCCGGTCGAGCGGCACGACGAGCACCGCCCCGGGGTCGCGCACGACGATCGAGCGCACCGGCCGCTGCCCGGACAGCAGGTTGAGTCCGCCGATGAACCGGCCCTGGCCGTGGATCGCGCTGATCCTCGGCGCGCCGTGCTCACCCGGCTCCAGCACCGACACGGTGCCCTCGAGCACCACGATGAAGTCGGAGTCGGTCGACCCTCCGCGCTGGAGCACCTGGCCAGCGGTGGTGCGCCTGCGCCGCCCGACCCGGCGCAGCACGGCCAGCTGCGTGGCGTCGAGCCGAGGGAACGCGCCCGCCCCGTCGGGGGTCTCCTCGCCACCGGGATCGTCGAGCGCGGGCAGGGCCACCGGCGGAGACAGCGTCACCGGCGTGGCGCCGTTGGTCTCCACGACGCGCGGCGGCTCTTGCGCGGGCGCCCCGGGCAGTGCGGCGCGCAGCGCGGCCGCCAGCTCCTCGGTCTCGGTCGCGCCGGTGTGACGCACACCGTTGATGAAGAACGTCGGAGTGCCGTGCACGCCGCTGGCGTCGGCGCCGGAGACGTCGTCGCGCACCCGTGCCCCGTGCACGCCGCTGCCCAGCTCCCGGGTAAACCGTTCGAGGTCGAGCCCGAGCGCGGCCGCGTGGTCCACGAGATCGCCCGGTTCCAGCTGGTCCTGGTGCGCGAAGAGCCGGTCGTGCATGGCCCAGAACGCGCCCTGCGCGCCCGCCGCCTCACACGCCTCGGCCGCGAGGTCGCCCCTCGGGTGGATCTCGGTCAGCGGCAGGTGCCGGAACACGTAGCGCAGGTCGTCGCCGAAGCGCTCCCGCAGCTCCTCGACCACGCCGGTGGCGTAACCGCAGAACGGGCACTCGAACCCGGCGTACTCGACCAGGGTCAACGGCGCGTCCTCGGGGCCGCGGATGTGGTCGGTCTCCGGGTCGACGGGCTGGGCCAGGCGCGTGTGCTCGGGATGGCGCTGGGCGTTGCGGGCACCGGCCACCCGCAGCAGCGCGACCCCGAGCGCGGTCGCGACCACCGACGCGGCGAGCACCCCGACCGTGGCCTCCTCCCGCAGCGCCGGGTCGGGGAAGGCGAGGTCGGCCACGAACAGCGACACCGTGAAGCCGATGCCGCACAGCGCGGCACCGCCCCAGATCGTGGACAGGTCGAGCCCGGGCGGCAGCGCGCCGAGCCGCGACTTCACCACCGCGCTCGCCGCGATGCCGACGCCGAAGAGCTTGCCGAGCACCAGCGCGACGAACACGCCGAGCGTGATGGGGGAGGACAGCGCCCTGCCGAGGAGGTCACCGTCGAGCCGCACCCCGGCGTTGGCGAGCGCGAAGACCGGGACGACGAAGAAAGCGCTCCACGGCGACAGCAGCGTGCCGATGCGCTCGTTGGGCGACACCGCCCGCTCGACCGAGAGCTTCGCGGCGCGGGCCAGCGACGCCTGCGGCGACTGCCGGAACGCCCTCGCCAGCGCACCGGCCTGCTCGACCTCGGTGCGCCGCGGTGGGTAGGCCGACACGAGCAGGCCCAGCACCACGCCGCCGATCGTCGCGTGCACCCCGGAGCTGTACATCGCCAGCCACATCACCACGCCGACGGCGAAGTACGCGGGCCCGCGCCAGACCTTCAACCTGGCCAGCGCGATGAACGCGAACACGCACAGCACCGCGATGCCGAGCGCGCCGAGGTCGATGTCGTCGGAGTAGAACAGCGCGATCGCCGACAGCGCGCCGATGTCGTCCACCACCGACAACGACAGCAGGAACACCCGAAGCTGGGCCGGCACGCGGTTGCCGAGCAGGGCCAGCGCGCCGAGCACGAACGCCGTGTCGGTGGCCATCGCGACACCCCAGCCCGCCGCGCCCGGGCCGTCGCTGTTGATCGCGAGATAGACCAGCGCGGGCACGACCAGCCCCGCGACCGCGGCGGCGGTGGGCACGACGAGCCGGTCGCGATGGGTCAGCTCTCCCATCGACAGCTCGCGCCTGACCTCCATGCCGATGAGAAAGAAGAAGAACACCATCAGGCCGTCGTTGACCCAGTGGCGCAGGTCCTGCGACACCTCCGCGCTGCCGAAGCTCACCGAGAACTCGGTGTGCCACAGCTGTTCGTAACTGCCGCCGAACGGGGAATTGGCCCACACCAGGGCGAGCACGGTGGCGGCCACCAGCAGGGCAGCGCCCGCGGTCTCGCCGGTGACGGCTTGCGACATGCGCTCCGAGAGCCGGGTGAGCACGGTTTGGCGCTCGGCTGGCGCGGTGCGGGTCGTCACGGACGGGATCCTCTCGTCGGAGGGGTGCCTCTTCCGGCGCGCCGCTGCGCGAGGCGTTCGACCCGTAAGCCTAGCCAGCCTTCCCGGTGCCGTCCTCCGGACACACGACGGCGCCGGCTCCCGTCCGTGAGGGACAGGGGCCGGCGCCGCCTTCTCGTGCGCTACCGGTTGCCCGCGAGTGCCTTCTCGTCGTCGCGTGCGGTGTCGTTCTTCTCGGTGAGCGCGGTGCCCTCGACGTCGAGCACCGGCAGCCAGCGCAGCCAGCCCGGCAGCCACCACGCGCGGTCGCCGAGCAGGGCCAGTGCGGCCGGCACGAGCACCATCCTGACCACGAACGCGTCCACGAGGATGCCGACCGCCAGCGCGAAGGCGATGGACTTGATCGTCGCGTCACCCGACGGGACGAAGCCCGCGAACACCGAGAACATGATCAGCGCCGCGGCCACGACCACCGGGGCGGCCTGCCGGAAGCCCATGGTCACGGCGTCCTTGGGTGAGCGGCCGTGGTGATAGGCCTCGTGCATCCGGGAGACCAGGAAGACCTGGTAGTCCATCGCGAGCCCGAACAGGATGCCGATCACGATGATCGGGGTGAGGCTGATCAGTGGCCCGGTGGAGTCGAGGTTCACCGCGTCGGCCAGCCAGCCCCACTGGAACACCGCGACCGTGGAGCCGAGCGAGGCGCCGATGGTCAGCAGGAACCCGAGGACGCCGATCAGCGGCACGAGCAGTGACCGGAACACCAGCACCAGCAGGACCAGCGCCAGTCCCACGACCACGGCGAGATACACCGGCAGCGCCTCGTCCACGGTGCGGGACACGTCCACGCTCACCGCGGTGGAGCCGGTGACGTAGGTGTTCACGCCGTCCACATCGGACAACTGGTCACGCAGGTCGTTGACGAGCTGCTCGGTCTCGGCCGTGGCGGGGCCGGACTTGGGGATGACGTTGAGCAGCGCCGCGGTGTTGTCCGCGTTCGGCATGGCGGGCGCCACCAGCGCGACGTCGCCGAGGTCGGCGATGGCGCCGGAGGCCTGCGTGGCCTGCTGCGCGGCGTTGTCGCCCTCGAACAGCACCACGAGGGGACCGTTGACGCCGTCGCCGAAGCCGTCGGCGAGCAGCTGCTCGGCCTTGGCCTGCGTCGAGCCCTCCGGGGCGGTCGGCACGAGCGTGGTCTGCATGGAGGCCACCGGGATCGCGACGGCGCCCAGCGCGAGCACCGACACCAGCAGCGACACCACGCGGTGCTTGGTCACGCCGTTGATCCAGCCGCGGTAGAAACCGCGCTCGGCGACCTCGTTCTGCTCGGCCGCGGCCGCGCGCTGCTTGCGGGGCAGTGCGCGCTGGCCGAGGAAACTGAGCACCGCGGGCACGAGCGTGATCGCGATCAGCACGGCGACGACGATGGTCGCGGCGGCCGCGATACCCATCTGCGTGAGGAACGGGATGCCCGCGACGGCGAGGCCCGCCAGCGCGATGACCACCGTGATGCCCGCCGTGACCACGGCCGAACCGGCGGTGCCCACCGCCGTGCCGATGGCGGCGCCGACGTCGGCACCCTGCCGCAGTTCCTGGCGATACCGGTTGATGATGAACAGGGCGTAGTCGATACCGACCGCGAGGCCCAGCATCGTCGCGAGGATCGGCGTCGTCGAGTTGAGCTCGGTGAAGCCGGTGACGATCGTGATGCCGAGGACACCGATGCCCACGCCGACGGCGGCGGTCAACAGGTTCATCCCAGCGGTGATCAGTGTTCCGTACGTCAGCGCGAGCACCAGCAGCGCGATGACCACGCCGATGATCTCGGCGGCGCCGCCGATCTCGGGAGCCTGCTGCGAGATGTCGCCGCCGACCTCGACCGTCAGCCCTCCGGTGCGGGCGTCGTCCGCGGCGGCCGTCAGCGCGTCCCGCTCCTCCGCCGAGACCTCACCGGGGCCGGCGTCGTAGGTCACCGTGCTGTAGGCGGTGGTCTGCTCCGGGTTGACGGCGGGAGCGTTCGGGTCCAGCGGATCGGTCGCCGACGTCACGCCGGGCAACGTGTTCAGCTCGGCCACGAGCTCGCCGATCTGCGCCGCGTTCTCCGGCGTCGTCAGCGTCTGCCCCTCGGGCGCCTGCACCACCACGCGGGCGGAAGCGCCACCGCCGGAGCCGAACTCCTGCTGGATCTTCTCCATCGCCGTGGTCGATTCCTGACCGGGGATGGAGAAGGAGTCGGAGGTGTTGCCTGCCAGCGTCACGGCGCCGAGTGCCGATCCGGCGAGCACCACCAGCCACAACAGAACGACCACCAGCCTGCGCCGGTGGGCGCCCATGCCGAGTCGGTACAACAGCTTTGCCATGCGAATCAGGCCTCCACCTGAGCGTGGTCGGTTGACGGGAGGCCCGGACTACGGTGGCCGAGCGTGTCGAGACAGGTCGAGATGATGTGCCGCCGCCACGTGGTCTTGTCCCCCAGGTGGTTGGCGACCAGGATGAGCACGACCAGGGCGCCGAGCATTCCCGCCACCCTGGCCACTCGTTCGGGGTCATCCGATTCCGGATCGACCCCGAAGACCTCGAAGGCGAACGCGCCGGTCGCGTCGGCGGGGTCCTCCTCCTCGCTGCCGAGCGTGGTGATCGACCGCGACGCCAGCGCCACCAGACCGGGGCGCTCCAGCGCGAAGTCGATCAGCAGCTCCACGGCGAGCCGGTCGCGCTCCGGCCCGACCGGCAGCCGCAGCGCCGGGTCGAAGAGCGCCTCGCCCTGCACCTTTCCCATGTTGAGCGCGGCGTCGTAGAGCGCTTCCTTGCTGGGGAAGTGGTGCAGCAGTCCGGCCTTGGAGAGCCCGACGGCATCGGCGAGAGCCTGCAGCGAGGTGTGGGCGAAGCCCCGCTGAGCGAAGAGCGCCGCGGCGCGGTCGAGGATCCGCTCGTCCGCGTCCTGCCGGAAGGTGCGTGCCATGTTTCCGACCTTACGCGCGGTACCGACCAGTACGGTAGGTATACCGACCGAAATGGTCGGTGGTCTCGATCACCCTGATCGATGGGAAATGTAAATCTTTCTGTTTGCATGTAAACTCCGGCCATGGTCGGAGTGAACGAGAAGACCGCGACGCGCACCAGGGTCGCCGACGCGGTCTACGAACGGTTGCGCGAGATGATCTTCACCGGCGAGCTCGCTCCCGGTGCGCGCCTGAGTGTGCCTGCGCTCGCCGAGTCGCTCGAGGTCAGCCGTAGCCCCGTGCGCGACGCGGTGCTCCGGCTCGTGCAGGAGCGGCTGGCCCGCGAGGAGCCGCGTCGCGGCGCCGTCGTCGCACGCGTCGGCACCGCCGAACTGGCCTCCATCTACGAGATCCGTGAGGTGCTCGAAGGGCTGGCCGCGCGGCTGGCCGTCGAGAACGCGGGCCGCAAGCTGGTGCGCGCGCTGAAGGAAGCGCTCGACGAGCACGAGGCCGCGATGCGCACCGCCGATCTGGCCGCGAGTACCGAGGCCGACCTCCGGTTCCACCGCCTCATCCGCGAGGCCGCCGCGAACCCGGAGCTCGTGCGGCTGCTCGACGACGTGCAGACCCAGGTGCGGCTGGCCATGCGCACCACCACCGTGACCGCGGGCCCACGGCAGGCGATCGACGACCACCGCGCGATCCTCACCGCGATCGAGTCCGGCGACGCCACGGCGGCCGAGCAGGCCGCCCGCGCCCACATCTTCCGCCTGCGCACCGTGCTGCTGCAGCAGACCGAGGCCGGCGAGTGAGCCGGATCGTCGGGGCCCGCCTCCGCGTGCTGCGGGCGCCCGTCGGCGACGGGATCGCGATGTCGTTCTCTCCGCTGCGCGACCGCTCGATCGTGCTCGTGGAGGTGACGACCGACGACGGTCTCACCGGCCGCGGCGAGAGCTGGATCAACTACCCGCCGTGGGCGGCCCACGAGCGCATCGCGACACTGCGCGACGGCGTGTTCCCGCTGTTGCTGGGCCAGGACGCGACGCGGATCTCCGCGCTGCACAAGCAACTGTGCTCGCGGCTCGACCCGCTGGGCAGGCAGTGGGGCGCGCCGGGGCCGATCCGGCAGGCCATCAGCGGCGCCGACCTGGCGCTGTGGGACCTCGCCGGGCAGCGGGCGGGCACGGCGGTGAGCGCGCTGGCCGGTGGCCGCGTCCGCGACCGGCTGCCGGTCTACGCCAGCAGCCTCGGCCCGAGCGACGTCGCCGCGAAGGCGCGCGAGTGCGTCGCGGACGGGCACACGGCGGTGAAGGTCAAGCTCGGCTTCGGCCGCGCGGCCGATGAGCGCAACCTGGCCGAGGCACGCGAGGCGATCGGCGAGGACGTGGCGCTCTACGCCGACGCCAACCAGGCGTGGGACGTCGCTGAGGCCGTCGCCATGGCGCCGCTGCTCGCGGACGCCGGTGTCGAGTGGATCGAGGAGCCGCTGCGGGGCAACCCGCTCGCCGGGCTGGAGGAGCTGCACCGCCGCACCGGGCTGCCGATCGCGACGGGGGAGAACCTCTACGGCGTCGCCGAGTTCCGGGACTTCGCCGCCTCGCCCGCGATCGCGATCCTGCAGCCGGACCTCGCCAAGACCGGTGGGCTCACCGAGGGGCTGGCGATCTGCCAGCTCGCCGGCGCTCACGGCAAGTCCGTGCTGCCACACCTCTACGGCGGCGCGGTGGCCTTCGCGGCGACGCTGCAGCTGGCGGCGATGTCCGACCCGGTCGCCGGGCTCGAGTACGACGTCAGGGACAACCCGCTGCGCGATCCGCTGCTGGTCGGTCCACCCGTGCCGGACAAGGGCCTCATCGACCTGCCGGAGGCACCCGGGCTGGGCGCCCGACTCGACGAGACGGCGGTCGCCGCGGTGACCGACACCGAGGTCTCGACCGGCGACTGACGTCTCCCGCGGATCTTCGCGGGAGACAACTGTACCCAGATATTGCATGTAACTTTGTAAAAATCTATGCTGCGGATCTACTTTGCATGTAGAACTGCCTCACTGTGGAGCGACGATGCATCCAGACAACGACGTGTCCCCCCGGCGGAGCGCCGCGTGGTTCGGCCTCGACGGCAAGCTCGGCTTCGTCCACCGGTCGAAGATGTACAACCAGGGGTACTCGGCGTCGATGTTCGACGGGCGGCCCGTGATCGGGATCTGCAACAGCTGGTCGGACCTGGCACCCTGCAACGCCCACCTGCGCCAGGTCGCCGAGGCGGTCAAGCGCGGCGTGCTGATGGCAGGCGGCGTTCCGCTCGAGTTCCCGACGATCTCGCTCGGCGAGACGCTGATGCGGCCCTCCGCGATGCTGTTCCGCAACCTCATGTCCATGGACGTCGAGGAGACGTTGCGGGCCAACCCGCTCGACGGCGTGGTGCTGCTCGGCGGCTGCGACAAGACGGTGCCCGCCCAGCTGATGGGTGCGCTCAGCGCCGACCTGCCCGCGGTGATGGTCACCGGCGGACCGATGCTCAACGGCAAGTTCCGCGGCTGTGACGCCGGTTCCGGCACGCACGTGTGGCAGTTCAGTGAAGAGGTCCGTGCGGGCCGGATGAGCAAGGAGGACTTCTCCACCGCGGAGGCGTGCCTGTCCCGCAGCGCGGGGCACTGCACCACGATGGGCACGGCCTCGACCATGGCGTGCCTGACCGAGGCGCTGGGCCTGTCGCTGCCCGGCAGCGCCGCGATCCCGGCGGTGGACGCGCAGCGGTACCGCATCGCCGAGCACGCGGGCGGCCGGGTCGTGGAGATGGTGGAGGAGGGACTGACCCCGTCGTCCATTCTGGACCGGAGGTCGTTCGAGAACGCGATCCGCGTGAACGCGGCCATCGGCGGCTCCACCAACGCCGTGGTGCACCTGCTCGCGATCGCGGGCCGCGCGGAGGTGGACCTGGCGCTCGACGACTTCGACACGCTCGCCGAACAGGTCCCGCTGCTCGTGGACCTGCTGCCCTCCGGCCGGTTCCTCATGGAGGAGTTCGCCTACGCGGGCGGCGTGCCCGCGGTGATCAAGGAGCTGGGCGACCTGCTGCACACCGACGCCGCCACCGTCACCGGACGCAGCCTCGGCGACAACTGCGCCGACGCGCGGAATTGGGGACCCGAGGTGATCCGCGGCCGCGCCGAACCGCTGCGCGAGGCCGGGAGCCACACCGCCGTGCTGCGCGGCAACCTCGCGCCCGACGGCGCCGTGATCAAGGTGTCGGCCGCGTCCGAGGACCTGGTGCACCACACCGGCACGGCGCTGGTCTTCGACACGATCGAGGAGTACCACGACCAGGCCGACTCGCCCGACCTCCCGGTCGACGCCTCGACCGTGCTCGTGGTGCGCAACGCCGGGCCCTCCGGCTACCCGGGCATGCCCGAGATCGGCAACCTGGCGATCCCGAAGAAGCTGCTCGACGCGGGCGTGCGGGACATGGTCCGCATCACCGACGGCCGCATGAGCGGCACCTCCTACGGCACGGTCGTGCTCCACGTCGCGCCCGAGGCGGCGGCCGGCGGCCCGCTCGCGCTGCTGCGCACCGGCGACGCCGTGACGCTCGACGTGCCGGGGCGGCGCATCGACATGGACGTGCCGGAGGACGAGCTGCGCCGCCGGGCCGCCGAGCTCGCCCCCACTGAGAACACCGGCTCCGGCTACGCGTGGCTGTACCGCAAGCACGTGCGCCAGGCCGACACCGGCGCCGACTTCGACTTCCTCACGGGCAGGCGCGGACACGCCGTGCCCCGCAGGCACCTCTGACACACCCGACGCGAGAGAGGAACACGATGGCCAACGACGTCCTGAGCCGGGTGCTGGAGCACCGCGCGATGGTGATCTACCGCGGTCAGTCGAAGCAGCAGTGTCTGGAGCTCACCGAGCTGCTGTACGCGCAGGGCATCCGCCTGTTCGAGGTGACGCTCAACGCGGGCGAGCCGTTCGCCGCGATCTCGGCGCTGCACGAGAAGTACGGCGGCGACCTGCCGATCGGGGCGGGCACCGTGATGACCCGCGACGACGTCTCCCGCGCCGCCGACGCCGGCGCGCGCTTCGTCGTCTGCCCGCACGTGGACGAGGCCGTGATCGAGCGGGCGAAGGAACTCGACCTCGGCGTGATCCCCGGCGCATTCACCGCCACCGAGGTCGTCCGCGCCACCCGGCTCGGCGCCGACCTGGTCAAGGTGTTCCCGATTGCGCCCGTCGGAGCGGACTACGTGCGCCAGCTCAAGGGCCCGCTGCCCGACGTGCCGATGCTCGCCACGGGCGGAGTCGGCCCGGACCTCGCGCGCGAGTGCCTCGACGCGGGCTGTGCGGGCGTGGGCGTCGGCGTCCAGCTGCTCGGCGACCCGGCCGACACCGCCGCGCTGACGGAGCAGGCACGCCGTCTCGTGGCCGCGACCCGCTAGCGCAACTCCGCCGCGGCGGACACCGGCAACGACGCCGAGCCGAAAGGAAGCCTTTCCATGTCAACCCAAGACGCGCCGGGGGCGGAGCTCGAGGACGCCTACCGGCTCCGTGCCGAGGACACCAGGGAAGCGCCGACGACACTGCGCGGTCGGCTGCGATACCTGGGCCCCGGCATCATCCTGACGGCCTCGGTGGTGGGTTCGGGCGAGCTGATCGTCACGACCTCGCTGGGCGCACGCGCGGGATTCGTCCTGCTGTGGATGGTGATCGTCGGCGCCACGGTCAAGGTCTGGGTCCAGATGGAGCTGGCCCGCTGGGCGATCCTCAACGGCAAGACCGCACTCGCCGGGTACGCCACCGTCCCGCCGAAGATCGGCCGCATGGGCTGGATCAACTGGCTCTGGATCGGACTCGACCTCGCCAAGAACTTCCAACGCGGCGGCGTGATCGGCGGAACGGCCGCCGCGTGTTCGATCCTGTGGCCCATCGTCGGCGAGCCGTTGAGCTCCGGATCGCTGTCGGTGTGGGCGGTGCTCATCACCGCGCTGACGATCGGGTTGTTGCGCAGCAACCGCTACAGCGTCGTCGAGGCGCTCACCACGTGGTCGGTCGCGATCTTCACGCTGAGCACGGTCGCCATCGTGCTGGTGCTGCCGTTCACCCCGTTCTCCTACAGCCCCGGCGACTTCGCCGACGGCCTGAGCTTCGCGATCCCCGCCGGGACTGTGGGTCTCGCCGTGGCCATGTTCGGCTCCACCGGTGTCGGCGCCGACGACATGACCAACTACACCTACTGGTGCCTGGAGAAGGGCTACGCGCGCTGGACCGGCCCCGACGACGGCACCGAGGAACGGGCCACGCGTGCCGAGGGCTGGATCAAGGTGATGCAGCTCGACGTGTTCGTGTCGTGGCTCATCTGCACGGTCACCACGTTGTCCTTCTACGTGGTGGGCGCGAGCGTGCTGCATCCACAGAACCTGGTACCCGAGGGCAACGCCGTGATCACCACGGTGTCGCGGATCTACACCGACACGCTGGGTTCGTGGGCCGAGATCCTGTTCCTGTTCGGCGCCATCGTGGTGCTGTTCTCGACCAACATCGCGTCCGCGGCCGCCGTCCCTCGACTGTGGACGAACACCCTCGGGCTGCTCGGGGTGATCGACTGGCACGACGTCACGGTTCGCGCGCGGGTGCTGAAAATCTTCACCTTCACCCTGCCCGTGCTGTGGCTGGTGATGTTCCTGTTCGTCCAGTCGCCGCTGGTGATGATGCAGATCGGCGCGATCGCGACCGGGATCTTCCTGCTCGCCGTGCTCATCGCCGTGTGGCGGTTGCGCACGCTCGAGGTGGACGCGCGCTTCAAACGCAACCGCTGGCTCACCGCCGCGTTCGTCATCAGCAGCATCGCCATCTTCCTGCTGGCGATCTACACGGTGCTGGAGGTGTTCGGCATCAAGGTCGCGGGCTCGTAGCGTCGCTCAGCGCATGGTCACCGCGAAGTCGGAGGCGGTGAAGCGGCTCGTTCCCGCCGTGTCCCTGAACTCGATCCCGTAGTCGATCTGGTTCACCGTGGGATCGGCGGGGACGTAGCCGCTCGCGACGGCCCAGTCGATCAGGTCCTTGAGATCGAGAGTGCCCGCGTACTGCGGGTCCTTGGAGACGAACGACACCACGTTCATCTCGGCGGGGGAGCCGTACTTCCACACGTCGTAGGCCTTGCCGTCCGGCGCGGTGTAGGTGGCGACGACCCTGCCGAGCGGCGTGGCGCCGCCGTGGGTCTCCGTCCACACCATCACCTCGGTGTGGCCGTCGGCCCAGCCGATGCCGTTGAGCCACAGGTCGTAGGCGACGTTGTAGCTGCCCTTGCCGGGGCCGGCGCCCGCGAAGCGACTGGTGATGGTGGACCACGTCGACAGGTGCCTGCCGTCCGGGTAGTCGATGTCGTGGTGGGCGTTCGGGTAGCTCTTCACGTCCTCGCCCGTCATGCCGGAGGCCTCGACGTTCCACGACTTCTCCGAGCAGGCGCGGATCGTCTGGCTCATTCCCGGGCCACTGTTCCACGCGTTGTTGTGGACCCAGTAGCCGCCCAGGTTCTCCATCGCGTCGGGCTCACTGCTCTGCCAGACCGGATCGGTGCACGCGGCCTCAGGCGGGCGCGCGGTGGAGCTGGTGGCAGGTGGTGGGGGAGTTTCCGGCGGCGGCGCGGCGGCTCGCACGCTGGTGGACGATGGCGTGCTCGAGCGGGGTGGCCCGGAGTCGTCCGGGGTGGTGGGAGCTTGGTGGGCGACCGGCGCGGAGGCCGTTCTCGACGAGCTGGAGGGGGTCGACGGGACTCCGGCCGACTCGCCGCGTTGCAGGCAACCGCCCGCGGCCGGGACGAGCAGGCAGAGCGCGCACAGCGTCGCCCAGGCTTTTCGGGTCATGCTTTCCGCTTTCTGACATCCCCCACTGGCGTCGTACGGGCCGGGTTCTCCGGCATGGCTGTGGAACGTACTCGGATCGCCGCAAGATCGCAGCTGTCGTCACCGCGTTTCTGACTTGCACCTCACCATCTGTGGACATACGGGTACATCTGGTGACTTATGGGCGCGGTCGCGTATCATTACGATCTTCCTCGCGCGTGACATCTGATGACACCGGCTGACTGTTTGCCCACGGCTTCCCCGCGGCAGACTGAATCACTGATAATCATGTGGCGTTGCTCGTGGGTTTTTTATGCCCTGATGGATGACCTGGGTCTAGTACTGAATTTCCCATCCTGCAGGTCCACCGTAGTACTGGTAATCGAAGTTCTCGAAGATCAGTGTGCCGTGCTCGTTCGTCGCGCCGGTTTCCAGTATTGATTCATACTTCTGGTTCTGGCCGTAGGACCACGGGTCCGCGCCAGAGTCGTATGTGCACATAACCATGTTGGGCAGAGATCGACTGACACCATTGTCCAAGTACTTGAATGACTCGCCGGCAAAGACATCTGTAAGCCAAGAGATCGTCTCGGGATCACTTCCGGTCTGGACAGTGAAGTGCAAAAGTATCACCTTTGGTGGATTGTCCGCGTATGCCATAGCATCAGGATCACACGTTGGCTCAGTGTCGACCTTCGTCAAGGTGAAGCTCGCGTCGCCCTCCGCGCCCATCGCAGAGGGAAAGGTGAACGTGTCGCCCTCGGTGAGGGGCATGTTTCCGCGCTCATTTGTCTCCCAAGGCTCGATTGGTACGCCCGAGTCGTTCTCGGGTGGCGTTCCGGAATCCATCCAGACGGACTGCTGTGGATCTTCCGGGCTTGCTTCACCTCCGCCGCACGCCGAAATGCCGAAAGCGCCTAGTGCGATAGTCCCCGCGATGATCAGTTTCTTCATGATTGATTCGACTGCCCTGTTGCGATGTTTGCAGATTGGTCTTGCCTTACATTTTGCCCCACCTGATCCATGTTCGTACAGGTGAGAATTCTTAAGGCAGCTGTCGTCCTGCCGATGAGCCCCAAACACGCGGGCCGGACCGAGGCCGGCCACTGGCTCGGGCTCGGTGCCGAGCTGATCAGCTTCGGCCGCGCGTTCATCTCCAACCCGGACCTCGTCGAGCGCCTGCGCACAGCCCTGCCGATCGCCCCGGCGGACGAGACGACCTACTACCAGGGCGGCGACGCCGGCTACTTCACCTATCCCGCCTGCCAGCACGCCGCGTGACCGCGAGCTGACCGGCGAGGCTCGCGCTGCGGGTGACAAACTCCGGCCGCGCCCGGCCTTGCCCGTGCGGAACCGGGGGAGGAGCGTGGGCCTCACGGTGGCGTCACCGGGGCGCCGCCCCGACGGCGGGAGGTGCATCGTGTACGCGCGATCCACGACGATCCGGGCGAGGACGGAAGCCATCGACGACGGGGTGGCGCACATCCGCGACAAGGTGATGCCCACGGTCATGGAGATGGACGGGTGCATCGGGTTGTCGATGCTCGTCGACCGGCAGGACGGGCGCTGCGTGGTCACCACGGCGTGGGAGTCGAGAGAGGCCATGCACGCCAGCGCCAAGGCCGCGGACGTGCTGCGGGACCAGGTGGCCGAACGGCTCGGCGGCGACGTGACCGTGGACGAGTGGGAGATCGGTGCGCTGCACCGCGATCACCGTGCGGGTGCGAGCGCCTGCGCCCGCGCCACGTGGATGCGGGTCGATCCCGCCCGGATCGACCAGCTCGTGGCCGTGTTCACCGAGTCCGCGCTGCCCGCGGTGGAACGGCTGGACGGGTTCTGCAGCGCGAGCATGATGATGGACCGCGACTCCGGCCGCTGCGTGGTGTCGGTGGCCTACGACAGCATCGAGTCGCTGGGCCGCAACCGCGAGCGCGCCAACGAGATCAGGGCCGCCGTGCTCGGTGACGTCGGGGCCGAGCTGCTCGACGTCGGTGAGTTCGAACTGACGCTCGCGCACCTGCACGTGCCCGAACTGGTGTGACGTCGGCGCGGGCGGCCTCCACCCGCCTGCGCCGCCGGAGTCCGGGTGGTGCGTCAGCGCCGTCGTACCACCCGGTACCCACTGGTCCACAATGGACTTCGATCACCGCTCGCGGTCGAGGCGGGACCGACCGTGATCATTTCGGTGGGAATGTGCGACGGAAACGCCGGAATGTGATCTCGGCGCTCGGTTGATCGGGCAGAATCAGGGCCACAGCAGCGCTCACCCTGAGTGCTCGCACACTCAGGAGTTCAGCAGCGTGCCACCGTCCTGGTTGATCTGGCTCGTGGGTGGCGTCGTGCTCGTCGCCGCCGGCGTCGCGAGTACATTGCTGCCCCGGCTGCGGGCCCGTGACCTGCGGCGGCGCACGGCGTGGTCCACGGCGAGGGCCGCGATCGACAGTGCCTCGGTCAGCCGCGACGCGTGTCAGGACCAGGTCGCGGAGGCCGAACAGCTGCTCGCGCGCGCGGAGTCGATCGCCGCCGACCGGGGCGGCGCTGGCGCGGCCGACGAGGCGGCCGCGCTGGCCGAGCGGGCCGACCGGCTCTGGCGCGAGGCCCGTCGTGGCTGAGCGCACCGTCCGGCGCACGAAGGAGTGGGCGCGCTGGACGCTGCTCGGCGCTGCCGTGGTGGTGCTCGTGGTCTTCCTCCTGGCGCAACGAACGCAGGACGTCGACGTCAGCTATGGGCAGTCGCCCTCGCAGTCCGGGATCACGGAGGACGACGACGTCTCGCTGAGCGACGCCACCGTGCCGTCGGTCCCGGAGATGAAGGAGATGATCGCCGCCGATCCCGTGGTGCGGCTGCCCGGATCGATCGCGCGGTGGGACGAGCAGGCCGTCCGTGAGGTGATCGGCGACTCCGACGTCCGCATCCTGGTCGCCCCACCAGGGCTGGACAAGGCCGAGCGACGCCGCGTCATGACCGTCGAGGCCGATCTCGAGGAGACCGTCCTCACCGTCGTCGGCACCAGGTCCACCGGCGGGTTGTACGTGGCCGTCGCCGACCGGATCACCGGCTGGCGCTCCCAGTTCGCCACCGGGGACATCACCGGCCACCTGGTCAGGCTCATCAGCAGCCTGGAGAAACGGGAGGATCCGGAGCTGAGCTCCGACTTCCCGTGGCGGGAGCCGACCGGCGCCGAGCTCGACGCTGTCGCCGCCGACCTGCGCACCGACGGGGTGCACGTGGCCGACGGCGCGACGCTCGAGCGCGTGCCAGAGGAGTCCTCGGCGGCGGCGTTCCCGGACGAGGACGCCCTCTACGTCGCGCTGCCCATGCAGGAGTTCGGTGAGGCGGTGCCCCGGTACGGGCCCGCGTTGACGCGGCTCTTCCCGGACCGGCCGGTCGTGGTGATGTACGGCTCGTGGATCGAGTACCACGGTCCGAACGCGACTGACTTCGCCCGGCTGTCGGCAACCGTGTTCTACGCTCATTTCGCCGACCGGCTCTCCCGCTACGACTACCCGCAGACCAACGTGCTCGGTGTGTGGCTCGACCGCGTCACCGACGTCCGCTACGCCGGGCTGTTCGACCGGCCGCTGCCGTACGTGCCGGTTGATCCGCTGACGGTGACCCTGCCCGCGCTGCCGTGGCTGTTCACGGCCTGCGTGGTGGGCTTCGTCGCACTGTCGTTCGGACCACTGTCGAGCCGCCGAGGGTCGCTCCTCCAGGGCCCGCGCGCACGCCTGGCGGGGCTCACCGCGCTGACCATCGAGGTGTCCGGGCTGACCGACGAGCGCAGCGATCCCTCGCTGACGCGCGGGATCGGCAAGCTCGACGCGGCCAGAGAGGCGCTGGAGTCCGAGCTGCCCGCCCGCCAGGTGCGGAGGCTGCTCGACGACGCCGAGAACGAGCTCGACGACACCGCCCGGCTGCTCGGCCGCGACGCCTACCGTCCGCGCAACTACCTCCAGGGCAGGCTCCGATGAGGAAACCAGGTCTGTTCGTCGGTGCGGTGGTGGCCCTGATCGGCTGCGGTGCGCTCGCGGTGTGGGCGCTGGCGACGAGCGGGCTGTTCGACGGTCCGGTCGCGGAGAAGCTGCGCGTGTCGTCGGTCTACGTGGCACCCGAGGTCGACGTCGACGAGGCCGCCGCGGAGCGGATCATCGGCAACCGCGCCCTCACCGTCGCGTTCGTCGGACCGGGCACCGACCTGAGCCGGGTCTGTGACGACACCGGCAACGCCACGGGCGGTACGGTCCTGGTGCCGATCAGCGCGGGCGAGGACGACTACGAGACCTATGCGTGCGACCGGATCAGCGACGAGGTCGGCACCAGCTCGACCGTCGAGGCCTTGACGGTCCGTGGCATCGACGAGTTCCTCGACGAGCCGTTGGAGGCGCTCAAGGTCATGACCGTGAACTACGACCTGCTCGTCAAGGCGGAGGTCGTGCCGGACGGCGCGCGCGTGATCACCCTGTCGCTGCCCCGGTACCTGCTGGCGGCAGCCGCGATCGGGGCGGTGGTGTTCGGGTCGACGATCGTCTACCTGGGCGCGCGCAGGGTCGGCAGGTTCACCGCGGCTCGCCGGGAAAGCAGGGACGCCGCGCACGACTCCCGCCGCGTGCTGAGCGCGGGAGCCGCGGCGCTCGCTCAGCAGATCATCGAGCTCGACGGCTCGTACTCGCGGTTGCGGCGGCGCGTGAAGAGCTCGACCGCCTCCAAAAAGGAGCGCTCGTTCGTGGCGAGGTATCCGACGCTGGTGGGCGATTACACCAGGCTGCTGGCCAAACTCGCCAAGGCGAACGAGAGCAGCACGGCCGCACTCATCGACAAGGTCCAGGTGATGAACCGCAGGGCTCGCAACCTGGCCGAGATCGTCGACCGGACAACGTCGAGCAACGGCCGGTGATCCGGTGTGAGTTGCGACGAAAAGGCCGGATCGTGATCTGCGGGAGCGATTGATCCGGCAGAATCGGGGGCCACGGCAGCGCTCGTCCTGAGTGCTCGAGCATTCGGGAGTTCAGCGACGTGTCCCCATTCTGGTCGATCCGGCTCGTCGCCGCGGGTGTCGCGAGCCGAGAGTCTCGTCGTGGCTGAGCGCACGGCCCGCCGCACGAGGGAGTGGGTGCGCTGGTCGCTGCTCGGCGCGGCCGTCGTGACGCTCGTGGTTTTCCTGTTGGCGCAACGAACGCAGGGGATCGACGTCAGCTACGGGCGCTCGCCGTCGCCGTCCGACGCCGGGCAGCAGAGCGACGAGGACGCCGAGAGCGATGAGACCGGCGCGCGGGGCGAGAGCTCGCTGCCCTCGGTCGAGGAGATGACCGCGATGGTCGCGGCGGACCCGGTGGTGCGGCTGCCCGGCGCGGTCGCACGGTGGGACGAGCGCGACGTCGCCGAGGCGATCGGCGACGCAGACATCCGCATCATCGTCGCCCCGCCCGGACTGGACGAGGACGAGCGCTCACAGGTCCGCGAGGTCGAGAACGCGACCATCGCCATCTTCGGCACCAAGATCACCGGCGACGGCTACGTGGTCGTGGCCGATCGTCTGTCCGGGTGGCGGACCCAGTTCGGCACCGCCGACGTCACCGGCCGGCTGATCACACTGATCACCGAGGTGGCCGAGCGCGAGGAGCCGGAACCGGAGACGACGCCCGAGTTCCGGTGGCGCGAGCCGAGCGGTGCCGAGCTGGACACCGTCGCCGCCGACCTGCGCGCCGACGGGGTGCACGTGGCCGACGGCGCGACGCTCGAGCGAGTCCCGGAACGGCCATCGGAGACGGCGTTCCCGGACGAGGACGCGCTCTACGTCGCCCTGCCCACGCAGGACATCGGTGAGCCGATCGCCCGGTACGGGCCCGCGTTGACGCGGCTCTTTCCCGACCGGCCGGTCGTGGTGCTATACGGCTCGTGGATCGAGTACGACGGTCCGAACGCGACGGACTTCGCCGAGCTGGTCTCCACCATGTTCTACTCCCGGTTCGACGAGCGGCTCAGCGTTGACGGCTACCCGCAGGCCAACGTGCTCGGTGTGTGGCTGAACCACGTCACCGACGTCCGCTACGCCGGGCTGTTCGACCGGCCGCTGCCGTACGAGCCGCCGGACCCGCTGACGGTGACCCTGCCGGCGTTGCCGTGGCTGTTCGCGGCCTGCGTGGTGGGTTTCGTAGTGTTGTCGCTGCGGCCACTGTCGCGGCACAACACGGCGCGCACGCCGGGCCCGCGCGCTCGTCTCGCCGGGCTCACCGCGCTGGCGATCGAGGTGTCCGGGCTGACCGACGAGCGCAGCGATCCCGCGTTGACCCGCGGCATCGGCAAGCTGGACGCGGCACGGGACGCGCTGGACTCCGACCTTCCGGCGCGGCAGGTACGGGCACTGCTCGACGACGCCGAGAGCGAGCTCGACGACACCGCCAGGCTGCTCGGCCGCACCGACTACCGGCCGCGCAACTACCTCGAAGGCGGGCTCGGATGAGGCGGCTGACCCAGTTCTTCGGCACCCTGTTCGGCATGGCCGTGCTCGGCTGCGCCGCGCTCGCGGGCTGGGCGTTGTGGACGGGCGGACTGTTCGACGGCGCGGTCGCGAAGGACCTGCGCGGGTCCTCGGTCCACGTGGCGCCCGGCATCGATATCGACGAGGCCGCCGCCGAGCGGATCATCGGCAACCGCCGCCTCACCGTGGCGTTCCTCGAACCGGGTACCGATCTGCGGGACGTCTGCGACGGCACCGAGGGCGCGACCCGTGGCACCGTGCTGCTCCCGCTCAGCCCGGGGGAGGAGGACTACGACTCCTACCCGTGCACGCGGACGACCGAGGACATCGGCGAAGGCGTGGTCATCGAGACGATCATCGGCCGCGGCATCGACCAGTTCCTTGACCGGCCGCTGGAGGCGCTCAAGCTCGTGGCCGTGAACTACGACCAGCTCGTCAAGGCGGAGCTGGTACCGGACGGTGCGCGCACGGTCACCCCGTCACTGCCCCGCTACCTCATCGCCGCGGCCGCGATCGGCGCCGTGCTGGTCGGTGCCACGATCATCTACCTCGCCGCGCGCCGGGCGGGCAGGCTCGCCGCGGCGCGCAAGGAGCGCAGGGACTCCGCGCACGACGCCCGCAGCGCGCTCGGCGCGGCGGCCGCCGTGCTGGCACAGCAGATCATCGAGCTCGACGGCGTGTACGCACGGCTGCGGCGGCGGGTGAACGCGGGCACGGCCACGGAGGACCAGCGTTCGTTCGTGACCAGGTACCGATCGCTCGTCACCGACTACACCGAGCTGCTGGGTGAGCTCTCGACCATGGACGAGGGCCGCGCGCGCCATCTCCGCGGCCGGGTCGAGAACCTGACCGACAAGGGCCGCAGGCTCGCCAGGCTCGCCGAGCGGGCGACGGCACGCTGACGGGGAGGATCGCCCGTCCTAACGGGACCGGCCCAGTGCGGTGCCGATGATCTCGTCGCGGTCGGCGTGCAGGGCCTGCGCGGCGGTGCGGCCGGTCGCGGCCAGGTAGGCGTCGACCAGCCGGTTGCCGACCGCGTAGCCCGCGCCCGTCGGCAGGCCGACCGGGGTCGCGCCGTAGCGCAGGGCACTCGCGTCGCCGTGCACCCACGCGGTGAAGTTGTGCATGCCGGTCACGTCGAGCCCGGAGACGACCTTGTCGAACACCGCGTCGTCGTGCAGGTGCGGCACGCCGATGCGGGCGTGGCCCAGGTCGTCGCCGTAGAGCTCGCGGGCGAACGCGTCGGCCAGTCCCTCCGACACGACCTGCTCGCCGACCGTCACCGACGCCGGATCCCACACCACCCCGCCCGGGCTGTAGCGCAGGTTGTGGTTCAGCTCGTGCACCGCGGTGGCCTCCAGCCGGGCCAGGTTCTCCGGGTACGGCCAGAAGTTCAGGAACACGTGTCCCGGCACGCTGCCGTTGGCGTTCATGCCGAGGTTCGGTCCCATGAAATGCTCGTCGCCGGGATCGCCGAGGACGATCGGGACGGTGAGGTCCGGCACCGTGATGCCGGGGGTCGCCGCGAGCTGCGCGGCGACGGCGGCCTCGAGCGCCCGTCCGATCCGGCCCCACGCGTCGGCGTCGTGCAATGCCTCCAGCGCCTCCGCGCAACGCTGCTCGTCGCGGTCGAGCGGGAAACCCGAACCGGCGTGGTGCATCGCGACCAGGTCGACCTCGCCGGGGAAGTACCGGTACATCCCCGCGGCGGGTTCGATCATGTCCCGCAGCAGACCGGGCCGGTCGGCCGGGGGCGAGTCCAGGATCGCGCGCATCGCGGGGTAGGTGTCGAGAACCGTGATCGTCATGTCCACGACGGTAGAGCCTCCAGCGACAGGAGACTCCAGCCTCACTAGTTGAACGCATGCACAACTAGTACTAGTGTTCAACTAGTCCGCCGTGGAGGGAACGAGTCGTGGAGAACACCGGAACGAGCCGTGCGGGACTGAGACAGTGGTGGGGGCTCGCCCTGCTGGCGCTGCCCACGATGCTGCTGGGTCTCGACGTCACCGTGCTGTACCTCGTGCTGCCGAGCCTGGTGACGGACCTGGACCCGAGCGGCACCCAGACGTTGTGGATCATGGACGCCTACGGGTTCCTCATCGCGGGGTTCCTGATCACGATGGGCACGCTCGGGGACCGGATCGGGCGCAGGCGGCTGCTGCTGATCGGCGCCGCGGCCTTCGGCGTCGCGTCGGTGATCGCCGCGTACTCCACCAGCGCCGAGCTGCTGATCGCCGCCCGCGGCCTGCTCGGTGTCGCCGGGGCGACGCTCATGCCGTCCACACTGGCGCTCATCGGCACGCTGTTCACCGTCGCGCGCGAACGGGCGCTGGCCATCGGCGTGTGGGCCACGATGTTCGCGCTCGGTATGGCCGCGGGGCCGGTCGTCGGCGGCGCGCTGCTGGCGCACTGGTGGTGGGGCTCGGCGTTCCTGGTGGCCGTGCCCGTGGTGCTGGTGCTGCTGATCGCGGGGCCGCTGGTGCTGCCCGAGTACCGGGCGCCGACCTCGCACCGGATCGACCTGCTCAGCGTGGCGCTGTCGCTCGCGTCCATCCTGCCGCTGGTCTACGCGGTGAAGCACGCCGCGACCGGGGACCTCGACGCGTGGACGGGCCTCGCGCTGGTGGTCGGTGGCGTGGCCGGTGTCGTGTTCGTGCGCAGACAGCTCGCACTGCCCTCGCCGCTGCTGGACGTGCGGCTGTTCGCCGACCGCGCGCTCTCGGCGGCACTGGCGGTCCTGCTCGTCGGCCTGATGGGGGTGGGCGGCGTGATGTTCCTGGTCACGCAGTATCTCCAGCTGGTCGAGGGCTACTCGCCGATGGTCGCGGGGATCTGGATGGGACCACCCGCGCTGGCGATGCTCGTCGCGGCCATCGCCGCGCCGGTGCTCGCGCGGCGGCTCCCACCCGGCACGGTCATGGCGGGCACGCTCGCGATCTCGCTCGTCGGCTACGGCCTGCTCGCGCTGGTCGGACCCGGTAGCCCGGTCGTCGTCGTCGCCGGTTTCGCGCTCGTGTACCTCGGGCTCGGAGCGATCGCCGCGCTGGGCACGGACCTGGTGGTGGGCGCCGCTCCGCCCGAGCGGGCCGGTTCCGCCGCCGCGCTGTCGGAGACCGTGCAGGAACTCGGCATCGCGGTGGGCGTCGCGCTGCTCGGCAGCCTCACCACCGTGGTCTACCGGGCGGCGATGCCGGGCGAGACCACCGCGGCCGAGAGCCTGTCGGCCGCGGTGGCCGAGCGGGCACCCGCCCCCGTGCTCGAGCGCGCGAGTGCCGCCTTCACCACGGGCCTCAACGTCTCCGCGGTGACCGCGGGCGGGGTGATCGCGGTCGCCACCGTGTTCTGCACGCTGGCCCTGCGCCGCGTGCGCCCGCTCGACGCCGAGCCGGACGTCGCGCGCTCCGGCTAGGCTCGCCGGAGCCGAGGAGGTGCGATGACCGAACAGCCGATGACGTCGGCCGAACCCGTCACCGACGGGCGCAGGGCCAGGGGACAGCGCCGCCGCGCCGAGATCATCGAGGCGACGCTGCGGGTGGTCCAGCGCGACGGCGCGGCAGGCGTCACCCATCGCACGGTCGCTCGCGAGGCCGGGGTGCCCGCGAGCCTGAGCAACTACTACTTCGCCACCCTCGACGACCTGCTCGTCGCAGCTCTGTCCACTGTGGCCGACTACTACACCGAGCGGGTCCGGCTCGTTCTCGACGGCGAGAGCGACGAGCTGCGCGGCCTGGCGGAGTTGATCGCCGAGTCGGCGGGCCCCGGCCGCGCTCGCGCGCTGGCCGAGCGCGAGCTGTCGACCCTGGCGGCCCGCCGCCCAGCCCTGCGCCCGGTCGCGCGTCGCTGGCGCGAGGCCGTCTCCGAGCTCGCCCGGCGCCGCACCGCAGACCCGTGTGCGGTGGACGCCGTGGTGGCCGCCTCCGACGGCCTGTGCGCCGCGATCCTGTTGGAGGGCGCGAAACCCGACGTCGATCACGTGCACGCGGTGCTGTCGCAGGCGCTCGGCACGCGTCAGAGCGTGGCGCGGAAGAACCCGGCGAGGTAGTCGCGGAAGAAGCCGAGCGCCTCGGCCGGGTCCTGCGTGCCGTACAGCCGGTCCCAGGCGTCGGGCGGCACGGTGTCGCGCTGTCCGAGCGCGTCGATGAGGTAGCCGTTGTCGGTGGCCGACGAGTGGCCGGTCTCCGGCAGGTGCCTGCGCTGCTTCCAGCCGGTCAGCGCGGGCCACGCGGCGTCCCAGCCGTCTCCGAACTCGCGTTCGCCGACGGGGCTGCTCAACAACGCGAACGGGCGGTCCACGGCGACCTCGCGGTAGAGCGGCCCGTCCAGGCTCACCCCGGCGGCGATCCGGGGATCTGCGGCCATCGCCTCCGCGGTCGCCGCGCCGCCCGCGGAGTGGCCAGCCATACCGATGCGGGTGCGGTCGATGCGCGGAGATCCCTGGGCGAGCAGGTGGTCCACCACGAGCGACACGTCGTCGGCGCGGTTCGCCACGGCGTCCGGCCACGGTTGCCCCTGAGCCTCACACGCGAGGCACGGCAGCACCCGGCCGCCGGGAAACTCGACGTCGGCGGCCTCGTAGGCGTGGTCGATCGCCGCGACCACCATGCCCCGCGAGGCCAGGTTCTCCGCGAGCGTGGTGAGTGTGGCGCGATGGTTGCCCGCGCCGGGGGAGAGGACCACGAGCGCGCGGCCCTGCCCACCCGCGGGCAGCGGTGGCGCGTTCCGGTCCGCGTGGGTACCGATGTGCTGCAAGGCGTCGGCGGGCAGGTCCAGCCCGAGCCCGGACACCATCGCCGCCGACTCCGCCTGGGTCACGTAGTCGGCACTCTGCCCCGTTGGTGACGCTGGATACCAGACGGTGGCCATCAGCTCGCGGCGTCGTTCTGGTTGCCACGGATCGGCGCGGTCGGGGTCGGTCAAGTGCAGTGTGCGCTGCCCGATCGGGTACGACCCGCCGGGCCCGGGCAGGGCCACCGACGTGTGAGCGGACGCGGACGCGGGCGCCACGAGCGCGAGCACCACCGCGGCGACGACAGCAAGAATTCTCATGCCGCCCAGTCTCTGTACCCCCGGCCCGGTCCACACCTGCCGAACCGCAACCCCGACCCCTCACTTTCGTCACCCCCGTATGCGGTGAAGGGCACCTTTACTGCGTTGGATGCAGTAAAGGTGCCCTTCACCGCGGTCACGGTGGGTCACGGGCGTCAGGGGTGGGTCAGGGTTTGCATCAGGAGGGAGACGTAGTGGGTCATGTCCGCCTTCAGGCACGCGGGTTGGGCGTGCTTGCCGGTGCAGCCCCGCGCCCACGTGCTGCCGTCGCCGTAGTCGACGAGCGTGTGCTCGATGCCCGCCGCCACGAGGTGGTCCCTGGTGACGAGGGTGGTGTCGCGCACGACGCTCTCGGCGATCGCCTGCGGCGGGTTGTCGGTCAGGTCGCCGCCGTTGCCGGTGTACATCGCCACGCCCATGCCGCGCAGCGCCTCCACGTGCTGCGCGGGGCTCGTCTCGTTCCACACCGTGTCCAATGGCCACACCGGCGAGCCGAAGATCGCGTCCGGCGGCACCGTCGGCGTGCCACTGCCGGGGAGCTGCGTGGTGGCCACCACCGCGGCACGCTGGGCCTGGTTCAGCAGGTCGAGACCGCCCGAGAAGCTGCCGACGTGGCCGAACAGTTCCGGCCTGCTCTCGGCGTAGTGGAACGCGCCGAAGCCGCCCATCGAGTGCCCGGAGATCGCCCTGCCGTCCCGGTTCGCGACCGTGTGCAGGTTCGCGTCGACGAACGGGATCACCTGGCCCAGGTGGAAGTTCTCCCAGTTCTGCTGCCCGAGCTCCTCGGGCGGATCGGTCCAGTTCGCGTACCAGCCGCGACCGGAACCGTTGGGCGCCACGCTGATCAGCGGCACGCCGCCCGCCGTGGACTCCTCGAACATCTGCTGGTTCGTCGCGGTGTTCGGGTAGTCGGGGTGGCCGTGCAGGTGGTACTGCACCGGGTAGCGGGTCTCGCCGGACGCGTCGTAGCCCTCCGGCAGCGTCACCATGATCACGTGCTCACCGGAGACCTGGCCCCGCATGGCCGAGTACCGGGGCACCTCGCCGGTGCGCACCGTGAACGTGAACGTCCGCTCGTGCTCGTCCACCCACCGCGGCTGCTGCACCACGGTGAGCCCGTGCCCGTCGGTGAAGACGGGCGCGGCGTGTGCCACGGCACCGGGGGCGGCTCCCGTCAGCCCGAGCACGCTCACCAGGGCGAGCGCGATGCCGAGCGCCGCTAGTCTTCCTCTCGCCCGGTGCCGTCGTGCCCCCACGACACGACGGAACCCGGCGGCGCGGTTGGTGCTCCCGCTCATCCGTTCCTCCTCGCTATTCCGGCCCGAACCGGACGATCCGGCGGCGTGGGCGTCCCGGCTCGTCGTCGGGTTCCTGCTGTGGTTCCGGTTCGGTCTCGCGGGCCACCCCGATCGCGACCAGCGTGTCCGCATCGGCCGGTGGCACCCGCGACAACGACGCGAACGCGGCCGCGATCTCGCGCCCCGTGGAGCCGGTGGCGAGTCCTTCGACGATCTGGCGCCAGGTGAGCACGCCCTCCTCCACGCGGTCGAGCACCGGCGTCCACTCCGGAGTCCTCCCGTGGCCGAGGACGAACGCCCTCACCCGCTCGACGTCTTCATCGGACGGTGGTTCGACCACGCCGAAATCCCGCTCCAGTTGCTCGATCTCCGCCTCCGCCTCGTACATCACGGCGTAGGCGTGGTCGATGCGCGCGTCCAGCTCGCGCTCGGCCCGCTCCATCGCGGGCGTGCGCATCCCTGCCGGGTTCATGAGTGCTCCTCTCGCTCAGCGCGAGCCCGCGACGTCGCGAGCGATACCGTCCAGCTCCGTCAGCGCGCCCCGGGCGTCCCCGACGGACTGCGTGAGCCGGTCCTGCTGCTGCCGCAGCTGCTCGCGGTTGCCGTTGATGGTCTCGGCGGTGCTCACGGCATCGGAGAGACCGCCGATCTCCGGGATCGCCCGCACCGTCTCGACGAGCTCCTGGATGGTGGTGAAGTACTCCTGCATCGTGGTCACGATGTCGTTGATGGCCTGGTAGAGCGCGAAGACCTCCTGCGCCGTGTGCTTGATCAGCATGATGTCGTCGTAGAGATCGTCGATGTCGATGCCGATCACCTTGCCCAGCCACTTGCCGGCCGACTGGATCGCCGTCCAGGCCCAGCCGACCACGGGCAGCGCCTTGGTGGCGATCTTCCTGGCCACCTTGATGATCGTGTTGATGCACCGGATGGCGATGTCGGCGATCTTCTTGGAGACGTCGGCGATCTTGGCGAACCCGCTCGAGACGAACAGTCCCATCTGCTCGCCCGCCCACGCGGCGCCCTTGTCCCAGAACACGTCGAGGAACTCCTTGCAGAGCTCACCGGACGGGCCTTCCCAGTGGTGCGTGGCCAGCGTGGTGGAGTTGGCGCCCAGGTTGGCCGCGAGCAGGCCGAAGTTCTTCCCGACGCTCTCCCAGGCCTCGCCGTTGGCCTCGATGCTCTTGTAGTTGCCCGCGAGCGGCGAGATGATCGAGTCGGTGAAACCCTTGCCACCGTCTATGTTGAACTCCGACCAGATCCAGTCGAGGACCTTCAGTTCCATGCCGTGACTGGGGACGTCGTCGGAGTACTTGGTGTCCGGCCGCTCGATGTCCGGGATGTCGGTCTGCGTGTACTGGAACCGGGAGCCGCCGTCCTCGGTGTGGTTGTCGAAGCCGTCGCGTCCGTAACCGCCGAACGCGATCTCCTCGTTGGTGTCGCCCTCCAGCCCGGCGCGCTGGATCAGGGCCGCGTTGCTGTGGTCGACGACGCCGTAGCTGCTGGCGGCCGAGAGCACGCCGTCACCCAGGTCGCAGAGCTTGCGTTGCATCTCGCTGAACGCCGTGCCTACCAGCACCGACGACGGCCCGTTGACCGCGGCGCCGAGCGGTTCCAGCAGTCCGGTGAAGCCGTGGTCGCTCATGCCCTCGTCGCGGGCGAGCCGTTCGATGAGCGGAAGTGCCTGGCCCGCTTCGGCTCCGAGGTAGTAGCCGAAGTCGGCGACGGCCTCCTTGTCGACGGTGAAACTCATGGTGCCCCCAGTTGGTCGGTGTGTCGTCGCGCGGCTCAGGACCGGGCGAGTGGCGTCCAGTCCCCGTCGAGCGGGTTCTCGGGTGCCGGCTCGTCGTCCGGCTCGATCTCGGTCGTGGTGTCGCTGCCGGTCCCGGTGTCCTCGTCGGACTCGGTGGACTCCGTGGACTCGGTCGGCTCCTGCTCGCCGGCGGAGTCGCCGCCCGCGAGCTCGCCGATGACGGTGAGGCCCTCCTTGACGACCTCGAGCACGCCCACCGCGCCCTCGATCAGCTTCACCAGGTTCTCCCCGGTGGTCAGCAGCGCGGCGAGCTTGCCGGCGATCTGCCCGGCGTAGTCCACGGCGATCGCGACGCACTGGGGGATCGCCTGCGCGATGCTGGCCCCGAACGTGGCCGGTGCGGCGGCGATCGCCTCGGTCATGATCGGCACGATCTTGCCGACGGCCTCGGTGATCAGCCTGGTGACGATGTCGACGACCTGTGCCACGACCTCGCCGGCCGCGATCATCGCCTTGGCGTTGGTGGCCGCCGTCTCGGCGACCGAGGCGATGCCGTCCACCAGTTTGGTGGCGGTCTCGGTGTAGTTCTGCTTGCCCGCGCCGGACCACTCGCTGGTCTCGTTCTCCACCGTGGAGCCGTAGTCCTGCGCGACGGCGTTGCCACCGCGTGCGGCGTCCTCGTGCTGCCCGGCAGGACCCGACACCGAGTCCGGCTCGCCCCGCAGCTGGCCTAGCGGCTCCTCCAGGAACGAGATCACCGGGGTCAGGAAGTCGCAGCCCGCGCTGGCCAGCGCCGACAACGGGCTCGCCGTCGAGCCCAGCATGCTCAGCGACACCACGGGTTCGCCGAGGAGCTCCACCGAGAGGAATTCCTTGCTGTCGACGGAGTCGCCGGCGAGCCGCAGGTCGGCCAGCGCCGTGCTGATCTCCACCGCGGAGCGCTCATCGCCGTCGCGCTCCGGCGTCTCCGGCGTCGCCGCTGTCGTCGTGGTCACTGTGGGCCCTCCTCGAGGCGCGAACCGATGCCGGTGAGTCCGGTGGCGTGGTCGGAGTCGGAGTTCTGGTACTCATCGGCCGCGCGGCGCAGCGCACCGCTCACGGTGTCCACTGTGGAGGACGCGTGCCCGAAGGCGTCCATCGTGCGTTGCATCGCCGAGCCGAGACCCGCGGTGATGAACTGTGCGAACGCGCCCAGCGACTGGGCTCCCATTTCCGCGGGCAGCGCCGCGCCGGTGGTGGCCAGCTGGTCGGCGTGCGCGGTGAGCCTGCTCGCGTGGGAGCGCAGCTGCTCGGGATCGACCTGGTACGACGGGGTGCCGGTCATCGCACGACCTCCGCGGGCACGTGCCGGGTGATCTGGGTGAGCGCCGCGTTGTCACCGAGGTAGCCCGCCATCACCTCGGTGGTGCGTGAGGCCGCCTGCCGCTGAGCCTCCCGTGCGGTGGCGACGATCAGCTCGGCCAGTGCCTCGGCCTCGAGCCTGCGCGCCATCGGGGTCAGCGAAACGCCGTCGAGCGCGCCGGTGGCGGTCACCGAGACGGTCACCTCACCCCGCGGCGACCTCGCCGTCGCCCCTGCCTCGCGCAGGCTCTCCTGGGCCTGGCGTGCGCCGTGAGCCGCGCGTTCGAGCCGGTCGCGGTAGTCCGCGAGCCACTGTGCTGGTTCCATGATGTGTCCCCTCTGCTGTCGTGTGGTGTGGTTCAGCCGCGGGCGAGTGCCGCCGCGTCGCGCAGTTCCCGCAGGAGTTCGCTGTGCCGCAACGGGTTGACGCTCACCCAGCCGCGCTCGTCGTGATCGACCCTGACCCTGCCGCGGGATCCGTCCAACCAGGACAGTTCGCGTGGCCGTTCGGCGTGGCCGCCCTCGGGTCGGACGACGACGCCGAGCTGGCCCCGGCCGACCACCGACGGCAGCAGCGTCACGAGCGCGTCGACGGCGGACTCGTCGCCCCCGCGTTCCCTGACCAGTTCGCGGGCCCGCCGCAGCGGCGCGGCCTCGCCCGTCGTGTTCTCGAGCAGCCGCGTCGCGTCGCCGACGACGCCGGGCGGCAGGGTGATCGGCAGGGCGGGCGCGGGCGCGGCCTTCGGGATCCGGACGGTGAACTCGTCGGTGAGTGCCGCGGTCCGGACGCGGGTGACCGTGACCGGGCCGGGCTCGCCGCCGATCGACTGGCGGCACACCACGGTGTGGTGCCTGCACACCATCGCCACGACGCCGGTCGTCTCCGTGCCCTCGGCCACGACGAGGTCGACCGTGCTGCGGTGCCCGCGCAGCGCCTCCACCAGGTCGGCCGCGAGCCCGAGCGGGCCGTTGCCCGTCGCCAGCCCGCGTTCGGCCAGCGCCTGGCCCGCCGAGCCCAGCAGCGCGCGGCGCTCATCCTCGATCCGGCCGACCGACGGCACCCGCAACGGGAACGGCGGCCGGGCGCCCGCGTAGGTGGCGAGCAGGTCTAGTTCCGCCAGTCCGAACCGGACGGCGGGCTCGGGCGGCGACTCGAGTGAGAGTGTCATGGCCGGCCCCGTTCCCGGCCTCGCTCGGCGCCAGCCGCGAGGTCCTCACCGGAGCGCTGCTCGTGGTCCTGGTACTTGGTCTTGGCCTCGTCGAGCATCTGCTGGTACTCGCGGACCTCACGTTCGGTGGCCTCCACCTCGCCCGCGAGCCCGGAGCCGCCCGCGGCCTCGCGCAGCCGCATCGCCAGGTGCACGGCGGGCGGTGCCGTGCCGAGCATCGGCAACCGCTCTGCGAGCCTGCTGGCCGTGGCCACCAGGTCGCCGGTCAGGTCGCCGAGCTGCGCCAGTGTCGTGATTCGCTGCCCGAGCAGGTCCAGCTCGAGTTCGAGTCCGTCGCGTGCGCTCACCGGTGCTCCTCCTGTCCCAAGCCCTGTCCCAGGCCGATGACCGCCTCGCTGCCCGGTTCCTCCATCGGAAAGAGCCGGTGGTCGATCGTCGGCAGGTGGTTCTCGTGGTCCTCGTCGTCGGCCTTGCCCCGCGTGCCGGCGCCGGGCGGCACCATGCCGCCCATCGCGCCGGAGCGGGCGGCGGCCGTCTCGGCGGCGGCCAGCGCGGCCGGCGAGCCCGGCCCGCCGGGCAGCATCGAGCCGACCCGCATGCCCTGGCCCAGTGGATTCGTGGCCCCGGGTCCGGCCGCGGCGCCCATCCCCGCCGCGACACCGCCCGCGACGGCCCCGAGCGCCGCGCCGGAGACCGGCCCCGGCGCGGCGATCCCGCTGGAGCTTCCCGAGCGCACGAGCTGGTGCCACGACGGCCCGCCGGCCGCTGACCGGGCGCCTCGGGGCTTGCCCGCGGCGGCCGGGGTCGTCGCGCTGCGCGGCATCGTGGCGGCCGCGGGGATCGTGCCCTGCGCCTGGCCGATCAGCTGGCTCGAGCTCGTCAGGCTCGACTCGTAGGTCTGCATCGAACGGACCGCCTGCTGCTTCTGCAGGTCGGTGGTGTTCGCGCCGACGTAGAAGCTGAACCCCGCCCCGCCGACGGCACCGAACGCGGCGCCAGGGTCGGCCGCCGAACTCGGTGCCGTCGAAGCGGTTGTCTCAGGGCGCGGCGGGAGGAACGCGGACGCGCCGGGAATCGCCGACGGCGTGCCGGCCGGGGCGGACGTGAGCCCGGCCCAGTTGGTGGCCGGGTCGGTCATCGGCGCGGACGCGTCGCCCGGCGGAGGCGGCATCGAGGCCCGTGCCCTGGCCAGCGCGTCGGCCGCCTGCTCCGCGGCCTGCTGACCCGCGTGGGCCAGTTCGGCGATCTTCTCCACTCGCTCGGCCAGTACGCCGAGCCTGCGTGCGGCCTCCTCGGCGCCCGTGCCCTGCCAGCTCTCCACCAGCGCGGCCCGCTGCTCGCGCAGCACCTCGGCGTGGTTGACGAGCGCGGCCCGGTGCTCGGACCACTCCGCGGCGATGGTGCTGACGTCGGCGACGTCGGCGTCCTGCCACAGCATCTGGTACAGCTCGTCGTGGCTGTACGCGTCCCAGTTCACTCCACCTTCGGGCGGTGCGGGCCTGCCGAAGTACACGTCCCATCCGCCGGACGTGCCCGTCGCCGCCGCTGACGTCTCGCTTGCCACCCCAGAACCCCTTTCCGGTCACCGAGTGCTCTCTCGGCGTGACCGGAATGCTCCCGGCGGGCGGCGTTCGCGCGGAAGGTCACGAGGAGGCCATCCGTGGCCGGTGGTGCTGACCAGGCGAAAGGCGTCAGCGGCCGGTGCGATGGGCCTTCGCGAGGTGTTCCTGGAGCCGGGCGTGGCGGAACTGGTAGACCGCGCCCGACTGGCGCAGCACGCCCCTGCGGTAGGCGTCGTCGAGGAACGCGTTGACCTTCCACGGCAGCCTGCCGAGCAGCGGAAGGCGGACGCGGGTGAACACCAGCCAGTCTCCCCACGCCGTGAAGGCCACGACGTAGCCGACGGCCGCGCCCAGCGCGCCCGTGACCCCGATCGTCAGGCCGGCCAGCGCGTCCCACGTGATCGCGAACCACTGAGAACCGGCGAGGGCGTCCACGACGGCCGACGCGGGGAACCCGATGACGGTGACTCCAAGTGCGAGCGTGACCGCCAGCGTGCCGGCCAGCCGCAATGTCGTCGTGCGATCGGCCGAGAGCAGGTCGGCAGGACTGGTCGCCGTCGTGAGGTTGGCGGGTGCCTCCAGCGCGGCGGCGAGAGCCAGCACCACACCGCAGGTGAGTCCGAAGGTGATGGCGTAGACGATCGAGTCGGTGACGAGCAGCCGCACCAGCGCGACCGGGTCGGAGGGGAGAGGCAGGTACGGTGCGAGAGCTTTCACGAAAATGCCCACGACGCCGTAGGCGACGCCGGCGATGACACCGCCGAGTGCTCCCGCGGCGAACCGGCCGGCGACCTTGCGCGGGAAGCCCGGCTGTCTGCTGGACCGGTCGAACAGCCGTACCCGCATCCTCGTCGGCTCCGCGACTCCGCCCGTGCGCACCACCGTCAGCAGGAACACCACACCAATGGGGACTCCGACGACCATGCCGCTGAGCAGCCCGTCCATGAGTACGAGGCTCCACGACAGGGGAAGGCCGAAGACGAGCCCTGCCGTCGGTGTGAAGAACAGCCAATGGGCCAGCGTCGTGCCCAGGCACGCGAAGGCCGTCACGAGCAGGGCGCGGGTCGAGCGGCGCAGCGGGCCACCCATCCGCCACCACTCGAGGTCGGTCGTCTCGCGCCGATCGAGATCGTCGGCGAGGAAGCCCAGCCACCGCCGCACCCGGTCGACCTCCCAGCCGCGCTGCGCGGCCCCGCCCCGTGACGAGGGCGCCTCGCCGCTGTAGACGGTGGGTACGAACGTGTCGAGCAGGTGCTCCTCGATGGACTCGGGGGTGGGGAAACGGGTGGTGTCCAGCAGGCCGGCCGGGTCGCGGTCGCGGGAGTCGCTGTAGACGGTGCGCGCGAGCCCGACCATCAGCGGGGTCGTGAGCACCGTGGCGAGGTGCGCCGCCGCGCTCCCCTCGGCGGGTTCGTGCTCGCGCAGCGCGGCCAGCGCGACGTCCCACCGGGTTCCGGTGGCGCCGTCGGCGGCGGTGACCCGGCGGGCGGTGCGGGGGAGGTACCCGGCGAGGTCGTCGGGGGTGAGGTCGGTCAGTTCCACCACGGCGGCCGAGGTGAGCACGTCAACCGCCGTCACGGCCCGTTCGTACTCGTCGAACCTGCTGGTCAGCAGCAGCGGCATCGACAGGGCGTTGAGCGCCTCCAGCGCGGGACGGTGCAGGCCGCCCGCGATCTCGTCGAAGCCGTCGAGCACGGGCAGGATGCGCCCGGTGTCCACGAGCACGGCCGCGAGCGTGGCCCCGCCGGGAGCAGCGGCGGCCAGACCGGGCTGGTCGCGGTGCAGCAGGTCGACCAGCCAGGTGCGCAGCGGCGTCGCCGTGGGGTCCCACGAGCCGATGTTGAACACGACGGGAACGGCGTCGCCCGCATCGCGTGCGGCGAGCGTGTCGAGGACGAACCGCAGCGTCAGTACCGTCTTGCCCGAACCGGCGCGGCCGAGCACCACGAGTCGTCGCGACGGCACGTCCCGGTAGGCGCGGGCGATGTCGCGGACCTCGCCGGAGAGGTCGAGCGGGGTGGCCGTGACGCCGGCGGGCACGCGGCAGATGTTGTCCCAGTGATCGGCGAGGTGCTCCGGTGCCTGCCTCCACCGCACGGGCAGTGGGAACGGGTCGTGCACCCGGCGCAGCTCCTCCTCGCGCCGCAGCCGGGCCGCGATCACCCTCGCCAGGTTGTCGGCGGCCTCCGCCACCTCGGCGGGCACGGCGGGCAGGCGCACGGGCCGCTCGGGCTCGCGCGCGGGCGCCGGGGTCCCTGCCTGCTCGGGTGCCGGTTCCGGTCCGGGGTCACGGCCGTCGGCGGCGGTGAGGAGGTGGCGGCGCTCGTCGGGCGAGACGTCCAGTGCGTCGGCGAGCAGCGTGACGGTGCCGATGCGCGGGTCGGTGCCGCTGCCGGTCTCGAGCCTGCGGATGGTCCGCACACCCACCCCGGAGCGCACGGCGAGCTCGTCCTGGGTCAGCCCGGCCTTCCGTCTCGCGTCGCGCAGGAGGACACCGAACCGGTTGGCCACGTCGGGTCCTTCCAGGAAGGCGGTGGGGCCAGATGATCTTAGTCAGGTCGACCGGCCACGAATGGCAGGTGGTCGACCTGGTGCCTGACCTGCGCCGGAGGTGAGACTCGGCCGAGGCGAGGAGGAACAGGATGCCGGGAAAGTTCAGGTACTGGTGCGGCGAGTGCGGCTACCGCACGCCGTGGGGCGACGACGCCGAGGGCGCCGAGCGTCTCGCGCTGCACTACCGGCGGCGGCACCCCGGCGCCGAGGAGGGTGGCGACTTCGAGGTCCGTTCCGGAGCACGGCGCAGCGGCTGCCTCGGCGCGCTGATGCTGCTGCTCCTGCCACCCGGCCGGAGATCGTGACCGATCACATGACGTGCGCGATCGCCGTTGCCGATACGGTCGGGGGGCGACCGCTATCCCGGTTCGATCCGCGTGGCGCCGTCGTGGTGGCAACGCCTCGCCGCGCTCCGCAGGGTCCCGTGGTGCCGCGGTCGCGCCGAACATCGTCCGCAGACGCCGCGTGCGAGAGCACGCCCCGAGGGAGGCTTCTCGATGACCTATCCAGACACCCAGCTCTTCATCGACGATCAGTGGCTGGATGCGGCCGAGGGGCGCACGATCGACGTGCAGAACCCGGCGAGCGGCCGGGTCATCGGGCGCGTGGCCCACGCGAGCAGGCAGGACCTCGACCTCGCCGCCGACTCGGTGCGCCGCGGCTTCGAGGTGTGGCGTGACTACACGCCCGCGCAGCGCAGCAAGATCATGCGCACGGCCGCCGAGCTGGTCCGCACCCGTGCCGACGAGATCGCCGCGCTGATGACGCAGGAGCAGGGCAAGCCGCTGGTGGAGGCCAAGGGCGAGATCCTCGCCGGTGCCGACATCATCGACTGGTTCGCCGAGGAGGGCTTCCGCGTCTACGGCCGCACCGTGCCGCACCGCGCCAACCCCGCGATCCAGCAGCTGGTCGTCAAGGACCCGGTGGGCCCGGTCGCGGCCTTCACGCCGTGGAACTTCCCGATCAACCAGGTCGTGCGCAAGCTCGGTGCGGGCCTCGCCGCGGGCTGCTCGATGATCGTCAAGGCGCCGGAGGAGACCCCGGCCAGCCCGGCCGCGCTCGTGCGCGCCTTCCAGGACGCCGGCCTGCCCGCCGGGGTGCTCGCGCTGGTGTACGGCAACCCGGCCGAGATCTCGGAGTACCTGATCGCCCACCCGGCGATCCGCAAGATCACCTTCACCGGCTCGACCGCGGTCGGTAAGCAGCTCGCGGCGCTGGCCGGCCAGCACATGAAGCGCGTCTCGATGGAGCTGGGCGGGCACGCGCCGGTCATCGTCTGCGAGGACGCCGACGTCGAGCTCGCCGTCAAGGCGATGTCCAGGGCGAAGTTCCGCAACGCGGGCCAGGTCTGCATCTCGCCGACCCGGTTCCTCGTGCACGACTCCGTGCGCCAGGACTTCTCCAAGGCGCTGGCGGAGTTCGCCACCGGCCTCAACGTCGGTGACGGGCTGGCCGACGGCACCGAGATGGGTCCGCTCGCCAACTCCCGGCGCATCGACGCGATGTCCACCCTGTACGCCGACGCCGTCGAGCGCGGCGCCACGGTGCTCTCGGGCGGCTCGCGCATCGGCGACGCGGGCAACTTCTGGGCTCCCACGGTGCTCGACGATGTCCCCGCCGACGCCAAGCTGTTCAACGAGGAGCCCTTCGGCCCGGTCGCGGCGATTCGCGGCTTCCAGGACCTGGGTGACGCGATCACCGAGGCCAACCGGCTCTCCTACGGCCTGGCCGGGTACGCCTTCACCCGGTCGCTGGCCACGGCCGACCAGCTGACCCGCAAGGTCGAGGTCGGCATGCTGTGGGTGAACATGCCCGCCATGCCGTCGGCCGAGCTGCCCTTCGGCGGCGTCAAGGACTCGGGCTACGGCTCCGAGGGCGGCCCCGAGGCGATGGAGGCATACCTGAACACGCGCTCGGTCGCCATCGCGCACTGAGCGAGGACGTGACAGCGGCCCCGTGCCGGTCCAGCGAGACCGGCACGGGGCCGCTGTGCGTTCGCCGGGCTCAGTACCCGGCCCAGAGCGCCGTGGCGGCGCCGAGCCCGAGTTCGGGCGAGGTGGGCGAGCCAGATCGGTCTCCTGTACGCCCTCACCCAGCCGCACAGCAGACCGGCACGCCCGCGGCCGCGAGCACGAGCGCCACCGGCGGCAGCCACCGCCACGTGTCGGCCGGGCTGACGCGATCCGCGGGGTGCGCGGTGGGGCCCGGCGCGCTCATCCGATCAACACCAGGGCGCGCGCGACACGCCCCGGCGTCACAACCGCTCGGCCGAGACGACGGTGGGCAGCTCGCGCAGGTCGTCGAGCAGCTGGTCGAGGTCGGCGGTCAGGATGGTGCACACGACGCTGCTCTCGGCGACGCCGTCGCGGATGTCGACGGTCAGGTCGTGCACCTGGTAGCCGCCTTCGTGCAGCGCGGCGGACAGGGTGGACAGGCCTTCGACTCCACCGGTGAAGTAGGTGGCGATGCGACGGCGCATGGGAAAGGCCGCGCGCAGGGACTGCGGCGAGGTGCCGAGTTCGACGGTCATGGGGGATCTCCAGCTTCGAGGATCGACAGGATCCGGGCCAGGTCCCGAGAAGGGTTCCCCGTGAGCGTGGGGTCGCCGACAGCGCGCCGGCGACCTGGGTTCAGCCGGCGCGCCTCACTACTACGTCTCGCTTCGACGTTAGGGGCAGCCGCATGGGAGGCAGGCTAGCAGAAGCACGCCTCGATCTCGACCGTCGCGCGTGCCGCCGACGGCCGGTCCACAGTGGATCGCGCTGCCGGAGTCAGGCCGCGGCGAGCCGGGGCGTGCCGCCGAACAGTGCCTCGGCCACCCGCAGCACGAGGGATTCGATGAGGTTCGCGGCGATCTTGGCGATAACGGTGGCGAAGAAGTCGGTCATCGCGGGGCTCCTGAGTTGACGAGAAACGGTCACCCGCGACCATCCCCGTCGCGGGTGACGAGCGTGGAACGAGCCGGGTGTCCCGCCGGTGAATCCGAGCGGAACGCCCGACGGCGGCACTCACGGCGTCACGTGCGGTGACGCAGCCACTCCGCCGCCATCGCCGCCGCCGACGCGCCGAGTCCGACGCCCCACTGGTGCGGCAGCAGCGGGCTGCACCCGAAGAACCGGCTCATTCCGGGCACCTGCACCACCGTGACCAGAACCGCCAGCGACCCGACTCCCGCGGCGAGGACGAGCGGGGTCCGGCCGCGCACCGCCATCGTCTGTCCCAGTTGGGCGCCGACGAGCGCGACGAGCCCCGTGGTGGCCGCCTGGTTGCCGGTGCTCACCGGCCGGGCCAGCAGCCAGGCGGCCAGCGCCGAGGCGGCCGTGGTCACCGCTCGCACGGTGACCTCGCGGGTGAGCACGCCGCCCAGCGAGGCGTCGGGGCCCTCCTCCAGCAGCTCCCGCGCCTCGACGCCCGGCGGCGGTCGCACCGCCACGGCCATCGCGGGCAGCACGTCGGTGAGCAGGTTGACCAGCAGCAGCTGCCGGGCGTTGAGGGCGTCCCGGGTGCTCAACAGACCCGCGACGACGGTGAACGCGACCTCGCCGAGGTTGCCGCCCAGCAGGATCGCGAGCGCGTCGCGCACCGAGGCCCACATCGCGCGGCCCTCGACCAGCGCGTCGGTGATCGTCTCGATGCGGTCGTCGGTGATCAGCAGGTCCGAGGACTCCTTGGCCGCCGCGGTGGCCTTGGCTCCCACCGCGATGCCGACGTGCGCGAGGCGGATCGCGGGGGCGTCGTTGGTGCCGTCGCCGGTCATCGCGACCACCCGCCCCGCCCGGTGCAGCGCTCGCACGATGCGCGCCTTCTGCGCCGGGCTGACCCGCGCGACCACCGCGACGTCCCGCAGCCGCGCGGCCAGCTCGTCGTCGCCGGTGTCGTCCACCTCGGCTCCGGTCAGCACCCGCCCGCCGTCGCCGAGGCCGAGTTCGGTGGCGATGGCCTCGGCGGTGCCGGGGTGGTCGCCGGTGAGCATCACGACGTCGACACCGGCCGTGCGCAGCTCGGCCACGGCGGCGGCCGCGGTGGGCCGCACGGGGTCGGCGAGCGCGAGCAGGCCCCGGAACTCGAGCTCGCGTACCCGGGCGGTCAGCAGTTCCGGTGCGGAGGACGCGCGGCGCTCCGCCACCGCCAGCACGCGGTAGCCGTGGCTCGCCAGGCGCGAGACCTCGGCCTCGATCGCGGCCCGCGCGTCGTCGTCGAGCGGCCCGCGGCCTGCGGGCAGCCGGGTGCACGCGCGCAGGACGGCCTCCGGTGCGCCCTTGACGCTGAGCACCGAGCCGTCCAGCGCGGCGGAGAGCACCGCGTGGTAGCCGCGCGACGGTTCGAAGCCCAGCTCGTCGAGCCAGTCCAGGCCGCCTAACCCGTGTTCGGCACCGACGCCGAGTTCCTCGGCCGCCGCCTGCACGGCGGTGTCGGCCGCGTGCAGAGCCGCGTCCCCGTCGCGCCACGGGCCGGCGCGGACCGCGACCGCGAGCACGTCGGTCAACTCCGGGGTGAGCTCGGACAGCGGCAGGGTCCGCGTGCCGTCGGAGACCGCGCGCAGCCGGATCCGGCCCTCGGTGAGGGTCCCCGTCTTGTCGAAGCACAGCACGTCGACCCGGCCGAGCGCCTCGATCGTCGACGGGCTGCGCACGAGCACGCCCCGGGAGGCGAGCCTGCGGGCCGAGGCGAGCTCGGCGACGGTCGCGACGAACGGGAGTCCTTCGGGCACCGCCGCCACCGACAGGCTCACGGCGCGGCCGAGTGAGCGGGTGAAACCCCTGCGCCGCAACAGATCCACGAGCAGCAGCCCGGTTCCCGCGCCGATCGTGGCGGGCAGGGTCGTGCGCGTCAGCTCCGCCAGCCGTGCGGCGACGCCCGTGACCGGGGCGCGCTCGCCGTCGCCGCGCACCGCGCGCTCGGCCTCGGTGCGGGCGCCGGTCGCCACCACCACCGCCACCGCGCTGCCCGCCACCACGACCGTGCCCCGGTAGAGCATCGACGTGCGGTCGGCGATCGCCCGCGCCGCCGACGGGCGCGCGGTCTTCGCCACGGGCTGCGACTCCCCGGTGAGGCTGGACTCGTCCACCTCCAGCGACCGCGCCTCGAGCAGCCTGCAGTCGGCGGGCACGGCGTCGCCCGCGGCGAGTTCGAGCACGTCGCCCGGCGCCAGCAGCTCGACCCGCTCGGGGCGGGTGCTGTCCGGTCGGCGCAGCGACACGCGCAGCGCGCTCGTGTCGAGCAGCCTGCGCAGCTCGCGCTGGGCCGCGACCCGTTGCGCGCCACCGATGAGCGCGTTGACGGCGAGCACGCCCGTGATCAGCACGGCATCGGTGACCGACCCGAGGCTGGCCGACACACCGGCTCCGGCGGCCAGTGCGGGGGTGAGCGGACCGGAGAGTTCCTCCGCCGCGGCGACGACGAGGCCCGAGTCGCCCGGGTCCGTTCCCTGGTCACCGGCGGGCTCGGCCTGCCTGCGCCGTGCGGACTCGCGCTCGGCGAGTCCCTGTCTGCCGCTGTCGAGTCGGCGCAGCACCGCACGCCGCGACATCGCGTGCCACGGCGTGCTGTCCTGGGGGACCGGTGCCGGCAGCCTGCTCGCCTCCATCCCGGCCCACGTGCCCGCTCCCACGGCGAGCAACGTCGCGAAGTTGCCGGGGAACGCCGCTCGGCTCGCCGCCGTGCCCGCGGGGCCGAGCGTGCCGAACAGCGCCCCGAGCGCCGACGCCGAGATCGCCAGTGCGGTGCCGTGCCGGCTCGCGCGGCGCGCGAAGCCGACCGCGCGCAGCAGCGCGCACGCCTGCGCGAGGCTGCCGCACAGTACGTCCGCGTCCCACGGCGGATCCCGGCCGGGACCGTGCACGCCGATGCCGACGTCGGCCACGTGCAGCGCGCGCCTGGCGCCCGCCGACACCACCGCCACGACGTGGCCCTCCGCCTGCAGGTGCCGCACCGTCGCGGTGAGCCCGGAGTCGGCGTGCACCACCGTGCCCGCCTCTCCCGCGGCGTGCTCGACGGCCTCGGCCAGGGGCTCCCGTTCGGCGATCACACTCACGACACCGACCGGCCTGCCGCGGCGGAGCACCACGACGGCCGTGCCCGCCGCGGCTCCCGCGAGCGTGCCGGGCAACGAGACGTCCCCCGGTGACGCCAGTGACCAGTCCGTGCCGCGCTTTCCCTTGCGGGGCGTGCCGACGAGGTCGTGCGCGTGGCGCAGCACCACGGCCGCGGGCAGGTCCGGCACGCTCGCCAGCAACTCATCGACAACCCGCCTGCCCGTGCGCAGGATGTCGTGGTGCAGCACGACGGTGTCCACGCGGTCGAGCCTGCGCAGCGCCTCCGGTTCCAGCACCAGCGCGCCGGAGCCGCAGAGGTGGGTGCCGAGGTGCGCGGCGAAGGTCTCCCGGCACGTCTTGGCGGGCCGGGGCACGCCCGCCAGCACGATCGCGGTGGTGCGCCGCGGATCCCGGGTGAGTGCGAGCGAGGCCGCCGACCCGGCGAGTCCCAGTGCCGCCGAGGCCGTGGCGACGCGTTCGACCGGCCCGTACGGCAGCGGCGCGGCGCGCTGAACGGGGACCAGGGGAGCAGCGCGTTGCGGGCGTCCCTCCCACTCGTGCCACGCCCTGCGCCGTGCGGTGATCTCCCGGTGCAGGCACAACCGGTACACGGTGTCGGCGACCAGGGTGACAGGACGCCGTGCCAGCGAGTGCCCGAGCGAGCCGCCCACGGCGAACAGCGCGTCGGTCGCCGGTCCGCCGAGCGCACGCTCCACCGGCGCCCGCAGCCGCGGTGTCGAGTCGACCAGCGACAGCAGGGCGGGCACCACGGGCGGCAGCGACGGCAGCGGGAGCAGCCGCCCCGCCACGGAGTACGAGAAGCCGGCGAGGTTGATGCCGATCGCCAGCAGCTCGCGCACGGCAGGGCCAGGGTTCGCGGGATGCCGGGCTCCGGCCGGAGTCCGGCCGCGCAGTTGCCACAACCGTTCGATCTCGGAGATCGCCGTGGTGAGTTCGCCGACCGGGACGTCGGGTTCGTGGCTCACCGCGACGCGGCCGAACACGCTGTTGACCTCGGCCGCGCGCACGCCGGGGACCTCGAGCAACCGCGCTTCGAGGTCGGCGGCGGCGCGCTCGGTCCCCGGCTGGTGCACGCCGCGGACCTCGACGTGCGTGCGCTCGCCCGACCGCCAGCGTCCGCGCCAGGTATCGGGGCCTGTCATCTCGTGCAGCGAGGCGGCCACCGGCCTGGCGATCGACAGGGCCACCTCGACCGGGTTCGGCAGGCGCATCCCGCGGTTACGAGGATCCGCCGTCGCGGGCGGCCTTCTTGGTGGAGGACTTGGCGGAGGAGGACCGGGAACGTCCGCCGCCGGACGATCTCGACGTGGCCGCGGCGGCGGGCTTGGCGGCAGCGGGTGCCGGAGTCGCCGAGGTCGCCGGGGTCTCTCCGCGTCCGGCGAGCGCGGTGCCCAGACCGATCGCGAGCGCGACGGGCCATTCGATCAGCTCGAACGCCACCATCGCCGCCAACCCTCCGAAGTAGACGGCCTGCCTCGGTGACGGCAGGTAGTCCTGCGCCGTGCGGGCGGCCGCCGTGAGCTCGTCCCTGCTGGGCACCGGCACGTGCGGCAGGGAGACCTGCGGCATCGAGACGCGGGGCAGATGCACGTCGGGAGCGCGGAACTCCGCCGTGACGAAAGGTAGTCGCATGGTCGCCGTGCGCGGAGCGGCAGCCGGTGTGGTCGTCGTCCGGGATCCGTTGGCAGCCATGGCGCCTCCTTCGAGAGGACTTGCGTGACCTCCCAGCCTACGAGCGGGAGAACATCAACTGAAGCCCGAGCGATCGACCTGAGTGTCCACTGTGGACTATCTAGCGTCGTGACGGCCGCGCGTGCTCCGGCGCGGCTCGCGTTCCCGCTCTGTGGGAGCGATGTGCGTAACCGGTTGCGCATCCGCGATCCGAGGGTTACCTTCTGCTGCGCAACCGGTTACGCACATCAACGGCGAGAGTGGACCAGACGTGACGAACATCCGAGACATCGCGGCCGAGGCCGGCGTGTCCGTGGCCACCGCGTCGCGTGCGCTGACCGGTAAGGGACGCGTCTCGGCAGCCACCGTCGAGCGGGTGCGGGCCATCGCGCAGCGCCACCGGTTCCAGCCGAACGAGATCGCGCGCAGCCTGTCGTCGGGCCGTTCACACTCGCTCGGCCTGCTCGTTCCCGACATCACGAACCCGTTCTTCCCCGAGCTGATGGCCGGAGCCGAGAGCGCGGCGAAGGCGCGCGGCCAGACCATCCTGCTCACCGCGGCGCTCGGCGCCGACTCCGCCCGCGAGGACCTGAGCGTGCTGCGGGCGCGGGGCGTGGACGGCTTCATCGTCGTGGGCAACCCGTTCGACTCGGCCGAACAGCTGCGCGAGGCGGCGGGTTCGCGGCCGCTCGTCGTCGTCGACCGCTCGGAGTCCGTCACCGACCTCTCCACCGTCGTCACCGACCACGTCGAGGGCGCCGCTCTCGCGGTCCGGCACCTGATCGAGCTGGGGCACACGCGCATCGCCCACATCAGCGGCCCGCCCGGGCTCGACGTCACCGACCTGCGCGTGGCCGGCTACGAGCGCGAACTGCGCGCGGCCGGACTGGAACCGAGGGTGGTCGACGGCGACTTCACCGTCGAGTCCGGTGCCGCGGCCGTGCGCGCGCTGCTCGACGGCCCCGCCGCGCCGAGCGCCATCACCACGGCCAACGACCTCGCCGCGATCGGGGCCATGAACGCCGTGCTCGCCCGCGGCGGCAGCGTGCCAGGGGACCTCAGCATCGTGGGCTACGACGACATCGTGCTCGCCGCGCTCGTCCACCCTGGACTGACGACCGTCGCACAGGACATCGGTGAGCTCGGCGCGCGGGCCGTTGAGGAGCTCGAACGCCAGCTGACCGGCGACACCGACGTGCGCACCGTCTCGCTCAGCACCAGCCTCGTTGAACGCGGCACGACGGGCCGCGCGTCGTGAGCCGCGTCTGGGTGGTGGGCAGCGTCAACGAGGACACGCGGCTGGGCCTGTCCGAGCACGTGCGGCCCGGCGAGACCGTGACGGCCGAGTCGTTGTCGCGTCAGCTCGGCGGAAAAGGGCTCAACCAGGCCGTCGCCGCGCGCCGCGCCGGAGCCGCGACCACGATGATCGCCGCCGTGGGTGCCGACGGCGCGGGGGAGTCCACGCGCGCCCTGCTCGCGGCCGAGGGCATCGCCGCGCGGATCTTCACCGCGCCCGGCCCCACGGGCACCGCCGTGGTCGCGGTCGACGACGCGGGGGAGAACGCGATCATCGTGGTGCCCGGCGCCAACGCGCTGCTGCCCGACGCCCACGTGCGCGCCCACCTCGAGACCATCGCGGCCGCGGATGTGCTGCTGCTGCAACTGGAACTGCCGCTCGCGACGGTGCGACTCGCCGCGGCGAGCGCCCGGCGGGCAGGCGCGACGGTGGTGCTCAACGCGGCGCCCTACCGCCCCGACGCGGCCACGCTGCTGGCCGACGTCGACCTGCTCGTCGTCAACGCCGCCGAGGCGGGACACCTCGCCCCCGGCCACGATGATCCCGCCGACGCGGCGCGCGAGCTGGCCCGCCGGGAACGGCTCGCGGTGCTGGTGACACTCGGCGCGCGGGGCTCGCTGCTCGTGCGCGACGGCGAGAGCGTTCCCGTGCCCTCGTGCGTCACCGAGGTCGTGGACACCACGGGCGCCGGTGACGTCTACATCGGATTCCTCGCCGCCGCGCTCGCCGACGGCGCGGATCCCAGAGCGGCGATGGAACTCGCCAGCACCGCCGCCGCGACGGCGGTGTCCCGGATCGGTGCGACCGCCGCGATCCCGACGATCGCGGAGCTCGGCGTCGCGGCCACCGGCTGAGCGCCTCCACCTGATGTTCGAAGGAGAACCATGAGAATCGCACTGGGCAACGACCACGCCGGTTTCGCGCTCAAGAGCCACGTCGTCGACGTGCTCACCGCGCTCGGCCACGAGGTCATCGACAGCGGCGCGCAGGACGACTCACCCGTCGACTTCCCCGACGTCACCTTCGCCACGTGCGACCTCGTCCGCCGCGGCGAGGCCGACCGCGCGGTGCTGGTCTGCGGCACCGGGGTCGGCGCCGTGATCGCCGCCAACAAGATCCCCGGCATCAGGGCCGGGCTCGGCCACGACGTGTACTCGGCGCACCAGGGCGTCGAGCACGACGACGTCAACGCACTCGCGATGGGAGCGTGGCTGATCGGCCCCGCGACCGCGCGCGAGGTGCTCGTCGCCTATCTCGACGCGCGCTTCGACAACGACGAGGACACCCGGCGCCGCGTGGAGAAACTCCACCAGCTCGAACTCGACGGTGCGCGCGAACTCGCCGACCGGCTCTGAGCGACACGCACCCGAACCACCACCCCCGACCGGCAGAGCAGGACAATGTCAAAGAAGATCATCCTCCGCCACCCGAGTGACGTGCAGCGCCTGATCAACGACGGCGTGATCAGGCACGGCAACTCGCGGTTCATCGTCATCATCGCACTGGCAGGCATCTTCATGGATGCCTTCGACTTCACGTCGATCGCGTTCGGACTCACCTACGTCCAGGAGGAGTTCGAGTTCTCGGCGCTGCAGCTCGGCTTCGCGTCGGGGATCATCCTCGTCGGCGCGCTGATCGGCTCGCTCTCCGGCGGAATCCTCATGGACCGGATCGGCCGCGAGAAGGTCTTCACCGCCGACCTGGTGATGCTCATCGTCGCGACGCTGGCGTGCGCGCTGGCTCCCGACCCGTGGACGTTCATCATCGCGCGGTTCCTGATGGGTTTCGCCGTCGGCGTGGACTATCCGGTGGCGCTGAGCTTCATCGCCGAGTACTCCGACTCGCGGCGCAAGGGCAGCGCGCTCAACATGTACGCGCCCGTCTGGTACGTCGCCGTCGCCTCGACGTGGTTGCTGCTGCTGATCGGCTACCACATCTACGGCGCGCTGGGCGCCGACATCTCGTCGCTGTGGCGCTGGGTCGTCGGCATCGGCGTGGTGCCCGCGATCATCGTGCTCGTGCTGCGGCGCAAGTACCTCACTGAGTCGGCGAGCTGGCTCGCGCAGAACGGGGACCTGCATCGCGTGGCCAAGGTCCTGCGCAAGGCCTACGGGGTGGACGTCGAGGTTGCGCCGGACGCCGTGCTCACCGTGGAGAAGACCGGCGTGCCCGCGCGCAGGGCCTTCAACGTGCTCTGGACCGCGCGCTACCGGATGCGCACCGTGCTCTCGCTGATCGTCAACTTCTGCCAGGGACTGCAGTACTACGCGGTCGGCTTCTCGATCGGAATCGTGGTGGAACAGGTGCTCGGCGAGTCGGTGCTCACCGGCATCCTCGGCCCGCTCGTGTTCAACGCGATCTTCGGTGTGGCCGGTGGCCTCGTCGCGGTGTTCGCCGCCTCCAGGATCGGCGTGCGCAGGCTCGCCATCATCGGCTTCTGCATCACCATGACGTCGATGGTGCTCGTCGCGATCCTCGGCCGTGGCCTGTTCCCCGGAGCCATCGTGGCTGCGTGCGTCTGCCTCGGCGCGTTCATCTTCGGTCACGCGGCCGGACCCGGTACGCAGGGCGTGGTGATCGCGACGATGTCGTACCCCACCTCGATCCGCGGCACCGGCGTCGGCTTCATCCAGCTCGGTAACCGGCTCGGCGGCACGCTCGGCCTCGTCATGTGGCCGGTGCTCACCGCCGCACTGGGGCTCAACGCGCTGTTCGTCCTCGCCGCCGCACCGCTGCTCGGTCTGCTGGCACTGTTGCTGATCCGCTGGGACCCGGCGAAGGCCAACGTCGACGACGAGGACTTCGAGGCGCGCGAGGCCGCGGTCCGCGACCACGACAAGGAGACGATATGAGCGACGTGATCGCCTTTCTCGGGCTCGGTGTGATGGGAACGCCGATGGCGCACAACATCGCGCGCGCGGGCCTGACCGTGGAGGTCTACGACGTCCTCGCCGAGGCGCGCGACCGGGCCGAGGCCGAGGGGCTGACCGTGACCGGCGACGTGCGCGGGCTGCTCGCCAGAGCCGACGTGGTGGTGACCATGCTGCCCAACACCGGGCACGTCGAGGAGGTCGTGCACGGCCAGGGCGGCACGATCGCCAACGCCAGGCCCGGCACCGTCCACATCGACATGAGCAGCATCTCGCCGGTCGCGACGAAGGAGCTCGGCGCGGCCAGCCTCGCCGCGGGGCTCGGTTACGTCGACGCGCCCGTGAGCGGTGGCGTCAAGGGAGCCCGTGAGGGCGCGCTCTCGGTGATGGCGGGTGGCAGCGACGAGCACCTCGACCGCGTGGCGCCCGTGCTGGACGCGATGGCGGCGACGGTGACCCGGATGGGTCCCATCGGCGCGGGGCAGGCGACCAAGGTGTGCAACCAGGTCGCCGTGGCCATCAACATCCAGGCGGTGTGCGAGGCGTTCGCCCTCGGCCGCTCGCTCGGCGTGGATCTCGGCAAGCTGCGCGAGGCGCTGCTCGGCGGGGCCACCGCGAGCTGGGTGCTCGACAACCTCGGCCCGCAGATGATCGCGGGCGACGACAGCGCGGGATTCCGGATCGCCCTGCAGGTCAAGGACCTCCGGCTCGGGCTCGAGGCGGCCGGGGCCAACAACGTGCCGCTGCCCGCGGCCTCCGGTGTGCTCGACCTCTACCTGGAGGCGATGGCGCACGGCGAGGACTCCCACGGCAACCAGGCGCTGAGCCGGGTGTACGAACGACTCACCAACCAGGAGATCGCCGAGCGACAGGAGCGGGTGACATGACGGTGAACGTGCACGACGTGGGAGTTCCGTCGCGGGGGCTGGTGGTCCGCGTGCCGCCGGGGGAGGACATCCTCGAGTCGCTCGGGCAGGCCATCGCCGAGCACGGCATCCGCACCGGTGCCGTCGTCTCGGCGATCGGCACGCTGCGTGACTGCCACCTGCACATGGTGGAGACCACGGGATTCCCGGTGCGCGAGGCACACCCGGAGTGGCACGACGTGGCGTTCGAGCTCGCGTCGATGAACGGGCTGATCCTCGACGGCGAGCCACACCTGCACGGCGTGGTCTCCACCGCCGAGGGCGCGGTCGGCGGGCACATCGAACCGGGCTGCGTGGTGCTCTACCTCTGCGAGATCCTGCTGCTCGTGTTCGACGCCGAGAACGTCGGGCGCGCGCCCGACGCCAACGGGGTGGCGCAGATCGTCGCGAAGTGATCGCCGCCCGGACACCCGATGTTCACGGGTGTTCGCGACGTTCGTCGGTACTGGGGCCGAACGGCCGCGTGGGAGCGTGCTTGCGGGCAGACGATCACGCGGCCGCCCCGCCGGTGGCCGCAGGCGGACGGAGGAAGAACGCATGCGCGCTCGGGCCGGACGTACTCTCGCGGGCACACTGTCCGCACTGGTGGTGGCGGCGGGGCTGTTCGCGCCGTCGGCGGTGGCACAGGACGATTACTACGCCGGCACCGAGGGCCTGACCGGTGAGGCTCTGAAGGACAAGCTGCACGAGATCATCAGCGTCAGCGAGCAGCTGTCCTACGACGACGTGTGGAACGGGCTGCAGGCCTCCGACGAGGACCCGGCGGACCCGAACAGCGTGGTCCTGTTCTACAGCGGCGAATCCCGTGCGAAGGACCGCAACGGCGGCGGCAGCGGCGACTGGAACCGCGAGCACGTCTGGGCCAAGTCCCACGGCGACTTCGGCACCGCACCCGGCCCCGGTACGGACCTGCACCACCTGCGGCCGACCGACGTGCAGGTGAACAGCACGCGGGACAACAAGGACTTCGACAACGGCGGCGACGAGGTCCAGGGCGCGCCGGGCAACTTCACCGACGACGACAGCTTCGAGCCGCGCGACGAGGTCAAGGGCGACGTGGCGCGGATGATCCTCTACATGTCCGTGCGCTACGAGGGCACCGACGGCTTCGCCGACCTGGAGCCCAACGACCAGGTGGACAACGGTTCCGCGCCCAACATCGGCAGGCTGTCGGTGCTGCTGGAATGGCACGAGGCCGACCCGCCGGACGAGTTCGAGCGCAACCGCAACACCGTGATCTACGAGGACTTCCAGAACAACCGCAACCCGTTCATCGACCACCCGGAGTGGGTCGGCGAGATCTGGTAGCTCTCCGGGCTACAGTGCCCCGATGAACATCGGAACTGGTTCGGCGACCGTCGTCAGCGTCCTGCTGTACGTCGTTGTCGTGGCGGTGTTTCTGTATGCGCTGTACTACGTGGTGCGGGCCGCGGTCCGCGACGGTATCCGGCTGGCGCGCGAGCGCGACAGCGACGAACCGCGCGGCGGCGGCCCGCACTAGCCAGTCGATATCCGGTGGACTGCGGGCGGACCCGGCGGGACACTCGCGCCATGACGATCACGCCGCTTCCCACCGTGCCGGAGCTGGTGGTCGAACCCGGTCTGCTGCTCCGGCGTCACCGCCCCGAGGACGTGCCGGACATCGTGCTGCAGTCCCGCGACCCGGAGTCGCGGCGCTGGACGAGCGTGCCGGTGCCCTACGGAGTGGCGGACGCGCGCGAGTTCCTCGCGCTGGTGGAGCGGACGTGGCTCGACGGCACGCAGGCGGGGTTCGCGATCGAGTACGAGGGCCGCTACTCCGGCAACGTCGACCTGCGCCTGGACGGCCACGGTGCGGCCGAGGTGGGTTTCGTGCTGGCGCCGTGGGCGCGCGGCAAGCGCGTGATGAGCCGGTCGCTGCGACTGGCGGCCTCGCCGTGGTGCACTGGAAGGCCTACGTCGGTAACCTGGCCTCGCGGCAGGTGGCCGAGCGGTGCGGGTTCCGGGTCGAAGGCACCGTGCGAGGGCTGAGCCACCACCGCGGCGAGCGCAGGGACACCTGGATCGGCTCCCTGTGCCAGGACGACCCGAGGCCCTGACCGTCCGTTGTGGACTCACGACGTCAGAAGTCGGCCGCCTTGCCGATGTAGATCTCCGAGAACGACGCGGCCGCCGCCTGCGAACCGAGCAGACGGCGGAGCCGCGCCTGCGCGAGCCGCGCTCGGAACGGATCGGGCGGCGGGTCGAGCGTCGAGCTGTGGAAGATGTCGGAGAGCCACTGCGAGAACTCCTGGTACTGCCACACTCGCGCCAGGCACGTCTCGGAGTAGCGCGCCAGCGGCTCGTCGTCGCCGTCGTAGTGCGCGCGGATCGCCGCGGTGAGGTGGAACGCGTCGTGCAGCGCGAGATTCAGGCCCTTCGCCGCGATGGGCGCGACGAGGTGGGCGGACTCGCCGGCCAGGTGCAGCCTGCCGCGTGACATCGGCTCGGTGACGTAGTTGTGCATGTCCAGTACGCGCTTCTCGATGATCGGTCCGTCGGCGATCGGCCCGTCCGGAACACCGAGCCGGGCGTGCAGCTCCGTCCAGACCCGGTCGTCGGGCCAGTTCGTCTCGGCGTCGCCGGGCGGGCACTGCAGGTAGAACCGCGTGACCTGCGGGGTGCGCGCCATGTGTGCCGCGAACCCGCGCGGGTGGATACCGAACACCACGCCGTCGGCGCTCGGCGGCGCCTCGGCGAGCAGGGCGAGCCAGCCGATGCCGTAGTCGTGGCTCAGCGTCCGGCCGCCCACGTGCCGTCTGGTCACGCCCTGCGCGCCGTCGCAGCCCGCGATGAGGTCGCAGTCGAGCCGGACGGGCCGGTCCGATTCGGGGTCGGTGTAGGTGACGAACGGCGCGTCCGACTCGATGTCGTGCGGCAGCGCGTCGCCGACCTCGAACACAGCCCGGCCCCCGCGCTCGAGGTAGCGCCGGACGAGGTCGGTGACCAGCAGCTGCTGCGGGTAGACGTAGTGCCGTTGCCCGGCCCAGCGTTCGTAGTCGAACGGGTGGCGCGCGTCCTCGAACCGGAACTCGAACCCGGTGTGCGTCGGCGCCGTGCGCAGGAGTTCGTCGGCGAGACGATGCGCGGCCAGCCCGCGCACGGCCCATTCCTCGATGAAGCCCGCGCGGGGACGTTGCTCGATGAACGCGCGACCGCGGGCCTCCAGCAGCACGCAGTCGATTCCGCTGTCGTGCAGGATGTTCGCCACGGCCAGCCCCGCGGGGCCTGCGCCGAACACGGCGACACGGGTACTCGCGGTCATCGTGACCTCCCCAGCTCCGCCGGCTCATCTTTCCGGCTCCGGCGCGGTGACGCAACGAGTCCGGGCCCGGTGGGCGAGAGTCAACGGAAGTCGCGGGAGCCGGTGGTGAGCCGGGCCAGGTTCAGGTGCCGGAGTTGATCGGCCACCAGCGTGACCGTCCCGGCCGCGTTCTGCACGATGCCGCGCACCAGCATGGCGCTCGCGTTGCGGGCCGTGTGCAGGTGGCGGTTCCAGAGTCCGGGCGAGCAGAGGACGTTGACCATGCCGGTCTCGTCCTCGATGTTGAGGAAGGTGATGCCGCCCGCGGTCGCGGGCCGCTGGCGGTGGGTCACCGCGCCGCCGACGAGCACGCGGGTGCCGTCCTCGACCCCGGGCAGCGCGGCGGCGGGCAGCGCGCCGAGCTCGTCGAGGCGGGCGCGCACGAACTCCACCGGATGTCCGTCGGGAGTGATGCCGGTGGCCCACACGTCGGCGGCGGCCAGTTCCAGCGCGGTCATTCCCGGCAGTGCGGGCGCGGCCAGTCCCGGCGCCGTGCCGGGCAGGTACCGGGGCCGGTCGCGGGCCGCCGCTCCCGCCGCCCACAGCGCGCCGCGCCGGTCGGCGAGCTCGCCGACTGGGGCCGCTCCGGCGGTGGCGAGCGCCTCGAGCTGGGCCTGGGTGAGCGGGACCCGGCGGGCGAGCTCGGCCAGGTCGCCGAACGGGCCGCGGGCGGTGCGCTCGTCGACGACGGTGGTGGCGCTGTCCTCACCGAGTCCGCGCACCCCCGCCAGGCCCAGCCTGACGGCCTGCCCGCCGTGGCTCGTCGGATCGGCTTCGAGCGTGGGGTGGGCGAGGCTGGCGTTCAGGTCGGGGCCGCGCGTGGCGACACCGTGCCTGCGCGCGTCGGCGACCAGTGTCTGTGGCGAGTAGAACCCCATGGGCTGTGCGCGCAGCAGCCCGGCCGTGAACGCCGCCGGGTGGTAGTGCTTGAGATAGGCCGAGGAGTAGACGATGAGCGCGAAGCTGTGCGAGTGGGCCTCGGGAAAGCCGTAGCCGGAGAACGCCTCGATCTGGGTGAAGATCCGCTGCGCGTCCGGTCCGGTGATGCCATTGGCCGCCGCACCCGCGAAGAACCGCCTGCGCAGGCGCGCCATCTTCGCGGCGGAACGCTTGGCGCCCATCGCGCGGCGCAGCTGGTCGGCCTCGGCGGGAGAGAAATCGGCGACGTCGATGGCCATCTGCATCACCTGTTCCTGGAACAACGGCACCCCGAGTGTCCGATCCAGACTGTTGGCCAGCAGGGAATGCGCGTGCTGCCACGGTTCGCCGTCGCGGCGGCGCAGGTAAGGATGCACGGAGCCGCCCTGGATCGGGCCGGGGCGGATCAGCGCCACCTCCACCACGAGGTCGTAGAACTCGCGCGGCCGCAGGCGAGGCAGCGTGGCGAGCTGCGCGCGCGACTCCACCTGGAAGACCCCGACCGCGTCGGCGGCGCACAGCATGTCGTACACCGCCGGGTCGGCCAGGTCGAGAGCGGCCAGGTCCACCTCGACGCCCTCGTGTTCGGCCACCAGCTCGATGGCGTAGCGGATCGCCGAGAGCATGCCGAGGCCGAGCAGGTCGAACTTCACCAGTCCGATCGCGGCGCAGTCGTCCTTGTCCCACTGCAACACCGTCCGGCCGGGCATGCGGGCCCACTCCACCGGCACGACCTCGGAGATCGGCTGGTCGGTGATGACCATGCCGCCGGGGTGGATCCCGAGATGCCGGGGCGCGTCGCCGAGCTGGTTGGCCAGCTCCACCAGCACGGGCGGCATCGGCTGCTCGCCGGGAGCGGGTTCGGCCGTGGCGCGCGTGCCCCAGCGGTCGACCTGCTTGGCGAAGGAGTCCTGTTGTCCCGGCGAGAACCCGAGCGCCTTGGCCATGTCGCGCACGGCCGAGCGCGCCCGGTAGGTGATCACGTTGGCCACCAGCGCGGCGTGGCGGCGCCCGTGCGTCTCGTAGACGTACTGGATGGCCTCCTCGCGCCGATCGGACTCGATGTCGATGTCGATGTCCGGCGGGCCGTCCCGCTCCGGCGCGAGGAACCGTTCGAACAGCAGCCCCCACTTCACCGGGTCGGCGTTGGTGATGCCGAGCGCGAAGCAAACCGCCGAGTTGGCCGCCGAACCCCGGCCCTGGCACAGGATCCCCCGCCTGCGGCAGAACTCCACGATGTCCCACACCACCAGGAAGTAGCCGGGAAAGCCGAGCTCCTCGATGATCGCCAGCTCGCGATCCAGCTGCGCGTACGCGTCGGGGCGATCCTGCCGGGAGCCGTACCGGCGCGCGGCGCCCTCCCACGTGAGCGCGTGCAGGTGGCTCGACTCGGTGTGGCCCTCCGGCACCGGGAACGGCGGGAGCCGGGGCGCCACGAGCTGGAGGTCGAACGCGCAGCTCACCGCCAGCACGGCGGCGCGCTGCACCGCTCCCGGGTAGCGCGTGCCGAAGCGCGCCAGCTGCTCGGTTCCCGAGCGCAGGTGCGCCGTGCCCGCCGAGGGCAGCCAGCCCCGCAGCTCGTCGAGGCTGCGCCGTGCCCGCACCGCCGCGACCGCCTGCGCCAGGCGTACGTCCGTGGGCCGGGCGTAGTGCACCTCGTTGGACACCACCGTGGGCACCTCGAGGTCGGCGGCCATCCCGGCGAGCAGGTCGTTGCGCGCCGAGTCCCTCGGCCGCTGGTGGTCCACCAGCTCCACCGCCACGTGCCACCGTCCGAACCGGTCGACGAGCCCGCGCAGCTCGGCGTGCGCGGCGGCGGGGCCGCCGTCGCGCAACGCCTGGCGCACGGCGCCCTTGCGGCAGCCCGTCAGCACGACGGCGTGGCCGCGCAGCTCCTCCACCACCTCGTCCGGCTCGTAGAGCGGTCGGCCCTTCTCCTCGCCGCGCAGGTGCGCCGCGGTGAGCACCCGGCACAGCCGCCGGTAGCCCTCCACCCCGCGGGCGATCACCAGCAGGTGCGTGCCCTCCGGGTCTGCCACGCCGTTCTGCGGACCGGTCAGGCCGACGCTCAGCTCGGCGCCGAAGCCCACGCGCACGCCGAGCTCGCGAGCCGCCTCTGCCAGCCGCACCGCGCCGTAAACGCCGTCGTGGTCGGTCAGCACCAGCCCGTCGAGCCCGAGCCGCGCGGCCTCCTCCACGAGCGCCTCGGGAGAGGACACGCCGTCGAGGAAGCTGTAGTACGAGTGCGCGTGCAGCTCCGCGTAGGGCACCCGCAGCTCGGGCGACTCGAAGCTCGCCTGCCGCCGCGCCCTCGGCGCTTCCGCCGCGTACTCCGGCGGGTCCGCCACCTCCCGGCCGGACAGCGCCCGCTCCAGCTCGGCCCACGACACCCCAGGACTGTTGAACGCCACATGTACTCCCGCGTCTGCACGGTGACTGCGGGGAAGACAGCACCAGAAAATCGAACGCGTGTTCGAGAGTGCGCCGGATTCGCGGCGAAGTCAACTGGGGGAGAGACCCGCCACACGGGCGGATGGAAACGGGGGGCCTTGTGACTCTATCGACGCACGGGCGAGCGGAGTGAGCTACGGGCGTCCACGTCGGCCCAGACTGTCCGCGAGGAGGCACCATGGCCGCCCCCACCATCGAAACCCTGCACGAGCTCGTCCGCGGCCCGGTGATCATCGCCGGCGACGAGCTGTACGACGACGCCCGCGTCGTGCACAACGCCATGATCGACCGCAGCCCGAGGGCGATCGTCAGGGCGGCCAACGTCGGCGACGTCATGGCGGCCGTCCGCTTCGCCCGCGACAACGGGCTCGAGATCGCCGTGCGCGGCGGCGGGCACAGCGTGCCCGGCTTCGGCACCGTCGACGACGGCGTCGTGATCGACCTGTCCGGTATGCGCAGCGTCTGGGTCGACCCCGCGACTCGCACGGCTCGCGCCGAGGGCGGCGCCACGTGGGGTGACTTCAACGCGGCGACCAACGCGTTCGGGCTCGCGACCACCGGCGGCATCATCTCCACCACGGGTGTCGGCGGGCTGACGCTCGGCGGCGGCATCGGCTACCTCGACCGCGGGTTCGGGCTGTCGTGCGACAACCTGCTCTCTGCCGGTGTGGTGACCGCGGACGGGCACTTCCGGGTGGCGAGCCCCGACGAGAACCCGGACCTGTTCTGGGCGCTGCGCGGGGGCGGCGGCAACTTCGGCGTCGTGGTCTCGTTCGAGTTCCGGCTCCACCCCGTGGCCGACATCTACGGCGGGCCGATGTTCTTCGAGCTCGACGCCGCGGGTGACCTGCTGCGCACTTACCGCGAGTACATCCAGAGCGCACCGGAACAGCTCGGTGGTTTCCCGGCCTTCCAGATCGCGCCGCCGTTGCCGTTCATCCCGGAGAGCCGTCACGGCGAGCCGTTCATCGCGTTCGTGGCGTGCTGGACCGGAGCGCCCGAGGAGGCCGAGCGCGCGCTGCAACCGATCCGCGACGTCGCGCCCACCGTCGCCGAGCACGTCGGGCCGATGCCGTACCCGGCGCTCAACAGCGCCTTCGACGCGCTCGTGCCACCGGGCCTGCAGCACTACTGGAAGGCCAACTTCGTCACCGAGCTCACCGACGAGATCATCGCGGCGCACCTGGAACACGGCCCGAAGGTGCCCGCCGTCAACTCGACGATGCACATCTACCCGATCAACGGCGCGTGCCACCGGGTCGCGCCCGACGAGACGGCCTTCGCCTACCGCGACGCCAATTTCGCCACGGTGATCGCGGGCATGTGGCCCGACCCGGCCGACAACGACGCCAACGTCCAGTGGGTCCGCGACTACTACGCGGCCACCGCCCCGCACTCGGAGGAGGGCGGCTACGTCAACTTCATGGCCGACGACGACCAGGGCCGGATCCGCAGCAACTACAAGGGCAACTACGACCGGCTGGTGGACGTGAAGCGCCGCTACGACCCGGACAACCTGTTCCACCTCAACCAGAACATCCGGCCGTGAGCGCTACCCGGCGGTCCGCTCCGGTGCCTCCGTGTCGTTGGTGTCCACAAGGGACTGGGCGCTCATCATCGGGAGTCAGGGCGAGGCCAGGCCGGCGACCTCGCGCAGCCTGGCGGTGAGGGCCTCGACGACCGGTGTCGCGGGGCCCTCCCGCGTCGCCATCGCGATGGTCCGGGTCAGGCCGGGCGTGACCGGCAGCAGCCGCACGCCCGGGGAGTCCGCGACCGCGGGCCGGGGGACCAGCGTGACGGCGAGTCCCTCGGCCACGAGGGTCATCTGCGTGAGGAAGTCGTCGACGACGTAGCGGATGTCGGGCTCGATCCCGTGCCTGCGCATGGCCTGCAGTTGAGCGTCGTGGTGGTCGGTTCCCGGCCTGCACGCCGTCCACACCTCATCGCGCACCTCGGCGAGCGTCATGGTGTCGTGCCGGGCGAGCGGGTGCCGCGCGGACACGGCGAGGGCGATCTCGTGCACCGTCAACGGTTCCAGCCGGATCCGCGGCGGTACGCGCACCGGCAGGCTGGACCAGCTCTCCACGATCACCAGGTCGAGATCCCTGGTGAACAGCAGCGGCACCATGTCGACGGCCTCGCCGCTGCGGGCCGTGGGCACCACCTCGGGGTGCTCGTCGGTGAGCGCGCGCAGCGCGGGGCCGAGCAGCGGGCCGAAGCTGCTGTTCAGCGCGCCGATGCGCAGCGGGCCGACCACCTGTCCGTCCATCGTGGCCAGCGAGCGCTCGGCCTGGCCGACCAGCCGGGCCGCGCCCCGCGCCGCCTGCGCGGCGATGTGGCCCGCGGCGGTGAGCCGGACCCCCCGGCCGTCCGGTTCGATCAGGGCGACCCTGGCCTCGCGTTCGAGCTTGCGGATCTGCTGGGTGACGGCGGGCCCGGTGACGTGCAGTGCCGCCGCGGCGGCCGCGATCGAGCCGTGTTCGGCGACGGCGGCGAGCACTCGGAGACGTTCCCAGCTCAACATCTAAGCAAGTCTAAGCAAATGTCCTCACTAACAATAATTTGTCCTGAAGTGTGCGGCTCGTCAAGGTAGAGAGCGTGGTCAACCCCCGAAACCTCCTCCCTCCCGTTCTGACGGGGTCGCCCGCGGCGTGGGTCGCGCTCGGCGCCGGCTCGCTGTCGGTGTCGGCGGTGCTGATCGCGCTCGCCGACGTCTCGGCCGCGACCGCCGCGTTCTACCGCTGCGTGCTCGCCCTCGTGCTCCTGGCGCCGCTGCTCGTCCGGGAACTGCGCAGGCACGGGCCCGTCGGGCCGGCCATGCTCGGCACCGCGCTGGTGGGCGGAGCGTTTCTGGGGCTGGACTTCCTGCTGTGGAACGTCAGCATCGGCGACGTCGGCGCCGGCATCTCGACCGTGCTGGTGAACCTCCAGGTCGTGCTGTTCCCCCTCGTGATGCGCGTGCTCGCGGGAGTACCGCTCGCGCGCCGGTTCCTCGTCGCGCTGCCGGTCCTGCTGCTCGGCGTGGCGCTGGCGGGCGGCGTCGTCGGCACGGGCGGCGTCGGCGGCAATCCGGTGCGGGGGACGGTGTTCGCGCTGCTGGCGGCCCTGGCCTACTCCGGATACCTCTACTTCAGCCGCGACTGCGGCGAGCGTTTCCCACGTCACCTGGTGACGCTGGTGTTCACGGCGACGGCGTCGGCCGCGGCCGTCGCGGGTGTCGCCGGGGTCGCCACCACCGGAATCTCGGTGGACCTGCCGCTGCGCGCGTGGGTGTGCCTGGCACTGGTGGCGCTGTTCGGGCAGGCGCTGGGCTGGCTGCTCATCGGCGCGGGCCTGCCGCGGCTGGCACCCGCGCTGTCGTCGACGCTGCTGCTGTTGCAGCCCGCGGGAGCGACCCTGCTCGGCGCGCTGGTGCTGGACGAGGTGCCGTCGGTGACCCAGTTCGCGGGGTGCGTGACCGTGCTGGCGACCGTGTGGTTGCTCGCGTCGGGTCGCTCCCGGCGCCACCGCACCGAGCGGGAGGCCGAACCCGCACCGGCGGCGGTGGGCTGAGTCGCGAGCGCGGCCCCTATTCTCGCGGGGATGCGGGGGACGAGGGCTGCGGGCGCGGGGTTGGTGCTGGTGCTGGCCGTCGCGTGCTCGCCGGAGCCCGAGCGTTCCCCCGGGCCCGCGGTGGGCCCCGACTCGACCCTGCCGAGGCTGACCGAGGGCCTGTCCGCGCCGCGTCTCCAGTGGGGCCCGTGCCCGTCAGTGCCCGGCGGGCCGTCCCCGGACACGCCCGGATTGACCTGCGCCGAGCTCCCGGTTCCGCTCGACTACGCCGACCCGGACGGCGAGACGATCGAGATCGCGGTCTCGCGGCTGTCGGCGGGCGAGGACCGGCCGGTGCTGCTGTCCAACCCTGGCGGTCCTGGCGCGCCGGGGCTGTTCAACACCCTCGGGGTGGACGGCCTCACCGATGGGCGGCTCGGCGAGCACTACGACCTCGTCGGGTTCGACCCGCGGGGTGTGGGTCTCAGCGCCCCGGTGGACTGCCCCGTCGACGACGGGACCGCCGCGGCGGTCGCGGGCGCGAGCGCGCCGACGACGGTCGAGCGCGACTCCGCCACGGCCCGGTCCTTCGCCGAGGCGTGCGGTTCACTCGACCACGCGCTGCTGAGCCAGCTGACCACGGCCAACACGGCCAGGGACGTCGAGCAGCTTCGCAAGGCGCTCGGCCGGGAGCGGGTCTCGTTCTACGGCAACTCCTACGGCACGGAACTGGCCCTGACCTACGCGACGGTCTTTCCCGGCGGCACCGGCAGGGTCGTGCTCGACGGTACGTCCGACCTCACGGTGACCGCCCGTGAGGCGCAGTCGCAGGGGGCCAGGGCGGCCGACGCGCGGTTCACCGAACTCGCCACCAGCATGGCCCGCCGCGACCGCGACTGGCACCTGGGCTCCGACGCCGCCGCGGTCCGGGCGCTGTACGTGCGTACGGCGGCCGAGCTCGCCAGGACACCGGTGCCCTTCGACGGCACCGCCGTCGACGCGGCCGCGCTGCAGAGCGCGCGTCTGGTGCCCGCGCTGCAGGACGACGCTCAACTGGAGCCGCTGGCCCTGTCGCTCGGTTTCCTCGCCGGCGTGCCAGGCGCGCCGAGCGAGCGCGAGCTGGCCGAACGACTGGGCGACGACGGAGGCGAGCTCGCCGCGGGCCAGAGCCTGCGGCAGGCGGTCTCGGCCTACTACGCGATCCGCTGCGCCGAGCCCGGCTGGCAGCGCGATCCCGCCGCGAACCGCGGCGACTTCGAGCGGGAGCGCCAGCGCTGGCCGGTCACCCGGGGGCAGTTCTCGAAGATCGGCCCGTGCGCGTACTGGCCCGTGGAACCCGCCGAGCCGCGGCCGGCGCTCACCTCGCGGGGCTGGAGCGGTGGCTCGAACGTGCTGATCCTGCAGCACACCGGCGACTACCGGGCTCCGGCCGACGGGGTGCGTGCGGTACGGGAGGCGCTCGGCTCCCGCGCGGTACTCGTCTCTGCCGACGACCACCGGCACGGGGTGCTGGGCCGCACCGCGTGCGCGACGGACGAGGCCGTGCGCTGGCTCGTCGAGGGAGTGCTGCCCGACGCGGACCGGACGTGCCCGGCGTCCTGAGTGGACGAACACCGGGGCGGCACCGCCCTAGCTGTTCGGCTCCCGGCAGGCGGCCTCGAGGTCGCGATGGACCTCCAGTTCGTCGTCCAGTCCCATCAGCTCCAGGACGCGCTGGGTGAGCGGAGTGGAGGCGACCACCCGGAACGATCCCGCGTACGCGGTGGTGTCGTCGGCGGCCCGCATCAGGGCGGACATTCCCGCGGCGGAGAGGAAGACGACCTCGGACAGGTCCACCACGAGCACGCGTGGTCTGGCGCGCGTGGCGCCGGCGATCGCATCGTCGAGCCGGGGCGCGGTCGCCATATCGATCTCGCCGGCCACGGCCAGCACCAGCACGTCCCCGCGGCGTTCGGTGCGCACCGAGACCACCGCGGCGTGGGTGCCGTTCGGCTCGCGAGCGCTCGGACCCGGGATGGACATACACCCATCCTCCTCCCCGGTGCACCGATGCGAAAGCGCTGCAGCGCAGCGGCATGCCGGGCCGGGTCAGGCGCCGCGGATCCTGGCGCGCCTGCCGAACCGTACGAGAGCGCCACCGCCGGCTGGCCGGGGATGCCGGCCAGTGCCGTACCGCCGGTGCGAGGCGGGCTCATGATCACGCGGGTCAGCGGGAGCGGCATCGTCCCGCGAACGCGACTCCGCGCCACCGGGGTGGCCTCCGAGGCCGCTTCGAGTTGGTGAATTTCCGCCCCAACGTCCGTCCACAGTGAAGTATCCACTGTGTCCCCCGTGAGGTCCGCTTCTCAGAGCTCCGGCGCGACGCTGCCGTCCGGGGCGATGTGCTCGAAGATCTGCGTGAGCAGCGCGACGATGTGGGGGTCGTCCACGGTGTAGAGGTGCCGCCTGCCCTCGCGGCGCGCCGTGATGACGCCGGACAGTCGCAGCTTGGCGAGGTGCTGGCTCACGGTGGCGATGCTGATCCCGACGCGCTCGGCCAGCGTGCTGACGTCGTAGGAGCCGTGTGCGATGAGCCACATCAGGTGCAGTCGGGCCGGACTGGACAGGAGCGCGAACGTGGCCGCGGCCGCCGTCAGCTGGGGCGCGGTCGGTTCGGCCTCGGTGCCGGTGATGGCCGGTTCTCCTGCCCGGCGGCCAGCGGATTTCGTCATCTCACACGCGATTGTTCCGCATGCCGTAATCGCTGTCACGGGCCACCTTGATCCACTTCGTTGGTTGCGAAAACAACAGAACCGGGTCGATGCTGTGAGCGTTCCGAAGGGGAGTAGCCCGCAAGTCCGCACGTCGACACGCTGAGACGGTTTCGTCTCCGGCGGCGGGGCCCGCGTTCACGGCGGGTGGGCGAGACCTTCGGCCAGCTGCTGTTGTCCGCTGGCCGAGGCCCCCGTGTCCCGGCCGGCCGCCCGTCCGGAAGGAACCCGCCGATGTCAGGCAAGCTGGTGCGTCCGCTTGCGTTGTGTTCCGCCCTGACCGTGCCCGCTCTGGTGCTGCGGTTCTCCGGGGCGGCGGTGATGCCGGTACTGGCGTTGCTGCTGTTCGGGATGGCCGTCGTGGCGTCGTCCTTCGTTCTCGCCTGGGCCGCGGAGTCGGCGCAGGTCGACATCTCCGGCGGACTCGCGATCGCGATCCTGGCCGTCATCGCCGTGCTGCCCGAGTACGCCGTCGACCTCTACTTCGCCTACACCGCGGGCTCGAACCCCGAGTACGTCGCCTACGCCGCGGCCAACATGACCGGCTCCAACCGGTTGCTGCTCGGCCTTGGCTGGTCGGTGGTGGTGATCATCGCCCTCGTCCTCGCGAAGCGGCGCACCGGCCGGACCGTGCGCGCGCTGGTGCTCGAGTCGGGCCACCGCGTGGAGCTCGGCTTCCTCGCGATCGCCTCCGTCGTGGCGTTCGTGGTGCCGCTGACCGGGCAGATCTCGCTGATCCTCGGCTGCGCGCTGCTCGGGTTCTTCGTGTTCTACCTGTGGAAGGTTTCACGAGCCGAGGCCGAAGAACCACACCTCGTCGGGCCCGCCGCCACCATCGGCGCGCTACCCAAGCGCGCCCGCCGGACGCTGGTCGTCTCGCTGTTCACCCTCTCCGCCGTGGTGATCGTGCTGTGCGCGGAGCCCTTCGCCGACGCGCTCATCGAGACCGGCACCCAGCTCGGCATCGACCAGTTCCTGCTGGTGCAGTGGCTCGCGCCGCTGGCCTCGGAAGCGCCGGAGTTCATCGTGGCGATCCTGTTCGCCGTGCGGGGCAAGGCGGGCGACGCCATCGGCACGCTGATCTCCAGCAAGGTCAACCAGTGGACGCTGCTGGTCGGCAGCATCCCGCTGGCCTACCTGCTCGGTGGCGGCGGCATGGGGCTGCAGCTCGACGCCAGGCAGATCGAGGAGTTCCTGCTCACCGCCACCCAGACGGTGCTCGGCGTGGCCGCACTGCTGGCGCTGAAGTTCCCGCGCTGGGCGGCCTGGACGCTGCTCGGCCTGTTCGCGGCGCAGTTCGCCCTGCCTGGCCAGACCGCGCGCTACGTGCTGTGCGGGATCTACGCCGTGCTGGCGCTGGGCGCGCTGATCCACAACCGCAAGCACATCGTGCCGACCCTGATGGCGCCGTTCCGCAAGCACGTCGAGGAGCGCGACGACGAGACCTCGCCGGAGCTGGCGGGCACGCACTAGAAGACTCCCCGACAACGGGCGGGCACCGCGGGTATCCAGCGGCGCTCGCCCGTCTCCTTTCTCCTGGGTCCCCTCGCCGGGGGCCGGTAGAGACGACTGGGGAGAGGGGAGGCGAGCGCGATGCGCGGACGCGAGATCTGATCGATGAAAAAGTGTCCGTAATGGACAATCGGGAACCCGGGTCTCACCGCAGCCGGGACAGGTGCCGGTCGACGAGTGCGATGGCCTCGTCGGCCTCGCGGTGGCCCAGCAGTACCGCGTCGCCCAGGCCGGCGACCACGGCCAGCAGCAGGTCCGCCTCCTGTGCGGGATCCAGCCCGGCCGCCAGGTCGCCGCTGGCCTGGGCGTCGCCGAGCAGCGCCGTGAGTATCCGGTGCAGTTGCGTGTAGCCCTCGCGGAAGCGGGCGGCGATCTCCTCGTCCTTGAGTGCCCTGAACAGGAACGCGTTGGCCACCAGCGCCTCGGTCCGGCCGGCCTCGTTCAGCGGGAGCAGTGAGACGGCCAGCGTGCGCAGGTCGGGCGGCTCGTCGCCGGGCACCCGGTGGTCGACCTGGTCGCGCAGGGTCGTGGTGGCATAGCGCAGCATCGCGTCCTTCGACGGGAAGTAGTGCTGCACCAGGCCCTTCGAGATGCCCGCCTCGGTGGCGACCTGGCCGACGCTGACCGCCTCCAGTCCCCGGTCCGCCGCGATCCTGCGGACGGCCTCGGCGATCGCGCGCCTGCGCTGGTCGTGATCCACGAGCCGCGGCACCGTACCTCCTTGGCAATACGATCGGATTGCAAAAGCTTACGCCTTTGTTTATCGTACGATCGTATCGCCAACGGGGAGGATGGTCATGAGACTGGGCGGATTCGTGTCGCCGCAGGCGCGAGCCGAGTACGACGAGGCGTACGACCGGGGGTTCGGCGCGCTGCCGGAACCGGCGGAGCAGCGCGACATCGAGACGGCCTTCGGCACGGCCAGGGTGTACCGCTTCGGGGATCGGGGCGGCACACCGCTGGTGCTGCTGCCCGGCAGGGCGGGCACGGCCGTGATGTGGGAGCCCAACCTCGCGGGTCTGCTCGCGCACGGTCCCGTCTACGCCCTCGACCTGATCGGGGAGCCCGGCCGCAGCGAGCAGACAGCGCCCATCCGCGGCGCCGCCGACCAGGCCGCGTGGCTGAGCACCGTGCTCGCCGAGCTGGACGAGCCCGCCGTGCACCTCGTGGGCTACTCGTTCGGCGGCTGGCTCGCCGCCAACCTCGCGGTGCGCGCGCCCGAGCGGCTCGCGTCGCTGACGCTCATCGACCCGGTGCAGACCTTCGCGCGGTTCCCGCTGCAGCTGCTGGCGCGCACGGCGCTCACGCTGGTGCCGGGCGTGCGCCGGTGGGCGCGACCGTCGTTTCTCGACTGGGTCTCCGGCGGCGCCGAGGTGGACTCCGGAGACCCGGTGGCCACCGTTATCGACGAGGGTATGCGGACCTACACGATCGCGCTGCCGACCCCGGCCGTGTTCACCGACGAGCAGCTGCGCGCGGTGCGGGTGCCGGTGCTCGTGTTCATCGCGGGCCGCAGCGTGATGCACGACGGCGGGCGCGCCGCCGCGAGAGCCCGGGAACTGCTGCCCGATGTGCGCGTGGAGCTCTGGCCGTCGGCGACCCACGCTATCGCGGGCGAAGACCCGGAGCGGGTCGAGGCCAGGCTGCTGGAGTTTCTGACCGAGGTCGAGCGCGGGCGAGCGGCGCGATGACGGAGAAGGGCGGCAGCCCGCTGCTCGCGCTGCTGCTGTGGGACGCGGGACTGCCGCTGGCCGCGTACTACGGACTGCGGCTCGCGGGGCAGAGCGAGCAGGTCTCGCTGCTCGCCGGTGCGGTGTTCGCGGCGGCGCGCCTGGCCTGGGTCGGCGTGCGGCAGCGCTCGTTCGACGGGTTCGCGGCGATGCTTGCCGCCGTGCTCGCGGTGGGCCTGGTGTTGTCGGTGGTCTCCGGTGACGCGAGGTTCGTGCTCGTGAAGGAGTCCTTCGGGACAGGGGTGGCCGCGCTGGTCCTGCTCGCTAGTTGCGCGGGCCGCAACCCGCTGGTGCTCGTGGCCGTGCGGGCGGGGTCGAACGAGGCGAAACGCGCGGAGATCGACCGGCTCTGCGCGGAGGTTCCCCAGTTCCGGCGGGCGTTCGTGCGCATGTCCGCGGTGTGGGGAGTCGCGCTGCTGCTCGAGGCGATCGTGCGCGTGCCGCTGGTGTACGTGCTCTCGCCCGACCTCATGGCGGGGCTCAGTCTCGTGCTGCTGCTGGCCGTGATCGCGGCACTGTCGGCGTGGACGATGTGGTGCGCGGGCCGGGTCGAGGCACGCTACGCCGACGCCGCTGTTGCCGGGGCACGCCCGCGCGAGTAGGCAGGGCTCATGCGAGTCGATGTGGTGGTCTTTCCCGGTGTCGACGACCTCGACGTGTTCGGTCCCGTGCGGGTCCTGCGCGGCGCCGGGTTCGACCTCCGGCTGGTGGCCCGCGGGGAGCCGGAGCCGGTGCCGACCTCGTCGGGCGTGCCGTTCCTGCCCGACGCGCGGTATGCGCCCGGGGCGGACGTGCTGCTGGTTCCCGGCGGCGGATGGGGCGCGCGTGCGGAGACCGGCGCGTGGGGCGAGGCACGGCGCGGCGACTGGCTGCCGATCCTGCGGGAGGCTCGGCCCGAGGTGCTCGCCGGTGTCTGCACCGGCACCATGCTGCTCGCCCACGCCGGTCGCGTGCGGGGCCGTCGCGCCAACACGCACCACGCCGCCACGGCGGAGCTCGCCGAGCTGGGCGCGGAGGTGGTCGACGAGCGCGTCGTGGACGACGGTGACCTGGTGACCAGTGGCGGCGTGACCTCGGGCATCGATCTCGCGCTGTGGCTGGTCGAACGGATCGCCGGACGCGAGCGCGCCGACGCGGTGGCCGCGAACCTCGAGTACGCGCGGCACACGCCCGCGTCGTGACTCCGGCAGCGCCGTCGAGGGCCGTCGAGCGTCGTCTCGTGCCAGGTTATTCTAGTGCTAGAATAACTGGCGTGCGAGACACGCTGAGCGCGGCGGAGCTGACCCTGCTGGGGCTGCTCGTGGAACGGCCTCGGCACGGCTACGAGCTGGACGAGGTCATCAGTGCCCGGGGTATGCGGGAATGGACGGAGATCGGGTTCAGCTCGATCTACTACCTGCTGGGCAGGCTGCGCGAGCGCGGGCTGATCGAACCGGTGGAGCCGAGCGGTACCTCGGGCAGGGGCAAGGAACGCAAACCCCACGCGGCCACCGACGCGGGAAGGCGCGCCTGCGCCGAGGCGGCGGAGGCGGCCATCGCCGAGTTCCGGCCCGTGTTCCCCCCGCTGCTGATCGGTCTCGCCAACCAGCCCGCCGTGCCCGGCGACCGCCTGCGCGCCGCGCTCGAGCGGCGTGCGGGCGAGCTGGCAGAGCGCGCCGACGCGGTTCGCGCCGCGCAGCGGGCCCAGCCACACGCGCCGGACTTCGTCAGCGCGATCTTCGACTTCTCACTCACCCAGCTCGAGGCGGAACAGGCGTGGTTGTCGCGCTACCGCCGCTCACTCGCCGACAGTCCCGGGGAGGCACCGTCATGACCGCCTACGACGTCAAGCGCGAGCTCAAAGCCCTGTACGCGCCCAGGAACACCACGTGGTCGCTCGTCGACGTGCCCGAGCTGCGCTATCTCGCGATCGACGGCACGGGCGACCCCAACACCGCACCCGCCTACGCCGCCGCCGTCCAGGCGCTCTACTGCGTCGCCTACACGGTCAAGTTCGCGACCAAGCGCGGCGGCGGACAGGACTTCGTCGTGGGCCCGCTCGAAGGACTGTGGTATTCCGACGATCCGGACGTGTTCGCCACCCGTGCCAAGAGCCGGTGGAGCTGGACCATGCTCATCCACCAGCCCGAGTGGGTCACCACCGACGCCGTCGAACAGGCCAAGGAGGCCGCGCTGGCGAAGAAGAAACTGCCCGGCATCGCCGACGTCCGGCACGAGGCACTCACGGAGGGCCGGTGCGCGCAGCTGCTGCACGTCGGCTCCTACGACGACGAGTCACCCGCGCTGACCGAGCTCCACGAGCGCTGGATCCCGGACAACGGCCTGCGCGAATCCGGTTCCCACCACGAGATCTACCTCGGCGACCCGCGCAGGACGGTGCCCGCCAAGCTCAAGACCGTCCTGCGCCAGCCGGTCGCCGAGGCCGGGTAGCGCGGTCTCAGCCCGCGCGGCCCAGCCACACCGCCGCCGCGGTGAGCATGGCCTCCGTCGCCCGCCGCAGCGTCGGCTCCGTTCCCGTCGGCACGAACTCGGGGGAGTGGTTGCCCGGAGCCGTGCCCGCCGCGACGGCGGGTTGCGGCCGGGCAGGGCCGTCCGGGTAGAGCGCGGGGTCGAAACCGCCGAAGTTCCAGAACACCGACGGCACCCCGGCCGCGGTGCCGAAGCAGCCGAAGTCCTCGCTGCCCGGCTTGCGCGACGTGTCGTGGACATTGGCCTCGCCGAAGGTCTCGGTGAACGCGGAGATCACCTTCCGGGTGGCCTCCTCGTCGTTGACGAGCAACGGGAAGTCGTTGATCGGCGCGATCTCCGGCTCCTTCGGCGCCCCGGCCGCGGCCGCCTCGGCCTTGACGATCCGCTCGACCGCGGTGAGGACACGCTCGCGCACGGCGGGGTCGAACGTGCGGATGTTGAGCTTCAGCTCGGCCTCGGCGGGGATCACGTTCTCCTTGGCACCGGCCCGGATCGCGCCCACGGTCACCACCGCGACGTCGGTGGCGGCGATCTCGCGCGACACGATCGTCTGCAGCCGCAGCACGATCGAGGCGGCGATGACGATCGGGTCCACAGTGGCCTGCGGCATCGAGCCGTGCCCGCCACGGCCGAACACGGTCACCCGCAGGCTGTCGGCGGCGGCCATGAACACCCCGGGCAACGCGTAGAGGTGCTCGCTGGGCGCCGACGTGATGTGCTGGCCGAGCGCCACGTCGTAGCGGGGGAAGCGGTCGAGGAAGCCGTCGTCGAGCATCGCGCGGGCGCCCTCGCCGATCTCCTCGGCGGGCTGGAACACCGCGAGCACCGTGCCCGACCAGTGTTCCCGGCGCGCGGCGAGCTGTGCCGCCGCACCGAGCAGGGCGGTGACGTGTGTGTCGTGCCCGCACGCGTGCATCACCGGCACGGTGTCGCCGTCGGGGTTCACCGCGGTGGCCGTGCTGCGGTAGGGCACGCTCTCGATCTCGCGCACCGGCAGGGCGTCCATGTCGGCACGCAGCAGCACCGACGCGCCGTCGCCGTTGCGCAGCACACCCACCACGCCGGTGCCGCCGACCCCGGTGGTGACGTCGAACCCGGCCTCGGTGAGCCGGGCGGCCACCAGCGCGGCCGTGCGCTCTTCCTGGAACGACAGCTCGGGGTGCTCGTGCAGGTCCTCGTAGACAGCGGTGAGCTCGGGCATGCGGTCGGCCAGTCCGGTGATCAGGTCGGCGGCAGGAGACATCGTCGGTCCTCGTTCCTCGGTCGTTCGGTGCTGGATCGGTCAGATCGGTGTGCCCAGCGGCGGGGCGGGCAGCTCTGCGGGATGGTCGAAGGCGTGGCGCTCGATCGCGGCCCAGCGTGAGCGGACGGCGGCCCGGCCCGTTTCGCGCAGCCACGGGCCGTCGGTCACCGCCTCGATCGCGGCGATCCGGGTGTGCTGGTGCAGCTGCGGTGCCGCCACGGTGTGCTCGAAGCGGCGCAGCACGGTCCAGCCGATCGTCTCGGTGCGGGGATCACGCCCGGTCGCGGTCAGCAGCTCCAGCGCGCGGCCCACGGTGAGGGCGAGCAGCTCGGCGAGGCCGCCACCGTCGGCGACGCGATTGAGCCTGGCCGGAGCCAGCAGCGGGCCCGCGATGACGTCGGTGCCGGCCGCGATGGCGGCCGCCGCGTCGAACGCGCCCGCGGTGCGGTGGTCGAACTGGCCCTCCCGGCGCGGTCGTCCGCCGGCCGGGTTGACCAGCAGCGGGCGCGCGTGCGCGGGGATCTCCAGGAACTCCGGCGTCAGTGCGGAGGCGAGCCGCTCGAGCGCGGCGCGCTGCCGCTGTGCCGGAATCGGCGTGGCGGCGCCGGGAAACGCCGCGCCGTCGGTGACGGCGTAGCGCCGCTCGGTGCCGCCGACGAGCTTCGCGACAGCCGTGGCCTGGTGCCGGTGCAGCAGGTACAGCAACAGGAACCGGCGCTCGATCTCGTTGGCGTCGCTGCCCGGTGGCACCACGGTGGGGCCGAACCGGCGCAGCGCCGCGGCACGCACGGCCACGAGGTTGTCGAACTCGGCGAGCGGGTCGCCCGCGGCGATCCACGTGGCGCCGCACGCGTCGGCGGCGTCGTCGGTGCGGGCGTCGGCGTCGGTCACGTACAGCGGAGCCGGGGCCAGGTCGCCGGTGCCGTCGCCGGTGCCGTCGCCGTAGAGGGCGCGCACCTGCCGGTGATCCCACGGCCCCGGCCCCGTCGCGTACGGCGCCGGGGCGGCGGGGCGCTCGCCGTCGAGCGCGAACGCCGGAGCGGGATAGTCCATGACGGACGGATGGGAATGACCGTGCGAGGCGAAGTTGTGGGCGAAGCCGAGTCCGTGGCCGATCTCGTGCGCGGCGAGCTGCCGCAGCCGCGACGCCACCACCTCGGCCACGATCTCGCCGCCCCGGTCGTGGTCGTAGGGAGCCAGGACGCTCTCGGTCAGTGCGCGCAGCTGCTCGATGCGCTGCGAGCCCAGCCGCACCACCGCGCGCAGGATCTCGCCGGTGCGCGGGTCGAGCTGCGTCATGCCCATCGACCAGCCGCGGTCGGCGCGGTGCACCCACAGCACGACGTTGAGCCGGGGATCGGTCAGGTCGGCGCCGTCGGGCAGCGGTTCCACGCGGTAGCCGCCGGGCAGCCCGGCCTCGGCGAAGGCCTCCTGCCACCAGTTCCCGCCCTCGAGCACGGCCTCGCGCACGGCGACGGGCATCGCGGGGTCGAGGTGGAACACGATCGGCTCGTCGAGGCGAAACCTGGTCGCGAGCGGGGTTTCCGCGTCGCGCACGTCGATCTCGTCGAACCGGTGCACGGCGACGCTCGACGTGGCCCCGACGGTCGGGTCCAGCGGTACCGGGGTGTAGCCCGGCTCCGGCAGGCCGCGCAGCGCCACCTGCTGGCGCACGCTGACGGTGCCCGCCGGTGCCGGGTGCGACCCGGGCGGGTGCGGTGATCCCATCGCGCGCGGCGAGTGCCCGGTGACCGGCTGGGGCCGGGGCCGGGGGCGTTCCTCCCTGAACGTCAGTACCGACTCCACGGCCAGCACGTCGCCGTAGCCGGTGACGTGCTCGACGCGGCTGAGCTCGCGGTCGAGCACGAACGGCGCTTCGGCGGCGTCGGTGAGCCGCTGCCCCGCGCCCACCAGGTCGGTCAGTCCGAGTGGTGCGGGGTCGAACCGTCCGTCGGTGGTGACGGGGCAGCGCGCCAGCGCGGACTCGGCGAACGAGCGCACCGCCGCGGCGCGCTCGGCCGGCGTCTCACCGGAGTGCCCGAAGGCCGTGTTGCACGCCGTCACGGTCACCTCGTCGCCGTCCGGATGCGGATCGGCCCTGCACACCAGGGACGGCCCGATCTCGCCGCGGTCCAGACCGGTCGCCGACAGGCCGAGACCACCGGTGATCGTGGCGTGGACGAGGAACTCCGTGGCGGCACTGAAGTCGGAACTCACCTGAGCGCGGCACCTTTCTTCGCGGAGGCGGGGCTGTCCCGCCGGCCCGGTACGGCCGCCAGCAGCGAGCGCGTGTAGTCCGAGGCCGGGTCGGCGAACACGTCGCCGACCGTGCCGGATTCCACCACGTGGCCGTGGTGCAGCACCACCACCTCGTCGCTCACCTGCTCGACCACGGCCAGGTTGTGGGAGATGAACAGCATCGTCAGGTCCCGCTCCTGCCGCAGCCGGGCCAGCAGGCTCAGCACCTCCGCCTGCACCGACACGTCGAGCGCCGAGGTGATCTCGTCGGCGATCACCACCTCGGGCCGGGTGACGAGCGCGCGGGCGATCGCGATGCGCTGACGCTGGCCGCCGGAGAACTCGTGCGGATACCGATGCGCTGCATCGGCGGGCAGCGCCACGTCCTCCAGCGCCGCGTGGATCGCGTCGGTGTGCCTGCCGACCCGCGCCCTCGCAGGGTCGAGCGCCTCGGCCAGTGTCTGCCCGATGGTGCGCCGGGGGTTCAGCGACGAGTACGGGTCCTGCGGGATCAGCTGCACCCTGCGCAGGAACGCCCGCCGCTCCTGCCTGCCGAGCCCGCTCACGTCGGTGCCGTCGAGCAGCACCCGGCCCGACTCGGTGGGCACGATGCCGAGGATTGCCTTCGCCAGCGTCGACTTCCCGGAGCCCGACTCGCCCACGAGCCCCACCGTGTGCCCGGCGGGCACGGCGACGCTCACGCCGTCGAGCGCGGTCGTGGCCCGGGCGCCGCGGCCGAAGCGCACGGTCAGCTCCTCCACGGACAGTCCCTCGGCGGTCATGCGCCCGCTCCCGGCGTCGTCGAGAGCCGGGGCACCGACTCCAGCAGCATCCGGGTGTAGGGATCGGTGACCTCGCCCGAGCGCAGCTGCTCGGCGGACAGTTCCTCCACGATCACTCCGTCCTTCATGACCAGTACCCGGTCGCACAACTCCTCGACGACCCCGAGGTCGTGGGAGATGAACAGGGTGGCGGTGTCGGTCTCGTCGCGGATCCGCTCCAGTTCCCGCAGGATGCCCGCCGCCACCGTCACGTCGAGAGCCGTGGTGGGCTCGTCGGCGATGAGCAGCGACGGTTCGGCCGCCAGCGCGGCGGCGATCATGGCGCGCTGGCGCATGCCGCCGGAGAGCTCGTAGGGATGCGAGCGCAGCAGCCGTGGCGGGTCCACGATGTGCACGTCCTCCAGCAGCCCGGTGATGATCTCGCGGGCCTCCCGTGCCGACTTGCCCCGGTGGACGCGCAGCACCTCGGTGAGCTGGCTGCCCATCCTCAGCGCGGGGTTGAAGGTCGTGCCCGGGTCCTGGTAGATCATCGCGACCGCGTCGGCGAGCTCGCGGCGCGTGGTACGGCCGAGCAGGTCGACGCCCGCCACGCGCAGTCGCGACGCCTCGGCGGTGAGCCCCTCGGGCAGCAGCCGCGACAGCGACAGCGCGGTGAGCGACTTTCCGCTGCCGGACTCGCCGACGACGCCCAGGATCTCGCCGCGCCCGATGTCGAACGACACCCCGTGCACCAGCGGTGTCCCGTCGGCTCTGCGCACCACGAGATCGCGGACCTGGACTGGCGCCGACGATTCGGCGGGTTCGGGAGCGTCGGCGGAGTCACGTTGCCGGGGCTCGGTGGTGGCGGGCGGCGTGCGCGGGGCCGTCCGGTTGACCCGGGGGTCGGCCGCCGCCGCGAGCCCGTCACCGATCAGCATCGCGCCGATCGAGAGCACCAGGATCAACAGCGTCGGCCCCACCACCTCGATCGGGCGGGAGTAGATCGCGGGCAGCGCGTCGGCCAGCAGCCTGCCCAGGTCGTAGTCCGGCGTCTGCACGCCGAGGCCGACGAACGACAGCGCCGACATCGCCACGAGCCCGGTGGAGAAGGCGGCCGCCACCTGGATCAGCAGCGGCTCGGCCATGTTCGGCAGCAGGTGCCTGCTGATCAGCGCGCGACGCGGCACGCCGGTCAGGCGCGCCGTGGTCACGAAGTCGCGCTGGTGGATGGAACCACTGAGGTTGGCGGCCAGGCGCGCCGTCGCCGGGATGTTCGCCAGCGCGACGGCCACCACCAGCTGCCAGCGGCCCGCACCGAGGATCGCGGCGAGCACCACGGCTACCAGCAGCTCCGGGTAGGACACCGTGATCTCGACGATCCGCAGCGCGAACTCGCGCACGCGGCGGGGCGCCGTCCAGATCGCGGTGCCGATCAGCACTCCGGCGGTCATCGAGATCGCGGTGGCCGCCAACGCCATCAGCAGGCTCGCCTGCGCCCCGACCAGCGCCCTGGCGAAGAGGTCCCTGCCGAAGTCGTCGGTGCCGAGCCAGTGCGCGGCCGACGCGGGCTGGGCGATGTCCGGGCTCAGCCCCTCGGCCGACTCGAGCATCGTCAGCGCCGCGATGGTGACGACCACGCCGGTGACCACGAGCAGCACGGTCCCGGCGATCAGGGCGGCGTTCCAGCGCAACCGTCCCGGCCGGGACACCGGCGTCGCGGGGGCGGTGCCCGCTTGCTGGGTCAACTCAGCCATGGTGGCCTCCTCGCACCCGGGGGTCGACGATCCCGAGCAGGATGTCGACGAGCATGGTCATCAGGGCCGAGAGCACCGCCAGCACCAGCACGATGCCCTGCACCAGCGGGTAGTCCTTGGTGGCCACGGCGTTGACGACGCCGAGCCCGAGACCGGGCCAGCTGAACACCGTCTCGACGCTGATCGCGCCGCCGAGCATGCCGACGAGGATGATGCCGCTCAGCGTGAGCGTGCTCGTGAGCAGGTTCGGCAGTGCGTACCGCAACGCCGTGCGCACCGTGCCGAGCCGCCAGCCACGCGCGGTGCGCAGGTAGTCCTGTTCGAGCACCACGGCCGTCTCCCTGCGCACCACCCTCGCGATCAGGCAGATCGACGGGATGCTGAGCGCGAGCGCGGGCAGCAGCATCGACACGCCGGGCTGCGAGCGCGTGTAGGCGGGTGGCAGCACTTGAAGCGTCACCGCGAACAGCAGCACCAGCAACGTCGCCAGCACGTACGGCGGGATCGCCGCGACGAACGCCGTGGTGTAGCCGAACGCCGAGTCCAGCCTGCGCCGCCTGCCGCCGCGGGTGAGCGCGCCGACCGCCATGCCGAGCGGCACCGCCACGGCCAGCACCACGAGCAGCGCGCCGAACGCGAGCGCCGCGGTGAACGGCAGCCGCCGCAGCACCACGTCGGAGACGGGAGCGTTGAGCGAGAACGAATGCCCGAGATCGCCCTGCAGCAATCCGCCCACGTAGTCGAGGAAGCGGTCGAACATGGGCTGGTCGAGTCCCAGCTGCGCGCGCACCCTGGCGATCTGGTCCACGGTGGCGTCGGGTCCGGCCGCGCTCACCGCCGGATCGCCGGGAATCAGCGGGACGATCACGAACGTCACCACCACGGCCACCACGACCACGCCCGCGAGCCCGCCGAGGCGGCGCAGCGCGAACGACGTCCACGACGATCCTCCGCGCACTCTGCGTGCGCGCGGCCGATCCGTTGCCGTTGTCGTCGTCATTCCGCCCCCACTCGCATGGTCGCCAGGTCGACGTAGTCGTCGAACACCGAGACGGTGAGATCCGGCCCGGTCACGTAGGTCAGCGGGCTGCCCGCCAGTGGCACGATGTCGGAGCGCTCGAACAGCGTGCGCTGGGCGCGGTCGAACGCGTCGCACTGCGCCTCGGGGTCGGTGCTCGCGAGCCCTTCCGCGAGCGCGGCCTCGCCCTCGGGGTTGTCCGAGGCGCTGTAGTTGCGGCCACCGTCCTCGACGCTCGGGCCGATCACGCGGTCGAGCGAGGCGCTGATCGCGCCCACCGAGTTCAGGTCGCCGAGGAACACGATGTCCCAGTCGGAGCCGCCCTCGGCGATCGTGCTCCAGAACGTGGCGTTGTCCACTTTGCTCATGTTCACCTCGGCGCCCGCCTCGGTCAGCGCGGCGAAGAGGTAGTCGGCTCCGCCGCTGAACTGCCGGTTGGCGGTGTTGCCGATCAGCTGCACGCCGCTGACGTCGCTCAGCAGCTCGGACGCCGCGTCGGGGTCGTGCTCGGGCAGCAGCGAGCGATCGGTGTTGGTGCACCGGAAACTGGCCGGGGTCACTGAGGTCAGCACATCCGCGGTCCGCTTGGTGAAGATGGCGTTGAACGCCTCCTGGTTGATGGCCTGTGCCACCGCGCGCCGCAGGTCCGGCCTGCCGGCGAACGGCCTGCCCTCGCGCTGGTTGAACACGACGTAGGCGGTCGCCGAGATCACCTGGTACTGGTGCAGGTCGGGCTGCGCGGTGAACCGCTTGACCGCGTCGGGGTCGGCGAACTGACCGAGGTCGAGGTCACCGGCCAGGATCTGGTTGGCCACAGTGGACTGATCGGTGGAGACGCCGATCTCGAGCCTGCGCGGCGGCTCGCCCGTGAGCGGGGTGGAGAACTCGGGCCACGCCGCGTAGTCCTCGCGCAGCGCGAACGTGTAGTTGAGGCCCTGCTGGGCCTCCTGCACCGTGTACGGCCCGGAGAACGCGCCCGCCACGGAGCCGGCCTCCAGCGCTTCGGCGTCGGCGATCCCGGCGGGACAGACGATGCCGGACTGCGGGATCGCGAGCCCCTGCGGGAGCGTGGTGAACGGCTCCGACAGCGAGATCCGCACCGTCGAGGCGCGGTCGTCGGCCGCGACGTCGACGTCCCCGAGGCCGAAGACGAGGCTCTTCCACGTCGACTCCGTGGCCGGGTCGGCGAGCCTGCGCAACGAGTCGGCGACCACCGATGCCGTGATCGGCGTGCCGTCGGAGCACGTCGCGTCGTCGCGGATCGTGAACGTGAACTCCGAGGCCGACTCGGTGGCCCAGTCGGTGGCGAGACCGCCGACGAGCCGCGCGTCGCTGTCGCGGCGCAGCAGCGTGTCGTAGAGCAGGCTCGCCACCTGGAACGTCTGCTGTCCCTGCGCCTGTGCGGGATCGAAGCTCGACGGGTCGCTGTTGAGCACCGTGCGCACGGTGCCGGTCTCCGCGGGGCCCGCGGTGGACGTCGAGCACGCGGCGAGCGCGCTCCCGCACACCACGGCGGTGACCACGGCGAGCGCGCGGGTGCCGCGCCGGCGGCGTCTGCCCCGGCCTGGCAGCCGGACGGACGGTGGCGAGGAGGGTGGGGTCACGGGGTGGCCTCCTTCGGCGGCGCGGTGACGGCGAGCGCGGCGTCGGCGACGGCCGCGTGCGTGGCGAACCAGACATCGGTGTGGGCGCGCATGTGCGCCAGCAGTTCCCGCAGCACCACCAGACGAGAGCGGTGCCCGATGACGTGCGGGTGCAGGGTGAGCTGGAACAGGCCGCCCTCGGCGTGTGCGGCGTCGAACTCGTCGCGCCAGATCTCCAGCAGCGCGCGCGGCGGCGTGTAGGGGCGCAGCGCGGAATGCCGCTCCATCCCGAGGTAGGGCATGTCGTCGCGGATCCACTCCACCGGTAGTTCCACCACGCCCGTCGGGGTGCCGTCGGCGAGCAGTTCGTAGGGCTCGTCGTCGGCCATCAGCGACGAGTCGTAGCGGAACCCGAGTGTCCTGATGATGTCCAGTGTGGACTCGGAGAAGTCCCAGCTGGGCGTGCGGATACCGACCGGGCGCGTCCCGCTGAGCCGTTCCAGCGTGTCCAGCGACCTGCCGGTCAGGTCGAGCTCGTCGGCCGCCGACAGCAGTGTGTTGCGCTCGTGGATCCACCCGTGCGCGGCGATCTCGTGCCCGGCGGCGACGCACTCCTCGACGGAGGCGGGGTGCAGCAGCGCGGACACCGCGGGCACGAAGAAGCTCGCGGGCACGTCGTGCTCGGCGAGCAGCCGCAGGATGCGCGGCATCGCGACCCGCGCGCCGTACTCGCCTTGCGCGAGCCTGCCGGGGCTGGTCTCGCCGTCGCGCAACGGGATCGTCTCGTGGTCGACGTCGAAGGACAGCGCGACCGCGACCCGCGCACCGCCGGGCCACCGCGTCGGCGTCAGCGGACGGCCCGCGCGGACGCGCTCGACGTGCCCGCGCCAGGTCCGTTCAGGCCACTGCCACGGTGGCGTCGCCTCGCTCATGACGCGCGCCTGCCGTCCTCGTCGAGCCGCACCCACGCGCGCTTGAGCGTGCGGGCCTGCAGCGTCATGTCGGCGGCGTGCACGCCAGGCAGCGCGCCGATGACCCTGGTGAGGTAGTCGTAGAGGTCGCCGTAACCGGGCAGCGCGCCGTGCAGGCACAGGTTGAACCGGCCGGTCGTCGCGCTCACGTACCGGGTGGACTGTTCGTTCGCGAGCCGGGTGCCGACGTTCTCCAGTTCGGCGGGCTCCACGGCCAGCCACTGCATGAAGTTCACGTCCAGGCCCAGCACGGGCGTCTCGAACAGGGTGCGAAAGCGCAGGCAGCCGCGGTTGACGAGCGAGTCGACGCGCCGGGCCGCGGTGGACTCGCTGGCGCCGACCGCGGTGGCGATCTGGGCGTAGGAGGCCCTGCCGTCCTCGGCCAGCACCCCGGCGATCGCGAACTCCTGCTCGGTGAGGTGCTCGGGTTCGTGCCAGCCCTGCGGCCCCGCGAACGGTGCGGGCTGGCGCAGCAGCGCGGGCGCGTCCGGGCCGAGCAGCCCGGTGTCCCACTCCTCGAAGTTGGAGAACTTGCGCACCACCACCATGGACTCCGACTCGACGATGTCGTCGGGCCGCGGCAGGTGGTCGACGAGCACGGTGGCGACCTCGCGGTGGTCGCGCACCACGACCTCGGCGGCCACGTCGGCGCTGCCGGAGACGACGGTGACGAACCGCGAGACGGGCAGGTCGGCGAGCGCGTCGGCCACCGCGTTGGCCCGGCCCGGCCTGCAGCGCATCCGCACGACCAGAGAGATGCCGAGCCCGCAGCGCAGGTGGTCCAGCACGCCGGTGACGCCGACGACGCGCGACTCGATCAGCTGCTGGCCGCGGCGCGCGACGGTCGACTCCTTGGCGTCGATCACCGCGGCGACCTTCTTCCACGACGCCCGGCCGTTGAGCTGCAACGCGGCGACGATCCGCCGGTCCAGATCATCGAGCCTGACGAGTTCTCCCATGCAGGAACCATGAGTGACGGTTCCTCTCAAGTCAATAGCGAAATATGAGCGATACAGCCAGTTAACGTGTCAGCTCAGGTTGGTCTGTGCCGGAGCGCGCCGGTGTGGTGGGGTGACACGGTGACCAGGACGAACTCGCTGGTGCTCGGCATCGACGTCGGCACCTCCAGTACCAAGGGCGTACTCGTGGAGCGGGAGAGCGGCACCGTGGTGGCCACCGCGGTGCGCGCGCACGACGTCTCGCGGCCGAGGCCGGGGCACGTCGAGATGGACGCTCGGGTGTGGTGGGCCGAATTCCGCGACATCACGGCGGAACTGCTCGGCCTGGACGCCGGTCGCGTCGAGGCGGTCGGCGTCAGCGGCATGGGCCCGTGCGTCGTGCTGACCGGCGACGAGGAGCCGGGCACCGAGGAACCGTTGCGCCCCGCCATCCTCTACGGCGTCGACACCCGCGCCACCGAGCAGATCGCGCGGCTGGGCGAGGAGCTCGGCGCCGAGGCCGTGCTCGACCGGTGCGGCTCACTGCTGAGCACCCAGGCGATCGGGCCGAAGCTCGCATGGGTCGCCGAGCGCGAACCCGAGGTGGCCGCCACGGCGCGGCGGCTGTACCTGACGAGCTCGTGGCTGGCATCGCGGCTGACCGGTGAGTACGTCCTCGACCATCACTCGGCCAGCCAGGCGGTGCCGCTCTACGACTCGCGGGCGCTGGAGTGGTACGCCCCGTGGGCCAGGCACGTGGCTCCGTGGCTGGAGCTGCCTCCGTTGCGCTGGCCCGGCGACATCGCCGGGCACGTCACGGCGCGGGCCGCGGCGGAGACCGGCCTGGCACAGGGGCTTCCGGTGATCACCGGGACCGTCGACGCGTGGTCCGAGGCCGTCAGCGTCGGCGCGCAGCGGCCGGGCGATCTGATGATCATGTATGGCACCACGATGTTCCTGATCGCCACCACCCGGCAGCGGCTCACCGTGCCGAACCTGTGGGGCACGCTCGGCGCCTATCCCGACACTCGCAGCCTCGCGGGCGGCATGGCGACATCGGGCGCGGTGACCGAGTGGCTGCGCGGCATCGTCGGCGAGCCGGAACACGGCGAACTGCTCGCCGAGGCCGAGCGCTCGGGACCGGGCGCGCGCGGGCTGCTGATGCTGCCGTACTTCGCGGGCGAGCGGACCCCGATCGCCGACCCGGACGCGCGCGGCGTGATCGCCGGGCTCACGCTCGCGCACACGCGCGGCGACCTGCATCGCGCGGCGCTGGAGGCGACGGCACACGGAGTGCGGCACAACATCACCGCGCTGCGGGAGGCGGGCGCCGACCTCGACCGGATCATCGCCGTCGGTGGCGGCACGCAGGGCGGGCTGTGGACCCGGATCGTCAGCGACATCACCGGCATGGCACAGCAGATCCCGTCGGTGACGCTGGGCGCGAGCTACGGCGCCGCGTTGCTCGCGGCACAGGCGATCGGCGACGCCGACGCCGAGACGTGGAATCCGGTGCGGGAGGTCCACGAGCCCGATCCGGCGCTGGCGGAGCACTACGACCGATTGCACCGGCTGTACCTTGACCTCTACCCGGCCACCCGGCCGGTGGTGCACGAACTGGCGTCGTGGGGGAACGAACGTGGATGACGAACTGGTACTGCTGGGTTTTCTCGTGGTCGCGGGCGCGATCATGGTCGGTTCCCTCTCGGCGAACCGCAGGCACGAGCAGACCACCCGACGACTGAACCTCATCGAGCGCAAGCTGGACGCCCTGCTCGACAACGCCGGTGTCACGCTCGCGGAGCCCGACATGCCCGAGGTGGTGGACCTGCTCCGTCAGGGCAAGAAGGTCAAGGCGGTCAAGACTTACCGGGAGCGGACCGGTGCCGGGCTCAAGGAGGCCGCCGACGCGGTGGAGCAGCTGAGCGCCCGGGGTCCGTTGTGACCGGTCGCCGTTTCCCGTTCGGTCACCCAACCCGAGCGGTCCGTCCTTGACGCCGGGTGAAACCTCCCGGAATGTGGCGATATGGCGGCCATCCGGCCGCGCGTGAACGCGGTCGAGGGAGAGTACGTGGCGGACGGTGGCTGGGATCTGATCGTGGTCGGCGCGGGGTCGGCAGGCGCGGCGCTCGCGGCGCGGTCCGCGAGGCAGGGCAAGCGGGTGCTGCTGCTCGAGGCCGGACCGGACTACCGTTCCGCGGAGATGCACGAGGCGTGGCGCTCGCCCAACCCGGTCGTCGCGCTGCTCGATCCCGAGGTCGCCATGCGGCTGGTCTGGGTCGACCTGCAGTCCTCACGCACCGACAAGCAGGACCAGGGTTTCTACGTGCGGGGCAAGGGCGTCGGCGGCAGCTCCTCGGTCAACGGGCAGATCGCCATCCGGCCGCCGGTCGAGGACTTCGCCGACTGGGCGGCGGCGGGCTGCACGGGCTGGGCGCCCGAGGACGTGCTGCCGTACTTCGTGAAGCTCGAGGACGACGAGGACTTCGGCGACGAGCCATACCACGGCCGGGGCGGTCCGACCCCGATCAACCGCATGCCGCGGGAGCAGTGGGGCGGCGTCGACGCCGCGCTGGCCCGCGCGGCGCTCGCGGCAGGCCACGACTGGGCTCCCGACGTCAACGCGCCCCACGCGTCAGGGGTGTCGCCCTACCCGATCAACTCACGTCACGGCAGGCGGGTCTCGGTCAACGACGGCTACCTGGAGCCCGCCCGTGAACTGTCCACATTGGCCGTCCGGGGCGACGCGCTCGTAGACCACGTGGTCTTCGAGGGTGACCGGGCCGTGGGCGTCCGCGTCATCGAGCAGGGCCGGGCGAGCACGGAGTACGCCGATACGGTGGTGCTCGCCGCCGGGGTGATCCACTCGCCCGCGATTCTGCTGCGCTCCGGGATCGGCCCCGCCGGGGACCTGCGCGCGCTCGGTGTCGACGTCAGGGCGGACCTGCCGGTGGGCCGCGGGATGCAGGACCACCCGGCCGCGCTGGTGACGTTGCCGCTCATCGAGTCCGCGTCCGTGCGGTCGCCACACGACCGGCACACCAACGTGTGCGTGCGAGCCAGCTCGGGTGAGGGCGCGCCGCACGACCTGATGATCGTCGCCAACAACCAGAACGTGCTCGCCATGGCCCACGCCGACACCGACGGCCGCGCCGGCGCGTTCCTGGTGTGGCTCAACCACAACCATTCCCGCGGCGAGCTCACGCTCACCTCGCTCGACCCGCTGGCGCAGCCGCTGGTCCGGGAACGCATGCTCTCCGACGAGCGGGACCTGGCCGTGTTGCGCGCGGGCGTGCGCGCGACCGTCGAGCTGGCCCGGCGGCCGGAGACGACGGAGATCCTGTCCGGCTCGCTGGAGCACTCCAACGCGGCGCTGTTCGCCGCGCTCGACTCCGACGCCCTGCTCGACGACTACCTGCTGGAGAGCGTCCTGGACGCCCAGCACGGCACCAGCACCTGCCGGATGGGCGCGGACACCGACCCCGGCGCCGTCGTCGACCCGACCTGTCGCGTGCGCGGCGTCGACGGCCTGTACGTGGTGGACGCGTCGATCTTCCCGTCCGTGCCCAGGGCCAACACCCACCTCGTCTCGATCATGGCGGGCGAGCTGATGGCGGACCGGATCGGCTGAGCCGCTCAGCTCGCCGTCGCGGTGATCACCCTCCGGCCGTCCTGGGTGCCCGTCAGCGACCACCGGCCGTCGGCGATGCTGCCGGCGAGCGCCAATGCGGTGTCCACATAGGCCGGTGAACTGAGGCTGAAGTCGTAGCGGCTCAGCGGGGTCGGCGACGACCTGCGGGCGAGGTCGAGCAGGCTCAGCGCGCTCAGCGGGCCGTGCACGAGCAGGTTCGCGTGGCCCTCCACCTGCGTGGCGTAGCGGTGGTCGTAGTGGATGCGGTGCGGGTTGTAGGTCAGTGCGCTGAACCGGAACAGGGTCACCGGGTCGAAGGTGAGTGTCTGCGCCGCATCCGGTGCGGCCGGTTCGGAGGCTGCGGGGCGGGGCGTGCGCGGTGATGTCGTGGGCGCCGGGCCGTCGTGGCGGAGCACGACGCGGCGCCGTTCTCGCAACGCGGTGTGACCTGCCACGGCGTAGTCGTGCAGTTCGGTGAGCAGGAGCAGCCACCCGGTGCCGCCCGCCTTGATGCGGCAGTCCTCCAGCAGGCTGGTGCGCGTGACGTCGTCGCCGAGCCGCAGCGGCCGGACCGAGGTGAGCGAGGCGCCGCCGAAGACGCGCCGGCGAGGTCGTTCGCGGGGCATCAGGCCGTGCTCGGCCGCGTGACCATCCTCGGCGAGGTCGCCGCGGGCCAGCGGGTCGCGGAAGTACACCTCGTGCCAGCCCAGCGGCAGTGCGTCGCCCTCGCGCTCGGCGGGCGGCTCCACCCCGAGCACCCCGGCCAGCGCCTGCGCCCGCCACGCGTCGAGCACGCACGTGGCGTGCAGCGGGGGAGGGGCGAAGTCGGCGACCATCGCCACCAGGTCGCCGGGCGCGTCCACCGGCGGGTCGAGCCGCGCGGAGGTCCAGGGATCGGGCAACGGCTGGTCGACGGCGTCGTCGGCGCGGAGGCTCATGCTCAATACTCTATAGACTTCGCGGACGGACCGGAATCCCGTCGAGATCCCGGGCAGCACGAAGGCCCCGGCACACCGTGTCCGGTGCACCGGGGCCTTCGCCGGGGGAGGGGGAGAGACTTGGGTCAGCCGCTGAACAGCATCTGCGGCACCACCATCGTCAGGATCGTGAACGCGGGGCCGATGATCACCATCGCGAAACCCCACGCGGTGAGCCGTTTGGACAGCGTCGGCCGCTCGTTGTCCGCCGCCGAGGCGACGATCGTCGCGCCCGTGGTCGAGAACGGTGCGCAGTCGACGAGCGAGGCCGAGATGGCGAGCGCGTAGATGAAGCCGGTCATCTCGAGCCCGCCGCCGGGGACCAGCAGCGGTACCGCGAGCGGGATCAGCGCGCCGAGGATGCCGATGGTGGAGGCGAACGCCGAGACCAGGCCCGCGATCACACAGATCACGATCGCCGCGATCAGCGGCACGTTGACCGAGCGGGCGAACTCGCCGAGCTGGTCGATCGCGCCGAGCCGCGTCAGCACGCCCACGTAGGTGAGGATGCCGCCCAGCAACAGGATGGTGCCCCAGTCGACCTTCGACATCGCGCGCTTGCCGACGTCGGGCACGATCAGCGACAGCACCACGGCGATGGTCAGCGCCACGACACCGAGGTTCACGTCCACGTCGAGCACGGTCAGCGTGAAGAAGCCGACGACCAGCAGGACCAGCGAGGCCAGCACCGTGATCTGCAGGCCGGTGAGCCGGGAGGTCGTGGTGTCCTCGGCGGTCAGCGTCGCGGTACCGCCGCCACCGGTTCCGGCCGAGGACTCGGCGAGCGCCGCGGTGCCCTCGCGCGAGCGGCGGATCAGCTCCCGGCCGCCGAACATGAAGAACGCGACCAGCACAACCAGCGCGTTGACGCCGACGGAGAGCCCGAACATCAGCGCCACGTTGTAGGGCAGGCCCGCGTTCTGGGCGACGGTGGCGACCGTGATGCCGTTGATGCTCGTCGGGGCCAGCGCGCCACCGACGATCGCCGAGCTCATCGCGATACCCATCAGCGTGGGACTGATCCGGTGGGTCGTCGCCAGCGACATCGCGATCGGCACCACGGCGAACGCGGCGTGGGACGTGCCCATGCACGCGACGGCGGTACCGATCAGCCACATCGCCCACGGCAGCAGCGCGACCCGCGGTCCGACGAACCGGACCGAGCGGTCGACGAGCCAGTCGATCGTGCCCGTCTCCCTGGCGATGCCGAAGAGATAGGTGATGCCGAGCAGGATCAGCAGCGCGTCGACCGGGAAGTCGGCGAGGATGTCGTCGAGGCTCTCGCCCACCACGCCGATGCCGACGAAGAACGCCGCCACGAGAGCCAGCGCTCCCATGTGGACGTTGCGGATGGCGGAGATCGCGAAGACCGCCGCGAAGACGATCAGTGCGATGATCTCGGCGCTCATGCGCGCACCTCCTGCGACGTCGCGTCGAGATAGGCGGCCAGCGGTGCCGGTGCCACGTCGTCGAGGTCGTCGATCCGCACGAGTGCGCCCGCCTCGACGGGGTGCCGCAGCCGGGCGCCGTCGAGCAGGTAGTACGGCGCCGCCCCGGCGTCGGGATCGACCATGACCGGCGCGACGTCGTTGATCTCGTGGTGGTGGCCGGCGACGCGGAAGTTCGTCCCCGCGTCGAGCGCGGTGACCGCGCGTGCGGCGAGCAGCGTCGTCGGCCGGGCGCGCGGCGCGACGCCCTCGCCGGTGACGGCGGCGTGGATGGTGAGCGGGGTCTCGACGCCCATGAAGTGGTAGGGCCAGTAGACGCACGCGTGGGAGCCGTCGCTGCTGAGCACGTGTCCCTTGCCGCGCAGCACCTCCCACGTCACGGGGTCGTCGGTGCGGACCACCGCGAACACCCCGCCTGCGAAGCTCGCCTCGCCGGGCAGGCGCAGCGCCGAGAACACGTCGACGATGCCGTCCCGGCCGCGGACGCCGCCGCGCTCGCGGTCGGCGTAGATGTCGGCGAGCTCGGCGATGCGGGCGACGGGGTAGTGCAGGCCCTCGACGTCCGGCACGGCGCCGGTGCGGGTCGCCACCACGGTCATCTCGCAGAGGTCGGCCGCGGCCGAGCGCTTGAGCGCGGTGAGCAGCGCGGCGCGCTCGCGCAGGGTCGTGCGCGCGTCGTCGCCCAGGTTCAGCAGAGCGGCCAGGCCGGGTGCGTCGATCGTGGTGCCCGCGTACTCGACGGTGCCGCGCCCGGGGTCGAACACGAGGTCGTACTCGCCGGACTTGCCGATGGCGACGATGTCCAGACCGGTGGCCGACACCCAGTCGACGAGGCGTAGCAGGTTGGCGGGCTGGTCGCCGTCGGCGGGCAGGTAGCGCAGCCCGGCGGTCTCGGCCCGCGCGGCGAGTGCGACGCCGGCGACGGTGTCGACCTCCTTGCTGACCATGACGACGTGCACGCCGTGTGCCAGCGCGGCTTCGGCGTAGGCGGTGCCCGCGCCGACGTGCCCGCTCGCCTCGACCAGCACGTTGACGTCGTCCCAGCGCAGGTCCGTGGCGTCGGGGAGCAGGGTGATCGAGCCGGGGTCGGTACCGAGCTCGCTCAACGTGCCGCGTACCCCGGCGGCGTCGGGGTCGACGAGTACCGCGGGGACCAGCTCGGGCGTGCGCCTGAGCTGCGCGAGAAGGGTGCGACCGTACCCGCCGTTCGCGCCGGTCAGCGCGATGCGGACGGGCGGGTGCTCCCGCGCGGCATGGGGATGGATCACCGTTGCTCCAATCGGACTGAATTGCCGTGCGCCACGTAGCAGTAGGCGGGCGCTACTCTGACACAGAATCTAATTTTCTACAATCATGTACCAAATGTTCACAGGATAGACTGTGCGCGGCGAGGAGGTGGTTCATGACCAGGGCGCCGCTCATCCCCGAGCAGCGACGGCAGGAGATCCTGCGGCATCTCCGGCGTGAGCAGGTGCTGAGCTATCGGCAGCTCACCGACCTGCTCGGTGTGAGCCACATGACGATCCGGCGCGACATCACCGCGCTCGAATCGCAGGGAAGCGTCGAGGCGACGCCGGGTGGCGCGAAGATCATCAGCAGGCTGGTCCGCGAGCCCGATCGCACCGAGAAGGCCGTCACCGACCGCACGGAGAAGGTCGCGATGGCCCGCGTCGCCGCCGCGATGGTGAGCGACTCGATGACGATCTACCTCGACGCGGGCACCACGATCCAGGCGATGCGGCCGTTCCTGGAGGGCGTGCACGACCTGACGGTGGTCAGCAACGATCTGGCGACGGTCGCGGACTTCTTCGACCAGCCCGGGGTGGATCTCATCTGCCTCGGTGGTCGCGTCGAGACCGCGAACCGGTCCACTGTGGGCAGACTGGCCACACTCGCGCTCACGGAACTCTCGCTCGACGTGGCGTTCCTGTCGTCGAGCTCCTGGGACATCCGCCACGGCGTCACCACGCCCGTGGAGGCCAAGGTCGACGTCAAGCGCGCGGTCCTCGCGGCGGCGACGACGCCGGTGCTCGTCGCGGGCAGCGCCAAGTTCGGTCGCTTCGCGCGCTACCGGGCGCTGCGGCTGGAGGAAGTCGACACGATCGTCACCGACGACGGTCTCGACGACGAGGCGGCGGGCCGGATCGAGGAGCTGGGTGTCGAGCTCGTGCGCGCGAGCGTGCCCGAGTCGGAAACCGACGGCGGCGTGGCCTGAATCGGCCACGCCGCACGGGAATCATTCGATGATCGTGCGCACCGGGGTGCCGCGCTCGACGGTGCGGCTGACGGTGCAGAGTTTGTCGTGCGAGAGCGCGACCGTGCGCGGCAGCATGGCCCTGGCGGCGTCGCCCGCCTCGCCCTCGGGGAACCGCACGGCGAAGGTCACGGCCAGGTTCTCCATGCGGTTGCCGCTCTCGCGATCGGACACCTTGTCACCGCTGACGGTGATGGTGAACGAGTCGGGCTCGGTGCGCCGCGTGGTCGCGACGTCGGTGTCGATGGCGGTGCAGCTGCCGATCGCGGCCAGCAGGAGCTCGACCGGGCTGAAGCCGTCGCCGCCGATGGGCAGGGTCGCGCCGTCCGGGTTGTGGGCGACGTAGCGTCCCGCGCCGACGCGCTCGATCCGGACCGACCTCTCAGATTCCGTCATGCCGCCGAACCTACCCGTCCGCCGGACCCGCCGAACGCTGCCCGGTGTCGTGGATGTGTGTGCTCAGCGCGGTTCTGAGCCCCTCGGCGTCGCGGGCCTCGAGCAGGTCCAGCAGGTGATCGTGCTCGTCGGCGAGGCCGAGCATGTGGTCGGCTCCGGTGGGCTCGCCGATCCGCGCGAGGCGCACGAAGGCGCCGAGGTGGCCCAGCAGGGTCGACAGCGTCGGCATGCGGGCCACCCCGGCGAGGTCGCGGTGGAACTCCTCGTCGAGGCCGAGAAACGCCTCGGCGTCGGCGGACCTGGCCGCCCTGCGCTGTTTGAGGACCAGCAGCCGTAGCGCGTCCAAGTCCTCCGGCCGCCGTTGCTCGCAGGCCTCCACGGCGGCGCTGCCTTCGAGGGCGTCACGCAGGATCGCGACCTCGCGACGGTGCCGGTCGGACAGATCCACCACGAACAGCTGCCGCCGTGGTCCCGCGACCAGCAGGCCCTCGCTCTGCAGCAGCCGCAGCGCCTCGCGCACCGGTGTCCGGGACACGCCGAACGACCCGGCCAGCGCAGCCTCGTCCAGTGCCGCGCCCTGCTCGGCCCTGTGCGCGAGGATGTCGTCGCGCAGCGCGCGGTAGACCTGGTCGACCTTCGTGCCCACTCGGCCTCCTCGTGGTGCTACTTCGCGAACAGCTGCGCCTCGTCCTGGAACGCCTTGAACTCGAGGGCATTGCCCGAGGGGTCCAGGAGGAACATCGTCCATTGTTCCCCCGGCTCGCCCGCGAACCGGACGTAGGGCTCGATCACGAACGAGATGCCCGCACCGCGAACCCGCTCGGCCAGCGCGTGGAAGTCGGGAATCGGCAGCACCAGTCCGAAGTGGGGGACCGGCACCTCGTGGCCGTCCACCGGGTTGTGCGCCTCGGGCGCGCCCGACGCGCGCGGGGCGACGTGGGTGACGAGCTGGTGGCCGTGGAAGTTCCAGTCGACCCACTTGTCCGCGGAGCGGCCCTCGTCGAGGCCGAGGACGCTGCCGTAGAACTCCCTCGACGTGACGAGGTCGTCCACCGGGATCGCGAGGTGGAAGCTGGGCTTGGCCGTCATCGGGGCCCCCTTGAGCTGGCGGTGCGCATACTTGACGAGACGAAGTATACATAGCTACCACTTGTATACAAACGAATCGTGCTAACGTTGTCTCGATCGAAGACAACGTTAAGGGAGTGCGGTCATGGGCACGACGCGATACCTGGGCGTGACCGGCCTCGCCGAGCGGCTCGGCCTCACCCGGCACGCCGTGGAGAAGTGGCGCCGTCGCTACCCGTCGGGCTCGGCGCATCCGTTCCCCGAGCCCGACGTCGAGATCGACGGCGGTGTGCCGGGCTGGCTGCCGTCGCGCCTGCCGGAGATCGAACGCTGGCGCGAGGGCATGCCCGGCCGCGGTGCCGGAGGCGGCAGGCCTCCGGCGTCCGCGGTCGAACCCGCGCTCGAGGACTGGGAGCGCGAGCTGCTGGACGGAGGACCGTCCACGTCGGACTAGTCCCTGACGGTCCGCGACGCGCTCAGCGCATCCAGGTGCGGTCGCTGAGGTCGTCGTCGCCGTCGTCGGAGCGTCGCGGTGCCGACGGGTTCTCGATGTCCTCGCGCAGCTGCTCGAACTGCTCCTCACCCTGCCGCGCGAGCTCCTCCTTGTCCTCGTCGGAGAGCTCCCGGTAGGTCTGCGCGCCCTGCTCGACGAGCGGGTCGAGCGCCCGGGTGAAGGTCGGGTCGCTCGCCATGTCCCGCAGGCTCCGCCGTCCCGAGACGATGTCGTCGACGAGCCGCTTGAACTGGGGATCGTCCACCTTGTCCTTCAGTACCCCCAGCGAGTTCTTCAGGTGCTTCGACAGCGCGGCGTCCCCGCGGGCGATGTCGAGGGTGGGTTCCTTGTCGTTGCCGTCGTTGCCGCTCAACTCATACTCCGGGGTGGTCGTAGTTGCTCTCGGGCAGCGCCTGCAGGTCGCGGTCGTGCAGCGTGCTCAGGTAGCCCGCCATGACGCCGACGAGGCCCTGCGCCGCGTTCCACGCCGCGGTGTGCGCGTCGAGGACCTTGCCCCAGGTGCCCATCGCCTTGCTGACCGTCACCACGGCCGCGGCGCCGGACAGGATCGGGCCGATGACGGTCCAGCTGCTCGCGGCTGCCGCCGCGAGCTCGATGCCGATCGCGATCAGGTAGTCGAAGAGCGTCTCGAGCAGGCCCTTGACCGCGTTCGCCGTCTCGTACATGCCGATGGCGGTCTGCTTGAACTCGCGGCCCATCGCGCTCAACGTGGCTTCCTGGTCCGCGATCGCGCTCGCGACCTTGGTGAAGTACTCGCTCGCGGTGTCGGCCGCGTTGCCCTGCCAGCCATCGCCGACCGTGGTCAGCCCGGTGGTGATGACGTTGGCGAAGTCGCTGTTGAAGGCGCCCAGGTTCTCGCAGGCGATGCCGGCCTTCTGGATGGCCTCGTAGTCGCCCGCGAACTTCTCGGCGACCCATTCGCCGGGGTTCACGCCGGTGACCAGTCCGATCGCCTCGCCAACCCAGTAGGAGACACTGATGTACTGGCTGACGCCGATCACGCCCTCGAGGAGGTCGGGAACCGGGTCGGACGCGGTGGGTTCGGCGAGCTGGGCCGAAGGTGAGTCCGCCACGTCACTCACCCGCCCCGGGGTAGGTGCTGTCGATCCGCTCGGCCTCGGCCCGCTCGGTGTCGGCGTACATCATCGCCGCCTTGTCCACTTCGGATGCCGCGCTCTGCTGGAGTTTCGCCAGCCGCTCGTAGTTCTCGGTGAGCGCGGCCTTCGCGTCCTCGACCACACCGACGACGGTCTGGAAGATCCCGGCGTCGCCGGCGCTGATGCTCAGGTGGTCCTCGGTGTAGGTCTTCGCCGCGTTCGCGTCGGTGACGAGCCCGTCGAGCTCCTCGCCGAACGTCGTGATCATTTTCGGCTCGGCTTTGAAGCCACCCATGATCCCCCCGTGTGTTCGGTGTTAAACAATCGATTGGACTTCGGGAGGCTACACTTCGGACCCGCTGAAGTTCCGCCGAAACTGACAGGAGTGTCGTGTGTCGCATCGCGCCGAGGTCGTCACGGTTCCGGCCGAGTTCGTCGGCCGGCCGGGCAATCTGCCGCGCCACTGTTCGCGGCACGGCGAACCCGCGGTCCAGCACAAGGACTTCCTGCTCCAGTCCAAGGTGAAGATCCAGGGCAGCCGGTTCGGGCAGGTGCAGGGCCGGGGCGCGCTGGCGATGGCCGAGCGGCTCGATCAGCACGGCAAGAAGGTGCGCGTCGCCGAGGTCAAGGGCTGGCCGCTGTGCCGGCGCTGCGTCCGGACGAGGGCGCGGTGGCTCGCCGTCGCGTGCGTGTTCTTCTTGGGCGGGCTCGCACTGTTCGCGGGGTCGCTGATCGTCGCCGCGGTCACCGACGGCATGCCGTGGCTGGCGGGCGTGGCGGTCGCCGGGTTCGCGCTGATGCCGCTGTCGGCGTTTCCGTTCGTGCGGGGCAGCATGTCCCGGCTGATCGGGGCGCGCGCCTCGGACGACGGTTCCGCGGTGCTCATCGAGAACCCCAGCCGCGCCTTCGCCGCGGAGCTGCCGACCACGCGCTGATCGCCGGGTGAGAAACACACGAGGGCCTGGCAGCCGCGCTGCCAGGCCCTCGACGCTTCCTCCGGTCAGGAACCGATGGTCGCCGTGTCGATCACGAAGCGGTAGCGCACATCGCTGTTCGCCACCCGCTCGTAGGCGGTGTTGACCTGCTCGGCGGAGATCGTCTCGATCTCGGCGCCGATGCCGTGCTCCGCGCAGAAGTCCAGCATCTCCTGCGTCTGGGCGATGCCACCGATCATCGACCCCGCCAGTGTCTTGTTGCCCGCGAGCAGCGAGAAGGCGTTGTACGACAGTGGCTCGCCGGGAGCGCCGACGTTGACCATCGCACCGCCGACCCGCAGCAGGCCGAGGTAGGAGTCGATCGGCAGCTTCGCCGACACCGTGTTGAGGATCAGGTCGAACGTCCCGCTCAGCACGTCGAAGGTCGACTCGTCGCCGGTGGCGTAGTAGCCGGTCGCGCCCAGCCGCTTGCCGTCCTCCTGCTTCTTGAGGCTCTGGCTCAGCACCGTCACCTCGGCGCCCATCGCGACCGCCAGCTTCACGGCCATGTGGCCGAGGCCGCCGAGCCCGACCACCGCGACCTTCTTACCGGGGCCCGCGCCCCACTGGCGCAGCGGCGAGTAGGTGGTGATGCCCGCGCAGAGCAGGGGAGCGGCGACGTCGAGCTCGACGCCCTCCGGGATGCGGCAGACGAACGCGTCCTTCACGACGATCTGCTTGCTGTAGCCGCCGTAGGTGTTCTCACCGTCGAAGCCGACACCGTTGTAGGTCTGGACGTTGCCCTTCACGCAGAACTGCTCGGTGCCCGCCTGGCAGTACTCGCACTCGCCGCACGAGTCCACCATGCAGCCGACGCCGACGCGGTCGCCCACCCGGTACTGGGTGACGTTCGAGCCGACGGCGGCGACCACGCCCGCGATCTCGTGACCGGGGACCATCGGGAAGATGGCCGTGCCCCAGTCCTCCTGCGCCTGGTGGATGTCGCTGTGGCAGATCCCGGCGTAGGCGATGTCGATCAGGACGTCCTCGGGACGCAGGTCTCGCCGCTGGATCGTGGTCTGCTCGAGCGGTGCGCCGGGTGCCGGTGCGGCGATGGCGTGCGTCGTGGTGCTCATCAGACCTCCTGGGATGATGGATCACGAGCCCCGATGTAAGGGCCCTCTCACAGTTCGACGTAAGAGGTCTCTTACATATTCCGATCGAAAGATGTGATCCAGGCCATGGGCGAGAAGTACCATCACGGCAACCTGCGATCCGAGCTCGTGCGGGTCTCCCTCGACCTGATCGCCGAGCAGGGACTCGCTGGGTTCTCGGTCGCCCAGGTGGCGCGCCGTGCCAAGGTCAGTCCCGGCGCGCCGTACCGGCACTTCCCCGAACGGGAGAGCCTGCTCGCCGCCGTCGCCACCACCGTCGCGAGCCAGCTCGCCGACCGGGTCCGCGCCGCGGCCGAGGACCTGGCCGACCCCGCCGAGGCGCTCGCCGCGGCCGCGGGCGCCTACACCGGCTACCTCATCGAACGGCGGGCCGGCATGAACGTGATCTACGCCGACGGACTCCAGGGCCGCGCGTACACCGAACTGCACGAACAGACCCGGCGCCTGACCGACCAGTTCCTGATGCTGTGCCTGACCGTGTCCGACCGGCCCGAGAACGCGCTGGAGCTCATGGAGCAGCTGTTCACCCAGGCTCACGGCTACGGCATGTTCTGGCTCGACGGCGTGTTCACCAAGCAGGGCTATCCGCCCGAGCAGGTGGTGGGCAAGTCCGTCGCCGCCGCGCGGATCGCCATCGAGGGTCACCGGCACGCGGCCACGAGCGGCTGAGCCCGGCCGGTCACGTCCGGGCCGGCGTGGTGCGCGCTCGGTCGATGTCGGGGCCGCGGTAGAGGCGTTCCGGGAGGCTGGCCAGCGTCGAGGGATAAGCCTGCTGGCTCAGGCCGTAGAGCTTCTGGAAGCTCATGATCAGCGGTCGCCAGGCGTCGGGGTCGATGTGGTCGGCGCTGCCGGGCAGGCGGATCGCGTCGTGCACCAGCACCCGTTGTACGCGGACCTCCAGCGCGACGATGCCGCCGCGCTGGAGCTCGTCGTCCTCGGCGATCGGGTGCGCCGCCTCGAGCACCACCTCCATCGCCGCCGGGCACTCGGCCACGCGCGGCGGGCCGACGGTCTCCGACGGCGCCGGCGTGAACCCCGCTCTGCCGAACTTGTCGGCGACGTGGACGTAGCCGCGAGCGCGCTTGCCCTCGGGTACGGGGTCGGAACCGGTGGTCAGCGCGAGCCGGTCGACCTGGGCGGCGAGCGCGTCCGAGGGCAGGTTCAGCACCGCCTCGCCGGTGCGCAGCAGGTTGCGCGTGGACTGCGATCGCGCGCTGATGCCGAGCACCGCCCGCCAGCCGAGCCAGAACGCCGACGAGATCGGCGCGAGGTTGGCCGAGCCGTCCTCGTTCTCGCTGGAGACGAGTACCACGGGAGTTCCGAAGTAGAGGATGCCCGGCTCGATCGCCGTGTGCGCAGGGTTTTCCGGAGTCACACCGACCAGTCTCGGCGGCGTGCGCATCCCGTCGCTGGCGGGAATCGGCCCTCGCGATGAGGCCGGGACGAAGACGCGACGCGCCTTCGTCCCGGAGCCACTCAGCGGTGCGCGCTGTGCATGTCGGCGGTGTGCAACGCGCTCTGCGCGCGCCAGCGGGCGAGCACGCGCGACAGCCGCGACTTCGCCGCCGTGACCTCGTCGTCGCGCTCGTCCCAGAGGTTGCGCAGCTCGTCCGGGTCGGTGTCGAGGTCGAACAGCTGACCCTCGTCGGAGTCGACGAACTCGACGAGCTTCCAGCGCTCGTCGCGCACCATGGTCATCAGCTCGGTGCCGGTGAGGATCATGTCGCGCGCGTGCTCGGAGAACACGTACGCACGACCTTGCCACGGCTCGCCGCGCAGCGCCGGCATCAGCGACTCGGCCTCCATCCACGCGGGCGGCTCGAGCCCGGCGAGCTCCAGGATCGTCGGGCCGAGGTCCATCATGGACGTCAGTGCGTCGACCCGCCTGCCCTCGGCGACCCGGCCGGGTCCCCACACGATCGCGGGCACGCGCACGCTCGGGTCGTACATCGTCCACTTCTGACTGTGCCCGTGGTCGCCGAGGCAGTCGCCGTGGTCGGAGGTGAACATGATGACGGTGTCGTCGAGCACTCCGCGCCGCTCCAGCGCCTCCAGCAGCAGGCCCAGCTGCTCGTCGATCATCGTGATGTTGGCGTAGTAGTGCCTGCGCTGGCGCGCCGACTGCTCCTCCGTCGGCGAGGCGAGATGCACGATCGCGTCGTGGTCGTTGGCCTGGTGGTGCTCGCGCAGCTCCTTGAGCGCGCGGGGCTGGCCCGCGAGGTCGTCGTCGGACACCACGGGCAGCGGAACGTCGCGGTCCTGGTAGGGCTCGAGGTGGCGCGCCACCGGGTCGTAGGGCGGGTGCGGGCCGGGGAACCCGATCTGCAGGAAGAACGGCTCGTCGCCGGGATAGGTGTCGAGCCACCAGCGCGCGTGCCCCGACACGAAGACGTCGGAGTGCATGTCCTCGGGCAGCGTCCACTCGAACGCGCCGAGACGCTCGCCGTAGTCGGCGCGCTCGCGGTAGGTGGTGCGGGTGGGTTTGCGCTCGCCGAGCATCCACAGCGCCTTGTCCCACTGGTCGTGGAAGAACGGGACGTTCGGGTGGTCGCGGTCCTTGTTCTCCACCACCGTGCGCTCGTGGAAGCCCATCGGCGTCTCCCACGGGTGCGTGTGCATCTTGCCGACGTTCACGCAGTGGTAGCCGGACTCGGACAGCGACTCCACCCACGAGTGCCGCCAGAGCTCCTCGTTGCGCAGCACGCCGAGGCTGTGCGGGTACACGCCCGTGAACAGGCTCGCCCGCGACGGCGAGCACGACGGGGCGCTCACGTAGGTGCGCGTGAACGCCGTGCCCTCGCGCACGAGCCGGTCGAGGTGGGGCGTGTCGACGTGGTCGTGGCCCAGTGCGGCGATGGTGTCGAACCGTTGCTGGTCGGTGATGATCAGAACGATGTTCGGGCGGCTGGCTGACGGCATGTGCTGTCGCGTTCCTTTCGTACTGGTCACTGCGGGGAGCTCACGAGGTCGTCGCGGTAGGTCTCGGAGGCGAGCAGGATGCAGCCGAAGCTCACGACGCAGACCACTCCCATGTAGATCGCGACGGGCCAGTACGACTGGGAGAACGCGGCGGCGAGCGCCGTCGCGATCGCGGGCGTCGGGGCACCGCCGATGAGCGCGGAGGACTGGTAGGCCACACCGAGTCCGGTGTAGCGGGTGTGGGTGGCGAACAGCTCGGCGAACAGCGTGCCCTGGATCGCGAACATGCAGCCGGTCCCGACCGCGAGCATCACGATGATGATCGTCCAGACGGCCAGCGTGTTGCCGGTCTCCAGGATGGGGAAGTAGGCGAAGCCCAGGGTGCCGCACACCGCGATGCCGAACAGGTACACGGGTTTGCGCCCGATGCGATCGGAGATGTGGCCGATGATCGGGATCGTCGCGATCTCGACGGCGGAGGCGAGCACGAACCCGGTGAGCATCATGTGCTCCGGCAGGCCGAGCTGGGTGGTGGCGAACGCGATGCCGAAGACGTTGATCACGTTGAATGTCACGGCGTCGGCCAGCCGGGCGCCGGTGGCGATCAGGATGTTCTTGGGGTGCTCGCGCAGCAGGGTCAGGAACGGGAACTTGGGCGCGCTGCGCTCCTCGTCGGTGAACGCGGCGGTCTCGGGCAGGTTCCGGCGGATGTAGAACGCGACGAACACGAACAGGCCGCTCAGCAGGAACGGGATGCGCCAGGCCCAGCCCTCGACGGTCGAGTCGGGCAGCAGCTGCACGAGCGCGAAGACGCCGGTGGCGGTGAGCAGGCCGATCGGCGTGCCCATCTGGTGGATGCTGCCCATGACGCCGCGTTTGCCCTTCGGCGCGTTCTCGAGCGCCACCAGCGCGCCGCCGCCGAACTCGCCGCCGATGCCGAGTCCCTGCACCAGCCGGAACACGATCAGCAGGATCGGCGCGAGCACACCGATCGAGGAGTACGTGGGCAGCAGGCCGATGAAGAACGTGCCGCCGCCCATGAGCATCACGGTGATCATCAGCATTCGCCGTCTGCCGATCCGGTCGCCGAAGTGACCGAAGAGCACCGCGCCGATCGGGCGGGTGAGGAACCCGCCCGCGAACGCGCCGAAGGACTGGATCATCGCGACGGTGGGCGAGGCGCCGGGGAAGAACAGCGACGGGAACACGAGGCCCGCGGCGATGCCGAAGAGGTAGAAGTCGTACCACTCCAGAAACGACCCCGACACCGACGCGATGAGCGCGCGTCGCGTCGTGATCCGACTCCCCGTCGCGGTGTCGGAACTCGCGTCGGCCATGTGAACTCCCGCCGTTGGGCTCTCAAATGAGCGCACGTAACTCTCAGATGTGAGGCATCATGGATTGTGCATGCGGCGCGAGTCAAGGCCGGATGCACGGCCCGGCGCGTCGGACGGAAGACTGACCGGCGGGGAATCGTGTGCAGAGGAGGGTGACGTGCTCGATGACGGATCCGCGCCGCTGCCGGCCGGAGAGCCGTCCGCGGTGGAACGCGACGCACTGGCCGGAGGCGACGAGACCACGCTCGCCATCACGATCTCCCGGCGCTACTACTTCCAGGAACAGTCCAAGGTCACCATCGGCAAGGCGCTCGGGCTGAGCCGCTTCCAGGTCGCCCGGCTGCTGCAGGAGGCCCGCCGCGACGGGCTCGTGCGGATCGAGATCGGCAGGCCCGGCCGGGTCGATCACGACCTGTCCGCCCGGTTGCGCGACGAGCTCGGCATCGGCAGGGCCGTGGTGATCGAGAGCGCGGGCGGTGGTGTCGACCAGCTGGGCAGGGCGCTGGCGGCCACGCTGGCCGAGGAGTCCACCGAGGCGAGTGTCGTGGGGCTGACGTGGAGCCGCGCGCTGGTGTCGATGGCCCGGCACGTCCGCAGGCTCAGCGCGCGTTCGGTGCTCCAGCTGGCCGGGGCACTGTACCCGCCGGACGGCGTGCCGGGGTCGGTCGAGGTCGTGCGGACCGTCGCCGCGGCAGCGGGAGGCGCCGCCGCGCACCCGATCTACGCCCCGCTCGTCGTGTCCGACGTCGAGACCGCGGAGGGGCTGCGCCGTCAGCCCGAGATCGCGGCCGCGATGGCGCGGTTCCGCCAGCTCGACATCGCGCTGATCTCCGTCGGCGCGTGGCAGCCGGGTGGTTCCGCGGTGTACGACCTGCTCACCGCCGACGAGCAGCGGCGGCTCGCCGAGGCCGGCGCGTGCGGCGAGCTCTCGGGCCGGGTCTTCGACCAGGACGGCACGCCGGTGCCCAGCGACCTCGACGACCGGGTGGTCGGCATCGACTCGGAGACGCTGCGCGCGGTACCGAAGCTGATCACGTCCAGTTACGGAGCCCACCGCGCGACGGCCACCCGCGCGGCCGTCGCGACGGGGTTCGTGCACACCCTCGTCGCCGACGACGAACTCGCCCGCGCGCTGCTGTCACACGACATCTGACGCTATCGGTCCACTGAACGGGACCAGAGCGCCGCACCTGCTCCCCGAGGGTGGGTCATCCCTCAGCCAAGTGACTGAGCACGCGCAGTGACAGCGGATGCTGTTAGCCTCGCTGCGGGGAGGAAATCCGGAGCCCACGGGTATCCGGATATCGCGAATGTGGGGGAGGGCAGATGTCCGTGTGTGAGCACAGTCGTCTCGGCATCGGGGCGCGGGTGACGTACCTGGCCGGTCGCCGCCGCGACTGGAGCCGCGTGTGCCGCAGGGCGACCATCGTGGCGGAACCGATCTTCGACCGCTACACCACCACGTGGTGGGTACCGGTGAAGGCGGTCGACTCGGCCGTCGACCGCGAGCCGAGCTGGGTCAAGTCAGAACAGATCGTCGACGTCGAGGCAGCGATATGAGCGACGCACCGGAGAACATCAGCGTGGACGCGGCGGGGGAGCCGACGCCCATCTTCGACCAGATCGTCAGCCGTCTCGGCGGGTCGCCGGGTTCCGATCCCGCGCAGGCCGTCCTGCAGAACGAGCTGAGCGCAGACCGAGCGTAGGACTCGCGACTCCGTCGCGCAGCAGGCCGGTCAGCTGGTGACTGGCCGCGAGCAGCGCGCTCCGGGTGCCGTCGAACTGGCCCGATCTGGCGTCGGCGAGCCCGCCGCGGATCTCGGCCACGGCCGCCGGAGCCACGCGCCCCACACACTGTTCGGCCGCCGCCGCCGTGTCGGCCAGCGCCGCCACCAGAGTGTCCACCTCGGACCGTGTCTCCGTGAGAGTGAGCGCGGCGACGAGGAGATTCAGCCTGCGGCGCAGCTGAATCACGTGGTCCGGTGATGGCGGTCCCCCTGCGACTGTCATCTGCCGTCCCCCGCTTCCTCGTCCCGTGCCCGTGGTGGTGGGACGCGCCCGCCCGCGAACCGTGACGGAGATTCGCGCCGAAGTTCGCGGCCGCCCGGCAGGAACGATCCGGCCGCGTCGGGCGTCGCAGGGACATGCGCTCTTCACGGAAGGTCATCCCCGCTGTCGTGCTCGCACTTGCCGCTGGTGTGTCCGCCTGCTCGTCGGAGCCGGTGAGCGGGCCACCGACCATCTCCTTCGAGTGGGTCCAGTTCCTGGACGAGCAGCTCACCGACGCCGAGGAGGTCAACGAGGTCCCCGTTATCGAGTCGGCGTCGGGCTGCGAGTTGTTCGACCCGCCCGAGGTCGGCACCACCACTCCGAAGCCCCGTGGATCCGGCGTCAGCACGTTCGGCGAGGACGGCGAGCGCTACATCTGCCAGTTCGGCGAGCCGTCGATCACCTTCGTGCTCGGCCGCACCGAGTCGGAGCAGGGGTTCGAGGACACGACGCTGAGCGCGGACACTCCCGGCATGAGCGAGCACGAGATCGAGGGTGTGCCGGTCGTGGTGCAGGACTACACCTACCCGAACGGGCGCGCGGTGCAGACCGCGCAGATCCTCGACGCCGAGCGTCGCGTGTTCGCGTCCGCGGAACTGGAGACCAAGCCGGGTAAGACCCTGCCCGATGACTGGGACACCGAGGACACCGCTCGGATGCTCGCGGACTTCGTCCGCAGCTGACCCTCGGAGTGCTCAGGAGTGCGCGGCCGACAGCGCCGCCTCGAACCGCGCCCGGTAACGGGCGGCGGCCGGGATGGACTCGAACCCGAACAACACCGTGGTGACCGGGACGTCGACCGCCGCGCGCACCGCGACGGCCGGGACCGGGCCCAAGCCGCCGCACAGCTCGATCCGCGTGGCACCCGTGGCCACGAGCTCAGCCGCCACCTCGGGCGCGGCGTCCGCCGACGGCACCGCGACCACGGTGGTGTCGCCGAAGTGCCAACGGTCCGCGGCCGGGTCGGCGCCGGGCGCCTCGTAGAGCACGGCCGTGCCCGCGAGTCCGCCGTTCTCGCCCGCGTAGCCGACCGCCGCGCCGGGTGCCGCGGCCAGCACGGCGGCGGCCGCGTCGGCGCCCAGCCCGCCGTAGAGCTCGATCAGGTCGGGCTCGTCCTCTCCGGCGGCCACCGTGGCCGCGGTGGCCACGGTGGGAACGGGCACGATCACGGTGCGGGCCAGGGAGTCCTCGCGGACAACGCGGTCGGCTGGGTCCCCGCCGGCCACGAGCACGAGGAACAGGTTCCGGAACATCGGGCACCTCCACGGCAGATAGCTTGGTGTTGAACTACTTAGCGCCAAGCTACACTCGGATCATGGACTCCGTCGACCGCATGATCGCGGCCTGGCACGACAGCAGGCCCGGTCTGGAGGTGAGTCAGCTCGAGGTGGTCGGTCGGCTGCTGCTGTGCGCCCGGCATCTGGAACAGGCGCTGGTCGGCGCGCTCAAACCGCTCGGGTTGTCGTTCGGCGACTTCGACGTCCTGAACACGGTGCGGCGGGTGTCGGCTCCGGTGAACCCCCGGGAGCTCGCCCGGTCTTCTCTGGTCACCTCGGGAGCCATGACGGCCCGGCTGGACCGGCTGGCGGACGCCGGGCTCATCGAGCGCACGGCCGACCCCGCCGACCGCAGGGGAGTGCTCGTCAGCCTGTCCTCGGACGGCGAGCGGGTCGCCGACGAGGCGCTGCGGGTGGTGTTGTGCGCCGACGAGGAGTTCCTCGCCCCACTGGATCCGGCGCAGCGCGAGGCGGTGGCCGGGCTGCTGCGCAGCCTGTTGCGGCCGCACGAACGTGAGGACTAGTAGTCGGAGACCAGGTCGGCGGGGTTGAGCGTCACGGCGTACGGCACCGTCAGCGCGAGAGTCTGGTCGCGCCGCGCCTCGTCGAGTGTCACGTAGGCGCCGTCGCGCAGGCCGAGGCACAGCACGCTCGGCACGTACGGGTCGACGAGCCAGTAGTTCGGGCAACCGGCCTCGGCGAGCCGCGCCCGCTTGAGCTCGGTGTCGATCAGCCTGCTCGACGGCGAGATCACCTCGACCGCCAGCACGGGCGTCCCGGCCAGCGCGCGCTCGGTGTAGTCGCTCCTGCGGCCCACGACGACGTCCGGGATGAGCACGGTGTCGTCGGCGAGCACCACGTCCACGGGTGCGGGCAGCGCCTCGCAGTCCCGGGGACAGTGCACGCTCACGGCGGCGAGGACCCGCGCCACGACGCGCTGGTGCAGCGGGCGGGGTGATGGGCTCATCAGGAGCACCCCATCCACCAGCTCGTAACGGTGATCCTCATCCGCGATCGACTCCAGATCCCTACGCGTCAACGGCTCGCGATGTCCGAACACCGGGACTGGTGCCATGATCTCCCCACAATCGCGTGATACCGAAACGCGGACTCGGGACAGCTTAGAGCTTCGCTGTCGCCAACCGCAGTGGTGTGGAGCCCTGCTGGACACGATCAGAGCAGTGGAACGGGCGCGGACCACCGGCGGTCACCACCGGGTGTCATCACGGATGGCCGACCGGTTACCCGCGTACGACAAACTCCTCGCGCGTTGCGCCGAACGCGTGCTGGTCGGGAGTTCAGGCAATCGTCCACTCGGGTACGTCCTGCGGAAACGTCGTGCCCGCCGCGTGGTCACCTCGCGGGCGATGAGCGACCGTCCGGGGGTCGGCCGATCGTAGGCGATCAGCGCGACACCCGGCAACAGCGCGGTTTCGGGCGCAGTGTCCGGAATGGACGGAGGGGCGGTCAGGTTCCGGTCGCGCTCGTCTTGGCCTTGCCGTCGCCGCCATCGGCCGCGGGGGACGCGTCCTGGCTCTCGAGGCCGGCCATCGCCTCGTCATAGAGGTTCGAGATGGAGTCGAGCGCCGCCGTCGCCTGTTCGGCGAGCCATCCGGTGTCGTGCAGGTCGTCAGCCGTGGACATGCCCGTCCCCCTCAGTCCTCGGAGTCGGCGGGCTCCGGAGAGCTCGCGGGTTCCAGTGTCACACCTCGTTCGGTGAGCAGCCGCTCGAGAATCGGCGTGGCGTCGTCCTGTCTCTGTTTCTGATCCGGCTGCGTCATGACGCCGCCCGGTGCGCGAGCGCGGAGGTGACGCGGGTCCCGGCCGCGTGCAGGTGCGATAACACTTCGGCCTCCATCTCCCCTTATGGTTCGACCAGTGTTAATAGGTACGGCAATGTATCAGATATGTGCGGGTCGCTCTCGGTTCACGAGCGGTAAACTCTCCGTATGCCCTCCCCGGCGTCCTCCCGCATCGACGGTCGCACGACCCGCTGGGCGGGGCAGCGGGAGCGGCGGCGGCGCGAGTTCGTCGAGGCCGCCCTGCGCGCCATCGCCCACCACGGGCCCGGCCTGCCCATCGAGCGGATCGCCGAGGAGGCCGGCGTCGCGCGGACCAGGCTCTACAAGCATTTCGCCGACGCGAGCGACATCCACCGCGCCATCGCCTCCCGGGTCGTGGAGCTGCTCAACGCCGAGCTGGCGCCGCTGTGGAACCTGCACGGCTCGCCACGCGAGATGATCGCCGCGGCCATCGACACCCACACGCGGTTCCTGTCGGAGCGCAGGCACCTGTACCTCTACCTGGGCATGTACGCGCTGTCCCAGCGCGATCCGGACGGCGACGCCGTCAACGACGTGAAGACCACGATCGGTCAGCATCTGACCCGCCTGTTCGAGTACTACCTGACCACGTTCGGGTTGCGGACACTGGTCGCGCAGCCCGTCGCGTTCGGTCTGGTCGGGATGGTGGACGCGACGGTGGCGCGCTGGCTCGACGAGCCGAGCGAGCTCCGCAGGGACGAGCTGGTGGGGCTGCTCTCCCGGTGGGTGTGGGCGATCCTCGACGACACCCTGCGCTCCGGGGGAGTCGAGCTGGATCCCGACGCGGGACTGTCCGCGCCCGACCTGCCATTTCCCTAGCCACGTCGACGCCGACCCGTCAGCCGGCCGCCGCGGTGAGCGCCGCGCGGGCGTTCCTGCGGAGCGTGAACAGTGGTGCGACACCGAGCACGTCCAGCACCCGGCGCACCGCGTGTGTCTCGACCGCCAGTGCCAGCGGCACGCCGGCGTGCTCGGCCCGGTCGCGCAGGTCCAGGAGCTCGCGCGCGCCCGCGCACGAGCAGTACCGCACGCGCGCCAGGTCCACCACCACCGCGTACGCCCCGCGATGCGGCAGCGCGGCCAGTTCCGAACCGAACTCGGCCAGTGTCGCCGCGTCGATCTCGCCGAGCACCGTGACGAGCTCGCAGCCCGTGGCCGTCGTCGCGACGGTGACGGAGAACGCCGCTGAATCATGGCCGCCGGAATACGAAGTGTTTTCTAATTCTTTGCACGATTCCACTCGGCGGTGGTCCGGAGATTGTGGCGACGTCATGATCGATCCGACGAGAAAGTGACGATCCGGAAATTCCGATCCCGAGTACGCATTTCGCCTCCCCTCGGTCGCGCGGTCGCGTCCTACCCGGATGCCCTGCGGTGTCCCGACTCCCCGATGTGTACATAGGACACGCGGGCATCTGATGGCGTCCCCTGCCATGCCGGCGGGTACGCGACCGCGACGACCTGATCCCCTTGCCCCGGCAATTCCTGGCGCGTGCCGAGAACTGCAAGCTAACACGCGGGAAGGCGAATGTGTCCCCGCGTATCACTTGCCTGGGTGAGGCCGTTGTGTGCGGCGTGACCGCCCGCACCGCGGGCGGTCACGCCCGGTTCAGCTCGCGAGTTCCGGTTTGGCCACCTTCGGCTCCTCGACCTCACGGCCCGAGATCTTCGCCGAGCGCAGGATGATCGTGGTGGACGCCGTGGAGATCAGGCTCATCGTGAGCATGTACCAGCCCAGCGCGGTGGTGCCCCACGCGGCGACCAGGCTCGTGGCGACCATCGGCGCGATGGCGCTACCGCCGATCATGCCGAGCGTGTAGCCGATCGAGAGTCCCGAGTAGCGGACCTTCGCGGGGAACACCTCGGCGTAGAAGACACCGGCCACACCCTGTCCCGCGGCGTGCGGGATGCAGAACAGCAGGTAGCCCAGGAACATCACCCAGGCGTTTCCGGTGTCGAGCAGCCAGATCCACGGGAAGGCGAGCACCGCCTTGCCGATCATGCCGAACATCATGACCTTCGGCCTGCCCACGCGGTCGGAGACGATGCCGGAGATGAGGACGAACACGCAGTCGAGGACCATCGCGACCATGACGATGAGCAGGATCGTCTGCCGGGTGAGCCCGAGGTTCTCGGTGGCGTAGGACAGCCCGAACACCGACATCATGTAGAACGCCACGCCGCCGCTGAGCGTCGTGCAGGCCACGAGCAGCGTGCGCAGCGGGTAGGTGCGCAGGATCGTCAGCGCGGGGGCCTTGTCGACCTTGCCCGTGCGCTTGATCTCGGTGAACGTCGGGCTCTCGTCGATGGTGCGGCGCAGGACGTAGCCGACAACGACGAGTGCGGCGCTGAGCATGAACGGCACGCGCCAGCCCCAGCTGAGGAACTCCTCCTGAGGCAACAGGTTGAGCGGCAGGAAGACGAGCGTGGCGACGACGAGTCCCAGCGGCCCGCCGATCTGCACCCAGCTGCCGTAGAACCCGCGCTTCTCCGGCTGGCTGTGCTCCATCGTCAGCAGCACCGCGCCACCGAGTTCGCCGCCCATCGCGAAGCCCTGGAGCACGCGCAGCAGGATGAGCAGCACCGGCGCGGCGACCCCGATCGAGTCGTAGCCGGGCAGCAGCCCGATGAGCAGGGTCGCGCAGCCCATCATGGTCAGCGTGAACACCAGCATCGGGCGGCGTCCGACCTTGTCGCCGAGGTGCCCGATGATCACGCCGCCGAGTGGCCGCACCAGAAACGCCACCGCGAAGGTCGACAGCGACACCAGCGTGCCGGTCATCCCCGTCAGGGAGGGGAAGAAGACCTTGTTGAACACCAGCGCGGCGGCGGTGGCGTAGATGAAGAAGTCGTAGTACTCGATGGTGGTGCCGATGACGCTCGCGGCGGCGGCGCGTTTGGGTTGGAGCCTCGACATATCGCTCTCTCTTCGCTGAGAGTGGACACGGGGGAGCCCGGGAAGCGGGCAGGCGGAACTACGACCGGGGTGGCCCGGCCCGGAACACGGTGGTGGGGAAAGGGTCAGGACGCGAAGTACGCGCCGCGGTGGAACAGCAACGGGGCGCGGCGTGGATCGCTCGCCAGCGCCCGGACCTCACCGACGACGACGGTGTGGTCGCCGCCGTCGTACTCGGCCCACAGGACGCAGTCGACCCAGGCGATCACGCCGTCGAGCACGGGGGAGCCCAGCTCGCTCGGCGACCACGCGACCCCGGCGAACTTGTCGGTGCCCGATCTGGCGAACTGGTCGCTGAGGTGCTGCTGGTCGTCGGCCAGGATGTTGACGCAGAACGCGCCCGCCCGTCTGATGTGCGGCCACGTTCGCGACGTCCGGCCCGGCGCGAAGGTCACGAGCGGCGGGTCGAGCGACAGTGAGGCGAACGACTGGCACGTGAACCCCGCGGGCTCGGTGCCGCCCGCGGTGACCACGACGACCCCCGAGCAGAACGAGCCGAGGACGTCGCGCAGGACGCGGCCGGCCACGGGCGCGCGGGAACAATCGGGCAGAGCCATGTGCTGCTCCTTCTCCGGTCAGGGAGTGGTCGAATCAGAGCACGGCGACGGCATTGCCGGGGGAGCCGAGTCCGCCGGGCACGGCCAGCGGGACCGAGACGAAGAGGAACTCCGATCTCGACTCCGCCGCGAGCCGCGTGGCGAGCTCGTCGAAGTCGAACAGCTCGCCCAGCGGGATGCCGAGCAGCCCGAGCAGGCGCCGGTGCAGGCTGCCGACCGCGGCGTCGCCGGGGGTGACCTCGACGGCGGGGTTGTCGGCGCTGACGGCGGCGATGTGCCAGTCCCACAGCAGCTCCGCGGTGGACTCGTCGGCCGCGAGACCGGCGGAGCTGAGCCCTGCCTTCTCGGCCGCGATCGCCGCCTTGCCCTCGGGTTCCAGCGCCCGGTAGGCGGCGAGCCAGCCCGTGCGCAGGCACAGGATGTCGCCGGGGCGGATCTCGGTTCCTTGCGCACTTGCCACCGCACGGAGGTCGTCCGGGGTGATCGAGTGCTCGGACAGCGGGTCGACGCCGGGCAAGTGGGCGGCGACGTCGAGCAGGACACCGCGGCCGAGGATGCCGGCGCGGGCCCAGTGGTGGATGCTCAGCCTCGGGTTGCCGGGCGCGGGATCGTCGAGCACCCCGCCGTAGAACCCGTGCTGGCGGACGCGGTGGTGGCGGAAGCCGTCCCACTGGGTCGAGCACTGCGGGAAGAACGAGTCGAGCCGGTCGTCCCACATGCTGCCGATCCGCTTGACCGTGTGCTGGAACGGTTCCCTGCGGAACAGCGGCGGGTCGGGCTGGTCGAGCGGGAGGCTGATCCCGACGCGTTCACCGGTGCGCACCAGGCCGGTGGCGTGGCGCACGGCCTCGGCGTCGAGCAGGTTGAGCGTGCCCAGCTCGTCCCCGGGCCCGAACACGTCCCACGCGTGGTGGGAGCCGACGTCGTCGAGCCGGGGCAGTTCGGAGTACTTCGGGAGCGCGGTCATCGCCTCACCTCACAGGTCGGTGTCGCCGGAGAGGAGCCTGCCCGCGATGGTCCGCCGCTGGATCTCGGAGGTCCCGTCGGGGATGCGCAGGGTGCGGGCGTGGCGCCAGACCTCCTGCAGTCGCAGCTCGTTGGACAGCCCCATCGCGCCGTGCACCTGCATCGCCGAGTCGGCGACGCGGCCGAGCATCTCCGTGCAGAACGCCTTGGTGATGGAGGTTTCCTTGATCGCACGCTGCTTGCTCTCCACGAGCGCCGCGGTGCGGCCGACGACCGACTTGGCCGCGTAGATGTCCATGGCCATCTCGGCGAGCTTGATCTGGACGGCCTGGTGGTCGCCGATGACACTGTCGAACGTCTCGCGCTGCCTGGCGTAGTCCACTGCCTTGTCCAGCGACCAGCGTGCCAGGCCCACGCACATCGCCGACATCGACAGCCTGCCCTTGCTGATGCCGAGCAGGGCCAGCGAGAGTCCCTTGTGGACCGTGCCGATCACGTTCTCGGCCGGCACCCGCAGGTCCTCGATGCTGATGATGCCGTGGTGCGAGCCGATGTGACCGAGGATCGGGATGTTGCTGCTGCACTCGAAACCGTCGCTGCTGGTGTCGACGAAGAACGCCGTGATGCCGCCGCGGCGCTCCCGGTTGGCCTCGGGGTCGGTGACGGCGAACAGAATGCAGTAGTCGGCGTAGGGCGCGTTGGTGATCCACTGTTTGGAGCCGTTGAGCACCCAGTGGTCGCCGTCGCGCACGGCGCGGGTGCGGATGCGCTGGACGTCGGATCCCGCGCCCGGCTCGGACAGGCCGAAGCACAGCGTCTTCTCCCCGGAGGCGATGCCGGGCACGAGCCGCGCGCGGACCTCGGGGTCAAGCTCGCGCAGGATGGGGCTCAGCCCGTTAGTGAACACCGAGGGGACCACGTTCTCGTGCACCAGCGGGCGGCTGGGTCCCCACGCGTGGTTGAGCTCCTCCTGGATGTGGACGAGCGCCACCTCGCCGAGCCCGCCGCCGCCGAGCGACTCGTCGCCGAACATGGTGTAGAAGCCGGCCTCGGCCGACGCCATGCGGACCTGTTTCTTGAGTTTGAGCACCTCGGGCTGCAGGAACCCGCGCTCGTCGAACCGTTTGCGCTCGTCCTGGAGCAGGTCGGCGTACTCGCGCTCGATCGGCTCCACGTAGCGCTCGACGAAACTGACGACCGCCTGCGCGGTCTCCTTCGCTTCGTCAGGGACAGTGAAATCCATGGGGGCTAAGTCTTTCTCGTCTTCGGTGCGCGTTTGGCGTCGTTGGCGTTGGCCTTCTCGATGTCCAGCGACAGCGACCGCGCCCAGATGTTGGTCAGGGTGGCGACGACCTGATCGAGGTCGAGGTCGTCGCGTTCGCCGAGGATGAGGTTGATGTAGGCGAAGTTGTTGATCATCGCGACCATCGCCTCCGCGGTGAGCTCCGCCGAGATGTCCGGGTCGGCGGCTCCCTGCTGCTGCAGGCGCTCGATCCCGTGCTGGATGCGGCCCCGGAACTTGCGCCTGATCGCCATGCGGTTCTCGCGCATGTGCTCGTCGAAGGTCGCCACCTGCTCGACGATGCGGCTGAAGTCCTTGGCCCGCCGCATCTCGTCGAAGTACTGGCGCAGCGTGTAGGCGAACCGGTCGGCGACGTTGCCCTCGAAGTCGTCGGGCACCGCGGTGAGCAGGAAACGGTCGGCGACCACCTCGTCCACCAGGGTGTAGAAGATGTCTTCCTTGGTGGGGAAGTAGATGTAGAAGGTGCCGTGGGCGAGCCCGGCCTCGTCACAGATGTCGGACACCCGGGTGTCGAGGAAGCCCTTGCTCTCGAACATGGTGCGCGCGGCGGACAGCAGCCGCTCGCGGGTCTTGCGGCCCCGGGTCGTCCTCGGCTGCGAGTCCGCCTGCGGGCGGGCCGCCGCGCGGGCTCCCTTGCGCTTCCCGTTCGTGGTCTCGCCGGTCGCCATCGTGTCCCCATTCGTTCGCGCGTCGTCCCGGATCCGGGATTTCCGGCGCCATTGTCGTCTACTCAGAGCTGTGGGCGCACCTTCTCCGCGAACATCGACATCGAGCGAAGGACCTGTTCCTGCGGCTGGCTTCCGGCGTCGAACCAGGCCACCAGGCCGCCGAGACCGGTGTGGCTGTGGAACGAGGCGAGCTCCTCGGCGACCTGGTCCGCGCTGCCGAGGATCAGGGTCTTGCGGTCGATGTACTCGTCGTAGGTGAGCTCGTCGATCCCGAGGCCCACCTTCGCGCGGTTGCTCAGGATGTTGACGTACCACATGTAGCCGTGCTCGTACTCCTGGCGGGCCTGCTCGTGGCTGTCGGCGACGTGGATCGCCTTGAGCTGGGAGGCGCGGGCGATGTTCTCGTCGATGGTGTCGAACGAGTGCCCCGCCTCGCGGGCCTCGTCGCGGTAGACGCCGACCAGGCGGCGCACGTCGTCGCGGGTCGGGCGCTGGCCGAGCACGAACGAGAACCCGCGGCGCGCGGCCGAGCGCAACGACTCCTCGCTGGAGGAGACCATCACGAACACCGGCGGCGTCGGCTTCTGCAGCACCTCGGGGAACAGTTCGATCTCGTCGGCCACCTCGCCTTCGGCCGGCACCTGGTAGTGCTTGCCCGAGAACTTGACCTTGCCCGTCCTCCAAGCCTGCATGACGATCTCGAAGACCTCGTCGTAGCGTTCGTCGCGCTCGTCCTCGGGAATGCCGTAGGCCTGGAACTCCAGCCGGTCGTAGGCCTTGCCGATGCCGAAGTTGAGCCTGCCGTTGGAGAGCTGGTCGACGTAGGCGTAGTCCTCGGCCAGCCGCAGCGGGTGGTGCATCGGCAGCCGGGAGACGCCCGAGCCGACGCGGATCCGCTCCGTGGCCGCGGCCGCGGCGGCGAGCAACAGCTGGGCCGAGGCGACGATCCCGTAGCGGCGGCCATTGTGCTCGGCGACCCAGGCCTCCTCGAAGCCGAGCTTGTCGGCGTGCACGATCTGTTCGAGCGCCTTGTTGACGACCTCGTTGTGCGTGTTCCACGGCGGAACGTTGGACAGGCTGAAGATTCCGTAGTGCGGGGTGGCGACGTTGCTCATGGCACTCCAATACGACCCGGTGATGAGAACACTGCGCTGACGAAAACCCTTGCAGCGCCGGGTGAAGACGCACTTGACTAAACATGACACGCGCGTCATTGTCAACGGGCAGGAGCCCCCGACACCGCCGTCGCCAGAGGGAGAACCAGACCGCATGGCCACCGTCCAGACCGTCACCGGCGAAGCAGATTCCACGCAGCTCGGGCGCGTGCTCATGCACGAGCACGTGTTCGTCATCAACCACGAGTACGAGGTCAACTACCCGGAGACGTGGGACGACGAGCAGCGAACCGAGGACGCGGTCGCGAAACTGGTCGCGCTCGAGGCCGCGGGCATCGACACGATCGTCGACCTGACCGTGCTCGGCCTGGGCCGCGACATCCGCAGGGTGCGCGCCGTCGCCGACAGGTCTCCCGTGCGGATCATCGCTGCGACGGGCTTCTACACGTTCACGGAACTGCCGAACTACCTGAAGTTCCGTGGCCCCGGCCGTCTCGTCGGCGGTGACGACCCGCTGGCGGACATGTTCGTCCGCGACATCACCGAGGGCATCGCCGGTACGGGCATCCGGGCCGGAATCCTCAAGTGCGCCACCGATCTTCCCGGTGTGACGCCCGACGTGGAGCGCGTGCTGCGCGGCGTGGCGCGCGCCCACCGCGAGACCGGAGTGCCGATCTCGACGCACACCGACGTGTCCACCGAACGCGGCCTCGAACAGCAGAAGATCTTCGCCGAGGAGGGCGTGGACCTGACCCGCGTGATCGTCGGGCACAGCGGAGACTCGGAGGACCTCGACTACCTGCAAAGCCTGCTGGACAACGGTTCCTACCTCGGCATGGACCGCTTCGGGCTGAACAACCGGCTGGCCTTCGACCGGCGCGTTGCCACCGTGGCCGAGCTGGTGCGCCGCGGCTACGCCTCCCGGCTGGTGCTCTCGCACGACGCGTCCTGCCACAGCCACAACTTCCCGCCCGGCTACAAGGAGAAGCACCTGCCCGACTGGCACTTCCGTCACATCAGCGACGACGTGCTGCCCGCGCTGCGCGAGTCCGGGGTGAGCGAACGCGATCTCGACGTGATGCTCGTGGACAACCCGCGCACGATCTTCTCGGCGGTGCCGGCATGACGATCCTGCACGAGTCCACACCGGACACCGGGGTGATCCCGGATCCGGTGTTCCACGCGCTGCGCGGGGGCAGGCCGGTGCTGCTCGTCGATGACCTCGGCCCGCACGCGGACTGCCAGCTGGTGTTCGCGGCGAGGGACGCGAGCACGGAACTGCTCGCGCTCACCGTGCGGCACACGTCCGGTTTCGTCGTGGTCGCCCTGCCCGAGGGCGAGGCCGACCGGCTTCGGCTGGCACCCATGACCTACGGGCGCGGTGACGCGCCCGCCTACGGCGTCGCGGTGGACGCGGAGGACACCGGCACCGGCATCTCCGCCACCGCCCGCGCCCGCACTATCGCACTGCTCGGCGAGCCGGGCACCAGCCCCGACCGGTTCACGCGGCCCGGCCACGTGATCACCTACCGCGCCCACGACGACGGTGTGCTCGGCAGGGCCGCTGTCTGGGAAGCGGCCTGTGACCTCGTGGGGCTCGCCGGTGCGGGCTTCGCCGCCGCGGGCGCGTGCCTGGTGTCCGAGCGAGATCCGCTGCGGGCCGCCCGCCTGCCCGAGCTCGCGCCGTGGGCGACCGGACTCGGCGTGCCCCACCTCCGTGCCTCCGCCGTCCGCGCACACCGGCTCGCCGCCCACCGCTGAGCCGCGCCCCCCCCCCCCGAGAACGAAAGGCAGCCACCATGAGCGTCGTCCGCATCGAGCGGAACGGAAAGATCGCCGAGGTCGTGCTCGACCGTCCCGAGAAGCTCAACGCCTTCAACGGCGAGCTGTTCGCCGACTACGAGTCCGCACTGCACGAACTGGGCGCCGACGCGAGCGTGTCGGTGATCATCGTGCGCGGTGAGGGCCGCGCGTTCAGCGTCGGCTGGGACGTCAGCAGGCCCGCGCCGTCGGGCGACGGCGGCTACACCCACCGCACCGCGCACGAGGACTGGCTGCGGCTGCGTGCGCACATCCGGGCGTTCGCGGCGGTCTTCGACGTGCCCAAGCCGGTGGTGGCGAGCGTGCACGGCTACTGCATGGGCGGCGCCACGCTGATCCCCGCGTGCGCCGACCTCGCCGTGGTGGGCGACGACACCAAGATCGCCTGGCCGGTGCTGCCGATCGGCGGCGGGATGCTCGGACCCGCCGCGATGTACGCCGTGGGCCCGAAGAAGGCCAAGGAGCTCTCCTACACCGCGGGCAGCCACATGATGGGCCCCGAGGCCGCGCAGCGCGGCTGGGCGAACTACTCGGTGCCCGAGGACGGCGTGCTGGCCAAGTCCCGCGAGGTCGCCACCGAGATCGCGAAGACCCCGCTGGACATGCTGGAGATCAAGAAGCGCGCCGCCAACGACGTGCTCGTGCGGCAGGGCTTTCGCGAGACGATCGAGTCCTGCGCGGGCTGGGACGCGCTCATCCACACCTCCGAGGGCAACCGCTGGATGGCGGGCAAGCTCGCCGAGCTGGGCATCTCCGCGGCGCGCACCTGGTATGCCGAGGGCGGCTCGCTCGCCCGTTGATCCGCCCGCCCCGATCGAAGGAGACTCATCGCCGTGTCCCGCCCCGTCGTCGCCGTCGTCGGCGCGTCCCCCCGCAACTTCTGGACCACCTGCGCGCTGCACAACCTCCGCACCCTGAACCCGGAGCTGGAGGTCGTGCCGGTCACCCCCAACCACGACACGATCGCCGGGCTCACCACGGTCCCGAGCGTCGCGGCGCTGCCCGCCACGCCGCGCGCCGCCATCGTCGCGATCCGGCGGGAGGCCAGCGTGGAGGCGGTGCGGGAGCTGACCGCCGCGGGCACGCGCGACATCGTGCTCGTCACCGACGGCTTCGGTGAGCGCGACGACGAGGGCAGCCGGCTGCAGGACGAACTGGTGCGCATCGTGTCCGGCACCGGGACGCGGCTGTGGGGCCCGAACTGCGTGGGATTCGCCGACTTCGCCGAGCGCGTCTGCGCCGTCGCCGAACCCATGTGGCTGGAGGCGAGGCCGGGTCCGGTGTCGATCGTGTCGCAGAGCGGGGCGCTGCTCTCGGCGTTCCTCGCTGCCGCGACCGAGGAGAACCTGGGCGTCGACTTCTGTGCCTCCACCGGCAACGGCGCCGTGCTGGGCGTGCCGCAAGCGCTGGAGCAGGCACTGCGTCGCGACACGACCCGCGTCGTGTGCGTGTATCTCGAGGGCGTGTCCGGGACGCAGCTGCCCGCGTTCACCCGCGCGTTCACCTACGCCAGGCAGACCGGCAAGCGGATCGTGATCCTCAAGTCCGGCGTCTCCGAGCGCGGCCAGCGCGCCGTGCTGTCGCACACCGCGAGCATCGCGGGCACCGACTCGGTGTTCTCCGAGCTGCTGCGCGAACACGACGTGCTGCGCGCCGACGGCGTGGACGAGCTGATGCGCCTGGCCACGTTGTGCCTGCTCGGCGTGAAGAAGGGACGCGAGCGCGCGGTCTCCGTGCTCGGTGGCTCCGGTGGAGCGGCGGCGCTGTGCAGCGACCTCGCCGAGCGCTACGGCGTGAACCTCACGGTGTTCGCCGAGTCGACCGTGCGGCGGATCCGGGAGCTGGCCGGACCCGGCTCGTTCATCGACAACCCGCTCGACGTGATCGGCGTGAAGCGCCGCGAGGGGGAGGACAGCATCAACGGCACGGTGTTCAAGGACCCGAACACGGGCCTGGTGCTGTTGCCGTGGAGCGTGCAGTTCCCCTCGGAGACGGCGCACGAGTCGATCCACACGTGGAACTGGAACGACCTGGCCCGGTTGTCGGCGGAGAACGAGATGCCGCTGGTGATCACCTCGATGGCACCGGTTCCCGGCACCGAGTTCGTCCGCGGCTACCGCGAGCGGCATCCGCACGTCGGCGTGCTGAACAACCTGCGGCTGACGTTCTCCGCGCTGGCCAAGCTCTTCCCCGCGCTGGCCACGCAGAACGGGGACGCGAGGGCCGGGACCGAACAGCGGGTACTGAGCGAGGCCGCCTCGCGGGACCTGGTCGAGGCCGCCGGCGTACCCGTCGTGCGAGGCGTGAGCGCGCCCGGCGACGAGCTGGCCGGCGCGGCGGCCGAACTGCGCGCGCCGTTCGCCGTCAAGGTGATCGCGCCCATCAGCCACAAGTCCCGCTTCGGTGGCGTCGCACTCGGCGTCACGCAGACGGCCGAGCTGCCTGCCACGGCCAAGCAGCTCGAGGCGAACCTCGTCGCGGCGGGCCTGTCGCCCGAGGACATCGAGGGCTACCTCGTGGAGGAGATGGTGTTCGGCAGGGAACTGCTGGTGGGCCTCAACACCGATCCCGTGCTGGGCCGCTACGTGGTGGTCGGGCTCGGCGGCACCGCGACCGAGCTGGCCAATCGCTCGCTCACCCGCAGGCTCCCGCTACGGCCCGGCGACGCGGAGCACCTGCTCGCCGAGGTGGGCGTGAGCGGCCACGCCGGCGCGGTCGAGGCGCTGACCGCCGTCTGCGAGGCGTTCACCGGCGCCGCGCTGGGCGAGTACGAGACCGTGGAGATCAACCCGCTCATCGTCACGCCCACCGAGTGCTGGGCCGCCGACGCGGTGGTCACGCGGTTCGCGTAGCCGGACGGGCCCGGCGCCCCAGCGGAGGCGCCGGGCTCACACCGCCGTGTAGCCGCCGTCGATGACCAGCTCGCTGCCGGTGACGTAGCGCGACTCGTCGGAGGCGAGGTACAGCACGCCGTAAGCGATGTCGAGCGGCTCGCCGCGACGACCGAGCGGGATCGCCGCGAGCGTGCGGGCGTTGTAGGAACGGGCGGTCTCGTCGTCACTCTGGCGCACCGAGGTCGCCGATCCGGTCTCGATCGAGCCGGGATGCACCGAGTTGACGCGGATCCCGCGCGGGGCGTAGGCGGCGGCGTCCGCTTTGGACAGTAGTCGCACGGCGCCCTTGCTGGCGTGGTAGACGGGCAGCAGCGAGTTGCCCACCAGTCCGTACATCGACGACATGGTGATCACGCTGCCGCCCTCGGGCATGTGCGGGATGGCGTACTTGGTGCACAGCCAGGTACCGCGCACGTTCACGGCGAACACCGCGTCGAACTCCTCGGCGCTGACCTCGTGGGACGGCTTGCGTGGCCCGGCGATGCCCGCGTTGTTCACGAGGACGTCGATCCGCCCGTGCTCGGCCGCGACCCGGTTCATCGCCCGCGCCACGGCGTGGTCGTCGCGGACGTCGACCTGCCATCCGGTGTCGCCCGGCGTGACGTCGAACCCGACCACGATGCCGCCGTGCTCGCTCAGCAGTCGCGCTATCGCGGCGCCCAGTCCGGCCGCCGCGCCGGTGACGACGCAGACCTTGCCCGCGACCCGCCCGCCCGTCACGCCGGCCTCGCCGAGATCGCCGAGCGCCCGCCGTCCACGCGCACCACCTGGCCGGTGACGTAACCGGCGGCGGGGGAGGCGAGGAAGCACGCCACGGCGGCCACCTCCTCGGGCCTGCCCATGCGCCCGAGCGGAATCGTGTTCTCCCAGCGTTGTCTGGCGTCGGCGTCGGACCACGCGTCGTCGTTGATGGCCGTGCGGACGAAGCCGGGATTGACGGCGTTGACGGTGATCCCCCGGGGTGCCAGCTCGGCGGCGAGCTCCCGGGTGAGCGCCACGACACCGCCCTTCGATGCCGTGTAGGCGGGGTAGGCGTAGCCACGGTCCGCGGCGCCGGAGCCGATGTTGACGATGCGCTTGGCCTCCGCGGGACCCTCGGTCAGCAGTGGCAGCGCCGCGCGCACCACGCGGAACGTGCCGGTGAGGTTGATGTCCAGCACGGCGTTCCAGGTCTCCCAACGGCTCTCGGCGATGCTCTCGCGCGCGAGCACGCCCGCCGCGTTGACCACGACGTCGAGCCTGCCGCGCCACTCGCCCGCGCGGCTCAGCGCCGACTCCACGCCCGTGTCGTCGCGGACGTCGCACGGAAGCTCCAGTACCTCGCCCCGGCAGGACTCGCGGGTCGCCCGAGTGTCGTCGCGGTCGAGCAGGACCACGGCCACGCCCTCGGTGGAGAACTGCCGCGCGATCGCCGCGCCGATGCCCGACGCGGCACCGGTAACCACCGCGACCCTGCCGGATTCTCCTGTCATGGCCACGACCTCTCTGCTCGGGAGTCCACAGTGGAACGATCGGGGAAACCTCTTGACTCAAACATGACGCGTGCGTCATTGTCAATCGCATGACGGCGATCGACGACCTGCTCGCCCGCACCGAGATCACGGATGTGCTGTGCCGCTACGCGCACGCCATCGATCGCGGCGACCGGCCGCTGGCCCGCACCTGCTATCACCCGGACGCCACCGACGACCACGGCCGGTTCAGTGGCCCGGTGGACGAGCTGTTCGCGTTCTTCGAGGCCTATGGCGCGACGTTGTCGGGCACCTACCACTTCCTGGGCGTGCCCACGATCGCGCTCGACGGCGACCGGGCCGACGTGGAGACCTACTGCCTCTATCGCAGGCAATCCGTCGATCCCGCCGCGCAAGCCGTGCTGCAGGGACTGCGCTACGTCGACGTGTTCGAACGCAGGGACGGGCGCTGGCTGATCGCGCGCCGGACCGTGGTGCTGGACTGGGAGCACGCCGCACCGCCTGCGCCCGCCGTGCCGAGTCCGGACACGTGGACACGCGGCTCCCGCGGCGACGCCGACCCGGCCGCCCCGCTCACTCGCGCGTTGTCCCGCCGCGTCACGGGGTGAACTCGGCGTTCGCCTACTCCAGCGCGTCTTGTCTCAGGTGTTCGGCGAACGCGCAGCCTGGCCGGTCACCCACTCGCGTTGTTTTGAGCCATTCAAGTCCGGGTAGCTCACCTGGATGCCAGGTGTAGATGGGGGCCGCGATACGGCGGGCCGGTTGCGCGCGGTGGGACTTCGGGTCACCGCCCCGAGACGGGCCGTGCTGGGTTGGCTCGAGGGCCACCCGCACGCCACCGCGGAACAGGTCAGAGCCGGGGTTCGCGACGTGCTGGGCTCGGTGTCGCACCAGGCCGTCTACGACGTCCTGAAGGCGTGCACCACCGCCGGACTGGTGCGGACGATCCAGCCCGCCGGCCATCCCACGCTGTTCGAGACCCGCGTGGCCGACAACCACCACCACCTGGTCTGCCGGGGTTGCGGCCGCACCGAGGACGTCGACTGCGTGCCCGGGGCGGCCCCCTGCCTGGCTCCCGACGACAGCCGGGGATTCGGGATAGCGGAAGCGGAAATCGTGTTCTGGGGCTGGTGCCCAGCCTGTACCGCGAGCAAGGAGACAACGTCATGACGGATTCCACCCGACCCTTCACCACCACGGACGCCGGCATCCCGGCAGAGAGCGACGAGCACTCCCTCACCGCAGGGCCCGCCGGGCCGATCCTGCTGCAGGACGGCTACCTGATCGAGCAGATGGCGCAGTTCAACCGCGAGCGGATTCCCGAGCGCCAGCCGCACGCCAAGGGCAGCGGCGCGTTCGGACACTTCGAGGTGACCGGCGACGTCAGCGCCTACACGAAGGCCGCGTTGTTCCAGCCGGGCGTCACGACCGAGCTCGTCGCGAGGTTCTCGACGGTCGCGGGCGAGCGCGGCAGCCCCGACACGTGGCGCGATCCCCGCGGTTTCGCGCTGAAGTTCTACACGTCCGAGGGCAACTACGACATGGTCGGCAACAACACGCCGGTCTTCTTCGTCAAGGACCCGATGAAGTTCCAGCACTTCATCCGCTCGCAGAAACGCAGGGCCGACAACAACCTGCGCGACCACGACATGCAGTGGGACTTCTGGACGTTGTCGCCGGAGTCGGCGCACCAGGTGACGTGGCTGATGGGCGATCGCGGCATCCCGCGCACGTGGCGGCACATGAACGGCTACACCTCGCACACCTACATGTGGGTCAACGCCGAGGGCAGGCAATTCTGGGTGAAGTACCACTTCAAGACCGATCAGGGCGTCGAGTTCTTCACCCAGCACGAGGCCGACCAGATGGCGGCGGCCGACACCGACTACCACACGCGGGACCTGTTCGAGCACATCGCGAAGGGCGAGTACCCGAGCTGGACCCTCTACGTGCAGGTGATGCCCTACGGCGACGCCGAGAACTACCGGTTCAACCCGTTCGACCTCACCAAGGTGTGGCCGCACGGCGACTACCCGCTGATCGAGGTCGGGCGGATGACTCTGGACCGCAACCCGACGGACAACCACGCCGAGATCGAGCAGGCGGCGTTCCAGCCGAACAACCTCGTGCCCGGCATCGGTCCCAGCCCGGACCGGATGCTGCTCGCGCGGCTGTTCTCCTACGCCGACGCACACCGGCACCGCATTGGCGGCAACTACCAGCAGCTGCCCGTCAACGCGCCCACGTCGCCGGTGCACTCCTACTCCAAGGACGGCGCGATGGCGTACCGCAAGACCAGCGACCCGGTGTACGCCCCGAACACCAAGGGCGGGCCCGCCGCCGACACCGAGCGCTACGGCAGCCCGCCCACCTGGCAGACCGACGGCGCGATCACGCGCAGCGCCTACGTCTCCCACGCGGAGGACGACGACTGGGGCCAGGCGGGCACGATGGTGCGCGAGGTCCTCGACGACGCCGCGCGTGAGCGCCTGGTGGACAACGTGGTGGGACACCTGCTCAACGGTGTGACCGAGCCGGTGCTGGAGCGCGCGTTCGAGTACTGGCACAACGTCGACAAGGACCTCGGCGGCCGCATCGAGGACGGTGTGCGCGCCAAGCAGGACGAGAAGGATCCGAAGGCGGGGGAGCAGGGCAACCCCGCGCGCAGGAGCATGCGGAGCAAGGCCTGAGCCCTGGCGGCGCGGCGGTGGGGGCCACCCCCTCGATGACCCCCGCCGCCGCGGTCAGATCCGTTCGATCACCACGCGCACGCACTGCGTCCGGCCGCAGCAGGGCACACCGCACTGCTGTTTCGCGGTCCGGCGCAGGCAGCCGACGCAGAGTCCGTCCACGACCTTCTTCGTGGTGCGCACGACCTTGCCCCTGCGGTCGGCGACCCGGTCCGCGGACTTGTCGAGCGCACGGTTGACCTCGGTCCAAAAGCCCATCTCGGATTCCTCCTCCTCGCGGAACGCGACACTCCGTGAGTCAAATGTCACCCAGAGCACAGGGGATCTCAAGAAACTCCACCTGACGGGCTGACCTATTCGCGTGCTCGCATAGGACAGTGAGACCGAGACAGACGGGTCCGTCCGGCGTGGACGGACCCCGTGGCGTCAGCCGAGGCGCTCCTGCAGCCGGACGTGGACCGTCTCGCCCTCGTCCTTGCCGAGTGCGCGCCGGAGATCGGCCTTGACGGGGAGCTTGTGGGTGCCGTCGCCGAGTGCCATGAACGAGGCCTGGAAGGGATGGCCGTCCATGGTGCCGCGCACCTTCACCAGGCCGCGGGTGCCGAAGAACTCGGCGGAGCGCTCCATCGTCACGTAGGTCCAGCCGCCCTTGGCCGGGCTCCTGAGCAGGGTCGCGGTGAACTCTTTGTCGAGCGGGCCGATCTCGGTACCGGAGTGTGCCGTGCCGGTCATGGTGGTCCTCCTCAGCCGGGGGTGGATGACCCTCACACCGCAGTGTCCTCCCAGGGTGCCTCGTGCGGAGGAGTTCCGGCGACACCCGGCGATCCGGCGTGGCGGGATCACGCGGTGCCGCGCCGCCCCCGGAGGAACGCGACGGCCACGACACCGGCTGCCAGGATCGCCGCGAGCGCCAGCTCGCTGCGCCACATGCCCTCCGCGAACGCCGTGCGGGCCGCGTCGGCGAGCGGTTCACCGGCGGGACCGGAACGCTCGGCGATCGCCAGCGCACCGGCGAGGGAGCCGTCGGCGAGCTCCTGCGCCTCGGGCGGCAGCGCGGCCGTCGACGGGCGCACGGAGGCGGTGTAGCTGGCCGAGAGCACGCTGCCAGCCAGCGCGATGCCGAGCGCGGCTCCGATCTCGCGTGTCGCGTCGTTGACCGCGGAGGCCACGCCGTACTTGTCGGGCGGGACGTTGTCGAGGATCGCGCTCGTGGCCGCGGGAGCGGTGATGCCCATCCCGGCTCCCAGCACGCACACCGCGATGGCGAGCTCGGTGTAGGAGCTCTGCGGGCCGAGCCTGCCCAGCAGGAGCGCGCCGACGACCAGGATCGAGAGCCCGGCGCACGTGAGCGCGCGCAGCCCGAACCGCTGGGCCAGCGGGGCCGAGGCCATCGACAACGGCAGCAGGGTCACCGCGATCGGCCACAGTGCCAGCCCGGAGGTCAGTGCGTCGTAGCCCTGCACCAGCTGCAGGTACTGCGCCATCACGAACAGTGCCCCGAACGCCGCGGTGAACTGCAGGGTCACCGACAGCGCGCCGGTCGCGAAGGCCCGGTTGGTGAACAGCCGCACGTCCAGCAACGGTGCCTGGGTGCGCGCCTCGAACCACGCGAACAGCACGCCCAGCAGCACGCCGGCGACGAGAGCCACGAGCACCTCGGCGTGGGCCCAGCCGACGTCGGCGGCGCGCAGGATGCCGAACACCAGAGCGCCGATCGACGCGGCACTGAGCACGGCGCCGATGGTGTCGATCCGTTGTGGATTCCGCTCCCGCGAGGACGGCACCGTGACACAGGCGAGCGCCAGCACCACGGCGAGCGCCGCGGGTGCGAGGAACACCGAGTGCCACGAGAAGTGGCGGAGCAGCAGGCCCGCGAGCACGAGTCCGCCGAGTCCGCCGAGCCCGGCGACGGCGGCCCAGATGCCGATGGCCCGGCCCCGGCGCTCGGGCGGGAAGCTCGCGTTGATGATCGACAGCGTCGCGGGCATGATCAGCGCCGCGCCCAGACCCGTGGTCGCCCTCGCCACGATGAGCGAGGTGGGGGAGTCGGCGACCAGCGGCGCCGCGCAGCTGACGGCGAACACGAACAACCCGATGATCAGCACGCCGCGGCGGCCGTAGCGATCGCCCAGCGCACCGGCCGGCAGCACGAGCGCCGCGAGCACGAGCGTGTAGACGTCCACGATCCAGGTCTGCTGAGCCTGGTCCACGCCGGTGTCGGCGGCCAGCGACGGCAGGGCGGTGTTGACGATCGTGACCATCGCGATGACCAGGCCGACGGCGGTGCACATCAGGCCGACGGTCCAGGCCCGTCGCCCGGTGGACTGGGACAGGACCTCGGCGGGACCGGCACTCACCCGCATCGCACCTCGCTTGCGTCGAGAAACGAGAACGTCGGTATCGTAACAGGACTGACAGTTCTGAATCTCGCGTTCGGCTGCGGGGAGGGAGAATCCGGTCGTGAGCACGCACGAGACGTCGCACCGGCGCGATCCCCGTCTGGACCGGTCCCGCTCGGCGATCCTGTCCGCCGCCGTCGAGCTCCTGTCCGAGGGCGGCGTCAAGGCGGTGACCATCGACGCGGTCACCGCACGCAGCGGCGTGGCCCGGTCCACGCTGTACCGCCACTTCCCGAACAACGTGGAGCTGCTGGCGGCGGCGTTCCAGGAACTGCTGCCACCGCTGCGGCTGCCCGCGGCGGGCGGCGCGCCGCGCGACCGGCTGCTGCGGCTGGTGCGAGCGCAGGCCGAGCAGATCGAGTCCGCGCCCGCGCTGGCGGCCGTGGTCTGGCTGGCCACCGTCGGGCTGACCACCGACGCGCCGTCCGACGACGAGCGCAGCAGGCTCGCGGCGCTGCGCGAGCGCATCGTGGACAACCTGCGCGGCCCCTTCGACGCGGTGCTCACCGAGTGCCTCGGCGATCGCGACATCGACCACGCCGCGGCGCAGCTCGTCGGCCCGCTGCTGTTCAACACGCTCATCACGAGGCGGCCCAACGACGAGCGCTTCTGCGCCAGGGTCGTCGACGACTACCTCGCCGGTTCCGGCTGAGTGCTCAGCGCGCCCGGGTGCGGCCCGGTATAGCAGCCACACGAAGTACGGCGCGCCGATGAGCGAGGTCACCAGCGCAATCGGGCACGGACACCAGCGGTCCAGGACAGGCCAACGCGGAGAGCGGACGGACACTCACCAACAGTGCGCGCGAACGGTCAGCGCTGTGCGGCGTCGAGCACGGCCCGCCACGCGCCGACGAGCGTGGTGGCGCGCAGGGTGTGACGCCGGTCCAGATAGCTCGTGACCAGCGCGCCGTCGCGCAGCATCATCAACTGCTCGATGGTTTCGCCGCGGTCGCGGATCCCGAGTTCGGCGAGCAGTTCGCCGAGCACGCCCGTGTACCACGCGCGGTGCTCGGCGACGGCCTCGCGCACCGGATGGTCGGGGTCGGAGTACTCGGCCGCGGCGTTGATGTGCGGGCACCCGCGGAACTCCGTCGTGCAGCCCGCGTCCACCATCGACTGCGCGATCGCGGTGAACGCGCCCTCCGGGTCGCCGGGGTGGGCCGCCCGCATGCTCTCGATCCCGTTGCGTTCCCAGTCCGCGCGGCCGTGCAGGTACGCCACCACGAGGTCGTCCTTGGTGGGGAAGTGGCGGTAGAAGGTGACCTTGCTGACTGCGGCGGCGGCGATGACGCGGTCCGCGCTCACCGCCCGGATTCCCTCGCCGTAGAACAGGTCGTCCGCGGCGGCCAGGATCCGTTGCCGTGCCGACGAGGGCCGTGCCTGCACCTCGGCGTGCGCCGTCCGTCCCGTGGCCGCCATCGGTTCTCCCCGTTTCCCAGTCCCGTCCCGTCGTCCAGGCTAGCGCGTGTGACGCGGGTCAGTCCGTGACCGTGATCTCCAGCGCGGCGGCGAACAGTGGCGCGAGCTCGGCGAGCTGCGCGTGGGTGATCGTCAGTCCCTTCAGGCTCCCTCGCCCCGTACGGAGGTCGAGCTCGCCCGCGCCGCGGACATCCACGCCGTCCATGACGGCCTGGTCGAGATGCACGCCCAGCAGCTCCGAGCCCGGGAACGAGACCCGGCGCAGACCGGCGCCGGCGAAGTCGACGTCGCGCAGGACGCAGTGGGAGAACGTGACGTCGTCGAGCCGCGCTTCCCGCAGGTTGACCGAGACCAGCTTGCAGCCGTGGAACACGACGCGGTTCATCGTGACGTCGAAGGTCGCCGTGCCCGCCAGCGCACAGGTGACGAACTCGGTGTCCAGCCACTGGCTCTCGGCGAGGTCGGTGCCCACGAGCTGGGAGCCCTGGAACCAGACGTCGTTGAACCGGGCGCCGCGCCACCGGCTCGCGCCGAAGGTGGTGTCGGAGAAGGCGCACTCGGTGAGGCGGGCGCCGTCCGCGCGCACGTCCGAGAAGTCCGTGCCCCGGTAGTGGGCCACCTCGTGATCGGACGACGGTCCGGGTACCTCGTCGGTGTCCTCGAGATAGCGGTGAAAGGGCAGGTCGGTCAGTGCGCGCGGAGTCGTCATCGGTACCCGGAACGCTACCTGAGCCGCCCGGTGGGCCGCGGGCGACGGGGAGATGATCGTGCTAGCGTGCAGACTTACTAGTTCGTCTACCTGCGGCGGGCGAAAGACCAGGCGGAAACGGGAGAAGTACATGGCCGAGAGCGTCTACACCGGCATCGCGACCTCCACCGGCGACGGCAGGGCGGGAGGCCGTGCCGCGACCAGTGACGGCCTGCTCGACGTCTCGCTCGCGATCCCGAAGGAGATGGGCGGCCCCGGCGGGGCGACCAACCCGGAGCAGCTCTTCGCCGCCGGGTGGGCCGCGTGCTTCCACTCGGCCCTCAAGGCCGTCGCCGCGCAGCGCAAGACGACGATCACCGACTCGGCCGTGGTCGCCGAGGTGAGCGTGCACCCGAACGGACAGGGCGGGTTCTACCTGAGCGCCGAACTCCACGTCGAACTGTCCGGTCTCGACCAGGCCGCCGCCGACGAGCTCGTCGAGGCCGCGCACGGCGTGTGCCCCTACTCCAACGCCACGCGGGGGAACATCGACGTCACCGTCGACGCGACGGTTGCCTGAGAGGGGGGAGGCCGGGACGGTGGTGCCCCCGCCGTCCCGGCCCAAAACTTCCGGCGACTACAGAGTCCATAGTGGACCTCGCCTGGCTCGTCAGGCTTGTTCGATGCGCGTGTTCACCAGCCACTCGCCGGAGTCCTCGCGAGTCAGCTCCAGCGTCGCGGTGACCGGCGTCTCCGCGGGTAACGGTGGGTTCTCGGGCCGGTAGGCGCACTCGGTGACCGCGACGCCGCGCGCCCGCACCCAGGTGCTGGAGTCGTCGCCGGTCTCGCGGTCGGCGGGTTCGGTCCGCAGGTCCCGCAATGTGCGGTTGCATTGCTGGTCCTGGAAGTTCTCCCACGCCGCTCCGCCGTTGCCGTCCCGGAACTGGGACAGCGCGGACTGCATCGTCTGTGTGGACAGTCCCTCGATCCGGCTGAGCCACGAGTCGGGCCTGGTGTCGTCCGCGTAGAGGGACTGCTGTTCCTTCAGCCATTCCCCGGCCACGTCCTCGGGAGCCGAGTTGGCGGCCGGCTTGCCCTCGGGCTCGGTCGGGCCGCCGTTGGCGCGGCCCTGCACCGGTTCGCCTCCGGCGTTGGTCACCGTTGTGGCCCGTTCCTCGTCGCCGGCCTGCTTGTACCCTGCCCAGAATCCGGCGCCGAGCACTCCGGCCGCTGCCACCAGGGCGACGGTGATCAAGAGTCTGCGACGGTCGATAACGCCTCCCCGCATCGGGCGGCCGCCCTCCGGCTGGGCGGCCGCTTCGATGTCCGTTTCTATCAGTCGTACGCACATCGCGCGGGGTTGGACGCTGTGATCAGGAGTTTCGGTTCTCGGCGGCCGCCGCCCGGTCCTGTTCGAGTTCGTCGTGCTGCTTCTGGAACTTCCGCACGAAGATGGTGACGGCGAGGATGTTCTGCGTCTTGCCGTAGACGATCGCGGGCACGATGGCCAGCGGGTTGAAGTACGTCGCGGCGAGCGCCGGTGCGATCGCCGCGTTCTCGACCCCGACCTCGAAGCTGGACGCGATCCGCTGCTCGCGGGTGAAGCCGAGGTACTTCGGCACCACGTAGCCGAGCGTCAGCCCGGCGAGGCCCTGGATGACACACGCGACGAGTACGTACGGCAGCACGTTCAGATTGCCCAGGATCGTCTCGGCGCCCTTGGAGATCGTGCCCATGAGCACGCAGGCCAGCGACACCACGGCGAGTGGACCGAGCACCGGTTTGATCCTGAGGACGAAGCCGGGGAACAGTGCACCGAAGATGCTCGCGAGCACCACCGGCGCCAGCACGAACCCGGCGAGATCGAGGAACATGCCCATCGTGTCGACGCTGGCCGTGCCGCCGACGAAGAACCTGATCAGCAGCGGCTGCAGGAATGGAGCCACGAGCACGTTGATGGTGGTCGCCGACACCGACAGCGCGAGATCACCCTTGCTCAGCAGAGTGAGGCTGTTGGACGCCGCCCCGGGCGGCGACGTGCACAGCAGCATCATGCCGATGGCGAGACTGTTGGCGATGCCGGGTTCCAGGAACAGGTGGAACACCACGAACGAGACGCAGTACCCGGTCAGCGGCATGATGAGCCAGCGGATCAGCACGACGAGCGAGACCACGCGCGCGTCCTTGGCGACGGCCTTCCAGTCCGACGGTGCGATCTGCACGCCCATGACCACGAGCGTGATCATCAGGACCGTCGTGAAGTTGGTGCCGAAGAACGACGTGCCGATGCTCTGGTGGTAGGTGAAGCCGAAGGTCATGCCGAGCATGAGCAGCGTCGCCGAGCCGGTGGTGACGAACCGGCACACGCGCAGCCAGACCGGGTGGTCGGCGGGGAAGTCCTGCGTCAGCACGAAAGCCCGGTAGCCCAGGACGAGCCCGATGATCCACAGTGCCACGTTGAGCAGGAGCATCGTCGGGTGCTCCGTCAGCGGCATCCCGGTGAATCCGGACGTCGCCAGTGGAGCCAGCGCGCCGAGGATCAACGCGAGCTGTGAGCCGATCTTCAACGTCGTGCGAGTCGTCATGGCCGGCTGACCTTTCGGTGTGCGCGACGGTGCGCGGTGCGGTGAGGTCGCGGTTTTCGAATAGCGAAACATGCAACGAAATCCGAATATCATCATGCAGCTTGCTTCGCTGCTGTCAAGCCGCTCCCCGCCGGCGATTGCGGAAGCGCTGCTCGTCAACGGTGTGCTCGGTGGCGACGTTGACAGTGTCAGAGTCTCGTCCTACCGTGAGCGCAGTTGCGAACAGTATTCGATATGCGAAAACTTGGAGTGGCCTCATGGGGAACGGTCGGTTGCGGGTGGCGATCGTCGGCGGCGGCATCGGTGGACTGTCCGCGGCGAACGCACTGGTGCGGCGCGACGTCGAGGTCGCCGTGTACGAGCAGGCCGCCGAGCTGGGCGAGGTCGGCGCCGGCGTGCTGATCACCCCGAACAGCGTGCGGCAGCTGGTGCGGATGGGTCTCGGCGAGGCGGTGAACGAGCTCGGCGGCCGGGTCGGCGACGGGTCCCGCTACTGCCGGGCCGACGGCACGAAGGTCGGCGCGATCAGGACTGCCGACTCCGAGGGCGCGCACGGTGTCTACGGCATGCACCGAGCGGACCTGCTCGGAGCGCTCGCCGCCGCGCTGCCTGCCGGGATCGTCCACACCGGACACCGCTGCACCGGGTTCGACCAGGACGCGGGGTCCGCGCGGCTGATGTTCGCGAACGGCGCCTCCGCCGAGGCCGATGTCGTGATCGCCGCCGACGGCATCCACTCGGTGCTACAGCCCCACGTCGTCGAGCCGGCCTCGCCGGTCTACTCCGGACACGTCGCGTACCGCGGGCTCATCGACGCCACCGCTGTGCCCGGCTGGCCCCGGGGCGTCCATCTGGTCTGGATGGGGGAGCGCAAGCACTTCATGGTCTACCCGGTGCGCGGTGGCGACCTGCTCAACTACGTCGGCTTCCTGCCCAGCGACGAGGCCGCCGAGGAGACCTGGTCCGGCCAGGGCGACCCGGACGCGTTGCGGGCGGCGTTCGAGGGCTGGGATCCACTGATCGGCGAGCTGCTCGCGCGCGTGGAGCAGACCTACTGGTGGGGGCTGTTCGACCGCGAGCCGCTCGCGAGGTGGACCGACGGCAGGCTGACCCTGCTCGGCGACGCGGCGCACCCGATGCTGCCGCACCTCGGCCAGGGCGCCAACCAGTCCATCGAGGACGGCGTGGCGCTGGCCGTCCTGCTGGCCGGTCGAACCGCGGCCGAGGCGCCCGAGGCGTTGCGGGCCTACGAGCGGTTCCGTCGTCCCCGCACCGCGAAGGTGCAGGAGGGGGCCAGGGCGAACGGCCGCCGGTACGACTCACAGTACGAGGACCTTGGTCAGCGCGATGCCGAGATCTCCGCGTCGGGCGAGCTGCGGGCCTGGCTGTACGACCACGATGTCGAGCGCACCGCCGGTGAGTTCGCGCGCACTTGAACCACGAGCCGAGTTTTCGTATAACGAAACCGTGGCGAACGACAACGACAGCGACACGGCCGGCGGCAAGCGGCCACCCGAGGGCATGGCGGGCCTGGCCAAAGGGCTCGCGATCATCGAGGCCTTCACGGCCGAGCGCACGCAGCTCACGGTCACCGACGCGGCGCGCGCGACCGGCATCACCCCCGCCGCCGCCCGCCGGTGCCTGCTGACCCTGCGCGAACTCGGCTACCTGCAGCACGAAGGCGGGTACTTCCGTCCGACGCCGCGCATGATGCGGCTGGGCGCGGCCTACCTCGAGGCGGCCGGGCTGCCCGCGCTGGCACAGCCGTTCGTGCTGGCGGCGCGCGACGAGCTCGCCGAGTCGGTGTCGGTCGCGGTCTACGAGGCGGGCTCGGCGTTGATCGTGGCGAGGGCCGAGGTTCAGCGCATCGTCAACACGGGCGTGCGGATGGGGGCGCAGCTGCCCGCGTACGCCTCGGCGTCGGGCCGGGTGCTGCTCGCCGGGCTGGGCGAGGCGGAGCTGACGGCCTACCTCGACTCGTGCGAGCCCGTGCGCACCACGTCCAACACGCTGATGACCATCCCGGAGATCCGCAGCAGGGTCGAGCTGGCCAGGGCGGAGGGTGTGGCGTTCACGAACGAGGAGCTGGAGCTGGGCGTGCGGTCGATGGCCGTGCCGGTCGCCGACTCCGCGGGTCGCGTGCGGGCCGCCATGACGGCGAGCACGTTCACCGCCAGGGCCTCGATCGAGGAGATGCGCGTGAAGTTCCTGCCCGTACTGCGTGAGCAGGCCGCGGGCCTCGGCCGCATTCTCTGACCGGCACCTACGCTCCACCGCTCGCGTGCCGCGACGGATGCGTGTTACCGTTGGTAACTGTAAATCGTGGTAACAGGTATCCGTCGCAAGGGAGCGCCCCATGACCAGCGTCGACACCCACGACCAGGACGCGCAGCCCGGCCGCCAGGAGGTCGCGCGCAGGTTGCTGGACTCGTCGGAGACGTTGTCCTACGACCCCGTGACCGAGGTCGACTGGGAGACCCCGCTCGACCCGGCCTACCACGGTGCGAGCCCGGAGTGGAGCACGCTCTACGGCACGTCCTACTGGGACGAGCTGACGCCGGAGCAGCAGCGCGAGCTCACCCGCCACGAGGCGGCCTCGGTCGCGAGCACCGGGATCTGGTTCGAGATGATCCTGCAGCAGATGGTCCTGCGGGACTTCTACGCCAAGGACCCGACCGACCCCGCGTTCCAGTGGGCGCTCACCGAGATCGCCGACGAGTGCAGGCACTCCATCATGTTCGCCCGCGGCGCCGCGAAGCTGAACGCGCCCGCGTACCGGCCGAGGCGTCTCGCGGTGGAGCTGGGCCGGTTCTTCAAGACCACCGCCACGGGTGAGGCCGCCTACGCCGCGATCCTCGTGGCCGAGGAGGTCCTCGACGTCATGCAGCGCGACTGGATGCGCGACGAGCGCGTGGTGCCGTTCGTGCGCACCATCAACAACATCCACGTGGTCGAGGAGTCGCGGCACATGAAGTTCGCCCGCGAGGAGACGAAGGAGCGGCTCAAGGGCGCGGGCAGGCTGCGCAGGCAGTACAACGGTCTCGTCGTGGCCATCGCCTCGTACTTCATCGTCACGAGCATGGTGAACCGGGATGTCTACGCCAACGCCGGACTCGACTCGAAGCGTGCGCAGCGCGAGGCCAAGGCCAACCAGCACTACAAGTCGATGCTGCGCTCGAGCTGCTCGGGGCTGATGGAGTTCCTCGACTCCGCCGGTCTGCTCACCACGGCGTCGATGAAGGTCTACCAGCGCGCCAACCTGATCTGAGCCATGGCGTTCGCGATCACCCAGACCTGCTGCAACGACGCGTCGTGCGTGTCGGTGTGCCCGGTCAACTGCATCCACCCGACTCCGGACGAGCCGGACTTCGGGACCACCGAGATGCTCTACGTCGACCCGCGCACCTGCATCGACTGCGGCGCGTGCGCCGACGCGTGCCCCGTGGACGCGATCTTCCCGGTGGACGCGCTGAGCGGGCCGTTCGAGGTCTACGCCAAGGTCAACGCGGACTACTACGCGGGCTCCGAGGCCCCGGCCGCCGAGGTGGGGCCGAACTTCCACGCGTGGGGCCCGCCGGTGTTCACCCGCGACGTGCCCAGCGACCTCCCGCCGCTCGATGTCGCCGTGGTGGGCACCGGGCCTGCCGGCATGTACGCCGTCGAGGACCTGTTGCTGCACACCAACGCGCGCGTCACGCTGATCGACCGGCTCGACGTCGCGGGCGGGCTGATCCGCTACGGCGTGGCGCCCGACCATCCGTCGACGAAGCGGATCGGCGAGACGTTCGCGCGGTTCCACCACCACCCCCGGCTGCGCTTGAGCCTCGGCACCGAGGTGGGTGCCGACGTCACCGTCGGCGAACTGGCGCGGCGGCACGACGCGGTGATCTACGCGGTCGGCGCGTCGTCGGCTCGCAGCCTCGGTATCGCGGGAGAGGAGCTGCCCGGCAGCATCGCCGCGACCACACTCGTCGGCTGGTACAACGGCCATCCCGACGTGCCGCCGGAGGCGGTCGATCTCTCCGCCGAGCGCGTCGTGGTGGTCGGCAACGGCAACGTCGCGCTCGACGTGGCGCGCATCCTGACCGTCGACCCCGCCCGGCTCGAGGGCACCACGATCGCGCCGCACGCGCTGGCGCAGCTGCGGTCGAGCAAGGTGCGCGAGGTCGTGCTGCTGGGCCGTCGCGGCCCGGAGTCCGCCGCGTTCACCACGCCGGAACTGCTCGCGCTCACCGGGCAGGACGAGGTCGAGCTGGTCGTCGACACCGGTGATCCGCGCACCGCGAGCGCACTGGACGCCGCCGCGCCCGGCGAGAAGGCCGCGCTGTTGCGCGAGGTGGCCCGCGAGACCGTCGACTGGTCGGCGGCACCGGCGGATGGGCGGCGCCGGATCGTGTTCCGGTTCCACTCGGCGCCTGCCGCGATCGAGGGCGACGCGCACGTGCGGGCCCTGCGGGTCAGCGCGGCGGAGGGCGAGGAGCGCATCGACGCGGGCCAGGTCGTGCGCGCGGTCGGCTACCGGGGAACGCCACTGGCCGGCCTGCCGTTCGCCGAGGACACGGGCACCGTGCCGCATTCGGGCGGCCGGGTCGAGGGGATGTCCGGGACCTACGTGGTCGGCTGGATCAAGCGCGGACCCTCCGGCGGGATCGGGGCCAACCGGGCGTGTGCGGCCGAGACCGTGGGCACGCTGCTGGCCGACGTCGCGCAGGGCCGGCTCGTCCCGGCCCGCCGCCGCGCCTCGCGGCTGCTGCCGAGGCGGTGGCGGGCGGGCCGGTGACGATCCCGGGTGGATCCGTGCCGGACCGGCGAGCCGCCGGCACCGGCCCGGCACGGGCTTGGGGCGACGACTAGGAGGCGTAGGAGAGCAGGCTCTGTGAGACCTCGGGGTCGCGCAGCTTGAGCATGGTGCGCTTCTCGATCTGACGGGCGCGTTCGCGCGTGACCCCGCAGACGCGGCCCACCTCTTCGAACGTGCGCTCGCGGCCGCCGTCGAGGCCGAACCGCAGGCGGATCACCTGCTGCTCCCGCTCCGTGAGCATGGCGAGCACGGAGTCGATCTCCCCGCGCAGCGCCCTGCCGGCCGGGCTCTCGCCCTCCGAGCCATCAGGTGCGCGCAGCACCTCCCACAGTGGACGGTCGCCCTGGTCGCCGACCGTCTGATCGAGGCTGATCGGCTCGGTGTCATAGGACAGCAGCTCGATGACCTCGGTGACGGGCACGTCGAGCTCGTCGGCGAGCTCGGAGTGGTTCGGGTCGTAGCCGAGGTCGGCCGCGAGAGCCCTGCGGGCGCGGCTGACGCGCTGGACCCGGTCGACGACCCGCGCCGGGATGCGGATGGTGCGGCTCTGCTCGCCGAGCGCGCGGCTGACGGCCTGCCGGATCCACCACGTGGCATAGGTGGAGAACTTGAACCCGGGCGTGTGGTCGAACTTCTCGACCGCGCGGATCAGCCCGATGTTGCCCTCCTGGATCAGGTCGAGCAGCGCCAGGCCCCTGCCGGTGTAGCGCTTGGCGATGCTGACCACCAGGCGCAGGTTGGCCTCGAGCAGTTCCTTCTTCGCCGCTCTGCCGAGCTCGGCGAGCTCGTGCAGCTCGCCGTGGTCGTAGGAGTCGGTTCCCTCGGCGAGCAGGTGCTCGGCGAACAGGCCTGCCTCGATCCGCTTGGCCAGCTCGGCCTCCTGCTCACGGCTGAGCAGCTGTGTGCGCTTGAGGCCGTTGAGATAGGTCCCGACCAGGTCGGAGTTCGGACCCTGGCTCGTCGGCGGGGTCCTGTCGATCTGAGGTGCGGACACCAGCGGTTCCCTTCAAGTGCCCAGTTATTTCCGGTGGTACCCAGATTCGCCGACCCCGCTGACGTCACTCCGGGCGTCGCGCGACCCGTAGCGGCTCGCGCAGCCGCAGGTCAGCGCGGTGCGTCCGCACGCGCGGACAGCAGGTGCGGATCGACTACGGGGGAGCCTGGCGTCGTGTGGCTATCGTCGGATGAGTGGTGAGAAGCACGCGGACAGCACCGGTGCCGCCCGGATCGTGGTTCCGCTCGCGCAGGCGTCCCGGCCGCGTGGGCGCGGTCGGCGTGGGCAGACTGCTGGTGTTCGAGGCCGTCCAGGTGACGATTTTCGTCGTGGTCGTCCAGGAGCTGTGGGCGCTGATCACCGGTGCGGTCGTCGGGGTGCTCGCCGTCGTCCTGACGTTCGGGCGCTCGCATGGCCGCTGGTGGAGCGAGCACCTGCTGTTGTGGCTGCGCTACCGCGGCAGGCTGGGCGCGGCGGGTGACGGGGACGGCGATGTGCGGCTGAGCGCCGTGCGCGAGCTGGTGCCGGATCTGGTGGTGGAGAACATCGACGGCCCCGGCGGAGCTCCGCTCGGTATGGGCAGCGACGGCGCGGGCTGGTTCACCGCGCTCGAGGTCGTACCAGCGCCGGAGGACCGGACGAGACCGCCCCTGCCGCTCGCGGCGCTGGCGCGGCTGGTCCGCGAGGCCGAGCAGTCGGGCGCCGTGCTGCAGGTGGTGACGCACACCGTGCCCGGCGCCGGTCCGCCCGACGGCGCGATCTGGGTGGCGGTGCGCCTCGACTCCGGCGCCGTGGCGGAGTCCATGGTGGACGACGCCGACGTCCGCGTGGACGTGCCCGCGGTGCTGGCTGAGCTGACCAGGCGAGCCGGGCGCGTCCTGCGCAGGCGCGGGCTCGGCACGCGGCTACTGAGCAGCGACGAGCTGCTCGACGCGCTCACCCGCTCCTGTGGGCTCGGCTCCACGGCCGCCCGGGTCGGTGAGCGGTGGGATTCGTGGCAGGCGGGGGACGTGCGGCACGGGTGCTTCTGGCTCGAGTCCTGGCCCGACGCCGAGCGGGGTACCGCGCTGCTGGCGGCGCTGCGGGAACTGCCCGCGCGGCAGACCAGTCTGACGCTGCTGCTGGAACCGGTCGGTGACGGCATGGCACTGCGGTGTCTGGTGCGGGTGGCCGCGGTGGCGGCCGACTACGAGCGTGCGTGCGCGAGCGCGCGGCAGCTCGCCGAACGACTCGGAGGGCGATTGTTCCGCCTCGACGGTGAGCACGCTCCCGCCGTCTACGCCACCGCGCCGAGCGGGGGTGGGGCCCGGTGACCGCACCCCGTTTCAGCCCTCGGCAACACCCCGAGGGCGGGCACCTCGCCGCCCCGGCTCCGTCCGCGCCCGTGCCTGCGGAGAACGCTGACGCGGCGCAGGCGAGCGCGTCAGCGCGGGCACCCGCCGCGCCACCGGCAGCCGCCCGGCCGCAGTCGGCGCCCTCGGCGCCACCAGGACCACCCCCTGCCGAGGAGGTCGTCCGTCGTGACCCGGCCGCACAGGCGCACTGGCGGACCCGCAGGCATCGCGGCCTCAGCAGGCTGCGCGTCGGCTGGCACACGGCACCGGACGCCGAGCTCGACCGCGTGCAGCTCACTGGCTGGTCGGTCGGCCTGTCGCTGGGCAGGGACCAGGCGGGCGGCCCCGTGCCGCTGACGCTGTTCGGTCCGCGTCCGGCGCGCGTGGTGCTGCTCGGCGGGCTCTGGTGCGCGCAGCTCGTGGTGTTCCGCTCGCTCGGGTTCGGCGCGAGGGCGGTGGTCTTCACCGGCCGGTTCGGGGCCTGGCGCCATCTCGGCCAGTGGGCGACGGGACGCACCGACCGGGTCGCCGTGCTGCCTCCCGGTTCCCCTCTCGGCACCGGTGCGTCCGCGGATGTCCCGTTGCTGCGGGTGGACGATCTCGGTGAGGGCGAGGGCGCCGACGGGACCGAGCCCGTGGACGTGCCCTGGGAGACGCGCCTGGTCGTGCGCAGGCGGCTCACTCCGGGCGGGGTGGGCGAGCTCCAGGCGGCCGACGTGGTGCTGACGCAACGGCTGACGGCCGACGAGGCGAGTGCCTTCGCTTCGGCTCGCGGGCTCTCGGCAAGGGATGTGCATGCCCTGCAGCTCCTCCAGGACGACATGCTCGCGCTGCAGACCGGCGCGGGGATCCGCTACGTGTGGACGAACCCGAGCGGGGCCGAGCACACAGCACTCGGCCGCCCCGGTCTGCGCTGAGCAACGGTGAAGGGAACGGGAGGATCCCCCACGCCGGGGGGAGGGCGTGGGGGATCCTCGATCCGGCCGCGTGAGCCGGAGAACCGGGAGCACGCCCCGGTTCGGCGCACGCCGCGGACTGGACCGGTACACAGTGGACCGCCGCGTGCCCGTGCTCGCCGCACGGCCGAGCAGGCCCGGGTGTGCTCGCATCCCCGGGCCTCCTTGTCCGTGCGCGACAACGACAAGCTACGGGTGCGTGGTCCGGCCACGCAGCTTTCTTGAGCAATACTTGAGCATCCCGGCGAGTATCGACCGGCTACCGGTGCCGCAGGCTGTGTTCGGCGGCGGGGAACACGAGCCGCACGGTGAGCCCGCCGTCGCTGCCCGATGCCAGGTCGACGCGCCCGCCGTGCGTGCGCAGCAGCTCCCTGGCGATGCTGAGTCCGAGCCCCGTTCCCGCGACGTTCTGGTGCCGCGGGCTGCGCCAGAACCGGTCGGTGACGCGGCCGAGTTCGTCGCGCTCGAGTCCGGGTCCCGTGTCGCTCACGGAGAGCGCGAGCTCGGCGCCCTCGCGCTGGAGCAGGATGGTGACGGTCCCGCCGCGGGGCGTGAACTTGAGCGCGTTGTCCAGCACTACGTCCAGCGAGGTGCTCAGCGCGGTTGGCTCCAGCCACGCGTGTGCGGTCGCGTGTGGACCACCGACGACCGTGATGCGCCTGTTCCTCGCCAACGGCGCCCACGCGAACAGCCGTTCGTCGACGATGCCACTGACCTCGACGAGCGCGGGCTCGCCCACTCCGGCATCGGCGCGCGCGAGCCGCAGCAGGTCGTCGAGTATCCGCCCGAGCCGTTCCGCCTCCCTCCGCACGTGATCGTGTTCCTCCTCGTGGCCGGGTCGCAACGCGAACTCCAGCTGGTCGATGCGGAGCCGTAGCGCGCCCAGCGGGTTGCGCAGCTGGTGGGAGGCGTCGGCGACGAACCGGCGTTCCCGGTCGATCGCCGCCTCCACGCGGGCGGCCATGACGTTGAAGGTGCCGGCGAGCCTGCGCAGCTCGCGAGGACCGCCCGCGGCGGCGACCCTCGTGGCGAGCCTGCCGGAGCCGAACTCGTGCGCGGCGTGGTCGAGCTGCTCGATGGGCCGCAGCACCCAGGACGCGATGCGCGAGGCCACCGCGACGCAGCCCGCGAGCGTCAGCATCGCGACCACCGCGATGAGTCCCAGCACGACGGCGCCCGAGCGGCGAAGTTCGTCGCTGGGGGAGAGGGTCACCAGCGCGCCGAGGACGGCTCCGTCCCGGGTCACCGGTTCGGCGACCACGAGATCGCGGTCGTGCCACGGCAGGACGAGCGGGCCCGCGATGTCACGGCGACCGTCCAGTGCCCGTGTCACGCGTGCGCGCACGTCGGCGTCCGCCCAGCGGGACGTGTCACTGGAGGCGAGCCGTACGCCCGCGGCCGGGTCGAACAGTGCCACCCGCACGTCGTGCACCCGCTCGTAGCGCCGGAACTCGGCGAGCAACGAGCCGCGGCCGCCGCCGGTGCTGCCGGCCTCGGCCATCGACACCAGGCCCCGGAGTTCATCGCGCCGGTGGGTGAGCAGTTCCTGCTGGCCGACGTCGATCCGGCTGATGGCGAGCGGCACGGACAGTGCGGTGACGACCCCGGCCATGAGCAGCGCGATGACGGCGCGCAACCTGGCTCGCACCGCGTCAGCCGTCCCGGAGCCGGTACCCGATGCCCCGCACCGTCTCGATGCTGTCGGCGGGCGAGAGCTTGCAACGCAGGGACGCGATGTGCACCTGCAGGGTGCGCTGCACGCCGCGCCACGACGTCTCCCAGAGTTCGCTGATGATCTGCTCGTAGCGCACGACGACGCCGGGGCTGCGGGCGAGCAGTTCGAGAATGTCGAACTCCAGCCGGGTCAGTCGCACCGGGAATCCGTCCACCGTCACCTCGCGGCCGCCGACGTCGACCCGCACCCTGCCGGAGTACGGCACGCGGGGCGGCGGCGGTGCCGCGCGTGCCACCGCGCGTCTGCGGACCACGGCGTTGAGCCGGGCGAGCAGCTCGCGCGAGTCGTAGGGCTTGACGAGGTAGTCGTCGGCGCCGAGGTCGAGCCCGTGGACCGGGGACCGCACGTCGTCGCGCGCGGAGACGATGAGCAGCGCCGCGTCGGTGCTCGCCCGGATCCGGCGGCAGATGAGTGTGCCGTCCCGGTCGGGCAGCCCGAGGTCGAGCAGTACCACGTCGAGATGGCCGACGACGGGGTCGACGGGGTCGACGGCGACGAGCGCCTCGGCGGCGGTCCTGGCGACCCGGATGTCGTGGCCGTGGTGGAGCAGCACGGCCGACAGCGCCCCGACGACCGCGTCGTCGTCCTCCACGATCAGAACGCGCACAGTCGCTGCCGTCGCCCGCTATCTGCCGAGAACGGGCGCGGTGTCGGGGCGAGCGGGTGCGGCGGAGTCCGATCCGGACACCACGGGACCTCCAGGCGTCGAAACCTCCCACGCGTTCTCGTCGGTGACCGCGGCGGGCTTCCGGGCGGGCTCGGCGGAGACGCGGCGATCCGAGCGATCGGCCCGAACCGCTGGGGCAAGGGGTACCTCGGGGACCGCGGTGCTCGGGCGCAGCGCCGCGGGCACCTCCGCCTCGAGCCGAGGCTGTTCCGTGCGGGCGGGTTCGGTGCGCCCCGCCAGCACGGCCGGTGCGTCGTCGGGAAGTCCCCTGACGAACTCCGAGGCCGGGGTGGCTCCGCGACGCCGGTCGAGCTCACGTTGCCGCTGGGCGGCCCTGCGTTCGGCGCGCTGTTCGGTGTAGGTGCGGCGCGGCGGCCCGAGGCGCTGGTTGACCAGCACCGGCGGGGCGGCGTCGGTGCCGGGTGCGCTCGCGGCGGCCGTGGGCGCCTCGGCGAACCCGCCGGGGCGGGTCTGCTTGCGGTCCCTCGCGCCGAGCACCGGCGGTGGTGCGCCCGGTGGGGCCAGGAACGCCTCCTGCTGCCGGTGTGCCGGAGCCGATCCGTCCGGGGCGGACTTGTCCTGAGTGGACTGACGTGTTCCGTTCGGAGGCAGGCCGGGAGCGCCGGGCGGCAACGCCGGCGCGCCGGGGGCGCCGCGTCCGTCTCCCGGTCGCTGTGCCGCGTTGCGGTTCGGCTGCTGTCCGGGCGGCATGCCGGACCCCGGGGGCATTCCGGTGCCCGGGTTCAGACCGGATCCCGGGGGCGTACCGAGAGTGCTGCCAGGCGCCCCGCCGGTCAGCGACGTCGGCGAACTCGGTGCCGTCATCCCCGGCGAGCGCAGCACCCCGAGGTTCTGCGCGCCTCCACCGGCCCGGAAACCGGGCGGCGTGCTCGCCCCGGTGAGCGTCCCGGGCGGTCGCGGCGACCCGCCGGGCCGGGGCATTCCGGTGAGCGAGTTCGGTGTCAGAGCGGTCATGCCCGGTGGGGGAGCGGGCATCGCCGACGGCCCTGGTGGGGCGAGCGCGCCTGGCGGAGGTGCGGTGTCGCCGGTGAAGCCGGGTGGCGCCACGCCCGTGGGAGCCGCCGATCCGGCGAACGCGGGCGGTGGCGGTGGTGCGGAGAACGCGGAGGCCGCGGCGGGAGGAGGCGCGGCCATCGTCGTGGCGCCGCCGCCGAACGCCGGCGGCGGGGCGCCACCGAAACCGGGCGGTGCTCCGGGTGCACCGCCCGGCGGGCCGCCCGGCAGGTTCGGCAGCCCGAACGCACCCGGGTGGAACACGCCGTCGAGCGGCGTCATCTTGGGTCCCCGCGCCCCGGCGATGCGTTGCGTGTAGGGCAGGTAGTCCGCCGCGGCACCCTTGGCCAAGGTGATGGCGAGCTGGTTGTACTTCTCCTTGGTCTCGGACTCGGTCGGCTTGCCCACATTCTCGTTGACCTCGGCGTTGCCTCCGTCTTTGGCGGGCAGGTAGGCGCCGCTGGACCCATCAGGCCGGGAGTCTGCCAACTCCGTTTCGTACCTCGTCCAGAGGTCGGCCATCTCCTCCTGCGTCTCGCGCATGACACCGGCGAGTCCGCGCAGCGCGCTGGCGCTGTCGCTGGCCGACTCCTGCCAGTCGTCGAGGTACATCAGCGTGGTCCCGACCCTGAGCAGGAACGCGGCCTTCGCCGACGGCGACTCCCAGTTGGCGTCCAGTCCCTCGACCTGGGCTCGCAGGTCACTGCTCACTGTCGAGAGCTGGTTCGCGAGCTTGTCGAACTGACCCGCGCGATCGTCGACGTTGCCCGGCTGCTCGCCCGTGATCTCGAGGTTGATGGCCTCGATCGTGGTGCCGCTGGCCCCCTCGGCGACCCCGTACTCGAGCTTCTGCGCGCTGGTGGGCGGCGGACCGCCCATGACCGACGGATGCCAGTTGTCGGCGACACTGCTGTCGTCCTCGCCGGGAATGTAGTGCCCGGGCCCGTTCGGCCCGTGATGCTGGTTCGCGCCGTAGTAGTCGTCGCCGGACATGCGTCCTCCCCCTGTCTGGTGGTCGGACGGATCAGAGTCCGGGGGCCTGTTGCTCGATCTCGGCCTGTTGCTGTTCGGCCAGTTCGGTCCAGTCGTCGGTGGTCACCGGGTCGCCCTGGGGCGTGATGGTGCGGTGGCCCGAGGTTTCGGCGCTGCCGTCGGGATCCTGCTTCTCGGTGTGCATCTCGACCGTGCCGTCGCTGTGGTGGAACTCGTGGTTGATGGTGCGCCGCACCAGATCGCCGTTCTCGTCGCGGACCTCGGTGACATGCTGGGTGTGCGTGAGTCCGGCGTGCGGGTGGGTCTGGTGCGTCGTGTACTGCTCCGGCTCGGGAGCGGAACCGGAGTCCGAACCCGGGGCGGAGCTCGGTGCGGCGCCGCCGCCGGACGCGGGCTGGTCGTAGAGGTCCTCCACCGTGGTGCCGTCGACGTGCGGTGACAGCCCGGCAGGCCTGCTGGCGCCGGGCGAGTCGAAGGCGAACTGGATGGTGTTGAGGTTCACCGCGCCCATGTCGTCGCCGCTGCCGTAGAGGTCGGCGATGATGTGCGCCGCCGACGACAGCACCGTGAGATTCTGCATCGCGTCGGCCAGGAACAGCTGCGCTTCCTCCGCGCTCCACTGGGCGACGCTCTCGGCTTCCCGTCCCGGCGGGAAGAAGCCGGTGCTGAACTGGTTGTTCTGTGCCCCGCCCTGCAACAGCGCGCCCTCGGCGCTGAGGTGGTCCTGGAGGCCCTCGCGCAGGCTCGCGACGTTCTCCCCGAACGTGCGGAAGGAACCGAGGTCGGCGTCGAGATTGCTCATGGGGCCTCCGGGTGCCGCCGTGTACGTGGGACGAGAGCTGTCACTGTCAAGTCAAGCCTCACGCGGCAACCCCTGGCGACAGGTGCGCCAGCTGCACCAGTTGCGCACCACCGCGCCGGGTGATCAGCCTGCCCCGGCCCGCTGGCAACGGCTCGGCCTTGAGGTTGCCGAGCAGCGGGCCCTCCTCCTTGCTGCCCGACATGAGGATGCCAGGGGAGGCCAGGTCGCGGATGCGCGCGATGACGGGGTCGAACAGCGCCCTCGACGCGCCGCCGGAGCGCCGCGTGACCACCAGGTGGAGACCGATGTCGCGGCCCTGCGTCATGAACTCCAGCAGTGGGGTGAGCGGGTTGTCGTGCGACTGCGGCACCACGAGGTCGTAGTCGTCCACGAGCACGAACAGCTCGGGCCCGCTCCACCAGTTGCGCTCGCGCAGCTGTTCGGGCGTGATGTCGCTGCCGGGCAGCCGTTTGGTCATCGCGTTCACGGTCAGTCCCACCATCTGCTCGACGGTGGAACGGGTGGTGGCGTAGCCGACACGGTAGTCCTCGGGAACGAGGCCGAGCATGCTGCGCCGGTAGTCGATGAGCGCGATCTGGGCCTGTTCGGGCCCGTACCGGGACATGATGCCGGTGGCCAGCGCGCGCAGGAACGTGCTCTTGCCGCATTCGACGTCGCCGAGCAGCAGCAGGTGCGGTTCGGTCTCGAAGTCGAGGTGCACCGGGCGCAGGTCGCGCTCGGCGATCCCGATCGGGATGCCGCGCTCGTCGGGAGCGGGCAGCGTCGAGTACGGCAGCGTGGCGGGCAGCAGCCGTACCCGAGGCGCCGCCCGCACGGAGGAGGCCTCGTTGACGGCGCCGACGAGGTGGCCGACTCCCTCGGTGAGCTCGGCGTCGGTCGAGCGTCCGTCCACCCGGGGTACCGCGGCGAGGAAGTGCATGCCGTCCGGCGTGAGGCCCCGGCCGGGAGCCTGCTCGGGCACGGTGGCGGCCTTGCGGCGGTTCACCGAGGAGTCGGCGGGATCGCCGAGCCGCAGTTCGAGTGTGGTGCCGAACATGTCCTTGGTGTTCATCCGCAGATCCATCCAGCGGTTGCACGTCGCCACCACGTGCACACCGAAGCCGAGGCCCCGGTTCACCAGCTCGGCGACGACCGGCTCGAGGTCCTCGAACTCCGTGCGCAGGGTCGTCCAGCCGTCCACGACGAGGAACAGGTCACCGAAGTTGTCCTCCGCGAACTTGCCCGACCGCAGCAGCCTGCGATAAGTGGCCATGCCGTCGATGGCGTGCTCGGCGAAGCGCTGCTCCCGCTCCAGCAGCAGATTGTGCGCCTCGGCGACGCTGCGCCGCACCTGGTCCACCTCGCGGCGGGTGGCGGTGCCGCCGACGTGGGCGAGCTCGCGCATCGCGGTGAGCCCGCCGCCGCCGAAGTCGAGGCAGAAGAACTGGACCTCGGCGGGGGTGTGGGTGAGCGCGAGACTGCTGACGATGGTGCGCACGACCGTGGTCTTGCCGCTGCGCGGTCCGCCGACCACGACCACGTTGCCGCCCGCTCCCTGAAGGTCCAGCCGGTAGGTCTCGCGCTTCTGCTCGAACGGCATGTCGATGATCCCGGCGACCGCCCGCAGCGCACCGTGCTCGCCGGTGGCCTCGGTGGTGAGCCCGCGCTCCGGGTGATGCACGAGCGGCACCAGCAGCTGGTCGAGTGTCGGCGGTTCGGCCAGCGGCGGCAGCCACACCTGGTGGGCCGCTTTGCCCTGGCCGCGCATGCGATCCACCAGCACGTCGAGCAGCGTCTCCGCGCCGGCGGTGTCCTCGGGGTCGTCGGTGTCCTGAGGCTGTTTGGTCTGCCCGGTCTGCTCGGCGGGGTCGTCGGTCACGGGCACGGCGTAGCGGGTGGAGAAGTCCCGCACCGGGTCGGCCCTGGTGCCGCCCGCGTCGGCGGTGCGTTCCGCGCCGTCGCGCCGGTGCGTGCCGGAGACGTAGGCCGCACGGAAGCGGGTTAGCTCGTCAGTGCCCGTCTTGAGGTAGCCGTTGCCGGGCGAGCGCGGCAGCTGGTAGGCGTCAGGCAGGCCGAGCACGGCACGGCTCTCCATCGCGGAGAAGGTGCGCAGGCCGATGCGGTAGGACAGGTGCGAGTCGAGTCCGCGCAGTTTGCCCTCCTCGAGCCGCTGGGAGGCGAGCAGCAGGTGCACGCCGAGGGATCGGCCGACGCGTCCGATCTGGACGAACATGTCGATGAAGTCGGGCCGGGCGGTGAGCAGTTCGGAGAACTCGTCCACGATCACCAGCAGCGCGGGCAAGGGCTCCAGCGGCGCTCCCGCGGCGCGGGCCTTCTCGTAGTCGCGCTGGGAGCCGTAGTTGCCCGCCTTGCGCAGGAGTTCCTGGCGGCGCAGGAGTTCGCCCTGGATGGCGTCGAGCATGCGGTCGACGAGGTGGAGTTCGTCGGCGAGGTTGGTGATCACCGCGCTGGTGTGGGGAAGCCGGTCGAGTTTGGTGAAGGTGGCGCCGCCCTTGAAGTCCACGAGCACCAGGTTGAGGATCTCGGGATCATGGGTGACGGCCAGCCCGAGCACCAGCGTCCGCAGCAGCTCCGACTTGCCGGAGCCGGTGGCGCCGACCAGGAGGCCGTGCGGTCCCATCCCGTCCTGAGCCGATTCCTTGAGGTCCAGTTCCATCGGCCTGCCGTCGGCCTGCACGCCGATCGCCACCCGCAGCCGGTCGCGGTTCGCCCGCGACGCCCACGCCCGCGACAACGCGAACTCGTACGGGTCGCCCAGGCCGAGCAGCGAGGTCAGCTCGAGCGTTCCGGCGAGCGGCTGTTCCCCGCTGACGGCCAGCGCCGACAGCCGTAGCGGCGCGAGTGCCCTGGTGAGCGCGTGCGCGTCGGGCTCGGCGAGTGCGTCGGCGCGCCCGACGCTGCCGGAGCCGTCCATCGTGCGGCTGGTGAGCGAGCCGTCGTCGGCGATCTCCAGCACGAGCGTGGTGGCGTCGAGGATCCGCGGTGGGGCGTCGGTGAGGTTGAGCAGCGTGACGCCCTCGGTGCCGCCCTCCACCATGAGGTGCTCGGAGCCGTCCTTCGCGCCGCCGTCCAGCACGACGACCAGGTGCGCGGCGCCGTCGACGGGAGCCGCTCGCGCGTCGAAGCGCGGCCGGCTGGCGAGTACGTCGTCGAGCATGGCCTCCAGCGCGATGACCGTGGAGGCCACCAGCCGCAGCTGACCCACGGCGTCCAGTTTCGTCGGATGCTGGGCGTGCGGCAGCCACTTGGCCCATTCCCAGCGCTCGCGCTGTTCGGGGTGCACGCAGAAGGCCAGCAGCACGTCGCCGGGAGCGTGGAATCCGCCGAGCTGCGCGACGAGCGCTCTGGCGAAGCCGCGGGTGCGCGCCCGCTCGCCGGTGACGTAGATCTGCGAGAACCCGCGCAGAGCCACCGCGATCGGAAGGTCCGCCACGGTGGAGTAGGTGGTGACGAACTTGCGCAATGCCATCGCGCACAGCGGCTCCAGCTCGTCGATCGGCTTGGTCTCCGGCGGCACGAGCGGCGTCGCCAGCTCCTGCTGGCCGAGCCCGATGCGGACCACGGTGAAGTCCCAGTCGCCCGGCCGTCGCTCCCACAGGCGGGCGCTGCGCACCGTCGACCAGAGCCGGTCGGGGTCGGGATGCCGGTAGAGCATGGCCTCGCGCTGGCGGGTGATCGTCTCGCGCACCTGCGCGCGCAGCTGGCTGAGCCTGCGCATGTAGCGGCGGCGGCTCACGACCATGTCCTGTTTGCTGGCGCCCTGGCCGGCCTGGTTGAGCACCTGGAACGCGACCATGCCGAGCAGGCCGATGCCGATGAGCCCGCCCGCGACGAACATGATCGGGCCGAAGCCCCTGCTGGCTCCCATCATCACGGCCATGCCGCCCGCCATGCCCAGCATCGGCAGGATCATGAGCATCCTGGTCCAGCTCTTGCCCGATGGCGAGGGGTTCTCCGGGGGCGGCTCCAGCACCACGTCGCCGGACGGCAGCTCGGGCGCCGGACGGCGCAGCGGCCGCTTGACGATCACGGTCCCCAAGATCGACTCCTCGTGCGTCTGGTGTGGACGGACCGGGCGCAGCGCGCGGGCGCGCTTGCCTCTCGTCCCTACCATTCAAGCAACGCCATGCTGCACACGAACGGACCTTCGATGACAGTTGCTTCCGGCACGGCGCTCGCGCGCGTGACCATCGCGACGCCGGAGCGCTCGATCGACGTCGCCCTGCCCGAGGACGTCGCGGTCGCCGACCTGCTGCCCTACATCCTGCGGCACGCCGGAGCGGACGCCCCCGACGCGGGCGAGCGGCACGGCGGCTGGGTGCTGCGCAGGCCCGACGGCACACGGGTGGACTCGCGCCGGACGCTGGGCGCTCAGGAGGTCCGCGATGGCGAGGTCATGCACCTGGTGCCGGGCCACGCCGAGTGGCCGGAGCCGGAGTACGACGACGTCGTCGAGACCATCGCGAGTGGCGCCCGCCGCCACGGGCGCAGCTGGGGCGGCGACGCGACCCGGCGGTGCACGCTCGCCGTGTGCGCCGTGGTGCTGGCCGTCGGCACGGCGTTCCTGCTCGTGTTCGAACCACCCTGGCTGCTGCCGGGACTGGCTTTGCTGGGCGTCGCACTCGTGCTGACCGCGGCGGGCGCGGCCGTCGCTCGCGCGATCCCCGACGCGGGCGCGGGTGCCGTGCTCGCGGGATCCGGGCTGCTCTACGCGCTGGCAGGCGGCTGGGTGGTCACGGGTCCCGCGCACGCGACGCCGGCGGAGTTCGGGTCGCCGCAGTTGCTGCTGGCGGCCGTCACCGTCGTGGTGTTCGGCGTGGTGGGCTACCTCGGCGTCTCGGCGATGGCGAGGGTGTTCGCCGCGGCCGTCACCGCGGGGCTGCTGGGGGTGCTCGGCGCGCTGCTGGCCGGTCCGCTCGGCGCTGACGGCTCCGCCGCCGTGGTGCTGACCGTGGGAATCGGGCTGCTGCCGGCGTTTCCGATGCTCGCCATCCGGCTCGGCAGGTTGCCGATGCCCGCACTGCCGCAGAGCTCGGCCGACCTGCTCGCCGACGAGCCGGTGCCGCCCTCGACCGGGGTGTTCGCCGCCGCGGTGCGCACGGACGAGATGTTGTCCGGCCTGCTCGCCGGCCTCGCCGTCGCCGGTGTGCTCAGCTGTGTCGTGCTCGCGCTGTCGCCGGGCACGACGAGCCTGATCCTGCTCGGTGCGGTCGCGGTGGCGTTGCTGCTGCGCGCACGGTTGTTCGCCGTGGGACGTCAGCGGGTGCCCTTGCTCGTCGCGGGCTCCGTGTCGGCCGCGCTGGTGCTGGCGAGCTTCGTCGGCATGGCCCAGACCAACACCGCCCGCCTGCTGCTGCTCGTGGCGCTGGTGGCGATCGTCGGGCTCGTCGCGTTCGCGGGGCTGACCTACAGCCGCCGCAACCCCTCGCCCTACCTCGGCCGGATCGCGGACGTGCTCGACGTGGTGGCGATCCTGGCGCTGGTGCCGCTGACCTGTTTGCTCACCGGCCTGTTCACCTACGTGCAGGGGCTCATGGCGGGGATCGGCTGACATGCCGTCCAGGCGGGACCAACTGCATTCGTACCAGTTCATGGTGCAGCGCGTCGTCTCCTCGATCATGGTGCGGGAGACCGACCCCGAGCAGGCGCCGCTGCGCCGGGGCGTCGGCGCGGTTTTCGCGGGCGTGATGATCTCCGTGCTCGTGGCCGCGGGCTTCGGCGTGGTCGGCGCTCTCACCGGCGTCGGCGGCGACGGCTGGCGCGAGGACGGCTCGGTCATCATCGAGCGCGAGACCGGAACGCGCTACGTCTACGTCGACGGCGCGCTGCGCCCGGTGCTCAACTACGCCTCGGCCCGGCTGCTGGGCGGCCAGGGAGCGGAGCCGCAGCGCGTCGCGGGCAGCAGTCTCGCCGGAGTCCCGAGGGCGCCGACCGTCGGCATCCCGGGCGCACCCGACTCGCTCCCACCGGGCGACCGGGTGGCGGGCACGCCCTGGACGCTGTGCAGTGTGCCGGTGCGGGACGCCTCGGGCGCTCCGGCCACGACCACGGCCCTGCGCATCGGCGAGTCGGCTCCCGAAGGGGCGCCGCTGGGCGAGCGGGCAGCGCTGGTGCGGGACTCCGACGACGGAACCCCGCACCTGGTCTGGCACAACCAGCGCTACCGGATCGTGGGCGAGCGGCCGGAGGACGTCGTGCGGTCGCTGTACGGCGCGGGGCGGCCCGTGATCGAGGTCGGTGGTGCCTGGCTCAACGGCCTGCCATCCGGGCAGGACATCGGCCCGATCGCCGTGGAAGGAAGGGGTTCCCCGTCGCAGGCCGCGAGCGACCTCACCGTCGGCGACCTCGTGTACCACCCGGTGGGCGAGGGACGGCAGCACTATCTCGTGCTGAGCGACGGCATCGCCGCGCTCACCGAGCTCCAGACCCGCATCGTGCTCGGGCAGTACGCGGTGGAACCACGCGAAGTCCCCACCGCTGTGGCGAACTCCCTGCCCTCGAGTGACGTGCTCGCCCCGGCCACGGGCGAGCAGGCGCCACCCGCCACACCGCCGGAGCTCGTGGGAGTGCCCTCGGACGGGACGACTCCGTTGTGCGCCGAGACCACCGACGCGCGCGCCGCACCCCGCGTGACGATCCCCCGCGACGCCGCCGGGCTGACGGAGGGCATCCCGACCACGGTGGAGTCCGGCGCGGGCACCAAGCTTGCCGACCTTGTGCTGGTGCCGCCGGGTGGAGCGGCCCTGGTGCGGGCGCTGCCGTCCGACCGTGCCGAGACGGGTGCGATCAATCTCGTGACCGACGTGGGCATTCGCTACCCGGTGCCCTCGGAGGACGTGCTGGCCGCGCTGGGTTATGACCCGGCCTCACTGGTGGATCTGCCCGCGGCGCTGGTGCAGCGCATCCCCGAAGGGCCGACACTGTCGCCCGAGGCGGCGTTGCGGCCTGCGATGCCAGCCCAACCGTAGTTCACCCGTACCTCGTTCCCGTAGTCGCGCGACCTGCGTTTTCCGTGGCGGACCGGAGGGATTCGCGTGTCGGCGGGTTGTCAGCGGCGGCGCGCAAGCTTGGCGTGGACAGTCAGGACGACTTTTGGGGTGACCCGCGTTGACTCTCAACTTGACCGATGCGCAGGTTCTCGCGCTGGAGAACCACATCGACGACACGAACTCACGGATCCAGGGAATCATGAACGGGGTCCAGAGCCAGGTGGCCGCGGTGTCCGCGGGCTGGAAGGGCAACAGCTACAACGCCTTCTCCGCCCAGCAGGCCGCCGCCCAGGAGACCGCCACGTATCTGCGCGCCGTCCTGCAGCAGCTCAGGGAAGGCGTCACGCAGACCCGGCAGGAGGTCACCCGTGGCGACGACGACGGTGCCGCGGCGGCCCGCAGCATCAACTTCGACGGCGGTGGCGGCATGAACTTCTCGCGGCTCTGAATCATCAGCGACGGCAAAGGAACGTATTCGATGGCAGAACAGATCAGGTACGAGTTCGGCAGCATCGACGAGACGGGTGCGATGCTCATGCAGGCCGCGGCGCAGTGCAAGGCCGCGGTGGCCGAGCTGGGGACCAAGATGAAGAACACCTGCGGTGAGGACTGGCAGGGTGGGGCATCGGAGATGTACGCGACGGCGCAGACGCAGTGCAACACCAAGCTCGACGAGTTCGCCGACAAGGAACGCCAGAGCGGCTGTGTGACGCAGCAGGCCGGGGCGGACATGCTGGGCATCGACAACCGGTGCGCGGGCCTGTTCGGCTGAGCGGCCCCGGTCGCGAGCTCGGCCCTTGCCCTGCGAGGTACCGCTTCAGGGCAAGGGCCGGTAGCTCACTTGCCGCGGTCGCCGAACAGGCCGCCGAGCGGCGCGGCCTGCGGGTCGCTCGCCGGAGTGGGCTCCAGCGCTCGTCCGCTGCGCCAGCGGCGACGTCGCCCTCGGGGACCGAGCACCACCACGGCGGCGAGCAGTACCGCGAGTGCGATCCCGGCCGCGGCGAGTCCGAACGCCAGCGCCGAGCTGCGCTCGGTGTCCTGCTGCCTGGCGATCTCCTGGGCGGTCACGGCCTCGGTCGTCATGGGTGGCACCGCTTCGGGAACCCCCGCGGCGGTCCCCGCGAGCACGGCCTGGTGCGGGTTGACGATGCCGTGCCCGAAGGCTGCGCTACCGGTGCCCTCTCCCGCCGGGGTGGCCGTGGCCAGCAGCCGGTTCGTGATGTCCTGAGCGGACAGATCCGACCGGTACGACCGGACGAGCGCGGCGGAACCGGCGACGTAGGCGGCGGCGTAGGCGGTGCCCGCGGCCGTGCCGAGTCCACCGCCGGGATACGGAGCGACCACGTCGTCACCGGGGGCGACCAGGTCGACCTCGCCGGGCCGGGAGAATCCCGCGAGCTCGGTGGTGCGCGTGATCGCGCCGACGCCGAGCACCCCGGGGTGGCCCGCGGGGTAGGGGACCGTCGCTGGCGGATCGTTCTGGCTCGCGTCACCGACGGCCGCCACGACCACCGCGTCCGCGGCGATCGCGCGATCGACGGACGCGCGCAGTCTGGCACTGTCGTGATAGGACACCGTGGTCACGGCGATCACCGACGCCTGCTGGCTCACGGCCCAGTCGACGGCGTCGGCGATCCGATCGGGCGCGACCGCGCCGGTGGGTTGCGCGCCGGAAGGGTAGGCGTCGCCGACGACCTTGGCGGACAGGATCCGCGCGTCCGGCGCGACTCCGCGAAAACCGGTGCCCGCCAGCTCGGCGCCCGCGACGATGCCGGCCGCGCCGGTTCCGGTGCCGAGGCAGTCGGCCCTGCCGCTTCGCTGTGTGGACGAGTCGGCGGGAGCGAGGTCGACGCTGCCGGTGACCGTGCCCGCCAGGAAGGGCGAGTCGCCCACCCCAGTGGAGATCACGGCCACGCGCTGGCCCGCGCCCGTGCCCGCCTGCCAGGCGAGGTCCGGCGCGAGCAGGTCCTGCGCCCACGGAACCTGCGCGATCTGCCCGCCCTCGGGCAGGCACTGCTGTGCGAGCGCGGGTGCGGGAACGGCCGCCACCGCCGTGAGGGCGAGGGCAGCGCAGGACAGGGCTTGCGCACGGCGTGTTACGTACACAAGAGAACGGTAGCCACGCGAGGCAACCGGGGGAGGAGTCGTCATGGAGGAGATGCCGAGCAGATCCACGATGGAAGGCATCATGGCCGAGCTGCGTAAAGCGATGGCGTCCATTCCGGACACCCAGCAGCGGCTGATGGAGCTGTCCGGAACGGCGTGGTCGGCGGACCGCACGGTGAAGGTGGTCGTGGGGCCGAGGGGGCAGCTGGTGGACCTCGAGATCGACCCGCGGGTGTTCCGCAGACCGGACGCGTACGCCCTGCGCTCGGCCATCCTCACCGCCGCCTCGCAGGCGGTGAGCCAGGTCGTCGAGAAGTCGCAAGAGCTGATGTACGACCAGCTTCCGCCCGAGGTCGCCGAACTGAGGGAACGGTTCCAGCCGGGCAGGCCGGATCCGGTCCACCAGGCGTTCCGCAGTGACGCCGACATCGTCGCCGAACGGAAGGTCGATCGTGAGTAGCTACATCAGCATCAACACCAGTCCCAACGAGATCCGGTCGGCGGGCGGGCAACTCGTCGACCTCGGCGGCGAGTTCCGGGATTCCGGCGACTGGGCCGAGATCGCCGCACTGGAGGTGTTCGGCGACGACAAGTTCGGCGACACGATGCGGTCGAACTATCCGTCGACCTTTCCCGTCTTCGAGAACAAGAAGGAGCTCGGCGGTTCCCTGGTGGAGATCGGCCAGAACTGCCAGACCGCCATGGACCTCTACGAGGGACAGGAGAACACCAACACCGAGAACGTCGACGCCGTCGACCACGGCACTCTCTGAGCGTGTGTTCGGATCGGTAGGGGGAACCGATGGCGTGGAGCGACGACGCGGTCTGGGCCGTCCAGGACTTCTTCCGCGAGGTCGACGGTTACATCGCGGAGTTCAACGACTGGTACGCCGAGAACGCGGGCGCTCTGGCGGCGATGTCCGCCGCGGGATCAGCGACGATCGGGGCCGGGTTCCCGATTCCGGTCAACGCCTCGACCCTGTTCGACGTGATCCTGGGGGAGTACCCGAGGGTCGACGAGGACAATCTCCAACAGCTCTACGAGGCATGGGCGGCCGAGGCCGAGGCCACCGCCGCGGTCATGGAGAACGCGAACGGCGTGGCCTCCGGGATCCAGCTCAGCTGGCAGGGCGACGGCGCCGCGATGGAGCTGGGCCTGCGGATGGCCGAGTTCGCGAAGGCGACCTTTGACCTGCTCGACACCCAGCAGAACCTGTCGCGCGGAGTTCAGGAGTTCTACCAGCAGGTCGTGCTCGCCAAGGGGATGTTCCTGGCCAACGTGTTCATCATGATGGTCGAGGTGATCGTCCTGATCGCCGCGGCGATCCCGACCTTCGGGGCCACGCTGCTCGCCATCGGGCCCGCGATCACCGCCAGCAGTGTCGGCATCAGGATCGCGATGAGGGCGGCGCTCGCCGCGCTGCGCGCGGTGGGCTTCAAGGTCGCGCTGTCGCAGCTACGCGCCGGACTCGGCGCCGCGGGCCGGGCGGGTCTGACCGCCGGTCGCAACTCCGTGGCGCAGCGCGCCGCGCAGCAGGCGGGTCTCGACCTGGCAGGCGCGGCGGCGGGTGCGGCGGCGAGGCGGACCCCGGCCCCGGCGGGTGCCGGGGCGATACAGCGTGCGCTGAGCGGCCCCGCGTCACGCCTGTGGGCGCACAACGCGCAGCAGGTGGCGCGCAGGCAGGCGATCAGGGACGGAGCCGACCGCAGCGTGCTGCGGGAGCTGCGCGGAGCCGCGGTTCGCCGGGAGCTCGCCCGGCAGTTCGCCATGAACGCCGGGGCCAAGGGCGGCACCCGTGGCACGGCATTGCTCTCGCCCGCCGCCCGGTCCGTTGTGGACGATGCCGTGGCGCAGGCGGCGCGCAGCGGTGTGAACCCGGTTGGGCTGCTCGGCCGCCGCATGGTCGGGTACGCGGCGTTCAGCGGTGCCATCGCGGCCGGCGCCGATGTCGTCGCCCAGAGCGGCCTGCCTCTGGGCATGTGGGGCATCGACGGCTACGACTACCGGCTGGGCTCCACGGTGACCGCGGGAGTGGGTGGTGCGCTCAGCGCGGCTCCGATGGGCATGGCGAGCCGGACCAGCGGCTACATGGCGACCGGCGCGATCGGCGGTGTGCTCGGAGACTCCGGCGGCAGGCTGCTCACGATGGCGTTCGATCCCACCCTTGACTACCAGCTTCCGGTCCGGTCCAGCCGCGGTGACGTGAACGCGCCGTGGACGGTGGAGGACATCGGGAAGGCCGCGCTGGGCGGCGCGATCGGTGGCGCGTGGGAACGGGTCATCGAGACGCACGGCGAGTTGTCCACCCTGCGCCTCAACTGGAGCGAGTTCAGCTACCTCGGGTGGCGGCCGCCCTCGGTTCCGGTGGGGTTCATCGGTGGCACCGACGTCGCGGCACAGGCGGCGGCCGTGGAGGCGGCCGCGGGAGCGCGCGCAGCGGCGCCCGCGACGGCAGCCGGCCAGACGCTCGGAAGCGCCGGAGGGTCAGAAGCCGCGGCGAAGCCGGGCGGCGCGGGAAGGGCGACGCTGTCCGCACCCGCGTCCCGTCCCGCGGAACCCGGCGCACCGCGGCAGCCGGAGGGCGCTGTCCTCGGCGAGCAGCGCACCGGTGCGGCCGACGCCGTCGCCGAAGGCGGCCCGGCGGTGGAGGGACCCACGTCGCCGCGCACGACGGCCGGTTCCACCGCGGACCGCGAGACCGCGGCTGTTCCGCAGCCGGACTCGGTACCGGAGGTGGCGAGAGAGCCCGCGTCGTCGCACGCCGCGGCGGATGCGCCGCCGGACACCACGGTGGACCGTGTTCCGCTGGATGGCGGAACACGGGAGGCGATCGGGGAGGCACCCGGGGACACGCCCGGGGAGGCGACCCCGCCGGAGCCGGGTGCTCCGGACGCGACCGCGGCAAGCCCTGCGGACGCCGCGGTGTCCGATGCCGAGGCGGAGGGTGTGTCGTCCGGGCAGGAGGCTCCCGGGGTAATCGAGGACGCCGGGCAGGCGGATGCGACCAGGGGCACCCCGGACGCGAGCAGAGACGGCGCGACGCCGGACGAGGTCCGCACGGGCGAGCGGACCCGCCTGGAGACCGAGGACAGCACCGAGTTCGTTCCGCGCAACGAGAAGGTCGCCCGCCGCGCGCTCGCGGCGCAGCTGAGCGGGCTGACCGAGTACGGGTTCGTCACCGTGGACGACGGCACCGTGACCCTCAACTACGGACCCGGCGTGCGCACCACGGTGGAGTTCACGGTCGACACCTCCACCGAGGGCGGGCTGGAACGCGGCGAGGCCGTGGTCCGCGCTGGCGACTTCGCCAGCCACGGCGGCGAATGGAGCCAGACTCGGCCCGCCGAGGTGGTGATCTCCGCGTTCCCCGACGCTACCGGCGCACTGCTGGACCAGGTGCTCGTGCACCTGGGCGAGAGCGTCCCCGGCTCCGCGGATCTCACGCCCGTTCCGCTCGACGTCCACACCGGTTCGGATACGGGTCCGGGTGATGCCGCGAGCGCGGCCGAGCGGGTCGCGGACGTCCTGGAAACGCTCGGTCCCGAGCGGGACGGCGTGCGCGTGGAACCCGCCGAGGGCTCGGTCCGGGTGCGCTTTCCCACTGTGACGGTGGATGTCGCCGTCGCGGTACAGGACGCTCTCGCTCCCGGCGCGGGCCGCGTGCATCCGCCACGCACCCGTGTGCTCGACGGGATCGAGCGTCAGCGCGAACTGGCCGTCGTCGAGGTGCCGGTCACCGGCACCGACGAGGCGCTGCGGGCGGGACTGACCGCGCTGCACGAAGCCGTCGCAGGCAAAGGTGAGCTGGCCGACGGTGCGGTGCGCCTCGCCCATGACCCGGGCGCGCGGCACCTCGTCGACACGGTCCGCGAGTCGGTGCCCGATGCGCTCGTGCTCCCCGACGGCGACGGTTACGTGGTGCGGCTGCCGGACAGTGCCACCTTCGCCGCCGACGCCAAGGCGGCGATGAACGGGCTTGTCGAACGGGGCTACCGTGCCGAGGCGCCGTTGCGCGCGGGCTGGGCGGACGGCGATCCGGGACTGTCCACCACGTGGCGGCCTCCAGTGACAGGAGAGCGAAGCTTCTCGCTGCGACTGGAGACCCCGGAGTCGCGCACCGCGCGCAACGGGGCCGAAGGTGGTGGACCAGAGCGCCGGCGGATCCTGCTCTCGGCGGTGCCGGAACCGGAGCTCGCCCGGCAGGTGCGCCTGCCCGAGGGAGCCGAGGTCCTCAAGGCCGACGCGGACACCGAGATCGCACGGCAGCGGTGGCGACAGGAGCAGGCGGCCTTCCGCGAGGATGGCGAGCCGGTTCGCCGGACATCGGGCCCACTGGGCCGCAACCCCGGTGTCGAGTACTACACCGGAGGGTCACCGGCGCGGAGCCAGGGGGACGGACACCAGGAGATCCCGGAGAGCGAAGCGCATGAGAGTCTGCTGTCGGCGTTGAACGGCACCGACCGGCGGGTCGCCGAGGATCTGTACCAGCGCTACTACAAGCGGCCGAACCAGAATCCGCCGCACGTCATCCAACGGCGGGTCGGCCGCCCGACGTACCTCGGTCACGAGGTGCCCATGATCGAACGCGGTTCGGACGGCCTGTACCGCGTCAAGAACACCGACATCCCGGCACTCTCCGCCGAGTATCTCGGGGACCCCGTCCGGGGCGGGCGCGACTCGTTTCCGGACAGCGGCGTCGAGGCGGAGGGAACGCGGTACGGGATCGACGAGGCCGACTGGCTGGCCGCCAACCGGCCGCGGATCCAGGACGCCGTGGCCGACGCGGCCGCGCTGTCGTCGGGCAAGGCGCGGCCGGCGCTGCGCCCGTTCGGGACCGCCAGGCAGGACGAGCACGATCGCAGCGGCTTCAACCGGGTTCGCCGCGACATCGGCGAGCAACTCGGCAACGTCGCCGGAGCGCACGCCATGCACCTCGCCGAGCGGGAGCTGCCGCGGGCCCACACCCTGGTGCCCGTGGACATCCCGCTGGCGGGGGCGGGCCGGTTCGACCTCGTCTACGAGCAACGCGACGCCGACGGCAACGCGGTCGGCTACCGCGTCGTCGAGGTGAAAGGCCCCGCCGCGAGCCTGGGCTCGCGCGACGGGCTGGGCACCGACCCGAACCGTTACGAGCAGGGCCATCCGCGCTACGTCCAGTCCGTGCTCGTGGCGATGCTGAGTCGCGGCGGCACGGAGGCGGCACTGGCGATCCGGCTGCACCAGGCATGGCAGGACGGCACGCTGTCCTATCAGTACGTTCAGGCCACGGTGCAGGACGTCGCGCAGAGTCCCGTCCACGCGCCGGGCCGCTCTGGAGAAGGCGGCTACGTCACCCGTGCTCCCCGGTACGAGGGTTTCGTGCGCAAGACGTTCGACCTCGGCGGGGCGCCGCCGCACCTGCCCGCCGCCGACGGCCGCGGCAGCGACGGCGACGCGCACGCGCGGCACCTCGCGGACACGGTCCGGGAGGCGGCGGGTGACGCGATCGTGCTCCCGGAGGGCGACGGTTATGCCATCGGGCTGCCGGACCACGCGACCTACGCGCGCGACGCGCAGGCGGTGCTGGACCTGCTGGCGCGCCGCGGGTACGGCTCGGTCGGGCTGATCCACGACGGCTGGGCGGACGGCGATCCGGGCCTGACGACGCGCTGGCGGCACGTCGGCCTCGGCAGGCAGACGTTCTCGCTTCGGCTCGAGACGACCGGGACCTTGCTGGCGCGTCACGGCGCTGGCGAGTCCGTGGTGAACACGCCGCGGGGATCCGGGTCGGTTCGCCTGCCTTCCCGGACCGATGTCGAGACCGACATCGCGTTGCAGCGGCACCGCCGCGACCGGCTCCAGCCCGGCGACGTCCTGCCCAGGCCAGGCCCCCTTGCGCACGCGGGGATGGAGTTTCACACCGGGCACGAACCCCAGGGCACGCCCGGCGGTGAGCGTGTCCCTGACGACAGCGCGAAGTCCTCCGCTCCCACGGCCGAGGAGGTGGCCGGTCGCCCACCGGAGCTGTTGTTGCAGACCGGACTGCCGCAGGGCCCGTTGCCGGGCGTGGCCGGGCTGGTCGCGGAGCTGACCGCGCGGGGCGTCACCGAGAAGGTCACCGCCGAATCCCTGGACCAGGTGCTTCGAGGCAGGTTCGACCGGCTGGTCTCGCCGGACGGTGTGATCCTCGTGTTCGGCGGTACGGAGTTCCGGTTCCGGCCGGTACCCATTGGCCCGCCGCGGATCGTGCCGACCGACCTCGTTGCCGCCGAACTCGCTCACAAGCAGCTTCCGACGCGCGCCGACGGTGCCACCCGGACCAGGCAGTTCGCTCATCAGCAGCAGGGCAAGGCGAACGTGGACGAGCTCACCGACCCGGTGAGCAGGCAGCTGGCTCCTGTCTCGGCGGGCTTGACCGTCCAGGTCGGAAAGTCGACCACTTGGGCGGCCGGCGGCCGGGCAGGCACCGCGGCCGGCGGTTCCATCGACTTCAACCACCTGCGGCACGAGAGCGCCACACTCGTCGGGGTGCCCGTGCGGTGGGAGTTGTCCATGCGGGACCCCGGTGGCGCGTGGGAGCCGGTGGGGCCGGGGAGAACCGCCGAACTGACAGTGTGGTCGGGCGACGGGTTCCTCCGTCCGCCGCCCGGCCGGGTGGCGACCAGCCCGCCGGACCGCCGGGACCCGCGGGTACCGGGCGGGCACGTGTACGGCATGAGCGGACTCGACGACATCGCCGATGCGGTGATGTCCGAGCTGGTGCTGAGCGAGCCCGAACTCCGGCCAGGCAGCACCGTCCACGACAGCGTCCGGACCGAGCTGCACAACCTGCAGTCCCGGCTGCGCACAGCGGCCGCCGAAGGCGGGACGGTGGAGATCCCGATCCGGGTGGGAGCGAGGCTGACCCACGTCGTGCACGTCGACATCGAGCTCGCTACGGAGGACGCGACGCTGCAGAGCGCGCCGATGCGCGAGCCGTACCTGAGCACCGACAACAGGGTCAATTCCGGCTACAGCGGGGCGAAGACGTTCTCCGACCATGCTTCGGTCGCACTGCTCGGCGGGCTGAAGCTGACCGATTTGATCACGACCACGGTGTCCGGCCTCGTCAGCCGCACCCGGACGATAGCGCTCGGCGTCGATCGGGACACGTTGCTGCTGCGGGACCATCGCTACACCGGCAACACCCTGGTGTACCGGCTGCCGTATCGCTCGTCGGTCACCGTCCGGCCGGTCGAGGAGCCGGCCAGGGCTCTTCCGCGATCGTTCTCGGGTGAGCTCCAACTGCGCGTTGCCGAGGAGTCCGCCGCGCACTGGGGGCTGCCCGTTCCGGAGGATGCCTTCCTCACCGGCACCGACGGTGCGAGGCTCACCGAGCACAGGGATACCCCCGGGGGACCGATCGTCGTCGAGCGGGTGCGTGCCCTGCCCGTCCCGAGCGGGCACAACGGCGATGCCGCCCGGTTCCCGCCCTTCCTCGGGGTCGGGATCGGACCGGCGCACGTGCTGCCGGAGTCCCTCGACGGGTCGGACCTCAGGGCGACCGTGCTGGACTGGGCGGTCGAGAACGGCTATGTCACCAGGCTGGATCCCAGCAACGGCACGGTGGTGCTGGACAACCGCGGCATCTTCGACAACCGCGGCATCTTCGACAACCGCGGTGGCTCCGGCGATCGCGGAGCGCTGGTGTCGCGGGCTCATCGCGGTGCCATCGACTCCCGGCACGAATCGCGGCTGTGGCTCGAGGACCAGCTGTCGGACGCGAGCATCGCCGTGTGGCTCAACGAGGCGGCCCAGACCGGCAAGTCGTTCACCCTGTGGAAGCGCGACAAGCTCTCGGCGAGAGGCTGGCGCGGCGTCACCCTCTCGGTCGAGGCCACTGTGGACACCGGAGCCGCGGTGTACCGGGGCGCGAGCGACCAGCACCATCTCGTCAACCTGATGTTCGGCTCCGAGGTGACGACAGGGTCCAGCTCGTACACCGCCGCTGGGCGCGGCGAGCTCAGCGGCGGGGGTACGGCGTTCAACACCGTCGACGTCGCACCGTCCGCCGCGGGCGACGGCACGGTGCAACCGAGCCTGAGCGCGCGCCACGGCGCGGGCTGGTACACGCTGTGGAACGACCGGGGCACCGGTGCGCGGTTCAGTGTGCCGGTGTCCTTCGAGGTCGTCGTGCGGGACGGCGACAAGGAGCTGTTCCGTCGGCAGGCGGGCGAGACGCGGGTCGAAGCGCTCCTGAGCCACGGGCTGACCACCGGCGATCCGGTCCCGTCGGGTACGCCGACGAGCACGGAGGTCCTGGAACGCGCGGTCCCGCTGCACGTCTCCGACGCGGGCGCTGTGCAGGACGCCATCCGCACGGTGGTCGGCGAGGGCCTGTCGCGGCGCGGGCAGGCGGAATCGTGGAACCTGCTCGGCTCGCCGACCGATACGCCCCAGATCTCGCCTCCGGTCAGCGAACCCGTGCTGCAGCAGTTCGGTGGGTACGCGGACCTGCTGTCCCACCTGCCCAGGGTCTTCGGTTCCGGCTACGGCACGTCCGCGCCGTTCCTGCGTAACTCGGGGCGGATCGTCCTGCGCGGTGAACCGGGCCCGCCGACCTGGGTCGGCAAGGCACCCGACGTGCTCACTGTCACCGCACTTCTGTCGGAGACAGGCGCTGGGTCGGGCCGCGGTACGACCGCGGGCATCGGCGTGAGTCTCGCCTCCACCGCGGAGAAACTCGGAGGCAACCCCGGCACCCAGGAGGCGGGCGTACTGGGGCGGGGCTCTTCGTTCGCCAGCTCGCTCGGCGTCACCTCGCAGAGCGACCGGGACGGGCCGGTGGACGACGTGCACGTGTTCACGACCGAGGGCGTCGTGACCGTCGACTCCGGACACGCCGTCGAGGTGCCGTTGACGGCGGTATACGCGTTGCCGGTGGTCGACGCGTTGGAGCTCTACGGCCGCGGCATGCTCCCGATGCCCGCGGCCGAGGTTGCCGACGCCCTCGGTGCCTGGAGCAGCGGGGACCGGGACCTCGACCGTGCTGTTCTGGCGAAGGCCGCACTTCGGCTGGTCACCGACGAACGGGACCTCGTGGCGGCGCGGAACCTGTGGCCGGTGCTCGATGCGATCCTGGGGACGTATCCGGAGGCGGATCCCCGCCTGGTGCCCGGCGCCGCCACGGCCGCCACGCTGGATCCGGTCGTGGCGGGTTTCGAATACCGGCAGGAGCTGGCCCGCCTGACGACCCGGTATCCCGAGGCACCCGAGGAGATCCGCGACGCAGCGCCGCCACCGCAGCTGACCAGACCCGGAGAGAAGGGGCTCGGTGCCAACGCCGGAGTCCGGTTCGCGCCCGACGCCGATGCGCTGGCGTGGCTGCGCGGACTCGTTGACCAGGCGAAGCCGGGGCTGCTGGACCGGCAGCCCGGCCTGGTCGACGTGCTCGAGTCCTACGTCGTGAGCCTCGGCCGCACGGCCACCATCGACTCGATGCTCTCCGGTGGGCTCGAACTCGTACTGCCCGTGCGGGGCAAGCTCTGGACCGAGAACCTGGTGGTGCGGCTGAGCGCCCGGCTCGGAACTCCCGAGGTGATCGGTAAGCAGGACGGCATCGGTATCGAGGGGCACAAGCACCTCATGAGCAGTGTCACGGCGACCCGTTCGCGCGACATCGGCTTCGACCTGCCCGGGCAGTTCACGGACGAGACCGGTCCGCTCGACGCGGTCGGTGCGGACCTTTCCGGGGGCGCGATCGCCAGCCGCTCCCACCAGGACGATGCGACGACGGCACAGCAGCGGACCCACCTCTCCGGTGAGTTCGACTGGTCGGGTCACAACCGGATCCGTGCCCGGCTCGACCTCACTGCCTCGGTCCGGGTCGAACCCGCCTACGGTGTCGGGATCAGCGGACCCGCCGGGTCGGCGACCAGCGTCATCTCCACTGCCGCGAGGTGGCTGTGGGGCCGGGAGCCCGATGATGCGTTCGAGAGTGTTCTCGGCGCGGACCTCGTCCTGGAGTACCCGGCCAGGGCGGTGAGCGACGCGACTCCGGCCGAGCCGCGCCCGCTCGACTTCCGCAGACTGCGGGAGGGGGCGCTCACGCCGGGCGACGTCAGAGCGATCTTCGTGGAGCGGGAGCGCCTCGTCGACGAGGCGCTGCGCATGCTCGGGCAGACCGACATGCTCGGTCACCGGGTCTGGCGGCACCGGGCGAGGATCAGCGACGCGCTGGGGCCCATGGTGCTCCAGGCCTACTTCGCGTCGATGAACGGCGCCGACGGCGCTGTTCCCGTGGTTCTCGACGCCGTGCCCGGCGGCACCGTGACCGTGTCGCTGAGCACGCGCCTGTTCGATGTCAGGGTCGAACGCTGGGAGGGCGCCGAGGGAGCAGAGTCGCTGGGTGGCATCGGCGAACAGACCCGGTCCATCCAGAACACCCGGCGGGGCATGAGCGCGAGCGCCACCGCGGCGGGCCTGATCGGTCCGTCCGCAGAGGATCCGATCGGCCTCGGAACCGGTGCGGCAGGGCTCGGCGGGGCGCTCGACCCCTCGGCGACCGGCAAGTTGAGCTTCTCGGGTGGGCAGTCCAACACCCAGACCGGCGGCCGCCGCGTCGACCACCACATGCTCATCGGTGCGAAAACAGCCATGTGGTCGGCGCGGGCCGAGCACGCGCTCACCGTGTCGTGGCAGCCGACAGTGCGCCCGCTGGAGACCCGCACGGCGGTCGTCACTGGGGATGTCTACTTCAAGACCCGGGCGGAGGTCGTCCCCCAGGTCCTTGATCAGCGGGTGCGCTCGCCCAGGACGCCCGAGGAGCAGGCGGTGCTCGCCGACCCTCGCGGGGGCGAAGCCGTGCCGAAGGCGTTGCGCCGGACGCTGCGCCGCGCGCCGCGGTTCGCCGTTGCCGACCTGCTCCGGCAGGCCGTCGCGGATCCCGGCTATTCTCCCGATCGTCCGTACGTGACCGTCGCGCGACTGGTGCGGGAGCAGGTCGGCAAGCATCCGCTGGTCGTGTTCACCGACGACGCGCAGCAGGCGGAAATGTCCGCGGTGGGCCGCCTGTTGCTGGAGACCGACGAGGCACTGTCGGCGCTGCGTGCCGTAACGCCTCGGAGCGCGAGGCCGCCGGAGCTCGAGCACGCCAGGGCGCGGCTCAGCGAGCTGCGCGCCTCGATGCTGGAGCTCGGCGACGCCAGGGACGAGTTGGCGGCCGCGCGGCAGGCGGCACTGGGCGATCCCACGGACGCGAGGCGCCGTCTCGGCGACGCGACGGCGGACTGGGCACCCTGGCGGGCGCGCGCCGAGGCGGTGCACGAGACGGCGGTGCGAGCCCAGGAACTGATCAACGAGCGCACCGGCGCGGCCCACGACCTCGTGCCCGGCCCTGGGCGGTGGATCGGGCACCTGCGCTTCGACCCGGTGGACATCGCGCGCGGGGTGCTCGCCGAACTGCGCGTCGCCGGCGTCGTCGACAGTGTCGACAGCGGTACGCCGAGGCGCCGCTGGATCGGACCGGACGGCGTCCCGTTCGCAGACTCGTTCCGGGGCACCGGCGACGCGCCGACCCTGCCGGAGTCGGACACACCCGCGCTGCCACCACGGGAGCCCGAACAGCCGGAGTCGTCGCCGGTGGATCTCGGTCCGGCGTATCCGGACCGGCTCGCGAGGCGTATTCCGCGGCCACCGATGGAGTGGAAGGCTGACGAGTCGCCGCCGGTGGATCTGTCTCCCGGACGCCCGGACCGGCTCGCGGGGCGTGTTCCGCGGCCACCTCTGGAACTGCGGGGGCCGGGCGCCGCCGTGGCGCCGCCGGTGTCCGAGGACGGCTCGCCCTCGGACGCCGGGACAGCCGATGGCGGTGGACCGTTGGTGGACGTGGCGACCGTGTTCCCTGACCGAGGCGCCGGGCCCTTGCCGCCCGGTTCCGCCTCCGATGGGCAGCTGGTCGACGTGGCCACCGTCTTCCCTGACCGAGGCACCGGGCCGGTGCGGCCCGAACCGGCCCCCGCACGCCTGGACGGTCCGTTCGTGCACTACGACGGACCCACCACAACGGACGCGGAGGCGCTGGACGCCACGCTGGAGGACGTGCTCGCCCGCCAGCCGGTCGACACCGAGCGGGTCGGCGACGGCTGGCGGTTCGACTTCGGCGGTGGCGTCGCCGGTCCGGTCCGGTTCCGGATCGGTTCCGGGACCGGCGGGGTGTTCGCCAGGGTGGTGGACGACGTGGTGGAGGTCGTGCTGCCGCCTCTTCCCGAGGATCCCGGACACCGGATGCTGCTCACGGGCATGGCGGTGCGGTCGGTGTCGGCCGGCGCGCTGCCCGACGCACTGCACAGGCTCACCGCGAAAGGCGAACCCGCCGAGGTCGCGTCCGTCGCCGACGCCGACCGTTCGTTCCAGCGGGCACTGCGGGACCTGGCCGGGGTCGACCTGTACGCGCTGGTCGCGGCAGAGGTCGACCTGCGCGTGCTGCACCAGCGCTTCGGTTCCGGCTTCCGGCTCGCCGCCGAACTCGCGGCCGAGCGCGGCGAGCGGTTCGTGCTGGCCCTGCCCGCCGGAGCGGATCTCGCCGCCGAACGCGCACCGGACATCGATGGTGCCGAGAAGCCCGACGTGGACCTGAACGCCGTCGCGCGACTCTTCGGCTTCGACTCCGGTGCGCTCACCCGCTTCACCGAACTGCTCGCGGGCGCGGGGATCCCGGCCGCGCTCGACCGGGGCGGGCTCGAGCGGTTGCGCGCGCTCGCCGGGGACGCGTACCTGCACGGGCGCTACACGGCGGGCTCCCGGCGCGTGCTCGTCGAGGCGCACCCCGACTGGCTCGGGAGGGCGTTCCAGGCGCGCGACCCCGACCTGGATCCGGTCGTGGCCCTGCCCGCCGTGCCCAGCGACGGCGCCGCCGAGCTCGAAGAGTCCACTGTGGAACCGGCTGCCGCGCCGACCACGGTGGATCCGGGGGAGCGGCTCGCACTGGTCACCGCCACGCCGATGGAGCAGGTGCCGTTCGTGCCAGAGCTCGCGGCACACCTCGCCGGCCGCTCCGCCGACGACACGATCACCGTGCCGTGGCTGCGGGAACGGCTGGCCGGGCGGTTCGCCCAGGTGGCCTCGGCCGACGGTGACGTGTGGTCACTCGGCGGAGCACGCCCCCGGGACTTCCGGGTACGGCTGAGGCTCGGTGAGCCGTTGCCGGTGCGCCTCGACGCGGAGCCGGACGCGGCGGCCCCACTGCGGGCGGAACCAGGCCGCCTGCTCGGCACCGCCGGGATCGCGGTGGAGGCGGGGCGGCCCGGCGAGCCCGCCGAGGTGACGGTCGCGATCGAGGTGTCCGAACGCGACTCCGGGACCGGGGACTTCGCGGCGCCGGTGATCTTCTCGGGAGCCTCGCTCGGAACCGGTGCCACGTTGCTGCTCGCCATCCGCGAGGTCCCGGCCGGGACCGGCGTTCCGAGCGTGCGCCTGCCCGAGGACGAGGCCGCGCCCGCGTACGCCCTGCCCCATCTGCGGGTGCTCGACCTGGGCGGGCGCGAGGATTTCGCGGACGCACTGTGGACGCTGCTCGCCGAATCCGGGTACTCGCTCGACGGCGCGGGCGGCAGGCAGGTCACCGAGTACGCGGGGCGGATCGAGGAGGTCCTGCACCGCGCGGTCGCGGGCGAGGCTGGCCACGTGTTCTCCGGTCGCACCGACGACGGCGACCGGTTCGTCGTGCGGCACACGGCGACCGTGCGCCGCGACCGGGTCGAGCCGCTGGGCGCGCCGGACAGCGGGGTCCGGACGGACCGCGTGGACTTCGGTGCAGACGGATCGGTGTCGGTCGAGGCACGGCAGGGCCCGACGCAGGTGCACCGGTGGGGCGGGGACGAACCGGGTGTGGTGCACCAGCTGACCCTGTTCACCGAGGGTGGGGTGGAACTGAACAGCGTCGAGGTGGGCGGGTCGCTCGTCACGCGCATGGCCCAGTCCGACGCGTACCACTACGGGCTGCCCGTCGCCGCCGACGCGGTGGGCGAGGGCGGACTGGTGCGCGGCGCCCCTGTCGCCGACCCGGCGGTACGCGCGCCGTCGTATCCCGCCGACCATCTCGTCACCGCCGCCGGCAGCGACACTCCCGTCGTCGCCAGGTCGCTGCACACCGCACGTCCCGTCGGCTCCACCGCGCGGGCCGACGGTGCCGGTCCGCTGCGGGAGCTCGTGTTGAGCGTGCTCGCCGGGCGCGGTGTCGTCCCGGCCGCGAGCCACGTCCCCGACGGAGACCCCGCAGACCACGGCCCGCTCAGCCGCAGCCGCCGCTTCCGCGCGCGGCAGTTCGACACCCTGAACCGGGTCGACACGCTCCTGAGCCAGGCGAGTCTGGAGTCCGCCTACGCCCGGCTGGCCACGGATGGCTTGATCCTGGCGCTGGAACGGCCGCGGCCCTGGCCGCACCGCGGTGAGCAGGTTCGGCTAGTGCTCCGGCTCGACCAGGATCCGGCCGGAGCCGAGTTCCTCGGTCACACCGACCACGCGTCCGGTCGCCTGCGGGACGGCGACGAGGGAGTGCGCGTCACCGGCTACAGTGGACGGACCGCGGTCTTCCGGGTGCCGCACACCGTCAGGGTGGAACTGCTCGACACCGACGGTGAGACCGTGGACGGCAGTGTGCGTACCCGCCGCGGCAGCGCCGAGGTGTACGTGCCCACGGAGACCGCGCTGAGCACGGTTCCCTCCGAGCTGGCGCCGTACGCGAGTGCGCTCGAACCCGGGCCCGCCGCCCCCTCACCGAGGGAGCTTTCCGCGAGGGACGCGCGCCGCGTGCCGTGGGACGTCGAGACCGCGCTGGGGCTCACCGGCTACGGCGACGACGACGTGCGGGTGCTACTGGAGGCGCGGGAACGAAACGCACCCCGCCTCGACCTGGGTGAGCTGCTCCGGCACGACGACCCGGCACTGGCCGCGCGCAGGGCGGTGCCGGGAGGGTTGCCACCCGGTTCGCTGGTGCGGCTCTCTCTCGACGAGACCGCCGCCGAGGTCGCGGCGCACGGCACGGCGGCCACGTGGGTCGAGCAGGTGGCAGCCGAGATCCGGCGCGCCGACCCCGATGGCGCCGTGGTGGCCGCCGCGGCGGCCATGGACAGGGCCACGGCGGCGGCGCTACTCGTGCGCGAGCGTGGCCAGGCGTTGCTGGACGCGCGCGAAAAGAGCGATCCGGCACGGCTGGCGCGGGCCCACCGGGAGTGGGCCGAGGCAGCGGAGGCCGGACAGGACATGCTCGCCGACGCCGGGCGTGCGCGAGCGCTCGTCGTCGGCGGCCCCGCCCCGCGGGTTCCCCCGGCGCTACCGGAGCCCGTGCGCGCCGCCCACGCCCTGGCCACGGAGCTCGACGCCGAGCTCAGGCTGGACGTCACCACGCTGGACGGAACCGTGCACCGGTACTGGGTGACCCCCGACGGCGCCGAACCCGGTGTCCTCACCCCGGGAGAGGACACGACGGCCGCACCGCGGGTCCGCCCGGACGCCGACGCGGCATGGGAGAGCGAACAGCCGGATCTGCACGAGGCGTTGCGCGCTGCGGAGTTCACCGCGGCCGACCTCGCCCGCGCCGTGGCGCACGAGGTGGACCTGCGAGCGTTGCACCGGCAGGCGATGGCGGCCGGCCAGGAGTTCGGTGCGGTCCTGCGATCCGCCCTGTCCGCCGCTGCGGCCGGACCGGTGCCGAGAACCGCCCCCGCGCTGGCCGGACTCTTCGGGTTCGGCCGGACCGAGGTCGAACTGGCCGCGTTCGGCGACGTGCTTCGCCAGGCCGGGATCACCGCCCCGGTGGACACCCGCGACGCCCTGTTGCTGCGCGGCCTCGCCGGCGAGCTGGCTCTGCGGCACGGAATCTTCGGCGCGGACCAGCGGCGCGCGATCGTCGAGGACGGCTGGCTCGCGGGCGCGGTCGCCACCCGTCCTGCCCGGATCCCGCCGCTGGAGGCACTGGACCCTCCGGGGACCGTTCCCGCCGTCGCCCGGTCCGGGTTCGACGAGACCGTGCGGCTCGTCGCCGAGCGCTATTACTACGACAAGCCGGTGGGACAGGCCTACCACGGGCCCGATCTGCTCGGGCCGGGAGCGAACCGGATCGCGGCCGCGGTGGACCGCTGGGGCGTCGCCTACGGCGCGTGGGTCGCGACCCAGCTGCCGGGCTCGCGGTTCAGCGGTGACCTCGCCGCCGAGGACTTCGCGCGCGTGGTCGGCGACCCCAACGCGCTCACGCCCGCGCAGCTGCGGTACCTCGACCGCAGCGTGGCGCGCACCGAGTGGACCGCGCTCGGTGCGGACGCCACGTTCCGGGCGCTCTATCGCGCGTTGCCCGCCACCGACCGGGCCCTGCTCGCCGAGTCGCACGGCGTGGAGACGCCCGCGGACCTGCGTGCCGGACTGGTCGCCGCGCTGGAGTCGGAACTGGACCTGCCGGTGGACAGCAGGCCGCTGTGGTCTGCCGTGCCGGAGCTGGTGACCCACGGCGACCAAAGCGCGGCACTCGACGCCCTGCGCGCCGGTTCCTCCGCTGTGGACAGTGAGTTCGAGGGCGGGCTCACCGCTCTGCTGGCCGCGCACTTCGGACTCGCGGTCACCGAGGTCGACGCCGGTGGTTACGCGCGCGAGCACGCGCCGCTGGTGCACCACGGCGCGGCGACCCTGCTGCGCACGAGCACGCAGCACATGCCCGTGCTGCCCCCTGACGACGGCCCCGGTCCGGTTCCCGAACAGCGGACGGACCCGCCGCAACCCCCGGCCGCTCCGCCCGAACCGCTTGGCGCGAGCGCACCACCCAGTCTCGTTGTGCCCGGCGAGCGGGTGCCGCTGCCGAGCCTGCCTGTGCGCGACGGCGCCACGGTTCCCGAGGGGCTGGCCGAGACGGTCGGCGCCTTCCTCGACCGCTCCGAGGTGACGGCCGAGCTCACCGGCGAGAAGCGCTGGCTGCTGCGCTGGCCGGACGGGCTCGAACTGGAGGTGGAGGTGCGGGCGGACCCGGCGGCCACCGAGGCGGCGCTCGTGCTGCCCGGCCTGCGCGTGAGCGCCGACGGCGCCACGCTCGACGGCGCCGCGACGGTACTACTACCTCCGGTGCCGGACATCGGCGCCGCGCTGGTGCCGGTGCTCGGAGTTCCGCTGCGGGCCGCGCTGGCCGAGCTGCCCGGTCGCGTCGCGGACATGCTCGCCGCGGCGCCTGCCGCGGAGCCCACGACACCCGGTGAGCAGGCCCCGCAGCTCGCGGCGGCGGTCCGGGTCACCGAGCTGACCGCGGCAGACGAACGCGCGGGCGACGAGCTGGCCGCGCTCACCGAATCGCTGCTGTGGACCGGCGACGCGGTCCCTGATCTGGAACTGCTCGCCGAGCGCGCCGACACACTGGCCCACGAGCTCGCCGAACTCGCCGACCGCCATGCTCAGCCGGAGGGCGGAGCTGGCCTGGCCTCAGCCGAGCGGCGGCTCGCCGAGAGCTACCGCCAGTACACGCCGGTGCTCTCCGACCTCGCCCGTACGCTGCGCTACCGCCACCGGGTGTCCGATGAGGACAGTGCGGACGGCCTGCACCTGGCCGCCCGGCTGGAGGTCGAGCTGGTCAGGACAGCCCAGGACCTGCAGCGGAGCAGGGCGCTCACCGACCGCGTGCTCCAGCGGTACCTGGAACTGGCGTACCCGGAGCGCGCCGCAGGGCCCGTCTCGGCGGGCGATCGCCCCAGCGCGTTCACCGGCCACCCGCGACCGCCACGGCGGATGCGGCTCAGCGACGGCGACGTGGCGCTGCTCGACCGCATGCTCACACTGCTCGCCCGGCACGAGGAACTGGTCACCGCGCTCCGCGACCAGGGGCACACCGGTTCGCGCGCGGACGAGTTCGCACTCCCCGACGGCGATCTCGCCGAACTGCGCGACGTCGAGGAGCTGTTGCGGCGCGTGATCAACGGCGACGACGCGGGCCGGGACAACGGTGCGGGCCTGAACGAGGCGGTGCACGGCAGCGAGCGGCGCAGGCGATGGCTGCCGGAGGCGGTGCGGCGGCGCGGCCTCGACGGGCGGCTGACCGAGCACGGGCTGGCACTCGTCGACCGGCTCCGGAAAGTGGAGGAGCACCCCGCGCCGGGACTCGCCAGGGCGCGCTGGCTGTTCAAGCACAAGGTCTCGCGCATGGCAGTGGTGCTCGAGCACAACCACTACGCGGACCCGCTCGAACAGGGTACGTCCGGCGACAACATCCACCGTGTGGTCATCACGCCGACCACGGAGCTGCGAGTCTCGGCCCGCGACCACGCCATCGAGGACTACGCCGTGCCGGACAAACCGCGCGACGAGAACTCGTTCCTGGTCACTTGGTGGTCGGGCAGCGGGCGCTCGGCCCTGCTGCGCCCCGGGTTCACCCTGCAGCTCGAGGTGGCCGACCTGCCGGAGGGCCAGGTGCTCGGTCCGGCCCGGCGGGACGACGCCGTGGTCGAGGGCGGGCGCATGGTCGTACTGGTCGATCGCGACGCGTCACTGTCCGATCTGGACGCCGCGCTCCAGGAACTGCTGACCGCGGAGATCACCGAGCACATCTCGCAGCTCAACGAGTTCGGTGCATTCCTCCGCCTGGGCGGCTATACCGGGGCCGGTCACATCGTGGGCAACTCGGCCGGCTATCACCTGGGCACGAGCCTGGGGTTCGGCGGCGATCCCCTCGGTCTGTACGCGGCGCTGATCGGCTACGGCTACGGCACGGTCAGCAAGGTCTTCCTGGACTTCGTCCTCGCGGGCAAGCGCATCCTCGCCGGCGACGAGATGCGCAGGCTGATGGCGGCCTGGCGGGGCGGCCTCGGCGGGCCGGGGCTGAGCAGGCTGGCCGGCGAGCTGCGGTCGGCCGTGGCGGCGCTGACCCCGCTCGCGGCGCGCTACGGTGTGGCGCTGCCGGAGCCGGCGCCCCCGTCGCGCGACGCCGTGGCAACACCGCGGGCGCGCGCCCGGCTCGAGGCCAGGGTCGGCGACGCGGCGACGGACCTGGCGAACGCGTTGCGCGGCGAGGGCGGCAGGGCGATCCCGACCGCGTTGCTCGCCGAAGGATCCTTCAGGGAGCTGATCACCGGACTGCGGTCGGTGCGCTGGGATTCCGACGCGGAGCGGCTGCGGGTGCAACTGGGCACCGGTGAGCACGTGGACATCGCGTTCGTCGCTCACCCACGGGACTTCTCCACCCAGCGGCTCGTCGACGGCGACTGGCGCACGTCCGAGCTGTCCTACGAGATCGTCTACTCCGAGGGCCTGGCCGGCGCGAGCGACGAGCTGCTGTGGCAGTCACTGTCGCAGGAACTGCTCAGCGTGCTGCACAAGGGCTCGACGTTGTGGAACATGCCGAGCATTTGGAAGTACCTGAAGCAGAACTACCTGACACTGCCGTTCGAGGCCGTGATCGTGCTGGCGTTCGGCAAGGCCATGGGGCAGCTGGACACGGTCTCGCAGCTGCTCCTCGGCAGCGCGGGCAAGCGCGCAGCGGTGGCGGCCGCGGCCCAGGCCGCCGCGCGCGCGGCGAGGCTGAAGGGCTGGTTGTGGACCGACGCCCGCAGGGCCAAGCTCGGCTACGACAAACCGGACGGCGCGCTGACCCTCAACGGGCTGGCCCACACGGCACTGGGCACGTTGTCCTCGGCCACCGAGATCATCACCCGGCTCCGCAAGGAGATCACGGCGCACGCGCCCGAGCCGCCCGCTGCCGCGAATCCCGAACGCGACGCGCCGGTACCGACCGACCGGTTCGGGCTGACCGCGCGGGTCGCCGAACGCGTGCGGACCACGGCCGCCGCCCATCCGCTCGTGACCGCAGTCCGCGAGGGCGACCCCGAGGGCGACGCACGCGTCGTGGAGGTGACCATGACGCGGCCCGGCCGACGTCCGGAGCGGCTGCGAACGCTGCAACTGCGGATCGTCGTGGGGGCCTCGCCCTCGATGCGGCAGGACTTCGCGCCGCGTGTCGTGCACGCGGAGTTCTCCCACCCCCGGCGAACGGTGTCCCTGCAGTCGCCGCGCTACTCCAGCGCGGGCGTGCTGATCGACGAGGTGGACCGGAAGGTCGCCGACGCACTCGACCGCGAGGCCGTGCTGTGGTCGCGCTCGCTCTCACAGCTCGCGCTGAACACCGGTCTCGTGGGCGCGAGCAGCGGCGGGCCCAACGCGGCGGTGTCCTCAGCGGCGGGTGAACCCGCCGACGCCATCCGCGACGGTGTCGGGGTGGTCCAGTCGGTGCTCGACGGGGGAGCGAGGGCGATCACGGTGCGGTCGGGGGCCGAGAAGACGGCGCAGAACGCCCTCAGGGCGATCGGCGACGACACGGCGGTGCCCGCGGTGATGGACGACACCGTGCAGCTCGCGATGCGCGAACTGCACGGCGCGATCAGCGGAGCCGCCCGGCTGGCCGAGCGCGCTCCCGGAGTGCTGCCCGCGCAGCGGCAGGACTGGTACCTCCAGCGCAGCGAGTCGACGGAGGCGTCTCCGCGTTCCCTGGTGGATGGCTTCCTCGAGCACGCCGCGTCCGGCGAGCTGGCCCGCGCGGTCCCGCACCTGGCGGAGGCCGGGGTCCTCGGCCGCGGCGAGCTGCGCCTGTTCATCGACAAGGTCGGCCGTCCCGGGCCCTACGAACTCGGCTCGAAGGCGCAGGCGAAGCACCGGCAGGAGATGGTGGTGCGGGTGCTGCCCTGGATCCCGGGGATGCCGTCGATGTTGCTGCCCAACGGTGGCGACACCCACGCGCTCATCCTGCTGAGCCCCACCGACGCGGCCGAGGGCTACACCGGGATCACCGACCAGCTGCGCAAGCTCGTGAGCGTCTACCACGAGGGGCCGACCGGCGTGCCGGGCCGCGGGACGCTCGCGCTGGCCGAGCTGGGCCCCGGCGCGGCGACGGGCATGGTCCGCCGCACCACGCAGGCGGGGCTGCGTACCGGTGACGGCACGCCGTTCGACGTGGCGGGTGTCTCCACCCAGCTCGCCGTCTCGGTCGGCGCCGCCGCGACCGGAGTGACCGCCCAGGCCTGGCACAACCGCGGCGAGTTCCTCACCGGTGAGCTGTTGCGGTTCCTGATCAACTGGGACGGCGCTCCGCTGTCGCCGCTGCGCGATCAGGTCGCGCTCTTCTACTCCCGCACGCTCGCCGAGATCGCCACGGAGATCGACCGAGATGTCACCGCGCTCACCGACGCGCTCGGGGTGGACCGCACCCCGGACACGACGCCGTGGTCCTACTCGGTCCCCGAACCGCCGGTCCCGCCGTTGACCCCGCCTCCGATTCCGCCCGGACCTTCGGCGCCGAAAGACGCCGACGTGCGCCCGGATCCCCGTGATCGTGACGCCACGGGCAGGCGAGGCGTCGACGACGCCGGAGCCCGGCCGTCGCTGACGGCGATGATCCGCGACCAGGCCGCCCCGAACGCGACCGGCGGCGACTGGGGAGGGCGGCCCGCCGCCGACGGTGTCGTGGCCGTTCCCGCGGAGCAGGGCCCGGCGCCGGAGAACTCCGCCTGGGAGAGCGGTTTCGGCAGCCACCGGATCGGTGAGGACGACGTGATCCGCGCCGTCGGCGAACTCGGGTTGGTGGTGCCACTCGACCCGGAGGCGACCGGAGGTGCCGCTCCCGATCGTTTCGTACGGTCGGCCTGGGAAGGTCATCACCCCGCACGTCTCGTGGACCACGCCTACCGAGTTCCTCGCCCCGGCCGGGTCGGCCGCGTCGGTTTCCAGGAGATCGTGGTGATCTTCGTGCACGAGAGCGAGCTGCCGGATGGTGCTTTCTCGACCGGGTCCGTCGAGCGCAAGCGGGGACACCCGGAAGTCACGGTCCAGGTCGCGAATGGAATCGAACCGCGCCTGCTGGGCCGGGCGCTGGCGCACGGCGTCGCCGAGGCCGGGGCACGCGCGGGCGGGTGGTGGTCGCGCACGCCTCGCGACATCCGCGCGGTCGCGGGCCGGCTGGCGCAGCTGGAGCTGATCGCGCACCAGCTCGCCGGTGCGTCCACTCCGGACACGGCGGATCGGCTGCGCGCGGACGCCGCCCCGCTGGTGGCGAACCTGGGGGCCGAGTCCCGGCGCGGGGTCGACGCGGTCGTCGCGAACGCTCCGCTCGCCGGCGGTCTGGTCAGGGAACTGGCGTTGCTCGGGACACTCGATCGGGCGGTCAAACCCAGCGAGGTCGAGCGACTGGCGGGGGAGATCCTCGCCGAGCGGGTCGCCCGTCAGCGCGAGCTGGCACCGGGGCAGGAGCCGGAACTGTCAGCGCACGACGCGTTCGATCTGGTGACGCTGTCGTGGCCGGACTCCCTGCGGTCGTCGGGGGGATTGCCGCTTCCCGCGACCTTGGCGCTGCTGCGGACGATGAACGGGCACCCGGCATTGGCCGCCCCGCCGATCCTCGGCGAGTCCGACACCGACGGCGTCGCGAGTCAGGCAGTCACGCTGAATGCCGACCGGTTCGGCACACTCGAGGACCGGTTCGGGAGCCGGTGGCAGTCGCTGCGGCCTGGCGAGGGAGCCGCTCTGCTCGAGTCCTCCACCGACACGATCCGCGCCGTGCTGACCGGTGCGGGGGCGCGTGCGTCCGCCGTGATCGCGCTGCGCGGGGACGGGCAGGAGCCGTACGTGCTCGGCGCCTACCACGGACGACGCGGTGTCGTCTTCGTCGATCCGGTGGCGCGCACCGAGAGCGACCGCCTGCCGGATGACGAGCGCTCCGCGGGCGTGAGCACCGTCGAGGTACTGGTGGCCGACGCCGCGGCCCGGCCGGTGCCCGTGCCAGGAGCGCCCCGCGGAGCGCTGAGCGCCCGCCCGCCGACGCCGGCGGTGCTGGAGGCGCTGCCGCTCGATGAGCGGGTTCGCTGGTGGGAGAGGTTGCGCGGTATCCAGCGGGACGAGCACCCGGACGCCGACCTCGCGGACGTGCTGCGTCCGCCGTCCTCGACCGAAGCCGCACTGCGGGTGTCCGAGTCCGCGACCCTGTACCTCGGCCTGCGCGACCGCGACGCCCGGTTGCAGCTGCGCGCGCTGGCGGCGGCGGTGGACGGCGACCCGGTCAGGCTGGCCGACGCCATCACCGGCATCGGATCCACCGCGACCTGGACCGCGACGTCCACGGAGACGGTGCTGGCCCGCCAGGCGCGCGACTGGAGCGGTGCCGCCGCGGACGCTGCGACCTCACCTGGTCCTATTCGGACGGTCGACCACCACGAGCCGGCCCCGGGAGCGACCGAGCAGGACGTGGCGCGGCTCGACCAACGGCTCCAGGACAGGGCGAGTGCTGATCTCGCGACGCTGCCCGATGACCAGCGGCAGGCGCTCGACACCGCGAATCCGCAACTGTGGGTCCTGCGCAACAGCGCCGCCTACCTGCTGCCAGGGGAAAGTGGGCTCGCCATCGGCGTCGCCGGAGCAGACGGAGTCGACGTCAACGTGGGAGTTCCGCCGCTCGAGCCCGGAGGGGTGCGAGCCGTGCGGGGCGCCTATGGCGAGTATCCGGTCGAACGGTTCCTCGCCGGAGCGCCGGGCCGCGATCACCGGCCCGCGTACGGTCTGCTCCCCACGGAAGACGGCTTCCACGCCGGAGAGCTGGACCGCCCCTACCGCAGGGAGGTCGGGGTCTTCGGCCGCGTCGCGGACGTCACCGGGGCCCGGTTCCAGACGCTCATCCAGCACGGACCACCCGTCGGGCACGGCCGGGGCCGGACGAGCCTGGAGGACCTCGGCCTGCGCGACGACCGGGCGTGGCTGTCCCGCGTGCTGAAGGTCGCCGGCCCTGGCGCGAAGGCACTCGTGGCCAGGCTGCCCGACGGGACGAGGCCCGAGGCCGCGGACGTCGCGCTCCGGCGGGGAGTGACTCCACCGTACGAGTTCGTCGCCTGGTTCAACGAGGGTGGGCGGATCACGGCGACCTCGACCGACCGACAGGGCAAACCCGTGTTTCCGAGCCCCGCCACGCATCCGTGGCAGCTCGTGGTGCTGGCCGTGGACGCTGATGGCAACCCGTTGGTCAACCGGGACGCGTTCGTCAGCCCCGTGAACGCCCGGCCGCCCTCGGAGCCCTATCGCGCCATCGGGGCCCACCCTGATCTCGCCGGCGCGTTGGTCGCGGGCACGCTGGCAATCCCGGTGGGCGTGCCCGCGGAGTTCACCGACCTCTTCGCGGGCCTGACCGAGGTGAGCGCGCGAAGCCGGTTGGTGGAACTGGCCGAGCACGCCGCGCGGGCGGCGGCCGCCGAGGGCCTCCCGGCCGGGAGGCTGCTGGACCGGGCCCTGCGGCTCACCGAAGCCAGGGCCGAGGCACGCGGCAGCACTCTGAAGCAGGAGCTCGCCGACCAGTGGAGCCGCGACGTTCCGGTGTCGAGAGCGGCGAAGGACGCGGAGCCGATCCTCGCGTTCGCCCGCGGGCTGGGCGAGCCAGCCGCGCGGTCGTGGTTCCGGGCGATGGTCGAGGCCGCGCGAGGCGATCCGTACGCACTGAAGCATGTCCTGTACGGCGTCGAAACCGCTGCGGCCCGGGACGGCGTGGAAATGGAGACGTGGTTGCTCCGGCAGTGGCCGCGGGGGCTTGACGCCGAGTCGGCGCGGACGTTGTTCACCCGGCTCTCGACGACGCCCCATCATCGCTATCTCGCGGGAGGGACCGACGACCTGGACGCCATCTGGCCCTGGTTCGCGGACCTCGACGATCGAATCAGCGAGCTCGGGTTCCGCGATCGCGAGGACCTGGCCGGACGCGTCCCGGTGACGTGGGCGCGGCTGAACTCCGGCCCGGTGTTCGACGCGCACTGGGATTCCGGTGTGACCGGTGCCGACGGGGTGGAGGTGACCGTCGGCGCACCGGTGGGTGAACCGGGCGGGCTCGCTCCCCTGAGCGAGCAGGAGCGGACCTACGTCTACGAACCCGAGCTCTTCCTGGCAGGCCCGGGCATCCTGGACTCGCGCACCAGCCTGGAACCGGTTACGGACGGCTTCGCCAGAGGAGACCGCGACCGCCCGATCGGCGTGGAGGCCGGGGTCTTCGGCCGGATGGCCGACGTCCGCGGCGTGCGGTTCCAGACCGTGTTCTCCGCCGACGACGTCCGAACCGGTTCGAGGTCGAGCTGGGCGTGGCGGAGCAGGTCCCTGACGCACCAACTCAGCGGCATCCTGGCTCGCGCGGGAGCCGGCGCGAGGGCCATCGTGGCGCGTGCTGACGGCGCCGGGTTCAGGCCGCTGTACGTCGAAGGCGGCAGGCTGCGCTCCCCTCAGGGGGACCTCTGGACCTTGCTCCGTGAAACAGAGGACGGTCCCCCCGAGGTCGTGGCCGCCATTGTCGACGGTCAGGGGCGTCCGATCGTGCTCGACGACGACAACAGCGTGGGGCCCTACCCGGTGAGCGCGGTGAACGCACGGCCACCCTCGGAGCAGTACCTGCCCTTCCTCGACGAGCGGACTCGGTTCGACACAGTCCAGAACGCATTGTCGTTCTGGACCGCCGGAGTGCGCGGCGATTCCGGCGCTCTGCCCGACGAGTTCGCCGCGACCTTCCGGCAGCTGACGGATCCGCGCGCCAGGAGCCAGTTACTGGCACTGCACCACTACGCCGTTCAGGCGCCGGGCGACGAGTCGGTCCTGCTGCGCCGGGCGCTGCGGCTCACCGGGGAACGGGTGTCGGCGCGGGGCCTCGAGCTGTCGGACGTCCTGAGCGAGCACTGGGACGACCAGCTCGGCACCCTGGTCGGCACCCGGGCGGGGAGTACGAGTCCGCGCCCCGAGACGGTGCCCGGCGGCAATCCCGACCCGGACCGTCACCCGCGGACTGTCCAGGACAAGGTCACCGTGGACGAGCGTGCGCTCACGCGGCTGCGGCTGGCGTCGCCCGTGGTGGCGGAATTCCTCCGCGCCCACGGATTGCATCGCACCAGGAGTGGCGTCGACCTCTACCCGTTCCAGCCCGGATCCATGCGCGACGCCAAGGTTCCCGGCGCCGACGCGGCCGAGGCCGAGCTCCGGTTCCGCTCCGCGCTCGCCGGCCACCCCGACGAGCGGACCATGCTGGGGTTGCTCGACGACCACGTGTTCCACCCGTCGGCCTGGGTGCACGGCCAGTGGGTGCTGGTGCACCGGGAACTCGCCGAACTGGCGTACGGAGCGACGAGGTGACGCCTTGTGCTCAGTCGTCCTGGCGGATCGCGTCCAGCAGGTCGTCCAGGGTCAGCGTGAGCAGGTCGTTCCTGCTCGGCCTGCGGCCGAGGCCCCGCAGGCGCGTCGACTGCGATTTACGCATCCGCTCCAGGAGCTTGCGCGCCTCGCGCGCGTTGCCGAAGTTGTCGTCGCGCTCCACGTGGGCGAACCATTCGAGCAGTGCCGCGTCGAGATCGCCGGTGAGCCGGTAGTCGTCGCCGCCCGCGATGCGGCCGCTGATCTTCACCAGCTGCTCGGGGCTGTAGTTCTCGAACTCGATGTTCTTGGCGAACCTCGATGCCAGACCCGGGTTGGCGTCGAGGAACTCCAGCATCTCGCCGGTGTAGCCCGCGACGATCACGGCCACCTCGTCGCGGTGGTCCTCCATGAGCTTCACGAGCGTGTCGATGGCCTCCTGGCCGAAGTCGGCGCCGCTGCCACCCGAACGCGAGAGCGTGTAGGCCTCGTCGATGAACAGCACGCCGCCGCGCGCCTCGTCGAACACCGACGCGGCCTTCTCCGCCGTGTGCCCGATGTACTGGCCCACCAGGTCGCGCCGCGAGACCTCCCGGAAGTTGCCGTTCGGCAGCACGCCCAGTGCCTTGAGCAGCTTGCCGTAGGTCCGGGCCACCGTGGTCTTGCCGGTGCCGGGTGCGCCCGCGAACACCAGGTGGTTGCTCACCGCGCCGACGCTGAGGCCCTCGCTGCGCCGCCACTCGTTGACCTGCAGCTCGTCGATGAGTGCGCGCACCTCGCGCTTCACCCCGGCGAGCCCGATCATGCCGTCGAGCTCGGCCAGCAGTTTCTCCACCTGTTCGGCGTCCTGCCTGCCCGCCGTCGCCTTCGCGGCGCCGACCTGCGGCGTGGAGGGACCCTCGGAGTCCTGCGTGATCTCGGTTCTGGCGTCGGCGTCGACGTGGATGCCCGGCGCCGCGGTGTTCTCCACGCGGCAGTTGCGCACCGTTCCGCCGCACCCTCGGCCCACGGTGATGCCGGGGCCCTGGGTGTCGTGTACCCAGCACTCGTCGATCACGGGGAAGGTCTGGTCGGCGACGGCGATGCCCGCGTCGCCCGTGTGCGAGATGTCGCAGCGCTCCACTCGCGAGCCGCCTGCCTGGTACAGGTAGATGCCGCGGAACCCGCAGCCTGCCACTGTGGAATGGCGCACGGTGGCCTGCGCGCCGAGGCGCAGGATCACGGCGTCGTCGGCGATGTCTCGCACCTCGCACCGATCGATGACCGCGTCGGACTCCTCGACGACGAGCCCGACCTGCCCTCCGGTGACCCGCGTGCCCGTGATCTCCACGTCGGCACCGGCCGTGACGCTGATCGCGGCCGCGTGGCCCGCCGACGCCTCGCAGTCGGTGACGCGGGCGGTGCCGCCGCGGACCTCGACGGCCGGGCGGTCTCCCGAACGCAGGACGAGTCCGGACAGCGTCACCCTGGCGCCGACGGCGGAGACCACGGGCTCGTCGCGCGGCATCGGCGTGATCGTGACGGTGCCGTTCTCGCGGGCGGCGATCGTGACGTCCCGGCCCCGCACCGGCAGGGTCTCTTCGTACTCGCCGGCGCTCACCGAGATGACCGCACCGTCGTCGGCGGCCTCGAGCGCCTCGGTGATCGAGGAGTGCGCACCGCGTTGACCCGGTGCGACGAGCAAGGTCCTTGGCATCGTCGCCGACCATACCCTGCCCTTGCGTCACCGGGTTTGTATTGGTGACAGAGGACGGTGATGGCCCGGTGGACATGTCGTGGGAGCCGGCGAACGACGCCGAGCGGGCGATGGTCGCCGCGCTCGAAACCGGTGACGGAGCGGAGTACGCGAATCTGCTGCTGCGCAGCCCGTTGCTGCTGCCGGTCCTGCCGGCGCCCGACACCGCCGACTGGGAGAGCCTGACGAGGCGGATTCCGCTGTCCCGGGAACACGTTATGGTCTATACCTCTGCGGAGACGTTGGCGTGGAGCCTGGGCGGGCTGGCGCGGGGGCACAACGACACAGATCTGCCGTCGTTGCGCGCACGATGGGAGGACCCGGCCCGTCACCTCGCGGTCAACCCCGGCTCGCCGATCTCGGTGTCCCTGCCGGTGGATTCCGTGACCCAGCTGCGCGAGGGCCAGGACGAGATCGTGCCGGTGGAGGCCCTCGCCGACTCCATGACGGAGAACATCGTGAGTCTGTTGCGGCAGAGCTGTCTCGACGAGCTCGGCGCGGAGCAGGGGGCGGGTACGGATTCGCCCGCGGGCGCGCTGCAGTCCGCGCTGTGGGACGCCGCGGACCGGCAGGACACCGACGCGTTCCTGGCGCTGTTGCTCGACTCCACCGTGTTCGTCCCCACCGAGCGGGAGGTCTCCGGTGCCGAGCTCGCCCGCGAGCTCCCGTGGCTCACCGTCGGTCCGCGGGACTCGCCGCTGGTGCCGGTGTTCAGCTCGCGCGCGGGACTGGAGGCGACCAGTGGTCCGCGGCGGCACCACGTCGAGGTGCCGTTCGTGCTGTTGCTGGCCCGCTGGCCGGGGCCCGACCACGCCCTGTGCTTCGACCCGGGCGCACGAACCGAGCTCATCCTGCCCGGCGACGTGCTGCTGGATCTCTTCACCGGCCTGGAACCGGACGGCGCGCGGTGACCGCGCCACTGCTGTTCGCCTGCCTCGCCGTGGGCGGCGCGCTGCTCGGGCTCGCGATCGCCGCCGGGCCGCCACTGTGGCGCCGGTGGAGACGGCCGCTCCCTCGGCCCGAGCTGCTGGCGGGAGCGTGGGTGATGCGCGACGTCCGCGCCTCGGCGCTCACCGCGGCCGCGCTGGGCGAACTGGCCCGGGGCGAGCCGCCGGCGGTGCATGCGCTGTTCGTCGGCCGCGACCACGTGGCGTTGCGGCTCGGCGGTTCCGGTGGACGGCCGCCGGGCCGCTGGCGGCCGGACCCCTCCGGGCCGCCGGGGCAGGCGTGGTCACTGTCCATTGCGGATCTCGGCTCCGACCGTCGCCTGCCCGCGGGCTTCCCCGCCGTGGTGACGCTCGGGCGCGTCCAGGAGTGCGACGTGCTCGTCGATTTGAGGCAGGCGCGTGGGCTCGTCACCGTGGACGGGGACGAGACGCAGGCGGTGCGGTTGCTCGAGGCGATCGCGTTCGAGCTGGTCACCAACCCGTGGTCCCGGGAGGTGACGGTGCTGCTCGCCGGATTCGGCGTCGACGTCGTGCTCCCTGCCCCCGGCAGGGTCCGCAGGGCCGTCTCGGCCGCGGAGGCGGTGACGATCGCGGAGGCTTTCCTGCGCCAGCCCCAGGGCGTGTTGGTGGTGATCGTGGCCAGGCCGCCGTCGGCTCCCGATCTCGACCGGCTCGCCCACCTCGCCGAGGACGCGCGCGGAGCCGTGGTGGTGTTGTGCACGGGCAAGGCCTACGCGGCACGGTGGGTCGTGGGTGTCGGCCCCGACGGGCAGGCGCAACTGGGCCCGCTCGGTCTGCGGTTCGAGTCGATCGCCGGCGTGCTGGCGACACTGCGGGGCGAACTGCTGCTCGCGCAGGGCAGCGCGGTGGTGCCCGCGACGTTCGACCCCGGCGCTCCCTCACCAGGGGAGCCCGTCTGGTTCGCCGAGGGCGAGGGCGGCACGGGGTTCCAGCGCACCGTGGTGCTGCGTGCGCCCGCCAAGGCCGAGGTGCGGGTGCTCGGTCCGCTGGAGGTCCAGGCCCCCGGCGCCGTGCCGCCCGACCGGCGGCCGTTTCTCGCGCAGCTCGTGGCGGCCGCGGCGATTCTGCCGGGAGGCCTGTCCGCCTCGCTGCTGGCCGAGGTCGCAGGCCACTCGGCCGCCGATGTCGTGCGCCACCTGCACAATTGGCTCGGCGCCGAGGAGTCGGGCGCGCCACGGTTGCGGGACTCCGGTGGCGGCTGGAGGTTGTCGCCCCGGGTGCGGGTCGACTGGCAGCTGTTCCTGGACCTGGCGGGTGGCAGTGAGCCCAGCACCGAACGAGCCAGGCTCACCAACGCGCTCGGGCTCGTGCGAGGAGAACTGTTCGACACCGCCGGGTTCACCGCGCCGGTACGGCTCGCTCTCGACGGCGCGATGGAGGACCTCAGGGCCCGAAGCGTCCACTGTGTACGCCGGGCCGCTGAGCTCGCGATGGCGGGCGGCGACGTCGCCGGAGTGGAGTGGGCGCTGCGGCGGGGGCTTGTGCTGCTGCCGCGCATGGAGGGACTGTGGCGCACCCTGCTGCTCTTCCAGTCCGAGCACCAGCCCGAGCGCGTCGGCCGGACGGTCGAGGACCTGCGCGCGGCGCTCGCCTCGATGGGCGGCGAGCCGGACGCCGCCACGAGCAGGCTCCTCGCGCGCCTGGGCTGGCAGCAGCCGCTCGCTCCGGCTCCGTAGGCGAGCGATGCCTGTCCGTAGTCGAGTCGTAGCGGCACCGTACGAGTTCTCCCGCACATGCGTGAACAGGCGGTTCGCCGGTTCCGGCCGGGCAGGCGCACTGTCCGTGGTCTGTCAGCGCCTGCGGCGATGCTGTGCTCCAGTTCGCCTAACGTGCAACGGAGGCCGTGATGAGCAGCGAGGAGAACCCCTGCCGCGATTGTGGCGGGACCGGCTGGATTCTGGAGACCGTGTTCGACGAGGACTCCGGGGGCATCGACTCCCGCGAGTCCGCGTGTGTCTGCCGGGGCAGCTACGCCAGAGCGTCCTAGTCCCGCACCCATCGTCTACTTCGGTCGCGGCGCCGCGGAGGGCCCGGCGTCGCGCCACCGAGTCGGTCCGCTGCTCGGTCACCGACGACCGCCTGGAGACCATCCGTGACCCTGGGCGCGCCGTGTTCGCGCTGCCGGTAGGGTCGGACAAATCACCCGCCGTGTCCCGGGAAGGAGGAGGACTGCTCGTGGCTGGGTCCGCGTGTTCCCGGGACGGTGCGGTGGGTGTGCGTGGGGGATTGCGGCCGAGGAGAAGGGAACCAACTTCGCGTTTCCGGCATCCGAGGCTGGGCAAAGACATGGTCCGCGAATCAGGACGGATGGGCCCCCGACATGACCTCGGTGCTACGTAGCCGATCTCATCGTGCGGCACGGTGAGCGGAATGAACGCCACGTCTGGCCGTCAGGGCCGGAGGCTGGACCAATCGATCCGTGACTTCCGCGCGCGCTCTGGACTGACCCAGCAGCAGGCCGCGGATCTCGCCGGCATGAGCGTCGCCTGGCTGCGGGACCTCGAACAGGGCCGCGTCGCCAGACCCCGGCTGGCGACGCTGCGCAGACTCGCTCTCGCTCTCGGACTGACCCATGAGGAGACGGCGGATCTGGAGCTGCTCGTCCAGCAGAGCGAGACCCCTGGCTACGACCTGTGGTTGCGCGTGCTGGGGCCGCTCTCGGTACGGGTGGACGACCGCGACGTCGACCTCGGCTCGGTGCGTCAGCGGTTGCTGCTCGGCATGCTCGCGCTCTCGCCGAACGCGCCGGTGAGCAGGGACGAGCTGATGGAGGTGGTCTGGGAGGGCAAACCGCCGCCCACCGCCGTGGAGTTGTTGCAGACCAACGTGTCGCGCCTGCGCAGGCGGCTGGCGTCGCGTCAGGGTGACGCCCAGGCAGGCCGCGTGCTGACCGCGACCCAGCTCGGTTACCAGCTGACGGTGACGCACCAGCAGCTCGACGTGCTGAGGTTCCGGCAGCTGGCTGAGGAGGGAAAGCTCGCGTGGCAGCGGGGAGACCTCGCCGGGGCGTGCGCCGCGCTCGGGCAGGCCGCGGAGCTGTGGGATGGCGACCCGCTCGGCGATCTGCCCGTGCTGCACGTGCATCCCGCCGCGGTGGCGCTGGGCGCGGAACGCAACTCGGTGGTGCTCGACTATGCCAAGGTCTCGGCGGAGGCGGGCAGGCACGGCGACGCGGTCGCGGCCCTGCGCGAGGTCGTGGAGTCCGACCCGTTGCACGAGGCCGCACACGCCGCGCTGATGATCGCGCTGGCCGGCAGCGGGCAGCAGGCCGCGGCACTCTCGGTGTTCTCGGAGCTGCGCAGGCACCTCGCCGACGAGCTCGGTGTGGTTCCCGGCGCGGAGCTGGCCGAGGCGCACCAGCGGGTGCTGCGTCAGGAGGTGGACCGCCCGGCGCCGGTCGGCACCGTGACCCGCGCGCACCGGCAACTGCCCCGCGACATCGCCGAGTTCACCGGCCGCGCGGCCGAGCTGCGGACGTTGCACGGCAACCTCACGGGTGCGGGTGAGGCGGGCACCGCGACCGCGATCACGAGCATCGTCGGCATGGCGGGGGTCGGCAAGACCCGCCTGGCCGTGCGGCTGGCGCACCGGCTGCTGTCCGAGGGCAAGTACGGCGACCAGCAGCTCTACGTCGACCTCAACGGCCACGCCGACCAGCCCGCCGCGGACCCCGCCACGGTACTGGCCTCGTTCCTGCACCTGCTCGGCGTGTCCGGAGACCAGATCCCGGCCGAGACCGACGCCCGCGCGGCGCTGTACCGGGACCGGCTGCACGACAAGAAGGTGCTGGTGCTGCTCGACAACGCGGCCAGCGAGGACCAGGTCCTGCCACTGCTGCCCGCGGGTCCGACGCACCTGGTGCTGGTCACCAGCCGCCGCGCGCTCGCACTCGACGGCGCGCAGCTGCTCCCGCTCGACGTGCTCACGCCCGCCGACGGCCGGTCCCTGCTCGCCAGAGTGATCGGCGAACGCCGGGTCGCGGGCGAGGAGGCCGCGGCGCACAAGGTGATCGACCTGTGCGGACGGCTGCCGCTCGCGGTCGCGCTGATGGCCCATCGCCTGCAGGCCAGGCCCACGTGGAGCATCGGCGACCTCGCCTCCCGGCTGCGGGCGGCCGAGGACCGCACGAGCGAGCTCGCGGCGGGCACCCGGCGCGTGCGCGCCGCCTTCGACCTGTCCTACCTCGCGCTGAGCCCGGAGTCGCAGCGCGTCTTCCGGCTGCTGGGTCTGCATCCCGGCGACGACTTCACCGCGTGGTCGGTCGCCGCGCTGGCCGGGGTCGCGCACGCCGTCGCGCAGCGGGTGCTGGACCACCTCGCGGACGAGAATCTCGTGAGCGCGGTGGCGGGCGACCGGTACCGCCTGCACGATCTGCTCCGCGACTACGCCCGCGACCTCGTCGCGCAGGACGCGCCCGAGCATCGCGGGGAGGCGATCTCCCGGTTGCTGGAGTGGTGCCTGCACGCGAGCGCGGCCGCCCGGCGGGTCCTCGTGCGCAGCGACGAGGTGCCGCTCGACGGGATACCCGCACCCGCGGCCGTCCCGTCCTTCGACGGCACCGATGCGACTCTGTTCTGGCTCGAGACCGAGCACGCCACGCTCGTCGCCGCGATCGACGTGGCCATCGAGCACGAGCTGTGGGGCGTCGCGTGGCGTCAGTCGCTCGTACTGCGGGCCTACCTGGAACGCCGCAGTGACTGGACGATCTGGATCGCCATCGCCCACAAGGGACTGCTCGCGGCCCGCAACGACGGTGACCGGTTCGGTGAGGCGTGGGCTCTCAGCGACCTCGGGATCGCCTACGGACAGCGGGGAAATCCCGACGAGTCGGTGGGGCACCTGCGGCAGTCGCTGGAGATCAGCCGCGAGCTCGACGACCCCGACTGCCTGCTGCGCAGTCTGAACAACCTCGGCGCCGCGGTGGCGATGCGCGGTGACCTGCAGGCGTCGATCGGGCTGCTCAGGGAAGCACGGGAGATCGACCTCACGCGCGGCAACGGGTTCCTGGGCGCGCGCGTGCTGAACAACCTCGGCCACGTCCACGAACTGCTCGGTGAGTACACCGAGGCGCTGGGCTTCTTCGGCCAGGCGCTCGAGCGGATGAACGAGATCGACGACCCGCGCAACTGCGCCTCCACCCTGCACAGCTTCGGGGAGTCGCTGATCAAGCTGGGCCGCTTCGACGACGCGGAGCGGGCGCTGAACCAGGCGCTCGACATCGACCGGCGGCACCGGTCCCGGTCCGGGCAGGCCGAGAACCTCGAGGCGCTCGGCGATCTGTATCGCGAGATCGGCCGCATCCCCAGGGCGCTCGAGTGCTATCGCGAGGCCATCGTCATCCTCGAGGACCTGCGGCACCCACACGTGGAGGACGTCCGCAAGGTACTGGACGCGGCCGAGCGCGAGCTGGGCGCGGACGCCGCGCCCGCGTGAGCGCGGCGTCCGCACCCGCTCGTCAGCCCCGGGCCGCCTCGGCGAACGCGGCCATCGACGGGTACTCCCAGTCCGGCGTCACCGACCGGCCAGGGTCGGGGGTGGCGCCCCAGCCCGGCCGGTCGTGCCTGCGGTTGATCCACACACCGGGCAGGCCGGCTCGCCGCGCGGGAACATGGTCGTGGAACAGGCTCTGCGCCACGTGCAGCAGGCGCAGGCCCTTGTCCCGCGCGTAGTCGGTGAGCACGTCGAAGTTGCGTTGCGCTGGCTTGTAGCTGCCCACGTCCTGCGCGGTGATGATGTGGTCGAACTCGACATCGAGGCGCTGCCTGCTGCCCTCGAAGCTCTGCCGGTCCACATTGGAGAGAATGACGAGCTGGAACCGTTCGCCGAGTGCTGCGAGCGCGTCGTGGGAGTCGGCGAACGCGGGCCAGTCCGGCACCGACGACCCGAGCCGCTCGGCCTCGGCGTCGGTGACGGGGTGCCCGAGCTTGCGGCCGGTGGCGCGGAACGCCTCGGCGAGCACGTCGGGGTACAGGGTGGCCGGAGCCTCCTTGGCGACCCTGGCCTCCTCGTCGGCGTAGGCGACGAGCACCTGCTCGTCGGTGAGCGTCGAGTCGAACCGGCGCGCCCACGGCCCGATCACCGCGGCGATGCCCGCCTCCCAGTCGATCAGGGTGCCGTAGCAGTCGAAGCTCAGCGCGTCGTAGTTGTCGAACATGGTGCTCCTCACTCGATGGCCTGGGTGTCCGTCCCGACGGCGGCGATGCCGGGGTCCACGGTGTCACAGCGCGGCACGCCAGAATGAAGGCATGGACGTGCAGAGCGTGACCGTCGGGCTCCCGGTGAGCGACCTCGACCGCGCCGTGACGTCGTATCGGCAGGTATTCGAGTTGTCGAGTCCCGACCTCGCCCCCGCTGACGGCGTGGTGGAGTTCCAGCTGGGCACGGCGGAAGTGGTGACCCGATTCGGAGTCGGTGACGCCGCCGCGGAGCGGGAACGTCTTGTCGGTGCGGGGATCGAGGTCGGGCACCTCGAGCACGTCCCGGGGGCCGTCGACTACTTCGACTTCCTCGACCCCGACGGGAACAAACTCAGCTTCTACTCCGAGGTGTAGCCGCCCGGCGGCGCTGAACCCGGTGGAAACCCGGCCGGGGTGGATCGTGGGTGTGGGCAGCCACCCCGGCCGGGCTGGTCGAGGGCCGCCTACGCCGCGGTGAAGGTGATGACGTGCCAGCCGGTGGCGCCGTCGGGCACGGTGCCCATCCGCTCGTCGGTCTGGGTGTGGCCGGACTTGTCGGTGGCGCGGCAGACCACCTGGTGGCTGCCCGCCGGGACGTCGAGCTCGGCCCACCACATGCGCCAGGTGTCGAGGTTGACCTCGCGGGTGAGCTCGGCTTCCTGCCACGGCCCCTTGTCGAGCCGCACCTCGACCTTCTCGATTCCTGTGTGCTGGGCCCACGCGATCCCGGCCACCCGCACCGTGCCCGCCGGAACCGAGTCGAAGCCCTTCGGCGTGTCGATGCGGGACTGCGTCTTGATCGGCGCCTCCCTGGCCCAGTTGCGTTCCAGCCAGTACGGCCGCCGGGCGTCCCACGTGGTGATCTCGAGATCGGTGACCCATTTGGTGGCCGACACGTAGCCGTAAAGTCCTGGGATGACCAGCCGGGCGGGAAAGCCGTGCTCCAGCGGGAGGGGTTCGCCGTTCATGCCGATGGCGAGCATCGCGCCCCGGTCGCGGTCCAGTGCCGCCGCCACGGGGCTGCCCGCGGTGTAGCCGTCCACACTGGTGGAGAAGACCTGTTCGGCGCCGCGCTGGATACCGGCCTCGCGCAGCAGGTCGCCGAGGTCGATGCCGATGAAGTTGGCCGTGGAGACGTACTCGCCGCCGACCTCGTTGGACACACAGGTCATGGTGATGGTCCGCTCGACGAGCGGGCGGTCGCGGATGTCGGCGTAGTCGACCGTGAGCTCCCGCTCCACCATGCCGTGCAGGCGCAGACTCCAGTCCTCGGCCCGCAGCTGGGGCACCGTCAGCGCCGTGTCCACGCGGTAGAAGTTCTCGTTGGGGGTCAGAAACGTCGGCGTGCCGAGCTTGGCGAAGTCCGCGTCCGCGGGGATGGCCGGCGCCCGCTGGGCGGGCACCAGCCTGCCGATGGCGGCCCGCGACGACGCCGCGTCCTTGGTGCGCGTCAGCAGCTGACCGCCCGCGCCGGCGACGCCGGCGCCGAGCGCCACCCCGGCACCGGCCAGCAGCACCACGCGCCTGCTGGGCTCCGTCGTGGACTCCTCGGCGTCGCGCGCGCCCGCCCTGGCGAGGCCGAGCCGGTGCAGCCAGGCGAAGACGCCCACCCCGATGCCGAGACTGGCCAGCGGGGCCAGCACCGCGACGACGTCGAGGTCGGGGCGCACGGCGACGGCGAGCACGCCGACCAGCCCGAACACCGCGATCACCGTCAGCCCGGGCAGCGGGCGACGCCGGGAGGCCAGACCCGCCAGCGCCGACACGAGCACCAGCACCACGGCCATACCGCCGAGCAGCACGATCTTGTCGTAGACGCCGAAAGTCCGGACCGCGTAGTCCTTGAGCCACGTCGGCGTCAGGTCGATCGCGCCGTTGCCCACCGCGAGGTAGGGGGAGGCGTTGACACTGATGAACCCGGCCACCAGGTGCCCGGCGGCCAGTGCGGCTGCCAGAGCGAGGACGCCGAGCAGCACGGCGTGCCACCAGCTCAGCCGTGGGGTGCCAACGTCCCGTTCGCGTGCGGTCATGCCCGGAATTCGGAGCCGCCGCGGCCACGGATGGGGATAAGCTCGGCGACGTGCTGAGCTTCCGGCGCACGACACGCGAGGACCTCCCGGTGATCCAGCGGTGGCTGCGCACGCCGCACGTCGACCGGTTCTGGCAGCACGACACCAGCGACGAGGCGGTGGAGCGCGACTTCGCGGGCAGCATCGAGGGCACCGAGCCCTCCGAGGACTTCGTGGTGGAGCTCGACGGCAGGCCCATCGGTTTCGCGCAGCGCTGCCGGATCTTCGACTACCCCGACGACCATCAGGACCTGATCGAGCTCGCGGACGTGCCCGCCGGCGCGCTCACGATCGACTACTTCCTCGGGGAGCCGGACGTGCTCGGTCAGGGCCTCGGCACCGGTCTCGTCCGCGAGTTCACCCGGTTGTGCTGGGCTGAGTACCCCGACGCCCCGGCGATCGTCGTTCCCGTGGTGGCGAGCAACGTCGCGTCGTGGTCGGCGCTGCGCTCGGCCGGCTACAACCACACGGTGACGGGCCACCTGGAGCCCGAGAACGCCGCCGACGACGGGCAGCACCACGTCTTGCGCGCGGACCGCCCTCGCTAGTCCACATCGAATCGTGCGCGGCGCAGGCCCCACGCCGCGTCGAGAGTGGTGCCGGTGAGCACCGCCGCGGGCGCGCCCGCGGCGAGCAGCCGTCCCTCCCGCAGCAGCAGGCAGTGCCCCGCGGACTCGGCCTCGTCGAGGTCGTGGGTCACGTGCACCACGGTGGTGCCGGCCGCGGCGGCGTCGGCGAGCGCCGTGGCGATGGCCTCGCGGGCGGGTACGTCGAGCCCGGTCGAGGGCTCGTCGAGCAGCAGTACCGCTGAACGCTGTGCGAGTCCCTGCGCCACGAGCGCGCGCTGTCGCTGTCCGCCGGACAGCGACCCGAGGCGGCGCGCGGCGAGATCGGAGATCCCGAGCGCGGCCAGTGACTCCGCGACGACGTCGTGGTCCTCTCGGGACAGCCGGCGCCACGGCCCCCGGTGAGCCCAGCGGCCCATGGCCACCGTCTCGCGCACGGTGATCGGCAACCGGTCCGACACGGCGCTGCGCTGCACGACGAACGCCGGGCGCACGCCGGGTGGCAGCGTCACGGTGCCGCCGGTGGTGGGAACCACGCCCGCGACGGCGCCGAGCAGCGTGGACTTGCCTGAGCCGTTGGGTCCCAGTATCGCCGTCACGCTCGCGTGCGGCAGGCGCGCGGTGATCCCGTGCAGCACGGTCCTGCCCGCGTAGCCGGCCGTCAGCCCGTCGATCCTGACCTCGCCCGAGTTCTCGCTGTGCGTCATGACACCTTCTGTTTGAAACGACATTCGTTTTCACTATAGGGTGACTCGTCGTGGAATGGTTGTTCGCCCCGTTCGAGGTCTCCTTCGTCCAGCGGGCTCTGTGGGGCGGCGTACTCGTGTCGCTGATCTGCGCACTGGCCGGGACCTGGGTGGTGCTGCGCGGCATGGCCTTCCTCGGCGACGCGATGTCGCACGGGATGCTGCCCGGGGTCGCGCTGGCCTCGATGGCGGGCGGCAACCTGCTCGTGGGCGCGGCGGTGAGCGCCGGGGTGATGGCACTCGGCGTGACCGCGCTGGGGCGCTCGCGCCGGTTCTCCCAGGACACGGCCATCGGACTGCTGTTCGTCGGCATGCTCGCGATCGGCGTGATCATCGTGTCGCACTCGCAGTCCTTCGCCGTGGACCTCACCGGCTTCCTGTTCGGTGACGTGCTCGCGGTCCGCGACACCGACCTCGTTCAGCTGGCCGTCGCGCTCGGGGTGGCGGCGGTGGTCTCGGCGCTGGGCTACCGCGCGTTCCTGGCGCTGAGCTTCGACACCCGTACCGCCCACACCCTCGGCCTGCGACCGAAGCTCGCCCACGCGGTGCTGCTGGGCCTGCTCACGCTCGCGATCGTCGCGTCGTTCCACGTCGTCGGCACGCTGCTGGTGTTCGGCCTGCTCATCGCGCCACCCGCGGCGGCCATGTTCTGGGCGAGCAGGATCCCGCTGATCATGCTCGGCGCCGCACTGCTCGGCTGCCTCGCCACCGGCACCGGGCTGCTCGTCTCGTGGCACTGGGGTACCGCGGCGGGCGCGACCATCGCCGCCGTCGCCGTGGCGCTGTTCTTCGTCTCCGCACTGGCCAGTCGCGTCCGCGACAGCCGAACCACCACCGAAGAGGGGATCGCGACGTCATCGTGAGAGGACACAACAAGGCCGCCGTGCTGGTGGCGGCCGCGGGATTGCTGCTGAGCGCCTGCGGCGGCGCCGAACCTGACGCGCCTGCCGAGCCCGCCGGGTCGAGCGTGCCGCACGGCTACGTCGAGGGCGCCGAGGAGACCGCCGAGGCGCAGTCGCGGCTCGTGCTCGCCGACGCGGGTAGTGGCGCCGTCCGGGTGCTCGACCTGCTGACCGAAGAGGTCACCGAACTCGACGACGTGGCGGGCGTGCGCGACATCAGCACCGACGGCCGTTTCGCCTACCTCGCCACCGGCGGCGCGACGCACGTGATCGACAGCGGCGCCTGGATGGTCGACCACGGCGACCACGTGCACTACTACCGCGCCGCCATCGGCGGGGCGGGCAGGCTCGACGGCCGGGCCGTCGCCGCGCACACCGACCCGGCCGTCACGACCGTGCCGCTGGCCGATGGCACCACCAGCGTGCTCGACCGCCCCGCGCTCGAGGACGGCGAGGTGCCGCCCGGCGAGTCCCTCGACGGCCTCGCGGTGCCCTACGAGCAGAAGCTGCTGCTCGCCGAGGGCGATCAGTTGCGCGTCGCCGCCCGGGACGGCAGTGGCGGTTCTCCCGTCGCCGAGCGCTGTCCCGAGCCCGAGGGCACCGCGGTGACGCGGCGTGGCGTCGTGTTCGGCTGCGCCGACGGAGCCCTGCTGGTCAGCGAGGACGACGGCGAGTTCACCGGCGAGAAGATCCCGTACCCCGAGCCGGTTCCCGAGGGCGAGCGCGCGTCGGAGTTCACCCACCGGCCGGGCAGTGCGACGCTCGCCGCGACGGCCGGGGAGCGCGGCGTCTGGTCGCTGGACGTGTCCGAACGAGCGTGGACCTTCGTCGAGACGGGGTCCGTGGCCGCCGTGAACGTCGTCGGGGAGGGCGCGCCGCTGCTCGCGCTCACGCCCGACGGGGTGCTGCACGCCTACGACGCCGTCACCGGTGAGCATCAGGCGAGCAGGCCGCTGCTGGAGGGCGGCGTGCCCGACGGGGCGACGCCGTCGATCCAGGTCGACACCAACCGCGCCTACGTCAACGACCCGGCGGGCAAGCGCGTCCACGAGATCGACTACAACGACTCGCTGCGCGTGGCCCGCACGTTCGACACCGGCATCACCCCGTCGCACGTCGTGGAGACGGGCCGGTGAGGGCGCGCCCGCTGGCACTCGTCCTCGCGCTGCTGCTCGCGCTCACCGGGTGCACCGCGTCCGGCTCGGGTGGCGGCGTGGTGGTGACCACCAACATCCTCGGGGACCTCACCCGTGAGGTCGTCGGCGACGAGGCCCCGGTGACGGTGCTCATGAAGCCCAACGCCGACCCGCACTCGTTCGCGATCTCGGCGCAGGAGGCGGCGATGCTCGAGCAGGCGGGGCTGGTCGTCCACAACGGACTCGGCCTGGAGGAGGGCGTGCAGCGCAACGTCGACGCCGCCGCCGAGGCCGGAGTGCCGACGCTGGCGGTGGGCGACGAGGTGGACCCCATCCGCTATCGCGGCGACGAGCAGGACGGCGCGTCCGACCCGCACTTCTGGACCGACCCCGCGCGGGTGCGCACCGCGGTCGAGGTGATCACCGAACGCGTGGTGCGCGACGTCGAGGGCGTGGACGAAGCCGCTGTCCGGGCGAACGCCGCCGCGTACCTGGAGCGCGTGGACGAGCTGGACCGGTGGATGACCGAGCGCTTCGCCGAGATCCCCGAGCAGCGGCGCAAGCTCGTCACCAACCACCACGTGTTCGGCTATCTCGCGCAGCGCTACGGGTTCGAGGTGGTGGGCGCGGTCGTGCCGAGCGGCACCACGCTCGCCTCGCCGAGCCCGTCCGACCTCAGCGACCTCGCGGGCACCATCCGCGAGGCGGGAGTCGGGGCCATCTTCGCCGATTCGTCACAGCCCGACCGGCTCGCCCGCGTGCTCGCCGATCAGGCGGGCGTGGACGTCGACGTACTGGCGCTGTTCTCCGAGTCGCTGAGTGAAGCAGGGGGAGGGGCGCCGACCTACCTGGACATGATGCGCGCCAACACCGACACGATCGTCACCGGCCTCGGCCGGACCTGAAATCCAGCCCCACCAAGAGATACGGAGTGAGAATGAGAAACACGCTGCGAACCCGGCGTGTCGCCGGACTGTCCACAGTGGCGGCCGCAGTGCTCGCGCTCGGCGCGTGTGGCACCGAGGAGTCGTCGCAGGGCGGGCAGGAGGGCGGCGGCGCGGAGCAGGGCCAGAGCCGGACCTCGGTCGCCGACCCAGTGGTGGCGACCTACGACGGCGGCATGTACGTGCTCGACGGCAACACCCTCGAGGTCAAGGCCGACCTGCAGCTCGAGGGCTTCAACCGGATCAACCCGGCCGGCGACGAGCAGCACGTCATGGTGTCCACATCGGATGGTTTCCAGGTGCTCGACGCCGCGGGCGCCGAGCTGACCGACGTGGAGTTCCCCGGCGCCGAGCCCGGCCACGTGGTGCGGCACGCGGGCCGCACTGTGCTGTTCTCCGACGGCACGGGCGAGGTCGTGAGCTTCGACCCGCACGGGCTGTCCGAGGGAACACCCGAGACCAGCTCCTACACCACGGCCGAGCCGCACCACGGTGTCGCCGTGGAGCTGGAGAACGGTGAGCTCGTGGTCACCCTTGGCAACGAGGAGGAGCGCACCGGGCTCATGGTGCTCGACGCCGACCGCAACGAGATCGTGCGCAACGAGCAGTGCCCCGGCGTGCACGGCGAGGCGACCGCGAAGAACGAGACCGTGGTGGTCGGCTGCGAGAACGGTGTGCTCGTCTACCGCGACGGCGCGATCACCAAGGTCGACAGCCCCGACGAGTACGGCCGCATCGGCAACCAGGCAGGCTCCGACTCCTCGGCCGTCGTGCTCGGCGACTACAAGAAGGACGAGGACGCCGAGCTGGAGCGGCCGACTCAGGTGTCGCTCATCGACACCGAGCAGAACAGCTTGCGCCTGGTCGAGCTGGGCACGAGCTACACGTTCCGGTCGCTGGCCAGGGGACCGGAGGGCGAGGCGCTGGTGCTCGGCACCGACGGCGCGATCCACGAGATCGACCCGGCGAGCGCGAAGGTCACCCGCACCATCCCGGTGATCGGCGAGTGGGAGGAGCCGCTGGAGTGGCAGGAGCCGCGACCGGCGATCTTCGTGCGTGACGGCGTGGCCTACGTGTCCGACCCCGGCCAGAACGAGCTGCACGCCGTCGACCTCGCCACCGGCGAGAAGACGGCGACGGCGTCGCTGGATCAGTCGCCCAACGAGCTGAGCGGGGTCGTCGCGGCGGCCCACTGACGCGAAGAGCGGGGGTGCGCCGAACCGGCGCACCCCCGCTCTCCTTCCCGCGCCCGGATCAGCCGGTGTACTGCGCCAGGATGCTCGTGAACTCCCACGGCGACTGGTCGATGCCGCCGCAGCTGTCGACGGCGCCGCCGTCGCACGGCCGGTCGCGGTTGAGCGACCAGAACGTGAGCCTCGCCAGCTGGTGCTCCTGCGCGTAGGCCAGCATGGTGCGGAAGTCCTCCTGCGTCACGACCTCGCCCACGTCGGTGTTGCCGTTCATCGACGAGATCCCGATGTGGGAGTAGGCCTCGGCGTCGCTGTAGCCGTAGGCATCGCGCACCGTGTTCTTGAGGCCCTCGGCGGCCCGGACCGACAGCTCGCCCATGTTCTGGCCGTTGCCGCCGAAGTTGAACGGCATGATCGTCCAGGCGTCGACGGTGAGCCCGGAGGTCGCCGCCCGCTCGATCATGCCGCCGTCGGGACCGTCCTGCCCGGTGCCGATCGTGACGTAGACCGTGATGCCGGGGTTGTCGGCCTTCACGGTGTTCAGCGCGTCGATCACGCGCTGCTGCACCTCGGGGTTCTCGTAGGCCGAGGCCTCGAGGTCGATGTCGATCGCCTTCAGATCGTAGGCGTCGATCACCTCCTGGTAGGCGCCCGCGAGCTCGCCCGCGGTGCCACAGGTCTCCTCGAGCTTGTTGCCGCTCCACCCGCCGAACGACGGGACCACGTCACCGCCCGCCGCGCGCACGGCCTCGATCGTGGCCTGGTCGGGGCCACCGTTGAGCGCTCTGGTGCCGTCCCAGCGTGGCGTGCAGGTGCCCTCGCTGAGCACGAACGCGAGCGTGAACCACTGGACCCCGGTCTGTTCCATCACCGGAACCGGGTCCGGCGGCGAGCCCCAGCCGTTGTAGAGGTACGGCGCCACCGCCATCGATGCCTGTTGTGTTTCCGCCGCCGTGGTCTCGGCGGCGGCCGCGGGCAGTGACAGCCCGCCGGCCAGAAGCGCGGCCGTGGCCAGCGCGCCGGTCGTCCTGCGTCCCATGATCACTCCCTCGGCTCAGCGCTGCGGCGTGTCGGTGACGCGGACGTAGTCGATCGTCAGCGTGTTCGGGAACCGCGTGTTCCCGTCGGGATCACCGGGCCACTGGCCGCCGACCGCGAGGTTGAGGATCATGAAGAACGGCTTCTCGAAGACCCACTCGTTGCCGTTGACGTCGGCCGGTGTGAGGGTCTGGAACACGGTGCCGTCGACCGACCAGACGATGCGCTCGGGCGACCAGTCCACCGCGAAGGTGTGGAACTCGTCGGCGAACTTGCCGTCGATCGAGTGCCCGGTGCCGATGCTCTCACCCGCCGAGTAGCCGGGGCCGTGGATGGTGCCGTGCACCGTGTTGGGCTCGTAGCCGACGTTCTCCATGATGTCGATCTCGCCGCTCTGCGGCCAGCCGACGTCGCCGAAGTCGTCACCGAGCATCCAGAACGCGGGCCACATGCCCTGGCCCTCGGACATCTTGATGCGCGCCTCGAAGTGGCCGTGCGTCTGGCTGAACTTGCCCGAGGTGTTGAGCCGGGCCGAGGTGTACTCGCACGTGCCGTACCAGCACTGGTAGTTGGCCGGGTTCTCGCGGCGAGCGGTGATCACCAGGTTGCCCTGGCCGTCGAGTGCCGCGTTGGCCGTGGAGTCGGTGTAGTACTGCCGTTCGAAGTTGTTGACGCCGTCGCCGGTCTCCATGTTCCACTTCGAGCCGTCGACCGCCTGGCCGGCCGGTCCGTCGAAGTTGTCCTCGAAGGTGGTCGCCGCCGCGCGGGGTCTCTCCGGCGCGGCCTGGCTCGCGTGGGCGACCAGGGGAGTGAGCGCGGTCGCCGTCAGCGCCGCTAGTGCTATGCCGAGCCGAAGTCGTCGTGGGCGCCTAGGGGAGTGCCGTCCGGACATCTCGTCACCGCCAACCGTCGGTTTGTTGCCAGCATGAACAAACGGACATGGTTCAGACCAGTTTGCAACGCGGCAACCGACTTTCGTCGCACGCCAGTCAATCCTCGCCAAGTGGACGTCATCGGTTGACAACTCACGAACGCGGGCCTACGTTGCTGCCTAGTCGTCTATACATCTAGTCAAACAGAACGTCCCCTGGTGGAGGTGACAATGGCGTCGCAGCTGAAAGAAGCTCGCTACGAGCTGGTCGAGGTGCCTGAGCCGATGGGCCCGGTCTCCGTGACCGTCGACCGGCGCAAGGTGCTCGACTACGCCTACTGCGAGGACGACTTCGGCTCCTGGTACTTCGGTGAGTCGCCGTTCGGTGGCCCCGTCGGCCACCCGCTCGTCCTGGCCAACGACCTGCTGTTCCTGTTCTACGAGAACTACGACGGCAACACCGCCCAGGGCCTGCACACCCATGAGCACCTGACCTTCCACGCGCCCATCCCCGTCGGCGAGACCGTGACGGTGCAGGGCGGCTACGTGGACAAGTACGAGCGCCGCGGCCAGGGCTACGTGACCCTCGAGGCGGAGGCGCGCGGCGCCGACGGCAGGCTGCTGGTGCGCCACGTCGGCAAGGAGATCATGCGAACCGTCGCGGGCGACGTGGTCGGCAAGAGCAGGGCCGCGGGCGACGCCCGGCCGCGCTCGGTGCGCGGCACCGTCGACGCGAGCCTGCCCGCCGTGACCCGCGCGAGCCTCGACGCGCCCGCGCACGCCGCCATCCCGTCGCGGAGCACGGCGTTCACGCAGGACCAGATGTCGGCGTTCTCGTGGGCGGGCCGCGGCTACGCCAACGTGCACACCCACCGGGACAAGGCCGCCGCGGCGGGGCTCGACCGCACGATCGTGCAGGCCCAGCAGCAGACCGGGTTCATCGTCGCCAACGTCGTGGACTTCTTCGGCGCGAGCTTCTTCACCTCGGGCGAGCTCGACCTGCGGTTCGTGTCCCCGGTGTTCGTCGGCGACGAGCTGACCACCGGCGGCGCGGTCTCCGGCGTCACCGACGACGGCAGGCTCGAACTGGAGGTCTGGGTCGACAAGGCCGACGGCACGCGCACCGCGCTCGGCTGGGCCACCGCGGACGTGAGCGACGACCCCGCTCGCCCCGCCCCGCTGCTCTGACCCGGCGCACCGCTGCCTCCCCGCCCTCTCCTCCCCGTCCCCCCAGATCGACAAAGGAGTCATCATGGCTGAGCCCGCCACAGCTCCTCCCTCCACCGAGGCCGAACGCACCAGGCTCGCCAAGCGCGCCGCCGTCGCCAGCCTCGTCGGCACCGCCGTCGAGTGGTACGACTACTTCATCTTCGGCACCGCCTCGGCCCTGGTCTTCGGCCACCTGTTCTTCCCCAACGAGGACGACCCGATCATCGGCACGCTCGCGGCGTTCGCGGTGTTCGGCGTCGGGTTCTTCGCCCGGCCCGTCGGCGGCATCGTCTTCGGCCACTTCGGCGACAAGTTCGGTCGCAAGGCCGCGCTCGTGACCACGCTCATGATGATGGGCGTCTCGACGTTCCTCATCGGACTGCTGCCCACCACCAACGAGATCGGCATCTGGGCTCCGGTACTGCTGGTGCTGCTCCGGCTGATCCAGGGCTTCGGTGTCGGCGGGGAGTGGGGCGGCGCCTCGCTCGTCGCCGTGGAGTACGCGCCGGCCGGCAAACGTGGCGCCTACGGCAGTTTCCCGCAGATCGGCAACGCCGTCGGCCTGGTGATGTCCACGAGCATCTTCGCGGTCGTCGCGTCACTGCCCGACGAGGCGCTGTTCTCCTGGGGCTGGCGCGTCCCGTTCCTGCTCAGCGCCGTACTGATCGCGGTCGGCCTGTTCATCCGGTTCAAGCTCACCGAGACGCCGACGTTCCAGGCGGCGCAGGAGAAGCTCGAGGCGCAGGCGGCAGGCGACCAGGTCAAGGAGAAGATGCCGATCGCCGAGCTGTTCACGAAGTTCAAGCGGCCGCTGCTGCTGGCGATGGGCATGCGGCTGGGCGAGGCCGTGTTCGGCTACATCATCCTCACCATCGGCCTGACCTTCGCGGAGAACTACACCGACATCCCGCGCACGGACGTGCTCATCGCGAGCACCGTCGCGGCCGCGCTGGCGATCTACACGTACTACTTCTTCGGCAAGCTGTCCGACCGCATCGGCAGGCGCGCGGTGTTCATCATCGGCTCCGTCGTGGCGCTGGTGGTGTCGTTCCCGTTCTTCTGGATCCTCGACGGCGACGCGGTCGTGCTCATGTACGTGATCTACGCCGTGGGCTACGCGATCGGTGTCGGCGCCCTCTACGGCGTGGAGCCCGCGTTCTTCTCCGAGCTGTTCGGCACCAAGGTCCGCTACACGGGACTGTCGCTGGCCGCGCAGGTGCCGAGCATTCTCATCGGACTGTGGCCGCTGGCCTCCACCGCGCTGTTCGCCGCCACCGGCGGTGACCCGTGGCCCATCGCGCTGATCACCGCGGTCTGCGTGGTCATCGGGCTGGTGTGCGCCTACCTGGCACCCGAGACGAACAAGGCCGACATGAACCGCATCGGCGAGGACGAGCACGAGGAGGCCCGATGACCGACGCGCAGCGGCCCTGGCGGGACCTGACCGATCCCCGGCGCGCCGCCGAGGTCACCGACCTGGAGGCCGGGCTCAAGGAGCCGGAGTTCGAGAACCTCGACATCCCGGAGGACCTCGGCACCGTCCAGGTCGTGGTCGACGACCACAAGATCAAGCGCTACGCCTTCACCCACGACGACCACTCGCCGTGGGCGCTGTCCGACAGCCCCTTCGGCGGGCGCGTGGGCCAGGCGGCGTTGCTGGGCAACGACCTCGTCCAGCTGTTCACGCTCGTCTACGCGGGCAGCAAGGTGGTCGGCTACCACACCGAGGAACAGATGTGGTTCGACAGCCCGGCGAAGCTCGACGAGGTGGTGACCCTGAGCGGCACCTACACCGAGGCCTACGAGCGCCGGGGTGAGGGCTACGTCGTGATGGAGGCGCGCGCCACCGGCGAGGACGGGCGCAGCGTCGTGCGTCACCGCGGCGTCGAGATCCTCAAGACCAATCCCGGCAAGATCGCGGGCCGCGGCTCGGCGAAGCCCGAGAAGCGCGTCACCGGCGAGGTGCCCGCCGACGCCAGGGAGGTCGACACCGTCGACGCCGGGGTGCGGGCCGGCGACGTGCTGGCGCCGCTGCCGAAGACGATCACCGCCGAGCAGGCCGCCGTGTTCAGCCGCATCGGCGAGTACGTGCGCAACATCCACAACGACATCGACGTGGCGCGCTCCGGTGGCCTGCCGACGCCGATCGTGCAGGGACAGCAGCAGTTCGGCGTGCTCGCCCAGCTGCTCACACTCCGGTGTGGACCGTCCTTTCTCACCTCCGGCTGGTTGCGGGTCAAGTTCCTCGCCCCGCTCGACGTCTTCGACCCGTTCACCTCGACCGGAGTCGTCACGGCGGTCACCCCTGTCGACGACGGGCTCCGCGTCGACCTCGAGATCTGGGTGCGCCGCGACTCCGACGGCCGGCTGCTGACGGCCGGCTGGGCCGGCGTCACCGTGCCCGCGTCCTGACCCGACCGCACCGACACGAAAGAAAGCGGATCACCTCCATGAGCACTTCCAAGACCGGTGGCCAGCTGGTCGTCGACATGCTGCGTTCCTTCGGCGTCGAGTACGTCTTCGGCGTCGTCGGCGGCCAGACGCTGGCGATCACCGACGCGATCATCGACACCCCCGGCATCGAGGTCGTCCACACGCGGCACGAGAACGCCGCCGCCGTGATGATGGACGCCTACGGCAGGCTCACCGGCACACCGGCCGCGTGCATCTCGACCACCGGACCCGGCGCGACGAACCTGATCACGGGTGTCGGCGGCGCCTACCGCGACTCCAGCCCCGGATTCGTCCTCACCTGCAACAACAACGGCGAGAACATCCACAAGGACGACGCGCAGAACGCCGACCACGTGGAGCTCATCAAGCCGCTGGTCAAGTACTCCCGCCTGGTCGCGCACGCGTCGTCGATCAAGCAGGCGATGGAGGAGGCCTACGTCAACGCGCTGACCGGCAACCCCGGCCCGGTGCACCTCGACTTCGCCCGCGACACCATCGAGAACCAGGTCGCCAATCCGCCGTCGGTTCCCGAGGTGCACCCGAGCCGCGACTGGGTAGCCGAGCGACCCTCCGCCAACCCGGTCGCGCTCGCCAGGGTGGCCGAGCGCGTGCTCTCGGCCAAGCGCCCGGTGATCTGGCTCGGCAACGGCGGCAACCGCGCGCGGGCCGACCAGGAGGTGCTGGCGCTGGCCGACGCGCTGGGCATCCCCGTGGTCACCACGTTCAACGGCATCGGCTCGGTGCCCACCACGCACCCGCTCGTCTACGGCGCCGTCAGCCGCATGGGCACCGTGCTGTCCGGCGACGTGCTCGGCGAGGCCGACCTCGTGCTCGCGCTCGGCAACAGCCTCAACGCCGTCTCCACCGGCCGCTGGAAGCGCGCGCTGCCCGAGGTGGTCCAGGTCGACGTCGACCCGACGATGATCGGGCGGTACTACTCCGAGATCACGCAGGGCGTGGTGAGCGACCTCGGTTCGTTCTCCCGCGACCTCGTCACCGCGGTCGGCGAGCGCGCCGGGGCGGCGAAGCAGGGCCGCGCCGAGTGGCTCGCATCGCTGGAGGCCAAGCGGTCGGCGTGGTGGCAGGGATCCGAGGTCAGCGACAGCGACGCCGAGGGTGAGCTCTCGCCCGCCGACATCGTGCGGACCCTGCGCGAGGTCTCGCCCGACGACACGCTGCTGATCCCCGACGCCGGCAACCCCGGCGTGTGGTCGTTCCTCTGGGAGATCACGCGGCCGAACACCTACATCAAGCCCGTCGGCTTCGGCAACATGGGTTTCGCGCTGCCCTCGGCGATCGCGGCCTCGCTGATCGACCCGAGGCGGCCCGTGCTCGCGCTGATCGGCGACGGGTCGCTCGGCATGAGCATGGGTGAGCTGGAGACGCTGGCGCGCGTCGGCGGCAACGTGTGCATCGTGGTCCTCAACGACTCGAGCTATGGCAACATCCGCCAGGAACAGGAACTGCACTTCAACGGGCGCACGATCGGTGTCGACTTCGGAGCGGTCGACTACGGCATGGCTGCCAGGGCGATGGGAGTCGGCGGCGAGGTGGTGACCAGCCTGTCGAAGCTGCGCCAGCGCGTGGCCGACGCCTTCGCCGCTGGCGAGCCCGTGGTGCTGGACGTGCCGATCGACCGCGACGTCAACGCGTGGACGTTCCCGTCGTTCGTGGCGCCGAAGAAGGGATGACGAGAATGGCGAACGCTGCAACGGGGCCGCTCGCCGGGACCAAGGTGCTCGACCTCTCGCGGTTCATCGCGGGGCCGCTCTGCGCGCAGATCCTGGCCGACTTCGGGGCCGAGGTCGTGAAGGTCGAGCGGCCGGCGGGGGAGGACTCGCGCCATCACGGGCCGTACTTCCACGACGAGAGCATCTACATGTTCCTGTACCACCGGAACAAGTACGACGCGAGCCTCGACACCCGCCACCCCGAGGCACTCGGCATCCTGGAGCGCCTCATCGAGTGGGCCGACGTCGTGGTGGAGAACTACCGCCCGGGCACGATCGAGAAGATGGGGATCGGCTACGAGCGGATGAAGGAGCTCAACCCCGACATCATCCTCGTCTCGATCTCCGGGTTCGGCCAGACCGGACCGGACTCGCGCAGGGCGCTGTTCGACGCGATCTCGCAGGCGTCGTCGGGGCTGATGGACATGACCGGTGAGCCCGGTGGCAAGCCGACGTTGTCGGGCACCTACATCGCCGACTACACCACCGGCTACCAGGGCGCGATCGGTGCGCTCATGGCGATCCTGCACCGCGAGCGCACGGGTGAGGGACAGCTGGTGGACATCGCGTCGTTCGACACGATGTTCTCCGCGCTGGGAATCCGGCTGATGTCGGAGCTGATGCTCGGCGAGGACATGCCGCGCAGCGGGTCGCGCGACCTGCTCACGGCTCCGGTCAACGTGTACGAGGCCGCGGACGCGCCGATCTACATCCAGGCGGGCACGGCGTCGCTGTTCCCGAAGCTGTGCGAAGTGATGAAGCGGCCGGAACTGGCCGAGGACCCCCGCTTCGCCACGGTCGAGGGCAGGATGACGCACCAGGAGTACCTGGAGGGCGAGATCGGCGCGTGGGCGGCGACGCTGACCACCGACGAGATCGCGCGCGTGCTCGACGAGGCCGGGGTGCCCTACGCCAAGGTCGCCTCGGTGGCCGAGGTGGCTCAGTCACCGCAGATCGCCGCGCGTGACATGATCGTCGAGTCCGAGCACCCCGAGCTCGGCACGATCCGGATGCCCGGCAACCCGGTGAAGCTGGAGAAGACCCCGGCCACGGTCCGCAAGGCGCCTCCCCAGGTGGGCGAGGACAACGAGTACGTCTACCGGACGATCCTGGGCATGTCGGGCGAGGACGTGGACCGGCTGCACCAGGCGGGAGCGATCTGATCATGGCGCGCGCACCCAGGTACCGCGTGATCTACGACGACATCGTCTCGCAGATCCAGGATGGACTGCTGGCTCCGTCGGCACAGCTGCCCGGCGAGAACGATCTCGCCAAGCAGTACGGCGTCAGCCGGATGACGGTCCGCCAGGCACTGGACCTGCTCGACTCCGACAACTTCGTCGTGCGCAGGCAGGGCAGTGGCACCTTCGTCAGCGAGACCGCGAAGCGCGGGCGCAGGCTCAACCGGCTCCGCTCGTTCGCCGACGAGATCGCGGGTACCGCGGGTGAGGTCCAGAGCCGCATCGTGCGGGCCGAGACGGCGCCGGCCACCGCGGAGGTGGCCGGTGTCTTCGGCATCGACGAGGGCGACATGGTCAACCGCGTCACCCGCGTGCGGCTGATCGGCGGCGCTCCCGCCGCGTTGCAGGACGCGTGGGTGCCCTACGCCGTGGCGCCCTCGCTGTGCCGGGAGCCGTTGCTCGGCGGCTCGCTGTATCGCACGCTCACCGAGCGCTTCGGCGTGCAGCTGCGCTACGCCGACCAGTCCATGACCGGCGCGCTGCTCGCGGGGGAGCAGGCCGAGCTGCTCGGCACCGAGCCGGGCGGCGCGGTGCTCGAGGCCCGCCGCACGACCTACGGCGCGGCCGCCGAGGTCGTGGAGTTCACCACAAGCTGGACATTGCCCGCGTTTCCGGTGCTGCTGCGGATCGACGCCGAATGAGCGCTCACGTCATCGCGGTGGACGTGGGCACCTCGGCGGTGCGCGCGGCACTGGTGAACGCCGACGGACAGGTGGTCTCGTCGGCGCACGTCCGGCGCGCGTCCGGGCTCGGCGGCGAGACCTTCGACGCGCACGCGCTCCACTCCGACGTCGTGGCCGCGCTCGCCGGGCTCGACGGCGGACCGGCGCCGTCGGCGCTCGCGATCGCCGCGCACATCGGCACGATCGCGGTGGACGAGGCGCTCGAGCCGGTCGAGCCCGGCGGCGGCTGGGCCGACCCGCGCGGTACCGCGGAACTGGCCGCGCTCGACGCGGACACCACGCGCGAGCTCCTGCTGGCGTCGGGCCGTCCGGCGCCCACCGGGGGAGCGCTGGCCTACCTGCTCGGGCTCGATCCACGGCTCGCCGCCCGCGTGACTGCCGTGCTCTCGCCCAAGGACTACCTCGTCGCGCGGCTGACCGGCCGGGTCGTCACCGACACCGTGGACGCCGCGTACACGCTGGCCTCCGACGTGCGCGCCCGCGCGTGGAACACGAGTGCGCTCACCCGGCTCGGGCTCGACCCGGCGCTCTTTCCCGTACAGGCCGAACCGGCCTCGGTCGTCGGTGAGCTCACCGGCGACGCGGCCGCCGAGACGCGCCTGCCGGCCGGACTGCCCGTGGTCGCGGGCGGGCCCGACGGTTCGGTCGGGATCGGACTGTTGCTGGGCACGCGCGAGGACGTGATCGCCGACGTCGCGGGCACCACCGATGTCGTCGGCAGGTTGCTGCCGTCCGGGGTCGCCGTGCCCGGCGGCGCGATGCTGAACCCGTCGGTGCTGCCGGACCGGTTCGTCGCCGGTGGAGCAACCGGGCTCACCGGTGGCGCCGTGGCCCGCTGGCGCGGTCTCGTCGGTTCCGTCGAGGAGGACCGCCTCACGGCGTTGGCTCCCGGCGCGGACGGCCTCACGGTGCTGCCCACCATGACCGGTGCGCGGTTCCCGCGCTGGCTGCCGGGCGCGCGCGGCGCGGTGCTCGGGCAGCGGCCCGAGCACGACGCGGCGCATCTGCTGCGCGCGGCGCAGGAGGCGGCGACGTTCACGGTCAGGGAAGGACTGGACCTGCTCGACCCGACGGTCGAGCTTCCCGTCGCGTTCGCGGGTGGCTCGGCGCGCAGCGCGCAGGTGGCGCGGTTGCGCGCCGACGCGCTCGACCGGCCGCTGCTGGTCTCGCCGGAGCCGGACGTGACGTTGCTGGGTGCGGCGGCGCTGGCGTTGCTGGGTTCCGGCGCGGTGACCGATCCCGACGTCCTGCGCACCCGCCTGGTCGGCGCGCTGCGCGAGGTGGAGCCCGATCCGGCGCGGGCGCGCGCCTACGCGGAGGTCTACGCCGACTGGCTCCGCGCGCGCGACAGCGTCGACAGTCTCGGGACAGCGACAGTCTGACCCTCGCGTTGCCACCGCTTGGCATGATGGGCCGATGTCAGCTGCCAGACGGGCCCGCCACGACACGGTCTCCGGCGCGCTCGCGTCCCGCGACGACGCGGCGCTGTCGGCGCTCGTGGACACGGCCTCGGCCGTCGGCGTCGGCGTCGGTGGCGGTTCGGCGATGCTCGACGTCGACGGGGCGCCGGTGTTCGTCAAGCGTGTCCCGCTGACCGACCGCGAACTCGCGCGGCCACGGTCCACGGCGAACCTGTTCGGGCTGCCGCTGTTCTGTCACTACGGCATCGGCAGCCCGGGGTTCACCGCGTGGCGCGAGCTGGCGGCGAACCAGGTGGTGACCGACGGGGTGCTCTCCGGCGAGACGGAGCTGTTCCCGCTGCTGCACCACTGGCGGGTCCTGCCCGGTCGCCCACCGGTCGCGGCCGAGCACGCCGACCTCGACGCGGCGGTCGACGCTCTGGACGGCCATCCCGCCGCCCGCGCCCGGCTGGAGGAGCTGGCCGCCGCGTCGCACAGCCTCGTGCTGTTCTCCGAGTACCTCCCGCATCCGGTGGGCGGCTGGCTCCGGCAGGACCCGGCGAGCAAGGCCGAGCTCGTGGAGCGGCAGCTGGCCGAGATCGTGGCGTTCCTGCGCGAGCGTGAGCTGCTGCACCTGGACGGGCACTTCGGCAACCTGCGCACCGACGGCGAGCGGATCTACCTCACCGACTTCGGCCTGGCCACCTCGGCGCGCTTCGACCTGTCGGCCGCCGAGGCCGGTTTCGTCGCGCGCCACGAGGAACACGACGCGGACTACGCCGCCATGCGGGTGGTCAACTGGCTGGTGACCGACGTGTGCGGCGTGCCGATGCCCGCCGGGGGCGGGCCGGTCGCCCGCAACGAGTACGTGCTGCGGTGCGCGGCGGGGGACATCCCGGCGGACGTGCCACCGGTCGTAGCCGCGATCCTGGCCCGGCACGCACCCGCCGCCGCCCGTATGAACGGCTTCTACTGGAGGCTGTTCGGCGGCGACGTCCACGCCGAGTATCAGCGGGCGCGTTCGTCGGACACGCCCTGGCGCGCGAGCACCGACTCGCGGCGCCCGTAGGCCGGGTAGAACAGCAGGCCACGAGGAACCGCAGCCCGAACCGCGGGCACCGGGTCGCCGCCGATCGCCGGTAGCGAACATTCGCCCCTCCACAGCGGCAAGCCGTACGCGCTGAGTGAACGAGCGGGACGCGGCGGGTGTGGCGCGGATACGTTTCCCCCACACCGCAACGGAAAGGGGAAACCAACGTGACCGCGCCGGACGGACACTCCCGCCACATCCCGTCGTTCGTCGAACGAACCGGGTACGGACTCATGCAGTCCACTCCGTACCAGAAGCTCTTCGAGGACCGGCAGATCATGCTGGGCGCCCCGATCGACGACGTCTCGGCCAACGACGTCATGGTGCAGCTGCTGCACCTGGAGTACGAGAACCCCGAGCGCGACATCCTGCTCTACCTCAACTCGCCGGGTGGCTCGATCACCTCGCTGATGGCCATCTACGACACGATGCGCTACATCCACGCCGACGTCGCTACGGTCTGTCTCGGACAGGCGGCCGACGCCGCCGCGGTGCTGCTGGCCGCGGGTGCGCCGGGCAAGCGGCTGGCACTGCCGGGGGCGCGGGTGGTGCTGACGCAGCCGAGCGTCGAGGGCGTGCGCGGGCAGGTGTCCGATCTGGAGATTCAGGCGGCGGAGATCGGCCGCAGGCGGGCGCAGCTGGAGTCCATCCTGGCCTGGCACACCGGCAGGGAGCCCGACGCCGTCTCGGCCGATCTGGAACGGACCACGGTCCTCACCGCGGACCAGGCGAGGGAGCGCGGGATCGTGGACGAGGTGCTGCCCGCACGGAGGGCGGTAGCTTAGTCCACAGTGGATCTTTTAGACCAGGTACGAGGGTCGGGCTCCACGGCCCGGATGGCGAGGTGCCGACGGGACTCGCGGTTCGTGCGTTGCCCACCGGTGACCCGACGCGGGCGTCGCCGCCCGGCCGATCGGCCGATCGCACCAATTCCACTACTGCGCGGTAACGCCGAGGGGGTGTTGTCCGACTTCCCAGCATGTTGTTCCCTCGCCTGAGGGCCCGCTGCCGGCTTCGCCGGGCCTTGCGAGCGTGGCGGCGTGAGCTCAACGCCGTCCCGCACCCGCACCTCGACACCCGGCTCGCCGCCGACCTCGCCGACGAGCTGCGCGCGCACCGGCACGACCACGTCAGGGGTCCGTGACCCCGCAGTGTGAACGACCGGCACTATTCGACTTTCGTTGGTTGATCGTTGGCGCCCGATCCTGCTTGGCTCTGTTACGGCCGTGCCGGCAGTGATCGAGAGGATCTCCGTTGACCAACGTCCAGACCACCCGGCGCCGGGGGCGCGGGACAGTCATGTTCACCCTGCGCGCGCTCGGTGCCACCGCGTTGCTGCTGGTGGTGCCCCTCGCGGGCCAGGCCTTCGCCGAGCCGCCCGGCGCCCTGCCCGCGAGCCACGCCGAGGCCGACGGCACATGGCAGCCCGCGTTCGACTACGACAAGGACGGCTGTTACCCGACGCCCGCCATCGGCGCCGACGGTGCGATCGCCGAGGGGTTGAACAACTCGGGTGCGCTGGACGGCAACTGCCGGGACCAGTCCGATCTGGACAACACGAACTCGTACTCCCGCGCGAAGTGTGACGATTCGGGCTGGTGTGCCTACCTCTACGACCTGTACTTCGAAAAGGACCAGGTGGTGGCGGGCGTCGACGCGTTCGGGCACCGCCACGACATCGAGCACGTCGTGGTGTGGGTCAACGAGGACGAGGCGCGCTACGTCTCGGTCTCGGCACACGGCGACTACTCGACGTATGCGGCCTCGGACGTGCAGTGGGAGGGCACGCACCCCAAGGTCGTGTACCACAAGGACGGTGGCAGCACCCACGCCTTCCGGATCGCCTCGACCGGCGACGAGCCGCCCGAGAACCACTACGGCACCTGGCAGTACCCGGACCTGGTCAGCTGGGACAACTTCCCTGCGGGAATCCGGGACGCACTGACCTCGGCCGACTACGGCAAGGCCAGCCTGGCGATCAAGGACGGCGCGTTCGAGAGCAACCTGGAGAAGGCCAAGCCCTCGGACATCCCGTTCGATCCGCACGCCTGAGCCGAGGAGCCCGCTCACACCTTCCGGGGTCACGCGATGGCATGGGTTCCGGCCCGAACCCGTTTGCCGCGCGCCCGCGCCGACCACCCTCCGCGCACCAGGCCGATGAGCGGCCCGGACCCTGAGGAGGTTGACGTGAGCTTGTTCGACAAGGCCAAGGACGCCCTGAACAAGAACCCGGAGAAGGCGGAGCAGGGCATCGACAAGGCCGCGGACGCGGCGAAGTCGAAGTTCGGCGACCACGCCGACAAGATCGACCAGGGCGCCGACAAGGCCAAGGACTTCCTGGGTGGCGGCGACAACGGCAACAACAACGGCGGCGGCGACCAGCACCAGCGCTAGCCTCCCCGCGCACGCGAGGCCGGATCCCGGGAAACCCGGGGCCCGGCCTCGCGCCGTGTCCGGGGGTCGCAGAGGGCTTCAGGTGTGATCCAGGTTATAAGCTCGCTGATGCCCACAGCTCCGACGCCGGCTTGGGCCGCACTTTTAGTGCTCATCCAGTGGCCAGGTACGCTATAGCCGTTGGAGAGGAGTTGGGATGAGCGAGCCTGCGGCCTCACTGGTGACCAAGAGCGAGCTGGCCTACGACAGCGTCCGGGAGAAGATCCTCACCGGGGAGTTCCAACCCGGTTCGGTGATCAACCAGGCGACGCTCGCGCGCACGATCGGCATCAGCACCACGCCGCTGCGGGAGGCGCTGCGGCGGCTCAAGGCCGAGGGCCTGGTGGAGCTCGACGCCCATCGCGACGCGCGCGTCGCCGAGCTCAAGGCCGAGGAGGCGCGCGACCTGTTCGAGATGCGCCGCTCGCTGGACCCACTGGCCGCCGGGCTGGCCGCGCAGCGCAGGACCAAGGCCGACATCGCCGCGATCCGCGACGCCGTCCACGGGCTCGAGGCGCTGCCGAGCGACCCCGACTACACCGAACTGTTGCACCACCGCCGGTTCCACGCTGCGATCTACCACGCCGCCCACAACGACCTGCTTATCGAGACGCTCGAAGGCCTGTGGGACAAGGCCGACCGGTACCGCAGGCTCGCGCTCGAGGTCGAGCGCGGACCCGAGGAGCGAGCGAAGAAGGACCGGGAGCACCGGCTGCTGGCCGAGAGCGTGATCGTGGGGGACAGCGACACGGCCGAGTCGATGATGCGCGAGCACATCGACACCAGCCTCGGCGCGAAGGCCGCCTGGCGGCTCATGAAGCCGCATGACTGACGGGCCCGGGACGCGCACCGCCGAGGGCGGGCGCGCGTGGGCCCTGCTCATGCACGCGGCGCTGGCGCAGGCCGTGACGTTCGTGCTCCGTCCCGCGACGGCCTACCGCGCGCTGGAACTGGATCTCTCGCCCGCGTGGCTCGGCGTGCTGTCCGGCACGTTCGCGCTCGCGCCGCTCGTGCTGGCGCTGCCGGCCGGCACCATCGTCGACCGGGTCGGCGAACGCCGCGTGATGATCACCGGCGGATTCCTGCTCACCGTCGCGGGCGGCACGTTCCTGGTCTTCGGCTCGACCATCCCGGGGCTCGTGGCGGCGAGCATCGTGCTCGGCACGGCGCACCTGTGCGCGGTGGTGGGCCAGCAGGCGCTCGTGGCCAACACCACCACCTCCGGCAAGCTCGACGCCGCGTTCGGCTACTACACCTTCGCCGCGTCGGCGGGACAGGCCGCGGGCCCGTTGCTGATCGTCCTCTTCGGAGGGTCGCAGGCGATTCCCGACACCACGCCCGTGTTCCAGGGTGCGGCGCTGCTCGCCGTCGTGGTGTTCGCGGTGTCGTTCGCGATCGTCGACGGGTCCCGGACCCGCGAGCGCGCCCCTGCGGCCACCGCGGGCGTCGGCGGCCTGTTGCGGCTGCCCGGCCTGCCGCGCGCGCTGCTCACCAGCTGCGTCGTGCTCGCCGCCGTCGACATCTCGCTGGTGTACCTGCCGGCGCTCGGCGCGGAGCGCGGCATCGCCTCCGGTGTCGTGGGCACGTTGCTGACGCTGAGGGCGGTGTCGTCGATGGCGTCGCGGCTCTTCCTCGGCAGGCTCACGCGCTGGCTGGGCCGCAAACGGGTGCTGCTCATCAGCATCGCCGCGTCGGCGGCCGGGCTCGCGGTGGCGGCGGCGCCGCTGCCGATCTGGGTGCTCGCGGCGGCCGTCATCGTCGCCGGGCTCGGACTCGGCGTGGGCCAGCCGCTGACGATGTCGTGGCTCGCCGAGTCGGCGCCGCCCGGTATGCGCGGTCGCGCGATGTCGTTGCGGCTCACCGGCAACCGCGCGGGCCAGGTGCTCGTGCCCGGCACCGTCGGCCTGGTCGCCGCGGGGCTCGGCGCCGCGGGAGTGCTCTGGGTGACGGCGGCGGGGCTGGCCTGGACCGGCTTCGCCGCCCGGAAACTCCGCGTGGACAGTCCGCCCGAGGGGTGAGGTGTGTGATGCTGCGCTGATGAGGCCGACCGTCATCGGCGTGGTGCGCACCGCGCGAACGGAACTGGAGTCCACCCCCGTACAGGCCGCGGCCAACCGGGCCGAGGAGGGCACGCTCGAACTCGACGAGCGCTTCGCCGAGGGCCTGGCCGGGCTCGCCGGGTTCGACTACGCCTGGCTGCTCAGCTGGCTCGACCGGCCGGACGGGCCGATGTCGCTGACGCACGTGCCTTTCCTGCTGCGGCGACAGGGCAGGCGGATGGGCATCTTCGCGACCAGGGGACCGCGCAGGCCGACGCCGCTCGGCCTGAGTCTGGTGCGGGTGCTGGAGGTCGGCGAGCGCACGGTGCGGTTCTCCGGCGTGGACCTGCTCGACGGCACGCCGGTGGTGGACCTCAAGCCCTATGTGGCGCGCTTCGACCGGCCGCCCGGCGAGCCCCGGTGCGGCTGGTTCGACGGCACCGAGGTGGCCGAGGGGGTCACTCCGGCCGAGCTCGGCAGACCGGAGTGATCCCGCGCGATCGGACTCAGCGGGTGACCGAGTACGACTGCGCCCCGGTGCCCGCCAGCTTGCCGCCGTCGACGATCAGGTACTCGTCGCGGATGGGTGTGCCCGCGAACCACGACTCCAGGATCTCGCGCGTGCCCGCGGCGTAGCGGGTCTGCGCCGAGAGCGAGCTGCCCGAGATGTGCGGCGTCATGCCGTGGTGGGGCATCGTCCGCCACGGGTGGTCGGCCGGAGCGGGCTGCGGGAACCACACGTCCCCGGCGTAGCCGGCCAGCTGTCCGCTCTCGAGTGCCGTCACCACGGCGTCCCGGTCGGCGATCCGTGCCCGCGCCGTGTTGATCAGGTAGGCGCCCCGCTTCATCGAACCGAGCAGGTCACGCCCGAACAGGCCCTCCGTCTCCGGGTGCAGGGGCGCGTTGATCGTCACCACGTCGCACACCGTCGCCAGGTCGGCGGCACTCGGGTGGAACGTCAGGTTCAGCTCCCGCTCGGTCGCTTCCGGCAGCCGCTGCCGGTCGGTGTAGTGCAGGTGCACGTCGAACGGCGCGAGCCTGCGCAGCACGGCCAGCCCGATGCGGCCCGCGGCGACGGTGCCGATGTGCATGCCCTCGACGTCGTAGGAGCGGGACACGCAGTCGGCGATGTTCCAGCCGCCGTCGAGCACCCACTGGTGCGAGGGCAGGTAGTTGCGCACGAGCGACAGGATCATCATCACCACGTGCTCGGCGACGCTGATGCTGTTGGAGTAGGTCACCTCGGCCACGGTGACGCCGTGCTCGATCGCGGCGTCGAGGTCGACGTGGTCGGAACCGATTCCGGCGGTGACGGCCAGCTTCAGCTTGGGCGCCTTGGCGATCCGTTCCGCGGTGAGGTAGGCGGGCCAGAACGGCTGGGAGATCACCACGTCGGCGTCGGGCAGTTCGCGTTCGAACTCCGAGTCGGGGCCGTCCTTGTCGGAGGTCACCACCAGCGTGTGCCCGGCCGCCTCCAGGAACCGCCGGAGGCCGAGCTCGCCGGACACGCTGCCGAGCAGCGCTCCCGGCGTGAAGTCGAGGGCCGAGGGCGACGGCAGCGTCTGGCCCCCGGGGTAGCCGTCGAGGCGCGGCAGGTCGTCTCGCGCGTAGGTCGCGGGGTGTCCGTCCACCGGGTCGTCGTAGAGCACGCACAGCACCTTTGCCATGGCCTTCTCCTCGAAAGTCGTTGCCAGCAGGTGCATTCGACCTTCCTCGTGGACGAGCGCCCCGGTCAAAGCGAAAGTGGCTATGGCGGGATAGCCGCGAGCTATCGCGATCCGAGGTGCCCGTGCAACACACCGTCGAGCGTGCTGCGCACGTCGAGGTCGCGCGTGAGCTCCAGCAGTGCTCGCGCGAGGATCGGCTCCGGTTCCCGGTCGGCGATCACCATCCCGATCTGCGGGAGCTGCGACGGGTCCTCCAGTCGCACCACCCGCATGCCCTCGGGGATGCCGAACATGTGCAGCCACGCGTGCGAGATCACGCTGGACCACCGGTGGGTGGCGACGTGCGCGTACAACGCCGACACGGTGTCGGTCTCGATCGCGGGCACCGGCGCCACGCCGGCTGCGGCGAAGAAGCCGTCGAGGATGCGGCGGTTGCGCATCCGCTGGGTCAGCAGGCACAGCGGCAGCGCCGCGACCTCCGCCCAGCGGACCACACCCCGCCCGGAGAGGGCCCCGTCGTTCGGTGTCAGCAGCAGGTAGCGCTCCTCGTAGAGCGGGGTGACCCGCACGGCGCCGAGCTCGTCATCGTCCACATAGGTCATGGCGATGTCCAGTTCGAACTCGGCGAGCCCGCGGGTGATCTCCCGTGACGACAACGATTCCAGCGATACCCTCGTGTGCGGGTGCCGATCGCAGAACGGCGTGGTCAGCAGGGGTGCCGCCGTGAGCGCGGTCGGGATCGCGCCGATGCGCAGCACCCCGGACAGGCTCTGGCGCATCGTCGAGAGGTCGTGCCGCAGTGCGTCGCGCTCGGCGAGGATGCGGTGGGCCCACAGCAGCACGCGCTCGCCCTCGGGCGTGAGCCCGTCGAAGCGTCGGCCACGGCGCACGATCGGCACGCCGAGTTCGCGTTCGAGCTTGCGAATGGCCGCCGACAGCGACGGCTGGGACACGTGGCAGGCGTCGGCCGCCCTCGCGAAATGCCGCTCCCTGGCCAGCGCCGCCAGGTACTCCAACTGACGCAACAACACGACTCAGCACCTCTGCCCGCCGGTTCCGGCCCCCGGAACATGATCTCGCGGGGCGACGGCGCCTGGCAAGTGTCCGCAGTGGACGGTCAGGCCGGGGGAACCAGTACCAGCGCCGCGCCGGGCTCGCCGAAGTCGTAGGCCACCTTCTCCATCCCGGCGGCGTCCACGGTGAGCTGGAGCTCGAAGCGGTCGGGCCGCAGGTAGTACGTCGCGTGCTCGAGCAGCCGGTCGCCGGAGTCCAGCGTCGTGCGCCGCAGCACCAGCAGGGGATGGCCCTCGGGCAGGCCGAGCGCGGGGGCGAGGTCGTCGCTCGCGGCCTGGCTGGACAGGGTGATGCGGCCGTAGGCGGGCGTGAGCCCGAGCTGCTCGCGCAGCACCTGGTACACGGGGTGCTGCTCGATCTCGGCCCGCGAGACGCGCTGGCCGAACGGGTCCGGCACGGCGATGTCGGCGACCACCTGCGGCTCGTCGTCGATCATGTAGAGCCTGCGCACGAGCAACGCCCCGGAGACCGGCGACTGTGCCGAGGGCAGTACCGGCTCGTCAACCCACTCGTAGCGCAGCAGGCGGCCCTCCGGCTGCTCGCCGGACCCGGCGAAGATCGAGACGAACGGCCGGAGGCGGTCGAGCGGGTGGACGATGCGGCGGTGCGCGACGAACGTGCCCGCGCCCTGCCTGCGCACGAGCAGTCCCTCGTCGACGAGGTCGCCCAGCGCCCGGCGCACGGTGGTCCTGCTGACGCCGTAGCGCGCGACGAGGTCGGCCTCGGTGGGCAGCTGGCTGTCCGGTTCCATGGTGGCGATCTGCGCGCGCAACGCGTCGGCAAGCTGCGCGCTCATGCTCGCGCTGCCGCGGACGAGAGCAGATTTGTCTTCAGTTGTCACATCGATCGCCGCCCATTTGTCCTCGAACGTGTTACGTTCGACGGTACCAGTGGAACGGAGGGTGGATGCGACTCACCGCGTTCGAACGCGAGGTACTGGACGGCTCCCACGGCGACGCGCTCGCCGGCGTACTGCGCGAACAGGTCAGTGTCGGGGAGTTCTTCGGGGCCGACCGGCTCGTCGAGATCTCCAACGCGCACTTCATGGGAGACCGCGAGGTCTTCGGCCAGGCGGGACTGGACTACCTGACGCGGCTCGTGGACGCCGGGCTCACCGCCCGCGTGCCGACCACGCGCAACGCGCAGTCTGTCGACCTCGAGCACGCGCAGCTGTTCGCGCAGTCCGCCGACCTGATCGAGGGCGAGCAACGCACGCGGGTGCTGCTGCGCGACCTCGGGGTGTCGGCCGTGAACACGTGCATCGGCTACCAGACCGTCTACCAGCCACGCTTCGGTGAGCACGTCGCGTGGGGAGACACCGGCACGGTCGCCTACGCCAACTCGGTGCTCGGCGCGCGCACCAACTACGAGTCCGGTGCCGCGGGGCTCGCGGCGGCGCTCACCGGCCGCACACCCGAGTACGGTTACCACCTCGACACCCATCGCAGGGCCAACGTCCGGGTCCGGGTCAGCGCGGCGCTCACCGACGTCGCCGAGTGGGGCGCGCTCGGCACGATCGTGGGGGAGCGCTGCCGGGGCTACTGGAACGTGCCTGCGATCGAGCTCGCCCAGGCGCGGGGTCCGGTGTCCGACCAGCTCAAGCACTTCGGCGCGAGCCTCGCCAGCTTCGGCTCGATGGCGATGTACCACGTCGTGGGCATCACGCCCGAGGCTCCGACGTTCGAGGCGGCGAACCGGGGACGCGAGGTGCTCGACGAGTTCGAGGTCACCGACGCCGACATCGAGGCCGCGCTCGCCAGGGAGTTCCCCGGCGGCGGCGAGGTGGACCTCGTGGTGTTCACGGCACCGCAGCTGTCGTTCTTCGAGGCCAAGCAGCTCGCCGACGGCCTGCGCGGCAGGAAGGTCGCCGACTCGGTGCGGCTGATCGCCACCACCAACTCCATGACGTTCGAGGCGCTGAGCGAGCACGGTCACCTGGCCGCGATCACCGACGCGGGCGGCGTCGTACTGCGCGGAACGTGCTGGTATGTCATGGATCCGGCCGCGCAGCGCGACACGTTCGGCTGGCGCAACCTCGTCACCAACTCGGCGAAGCTGGTCAACATCATCCGCGCCCACGGCTACCGGCCCGCGTTGCGCACCACCGCCGAGTGCGTCGAGGCCGCCGTCACGGGAAGGGTGAGCAGCCGATGACCAGCACGACGTTCGCGGTCCGGCAGGCGACGGGGCCCACGGTGGAGGCCGAGGCCGTGGTGAGCCCGGTGCCGTTCAGCGCTCGCTACGACCTCGACCGCACCACCGGGGTGATCTCACGCGGCGACCATCCGCTGCTGGGCACGTCGGTGCGCGACCGGATCCTCATCGCGCGCGGTGTGCAGGGTGGTGTCGCGGCGGGCTGGGCGTTCCTGTCGATGCGCGACCTCGGAGTGGGGCCGTGCGGGCTCGTGTTCGGGGCGACCAACCCCGTGATGGTGCAGGGCGCGGTCACGGCGGGCCTGCCCATCGTCGCGGGCGTCGACGACGCGTTCTTCGACGCGGTGAGCACCGGCGACGTCGTGCGGATCGACCCGGCGCGGCGCGAGGTGGCGGTCGTGAGCTGACCTGCCACGCGCGGGTGGCCGCGGGAGGGCACAGTGTGATCAAGGTGCTCGCGTCGCGACCCCCACGCGGCCCCCGTCAGCCCGTACACTTCGCGCGTGTTCGGAGGACTACGGCGCCAGATCCGGCGGCTGCGCAAGACCCCGTCGGTGCTGTTCCGTTCGGAACCGGACCCGAGGGAGCTGCTGGAGGCGTCGCGGCGCTACGACCCGGGCGCCGAGCCCGTGGACGACGGCATCCGGCTCAGCACCGGCAGGTTGCTGCGCGGCCCCGTCGAGCTGGCGCCCGAGCAGTCGACCGGCGCCCGGATCCCGGCAGGCTGGTACTTCGCACTCCTCGCCGAGGGCGGGACGAAGGGTCCCGACCCGATCGTGACCGGGCTCGCGAGGGCGCTCGACGGCTCGCCGCACCTCGCCGATCCGGTGAACTTCGGACATCCCGACGACCCGGTGACGGCCGTCTACACGGCGAAGGCGATCGACCCGGCGACGGTGGGTGACCTCGTGTCCGCTCGGCTACCCGGCGCGCGGATCACCGGGAAGGACCGGAAGTTCTACGGTTTCACCGCCGCCGACGACGACGAGCCGCTGCTGCTGGCGTTCGACGCGACCGTGTCCGCGAAGCCCCGGCGGCGCCGCTCCACCAACGGCCAGTTCCCGGCGGTGCGCCACCTCGGCGAGACCGTGTACCGGTGCTCGGTCCACCTGACCGACGACACCACGACGCTGCACCAGACCCGGCTGCGCAGGGCGGGCGAGCTGGCGCTCGCGCTGGCCGAGGCCACCGGCGGCGTCGCGCTCGACGTGTGCGGCTTCCGGCTCGGCAGCCCCGACGACGTGGACTACCGCGAGTTCGCCACGCAGTAGCGGGACCGCGCGGTTCAGGGCGTGACCGCGTTGGCGACCGGCTCGCCCCTCCTGTCCACCACGGCGATCTCGCACGGCCGCTGCTACCACCAGTCGCAGGCCACGATCGGAGATCAAGCGCGCGATGATGGAGTCGGCCTCACGGCGGGTGCTGCTCGTCGACCACACGAAGTTCGCGCGCCAGGGTCTCGACGCGCTCGCTCCGCTGACCGGCTTCGACCTCGTGCTGGCCGACGACGGACTGCCGGCGGCCGAGCCGCATCCGCGACTCCGGAGCCACGCTCACGATCGTGCCCGCCCCGGCCTGATTCCCTTCTCTCATCGGGAATGCCGGCTCACCACTGTGCGCCGGCTCACCGGGCTCGCGACGACAGCAGGGGCGAACGACTCTAGTCGCCACCCGCCCGCCACCCGGAGACTCGACATCGCGCGGAACACAGCGGTGCCGTCGGGACAGGCACGTTTCGCGTCCCCTGCGGATGAGGGTCGGGGTTCATCCGCGGGATGAGCTGTGCGACTGGGCATGGGGATGAAACGCAGTCGCACAGCCCTTAACGTCGCGGGGCGCCACTGGGGGAGGCGTCAGCCGCCGGAGACGCGCACCATCTCGTCGCGCTCCACCACCTTGACGCGGGCCCGGCCCTGCTGCTCGCCCAGTGCGCGCTCGTGCGCGTCGAGGCGGAGCCAGCCCTCCCACGTCGTGTACCCGATGCCGCGGTCGGCGAGGAACTCCTCGATGGCGCGCGGGTCGCGCTGCGGCGCGGCGGGCAGGTTCGGCGCGTCGGTGAGCAGGCTCGTGACGGTCTCGGTGGCGTCGCCCTTGGTGTGCCCGATCAGGCCGACGGGGCCGCGCTTGATCCACCCGGTGACGTACACGCCCTCCAGCTGATTCTCGTCGATGTCGAGCACCCGGCCCGACTCGTGCGGCACCGTTGCCGAATCGTGGTCGAACGGCACGTCGGCGAGGTGCGACGAGAGGTAGCCGACCGCACGGTAGACGGCCTGCACGTCCCAGTCGTGGTAGGTGCCGGTGCCGCGCACGGAGCCGTCGCCGGTGAGCGCGGTCCGCTCGGTGCGCAGGCCGCTCACCACGCCGTTGTCTCCGAGGACCTCGACCGGCGAGTGGAAGAAGTGCAGGTGCAGCCTCCTGCGGTGCTGCCTGCGGTCGCGGATCGCCCAGTCCTGCAGGGTCTTCACGATCATGTCGACCTGCTTGGAGCCGCGGATCGAGGCCATGGAGCCCTCGTCGAAGTCGATGTCCTCGGGGTCGACCACCACCTCGAAGTTCGTCGAGTGGTCGAGCTCGCGCAGCTCCAGCGGGGTGAACTTCGCCTGGGCGGGTCCGCGCCTGCCGAACACGTGCACGTCGGTGACCGCGCTGGCGTCCAGTCCGGTGTGGACGTTGCCCGGGATCTCCGTGGACAGCAGTTCGTCGGCGGACTTCGCCAGCACCCGGGAGAGGTCGAGCGCGACGTTGCCGACACCGAGCACGGCCACGCTCGTCGCGTGCAACGGCCAGGCGCGAGGGGCGTCAGGGTGCCCGTCGTACCAGGACACGAAGTCGGCCGCGCCGTAGCTGCCCTCGAGGCCGATGCCGGGGATGTCGAGCGGCCGGTCCTTCGCCGCGCCGGTCGCGAAGATCACGGCGTCGTAGAACTGGCGGAGCTCGTCGAGTTTGAGGTCGGTGCCGTAGGTGACGTTGCCGAACAGTCGCACTCCCGGCTTGTCGAGCACGCGGTGCAGTGCGTCGACGATGCCTTTGATGCGCGGGTGGTCGGGCGCGACGCCGTAGCGGATGAGCCCGAACGGCGCGGGCATCCGCTCGAAGATGTCCACCTCGACGTCCGCGTCGGACTTGCGCAGGAAGTCGGCGGCGTAGATTCCGGCGGGGCCTGACCCGACGATGGCGACCCGCAGGCAACGACTCACGAAGATCCCTTTCCCTAGCTTGTGACGGCCACTCCAAGCTAAGGGAAGGCTAGCCTAACAAACACTGTGATTCGCGCTACGTCCCACCTGGTGGTCATGGTGCCCGACGTCCTCACCGCACAGATCACCGGACTGGGGACCGTTATGAACGAAACCGGGCACGGGAGCGCGGAGGTGCCTAACATCCCTGCGCAGCGCGGCGCGACGGTGCGCCCGCGAGGTGACAGGAGGTCGTCGTGGACACCAGTCAGTCATCGGGCGCACGCCGGGCCCGCCGAGCAGGCACCGTGGTGCTGGCCGGGTTCCTGGCCGTCACGCTCGCTCCCGGGCTTCCCGCCGCCGCGAGCGGGGGACCGGCGGAGAGCGCGTGCCCGGAGGATCTCGCCGGTCAGGCGCGCTGCTTCACGGGCAAGGACGACAACGGCGCCTACTACGCCATCGCGATCCCGCAGAACTGGAACGGCTCCCTCGTGATGCACGCCCACGGCGGCCCGGACCTGACCGAGAGTTCCGACCCCGAGCGCAGCCCCGAGGACCTCGCCCGCTGGTCGGTGATGGTGCGAGAAGGCTACGCGTGGGCGGGATCGTCGTACCGCCGCGGCGGCTACGGCACGCGGATGGCGGCCGAGGACACCGAGAACCTGCGCAGGCTGTTCGTGTCCGAGTTCGGAAAGCCGGAACAGACCTTCGTGCACGGCCAGTCGTGGGGCGGCAACGTCGCGGCCAAGGTCGCCGAGAGCTACGGCGCGGGCCCGGATCGCCCCTACGATGGCGCGCTGCTGACCAACGGCGTGCTCGCCGGCGGCTCGCGCGGCTACGACTACCGCGTGGACCTGCGCGTGGTCTACCAGTACTACTGCGGCAACCACCCGAGGCCCACCGAACCGGACTATCCACTGTGGATGGGGTTGCCGAAGGGCACCACGATGACGTCGAGCGACCTGAACGCCCGGCTGCAGGAATGCACCGGCATCGACTCACCGCCGGAGCATCGCAGTGCCACGCAGCAGCGCAACCTCGACGACATCCTCGGTGTCACCGGGATCCCGGAGCGCACGCTGGAGTCGCACCTGCGGTTCGCGACGCGGACCTTCAGTGACATCGTGCACGAACGACTCGACAGCCGGAACCCGTTCGGAAACCGGACCGTGCGCTACCGCGGCTCCCACGACGACGCGGCCCTCAACGCGGGTGTGCGACGGTTCTCGGCCGATCCGTCGGCGGTGCGCGACCTCTCCTACGACAGCGACCTGACCGGCGCGGTGACGATCCCGGTGCTCACGATGCACGCCATCGACGACCCGACGGCGTTCGTCGAGCACGAGTCCGCCTACCGCGCGACCCTGACGGGCGCCCGCACGTCCGACCGGCTCGTGCAGACGTTCACCACGGAGGCCGAGCACAGTTCGCTGAGTGATGCCGAGTACGCCACGGTGATGTCGGCTCTGGCGACGTGGACCCGCACCGGGGAGAAGCCCGATCCGGCCGGGGTGGCCGGCTCCTGCGCGGCGTTCGACGAGCGCTACGGCACCGGCTGCTTCTTCGACCCTGGTTTCCAGCCTGGTGACTACGCGTCGAAGGTCTACCCGCGTCCCGGTGGCAGGCACTGGCCCGCGATCAGCGCGGGCAGGGAGCGCGCACTGAGCCGGATGCCCGGCGTGGGCATCGCGCCCTGAGTCACTCCTTGCGCATCGAGCGGCGGATCTCCTCCAGCCGCTCCTTGCCCGCCTTCGCCCGCTCGGCCAGCTGCTCGTCGAGGGACGCCGCTTCGGGGGTGCCCTCGGCGAGCTCCTGGGATCCCATCGCGGTGGCGACCCTGCCCTCGATACGGTCGCGCACGAAGTCGAACGTCGGCACCCCACCGGTGGTGTAGTCGCCCTCCGGTACGACGGGCGGAGGCGGCTCGGGGCTGCCCTGGGTGTGCGGGTCGGTCGGGTCGGAACTCACGGCCTGCTCCGTTCGTACTCGGCGCACGGGTCTGCGCCGCCCACGGTACGCGGCGGGGTGAGCGGTGTCATGGTGCGTGCCCGTCGGTGGCAGGAGTAATTTCGTTAATTAGCGAAATGGCGAAGGAGGGGCCGCGTGCTCGGCGAGTGCAAGGCGCTGGCGAACGAGACCCGCCTGCGCGTCCTGGAGTGGCTCAAGGATCCCGAGCGCCACTTCCCGGAGAGCGCGGGCGAGGCCGCCGAGCTGGGCGTGTGCGTCGGGCTCATCCAGCAGAAGGCGGGCACGTCGGCCTCCACGATGTCGGCGCACCTCGCGGTGCTGCAGCGGGCTGGGTTCCTCCTCGCTACGCGGCGGGGGCAGTGGACCTACTACCGCCGCGACGACGACCGCATCCGCGCCTTCGCCGAGCGACTGCACCGCGACCTGTGACCCGGAAGGTGACCGCCATGCCCACCGAACTGTCCATTCTGGACCTCGCCCCCATCGCGAGCGGGCAGACCGCTCGCGAGAGCTTCGACGCGAGCGTCGCGCTCGCCCGCGCCGCGGAGCGTTCCGGCCACCGCCGCGTCTGGTACGCCGAGCACCACAACATGGCCTCGATCGCGTCGAGCGCCACGAGCGTGCTCATCGGCCATGTCGCTGCCCACACCGACACCATCCGGCTCGGCGCCGGCGGCATCATGCTGCCCAACCACTCGCCGCTGGTGATCGCCGAGCAGTTCGGCACCCTGGAGTCGCTGCACCCCGGCCGGATCGACCTCGGCCTTGGCCGGGCGCCGGGCAGCGACCAGAACACGATGCTGGCACTGCGCCGCTCGCCGGCCGCGGCCGACTCGTTCCCGCAGGACGTGCTGGAACTGCAGACCTACCTCAGCGGCAAGGCCGTGCGCGGCGTGCGTGCGGTGCCGCGCGCCGAGGCCGCGGTACCGCTCTACATCCTCGGTTCGTCGCTGTTCGGAGCGCGCCTCGCCGCGCAGCTGGGCCTGCCGTACTCGTTCGCGTCGCACTTCGCACCGGACGCGCTGCACCAGGCGGTCGCCGTCTACCGCGAGACGTTCACGCCCTCGGAGCAGCTCGCCGAGCCCTACGTCATCGCGGGCGTCAACGTGTTCGCCGCGACCGAGCACGACGACGCGGTGGACCAGATGACCCGCGCCTACCGGGCCAGGACCAAGGCGATGCTCTCGATGGGCAGGCCCGGCGCCAACTTCACCGACGCCGAGATCGACGCCTTCCTCGCCTCGCCGAACGGCCGCTCACTGGCGTCGATGACGCAGTACACGGCCGCGGGCACGCCGGAGGAGGTTCGCGCCTACCTCGACGACTTCGCGGCCACGGCACAGGCCGACGAGCTGATCCTCGCCCACCACGCCGCCGCGATCGACGACCGCGTGCGGTCGGTGGAGCTGACAGCCGGAGCGATGGCCCGGGTCTGAGGCGTCATTCGCCGGTCTGCCCGTCGATCGACTCGCGGAGCAGGTCCGCGTGCCCGTTGTGCCGGGCGTACTCCTCGATCAGGTGCACCAGGATCCAGCGCAGACTCGGCGTCCGGGTGTCCTGGCCGAAGGCGTGGCCGAGCCGGTCGAGGCCGCCGTCGGCCAGCGCGTCGGCGACCAGCGTCCTGGACCGCTCGACGGTGTCGTACCACAGCGCGACCAGCTCTTCGGGGCTGTCGTCGGCGGCTGAGTGCCAGTCCCAGTCGGGATCGGCGGTCCAGTCCACGGTGTCCCACGGCGGGCGGGGCCGCTGCCCGTGCAACCGCCACGAGCACCAGTGGCTCTCGACGTAGGCGAGGTGCTTGAGCAGCCCGCCGAGTGTCACGGCCGATCCGCCGATCGTCGCCGTGAGTCCCGCGGTGCCGAGGCCGCCGCACTTCCAGGCCAGCGTGGCGCGCTGGTAGTCCAGGAAGGCGAGGAGTGTGGCGGCCTCCGTGCCGGCCAGCGGAGGTTCGGGTCGTCCGTGCTCGTCGAGATCGGTCACGGGCACCGAACCTACCCGCTGTCGGAGCGGTTGCTGCTCGCCGACGGCAACGTCCGCCGCGACGAGACCCTGCCCGCACCCGACGTGATCAAGGCGAGTCTCGTCCTGCCATGCCGGGCCGGTGACGCGAGGCGGCCTCAGGTTCCCGGTGTGAGCCTGCGCGCGGCCAGCGGGTCGCGCACGAACAGCGTCGAGCCGTCGGCGAAGTCGACCCGGATCACGAGTGGGTTCGGGATGCTCCTGCCGACGTGGGCACCGCTGACCGAACGCACGCTCTGCGGAGCCAGTTCGCAGACCGTGACGAACGCGTGCCTGCTCGCGGCGTCGGCCAGGATCCTCGCCGGATACACCACGGCCACGCGCTGGGACGTCAGCGTCAGCCCGGCCTCGCCCTGGCTGTGGGCGAAGTGGTCGGCGAACCGAACCGCGTGCTGCGCGGGATCGCGCGCGCTCGCCCAGAACGCCACCGTCGGGTCGTCGGCCCAGTCCGCGCCCCGGCTCTCGATGGTGAACGCGGCGGGCAACGGCCATCGTGGTGTGCCGAGCGTGACCTCCGGCATGGGGGAGAGCGGCTCGTGCGGCAGGCGCAGCTCGCCGTCGAGCAGCAGGCCCACGTAGCCGCTGATCGGCACGCACGCGAGCAGCAGCCGCTCACCGGGCCGCAGCCAGAGCTGGCTCAGCTCCTTGGTGACGAGCTTGAGCTCGGACTCGGCGGTCGGGATCTCCCAGCTGCTGCTCACGGTGCCCCGTTCGTCATCGCGGCCATGCGGGCGCACGCGGCGCCGTCGTCGCCGAGCACCAGGAAGTCGAAGCCGGAACCGTCCACGAGCGACAGACGTACGCACGGTGTGGTGCGCCGGGTGGCGACGCGCCCGCCGGCGATGGCGTCGTGCGGGATCTCCACCGCGGGCCGGAACTCCTTGGGCGCCACCGGTTCGCCCTCGACGTTGTCGCCGAACGTCGCGCGGGTTCCGGGGGACGTGTCGGTGACGGTTCTGCCCAACCTTGTGAGCCCTCGGCCCAACCGGCTCATCCTGGCCAGCGGTGAGCTCCTCACGGGCGCGGCATCGGCGGGGACCTCGGCGCGCACGCGCTGCTCGAGAATCGCGAGCCGCCGCGAGGTCAGCACCCACAGCCGCAGGCGCGTGCGGCTGACGGGCCGCACCTTGGCGAGATGTTCGTGGGCCAGGCAGCCGGCTTCGGGCCCGCACACGATCACGTCGGGCGGTGGGAGCGGGTCGGAACCCACGGCGTCGTCGCTGTCGTCGTTGTCGTCGCCGATGAGGTCGTCCGTGGCGGATCCGCGCATCCGGCCGAGTCCGCGTGCGCGACCGCCGTCGACAGGTGCGCCGAGCTGGTCGAGCCCGTCGATGTCGTAGTGGTGACTGCGGGCGAACACGGCCCACAGCAGGGATTCGCCGGGACTGCAGACGAGAGCGCGGGCGTGGGCTCCGGGACCGAGCGGCCTGTGCATGAACGTGCTCACGGGCGAACCCCGGGCGGCACTGCGGTCATCGCGTTCGTCGTCCTCCTGTTCAGCCGGGTTCCGGGGCGACCGTAGCATCGTCGCGGGCGGCACGCTGTCGGCTGATCGGCCCACGTCGTCCGGTCCGAACTGGACGGCCGGCCGCCGCTGGACCGGTTGCTGCGATGTCTGGTCCAGTGGTCGAAACGCACTCGCTCGCGCTCGGCAATCCGATCGTTACGGTGGGGCACATCGATTCATTCCACCTCGTGATCTCCGTGAATTCGTGCCCGTTCACCGGTTCTTCGTGGCAGCTTTCCGTACTAGTCTCGTCGGCAACGACTTCGCGAGGCCTGGAGGGGGCTGAGCTGATGACGTCCCGTGATCTCCCGGTACTCGTCGGCGCCGCGGTGTCCTATCGACAGGCGCGGGACCGCTCTGCCCGCCGTGGCCATGTCGTGGCGCCGCCGGTGTTCGACCGCTACGCCTCGACGTGGTGGGTGGCGGTCCTGCCCGACGGCACGCCCGACGACACCGAACCCGACTGGGTGCGTGAGGCCAACATCCTCACGGTGCTGTCGGACGCCTGACCTCACCGATCACCGGGCGCCGCGCTGCGGCATGATGGAGCGCCCGGTATCGGACGGAGGTTGGAGTGCTTCGGACCAATGCCCTCGGTGGCAGGATGTCCGTCGACGAGGCCGAGCAGACACTCGCCGACGCCTATCTGCCGTTGCGGCTCTTTCCCCGTGCGTCGGCGTCCCTGGTCGACATCGGGCTCGATGCGACGCTGTTCGGGTCGGTCACCCTGGGCTCCATCCGGTTCGGGGAGGACGTCGCCGTGCGCACGGAGCCTCCGGTGAACGTCCACGTCAACTTCCCGCTCGCCGGCAGATACCGCTCGCGCGCGGGCCGGGCCGAGGAGGTGTTGTGCTCGCCAGGCGGGGCGACGGCGCTGATGCCGGGCGAGCCGATCGAGGCCCACTGGGAGGCCGGTACCGACCAGGTGTGCCTGATGTTCCGGACGGCCGACGTCGAGCGGGAGCTGGAGTCCTTGCTGGGCGAACCCTTGCGCGAGCGGCTCGTGTTCACGGAGTGGATGGATCTGAACACGCCGAGTGGACATGCGTGGCTGGCCGCCGTCCGGCTCGCGCGGAGCCAGACCGAGTACGCCGCCGGGCTGCTCCGGCACGAGCTCACCACGCGCAGGCTGGAACAGATCGTGATCGACGGGCTGCTCACCAGCCCGTGGCACAACTACTCGGAACAGCTGCTCGACGAGCGCCTGACGGCCGGGCGGCGCGCCGTGCGCAGGGCGGTGGAGCTACTCCGGGCGCGCCCGGAGCACCCGTGGACGCTCGGCAGCCTCTGCGCCGAGGTGTCGGTGAGCGCGGGCACGCTGTGCGCGGGCTTCCGCGAGTTCACCGGCACCACGCCCATGGCCTACCTGCGGACGGTGCGGATGGATCACGTGCGAGCCGAACTGCTGGCCGCCGGCGCCGACGAGACGACCGTGACGCACAGCGCGCACCGCTGGGGATTCGCGCACCTGGGCCGGTTCTCGGCCGACTACCGGTCGCGCTTCGGCGAGCCGCCGTCGGCGACGCTGCGCGGCTAGTGCCAAATGGTCCGGACCACCGTGCGGGCTCCGGGCAGTGGTGCGTCAGGCCCGGGACTCCAGGTCCCGGATGAGCGCATGGCACGCCGGATCGCCGGCCAGGTACCGGTCTGCGACCACGTTCACGGCTCCGCGCAGCAGCGCCCACGGCTGCCACGCCGCGGGAGCGAGCACCCGGCCCGCACGGCGGGCGACGGCGTCGGCGAGCACGCGTGCGGCCTGGTCGGCGGTGAGCCGCGTGCGCAGCGGGGACGGCAGCCGGGCCGCGAGAGCTCGGCCGAGTGGATCGTCGTCGAGGGTCGTTCTCGCCAGCGGGGTGTCCACGAAACCGAAGTAGGCCACGCCGACATCGGTTCCGTGCGGGGCGAGCTCCAGCCGCAGTGCCCGGCCCAGTTGCTCCACACCGGCTTTGGTGATCATGTACGGCGACCCGCCCGGCCCCGGCGCGAACGCGGCGGCCGACGACACCACGAGCACGTAGCCGCGCCGGGCCACGACGTTCTCCAGCGCGGGCCGCACGGTGTTGAACACCCCGGTGAGGTTCACCGCCACCACGCGGTCGAACTCCTCCGGAACGAGGGCGCGCAGGGTCGCCGGCGGTGGCGTGATCCCCGCGCCCGCGACCACCACGTCCCAGCCTCCCGTGAGCCGCGCCAGGTCCGTGACCGCCGCGGCCACACCGTCGCGGTCCGCGACGTCGGCGACCGCGGTGTGGACCCGGTCGCCGAGTTCCTCCGCCACGGCCGCCAGTGCCGTCTCGTCGCGGTCGACGAGACCGAGCACCGCTCCGCGCCGGTGCAGTGTGCGCGCCAGCGCGTGGCCGATGCCGCTCGCGGCGCCGGTGATCAGCACCGCCCGGTCCGTCACGTCGAGCACCCGGCCACCGGGCAGTGGCACGCCGAGATCGCGCAGCGTGCCCAGCACCGTCCGCGCGGCGCTCACCCGGCGTCCTCGGCGGGCAGCTCGCGGACGCGCAGGGCCAGCCCACGGTGCAGTCCGGCCGTGGCGCGCCGCACCAGCGGCAGCGTGGGCACCGCCACCGGCGTGAGCCAGCGCGCAGGTTCCACGGCGAAGGTCCACACCAGCCTCGTGCCACCGGAACACGGCTCCAGCACGAGGTCCTCGGCGAACCGGCGCAGCCCCGGCCGGTTCGCCTCGTCGACCGTGAACGTCATCCGGTTCCCGGTGTCCCAGCGGAAGAACCGCTCGGTGAGCGTCAGCACGCCGCCGAGGGTGACCGCCCGGGTGCTGCCCGGCCCGAACGGGCGCGGCGAGGTCCACCGCGCGCCGGTGATCAGCCGCGACCACGACACCAGGGCGTCGTCGGCGCTCAGCGCGCGCCACACCCGCGTCGCCGGGGCGTCGAGTGCGACGACGTGGCGGAACCGTAGCGGGGCGGTGTCGAGGAAGTCGTCGTCGGCCTCGGCGAGCGGATAGCGGCGCGGCATGGTCTCCACCTCTCGGTCGGGTTGCTCAGAGGTCCAGGGTGAGCGTGGGCGACGCGGCACGCGACACGCACAGCAACACCGAGTCCTCACGCTCGGACTCGGTGAGAGTGCGGTCGCGGTGCTCGACCTCGCCGCTGAGCACGCGGGTCCTGCACGTGCCGCAGAATCCTTGCCGGCACGAGTAGGCGACGCCGGGCAGTGCCCGGCGCACGGCCGCCAGGGCGGTCTCGTCGGCCGCGACGTCCACGGTGAGCCCGCTGCGTGCGAGCCGCAGCCGGAACGGCTCACCGCCCGCCACCGGTAGCGGACTGAACCGCTCGGTGTGCAGCGACGCCGACGGGTCGGCCTCGGTCAGCAGCCCCCGTGCTCCGTCGGCGAGTGGCGGCGGTCCGCACAGATACACGGCCGCGCCGGGGTCTGCCAGCGACAGCAGCTCCGCGATGCGGGGTGGCCCGGTCTCGGTGTCGGGACGGAGGTCCACGGCCCCGCCGAACTCGCCGAGCTCGGCCAGGAACGGCATGCTCGCGCGCGTGCGGCCGAGATAGACCAGCCGCCACGGCCTGCCGCGCCGGTGGCACTCCCGCACCATCGGCAGGATCGGGGTGATGCCGATGCCTCCCGCGATGAACAGATACGACGCCGCGTCGATGAGCGGGAACGCGTTGCGAGGCCCCCGCACGCGCAGTGCGTCGCCGACGCGCAGCCCGTCGTGCACCTCCGCCGAGCCACCGTGGCCGTCCCGGATGCGGCGCACCGCGATCCGGTACACCGCGCGGTCGGTCACGTCGCCGCACAGCGAGTACTGCCGCTGGCGGCCCGAGGGCAGCACCACGTCCAGGTGCGCGCCGGGCACCCACGCCGGCAGCCGTCGCCCGTGCGGATCGGCGAGCGTCACGCTCACCACGTCCTCGGCCTCGGCCCGGATGTCGCGAATGGAGAGATCCAGCTCGAAACCCGTGCGGCGCACCGGCTTGGGGCGCGAGAGCAGCGGGGCCAGGCGGCTGCCCGCGAACACGCTGCGGTACGCGCCGCTCGCGGCACCGGCGAGTCGCAGGGCGGGGGAGGGGCGGTAGGCGGTGGTCATGCTCACCCGGCCCGGTTCGCCGCGGGGGAGCGTGCCAGGTAGCGCAGCGCCGTGTCCATCGGACCCAGCTGGGACGGGTGAAAGCCCGGCCGCAGGTACTTGGGGATCTCGGTGAGGAAGATGCCGGCACTGGGGATCATGCCGCGCCTCGTCGCGCCGGCGAGCTCGCGCAGCCACCAGGGCCGCGGCCCCGGAGTGGGGTCGGTGCGGTAGAGGTGGCGCGCGGTGGAGAGGAACAACGTCGCCAAGGTGAGGCTCGCGAGCAACGACGTGCGCACGCGGCGGGCGTAGCTGCCGTCGACGTGCATGAACGCGTCGAAGGCGACGTTGCGGTGCTCCACCTCCTCCGCGCCGTGCCAGCGGATCAGGTCCAGCATCGTCGGGTGCATGCCCTGGCGTTCGAGTTGGTCGGCGTGCAGCAGCCAGTCCCCGACCACGGCGGTGTAGTGCTCCATCGCGGCGAAGAGCCCGAGGCGCTCGCACAGCCACGCGTGCCTGGCCCTGCCGCCGAGCCCGTGCTCGCCGAGCACCGTGTCGACGAGCCAGTCCATCGCACGGGCCACCGGCTCGACGGCGAGTCCGAGCGTGGCCAGGTGCTCGCGCGCCCCCTCGTGGGATGAGGCGTGGGTGGCCTCCTGGCCGATGAAGCCGACGACCTCCTCGTGCAGCCGGGGGTCGGTGATCAGCGGCAGCGCTTCGGCGAGCGCCTTCGACATCGCGCGTTCGCCCTCGGGCAGCACCAGGTGCATCACGTTGATCACGTGGGTCGCCATGGGCTCGCCGGGGATGTAGTGCATCGGCACGCCGTCCCACGCGAACTGGACGTCGCGCGGTTCGATCGCGTGCGCCTGGTCGGTGTAGCGCCTCGCGCCGCGGGGGTCGACGACGGGCTCGCGCCCGAACCGGGGCAGTCGAAACATCATGCCGTCCTCACTGGGTGTCGGTGACGCGGTGCTTGGTCCGCTTCGTCCGCGGGCTCGGCCCGGTAGTCGGTCAGGTCGACCCGCCGGGTGCGGGCCCGGAACCGGCGGTTGAACCCGGGATAGAACGTGACGTTGCGTCCGGTGTGGTCGCGGTAGTAGCTGGTGCAGCCGCCGGTGTTCCACACCGACCCGGCCAGGCCGCGGTCGACCTCCCGCACGAAGCGCCGCTGCGCGTCCTCGCGGACCTCCAGCACCGCCAGCCGCTGCCGCTCCATCTCGCGCAGGCAGCTGAGCACGTAGGCGACCTGCGCCTCGATCGTCACCACCTGGGAGGTGTAGACCACCGAGTTGGGGCCCAGCAGCAGGAAGAAGTTGGGAAAGCCCGCGACCGTCGTGCCGAGGTAGGCGCGCGGGCTGCCGTCCCACACCTCGGCGAGGCTGCGGCCGTCGCGCCCGCGCAGGAGCGTGTACGCGGGATGGTCGGTCATGCGGAACCCCGTGCCGAGCACGAGCGTGTCGAGCTCGTGGGTGCGGCCGTCGGCGGTGACGACACCGGTGGGGACCACCTCGGCGATCGGCTCGGTCACCACCTCGGCGTTCGGCGCGGCCAGCGCGGGGTAGTAGGCGTTGGAGAACGTCGGCCGCTTGCAGCCGAAGTCATGGGTGGGCGTGAGCTTCGCCCGCAGCCCGGCATCGCGGACCTGACGGCGCAGGTGCGCACGGCCGAGCCATTCGAGGCCCTTGAGCAGCCGAGGGCGGTGCACCAGCCCGGGAACCAGCGCCTCCTGCATCAAGTCGAGTCCGGTCCGGGCGAGTGACTGCACCGCGGGCACGCGCTCGAAGACGCGGCGGGGCCAGCCGTCCATCGGCCGGTCCGGGTGCGGCATGATCCAGGTCGGCGTGCGCTGGAACACCGTCAGCGTGCCCGCTCTCGGCTGGACGCGCGGCACGATCTGGACCGCCGAGGCCCCGGTGCCGAGCACGCCGACGCGCTCGCCGGTCAGGTCGTGCTCGTGGTCCCAGCGGGCGGAGTGGAACACGGTGCCCTGAAAGCGTTCCAGGCCGGGCAGATCCGGCACGGCAGGCTCGCTGAACGGGCCCAGCGCGCCCACGAGGATCTCGGCGTCCCACCTGCCGCGATCGGTACGCAGCCGCCACATCCGGGCGGACTCGTCCCAGCGCGCGTCGAGCAGCTCGTGCCGCAGCCGGAGGTGTGGCAGCACCCCGAAGTCGCGCGCGCAGCGGCGCAGGTACTCGTGGATCTCCCGCTGCAGCGGGTAGAGCCTGCTCCACGCCGGGTTCGGCGCGAACGAGAACGAGTACAAAATGGACGGTATGTCGCACTGGGCGCCGGGGTAGGTGTTGGCCTGCCACGTGCCGCCCACATCGCCGGCACGTTCCAGCACCACGAAGTCCTCGAAACCCGCCCGCTTGAGGGAGATGGCCGCGCCGAGCCCGCCGAAGCCCGCTCCCACGATCGCGATCCGGACGCGGCGCACGGGCGACTCCCGCGCTGTGGTGTGGTCCGACATTGTCGGCGCCTCCTCACGTCGTCGTGCTCCGTGAGGATCAAGCTAGAGATGACATCATGTGATGTCAACATCAGGTGATGTCAGTTCCATGAGGCGATGTCGGCGCTGGTCAGCCCGCCGCGGAGTGGGAGCTGGCCCTGGCGAGCTGCTCGATCACCTGGACCACGTGCTCGACGAACCGGGCGCGGTCGATTCGCACCCGGCCGCCGAGCCACGCCTGGAACAGGTAGGCCAGCGCGCCGAACACGGCCTGCGCGTTGAGGTCGACGTCCTGTTCGTCGGCCCCCGCACCGGCCAGGGTCGGCGTGCGCAGGGCCAGAGCGATGGTCGCGGTGAACTCCTCGACGAGCTCCGCGCCGCGGCTGGTGAGTTCCGGCGCCGCGAGCGACTCGACGAAGAGCACGCGGCCGCGGCGCGGGTCGGCGGTGACGAACTCGGTGAACGCGGCGACCGCGCGCCGCGTGAGGTCGGTCGCGTCGCCGCGCGGCTCCTCCAGCGCGGTCACGAGCACGGCCTGTCCCTGCCTGGCCACCTGCTCGAGCACCGCGACGAGAAGCTGTTCGCGGTTGCGGAAGCTCTCGTAGAAGTAGCGCTCGGTGAGCTTGGCCTGGCGGCAGACACCGCGCATCGTGACCGAGGCGGCGCCGTCGGTGCCCATCAGTGCGAAGCCGGCCTCGATCAGCTGCTCGCGTCGGCGCGCCTGGCGCTCGTCGGCGCCCACGCCCCGCCAGGGACGGCTCGAACCGGAGGACGAATCCGCGCGTACCGACATGGAGCCATCCTGTCACCTTCGGCGGCGCATACCCGCGAGGTGGCGGTGGGTCCGTTGTGGACGACCCTCTCTAATGGCACGACGTGCCGTTAGGGAGTGTCGCGCTCGCCTGTCGCGAGTGAGGAGCTGATCCGCTGGACGACCTCGGCCAGCGGGGCGGAACTGCGCAGCACGGCGATGACGGTGTCGTCGGTGGCCCCTGTGCTGCCGCGCGACGTGGCCGAGAACGCGTCGACGACGAGCCGGAAAGCCTTGTCCGCCAGCGCGTGAGCGTCCTCGGTGCCGCCGTTGCGCAGCCAGCGGCGCAGCACGTGGTTGTTCGCGGCGGCCACCGCGGCGGCGGCGACGGACGCGCGCAGGTCGGGCAGCGGCTCGCCGTCGGTCTCGAACCGCCCGCGCAGGTACCGCGCCAGCACGCGCTGGTAGCGGTCGACGCTGGCGACCTCCTTGTCCCGCAACGGCGCGACGGTGCGGGTGAGGGTGTAGCGCTTGACGGAGACGTCGGGGTCGGACAGGTACGAGTCGAGCACCAGCGTGACGCCCGCGCACGCGACCTCGACCGGGTGCTGTGAGTCGTCGGCCTCGTCGAAGAGCCGCTCGATGTCGCGCAGGACCTCGTCGTGGCTGGGGAAGATGGCATCTTCCTTGGACCGGAAGTACCGGAAGAACGTGCGCCTGCCCACGCCCGCGGCCGCCGCGATGTCGTCCACCGTCGTGTTCTCGTAGCCGCTCTCGAGGAACAGGTCGATGGCCGCCACCGTCAGGCCGCGGCGCAGTTGCCTGCGTCCCTCTGTGGTGCGGCCGACCCTGCGACGGCCAGCTGGCTGGGATTCCACCGACACGGATCGAACATAGCAGCACCATTGCTAACGGCACTGCGTGCCGTTAGCATCGTCACCGTGCCCGAACTGACGGTGCGGTCGAAGGCGAGGAGCGCCATGCAGCTGAACCGAGACGCGGTCGTCGAGCCCGCGCTGCCGGACTACCGGGGCGTCTTCGGCTGGCCGGTGCGATGGCAGGCGAACGGGCTGCACCTCGTGGTGGGGTCGGGAATCGGTGCCGTCGCCATGCCCAAGGCGCAGAGCGACGCCGTGCTGGCTGGACTGGAGCGGCAGGATTGCCTCGGTCCCGCGCTGGCCGTCCCCACCAAGCGCGAGATGATGACGATCCTGCTGGTCGAGGCCGAGCTGCCCGCCTGGGGAGAGGCTCCTCCGCCCCCGTCGGTGAAGGTCCTCGACGCCGGTTCCGCGGTGCCGCTGCCGGACCGGCGGCGGCCCGACATCCTCGCCAGGTGGATCGTGGAGCCCGACCCGCAGCGCCGCTGGCTGCCGGCGCTCAGTGCCGTGCTGGCTACCGTCCGCGCGTCCAGCCCGCACGCGCTGTTCCGGCCGCTGAGCACCACCGCGCCCGCGCGTCTCGCCACGCTGTAGTTCGCCGCCCGCCGCCTCGTCGCCTGCCACCGGCATGATGGAGTCCGGCCGGCCGAGACAGTGCGAGGAGGACGTGTCGTGGTTTCCGCCGTTGTGATGGGCGCTCCCCAGCAGCCCCTGGAGGTGCGCGACTTCCCGCGCCCCGAGCTCGAACCGGGTGCGGTGCTGTTGCGCACGCTGGGCAGTGAGGTCTGCGGTACCGACACGCACCTGTGGAAGGGCCAGCTCGCCGGAGTGCCCTACCCGATCATCCCCGGTCACGTCAGTGTCGGTGTGGTCGCCGAGGTCGGTGCTGGCGCCGAGGCCCGCGACGTCTCCGGACGCTCCGTGGAACCCGGGCAGGTCGTGACGTTTCTCGACGTCGTCGGCACGTGCGGCCGGTGCTGGTTCTGCACCGTCGGCCACGCCACCACGCGCTGTCCGCAGCGGCGCGTCTACGGCGTCACGCTCTCGGCCGACGACGGCCTGCTCGGCGGCTGGTCCGAGCACATCCATCTTGGGCCGGGCGCGCACCTGATCCCGCTGCCGGACTCCCTCGACTGGCGCGCGTTCCTCGCCACCGGCTGCGGGATGCCGACGGCGCTGCACGCCGTGACGATGGCGGAGATCCAGTTCGGCGACACCGTGGTGGTGCAGGGCAGCGGCCCGGTCGGGCTGTGCGCCGCGGTCCTCGCGCAGCTGCGCGGCGCGGGGCGGGTCGTGGTGGTGGGCGGCCCGGCGAACCGGCTCGCCACGGCCACCGCGTTCGGCGCCGACGACGTGTTCGACATCGCCGACACCACCGAGGCCGACCGGCTGGAGGCCGTCAGGGAGCTCACGGGCGGCCGGGGCGCCGACGTGACGATCGAGGCGAGCGGGGCGCCCGTCGCCGTGCCCGAGGGCATGCGGCTGACCAGGGACGCCGGGCGCTACGTGGTGGTGGGCCAGTACACCAACGTCGGGGACGCGACGTTCAACCCGCACCTGGACCTCAACCAGAAGCACCTCGAGATCCGCGGCTGCTGGGGCAGCGACGTCGGGCACCTGCACCGCTCGGTCCAGGTCCTCGACCGCTACGCGCGCCAGTTCCCGTGGACCGAGCTGATCAGCAGGGAGTACGGGCTGCCCGAGGCGCAGCAGGCGCTCGAGGACGTCCTCGCGCAGCGCGTGGTGAAGGCGCTGATCGTCCCGCGGCACTGAGGGTGCTCAGCGCACGCCCTTCCAGAGCTCCCGTTCCGGCCCGTCCGCGTGGGTCGTCACCGTCCACTCGGGACCGATTCGCTGGACCGCCGGTTCGTCGGGCGTGTGCCTGGGCCAGCCGGGATCTCCGTCGCGGATGAAGGACACCCATGCCGCGTGCGTGGCCTCCGACAACGCGTGCTCGGCCTCGCCGGGGTGTTCGAGCCCGAGCAGGTCGAAGTTCGCGCGGCCCAGGGTGCCGAACACGAACGGCAGCTCCGAGCCGTGGCACGCGCCGAGCCTGCCGTCGTGGGCGGGGGAGCGCCAGGTGAACTCGTAGCGCCAGGTCCGGCCGCGGGCCGCCGCGTGCGCGTCGGTGAACCGGGCGGTGGGCACGGCGAAAAGATAGTCGGTACCGATGGCCGACAGGACCTCGACCGGTGTGCTGCCCCTGCCGTGCCGGCGATAGCTCTCGATCAGCGCGTCCGGGTCGGGGTGCAGCCCGGCGACCGTGGTGCGCAACGACTCTTCCGACACGGGCGGCGCGGGCATGGCGATGCGGTAGAGGTTCATCTCGTCGGCGTTGGTGCCCGCCAGCACCTCGACGCCGGCCGCCGAGCCCGCCGCGATCGCCTCCAGCGGTTGCCCGGTGAGCAGTTCCCCGTCAACGACGGGCGCGAACTTCGTGAGGCCCAGCTGCGGATCGCGGACCCCGGTGGCGGCCAGATCCGGCGGCACCGCGGCGAGCCGCAGGGGTGTCTCGGCGATGGCGTCGGCGTCGACCTTCGCCAGCGCGGCCGGGGTCGCGGGCACACCGAGGTTCGCCGCGACCGCCGAGGTCACCAGGTCGGCCTGCTCCGGCGTCAGTGCGTGCGACGCTCCGCCGCTCTCGCTGATCGCGCGCCGGAACAGGCCCGGTGGTGCGGCGGCCAGCAACGCGGCGACGCTCATCGCGCCCGCCGACTGCCCGGACACCGTGACGGTGCCGGGGTCGCCGCCGAACGCGGCGATGTGCTCGGCCACCCACCGCAGCGCGGCGACTTGGTCCAGCAGTCCCCGGTTGTCCGGTGCGCCCGGCAGTCGCAGGAACCCCGGCACACCCAGCCGGTAGTTGATGGTCACCACCACCACGCCGCCGCGGGCGAAGCGGGTGCCGTCGTTGCCCGCGGTCAGTCCCGCTCCGTTGACGAACGCGCCGCCGTGTACGAACACCAGCACGGGCAGGCCCCCTGCCGCCGGGTCGGGGGTCCAGACGTTGAGGTTGAGGTAGTCGTCGCCGCGTATCCAACCGGGACCGATGAACGCCGACACGTCGGGCGCCCCGGGCACTCGTGGCCGGGCCTGCGGTGCGGTGGGGCCGAACCTGGTGGCGTCGAACGGCCCGCTCCACGTGGCGGGCCGTGGCGCGGTGAACCGGTCCGGTCCGACGGGGGCCGCGGCGTAGGGAATCCCTCTGAAGACGGCCACCCCGTCCTGGTGGACGCCCGTGACGGTGTCACGGCCTAGTCGCACGACTGGCTGCCTGCTCACGTGCGCCTCCCTCGGACGTGCACTGCCGTCACCGTACCCACGCGCGAACCGGATTCGGCGGGCCCGAGGCCACTCGGAAATTCAGTCCACTGTGGATGACTCCACGAGCGCGGCCAGCCGGTCCGCCACCTCGTCCCGTGGTGCCCTCGTGTCGATCTCGAGGGTCGCCGACCCCCGCAGCAGCGGCTCGACCTCGGCGGTGTCGGCGGCGATCTTCGTGCGCTGCTCGGCCGTCCTGCCGAACGGGTTGTCGCGGCAGGCGACCCGCTCCAGCATCACCGACACGGGCGCGGTGAGCAGCACCACCTCGTCGAAGCGGGGATAGAACACGCCCTGGTTGTACACCGTGCCCGCGAGGAACAGCGGCAGTCCGGACCGCTCGTGCTCGGTGAGCAGTGCCGCGATGAGGTCCTCGCGCCAGCGCGGTTCCGTCCCGCCGTCAGGCAACTGTTCGAGCTCGATCCAGTCACCATGAGACGTGTCCACCACGCGAAACCCGCGTTGGGCCAGCAGCCCCAGCGCCGTGGACTTGCCCGCTCCCGACATCCCCGTCACCAGCACCACCGTCATCCGGTGAGCCTAGCCGTCAGCGGCCGGCCCGGCGCGGGAACAGCCACTTCGCCCAGACGTAGCCGACCAGCGCGATCACGACCGACCAGCCGACGGCCAGCGCCGCGCCGCCACCGTCCACCGGGGTGCCGAGCAGTAGGGAACGCAGCGTGTCGATCACGGGGGTGAAGGGCTGGTAGTCGGCGAACACCCGCAACCACGCCGGCATCGAGTCCGTGGGCACGAACCCGCTGCCGAGAAACGGCAGCAGCGTCAGCACCATCGGCAGGTTGCTCGCGGTCTCCACGCTCTTCGACACCAGGCCCAGCGCGAGCGAGAGCCACGTGAGCGCCACCGTGAACAGCACCAGCAACCCGGCGGCCGCGAGCCAGCCGCCGCCACCGGCCGAGGGCCGGAACCCTGCCGCCATCGCGACGGCGAGGATCACTGCCAGCCCCAGAACGGCCTGGATCAGCGTGCCCAGCACGTGCCCGGTGAGCACCGACGCGCGGCTGATGGCCATGGTCCGGAAGCGCGCCATGATGCCCTCGGTGGCGTCCATCGCCACCGAGATGGCCGTGCCCAGTGACACGCTGGCGACGGTGATCACCAGGATCCCGGGCGTCACGAACGCGAGGTACTCGCCGCGCCCGCCGTCGGGGCCGAGCCCGGCGCCCAGCGTGCCGCCGAAGACGTAGACGAACAGCAACAAAAAGACGATCGGCTGACCCAGCAGCATCAGCGTCAACGACGGATACCGCAGCATGTGCCGCACGTTGCGGCGCAGCATGGTGAGGGAGTCACGGGCCGGATAGGCGAGCGTGGTCATGGGGCTGGCTCCTTGGCCGGTTCGGGTGCGGCCGCGTGGCCGGTGAGGGTGAGGAAGACGTCGTCGAGATCCGGGGTGTGCACGGAGAGCGAGGCGACGTCGACGGCGGCGTCGTCGAGGCGGTTCAGCACCGCGCGCAGGGAGCCTGCGCTGCCGTCGGTGGGCACCTGCAGGGTCAGCGACTCCTCGTCGCCCGCGGGCTCGCCGAGCGCGGTGGCCGCGCGTCCGAGAGTCGCCGGGTCCGCGAAGCTCAGCCGCAGGTGCCCGCCCGGCACCAGGCGCTTGAGCTCGTCGGCGGTGCCCTCGGCGACGAGTTTTCCGTGGTCCAGCACGGCGATCCGGTCGGCGAGCTGGTCGGCCTCCTCGAGGTACTGGGTGGTGAGCAGCAGCGTGACGCCCTCGGCGAGCAGGTCGCGGATGATGTCCCACATCGTGCGGCGGCTGCGCGGGTCGAGGCCGGTGGTCGGCTCGTCGAGGAAGATCACCGACGGGTCGCCGACCAGCGTCATCGCGAGGTCGAGCTTGCGTCGCATGCCGCCGGAGTAGGTGGCCGGCGTCGTGGCGGCCACCGAGGCCAGGTCGAACCGCTCGAGCAGCGCGTCCGCGCGGCGGCGGCCCTCGGCGCCGGGCAGGTGGTGCAGGTCGGCCATCAGCAGCAGGTTCTCCCTGCCGGTCAGCAGGTTGTCGATGGCGGAGAACTGGCCGGTGACGCCGATGGAGCGGCGGACGGCGTCCGCGTCGCGGGAGAGGTCGTGCCCCGCGACCCTGGCGGTGCCCGCGTCGGCCTCGATCAGGGTCGAGAGGATGTTGACGGTGGTGGTCTTGCCCGCGCCGTTGGGGCCGAGCAGGGAGAAGATCGTGCCGGGCTCGACGGTCAGGTCGACGCCGTCGAGCACCACCGTGTCACCGAAGGACTTGCGAAGTCCGGTGACGGCGATGGCGGGCTGGGTAGAGGTGCGCATGGATGGGTGTCCTTTCCGGACTCAACTGCGGCGGATGACGATGTCGCCCATGGCCGTGCGGGCGCGGACCTCGATCGACTCGTCGGTGGGCCCCGGCTCGCCGGACCCTCCGCCGAGATCGCTGTCGACGCGGCCGTAGCCGGTCTTCGCGTCGAGCCAGGCCGCCGTGCCGGCCGGGATGCCGACCTCGACGCTGCCCATGCCGGTCTCCAGCGCGAGCGGGCCGCCCGTGGCCTCGCCGACGCGGATGTTGCCATTGGCGGTCTTGGCTTCCAGTCCGTCAGCGGAGGAGCCGACGGAGAGGTCGCCGTTGGCCGTGCGCAGCCGGAGCTTGCCGGTCACCGTGCCGAGCTCGCAGGTGCCGTTGGAGTTCTTGACGACGCCGCTGCCGCGCAGCTCGCCGATGCCGAGCTTGCCGGAGCCGGTGGAGACCTCGGCGTGGCCGTCGATCCGGCCGACCGAGACGTTGCCCGCCGAGGTGTGCAGGTCCAGCGATCCGGTGTGGTCGAACTGGACGTGACCGGTGGCGAGCTTGACCCGGCAGTCGCCGAGCCGTCCGGTGCCCCCGATGTCGGCCAGTGCGGCGTCACCGGTGACGGCAGAACCGGAGGGCAGCTCGATGGTCACGTCGACCGAGCGGCTCTTGTTGGAGAAGTCCAGTGGCCGCGACTTGGGCGCCCGGACCAGCAGCTGACCGCCGGAGTACTCGACGCGTGTCTGCTCGGCGGCGTGGACGTCGGACTCGTCGGACTCGTTGCTCGGCCGGACCTCCACGACGGTGTCGGCGCGGTCGCTCGCGCTGATCCGCAGGTGCCCGACCACCAGCTCGATGGTGGCGGAGATCGGTTCCGGGGTCTCGAATGTGGGCATGGCGAAGCCTCCAGCTGTGGGTGTGGTGTGTCGCCCCAGGTCGGAGCGGTGTCGTGGGTGAGGTGACGTGAGCGGAGCGGCCGGCTAGCTGACCCAGCCGGTGACGTGCTGTGCGGAGCGGACCCCGCGCGCGGTGGTGTCCGTTGTGGAGTGTGGTTCGCGCAGTGCGGCCGTGGCGGCCTGCACCAGCCAGGCGTTCACCGAGCGGCCCTGCTGGGCGGCGGCCTCCTCGATGCGGGCCTTGAGCTGTTCGGGCATTCGCACGTTGATCCGGGAGACCGCGCCGTCGTCGGTGTCCGGCAGCGGCGCGGCGGCGGGCTCGGGGGCCGCAGCACGCTGTTCCGGGCCGTCGGCGGGCGGGGGCGTGACGGCGAAGCTCGGGTCTCCGCCGCGCAGTCGCACCTCCACGGAGCCGGGCGCGAGGTCACGGGTGATCTCGTCGGCCGCGGCCGAGAGCGCGTCGAGCAGCGTGAGCCGGATCGCCGATTCCAGCGGCGCGCTCAGCCGCTCGGCGAGAGCCCTGGCCTCGGGTCCGCCCGCCTCGGCGGCGACGGCGAGCTCGTGGCGAACGGTGCTGACGTACGACCTCAAATCCATGGTGCCACTATGGCACACCGATGGTGCCATCGCAATGCCACGGTGTCGGCCTGACTCCCGAATGCTGTGTCCACGCTGGTCACGGTCGTGGCACTGGATGGTGCCACAGTGGTGTCGCCTGGTGCCGGGTGAGCTGCTGGGCTCGCCGGTCAGAGGGCATCGCACTCGGCCGATCGCGATTCCCGATCGCCGCGCCGTTGTTCATCCACCGGACACGAACCGCTGCTGCACTGAGCGCCGTCCGGTGGAGAACCGCCGGTCGAGGAAAGGGTGCGGTGACGCTCGTGAGCCGGATTCAACTGCGGGGGCTGACCCGGCGCTTCGGCGCCGTCACGGCCGTCGATGACGTGTGGCTGGACATCGCCGACGGCGAGTTCCTGGTGCTGCTGGGGCCCAGTGGCTGCGGCAAGTCCACGCTGCTGCGGATGATCGCCGGGCTGCTGCCGCCGACCGAGGGCACGCTGCACCTGGGCGACACCGACATCACGCACCAGCCGCCGCAGCGGCGCGACCTCGCGATGGTGTTCCAGAGCTACGCGCTCTACCCGCATCTGTCGGTGGCCCGCAACATCGGCTTCCCGTTGCGCGCCAGGAAACTGCCGAGGGCTCAGATCCGGGCCAAGGTCGCCGCCGTCGCCGAGACCCTGGACCTCACCGCGCTGCTCGACCGCAAGCCGCGCGAGCTCTCCGGCGGCCAGCGGCAGCGCGTCGCGCTCGGCAGGGCGCTGGTGCGCGACCCCGGTGCGTTCCTCATGGACGAGCCACTGTCCAACCTGGACGCCAAGCTGCGCGCGGGCACGCGTGCCGAGATCGCGGAACTGCACCGCAGGCTCGGCGCCACGATGGTCTACGTCACCCACGACCAGGTCGAGGCCATGACCATGGCCACCCGCATCGCCCTGCTCGACCAGGGCAGGCTCGAACAGCTCGGCACCCCGGCCGAGGTCTACGACCGGCCCGCGTCCGTGTTCGCCGCGACGTTTCTCGGCTCACCCGCGATGAACGTCCTCGACGCCACCGTGCTCACCGTCGACGGCACCCTCTCCGCCCGCGCCGAGGACATCGACCTCCCGCTCGGCATCGACGCGACGATGCCCGACCGGCCCGTGCGGCTCGGCGTGCGGCCCGAGCACCTGACCATCGCGCCGCCTGGCGAGCCTGGCATCCGCGCCGTGGTGACGGGCGTCGAGAACCTCGGCAGCGAGGAGGTCGCCCAGTGCCGCTCGGGCACGGCACGGGTCGCCGTGCGCGGCACCCGCCCGCTCGGGGTGCGCACGGGCGAGGCCCTCACGCTCACCGCCCGGCCCGAGCACCTGCACCTGTTCGACGTCGGCAGCGGCCGCAGGCTCACCTGGCAGCCCGGCGCCGTGCCGGCCGCCGTCTGAGCCCTCCCCACCACGACACGAAGGAGCACCCGATGAGAAGGTCCCTGCCCGCGCTCGCCTCCGCGGTCGCGCTGACGCTGGCCACCTCGGCCTGCGGGCTCGGCAGCACCGGCGACGGCGGCGGCGCCGTGAGCCGCGCGCCCGAGCTCGACCCCGGCCAGCAGGTGTCGATCGTGTTCGAGAGCTACAACTTCGGCCAGGCCGGAGCGTGGACCGACACGTTCACGGAGCTGATCGCGGCGTTCGAACAAGAGCACCCGAACATCTCCGTCACCGCGCAGAAGCCGCAGGGCAACAGCGCGAACCCGGCCACCGACACCATCTCCAGCCTGCAGAGCCAGCTCAGCGCGGGCAGCCCGCCCGATGTGGCGCAGCTCGGTTTCTCCGATCTGGACTTCACCGTCAACGAGCTCGGGGCGCTGCCGCTCGACGATCTCGTCGGCAAGGACACCGTGCAGGCCAACTTCGACGGCGAGCGGCACGCCTACGCCCCGCCGGCGCGCACGCTCGGCGACTGGGAGGGCAAGACCTACGGCGTCCCGTTCGTGTTCTCCACGCCGATGCTCTACCTCAACACGAAGCTCTTCGCCGACGCCGGTCTCGACGCGCGGCGCCCGCCGCGGACGTGGGAGGAGGTCCGCGACGCCGCACGCGCGATCCAGCAACGCACCGGCAAAGACGGGGCCTATGTGGACTGTCTGACGAAGGCCGCCAAGGACTGGTGCTTCCAGGCGCTGGTGCGCTCCCAGGGCGGCACGGTGCTCTCCGAGGACCGCTCGCGGCTGACGTTCGCCGAGCAGCCCGCGGTGGAGGTGGTGCGCTCCATGCAGGAGATGGTGCGCGAGGGCGTGATGCCCAACCGCACGCAGATGCAGGCCGTGGACGCCTTCGCCCGCGGCGACCTCGGCATGATCCTGGAGTCCAGTGCCATCCAGGGCACGTTCCTGAAGGGCGCGGGGCAGGACTGGGAGCTGGGCGCGGCCCCGATGCCGGGCTTCGGCGACGCGACGCCGGTGCCCACCAACTCGGGTGCGGCGCTGTTCGTGTTCTCCCAGGACCAGGCCAAGCAGCGCGCGGCGTGGGAGCTGATCCGCTTCCTCACCAGCGAGCGGGCCTACACCACGATCGCCACGAAGATCGGTTATCTGCCGCTGCGCACCGGGCTGGTCGAGGACCCCGAGGGTCTCGCGGACTGGGCCGCGCGCAACCCCTACCTCGAGCCGAACCTGGAGCAGCTCGAGCACCTGGAGCCGTGGGTGTCGATGCCCGGCCCCAGCTACCTGCGCATCCGCGACGGCTTGATGCAGGCGGTCGAGAACGCCGTGTTCCAGGGCGCCGATCCCGCCGAGTCGCTGCGGTCGGCACAGCGCGACGCGACGGCGCTCGTGCCGGGAGGCGACAAGTGAGCGAGCCGGACCTCACCCTGATCCAGCTCACCGACACGCACCTGCGGGCGCCCGGCGAGCTCATGCACGACGTCGTGGACACGGCGGCGAACCTGACCGCGGCGCTGGAGCTGCTCGAGGCGTCGAGCGTGCCCGTGTCGGCGCTGCTGCTCACCGGCGACCTCGCCGACAACGGAGCGCCCGCCGCGTACCGGCGGCTGCGCGAACTGGTGGAGCCCTCGGCGCGGCGGCTCGGTGCCGAGATCGTGTACGCGCTCGGCAACCACGACGAGCGCGGCGCGTTCCGGGAGCAGGTGCTCGGCGAGGAGCCGTCCACTGGCGAGCACGACACCGTGACGACGATCGGCGGCCTGCGGGTGGTGTCGCTCGACAGCAGCGAACCGGGACGGCACGACGGGCACCTCTCGCAGCGTCAGCTCGACCGCCTCGCCGGGGTGCTCTCGGTTCCGGCGCCGAGGGGAACGGTGCTGGTGATCCACCACCCGCCGGTGCCATCGCCGGTGCCGACCGTGCACCTGCTGCGCCTGCGCGACGCCGACCGGCTCGCCGAAGTGCTCGCGGGCACCGACGTGCGGCTGGTGGTCACCGGCCATGCCCACCACACGGGGTGCGGGTCGCTGGCGGGCATCCCGGTGTGGGTGGGGCCCGCGCTCGCCTACGGGGTGGCGACGGTGCCGCCGAGGGGCAGACTGCGGGCCGCCGCCGACGCCGCGTTCAGCCGCATCGACGTGTTCGGCGACCAGGTGGTGGCCACCGCGGTGCCGCTCTCGCGTGCCGAGCGTGTCTACGACGTGGCTGCCGAGCAGCGGCTCCGGATGGTGCGCGAGGTCGTCGGCACATGGTGAGCGGGACCTTCGTCGAGGCGCCGCCGCTCGCGCTGGCCGGGGAGGCGGGCGTCCGGCCCGCCTCCCGGGAGACCGGGCGGAGCCGGGCGCGCAGGCTCGCGCCGCCCTACCTCTACCTGCTGCCGGCCGTGGTGCTGCTCGTCGTGTGGACCTACCAGCCGCTGGCACAGACGTTCGTGCTGTCGCTGCACTCGTGGAACCTGGTGCCGAGTACTCCGATGGAGCCGGTCGGTCTCGCCAACTACGAGCAGCTGCTCAGTACGCCCGAGCTCGGCCGGTCGGTGTGGCGCACGGTCGTGGTGATCCTCGGGATGCTGCCGTTCACGGTGCTGATCCCGGTGGCGGTGGCGCTGCTGACCCGGCGGGTGCGGGGCCGGGCACAGGGCGTGTACCGGGCGCTGGTGTTCGCGCCCATGCTCGTGGCCCCGGTGGCGGGCGCGGCGGTGTGGCAGTGGCTGCTCGACCCGTCGGCGGGCGCGGTGAACCGGATCCTCGGCACCGACGTCAACTGGCTCAACACCACCGGCACGGCCCAGCTGGCGATCATCGTGATCACGGGCTGGCACGTGGCCGGGTTCGCGGTGCTCGTGGTGACCGCGGGCCTGGCCGGGATCAACCCCGACTACGCCGCCGCCGCGAAGGTCGACGGCGCGTCCCGGGGCCAGGTGACGCGCTGGGTCACGCTGCCGCTGCTGTCGCCGACGCTGGCGTTCCTCGTGCTGATGACGGTGCTGCTGTCGGCGCAGTGGACGTTCCCGCTCATCGACACGCTGACGCAGGGCGGGCCGGTCGGCTCCACCACCAACCTCTACTACCTGCTCTGGGAGTACGGCTTCCGCAGCCACGACGCGGGACTCGCCGCGGCCGCGGGTGTGCTGTTCTTCGCGGGCTTCATCGTGGTGGCCGCGGTGCTGACGCGGCTTGCGGAAAGGCTGAGCCACCATGACGACTGACGAGGCGGTGGGGGAGGGCTCGCGGGCGCGGCGCCTCGGCGGGCACCTGGTGCTCGGCGTGCTGAGCCTGCTGTGCGCGTTCCCCGTCTACTGGCTCTACGCGACGTCACTGCGGGCGCCGGAGGACGTGTACTCGCTGTCGGTGCTGCCGTGGCCGCTGTCCACGGCCAGCTACGCGGAGGCGTTCGCGACGAGCGACGTGCTCGGGATGCTGCTCAACACCGGCGTCGTCGCGGTGCTCAGCGCACTCGGTCAGCTGCTCATCGCGCTGCTCGCCGCCTACGCGTTCGCGGCGTGGCGGTTTCCGTTCCGGCGCCTGCTGTACCTGCTGTTCGTCGGCACGTGGCTGGTGCCGTTCCAGGCGACGATGCTGCCCAACTACGTGCTGTTGTCGCGGCTCGGGCTGCTCGAGACGCTCGCGGGCGTGATCATCCCGACGCTGTGTTCCGCGCTCGGAGTGCTCCTGCTGCGCGAGCACCTCAACGGTTTTCCCAAGGAGCTGCTCGACGCGGCCAGGATGGACGGCCGCTCGTCCTGGAGTACGTTGTGGACGGTCGTGGTGCCCGCGCTGCGCCCCGCACTGGCGGCACTGGGCATCCTGCTGGCGATCACCGCGTGGAACGAGTACTTCTGGCCCGCGATGGTGCTACAGCGCAGCAACGCCGTGGTGCAGCTGGGGTTGCGGAGCTTCCTCGGCACCGAGGGCAACGACTGGGGCCCGCTGATGGCCATGGCCGGGCTCGCGTGCCTGCCGGTGTTCGTGCTCTACCTGGTGCTACAGCGCCACATCGTCAACGCCTTCGTGCGCTCAGGGCTGAAGTGAGCCAGGGGCTGGCAGACAGTCGAGGAAGGCGGTGACGAGCGGGTTCTGCGCCGCGGACCACGCCGCGTAGAGGTCGAGCACGGGCACCGGGTCGTAGAGGGCCACCGAGGTGGTGCGGCCCGGCCCGGAGACCCCGCGCGCCGCGGAGGCGAACCCGACGACGGGCTTGACGGCCGCGAGGATCGCCGTGGCGCCGGGGTCGTCGACCTCGTCGGCGATGGTGAGCTGGATGCCACTGGTGCGGGCGGCCGACAGGATCGTGTCGTACATGGCCGCCGACTGGGCGCGGCGGAACAGCACGCACGACTCGCCGGCGAGGTCGCTGAACGGCACGCGCTCGCGGCCCGCCCACGGGTGGCGGTGGCCGACGACGGCGACCAGCGGCAGGCGCAGCAGGCGGCGGCTGTGCAGCGTGCCCGGCGGCTTGCCGTAGACGAGTGCGACGTCCAGCTTGCCGTCGGCGAGCGCGCTGAGCTGGGGCCCGGTGCGCAGCTCGTGCATCTCGACGTCGACGCCGGGGTGGCGGTGGTCGAGCGCGGCCAGCGTCGCCGGCAGGATGCGCTGACCCGCGGGGAAGTTGTAGCCGATGCGCAGCGTGCCCGTGCGGCCGTCGGCGGCGGCGCGCGCGACCTGGCCCGCCTGGTCGACCTTGGCCACGATCTCGCGAGCCAGGTCCAGGAAAGCCTCGCCCGCGGGGGTCAGGCGCACGCTGTGGGAGTTGCGCGCGACGAGCTCGACCCCGACGGAGCGTTCCAGCCGCCGCAGGTGCTGGCTCAGTGAGGGCTGGGCCAGGTGCAGCCGTGCCGCGGCACGGCCGAAGTGCAGCTCCTCGGCGATGGCGAGGAACGAGATCAGATGCCGCAGCTCCACGCGCGCACGGTAGCCGCGGTGGGCGAGCGGGCGGTGAACGGCGGGCGTCGGCCCGGAGGACCTGTGACTTCTTTCTCGCGGGCCCTCCGGCACTTGCCACGAGCCGTCAAGGGGCCGACACTCGGATTTCGCCGAGCCGGCTCGAGAGGGAACGGGGCGAGAGTCATGGCGCAGGTTGCGACTGCGGGCCGTTCGCTGGAACCGCACGTCGATCAGCAGGTCCGGGACCTCGAAGCGCGTCTCGTACGCGAGCAGGACCGCGTGCCGGCCGGAGTGGTGCACACCTGGGTGGAGCGGGCGCTGGCCCGGTTCGCGCAGGCGCGGGTGCACACGTTCGTGCCGATTCTCGTGGAGCGGGCCGTCCGGGCCGAGCTCAGAGCCGTGCCGCCCCGAGCCACCTCGGGGGCGGCGCTGAGCACCTGGGCGCGCCACACCGCGCGCGACGTGCTGGCCGCCGAGCTGCCCCGGCGCTGGGCGCACACCCAGGGTGTCGCGGGCAGGGCCGAGGAGGTCGCCCGCGCGCTGCCGCACGAGGAGGCGGAGATCCTCGTAGCCTCGGCGTGGCTGCACGACATCGGCTACGTGAGCGCACTGAACGTGGTGGGGTTCCACCAGCTCGACGGCGCCCGGTTCCTCGCCGAGCACGGAGCGCCCGAGCGGGTGTGCGCGCTCGTGGCCCACCACGCGGGCGCGGCCGCCGTCGCCGACCTCGTGGGACTCGCCACCGAGCTGGCCGAGTTCGCCGACGAGCGCACCGCTGCGCGGGACGCGCTCTGGTACTGCGACATGACGACGACCCCGGACGGCGGGCGCGTCGGGTTCGAGGACCGGCTCGCCGAGGTGCGCTCGCGCCGTGGTCCGGACGACCCCGTCGTGCGGGCACTGGCCGTCAACGGCCCCGAGCGGGAGGCCGCCGTGCGGCGCACCCGGGAGCTGCTCAGCGCACAGCGGGTGCCCGGCGAGCGGGGGTGCCGCGGCGGCTGCTGATGTGGCACAGTCGGCGCCACAACCGCATACGCCGCTCGAAGCACGGCGGGAGATCCGGCCTCGCGCCGGAGCCGTAGGAGCAACCCTCCCCGGGAATCTCTCAGGCCCCAGTACCGCTGTGTCGAGGCGACTCTGGAAAGCGCCCGGGGCGGGCGCACCGAAGGGGCAAGCGGGTCCTCCCGCCAAACTCTCAGGTCCGACGACAGAGCGGGGAGACGCACGCGGTGCCGCCGGCGCCGCCGATCCCCACGGCTGTCTGGAGGCCTCGCGATGACGGTGAGCGTGTTCGATCTCTTCTCGGTCGGCGTGGGCCCGTCCAGTTCCCACACGGTCGGCCCGATGCGGGCCGCGGGCCGGTTCACGCGCGATCTCGCCGCCCTCGACGTCGTGGCGAGCGCCGCCCGGATCGACGTGCGGCTCTACGGTTCGCTGGCCGCCACCGGCCGCGGCCACGGCACGCTGTCGGCCGTGCTGCTCGGTCTCGACGGCTGTCTGCCGGAGGAGGTCACCGGCGACGAGCTGGAGCAGCGTTTGGCCACGATCCGTGGGAGCGGGCACGTCCGGCTCACCGGCGGCCCCGCCGTGCCGCTGCGGGAGGACGAGCTGCAACTGCTCGCCACCACTGTGCTGCCCGAACATCCCAACGGCCTGCGGCTGACGGCGCGCGACGCGAGCGGGACAGCGCTCTACGAGCAGACGTACTTCTCCGTCGGCGGCGGTTTCGTCGTCACGGCCGCCGAGCTGGAGGCGGGTGCCACGCGACAGCGCGGCGGGACCGGCCCGTTCGGGACCGCGGCGGAGCTGGCCACGCTGTGCCAGAACGCGCCGATCAGCGCGGTGATGCTGGACTTCGAGTGCCGCACGCGCTCCCGCGCCGACGTGGTGGCGCGACTGCTGCACATCCGGGACGTGATGTGGGAGTGCGTCGACCGCGGCATCACCACGGCGGGCGAGCTGCCGGGCGGGCTCGCGGTGCGGCGCAGGGCGAGCTCCTGGTACGAGCAGCTGCGGCGCGAGGACCCCGGCCGCGACCCGGCGCTGGCCGAGGACTGGGTGAACCTCGTCGCGCTCGCCGTCAACGAGGAGAACGCGGCGGGCGGGCGCGTGGTGACCGCGCCGACCAACGGCGCGGCGGGCATCGTCCCCGCCGTGCTGCACTACGCGACCCACTACACCCCGCGCGGCCGGGCCGACGCCGACGCGACCACGGTCGACTTCCTGCTCACCGCGGGCGCGATCGGCTCACTGTGCAAGGAACAGGCGTCGATCTCGGGCGCCGAGGTCGGCTGCCAGGGTGAGGTGGGATCCGCGTCGTCGATGGCGGCGGCCGGGCTCGCCGAGGTGCTCGGCGGCACGCCGGGCCAGGTGCAGAACGCCGCCGAGATCGCGATGGAGCACAGCCTCGGCATGACGTGCGACCCGGTGGGCGGGCTGGTGCAGATCCCGTGCATCGAACGCAACGCGATCGCCGCGGGCAAGGCGATCAACGCCGCGCGCATGGCGCTGCGCGGCGACGGCACCCATCGCGTCTCGCTGGACCAGGTGATCACCACGATGCGTGACACCGGCAGGGACATGAGCGATCGCTACAAGGAGACCTCCACCGGCGGCCTCGCGCTGACGTTGCTGCCGGTCAATGTCGTGGAGTGCTGAGCCCGGAGGGTCTTCGGCCTCTGTGCGCGCGGGGCACCGCTCGCGACGATTGAGCGCGTGACGGTCATCTGGCTCATCGTGTGGCTGGTCAACGGCACGCCCGACGTCGCGTCGTGGGGCCCGTGGAACAACTGGGGCATCGCGTTGTTCGTGTGCCTGGCCATCGACCTCATCGGCGCGCTGGGCACCGGCAGGCGCCGCCCCCGCCGCGGCTGAGCTCTCAGTGCCCGCGGCCCGCTCTCCAGTAGCCGCAGAACATGATGTCCTCCTTCGGCACGCCCGCGCGGACCCAGTGCCTGCGCAGGCTCGTGGGCAGCGACTGCTCGCCGACGACCCAGCGGTAGCACGGTTCGCCGGGCTCGTCGTGCTCGACGGCCGCCGCGAGCGCGGCCTGCCCCGGCGTGGCCGAGGGGTCGGTGCGGACCACCCAGGTCACGTCGACGCCGGGGGGCTTCCGGAGTTCCTGGCGGTCGTCGTCGGCGGGCACCTCGATGATCGCCTCGCCGAGCGTGTCCTCGGGCAGCGACGCGAGGATGCCGGCGACGGCGGGCAGTCCGCTCTCGTCGGCGACGAGGCGCACGCGGTCGAGCCCGGGGCGCGGGGTGAAGCCGATGCCCTCGTCGAGGATCGCGACCGGGTCGCCCGGCGAGCACGACTGCGCCCACGTCGCGGCGGGTCCGGGCAGCTCGCCCTCCGGATTGCCGTGCAGCACGAAGTCGACGTCGAGCTCGGGCCCCCCGGTGCCGTCGGTGCCGTCCTGGCGGAAGGCGCGCACGGTGTAGTTGCGCAGGACGGGCCTGCTGGTCTTGGAGATCGCGAGGTACCTGGCGTAGGCGAGCGTGTCGAGCTTGTTCGGCAGGCGCGACAGCGAGTCCTGCGCGATGGGGATGAACAGCCGGAACCACTGGTCGAAGCCCATGTGCGTGAAGTCGACGAGGTCGGTGCCGCCGAGCGTGACCCTGGCGAAGTGCTCGGAGATCCGCTCGCGGCGCAGCACGTGCGGCGTCAGCAGCCGCGATGTCTCGGGCTTGACCCTGGTGGCCGAGAAGTTCGAACGCGCCATCACGCCTCCTGGTTAGGTTAGGCTCAGCTTAGCGCGCGTCGGCGGTGTGGGGCACGGGGCCCGATGGTGGCCCCGTGGCGATACGGTTTCCGTGCGCACCGACGTAGGGGGAGTCCGTGACCGCAACCAGCGAGCAGACCGATTCCGCCGCGTCGCCCCGAGTCCCGGTGGCGGCGACGGTGCTCTCGGAGGCGCTCGCGCCGTGGGTGCTCGTGCTGGCGCTGTCCGGTGCGGTGGCCTGGCGTGCCACCGAAGCCGTGCTGCCCACGATCGGCTGGGGTCTGCTGATCGCGCTCACCAGCAGCATCCTGCCCATGGGCGTGATCGTCTGGGGCGCGCGCACCGGGCGCTGGGACAGCCACCACGTGCGCAACCGCGAGGGCAGGCTCGTCCCGTTCCTCACGCTGATCGTGCTCAGCGGCGTCGGGCTCGCGCTGCTGCTGGTGTTCGGCGCGCCCCGGATGCTCGTCGCCCTCGACGTCGCCATGCTGGCCTGCCTGCTCGTGACGGGTGCCATCACGGTGCGGTGGAAGGTGTCCATGCACGCGGCCGTCGCCGCGGGGGCGGTGGTGATCCTCGCCGTGGCCTACGGTCCGGCCGCGTGGGCGGGTGCCGTCGCGGTCGCGGCGGTCGGCTGGTCGCGCGTGCGGCTCGGCGACCACACTCTCGCCCAGGTGCTCGCGGGCACCGTCGCGGGTGCGGTGATCGGTGGCGGGGCGTTCGCACTTCTGGTCTGACGATCCACAGTGGACAACGGTCGCGTCAGGCGATGTCGCGGCGCAGCGAGCTCATGGTGGCGAGCACTGCCGCGGCCACGGCGTAGCCGAGGAGCACGGTGAATCCCGCCCACGGCGACAGCAACGTGGTGACCGCGCCGGTGTCGGCGGCGACGGCGTCGGTGAGGTAGCCGAAGCCGGTGAGCGCGGCACTGGCCCCGCCGGGCAGATACGGGTAGGCGTGGTTCACTCCGGGGATCACCAGTACCACGATCTCGGCGACCGCGAAGTAGCCGAGCACCACGCCCACGGCGGCGAGCTGATGGCGCACGAGCGCGCCGATGCCGCCCCCGATCAGCGTGTACGCCACGATCGCGGCCGCAGTGCCGAGCAGGATCGCGAACACCTCGCCCGGCGGTGCCCCGAGCCGGGTGCCCGTCAGTGCGGTGGTGCCGTAGAGCGCCGCGACCGTGCCTGCGACGACGACCAGCGCATAGCCCGCGCCGACGACCGCGAGCGCGACGAGTTTCGCGGCCAGCACCCGGCCACGCCGCGGCTCGGCGAGGACCGTCTGACCGAGCGTCTGGTGGCGGTAGTCGCCCGTCACGGCGATGGCGCCGATCAGGGCGGGCACGAACAGCGTCGTGGTGGCGAGCCCGAGCACGGCCCGCACGCCCTCGCTCGTGCCGAGACCCGGCAGCGGCGGGTCGAAGTTCTCGGGCCCGATCGCCGTGAACAGCGTCGTGAACCCGCAGCCGAGGACGAGCGCCGCGAGCAGTGACCACAGCCAGAGTCCGCTGGCGCGGACCCGGAACAGCTCGGCGCCGACGAGTCGCGTCATCGAGCCGCCCCCTCGGTGAGGCTCAGAAAGACCTGTTCGAGCGACCGCGGTTCGCCCGCGGCGGCGAGCACCTCGCGCAGCGGGCCTTCGGCGACGAGCCTGCCGTCGGCGATGATCACCACGTCGTCGGCGAGGACTTCGAGTTCGGCGAGCACGTGACTCGACACCAGCAGCGTGCGTCCCTCGGCCGCGAGCCGGGTGAGCAGGTCGCGCAGCCAGGCCAGCCCGTGGGGATCGAGTCCGTTCGCGGGCTCGTCGAGCACCAGCACGCCGGGATCCCCGAGCAGGGCCGTGGCCAGCGCGAGGCGCTGCCGCATGCCCGTCGACAGCGTCCGCACCCGCCGCTGCGCGAAGGCGGTGACGCCGGACTGCTCGGCCGCCTCGTCGACCCGGTGGGGCGCGTGACCGCCGAGCCGGGCGTGCAGCCGCAGGTGGTCCCGGCAGGTCATGGCGGGATGCGCGCGCATCGTGTCGAGCACAGCGCCCACGTCGCGCGTCGGGTGGTCGAGCTCGGCGTAGCGGCGCCCGTCGAGCGTGGCTGAGCCCGTGTCGGGGGAGGCGAGCCCGAGGATGATCCGCATCGTCGTGGACTTCCCGGAACCGTTGGGGCCCAGGAATCCCGTGATCGCGCCGGGCCGCGCGGCGAAGGACAGCTCGTCCACCGCGCGGACGCCGCCGTACCGCTTTCCCACTCTGTCGACGTCGATGCGCACGCGCCGCCACCTCCCCAGTAGTTCCAGTGACAGTAACATTACCAACTATGGAAACAATGGGCGAGGGCGGCGGTCACGGACCGTTGCTAGCCTCGGCACCGTGGCCGTGATCCGGATCGTGACGGAGGTGTGATGGCCGAGCGTCGGCTGAGTGAGGTGCTGCTGCACCCGGTGCGCTGGCGGATCGTGCGCGCGTTCTTCGGTCGTGAGCTCACCACCACGCAGCTGCGCGAGCTGATCGACGACGTCCCCGTCACCACGCTGTACCGGCACGTCGGCGTGCTCGCGGACGCGGGCGTGCTCGTGGTGGTCTCGGAGCGCCAGGTGCGGGGAGCCGTCGAGCGGACCTACCGCCTCGACGAGACCCGGCGCAGCGTGGACGACGAGGGCGCGGCCGCGATGAGCCGCGACGAGCACCGGGGCGCCTTCAACCTCATGCTCGCCCGGCTCGGCGCCGACTTCGACGCCTACCTCGCGCGCGACGAGATCGACGTCGTGAGCGATCTCGTCAACTACACGCAGGCGGCCCTCTACGTCACCGACGACGACCTGCCGCGGCTCCAGGAGGCCTTCGCCGAATTGCTCGGCCCGTACCTCACCGCTCCCGAGCCCGAGGACGAGCGGGAGCACCGGCGCCTGATGCTCACCACGATCCTGCTGCCGGAGGGCGACCCGGGTGAGCGCTGAGCGCCTCCGCGAACTCCTGGCGAGCCAGTACGACCTGCCTCTCCGCACGCTGGAACCCGTCGACGGGGGAGCGGACCCCGCGGCGCTGCTCTGTCGCGCCACCGACGAGGCGGGCCTGAGCTACGCGGTCAAGTGGACCTCGGGCGGCTCGCCCGCCGGTGTGCTGGTGCCCGCCGCACTGGGCAGGCCGGCTCCGGTGCGGACGCGCACGGGCGAGCTGTGGGCCGACGTCGACGGAGCGCGACTGTCCGTTGTGGAATGGATCGACGGTGCGGGAGCTCTGGAGTCCACGATGGACCGCGACGAGTGGGTGTCCTTCGGTGCGCTGCTGGCCCGCCTGCACGCGCTGCCCGTGGACGCGGCGCTGCGCGCCGGGGTCGCCGAGGAGACCTTCGATCCTGGTCGCTGGGTGACGTTGTTCGACGAGGTCGACGCCGCGCTCGACACGGCCCGGAGCGAGAGCGCGCGGCGGCTCGCCGCACTCTGGCTCGCCCACCGCGACGACCTGCGCGCCGTGCGGGAGCGGACCGTCGGCCTCGCCGCCGTGCTCAGCCGTCGCGACGACCTGCCCGCGTTCGTGCCCTGCCACGCCGACCCGCACCTCGGCAACGTCGTGCTGCCAGGACCCGGCGAGGCGGTGCTCATCGACTTCGACGACGCCGTGCTCGCGCCGCGCGAACGCGACCTGATGTTCGTGCTCGGCGGCGGCGTGCTCGCCACCGCGCCCGTCACGACGGGTCAGCAAGAGTGGTTCGCCGAGGGCTACGGCCCATGCGAGCCCGACCCGGCGCTGCTGGCGTACTACCGGGGCGTGCGCGTGCTCGAGGACGTCGCCGAGCCCGTGTCGTTCGTGCTCGACCCCGCCACCGGGCAACGGGACCGCGAGACCTGTCTCGGTTACGTCGCCGAGGTCGTGTCGCCGACGGGCCTGCTCGCACAGGCGTGTCGCCATTCGGCGAGGTGACGCACACCACCCTAGGCTCGGCCGTGACGATTCGGCCGTCGCCGTGTCGTGGTCGGTGACGGCGAAAGCGTGCGTGGGAGGTGTGATGAGGTCGGGGCGGAGGCCGGCTCGGTGGTGAGACCCGGTACGGCGGTGCCCGGCACCGAGGAGACGGCGCTCGTGGCGCGCGCCAGGAACGGCGATGTCCGGGCCTACGAATCACTGGTGCGCCGCTATCAGGAACCGATGTACCGGCTCGCGGTGCGCATGCTCTCGAGTTCCAGCGACGCGGAGGACGTGGTGCAGGAGGTGTTCCTGACGGCATGGCGACGGCTGGACCAGCTGCACGACGACTCCGCGTTCGTGGGGTGGCTCTACCGGTCCACCACCAACCGGTGCCTGAACGTGCTGCGCGCGCGGCGCCCGATGGCCGACGTGGACCCGGACACCACCGCGACGCGGCGGGTCGACGCGCAGCCGGAGCACGCCGCCGAACTCAACGACCAGGTCGCGGCACTGCTCGCGGCGCTGGGGCAGCTGACCCCCGAACAACGGGCGTGCTGGCTGCTCAGAGAGGTCCACGGGCGTTCGTACGACGAGATCGCACACGTGGTGGACAGTTCGACGACTGCGGTGCGGGGACGGATCGCGAGGGCTCGTGCACAACTCGCGGAGGTGATGCGGCCATGGCGCTGAACGGGCCACCCGAGGACAACGCGCTGCCCTGCGGCCGCTCGCTCGAGCGGCTCTGGGAGCGACTGGACGACGGAGCAGGCGGACCCGGGGGGGCCGGGCGCTCGACGGACGGCACGGACGGCACCGACGTGACCGACGACCACGTGCGGTCGTGCCCGCACTGCTCCGCGGCGCTGAGCGGGCTGGGGGAACTTCGCACGGCCACGACCTCGTTGAAAGAGGAGCGGGTCCGGCCCGCGCGGGACCTCACCGCGCGGATCATGGCGGCCGTGCGCGCGGAGCCGAGGGGCCTCGGCGCGATGTTCGCTCTGGACGCGCAGGAACGTGGGCGCACCGACATCAGCGAGCGGGCCGTCGCCGCCATCGTGCGGTTCGCCGCGGAGGGCGTGGACGGTGTGCGTGCCGGCCGGTGCGAACTGCACGCGGCGGGCACCACCGAGGACGGCACGGCGATGGTCGAGGGACGGCTCACGGTCTCGGTGGCGTACGGCGTCGAGTTCGCCGGCGTGCTGGAGCGCGTCCGGCGGCAGGCCGTCGACGCGTGCACGGCCAGAGTCGGTGTCCTGCTCGCGCGGCTCGACATCGAGGTGGGCGGCCTCGACGACGGTGCCCGGACCGGCGAACCGGGACGCTCGATCGGGTGATCGTCGCGACATCGGTGTGAGCACCCGTGACGTTTGGGGATATCCGGTGTCGTCTTGGTGGCGGGGCAGTGGCCCCGGTGGATATCAGTACGAGGAGTCAGCGCAATGACGAGCACCCCATCGACGACCACTGTGGACAGAAAAGCCGGCCAGGCCGCGGAGCCCGGCGCCAGCGTTCTGGTGACCAGTCAGGGCACCACCACGATCGCGAGCACCGTGGTCAGGCAGATCGCGGGCAGGGCGGCGCGGGACGTGCCGGGTGTCCACGCGCTGGGCGGCGGTGCCGCGCGGGCGCTCGGTGCGCTCCGCGAGCGCGTCCCCGGTGCGCACGCGAGTGCGGGACAGGGCGTCACGGTCGAGGTCGGGGAGAAGCAGGCGGCGATCGACCTGCGGGTCGTCGTCGACTACGGCGCCTCCATCCCCGCGCTGGCCCGCACCGTGCGGGCCGACACCATCGCGGCCGTCGAGGACATGACCGGACTCGAGGTCATCGAGGTCAACATCGCCGTGGAAGACGTGCACGTGCCTGGCGAGCAGGCCGAGCCGACGCCGACCCGCGTGCACTGAGCGCTGCGGCGACGGACAACCCAGAAAACCGAGAAGGAGCAGATCCATGGCGCAGAACACCAGCACCAAGTCCGAGGGCGCGCCGGTCGCGCGTTCCGGTTCGTCCGCCACGCTCAACGACGAGGGCAGCGCGGGCAAGACCACGATCGCCTCGTCGGTCGTGCAGAAGGTCGCCGGCATCGCGGCCCGTGAGGTGTCGGGCGTGTACGCGCTCGGCGGCGGTGTCTCCCGCGCGTTCGGCGCGATCCGCGACCGCATCCCGGGTTCGGGCACCACGACCACCGCGGGCGTCTCGGTCGAGGTGGGCGAGAAGCAGGCCGCCGTGGACCTCGACGTGGTGGTGGAGTACGGAGCGCGCATCGTCGACGTCGCCAGGGCAGTGCGGCGCAACGTGATCTCGACGGTCGAGCAGATCACCGGGCTCGAGGTCATCGAGGTCAACATCGCCGTCAACGACATCCACCTGCCCGAGGAAGACGAGGTCGAGGAGCAGACGTCCAGGGTCGAGTGAGCCGATGAACACCACACCCGAACGACTCGCGGACGCGATCGCCGAGACCGTCACCGCGCACCCCTCGGTGGTGCGCCTCGACGGCGGCGTTCGCGGATCGCTGGCCACGCACCTTCCCGGCCGCAAGGTCGTGGGCGTGCGCGTGACGGGCGAAGGCGAACCGGTGGACCTCGGCGTGGTGCTGCGGCTGGACGGCGCACTGCCCGGTGTGCTCGACGACCTGCGCGCACGGGTCCGCGACATCGTGGGCGACGTGCCCATCAACGTCGAGGTCACCGACATCGTGCATCTCCGTGAGGACGCCACGTCCCCCCGGGAAGACGCACGGTGACGACGAAGCCGGGCCGCGACGAACGACGGCGCGCGGAGTACCGCGCGTTCGTCCGGCGCCATCATCCCGATGCCGGGGGAGACCCGGACGTGTTCGTCGCCGGCCTGGCCCGGTTCCGTGAGAGTGGGGCCGGGACACCGGCTCCACCTGAGACCGACCGGTTCGACGGACCGGTCGTGTTCACCACCCAGCGCGGAGGGGTCGCTGGGCGGTTGGCACGGTGGTGGCGCCGCAGGCGCCGTCCTCCGCGCGTCCGTTGATGCGAAAGAAATCGAGGAGCCACACCATGAACGCAACCCAGACCGGTCTGCTCGGCGGTCTCGTGCTGGGCCTTGCCGCCGCCCAGAGCTTCACCACGTTCCTCATCACGCTCGCAGTGGGCGTGATCGGGCTCGTCGTGGGCAGGGTGCTCGACGGCGAGCTGGACCTGTCCGACATGTTCGGCAGGGGCAGGGACAAGTGAGCGACACCGAGGTCGAGGAACGCGGCACGCTGGAGATCGCGCACGTCGTGGTCCGCAAGGTCGCTGAGCGCGCGGCCGACAACGTGTCCGGCACGGTGCGCATCGAGCGCAAGATCGCCGGTGTCGGCGCGGGGCTGCGCGGCGCCAGCGTGAAGGTGTCGGGGCACGGCTCCGACATCGACCTGCTGCTGGACGTCGCCGTGCAGTATCCGGCGGCGGTCCGCGACGTGGTGGACCAGGTGCGCACGGCGGTGACCGAGGACGTCCAGCACATGACGTCCTACCGCGTGCGGGGCCTGAACGTCACGGTGTCGGCACTGCTGGGCGACACCCCCGCGCGGGTCAGCTGAGGCGGCGATACATCGTGCGCGTTTTCGTCCGTCTACTGTCGACATTGCTGGGCCTGGCCCTCGCCGCGGCGGGAGTGCTGCTGGCGCTGGAGGTCGCGTGGCAGTGGTGGCGTCCCCAGGACGCGCCGCTCCTTGTTCCGTGGCCGAGCTGGCGCGACGCGCTCGAAGGCACCGGCTGGGACTCCACGACCGTGCGCGTGGTGGCGATCATCGTGGCCGTGGCCGGTCTCGTGCTGCTGTTCACCGCGTCCGCCGCACGGCGCAGGGACGTCCGGCTCACCGACCCCGCACCCGGGGTCACCGTCACCACCTCGCCCCGCTCTCTGGCCCGCGTCGTCGGCCAGCATGTGCGGGCGCAGGAGAACGTCACTTCCGCGTCGGTCACCGCCAGCGCGCGCAAGATCCGCGTGCGCGCCACGAGCACGCTCGAATCCGAGCAGGAACTGCGGCCGCGGCTGGCCGAGAGCGTGTCGGGTCTCGTCGGGGACCTGCCGCTCGTACGCCGCCCCAAGGTGTCGGTCGTGGTCGATTCACCGAGGGACCGCCGATGAGCAAGACCGCATCCGTCAAGGCGATCGCCCGTTCGTACGGCGCCGAACGCTCGCTGACCTTCGTCACCGGGCTCGTCGCGCTGCTCGCCGGTGCCGCCGTGCTCGTGCTCGGCTTCGGCTGGCTCGGCACGTTCCGCGCACAGCGGCCGGTGCTCGATCCCGAGGTGGTGGACTGGATCCACGCCCAGCAGCCGGTGATGCTGCGGGTGGCCGCGATCGTGCTGGGACTGGTGCTGCTGGTGTTCGGGTTGTGGTTGGCCGTGCGCTCGCTGCGCCCCGAGCACAAGCCGGACATGGCCCTCGACCGCACCCAGGGGCACGGGCTCACCGTGACCGCGGCCGCGCTGGCTGGTGCGGTGCAGTCGGACGCCGAAGCCGTGGACGGCGTCACGAGGGCGCGGGTCCGCTCCGTCGGCGACGACGAGGATCCCGCGCTGCGGCTGCACGTGTGGCTGCGCGAGGGCACCGACCTGCGCCGCGTGTGGCAGGACCTCGACACCCACGTTCTGGCGCGGGCTCGCACGGCGCTGGGCGTGGAGAAGCTGCCCGTCGCGATGCAGATCGAGCTGGGCTCGAGCGAGCGCAAGCGGGTCCGGTGAGCACCACCGCGGGTTGAAAAGCGGGATCGGAACTGCCACTCTGACCAAAACGATAACGTGTTCTAGTTCTCGTGGAGGTCCGCGCACCGGTCCCGGCCCCGCGCTGGACCCGGCGCTTGATCCCGGTCATGATCCTCGAACCCCGATCGGGCAACCACGGGTGACAGTGCCGGCAACAGTGAGGAGCAGCCGCGTGGGAACCAACCAGCGCGCCCAGGTGACCATGACCGCCGAGGAGGTCGACGACTTCTTGCGCCGCAGCCGCACGGCGACGCTCGCCACCGTCGGTCCCGGAGGCGTCCCGCACCTGGTCGCCATGTGGTACGGCTACCGCGACGGCGCCCTCTACCTCGAGACCAAGACGAAGTCGCAGAAGGCGGTGAACCTGCGGCGCACACCGACGGCCGTGGTGCTCGTCGAGGCAGGCCAGACCTACGACCAGCTGCGCGGGGTGTCCATCGAGGCCAAGGCCACCGTCATCGACGATCCGGGCGCCGACGAGTACTGGCAGGCGGCCATCGACGTGTACGAGCGCTACACCGCGCCCTACGACGAGTCGGCGCGGCCGGTCGTGGAGGCGATGATGCACAAACGCGTGGTCGTGCGCCTCGACCCGGCCCGCACCCGGTCGTGGGACCACCGCAAGCTCGGATTGCCCGCCCTGCCGCTCGGTGGAAGCACCGCGGTCGGGGAGCCGTAGCCCGGGTCCACTGTGGAGTCACCCGCTCGGCATCGTGCGGGCGATCCGGAACCCCACGTCGTCGATGCGGAAGTCCGGATGGCTGCGCCTGCGCACCGAGGCGCGGCAGCTCCAGTGCTCGTCCGACCAGCCACCACCGCGCAGCACCCGGTAGCCGGGATGGTCCGCCGCGGCGAAGGCGTCCCAGCACCATTCCCACACGTTGCCGAGCAGGTCGTGCAGGCCCCAGTCGTTGGCGCGCTTGCCACCGACGTCGTGGCTGCGCTCGCCGGAGTTGCCGCGGTACCAGGCGATCTCGTCGAGCGGACCGTACCGGGCTCCGGTGGTACCCGCCCGGCAGGCGTACTCCCATTCGGCCTCGGTGGGCAGGCGGTAGCCGTCGGCGGTTCGGTCCCACTCGACATCGGCACCGATCCGGTAGGCCAGGGTGAGCCCCTCTCGCTCGGAGAGTGCGTTACAGAACCGCACCGCGTCCGGCCACGAGACACCCTCGACGGGCCGCAGGCCACCGCGGGCCGTGCTGGGCGAGAGACCTGTCACGGCGGCGTAGCAGGCCTGGGTGACCGGGAACGGGGAGAGCCGGAACGCCGCGACCTCCACGTCCCAAGCGCGCTGGGTGCGGCGGTCGGCGAGGGTCACTCGTCCCGGCGGAACCTCGAGCAGTGTGGTTCCCGCGTTGGCGTTCATGGTCGTAGATCCTAGAGTCGGGCGGGAGGGGAGTGATGATGGACGACGACGTGTTCGCGGACCACGTGGCGCAGCGCCTGGCCACGCTGCCCGCCGTGGAAGCGGTGACGCTCGGCGGTTCCCGCGCCGACGAGACGCACTCGCCGGAGGCCGACTGGGACTTCGCGGTGTATTACCGCGGTGCGTTCGATCCGGAGGACCTGCGCGCGTTCGGCTGGGAGGGCGAGGTCTCCGAGGTCGGCGACTGGGGCGGCGGTGTGTTCAACGGCGGCGCATGGCTGAGGATCGACGGCCGCCGCGTGGATGTGCACTACCGAGACCTCGCGGTGGTGGAGCGTGAGCTCGCCGAGGCCGAACGGGGCCGGTTCCACTGGGAGCCGCTGATGTTCCACCTCGCGGGCATTCCCAGCTACCTGGTGGTGGCGGAGCTGGCCTCGGCGCGGGTGCTGCACGGGGATCTGCCCCGGCCCGGCTTCCCCGAGGCATTGCGCGCGGCGGCGCCGCCGATGTGGCGGGAGCGCGCCGCGCTGACGCTCACCTACGCCCGTGGTTCCCACGCGCCCCGCGGCCACGTCACCGAGGTCGCCGGCGCGCTCGCCACCGCGGCCACGCAGACCGCGCACGCGGCGCTCGCCGCCAGGGGCGAGTGGGTCACCAACGAGAAGCGCCTGCTGCGGCGCGCCGGGCTGCGCGCGGTCGACGACCTCATCGGGGGGCTCCGGCCCGATCCGGAGGCACTGGCCGACGCGATCGCCGAGGCCGACGAGTTGTTCCGCGCAGCGGTGTCCTGAACGACGGGAGCGAGATGCCGGAGTCCGTGGAGCCCACCGAGTTCCCGCGCAGCCTGGGCAAGGTCGCGCCGCGTGAACTGGCCGCGCACGGCTACACGCGCTACGAGCAGCTCACCCGCGTCACGCCGGGCGAGCTGCTGCGGATCCACGGCGTCGGGCCCAAGGCGATCCGGATCCTCGAGGAGGAACTGGCCGCCAGGGGGCTGTCCTTCGCCGACGCGTGAGCCGCGCTCAGCCGAGGTTCGCGATGATGGCCTGGGTGACGGCCTCGGTGTTCGCCGTGCCGCCCACGTCGCGGGTGCGCACGCCCTGCGCGGTGGTGGCCTCGATCGCGGCCTGGACCAGCTTGGCCTCGTCGGGCAGGCCGAGGTGCTCCAGCATCAGCGCGGCACTGCCGATGGCGCCGATCGGGTTGCACACTCCCTGGCCCGCGATGTCCGGCGCGGAGCCGTGCACGGGCTCGAACATGCTGGGGTAGTGGCGCTGCGGGTTCAGGTTGGCGCTCGCGGCGAGGCCGAGGCTGCCCGCCAGCGCGCTGCCGAGGTCGGACAGGATGTCGGCGTTGAGGTTGGACGCGACCACCACCGACAGGTCCTCGGGGTGCAGCACGAACTTCGCCGACATCGCGTCCACGAGCACGCTCTCGGTCTCGACGTCGGGGTAGTCGGCCGCGACGCGGCGGAACGTGTCGTCCCAGAGCACCATGCCGTACTGCTGCGCGTTGCTCTTGGTGACGCTGGAGACCTTCTTGTGCGCGCGCGTGCGGGCGAGGTCGAAGGCGAAGCGGATGATGCGCTCGCAGCCCACCTCGGTGAACACCGACGACTGCACGGCGACCTCGCCCTTGTCACCTCGTGCGCCGAAGTTGCGGCCCCCGAAGCCCGCGTACTCGCCCTCGGAGTTCTCCCTGACCACGACCCAGTCCAGTTCGGTGTCGTCGGCCTTGCGCAGCGGGCTCGTGATGCCGGGCAGGAACGTTACTGGCCGGATGTTGGCCCACTGGTCGAAGCCCTGGCAGATCTTGAGGCGCAGTCCCCAGAGACTGACGTGGTCGGGCACCGTGGGCCAGCCGACGGCGCCGAAGTAGATCGCGTCGTGCTCGCGCAGCGCGTCCAGCCCGTCCTCGGGCATCAGCATGCCGTGCTCGGCGTAGTAGGCCGAGCCCCAGTCGAACTCCTGCCACTCGAACGCGACGCGCCCATCGGAGCGCGCCTCGATGGCGTCCAGCACGGCCCGTCCCGCGGCGACGACCTCGGTGCCCACGCCGTCGGCGGGGATGGCGGCGATGCGGAACTTCTGCGGCGCGGTCATGGCGGCTCCTGGTCCTGGCGGGCACGGGTGTCGTCCCTCGAGTGGACCCCTTATCGGCCGCCGGTGTCCAACACGGCCTGCCGATGGCGCCGATAGGCCTGACCTATGATTTCTGCGCAGGCTCCCGCGCAGACTCCTGTGCGTAGGCGGCCGCGACGTCGAGGAACGCGCGGGCGGCGGGCGTGAGGCCGGAGGTTCTGCTGACCAGCGCGACCCGCAGGTACGACGCGGGCTCGATGCGGTGCACCGCCGCACCGGCCCGCACCGCGAGCGGGGTCCACGACGACGGCATGACGGCGTGGCCGAAACCGGCCAGCACCAGTGGCAGGATCGACGTGCGGTGCGCGATCTCGGCCACGATGCGCACCTCGACCCCGCTGGCGAGGATGTCGTCGACGAGCTGGCGCATGAGACTGCCGCGCTGGGACACCACGAGCCTGCGGCCCGCGAGGTCGGCGGGGCGCACGGTGTCGCCGTCCGGCAGGTCGTGGCCGGGCGGCGAGATCAGCACCAACGGCTGTTCCTCCAGCGGCAGCACGTCCAGCTCGCCCGCGTGCGGGTCGCCCGCGGAGCCGAGCAGGCCCACCTCGGCGACTCCCGAGCGCACCGCGTCCACGACGTCGTCGGGGGTGAACGCCCCGTCCACGGTGAAGGTCACGCCGGGATACAGCTCGGCGACGCGGCCCAGCAGCGTGGTCAGCGGTTCGATGCCAGGCGAGGGCATCGACACCAGGTCCACCCTGCCGCGGCGCACGCCCTTGACCGACTGCGCCACGGCCTTGGCGGCGTCGAGGTCGCGCAGCACCTGGCGGGCAGGCTCGACGAGCTGCCGTCCCGCGTCGCTGAGCACCACGCCGCGGCCGACCCGGTGGAACAGTGACACCCCGAGCTCGCGCTCCAGGGTGGCGATCGCCTGGGACAGCGACGGTTGCGCGATGTGCACGTGCTCGGCCGCGCGGCCGAAGCCGTGGTGGTCCACGACGGCGAGGAAGTATCCGAGCTGGCGTGCGTCCACGGCGCCTCCCTGATCCGATAGGTGCTGCCTATCGGAGGCTAGAGAGGCGCCGGGGACGTGGCGGGGTCGGGGCTCAGGAGCGCAGCACGAACGGGTCGCCCGCGGGTTCCTCGCTGGTGTTGACCCAGACGCTCTTCAGCCGCGTGTACTCGCGCAGTACCTCGGTGCCGTGCTCCACGCCGAGGCCGCTGCTCTTGAACCCGGAGCGCGGCGACATCGGCGACATCGCGCGGTAGGTGTTGATCCACACCGTGCCCGCGTCCAGCGCGCCCGCGAAGCGGTGCGCTCTGGCGAGGTCCCGCGTCCAGATCCCGGCCGCCAGGCCGTAGGTCGTGTCGTTGGCGAGCCGCACGACCTCGGCCTCGGTGTCGAACGGCAGGACGGTGACCACCGGGCCGAAGATCTCCTCCTGGCAGATCCGCATCGAGTTGTCGGTGTCGACGAACACGGTGGGGCTGCCGAAGAACCCGCCGAGCCCGGTGTCTGGCCTGCTGCCGCCGCAGATCACCCCGCCGCCCTCGGAGATGCCGAGCTTGACGTAGTCCTCGATCTTGTCGCGCTGTTCCGCGAACGCCACGGGACCCAGTTCGGTCTCCGGCAGCAGCGGGTCGCCGATGCGGATCGACGCGGCTGGCTCGGCCTCCGTGGAGTCCGTAAAGGACTCCCGGGCCGCCGGTGACGCGATCTTCGAGACCCTCGGGGCGTTCCCACTGGCCTCGGTGACGTCGTTCGTCGCGATCGTGCTGGTGGCGCTGTTCTTCATCTCCGGCGCCGACGCCAACACCTACGCGCTGAGCATGCTCTCCTCCGACGGGGTCACCACCCCGCGCAGACCGGTGCTCATCGTGTGGGGCGTGCTCACCGGCGTCACGGCCGTGGTGCTGCTGCTGGCGGGCGGGCTGAACGCGCTCGAGACCACGGTGATCATCACGAGTGCGCCGTTCGTGATCCTGCTCGTGCTGCTGGCGGTGTCGTTCTGGAAGGAACTGCGCGCCGAGGATCTCCACGACCTGGCGCGAGTCGGGCCCGCTGCGCCGCCCGCGCCTGCCGAGGTGGCGGAGCCGCCGCGTCCCCGGGACGCGCAGCAGCCCGCGGGACTCGGCACGAGCCGGGCCGAGTGAGCCGGGGTGGGGCTCAGTCGGCGAGTCGCTCGGCGAGCGCGAGGGTCGTGCGTGCCCTGGCGACGATCGGAAGGTCCACGAAGCTGCCATCGGGCAGCACCCACGCGCCGCGGCCGTCCCGCTCCGAGCGTTCGGCCGTGCGCACGATCTCGCCGGCCCGCTCCACCTCCTGCGAGGACGGGCGGAACGCCGCGCGGATCACCGGGATCTGGCGGGGATGGATCGCGCTGCGCCCGAGCATGCCGAGTCCCCGGCCGTGCAGGCACGAGGCGCGCAGGCCCTCGTCGTCGCGGACGTGGGGGTGGACCGACATGGCCACCGGACCGAGTCCCGCGGCCGCGGCGGCGAGCACGGCTTGCAGCCTGAGGTGGTCGAAGGCCGCCTCGCTGCTCAGGGACAGTGCGGTCGCGAGATCCTGCTCGCCGAGCGCGATCCCGGACACGCGCGGGTGGGCGGCGACGGCGTGGAGGTTGGCCACGCCGAGCGCCGACTCCAGCAGGGCGTAGGCGCCGAGGTCACGTGCGCCGAACGCGGCGTCGACGGCGGCGAGATCGCCGGGCGACTCGATCTTGGGCAGTCGCACGGCATCGAGCCCGCGCAGGTCCGCGAGCGCGGCCAGATCGGCGCAGCCGCGGTCGGTGGCGACGTCGTTGACGCGCACGTGCAGACGGGGGCCGGTGCGCCGGTCGGTGAGGTACTCGGTCACGGCGTCGCGGGCGCGGTCCTTGTTGACCGCGTCCACGGCGTCCTCGAGGTCGAGGATCACCACGTCGGCACCGCTCGCGCACGCCTTGCCGAAGCGCTCGGGCCGGTCGCCGGGAACGTAGAGCCAGGTGATCGGCACGCTCACGCGACCACCCCCTGCTCGCGCAGCCGCCCGATGCGCTCGGCGTCGTAGCCCAGCTCGCCCAGCACCTCGGCGGTGTGGCGGCCCAGCGGTGGTCCCGCCCAGCGCACGCGGCCGGGTGAGTCGGCGAGCCGGAACAGCACGTTCTGCATCGTGACCTGACCCAGTTCCTCGTCGGGCACCTCGACGAACGACTCGAGCGCGGAGTACTGCGGGTCCTTCGCGATGTCGGAGACGTCGTAGATCGGCGAGATCGCCGCCTGCGCCTGCTCGAACCGGGCGATCACCTCGTCGGCGTCGCGCTCGGCGATCCAGGAGCCGACGGCCTCGTCGAGCTCGTCGACGTGCTCGACGCGGCCCTGTCCGGTGGCGAACCACGGCTGCTGCACCAGGTCGGGCCTGCCGACGAGGGTCACCACGCGCTCGGCGATCGACTGCGCGCTCGTGGAGATCGCCAGCCACCGGCCGTCGCGGGAGCGGTAGGTGTTGCGCGGGGCATTGCTGGCGGAGCGGTTGCCGGTGCGGCGCGGCACGGCGCCGGTGGCCTTGTACGCGGTCATCTGCGGTCCGAGCAGGGCCATGATCGGCTCGATGATGGCCATGTCGACGACCTGTCCCGTGCCACTGGTCTCCCTGGCCTTGAGCGCGACCAGCACCGCGTAGGCCATGGCCAGCCCGGCGATGCCGTCGGCGAGCGCCAGCGGTGGCAGCACCGGGGGACCGCCGGGCTCGCCGGTGCTGGAGGCGAAGCCGCTCATCGCCTCGGCGAGGGTGCCGAAGCCCGGCTGCCCGCTCATCGGACCGAGCTGGCCGAATCCCGTCATTCTGGCGATGACCAGCCTCGGGTTGATCTCGTGCAGTTCGGCGGGGGAGAGGTGCCAGCGCTCCAGGGTTCCCGGCCGGAAGTTCTCGACCAGCACGTCGGAGCGCGCGGCGAGCGAGCGCAGGATCTGCTGGCCCTCGGCCACCGACAGGTTCACGGCGGCGGCGCGCTTGTTGCGCGAGAGGGTCTTCCACCACAGGCCCACGCCGTCGACGGAGGCCCCGTGTCCTCGCGCGGGATCGCCCCGGCGAGGGTGTTCCACCTTGATGACGTCGGCGCCGAAGTCGCCGAGCATCATCGCCGCCATCGGGCCCGCGAAGAGCGTGGCGGCGTCGACGACGCGCACGCCGGAGAGACTGTCCATGACGAGATAACTTATAAGATGTAAGTCGTAAGTCAATGGGCGATCTCCGTGCCGCCCGCTGTCCGCGATCAGCGATACTGGCTCCGATGGACGCGCAGCCACCGACCACCAGCCGACCCCCGCAGAGCAAGGCCGACTACGTGTACGGCGTGCTACTCGACGACATCCGCAGCAGCCGGATACCCGGGGGATCGCCGCTGCGGGCGGCCGCGGTGGCGGAACGGCTCGGGGTCTCGATCACCCCGGTCAGGGAGGCGCTGCGCAGGCTCGAGAAGGACCGGCTCATCAACTACGAGCGACACCACGGCGCCACCGTGGTGGATCTGAGCGACGCCGCGCTGGTCGAGTACTACCACGTGCGCGCGGTGCTCGAAGGCCTCGGCGCCAAGCTCGCCGCCGCCCGGATCACCGCCGAGGAGCTCGACCGGCTCCGGGCGCTGCACGCCTCGATGGTCGGCAACGCCGACGCGGGCCGCAACGAGCTGCTCGGGGAGCAGAGCCAGGAACTGCATCTCGCGATCACCGACATCGGCGGGCCCGCCTATCTCGGCGCCCACGCCCGGTCGGTCAGGGAGAGTTTCCCGGTACCCAGAACGGCGTCGCTGTGGCTCAACGACGAGCACGTGCGCGGTCATCTGCGCGCGCACGAGGAGCTGCTCGCCGCCCTCGCCGCGGGCGACGGCGACACCGCCGAGCGCATCATGATCGACCACGTGCGCCTCAGCGCGGGCTTCCGGCTCGGCATCGGGGACGAGTAGCCCGGGTACTGTCCACTTGAGACGGCGAGACGCCTCGCCGGATCACCTCACACCCGGCCGCCTGCCCCGGCCGGTGGAATCCGTGCTATATCTGGAGTTGCGGCCGCGCGCTGATCGCCGGCCGAACCCCGTTCGCGACGCTCCCGGATTTCCGTCCGTGGGGTTCGGCGTCGCCCTGGATTCCCGAGGAGGGACGTTGTCGCGCGCTGTGAGGGCCGAGGTGTCGCGGGGCGGGCAGCTGCCCGCGCTGGCCGCCGTGATCTCCGCCCTGTTCCTGTTCGCCGCATTCGCCGGACTGCTCTCGCTGTTCGCGCTGCCGCATCTCAGCATCGCGCAGAGCGTGGTGTACGCCGGGCTCGGCGCCTGGGGCTGGAAGGTGTCGCGCACCGTGGCCGGGGCGCAGCAGTTCCTGCGCGGCGCCGGAATCGTGTGCCTGGTGCTGTGGTTCGTCGGCGTGTTCGCGGGCAGTAGCAACCCGCTGGAGTTCCTGGGGCTCGATCCGGTGGCCAACCTCGTGCACCTCGGCGTGGCCATCCTGGTGTTCCTGGTGGCGACGGGTGCGCCGTCCCAGCTGTCGGTGGAGTGACGCCCGCGGCCCCCGGGACTCGGGGGCCGCGAGCGGCGTTCGTCAGCCGAGCGCCGGTGCCGGAAGTTCCAGCGGCGCACCGGTTTTCGCGCGCACCTCGTCCTCGGTGACACCCGGGGCGATGCCGGCCAGGCGCAGGCCGTCCGGCGTCACGTCGATCACGGCGAGGTCGGTGATGATCCGGTTGACCACGCCGGCGCCGGTGAGCGGCAGCGTCGCCTCCTCGACGATCTTCGGGCTGCCGTCCTTGGCGACGTGGTCGGTGAGCACCACGATCCGGCGCGCGCCGACCACGAGGTCCATCGCCCCGCCCATGCCCTTCACGAGCGCGCCGGGGATGGTCCAGTTCGCCAGGTCTCCCGTGGCGGTCACCTGCAGCGCTCCGAGGATCGCCAGGTCGATGTGCCCGCCCCGGATCATGCCGAAGGACACCGCCGAGTCGAAGTAGCTGGCACCGGGGTTGACGGTGACGGTCTGCTTGCCCGCGTTGATCACGTCGGCGTCCTCGTCGCCCTCGACGGGAAACGGGCCGAGGCCGAGGATGCCGTTCTCGCTCTGCAGCGTCACCTCGACGCCCTCGGGGATGTGGTTGGCCACGAGTGTCGGGATGCCGATCCCGAGGTTGACGTAGTCGCCGTCGCTGAGTTCTGCGGCGGCCAGCGCCGCCATCTCGTCACGGTTCCAGGGCATGATCTCTCCTAGGCTCCGGCGGTCTCGCGGGGACGGACCGTGCGCTTCTCGATGTCCTTGACCCGGTCGCGCGCGGCGACCAGCCGGTCGACGTAGATGCCCGGCGTGGTCACCAGGCCGGGGTCGGTGTGGTCGTCCGCGAGGTGCTCGGCCTCGACGACGGTCACCCGGCCGCAGGTGGCGACCAGTGGGTTGAAGTTGCGCGCCGTGGCCCGGTAGGTCAGGTTTCCCGCGGGGTCCGCGGTGTGGGCGTGCACGAGCGCGATGTCGGCGACGATGCCCCGCTCCTGGACGTGGGTGTAGCCGTCGAACTCGGCCAGCGGCTTGCCCTCGGCGATCGGCGTGCCGACCCCGGCGCGGGTGTAGAACGCCGCGATGCCCGCCCCGCCCGCGCGCAGTCGCTCCGCGAGCGTGCCCTGGGGCGAGAACTCCACCTCGAGCACCTTGTCCAGGTACTGCTGGGCGAAGAGCTTGTTCTCGCCGACGTAGGACGCGATCACCTTGGCCACCTGGCGGTTCTCGAGCAACAACCCGAGTCCCTTGCCGTCGACGCCCATGTTGTTGGACACGATCGTCAGGCCGGTGACGCCGCTGTCGCGCACCACCTCGATCAGATCGTTCGGGATGCCGCACAGCCCGAAGCCGCCGACGGCGATGGTCATCCCGTCGGTCAGCGCGTCCGCCAGGGCGGCGTCCGCGTCGGTGCGGAGCTTGGACACGTCGTCCACCTCTCGTCGTTCGTTGGTCGAGCGGCCCGAGTCAACGTGCGAGCGCCCCTCGCGCGCAAGGAACCAGGCGTTCCACCGGGAAAACCGGTCGGCGGGTGATCGTGGTCCTCGACCAGCGTTCACTGAGTGGACGTAGGGTGACGGGCGTGGACGCGACTCCGGCCGGGCACCTGGTGGGCAGGGTGAGCGCTGTGCTGCGCGCGTTGTCGACCGTGAACGAGCGCGGCGCGGGCACCGCGGAGCTCGCCAGGGCGGCCGGCCTGCCGAGGCCCACCGTGCACCGGCTGCTCGGGTCCCTGGCCGACGAGGGATTCGTCGACCGTGATCGGCGCAGCGGCCGCTGGTTCCTCGGCCCCGAGCTGTACCTGCTCGGCGAGGCGGCCAGCGTGCGATACGACGTCACGCACCACGCGAGGGACAGCGTGCACCGGCTCGCGACGGCGACGGGGGAGAGCGCGTTCTTCTCGGCGCGCCGCGGCGACGAGACGGTGTGCCTGGTGCGCGAGGACGGCGACTTCCCGATCCGCTCCTTCGTCCTGTACGAGGGCGCCCGCTTTCCCCTCGGGGTCGTGTCGGCGGGGCTGGTGGTCCTGTCGTTCCTGGCCGACGCCGAGATCGACGCCTATCTCGAGCGCGCCGGGCTGACGAGCAGGTTCGGCGCGTCGCACGCACCGGAGGCGGTGCGCGAGCGGATCGCACGGACCCGCACCGACGGCTACGCCGTGAACCCGGGACTGATCGTCGAGGGCAGCTGGGGCATGGCGGCGGCCGTGTTCGACCGGGCGGGCCAGCCCGCCTGGGCGCTGACGCTCACGGGTGTGGAGTCCCGGTTCCGGCCCGAGCGCAGGCCGGAACTCGGTGCACTGCTGCTGCGGGAGGCCCATGCGCTGGGCCGGGTGCTCGGGTCGGCCGCGCGGCTCTGACGACGCGTCAGCGCTGGCGGGGCTGGGGGAACCGGTGCCTGCCGTGGCGAGGCCGCGAGTGCCTGCCCCGCCTGGTGACCTCGGCTCCGGCGAGCACCGCGTCGCGGTGGTGTGCGGCGAACTCCGGCGCCGTGACGGCCATCAGCACCAGGTAGCGGATCCCGCCACGCTGCAGTTCGGTGTCGCGCAGCCGGCCTTCCTCGCGAAAGCCCAGCGCGCCGTGCAGCGACAGCGACGCGAGGTTGCCGCCGTAGATGCCGACCTCGCACTTGCCGAAGCGGCGCTGGAAGAACATGCCCGACAGCAGCGCGGTGATCGCGTCGCTGGCGTAGCCGCACCGGCGGTGCTGGGCCCCGATGCCGATGCCGTAGCTGAACCGGTCGGAGCGCGGGTCGTCCTGGGTGATGCACAGCGACCCGACGACCATCCCGCTGCGCAGCGTCTCGATCGCGAAATGACTGTCGCCCGGACCTGCCGCGCCCGCACGGTGTGCCGCCCAGTGCCGGTATCCGCCGACCTGCGGTTTCCGATCACGGGCCGCGTCGCGGTCGAAGCCGATGAGCGTGCGGTGGTCCGTGGCGTCGATCTGGCGCAACCGGATCTTGCGACCTGCCCAGCCCGGGGCATGGTCACGACGGACCGCCGCGGCTGCGTGCGGCGGGTGCGTCATCATCGGCGCAGACGATACCGCTTGCGCCACAACGGACTCACAGGGGTGTGGCCCCTTCGCCGGGCCGCCGCATCGTGCCGGGTCAGCCGATGAGTTCCGCGCTGGCAGCGGGTCTATCCTTCGATCGCCCGGAGCGCGGCGGCGAAAGATCAGGAGAGAAGGGCACGCGATGACCGGCCTGGCGGAACTGCTCGAGACCAACGTCCGCGACGGCGCGTACCCGGGGGCGGTGGGGCTGCTCGCGCGCGGCGACCGGATCGAGTCGGCGGTCGCGGGCTCGGCCGTGCTGGGCGCGACGCCGATGGCGGAGGACTCGATCTTCCGCCTCGCCTCGCTCACCAAGCCCATCACGGCCGCGGCGGTGCTGCTGCTGGTCGACGACGGCGTGCTCGCGCTCGGCGATCCGGTGGCCCGCTGGCTGCCGGAGCTGGCGAGGCCCAGCGTGGTGCGCACACCGGCGAGCCCCGTGGACGACGTGGTGCCCGCCGACCGTCCGATCACGGTGTTCGACGTGCTCAGCTCCCAGGCCGGGTACGGCTTCGCCTCGGACTTCACGTTGCCCGCGGTGCGGCTGCTGCAGACCGTGCAGCGTGACGGCAGGCAGATCAGGAGCTTTCCCGAGCCCGACGTGTGGCTGGCCGAGCTGGCCAGGGTGCCGCTGCTGCACCAGCCCGGCCGCGGGTGGCTCTACGACACGTGCTCGACGCTGCAGGGGGTGCTGGTCAGCAGGGCGGCGGGAGTGTCGCTACCGGAGTTCCTCGCCGAGCGCGTGTTCGCTCCACTGGCCATGACCGACACCGGGTTCTGGGTGCCGCCGTCGCGGCGCGAGCGGTTCACGGCGTACTACCGCGCGTCCGCACCCGGCGTGTTCGAGCTCGCCGACGCGCCCGACGGACAGTGGAGCGAGCCGCCGGTGTTCCCGCTCGGCAACGGCGGCCTCGTCGGCACCGCGGGGGACCTGCTCGCGTTCGGCCGGATGCTGCTGGCCGGCGGAGTCGGTCCCGGCGGCCGCCCGCTGCTCACGCCCGAGTCGCTGCGCCTGCTGACGACGGACCACACGACTCCGTCCCAGCGCGAGTTCGGCAGCCTGTTCCTCGACGGACAGGGCTGGGGTTTCGGCGGCTCCGTCGACATCACGGCGTCGGCGCCGTGGTCCGTGCCGGGGCGCTACGGCTGGACCGGCGGCACCGGTACCACCGCCTACGTCGTGCCCTCCACCGGCACCGTCTCGATCCTGCTGACCCAGGTCGCCGCCGACAGCCCGGTCCCGTTCGGCTGGCTGGAGGACTTCTGGGGCTTCGCGGCGGCGTGGTGACGGTCTGCCGGGCCTGGCAGGATCGGCGCATGAGCACCCCCGCGCTGGCCCTGCCGCCCGTCGCGCCCGAGTTCGACGGCGTCCGGCTGCGCGAGTTCGAGGACCGGGACCTGCCGATGGTGCTGGACCTGGCCACCGACCCGTACGTGCCACTGATCGGCACCCTGCCCGCCGCGGCCGACCGCGAGCAGGCGCTGGCCTACCTGGGCCGGCAGCACGACAAGCTCGTCTCGGGCGCCGGGTACTCGTTCTGCGCCGCCGACACCGGTACCGACGAGGCGCTGGGCCAGGCCGGGCTGTGGCTGTCCATGCTCCCGCTGGGCCGCGCCACGGCGGGCTACTGCGTCGCGCCGCGCAGCCGGGGCCGAGGGGTCGCGGGCCGAGCACTCACCGCGCTCACGCGCTTCGCGTGGACCGTGCCCGGGCTGTGGCGGGTCGAGCTCTACATCGAGCCGTGGAACGCCGCCTCCGCCCGCACGGCCGACGCGGCGGGCTACCAGCGCGAGGGGCTGCTGCGCAGTCACCAGGAGATCGGCGGCCGCCGCGTCGACATGCTGCTCTACGCCGCGATCAGGCCGGACTGAGGTCGCGGCGCGCCCGCAGCACGACGTCGTGGGCGTGCGCCGTGCCCTCCGGTGCCGGATCGACCCTCGGCCTGGTCTCGTCGGCCTCGACGGTCCAGTCGTCCCCGAGCAACGCCGCGAGGTCGCGCGGCTGGTAGTAGTCGCCGGGGTCGAAGCCGGCGTGCCCGCCGGGCGGCAGGTCCGCGAGGTCGTGGCTCACGACGAGCAGCGTCCCGCCGGGTGCGACGGTGTCCAGCAGCGCCCTGAGCGCGGACTCGCCCGCCGCGCGGGCGAACGGGAAGTAGTGCGCGGACACCAGGTCGAACGACCCGGCGGGCATGGTGCCCGCGGCGAGGTCCACGTGCGTCCACGACACCCGGTCGGCGAGCTCGCCCGCGTTCGCGGCCGCTCGTTCGAGCGCCACGCGGGAGACGTCGACGGCCGTGACGCGCCAGCCCTGGCCCGCCAGCCAGAGGGCGTCGGCGCCCTCGCCGGAGCCGACGTCGAGAGCCTGTCCCGGGGCCAGGCCGGAGACCTCGGCGACGAGCACGCCGTTCGGTCTGCCGCTGAAGAGCTGCTCACTGGAGCGATAGCGCTCGTCCCACTGCTGCGCGTTGTTCATGGCGTCCTGTTCTGTTCGGAGGGCCGGGGCCGGGCTCACGCCGTGGCGGTGCTCGCCCTGCGTGCGTTCGCAGAGCACCGCCTCGGTGGCATGGGTGAAGGGATCCGGGCTGGTCACGATTCCACGGTGCCCACGACGGTCCCGGGCTGGCAAGTTTTGTTGCCGAAACCGCAAATCCCGGTCAGGTCCGCGCCGGGTAGCGAGCGGCCAGTTCGGCTCCGATGCGGCCCAGTTCCGCGCGTACGGCCTCGGGGTCGACCACCTCCACCAGCGCGCCCCAGCCCGCGAGGTGCCGCGCGAGGTCCAGCGGAGTCGGCGCGCCGAGTCGCACGACGACCTGTCCCCGCACCGGTTCCCCGTCGACGTGACAGTGCTTGCCGAACTGATCGCGCAGCACCGGGACGAAGCGCTCGGCGACGCGGATCGTCGCCCACGTCCGCGAGCGCCGTCGCTCGACCTCACTCACCACCTGGCTCCAGGCCTCGGCGAGCGCGACGTCGTCGGGCCGCTCGGCGGGTTGGCCGGTGCTCTCGGCGTGCTCGATGCGGTCGACGCGAAACGTCCGTTGCCCGCGCTCGGTGCCCGCGATCAGGTAGAAGACGTCGTCCTTGTCGACCACGCCCCACGGGTCGACGAGCCGTTCGGTGCGCTCCCGCGCCCCGCTGAAGTAGGCCAGCCGGACCTTGTGCCCGCGGACCACGGCCTGCTGCAGCAGGCCCAGGACCTCGGGCCGGTCGCGGTTGCGCTCACCACACCCGGAGGGGTCGACCACCGTCGCGGCCGCGGCGGCCTCGGCGTCGGCCCGCAACGTCGCGGGCAGTGCGCGCACCAGCTTGCGCAGCGCCGCCCTGGCCTCGCCCGAGCCGGATGCCAGTGGGCCCGCGAGCAGGAACAGCGCGTGCGCCTCCGGAGCCGACAGGCCGGTGAGATCGGTGCGGGCGCCACCGACCAGTGACCACCCGCCTCCCCGGCCCGTCTGCGGGTACACGGGGATGCCAGCCGTGGACAACGCCTCCAGGTCGCGCCGGGCGGTGGCGACGGACACCTCGAGCTCGGAGGCCAGTTCGGCCGCGGTCACCCGGCCCCGTGCCTGCAACAGCAGCAGGGCCGCGACGAGTCGGTCTGCACGCATGTTTTCAGTGTCCCCGGCAAAGTGCTCGAAGGGTGAGCACTTTCGCGGCGCACCATCGGCGGTGTCACCTCACCCACGAGGGAAGGACCAGACCGATGTTGCGAGGACTCACCACCGTCAGCCTCTTCGCCGACGACCTCACGGCCGCCCGCCGGTGGTACACCGAACTGCTGGGCGTCGAGCCCTACTTCGAGCGCAGCGCGAATGGACAGACCGCCTACCTCGAGTACCGCATCGGCGACTACAGCCACGAGCTCGGCCTGATCGACCGCCGCTTCGCTCCGGGCACGCCCGACGGAGGGGGAGCCGGAATCGCCTACTGGGCCGTCGACGACGTGTCCGCCGCCTACGCGCGGCTGCTGTCGCTGGGTGCCTCGCCCCACCGGGAACCGTTCGAGCACGGTCCGGGGTTCGTCACCGCGTCGGTGACCGACCCGTTCGGCAACGTCCTCGGCGTGATGTTCAACCAGCATTACCTCGACGTGCTCGCCGACTCCTCGGGTGGCTGACATGGCGACCGACGTCGTGACGCTGCGAGCGAGCGGGCCCGCCGAGTGGCGCGCGTGGCTGGAGCGCCACTCGGGGTCCGAGCGCGAAGTGTGGCTCGTGATCGAGAACCGGGCCAGCGCGACACCCAGCGTGCGCTACCACGAGGCCATCGAGCACGCGTTGTGCTTCGGCTGGATCGACAGCCAGGCCCGTAAGCGCGACGCGACGAGCACCCTGCTGCGCTTCACCCCGCGCAACCCGAGGGGCACGTGGAGCCGGGTGAACCGCGAGCGGGCGGCGCGCATGATCGAGCAGGGCCTCATGACCGAGCGCGGTCTGGCGGCGATCGAACTGGCGAAGCGGCGGGGCACCTGGCAGCTCGTCGCCGACGACGAGGACCTGGCCGTACCCGACGACCTGCGGCGGGCCCTGGACGCCGATCCCGAGGCGGCGCGGCACTTCGCGCAGTTCCCGCCGTCGTCGCGGCGGCTGATCCTGGAGTGGGTCGCGGGGGCCAAGAAGCCGCGGACGCGGGCGCGCCGCATCGAGCGCACGGCCACGCTCGCCGCGCGGGGCGTCCGGGCCCACCCGGGTGCTCGCGCTCGCTAGCGAAAACCGTTGGCCCGCCGTGGGCGTTGCGAGCAACCACGGCCACCAGCGGCGCCCGCGGGGACAGAGCCCACGACGGAGCCCGGACCGTGGGACGTGTGGCCGTGGTCGCGCTCGCCGCCAGCGCCGGGACCCCGGCGCTGCTCGTGTGGCACTTCCAGCTCGGTGAGGCCGCCTAGCCCGCGGGCGGCTTCTGGAGTTCGAACGCGCTGAGGCTGGGGTCGTGGTCGGACGTGCCGACCTCGTACATCGGCGTCATCCAGTGGTAGAAATTGTCGCCCCGCTCGCGCAGCAGGTGGTAAAGCCTGCGCAGCAGGCGCTCCCGCACCGGGCGCAGCTCGGGGTGGGCGTAGCGGTTGGTCAGCTCGTGCGGGTCGGTGTCGAGGTCGTAGAGCTCGTTGACCGACTCCGGGTTCACCACGAGCTTGTAGCGGTCGTCGCGGATCATCCGCTGTGGATAGGGAAAGTGGTGCCCGTGGAACTCGGCGACCAGTTCGCTGCGCCACTCCGGGTGCTCGCCACGCACCAGCGGTAGCAGGCTGCGGCTGTCCACCGCGGGCTCCGGATCGCAGCCCGCCAGTTCGAGGATGGTCGCGGTGCAGTCGGTGAGCGTCACGAACTCGTCGCGCACCGCGGGCTCCTGTCCTGGCACGCGCACGATGCCGGGGATCCGGTAGATGTCCTCGTACATCGCGGGACCCTTGTCGTGCAGGCGATGCGCGCCGGTGAACTCGCCGTGGTCGGCCGTGAACAGCACCGACGTGTCGTCGCTGAGCCCGAGCTCGTCGAGGCGGGTCAGGATGCGCCCGACCTGCTCGTCGACGAGCGTCACGTAGCCCCAGTACACGGCGATGAGCTTGCGCGTCACCTCCAGCGGCATCGTGTCGAACGTCCAGTGCGCGCTGTAGTTGCGCTGCACCGGCGGCTTTCCCTCGAACGTCTCCGCGATCGAGGGCGGCAGCTCCACCAGCTCCGGGTCGTAGAGGTCGTAGTAGTGGTCCGGCAGCAGATACGGCAGGTGCGGGCCGAAGAAGTGGGTGGCGAGGAAGAACGGCGCGCCCTCGTCGCGATACCGCTTCGCGTAGCGGTCGAGGTGCTCGATCGTGCGCGTCGCGAGGTAGTACTCGAAGGTGGCCTCCACCGGCTGGTCGAGCCGGGCGGCCAGCAGGTTGCCCTCGTTGCCGTTGGGTGTGGTGCCGCGGACCGGTTCGGTGATCCGGTACGGCGGCAGCCCGTTGTCCTCCAGGTAGGCCAGGTAGTCGGGGTGGTCGACGGGGTTGTGCCAGCCCGGCAGCTCCGGACCCTCGAAGCCGTAGGACGCCGCCGTGCGGCGCACCCCGCCGTGCCACTTGCCGATCAGGCCCAGCACGTAGTCCCGCTCGGCCAGCGCGGCCGGGAAGGTGAACGCGTCGTCGCGCAGGTCCTCCAGATAGCCGACGTTGCGCTCGTAGTTGGCGAGCAGCCGGTGCCGGAACGGGGCCTGCCCGGTGAGCAGGCTCGCGCGCGCGGGCGTGCAGATGGCCGTGGGCGTGTAGCACCGGTCGAATCGGGTGCCGGTGGCCGCGAGCCGGTCCAGGTTGGGGGTCGCGACGTGCGGGTTGCCGTAACAGCCCAGGGTGTCCACCCGGTGCTGGTCGGTCATGAGGAAGAGCAGGTTCACTCGCGAAACGCTCCCGTGTAGAGGTCGCCGGTGTAGTAGTCGGCCGGGTCGGCCTGCTGCTGCAACTGCCCGGTGCCGACGAAGAAGTCGCTCAGCCCGGTGAGCCAGCCGTCGACGGTGCCGTCCTCGGTCTTGGCCACCAGGTCCTGCGTGGTCATGGTCTCCACGTTCGCGGCGTCGGCCTCGACGGTGGCACGATCCACATTGAGCAGTCCGGCGGAGAGGTCGATGGCCTGCTCCGGGTTCTCGGCGCGCCAGTCGTTGGCCTTCTGCAGCACCGAGATCACCTTGCCCGTGAGCTCGTCGTCGACCTCCCTGCCCGAGACGAAGGCCGTGGGGAACGAGCTGCCCTCGAAGTCCCGGGTGCTCGCGAGCTCGCGCAGGTCCGGCACCTTCGGCTTGATGGACGTGCCGATCAGCGGGTACCAGATTCCGGCGGCGTCGATCTGGCCCGACACGAACGCCGAGACGATCGTGGACGGGTCCATCGGCACCTTCTCGACGTCGTCCACGGTCAGGCCGGCCTCCTGCAGCGCCAGGTTCAGCACCATGTCGCCCGAGGTGCCCTCCGGTACGCCGACCCGTTTGCCCTTCAGGTCGGCCACCGAGTCGATGCCGGGCTGGGCGATCACGCGGTCGGCGTAGGTGAGCGTGTTGATGGCGACGATCTTCGACTGACCCGAGGCGGGCAGCCAGAACGCGCCGGGTCCGATGTAGCCGAAGTCGAGATCACCCGAGTTGAGTGCCTGGATCTGCAACGGGCCGTTGGTGAAGACCTGGGGCTCCGCGGACAGGCCCGCCTCGTCCCACAGCCCCTGTTCCTCGGCGATGGCGAGCAGGCTGGCGCCGTTGTAGTCGCCGATGTAGCCGAAGCGGACCTCCGAGTCGTCACCCGACTCGGAGCACGCGGTGAGGGACAGGCCGAGTGCGATGACGGACAGCACCGATAAGACGGCGCGACGAGTTCCACGCATGGCGGGATTCCTTACGTGTGTGCGGGGACGGGGGAGTGCCGGTCAGGTGGGCAGTGGTGCGGCCTGGTGGTAGACGGAGTGCCAGACCTCGTTGCGGATGCGGCCGAACTCGGGGGAGAGGCGGATCTCCTCGGTGCGCGGGTAGGGCAGATCCACGTCGATGACGGTGTGGATCCGGCCCGGCCGCGCGGCCATCACGACCACGCGGCGCGCCAAGTACACCGCCTCGTCGACATCGTGGGTGATGAACAGGACCGTGCGCCGGTCCTGGCTCCAGGTGCGCAGCAGCTGGTCCTGCAACTGCACGCGGGTCAGTGCGTCGAGCGCGCCGAACGGTTCGTCCATCAGCAGCACCGCGGGGTCCACGGCGTAGGCGCGGGCGATGGCGCAGCGCTGTTTCATGCCGCCCGACAGGGTTTTCGGCAGCGCGTCGGCGAACTCGGTGAGCCCGACGAGCTCGATCGCGTGCTCCGCCCGCCGGGTTCGCTCCCCGGGCGGCAGGTCGGCGAGGCGCAGTCCGAACTCGACGTTCTTGCGCACGGTCAGCCACGGGAACAGCGCGTACTGCTGGAAGATCACGCCGCGATCGGGGCCGGGGCCGCGCACGTGCTCGCCGTCGACGAGCACCTCGCCCGCCGTCGGCTCGACGAGCCCGGCCGCCATGCTCAGCAGCGTGCTCTTGCCGCAGCCGGACGGGCCGACGACGGTGACGAACTCCTCGTCGGCGATGTCGAGCGACGCGCCGTTGAGTGCGGTGAACGAGCCGCCCTTGACCGGGAAGGACTTCACCACGTCCCGGAACGAGATCTTCGGTGTCATCGGGTCTCCTGCCAGCTGGTGAGACGGCGGCCCGCGAACAGCAGGAGCCGGTCCATCGCGAGTCCCAGCACGCCGATCGAGATGAGTCCCACGAAGATCGTGGGCAGGTCGTAGTAGAGCTGGGCCTGCTGCATCCGGAAGCCGAGGCCCTCCTGCGCGGCGATGAGCTCAGCGGCGACGAGCGTGCCCCACGCGGAGCCGAGCCCGATGCGCATGCCCACGAGGATGAACGGCAGCGAGGCGGGCACCACGACCTTCGCGAAGATCGTGCGGTCGGAGGCGCCGAGCACCCTGGCCGCGTTGATGAGTGTGCGGTCGACGTCCACCACGCCCTGGAACGCGGCCACGACGCTGGAGAGGAACGCGGCCAGGAAGATCACGAAGACCTTCGGGACCTCGCCGATGCCGAGCAGCACGATGGCCAGCGGGATGATCGCCAGCGGTGGGATGGTGCGGAAGAACTGCACGTACGGTTCGAGCAGCCCGCGCGCCGTGGTGTACCAGCCCATGAGGAATCCGACCGGGACGGCCAGCGCGGTGCCGAGCACGAAGCCGAGGAGCACGCGCCGCAGGCTCGCCAGCACGTCGGTCGCGAGTGTGCCGTCGGCGATCAGCTCGCCCGCGCGTTCGGCGACGGTCAGCGGGCCCGGCAGCCCCTGCACACCGACCACGGACAGCAGCGACCACGCCGCGAGTCCGATGAGGACGGCCGCGATGTTGAGCGCGAGCGTGCGGACCGGGCGGCGCCCGGTGCGGCGGGCCGCGCCCGGTTGGGCCGCGGTCTGTTCGGGAACGGAGACGACGCTCATGAGTCCTCCCCCTGGTCCGGGTCGGCGGGGTAGTGGGACAGCAGTGGTGACTCGTGCAGCACCAGCGCGATGCCGCCCAGCGCGCCGCCGACGTCGCCGAGGGTGGCCCTGCGCAGGCTGACCTTGTGCCGTGACATCGGCAGGATGTGCTCGTCGAGCGCAGACTCGACCGGTCCGAACAACGCGTCGCCCGCCTCGGTCAGCTCGCCGCCGAGCACGATCACGCTGGGCCCGACGGCGTTGCACAGTGCGGCGAGCACCGCGCCGACCTTGCCGCCCGCGGCGTTCACCGCGCGCCGTGCGGCGGGATCGTCCTCGGAGAGCGCGCCGAGCAGGCCGGAGAGTTTCCTGGCCCGGCCGCCCTCGGCGCGGTAGTTCTGGAGAACCGCGCGGATCGACGCGACGGTTTCGAGGCAGCCAGCGCCGCCGCAGCCGCAGCGAGATCCGTTCTGCTCCACGGTGATGTGCCCGAACTCGCCGGAGAGCCCGTGGGCGCCGCGGTGCAGTGCTCCGCCGACGACGAGCCCGCCGCCGACACCGTGGGAGAGGCGGAGGTAGAGCACGTCCTGGCCACCGGCCGCGGCACCCCAGATCGACTCGGCCAGTGCCGCGAGCCGGGTGTTGTTGTCGAGCAGCACGGGCACGCCGAACCGCTTGCGCAGCAACCGGGGCAGGTCGGTGAGCCGCTGGGCGCCGTCCTCTCCGGGGTCGCCGACCGGGCCGACCACGCCGACGCCGACGGCGCTCAGCGCGCCGAGCCGCAGCGAGCCCTCGACCAGCGAGCCGACCAGCCGTTCGGCGAGCTCGGCCCGGTCGTCCCACGGCAGGTCGGCTTCGTGCGCCTCGCTGGCGGAGCCGACGACCTCGTGGGCGACGTTGACGATCGCGACGTGCACCGCTCGCCGCGCGAAGTCGATGCCGATGGCCTGCCCCGCGTCGGGGTTCAGGGTCAGCGTCTCGGCGGGCCTGCCTCGCCCGCGCGGGGCCGACTCCTGGCGGACGGTGGTGACGGCGCCGTTCGCGGTGAGCGCCGTGAGGATCTCGTGCAGCGTGGTGCGGGAGAGCCCGGAGTGCGTACCCAGCGCGCTGCGGCTCAACGGGCCGTGCCTGCGCAACAGGCCGAGCACGAGTTCCTCGTGACCGCGCCGCAGCTGCGTGAGGGGACCGGAGCGTCGCTGCATGGGAGCCAGCATGCCGACCGGCTCCGATTTATGTCAACACTCCGAAAAAATAAACGCCCGAAATTAAGCCGACCCCAGCCCGGAAAAAAACTCCACAAAGGACAACCCCGCGCGAGTCCCCCGCTCCTGCTCGCGAGTCCCCCGCTCGGGACCGCGAGTTCTGCGTTCGGGCCCGTGAGATGCGCGTTCCGGGTCCGAACGCGAGCTCAGTCGCTCGTCTCGCAGAACCGGAGCACGTTGCCGAACGGGTCGATGACCTCGAGGGTCGGACCGCCGGGAGCGTCGTGGTCGACTCCGGGGCGCAGCCGGGGATGCCGGCGCGCGGTGAGCTCGCGGTGCAGCGCGCGGACGTCGCCGACCGGAACCCAGACCACGGATCCGGGCGTTCCGTCGCCGTGGTGCTCGGAGAGGTCGAGCACCGTCTCGTCGCGCGACACCCTGGTGTAGAGAGGCAGCCCTGGTTCGAACCGGTGCTCCCACTCCACCCTGAAGCCGAGGTGGTCGACGTAGAACTCGCGCGCGAGCCGCTCGTCCTGAACGCGCAGCACCGGCACGGCGCCCCGCAGCCCGCGCGAGTCCGCGAGCGCGGCCGAGGCCGTGTTCCAGTCCCGGTGCCCGAGCTGGTGCGCCACGAGTTCGAGCGCGGCGCTGTGGGAGATGGCGACGCCGTCGCGAGCGAGGTCCGAGCGCAGCACGCGCGCGGCCAGCTTGGCGTCGGTGATGGTGACGTTCATGCGATACACCCGTGGGTCCCGGTGCCGTGTCGTCCAGCTGCCCGCGTTGCCGGCAGGGCACCGTGTCGGACGACGGGTGGCACCTGTCCCGATGCGTTCACCATGCCGGATTCCGGCGCGGGCGGCGGGTCGCATCGAACCCGGCGCGAGTCTACGCGACCGCCGGAACTGTCGGTGGGGTGCGCGAGAATGGCACTCATGGGTGTGCCCAGTGGTGACTTCTTGCGAATGGTGGACGGCCTCGCCGAGGTGGAGCGGGCGAAGGCGAGGGACTACACGTCGTTCAGCGTTCGCGGCAAACGGTTCGGCTACTACTGGCCGCGCACGAAGACCGTGGGGCTCAAGCAGACGCTGTCGGAGCAGATCGCGCTGGTCTCCGAGCGGCCGGACGTGTTCGAGGTCCAGTTCACCGCGGGTGGCTTCGGCTGGGTGGTCGTCTACCTGAACGGGGTCGACGCCGACGAGCTGGGGGAACTGATGTACGAGGCCTGGCGGCTGTCGGCGCCCGGCGAGCTGGCCGCCGAGCACCCGTTGCCACGATGACGAACCGGCGCCGCCCCGGGAAGGGCGGCGCCGGATCGGCTCACTGCCAGCTGTTGTCCTTGTTGGCCTTCCAGTCGCCGATGACGGGCGGGGCAATGGCGTTCTCGCCCGCGAAGATGTTCTCCTCGGACTCGAGGTAAGCAGCCACGCGGTGCTCCTTGTCCTCTTCCTTCTGGCGACCGGCGCCACCGCCGCCCATGCCGCCCATGCCCATGCCACCGGCCATGCCGCGCGCTCCCGCGCCCGCCGCACCGGCGCCCGCGCCCGCGGGGCCGGCACCGGCGGCACCGCCGCCGGCCAGGCCCTTGGCCGCGCCCGACACCTGACCAGGAGTCTGCGGACCGCCTGCTCCGGCGCCGCCGCCCGCGGCACCGCCGCCGCCGAGGCCCGCGCCCAGTCCACCGACTCCGGCCGCGCCGACGCCTCCGCCGCCACCGAACTTCGGCAGCGCACCCGAGCCCTTGCCGCCACCGCCGTCGAGGCCGCCGAGCCTGTTGGAGATGCCGTCGCCGTTGACCCCGCCGTTCCAGCCGATCGTCGACGGCTTGTTGTACCCGGGAGTCTTGCCCGGGTCGAACTTGCCGGGGTCGAACTTGCTCGGGTCCGGCGGCTTGTAGCCGGTCGGGGTGGTGCTGCCGGGGAAGTTCGGCATGTTGCCCGGGTTGTTGCCGATGTTTCCCGGGTTGCCGGGGTTGAACCCGCCGGGGTTGTAGCCGCCCGGCCCGTCCGGAACCTTGAGCGGGGGCGGAGTCGGCATCGTCGGCGTGCTCGACTGGTGGGTCTGGTCGGTGAAGTTGCCGCCGCCGGGCAGCCCTCCGCCGGGGATACCGCCGGGAGGCATTCCTCCGGGTGGCATTCCTCCGGGTGGCATCCCGCCCGGGGGGATGCTTCCGGGCGGCAGGCCCTGGCCGTCGGCTCCCGGCATCTCCGGCATGTTCAGCGGGTTGCCCTGGGCGTCGACGCCTGGCGGCAGTCCCTGGCCGCCAGGGCCGCCACCACCGAACTCGCCACCTTCGCCGAACTGGTTGAACTGGCCATCCTCGCCGAGCCCGCCGGGGCCGCCCATGCCGTCGGGGCCACCGAGCTGGTCGGTCGCGCCGTCAGCGCCGGGCCTGCTCGCGACATTGAACGGGGTCGGCTGCTGCACGTCGCCCTGGCCTCCGGCGCCGCCGCCCATGGGCGTGCCCTGCAACTGGGGCGTGGCGGTGGCCGACGCCAGCTTCGGCGGCGGCGAGAACAGGGGCATGTCGACCGCGGTGCCCACCGTGTCGTCGAACTGGGTCATGATCCGCGCGGCCTGCTCGCGGGCGGCCTTCTGCTCCTGCATGGTCCGCATCGCGACCGTGGCGGCCATCGCGTACTGCACCGGGTTGGTCATCTGCATCAGGGACGCGTTGGCCTCCTGCACCGAGAACTCGACCGGCGGGTTCGCGGCCATCTGCTTCTGCGACTCGTTGAGCGTCTGCGAGTGGATCTGCTGCTGGCGTCCGGTGAGCACGGCGCCCTGCGCCGTCGAGCCGAGCCACTTGGCCACCCCGGCCAGGTGTTCCCTGGCGGCGTTGCCGCCCTCACCGGTCCAGTTGCCCATGCTGTCGTCGATCGCCTCGGCGACGGCGCGCTGGTGCAGGGTGAGGTCGTTGCCGAGCTGCACCCACTCCTCGGAGGTCTCGGCGATCGCGGACGAGTCGGCGTCGCTGCTGAGCACCTCGACCATCTGCTCGTGGGTCGCGTTGTCCCACACCGTCGAGGGCCGCTCGCCCGCCTGCCGCAGCTCGAGACCCTCGTCGAGTCCCTGCTGGTTGTCGGCGATGGCATCGGCGTAGCGGCTCTGGATCTCCTTGTCCTTCTCCTTGTCGGAGAGGGCATTCGCCAGCGGGTCGTCCTCGACCTCCTGGACGATCTCGGCGCGGATGTCGTCACCCGAGCGCGCGTCGTCCTCGTCGATCGCGCCGACGTAGAACGGCGACGACGAGTCGATGGTGACGTCGTAGTGCGGGCTGTTCGGGTCGTAGTCCTCGCTGGCGGGGTCGGACACCGCGGCGGCGGACTCGGCTGACTTGGACACGGAAGTGGTACCTCATTCCGATCTCGCCCGGCGGGCGGAGAGGCTGGTGATCAGGAGTCGGTCAGACCGGGCTTGAAACCGTCGAGCGTGGACTGCGTGCCCGACTCGGTGTCCGAGTAGCGACGCTTGGCCTCGCGGATGGCGTCGATGTACTGGGGCAGCTCGGTGCGGGCGTTCTGGAGCTGGGTGAGCAGTCCGCGGTCGTCGGAGGCGGTCTGCACCGTGTGCTGGGAGACCCACTGCGCCGTCGAGGTGGTGCTGAGCGGAGGAGCCTTGCCCAGCTTCTCCAGCTCCGACCACCGCGCCTCGAGCGCGTCGAGCATGTCCTCGAGAGCGCTGATCATGCGGTCGCCGGTGTTCTCGTCGATCGCGAAGCCGCCGCGTTGGGCGAGCTGCTTGAGCTCCATGCCGCTGAGCGAGCGACTGACCGCCTTGGCCTGGGCGGACACCGCCGAGGCCGAAGTGAACGTCGTCCTCTGTTGCAGCAGCTGCTGGGTGTCGTCTTCGCTCATGCTTGCTCCGGGTCAGTAGGCGCGGGAGACCGCGTCTCGAATGGCGCGAACCACATCGTTGTAGCCTGCGGGTTCGTAACGGGCGACGAACTCGCCGTCCCCGTCGGTGGTGTGGATCAGGTATCTGCCTTGCTCGGCGTCCAGCCAGCTCAGCGACTGGGGGGTGCCCCGATCGCCCCGGCCGGTGACGGAGATCTGCCCGCCGCCGTGCCGCTCGCCCTCCAGCACGCGGCGCAGCTTGCGCTCGTCGCTCTCGGTTCCACGGCGGTTGCGCTCGGGCGGAGGCTCGGCCATGCCGACGATGCTGATGTTGCCGAACGCGTCGGTCTCCTCCTCGTCGTGCTCGCGCTCCGCCGCCCGGCGTGCCGCCAGCGCCGAGCGGTGCTCGGTGACGCTGCTGCGGACGGTGGCCGGGCCACCGGGCGCGGGCTGCGCCGGCGGCAGGACGCCCGCCAGGACGTCCACGAGCTCGTCGTCGGAGAACACGGAGAAGAACAACTCGTCATCGCGCTGGGTGATTCCCAGCGCTCTCGAGCCGTCGGTGACCGCCAGCACGGCGATGTCGGCCCCGAGCCCGTCGATGCCGGTGATCGCCACCGACACGCGGTGGTCGCCGAGCAACCCGAACGTGGTGTGCAGATGGCTGTGAAGCGTGTTGCCGACGACGAGCCTGCGCTTGGCGAGCTCCCCGGTGACGATCTTCGCGAGCTTCACGAGCCGTACGGGGTCGGTGGTGGTGTTGCGGATCCGCAGCGGGAAACGGCGCACGTCAACGCCCAGCGCCTGCCCCACGACGCTCGCCTCCACACTGCCCAGCACGAATTCGAACCGTTCCGACACGTCGCTGGAGGCCGCCTTTCCGATGATGTCGCCTCGAACCTCTCTGTGGCGGACTTTAGCAAACGATCAACTACCCGGGCACATTCGAGCGACCTAGCCACGGATTGCGCTCATCTGAGCGAGCCCCGGCCCGGCGGGGCTGTTGTCTGGACCGGTCCGGGGTGGCCTCAGATCCTCTGTGGACAACGTCGCGAGGCTGTTCACCAGCGGTCTTCACGGCCGTGATCCGCTGTTCACACACGTCTCTCACCTGGGGATTCGTTCGCCGCCGGCTCGGCCTCACCGGACCTCGGCCGGAGGGGAGTGCCTGCTCGGTGGGAGGCGCACCACGGTGCCGGCGACCTGGCCGGCGGTGGCGGTGTCCGTTCGGACGGCATCTGAGGGACGATCGAGCACCGGCGTGTCGGCGGGCGGGCCGGAGGCGTCCGGCGGGCCCCGAATCAGCCACAGTGGACGGTGCGGCTCAGCCGGGCTCACGCGCGAGCCACGCGGCGATCTGGGTGCGCGAGGTGAAACCCAGCTTCGTCAGGATGTTCTCCACATGGGTCTCGGCCGTGCGCTGCGAGATAACGAGCGTGCTCGCGATCGCCTTGTTCGACAGCCCCTGCGCGACCAGTCCGGCCACCTCGCGCTCTCGTCTGGTCAGCCCGCTCGGTACCGCGCCGTCGCGCCGCGCGGTGCCGGATTGCTCCTCGAGCGCGTACTCGACGCCGTCGGCGAGGCCGAACCGCGCGCCCCTGGCCTTGGCGCGCCGGACCTGGTGCTCACCGAGTGTGCCGCGCAGCTCCTGTTCGCACTCGGCATGGGGCCGCGTCACCCACGGCAAGGTGTTCGCCTCAGTGCCCAGTGCGTCGAACCGGACCCCGGCGATACCCAGCAGCACCGCCCCGCGCCGGGGGTCGCGGCTCGTGGTCGCCCACGCGATCCCCTCGATGCACAGGGCGGCTCCGAGCCGGTCGGCGAGCTCCCGTTTGAGCCGCAGCGCGTCGCGCAGCGTGGTGATCGCGCGCTGTGAGTCGCCGCGCTGCCAGTGCATCACGCCCGCGTGCCAGAGGCTGTAGGAGCGGAACCAGTGATCGCCGATCTGCTCGCAGCGGCGCACGCAGTCGGCGTGCCTGCGCAGCGCGCTGGTGGTGTCGCCAGCCGCGCCGTAGGCCATCTGCAGCGAGATCAACGCGCTGATCTCCTGGTTGACGGCGTGGGCACCCTCGAACACCGCGAGGGCGTGCGCGGTGTTCTTGATCGCCGAGCGAACGTCGCCCGTGAGCAGCTGGCTCATCCCGGTGAGGTTGTCGAACTGCGCGCGCGCCACGTCGCCCAGCTCGACCGACACCTCGCGGCCCCGGTCGATGAGTGGCCGCGCGTAGGCGAGGTCGGCCTGCACGATCCCCAGCCACGCCGCGGCGTAGAGCCCCCGTGCCGTGGTCTCGGCGGAGTACCCGCCGCGGCTCAGCAGCGTGTCGAGCCAGAGCCTGCCCTCGTCGAGCGCGCCGGAGCGCATCCAGTGCTCCCGCAGCCCGCCGGCGATGAGCACGCCCGGCTCCTGCTCGCCGGGCTCGGTGGCGCAGAACTCGAGCGCGGCCTCGAAGTTGGCGTGGTCGCGACGCAGACGCTCCATCCACTCGCGCTGCGCCGTGCCCGTCCACTCCGACTCCGACATGCCCGCGAGCCGCGCGTAGAAGTCGCGGTGCCGCACCCGGGCCGCGGGGAGCTCGCCCGTGGCGCGCAGCCGCTCGAGGCCGTACTGCGCGATCGCCTCGAGCATCCGGTACCGCATCACGCCGCCGATGTCCTCGGACACGAGGATGGACTTGTCCACGAGCGAGAGCAGCGTGTCCAGCAGCAGCCCCGGCCTGCCGGTCCCTGGGCACACCGCCTCGATCGCGTCGAGCTCGAAACCCCCGGAGAACACCGACGCGCCCGCCCACAGCGCCTGCTCACCCGGCGTGCACAGGTCGTAGCTCCACTCGACGCAACCGCGCAACGTGCGCTGGCGGTCGGGCGCCGTGCGATTGCCGGAGTTGAGCAGCGCGAACCGGTCGGTGAGCCGGTCGAGCAGCTGAGCGGGCGAGAGTGCCCGCAGGCGCACGGCGGCCAGTTCGAGTGCGAGCGGGATGCCGTCGAGCCCGCGGACGATCTCGGCCACCGCGTCGCGGTTGCCGCTCGTGAGCCGGAACCCGGGAACGACGGACCGGGCGCGGTCGACGAACAGCGCGACGGACTCGTAGCCGATGAGGTTGGCGCGGTCCGGCCCGGCGGCCGGGGGTACGGGCAGGGGCCCGACCTGCCGGATCGTCTCGCCGAAAAGGCCGAGCGGCTCCCTGCTGGTCACGAGCACGTGCAGGTGCGGACACGCGCGCAGCAGCTCGTCGAGCAGGGTCGCGCACGCGCTCACCACGTGTTCGCAGTTGTCGAAGACGAGCAGGGCGCTGCGGTCCGCGAGGTGCTCGACGAGTGTCGCGACGATCGCCGAGTGCGACTGGGTGCGCAGGCCGAGCGTGGTGGCGACCGTGTGGGCGAGCAGCGCGGGACTGGTCACCGAGGCCAGCTCGACGAACCACACGCCATCGGGGAAGGCGCGGCGCACGTCGGCGCCGGCGCGCAGGCTCAGCCGGGTCTTGCCCACACCGCCGGGACCGGTGAGCGTGACGAGCCTGCTTCCGGAGAGCAGTCGTTTGACGTCGGCGCGGTCCCGTCGCCTGCCGACGAAGGACGTGAGATCCGCGGGCAGGTTGCCCGAGGAACCGCGCAGCAACATCGGCGCAGCCACGCCCGGCAGTGTAGTCCGATCCGGGGGCCGGGAGGTGGCGGAGCGCGACGGGGCACCGGGAGGCGGGGAAACTCGCCGGCGCCCCGTCGCGCTCGGGCCGCGTCGTGCGGGCGGGGGACTTCCGCACGCGCGGCCAAGCTGGAGAGGCCGCCGCCCTCAGGCCGCGCTCGGGGTCGCGCGGCTACCGGCTCGGCTGTGCCTGCGGCCTGCCCACGTCGGGGCGCCGCACCGGGGGCGCCACGTGCCGACGTGGACCCATTGGCGGCCCCAGCGATGGGACATCAGCACCGTCGGGCGCTGGCACTGGGGGCAGGGCTGCGGATGCGAGTCGATGGGCATGAGCTTCTCCGTACCGGGAATCGGTCGAGATTCAGAGTGCGCCAGATCCGGCCGGATCGCATCGGGGAGGCTACGTACGCGACTACGGAGATTCGCGCCCCGCGACTCTCGCGGCCAGCCCGTCGAGATGGCGCGCGAGTCCCTGCCGGAACACCGCGTCGAGGTCCGTGGCCACGCCGGCGCTCGTCGCCGCCAGCAGGGGGAACCGGCCGGTGGCCAGCACGGACTCCACCTCCCGGACCGACGACACCCACCACTGGTCGTTGGTGAGCCCGGTCCTGCGCTCGGCCTCGCGCTCCGCCGCCACCGACAGCGCGAGTCCCCGGACGAACGCGGGCAGGGAGACGGCCTCGCGCAGCCGTTCCTCGTCGCCGAGACCGACGCCGTCGAGCGCGGCGAGGGTCCACTCGGTGTGCGCCATGGCTTCTGGCAGCAGCAACGGCCTGGTCATGGACACGGCCGCGGCCGTCCACGGGTGGTGCTGGTAGAGCGTCCACTGCGCTTGGCACACCAGCTCGAGCTTCGCGCGCCAGCCCTCGGGGCCCCGCGCGGGCAGTTCGCTGGCCGCGAACACGGACCTGAGCATCAGCGTCACGAGCTCGTCCTTGCCCGAGACGTGCCGGTACAGCGACATCACGCCCGCGCCGAGCTCGGTCGCGAGCCGCCGCATGGACAGCGCGTCGAGCCCGTCGGTGTCGGCGATGGCGATGCCGGTGGCGACGAGCCGGTCCCTGGTCAGAGTCCCCTCGGCGCTTCGGCGCGCGGTCGGCGGCCGGGCGCCCGAGGCGCGCACGACGGTGCCGACGCCGGTCCTGGCCTCGACCAGCCCCTCCTGTCGCAGGGCCGCCAGCACCTTCGTGGCCGTGGCCATCGCGACGCCCCAGTCGCGCATGATCTGGCGGGCCGAGGGCACGCGCTGGCCCGCCGCCAGCTCGCCGTCGGCGATGCGGTCCGAGATGGCGGCGGCGATGCGCAGGTACGGCGGCATGGTGTCCATGGGCGCTAGTGTACTAGTGCACCAGTAGGGGATACCCCCATGTTCACCCGTTTTGCTGGCTGTTCTCGCGAGACCGTGGGTACGTTGTACGCATGGTGATCGAGCGAAAGGACGCCGTCGCGGTGCTCGTGTCGGCGTTCCAGGACGACCCGCTGTCGCGCTGGCTGTTCCCCGACGACGCGACGAGGCCCGCCGCCACGGCGCGGCTGTTCGAGCCGTTCGTCGCGCGGTCGGCAGAGGTGGGGGAGCTGGCGGTGGCCGGCGGTGGCGCCGCGGTGGCGGTGTGGTTGCCGCACGCGGCGGGGGAGTCCGGAATGGACACCGGGGACGAGCCGCCACCCGAGTTCCTGCCGTACCTGGCGCGGCTGCGGCACTTCGCCGAGCTGGTGGGCCCGCTGCACCCGCACGGGCGGGCGCACCTGTACCTGCCGTTCCTCGGCGTCGCGCCGGGCGAGCAGGGCCGGGGGCTCGGCGCGGCATTGCTCGCCGACCGCCTGGCGCTGGCCGACGAGCAGGGCCTGCCCGTCTACCTCGAGGCCAGCTCGGCCCGCAGTCGTCCGCTGTACGAACGACACGGCTTCCGCGGCACCGGAGAGCCCGTGACCCTGCCCGACGGCCCTCGAATCTGGCCGATGTGGCGTGAACCCGTTACAGACCAAGGAGAGCAGAGATGACCACGACCACCGAAATCGTCGCAGGCGGCGGCGAGTCCGACTTCATGACCGTCCGCGGGCTGCGGCTCACCGGCACCCAGGCCGACATCGGCAGGGGACTGGCCGAGGCCGCGCGGGACACCTACGGCTGGCGGCCGGTGCCGGCCGAGCCGCGGCGGGCCCGTGCCCGGCTCGACTGGTTCGCCGAGCACTGGCCACAGCACCACGGCCGGCTGCTCGGCGCGGCCTCGGCCGCGGGACTCGACCCGGACGCCGCCGTGTACCTGGACCACTTCACCGGCGTGCCCGAGGGCTCGGCCTGCTCGGTGACGTTCGCGCCGCCGTGGATGACCGACGAGCGCAGGGGGCTCGTCGGCCGCAACTACGACTTCTTCCTCAGTAGTCCCGAGGCGTTGTTCGCGATGCTCGGCGGTCAGATGCCGGGCGAGGACAACGGCGTGCCGATGGCCTCGCGGCCCTTCGTGCTCACCAGCGTCCCCGACGACGGTCCCGCCACCACCGTGCTCACGATGAACGAGCTGGACGCCTGCATGGAGGGCGTCAACGAGCACGGCGTGGCGGTGGCTCTGTTGATCGCCGACGCCGAGAACACCAACCCCCCGGTGGCCGCGAGTCCGCAGGTCGGGCTTGGCGCCGCTCAGCTGCCGCGGTTCGTGCTCGACACGTGCGCCACCGCGGAGCAGGCGCGGCGGGCGTTGCTCGGTGCGAAGCACTACGACCTGGGCGTGCCGCTGCACTACCTGATCGCCGACAGCTCGGGCGACGCGTTCGTCTGGGAACGCGGGTCCGGCGGCGACGAGCACATCATCGACGCGGACTCGGCGGCACTGTGCGTCACCAACCACTTCCTGCACCGCCACCGCGATGGCACGGCGCTGCCGGAAGACAACGACGAGACGATGGAGACCTACGCCCGGTACCGCTCGCTGGCCAAGCGCGCCGCCGACGGGGACCTGTCCGGCCCGGCGATTCGCGCCGCGCTCGAGGAGATCGGGTTCGACGCGCGTAGCGCCGGTGCCTACCCGATCCGGACGCTGTGGCGCTCGGTGCTCGACGTCGGCGACCGCACCATGGCGACGCACTTCTACCTGGGCGACAACGCGGACGGGTCGGCGCGCTACAGCGACGAGCGGGTGTTCGCCGCCCGGTGAGGACACGCGGCGGGCGGGGCGTGCACGGTCACGACCGGCCCGCCGCCTCCCGCAGCAGGCTCAGCCGGATGGCGCGCGCGGTGTTCATGTGATCGGCGGCGATGGTCCTGGCCTTGGGCTCGTCCCGGTCGCGCACCGCGTCGACCAGCGCCTCGTGCTCGTCGAGCGCCTCGCCCCACCGGTCTCCGACGGAGAGGGTGGAGCGGGGCGCGTGCACGAGGTGGCCGGTGAGCCGCTCCAGCAGGTCGATCAGCACCGGGTTGTGCGTGGCCCGCCACAGCGCGGCGTGGAACTCGAGGTTGGTGCGCATGCGCGTCGCGTCGTCGGGCTCGGCCAGCTCGCGGTCGCGGGCCAGCAGGCCCTCCAGCGTGAGCAGATCCGTGGTGCGGCGGGCCGTGGCGGCCTGGCCCGCAGCCTCGGCCTCCAGCAGCACGCGCATGTCGTAGATCTGCACGACCTCCTCGGGGTCGATGCTGCGGACCTCCATGCCCCGCGACCCGGCGACGAGCAGCCGGTCCTGTTCCAGGCGCCGCAGCGCCTCCCGCACCGGGGTGCGGGAGACGCCGAACCGGCTCGCGAGCGCCGTCTCGCGCAACGGGTCGCCCGGCGAGACGGCGCCGGAGAGGATCTCCGCGCGCAACTGCGCGTACACGGTCTGCGCGTCGGTCCGCCCACCGGTGCCGCTCACTGTCATCGCCGGGTCCGTTCCTCTCTGGTCGTGCTCAGGCCAGTGTCCCAGCCCGGCGGCCGAACACGGCGCCCGAGGTCAGGCCGGTGCCGCCGGGGTAGTTGCCGCTGAACAGTCCTCCGAGCATCTCGCCGCACACGAACAGTCCCGGCACGGGCTCGCCGCCGGTGTCGAGCACACGGCCGTGGGTGTCGGCGCGCAGGCCGCCGAAGGTGAACGTGATGCCGCACGTGACCGGGAAGGCGTAGTACGGCGCGGCCTCCAGCGGGATGGCCCAGTTCGACTTGGGCGGGTCGACGTGGGCGGCCCTGCCGTCCTTCACCGCGATGTCCAGTGGCACGTCGCGTTCGACCGACTTGTTGAACTCGGACACGGTGCGCGTGAGCGCCTCGGCGTCCACGCCCATGCCCGCCGCGAGCTCGTCCAGCGTGTCGGCGGTGACCACCGAGACGCCGGGCATGTCGTACTCCTCGGTGCGCAGCGTCGGCCGGGTGGTGGCGTCGAAGACTTGGAACGCGAGCCCGTCGGGCTGGGCGAGGATCCGGGCGCCGTACACGGCGTAGGTGTAGTTGCGGAAGTCCGCGCCCTCGTCGACGAAGCGCCGGCCCTGCTTGTTCACGACGATGCCGAGCGGGTAGCCGCCGCGGGTGAGCTGGTTGGTGAGCTCGCGGTTGCTCTCGTTGTCGGGGGACCACGCGTCCCACGCGACGCTATGGCATGTGCTCCAGTCGCCGAAGGTGCCGGCGCCCGCATCGATCGCGGCCGTGAGCATGTCGCCGGTGTTGAGCGGGGTGCCGCGGACCTTCGCGCGCTGCCAGCCCTCGCCGAGGTGTTCGCGCCGCAGGCCGGGGTTCGCCTCGAAGCCGCCGGCCGCGAGCACCACGGACTCGGCGCGCACGGTGCCGCTGCCGCCGTCGTCGTCGGTCCACGTGACGCCGGTGATGCGCCCGTTCACGCGGACCAGGTCGCGGACGCGCACGCCGTAGCGGATCTCGACGCCCGCCCGCTTGGCGGCCGCCGTGTGGTCGGCGATCAGGCCCTTGCCGCCGCCGGTGTTGCCGACCGCGAGCCCGCCCCAGAACACCTGCCTGCCCTGGGCGTCGGGATAGGCCTGGCGCTCGTACATGAGCCGGTAGCGCAGTCCCTTGGAGTGCAGCCAGCGCAGCGTGTCCTGGCTCTCGGAGACCAGCACCTCGGTGAGCGCGGCGTCGTTGCGGCCGCCGGTCACCTTCGCCATGTCGGCGTGGAACTGCTCGGCCGGGTACGGGGGCAGGTCGCTGACGGCGTGCCGGTCGTCGGGGTCGAGCAGGTCGGCCACGGAGGCGAGGCCGTCGTGCGCGATCCGGACCGCGCCGGCCGTGTAGTAGCTGTTGCCTCCCTCCTGGCCTCGCGCACCCTTCTCCAGCAACAGGACGCGGCGTCCGCGTTCGGCCGCCGCGTGTGCCGCGCTGAAGCCGGCGTTGCCGCCGCCGACCACGACGACGTCGACGGTCTCGGCGCGCGCGTCGGTTCCGGATGGGGGTACGGCCTGCGTCATCGAACCTCCAAGGCTTGTCAACAACTGCACACCACTGTATACATTCGTGTCCAGAGGAGTCGAGGCCGGAGAGTGTGACGCCGGTCCGGCCGGATCCGCGACCGGAGGACGTTCGATGGAGCAACGAGGCTCGCCAGCCACCGCACCCGGAGCGGCGCGCTCACGCCGCTGGACGCGCTGGGTGCCGTGGGCGGTGGCGCTGCTGACCACCGGCGCTGTGGTGGCGACCGCGCCCGCCGCGAACTCCGGAGCGGGCTCGACGGCGCAGGACGTGCTCGGCGGCGAGCAGCTGCGCATCATGGCGCCCGCGGCTCCCGGCGGCGGCTGGGACCAGACCTCGCGCGAGATGCAGGGCGCGCTGCGGGAACTGGTCGGCCGTTCCGAGGTCTACAACGTGGCCGGGGCGGGCGGCACCATCGGGCTGAGCCAGTTCGTGCGTTTCGGCGACGATCCCACCCAGTTGATGACCACCGGCCTGATCATGGTCGGCGCCGTCAAGGCCAATGGTTCGGAGCAGTCGCTGGCCGACACCACCCCGCTGGTACGGCTCACCACCGACTACCAGGCGATCGTCGTGCCCGCCGACTCGCCGCTGCGGTCCACGGCCGACCTGATCGAGGCGATGCGCGCCGACCTGCCCGCCGTGTCCATCGCAGGCGGATCGGCAGGTGGCGTCGAGCAGATCCTCGCGGGACTGCTCGCGAAGGCGGTCGGCGCCGACCCGGCGAAGGTCAGCTACGTCGCGCACTCCGGCGGCGGCGAGGCGCTCACGACACTGCTCTCCGGCAGGTCCGCCATCGGCATCTCCGGCGTCTCCGAGATCCAGCCGCAGATCGAGGCGGGCACCGTGCGCGCGCTGGCGGTGTCCAGCCCCGACCGGCTGCCCACCGTGCCCGACGTGCCCACGCTCATCGAGGGCGGGCTCGACGTCGAGCTGGAGAACTGGCGCGGGGTCGCGGCGCCGAAGGGCATCACCGACGAGGAGGAACAGGCGCTGGAGGGCCTGCTCGTGGACATGACCAGGACACCGGAGTGGCGCGAGGCGCTGGAGCGCAGGGGCTGGGGCGACGCGACCCTCGCCGGCCCCGAGTTCGAGGAGTTCGTCCGCTCCGAACAAGAACGCGTGTCGCAGGTGCTCGACGAGATCGGACTGGGGTGAGCGACATGACCGCGACGGAACCGGTGGAGCAGACCGGAGCGGAGCCGGAGAGGCCCGAGCGCAGAACGGTGCTCGCCTCCGCGGCGTTCGGCGGGCTCATGCTCGTGGCCGCCGTGTGCGTGGTGGTGGACGCGGTCCGCCTGCCCGAGACCTCGGGCGTCGTCGGCCCCGCGGCCGTGCCACTGCCGATCGGCGTGCTGCTGGGTGCCGTCGGCGCCACACTCGTCGTGCGGGCACGGCTGCAGCTGCGCGACGCGGCTCCCGGCGAGACCCGGCCCGCTCATGGCGGGCTGCGGGTGGCCGCGATGGTCGCCACGCTCGTGGCCTTCGCGGTGCTGCTGCCCGTGCTCGGCTATGTGGTGTCGTCGGCGGCGCTGTTCGCCGTCACCGCGATCCTGCTCGGCGCGCCGCGCCCCGCGCAGATGATCGCCTACGGCTGGGCGCTCTCGGCGCTGGTGTTCCTGACTTTCGACCGGCTGATCGGCCTCACGCTGCCGACCGGACCCTGGGGGTTCTGAGTGGACCAGTTCGGACTCCTGCTCGACGGCTTCGCGGGCGCGCTGACGCCCGGTCACCTGTTGTGGGCGCTCGTCGGCGTCACCATCGGCACGGCCGTCGGCGTGCTGCCGGGCATCGGCCCCGCGCTCACCGTCGCCCTGCTGCTGCCGATCACGTTCCGGCTCGATCCCGCGAGCGCGCTGATCCTGTTCGCCGGCATCTACTACGGCGGCATGTACGGCGGCTCGACGACGTCGATCCTGCTGAACACTCCCGGCGAGAGCGCCTCGATGATCTCCGCGCTCGAGGGCAACAAGATGGCCCGCGCGGGCCGGGCGGCCGCGGCACTGGCGACGGCCGCGCTCGGCAGCTTCGTCGCGGGCACCATCGGCACCGTCGCGCTGACGTTCGTGGCCCCGGTGCTGTCGGACTTCGCGACGAGCTTCGGCCCTCCCGAGTACGTCGCGCTCATGGCGGTCGCGTTCGTGACCGTGAGCGCACTGCTGGGACCGAGCCTGCTCAAGGGCGGGGCGAGCCTGCTCGTGGGCCTGACCATCGGGCTCATCGGCATCGACTCGCAGACCGGCCAGCCGAGGCTGGTGTTCGGCATCGACTCACTGCTCGACGGCATCGACGTGGTGATCGTCGTGGTCGCGCTCTTCGCGCTGAGTGAGGCGTTCGGTCACCTGCTCACCGGAACCGGGCACAGCACCATCGAGCCGCTGCGCGAACGCGCGATCCTGTCCAAAAAGGACTTCAAGCGCTCCTGGCCGTCGTGGCTGCGGGGCACGGCGCTGGGCTTCCCGATCGGCAGCCTTCCCGCCGGCGGTGCCGAGGTGCCGACGTTCCTGAGCTACAGCCTCGAGAAGCGCCTCACCAAACATCCCGAGGAGTTCGGCAAGGGCGCCATCGAAGGTGTCGCGGGCCCGGAAGCGGCCAACAACGCGGCCGCCGCGGGCGTGCTGGTGCCACTGCTCACGATCGGGCTGCCGACGTCGGCGACCGCGGCCGTGATCCTCACGGCGTTCCAGTCCTACGGTCTGCAGCCGGGCCCGCAGCTGTTCAGCGAGTCCGGCCCGCTCGTGTGGACGCTGATCGCGAGCCTCTACATCGGCAACGTGATGCTGCTGGTGCTCAACCTGCCGCTGGTGCGGCTGTGGGCGAAGCTGCTGACGATCCCGTCCTACGCCATCTATGCGGGCGTGCTGGTGTTCGCGACCCTCGGTGCCTACGCCGCGGGCGGGACCACGGTGGACCTGCTGATCCTGTGTGCGCTGGGGCTGCTCGGTCTGCTCATGCGCGAGGCGGGCATCCCCGTGGCGCCAGCGATCGTGGGGCTCATCCTCGGCCCGATCGCCGAGGAACAGTTGCGGCGCGCGCTGACGCTGTCCGAGGGCGATCCGTCGATCCTGCTCTCCGGGTCGATCACGATCGTGCTGTGGGCCGTGGTCGTGCTGGCGGTGCTGACCCCGCTCGGCCGGGCGTGGTGGCGCCGGAGCCGCCGTGCGAAGGCCACCGTCACACCGGGTTCCGGCCGGTGAGCAGGCCGTGCTGCAACGCTCGCAGGACGGCACGGGTGCGATCGCGCACGCCGAGCTTCATCAGCAGGCTCGACACGTGGTTCTTCACCGTGCCCTCCGCGAGGTGCAGCGCGGCCGCGATCTCGCGGTTGGCGTAGCCGCCCGCCAGCAGCCGCAGGATGTCCAGCTCACGCGGGGTCAGCGGCTGCGGCGGCGGCAGGTCGTCGATGTCGTCCTGCGCGGGCAGGATCGCCGTGGCGCGCAGCAGACGCTCGGTGAGCGCGGGCTGGATCAGGGTGCCGCCGTCGGCGAGCGTGCGGATGGCGCCGATGAGCTGCTCGAGGGTGACGTCCTTGAGCAGGTACCCGTGCGCGCCCGCGCGCAGCGCCCGCAGGACGAGCTCGTCGTCGTCGAAGGTGGTGAGCACCAGTGTGGGCAGGGCGCTGCCCCTGGCGCGCAGCTCGGTGAGTGTGGCGATGCCGTCCCTGCCCGGCATCCGGAGATCCAGCAACAGCACGTCGATCGGGGTCCGCTCGATGACGGCGAGCGCCTCGTCGCCGTCGGCGGCCTCGCCCACCACCGTCACCTCGGGGGAGAGCTCCAGCAGGCCGCGGATGCCGTGGCGGACGATGGTCTGGTCGTCGACGACGCACACCCTGATCACGGCGCGGGCACCGTCGCGTCGATGCGGAATCCCGGCCTGCTCTCGAAGCTGACCCTGCCGCCGAGCTGTTCGATGCGTTCCCGCACGCCGGTGAGCCCGTTGCCCGCGCGCAGCAGTTCCGCGCCGCGGCCGTCGTCCTCCGCGCTGAGCGTGATCTCCCCGGCCGGAGTGCGCTCGATCCGCAGCCACAGGTTCTCGGCCCCGGAGTGCCGGATCGCGTTGGTCACGGCCTCCTGCGCGCAGCGGATGAGCGCGATCGTGTACTCGCCACTGGGCTCGAGATCCTCGGCGACGGTGACGTGCACCCGTGGCCGAGGTAGATCGGTGACCATCTCCGTGATCGTCTCGCACAGCCGGGCAGGCCGCGACCGCAGCTCGCCGACGGCGGTGCGCACGTCGCCGAGCAGTTCCTTGGCGAGGCCGCGGGCCCGCAGCACGTGCTCTTTCGCCCCGTCGCCCTCGTGGTGGGAGGCCACCTCCAGCTCCAGCACCAGAGCGGTGAGCTGGTGGCCGATGACGTCGTGCAGTTCACGCGAGATGCGCAGCCGCTCGGTCTCCCTGCTGGACTCGGCGAGCAGCGCGGTGGCCGCGCGCAGTTCGGTGTTGGCCACGGCGAGCCGTTCGCCCGTCTCGGCCGCGCGGCGCTGGGTCCACACCGCCCACACCGCGCAGGCCTGCAACGACGCGTAGATCAACGCGCTGAGCGTCACCTCGGAGACCGGCGCGTTCACCAGCATCGCGGCGAGCGCGACGATCGCGCTGTTGACCACCAGCATGGCGACGGTGAACCAGCGGGCAGCGAGCGTGGCGGCGAACGCCGTGACGAACACGAGCAGCACCGGCGTGAAACCGGTGCGCGGAGCCAGCAGTACGGCACCGGCCGCGCAGAGTGCGAGCGTGGTGAGCAGCCACTCGGGCCGGCGCAGACCGGGCTTCCAGTCGACGAAGATCAGCACGACCACGGCCAGGAAACCGAGGTAGCACGCCCACCACAGCCACGCCGGGCCCTCGGCCGCCGCTCCGTCGCCGAGCTGGGCCGACACCGCAGGAACGGCGACCAGCAGGCACACCGCGAACAGGGTCGCCGCCGTCCAGATCTCCAGGCGTGACTCGCTCATCGGCCCAGGTTACGCACGCGTGCGCCGCCGCACCCGTGCCGGAAGTCATGGGTGCCGATCATGACCTCCGGCACCTGCGGTCCGGCCCTCTCGCTCCCTAGCGTCGCGGTCCTACGGCACAGCGGAGGAGATGCGGAGCATGACCGTGATCGAGATAGCGGGCGTCAGCAAGCGCTACGGCGCGACGGTGGCCGCCGACGACGTGAGCCTCACCGTCGAGAAAGGAGAGATCTTCGGGCTGCTGGGTCCCAACGGCGCCGGCAAGACCACGCTCGTGGAATGCGTGGCGGGACTGCGCAGACCCGACGAGGGACGGATCCGCGTGCACGGGATCGACCCGGCGCGGGAGCGGGCCAGGCTGCGCCAGGTGCTCGGCGTGCAGCTGCAGGACGGAATGCTGCCGGACAAGCTGCGCGTCGGCGAGGCGGTGGCGCTCTACCGTTCTTTCTACCGCGACGGCGCCGACACCGGCAGGCTGCTGGCCGATCTCGGGCTCGCCGACAAGGTGGACGCCCCGTTCGAGCATCTCTCCGGTGGCCAGGCCCAGCGGCTGTCGATCGCGCTCGCGCTCGTGGGCAGGCCGAAGGTCGCCGTGCTCGACGAGCTGAGCACCGGGCTCGACCCGCAGGGGCGCAGGCAGATCTGGGAGCTCGTCGAGCGCATCCGCGACACCGGCGTCACGGTCCTGCTGGTGAGCCACTTCCTCGACGAGGTGCACCGGTTGTGCGACCGGGTCGCCGTGCTCGACCGGGGCAGGATCATCGCGCTCGATACCCCGGACGGGCTCGTCGCCGCCGAGGGCGGCGGGCAGCGGGTGCGGCTGCGGGTGGCCGGAGCGCTCGACCGCGACGCGCTGGCCGCGCTGCCGGAGGTCACGGCCGTCACGGGCGAGGACGGCGAGACGGTCGTGGCGGGCACCGGCAACCTGATGCACGCCGTGAACACCGAGCTCGTCCGTCAGGGCGTCACCGTGACGGAACTGCGCCTGGAACAGGCCACCCTCGACGACGCCTTTCTCGCCCTCACGGGCCGCACGACGCAGGAGAACTCCGATGACTGACCAGATCACGGCCGCCCGGCCCGGGCTCGCCTCGTGGGTGCGCCTCACCGTGACCGAGGCGAAGCTCGTCCTGCGCGACACCGCCGGGATCGTGGTGCCGCTCGGATTGCCGATGCTGCTGATGGTGATGAACGGGATCGGCTCCGACCGCACCGGCGTCCCCGAGCTCGAGGGCCTGCCCGCGCTCGACGCGGTGGTGGTGCCGATGACGCTGGCGATGGTGGTGTCGATGATCGGCATCGTGAACATGCCGTCGTTCCTGTCGGCCTACCGCACCTTCGGGGTGCTGCGCAGGCTCGCGGTGACGCCGGCCAGCCCGGCGATGGTGCTCGTGGCGCAGGTGCTGGTGAGCCTCGCGCAGTCGTTGCTCGGGGTGGCGCTGGCCCTCGGGGTGGCGCGGCTGGCCTTCGGCGTCGAGGCGCCGCGGTCGCCGCTCGTGGCGGTCGGGGTGTTCCTGCTGGCTGCCGCGGCGATGTACGCGGTGGGGATGCTCATCGCCGCGGTGTCGCCGACGGTCAACTCGGCCGTCGCGATCGGGCTCGTGGTGTTCTTCGCGTTCTTCGCGCTGGGCGGCGGGTTCGGCGGCAGGGACAACCTGCCGGGCTGGCTCGCCGACGTGGGTGCGTACCTGCCCTTCGGTGCCTCGTTCGACTCGCTCGGGTTCTCGTGGATGGGGGTCGGACCGGAGCCGGGGCAGCTGCTGGCGCTGGCGGCGACCGTGGTCGTGGCGGGAGCGGGGTCGGCGCGGCTCTTCCGCTGGACCTGATCTCAGTCCACAGTGGATACCTAGGCGCCGCTCGCCCGCTGGAAGGTGGATCGGTAGGAGTGCGGGCTGGTGCCCACCACCCGCTTGAAACGTTCCCGGAACGCGGTGGGGGAGCCGAAGCCGACCTGGCCGGCGATGGTGTCGACCGGCGCGGTGGTGGCCTCCAGCAGGTGCTGCGCCCTGCGGATGCGCGCCCGCAGCAGCCACTGCAGCGGCGTGGTGCCGGTCTGCTCACGGAACCGGCGGTTGAGCGTGCGGGTGCTCATCCCGGCCTCGGCGGCGATGTCGTCGAGCGTGAGGACGCGGTCGGTGTTGTCGTGCAGCCACGACAGCAGGGACTCGAACGTCGCGCCCCGGGGCGCGGGTGGCGGGTCGTGCGCGATGAACTGCGCCTGCCCGCCCTCGCGCTCCAGCGGCATCACCGACAGGCGGGCGGCGTCGGCGGCCACCGCGGAGCCGTGGTCGAGGCGCACCAGGTGCAGGCACAGGTCCAGCCCGGCCGCGGCTCCCGCCGATGTCAGGAACTGTCCATTGTCGACGTAGAGCACGCCGGGGTCGACCTCGACCTCGGGGTGGCGCTCGGCGAGCGTGGCGGCCGCCGCCCAGTGGGTGGTCGCGCGGAGCCCGTCGAGCAGTCCCGTCGCGGCGAGGACGAACGCGCCCGAGCAGATCGAGGCGATGCGGGTGCCCGACGCGGCGGCCCGCCGCAGTGCGCCGAGCACGTCCCCGGGCACCGGCGCGGTGGGGTCCGCGCAGCCGGGCAGCACGATCGTGTCGGCCTCGGCGAGCGCGTCGAGTCCCCACGGCGGGCGCAGCGTGAACACGCCCGCGTCGACCTCGGTCCGCGCCCCGCAGATCACGACGCGGTAGGCGGGTGCCCCGCCGGGCAGCCGGGCGCGGCCGAACACCTCGACGGGGGTCGACAGGTCGAACGGGATCACCGAGTCGAGCGCGAGAACGGCCACCGTGTGCATGGCCGGATCCTAGGTACGTGACCGCTTCTCGCCACGGCCGGGCGGCGTCAGCCGGACCGGGCGAGAAACGACAGCGGCACCGCCCGGGTGCCCCACTCCGCCCAGCGCGCCATGAGGATCTCGCCGCTCACGGAGAAGTCCGTGGTGCGGGCCAGCAGCTCCTCGAGCAGAACCCTGAACCGCTGTACACGGCGCACCGCGGTCCAGCGCTGGCCTCGTCGATCGAGTTGCCGGTCGAGCGGGTCCGGTGGCCCGTACCCGGCGCTCACCGCTGGCGGTGAACTGATTGACTGGGGCGGTTGCCGTGTCGCTCAGTGGGATAGGAGACCGGATGAGTGCGTTCGCCGTGCCGCTGGAGGACGTACGAACTCAGCTCGACGCGTTCGTCGAGGACTACCGCGGTGCCATCGAGGCGACTCTCGACGGCCTCACCGAGGACCAGGCCCGCCGCGGGCTCGTCCCGTCGGCGACGACGTTGCTCGGGCTCGTCAAGCACGTGACGTGGATGCAGCGCGTGTGGTTCGAAGAGTGCGTCGGGGGCACGCCCCGCGCGGAACTCGGCCTGGTGGGCGACCCTGACGAATCCTTCCGGCTTTCTGGCGACGACACCGTCGCCTCGGTCACGGCGGCCCACCGGGAGGCCTGTGCGACGGCCCGGGCGGTGGTCGCGGATCTTCCGCTGGATGCCGTGGTGACCGGCCACCGGACCGGACCGCGCACGCTTCACTGGGTGTACCTGCAGGTGCTGCGGGAGCTGGCCCACCACTGCGGACACGCCGACATCCTGCGCGAACAGGTCCTCGCCGACTGAGTCCCGGGCCGGCGTCTCAGTTCGTGCCCAGCGGGGTCTCCCTGGCACACAGCACGGCGGCCAGCGCCGCTAGCGCCAGCGGCACGAGGAACACCGTGCCACCCTGTCCCAGCAGGCGGCCGAGGCCCGCAGGCTCGCCGAGGCGGCCCGCAGGCGGGGCTGAAACGTCGGAGCCGTCACTGCGGCGCGGCGACCTCCCAGATCAGGGTCACGGTGGTGCCCGCCTCGGCGGACCGGAACTCCGCGCGGTCGCTCAGCGCGCGGATCAGCGGCAGGCCGAGGCCGCTTCGGACTTCCGGCCCCGCGGGCGGCGCCCGCCACCGGCCGTGGTCCCGCACCGTCACCGCGACCCGCTCGCGGAGCGGGCTCGCGTGCAGCTCCACCATGCCGGTGGTGCCCTCGGGATAGGCGTGGCGCACCACGTTCGCGACGGCCTCGTAGGTGGCCAGCACGATCGCGTGGCAGATCTGCTCCGTGAGGCCCAGCCCCCGCGCCCAGGCGCGCAGCTCCGTGCGCAGCTCGCTCGCCTGCCGGGGCAGGGCGGCCTTCCTGCGGTGTAGTGCGCCTCCCGGCAGCTCCGGTGTCCGGGCGTCAGGAGGACGTCGATCCGGGCACATTGGGGACACCCCTTGTCGGCTTCGTCGCCGGACCGCTCCGGCCGTCCACCTAGGGAGTACCCGCCCCGGGCGCGCTCGACTCCCGCTACCGCCCTTCGGCCAGTGCCTCCTCGAGGCTGGCGTGGACGGGCAGCTGCTGGTCCAGCCCCACCACCTCCAAGGCCCGCGCGGTGGCCCTGCCCGTGGCGACCACGCGCAGGGTGGTGCTCTCGCCAGCCGCCTGCTGCGCCGCGACGAGGGAGGCCATGCCCGACGAGGCCAGGAACGAGACCCCCGAGAGGTCGATCACCAGCAGCGGGGGAGGCGGCTCCTCCAGCGCGGTGGCGACGTGGCCGTCGAGAACCGGGCTGGACATCAGGTCGAGCTCGCCCGTCACACGCAGCACCACGGCGTCGCCGCGGCGCTCGGGACGAACCGTCACCCCCGACTCGCCGGGGCTGGGCGAGGGGGTGTTCGGGTAGGGATCCGGTGCGGGCATGTCCCCATTTTCGCCCAGCCTCCGGGCGGACGAAACCGCGCCACGCCGCCGGCTGAGGCGGATCAGGACAGTCGTGCCCGAAAGTCGTCGCAGGTTGACCGTGGACCGCACTGGCCGTCGGCCGCGACACGGCACGGAGTGGCCAGATCGTTCGACCAACGTCGCGGTTCGCCTCGTCCGGAGTCGGCCGCGGGCCGATCCGGCCGGACGTCAGTCGGCCCGCCGTGCGAGCCGGTTGGCGTGCTTACGGGCGGCGAAGGCGTGGGCCTCGGCGAGCAGGTCCTTGACGGTCCGCAGTGTGGCCTCGCCGGGATCGACCACGCACACCCAGTACTGGCTCGCGTAGGCCGGGTGCGGCTGCACCGTGTCGCGGGCCGCGTAGTCGTAGCCGGTGTCGAGCACGCCGTGCTCGTCGCGCACGGCCGGCGGTGCACCGAACCGGGCGGTGTAGCCGGCCTTCGGCAGTCCGATGTTGACCCGGTAGGCCCCCGGCCGGTCGAGGTCGGAGACGTGGTCGTAGTTGTTCCCGGTCACGATCGTCGCGAACGGCAGCTGCCGCTCGGGAGGGAGATCGCCCGCGGGGTCGTGGACGTAGAACAGATCACCGTTGCCCTCGAGGACTCTGACTCCCTCGAGGCTCTCCACGACGTGGCGGTTCAGCTCCTCGGCATTCATGGTTCAAGCCTGTCATTGAATCACCCAGTGAGACTTCGCCTGAGAGAGTCCGAGCAGCGTGCGCGGAAACCTTCAAACGGGCTTCAGGCCCGCAGGACCGCGCGCAGTGCCTCCAGCGCCGCGGGGTCCTCGATCGTGGAGGGCACCGGATCGTCGCGTCCCTCGGCGACGGAACGCATGCTCGCGCGCAGGATCTTGCCCGAGCGGGTCTTCGGCAACGCCTCGACGATCGCGACATCGCGCAACGCCGCCACGGCACCGATGTCGGCGCGCACAGCGGCCACCAGCTCGTCGCGCAGTGTCTCCTCCGGTACCGTGACCCCGGCCTTGAGCACCACGAACCCGCGCGGGAGCTGGCCCTTGAGTGCGTCCGGCACGCCGATGACGGCGCATTCGGCGACCGCGGGGTGAGCGGAGAGCACCGCCTCCATCGCACCCGTCGACAGCCGGTGGCCCGCCACGTTGATGACGTCGTCGGTGCGGCCCAGCACGAACAGGTAGCCGTCCTCGTCGAGGTAGCCGCCGTCGCCGGTGAGGTAGTAGCCCTCGTAACGCGACAGGTACGAGCGCACGAACCGGTCGTCGTCGCCCCACAGCGTCGGCAGCGTGCCGGGCGGCAGTGGCAGGCGGACACAGATCGCGCCCTCGCGACCGGGCGGCAGCTCGGTGCCGTCGGCGTCGAGGATCCGCACGTCGTAGCCCGGCATCGGCACCGTGGGCGAGCCCGGTTTGACCGGCAGCGGCTCCAGTCCCACCGGGTTGGCGGCCACCGCCCAGCCGGTCTCGGTCTGCCACCAGTGGTCGATTACCGGCACGCCGAGCGAGTCCGACGACCAGCGGTGGGTCTCCGGGTCGAGCCGCTCCCCGGCCAGGAACAGCGTGCGCAGGCTCGACAGGTCGTACTGCGCGATCTGCTGGCCCTCCGGGTCGAGGCGCTTGATCGCCCTGATCGCGGTCGGCGCGGTGAACAGCGCGTTCACGCCGTACTGCTCGACGACCCGCCAGAACGCGCCCGCGTCGGGCGTGCCGACGGGCTTGCCCTCGTACAGCACCGTCGTCGCGCCTGCCAGCAGCGGCGCGTAGACGATGTAGGAGTGCCCGACGACCCAGCCGACGTCGGAGGCCGTCCACCACACGTCACCGGGACCGATGCCGTAGACGGCCGCCATGCTCCACGCCAGTGCCACCGCGTGCCCGCCGTTGTCCCTGAACACCCCCTTCGGCGTGCCCGTGGTGCCCGAGGTGTAGAGCACGTAGAGCGGATCGGTCGCGGCCACGGGCACGCAGGCGGCCGGCTGGGCGGAGGCCATCAACTTGTCCCAGTCGTGGTCGCCCTCGCCGAGTTCGGCCCGCAGCCGCTCCCGCTGGAACACCACGACCTGGGGGCGCGCCACCCCGGCCGTGGCGATCGCCTCGTCGACGATGGGCTTGTAGGCGATCACCCGGTTCGGTTCGATGCCGCACGAGCCGCACACGATCACCGTGGGCTCGGCGTCGGCGATGCGCACCGCGAGCTCCTTCGGCGCGAACCCGCCGAACACCACCGAGTGCACGGCGCCCAGCCGCGCGCACGCGAGCATCGCGATCACGGCCTGCGGCACCATCGGCTGGTAGATCACCACGCGATCACCCGTGCCGACACCGAGTTCGCGCAGCGCGCCCGCGCAGCGCGCGACCTCGTAGAGCAGCTCGCCGTAGGTGTAGCGCGCGGACTCCCCGGTCACGGGCGAGTCGTACACCAGCGCGAGCCGGTCGCCGTTGCCGGCGGCGACGTGCCGGTCGAGCGCGTTGTGGCACGTGTTGAGCCGGCCGTCGGGAAACCACCGGTAGAACGGAGGGCGGCTGTCGTCGAGTGCCGTCGCGGGCCGCTGGGACCAGTCGATCGACCCGGCCGCGCCGAGCCAGAAACTCTCCGGGTCCCGCAGGCTCTCCGCGTAGGCCTCGGCGTAGCCGCCCATGTCCGTCCTCTCGGTTCTCGTTCGTCGTGGCCGGCTCAGGCCAGCTCGGCCAGTTCCTCGTCGCTCAGCAGCCGGGACCGGATCAGGAACCGCACACCCTCCGGGGCCTCCAGGGAGAACCCGCTGCCCCGGCCCGGCACGACGTCGATCGTGAGGTGGGTGTGCTTCCAGTACTCGAACTGCGCGGCCGACATCCACACCGGCACCGGTTGCGGCACCCCGGCGACCTCCAGGTCACCGAGGTGCACGTCAGAGCCGCCGGTGCGGAACTCGCCCGCCGGGTAACACATCGGAGCGCTGCCGTCGCAGCAACCACCGGACTGATGGAACATCAGCGGCCCGTGGTCCGCGGCGAGCGTGCGCAGCAACGCCGCGGCGTCGTCGGTCACGTCCACGCGGTTCGCCGGCATGATCAGAAGAATCCCTGCGCGTTGGGTGAGTAGGACACGAGCAGGTTCTTCGTCTGCTGGTAGTGGTCCAGCATCATCTTGTGGTTCTCGCGTCCGATGCCGGACTGCTTGTAGCCGCCGAACGCCGCGTGCGCGGGGTAGGCGTGGTAGCAGTTCGTCCACACGCGACCGGCCTCGATGTCGCGGCCCGCGCGGAACGCCGTGTTGCCGTCGCGCGACCACACCCCGGCGCCGAGGCCGTAGAGCGTGTCGTTGGCGGTCTTGATGGCGTCGTCGTAGTCGTCGAACTTCGCCACCGACACCACGGGACCGAAGATCTCCTCCTGGAAGATCCGCATCTTGTTGTCGCCCTCGAACACCGTCGGCTGGATGTAGTAGCCGCCGGACAGTTCCCCGCCGAGGTCGGCCTTTTCGCCACCGGTGAGGACCTTCGCGCCCTCCTGCTTGCCGATGTCGATGTAGGACAGGATCTTCTCGAACTGGTCGTTCGAGGCCTGCGCGCCGATCATCGTGTCGGTGTCGAGCGGGTGCCCCTGCTTGATCGCGCCGACCCGCTCCACCGCGTCGCCCACGAACTGCGAGTAGATGGAGGACTGCACCAGCGCGCGCGACGGGCAGGTGCACACCTCGCCCTGGTTGAGGGCGAACATCGCGAAGCCCTCCTGCGCCTTGTCGTAGAAGGCGTCCTTGGCGGAGGCGACGTCGGCGAAGAAGATGTTGGGGCTCTTGCCGCCCAGCTCCAGCGTCACCGGGATGATGTTCTCGCTGGCGTACTGCATGATCAGCCGGCCGGTGGTGGTCTCGCCGGTGAACGCGACCTTGCGGATGCCAGGGTGCTGCGCCAGCGGCTTGCCGGCCTCCACGCCGAAGCCGTTGACGACGTTCAGCACGCCCGCGGGCAGCAGGTCGGCGATCAACTCGATCAGCACGTGGATCGAGGCGGGTGTCTGCTCGGCGGGCTTGAGCACCACGCAGTTGCCCGCGGCCAGCGCGGGGGCCAGCTTCCACGTCGCCATCAGCAGCGGGAAGTTCCACGGGATGATCTGGCCGACCACGCCCAGCGGCTCGTGGAAGTGGTAGGCGACCGTATCCTCGTCGATCTGCGAGATGCCGCCCTCCTGCGAGCGGATCGCGCCCGCGAAGTAGCGGAAGTGGTCGATCGCGAGCGGGATGTCGGCGGCCAGCGTCTCGCGGACGCCCTTGCCGTTATCCCAGGACTCGGCCACCGCGAGCTTCTCGAGGTTGGCCTCCATGCGCTCGGCGATCTTGAGCAGCACCCCGGAGCGTTCGGCGGGGGAGGTGCGGCCCCACGCCGGAGCGGCCCCGTTGGCCGCGGCGACCGCGCGGTCGACGTCGTCGGCGGTGCCCCTGGCGATCTCGGTGAAGGTCTTGCCGGTGACCGGGGTCGGGTTCTCGAAGTAGGCCCCCTTGGCGGGCGCCACGTACTCGCCGCCGATGAAGTGGTCGTAGCGCGGTTCGAACGTGACGACGCTGCCGGATTCGCCCGGTGCCGCGAACTTCGTCATGTGGCAACCCTCCTGTTCGTGTTCGGTGCGTGCTTCGTCGGCGCACCGACCGTGACCCTAGGAACCGCGACGTTGCAGCGCCGTTGCACGCCGTCATCACGCCTGGTGGCGGCTCCGCTTGCCGGGGGCGGGCCCGGACCTGCATGCTGCTGGTGGGCCGGAACGTCCGCTCTCCCGCTGTTGCGGCCCAGCAGCCCCCGCCGACGACGCCGCGGAGTGCCGGATGACAGCCGAGACGATCGAGACCAACAACGCCGCCCGAGCGGCGACGACACTGCGCCTGTCGGCGGATCCGGTAGCGCAGTTCGCGCTGCTCCAAGAGGTGCGGGACGCCACGCTCAGCGGCGACGAGCCCCCGGCCTCACCACGTTCGGTGATCTCCGATTCCTGGCAGCGCTCACTCGCCGCGGACATCGACCCCGACGACTTCCGGCCCCCGGTGGTGTACCAGCCCGACGAACTGGCCGACGTCCGTTCGGCGCACCCGTTGCAGTCGGTGCTGGCTCCGCTGCGAGAGCTGCTGGTGAGCATCGCCGACGAGTCGCAGCACGTCATGATCGTCACCGACGACGAGGGCACGATCCTGTGGCGCGAGGGCCCGGCCGGTCTGTGCGCGCAGGCCGACCCGGTGGGACTGTGCGAGGGCACGCGCTGGGCCGAGGAGTCGATCGGCACCAACGCGATGGGCACCGCGCTCGCGCTGGACGCCCCGGTCCAGATCTACTCGGCCGAGCACCTCGTGCGCACCTATCACACGTGGACCTGCGCGGCGGCTCCGATCCACGACCCCGACACGGGCAGGGTGCTCGGCGCCATCGACGTCAGCGGGCTGCTCGACACCCTGCACCCGGCCACGGTCTCGCTGGTCAACGCCACGGCACAGCTCGCGGAGAACCACCTGCGCAGGCGGATGGAGATCCTGGACGAGCAGCTGCTGACCAGAAACATGTCGCATCTCGCGCGGTTGCGGGGCGAGCCGGGCGCGCTGCTCACGCCCACGGGCCGGGTCATCGCCGCGGAGCGGCTCGGCTGGTGGCCCCGGCGCGTGGCGTTGCGCGAGGGCGACGACAAGGTGCTGCTCGAGGACGGCAGGCAGGCCCAGATCGAGCCGCTGCCCGGGGGCTATCTCCTGCGGGTCACGCCCGCCGCGGCCACCCGCAGGCCCACGCTGCGGCTGACGTTCCTCGGCGACAACCCGGTCGCGATCAGTAACGGCAGGGAGCTGCCGCTGACGCTGCGCCGCGCCGAGATCCTCGCCCTGCTGGCCATGCACCCGGCCGGGCTGACCGCCGAGCAGCTCGCACTGCAGCTCTACGGGGACGAGGGCAACCCCACCACGGTGCGGGCCGAGATCCACCGCCTGCGCACCCAGCTCGGCGCGCAGGCGATGCGCGCGAAGCCGTACCAGCTGTGCGCCGACGTGGACGCCGACTTCCTCACCGTGCGCGCGGCGCTGCGCGACGGCGACGTCACCACCGCGGCGACGACGTGCCCCGCGCCGTTGCTGGCCCGCTCCGACGCGCCCGCGATCCGCGCGGAGCGCGACCAGCTCGTGGCGGCACTGCGCTCGGCGGTGCTCGACCGGGCGGACCCGGACGCGCTCTGGGCCTTCGCGCAGAGCGAGCAGGGCCAGGACGACGTCGAGGTGCACGACCGGCTCGCCCGCGAGCTCCCGGCAGGCGACGCCCGCTACCCGGTGGCGCTGGCCCGCCTGGAGTGGCTGCTCGCCGAGGACTGACCCGTGCACCGTGCAACGTCGGTGCAACGTGAGCGCGCTTACGTTCGCGGCGTGACCACACCGAGCCAGGCGGACCTCGATCCGGGCCGGGACTACCCGCTCGCGACGCGGCGCCCAGAACTGCTGAAAACCCCCACCGGCAAGGGGATCGACGAACTCACCATGGAGGCCGTGCTGGCCGGTGAGGTGGCGCCGGAGGACCTGCGCATCGCGCCCGAGACCCTGCGCCTGCAGGCCGGGATCGCCGAGCGCGCCGGCCGCCCCCAGCTCGCGCAGAACTTCCGCAGGGCCGCCGAACTGACGGCGCTGCCCGACGAGCTGGTGCTCTCGATCTACAACGCGCTGCGGCCACGGGCTTCCACCCGGCAGCAGCTCACCGCCATCGCCGACGAGCTGGAGCGCGACTACGAGGCGACGCTGTGCGCGCAGCTCGTGCGCGAGGCCGCCGACGTCTACGAGCGACGCCACATCCTGGCGAGCTGAGAGGGTCCACGATGACAACGAGCGCGAGGCGGTCGAAGCGGACCGAAGCCCTCGAACAGCGGCCGGTGAACCTCGACGGGTTCGTCGAGGAGTGGCCCGAGGTGGGCATGGTCGCCATGGAGAGCCCCTACGACCCCGAGCCGGGCGTGCGGGTGGAGGACGGCGTGATCGTCGAGCTGGACGGCAGGCCCAGAGCCGAGTTCGACTTCCTCGACCAGTTCATCGCCGACCACGCCCTCGACATCGAGGCCACCGAGCGGGCGATGGCGATTCCCGCGGTGGACATCGCGCACCTGCTCGTCGACCCTCGGGCCACCAGGCAGGACGTGCTCGCGGTGTCGCGCGGGCTCACTCCTGCCAAACTGCTCGAGGTCGTCAAGACCATGAACGTGGTCGAGATGATGATGGCGCTGCAGAAGATGCGTGCCAGGCGGACCCCGGCGAACCAGGCCCACGCCACCAGTGCGCGGGACAACCCGGTGCAGGTGGCGGCCGACGCGGCGGAGGCGTCGCTGCGCGGGTTCCGGGAGCTGGAGACCACGCTCGGTGTCGTGCGTTACGCACCGCTGGTGGCCATCGCGCTGCAGGTCGGTTCCCAGGCCGGGACACCGGGTGTGCTCACCCAGTGCGCGCTCGAGGAGGCCACCGAGCTGGAGCTGGGGATGCGCGGGATCACCGCGTACGCGGAGACGATCTCGGTGTACGGCACCGAACCCGTGTTCTGCGACGGCGACGACACCCCGTGGTCGAAGGCGTTTCTCGCGTCGGCCTACGCCTCGCGCGGTATCAAGATGCGGTTCACCTCCGGCACCGGCTCCGAGGTCCAGATGGGCAACGCCGAGGGCCGGTCGATGCTGTACCTGGAGATCCGCTGCATCCTCGTCACCAAGGGCGCCGGCGTGCAGGGGCTGCAGAACGGCTCGATCAGCTGCATCGGTGTCCCCGGCGCGGTGCCGGGCGGCATCCGCGCGGTGCTCGCGGAGAACCTGATCGCCAGCATGGTCGACCTGGAGTGCGCCTCCGGCAACGACCAGTCGTTCTCGCACTCGGATCTGCGCCGCGCCGCCCGCCTGCTGCCCCAGCTGCTGCCCGGCACCGACTTCGTCTGCTCGGGCTACTCGTCGACGCCCAACTACGACAACATGTTCGCCGGTTCCAATGTGGACGCCGAGGACTTCGACGACTGGAACACGATCCAGCGCGACCTCCAGGTCGACGGCGGGCTGCGCCACGTGCCCGAGGCGGAGCTGCTCGCCGTGCGCAACCGGGCCGCCAGGGCGCTGCAGGGCGTGTTCGCCCACCTCGGACTGCCGCCGATCACCGACAAGGAGGTGGAGGAGGTCACCTACGCGCACGGCAGCAAGGACCTGCCGCTGCGTGACGTGCTGGAGGACCTCAAGGCGGCACAGTCGGTCATGGACCGCGGCGTGACCGGCCTGGACATCGTGAAGGGCCTGGAGGCGTCCGGGTTCGGCGACATGGCCCACAACCTGCTCGCGATCCTGCGCCACCGCGTGTCCGGCGACCTGCTGCACACCTCGGCGATCCTGACGCCCGAGCTGGAGACGCTCTCGGCCGTCAATGACAGCAACGACTACGCGGGACCAGGCTCCGGCTACCGGCCCAGTGGCGCGCGCTGGGAAGAGATGAAGCGGCTGCGGCACGTGGTGAGCGCGCAGAACCCCGAGCGGGAAGTCGGCTGAGGAGGACACGACATGGCGGACACCGGAACCGGCACCCGGCGGATCCTGCGGCTCGACGAGCGCGGCACGGCGGGACCGGGCGGCAGAACCGACGAGGTCGTGCTGGGGCTCTCGCCCGCGTTCGGCGACTTCTTCACCAAGACCATCGTGGACATCCCGCACGCCGAGGTGCTGCGCGAGCTGCTGGCGGGCATCGAGGAGCAGGGCGTGCACGCGAGGGTCATCCGGTTCCGCGGAGGGTCGGACCTCGCCGTGATCGCCCACGCCGCGGCGAAACTGTCCGGTTCGGGCATCGGGGTGGGCGTACTCTCGCGCGGTACCACGATGATCCACCAGAAGGACCTCGTGCGGCTGTCCAATCTGGAGCTGTTCCCGCAGGCTCCGCTGATGGACCTCGACGCCTTCCGCAAGATCGGCCGCAACGCCGCCCGCTACGCGAAGGGGGAGTCGCCGGAGCCGGTTCCCGCGCGCAACGACTTCATGGCCCGGCCACGCTGGCAGGCCAAGGCGGCGCTGCTGCACATCAAGGAGACCGAGTTCGTCGTGCCCGGCGCCGACCCGGTGGAGCTGGACGTGCGGTTCCAGCTCGCCGACGCCGGCTGAGGGCGCGCGGATGACGCTGGTCGCGGGTGTCGACATCGGCAACTCGACCACCGAGGCGTGTGTCGCCGAGCTGGCCGCGTCCGGTGAGGTCACCTACCTCGGCTCGGCGCTCGCGCCGACGTCGGGCGTGAAGGGCACCGCCGACAACGTCGAGGGCGTGGTCACCGTGGTGGGCCGCGCGCTGGCCGCCGCGGGACGGCGCCTGGCCGAGCTCGACACCGTGCTGGTGAACGAGGCGACGCCGGTGATCAGCGGGCTCGCGATGGAGACGATCACCGAGACGATCGTGACCGAGTCGACCATGATCGGCCACAACCCGGACACGCCCGGCGGAGCGGGCCTGGGCGTGGGGACCACGGTGGATTTCGGTGCGCTGGGGGAGTGCGCGCCGGGTGAGCCGGTGATCTGCGTGGTCGGCGCTGGCGTCGACTTCGAGGACGCCGCGCATGGGCTCAACGCGGCCGTGGCGCGTGGCGTCGAGGTGGCGGGCGCGGTCGTGCACGCCGACGACGCCACGCTCATCGTCAACCGGCTGGACTCGCCGGTGCCGGTGGTGGACGAGGTGACCCTCGTCGAGAAGGTGCCGCTGGGCATGCCGGCGGCGGTCGAGGTCGCCGAGCAGGGCCGCACGATCAGGACGCTGTCCAACTCCTACGGCATCGCCACGGTCTTCGGCCTCGACGCCGAGCAGACGCGGATGGTCGCCCCGGTGGCGCGTGCCCTCGTCGGCAATCGCTCCGCGGTGGTCGTGCGCACGCCCGAGGGTGACGTCACCGGACGGCGCATTCCAGCGGGGAGCCTCACTCTCGCGGGCGAGCGCGGGACGCGCTCGGTCGCGGTGGACGAGGGAGCGGCCGAGATCATGGGCGTGCTGCGCGGCGTGCGGCCGCTCACCGACGCCTCGGGCGAGCCCGGCACCCACGTGGGCGGAATGCTCGCACGCGTGCGGGACACGATGTCGGAACTCACCGGCACCGAGCCCGCCGCGGTGCGCATCCAGGACGTGCTCGCCGTGGACACGTTCGTGCCTCAGCGGGTCACCGGCGCGCTCGCGGGCGAGTTCGCGCTGGAGAACGCCGTCGGGCTCGCCGCGATGGTGCGCACCAGCAGGGGACCGATGCGGCTGCTGGCCGCCCGGCTGCGCGAGGCGCTCGGCGTCGACGTGCTGATCGGCGGCGTCGAGGCCGACATGGCGGTGCTCGGTGCGCTGACGACACCGGGAACCGGCACCCCCGTGGCGATCCTCGACCTCGGTGGGGGGTCCACCGACGCCGCCGTGGCGGAACGCACCGGCGTCACGCGCTCGGTGCACCTGGCCGGGGCTGGTGACCTGGTGACCAAACTGATCGACTCCGAACTCGGGCTCGACAACCGGGAACTGGCCGAGGACATCAAGAAGTACCCGCTGGCCAAGGCCGAGAGCTTCTTCCACGTGCGGATGGAGGACGGCACCGCGCGCTTCGTCACCGAGCCGCTGCCGGCCGAGACCTTCGCGCGTGTCGTGGTGCTCTCCGACGCCGGGATGCGCCCCGTGCCGGGCAGGCACAGCCTGGAGAAGATCCGGCAGGTGCGCCGCAGCGCGAAGCACAAGGTGTTCGTGGTCAACGCGCTGCGGGCGCTGGAGCAGGTGGCGCCCGGCGGCAACCTGCGCCAGATCGGTTTCGTGGTGGTGCTGGGCGGTTCCGCACTCGACTTCGAGGTGCCCGACCTGATCGCCGAGGCGGTCTCCGGGCTCGGGATCGTGTGCGGCACCGGCAACGTCCGCGGCAGCGAGGGGCCGCGCAACGCCGTGGCCACCGGGCTCGTCGCCGCTCACGCGCTCGCCGCCGGACTGGACCAGGCGGTGGGCGAGTGATGGGCGTGCGCGACCGCGGGGCCGCGACCACGACGAGAGCGGTGCCGCCCGCGATCGTCGTCCGGTGCGCCGAGGACGCGGCGGCCGTGTTGCGCGACGTGCTCGCCGGTGTGGAGGAGGAAGGCGTGCCGGTGCGGGTGGAACTCGTGCCCGGCGGCGACGCCCGCGACGCCGCCACACTCGCCTTCGCCGCGGCGCGGGCGTCGTCGCTGGACGTCGGCGTTGGCATCGATCGTGAGGGCGCCGGGTGCGTGCAGCACGCGAAGCGCCCGGAGGACCGGCCCGCGCTCACCGGCCCGCGCGAGCGCGCCCGGCTGCTCGGGCACAACGCGGCCCGGCTGGTCACCGGCATCCCGGTGAAGACCTGACCATCCCGACCCGGAAAACCCCATGACGGCAAGGAGGACGGCAACCGTGGCCCCACGACTGGCACTGGCCGACGCGCAGCAGGTACTCGACGCGGCACTGGCGAAGGCCGAGGAGATCGGCCAGCCGATGAACGTCGCCGTGGTCGACGACGGCGGGCACCTGCTCGCCTTCTCGCGTCAGGACGGCGCGATCCTGGCCAGTGTGGACATCGCGATCCGCAAGGCGCGCACGGCGGCGCTGCTCAAGATGACCACGGCGCAGGCGGGGGAGGCCGCGGCGCCGGGTGCGCCGCTGTACGGCATCGAGGTGACCAACGGCGGACTGGTGATCTTCGGAGGCGGCATCCCGCTCGTGCGCGGCCGCGACGTCGTGGGCGCCGTCGGGGTCAGCGCGGGCAGCGTCGAGCAGGACACCACCGTGGCCGAGGCGGGCGTCCAGGCGCTGCCCAAGCGAGCCGCCCGGCGCTGAGCGCGCCCTCCAGCGAAGGCCACTTCCGCCGTAGCGGCGGAAGTGGCCTTTTCCATGCCTGGGGACGATTTACCATTTCCGGCCAGTTTTCCGAGATACATTTCCGAATGTGGTACGCACGTTTGTCAGGTCGCGGTTTTGCCACCGCCGCCGGGCGGATGACGAAAAAAGATACTGCTGCGGAAGTCTCCTTGACATCCGTCGGAAACAAGAGTGTCGTGAGGCAGGAGTCAGTTCGAATCGCACAGCGGACGGGGGTCGGGTGCCGGCAAGGGGTCCGGCGCAGAGGGGAGTAGTTGATTTTGGTCGATTTGATCACATAAAGGCTGGACTGGAAAGCAGCCGGAACGTCAAGGGGCCGGCTGTGCCCGCGAGCCAGGTGGCTCGCGTCGAGTGCGTGCGAATCTGCGGTGGACACCGTCGTGTTTCTGCGGTCGCTGTCGTCACTACGCCTCGATGTCATCTCGATGGCACATTTCAGGTTGTCGGGTGGCTATTTGCTGCGCACATTCGACGAGTGTCCACCGGAGGCGGGGAATTGTCGAAACAGGGGGTTCGGGTGATCCGATGACGGTGCACGCCGACGAAGCCGCGATCACCAGTGAGCGATTGCGGGACGAACTCGCCGATCTGCTGGCCGGTGTCGTCCAGGTAGACACGGTGGCCGCCGATAGCGATTTCTTCGCCGATCTCGGCGCCAACTCGCTGGTGCTGGCGCACTTCTGCGCGCGGGTCCGCAAACGGGCGGACCTGCCGTCGATCTCGATGAAGGACGTCTACCGCAACCCGACCATCGCCGGTCTCGCGTCGGCGCTGGCCGCCGCCGCACCGGCTGCCGCCCCGGTGGCACCACCCGCTCCACCCGAGCCCGCGGCCCCGCCGAGGCGGCTCGCGCACACGCTGTGCGGCACGCTGCAACTGCTGGCCTTCCTTGTCTACTCGTACCTGACGGGAGTGGTCGCGGGGACGGGCTACGAGTGGATCGCCGCGGGCTCCGGGCTCGCCGACACCTACGTGCGCTCGGTGGTGGTGGGCGGCATCGCTTTCGCGGCGATGTGCGCGTTCCCGGTGGCGGCCAAGTGGATTCTCGTCGGGCGGTTCACGCCTGGTGAGTTCCAGGTCTGGAGTCTCGCCTACGTCCGCTTCTGGCTGGTCAAGACCCTGTTGCACGCCAACCCGATGGTGCTGTTCGCCGGCAACCCGCTGTACACGCTCTACCTGCGCGCGCTCGGAGCCAGGATCGGTCCCGGTGTCACGATCCTGACGCGCAGCATGCCCGTCTGCACCGACCTCATCACGATCGGCGCGGGCACGGTCGTGCGCAAGGAGTCCTTCCTGCTCGGCTACCGCGCCCACGCGGGCCGGATCCAGACCGGGCCGGTGACGCTGGGCAGGGACGTGTTCGTCGGCGAGAAGACCGTGCTCGACATCGGCACGTCGATGGGCGACGGGGCGCAGCTCGGGCACACGTCGGCGCTGCACAGTGGCATGGCCGTTCCCGAGGGCCAGCGCTGGCACGGCTCTCCGGCCCAGCCCGCCGACGTCGACTACGTACGGGTGCCGCCCGTGCGGTGCGGCCGGTCGCGCAGGGCGCTCTACAGCACCGCGACGCTCGCGCAGCTGTTCGCGCTGTACCTGCCGCTGGGGGTGGGTGGCCTGTACCTGCTGCTCACCGAGGTCCCGTCGCTGGCGATACTGCTGGAGCCCGGTTCGGGCGACCTCGGCTCGGCGGAGCTCTACGTCGCGTCGCTGGTGGGCTCGATCGTGCTGTTCTTCGGCGCCGCGGTCGTGGGCATCGGTGTGGTGTACGGCCTGCCCCGGCTGCTGAACCTGATGCTCGAACCGGATCGGGCCTACCCGCTCTACGGCGTGCACTACTCACTGCACCGGACCGTCACGAGGCTCACCAACGTCAGGTTCTTCACGTGGCTGTTCGGCGACAGCTCCTACATCGTCGGATACCTGCGGGGTCTCGGCTACGACCTCTCGCACGTCGAACAGACCGGGTCGAACTTCGGCACGCAGGTGCGGCACGAGACGCCGTACCAGGTCACGGTGGGCAGCGGCACGATGGTCGCCGACGGTCTCTCGATCGTCAACGCGGAGTACTCGTCGTCCTCGTTCCGCGTCAGCCGCGTCTCGATCGGCGCGCGCAACTTCCTCGGCAACGACATCGTCTACCCCTCGGGCGGCCGGACGGGCGAGAACTGCCTGCTCGCCACCAAGGTGATGGTCCCGCTCGACGGCGAACCGAGGGAGGGCGTGGGCCTGCTCGGCTCGCCGAGCTTCGTCATCCCGCGAACGGTGGAACGCGACAGCAGGTTCGACCACCTGCGCGTCGGCGACAGCCTGCGGGAACGGCTCTCGGCGAAGAACCGCTACAACCTCCGGTCGATGGCGTTGTTCCTGTTCGTGCGGTGGCTGCACTTCTTCGGGCTGACGCTGCTCGGACTCGCCACCGCCGCGGCCTACGACCAGGCCGGGCACGCGATCGTCGCCGTGTCACTGGCGCTGGCCATGGTCTTCACGACCGGCTACTACATCCTCGTCGAGCGCGCCACGATGCTGTTCCGCCGGCTCCGGCCCCGCCTGTGCTCGATCTACGACCCGTACTTCTGGTGGCACGAGCGGCTCTGGAAGGTGCCCGCTACCCACCTGGTGCTGTTCAACGGCACCCCGTTCAAGAGCGTCGTCTGGCGGCTGCTGGGCGTGCGCCTTGGCCGCAGGGTGTTCGACGACGGCGCGTTCCTCACCGAGCGCACGCTGGCCACCATCGGCGACGACTGCACGCTCAACACGGGCAGCACCATCCAGTGCCACTCCCAGGAGGACGGCACCTTCAAGTCCGACCACACCGCGCTCGGTGCCCGGTGCACGCTCGGCGTCGGTGCCTTCGTGCACTACGGCGTGACCGTGGGCGACGACGCGGTGCTGGCCCCCGACTCGTTCCTGATGAAGGGCGAGCAGATCCCGCCCCACGCCCGGTGGGGCGGCAACCCGGCCACGGAGAGCGCAGATGTCAGCTACCAGCCTGCGTGACACGCGCGAGTTCTGGCGCACGGTGCTCGCCGCGGGCGGGACGACGGCGGTGCCGCGCTGGACGAGTGCGCCGGCGCCGGGTTTCGCCGAGCACGAGGCGGTGCTCGGGGAGGAGCTCAGCAGGTCGCTGCGGAGTTTGGCCGCCGAGGCCGGGGCTCCGGTGTCGGCGGCGCTGCTCGCCGCGCACGTCCGGGTGCTCGCCGCGCTCACCGGCGAGCGCGCGGTGACCACCGGCTATGTCACGGGTCCCGGCCCGCCACTGCCGTGCTCGCTGAGTACCGGGCGCGACGCGTGGCGCGAGCTGCTGGCGCGCGCGGCCCGCACTCAGGAGCTGCTGCGGGCGCACCGCGAGGTCGCGCTGGATGAGCTGCGCCGGGAGCTGGAACTGCCGGGACCGGCGTTCGAGACCGAGTTCGCACCCACGGAGACCGGCGGTGAGCTCGCCGAGACCACCATGCTGCGGGTCACCGTCGTGGCCGACGGTCCGGGGCTCGCGATCCGGCTGCGGTACCGCACCACCGCCTTCGACAGCGGGTGTGCGGCGCGGATCGCGGGCTACCACCGCACGGCACTGGCCCAGCTCGTGGCCGATCCGGACACCGCCTACGCCTGGCAGAGCCTGCTCTCGGCCGCCGAGATCCGTTACCAGCGCGAGGAGCTGGCCGGGCCGCGGCGGGCACTGCCGGACTTCCGCGCCCACGAGTTGTTCGAACAGCGGGTGCGCGAACAGCCCGACGCCGTGGCCGCGGTGCACGGCGGCGAGTGCTGGACCTACCGGCAGCTCAACGCGCGCGCCAACCGCCTCGCCAGGGCGCTGCTGGCACGCGGGCTCGAGCCGGAGGGCGTGGTCGCGGTGGTGACCGAACGCGACCTGGACTGGCTGGCCGGGGTGCTCGCGATCCTCAAGGCGGGCGGTGCGTACCTGCCGATCGAGCCGCGCTGGCCCACCGAGCGGGTGGCCGCCGCGCTCACCAGGGCGGGCTGCGAGCTGGTGATCACAGAGCCAGGAGTCACCGCCGCGCTCGAGCAGGCGCTGCCCGCGCTGCCGCGGGTCACGACGCTGCTCGCCGGCGAGGCGGCGCCCTACGCCGACGACGATCTGGAGTTGTCCGTCGGGCCGGATCGGCTGGCCTACATCTACTTCACCTCGGGCTCCACGGGCGAGCCCAAGGGCGCCATGTGCGAGCACGCCGGGTTGCTCAACCACCTGCTCGCCAAGATCGACGACCTGGGTGTCGGCGAGGGCGACGCGGTGGCTCAGACGGCTCCGCAGGGTTTCGACATCTCGCTGTGGCAGCTGCTGGCCCCGTTGCTCGTCGGCGGGCGCACGGTGCTGGTGGCCCAGGAGGAGATCCTCGACGCCGCGCGGTTCGTCGATCGTGTCGTCGAGGGCGAGATCGCCGTGCTGCAGGTGGTGCCGTCCTATCTCGAGGTGGTGCTGTCCACACTGGAGCGGCACCCGAGGGCGTTGCCGCACCTGCGTTGCGTGTCGGTGACCGGCGAGGCGCTCAAACCCGGGCTCGCGCGGCGATGGTTCCGGATCTGCCCGGAGATCACGCTCGTCAACGCCTACGGGCTCACCGAGACCTCAGACGACACCAACCACGAGGTCATGCACGAGGCACCGGCCGGGACGGTTCCGCTGGGCAGGCCCATCCGTAACGTCGGGATCGACCTGCTCGACGACCACCTCTCGCCGGTTCCGCTCGGCGCGCCGGGGGAGATCACGTTCTCCGGCGTGTGCGTCGGCCGCGGCTACGTCAACGATCCCGAACGCACCCGCAGGGCGTTCCTGCCCGATCCGCACCGGCAGGGCCTGCGGTTGTACCGCAGCGGTGATCACGGCCGCTGGCGGCCGGACGGCAAGCTGGAGTTCCTGGGGCGCAAGGACGACCAGGTGAAGATTCGCGGGTTCCGCATCGAGCTCGGTGAGGTCGAGAACGCGCTGCTGCGGGCGCCCGGGGTTCGCGACGGCGCCGTCGTGGTGGCGGAGCACCAGAGCGGGAGCCGGAACCTGGTGGCGTTCTACTCGGCGGCCGACCCTGTGGAGCCGGCCGTGCTGCGGACGCGGCTGGAGGAGTCGTTGCCGCCGTACATGATCCCGTCGGCGGCGCACTGGCGCGCGCACCTCCCGCTCACCGCCAACGGCAAGATCGACCGCGGCGCACTCACGACGCTGGCGGGCGAGCTGGGGCTCGTCGAGGAGGACCACCTGGCGCCGAGGACGCCCGCCGAGCGGCGGCTCGCCGCGGCGTGGGCGGACGTACTTGGCGTCTCCGCGAGCCGCATCGGCAGGCGCGATCACTTCTTCGAGCTCGGCGGCACGTCGCTGTCCGCGGTGAAGCTGGCTGTCGCGCTCGATCGCGCCGTCACACTCGCCGACGTCACCGCGCACCCGGTGCTGGCCGACCAGGCCGCACTGCTCGACGGCCGGTCGGAGCAGGCGAGCGGTGTGCTGCAACGGCTGTCCGATGAGGACGGACGTGGTGGCGAGCTGCTGGTGTGCTTTCCCGACGGCGGCGGCAACGCGGTGAACTTCCGCCCGCTGGCCGGTGCGCTGCGCGGCAGCGGCCTCGCGGTGTACGCGGCCGAGCTGCCCGGCCACGACCCGGCCGCCGAGCACGCGTTGTTCGCGCCGCTCTCCGATGTGGTCGACGGCGTGGTCGCCGAGCTGAGGCGGATCCGCCCCCGCCGGGTGCTGCTGTGGGGGCACTCGTCGGGCACCGCGTTCGCGCTGGAGACCGCGCGACGACTGTGGCGCGAGCGCATCGAGGTAGGCAGGCTCTTCCTCGGCGCGCAGCTGCTCGGCGACGCCGCGAGCAGGAAGGCCGAGCTGGCCGCACTGGACGCCCGCGGCGCCGCCGACATCGCCGCCGGGCTGAGCGCGGACGGCTACGCGGGACTCGCCGAGCTGGACCCGAGGCGCGCGGAACGTGTCGCCGCCGCCTACCGGCACGACTGCGCCGCCGCGCACCGCTACTTCGCGGGCCTGCTGGAGGACCCGGACCCCGAACGGGTGCCCGTGCCCGTCACCGCGGTGGTCGCCGCCGACGACCCCGTGACCGAGGGCTACACCGAGTCCTACGCCGACTGGGCGCGGCTCGCCGGACCCGTGACCCTGCGGGTGCTCGCCGACGGCGGCCACTACTTCGCGCGCACCCGGCCGCGGCCCACGGCGGCCGCCGTCGTGCGCGCCACCGGACCCCGACGCGGAAAGGACAACCCATGACGTCGTCATCCACCACCGGATCCAGCACATCCACCGCGGCGCAGGCCGTGAGCACGCGACCGGGCGCGCCGCCGATCCTGACGGTGCCCGACCGGCCGGAGCCGCTGGGCTGGGCCGCTGGCCATCGGGAGGCGTTGCGCGCGCTCGTCGCCGAGCACGGCGCCGTGTTCGTGCGCGGCCTCGGTCTCCGGGACGCCGCGCAGAGCGGCGAGGTCTTCCGCAGCCTCGCGGGATCCCTGCTGCCCGAACGTGAGGCGTTCGCGCCCCGCGAGGTCCACGCCGAGGGCGTGTACTCCTCGGCGACCTGGCCCGCGAACCAGCCGATGTGCATGCACCACGAGCTCAGCTACACGCTGGAGCCTCCCGGCCTGCTGCTGTTCGCGTGCCTCACTCCAGCCGAGAGCGGTGGCGCGACCGCCGTCGCCGACGCGCACGCGGTGCTCGACGAGCTGCCCGACGAGCTGGTCCGCCGGTTCGAGCGGGAGGGCTGGCTGCTCACCCGCAGCTACAACGACGAGGTGGGCGCCTCGGTGGCCGAGGCGTTCGGCACCGACGACCGGGCCGCCGTCGAGAGCTACTGCCGCGCACACGACATCGAGTTCGCGTGGTTGCCCGACGGAGAACTGCGCACCCGGCAGCGGCGGAGCGCCGTCGTGCGGCACCCGGCGACCGGGGCGCGGTGCTGGTTCAACCAGATCGCGTTCCTCAACGAGTGGACCATCGACCCGGAGGTGCGCGAGTACCTCGTCGACGTCTACGGCCACGACGGGCTGCCGTTCAACACGCGCTTCGGCGACGGGGAGGAGATCGGTGAGGACGTGGTGCGCGTGCTCAACGAGACCTACGAACGGAACACGCGGCGCGAGCCGTGGCAGGCGGGCGACCTGATGGTGGTCGACAACATCCGCACCGCGCACAGCAGGGAGGCCTATGAGGGCCAGCGCGAGGTGCTCGTCGGGATGGCCGAGCCGGTCCCCGCCACCGCGGTGGTGAACCCGTGACCGCCGTGGCGGGTGAGCCCGCGTTCGCGGTGATCGGCGGCGCTCAGGTGCGCGAGGTGCTGCGCGGGCGCGAGCCCGAGCTCGTGGCCCTCACCGAACGGACCTATCTGCTGCACAGCGCGGGCGGCACCGTGAACCCGCCGTCGTACTTCCTGCGGTTTCCCGACCGGCCCGACGACCGCATCATCGCGCTGCCCGCGTCGCTCGGCGGGCGCTCGTCGGTGCACGGGGTGAAGTGGATCTCCAGCTTTCCCGGCAACGTGACCGGCGGCCTGCCGAGGGCGTCGGCGGTCCTGATCCTCAACGACCACGAGACCGGCTACCCGTTCGCGTGCCTGGAGAGCTCGATCATCAGCGCCACGCGCACCGCGGCGCTCGCGGCGTCGGCGGCCGATTGGCTGAGCAGGCGGCGCGGCAGGCCGGCCCGCATCGGGTTCTTCGGCACCGGGCTGATCGCGAGGTACGTGCACACGTTCCTGACCGCGACAGGCTGGTCGTTCGCCGACGTCGGCGTGCACGACCTCGCTCCCGACAGCGCGGCGGGCTTCGTCGGCTACCTCGAACGGTCGGGCGAGCAGGGGCGGATCACCGTCCACGACAAGGCCGAGGAGCTCATCCGCGCCAGCGACCTGGTGGTGTTCGCGACCATCGCCGGCAGCCCGCACGTCGGTGAGCGGGCGTGGTTCGAGCACAACCCGCTGGTGCTGCACGTGTCGCTGCGCGACCTGAGCCCGGAGCTGCTGCTGGCCTCGGCCAACGTCGTGGACGACGTCGAGCACTGCCTCAAGGCCAACACCTCGCCTCACTTGGCCGAGCAGCTGACGGGGGACCGCGAGTTCCTCGACGGCACGCTCGCCGACGTGATGGCGGGCCGTGTCACGCCACCCGAGGACCGGCCGGTGGTGTTCTCGCCGTTCGGGCTGGGCGTGCTCGACCTCGCGGTGGGCAGGTACGTCTACGACGCGGTGGCGCGGTCCGGCGCACTGCACGTCGTCGACGGGTTTTTCGGAGAGCTGAGCCGTTTCGGCTGAGTGGAGGGGACGAGAAAGGGGGTCGTGGACGTGCCGGTAATCTCGGTTCCGCTCGACTTCAACGAGGACGAACTGTACGTCGATGTGCGAGCGATCGTCGGCCAGCCGTTGTTCCTGAAGTGCGAGGGTTTCAACTTCGCGGGCTCGATCAAGCTCAAGGCCGCGGTCGAGATGGTGGAGGACGCCGAGCGCGCGGGTGTGCTGTTGCCCGGTTCGGTGCTGATCGAATCCTCGTCGGGCAACCTGGGGGTGGCGCTGAGCATCATCGCGGCGAGCAAGGGCTACCGGTTCGTGTGCGTCACGGACTCGCGCTGCAACCTCTCCACCCGGCGGCTCATGGAGGCGCTGGGCGGCGAGGTGCACGTGATCGCCGAGCCCGATCCCGTCGGCGGCTACCTGGGCGCGCGGCTCGACTACGTGCGCGCGTTGTGCGGCTCCGACGAGCGTTACGTGTGGCTCAACCAGTACACCAACCCCGGAAACTGGCGCGCCCACTACCGCACCACGGCGCCGGCGATCGCCCGTCAGTTCCCGGACCTCGACGTGCTGTTCGTCGGTACGGGGACCACGGGAACGCTGATGGGCTGCGCCCGCTGGTTCCGCCACTGGCGGCGGGAGGTCCGCGTGGTCGCGGTGGACAGTGCCGGTTCGGTGAGCTTCGGCGGAACGGCGGGCAGACGCATGATCCCCGGGCTCGGCACGAGCGTGCGACCGCCCATGCTGGACGAGTCCTTTGTGGATGACGTGGTGCTGGTGGAGGAGGCCGACACGGTCCGGGCGTGTCACCGGCTGGCGCGCGGCGGGTTCCTCTTCGGCGGTTCCACGGGCACCGTCGTGTCGGGTGCGACGTCGTGGCTCGCCGGGCATCCCGGGCTCACGGCCGTGGCGATCGCCCCCGACCTCGGTGAGCGCTACCTCGACACCGTGTACCAGACCAACTGGCTACGCGACCTCTACGGCGAGGACGTGCTGGGAGCCGACGAGCTCACCCGCGTGCGCTGAGCACGTCGCCGAACCGGATGTCCACACCGGTGGCGAGCAACGCCGAGGGCGCGAGCCCGGACATCGCGCGGAAGCTGTCGCTGAAGTGTGACGGGCTCGCGAACCCGGCGCCCACCGCGGCGCCGGTGAGGTCGCCGCCTTCGGCGAGCAGCGTTCCTGCCCGCAACATGCGTGCCCACAACCGGTACCGGCGCACGCTCGTGCCGGTCTGCGCGCGGAACAGGTGCAGGAACCGCGACATCGACAGCCCCGCCTCCGCGGCCAGCTCGGCGGCCGACGGTGCCGGATCGGCGCGCAGCACGGCCGTGGCCGCCGCGATCCGCTCGTCCAGTACGGGTTCGGCGCGGGGGCAGGCGAGTGCGAGCCAGCCCCGCGCCGCGACCGCGCCGGTGAGGTCGTGGGCGGCCAGCTCCTCCTCGGCGGCATGGTGGAGGGCGAGCACCGGGTCGCGCCCGCGCATCCGGTCTCGGCACGAGCGTTCGCTCGCCGAGGCGGGGTCGAGGTAGCAGAACACCATCCGCTCGCCGCCCGCGACGACCCGGTGCGGCACGCGTGGTCCGATCAGCGCGCTGCGTACCCGGTGCTCGCCGTGGGCGTCGGTGCGCACCGTGAACGGGGCGTCCACGCCGATGGCCAGACACGACACGGAACCGCTGTGCGTGCCCAGCCGCAACGACGGGCCCGCGTACAGCGCCTGACCGGGCCACAGCCACAGCACCGCACAGCACGTTTCCGGAAGCGCCGCAGCGGTGGTGCGCGTCATCCTGGCCTCCCGTCCCACCGGATCAGCAGGAGAGTACGTGGCCACCATCGTGATCGCCGCCGTCGGCGTGTTCTTCCTCGGCATGGGGGTGTACGCGCTCGCCGCCCCCGCGGCGCTCGCGCGTCCCTTCGGGCTCGCCGCGACGGCGCCGGAGAGCCGGTCCGAGGTGCGCGCCGTCTACGGCGGGTTCGGCGTCGCCATCGCCGTGCTGCTCGCGCTGGCCGCCGCCGGCGTCGAGGGGCTGCGGCCCGGCGCGGTGCTGGCCGTGGCCGCGGCGCTCGCCGGCATGGCGCTGGGCCGCGTGCTCTCGCGCGTGGTGGACGCGCCCACCGCGTTCTACCCGATCTGGTTCTACTTCCTCGTCGAGGCGGTCGCGGCGGGGTTGCTGTTCGCGGTCGCGTGAGCTCAGTCCTGGGCGGGCTGCGCGGCGAGCGGGATGTCGTGGTCGCCCGCCCACGCGGCGAGGTCGTCGCGCTGGATCGCCGCCGCGAGCAGCTCGGGAAACAGCTCAGGCGTGCACGCGAACGCGGGGACCCCGAGCGCGGCGAGTTCCGCGGCGGTGTCGTGGTCGTAGGCGGGCGCGCCGTCGTCGCTGAGCGCCAGCAGGCACACCAGCCGCACGCCGGAGGCGACCATCGCCCGCGCCCGCCGCAGCAGCTCGGCCCGGTCGCCACCCTCGTACAGATCCGAGACCAGGACGACGATCGTGTTGCGGGGATCGGAGACACGCGACTGGCAGTAGGCGAGCGCGGCGTTGATGTCGGTGCCACCGCCGAGCTGCACGCCGAAGAGCAGCTCCACCGGATCCGACACCGCGTCGGTGAGGTCGGCGACCGAGGTGTCGAACGCGATCACCCGCGTGCGCAGCGACCGGATCGAGGCGAGCACGGCGCCGAACACGCCCGCGTACACCACCGACGCCGCCATCGACCCGCTCTGGTCGAGGCACAGCACCACCTCGCGGCTCACCTGTGGCAGCCTGCGGCCGTAGCCCACGAGCCGGTCGGGCACCACGGTGCGGTGCTCGGGCTGGTAGTGCCTGAGATTGGCCAGGATCGTGCGGTTCCAGTCGATGTCGGCGGCCCTCGGCCTGCGCGTGCGGCCTGCCCGGTGTAGCGCGCCGGTGACCGCCTGCCGCGTCCGCTGGGCGAGCCTGCGCTCCAGCTCGGCCACCACCTGCCTCACCACGGCCCGCGCCGTCTCGCGCGAGCGCTCGGGAATGGCCTGGTTGAGGCTGAGCAGCGTGCCCACCAGGTGCACATCGGGCTGCACCGACTCCAGCAGCTCCGGCTCCAGCAGCAGCTGCCGCAGCCCCAGCCGGTCCATCGCGTCGCGCTGCATCACCCGCACCACCGAGGCGGGGAAGTAGCCGCGGATGTCGCCGAGCCAGCGCGCGACCCTCGGCGACGAGGCGCCGAGCCCGCCGCCGCGCTTCTCGCTGCCGTACAAAGCCTCCAGTGTGTCGTCGCGCTTGAGATCCACATCGGACAGTTCGGTTCCGGTGCCGTCGGCGTCGTCCCCGCCGAGGATCAGCCGCCAGCGGCGGAGCCGGTCGCTCATGTGTCGCTCCCGAGCAGTTCGAGGATCCGGGGCACCACGCGGGCCGCGCGGGCGGTGTCGATTCCGGTGTCGCCGGAGTCGGCCGGTGCGGTGCCGCCGCGGCCGAGCTGGGCGACCCGCTCGCCGATGCCGCGCCGCTCGGCGGCGGTGAAGGTGGAGAACGTCCGGCGCAGCAAGGGAAGCAGGCGGTCGAACACGTCGCCCTCGACCTCGCCCGCCCACCGGTCGACCACCGCCAGCAGCTCGGGCTCGTGGATCAGCAACGCCGCCTCGCCGGACAGGAATCCCTCGAGCCACGCCGCCGCGCTCACGGCGTCCGCGCCGGGGGACAGGCGCCGTGACAGCCGCCTGCCCGCCTCGTCCACGTCGAGCAGCCCGGCGTCGAGCAGCAGGCGCGTGGCCCTGCCGGCGATGAGCCCGTGCACGCCCTGCTGTTCGGCGACCGTGCCCAGCGCCCGTTGCCAGTCCTGCCGCAGCGCGTCCTGGTCGAGCAGCGCGATGCCACGCTGGACGCCGTCCACGAGTGCGCGCACGGTGGCCGCGGCGTCGTCGTCCACGGTGGCGCACACGGCGGCAAGCCCGACGCTCACGCGCGTGACGACGCCGGTGAGTACCCGCTGCACCAGTTCGGTGTCCGCGCGCCGCACGGTGCCGTAGCGGCGGACCCGCGCCATCGGCTCGACGGCCGCCATGAGCCGCGTCGTGTCGTGCTGGTGTGCCGCGCGTTCGTCGAGTGCGGCGAGGACGACGGCCAGCGCGTCCGGCAGGTCGGCGACGAGCGTGGTCTCCACCAGCTCCGCGAGCGCCGCGACGTCGGCCTCGGCCGCGCGCTGGGTGAGCACCGCCGACGCCGCCGAGGCGATGGTGGATCCGTAGCCGCTGGCCTCGATCAGCGCCACGTCGAGCTCCGGCCGCCACAACAGCGTCCACGCCTCCCGGAACGTGCCGCGGGTGCGCCCGGTCTCGGCGGGCTCGCCCCACGGAACCCCGAGCAGTCGCAGCCGGTGCAGCAGCTTGCTGCGTTCGAGGTGGGACGCGGTGCGCAGGTCGAGGTCGAGCGTCTGCTCGGCCGCGCTCTGCTTGAGCCGCAGCCGTTTCCGCGTGGCCGCGAGGTCGCGGGCCAGCGGCACCATGGGAGTGTCGTCGGGGACGTGACCGAGCACGTCGCCGACAAGCAGGTCGCGCGCGACGAGCCGCATCGGCACCGGTGAGCCGCCGGTGAGCACCGCCTGCGCCGACTCCGTCACCTCGGCGAGCCCGGGTCGCGGCCTGCCTCGCAGCGCCGCGAGCGCGTCGGCCAGCCGCACGGCCTCGATCACGGCCGCCGACGACGTGTCGTGCTGTTCGCGGCGCAGCAACCCGGCCACGCGCACTAGCCAGCGGCCCACGACGTCGTCGGTGGTGGTGAACAGGTGGTGGTACCAGCCGGGGGAGTCCACTCCGGCGCCGTACCCGCTGGCGCGCGCGAGCCTGCCCGAGGTCCACGGCACCCACGTGGCGGCGACCTTCGTGGATCGCAGTCCCTTGAGCAGAGCGGTATCCGACGCGACGGTCGGGAAGTCACCGGGCACCAGCGCGGGCGCGTGCCAGGCGCCGCACACCACGGCGACGGGACCCGGGTCCTGCGCGCGAAGTTCCTGCCGCAGCACGCGGCGCATCGCGGCCTCCCTGCGCCGGGTGGCGAGGTCGATCTCCTGTCCCTCCCGCAGGGATCGCATCGCGTCGAGGATGGCGTCGAAGACATCGAGAGCGTGATAGCGCAGCTCGATCGCGTCCTCCCACCAGCGCTCCGCGTCGTCGTACCCGGCGGCCGTCGCGAGCGTGCCGATCGGGTCGGGCCGCGCGGCCTCGTCCTCCTGCTCACCGAGCGCCAGCGCGGTGGCCGCCGGCAGATCGAGGAACCGCACTCGGCTGCCGTGCTCGGCGGCCCAGCGCAGTGCCACCCACTCCGGCGAGAACACCGCCATCGGGTAGAACGCCGCCGTCGCGGGGTCGTTCACCGAATACACGAGCCCGGCCACGGGCGGCCGAAGGTCGGGCGAGGACACCAGCGGCGCGACGGCGTCCAGTTCCGGCGGCCCCTCGATCAGTACCACCGACGGTGACAGGTCGTCCAGCGCCGTGCGCACCGCCCGCGCCGAACCGGGGCCGTGGTGCCGGATGCCCAGCACGTGTGCCGGGCGCGCGCCGCCCTTCACACCAGCTCGCGGCACGCCCGGTACAGGTCGGACCACGGCGTGCGCTCGCGCACCACCGCCTCCAGGTACTCCTGCCAGACGAGCCGGTCGGCGACCGGGTCCTTCACCACCGCGCCGTGCAGTCCCGCGGCGACGTCGTCGGCGCGCACCACGCCGTCGCCGAAGTGCGCGGCCAGCGCGATGCCGCTGGTCATCACCGAGATCGCCTCGGCCGTGCTCAACGTGCCCGACGGTGACTTGATCTTCGTGCGCCCGTCGGCGGTGACACCGTCGCGCAGTTCGCGGAACACCGTGACCACGCGGCGGATCTCGGCCACCGACTCCTCGTCGGCGGGCAGTCGCAGCGTCTCGCCCAGCTGACCGACGCGCAGCCGCACGATCTCGACCTCCGACTCGACGTCGGCGGGCAGCGGCAGCACCACGACGTTGAACCGGCGCTTGAGCGCTGCCGAGAGCTCGTTGACGCCGCGGTCGCGGTCGTTGGCCGTGGCGATCACGTTGAACCCGCCGCGAGCCTGCACCTCGTCGTCGAGCTCGGGGATCGGCAGCGACTTCTCGCTCAGCACCGTGATCAGCGCGTCCTGCACGTCCGACGGGATGCGGGTGAGCTCCTCGACCCGCGCGATGCCGCCGCGTTCCATGGCGCGCAGCACCGGGCTCGCCACGAGCGCGTTGCGGGACGGCCCCTCGGCCAGCAGCCGCGCGTAGTTCCACCCGTAGCGGATGGACTCCTCGGCGGTGCCGCTCGTGCCCTGTACCAGCTGGGTCGAATCGCCCGAGATCGCGGCGGCCAGATGTTCCGAGAGCCACGTCTTGGCGGTGCCGGGAACGCCGAGCAGCAGCAGCGCTCGGTCCGTGGCCAACGTCGCGATGGCGACCTCCACGAGCCTGCGCGCGCCCAGGTACTTCGGGCTGATCGGCGTGCCGTCGGGAGCCTCGCCGCCGAGGACGTAGGTGGCCACGGCCCACGGCGAGAGCCGCCAGTGCGGCGGGCGTGGGCGCTCGTCGGTACCGGCGAGCACCGCCAGTTCCTCGGCGTGCTGCTCCTCGGCGTGCGCCCGCAGGATCGAGGGCACGTCGGTCATGAGAACTCCTGCTCGATCGTCCGTCGGATGGTCAGTGCGTGCGCGAGGCCGCGCAGCATACGGCGGCGGGCGCGCTGCTCGCGCGCGGTGGCCTCGAGCCAGTCGTCCACGTCCGGCAGTGCGGCGGGATGGAGCCGCTCGGCCAGCGCCGGATAGGCCAGGGTGAGCAGCCGGTCGGTGCGCACCCCGCGCAGCCGCGCGACGACGTCGGCGGAGAACGTGGCCGGCCACGGCCCTGGACACGCGGCGAGCAGGCCGGCGAACCGGGCGTCCACGCTCGGCTGTACGGCCACGATCGCGGCGGCCCGCTCCGGCGGCAGCGCGCCGAGCAGCTCCGCCGTGGGCGTGGCCTCGGCGAGCGTGGCCAGCCAGTCGTGGTGGCGCTGGCGCAGCGCGGCCCTCGTCCAGCCCGCGACCAGCTCGCCGGGCTCACCGCGCGGATCGCGCACCGGCGGCAGTGGCGCGGCGCCGACCAACTGGATCAGCCACGACGCCCGCAGCCCGTGTCCGGGCTCGCGCTGGTCGGTGATCCCGTCGGCGCGGGCGCCGGCGTCGGGTTCGGCGGGCAGCGCGATACCGCCGTCGGGGCGGGTGAGCGCCTCGACCCTGGCCGCCATCCGCCGCGCGCGACGTGAGCGGGGGAGCCGGTCCAGCAGCGCGGCCGCCGCGGCCCGTACGGTCGCGGCCCGGTCGGCCAGCGCCGACTCCAGGAAGTCCTCGTCGGCATCGGACAGGCCGGTGCCGAGCGCGTCGAGCAGCGCCGCGCGGCTGGCGGCCTGCTCGCTCGGCCACGTCCCCTCCACCAGCTCCCTCGCCCCGGCGGGATCGGTACGGCGCAGCGCGGTGAGCAGGGCCAGCCGCTCGGCACGCGCCGCGGTGGCGAAGCGCTCGCCGACGTCTCCTTCGGTGCCGTTGACGTCGACGGCCGCCGCCCAGGACCAGCGCCGGTTGCGGACGGCGAGCCACGCGCCCCTCGGCCCCGCCGCGTCGCGGGCGGCCTCGCGCAGTGAGGTCTCGACGGTCGCGGTCTGCAACAGGCTCACCAGCAGCCGCGCGGGCGGGCGCCTGCCCGCCGCCACACACGCGCGCAGCCAGTGCTCGGTGAGTGCCGCGTTGCCGCCGTCCATCCGCACGCCGCGTTCGAGCAGCAGCTCCAGTAGCTGCGCCGCCGTCTCGGAGCACTCCGGCCGGGTGTCGGGCCCCGCCGGTGCGGGCCGCTCGCCCTGCCACGTGGGCGGCACCCACCCGGCTCGCCGGTAGACCGCCAGCACGGCGGCCGAGGCCAGCACCTCCGCCTCGGGACCCTCCACCGGCAACGCGCCCGGTTCGACCACCCCGGCCAGCACGTCGTCGCGCGGCGCCCGGCGCCCCGTGCCGACGAGCGCCGTGGCCAACAGACCGTCCCAGTCGCTCACACCGCCACCAGCCTGCCGCCCGCGACGAGGCTGCACGGGTGGACACGCTCGTCGATCCACTCGCCGAACAGGTCCACCGGATGCCCGCCGGACAGCGCCAGCAGCGGCCACACGTCGGCGCCGCGCTCCAGCGGCAACGCGTGGCCCTCGTTGTCCACCAGCACGGTGCCGTCCTCGTCCGGTACGACCGTCACCGCGCGCAACGCCAGGGGAATCCGCTCCAGCCACGGGTTCGCGGCCAGCCAGCTCGCTGACCTCTCCAGCGCGGCGGTGACGCTGTCGGCGACCGGCAGGCCGTCGCCCGTGGCCGTGGTGACCTCGCCGGCCAGCAGCGCGCGTCGCGGCTCCGCGCCGGGGTAGAGGGCGAGCTCGCCATCGAGCACCGAACCGAGCACGTGCGGCACCCGCAGCGCCCCGCCCGCGGCGGCGAAGTCGAGCAGCACCACCATCTGCCCGGTTCGCTCTCCGTAGAGCCACGTGCGCTGGGACAGCAGCCGTTCGTCCTCGTCCTGGCGCAGCCCGAGCACCCACCAGCGATCGGCCACGCGCTCGCCCGCGAGCACCTCGTCGGAGCGCCGCGCCCAGCCGAGCAGCGCGCGCAGGTCGCCCAGCTCGGCCGCCGACAGCGAGGCTCGCCGCCGCCACGCCCGCACCGCCAGGAACCAGCGCCCCACCCTGCCGAGCACGTGCTCCGCCCAGTCGGTCCTGACGTGCACCTCGGCGCCCAGCGCCCTGACCCGCTCGGCGAGCCCCGGCACCTGGGCATCGACGAGCCGGGCCGCGGCGGTCTCCCAGAACCCCGCTGGCTGCGCGCGTACTCCGGCGAGCCCCTGGCGCACCAGGTCGAACAGCCAGCGTTCGAACTCGTCGAGACCCGCGCTCATCAGGCTCTCGCGATCGGCCTGCCGCTTCGCCGCCGCCTCCGGATCGGGCGTCGAGGCGGCGCGGCTCGCGGCTTTCGCGGCGCGCTCCGCGCGTTCGTGGGCCCAGTCGGCGGCGAAACCGGACGCCTCGTCGAGGTCGGTCACCGTCCCGTCGTTCGCGGCCCACAGCAACAGCAGTGCGAGGCCGTGTTTGCACGGGAACTTGCGGCTCGGGCACGTGCACCGGAACGCGGGCTCGTGGAGATCCACCGTCACCTGGTACGGCTCCCTGGCGCTGCCCTGGCACTTGCCCCACACCAGCGACTCGGTGCTGCCCAGCGCCGACCACGTCGCCGGCCGGGCCAGCGTGCGCGCGGCCTTGGCCGAGGCGCTGTCGGGCGCGAGCCGCAGCACCCGCTCCACAGTCCACCGCGAGCCCACGCGACGACCCTCCCACCACGGCGCCTCTTCTCGCCGCAACACTAGCCCCCGGCACCGACAGTGCCGCGCGGCTCGGGTGCGACGGCTCAGCCGCGGCCGGGCAGGGTGATGCCGTACTGGGCCAGCTTGCGGTACACCGTGGCCCTGCCCATGCCGAGCTGGGCCGCGGCCTTCGCGACGGTGGTGCCCGGTTCGGTCAGGCAGCGCACGATCTCGTCGCGTTCCAGTGCCTGCAACCTGTTCAGCGGACGGCGTGCGTCGGTGAAGACCTCGGCGGGCAGGTGGTGCACGTCGATCACCTCGGCGCGCGTCGCGGCCTCGTGCACGACGCGGCGCAGCTGCTTCACGTTCTCCGGCCAGTCGTAGGCCCGCAACGCCCGCACGGCCGCGGGCGTGAACGTCACCGGGCGCCTGCGGTCGGCCCGCGCGAACCACTCGGCCAGCGGGAGGATGTCGTCGGGCCGCGCGCGCAGCGGCGGCACCTCCACCACGGTGTCGACCAGCGGGCTCAGCGCCTCGGGCAGCGCGTCGTAGCTCTGCGCGGTGAGCACGAACGGCTGCAGCCCCTCGCCCGGCCCGCGGCGCACCGAGGTGAACACCCTGGCCAGTTCGCCCGCGGCCCACGCGGGCAGGCCGCCGACGCCGGACACGATCACGCACGTGCTGTCCTTGCCCAGCTCGGGAGTCCACAGCTCCAGCCACGCCTCGACGTCCTCGGCGGCGGGACAGCGGGCGCTGAGCACCCGCTGCCGGGCCCGCAGCTCCCGCCGGGCCAGCGAGGCGAGTGCCGTCTTGCCTGCGCCGGGCTCGCCGACCACCGCGACGACGCGGCCCTGGCCGAGCGCGTCGATCGCCTCCGACACCGCGGCGGTCCAGCCGGGGGAGAGCCGCCGCGCTGCGTCGTCGTCGAACCGGTCGGCGTAGACCCGGAACACCTCGCCCCTCGGCGCGGGCCTGGCCGTGTGGCCCGCACTGCGCGCCAGCATGAGCGCGGCCGTGTTGCCCGCCGCGGCCTGTGCCAGCGCCAGGAGCAGCTCCGACGACGAGTCCGACCACGTCGTGAGGTTCACGCTGCCCGCGAGCCCGCCCGTGACCGGGTCCAGCACGGGCGCGGCGGCGCACGTGTAGCCGCGCAACCCCGTGCAGAAGTGCTCCTGCGCCCGCACCAGTGACGGAGCGCGGTCGGCGAGCGCGAGCCCGAGACCGTTCGTGCCGGCGTTGCGCTCGGCGAAGTAGAAGCCCGGAGCCAGGTGCACGCGGTCGAGCGAGCGGTTGATGTCGGTGTCGTGGCACAGCCTGCTCAGCACCAGTCCATCACTGTCGGTGATCATGAGGCTGATCGGCTCGTTGGCGAGCGTCGTCTGCAATCCCCGCAGCACCTCGCTGCCGCACTCGAACAGCAGCGAACCCGAGTCGACCGAGCCGGTGAAGACCGGGCGCATCTCGTCCTCGGTCACGCCGTAGCGCTCACTGCGCAGCCAGGACGCGCGCAGCCGCGGCGCCGCTGTGACCGACTTCTCCACCTCGACCTCCCCGGGCGCGACGTTGCGACCACGGTGACGCTACCGGCCGCGCACACCGCTTCCATGGTGCGCGCTGTCTCAAAGTGAGACAACTTCCTGGTCCCGACCAGGTGCCCGGATGCCTAGCGTCGCCGCAGAACGTGTCAAGGCTGCCACGGACGTGGAGGATCACATGTACAGCAAGGATGGCGAGAACTACTACATCGTGGACGCGCACGTAGCCCTGTGGGACGCGCGGCCGGAGAACCAGCTCAACATCCACGGCAAGCAGTTCATCGACTGCTTCTACGACTACCACCGCAACCTGAGCCCCGAATCCGAGCGGTGGACCTACGAGGAGTACCTGTACCAGGGCGGCGAACGCCTGCTGAAGGACCTCTTCACCGACGGGTACGTGGACCACGCCATCTTCCAGCCCGCGCACCTCGGAGCCTTCTACCGCAACGGTTTCGGGCAGACCGAGGAGGCGTTCGCGCTCGCGAGCGAGCACCCGGACAAGCTCACGTACAACCACTGCTTCGACCCGCGCCTCGAACAGGCCGGACTCGACCAGCTGCGCCGTGACGCCGAGAGGTTCGGGCTCAAGGGCGTCAAGCTCTACACCGCCGAATGGCGTGGCGACTCGCGCGGCTACAAGCTCGACGACCCGTGGACCTACCGCTACTTCGAGGCGTGCCAGGAACTCGGCATCCGCAACATCCACATCCACAAGGGACCGACGATCCGGCCGCTCGACCGCGACGCGTTCGACGTCGCCGACGTCGATAAGGCCGCCACCGACTTCACCGACCTGAACTTCGTGGTCGAGCACTGCGGCCTGCCGCGGCTGGAGGACTTCTGCTGGATCGCCACGCAGGAGCCGAACGTGCACGCGGGACTGGCGGTGGCCATCCCGTTCATGCACACGCGGCCGCGCTACTTCGCGCAGATCATCGGCGAATTGCTGTACTGGCTCGACGAGGACCGCATCCAGTTCTCGAGCGACTACGCGCTGTGGACACCGCGCTGGCTGGTCGAGATGTTCGTGGACTTCCAGATCCCCGAGGACATGACCGAGTACGCGCCGCTCACCGTGGCGCAGAAGAAGAAGATCCTGGGGCTCAATGCCGCCGCGATGTACGACCTCGACGTCCCCGACGAGCTGCGGCTGCCCCGGGAGGAGCCGCAGGCCGTGGCGGTGGCGTGATGCTCACCCACGACCAGGCCCGAGCCGCCCTGCACACCGTGGTCGACCCCGAGCTCGACGAGCCCATCACCGACCTCGGGTTCGTCCGGTCGCTGGAGATCGACGGCACCCGCGTGACCGTCCACCTGCGACTGCCGACGTCGTTCTGCGCGCCGAACTTCGCATACCTGATGGCGTCCGACGCCAAGGACGCCCTCGCCGCTTTGCCCGGTGCGGACGAGGTCGCAGTGCTGCTCGACGACCACCACGACTCCGAACTGATCAACCGCGGGCTCGCCGACGACGCGGGCTACCGCGGCACGTTCGGAGCCGAGGCCGGCCAGGACCTCGACGAACTGCGGCTGACCTTCCGCCGCAAGGCCCACACCGCGGCGATGGAACGCGCGCTGACGCGGCTGCTGCGGGCCGACCCGGAGTTGTCCGAGACGGACCTGCACGACGTCACCCTCGCCGACCTGCCGGAGGGAGCGCAGACCGAGGGGCTGCTGCGGCGGCGCGGCGCGCTCGGGCTGCGCACCGGGCCCGGCGAGCCGGTGCTGGTCGACGACGCGGGCAGGCCCTACCCGCGCGAGGAAGTGCCGCTGCGCCTGCGGTTCGCGCGCTCGATCCGCATCTCCATCGATGGCAACGCGCACTTCTGCCGCGGGCTGCTCCGCACCCGATACCCCGACTCCGGCGCGGACCAGTCGCCGGAGCACGTCTCCCGCACAGTGAGGACGAACGCATCATGAAGGCAGTACAGGTCGTCGGCTACGGCAGGAACCTCGAGCTGGCCGACGTGCCCGCCCCCGAGGTGAGCGGCCCGCACGACGTGATCGTCAAGATCGGCGGTGCGGGCGTCTGCCGCACCGACATCCACATCCTCGAGGGGCAGTGGGCGGAGAAGTCGGGCGTGACGCTGCCCTACACGATCGGGCACGAGAACGCGGGCTGGGTGCACGCCGTCGGCAGTGCGGTCACCAACGTGGCCGAGGGGGACAAGGTGATCGTGCACCCGCTCGTCACGTGCGGCCTGTGCCGGGCCTGCCGCGCCGGTGATGACGTCCACTGTGCACAGTCCGACTTCCCGGGCATCGACACCCACGGCGGCTACGCGGAGTACCTGCGGACCTCGGCGCGCAGCGTGGTGCGCATCGACGACTCACTCGAGCCCGCCGACGTCGCCGCGCTGGCCGACGCCGGGCTCACGGCCTACCACGCGGCGGCGAAGGCGGCCCGCAGGCTGCGGCCGGGGGACCGGTGCGTCGTGATCGGCGCGGGCGGGCTCGGCCACATCGGCATCCAGGTGCTGAAGGCACTCACGGCGGCGGAGCTCGTCGTGGTGGACCGCAACGCCGACGCGGTGAAGCTCGCCGTGTCGATCGGAGCCGACCACGGTGTCGTGGCCGACGGCGGCCACATCGACGAGGTGCTCGGTCTCACCGGCGGGGAGGGCGCCGAGGTGGTGCTGGACTTCGTCGGCGAGGGCGGCGCGACCGCCGACGGCGTGGCGATGCTGCGCAGGGCGGGCGACTACCACGTCGTCGGTTACGGCGAGAACATCAACGTGCCGACCATCGACGTGATCTCCGCGGAGATCAACTTCATCGGCAACCTGGTGGGCTCGTACACCGATCTGTGCGAGCTCATGGTGCTCGCGGCGCAGGGCCGCGTGCGCCTGCACACGGTGAAGTACCCGCTCACCCGCTTCCAGGACGCCCTGGACGACCTGGAAGCGGGCAAAATCCGAGGCCGAGCCATCCTCACCCCCTAACCCGCGAGTCCCCCGCTCGGGCGCGCGAGTCCCCCGCCCGGGCGCGCGAGTTCCCCGCTCGGGCGCCTGAGCGGTGCGCTCGGGTGCGCGAGTGGTGCGCTCCGGTTGGCGAGTCCCGCGCTCAGGCGCGCGAGTCCCCCGCTCAGGCGCGCGAGTGGTGCGCTCGGGTGCGCGAGTTCCCGCTCACGCTCGCGAGTCGTGCACCCGGGACCGCGAGTCGTGCGTTCGGAGGGGTACGCGCTGCGCGCCTGCGAGCTGTGGGTCCGCGTGCTGGGGCGAGCCGAGCCCGCCAACCTGCCGTGTCCGCCACGGCCCTCGGTGATCCTGGATCGCCGCCGTTTCGACAATCAGAGCGCCACGGGGGGCGAACCGGTACGGGCAACTCGTGCTCCCGCGCGGGGAACTCGCGTGCTGGAGCGGGGGACTCGCGTGCTGGAGCGGGGGACTCGCGGGCTGGAGCGGGGGACTCGCGATTGGGGGCCGTGGGTAGGGTGGGGGCGTGCCGAACGCCACGCCCCCACCTGACCTGGAGCGCCCCAGCGCGGGCCGGATCTACGACTACCTGCTCGGCGGGACCACGAACTACGCCGTGGACAGGGAGTTCGCCGAGCAGCAGCTCAGCCTCGCCCCCGGGATCCGGGAGTCGGCGCGGGCCAACCGGCGGTTCCTGGGCAGGGCGGTGCGCTACGCGATCGACCTGGGCATCCGGCAGTTCGTCGACATCGGCAGCGGTCTGCCGACACAGGGCAACGTGCACGAGGTCGCCGACGAGGCCGCGCCGGAGGAGACGCGGGTCGTCTACATCGACAACGAGCCCATCGCGCACGCGCACGCGCAGATCCTGCTCGAGGACACCGCCGACCCCGAGCGCCACCGCGCCATCGCGGCCGACTACTTCGACGGCCCCGACCTGTGGCGCGCCATCCTCGACGAGGACCTGATCGACCCGTCGCAGCCGGTCTGCCTGCTGGCCGTGGCGTTGCTGCACTTCATGCCCGACGAGCAGCACCCCGAACGCCCGTTGGCCTTCTACCGCGACAAGCTCGCCCCCGGCAGCATGCTGGTCCTCTCGCACGGCAGCGTCGACGCCGCCGCCTCCGACAAGGAGGACTCGTTCCGGAAGGTCCGCGAGAACTACAACAAGCAGGCCACCCACAAGGGCGCGCTGCGCAGCAACGCCGAGGTCACCGCACTATTCGGCGACTTCGAGATCGTGGAGCCCGGCGTGGTGTGGCTGGACCAGTGGCGCCCCGACGGCGTCGTGAACGGCGATCCGGCCAGGACCGGCCTGCTCGCCGGGGTCGGCCTCAAGCACTGACCGGTGTCCACAATGGACACAGCGGACGCCGCTACCCGATCACGCGCAGGGACGCCCACAGCCCCACCACGGCCAGCACCAGCGTCACCGGCACCGTCAGCGCTCCCAGCACGCTGAACGTGCGGAGCCGGGGCGGAACGTCGTGTTCGTGCAGCACCCGCCGCCACAGCAGGGTCGCCAGCGAACCGACGTAGGTCAGGTTCGGGCCGATGTTCACGCCGACCAGCACGGCCAGCACGGCTCCGGTGCCGCCCGAGGCGACGAGCGGCAGCAGCATGAGCACCGCGGGCAGGTTGTTGACCAGGTTGGCCAGCACCGCCGCCACCACCGCCAGTCCCAGCAGCGCGGGCAGCGACGTCCCGTCCGGCAGCAGGGTGCCGGCCGCCTCGCCGAGGCCGTTGTCCACGACGGCGCGCACGATCACGCCCAGGGCCAGCACGAACACGAGGAACGGCACGCCCACCGAGCGCGCGAGCCCGGACACAGTGCTCTGCCGCAGCCGCAGGGACCGCACTCCGAGCACCACGACCCCGGCCAGTGCCGCCCACGCGGGGCTCCAGCCGAGCAGCGACGTGCCCGCGAAACCCGCGAGGGTGCCGGCGAGCACCACGAGCACGAACGTGGGCACCCGCGGCTCGTGGTCCTCGGGCGCCGGGGTGGGCGCGACGGCGAGGTCGCGAGCGAAGAACCGCCGCAGCAGTACGTACTCGGCGGCCACCACCAGCACCGTCGGCAGCGCCATCAGCGCCGTGAACCGCAGGAACGACACCCCGGACGCCGACAGCGCGAGCAGGTTGGTCAGGTTCGACACGGGGAGCAGCAGCGACGCCGAGTTGGCCAGGTGCGCGCACGCGTGCGTGTGGGGCGAGGCGGGCACCCGCAGCCTGCGGGCCATCGCGAGCACGGCCGGCGTCAGCAGCACGACCGTCGCGTCGAGGCTGAGCAGCGCGGTGGTCGCCGTGGCGATGCCGAACACGCCCAGCAGCAGAACCTGGGGCCGTCCCGCTCCGGCACGGGCGAGCCAGGACCCCGCCGCGCGGAACAGGCCCGCGTCCTCACAGAGCCTGCCCAGCACCAGCACCGCGGCGAGGAAACCCACCACCGGTGCCAGCCGGCCGAGCTCGTTCAGCGCGTCGGGCACGGAGATCGCTCCGACGGCGAGCACGAGCCCGGCAGCGGGTATCGCCACGACGGACTCCGAGACCCGCAGGGGCCGCACCACCGCGAAGACCAGCACTGCCAGCAGGGCCGCGAGTGCGACGACCTCCGCGACACCAGAGCTCACTCGTCCGGATGCTACCGCCGCTGCGGTGGCCCGGCGCGGGCGCGCCGGGCCACCTGAGCTACGACTACGACGACGCGGCGAGAGCTCGCTTGCCCGCGATGCGCACCGCGAGATCGAAGGCGTTGCGGATGGAGCCGGTGTTGGCCACGCCCTTGCCCACGACGTCGAACGCGGTGCCGTGCGCGGGCGTGCAGATCGGGATGCGCAGGCCACCGGCCACCGTGACGCCGCCGTCGAAGCCGAGCAGCTTCATCGCGATCTGGCCCTGGTCGTGATACATCGTCAGGATCCCGTCGAACTCCTCCCGGCGCAGGAAGATCGTGTCCGACGGGAACGGGCCCGACACGTCGAGGCCCTCGGCCCGCAGGTCCGCCACAGCGGGGCCGATGATGTCGAGCTCGTGCCTGCCGAAGCTGCCGTTCTCGCCCGCGTGCGGGTTCAGCGCGCACACGCCGATCCGTGGCGCGGCGATGTCCGACTCGTGCAGCACGCGATGCAGCAGGTGCGCCGCGGCCGTGACGTTGTCGCGCGTGATGCCCTCGTCGACGCGCGCGATGGAAACGTGCGACGTGACGCGTGCCGTCCACAGGCCGGGCAGGACGTTGAGCTCGGAGGTGAACCCGGTCTCCTCGAGGTAGTCCTCGAACCAGCGCAGCTCGTCCTGCTCCTGCATCCCGGCCAGGTGCAGCGACGTCTTGTTCAGCGGAGCGAACAGGATGGCGTCCACCTCGCCCGCCTTGGCCAGGCCGAGTGCGATCTCGAGGTTGTCCAGCGCCCAGCGCCCGCCCGCCTCGGTGGCGACCCGGCGTTCGAACTCGCCGGGCCTGCGCGCGCACGTGTGGTGCAGGCGCGGCCTGCCGTCGGAGTCCGCGCCGGCGGCGGCGTAGTCGATGGGCACGCCCGCGTCGGCGCCCGCGACGGCCAGTTCGGCCTCGTCGGAGATCAGTACGAGGTCGGCGCGGGCGGCGGTCTGCGGGTCGGACAGCAGCTTGGCGACCAGCTCACCGCCGACACCCGCGGGATCTCCGAGCGTGACCGCGATGCGGGGTCGGGTGACGGAGTTACTCATGGCTCCCTTTCTCGGCGTGGTCCTTGGCTTTCCCCTGCTCCGGGGCGTTCGGGGTGCGGCGGCGCAGGCGCCCGCGCCACAGTGGGCTCGTGACGAGCGTCGCGGCGAGGACGAGGATGGTCAACGTGGCGGGGGTGGCGAGCACCGCGAACCCGTCGTCGCCCGCCAGCACCGACGTCTGCACGAGCGCCTTCTCGAACAGCGGCCCGATCACCAGGCCCAGCACCAGTGGCGCCATCGGGAAGTTCAGGCGCTTCATGGCGTAGCCGACGAGCCCGAAGATGATCACGACCCAGACGCTGAACATGCTGTTCTTCACCGAGTACGCGCCCAGCAGGCTCGTGACGATGATGAGCGGGTACATGAAGGCGTAGCGGATGCGCAGCAGCTGCGCGAAGACCGGTGCCAGCGGCAGGTTCAGCACGAGCAGCAGCACGTTGCCGATGAAGAACGACACCAGCAGGCCCCACACGAGCTCCGGCTGGTTCTCGAACAGCAGCGGCCCCGGCTGGATGCCGTAGACGAGGAACGCGCCGAGCAGCACCGCCGTCGTCGCCCCGCCGGGCACACCGAGCGCGAGCGTGGGGATGAAGTTGGCGTTGGACGCGGCGTTGGTGGCCGCGTCGGGCGCCACCACGCCCTCGATCGCGCCGGTGCCGAGCTTCTTGCGGTTGCGCGAGAAGGTCTTCTCCGCGCCGTAGGCCATGAATGACGCGAGCGTGGTACCCGCGCCGGGCAGGCAGCCCAGCAGAAAGCCGATCACCGTGCCCCGCGCGGTGGGCGCCGTGGCGCGCTTGAGGTCCTGCTTGGTCAGCAGCAGGTCGCGGAACCGCGCCTTGATCGGGGCGGCCATGCCGAGGTGGAGCTGGTTCAGTAGCTCGCCGATGGCGAACAGGCCGATCATCACCTCCACGAACGGCACCCCGCCGAAGAGCTCCACGGAGCCGAACGTGTAGCGGGCCGTGCCGCTGCCGACGTCGACACCGATGCACGCGATGAGTACGCCGATCAGGCCCATCGCGAGGCCGAGCGGGAGATTCCGGCCGGAGAACACGACGATCGTGCACAGGCCGAGGATCATGATCGCCAGCATCTCGGGTGGCCCGAAGTCCAGTGCCAGATGCGCGAAGAACGGTGCCACGGCCATCAACGCGACCAGCGAGACCATCGCCGACACGAACGCGCCGAGCGCCGAGATCGCCAGCGCGGGCCCGGCTCGGCCCTTGCGGGCCATCTGGTAGCCGTCGAGGGTGCTGATCACCGACGACGCCTCGCCGGGCGTGGCGATGAGGATCGCCGTGATCGTCGCACCGAACTGCGCGCCGTGATAGATGCCGGCGAGCATGATCAGTGCCGTGAGCGGCGAGAACGTCAGCGTCACCGGGATCAGGATCGCGACACCCGTGGCCGAGCCCAGCCCGGGCAGGATGCCGATGATCGTGCCGAGCAGCACGCCGACGAAGCACCACAGCACGTTCTCGGCCGAGAGCGCCGCCTCGAAGCCGATCTGCAGGTTCTCGATCACAGCACGCTCCAGACGGCGGGGTCGAGCAGACCGAGCGGCAGGGGAATGCGCAGCAGCGCCACGAAGATCAGGTACGAGACGCCGAAGGTCATGGCCGACACGAGCAACGAGCGAAGCAGGCTCTGCTTCTCCACGACGGCGGTGAGGAACAACGTCATCAACGTCAGCGAGAGCAGCAGCCCGAGAATCGGGATCACCAGCGCGGTCACCACCATCGTGGCCACCACCGTGACGAGCTTGCGCCGGATGTGCCTCGCCTCGTCGGGCGAGTGGTCCTCGTCGGCGACGACGAGGCCGTCGCCTTCGCGAACGGACCCGCCGCGGAGCTCCTGGCGCACGAGCCAGAGCCCGACGAGGAGCAGCAGCAGGCCGGTGACCCTGGGCAGCACGGCCGAGCCAATGCTGCCGTCCTCATTGGACCAGTCGTAGGCGAACGAACCGACGCAGAACGCGGCGCCGAGCGCGGCGATGACCCCGTAGGCGAGCGTGACGGGACGGCGCGGGACGGCGGGGACGGGGGAGCTCATCAGAAGACCTCCCGCATCCGGGCGTCGTAGTCGTCCAGGTAGGAGGCGAACTCCTCGCCGCTGAGGTTCGCGGGGATGAGCATGTCGGCCTCGAGGTAGTCGCGGTAGGTCTGCGACCGCATGCCCTCTTCGATCTTGTCGATCCAGTACCGCCGCTGGACGTCGGCGATGTCGCCCGCGCCGAACACGCCGCGCCACATGACCACCGTGGCGTCCATGCCCTGCTCGATCGCGGTGGGCACGTCGGCCAGCACCGGGTCCTCGTAGCGGTCCTCGCTGAGCGTGCAGAGCGCCTTGAAGTCACCGCTCTCCAGGTACGGCTTCGCCGAGGCCGCGCTCGCGGGCGCCACCTCGATCTGGCCGCCGAGCAGGCCGGTGAGCACCTCGCCGGTGGAGCCGTAGGGCACGATGTCGAACGTCCCGCCCGCCTTCTCGAGCTCGCCGGTCACGAGCGCGTCGGCGCCGGTGCGGCCGCTGGAGCCCGCGATCACGCGGTGGTCGGCGCTGGCCTCGACCAGCTCGGGGCACGTGTTGTACGGAGCGTCCTTGCGTGCCACCACCATCCGCGAGTCCTTCGCGAACATGACCAGCGGCGTGAAGCTCTTGTAGGTGAACGGCACGTCCTCGTACACGAGGGGAAGCGTGTTGAGCGCGGTCTCGGCGATCAGCAGCGTGTTGCCGTTGCCCTCCTCGGACATGAACGTGGCCCAGCCGACGGCGCCGGAGCCGCCGTCCTTGTTCTCGACGTTGGCGTCGAATCCGAGGTCGAGCTCGTTGAGGGTCTGGGCGATGACGCGGGCGGAGCGGTCGCTGCCGCCGCCGGGGGCCATCGCGACCATCACGGGCACCGAGCCGCGGGGCGTCCAGTCCGGTGGCACCGGTGGCTTCACCGAGAGCACCGAGCAGGACGACAGCAGCACGGCGACCAGTGCGAGGCAGCACGAGGTGCGCAGTGGTGACTTCATCGTCAGCCTTCCTGCAGGGCAGAGCAGCCCTGATCAGTGGATATCCAAGATCCTATTTGATATGCAGGGTGACGGTAGGACATCGGCCAGGGGAAGGCAAGATCGGATTCCGGCCAGAGGCGGAGGTCAGGCCTGCTCGACCGAGCGCTCCGCGACGCCGGCCAGGTGGGCGCGCATGGCCTCCACCGGGGCGAGCTCGTCGCGGGACTCGAACGCCGCGATGATCTCGGCGTGCTCGGCGACGGCCTGGTCGAGGTCGTAGACACCCAGGTCGGCGCTCTGTCGCAGCCGGTGCACGTGGGCGCTAAGCGACTCGGCCATCTGCAGCAGGAACCGGTTGCGGGCCGCCCGGATGATCACCAGGTGGAACTCCCAGTCGGCGTTGAAGTACTCGCGCAGGTCCGCGTAGCCCTTGGGGGCCTGCCCGTGCTGCTGCTGCCGCCTGCGCACGCGGTGGGCGCTGAGCACGTGCTCCGCGTGCGCGATCTTGAGGTCCGGCAGCAGGGTTTCGGTGTGGGGCGCCGCACGTTCCACCGCGGAGAGCTCCAGCATCGTGCGCGCGTCGAGCAGCTCGGTCATCTGCTCCGGCCCCAGTGGCGGCGCGACCTTGTAGCCCTTGAGCGCCGTGCGCGAGACCAGTCCGGTGTGCTCCATCTGCACCAGCGCCTCGCGCACCGGCGTGGGGGAGACCCCGAGCTCGCGGGCGAGCGAGTCGATGCCCAGCGAGCTGCCCGGCGGTGTCGTGCCGTCGAGCAGCATCTCGAGCACCGCGTCGTAGACGCCGTCGCGCAACGCCCGCCGGTCGACGGATCCCGTCGTCGTGCGGGCCTTCGGCTTGGTCGTCACTGGCGCTCATCTCCTGGCGGGGGCTTCGGCGTGAGGATATCCCAGCGGAGTACCGGGCTTGCCCGAGCGACTCGCTGCTGATCTTGTTGAGACCACGATAAATCCTATAGGATATGGGAGTTCCCGTACCGACGTTTCGGAGTCGACGATGACCAACCTGGTGGAGCCCGGACAGGCGCTGGCAGCCGCTGCTCGCTTTCCCTCGGCGCGGGAGTGGCCGATCGGCGCCGCGCTGCTGCAGTTCCCGGCCGTGACCCCGGACGGGGTCGTGGTGCAGGAGGCGGGCGCGCGCGCCTGGTCCTCGGTGCTGCGGGAGGTGGCGGCCGCGGGGTTCGACCACGTCGACCTCACCGACACCTGGCTGCGGCCCGGTGACCTCGACACCAGCGGGCTCACCACGCTCGCGTCGGTGCTGGAGGACGCGGCACTCGGCGTCAGCGCCATCTCGGTGACCCGGCGCAGCGTGATCGACCCCGATGAGCGCGTCGCCGAGGAGAACCTCGCCTACACCCTGCGCACCGTCGACGCGGCGGCGCGGCTCGGGATCGGTGTGGTGTCGGTGGGACTGCACCGCCCGCTGACCCCCGCCCAGCGCGCCGCACTGTGGTTCTGGACCGAGCCGGGTCCGGTGGACCCCGTCGGCGACGAGCGCACGTGGGCCAAGGCCGTGGAGTCCCTGCGGCACATCGGCGAGCACGCCGCGGCCGCGGGGATCGAGATCTCGCTGGAGATGTACGAGGACACCTACCTCGGCACGGCCGACAGCGCGGTGGCGCTGTGCCGCGACATCGACCTGCCCACCGTGGGCCTCAACCCCGACATCGGCAACCTCGTGCGGCTGCACCGGCCGATCGAGGACTGGGAGCAGCTGCTGCTGCGCACGCTGCCACACGCGAACTACTGGCACGTCAAGAACTACGCCCGCGACTTCGACCCGGCCACTGGGGCCTACTTCGCGGTCCCCGCACCGATGGAGCAGGGCATGATCAGCTACCGCAGGGCGGTCGAGATCGCGCTCGCGTGCGGGTTCACCGGCCCGCTGTGCGTCGAGCACTACGGTGGCGACGGGCTGTCGGTGGCCGCCGCCAACCGCGAGTACCTGCGGCGGATTCTCGAGGTGAAGCTCGCCGCGCTGGATCACTGAGCGGGACGGCCTTGATCTCGGCGTACGGGCCCGACATGCTCTGATCCGGACAACTCGACAGTCGACCCGGAAGCAGGTGTCATGGCCCTCCCGCCACACGCGATCACCACCGAGACCACGCTGCCCGATGACGGTGTGGCCGGAACGCTTCTCGGCAGGGCGTGGAACCCCGAGGCTCGCGGGCCGTCGCCGGTCGCCGTGCGCGACGGCGGAGTCGTGGACGTGTCGGGTCGCTTCGCCACCGTGTCCGACCTCGCCGAGCACGAGGATCCCGCGCGTGCGCTCGCGGAGACCGACGGTGCTGTGCTCGGCACGGTCGAGGAGCTGCTGGCCAACACGGTGTCGCGGCCGGAGGACCCCGCCGTGCCGCGCCTGCTCGCGCCGGTGGACCTGCAGCCGGTGAAGGCCGCCGGGGTGACGTTCGTGGTGTCGATGCTGGAGCGCCTCATCGAGGAACGCGCGCTGGGCAACGCGGGCGCCGCCGCCGAGATCCGGCGTGAGATCGGCGAGCTGGTGGGCACCGACTTCACGCGGCTGCGCCCCGGTTCGCCCGAGGCGGCGGACCTGAAGAAGCTGCTGGTCGAGCGCGGCGAGTGGAGCCAGTACCTGGAGGTGGGGATCGGGCCGGACGCCGAGATCTTCACCAAGGCCCTGCCGCTGTCCTCGCTCGGCACCGGCAGCAGCGCGGGTGTGCTGCGCACGTCGGAGTGGAACAACCCGGAGCCCGAGATCGCGCTGCTCGTCAGCTCCACGGGCCGCATCGTGGGCGCGACGCTGGGTAACGACATCAACCTGCGCGACTACGAGGGCCGCTCGGCGCTGTTGCTGCCGAAGGCCAAGGACAACAACGCCTCGTGCGTGCTCGGGCCGTTCGTGCGGCTCTTCGACGCCACGTTCGGCCTCGACGACGTCCGCTCCACCACGGTGACGCTGGAGGTGCGGGGCGAGGACGGCTTCATGCTGTCCGGCTCGTCGGCGCACAGCGAGATCAGCAGGGACCCGGCCGATCTGGTGGAGCAGCTGATCGGCCCGCACCACCAGTACCCGGACGGGGTGGTGCTGATGCTCGGCACGATGTTCGCGCCGGTGGCCGACCGCGGTGTGCCCGGCGGCGGCTTCACGCACAAGGAGGGCGACGTCGTGCGCATCTCCGCGCCGGGGCTGGGCACGTTGACCCACGAGATCGGTTTCAGCGAGCAGTGCGCGCCGTGGAGCTACGGGGTCACCGAGCTCATGCGCAACCTCGCCGCGCGCGGCCTGCTCGCCTGAGCGAGGCGGGGCGCGGCGAGGTCGCGTCCCGCTAGCCCAGCTCGCCGAGAACCTTGTCCACGATCGTCGACGTCGCCAGGCCGTAGCGCTCGTGCAACGTCGGCAACGCGCCCGCGTCGAGGAACTCGTCCGGCAGCGCGATGGGCACGACGCGCGTGCCGAGCCCGCGCGAGACCACGGCCGAGGCCAGCGTTTCGAACAGGCCGCCGACCACGGTGTGGTTCTCGAGCGTCACCACGAGCCGGTCGCTGTCCACCTCGGCCAGCACGGTCTCGGCGTCGAACGGCTTGATCGTGGGTGTGTGCACCACGGAGACGTCGACGTTGTGCTGGGCGAGCTCGTCGGCGGCCTGCAGTGCGCGCATCGTCATCAGTCCACTGGAGACGAACACGACGTCGTTGCCGCCGCGCAGCACCGAGGCCTTGCCGAGCCGGAACGTGTAGTCGTACTCGTCGAGCACCGTGGGCACCTTGCCGCGCAGCAGCCGCAGGTAGGTCGGCCCCTCGGCTGCGGCGAGCTGCGGCACGGCCTGCTCGATGTCGACCGAGTCGCACGGGTCGACGATGGTCAGCTTCGGCATGCCGCGGAAGATCGCGACGTCCTCCGTGGCCTGGTGGCTGGGTCCGTAGCCGGTGGTGAGCCCTGGCAGGCCGCCGACGATGTTGACGTTGAGGTTCGGCTCGGCGATGTCGAGGCACAGGAAGTCGTACGCGCGCCGCGCGGCGAACACGCTGTAGGTGGAGGCGAAGGGCACCAGCCCGACCTCCGCCATGCCCGCCGCCGCGCCGAACAGCAGCTGCTCCGCCATGCCCAGCTGGAAGAACCGCTCGGGGTGGGCCTGGGCGAAGACGTGCATGTCGGTGTATTTGCCGAGGTCGGCGGTGAGCCCGACGACCCGCTCGTCGCTCTCGGCGAGGGCGGCGAGCGCGTGCCCGAACGGCGCGGACGCGGTGCGCTGACCGGGGTCGGCGAACGAGGCGATCATCGCCGAGGTGGTGAGGCGCTTCGTGGAAGTCTTGGACGTCGAGGAAGTCGAGGAAGTCGAGGAAGTCACTGTGCGCGCGCTCCTTCGTGGCCGTGGGTCAGCTGGTCGCGGCACAGCTGCCACTCGTGTTCGTCGATGCGCATGAAGTGGGCCTTCTCCCGGGTCTCCAGTAGCGGCACGCCCCGGCCGATGCGGGTGTCGCAGAGGATCACCGACGGCTGTCCCACGGGCTGTGCGCGTTCGGCCGCGGCGTCGAAGGCGGCCAGTAGCGAGTCCACGTCGTTGCCGTCGACGCGCTGCGTGAACCAGCCCGCGGCCTCCCACTTCTGCTCGGCGGGTTCGATGCCGAGCACGCCCGCGGTCGGGCCGTCGGCCTGTAGCGCGTTCATGTCGACCAAGGCGGTGAGCAGGCCCAGCTGGTGGTGGGCGGCGCCCATCGCGGCCTCCCACGTGGAGCCCTCGTCGAGCTCGCCGTCGGAGAGGAAGTTGAAGATCCGCTGCCGCGTGCCCTGGAACCGCAGGCCGAGCGCCATGCCGACGGCGACGGTGAGCCCGTGGCCGAGTGAGCCGCCGGAGATCTCCATGCCGGGCGTGTAGGACGCCATGCCCGACATCGGCAGCCGGGAACCGTCGGAGCCGTAGGTCTCCAGTTCGGACACCGGCAGGGTGCCGGCCTCGGCGAGTGCGGCGTAGAGGGCGATCGCGTAGTGGCCGGTGGAGAGCAGGAACCGGTCGCGGCCGGCCCACTCCGGGTCCTCGGCGCGGTGGCGCAACTGGTCGGTGTGGGTCACGGCGAGCAGGTCGGCGACCCCGAGCGCCTGCCCGACGTAGCCCTGGCCCTGCACCTCGCCCATGTCGAGGATGTGGTGGCGCATCCGGTACGCGGCCGCGTGAACCCGGTCGGCCCTGGTGGTGGTCATCGTGTCGGGACTTCCTTTCAGCGGGTGGCCGCGGCGGGCGTGCGGGGCCGCGGCGGTGTGGCCTGTGTCTTGACCGGGGCGGTCTCCGGGGTCACGGCGGCCGCGGCGGTGGAGACGACGCCGAGCAGGACGAACAGCAGGGCGGGGCCCATCCAGCCGATCCAGCCGTACAGCGCGGTGGCCAGGAACGGCAGCAGGCCGGCGACCATCGAGGCTCCGTTGTAGCCGAGCGAGATCCCGGACGAGCGCACGTCGCGGGGGAACTGCTCGGAGAACCACGACGACTCGACGGCGAAGATCGGGTCGTGCGAGAGCAGCAGGCCGAGCGCGACGGCGACGATCACCATGATCAGCGCCCCGGTGTTGACCATGAGGAACATCGGGATGCCGAACGCGATGGTGAAGACCGAACCCAGGTAGAACACCGGTTTGCGGCCGATCCGGTCGGACAGCGCGCCGAAGAGCAGGTGGCTGCCGAGTCCGAGCGCCGAGCCGACCATGGTGCCGATCAGCACGCTCTCCTTGTCGGTGAGCGACGCGAGCACCACATAGGACAGCAGGAAGCTGGTGGTCACGTAGTAGCCGCCGGTCTCGGCGAGCCGCAGCGTCATGATGCGGAGGATGATCCGCCAGTCGCGGCGGATCACGTCGAGCGCGGGAGCCTTGCGGATCTCGTTGCGCTCCTTCATGTCGGTGAACTCGGGCGACTCCGAGATCCGCATGCGGATGAACATGCCGGCCCCGATCATGACGATCGAGAACAGGAACGGCATGCGCCAGGCCCAGTCACCGTCGAACAGCGCCTCCGACAGCAGGAACGCGCCGTTGGCCAGCAGCAGGCCCGCCGGGATGCCGATCTGGGGCACGGAGCCGTAGAACCCGCGTTTGCGCTCGGGGGAGTGCTCCACCGCCATGAGCACGGCGCCGCCCCACTCCGCGCCGAACCCGATGCCCTGCAGGATGCGCAGCAGGATCAACAGGATCGGGGCGAGGATGCCCGTCTGGTCGTAGGTGGGCAGCGCTCCGATGAGGACAGTGCCGATCCCCATGATCACCAGCGACCACAGCAGGACCTTCTTGCGGCCGAGGCGGTCGCCGTAGTGCCCGGCGAGGTAGCCGCCGAGCGGGCGGAAGAAGAAGCCGACGGCGAGCGTGGCGAACGAGGCCAGCACGCCGACGAGGTCGTTCTCGGAGTGGAAGAAGACGTTGCCGAAGTAGGCGGCCGAGGCGGTGCCGTAGATGAAGAAGTCGTAGCTCTCCACCGCGGTGCCGATCATCGACGCCGTGGACACCTTGGCGGGGTTGTCCCGCCGCGCCGCGGGGGTGGTGGTCATGCGTTGTTCCTCCGCGCAAGTCCGGAAGCTGGTTCGGGGTAGGTCTCGATGACGCGCGAGTCGTCGCGCTGGGCGAGCCCGGCGGCCGCGGCGCGGTCGTAGCGCTCGCGGGCGAGGCCGAGCAGGGGAGTGTCGGCGCCCGCGGCACCGGCCGCGGTGGCGACCAGCGCGCTGTCCTTGACGAAGATGCCGATGGTGCTGGTGACCTCCACGTCGGTGCCCTCGAGCATGCGCGGGCCGCGGTCGGACAGCATCCACGAGCCTGCGGCGCCCTGTTCGACGAGTGAGAGCACCTGCTCGCGGTCGAGGCCGAGGCTGCCCGCCAGCGCGAGTGCCTCCGCGGCGGCGACGATGTGCACCGAGCACAGGTGCTGGTTGACGACCTTGATCGCCTGGCCGTCGCCGACCTCGGCGCCCACCGGGCGCACGGTGCCGAAGCAGTCGAGCACCGGCCGTGCGGCGTCGAGCTCGGCCGCGGGGCCCGCGGCGAACAGCGTCAGCTCGCCGGTACGCGCCCTGGCGACGCCGCCGGTGACGGGCACGTCGAGCACACGGGCGCCCGCGGCGCTGAGCCGGGCGGCCTGGGCGCGGACCGCGTCCGGTCCGACGGTGCTCATGACGATCCAGCGCACGCCGGCGACGTCGCCGGTGAGCGCCTCGTCGACGAGGGTGCCGAGCTGCTCCGGCGTCGCGACCATCACGACGACCGTGTCGGCCCGGGGCGCGTCGGTGATGCTCGCGGCGGCGGGGATGCCCTGCTGGGCGGCCCAGTCGCGGGCCGAGGGCACCGGGTCGACGGCGACGACGGCGTGGCCAGCGGCGGCCACGCGGCTCACCATAGGCCTGCCGATCGCCCCGGCGCCGACGAACACGACGGCGGGTTCGCTCATGGATGTCCTCCTGGATGACACGGTATTCGGGTAGGGGGTATCGACACTGCGCTCGCGACCGCGAGCGGGCGTGGGGAAGTGACCGGAAGTTGTCGAGGGGTGCGCGTCAGGTGGTGCCGGTGAGCGAGGACCAGACGTCGAAGTGGCGGCGCATCGCCACCCGCGCGCCTTCGCCGTCGCGTTCCCCGACGGCCTCGACGATTCCGTAGTGGACGGTGTCGATCACGCGGGTCTTGCCCTCGGTGAGCGGTTCGCGCTCGACCGCGGTGCGGCGCCGGTCCACCACTTCACTGCGCAGGACGTGCGAGAGCCCGTCGTGCAGCAGACTGAAGATGGGGTTGTCGACGATGTGGAAGAGACGGCGGTGGAACTCGAGGTCGGCCTCGAGTGCCCGGTCGTCGTCACCGGCGGCGCTCGCGCCCACCATCTCGTCGACGAGAGCGCGGAGGTCGTCCACGTCGTCGGCGGTCGCCTGCCGGGCCGTGGCCTCGGCGACGGAGATCTCCAGCATCTCGCGGGCGGAGCGGAACTGGGTGGAGCTCAGGTGCTCCAGCTGGCTGGAGAGGTCGAAGTAGAGCTGGAAGAAGCTCGCGTCGGGGGTGCCGAGGTAGGAGCCCCGGCCCTGCGTGCGGTCGAGGAAGCCGAGCATCTCCAGCATCGACAGCTGTTCCCGCAGCGTTCCCCTGCTGATCTCCAGTGACGTCACGAGCTCGCGTTCCGTGGGCAGGCGCAACCGGCCGGTGTCCGGCTCGGGAGTCGCCTGCTCGGCGAGGCTGCGGACCAGGTAGGACAGGTCCACGCCCAAGAAACCCACCTCCGTGTAGGTTTGGTTTGACCAATGCGGGAACCGTAGCCTCGCCGCACCAGGCCGTCAAGCAATTGGTTAAACCTATGCGGTGGGTGATGGTCCGGTCTCCCGGCGCGACTCAACCGGGAGACCGGACCGAGCGGTCTAGACGACCGGCGACTCGCCGTCGGAGTCGTCGTCACTGTCACCGTCGCTGTCGGCGAGCTTCCACTTGAGCTGGAACTCGATCTCCTCCTCGCCGTCGCCGCGCTCGTGCTCGATGGAGAACTCGGCGCGCGCGGGCACGCGGATGCGCTCACCCGCGATCTGGATCCGGAACGGCGTCTCGGTCTCCAGCGCGTCGGCGAGGCGGCGCAGCTTCGCCACGACCTCACCGGTGGAGTAGAAGCGCTCGATGTCGCGTGGTGCGTCGGCCACGGGCGGTCCTTTCGGTTCTGGGCAGAATGGGCACTGCCGGTGACGCGCAGTCAACCGGGCTCGGATGAACAGCGGGTGTCCGGCCCCGTCGCGACACGCCGGGGCGCGCCGCCGGGGGCCGCGTTCGCGCTCGCCACGGCGCTACCTCACCCGTCCGTGCCGCATGGAGGTCAGGGGATCACCGGGAGCAAACCCGACCTTGCGTAGTCTTGCCCGCGTGCGTATGAGGGACGGCCTGTTCAAGATGCTCGGTCTCTGCCTGCTTGCCGGTGTGCTCGTGGCGGGGATCCTGTTTCCCGTTGTGGGCGCCGCGGGCGTGATCTCCAACGAGGCGAGCGACACCGTGGAGGACATGTCCGCCGAGTTGGCCGACGATCCGCCGCCGATGGTCACCACGGTCACCGACCGTGAGGGTGCGCCGATCGCGACGCTCTACAGCCAGTATCGCGTGCCGGCCGCGCCCGACCAGATCTCCGAGGCGATGAAGTGGGCGCTGATCTCGGTGGAGGACCGCCGCTTCTACGAGCACCACGGGGTGGACTGGAAGGGCACGCTGCGCGCGGCGATCAGCAACACCTCCGGCGGTGACACGCAGGGCGCCTCGACGCTGACGCAGCAGTACGTCAAGAACTACCTGATCAACGTCACCTACCGGAACGACGACCTGGGCCAGCAGCGGGCGCAGGAGGCGACGATCGCGCGCAAGCTCAAGGAGGCGCGGGTCGCGATCAATCTCGAGACGAAGATGAGCAAGGAGGAGATCCTCGCCGGCTACCTCAACGTCGTCGAGTTCTCCCGCCAGATCTACGGCGTCGGCGGGGCCGCGCAGGCCTACTTCGGCACGACGCCCGACAAGCTCACCGTCGCGCAGGGCGCACTGCTGGCCGGCATGGTCAACAACCCCGTGGTGTACGACCCGTGGAACAACCCGGAGAAGGCCACCGAACGGCGCAACTTCGTGCTGGACAAGATGGTGGAGAACCGGAAGGTGTCCGAGGAGGATGCCGAGCGCATCAAGGGCGAGCCGCTGGGCGTCGTGCCCGACGGGCCGGAGAAGCCCGCCGCCAACTGCGTCGGCGCGGGTCCCGAGCACGGGTTCTTCTGCCAGTACGTCGAGGACTACCTGCTCGAGCACGGCATGACCGAGGACCAGCTCTACACGGGCGGTTACACCATCCGCACCACGTTGGACCGCAACGCCAACCATCTCGCCAAGCAGTCCGCCGAGGAGCAGGTCGGCAAGATGGAGGAGAACGTCGCCAACACGTTGTCTCTGGTGAAGCCGGGCAAGGACCGGCACGAGGTGGTGGCACTGGCCGCCAACCGGGACTACGGGCCCGACGCCACGGCGGGGCAGACCGAGTACGCGCTGCCCTCCGATGTCGCCAACGTGACCGGCGCCGGGTCGAGCTACAAGGTCTTCACCGCGGCGGCGGCGATGGACCAGGGCAAGGTCGGGATCTACGACACGGTGCAGTCGCCGAGTTCGTACGTGTCCCGGGTGTTCTCCGGCAGTCCGGAGCCGTGTCCGTTCATCGCGCCGTACACGCGCGGCTACTGCCTCACCAACGCGAGCGAGGGCGGCAGCGGCACCATGTCGTTGCAGACGGCGCTGCAGACCTCGCCCAACACCGCGTTCGTGATCCTGGAGGAGCAGGCCGGGATGAAGGCCGTGGTCGACATGGCCAGCAGGCTGGGCCTGCGCAAGACCATGGCGTCCAACGCCGCCAACGGCGGCCCGGTCGACCCCGACGCCGAGAGTATCCAGGTCAGGCAGAACCAGAAGGAGTTCTTCGGCCCGAGCGAGAACTCTCCCGGCAAGGGCGCCTTCACCCTCGGCGTGAGCCCGACGAGCGGTCTGGAACTCGCCAACGTCGCCGCGACGATCATGAGCGGTGGCGTCTGGTGCCCGCCGACGCCGATCGCGGAGATCACCGACCGCGACGGCACGCCGGTGGGGCTGCAGGAGGAGCAGCCGTGCGAGCAGGCGGTGCCGGAGGGTCTCGCCAACACGCTGGCCGTGGGCATGAGCAAGGACGACCTGCCGGGCGGAACCGCGGCCGCGGCGGCGGCCGACGTCGGCTGGGACCGTCCGATGATCGGCAAGACGGGCACCACGCAGACCAACGGTTCGGCGGCGTTCCTCGGCGCGACCCCGCAGATGGCGGGCGCGGCGATGGTGTTCCGGCCCGATTTGCCCAACGGTGGTCTCTACGACGCCGGTCCGGGCAACGTCAGTGCCGTCGGCGGCGAGAGCGGGAACATGTTCGGTGGCAAGACGCCTGCCCGGACGTGGTTCGGCGCGATGACCAAGATCCTCGAGGGGCAGGAGAAGCTGCCGCTGCCGCCGAGCGATCCGAGGTACGAACGCGTCAACTGACGTGAGGTGACGAGGACGAGGGGGCGGCCCGGCCGCCCCCTCGTCCTCGTGTCGGGGTGCTCAGGACAGGAAACCAGGCAGCGGCCGTGGGTCCGGGGTCGGCACCCAGCGGCCGTCGCGCTGCCCGTAGGTCCAGCGCGGGCCGCGCCCGGTGAGCTCGTGCAGCGCGGTCACCAGCCGGTCCACGTGCTCGCGGGTGGTGCCGAGTCCGAGGCTCACGCGCACGGCCTGCTGCCCCTCGCCGCTTGCCGCGTCGACGAGCCTGCGCGTGGCGATGTGCGCGCAGAACGCGCCATCACGCACGCCGATGCCGTACTCGGCTGAGAGCGCCGCGGCCAGCAGACCGGGCTCGATGCCGTCGACGATGAAGCTGACCGTGCCGACCCGCTCGGTGTCCGCGTCGTCGAACAGCCGCAGGCAGCGCAGCCCCGGCACGCACGCGAGCCCGGTGTCGAGCCGCTCCAGCAGCTCCGCCTCGTGGGCCTCGACCCGGTCGCGGTGTGCCGACAGTTCGGAACACGCGACGCCGAGCGCGTATACGCCGAGTGTGTTGGGGGAGCCTGCCTCGTGGCGCTCGGCGCCGGAGTTCCAGACCACTCCGATGCCGTCCTCGCGTTCGGAGACGAGCTTGCTGGCGCCGCCGCCCGCGAGGTAGGGCTCGGCGGCGCGCAGCCAGTCGGCCCTGCCGACCAGCGCACCGGCGCCGAACGGCGCGTAGAGCTTGTGCCCGGAGATGGCGACGTAGTCGGCGTCCAGGTCGCGCAGCGACACGGCGCGGTGCGGGGCCAGCTGGGCGGCGTCGACGGCGATCCGCGCGCCTTCGGCGTGCGCGACCCGCGCCAGCTCGGCGACCGGAAGCAGTTCGCCGGTGACGTTGGACGCCCCGGTGACCACCACGAGCCTCGGGCCCTCGGGGCACTCGGCGAGAGCGCGTGTGAGCGCGGCGACCGCCTCGGCGCGGTGGCGCGGCGTGGGGATCCGGCGCACGTGCCTGCCCCGCCAGGGCAGCAGTGCGGCGTGGTGCTCGGTGTCGAACAGCACCACGGAGGTGTCCCTGGGCACCGCGCGGGCGAGCAGGTTGAGCGAGTCGGTGGTGTTGCGCGTGAAGACCACGGTGTCGCCGGTGCGTGCGCCGGTGAACTCGGCAACGGCCTGCCGGGCGCGCTCGTAGATCCGCGTGGAGACCTGGGAGGCGAAGCCGGCGCCGCGGTGCACGCTCGCGTACCAGGGCAGGAACTCGTCGACGGCCCTGCGCACGGCGGTCAAACACGGTGCGCTCGCGGCGTGGTCGAGGTTGGCGTAGCCGATGCTGCCGCCGGTCACCAGCGGCACTCCCAGGTCGTCGCCGACGGTGCCCGGTGCGGGCGGGGCGATGACAGTGGTGGTGGTGAGGGCGGGAGCTGCGTACGTGACAGACATGGGTGCCTCCTCGGCGGGTCCTGGGACCCTGCGAGGGGCCCGCGCTTGTCCGCCGGGTCCGGCGGACCAGGTCGTCACCCGGGGCACCCCACCACGGTAGGAGGGTTGCCGGCCAGCGAGCCGGGGCTTGACGCTGGCGCTCATGACCTAGGCGGGACCGTACCGGACGAGGCGGCTACGGCGCCAGTGGGGGCTCGCGGAACCAGAGTGCTCTCGGATCGAGAAATGCCTTGGAATAATTCACGGTGATTCTCCGGGTGCCGATTGTCGCTGTTCTCGCGATGGTCGGACGGTGGGTGTTCGGCGGTGGTTCGCGAGTGGTCATCCGGTGGTAAAGCGGTGGTAGCGGGGTTGCTCGGGGGTGGTCTGTGCCCCTTTTTTTGCTCGTTCCCGGAATTCGCGTCCACGTTGTTCGGCTCGCTGTTATTTTCCGTTTCGAACGGTGCGAATCTGGCACTTCTGGGAAACACGGGACTGGGGTATGACGGGTTTCGGGTCGGTGCCCGACGAGCTGAATCAGGTGGCGAACAGCATCAGCGACACGGCCGGACGCGTCGCCGGGCTGGTGTGGCGGGGGCCCAGTGGCGACTACGGGCACGCGGACGTGCAGTCGTGCTGGGGCGGCTTCATCGAGGACGCCAGGACGCGGCTGGAGTCGCTGCGCGCCACAGCGGAGGAACACGGCGGTGGCCTGGTCGAGGCGGCTCGCCGGTACCTGGAGTCGGAGCAGGACACCGGCGGAGTCGTCGCGAGCCTTCACGAGCTCGTCGAGGGCGAGGCTCCCGTCGCGGGCCGCCGCACGCACGGGATCGCCGACGTGCTCGGGGGAGGCGCGAACTGATGGCGGCACAGCTGGGACACACCCACGATCCGAGGGAGTTGATCCCCGGTCAGCCGGAGTCGATCGCCGACGACCTGCGGCAGCTGGTCGGCAACATCGAGCAGGTCACCGGCATCGGCGAGCTGCTCGGCGGTCTTGATCCCGTGAACTGGGTGGGCGAGGCCAGCAACGCGTTCCGGGACGCGTTCGGCACGGAGCCGCCGAAGTGGGGTCGGCTGGTGGACTCGGTCGCGCACGGCGGGCAGACCCTCGCCGGTTTCGCCGATGTCCTCACCTGGGGCCAGAGCGAGGCGCAGCGGGCGATCGAGCTGTACACACAGGCGCGGGCAGTGAGCCGGGCCGCCGCGGCGGAGCACCAGGCGCAGGCCGCGCAGGCACCGGGCGTCGTGCTCGCGCCGTTCCAGGATCCAGGGCGGGCCGCGGCCGCCGAGGCGCAGGCGATCCTGGACAACGCCCGGCAGCGGGTCGACGGCGTCGGCGCCGACATCGCGGCGCGGCTCGGCCTCGAATCCGACGGTCAGGGCGGCTACTCGCGCGCGGTCGAGCGCGAGGTCGGCTCGGAGCGTCGCCGGGAAGGCGAGTGGGGAAGCCAGGGAGAGCTGCTCGGCAATCGCGTGGCGGGTCTGCTGGAGTCGCTCGGCATCGAACTGCCGACAGCCAGCTGGGAGGGCTCGGCCGAGGCGAAGGTCGCCGGGGGAGAACTCGGTGGCGAGTTCGACGGCGGGTGGGCCACCGGTGAGGGGACACTGGGCGGCTCGGTGCTGGGTGCGGGCGCGCAGGCGAACGGCTCGGTCGACCCGCTGGGCGCGCGCGGCGGCGCGAGCGCGGAGGCATACCTGGCGAAGGGCAACGCGGAAGGCTCGCTCGATCTCGGCGGTGCGGCCACGGTGGCCGGCAGCGCCGAGGGGTACGTGGGCGCGGAGGCGAGTGCGCGGGGCGATCTCGGCTGGACGGGTGTCGACGTCGGCGCCGACGCCTTCGTCGGGGCGAAGGCGGCGGGCGAGGCGAGCGCGGAGATCGCCGGGGTCACCGCCGGCGCCACCGGCGAGGCGTGGGCCGGAGTCGGCGCCGAGGCGAGCGCCGAGTTCGGCATGGGCGAGGACGGGAAGTTCCACATCGGAGCATCCGCGGGGGTCGGGCTGGGCTACGGCGCCAAGCTGGGTGGCGAGATCGCCATCGATCCCGCCGCCGTCGCCGGCACCGTGTCGGGGGTCGCGAACGACATCGGCGAGCTCGCCGGCGGCTGGTTCTGACGGGGCGGGCACAGATGGCGACAACACTTCCCGTGCCGGTCGAGTTCTCCCTGCCGCAGGGCTGGCGTTCGGTGCACCCCGATGAGCTCGGCGCGCCGGGTGCCGCTTTCGTGGCCCTGCACCCCGCCTCCCGCGACGGGTTCACGGCCACTATCGCGCTCAGCGGCGAGCTGCGCGACGACGAGGTGCCGCTGACCCGGATCGCCGACGAGGCGGCTCGGCGGCTGCACCGCGGTGCCGTGGCACTGAAGGTCGGCAGGCGCGGCCACGTGGGTGGTCCGGACCATCCCGGCCTGACTCAGGTACTGCGACTGCGCGCGAGGATCTCTGGCGGGTTGACGGATCTCGTGCAGCTACAGGTGTTTCTGGCGGTGGGCGACGACGTGCGAACGCGCAGAAGGGCGGTGTTGCACGTCGCGCTCACCGCCACTCCGCGGCAGTTCGCCCGGCTCCTGCCCGGTTTTCAGGAGTTCGTCGCGACGATTCGGCCTGAGGGAGGCACGGTATGAGCGAGCACGGTGAGCAGCTGCTGCGCCGGATCGAGGCGATCGACACGGCGGCGGCCGGCACCAGGCGCGGCGCGGAGGCGTACCGGCGCATGGCCGAGGAGCTGGCCCAGGTCACCGGTACGGCCTCCACGCCGGACGGTCTGGTCACCGTCGTGGCCGGGGCGGACGGCTCGGTCGGCTCCGTGACCTTCGGCGCCGCCGCACGCCAGGCCACGCCCGAGCAGCTGTCGGCGGCGGTCACGCACACCATCGCGCGGGCCAGGGCCTGCGCGGCCAGGGCACAGGCCGACGTCGTGCGCAGGGGACTCGGCGACACCGAGCTGCTGGACCAGGTACTGGACTCCGACCGGCGCGTGTTCGGCGACCGCCCGCCCGTCGATCCCGGGCCACCACCCGGCTCCCGGCCCGCCGGACGCCACCGCGCCCGCGACGAGGACGACACCGCGGACGATTCCGGGGGTGACTTCCGGGTGCTGCGGCGGCGCGACGGCTGACTCACCGCAATTGAGGGCTCTCCGACCGACAGCACCGCGCCGCGTCCGTGGATAGCGTCGGCGCATTCCACACTGGCGGTGCTTTTCGGGGGAGGACGATGCGCGAGGTCAGGATCGGGATCCTGGGCGAACTGGACGTGCGGGTCGGCGAGCGGGCCGTGCCCATCCCGCGCGGCAAGCAGCAGTTGCTACTCGCCGCGCTCACACTGCGCCGCGGCCAGTTCGTCGGCACCGACGAGCTGATCGACCAGGTGTGGGCCGACGATCCGCCGCCGTCGGCGCGGACGACCCTGCGCGGCTACGTCAAACGGCTGCGGACCCGGTTCGCGAACGCGGGTGCGGGCGGCCGGCTCGTGATCGAGGCGCTGCCCGGCGGCTACCGGCTGGATGCGGCGGCCGGGGACACGGACCTGAGCCGGTTCCGCCTCGGGTGGCAGCGGGCGCGGGGGTGTGACGACGCCGTGGCGCGGCTCGAGACGCTGGGCGCGGCGCTGGCCTTGTGGCGGGGCCGTCCGCTCAGCGGGCTGCCCAGGATGGAATGGGTCGAGCAGGCCGCGGTCGGGCTGGAGCAGGAATGGCTGCAGGCCGTGGAATGCCGGATGGACCTGCTGATCGGCGAGGGGCAGGCCGCCGCGGCAGCGGTGGAGCTGCACGGCGTGCTCGCCGAGCAGCCGTTCCGCGAGAGCCTGTGGTCCCGCCTGCTGCTGGCGCTGCACCACAGCGGCCGCACCGCCGACGCGCTGCTGAAGTACGACGAGGTGCGGCGGCTGCTGGCCGACCGGCTCGGGGTCGAGCCCTCGGGCCAGCTGCGGGCCCTGCACCAGCGGCTGCTGCGCGAGGACCCGCCCACCGAGACCGCCGTGCCCGCCGTGTCCGTCGTGCCCGCCGAGCAGGGCGGCAGCGCGCCGACGGGCCGGGACAGTCTGGTCGCCGCTCTCGACGCGCTCGCCGACGCGGAGGGGGCGCCCGGCATCGTGGTGGTCGACGGGCCCGCCGGCGTCGGCAAGACCGCTCTGGCCCGCTACTGGGCCGACCACGCGGCACACCGCTTTCCCGGCGGTCTCCTCCACGTCGATCTGCGTGGTTTCCACCAGGACTCGCCGGCGTCGGCGCACGACGCGCTCGGCGAGCTGCTGTGCGCCGCGGGCACACCGGAGGCCGAACTCCCGGGCGGAGTTTCCGCGAGGGCCGCGGCGTTCCGGCGGCTGACGGCGCAGCGGCGGATGCTCGTGCTGCTCGACAACGCCCGCGACGCCGAGCAGGTGCGGCCGCTGCTGCCGGGTACGGGCAGCGTCGCGCTGGTCACCAGCCAGAGCCAGTTGCGCGGGCTGGTCGCCCGCGACGGCGCGGTGCGGCTCAGCGTGGCACCGCTCGGGGTGCGGGACGGTGCCGCGGTGGTGGCCGCGCTCGCGGGCCGTGAACTCGTGGCCGCGGACCCGGCGGCGGTGTACGAGCTGGTGGAGCTGTGCGGAGGGCTGCCGCTCGCGCTGCGGATCGCGGTGGAGCGGCTGGCCAGGGTGCCGGGACTGACGCCGGCCGCGCTCGTGCAGGAGCTTCGTCGCGAGGAGACCCGGCTCGATCTGCTGGCGACCGGGGACGGCGAGTACGCGAGCGTGCGCGCGACGCTCGGCAGGGCGGCGGCGCTGCTGCGGCCGGAGGAATCGGCCCTGTTGTACGCACTCGCCTCGGAGGCCAAGACCGACTTCGACGTGGACGACGCCGCGCGCCTCATCGGAGGCGACGGTGTCCTGGCGAGGGTGCGGCTCGACCGGCTCGTCGCTCTCAACCTCGTGGATCAGCGCAGCGTGCGCGGGTTCCACCTGCCCGAGCTGAGGCGGGTCGCGGCGGGCGAGCGGCCGTGAGGCGGGTGCTCGTGCCGGTGGGGGTCGGCACGAGCACCCGGCTCACAGGTCGTCGACCTGCACCAGCCCGTCCTGAATCGCCCTCGCCATCAGCGCGGCCTTGCTGCGCGCGGGCCTGCCGACGTTGGCGTACTTCAGACGCACCCGGTCCAGGTACGTCGTCACCGTCTTCGCGGAGATGTCGAGCCGCTGCGCCACCAGGTCGCGCGACTCGCACTGGAACCACTCGACCAGTACTTCCTCCTCCCGGACCGAGAGCTTCGGCCGGTCGGAGCGCGTGTTGGCGCTGAACGCGCCCGCGAGCGCGGGCGGGGTGTAGGGCCGGTCCTCGCCCGCGGCGAGGGTGGCGGCCACCAGGTGGTCGGCGCCCTCGGTCTTGGTGAGGAAGGTGAACGCGCCCAGGTCCAGACACGTCAGCGCGACCTGCTCGTCCTCGCGCATCGTGTAGACGATCACGCGCCTGCCCGCGTCGACCAGTCTGCGCAGGTCGCCGAGCGACGGCGCGCCCTGGCTGGAGAGCTGGAGATCGAAGACGACCACGTCGGCGGAGTCGCCGGGCGGCGTCCACGCCGCTTTGACCGTGCTGCCGCTGGCGACGACCCTGATCGGTGTCGGCGCCGCGGCGTACCAGTGCTCGATCCCCACGAGGATCGCCGGATGGTCGTCGACCACCGTCACCGTGATCTCGTCCGCGGCCATACCGCTTCCACCCACAGCCTTTCCTCGTCCGTCGTCCTGGTGATCTCGATCAGCTCCGGGTCCGCGAGGCCGCGCACGGCCTCGGCCGGCGCGTCGGCGACCACGCTCACCCGCACCGTCTCCGCGCCACGGACCACTGTGGCACGGGCGCGCGTGCGCGCCGACGCGAGCACGACCGAGGCGGCGTCCACCAGCTCGTGCCGTGCCCGTCTCGGGATGTCCCTGACCGCGCCGCGCACGGCGAGGTGCACCGACACCCCGTGCCGCTCGGCGATGTCGATACCCGCCCTCAGTTCGTGCACGAGGCTGTCGGCCACGTCGTCGCTCTCCGCGAAGAGCTGGCGCATCCGGGCCGCCTCGATCGCGCACCGGCGGCGGGTCCCCTCGTCGTCAGGGTCGAGCGTGCCCTGCGCCAGCCCCGTGAGCAGGGGAGCGGTGCTGTCCTGCAGCATGGCGTAGCGCGCCTGGTAGTCCTGGTGGGTGTTCTCCGCGATCGCCTCGCGGGTGCGCACCTCCTCCTCACGCCTGGACGCGTCCTCCGCGGCCGCCGCGGTGCGCCGGAAGAGCTCGGCGGCCAGCGCGACCGCGAACTGGAAGCCGCACACCGACACGGCGGCGATCGCCATCGCCGCCGTGACGATCGAGGGCGGCACTCCTTTGGCGAGCACCTCTGTGGCGGTAAGCGCCAGGTGCGCACCCAGGAACGTGCCGATCGTGCGCAGCGGCGCGTCGAACAGCAGCGCGAGCCCGTACCAGCCGACGAGGCCGAACGACCAGTCGTCGGCGGCGAGCAGCAGGTTCACCGGAACAGGCACCGAGGCGAGCACTCCGGCGAGCAGGCACACCACAGCGAGAACGCGGCTTCGCGGCCCGCACACCGAGCGGCGCACCAGCGCCACGGCCGCGGTCGCCGCCACCAGTGCCAGCAGGCAGAACGCGACGAGTTCCGGCCACCACGGGTCGTGGTCGTCCCGGTTGGCGAGCAGCTGCGGAAGGCACTCTCCGAACTGGACGGTCACCGCGACGAGGAGGATCGCGATCCTGGCGCCGTGCAGGAGACGATCGCGCACGTGCTCGGTGGGCACGTCGGTGAGCGGCTCAGCCATGCCATGTCCAGCGCACGGTGGTGCCCTCACCGGGAGCGGAGCGGATTTCCGCGAGGCCACCGACCTCGGCCATTCTTCCGGCGATCGAGCCGCTGAGGCCGCGGTGGTGGGGACCGACCTGGCCCGGGTCGAACCCGGCGCCGTGGTCGGACAGCTCGACGACCAGTGTGCCGTCGTCGTAGCGCGCCGCCCGCAGCGTGGCCTCGGGGACTCCGGCGTGGTGCGCGACGTTGCGGACGGCCTCCCGGACGCCGTGGGCGATCGCGAGCGCGGGCGCCGTGGGCAGTGGCAGCGCGGCGGGTGCCTCCCGCTCCACGCGCATCCCGGGATAGTCGGTGGCCTGCGTCAGCAGGGCGGCCAGGTCGAGCTCGCCCGTGCGCTCCCTGGGCAAGGTGGTGAGCGCGTCGAGGTCCTGCTTCGCGCGGCCGGGCAGCCACTGCTGGTTCGCCGCGCCGAGCGAGACCATCAGCAGCGTGGCGCTGGCGGTGTCGTGCAGGGTCGCCAGGTACTCGCGCTCGGCGGCGCGGCGGGCCGCCGACACCTCGGCCGCGCGTCGCCGGTCGGCGGCGCGCGCGTTGCCGCGGTCGGCCACGCGGGCGCGGGACCTGATGACGAGGTAGGCGGCACGGGACAGGCCCGTCTCCACGAGCAGTCGCACGCCGAGCAGCGTGACGTCGGGCAGCGGCCGGAGGAACGCGCTGCCCGCGACATAGGCGAGCGCCGTGGTGACCGACACCAGCGCTGCCACCCAGGGCCGGGTCGCGAGTTCGAACTGCATGCTGATCACGGTGATCGAGGCGATCGCGAAGGCCCAGCCGTTGAAGAAGCCCGGCGCGGTCCAGAACTGGGTCAGCTCCACCACCAGCACACCGGACAGTGCGACTCCGGCGACGACGGGCACTGGCGGAGTGTCGGCGCGCAGCCAGTGGAGGCTGAGCCCGCACCAGGCCACGGCGAGCGTGCCCGCGAGCGCGGCGGTCAGCTGCCAGCCCTCGGGAGTGCCGAGCACACCGAGGACGACGCACGGCACGACGACCAGGACGCGCACCCGGACGGCATAACGCTGAAACGCCGTGTTCAGGCCACGTTCCGTGGGACCCGCGAGGGCCCCGTGGGCAACTGTCACCGCCGTCCAGTCCAGTCCAGTCCACTCCTGTCTTGATCGCGAGCCGGCCGAGCTTATCGCCGCGCGGTCCGGTGAGCGTCACGAGGTCCCCGGCGTGAGTATAATGGGAATCGTTTTCAACAAGAACACGGGAGGGAGCGGCCGTGAAGGTTCGGAAGTCGTTGCGCTCGCTGAAGAACAAGCCCGGCGCGCAGGTGGTGCGGCGCCACGGCAAGGTGTTCGTCATCAACAAGCGCGACCCTCGCAACAAGGCCCGCCAGGGCTGAGCGGCGGGGTCCGCGTTCCCGGCCGCGCCGCCGGGAACGCGGACCCCGGCGCCGTCAGCCGCGCCGGTAGTGCACGCCCACCGCGCCGTGCGCGAGCGCCGTGCTCGCCACGAGTGTCCAGCCGGAGGCGGGCAGGCCCTCGGAGAACAAGCGGAGTCCACCGCCCAGCAGGCACGGCACCACGGCGAAACGCAGGTCGTCGAGCAGGTCCGCGCGCAGCAGCGCCTGGATCACGCTCGCGCTGTTGAGCACCAGGACGTCGCGGCCGGGCGCGGAGCGCAGTGCCTCGGCCTCGGCCACCAGGTCCCGTGCGATGCGCGAGTTCTCCCAGTCCGCCCGCTCCAGCGTGCGGGACAGCACCACCTTCTCCACGCTCTCCAACCACGTCCCGAGGTCGCGGGTGCGCGCGTCCGTGGCGGGATCGCGCGTGATCGCGGGCCAGACCGCCGCGAAGCCCTCATAGTTGGTGCGGCCCAGCAGAGCCGTGTCGGCGCCGCGCCACACACCCTCGAAGTACTCGGCGGTCCGCTCCTGGCCCGCGTGGGCGTACAGCCACGTGTCGTGCGCCGGACCCTGCGGCCCGCTGGTGTAGCCGTCGATCGAGATGCTGGCCCAGGCGATGATCCGGCGGCGCGCGGTGGCGGTCATGACGGTCTCCGTCCGTCTCGTGGCCGCGCCCGTCGCGCGGCCCTCACCACGACGTCGAAGACCGGCCGCCGGAATCGACACCCGGCGGCCGGAAAAGTTCAGGACGGGCTGACCTCCGGAACCGGGGTCACCAGCGTGCCCTCGGCCATGAAGTGGTCGAGGTTGCGGAAGGTCAGCTCGCCCATGGCCTCGCGTGTCTCCCGCGTCGCGCTGGCGATGTGCGGCAGCAACAGCACGTTGTCCAGTCCCAGCAACGGTTCCGGCACGTTCGGCTCGTCGGCGAACACGTCGAGCGCGGCGCCCGCGATGCCACCCTCCACCAGTGCGGAGACCAGCGCGGGCTCGTCGACCACGCTGCCGCGCGAGATGTTGACCAGGTAGCCGCGCGGCCCCAGCGCGCGCAGGACCTCCGCCGACACCAGCCCGTTGGTGGCGGCGCCACCCGCCGTGGCGACCACCAGAACGTCCGCCTGTTCCGCCAGTTCCACGGGCGAGGCCGCGTAGCGGTACGGCACGTCCTCGACCGGCCTGCGCGAGTGGTAGCTGATCCGCGCGTCGAAGCCCTCGAGCCGGGTGGCGATCGCGCGCCCGATCCGGCCGAGGCCGAGGATGCCGACCCGCTTGCCGCTGACCTTGGTGGTCAGCGGGTAGCCGCCCGGGGTCCACTCGCCGCGGCGCACGTAGCGGTCGGCGGCCGACAGCGTGCGCAGCACGTCGATCAGCCCGCCCACGGCCAGGTCGGCGACGCAGTCGGTGAGCACGTCCGGTGTGTTGCTCACGTCGATGCCGTGCGCGCGGGCGCGGGCCACGTCGGTGGTCTCGTACCCGACTCCGAAGTGGACGATGGCACGCAGCTTGGGCAACGCGTCCATCAGCTCGTTGCTCACACCGATCCTGGCGCTGGTCACGGCGGCGACGACCTCGTGGCCGTGCTCGGCGAGGTAGGCGGCCGGGTCGGGCTGCTCGGCCAGGCGCACGGTGTCGTGGTGGGAGGTCAGTGCCTCCTCCAGCGACTCCAGCAGCGGACAGACCTGCAGGACGATGCCCTGCGGGGCGGACTGGGTCATGGTTTCTCCTGCCACCGTGTCAGGCCCGGTCGAGGGCCGGCCGCTTCGGGTCGAAACTCCAGCCGGGGACGAGATAGCGCATCGCCGCCGCGTCGTCGCGGGCCCCGAGGGCTTCCCGACGGTACAGCTCGTGGGCGGCCTCCACCTGCTCGAGGTCGAGCTCGACGCCGAGACCGGGCTTGTCGGGCACGGTCAGGTGCCCGTCGGTGAGCGGGTACGGCTCGCGGGTGAGCCGCTGGCCGTCCTGCCAGATCCAGTGCGTGTCGATGGCGGTGATGTCGCCCGGCGCCGCCGCGGCGACGTGCGTGAACATCGCGAGCGAGACGTCGAAGTGGTTGTTGGAGTGCGAGCCCCACGTCAGTCCCCACGCGTCGCACAGCTGTGCCACGCGCACCGACCCGTTCATGGTCCAGAAGTGCGGGTCGGCCAGCGGGATGTCGACGGCGTGCTCGCGGATCGCGTGGCCGAGCTGGCGCCAGTCCGTGGCGACCATGTTGGTGGCGGTGCGCAGTCCGGTGGCGCGGCGGAACTCGGCGAGCACCTCGCGGCCGGAGTAGCCGTCCTCGGCGCCGCACGGGTCCTCGGCGTAGGCCAGGACTCCGCGCAGTCGCCTGCCGCGCGCGATCGCGTCGGAGAGCAGCCAGCCGCCGTTGGGGTCGAGGGTCACGTCTGCGTCGGGGAAGTGCTCCGCCAGTGCCGTGATCACCTCGACTTCCTCGTCGCCGGGGAGCACGCCGCCCTTGAGCTTGAAGTCGGTGAAGCCGTAGCGGGCGCGGGCGGCCTCGGCGAGCCGGATCACCGAGTCGGCGTCGAGCGCCTGCTCGTCGCGGAGCCGGAACCACTCGTCGGTGCTGTCCCCGGGAGCACCGCCGCGGTAGTCCAGGTCGGTGCGCCCGCGGTCGCCGACAAAGAAGAGGTATCCGAGCGCCGGGACGCGGTCGCGCTGCTTGCCCTCGCCGAGCAGCGCGGCGACGGGCTGCTCCAGCAGCTGGCCGAGCAGGTCGAGCAGCGCCGACTCGATGGCCGTGCACACGTGCACGGTCACGCGCAGGTCGAAGGTCTGCTGCCCGCGGCCGCCCGCGTCGCGGCCGGCGAACCGGTCGCGGACCGCGCCGAGCACGGCGTGGTGATCGCCCACGCGCGAGCCCTCGACCAGGTCGCGGGCCTCCTCCAGAGTGCTCGTGATCGCCGGCCCGCCCGGGACCTCGCCGACGCCGGTGCGGCCCTCGGAGTCGGTGACGATCAGCAGGTTGCGAGTGAAGAACGGGCCGTGCGCGCCGCTGAGGTTCAGCAGCATGCTGTCGCGGCCCGCGACGGGGACGACGCGATAGCCGGTGACGACGGGAACGGTGCTCATACGCGGGCCACCTTGTCCACGAGTGCGGTCAGTTCGCCGAGCTCGGTCTCGGTGAGATCGGTCAGCGGGGGCCGGACGGGGCCCGCGTCCCGTCCTACCGCACGCAGCCCCGCCTTGACGATGGACACCGCGTAACCGGCGCGCCGGTTCCGGATGTCGAGGTAGGGCAGGACGAACTGGTCGAGCTTCGCGTAGACCGCCGCGGCGTCGCGCTCGCGCACGGAGTTGTAGAAGCCGAGCGCGAACTCGGGCAGGAAGTTGAAGATCGCCGACGAGTACGTGGTCACGCCCATCTCGAGGTAGGGCAGCGCGTAGGTCTCGGCCGTGGGCAGCCCGCCGATCGAGAGCAGCCGGTCGCCGAGCTTGGCGTAGATGCGCGTCATCAGGTCGACGTCGCCGACGCCGTCCTTGAACCCGATGAGGTTGGGGCAGGTGTCGGTGAGCTCCTGGACCGCGTCGAAGGAGAACCGGGCGTTGGCGCGGTGGTAGACGATCACGCCGAGCCCGGTGGCCTCGCACACCGCGCGGACGTGCGCGACGAGGCCCTCCTGCGACAGCTCGGTCAGGTACGGCGGCAGCAGGAAGACGCCGGAGGCGCCCGCGGCCTCGGCGTCGCGCGCCATCGCCACGGCCTGGGCGGTGCCGTAGCCGGCGGGGGCGACGACGGGCTTGGTCTCGGGGGTCGCGGCCACGGCGGCGCGCACCACGGTGGCGACCTCGTCGGTGGTGAGGCTGAAGAACTCGCCGGTGCCGCCCGCGGCGAACACGCCGGAGGAGCCGAGCGGAGCCTGCCACGCGAGGTGCTCGCGGTAGCCGTCCTCGTCGAAGCTCAGGTCCGGCCTGGCGTGCGTCACCGGGAAGGAGAGCAGTCCCGCCCCGAGGGTCGTGCGCAGGGTCTCCGGGCTGAACAGCGTCATGTCGGCTCCAGGGTCGAAGGGATGTCCGAAGCGTAGAAGCTGCGGCGATACCGGTCTAACGCCAAGATCGCATCGGTTGATACCTTCCGCGCATGACCAGTCCGGCCCGGTTCACCCTGGAGCAGCTGCGCGGTTTCGTCGCCGTGGCGGAGGAGGCGCACTTCGGCAGGGCCGCGGCCCGCCTGCGCATCACGCAACCGCCGCTGAGCAGACAGGTGCAGAAGCTGGAGCGCTCCCTCGAGGTCGAGCTGCTGGTCCGCACGCCACGCGCGGTGCTGCTGACACCGGCAGGGGAGGCGTTCCTGCCCGAGGCACGGCGCATGCTCAGCCTCGCCGACGCCGCCCCGTCCGCCGCGCGCAACGCGGCCAGGGGCACGACGGGCAGGCTCCGGGTCGGCTTCACCGCGATCTCGGCGCTGACCGTGCTCGGCACGTGGATCCGCGTGGTCGGCAGCGAACTGCCCGACGTGGAGCTGACCCTCACCGAGCTGGTCACCCGCGAGCAGATCGACGCGCTGCTGGCGGGCGAGATCCACGTCGGGCTCGCGCGCGGCATCCCGGCCTCGGACCTGCTCAGCGCGCGGCGGGTGCACGCCGAGACCCTGGTGCTGGCGTGCCCGCGGGGGCATCCGCTCACCGAACTGGGCAGACCGCCGTCGCTGGCCGAGATCGCGGCGCACGACATCGTGACCTACGGCCCGGTGGCGGCCCGCTACCTGCACGAACTCGTCATCAGCACCTTCCACGGCGTGGGCGCGCAGCCGCGGTACGTGCAGCAGGTCGGTCAGGTGCACAGCCTGCTCGCGCTGGTCGACGCCGGGGTCGGAGTGGGCCTCGTACCGCGTTCGGCCTCGAGCCTGCGGCTGCCGAACCTGACGTTCACCGAGGTGAGCGGCCTGCGGCCGGACGTGGTGGAGACCCACTGCGTCTGGCGTACCGAGCACGACAACCCGGCGCTCGACGCGCTGTTGCGGCTGGCGGCGCCGGTTTCCTCTTGACGGCCGGTGGGGCCGGGCCTACGGTCCTGTCTACAAATGAAGACCGGAGTCGCATTTATAGACAGTGTCTTGCAGAGAATGCGATCCCGGCGACCCACCACACCCACAACTCCCGGAGAGACGATGCTGTCTTCCGTACCTCACCGCCTGCGGACGAGAGCGGCGACAGCCGCACTCTCCTCCGCCGTGCTGCTCGCGGCGAGCGCGTGCGCCGTCGCGAACAGCGACGGCGCTGGGGACGCCGGAGCCGCGGACGGCAGCACGCTGCGCATCGTGCTCGCCGAGGAACCGCCGACGCTCGAGCCGTGCGAGTCCTCCCTGACCTCCACCGGCGTGGTCGTGCGCTCCAACATCAGCGAGCCGCTCGTCGAGCGCGACCCGAGCACGGGTGACCTCGACCCGCTGCTGTCCACCGGCTGGCGTCAGACCAGTCCCACCACCTGGACCTTCGACATCCGCACCGGCGTGACGTTCCACGACGGAGCGCCGTTCACGGCCGAGGACGCCGCGTTCTCCATCGACCGCGCGGTGAACTCCGACCTCGCGTGCAATGTGGACGGTTACGTCTTCGAGGACGAGGAGCTCGGCGTCGAGGCGACGAGCCCGACCTCGCTCACCGTCACCACCGCGAAGCCGGACCCGATCCTGCCGCTGCGCATCAGCTTCGTCGAGATCGTGCCGAGGGGCACCAGCACCGAGAACAAGGTGCGCGAACCCGTCGGCACGGGACCGTACGCCCTCACGGGCTGGCAGACCGGCGTCTCGATCAGCCTCAAGCGCAACGAGAGCTACTGGGGCGAGCAGCCCGCGTTCCCGTTCGCCCGGTACGTGTGGCGCTCCGAGTCGAGCGTGCGCGCCGCGATGATCGCCAAGGGCGAGGCCGACCTGTCCACCGGGCTCGATCCCGAGGACGCGACCGAGGAGAACTCGATCGCCTACCCCAACAACGAGACCACCGCGCTGCGACTCGACGGCACGCAGGCCCCGCTCGACGACATCCGCGTGCGCAAGGCCATCGGCATGGCGATCGACCGCAAGGCCATCGCCGACACGTTGTTCGACGGCCTCGCCGAGCCCGCCGCGCAGCTCGTGCCCGACGGCGTCGTCGGCTACAACCCGGAGCTGACCAGCCAGCCGCCGCAACGCGAGGAGGCGAAGCGGCTCGTCGACGCGGCTCGCGCCGACGGTGTCCCCACCGACCGGCAGATCACGCTCGTGGCGCGCAACGGCCAGTTCCCGCGCGTGTCCGAGACGGCCGAGGCGCTGCAGTACCAGCTCGGCGAGCTAGGACTGAACGTGCGGATCCTCATGAGCGACACCGCGGCGCACCTGGAATACCAGCTGCGACCGTTTCCCGAGGGCGCGGGCCCGGTCGCGTTGCTGATCATGCACGGCAACCAGGCCGGTGACGCGGCCTTCACCACGAGCCAGTACCTGCTGAGCGATGGTCCACAGTCGACGTTCGGCACCCAGGAGCTGGACGAGCGGATCGCCGAGGCGGGCGAGCTGGCCGGGCCGCAACGTCAGGACGCCTTCGCCGACGTGCTGGCCTACCAGAACGAGCAAGTCGCGCAGTACGCCTATCTGGCGCACATGCGCGGTCTGCTCGGCATCGCCGACTCCGTGGAGTACGAGCCCAACTCGGCGACGGGCGACGAGCTGCGCCTCGCCGCCGTCCAGCCCGTGAAGGGACAGGGACGCTGACGTGACGACCTTCCTGCGCAAACGCATCGTCTCCAGCGCCATCCCGCTGGTGGTCGTGGTGCTGGGCGTGTTCGTGCTCGCCCGGCTCACCGGCAACCCGGTGGACCTCTACCTCCCGCTGAGCGCCACGCCGGAACAACGGGCCGCGTTCTCCGCGGCGAACGGGTTCGACCAGCCGATCCTGGTGCAGCTGTGGGACTACCTCGGGCAGGTGGTGCAGCTCGACTTCGGCGAGTCGCTGCGGACGGGCCAATCGGCGGGCGAGATGGTGCTCGAGGCGTTCCCCGCGACGCTGCAGCTCGCCGCCGTCACGATGCTGATCGCCATCGTCGGCGCGGTGCTGATCGGCAGCCTCGCCGCCTACCGGCCGAACTCACTGGCCGACCGGACCTCGAGCTTCCTGTCGATGACCGCCGCGAGCATCCCGGACTTCTGGTTCGCGATCATGGGTGTGCTGGTCTTCGGTGTGAGTCTCGGAATCCTGCCGACCTCCGGGGTCGTGGGCGGTCCCGAGGTGTGGGTGCTGCCCATCGCGACGCTGCTGATCCGCCCGTTCGGCGTGCTCGTGCAGGTGGTGCGCGGCTCGATGGTCGCCGCGTTGTCCGCGCCGTACGTCAAGGTGGCGCGGAGCAAGGGCGCGAGCGAACCGAGGGTCGTGTTCGGCCACGCGCTGCGCAACGCCACGATGCCCGTGCTCACGGTGGCCGGTGATCTCACCATCGGCCTGGTCAACGGCGCCGTGGTGGTCGAGACCATCTTCGGCTGGCCCGGCATCGGCAAGCTGATGATCGACTCGATCCTGCAGCGCGACTTCGCCGTGCTGCAGGCGGCCGTGCTGCTGACGGCCGTGACGATCTTCGTGCTGAACATCCTGATCGACGTCTGCTACGCGCTGCTGGACGCCCGCGTCCGGCAGGCCGTTCCGGCGTGAGCCGAGGGAGGGACGAGCCATGACCGCCACCCTGGACAAGCCAGACGGCTCCAAGGACGGCAAGAAGAACAAGGGCGTGCCCGCGGTCGCGAGCCGCCCGCCGCGCTGGTGGCTGCTGCTGGGCAGGGACACGATGGCCGCCGTCGCGGCCGTGGTGCTCGGCCTGGTGCTGCTCACCGCGCTCATCGGGCCACTGCTGCTCGGCGACGCCGCCGTGCGCCAGGACCTGAGCGCGTCGTTGCGGCCACCGTCTTTCGACCACGGCATCACGGGCCTGCTCGGCACCGACATCCTGGGCCGCAGCGTGCTCGCGAGGCTCGTCGAGGCGGCGGGCACCACGCTGTCGGTCGCGATCCCCGCCGTACTGTGCTCGCTGTTCATCGGTTCCGCGGTGGGCATGTGGGCCGGTTTCCACGGCGGCAGGCGGGAGAACATCGCCATGCGCGTGGCGGACGTGATCCTGAGCTTCCCGTCGCTGCTGCTGGCCGTGGTGGTGCTCTACGTGTTCGAGCCGAGCGTCGCCAACATCGTGCTCATCCTCGCCGTGGCGCGCATCCCGATCTACCTGCGCACCGCCCGCGCCGAGGCCGCGGAGCTCAAGAGCCGCCTGTTCGTCGACGCGGCCCGCACGTTCGGCACCACGAGCTGGGCCACGATCTACCGGCACATCCTGCCGATCGCGCTGCCGACCCTGCTGACCGTGGCCACGCTCGACTTCTGCTTCGTGATGCTCACCGAGTCGTCGCTGAGCTTCCTGGGCATCGGCATCCAGCCGCCGGATGTCAGCTGGGGCCTGATGGTGGCGCAGGGCAGGCAGTTCCTGCAGACCGCGTGGTGGATCGCCGTGCTGCCCGGTGTGGCCATCGTGATCACCACCGTCTCGGCCACCATCCTCGCCGCGTGGGTCCGCCTCGCCACCGACCCCGCGCAGCGCTGGCGGCTCACTCTGCCGAAGAACAAGCGTGGCAAGCGCACCCCGGAGGTCTCCGCATGAACCCGCTGCCCAGCACCGCGACGGCCGATCCGGAAGCCGCCACCGGCGAGCCCGCGCTCGCCGTCGAGAACCTGACCGTCGACCTGCATACGCCCACCGGCACGGTGCGCGCCGTCGACGAGGTCAGCTTCGCCGTCCACAAAGGCCGGACGCTGGCGCTGCTCGGCGAGTCGGGCTGTGGCAAGTCGATGACCGCGTTGTCGATCGTCGGCCTGCTCGACCCCGTCGCCGAGGTCGTGGGCGGCTCCGTGCGCGCGGGCGGCAAGGACGTGCTCACGCTCTCGCGCCCCGCGCGCAAGAAGCTCGCGGGGCCGGTGCTCTCGATCGTGTTCCAGGACGCGCTCACCGCGCTCAACCCGGTGCAGCCCGTGGGCAGGCAGCTGGGCGAGCCGTTCCGCATCCACCACGGCCTCTCCCGCCGCCAGGCCAAGGAGAAGGCGATCGAGCTGATGCGGATCGTCGGCATCCCCGAGCCGAGGGCCCGTGCGCGGTCCTACCCGCACCAGTTCTCCGGCGGCATGCGCCAGCGCCTGCTCATCGCGATGGCGGTGGCGCTCGCGCCGGACGTGCTGCTGGCCGACGAGCCGACCACCGCGCTCGACGTGACCGTGCAGGCGCAGATCATGCAGCTGCTGCGCGACCTGCAGGTGGAACGCGACATGGCGGTCGTGCTGATCACCCACGACCTCGCCGTGGTGGCCGAGCGCGCCGACGACGTCGTGGTGATGTACGCGGGAAACGTCGTGGAGACCGGCCCGGTGCGCGAGGTGTTCGGCAATCCCCGTCACCCCTACACGAGGGGACTGCTCGACTCCGTGCCCGAACGCGCCGAGAAGGGCAGTCCGCTGCCCGCCGTCGCGGGTAGCCCGCCGGAGCTGAGCAAGATTCCTCCCGGTTGCGTCTTCCAGGCGCGCTGCCCGCTCGCGCGGGAGCGCTGCGCCGAGGAACGTCCCGCCCTCACCGCCACCGGCTCCGGCCGCGCGGCCGCGTGCCACTTCTCCGAGGAGCTCGCCAGTGTCTGAGCCGACACCACTGCTGGAGGTCAGCGGCCTCCGCAAGTCGTTCCGGGTGGCCAAGAACAAGGCGGGCCGCAGCAAGCTGACCGCGCTGGACGGCGTGAACCTGACACTGGGCCGGGGCGAGACCCTGGGCCTGGTCGGCGAGTCCGGCTGCGGCAAGTCCACGCTCGCGCGCGTCCTGCTGATGCTGGAGCGGCCCGACGAGGGCACCGTGCGCTTCGACGGCATCGACCCGTTCACGTTGAAGGGCAAGGACCTGCTCGCGTGGCGACGTCGTGTGCAGATGGTGTTCCAGGACCCGTTCGCCTCGCTCAACGCGCGGATGACCGCCGCCGACCTGATCGGCGAGCCCTGGCGCACGCACCGCGACGTCGCCCCGAGCCCGCGCGAGCGCGAGGCGAAGGTGCGCGAGCTGCTGGAACTGGTCGGCCTGCGCGCCACCGACGCCCATCGCTATCCCAACGAGTTCTCCGGCGGGCAGCGGCAGCGCATCGGCATCGCGAGGGCGCTGGCGCTGCAGCCGGACCTGATCGTGTGCGACGAGCCGGTGTCGGCGCTGGACCTCTCGGTGCAGGCCCAGGTGCTCAATCTGCTCGCGGACCTGCAGGAGCGCCTCGGCGTGACCTACGTGTTCATCTCCCACGACTTGTCCGTGGTGCGCCACGTGGCCGATCGTGTGTCGGTGATGTATCTGGGCAAGATCATCGAGCACGGGCCCACCGAGGACGTGTTCGACCGTCCGCTGCACCCCTACACCGCCGCGCTGATGTCGGCGGCGCCGACGCTCGAAGAGGACGGCACGGCGGGCTCCGGCGAGCGCATCCTGCTCGACGGCGAGCTGCCGTCGCCGCTGGACCCGCCGTCGGGCTGCCGGTTCCGCACCCGCTGCTGGCAGGCCACCGACCGGTGCGCCACCGAGGCGCCGGACCCGGTCGGCCGCGCCGAGTCCGCCGACGCGCTGGAGCCGCACGAGGGGCGGTGCCACTTCCCGCTCAGCCTGACGCCCGTCGGCGCGTGAGCGGCGCCGGCTTCGCCGTGCTCTGCGCGGTGGTCGTGCTCGGTGCGTTGCTGCAGGTGACGATCGGCTTCGGGCTCGGCCTGCTGGGCGCACCGGTGATCGCCCTGATCGCGCCGGAACTGGTGCCCGCGCTGGTGGTGGTGCTCGCCACCGGCGTCACCGCCGTGGTGCTGCTGCTGGACCGCGCGCACATCGACCTGCGCGGCACGGGCTGGGCCCTGGCCGGCCGCGTGCCCGGCGTCGTCGGGGGAGCGTTGCTGGTGGCGTGGCTGCCGACCTCGGTGCTCGCGTTGTGCGTGGCGGGGATGGTGGTGCTCGGTGTGCTGGTGTCGCTGTGGGGCTTCGCGCCCACCCCGACGCGCAGGGCGGTCGTCATCGCGGGCATGGCCTCGGGAGTGATGGGCACGGCGACGGCGATCGGCGGGCCACCGATGGCGATGGTGTGGCAGCGCTTCGCGGGCCCGCGCCTGCGCAGCACGATGAGCGGCTTCTTTCTCGTGGGCTCGGTGATGAGCCTCGTGGCGCTGGCCTTCGCGGGCGCGGTGACGGTGGACAGTCTGTCCTACGCGGCACTGCTCGCTCCGGCGGCGGCGCTCGGGGTCGCGCTCGCGCGCCCGCTGGGCCACCGCCTCGACGTGCGCCGCACGCGTGCCGTCGCGATGGTGCTGGCGGTGACGGGCGCGGCGATCCTCACGGTGCAGCAGTTCGTGTAGGTCTCGACAACGGCGAGGAGTTGTCGAGACCTTCGCTGACCGGATGCGGCGTCGGGAAACCCGCCACGCATCCCGGGCCTCGTCTCGATGCCTGGCCTGAGTGGTGCCCGACGCCGCCCGGATCGGCGACTCAGACGGGGGAGCGGACCACGTTCGTCAGTGCCTCTCCCTCGGCGAGCTTCGCGATGTTGGCCGCGATCTCGCCCGCCCTGCCCGTGAACGTCTCGAGCGTGTGACCCGAGTGGTGCGGGGTCAGCAGGACGTTCTCCAGCTCGTGGAAGGGCCGCGTGTAGCCGCGGGCCCCACCGCCGTCCTTGGGGTGGCTCCACCACACGTCCAGCGCCGCACCGCCGAGGCGGCCCTCCGACAGTGCGTCGTAGAGCGCATCTTCGTCGACGATCGGGCCCCTCGCGACGTTGATCAGGATCGCGTCGGATCGCATGCGGCGCAGGGCATCCGCGTCGATGAGCCCACGGGTGGCCGCCGAGAGCGGCACCGTGAGCACCACGACGTCGGAGGCCTCGAGCAGGTCACCGAGCGCGTCGTCACCGTCGACCCGGTCCAGGTCGAGACCCGGTGGCAGCGGCGCGTCGGGGTTGCGCCGCGTCGCCCGCGCGCGCATCCCGAGCGCCGTCGTGGTGCGCACGACCTGCCTGCCAATCTCGCCGAGCCCCACCACACCGACGGTGCGCCCGGCGAGCGTGCCGCCGAGCCGCACCGAGGGATCGACGGCCACGGACTCCCAGACTCCCTGGCGCAGCAGGCGATCCGCGCGCAGCACGCGGCGCGAGAGCAGCACCGAGGCCATCACGACGTGCTCGGCGATGGAGCGGCCGTGATGGAAGGTGTTGCACACCGTGACGCCAGGAGCGAGGTCGTCCAGCGGAATCCGGTCGTAGCCCGCGCCCGTCACGTGCACCAGCCGCAGTCGCTCGGCGGCCTTCGCCATCGCGGGCGTCATGCGGGAGGCGACGAGCACGTCGGCCTCGCGCAGGCGGTCCTCGATCTCGGCGTCGGGTCTGCCCGCGAGCAGTTCCCAGTCGTGACCGTCGGTGCCGTCGTGGCTGAGCTCGGCGGCGAAGCGGGACAGGATGGGGTCGGTCAGCAGGATCCTCATCGGCTCACCAGCGCGGCGCGGTCGGGTCGAACCCGGGCTCGAACCGTCGCATGTAGCCGGTGTCGTCGCGCTCGGTGATCCCGCACGACAGGTACTGCTCGTGCAGGCGCGCCAGCGCGTCGCGGTCGAGCTCCACGCCCAGGCCCGGCGTCGTCGGCACCCGGACGGCTCCGCCCTCGAACCGCAGCACGCCCGGCACGATCACGTCGTCGTCGGCCTCCTTCCACGGCCAGTGCGTGTCGCAGGCGTAGGTCAGGTTGGGCGTGGCCGAGGCGAGATGCGTCATCGCGGCGAGGCTGATGCCGAGGTGCGAGTTGGAGTGCATGGACAGCCCGAGGCCGAACGTGTCGCAGATGCCCGCGAGCGTGCGGGAGCGGTCGAGCCCGCCCCAGAAGTGGTGGTCGGAGAGCACCACCTGCACGGCGTCGGACTTGATGGCGGGCTTGAGGTGGTCGAAGGCGACCACGCACATGTTGGTGGCCAGCGGCATCGGCGCCTCGCGCGCGACGGCGGCCATGCCCTCGATGCCCGCGGTCGGGTCCTCGAGGTACTCCACGACGCCGTCGAGTTCCTTGGCGACGCGGATGGAGGTCTCGACGGTCCACGCGCCGTTGGGGTCGATGCGCAGCGGGAGGTCGGGGAACTCTTCGCGCACGGCGAGGATCGCGGCCACCTCCTCCTCGGGCGCGAACACGCCGCCCTTGAGCTTGATGGCGGAGAAGCCGTAGTCGTCGATCATCCGGCGCGCCTGCGTGACGAGCTGCGCCGGATCGAGTGCCGCGCCCCATGAGTCGTCCCCGGCGCCGGGGTGGCCGGCCCACTTGTAGAAGAGGTAGGCGCTGTAGTCGACGCGGTCGCGCACGGCGCCGCCGAGCAGGTCGCTGACCGGCTTGCCGAGCGCCTTGCCCCGGATGTCGAGGCACGCGACCTCGAAGGGCGAGAGCACGCGGTGCACCGTGCTGCTGCCGGTGACCATGCCGCTCATCCCGTGCCCGGCCTTGCTCGTGTCGGCCGAGAGCGCGGCGTGGACGCGCCGCTCGATCTCGTTGCCGTGCCACACGTCCACGCCGCTCAGCTGCGCCGCGGCGGTGCGCAGGCGCGCGAGGTGGCCCGCGTCGCCGTAGGTCTCACCGAGGCCGGAGAGCCCGGTGTCGGTGACGATCTCGACGATGGCGCGCAGCGCGAACGGCTCGTGCACACCGACGGTGTTGAGCAGCGGCGGGTCACGGAACGCGACGGGCGTGATGTGCACGTCGGTGATGCGGTGAGACCCGGTGGGCTGGTTCTGCGGCACCTTGTTGCCTCCGGCGAGCGTCAGTGGTCATGCGGACACCGCGGAGTCTAACCCGCACCTGTCTACATGGGTAGACACCTGACAGAATGGGAGACAACTCACCTGGCTCAGCGGGACTGCAGCGCGTCCAGCGCGACGGCCTGGGCGAGCACGAGCCTGCGGTCGAGCGCGGGGTCGTCGATGCGCACGAGGTAGTGGTCGCGAAAGCGCGTCTTCTTGTCCACGGAGCCGACTCCGGTGGAGTCCCGCACGAAGTCGAAGTGATACATCATCGGGAACGGGGCGTCGCCGATCCACGGGATGACGTCCCAGAACCGGCGGAACAACGCCAAGCCCAGGCTGCGCTCGCTGATCTGCACCGGATCCGTGCCGGGCTGGTTGAGCTCCCACGTGGAGCGCACCAGCGACTTCCCGAACTTCTTGCCGAAGTAGCCGAGCGAGGCGCCCTCGGGTGTGGTCACGTCGTAGGCGCTGGCGAGGTCGATCACCTTGCGCGCCGTGAACGCGGCGAGCACCGCCTGCTTGCTCTCGTCGGTGTAGAGCGTGACCTGTTCCTTGAAGGTCATCCGTTTCTGCTCGACGAACGCGACCAGCGGGCCCGGTTCGCCGGTGCCGTCATCGGCGAACACCTCGTAGCGGTTGATCATCATCGTGACGCGCTGGTGCACGTGGAAGCGCTGTTGTGCCTGAAGCTCCGTGAGATTCACGTTCCCGACCCCCGTCGTGTTTCCCCCGCGCGGTTGTCGACCGCGCGGGCGTGATTATGTCATCCGGGTCCGAAAACTCGCTGGCATTCGCCTGCCGCCACGGCGATCCTGTGTGGACAAGAATTTCTGACGGAAAGGCAAGACGATGCACACGGCGGTCGACGGCGCGAGGGTACCGATCCGGATGTGGGCCGATCCCGCATCGGTCGAACAGGCCGCGCTGCGCCAGCTGACCAACGTCGCCAACCTGCCGTGGGTGCACGGGCTCGCGGTGATGCCGGACGTGCACTACGGCAAGGGCGCCACCGTCGGCAGCGTCATCGCCATGCGGGACGCGGTGTCGCCCGCCGCGGTCGGGGTCGACATCGGGTGCGGCATGAGCGCCGTGCGGACCTCGCTCACCGCCGCGGACCTGCCCGACGACCTGAGCGGGCTGCGCAGGCGCATCGAGTCCGCCGTCCCGGTGGGCTTCGACATGCACCGCACGCCGGTGCCCGCGGCGACCGTGCCGGGACTGGGCGGCTGGGACCGGTTCTGGGCCGGTTTCGGCGACCTGCACCCCGGCGTGCAGAAGCTGCGCGACCGGGCTCGTGCGCAGGTCGGCAGCCTCGGCGGCGGCAACCACTTCATCGAGGTGTGCCTCGAGCAGGGCGGCGCCGACCACGGCCGGGTGTGGCTCATGCTGCACTCCGGTTCGCGCGGCATCGGCAACGAGCTCGCCAAGCGGCACATCGACATCGCGCAGCGCCTGCCGCACAACGCGGACCTGCCCGACCGGGACCTCGCCGTGTTCGTGGCCGGAACGCCGGAGATGGAGGCGTACCGGCGCGACCTGTTCTGGGCGCAGGACTACGCGGCGCGCAACCGCGCGACGATGATGGCGCTCGTGCGGCGGGCACTCGCGGCCACCGTGCCGGGAACCCGCTTCGACGAGGCGATCTCGTGCCACCACAACTACGTCGCCGAGGAGCGCTACGACGACGTGGACGTGCTGGTCACGCGCAAGGGCGCCATCCGGGCTGGCCGGGGCGACCTCGGGATCATCCCCGGCAGCATGGGAACCGGCTCCTACATCGTGCGCGGCCTCGGCAACGAGTCGTCGTTCCTGTCGGCCTCACATGGGGCGGGCAGGCGGATGTCGCGCACCAGGGCGCGCAAGACGTTCAGCGCGGACGATCTGGCCGAGCAGACCGCCGGTGTCGAGTGCCGCAAGGACGCGGGCGTAGTGGACGAGATCCCGGCCGCCTACAAGGACATCGACTCGGTGATCGCCGCGCAGACCGACCTGGTCGAGGTGGTCGCGCACCTCAAGCAGGTGGTGTGCGTGAAGGGCTGAGAGCCGGCCCCCGGCGTACCTTCTTTGGCGGGTAGCACGGCGGCACCGGCGGCTCCGATACTGCCGGTGCCCCGTGCCAGCCCAGGAGGTGTCCGACGATGGACCTGCGCAGTGACGACCGGACCGAGCGGCTGCTCGCGCCCTACGACCGGCCGGACGCGAGTGCGGCCGAGCTGCTCTGCGACCGCCACCCCGCCGAGCGGGTCGCGCTCACCGTCGTCGATGCAGATCTTGGCTCGCAGGACCTGACCTTCGGCGAGCTGCGCGCGCGGTCGGAGACGTTCGCGGCGGCCCTGGCCGCGCAGGGCATCGGCCAGGGTGACGCCGTGGCGGTGCTGATGGGCAAGTCGGCCGACCTGGCCACCGTGCTGCTCGGGATCTGGCGCCTCGGAGCCGTGCACATCCCGCTGTTCACCGCCTTCGCCTCACCTGCCATCGCACTGCGCCTGCGGGCGGGTGGCGCCACGGCGGTGGTGGTCGACGCGGATCAGGCGCACAAGCTGGACTCAGGCGAGGACCTGACCGGCGGCGCTCGGACGGTCATCGAGGTCGGCGGCACGGGAGCCAACCCGGGCCGGCTCGCGTTCGAGGACCTCATGGGTGGTGGCCATCCGCCCGTCGACCCGGCCAGGATCGGCGGGGACGGCACTCTGGTGGAGCTCTTCACCAGCGGCACCACCGGGAGACCGAAGGGTGTGCGACTGCCGGTGCGCGCGCTCGCGGCTCTGGAGGGCTACCTCGTGGACGGGCTCGACGTGCGCCCCGACGACGTCTACTGGGACGCCGCCGACCCCGGCTGGGCGTACGGGCTGTACTACGCCGTGCTGGCCCCGCTGGCGATGGGCAGGCGCAGCATCTGGCTGGCCGCGGGCTTCTCGGCCTCGACTACGTGGCAGGTGCTCGATCGCTTCGGTGTCACCAACTTCGCCGCCGCACCGACGATCTACCGCGCACTGCGCACCGACCCGCTGGGCGCGCCGGAGGGTCTGCGGCTGCGCAGGGTGTCGTCGGCGGGGGAGCCGCTGACGCCCGACGTCATCGAGTGGTCGGAGCGGGTGCTCGGGCTGACCGTGCGCGACCACTACGGGCAGACCGAGCTGGGCATGGTGATCGCCAACGCCTGGCGGGACGGGCTGCGCGCGAAGGTGCTGCCCGGGTCGATGGGCAGGCCGCTGCCCGGTTACGCCACGGCGGTGCTCCGGCTGGAGTCCGACGAGCTGGCTCCTGCGGGCGAGGTCGGCAGGGTCGCGCTCGACACGTCGGCCAGCCCGCTGTTCTGGTTCGCCGGTTATCCGGGCGCGCCAGAGCGGACCGCGGAGCGGTTCACCGCCGACGGCCGCTGGTACCTCACGGGCGACAGCGGCTACCGCGACGAGGACGGCCGGTACTTCTTCTCCTCACGCGATGACGACGTGATCATCATGGCCGGCTACCGCATCGGCCCGTTCGACGTGGAGAGCGTGCTGGTGACCCACGCGGCCGTCGCCGAGGCGGCCGTGGTCGCCGCGCCCGACGCCCTGCGCGGCGAGGTGCTCGTCGCCCACGTCGTACTCGCCGCGGGCCGCGAGGGCACCCCGGAGCTGGAGGCCGAGCTGCAGCGACTGGTCAAAGAGCGCTTCGCCGCGCACGCCTACCCGAGGTCCGTGCGCTGGGTGAGCGAGTTGCCGAAGACACCGAGCGGCAAGGTGCAGCGATTCCGCCTGCGGGAGCGGGAGCGGACCGAGCCCTGAAATCCCAGGCAGATCCCGGGGGCCGGAAGGCTCTACTGACCACGGAGGGGCGCGCGTAGTTTCCCTGCCGCCGGGATTCCTTCCGGCGGGAACGGAAGCAGTGATCATGAGCTACTCCGACAAACACCGTGCCTCACACGAGGCGTTCAACCGCAGGGACTGGGACGCCGTCAGCGCCGACTTCGCGCCGGACGCCGAGTACACCGACGTCGCCAGGGACACGACGCTCAAGGGGCGCGCGGAGATCGTCGACTACCTCCGCGACGGTTGGGTCGGCGCCTTCTCCGACGCGGCCGCGACCGAGGAGCACTTCCACGACGGGCCCGATCACAGCGTCGCCGAGTTCACCGGCACCGGGACGCAGGACGGGGCGCTGGGCCCCTTCCCTCAGAGCGGAAAGCGGATGGCGCTGCGGTTCTGCGAGGTGCTGCACTACAACGACGACGGTCTCGTCACCGACGGCAGTCTGTACTACGACCAGGCCAGTCTGCTCGCGCAGCTCGGTCACCAGCCCGCGGGCTGAACGAGCCGGCCGAACTCAGCCGAACAGGGTCTCGCCCCAGTAGCCGCCCTCGCGCACGCCCGGCGGGCACGCGAAGTGCGCCGACCCGGTGTGCTCGAGGTACTCCATCATCACGTCGCGGGCCGCCAGCGCTCGCTGCATGGGCACGAACCCGGCCCGGCTGTCGCGGTTGAAGCAGAGGAAGAACAGGCCCGCGTCCAGGTGGCCGAGCCCGTCGGAGCCGTCGGTGAAGTTGTAGCCGCGGCGCAGGATGCGGGCGCCGCCGAGCGACTGCGCCGACGCGAGCCGGATGTGGGCGTCCGCTCCGATCAACGGCGTGCCGCCCTCGCCACGCACGTGCAGGTCGACGGGGTCGAACTCGCGGACCTGGCCCAGGGGAGCGCCGGTGCCCTTGGCGCGCCCCACGATCGCCTCCTGCTCGCTCAGCGATGTGCGATCCCAGGTCTCGACGTGCATCCGGATTCGCCGCGCCACCAGGTAGGTGCCCCCGGCGAGCCAGGACGGACCGTCGCCGGGTCGCACCCACACGTGCTCGTCGAGCGCGCCGGTGTTCTCGGCCTTGAGGTTGTTGGTGCCGTCCTTGAACCCGAAGAGGTTGCGGGGCGTCGACTGCGCGCGGCTCGTGGAGGACGTGCGCCCGAACCCCAGCTGCGACCATCGCACGGCCACCCTGCCGAAGCCGATGCGGGCGAGGTTGCGGATGGCGTGCACGGCCACCTGCGGGTCGTTGGCGCACGCCTGCACGCACAGGTCGCCGCCGCAGCGCGCGGGGTCGAGGTCGTCACCGGGGAACGCGGGCAGCTCGACCAGTGCGGCAGGCCGGTGGGCGCGCAGCCCGAAGCGGTCGTCAAACAGGCTCGGACCGAAGCCGATCGTGAGGGTGAGCGCGGAGGCGGGCAGGTCCAGTGCCTCACCGGTGTCGCCGGGCGGCGCCTCGGGCGAACCGCCGACCGCGCCGTCCCGCACGGTCTGCAGACCTCTCGTCATCCGCGTGGCCGCGCGCGTCCACTCTCGCAGCAATGCCACCAGCTCGGCCCGGTCGGTGGTGGTGACGTCGAAGGAGACGAAATGCAGCCGGTCCTGCGCGGGCGTGGCGATCCCGGCCTGGTGCTCGCCGGTGAACGGCACCGGCCGAGCCCCACCGCCGGCCTCGGCGGGTGTCGGGTGCAGCCAGTGGTCGGCGGCGAACCCGCCGGCCACGCCCGCGCCGGCCACGGCCGCGCCCGCGCCGGTCAGACCGAGTACGCGCCGCCGCGACATCCCGGGCACTAGCGGCTCACCACTTCAGCCACCTTGCTCGCCGGTTCGCCGAGCGCGTCGACGGCGGCGGAGAGTTCGCGCACCTGCTGCTCGGACAGGTCGGTGTAGAGCACGTACCCGTCACCGGCGCGGTGCCGGTCGAGCAGCGTGTCCAGCTCGGCGAACTTGGTGTCCAGCGTGTCCAGCAGGGCCGGCTCGCGTTCCCGCACCACCGGCCGCAGAGCCTCCACCGCGGCCTTCGATCCGTCCACATTGGCCCGGAAGTCCCAGAGGTCGGTGTGGGAGTAGCGGTCCTCCTCGCCGGTGATCTTGCCGGTCGCCACCTCGTCGAGCAGTTCCTTGGCGCCGTTGGCGAGCTGGACCGGGGTCAGCTCCACGTTCGGCGCTCGCCGGGCGAGTTCGCGGATGTCGGCGAGCAGCCGGTCGGCGACCTCGGGGGAGTCGGGCCGCAGGCCGCTCTGCCACAGGTCCTTCTCGAGCCGGTGGTAGCCGGTGAACTCCAGGCCCTCCTCGACGACGTCCTCGCGGCCGTCGATGCGCGGGTCGAGGTCGCCGAAGCTCTCCGCGACCGGTTCGACCCGCTCCCAGTGCGTGCGCGCGACGGGGAAGAGCTCCTTGGCCCTGCTGACGTCGCCCGCCTTGACCGCGGCGACGAACTCCTCGGTTCTCGGCACGAGCAGAGCGATCTCGCCGGTCACATAGTCGTGGTAGCCGGCGACGGCGCGGCCGAGTCCGCCGTCCGGGTCGTCGCGCTGGGCCGCCGTGCCGGTGACCGTGAAGTCGCCGCGGATCCCCTCGCCCTTCATCCCGGGTTTGCACGCCGTCTGGTAGTCGCCCCCGTCGCGGACGTCGACGATGAGCCTGCGGGTGAGTCCCGGCGCGATGTTCTCTACCTCGCCCATGATCCGGTCGCCGGGGCCGTAGAGGTAGAACTCGGTGACCTGCGAGCCGTTGTTGGTGACCTCGAAGGTGATCTTGCCTGCCTTCGCGGACGTGGTGGCGACCTCGCACGCCGAGTCGGTGGCGGTGACGGCGATGGCGTCGTCGGTCGCGGATTCCCCATTGCCGCCGCACCCGGCGAGCACGGCGAGCAGGCCGGCCCCGGCGAGGGCGGCCACGGACTTGGCGGACACGGTCACTCCTTGTCGTCCGCGCCGACGGTGTCGCGGCGCGCGGTCTTCTTGGCAGGCCGCAGGAACAACGGCAGCACGATGCCGACGTAGAGGGCCCACGCCACGGCCTGCAACACGGTGGTCTGTTGCGAGTAGTTGAAGATGCCCTTGAGTAACGCGCCGTACCAGCTGTCCTCGGGCAGCACACCGGAGGCGTCGAACGCGAGCACGTCGAGGCCGGGCAGGAACGCGGCCTCCTGCAGGTCGTGCAGCCCGTAGCCGAGTACGCCCGCGGCCACGAACACGAGCAGCACACCGGTGACCGTGAAGAAGCGGCCGAGGTCGAACCGGATCGCGCCGCGGTAGAGCAGGTAGGCCAGCACCACGGCGATCGCTATGCCGATGGCGAAGCCGAGAAGCGGCCGCGCCGTGCCGCTCTGCGCCGACTGCACCGCCGCGTAGAAGAACACGGCGGTCTCCAGTCCCTCCCGGCCCACCGCGAGGAACGACAGCACGAACACCGCCAGCGGACCCACTTTGAGGGCGTGGTCGAGTTTTCCGCGCAGTTCGGCCGCGATGGTGCGCGATGCCCTGCGCATCCAGAAGATCATCCAGGTGACGAATGCGACGGCGACGATCGACAGCAGGCCGCCGAGCAGTTCCTGCTGCTCGAACGAGAGTTGTGCCGTACTGAAGGTGAGAATCGCGCCGACGCCGATCGAGATCGCGAGGGCGAGCCCGACTCCCAGCCATACCCAGCGCAGCGCGTATCCGCGCCCCGTTCTGACCAGAAACGCCACGAGGATGCTCACGACGAGGGCTGCCTCGAGTCCTTCGCGGAGCCCGATCAACGTGCTCGAGAACAGCATCTGAACCGCTCCTCCTCGTCGGTGCGAATGGTGCCGAGAAGGGTTTTAGGTAAGCCTCACCTGAAAGTCCAGCACTGTCCAAGATCGACAGTCGGCGGATCCGGACATAGAGGCGGCAACCTCGTGGTGAGGTAAGGCTTCCCGCAGCTCACGGTGCCCATGACGGTTCGGTAACGAACTTCGCGTCAGGGCGGGTGCCGGGACGGGCTACCGGCCCGAGGTCGCGAACTCGTCGAGTGCACCGCGAATTCGCGTGCGCAGCGTGTCACTGCCGAGGTGCCCCGCGTCGTCGATGACCGTGAGCTCGGCGCCGGGCCACGCGCGAGCGAGCTCCCACGCCGTATCGAGTGGGCAGCTCAGATCGAGCTTGCCGTGGATCAGGACACCCGGGATCCCGGCGAGCAGGCCCGCACCGTCGAGCAGGGCGCCGTCGGGCAGCCACGCGCGGTGGGAGAAGTAGTGGGCGCAGATCCGCACCAGGGCGAGCCGGTCGGTGAGCGGAAGTCCGCTGAACGCGTTCGGGATGCCGTTCGGCTCGGTGGCGAGCAGCGCGTCCTCCCACGCGCACCACGCGTGGGTGGCGCGTACCCGGACGTCGGGATCGGGATCCTCCAGCAGCCGGGCGTAGGCGGTGGGCAGGTCGCCGTCCCGGTCGGACTCGGGCACGGCGTCGCGGAACCGGGTCCAATCCTCGGGCAGGAACCGCCCTGAGCCGCGGTAGAGCCAGTCGATCTCGCGGGCGCTGGAGGTGGTGACGCCGGCGATCACGATCTCGGTGACGCGCTCGGGGTGCCGCTGGGCATAGGCGAGTTGCAGCGTCGAGCCCCACGACCCGCCGAAGAGCAGCCAGCGCTCGATGCCGAGGTGCTCGCGCAGCTGCTCCAGGTCGGCGAGCAGGTGTTCGGTGGTGTTGTGGCGCAGGTCGGCGGCCGGATCGCTCGCGTGCGGGACGCTGCGCCCGCACCCGCGCTGGTCGACGAACACGAGGCGGTAACGGGCGGGGTCGAAGTAACGTCGCCGGGCCGGGTTGCTCCCGTATCCGGGCCCGCCGTGGACGAAGACGGCCGGCTTGCCGTCCGGATTGCCCGACTCCTCCCAGTAGATCCGGTTGTCGTCTCCGACATCGAGCAACCCCGCTGCGTAGGGCTCGTACTGCGGGTACAGGCGGTCGGGCACGCGACGTCCCTTCGTTGGTGAATCCGGCCGATGCAACAGCGCTGTTATGTTAGCGCTTCAGCAACTGGACCACCAGTGTCGATGGCGGGTGGACGCAAGGAAAACGGCGCATTTCTTGTTCACGTGAACACGTTTCGTGCACACGTCAACACATTCATAGAAAGAATCAACTCAGTTCGAGGTTGCTTCGAAAAAGAATGTTGATCTGTGTTTCACGACACCCACTAGTGATTTCCTCGTTTCGCTTTCGTAATCTCTCGGAGGCGTCGCGATGCGATGAATGTTTCCCCCGAAGCAGCGGAGTCCCGTGAGGACCGGTCGCGCGTGCCGCTGCCGTCCAGGCCCCCGACTGGATGGCACATCCCCGCCCCGAAGGAGACCACGAGCCCGTGGCATGGAACACCCTGTCGCGGCATGTTAAGAAACATGCCGCGCGTATTTCCCCGACCCGAATCCACGAGAACTACAAGAACCTCGAAGGCAAACAGCGCCAGAGCGTCCGCGGTTATGCGGCGATGGGCCTGATCGCCGCCGCCATCGGCGGCGTGGTGGGCACGGGTGCTCTCGCCGACGGCGGTGAGTCGGTTCCCGCCGAGGCCAAGGCCGTCTCGTCCCAGACACAGCGCCTGGCCGAGGGCAACCGCGACGCCACCCCGGGGCCCGCTCGCCCCGCCGGTGACAAGAACGTCAAGGACGGCGACAAGTCCGAGGTGGGCAAGGCGACCCTCGCGGCGGAGCGCAAGCCCGCCGAGCAGAAGGCCGAGTCGGCCAAGCCCGCGCCGAAGAAGGCGGAGCAGCACAAGCCCGCGGCCAAGCCCCAGCCGCCGAAGCCCGCCCCCGCGCCGCCGAAGCCGGCTCCCAAGCCACCGCAGCCCCAGCCCGCGGACGCCGTGGAAGGCTGGATCTGGAACGCGATCTCGATCATGCAGTCCAAGGGCGTCCCGGTGTCCAAGGCGGACACCGGCGCGATCCGCACGGTGATCGAGAAGGAGTCCAGCGCTGATCCCAACGCGATCAACCTGTGGGACAGTAACGCGGTCAAGGGCACCCCGTCGAAGGGTCTGATGCAGACGATCGACCCGACGTTCAACTCCTACAAGCTGCCCGGCTACGACAACATCTACGACCCGGTGGACAACATCATCGCCGGTGTCCGTTACACGCTGGCGCGCTACGGCAGCTTCGCCGAGCACCCCGGCCTCGCCTCGATGGCGGGTGGCGGCGGCTACCGCGGCTACTGATCCCGCTGATCCAGCGCTCGTCTCGGCGACCGGTCCGGAGGGTTCCGGGCCGGTCGCCGGCGGTCACTGCTCGCCGGGCAGTCGCGCAGGCCGCACCGTGCCGGTCTCGTTGGTGTCGCCGGTAGCGCCGGCGAACCGGCCCGGTCGGTAGGGCGTGAGCCGCTCCTGCTCGTCGCCGGTCAGCTCCCGTGCCACCAGCTCGCCGAACAGCGGGGCGAGTGTCACGGCACTGTGGCTGGTCACGACGTAGGAGCGCGGGCCGACGGGGCCCACCACGGGCAGTCCGTCGGCGGGCAGCGACCGCTGCCCCAGCAGCATCGCGTCGATGTTCACCGGCATCCCCACCCGCTGTGCGATCCGCTCGCGCATCGTCTCGGTCACGTGCTCCGGGACCGGACCGTGCGGATCGGCATGGGTGTCCTGGTCGAGCGTCTGCGCCAGCAGCGCCCCGCCTCCCGCGGGCCGCAGGTTCACCGACGCGGTGGTGACCACGCGCGAGAGCCGCACCGGCACCGGTGCGGTCCGCCCGAGGAACCCGACCACCGCGTTGCCCTTCTCCGGCTCCATCATGCGCACCTCGGGATGCAGGGAGCCGGTGTGCCTGCCCAGGCAGGTCACCACCTGGTCGGCGGTCCGCCTCGAGCCGTCGGCAAGGTGCACGGTTCCGTCGCCGGTCACCGCGGTCACAGTGTGGCCGGTCTCCACGGTGACCGGCGCGGAACCGAGCATCGCCGCCACGAACAGCTCCGGATAGCAGTGCGCCTCCTCGGCGAACCAGCCGACGAGCGCGTCGGGAGCCACCCGCAGGTCGGGCTCCAGTTCGGCGGCCCTTGTCCCGTCGAGGAACTCCGCGCGATAGCCCAGTCCCCGCAGTCGCTCGACCCGTTCGGTGAGCCGTGCCCTGTGGTCGTCGCCGGTCGCGTACTCCAGATGTCCACGTTGGACCAGCCAGCCCGCGTCCTGTCCGCCGAGCCGCAGGTGCTCGCGCAGCGCGTCGGCGTTGAGCCGCTGGTAGTGCGGCGGTCGCTTGTTGTTGGCGTTGACCCAGGCGAACGTGGTCGAGGTCGTTCCGAGTGCCGGTGCGCCGGCCGCGTCGAGCACGGTGACCTCGTGCCCGCGCTGGGCCAGGTTCGCGGCGACGGCCGCTCCGACGACTCCGAGGCCGAGGACGATGACGCGCACGCGGCGCTCCCTTCGCTGGTTGGCTAGTCGGTGGGCAGTGGGGTGACGTCGAGTTCGGCACCGACGACGCCCGCGCGCAGCTGGTTGACCAGCCGCAGCGCGTCCACCGCGGTGTCGTGGGTGGCGGAGGCGACGCTGAGTGTCAGCGCGTGCGCCAGCACGAGCCCGGCGGTCACCTCGCTGGCGGCCGTGGTGGTGGACTGGGGGGTCGACAGCACGGCGTGCACCTTCGGCTCCAGCGCGAGACCGAGGCTCTCGGTGATCACCACGACTTTCGCGCCCACGGTGTTCGCGTGCTCGACGATCACCGAGATCTCCCGGAACTGCCTGATCGGGGCGAACACCACCACGACCTCGTCGGCTCGCAGGGTCAGCAGGTCGTCGGCGAGCCGGAACCCGGTGATGCCGCCGCCGCGCGCGTGCACGCCGATGCGGGTCAGCGACAGGCGCAGGTAGTCGGCGAGACTCGCGGCGGGGCCGATGCCGTAGGTCATCACCGCGGGTGCGGCGATCAGCGCGTCGACGGCGCGCTGCCACGACGCGGTGTCGAGTCCGCGCCGGAGCTGGCCGAGCAGCGTCACCGTGTCGTCGAGCACGCGCGCCACCTGGTTGTCCTCAGTGGACACGCGCGCCAGCCGGTCGTCCATGGTCGCCGCGAGGTCGCGCTGCCGGGTCAGGACGTCGAGCATGCTGCGTTTGAGCTCGCGGAAACCGCCGTAGCCCAACGCCTTCGCGGCACGCACCACGGTGGCGTCGCTGGTTCCGGTGCGGGAGCCCAGCTCACTGGCCGAACAGGACACCACGATCTCGGGATGGTCGGCCATGTACTCGGACACCATCCGTTCGCTGGCCGACATGCCATCGGCCAGCGCGGCCACGCGTTCGTGCAGTGGCGCGTCGCGGGACTCGTTACTTGTAGTTTTCATTACGACATTGACCCCTTCCTGTCGTGTTGCCTACATTAGCTCGCAACGTCGAGTCCGTACACCATGGAGGTTGACATGTCCGACCGGGGCCTCGACGCCGACGTCATCGTGATCGGCGTCGGCACGATGGGCAGCATGGCGCTGTGGCGCCTCGCCCGTGACGGCCTGCGCGTGATCGGTCTCGAGCAGCACGACGAACTCGGTCACGAGCACGGCGCCGCCGGCGGGCGGACCCGCATCTTCCGGATCGCCTACAAGGAGGGCGCCTGGTACGTGCCGCTGTTGCAGCGCGCGGCCGGGCTCTGGGCCGAGCTCGCCGACGCGACGGGAGAGCGGATCCTGCTGCCCACCGGCGCGCTGAGCATCGGCGCTGCCGAGCATCCCGACGTCGCCGAGGTACTGCGCAGCGCCACCGACTTCGACCTGCCGATCGAGCGGCTCGACCACGACCAGCTCGCCGCCCGCTACCCGCAGCACGTCCTGCGCGACGGCGACGTCGGCGTGCTCGACCCGCAGGGTGGGCTGCTGTTCCCGTCGACGGCCATCCGCGCCGCCGCCGGACTGGCCCGCGACCTCGGCGCCGACGTGCGCACGGGCGTGCGCTGTACCGGGCTCGACGAGGCGGGCGAGCACGTTCGCGTGCACACCGAGGACGGCGTGCTCACCGCGAGCCGCGTGCTGGTGTGCGGCGGGCCGTGGACAGCGGAGCTGCTGGCGGGCGTGCGCGGGCGGTACGAGGTGCGCAGGGTGGTGCTGCACTGGTTCCGCGCCACCGACCCCGACGCCTTCGCCCCCGAACGGTTCCCGGTGGGCATCCGCCGCAGCGGCCGCGAGGCGGAGCTGTCGTTCTTCCCTCCCGACGGGGACGCTCTGGTGAAGGTGAACCTGCACATTCCCAAGGAAACCGTGTCCGATCTGTCCACATTCGACAACACCGTTCCGGTCGAGTACACCAGGAGGATCGAAGCGGCGATCGGCGGTGTGCTGCGTGGGCTGGAACCCGGTGCCGCGGGCGCCGCCGCCTACATCGAGGGCTACACGCCCGACAACCACGGGCTCATCGGCACCCCGGCCGGCTTCGAGCGCGTGGTGTCCATGAGCGGCTTCTCCGGGCACGGCTTCAAGCTCTCGCCGGTGTTCGCGTCGCTCGCCGTCGACACACTGCTCGAGCGCGGCGGCGACCCGCTGCCCGCCCGGCTCGCTCTCGCCAGGACCAACCAGGAGACCGCATGATCCGCATCGGAGTCGACGTCGGCGGCACGTTCACCGACGTGACCGCGCTGGACACCGGCAGCGGCCGGTTCCACATCGTCAAGCTGCCCTCCACCGGCCACGACCAGTCGATCGCCGTCGCCGACGGCATCCGCGAGGTGCTCCGCGGCGCGGGCCGCGAGCCCGGCGACGTGACCTACCTCGGGCACGGCACCACGGTCGCCACCAACGCGCTGCTGGAGCTCAAGGGCGCTACCACCGCGCTGCTCGTCACCGGCGGCGTGCCGGACGTGCTGGAGATCGCCCGCCAGCGCAGGCCGCACCTCTACGACCTCTTCGCCGACAAGCCACGCGTGCTCGTGCCGCGCGACCTCACCTTCGGCGTCGCCGAGCGGCTGGCCGCCACCGGCGAGGTGGTGCGGGAGCTGACCGACGCCGAGATCGAGCGCGTGGCCACCGAGCTGGAGGCCTCCGGGGCCGAGTCCGTCGCGATCTGTTTCCTGCACAGCTACCGCGACGCGGCACACGAGACGCGCGTAGAGGAGGCGCTGGCCTCGCGGTTGCCCGACGTGTTCGTGTCGCGGTCCAGCCGCGTCGCGCCCGAGTTCCGTGAGTACGAGCGCTTCTCCACGGCGGTCATCAACTCGTTCATCGGACCTGTGGTGTCGCGCTACATCCGCCGCCTCGGCGAGCGCGTCGCCGAGGAGGGGCTGCCGGTGGGCCCGCGCGTGATCCAGTCCAACGGCGGGCTCGCGTCCACCGACGCGGTGGCCGAGCGGCCCGTCACCACCCTGCTGTCGGGCCCGAGCGCCGGTGTCGTCGGCGCCAGCTTCCTCGCCGGGCTCGCCGGGATCGGCGATCTGATCACCTTCGACATGGGCGGCACCTCCACCGACGTGTGCCTCATCCGCGACGGCAGGCCGGCCTCGGCCAACGAGCGCGGGCTGGGCGGATATCCCATCCGCGTGCCCTCGGTGGACGTGCACACGATCGGCGCTGGCGGCGGCAGCATCGCCTCCGTCGACGGCGCGGGCGGGCTGCGGGTCGGACCGGAGAGCGCGGGCGCCCGGCCGGGTCCGGCCGCCTACGGTCACGGCGGCACCCAGCCCACCACCACGGACGCCAACGTGGTGCGGGGCAGGCAGAACCCCGAGAGCGCACTGGGCGGCGCGATGCCGATCGACAGCGCCGCCGCCGAGCGTGCCGTCGCGAGCGTCGCCGACGGCCTCGGCGCCGGTGTCGTCGAGGCCGCGCGCGGCATCGGCAGGCTCGCCAACTCCCACATGGCCCGCGCGGTGCGCCAGGTGTCGGTGGAGTCGGGGGAGGACCCGCGCGAGTACGTGCTCATGGCCTACGGGGGCGCGGGCCCGCTGCACGCCGCCGAGGTGGCGGCCGAGGTCGGCATGACCCGGCTGCTGGTGCCGCCCAACCCCGGCACGCTGTGTGCGCTGGGTCTGCTGGTCAGTGACGTGCGCAGCGAGTTCACCAGTTCGTTCCTGCGCAGGGCCGAGCCGGAGACGCTGCCCGCGCTCAACGAGGCCGTGGCGGCGCTGGTCGCCGAGGGCACCGCGTGGCTGGAGCAGGAGGCCCGCATCGCGCAGCGGCACGAGGTGCTGATCCTCGCCGACGCGCGCTACCCGAGGCAGAACTTCGAGCTGCGCATTCCGCTGCCCGCCGACGGCCTCGACGAGGACACGCTCGCGGCCGTGGTGGCCGACTTCCACGCGCGGCACGAGAAGGCCTACGGCTTCGCCCATCCCGACTCGCCGGTGCAGCTGGTGAACCTGCGGGCCGTCGCCCACGGCGAGGTCGCCAAGCCCGCGATGCCCGTGATCGAGCGGGGCGGGGCGGCCCCGGATCCGGACGCGCGGCTCGGCACCCGGGACGTCGACTTCGGCGAGCGGCACGGAGCCGTGCCGACGCCGGTGCTCGACCGCGCGAAACTCACGGCGGGTAACACGATCCCGGGCCCCGCGATCGTGGAACAGCTCGACTCGACCACCGTCGTGCCCCCGGGGTGGTCCTCCACTGTGGATGAATTCGGAAACCTGCTGATCGAGGTGGTCGACGCATGACCGAGACCGTTGTGGACCAGGTGAGCGTGCAGGTGATCGGCAACGCCATGTTGTCGGTCGCCGAGGAGATGGGCGCCGTGCTGCGGCGGGCCAGCTACTCCACCAACATCAAGGAGCGCGTCGACTGCTCCACCGCGCTGTTCGACGCGCGGGGCAGGCTCGTCGCACAGGCCGAGCACATTCCGATCCACATGGGATCAATGGCGGGCCTGGTGCAGGCGCTGCTGGACCGGGTGGGCCCCGAACAGCTCCGGCAGGGCGACGTCTACATCACCAACGACCCCTACACCGGCGGTGGCACGCACCTGCCCGACATCACGATGGTGTCGCCCGTATTCGTCGCCGGAGGGCTCGTCGGCTTCAGCGCCAACATCGCCCACCACTCCGACGTCGGCGGGCACGTGCCGGGCAGCAACTCCGGCGACTCCACGAGCATCTTCCAGGAGGGCCTGCGCATCCCGATGGTGCGCTTCATGATCGACGGCGCCGTGAACGAGGAGGTGCTGGCCTTCGTCACCCTCAACTCGCGGCTGCCCGAGGAACGCAGGGGAGACCTGCTGGCCCAGCTCGCCGCCGTGCACACCGGCGGCAACCGGTTCGCCGAGCTGCACGGCAAGTACGGCGGCGACGTGATCGACGCGGCGTGCGCGCAACTGCTCGGCTACGCCCGGCGCAGGCTCGCCGTGGCCGTCGCCGCGATCCCCGACGGCACCTACTCCGCGGCCGACTGGCTCGACAGCGACCACCCCGGCCAGGAGCCGATCCGCATCGAGGCCGCGGTCACCGTGGCGGGCGAGGAGGTCTCGGTCGACTTCGCCGGCACCGGGCGGCAGGCCGACGTCGCGATCAACGTGGTGCGCTCGGCGCTGGAAGCCACCGTCTACTACGCGCTGAAGGCCGCGCTCGATCCCGACATCCCCGCCAACGGCGGCTTCTTCGACGCCGTGCGGATCGAGGCTCCGCTCGGCAGCATCGTCAACCCGCGCCCGCCCGCCGCCGTGGCCGCGCGCACCGACGCCTGCCAGCGCGTGGCCGACGTACTGCTGGCCGCGCTCGCCAAGGCCGTGCCCGGCCGCGTGCCGGCCGGGTCGCACAGCTCCATCACCTACGTCACCTTCGCGGGCCCGGACGAGGAGTTCTTCGTCTACCCCGAAGTGATCGCGGGCGGGGCGGGAGCCCGCTCCGACCGCGACGGCCTCGACGCGGTGCAGGTGCACGTCACCAACTCCTCCAACCTGCCCATCGAGGCACTGGAGCTGGAGTACCCGCTGCGGGTCGACACCTACGAGCTGATCACCGACTCCGGCGGAGCGGGCGAGCACCGCGGCGGGCTCGGGGTGCGGCGCGACATCCGCGTGCTCTCCGGTCAGGCCGACTTCTCCGCGCACGCCGACCGGCAGACGTTCCCGCCACTGGGTCTCGAGGGCGGCAAGGACGGCACCACCGGCAAGTTCATCCTGCGTCCCGATACCGACGCCGAGCACACCCTGCCCGGCGGCCGCGTCTCCGGCATCACGCTGGGACACGGCGACGTCGTGCGCATCGAGAGTCCCGGCTCCGGCGGCTACGGCGAGCCGTTCGCGCGCCCGGCCGAGCTCGTCGTGCGCGACGTCGCACAGGGCCGGATCACCACGCGCAGCGCACTGTCCGACTACGGCGTGGTGCTCACCGACGACGGCGCGCTCGACGCCGAGGCCACCGCGCGCGTCCGCGGCGACCGGCCGGAGGGGTGAGGCCGATGCGAGCCACCGCCCTGCGCGCGGCCGCCGCGCTGTGCGCCGCCGCGCTGCTGACCTCGTGCGCCGCCGATGCCGAGACCGCCGGCACCTACCCGAGCCGTTCCATCGACTACGTGGTGCCGTTCGCGGCGGGCGGCTCCACCGACATCGCCGCCAGGGCGGGCGCCGAGGCGCTCTCCGACGAACTCGGCGTGCCGGTGAACGTGGTCAACCAGCCCGGCGCCGACCAGATCATCGGCGTCAGCACGGTGCGCACGTCCGAGGCCGACGGCTACACCCTGCTCGCCGACGGCGCCGGGTCCAGCTCCATCCAGGGGCTGCTGCCCTACGTGCCCTACGACTGGACCGATCGCACGTTCGTCGCCAAGTTCGCCGAGGGCCCGCACGTCTACGTCGTCGGAGGGGACTCGCCGTACCAGGACTTCGACGCCGTGGTGGAGGCCGCGCGCAGCGACCCGGAGAACTTCACGGTCGGCTGGATCGGCGGCAGCAGCACCAGTGACTTCGCGACGCTGCAGTTCCTCGCGGGCAACGACATCGACGCGGCGAAGGTCAAGCGTGTGCCGTTCCGCAGCTCCGGCGAGGTGATGCGGGCCGTCGCGGCTGGCGACATCGACTTCGGCGCGGGCGGGGCCAGCTCGGCGTTCAGCCTCGCAGGCACCGGCAAGCTGCGGCCCATCGCCCTGACGGGCACCCAGCCCATCGACAAGCTCGAAGGCGTGCCGAGTACCGCCGAACTCGGCCACCCCGAGCTCGACATGCAGTACTGGGTGGGCGTCTCGGCGCCGCCCGGGCTGCCCCGTGACCTCACCGGCAAGCTCGCCGACGCCGTCGCCACCATCGCCGAGGACGACGCCGTTGTCGACCAGCTCTCCGCCGTGGGCCTCGCTCCGGCCGTGCTCACCGGCGAGGAGCTGCGCACCGACATCAACCGAGAGAAGGACCGCTTCGCCACGCTGTCCGAGCAGATCGGCGTCGCCGGCTGACTCGCCGTCCCCACCGTCCTCAGGAGGCCTCATGGCCACGACCACCCGGAGCCCGTCGAGGGCCCGCACCCTGGGCGCCTACGCCCCGATGCTCGTCCTCCTGCTGCTCGCCGGACTGGCCGTCGAGGAGGGCCTGCGGCTGCTGCTCACGATCGATCCGGCCGCGCAGGCCGACATGGCAGGCTGGTACATCCTCGTACTCGGCGTCGTGCTCGCCGCGACCACGGCGTACTCCGAGCGGCCCTCGGTCACCGAGGGCACCGGCGAGGACGCCCCCGGCGACTCCGACGACGCCGCCCGTCCGGCGACGCCGTACCGGGACATGACGATCTGCCTGTTGCTGGTCGCCGCCTACGCCGCGCTGCTGGCCACGCTGGGCTACGTCCTCGCGGGCGTGGTCGTGGTCTTCGTGTTCCTGCACGTGATCTCCCGTTACGGCTGGATCAAGTCCACTGTGTACACACTGGTGATGAACGCCGTGTTCATCGCCTTGTTCGAACTGTCGGGAGTGGTTCTTCCCGCCGGGATCCTCAGGTTCTGAGGGAGGCTGCCAGATGGGTCTGTCCGAACTGCTCAGCGGTTTCGCCGAGGTGTTCCAGCCGCAGGTGCTGCTGCTGGCCTTCCTCGGTTGTCTCGCCGGGACGATGGTGGGCGTGCTGCCCGGCCTCGGTCCGGTGTCGGCCATCGCGATCCTGTTCCCGCTCACCGCCTACCTCGGCCCGTCCGCCGCGATCGTGGTGCTCGCCGCGATCTACTACGGCGCGATGTACGGCGGCTCGACGAGCGCGATCCTGCTGAAGATCCCGGGCGAGGTGTCGTCGCTGCCCGCCGCGCTCGAGGGGTATCCGATGACCCAGCGCGGCAGAGCGGGCCAGGCGCTCGCCATCGCCGCGGGTGCGTCGTTCTTCGCCGGGATCGTCGGCACGCTCGGCGTCTGGCTCATCGGGCCGCACCTGGCCGGGTTCGCGCTGGAGTTCGGCCCGCCGGAGATGCTCGGGCTGGTGCTGTTCGCCCTCACCGCGATCGCGGGCCTGTCGTCCGGTTCGGTGGTGCGCGGCATCGGCATGGCCGTGGCCGGGATGCTGCTCGCCTCGGTCGGTCTCGACCTCACCAGCAGCCAGCAGCGCATGACGTTCGGCTCGCTGGAATTGATGCAGGGCCTCGACATCGTGCCGGTGATGATCGGGCTCTTCGGCGTCGCGGAGGTGCTGCGCACGCTCGAGCGGGGCACGCCCAGCGCCCAGGCCGCGAAGGTGGGCGGGTTCCTGCCCACCCGCGACGAGTTCCGGCGCAGCGCGGGCGCGGCGGGCCGTGGCACGGTGACCGGCTTCCTGCTCGGGCTCATCCCCGGCATGCTGCCCTCCACCACCACGTTCCTCAGCTACGCCAGCGAACGGCGCAGGGCCGAGCGCAAGGGCGGTTCGCGGTTCGGCACGGGCGCCGTCGAGGGCATCGGCGGGCCCGAGGCCGCCAACAACGCCACGGCGATGAGCGGGTTCGTGCCGCTGTTCAGCCTCGGCATCCCCACCGGTCCCACGATGGCGCTGATCATGGCGGCGCTGATGGTGTACGGCGTGGTGCCGGGTCCGACGATGTTCACCTCCGACGCCGACATCACCGCCGCGGTCATCGCGAGCTTCTTCGTGGCCAACGTGATCCTGCTGGTGCTCAACCTGCCGCTTGCCGGACTGTGGGCCAAGATCGCGAACGTGCCCTACGGGGTGCTCGGCCCGATCATCATCGTGTGCTGCGGGGTCGGCGCCTACACCGCGCGCAACAGCGTGTTCGACATCGTGGTGTGCCTCGTGGCCGGTGTGGCCGGCTGGGCGATGAGCAAACGCGGGTTGCCGGTGGCTCCGTTCGTGATGGGCTTCATCCTCGGCCCGATGCTGGAGCTCTCCCTGCGCCAGACGGTCGCGATCTCGCCGGCGTCGCTGGTGGAGAGCCCGATCTTCCTGTGCTTCGCCGCGGCGGCGCTCGTCTCGGTGGGCCTGGCCTACCGGCTGCACCGCAGGGGCGTGGAGAAGGTCGACGCCAACGCCTAGCCGCACGGTGGCACGGTGGCGGGCGCGGACCACCGCCGTGCCACCGCCGTGCCACTGGTCTGCCACCGGACGCTCCCGGCGCGGCACTACCGTTCGCGCGGTGAACCACCCCGACCCGTCGCGCGGCCCGGTCGCGCCGCCACCGCACGCCCCGGCCCAGCAGCACCCGGGGCAGCAGTACCCGGTTCAGCGGTACCCGGTTCAGCAGTACCCGGTTCAGCAGTACCCCGGTCCGCACGGCAGGCCCGGCTCCGGTGAACCACAGCCGTGGACCCGGCCGGGCTGGGGTCTGGTGCCGGTGGTGCTCGGCACGCTCGTCGCGCTGGTCGGCGCTCTGGCCCTGCCGTGGGTCGAACAGGAGTCGATGTACGGCTGGTCGGTGCTGATCGGCCGGGCCGTGGAGGAAGGCGTCCTCTCGGACAAGTGGGGGCACCACGTGTTCCAGGCCTATTTCCAGTGGGCCGGGCTCGGCTTGATCGCGTTGCACGCTGTGTACTACCTGGCGTGGACCGCGGGGGGAGTGCGCGGGAAGAAGTCGGCCAAGCTGATCCTCAGCACGTCCGGCAGGAGCGTGGAGCGTGGTCGTCTCGGTCCGATGCGGGCCATGATGGCGGTCGCGTCGTTGCTGTTGACCGTCGGGCACGCGATCGCGACCTATCGTGGCGTGTTCGAGGACTTCGACGCCCTGTCGTCCGGTGTCTACGTCACGCTCGGTGGACTGGTGCTGATCACCGTCGGCGGCGCGATCGGCCCGAGGCTGGGGACACCGACGGGTCGTCCGCAGAGCTGAGCCGCTGGTCGAGCCAGCCGAACACCCGCTGCTCGACCAGCAGTCTGCCCAGTGGCTCGCAGTGCCACGACGCGCCCTCGTCGGCGGTGAACGACACCACCTCGGCGCCGTCGACGAGCTCGGCCAGCGCGCGCGACTGGCCAGGCCAGAACTGCTCGCCCTCCGGATCCGTGATCAGCAGCGGCGTGGTGATCCGCGCGCCGTCGGCTGCTTCCAGCCGGTAGGTGCGCACCGTGGTGAACAGGTCGAAGAAATCCTGGTGCTCGTAGGGCCTGCCCCGAAACGCGAGGGTGCGGCGCAGCGCCGGAATGCGCGTCGCGAACCGCATGGACTTCTCGAACCCCTCGCGGTCGCCGTTGTCGAGTTGCTTGCGTGACCCGGGGTTGAGGTGCCGGGTCCACGACGCCGAGACGTCCACGACACCGGGATCCACCACCGCCGCGCGCAGCCGGTGCTCGAAGGCCAGCGCCCTCGGTACCCAGAACCCCGCCTGGCTCAGGCCGTAGCCCGCGAGGCGGCCGGCGTCGACGTCCGGCCTGGCGACCAGCGCGTCGAGCACCGGGGTCAGCACGTCCTCCCAGTCGGGGCGGAACCGGGTGCCGTGTTCGAACAGCATCGACTGCTGCCCGGGACCGTCGTAGACGAAGGCGTTCCAGTCGCGGCCGAGCGCGGCGGCCACTCCCGCGCCACTCCACAGATCGCTGAGCGCGCCGTCGCTGCCGTTGGTGACCACGAGCGTGGGGCGGGCCCGCCCCGAGTCGTCGGGGCGCAGCAGGTAACCCGGCAGGGTGGTGTCGAGATAGGGCACGTCCACCCGCACGTAGGCCCCGCCCGCACCGTCGACGAACGCGTCCCAGCACGCCCGGTGCCTGCGAAACGTGGGCAGCAGCAGCTCGTCGGTGTGCTGCTCGCCGAAGCTGTCCACACCGTCGAGCGCGCACGCCCAGTACGTCGCGGCGCGCAGGAACTCCCCGCGCGCCCCCGCGACGTCGCCCGAGGCGCGGGCCGCCCGTGCCCGCGCCTCGGCGTGCTCGGCGGTCGCACACCACTCGCGGAACCAGGCACGGTGCGAGTCGATCCTCGCCAGTGTCGCGAGAACCGTGCCCGGATCGCTCGCGCCGTGCACCGCGGCGCCGAGTACTCCCCGGGCCCGGAAGTCCAGCTCCTGGTCGCGGAAGAACCCGTCCGTGAGCACCTTGTTGTGCGCGCGCAGCGCGGTCACGATGGCGGCCATACTGCGAAGTCGCAGCAGGCGGCTTGATCGTCACCGGAACAACGGGCGGCGCCCCGCGCGTTGCCGAGGACATGACACTTTCGTTCGCCGTCACCTGGGACTACCGCTGCCCGTTCGCCCGCAACGCCCACGAGCACGTCCTGACCGGCCTGGCCGCCGGTGCGGACTGGCAGGTGCGGTTCCTGCCGTTCTCGCTGGGGCAGGCCCACGTCGAGGAGGGACAGCCCAGCGTGTGGGACAAGCCCGGCGACGACAAGGGAATCCTCGCGCTGCAGGCAGGTGTGGCGGTCCGCGACGAGTTCCCCGGGGCGTTCCCCGCCGTGCACCGGGCGTTGTTCGCCGCCCGCCACGACGAGGGCCTGCACCTGGAGGACCGTGCCGTGGTCGGGCGCGTGCTCAGCGGCGCGGGCGCGCCCGCCGACGCGGTGTTCGAGCGGGTCGACTCCGGCGCGGCGCTGGAGACCGTGCGGCGGGAGCACGAGGAGTTCGCCGCCTCCCACCACGTCTGGGGCGTGCCGACGTTCATCTCGGGGGAGCGGGCCGTGTTCGTGCGGCTGATGAACCGGGCCCCGGCCGGTGCCGACCCGGCGCCGTCGGTCGGCGCGGTCGAGCGCACGCTGGACCTGCTCGACGGCTGGGCCGATCTCAACGAGTTCAAGCACACGTCGCTGCCTCGCTGACAATACGTCCAGAACAAAAGAAAATACCGTCGGAAATGATTGTCCCGCGCTCGTCAACAATGCCCACTATGCGAGCGCGGTTGCCCGTTGTCTCCCTTTTTGGTGTGCTGGGTCTCGAGGAGGAAAATCGTGACCCAGACGAGTGCTCCAGTGCGAGTGACCGAGCTCGACGTCGTGATTCGCGGCAGCGGTGACGCCGGGGAGTTCTCCCGGGCCAGCGCCGAGCTCGTGGCGGCGATCAGCACCCACTTCCCCTCGGGAAGGGACGGCTGTTCGCCGGGGCCCACGGAGCGGCTCGTGCGCGTCGCGATTCCCCACGGCGACGGCGATCCGGCAGTGGCCGGACCCGTCGTGGACATCGACCCCGGATCGCGGATCGTGGTGGCCCGCGGCAACCCGGTGGCACTCACCCGGCTCGAGTTCGACCTGCTGCTGCACCTGTCGCGGCACTCGGGCCGGGTGTGCCGCCGGGAAGCGCTGCTCGACGAGGTGTGGGGTCTGCCGAAGGCGAGCAGGCACCGCAGTCGCACGCTCGACGTCCACATCCGGAAACTGCGCACGAAGCTCGGCGCCGACCTCCCGCTGATCACCACGGTCCGCGGGGTCGGCTACCGGCTCGACGGCTCGGACCTCGTGCGCCTGCACGGAAACTAGCACCCGCACCGAAGGAGGCCGCTCATGTCCGTCACCGACGAGCTGCTCGACAACAACGCCCGCTACGCCGAGAGCTTCTCCGGCCCGTTGCCACTGCCGCCCGCCAAGCGCGTCGCCGTGGTCGCGTGCATGGACGCGCGCATCAACGTCTACGCCGTGCTCGGGCTGCGAGAGGGCGAGGCTCACGTCATCCGCAACGCGGGCGGGGTGATCACCGACGACGAGATCCGTTCGCTCGCCATCAGTCAGCGGCTGCTCGGGACGGAAGAGGTCATCCTCATTCACCACACCGATTGCGGCATGCTCACCTTCACCGACGACGACTTCAAGAAGTCCATTCAGGACGACGTGGGAGTGAAGCCGGCCTGGGCGGCGGAGGCGTTCGGCGACCTGGACGCCGACGTGCGGCAGTCGATCGCCCGGATCCGCGGCAACCCGTTCGTGCCCAGGAAGGACTCCATCCGCGGTTTTGTCTTCGACGTGGCGACCGGAAAGCTCGGCGAGGTCACCGGCTGATTGTTAATTACAGAACGAAAATAATAGGACCGCTCTGTGGGACGCTTGTGACGAATTACTTTCTTTCACTGCGTGAGGTCGTCCGGACGGCTGGAACTGATACGTTTCCCCCGCTCGGAATCGCTGTTCCCGCGGAAAGGATCGTGTCCTGATGAGCGTGACGCTGCACTGGTTCCTGCCCAGTCATGGCGACGGCAGGTCGATCGTGGACCGTCCGCACGTCACGGCGGACGGCGCGAACACGCCGCGCAAGCCCGAGATCGACTACCTGGCGCAGGTCGCCCAGGCCGCCGAGCACCTCGGCTTCACCGGCATGCTCACGCCCACCGGCACGTGGTGCCAGGACGCGTGGCTGAGCACGGCGGCGCTGCTGAGCCGCACGAGCCGCATCAAATTTCTCGTGGCGTTCCGCCCCGGCACGCTCACGCCGACACTGGCCGCGCAGCTCGCCGTCACCTACCAGCAGATCTCGGGCGGCAGGCTGCTGCTCAACGTCGTGACCGGTGGCGACTCGGTGGAGCAGCGCCGGTTCGGCGACTGGCTCGACCACGACCAGCGCTACGAGCGCACCGACGAGTTCCTCCAGCTGCTGCGCGAGATCTGGTCAGGCGAGCCGGTGGACTTCGACGGCAAGCACTACCAGGTGCGCGACGCCCGGGCCTTTGACGTGCCGGACCCGGTGCCCCCGCTGTACTTCGGCGGCAGCTCGGACGCGGCACTCCCGGTCGCGGCCCGCCGCGCCGACGTGCACCTCACCTGGGGTGAGCCGCCCGCCGCGGTCGGCGCGAAGGTCGCCAGGCTGCGTGAACTGGCCGAGCAGGAGGGCCGCACGCTGCGCTTCGGCGTGCGCGCCCACGTCATCACGCGCGATTCGAGCGCCGACGCGTGGGCGACGGCGCAGCGGTTCCTCGACGAGATGGACCCCGCCGACGTCGCGGCCTCCCAGAAGCGCATGGCAGGTCTGGAGTCCACCGGGCAGCAGGCGATGAACAAGCTGCACGCCGGAGTGAAGTCAGGTGACGTGCGCGACCTCGAGGTGCATCCCGGACTGTGGGCAGGCGTCGGCCTGCTGCGCGGCGGAGCGGGCACGGCGTTCGTCGGCAGCCACGCCGAGGTTGCCGACCTGATGGCCGAGTACCACGACGCGGGCATCGAGGAGTTCATCCTCTCCGGCTACCCGCACCTCGAGGAGGCGTACTGGGTCGGCGAGGGCCTGCGGCCGGAGCTGCGCCGCCGCGGTCTGCTGGCTGGTCAGGAGTCGCCCCGGTGACCGTGCAGATCGCCTCGCTGGCCGTGCTGCTGGCGATGTTCCTGCTGGCGTCGTTCGTGCAGGTCAACCTCGGCATCCTGGCGCTGGTGGCCGCGTTCGTCGTCGGCGTCGGGTTCGGTGGCCTCGACATCGACGCCATGCTCGCGGGGTTCCCCGCCGATCTGCTGGTGCTGCTGGTCGGCGTCACGTACCTGTTCGGCATCGCGCAGACCAACGGGACGCTGGAACGCGTCGTCGACCTCGGGGTACGGCTCGTGCGCGGGCGCGTGGCACTGATGCCGTGGCTGCTGTTCGTGCTCACGGCGTTCGTGGCCGCGGTCGGTGCGCTGAGCGCGGCGGCGGTGGCCATCGTGGCTCCCATCGCGATGCGGTTCGCCCAGCAGTACCGCATCAGCCCGCTGCTGACGGGCCTGATGGTGGTCCAGGGGGCCACGGCGGGCTCGTTCTCGCCGCTGAGCCCGTTCGGTGCCATCACCGGGCAGCTGCTCACCGGCGCCGGACTGCCCGACCAGCAGCCCTGGTTGTTCATCAATAGCTTCGTGTTCAACTTCGTACTCGGCATCGTGGTGTTCTGTGTGTTCGGCGGCGTGCGGCTGTTCCGCGAGGGGCGGCGCGACGAGCCGGACGCCGGACCCGGCCCCGAGTCCTCCGGCGGCGCGGTCGCGACGGCGACCACGGCGACCACGACGACCACGCCGGCCGCGACAGCGACGACAGCGACCACACAGCGCACCCGGTTCACGGTGCACCAGGCGCTCACGCTCACCGGGCTCGCCGGACTGGTCGTGGCCAGCACCGCACTGAGCCTCGACGTCGGCTTCACGGCGCTCACCATCGGCCTCGTGCTGACGCTGCTCGCGCCGAAGGACTACGCCGAGGCCATCAGCCGCATCCCGTGGTCGGCGGTCCTGCTCGTGTGCGGGGTCATCACCTACGTCGGCGTGCTGGACGAACTCGGCACCATCGACTTCCTGCGCGAGCTGATCACGTCGGGCGGCAGCCCGCTGCTCACCGCTCTCGCCGCCGCCTACATCGGCGGGGTCATCTCGGCGTTCGCGTCCACGGCCGGTGTGCTCGGTGCGTCGATCCCGCTGACAGTGCCACTGCTCGACGACGGCACCCTGCCGCTGCTGGGCACCATCACCGCGATCGGCATCGCCTCCAGTGTCGTCGACGTCAGCCCGTTGTCCACCAACGGCGCGTTGCTGGTGGCCAACCAGCAGTCGATGGACTCGCGGGTGTTCTTCCGCAGGCTCATCATGTGGGCCGTGCCCGTGATCGCGCTGGCCCCCGGACTGAGCTGGTTCGTTTTCGTCGTGCTCTGACAGGGGTGCGTCGGTGCCCCGTTCGGGGTGATGATGGAGGGGTGAGTACCTCAGCGGGCGCCGGCCGCGAGGAACCGCCGCCGGTCAACCAGGTAAACGGGAACGTCGCGGACCAGCCCGGAAGCGTGGGCGGGAAGGGGACGCCGACACCCGCGGCGTCCTCGGAACAACCAACGGGACGGCCGTCGGGAAGGCCCTCCGGGAGGCCGCCGGGCCGTGGGGTGCCGCGCACGCGGATCAGCGCCGCGTGGGTGGCCGTCATCGTGGGCGTGCTGCTCCTGGTCGTGTTGCTGATCTTCATCCTGCAGAACCAGGACTCGGTGACGGTGCACTTCCTCGGCACCTCGTCGACTCTGCCGCTCGCCGTGGCCCTGTTGCTGTCGGTGGTCGGGGGAGCGGTGCTGGTCGCCGTGCTCGGCGTGGCGAGGATCCTGCAGCTGCGGCGGCGCGTCCGCAAGACGGGCACGCGCCGCCACAAGGCCTGAGCCCGGGGCCGCCCGCCGCGGCGGCCCCGGACCCGGCACGGCTCAGGCGGGCTGGCTCGCGAACGCGGGCATGATCTCGTCGTGCACGAGCCGTAGCTGCTCGCGCATCGTCGCCACGCCCGGGAGTTCGAGCCCGGAGAAGGCCTTGACCAGCGCCGCGTCGGTGATGGCCAGGATCAGATGGTTCACGCCGGTCGAGGTGATCTGCGACTTGATCTTCTCCGCGCACTCGGCGGGCGTACCCGCCACCGAGAGCCGCTCGGCGAGCTCGGGGGAGGTCAGCTCGTAGGCGCGGTCCACCCTGCCCTCGCCCACTGCCGCGATGATGTCGGTGAGCTCGGCGGGGTCGACGTCGTTGCGCTCCAGCTGCTCGACGGGCATCGACGACGCGTAGAGGCCCACCATCGCCCTGGCCGCGTCCTTGGCAGCGGCCGAGTCGGGCCCGGTGGCGAACACGATCCACGCGCCCAGGTCGAGCGAGTCGGCGTCGCGGCCCGCGCGCTGCGCGCCGATCCGCACGTTGTCCACCATGTACTCGTAGGCGCGTTTGGTGTAGCTCAGCGCATGGTGGACGCCGTCGGAGATCTCGCCCGCCACCTGGAACGACTTCGGCCCTCGCATCGCGCCGAGCTTCACCGGCACCCGCTCCTGCACGGGACGCGCGAACGTGAAGAGCCCGTTGTAGGAGAAGAACTCACCGTCGTGGGTGATCGCTCCCTCGTCGAGCAGTGTGCGGACCACGTGGTGGGCGTCCTTGATGCGCGAGAGCGGTTTGGTCTTGGCCCAGTCGATGCCGTACTGCGCGAGCAGGCCGAAGTTGCCCGAGCCGAGCACGCACTCGGCGCGGCCGCCGGTGAGCTCGTCCAGCGTCGCCGTGGCCTGCGCGATCAGCGACGGCTCGCGCAACGTCACCGCCGAGAGGCTCGGGCCGAAGCGGATGTTGGTCGTCTTGTCGGCGGCCGCGGCGAACAGCAGCCACAGGTCCTTGTGCCACGTCTCGTCGGCGGCGTAACAGGCGTAGAAGCCGAGCTCGTCGGCGAGCTTGATGGACTCGATGGTGTCGTCGAGCGGGTAGTCGGGCAGCATCACGTAGCTGAATCGCATTGGTCTCCCACCTTCGCCGTCGGTCATGCGTCCACGTTGGACATCACGTGCTTGACCCTCGTGTAGTCCTCGAGGCCGTAGGACGACAGGTCCTTGCCGTACCCCGAGTGCTTGAACCCGCCGTGTGGCATCTCCGCGACGAGCGGGATGTGCGTGTTGATCCAGACACAGCCGAAGTCGAGCGCCTTCGACATCCGCATCGCCCTGCCGTGGTCACGGGTCCACACCGACGACGCCAGTCCGTACTCGACGCCGTTGGCCCACCGCAGGGCCTCGTCCTCGTCGGTGAACCGCTGCACGCTGATCACCGGCCCGAACACCTCCTGCTGCACCAGCTCGTCGTCCTGGCGCAGCCCGGACACCACCGTGGGCGAGTAGAAGAACCCGCGGTCGCCGACCCGCCCGCCGCCGTGGGCGAGGTTCGCGTGGTCGGGCAGCCGGTCGACGAAGCCGCTCACCTTCGCCAGCTGGTCGGCGTTGTTGAGCGGACCGTAGTCCACATCGGACTCCGAACCCGTCCGAGTGCCTGCCGCCTGCTCGGCCAGCGCGGCCACGAGGTCGTCGTGCACCCTCGGGCCCGCCAGCACCCGGCTCGCCGCCGTGCAGTCCTGGCCCGCGTTGAAGTAACCCGCCGCCGCCACGGCCTCGGCGGTGGCACCGATGTCGGCGTCGTCGAACACGATCACCGGCGCCTTGCCGCCGAGTTCCAGGTGCACCCGCTTGAGGTCGGCCGCCGCGGCGATCGCCACCTCCCTGCCCGCGCGCACGCTGCCGGTGATCGACACCATCGCGGGCACCGGGTGCGACACCAGGTGCCGCCCGGTCTCGCGGTCGCCGCACACGACGTTGAACACGCCCGGCGGCAGGAACTCCGCGGCCAGTTCGGCCAGGAACGCCGTGCTCACCGGCGTGGTGTCCGAGGGCTTGAGCACCACCGCGTTGCCCGCCGCCAGCGCGGGCGCGAACTTCCACAGCGCCATCATCGCCGGGTAGTTCCACGGCGTCACCTGCGCGCACACCCCGATGGGCTCGCGGCGGATCCACGAGGTGTGGCCCGCCATGTACTCGCCCGCCGAGCGGCCTTCCAGCACCCGGGCGGCACCGGCGAAGAAGCGCAACTGGTCCAGCAGCATCGGCAGCTCCTCCTGGCGCGTCAGCTCCAGTGGTTTGCCGGTGTTCTCGCACTCCAGCGCCAGCAGCTCGTCGGCGCGCTGTTCGATGCGGTCGGCCAGGCGCGACAGCGCCAGCTGGCGTTCGCCCGGCGTCGCGTCGCGCCACGCGGGGAACGCGTCCCGCGCCACCGACATCGCCGCGTCCACGTCCTCGTGTCCCGACACCGGCGCGGTCGCGAAGACCTCGCCGGTCACCGGGTCGACCAGCTCCGCCGTCCGGCCGCTGCGCGCGTCGGTGTAGTCGCCCCCGACGAAGTTGCGGACCGTGCGCACCGCTGTGCTCGTCATGCGTCCTCCCTGGCTGTCGTGGAGTTCGCGACCGCGTCGCCCGCGGTCGCCGTGCTGTGCCGGTACGGCCGCAGCAGCACCAGCAGGAGCAGGCCCGCGCCGAGCACGACGACACCCGAGAGCAGCACGAGGTAGTCGTCGTACCAGGGCGCGTCCGGCGTGCGAGGCCACACCATGTTCACGATCGCGGCGACGCCGTAGAGCAGCGCCGCGACGTTGACGGGCAGACCCCAGCGGCCGAGCGTGAAGCTGCCGGAGGGCCGCCAGCCCTTGAGCCGCGCCCGCAGCGCCGCGAGCACCACCATCTGGAAGCCGAGGTAGATGCCGAGCACCGCGAACGAGACGATCTTGGTGATGGCGTTCTCCGAGAACCGGGACACCAGCACCACCACCGCGGGCACGAGTGCGGCCACGAGCAGTGTGTACGGCGGCACCCCGCGCGTGCGCGAGAAGCGCGCGAGCACGCCACTGCCCGGCAGCATCCGGTCCCTGGCGTAGGAGTACATCAACCTGCTCGCCGCGGCCTGCAGGCTCAGCGCGCAGGACAGGAACGACACCAGCACCACGGCCAGCACCACCTTGGCGCCCCAGTCGCCGAACGCCGTGGTGAGCACACCCGACACGGGATCGGCGTTCTCGCCGGAGATCACGGCGCCGAAGTCGGGCACCGCGAGCACCAGCGCGAGACACACGAACGTGGCCGCGGCGCCGCCGACGTAGATCGTCATCCGCATCGCCTTCGGGATCCGGGTGCTCGCGCCGGGCACCTCCTCGGCGACGTCGCCGCACGCCTCGAAGCCGTAGTACTGGAAGATGCCGATGAGCCCGGCCGCCAGGAACGCGGCCAGGTAGGAGCCGCCCGCCTCGGCGCCGAAGCTGTCGAACAACACCCCGAGCCCGTGGTGCCGCTCGGAGATCAGCAGCCAGCCGCCCACCACGAGCGCGCCGAGGATCTCGGTGGTGAACCCGATGAGAGCCGCGGCCGCGAGCACCTTGGTGCCGCCCAAGTTGATCGCCGTCGCGAGCAGGATCATCACCAGCGCGCAGATGATCGTGGTGTTGGTCGAGACCGTGAGGTCGAGCAGCGAGGCCAGATACGGGCCCGCGCCGTACACGACGCTCGCGATGGTCACCAGCAACGCGATCGCGTACACCCACCCGGTGAGCCAGGCCCACTTCGGGCCCCAGAGCCTGCGCGCCCACGGATAGACGCCGCCCGCGATCGGGTACTGCGACACCACCTCGCCGAACACCAGAGCCACCAGCAGCTGCCCGAGCCCGACCAGGATCAGGCTCCAGATCATCGGCGGCCCGCCGACGGCGAGCGACACGGCGAACAGCGTGTAGATCCCGACCACGGGGGAGAGGTAGGTGAACCCGAGCGAGAAGTTGGCCCACAGGCTCATGTCCCTGCGGAACTCCGAGGTGTAGCCCAGCGCGGCCAGCTGCTGCGCGTCGGAGGAGACGTCGGGCCCGGCGGGGGTGGTGGCCATTACTCACCCGCCTCCGCGGTACTGCCCTCGAGCTCGTCGAGCAGCTCCTGGCCCGACAGCACCTCACCGGCCCAGTGCCGGTGCATCCACTCCAGGTGATCGCCCCTGCTGCGCGCGATGCGCAGCGTGTCCCAGTTGGGGAACAACTGCTGTGCCACGTGGACGGTCATCAGTTTCGGGTCGACCTCGAAGATGTGCTCGAAGCGCTCCACCGCGACGTCGGTGATCTGGCGGGCGGGCGGTGGCGTGTGCTGGTCGCGGTAGCGGTAGCCGCTCATGGGGTCTCCTCGTAGGCGCGCTGGAGCCCGTACTTGCCCGGGTTCATGATGTTGTGGGGGTCCAGGGCCTTCTTCACCTGGAGCATCACGTCATAGCCGCCGCCGAGCTCCAGCGGCACCAGGTCGACCTCGCCCTCGCGGCACGAGCCGTGGCAGGCACTGATCGAGCCGCCGTTGTTCAGCGCCACCGCGGCGATGTCGCGTTTGGCGTCCACCCACGCTGCCCAGGCGGCGTCGTCGAGCTCCTGCTCCCAGATGCCGACGTCGATCTCGGTGAGGTAGTCCACGCCGGTGTCGGCGCTGGTGTAGAAGAACATGCCCCAGTCGTCGAAGACCGGGTGCCGTTCCCGCAGCCGCGCGACGATCGCGTGCCACTCGCGCCGGACGGCGGGCAGGTTCGTGTAGTTGATGGCGGCGTCCTCGCAGTGCCAGCTCATCGGCGCCACCTGCCCCTCCCGCGTGCGGCCGTGCAATGGCGTGGCGTAGCGGTCGTGGCGCGCCGCCCAGTCGCCGTGCGAGATCTCGTCGCCGAGGTAGCGCGCGCCCGCGTCTCGGGCCACCCGCATCAGCCGCCGGGCGCCGGCGCGCACCTCGTCCTCGTTGCCGTAGGCCACCGCGCACACGAGCGCGCGTACGTCGGCGGGCTGCGGAATGTAGGCCTCGTCGTCGCGGCGCAGATAGTCCACTTTCCACTCGTCGAACAGCACCGCCCCCGCGAACGTCGCCACCCCGGCGCGGGCGAGCTCGCCGACGCAGCGGTAGGCGGAGTCGAAGTCGGCGAACGCCCAGAACGGCGAGAACTCCGCCTCCGGCTTGGGATAGAGCTTCAACGTCGCCTCGGTCGCGATGCCGAGCGTGCCCTGGTGGCCCATGAACAGGTGCTTGAGCTGGTAGCCGCTGGAGCTCTTGGACACCTTGCGCCCGCCGCCGTCGCCGACCCGGATGAGCCTGCCGGTGGGCAGCACGAGCTCGAAGCTCAGCACCAGGTCCCGGGTGTGGCCGAACCGGGAGCCGACGAGTGACCAGCCGCTCGTGCCGATGCGCCCGCCCACGAGCGAGCACGGGTACGACGCCGGATCGTCGGGATAGATCAGGCCGTGCGCGCCGAGCACCTCGTTGAGCTTGAGCATGTTGATGCCGGGGCCCACCGTGCACGTCCGGTTGTCGAGGTCGATCTCCTTGATCTCGTTCATCCGCTTGACGTCCACGACGATGCCCCGGCGTTCCGGCACGGCGCCGTCGGTGAGTCCCGTGCCGCCGTCGCGCGGGACGATCGGGATGCGGTGGGCGTTGGCGATGCGCACCACCTCGGCCACCTGCTCGGCGGTGCCGGGCAGCACGACGAGGTCCGGCACCCGTTCGCGCCAGCGGTGCACCGGGAACGGCGCGGGCACGCGGGCCCGGTTGTAGCGCGCCGTCTTCGACGTCAGGACGTGCTCGCCGCCGAGCACGTCGGTCAGCTCCGCGAGCACGCGGTCACTCAGCTGGGGCGCTGCTCCGGTGGTGGTCATCGGCCCGTGCTCCCGCCCACCTCGATGCCCACCGACTCGGCGAGCAGTTCGTGGATGTCCACCACGTCGATGGCGCGAGCCTCGCCCGCCTCCGACAGCGGGCGTTCCGACCACGGGCACGCCGAGACGAGCGTGTCCACCTCGAGTTCGGCGGCCTTGTCCACCCGCGACGCGCTGATGCGGGCGGTGAGTTCCGGTTTCTCCACGGGCAGCCCGCCGCCGCCCCCGGAGCAGTAGGACCACTGCGTCACGCGGTCGACGTCGTGGAACGTCAGACCCGGGATCGCGCGCAGGATCTGGCGCGGCTCCTGCCAGATCCCCTTGCGCTTGTTCAGCCTGCACGGGTCGTGATAGGTGATCGTGCGCTCCACCGGCACCGTCGGCGTCAGCCGTCCCTCGGCGAGGAACCGCGCCAGCAGTTCGACGACCAGCACGATCTCGATGTCGAAGTCGTCGCCGAAGTAACCCGGGTAGTCCTCGGTGAAGGTGATGTAGTCGTGCGGGTCGAGCACCAGCACCCGCTTGACGCCGCTGGCCCGCCAGTCGGCGAGGTTGTGCTCGGCGAAGCGGCGTGACTGGTCGCGGTAGCCCATCTCCGCGGCGGGACCGCCGCAACACCACTGCTCGCGCATGAGGCCGAACTCGTAGCCCGCGCGCTGCAACAGCTGGGCGACCGCGCGCGGCACCGACGTCCGGTAGAACGCGGCCTCGCAGTCGACGAACAGGATCGTCTCGCCGCCGATGGGCAGGTCGAGACCCTCGGCCCAGTCCCGCACCCGGTCCTGGCTCACGGGGACCTCGCCCAGCACGGGCTCGTGGGTGCGTTCGTCGGTGAGCTCGTTCCAGCGCTGGTAGCCGGGCTGGTGCACGCCGTTGTCCACCGCCAGCGCGCGCATCTGCTTGACCAGGTCCACGGTGCGGGTGCGGAAGCGGTAGAAGTCGCCCGTGAACAGCGTGTTGGGGCAGCGCAGCTCGCAGGCGCCGCACTGGGTGCAGTTGACGTAGTCCTCGGCGACGTCCTCGACGGTCAGCTCGCCCTGCTCCATCGCGACGACGTTGGCGTGGAACGCGGTGGGGGTCCACGACTCGTTGCGGGTCACCTGCATGACGGGGCAGACCTCGCGGCAGAACTTGTGCCCCGAGGAGAAGCAGTTGTAGGCCGCGTTGCGCCAGTCGGCGAGGAACTCCATCGTCACCGGCTCGTGGCCGTTGCCCGTGCTGGTGCCGGGCTCGGTGTCTGTCATCGGTAGGCCTCCCACCGGGAACGGGGTGCGGATGCGCCGACGACCGGGCGGAGGCGGTGGCTCCACTCGGCGGAAGTCGGTTCGGGTCGTCGTTCTGGCGGACGCGGTTCTGGCGGACGCGGAAAGCTTGCGCGCACTAAGTGACTGCGGTCACAGTAGACTTAAAATATGACTTCATATTTCAAATGGCAAGGGCGGGTGGGTAGATCACGTTAAGCTCGGAGTCGCTGTGCTGGGAGGAGAACCAACGGTGACCGACGCCGACGTCTCGGGTGCCGCTCGACATGTCGTGTTCGCGCCGTTGCGCGACGGCGGCAGGGTGGAGGTCGTCGCCCGGCGCATCAGCGAGGCGATCGGGCTCGGCCTGATCGCCGACGGCGAGCAGCTGCCCAGCGAACTGGAACTGGCGGGCACGCTGGCCGTGTCCACGGTGACCCTGCGCGAGGCACTCGCGCTGCTGCGCCAGCGCGGGCTGGTCGAGACGCGGCGTGGACGTGGCGGCGGCTCGTTCGTGCGCGCACCCGTCGACGCCTCGGTGGAGCGGCTGCGCACCGTGCTGCGCGACACCGGCGTGCACGAGCTGCGCGAGATCGGCGACCACCTGCTGGCCATCACCGCCACCGCGGCCAGGCTCGCCGCCGAACGCGCCTCCGACGAGCATCTGGGCCGGCTGGAGGAGCTGGTGGACCAGCTCGCGGCCGCCGAGACCGCGGGTGAGCGCAGGCGTGCAGACGGGCTCTTCCACATCGAGATCGCCGCCGCCGCGCAGTCGACGCGGCTGACTCGTCAGGAGATCGACCTCCAGGGCGAGATCGGCGAGCTGCTGTGGATTCCGAACGGCGAGGCCATCGAGCGCGACGAGCGCGCCGCACAGCACCGGGCGGTGCTCGCCGCGATCGCAGACAGTGCGGGCGACCGGGCTCGCGCACTCGTGGAGCAGCACGTGGAGCTCGCCATCGCCAAGCTGATCGAGTTCCATCTACAACTCACGCAGCGTTCGCCCTAACCTGGGTGGGCAGACCCGCCGTCACGCCGACCGTGGAGCAGCCCGTGCAGGAAGCCAGCCCGTACGCCGGTGAGGCCGCCGCCACGGTGGAGGCCCTGCTCAGGGAGACCTTCGCCGGGACCGACGAGCTGCGCGGGCTCGCCGTCGACGTGCACCGCCGAGCCGTCCGGGAGGGTCGCGCGCCCACGACCGAGGACCTCGAGGCCATCCGCCCCACGGTGCTGCGGCTGCTGAGCCAGAGCCGCGTCCCGCTCGCGGGCACCGGTGTGATCGCCGCACCCGGCACGCTCGCCGACCGGCCGCGCTGGCTGGAGTGGTGGCGCCGATCGCCCTCGGGCGGGAGCCCGAGACCGCTGGCCGTCGACCTCGATCCCGGCAACATCGGCAGCTACGAGTACCCGGTCGCGCCGTGGTTCGACGTGCCGTGCCGCACCGGCAGGCGCGTGGTGGTCGGCCCCTACGTCGACTACGCGGGCACCGACGAGTACATCCTCACCTTCGCCGCCCCGGTGAGCGGCGACGCGGGATTCTTCGGCGTCGCCGCCGCCGACATCCGCGCCACCGACCTCGAGCGCGCACTGCTGCCGGTGCTCAACGCCGACGGTCCCGCGAGCCTGATCGTCAACGCGAGCGGGCGCGTGATCGCCTCGAACACGCCCGCGACCATCGTCGGGTCCATCGTGCGGCCGGGGCAGGGTGAGCGCCGCGAGCTGGCCCACGGCGACGACTGGCCCGACTGCACCGGGCTGCCGTGGTTCCTGGTGCGCGATCCGGCGTAGACGTCAGTGTGGCGTCAGCGGCCCGCGATGAGCGCCGCGACGGTGGGCGACCACCTGCTCGCGTAGTCGGCGAGCGCGGAGTCCTCGGTGTAGGTGGAGTCGATCAGGTAGAGCCCCGGCAGCGCGCAGGTGCCGCCGAGCTCGCTCAAGACGGGCTTGAGCAACAGCTCCGGAGCCAGTGCGTGCCCGGGACCCGCGCCGAGCATCAGCGGCACCGACACGACACCCGCGAGTCCCGTTCCTCCGGCGAACTGGTCGAGGAACAACTTGAGCAGTCCCGTGTAGGTGGCCTTGAACGTGGGGCTCGCGAACACCACCAGCGACGAGCCCGACACCGTCTCGACCGCGCGCCGGACGTCCTCGTCGCCCCAGCCGAGCAGGCCAGGCCCGAGGTCGACCACGTCGATCACGTGGTCGGCGGGAAGCCCGGTGAGCGCCTCGGCCAGGCGCCTGCCCGCGTCGAGGGTGCGTGATGCGGGCTTCGGATTGCCCGCGACGACGGTGATGGTCACATCCGCTCCTCGAGTGGGTTCGTGGTCCGACGCCATGATCACACGCGCTGAGAACCCGGTGAGCTGCGGCTATTTCTTTCCTCGTGTCAGCTACCTCGCGGTTCAGACCGCGATGATCTGCCGCTTCGGATCGGCGAGGTACTCGACGAGGTTCGCCGGCTCGTAGGGCGGGCGCATCCGCTGATGGCGCAGCACCGCCGACGACGCGGCGAACTCACCGGGCTGGTCGGTGCGGCCGATCGGGCGCACGTACGGGCCGAACAGGCGCGTCAGTGCCCGCCACGTCTGGTGCAGCGTGCCGCACTCGTCGCGGGGCGGCAGGGAGGAGAACACCCGCTCGTCCAGGCCCAGCCCGCATTCCCGGGAACGGTCGGCCAGCCAGCGCAGCGCGAGGTCGGCCAGCGCGGTGTCGGAGCGGCCGCCACCGACGTCGCCGTGGTCTCCCGCGAACCAGACCTGCTCCCTGCGCTGGTCCGCCGCGGTGGTCGAGGCCTGCCAGACCGCCGGGCGGAAGGACCTGCGGTGCTCGTCGATCGCGAGTGCGTGGAACGCCGCGCGCACCGTGTGGCTCAGCGTGGTGTCGTGGAACTGCCAGCGCCGGTTGAACCGGTGGATGAGCCGTCCGCCGCTGAGCGGGATGCCCAGCGCGCCCACCGTGTCCCACACGCCGACGAACCGGATCGGGGTCTCGTCCTCGTGTGCGTAGCGGTGCCGGAACCGCCGTGCGTTCTCCTGGCCCGGCGCGGACGCGTCGGTGCGGTCGCGATAGAGCTCGTAGGCCTCGTCGATGCGATCCGCGTGCTGGGGCCGCAGGATGCCGCAGTTGACGATGAACCCCACGGCGCTGCGGGCCGTGTAGGCACCCCGGCTGAACCCGAAGAAGAACAGCTCGTCACCGGGCTCGTAGTGATGGACCAGGAACTCGTAGGCGTCCCGCACGTTCGCGGAGAGCCCGACACCGAACGCGCCGCCGAGCAGGTGCTGGAACGGCTTGGTGCCCACGCCCGCGACGTAGTGGCAGCGCTGCTTGACGCCGTCGGCCCCCTCGGTGGCCACGCCGTCGCCCAGCCTCGCCACGTTGGTGGGGCTGCGCTGGTGCAGGGTGTTCCAGGTGCCGTCGCACAGCACCACGAGCCGCTGGGACATGCCGCCTCCGATGGGCCTTCGCGGGAAGAATGCGATGCCGCCGCGACACCGGGGTAGGGGCTTTGGGCCCGTCCACTGCGGACGGTGGTCCCTGGCGCCTCCGGCCTGGGACACTCGTGATCATGACTGCCCCATTGGCCACGTTGTCCCTTCCGTCGGGCCCGGTCGAGCTGCGCCGCGCGCAGCGGGCCGACCTGCCGGGGCTCGTCGGCCTGCTCGCCGACGACCCGCTGGGCAGGGCCAGGGAGAGCGAGGATCTGGAGCCCTACGAGCGGGCGTTCGCGGCGATCGACGCCGACCCGGCCCATCTGCTCGTGGTGGCCACGCGGGCCGGTGCGCTCGCCGGAACTCTCCAGCTGTCGGTGCTACCCGGGCTCCCGTATGCGGGCGCCCTGCGGGCACAGATCGAGGGCGTGTTCGTGGCCGCCGCTGACCGGGGCGAGGGGCTGGGCGCCGGGTTGCTCACGTGGGCGATCGACGAGGCGCGCGAGCGGGGCTGCGTCCTCGTCCAGCTGACGAGCGATCGCAGCCGCACGGGTGCTCACCGCTTCTACGAGCGGCTCGGCTTCGTCGCCTCGCATGAGGGATTCAAGCTGGCGCTGTAGCGCCACCGACCCGACAGGGAGTACGGCACGTGGACATCGGCATCGGACTGCCCTCGATCAACCCGGCCGCGACTCCGGCCCAGCTGCTGGAGTTCGCGCGCACCGCCGAACGCAGGGGATTCTCGTCGCTCGCGGTGATCGACCGGCTCGTCTACGGCAACACCGAACCGCTGGTGACGCTCGGTGCGGCAGCGGCGGTGACCGAGCGGATCAAACTGCTGACCTCGATCCTGCTGGTGCCGTTTCGGGCCAACGGCGCGTTGCTCGCCAAGCAGGCCGCGACGGTGGACCACCTCTCGGGCGGGCGGCTGGTGCTCGGCATGGCCGTCGGCGGGTACCGCGACGACTTCGACGCCTCCGGGGTGCCGTTCGAGCAGCGTGGCCGCAGGTTCGACGCGATGCTCGAGGACATGACGCGGATCTGGGCGGGGGAGTCCCGCGGGTTCGCCGGTGCCATCGGACCCGCCGGGCCCGGCCGGGACCAGCTCGTCTTCGGCGGCAGCAGCGCCAAGGCCTACGCCCGCGTCGCCCGCTGGGGCGGAGGGTGGATCGGCGGGGCCCGTGGGGTGGAGGCGTTCCGCGCGGGCGCGGCCGAGGTCCGCCGCGAGTGGACGGAGCAGGGCCGGGACGGTGCGCCGCGGCTGCTGGCGCTGCCGTACTTCGCGCTCGGCCCCGACGCGCGCCGGACGGCGGAGGCCTACCTCACCGATCATTACGCGATCGAGGGCGAGGCAGCCCAGCAGCTGGCCGCCACGGCGCTCACCGACGCCGACGCGGTTCGTGAGGCCGTCGCGGCCTACGAGCAGGCCGGCTGCGACGAGCTGGTGCTGTTCCCGTGTGACCCGGACCCTCGACAGGCGGAGCTGCTGGCCGACGTGGTGGGCCTGGGCGCCTGACTCGCTCAGCCGGAGCCACCCGGCCCGAGGGGCCAGGCGGGCGGCATCTCGTCCCAGGTCCTGCCGTCGAGCAGCCGCCCGCCCGCGTTGCGCGTGCGCCCGCCCCACTGCTTGAACAGGAACGGGATGCGCTCGGCAGCACAACGGTCGCGGACCTCTCGTACCCACTCCGGCTCCATCGGCCGGTGCCCGGTGCCGGACTCGCCCCCGACGTACACCCAGTCCAGGCCACGCAGGTTCAGATCCGGCACCGGGCCCAGCAACGGTTGCAACGACAGGAACCGCACACTCGCCGGGGTGGCCCTGAGCCGGTCGGCTCGGCCCACGTAGCCGTTGTGCTCGACCGTGGTTCCCCACCACACGTTGGGCAGCGGATCGGGCCGCAGCCGCGAGAGCACCGCCGCCATCCGGGCCGGCCGCTTCGTGAGCACGAAGAACGTGTGCCGCCCAGCGTGTTCCATCACCCGCACGACCTCTGCGAGGAAGTCCTCCGGGACGCGAGGGTGGAACAGATCGCTCATCGAGTCCACGAACACCAGCTGTGGCGCGCGCCAGCGGGCGGGCAGCCGCAGCCGCTCCGGGTGCAGCGTCAGTGCGAAACCGGGACCGCTGGTGCGGGGATCGCCGTCGCGCTGGTAGCCCGGATTGCCCATCGCCTTGAGCCGCCGGGCGAAGGTCAGCGCGTAGCAGTGGTCGCAGCCAGGACTCACGACATCGCAGCCCGTGGTGGGATTCCACGTCACGGTCTCGATCTGCCCGTCCCGGTCGAGGTCGGGCCCGCGTCGTCGCGGAGACGCCATGAGTCCATGGTGCGCCGCCGCCGCGGCGCGGTCACGCGCTGAGCGTGACCGATCCCGCGGCGTTCAGCGGGTCGCGCAGGAACGTCAGCAACGGCATCCCGACGCCGTAGGTGAACACGGTGCGCGCCGGAGTGATGCGCAGGAAACAGCCGTCGGGCACGGTGAGCTCGCCGTGCTTGGTGATCGCGGACAACGCGCCGTCCTCGACCAGGCGCAGCAGGCGCGGGTCGTCCTGGGCGAGGACGTCGGCCACCGCCTGGAACTGGACCGACGACGGCGGCCCGACCGGCAGCCGCCGCACCGGGATGCAGACGCCGACGTTCGGGTTCGCCGCGACGTTGCGGGCCTTGCGGCTGCCCCGCAGGGTGCTGACATAGAGCGTGGAGCCGACGGTGGCGTACAGCACGCCCGCCACGTGCGCCCGGTGCGCGGGCGACGACGTGGCGAGCGTGCAGAACGAGCGCCGCTCGATGGTCCTGAGCAGCTGCCGGGTGATCTTGTCCGTTGAGGTCGTGGTCATACCGGACAGTCAAGGCGAGCCGGAAGCGTCGCGGAATCGGCCCGCGTCTCGGCTCCGTGCGCCAGGCTCTCGGCGTGACCGGCCGGGATCGCTACGACGTGGCGACCGCGGCCGGCTCCTCGCGGCGCCCGCGCAGCAGCACGAGTGCCTGCACGCCGGTGTAGGCCAGCAGCACCGCACCCACCACGGCACTGACCTGCACACCCTGCACGAACGACTCCTTCGCCGCGGCGAGCAGCGACGCGGCCTGCTCGGGCGGCAACTGCGCCGCCGTGGCCACCGCACCACCCAGCGTCTCGCGCGCGGCCTCGTCGGCGTCGGCGGGAATCCCGGAGCGGTAGACCGCGGTCGCGACACTGCCGAGCACCGCCGTGCCCAGGGCACCGCCCAGCTCGAAGCCCGTCTCGGAGATCGCCGACGCCGCACCCGCGCGCTCCGGGGGAGCGGCCGTGATGATCAGGTCGTTGGTCAGCGTCTCCGACAGCGGCACCCCGAAGCCGACCAGCGCCATGCCGGTGACGAGCATCGCGAGTCCACTGTCGACTCCGAGCGTCACCAGCGCGGCGAACCCCACGGCGGCCACCAGCAGCCCGCCGCCGATCAGCCACGGCACCGGGAGCCTGCGCGACAGCCGCGCCGCCGCGAGTGACCCCGCGACCCCGGCGAACGTCATGGGCAGCAACCACAGCGCCGCCGTCATCGGCCGTAGCCCCAGCACGAGCTGGAGGTACTGCGGCATCAGGAACAACAACCCGACGAGCGCGAACACCCCGAGCATGTTGGTGAGCACCGACGCGCTGAAGGCCCGGTTCCTGAACAGGGCGAGGTCGAGCATCGGGTCGGTGAGCGCCCGCTGCCTGCGGACGAACACGACACCGAGCAGCACACCGGCGAGCACGCTCAGCCCCGCCAGTGGCTCGACGCCGTACTCGGCGAAGCGCTTGATGCCGTAGACGACGGGCAGGATCGCCGCCAGCGACAACAGCGCCGAGAGCGGATCGAAGCGTCCCGGGCTCGGGTCGCGCGCCTCCGGCAGCAGGAACGGGCCGGCGACGAGCAGCACCAGCATCACCGGCACGTTGATGAGGAACACCGAACCCCACCAGAAGTGCTCCAGCAGCCAGCCGCCGAGCACGGGCCCCAGCGCCATGCCGCCCGAGAAGCCCGAACCCCACACCGCGATCGCGATGCGGCGCTGTGTCGGGTCCGTGAAGATGCTGCGGATCAGCGACAGCGTGGACGGCATCAGGGTCGCGCCGCCGACGCCCAGCAGTGCCCTGGCCGCGATGAGCAGCGCCGGGCTGGTGGCGAATGCGGCCAGCACCGAGGCGCCGCCGAAGGCCACCGCGCCCGCGAGCAGCAGCTTGCGCCGCCCGATGCGGTCGCCCAGCGTGCCCATCAGCACCAGCAGGCCGGCGAGCACGAACGAATAGATGTCGACGATCCACAGCTGCTCGGCGCCGCTGGGACCGAGATCCTCGGCCAGGTACGGCAATGCGAACCCGAGCACGGTCATGTCGACGCTGATCAACAGCACCGGAAGCACCAGCACGGCGAGCGCCAGCCAGTCCCGGCGTTGAGCCTTCACCACGATTCATCCCCTCGGACTGAACAGTCCAGACGGTATAGTTTGCCCTGGGATCGAAACTAAACCGTCTGGACGGTATAGTCAAGCCGCATGGGACGGCCTTCAGCGCGTGAACAGATCCTCGATGCCTACGAGGACATCCTCATCGACAGCGGCTCCGCCGCCGTCACGCTCGACGCGGTCGCCGCGAGAGCCGCGGTCTCGAAAGGCGGGCTGCTCTACCACTTCGGATCCAAGGACGCCCTGCTCGACGGCCTGGTCGACCGGCTGCGACGGCTCACCATCGCCGACGTCGAGCACGCGCGCACCGCGCCCGAGGGTGTCGTGCGCTACTACCTGCTCACCTCGGTCACCGACGCCAGCATGAACAAGCCCGCGCATCGCTCCGCCGTGGCGGCGCTGCGCCTGCTCGGGAGCGAGGACCGGGTGACCGCCGCCATGGCCGAAGTCAACGAGATGTGGGCGAACCTGCTCGCCGAGCACTTCGACGACCCGCTCACCGCGGAGATGGTCGCCCTGCTCGGCGACGGGCTGTACCTGCGCGCCACGATGGGCGGGCAGCGCCCGCAGCCGCTGCTGGACCGGCTGCCGGAAGCGCTGGCCCGCCTCGGCGCTGACTAGCTCGTCACGTTGCTGTGGAGCTCGGCGGGGATCACGAAGTCGCCGGGCGACCACATTCCGGAGCGGGTCACCGTCCGCTGCTGCTCGGCGGCCTCGGGCGGCAACGCGTCCGGCTCGTAGGGCTCGAGCTTGTAGAGCGAGCCCCAGTCGCGGTTGTAGTCGCCCTTGAGGTAGGTCGGCAGCTCACGGGCGCGGGTCGTGACGTTGATCCAGCCGAACGGGCCGCCCGCCTTGGGGGAGGACCACGACTCGCCGATGTCGCGGAACGAGCCGCCCGCGCTGACCCGGTACTCCGGCATCTCCGCCACGCCGTTGATCACGGTCGACGGGCTCAGGCAGGGGTGCTGGAACGCCGCGGCCCACTCGAGGAACGTCGGGGTGTCGCCCACGACGTCGGTCATCCGCTCCAGAGCCGGCACGCGAGGCGCGCTGAACGCGAGCCACGCGTCCGGGCCGAGCCCGTTGTCCTCGGCGACGATGCGGATGCGGTCGGCCTCCTTCGCGGCGCCGTCCACGGTGATGCGGGCGTCGCGCCAGCCGGACTCCGAGGGCACGGTGATCTCGCGGCGGTCGACGACCTCGAAGCCCTCCGGGGTGTCCCTGCCGAACTCGGCCGTCATCGTCATCGGGCCGTCGAGCTGGCCCGCGACGGCGACAACCACGGGCACGTCACCGTCGAGCGCGCGCTGCGGCACCGGATACCACTCCGTGCGCAGCTGCCCGGTGCCGTTGCCGGTGGGCTCGTAGCTGCCCCACACCGGGGCGTTCGAGCCACCGAGACCGTATGGCGGCTGCCAGCTCTGTCCCTCGGAACGCTCCGGCAGGCCCTCGCCGGTGTAGAAGCCTTCCTGCGCCGGTTCGAGCCACCGCTCCGGAGTGAGCTCCGGTGGGGTTCCCTCGGGTGTCTCCCAGCCGGGTGCGGGCACGTTGGGCTGGTCGGGGCTCGGTGAGAGCACGCCGCGCAACGGGTCCTGTTCCACGTAGACGTAGTCCGACAGCCCGCAGCTCTGCCCGATCAGCTGGGCGGCGTTGTCGGTGCCGCTGCTGTAGGTGTTCCACCGTTCCACCGTGGCCTTGCCGATGCTGCCGATCTCGAAGAGCACCAGTACCGCGCACACGATGGACAGGGGAGCGGCGCCGAGTCGCAGCGCGCGACTGCGGCTCTCCACCCGCGGTGGCGGCTCGTACGGTTTGTGCTCGTCGTGCTTCATGTGTTCCACCACGGCCACCGCGAACGCCACCGCGGCGGCGACGAGCAGCATCGTGCTGAGCGGAATGCCCATGAACTGCGGCGGGATGTCGTACCACGGCACGCCCCAGCCGGAGACGTACCACCAGGCGTTCGGGCCCGTCGAGGCCAGCGCGGCGATGAGCAGCAGCGCGGCGGTGAACCCGGCGCGGTTGCGCCGCGACGACAGGACGTTCGTACTGGTCGCCAACGCGGTGAGCGCGGCGAGCGCGCCGCCGATCGTGGCGAGCATCCCGAAGTGGTGCGAGTGCTTGGTCGGGGTCAGCGCCAGCACCACGAACGACAGGGCGGACATGGCGAGCAGGCGCCTGCTCGGACCCAGCGCGGCACCGCGGATGATGCCGCGGCGCAGCAGTACCACCGCACACGTCGCGAGGCAGAGCAGCACGAGCAGCACCGGGAAGCGGCGCGTCATCGAGCCGTCGGCGCCGTCGGTGAACAACATCGTGTAGCGCGCGAGCTCCTGGTGCCACGACTGGTTCGGTCCGATCGCCGTGCGCAGGTCGGTGGAGCTCAGCGCCCCGCCGAGCGTCTGGTCGTAGAAGACCAGGTTGAGGATCACGAACCCGGCGGCCGCGATGGACGCGAGAATGGGCAGCCACCCGAACTGCCGCGCGTGCCGTCGCACCATCTTCAGCAACGGTTTCCCGGCGACGATGAACGGCAGCACAGCCATGAGGCCGTGCGGGTTGGTCGCCACCGACAGCGCGGCCGTGGTCAGGCCGAGCAGGGCGGGCAGCATTCTGCGGGTCGCCACCGCGCGTTCGACCGCGCACAGGGTGATCAGCGACAGCACCGCGACGATGTTCTCCGGCCGCAGGCCGTTGTCGTAGGGCAGCCAGAACGCGAGGAACACCGCGCCCGCGGCCCACGCCGCGGCGTTGCTCCTGCGCACCTGCTGGCCGAGGCGCGGCAGCACCTCCCTGCTGATGAGCAGCCACGACACGATGCCCATCAGCAGCGAGGGCAGCCGCATCCACGGCGCGAGGGTGCTGACGTGGGTCATCGCGGCGTAGAGGTCGACGAACCACGCCAGCGGGGAGTCGGCGGTGCCGTACCAGCGGTAGTACTCACCGATGTAGCCCGCGTCGTCGCGGACTCTGGCCATCGTGAGGAAGTAGCCGTCGTCCGCGGTCATCGCCCCGATGAGCCACCAGACCACCAGCGTGCCCACCACGGCGAGGTCCAGCAGCCGGGGTTTCCACCAGCCCTTGGGCGCGAGCCGCGGTGGCTTGCCGCGCGAGAGGTGGTCGAGCCGGTACACCGCCGCCATCGCGATGACGAAGCACGTCACCGACAGTGCGATGGCGATCCACTTGATGACCGTGGCCGTGGTGTCCCAGCGGTTGTCGACCTCCACCGAGACCGACAGTCCCTGGATGGCGTCGCGGTTGGCGTCGAGATCCGAGTAGATGCCGGTGACCTGGGGGCGGTAGTCGCCTTCGGCGGCGGCGAGGACCTCGTCACCGATGCTCGCGGACGTGCCGGAGGCATCGGAGCGGATGGTGATCGTGCAGTCGCCGGGGCCGACCGGCGCGGAGCCGAGCTGCTGTCCGCGCGTGGTGAACGTGAGCAGTCCGCTGTCGACGCGCAGCGCGAGACCGGTGAGCCTGCCGTCCTCCGAGTCGGGCGCGTTGGTGCTGACCAGTGTGGCCGGACCGGAGGTGCGGCGGTCGAGGTCGGCGGCCGCTGAGCACGGGATCTCGGCCTCGAGCTGGACGGGAGCCTGTGCGGTGAGCGGCGCGGTGACCGCGCGGGTGCCCTCCTGCGTCGGCCACTCCAGGGTGGTGACGTCCTGATTGACCGGTAGCAGTGGGATCGCGATCGCGAGGATCGCGCTCAGCACTCCCACGATCGAGGCGAGCAGGCCCAGTAGCTTGACGCGCCGCCGCCGGGACGACTCCTCGCTCACGCAGCGTTTCCCTTCCGGTCCGGGCTGCTGGGCCGCGCCCCTTGATGCCCCGAGATCCACCTCTTGTTACGCGAGGAATCTACGACCGGTGGTAGGCGGGCGACCGAGGGGGTCCCCTACGGCACGGAAACGGCGCGCCATGTTACGTGCACGCTACGCCACGACCGGTGACGAAGGCTGCGACGACGATCACCCGTCAGGTACCCCCGGCGCTCCGCACTCCACCGCGAGTCCCCCGCCCAGACCCGCGAGTCCCCCATTCCGGTACGCGAAGTCCCCACTCGAGTGCGAGCGCATGGTCCCGCGGCCGCGAGTCGTGCGCTCGGGCGCGCGAGTCGTGCGTTCCGGGCCGCGAGTTGCGCGCTCCAGCACGCGAGTTCTGCGTTCCTGTCCGGTGGCGGGTGCGGCGGGTGGAGGCTCGGGTCGGCGGCTGGGGGCGTCGGAATGCGGCTCGGGTGGCCCGCGCGGTGACGGTGTAGCGCACCGCACGGTGTCTGTGCGGTGAGTTGGTCGGAGTCGCACAGGTCGTTCTGCCGCACGTAGTTGCGCAGTTGCATAGTGCGGTGGGCGCGCTTCCAGCACCTGTTCCGCCGGAGACGCGCGAGGTGGGCCGGTCGCCACGTACGCGGCCCGGGTTCGTCCGCCCGTCTCATGGTCCCGAGTGTCGAACTCGCGGTCTGGAGTGGGGGACTCGCGGTTTGGAGCGCGGGACTCGCGGTCTGGAGTGGGGGACTCGCGCGCTGGCGTGGGGGACTCGTCAGTTCGGCGATCTTGCTCTTGCGGACCGTGGCCAGGTGGCCGGCCATGACCCCATCCGCCGTCTCCGGGTCGCCCTCGGTAGCGCGGTGAAGGGCACCTTTACTGCGTTCAACGCGGTAAAGGTGCCCTTCACCGCGTTCGTGACCGGGTTCGTGATCTGGTGGGGTGGGGTTGGTTAGCGGCGGTCCATTTCCAGGTAGGCCTCGCGTAGCCGGTGCAGGTGGTGTTGCATCAGCTCGCCCGCCGTGTCGGCGTCGCGCCGGTCGATGGCCTCGACCATGCCCTGGTGGTCGAGGCACACCTGATCCCAGAACTCCGAGGGCGCGTTGCCCCGCAGGAAGCGGTTCTTCAGCACCGAGAAGATCGGCTGGGTCACCACCTCGAGCAGGCCGTTGTGAGCACATGTGAGCAAGAGGATGTGGAAGCCCTGCGGGTGCTCGTGCTGCGTGCCCGACTCGGCGTTCTCCTGCTCGACGGCGGTGCGCAGCGCGGCCAGCTCGTCGTCGGTGCGCTCGGTGGCCGCGAGCCGCGCCGCGGGCACCTCCAGCATCTCGCGCACGGTCAGCAGCTCGTCGACGGTGAGACCGCTCGCGGAGAGCAGCCCGAGGCTGGTCTCCAGGTAGGCCGTGATCGTGCGCGGGTCGACGTCGGCGACGAACGTGCCGCCGTTGACGCCGCGGCTGGTGTAGACGAGGTGCTGCGAGCTCAGCGACCTCAGCGCCTCGCGCACGGTGCTGCGGCCGACGCCGAACGCCTGGCCCAGTTCGGGTTCGGACGGCAGCCGGTCGCCGGGGGACAGCTCGCCGCTGACGATCAGCGAGCGCAGCTGGTCGGCGATCTGCTGGTAGGCCGACCGCACCGGGGTGACACCGAGCCCGTGCGGCACCACCTGCTTGCTCACGTTGCTCACGCTGCCCAGTCTAGCGAAGCGGACTGATGATTAGCGACCGGACTCGCGGGCGAAAAACGTTTGTGCTGGCAGTGCGTAAAAAATGCTGGGAGATAACCGATTCAGGCGAGAACGAGGGCTTGACGGCAATACGTCAGACGTTTAACTTCCGATGCCATGAGTGCAACGTCGCCACAGGTTCGGCAGGGTTGGCAGGGGCGGTACTACGAGGACTTCGAGGTGGGCGACATCTATCGCCACCCCCTCGGGCGCACGGTCACCCAGACCGACAACACCTGGTTCACGCTGCTGAGCATGAACACCAACCAGGCGCACTTCAACACGCAGTACGCCGCCGACTCCGAGTTCAGCAAGCCGCTCGTGGTCTCCACGCTCACCCTCGCGATCGCCATCGGGCAGAGCGTCATCGACGTCACCCAGAACGCCTTCGCGAACCTCGGCCTCGACGACGTCAAGTTCTCCACCCCCGTCTTCGCCGGTGACACGCTGTGGTCCGAGTCGATCGTGCTGTCCAAACGAGAGTCGGGCAGCCGGCCCAAGGCGGGCATCGTGACCATCCGCACGCGCACGCTCAACCAGGACGGCGCGGTGGTGTGCAGCTTCGTCCGCACGTTCTACGTCCACAAGCAGGGCGCCAACGAGGGCAAGGACCCGTTCCCCGTCGCCGCCGAACCGCTGACCGTGGACTGAGGTGCCCATGCTTCCGCTGCAGGACGTCAGGATCGTCTCGCTCGAGCAGTACGGCGCGGGTCCGTTCGGGTCGCTCCATCTCGCCGAGCTGGGTGCGCAGATCATCAAGATCGAGGACCCGTCGGTCGGCGGCGACGTCGGCCGCACGGTGCCGCCCTACACACAGGGCGAGGACTCGTTGTTCTTCGAGTCGTTCAACCGCAACAAGTCGAGCATCTCGCTGGACATGGCAACGCCCGAGGGGCGCGCGGTGTTCGAGGACCTGGTCCGTGGTGCCGACGCCGTGTACTCGAACCTGCGCGGTGACGTGCCGGCTAAGCTCGGCATCACCTACGCCGACCTCGAGCATCTCAACCCGGCGATCGTGTGCTGCTCGCTGTCGGGCTTCGGAATGACCGGGCCGCGCGTCAAGGAACCCGGCTACGACTACATCCTGCAGGGCCTCGCGGGCTGGATGTCGGTGGGCGGTGAGCCCGGCGGACCGCCGCAGAAGACCGGACTGTCCATGGTGGACTACAGCGGTGGGCTCGTGGCCGCCATAGCGCTGGTCTCGGGTATCCACGCGGCTCGCCGCGACGGCGTGGGCATGGACTGCGACCTGAGCCTGTACGACACCGCCATCAGCATGCTCACCTACCTCGCCACCTGGCACCTGAGCGCGGGCCACGAACCCCAGCGCACCGCGCGCTCGGCGCACCCGTCGCTGGTGCCGTTCCAGACCTTCCCCGCGAGCGACGGCTGGCTGGTGATCGGCTGTGCCAAGGAGAAGTTCTGGCAGCGGCTGGCCACCATCATCGGCAGGGCGGACCTGCTGGAGGACCCCCGGTTCGCGACCTTCGCCGACCGGGCACGCCACCACGGCGAACTCGAGAAGATCCTCGACGACGAGCTGGTCCGCGGCACGGTCGCCGGCTGGCTGGAGAAGATGCGCGCCGCGTCGATCCCGTGCGCGCCCATCAACAGCATCCCGCAGGCGCTCGCCGACGAACAGGCGCTCGCCCGCGAGATGGTGGTGGCCACCGAGCACCCGGTGTTCGGCACGGTTCGCCAGGTCGCCTCGCCGGTCCGCGTCGGGCCCGAGCGGGTCGCCCCGCACCGGGCACCGCACCGCGGCGAGCACACCGAGTCGCTGTGCAGCGAGCTGCTCGGCTACTCGCCCGAGCACATCGCGGGCATTCGCGCGGCAGGCGCCTTCGGCACCGCCTGAACCCATCCCCACCAGGAGTGACCATGGACTTCTCGTTCAACGACGAACAACGGCTGTTCCGCGACTCGCTGCGTGCCTTCGTGGACAAGGAGATCATCCCGGTCGCACGCGACTGGGAGCAGTCGGGCCGCTATCCGGCCGAGATCGTGGCCGAGATGCGCACGCTCGGCCTGTTCGGGCTCGCCATCCCCGAGACCTACGGCGGCCTCGGCGCCGACACCGTGTCCTTCGTGCTCACCTTCGAGGAGATCTCGCGCGGGTGGATGGGCATCGCCGGCATCCTCGGCAGCCACTCCGTCTCGTGCTTCATGATCGCCAACCACGGCACGGAGGAGCAGAAGCAGCAGTACCTGCCGAGGCTCGCCACCGGCGAGCTGCGCACCGGTATCGCGCTCACCGAGCCGGGTGCGGGCACCGACCTGCAGGGAATTCGCACCACGGCGCGGCTGGAGGGCGACCATTACGTCGTCAACGGCTCCAAGACGTGGATCACCAACGCCCGCTATGCCAACCCGTTGCCGGTGCTGGTGAAGACCGACCCGGCCGCGACTCCGGCACACCGCGGCATGAGCGTGCTGCTCGTGGACACCACGAGCGAGGGCTTCTCGGTGGAGAAGGACATCCCGAAGCTCGGCTACAAGGGCACCGAGTCGTGCGAGCTGCGGCTCGACAACGTCCGGGTCCCGCGTTCGGCGCTGCTCGGCGGCGTCGAGGGCAAGGGCATGCGGCAGGCACTGTCCTCACTGGAGACCGGGCGCGTCAACATCGCCGCCCGCTCCGTCGGCATCGCGCAGCGCGCCTACGAGGAGGCACTGCGCTACGCCAGGGAACGCGAGGCCTTCGGCCAGCCGATCGGCGACTTCCAGGCCGTGCAGATCAAACTCGCCGAGATCGCGATCCAGCTGCAAGCGGCCCGGCTCATGACGTACTGGGCGGCCTCGCAGATGGACGCCGGGGCGCGGATGGACGCCGAGTCGGGGATGGCCAAGGTGTTCAGCTCCGAGACCGCTCTGCAGTGCGCGCTCGACGCCATGCGCATCCACGGCGGCTACGGCTACTCCGCCGAGTTCGAGGTGGAGCGGCTCTACCGGGACGCGCCGCTGATGGCGATCGGCGAGGGCACCAACGACGTGCTGCGCACGGTCATCGCGAAGGCGCTGCTCGGAGGCAAGGCTCATGTGGGGTAGGCGGGCGCGCGCGGTGGTCGCCGGCCTCGCCGGGCTCGGTCTGCTGGCGGCGGGCTGCGCGAAGCCGCCCGTGGCCGACGACCCGAACGGGCCGATCCGCATCGGGGCCGCCGTGTCGGACACGGGCAAGTACTCGATCGAGGGCCAGGCGGTGAAACACGGCTACGAGCTGTGGGCCGACATGGTCAACGACGAGCTGGGCGGCATCCAGGTCGGCGACCGCAAACGCAAGGTCGAGATGGTCTACTACGACGACCAGTCCGACCCGGAGCAGGCCGTGCGGCTCACGCAGCGCCTGATCAGCGAGGACGGCATCGACTTCATCTTCGGTTCCTACTCGTCGGGGCTCACGCTCGCGGCGTCGGCGGTGACCGAGCCGAACCAGCGGATCCTCTTCGCGGGCGGTGCCGCGGCCGACACGGTGTTCAGCCAGGGCTCCGACTACGTGTTCAGCCCGCTCACCAACACGAGCCGCTACACCGAGTCGGCGCTGCGGGAGCTCGCGAAACGCGGGGCGAAGACCGTGGGCATCCTGCACACCGACGAGGCGCCGATGGTCGACATCCAGACGGCCACCGAGAAGCTCGCCGGAGAGCTGGGCATGCGGGTGGTGGGCACGCAACGGGTGCCCAGCGACGCCAACGACATCCGCGGCGCGGTGACCCAGCTGCGCCAGTCCGACCCCGACGTGCTCGTCGAGGCCGGCCACACGCTCATGGGCGTGCTCACGGTGCAGACCATGCGCAGCATGAGCTGGGCGCCGGAGTACGTCGTGATGATCCAGGCGCCCACCGAGCCCGGTTTCGTGGAGCAGCTCGGCGCCGCCGCGACGGAGGGCATCATGGCGCCGACTCAGTGGCACTCCTCGGCGCAGTTCTCCGACGAGTACTTCGGCACGGCCGGGGACTACCGGAAACGCTACGTCGAGCGCTACGGCGAGGAACCGTCGTACATGCCGCCCAGCGGCAGCGCGGTGGCGCTGTCCCTGCAGCTCGCGATCGAGAAGGCGGGCAGCGTCGACGTGGAAAAGGTCCGCGAGGCGCTGCTGGAGCTGGACACCGAGACGTTCTACGGCCGGATCAACTACTCCGGCGAGGGCGACCCGAGCGGGCTCAAGGGCGCCAACGTCACGCGGCCGATGCTGACGATCCAGCTCAACGCCAAGGGCGAGCAGGTCGTCGTCGCCCCGGAGGAGAACGCCTCCGCCGAAATCGTACCCATGAAGCCGTGGTCGCAGCGTTGATCCACGGCTAGCCCATCGGCGCGTGGCGCCGTGCTGACAAAGGAGTTATGCGTATGGGCCAGTTGAGTCAGGTGGTGCTCGACGGCATCGTGCTCGGCGGCTTCTATGCCCTCGTCGCGCAAGGACTCTCGCTGGTGTTCGGCGTGATGGGCGTGCTCAACCTCGCCCACGGCGAATGTGTGCTCATCGGGGCCTACCTCGCGTGGACCGCCCAGCACTACCTGGGAGTCGATCCGCTGATCGCGCTGCCCGTGATCATGGCGCTCGGCTTCGGGTTCGGCTGGGTGCTGTGCCGGACGCTGGTGATCCGCGTGGTCGAGCGGCCGCCGCTGATGTCGCTGCTGCTGACCTTCGGGATCGGCGCGGTGGCCCAGGGCGTGCTGCTGAAGCTGTTCAGCAGCACCCCGAGGGTGACCACCACCGGCTACTCGGCCGACGTGGTGAGCATCTTCGGGCTCACGATCCCCACCCCGAGGGCGTTCATGCTGCTCGGCGCCGTGGTGATCCTCGTGCTCACGTGGGCGCTGCTCAACCGCACGCGCGTCGGCCGCTCGATCCAGGCGGCGGCGCAGAACAAGGCCGCGGCGCGCGTCGTCGGCATCGACATCGCGGCGGTCTACGCCATCGCGTTCGGCATCGGTATCGCGCTCGTGTTCGCGGGTGGCACGTTGCTGGGCTCGGCGCAGGGCTTCTACCCGTTCCTCGGGCCGCTGCTGACGATGAAGGCGTTCGCGATCGTGGTGCTCGGCGGCGTGGGCCGGATGACCGGAACGGTGCTCGCGGCGATGGTGGTGGGGCTGATCGAGACACTGCTCGCCTCGTACGTGCCCTCGGTGGGCACGGGTCTGGGCATCGCGGCCGCGTTCATCCTCGTGGTGGTCGTGCTCGTGGTGCGCCCCAACGGAATCAGCGGAGGAAAGCAGGTGACCGCCGGTGTCTAGCGGAACCCCCACGGTCAGTACGCCCGGCGCGCCACCGCCACAGAAGGCGGCGCAGCGCCTGTCGGCTGCCCCGGTCCGCGCGCTCGCCGCGTCGCGGCTGGCCGACCCGCGACTGCGGGCGGGCCTGTTCGCGGCCGGGCTGGCGGCGCTGCTGGTGACGCCCCTGTTCGGGCTCAACAACTCGGCATTGTTGTTGTTCAGCACGGTCTTCATGTGGATCGGGCTGACGTCGAGCTGGAACATCATCTCCGGCTTCACCGGCTACGTCGACTTCGGGCACGGCGTGTTCTTCGGCATCGGCGGCTACACCGCGGGCCTGCTGGTGACGCACCTGGAGATGCCGTTCTGGTACACGGTGCCCTTCGCCCCGGTGTTCGGTTTCGTGTTCGCGCTCGTCGTCGGCTACCCACTGCTGCGGTTGCGGGGCGTGTACTTCTCCATCGCCATGCTGGGCGCGTTCATGGCGATGCGGGAGCTCGCACTGGTGTTCCGCGACTTCACCGGCGGCTCCGGCGGCATCATCTTCGAGGCCGTCATCGACCGGACGCTGTTCTACTACGTGTTCCTCGGTGTCGCGGTGATCGTGGTGCTGGGCACCGTGTGGCTGCGGCGCTCACAGCTCGGGTCGAGCATGCTCGCCGTGCGCGAGAACGAGATCGGGGCCGAGGCGCGGGGCATCAACACCACGATGGTCAAGCTCACGGCGTTCTGCGTCGCGGGTTCCATCACCGCGCTGATCGGCAGCCTGTGGGCCTACCAGACGGCGTTCATCGACCCCGCGATCATGTTCCGCGACGTGCTGCTGATCAACCTCGCGTTGATGGTCACGCTCGGCGGGCTCGGCACGGTGTGGGGCCCCGCGCTCGGCGCGACGGTGTTCATCCTGCTGCGCGAGACGCTGTGGGAGACCGAGGGTGAGGACTTCCTGGTGTTCTTCGGGGTCGCACTGATCGTGGTGGTGCTGACCCTGCCCAAGGGCATCGCCGGCTCGCTGGCCGATCGCGTCCACCTTGCGAGAGCCCGGCGCGCCGGGAAGGAGGAGAGCCGATGACTGCGCTGCTCACGGCCGAGCGGGTCACGTGCCGCTTCGGCGGGCTCGTCGCCCTCGACGCCGTGGACTTCCACGTCGACGCGGGCGAGATCGTGGGACTGATCGGGCCCAACGGCTCCGGCAAGTCCACGTTGCTCAGCTGCCTGTCCGCGGGCAGGCGTGCCGACGACGGGCGCATCCGGCTGGACGGCAAGGACATCACCGGCCGTCGTCCGTCCACAGTAGCCAGACTGGGGCTGACGAGGACGTTCCAGGACGCGCGGGTGTTCGGCGAGCTCACCGTCACCGAGAACGCGCTGCTCTCGCGCGACTGGACCCGGCTGCCCTCGTTCGGCCTGTTGCGGTCCCCGGAACGCGCCGCGCGGGAGCGGGCGGCCGGGCTGCTCGACCTCGTGGGCCTCGGCGGGATGGCGCGGGAGAAGGCGGGCAGCCTCTCCGGCGGGCAGCAGCGGCTGCTGGAGCTGGTCATGGCGATCATGCCGGGCCCGAAGGTCGTGATGCTCGACGAGGCCACCTCCGGGGTGAACCCGGCGCTGATCGCCGAGCTGTCGGAGCACCTGCGGCTGTTGCACCGCGAGGAGAACGTGGCGTTCGTGATCGTGGAGCACAACGTCGGCTTCGTGTTCGGGATGGCCGACCGGATCGTCGTGCTCCAGCAGGGGCGCGTGCTCGCGGAGGGCCCGCCCGACGAGGTCAAGTCCAACCAGGAGGTCATCGATGCCTATCTCGGAGCCTGAGGCCGAGGTGCGCCGCGACGAGCCGGGGCAGCGGCCGTTGCTCGAGGTGCGCGGGCTGCGGGCCGGATACCGCGGCGTGGACATCCTGCACGGTGTGGACCTGACAGTCGGCCAGGGCGAGATCGTGTGCGTGGTCGGGCCCAACGGCTCGGGCAAGTCCACGGTGTTCAAGGCGCTGTACGGGCTGATCGACGTCCGCGAGGGCAGCGTGCTCCTCGACGGCGAGGACATCACCGACTACGGCCCGCAGCGCCTGCTGACCACCGGGATCGCGCTGGTCCCGCAGCAGCCGGCGATCTTTCCCTCAATGACTGTGCACGAGAACATCGAACTGGGCATGTACCTCGAACGCGACCGCGGCAAGATCCGCGGCCGCGTGGCCGAGGTGTTCGACCTGTTCCCGAAGCTCGCCGCCCGCCGCTCGCAGCAGGCGGGCACGCTCTCCGGCGGCGAGCGGCGGGCGCTGGAGATCGGCCGCTCGCTGATGCTGCGCCCGCGTCTGGTGCTGATGGACGAGCCGTCCGTGGGCCTGTCCCCGGTGCTGGTGCGCGAGGTGTTCGAGCAGCTGCGCGAGCTGCGCGACGCGGCGGGCCTGACTTTCCTGATGATCGAGCAGAACGCCAAGTCCGGGCTGGAGCTCAGCGACCGCGGCTACGTGATCGAGCGCGGCCGCGTGACCTACTCCGGCGCGGGTTCGGAGCTGCTCGGCGACGACGAGGTACGCAGAACGTTTCTGGGCGTGGGAAAGGACGACTGATGACCCTGGCAGAGAAAGCACCGACTGCGGCGCAGCGGATCGCGACCTTCACCGCGGGACTGCGCGCGCAGGACCTGCCCGAACAGGTGCGGCGGACGGCGAGCCTGCACGTGCTCGACACGCTCGGCTGCGGGCTGGCGGCGTCGGCGCTGGACGAGGCCGCCTACGTGGTCTCGGGAACCGAGGAGGGCGCAGGCGGCGGGCCGGCGACCGGCATCGGGGTGGCACACGGATTGCCCGCGGCGGAGGCGGCGTTCGTCAATGGGGTGCTGTGCCACGCGCTCGACTTCGACGACACGCACCCGGAGTCGGTGACGCACGTGAGCGTCGCGGTGACCCCGGCGGCGTTCGCCGCGGGGGAGGCGGCCGGGGCCGACGGCGCGACCGTGCTGGCCGCGGTGGTGGCGGGCAACGAGGTCTCCACGCGGGTCGGCGCCGCTGCGGGCGGGGTCTTCCACGCCCGCGGACTGCACCCCAGTGGCGTGTGCGGCGTGTTCGGCGCCGCGGCCGCCGCGGCGAGGGCCCGCGGGCTCGACGCCGAGACCACGGCCCACGCGCTCGGCATCGCGGGCAGCATGGCCTCGGGACTGCTGGAGTTCCTCGCCGACGGCGCCGACACCAAGCGGCTGCACCCTGGCTGGGCCGCGCAGGCGGGCATCACCGCGGCGCGGCTCGCCGCGCACGGCGCCACCGGCCCCGCCACGGTGTTCGAGGGCAGGCGCGGCTTCTACGCCACCTACCTCAACGGCGTCGAGGTCGACCTCGGCGCGGGGCTGGCCGATCTCGGGCAGCGGTGGAACACGCCCTCGATCGCCTACAAGCCCTACCCGGCGTGCCACTACACGCACGCGCCCGTCGACGCGCTCGCCGAGGTGCTGCGGGAGCACCCGCTGCGCGCCGATGAGGTGGCCCGGGTGGTGGCGTTCACCGACAAGACCGGGGTGGACCTGGTACTCGAGCCGTCAGCGGACAAGGTGCGCCCGCGCACGCCCTACGACGCGAAGTTCAGCCTGCCGTACTGCCTCGCGAGCCTGCTGGTGCGCGGCAGCGTGGAGGTCGGCAGCTTCACCCCGGACGCGATCGCCGACCAGGCGGTGCTCGCCGTGACGCCGCGCGTGAGCTACGAGACGCGCGAGTACTCGCCCCGGCCGGACGCGTTCGGCGGCGGCGTGCGGGTGGAGACCACAGACGGCCGCACCTTCGAGGCCGAACTGCGTTACCAGCGCGGCGGCGCGGAGAACCCGATGACCGAGGACGACGTGCGCGTCAAGTACCGCGCCAACGCGGGACTCGCGCTCTCCGGCGGCGCCGTGAGCGCGCTGGAGGACTCGGTGACGCGGCTCGGCGAGCTGCCCGACCTCGGCTTCCTCGCGGCGGTGCGGTCGTGACGTTCGCACTGGAGGCGGCGCGCTCGCTGCTGTTCGCGCCCGGCAAGGACGAGCGCAAGCTCGCCAAGGCGCTGGCGTCGGAGGCGGACCTGGTGGTCGCCGACCTCGAGGACGCCGTGCCACCGGGGGAGAAGGAGCTCGCGCGGGCGACCATCGCGGCGGCGTTCGCGACCCGTCGCTCGCGCGGCCTGAGCTTCGTGCGGATCAACGCGCCCGGCACCCCGTGGTTCGCCGACGACGTGGCCGCGCTGTCCGGTGTCGCGCTCGACGGGATCATGGTGCCGAAGGCGACGCCGTCGGCGCTCGGCGCGCTGGACGAGGACGGGCCGCCGGTCATCGCGCTGATCGAGACGGCGGCCGGGGTGCGCGACGCCTACGAGACGGCGGCGCACCCGAGGGTCGTGGCGCTGATGCTGGGCGGAGCCGACCTCGCCGCCGAGGCCAACCTGGAGCTCCGCGCCGACGGGCAGGAACTGCTGCACGCCCGCTCGGTGCTCGTGTTCGCCTCCATCGCGGCCGGGCTGCGGCCGCCGTTCGACGTCGTGCACCTCGACGTGCGCGACGACGCGGCGCAGGAGGCCGAGGCGCGTCTGGCCCGCTCGCTGGGCTTCGGCGGCAAGGCGTGCGTGCATCCGGCGCAGCTGGCCGGTGTGCACCGGGTCTTCACCCCGACCGAGGAGGAGACCGCGCACGCCAGTGCCGTGCTGGCGGCGTTCGACGACGCGCAGCGGCGCGGCGAGTCCGTGGTGCTGCTGAACGGCAAGCTCGTGGACCCGCCCATCGTCGCCAGTGCCAGGACGACGCTGGCCAGAGCGGGCGGGTGAGCGCGATGCGGTTCGGCATCTTCCTCACCAACCAGCAGCCGATCGGGGCCGACCAGCGCCAGGCGCTCGAGGACCAGCTGAGCCTGCTGCGGGCCGCCCGCGACGGCGGATGGGACTCGGTGTTCGCCGGTCAGCACTACCTCAGCGAGGGCCTGACCCACATCCAGCCGCTGCCCTACCTCGCGCGGCTCGCCGCCGAGGCAGGCGAGCTGCGCGTCGGGATCGGCATCCTGCTGCTCGCCCTGCAGAACCCCGTGGAGGTGGCGGAGAACTACGCCGCGCTGGACGTGATCACGGGCGGGCGGCTGATCTTCGGGGTCGGGCTCGGCTACCGCGAGGTCGAGTACGCCGCGCTCGGGGTGCCACCGGAGGACAAGGTGCGCCGCTTCGAGTCCAACCTCGACGTCGTGCGGCGGCTGTGGGCCGGCGACACCGTGGGCGCGGACCTGCCGTGGTGCCGCCTCGACGGCGCGCGGCTCGGGGTGCTGCCGGTGCAGCGGCCCGGCCCGCCCGTATGGATGGCGGCCAACAGCGACGGTGCCGTGCGCCGCGCCGCGCGCCTCACGGGCACGTGGATGATCAATCCGCACGCGACGCTCGGCACGGTGCGCAGGCAGGCGGAGCTCTTCCGCGCCGAGGCAGCCGCACACGGCGTGCCCGAACCGGCCGAACGCCCCGCGATGCGGGAGATCTTCTGCGCGGAGACCCGCGAGCGGGCCGTGGAGCTGGCCGGTCCGTACCTGAGCGGCAAGTACCGGACCTACGCCCGGTGGGGCCAGGACCGCGTGATGCCGGACCGGGAGTCGTTCGAGATGCCCTACGACCAGCTGGCGGAGCAGCGGTTCGTGGTGGGCTCACCGGAGGACTGCGTGCGCGCGCTGCTGCCGTGGCGCGACGAGCTCGGGGTCGACCACCTGCTGCTGCGCACGCACTGGGCCGGGATGCCGGTGGAGCACTCGCTGAACTCGGTGCGGCTGCTCAGCGAGGCGGTGCTGCCCGCGCTCAGGACGTGAGGCGCTCGCGGGCCTCGGTGACCCCGCGGACGGCGAGCTTGTCGGCGCGCTCGTTCTCGGGGTGACCGGCGTGGCCCTTCACCCAGTGCCACTCCACCTGGTGCCGGCTCACCGCGGCTTCGAGCCGCTGCCACAGGTCGGCGTTCTTCACCGGCTCCTTGGCGCTGGTGAGCCAGCCGTTGCTCCGCCACCGGATCATCCAGCTGGTGATGCCGTTGCGGACGTAGGTGGAGTCGGTGTAGAGCTTCACCACCGACGGCCGGGTCAGCGTCTCGAGCGCGCGGATCGGCGCCGTGAGCTCCATGCGGTTGTTGGTGGTGGTCTCGGACTCGCCGCCGTACAGCTCGCGTTCGTGGTGGCCGTACCGCAGCACCGCGCCCCAGCCCCCGGGGCCGGGGTTGCCGCTGCACGCGCCGTCGGTGTAGATCTCCACGACAGTCTCGGCGGCCTCGTCCACGCGGGGAGACTAGCAACCTCACGGGAACCCGAACTGGTAGCCCTGCGCCCGCAGCCACGGCAGCAGCTCCTCCAGCGCGGCGACGGTCTCCTCCCTCGGCCCGCCCGCGTCGTGCAGCAGGATCACCGCGCCGGGTTCGACGCCGTCCTTGACCGTGGCGACGATGCGCGCCGCGCCGGGCCGCGTCCAGTCCCGCGAGTCGACCGACCACGCGAGCGAGCGCATCCCGTGCCGTGCCGCGAGCGTGCTGAGGCGCTCGGACCAGTTCCCGGCCGGGGCGCGGAAGTACGGCACCGGCACGTCCTCGCCCGCGGCGATCTGCAGATCGGTCCAGCCGCCCACGATCTCGGCCATGACGCGCTGCTCGCTGCGGGTGCGCAGCTCCTGGTCGTGGCTGACGGTGTGGTCGCACAGGCGCATTCCCCGCGCCAGCACGTCGGTGACGAGTTCGGGATAGCGGCGCGCCTGGGAGCCGAGCATGCAGAAGGTGGCCACGGCGTCGTGTTCGGACAGCAGGTCGAGAATGCGCGGTGTGTGCGCGGGATCGGGGCCGTCGTCGAACGTGAGCGCGACGACGCGGCCCGGCTCGGAGCTGTGCCGCACGAGCGCGGGTTCCACCGGGGGAGGCGGCGGCGCGGGGGTGAACGCCGGGCGCCGCGGTGGAGTCGGGGCGGCGGAGGCGCCCTGGGCGGACGGGCGCAGCGCGACCACGGCCAGCGTCGTCATCGTCACCAGGGCCAGGATCAACACGGCCCAGCGATAACAATAAGGAGGGCGTAGCACCCGGTAGCGCATGCCGCAGCACGATATGGTGACATCGCGGTCGACAGAGCCAGGAAACGTGCGTGTCGCCGCATTCTCGGGCGCGGTGCGTGACTCCTTCGACCATTGGTCTCAACGCGGTGCGCCGTTCGCCCGGCCCGCGCCGTCCGCGGACATGCGCGTCGCTCAGGGGCCAGTAGCGTGTGCGCCCATGGTCCGAACGCGGCTCTACCGGCACGGCGTCCTCGAAGCCGAGGACTTCCCGCTCGAGGACGTGTCCGAGCACCTGGCCGACACCACGGCCGTGGTGTGGGTGGATCTGTGCGCGCCGGGGGAGCAGGACCTCGTGGTGCTCAGCGACGAGCTCGGCCTGCACTCGCTCGCGGTGGAGGACGCGGTGCACGAGCACCAGCGGCCCAAGCTCGATCGCTACGACGGGCACTGCTTCCTCACCGCCTACGCCGCTCGACTCGACACCGGCACCGGGAAGCTGCAGGCCTCCGAGGTCGCCGCGTTCATCACCGAGCGGGCGCTGGTGACCGTGCGCAAGGACGAGCACTTCGACATCGACGCCGTGGTGGCGCGCTGGGACGCCTCGGCCGAGCTCGCCAAGTGCGGGGTGGGCTATCTGCTGCACGGCCTGCTCGACTACGTGGTGGACGGGCACTTCGACGCCGTCACCGCGCTTGACGACGAGATCGACGCGCTCGAGGAGCTGGTGTTCGACTCCGGCGTCGACTCCACCGAGCTGCAGCGCCGGTCGCTGCGGCTGCGGCGCAGCCTCGTGCTGCTGCGCCGGGTGGTGCTGCCGATGCGGGAGGTGCTGAACCCGTTCCTGCGCAGGGAGCAGGCGCTGGCCCACCTCGTGCACGACGAGCTCGTGCCGTACTTCCAGGACGTCTACGACCACGTGCTGCGCGTGTCGGAGTGGACGGAATCGTTGCGGGAGCTGGTGGCGACCATCCGGGACACGCAGCTGACGATCCAGAGCAACCGGCTCAACACCATCATGAAGAAGGTGACGAGCTGGGCCGCGATCATCGCCGTGCCCACCGCGATCACCGGCTTCTACGGGCAGAACGTGCCCTACCCGGTTCGGAGCAGGCGTGGGGCTTCGTGGTGTCGGCGGTCGCGATCGTGGCCATGTCGGTGATCCTCTACCTCGCCTTCCGCAGGCGCGACTGGCTCTGAAGCGTTGCCCGGGTGAGCCCAACCGGGTGGGTTTCGGCCGGTTGGGGGCACGTTTTCCCTTGTGCGGGAACGGATAAGGCCAAGCCAGTGAACTCGGGCCGTCGCCACTGGTCAGCACCGCGGGGAGCCGCCAGACTCGGGCAGCGGCGCCGACGTGGCCCGCACCACCGACGATCGAGGGAGGATTCACCCGTGCTGTCCGAGTGGCTGGTGAAGGAGATCGACGAGGTCCCGGAGTTCGGCGCGTTCGCCGGTGTGGACGAGCTCCACCGGCGGCTGCGCGCGGTGGCTTCGGCGTATCCGGAGATCACCAGCCTGCGCCGGGTCGGGACGTCCAGGCAGGGCGAGCCGTTGCTGTGCCTGTCGCTGGACGGCGACGCCGACCTGCCCGTCGCGCTCGTGTTCGGGCTGCCGCACCCCAACGAGCCGATCGGCGGGCTGACCGCGTTGCACCTGGCCGAGCGATTGTGTGCCGACGCCGGACTGCGGGAGCGTCTCGGGCATCGCTGGGAGATCATCACCTGCATCGACCCCGACGGGCTGCGGCTCAACGAGGGCTGGCTCGCCGGCCCGTTCACCCGCCAGCACTACGCCAGGAACTTCTACCGGCCCGCGGGCGGAGACCAGGTGGAGTGGACCTTCCCGCTGGACTACAAGGACGCCTACTTCGACGCGGCGCTGCCCGAGACGCAGGCGCTGATGCGGCTGATCGACCAGCACCGGCCGTCGCTGGTCTGCTCGCTGCACAACAGCGAACTCGGCGGCGTGTACTACTACCTCAACCGGGCCGAGCCCGCGCTGTACCCGGTGCTGCAACAGATCCCGGAGGCGCTGGGCCTGCCGCTCGACCGGGGCGAGCCCGAGGGCCCGCACCTGGACCGCCTCGCCGATGCCATCTTCCGTGGCTCGTCGATCCGGCGCGCCGTCGACCGGATCATCGCCGAGGGCGGCACGTGGCCGGGCCGTTCCGGGGACAACACCGCGTCCTACGCCCAGCGCTACGGCTCGCTGACGCTGATCAGCGAGCTGCCGCACTGGCAGGACCCGGCGACCGCCGACGAGACACCGTCGGCGGTGTCCTACGCGAGCGCGCTCGCCCGCAAGGGACGGGACCTGGCCGAGCTCCAGGCCGTGCTGAGGCATGGCCTCGACGCGGTGGAGGGGTTCCTGATGGCGCCGGACTCGCCGTTCTGGCGCGCGACCCGGTTCTTCACGGCGTATTTGTCGGGTGCGGCGGAGTCGGCGCAGTTGCGCGGCGAGGCCGCCGAGGCGCGGCGTCCCGCCACCGTGGCGGAAGTCGCCTCCCTCGAGGGCGACGTGCACTGCTTCCGCCTGCGCTATGCCGGAATCCTGCTGCGGGCGCTCGACGGGGAACTCGCCGTGGGCAACGTGCGCGCCTCCGTGCGGCAGGCGCGCGACACGGTGTCGGAGCACTACGAGCGCTGGCTCGCCGAGGACGCCGCGGTGGAGGGCTACGAGGTGATCCCCATCCGGTCGCTCGTCGCGACGCAGTACGCCGCCACGATCGCCGCGGCCGAGCACCTGACCCGGAGTGAACGCCCGGCGAGCTGAGCGCGCGACGCCGGTCGTGGCCTGACGCCGCGGACTATCCTCGCGCCCATGGGAGACGGCTCAGGGCAATGAGCCCGGTCGGGACCGGCCGCGGCCGCCGTGCCCCGTTGTACGCCGCGGGGTTCGTCACCGCCTTCGGCGCCCACAGCATCGCCGCGGGACTCGGCGGGCTGACCGGCGGCGAACACGCCTCCCTGCTGACGCTCGGCGTCCTGCTCGCCGTCTACGACGGTGCCGAGGTGATCCTCAAGCCCGTCTTCGGCACGCTGGCCGACCGGACCGGCCCGCGTCCGGTGCTGCTGGGCGGCCTGCTCGCGTTCGCCGTGGCGTCGGCCGCGTTCGTGATCGCGGGCGATGCGGCGCTGATCGGAGTGGTCCGGTTCTTCCAGGGCGCCGCGGCGGCCGCGTTCTCACCGGCGGCCGGAGCGCTGGTCGCCCGGCTCTCGCCCGAGTCCCGGCACGGGCGCGCGTTCGGCGGTTACGGGGCGTGGAAGGGCCTGGGCTACACGCTCGGTCCGGTGCTCGGCGGTGTGCTGATCACGGTCGGCGGCTACTCGCTGCTGTTCGCGACCCTGGCCGGGCTGGCACTCGCGGTCGTGAGCTGGGCCGCGCTGGCCGTTCCGGGTCTCGCCCCGTTGCCGAGGGCCCGCCAGACGGTCGCGGACCTCGCGCGCCGCCTCGGCCACGGAGCCTTCGTGCGGCCGACGCTCGCACTGGCCGGTGCCACGGGGGCGCTCGCGGTCGGCGTCGGGTTCCTGCCCGTCGAGGGAGCCGGGCGCGGACTCGGGCCGCTCGTCACCGGAGCCGTGGTGTCGCTGCTGGCCGCGTGCGGCGCGCTGGTGCAGCCGTGTTCGGGCAGGGCGCGCGACGCCGGGCGCCTGCGCGACGGGCCCGGCATGGCCAGCGGACTGCTGCTCGCCGCGGCCGGCGCCGTGCTGGTCACCGTCATTCCGGGCGTCGCGGGCATCGTCGTGGCCGCGGTCGCCATCGGTGTGGGCACCGGGCTGACGACGCCCCTGGGCTTCGCGCACCTGGCCTCCTCCACCCCGCGGGAGCGGCTCGGTCAGACGATGGGAGCCGCCGAGGTCGGCAAGGAGCTGGGCGACGCGGGCGGTCCACTGCTCGTCGGCGGCCTCGCCGCGATCACCACGCTCGGGTTCAGCCTCGGCGGGCTCGCCGTGGTGCTGTCGTTGTCCGCGCTGGCCGTCGTCGGCGCGCGATCCCAGCCCGGTCCTAATCGGACCCGGGTCGGTGGTGGGTGAGCAGCTCCGTCAACGGTTTGCGTCCCGTGGGGATCGCGGAGCGGCCGCGGGGAGTGGGCGCGGGGTGGCCCAGCGCGACGGCGTGGCCCGCGCGCCACGGTGGGGGCGCTCCGACCAGCCGGGCGGCCCGTCGTGCGTTCTCCTCGGGATGCACCGTCACCGGGCAGCTGCCGAGACCGCGGGCGTGCGCGGCCAGCAGCACCGACTGGCACACCCGGCCGAGGTCGAACTCGGTGTCCTCGCCCGCGCCCGGATCGGACAGCAGCACCAGCACGGCCGGGGCGACGGCGAGGACCTGCGCGTAGCGACCGTGCCGCGCCAGCTCGGCTCGCACCGCACCGTCGGTCACCGCCACGAACCGCCACGGCTGCCGGTTGCGGGCCGATCCCGTCCAGCGCGCGACGTCCACGATGGCGTCCAGCTCGGCCTCCTCGACCGGCCGGTCGAGAAAGAACCGGGTGGCGCGCAACGAGGTGATCAGGCCGGTGTCGGTCATCGGCCCATCGTCGCAGCAGGCGCGGGCGCGAAAACCACGGGCGAGCCGGCGGCGGCGTCTGTTAGCCTCGCGACGTGCAGTACCAGTACTACCTCTGAGCCGCCGGACCTCGGCCGCCCGTGACCACACCGGGCGTGGCCGAGCGCGTCCGTCGTCGTCCCATTGTCCAGTCCGGAGTCCTCGCCGCGGTTCGTGCCGCGCGGATTCCGGCTGTCTCGGAGGAAGTATGTCCAGCGTCATCGCGCTGCCCGCACGGGCACGCGCTCATCTCAACGCCAGCGGGGTCGCGCTCGCCCGCGGCGGCCGTCCTGTCCTGACCGGAGTGGAGCTCACGGTGTCGGCGGGCGACCGGCTCGGTGTCGTCGGCGAGAACGGCCGTGGAAAGACCACCCTGCTCCAGGTCCTCGCGGGAACACTGACGCCCGATGCGGGGACCGTGCACCGCGCGGGCACGCTCGGCGTCGCCGACCAGGAGATGCCCGTCGACGGCGAGCGCACCGTCGGCGACCTCATCGACGTGGAGCTCGCCCAGGTCCGGGCCGTGCTCGCGCGCTTCGAGGAGGCCACCCTCGCGCTCGTCGACCAGCTGCCCGGCGCCGAGCAGCGCTACGCCGACGCGCTCGCGGAGGCCGAGTCGATCGACGCGTGGGAGGCCGACCGCCGCGTCGACATCTCCCTCGCCGCGCTGAGCGCCGAGACCGATCGCACGCGTCCGCTGCCGACCCTGTCGGTGGGGCAGCGCTACCGGATCCGGCTCGCGTGCCTGCTGGGTGCCGGTCACGACCTGCTGTTGCTCGACGAGCCGACCAATCACCTCGACGCGAGCGGACTCGACCACCTCACGGCGAGGCTGCGCGAGCATCCGGGCGGGGTGGTGCTGGTGAGTCACGACCGTGCGCTGCTGTCCGATGTGGTCACCACGGTGCTCGACCTCGACCCGGCCAGCGACGGTCGGCCGCGGGTCTACGGCGGCGGCTACGCGGGCTATCTGGAGGGCCGCCGCGCGGAACGGGAGCGGTGGGAGACCGCCTACCGCGATCAGCAGAACGAGCGGCAGCGCCTCGCGCAGAACCTGTCCGAGGCGCAGAACCGGCTGTCCACCGGCTGGCGTCCGGACAAGGGCACTGGCAAGCACACCCGCGCCACCCGCGCGCCCGCGCTGGTGCGTTCGGTGCATCGCAGGCAGGAGGAGCTCGAGGCACACGTCGTCGACGTACCCCCGCCGCCGCTGCGCCTGCGGGTTCCGGACGCGGCCACCGTGGCCGGGGCGACGCTGCTCCGTGCCGACGATGTCACCGTGGCCGGCCGGCTGGAGTCACCGGCGTCAACGCTGCTGGGCTCGGGCGACCGGCTGGTGGTGACCGGGCCCAACGGCGCGGGCAAGTCGACGATGCTCTCGGTGCTGGCCGGGGTGCTCGACCCGGACTCGGGCGTCGTGCAGCGCAGGCGCGGGGCGCGCGTCGGCAGGCTCGCCCAGGAGTCACCCGCACCCGCTCGGCGGCGCGCGTTCGAGGTCTACGAGGCGGCCGTCGGCAGGCTCGTCGGCTCTGGCGCGCTCGCCGAGTCGGAGCGGGTGGGTCTCGGCCAGCTGGGGCTGCTGCCCTCGGACGCCGCGCACCGGCCGGTGACGGAGCTGTCCGTCGGTCAGCAGCGCAGGCTGGACCTGGCGATCCTGCTGGCCGCCCGGCCGCACGTGGTGCTGCTCGACGAGCCGACCAACCACCTGTCGATCACGCTCGTGGACGAGCTCACCGAGGCGCTCGGCGCCACGGGGGCGGCGGTGGTGCTCGCGACGCACGACCGGCAGCTGCTGCGCGACACGGCGGACTGGCCACGGCTCACCCTGTGACCGCCGCGGGTGCCGGGGCGGATCTCGTCCCGGCACCCCGTCGTCACGCCGACTCGTTCCGCCAGCGGGCGATGTCGCCCTCGGAGATCTCCGCGGGCGTCGTCGCGAGCTGGGTGATGCGGATGTGGTTGCCGAACGGGTCGCGCAGGGCGCAGTCGATGCCGTAGGGCTGGCTGGTGGGCTTCTCGGTGAACTCGACTCCCTTGGCGGAGAGCGCGTCGTAGGTCTGCTGGCAGTCGTCGGTGTTGAGGATCGCGGCGGTGCCCAGCGCGCCCTTGGTCACCAGGTCGCGCAGCTGGGCCGCGATCTCCGGGCTGACGAACGGCGGGCCGGGGACCTGGAGCAGGAGCTGGCGGTCGGGGTCGTTCGGCAGCGCGATGGTGAGCCAGCGCATGAATCCCATGTCGACGTCCGAGACCACCTCGAAGCCGAGCTTGCCCACGTAGAAGTCGAGCGCCTCCTGCTGGTCGAGGACGGTGACCGAGTGGATGCTGATGCGAGTGAACATGACCGGAACCGTAGGCCGAACGGCTGCCGGACGGCTTATCCGAAACGACTCGGCCGCGTCCACGACCGGACGAAGCAGTCCGGCGCCGACAGCGGCGTGGAGCTCGCGCGGAACTCGGTGGGGGAGAGCCCGACGACGGTGCGGAAGGTGCGGCTGAACGTGCCGAGGCTCTCGAAGCCGACCTCCGCGGCCACCTCGGTGACGGTGGGCGCGGGATTGCGCAGCAGCGACATCGCGCGCTCGATGCGCCGCCGCTGCAGATAGCGGTGGGGCGTCTCGCCGAACGTGGTGCGAAACGAGCGCGTGAAGTGCGTCGGCGACATCAGCGCGATGCGGGCCAGCGCGGGGACGTCGAGGGGCCGGGCGAAGTCGCGGTCCATCGCGTCGCGGGCGCGCAGCAGGCGGCGGTTCTGGTCCTCGCGTGGGCTCAGGTAGGACGACGCCACCCGGCCATCGTAGAAGAGGCGGAATGGTGATCGTCGAGGGCGAGTTGCGAGCGGTATGCGCATCGGAGTGTTCCTGCCCTCGGACGATCCCGCCGGCATCGCCGCGGCCGCACGCCACGCGGAGGAGTCCGGTCTCGACTCGGTGTGGTCCACCGACCACCTGATCGCGAGCGGGCCCATCCTGGACAGCTCGGTGGTGCTGGCGGCGGCGGCCGGGGCGACGACGCGGGTCACCCTCGGCTACGGGGTCCTGCTGCTGGCACTGCGCCGGGTCGCCGTGGCTGCCAAGCAGATCTCCACGCTGCAGCTCGTCTCCGGTGACCGGGTGGTGCTCGGTGTCGGCACGGGAAACCCCGCGCACGGCGATGCCGGCTGGAGGGCGGCAGGCGCGTCGTTCGCCGACCGGGGCAGGCACACCGATGAGGCGCTACGCGTGCTGCCCGCTCTCGTCACGGGGCGATCCGCCGTCGTCGAGGACGGTCTCGAGATCGCCCTGGAGCCTGGCTCGCCGATGCCGCCGGTGCTCGTCGGCGGCGATGGCGCCAGGGCGCGCCGCCGGGCGGCCGAGTTCGGCGACGGCTGGATCTCGGTCGCGTCTACGCCGGATCGGGTCGCGGCGGGGCTCGCGGACCTGCGCGCGGCCGCGGCCGCGCGCGGCAGGCCAGTGCCGGGTGCCACGGTGGTGGCGCCGATACTCGACGGTTCCGTCCGGCGCGCGGCCGGGCAACTCGCCGCCTACGCCGAGGCCGGGGCCGAGGAGCTGGTGCTCGCTCCCGACCCGGAGGGCTGGCGGCGTGGCTACGACGTCGCCGCTGAGCTGAGATCCCTACACTGAGCCGATGTCTGCCGAACCGGCCGTGACGGTGCGTCCCGCGCGACCCGCCGACGCCATCGCGGTCGCCGAGATCTGGTACCAGGGCTGGCGCGATGCCCACCTGGGCAACGTGCCCGACGCGCTACTGGCGATCCGGACCCCGGACTCGTTCACCGCGCGCGCCGAGCAACGGGTGGAGGACACCGCTGTGGCCACCGTCGACGGCGCCGTCGCGGGATTCGTCATGGTGGTGGAGGACGAGGTCGAGCAGGTCTACGTCGCGGGCAGGCACCGGGGGAGCGGCGTCGCCGGAGTGCTGCTCGCCGAGGCCGAGCGGCTGGTCGCCGACGGGGGCCACGAGCAGGCGTGGCTCGCCGTGGTCGGGGGCAACGCGCGCGCCCGCCGGTTCTACGAGCGCAACGGGTGGTCCGACGAGGGCCCGATCGACTACGCCGCCGCCAGCGAGGACGGGCCGATCCCCGTTCCGGCACACCGCTACGTCAAGCAGGTCTGAGGCACCGCTCGGGCGCTGCCGTGGCGACTCCACTGATGGATGTATAACGCCCTATACGGCACGGCCTTGGCGGCTCTGCCGCCGCACCTCGCAGCCGGCGTGCGTCACCACCAGTCCTCGCTAGGGAGAGCGGAGATCTGTCGTCAGTGGACGGCCGGAGCTCAGCGGCCCGTCGAGCCGGGGTCGAGGCTCCCAGCGATCTCGGCCAGCACCGGATTCGGGCGGCCGGTCTGTGCGGGGCGGGGTGCGCTGTGCACCTCGTCCCAGAACCGGGCGGTCTCGGTGCGGTTCGCGCTCATCGGCGGTGTCCCCTCGGGTCGGAGATCGGCTACGGAGACCACCGTGGCCCGCGGGCCGTCCCGAACGCACGAACACTTGCCGGGTCGGCAGGACTGGGGGCATAAGCGAGGATCTCGAGGACGTGCTGGACGCGGTCGGACCGCGGCTGCGGGCCCTGGGCAAGCAGCGCGGCTCCACCCTGGCCGAGCTCGCGACCAGGACCGGGATCTCCGAGTGCACACTGTCGCGCCTGGAGAGCGGGCGGCGGCGGCCGAACCTGGAGCTCCTGCTGCCGCTCGCCCGCGCCCACGACGTTCCGCTCGACGATCTCGTCGGCGCGCCGCGCACCGGCGACCCCCCGGATCCACCTGCACCCGGTCCCCCGTTACGGCATGACGTTCATCCCGCTGTCCCGCAGGCCCGGCGGCGTGCGGGCGTACAAGATGCTCATCCCCGGCCGCGACCGGCCGGCCGAACCCACTCCGCAGACCCACGCCGGCTACGAGTGGCTCTACGTCCTCAACGGACGGCTGCGGCTGGTGGTGGGCGAACGCGACCTGACCGTCCCGCCGGGGGAGGCCGCCGAGTTCGACACCACCGTCGCGCACTGGCTGGGTTCGGCCGACGGGCGCGCGGTCGAGCTGCTGATCCTGTTCGGACTGCACGGCGAACGCGTGCACGTCACCTCGCGCGCCCCGTGAGGCGATGAACGAGCCTCAGCGTCTCAGCGGGCGGGCTGGGCCGCCCGTCCCGCGTTGTCCACCGCCCAGTTCAGCGCGTAGTCAGCGATCTCCTCCCAGCCCGGTTGTGCCGGGAGCAGGTGTGCCCGGTCCTCGTACTCCTTGATCTCGGTGATGGTGTTGGACTTGTAGTGCTTGGCGTTGGAGCGCTGCACCGCGGGCGGCATCAGGCGGTCCTGCCCGCCCGCGATGAACAGCAACGGCGCACGGGCGTCGTTGTGGTAGTCGACCCACGCCTCCTGGTGGCCGGGCTGGAGGTTGGCGAGCAGACTGCCCCACACGATGCGACCGGGAGCGGGGATGGCGTAGCGCCGGTAGAGCGCCTGCGACTCCTCGTCGCTGAAGGTGTTGGTGAAGGCGTAGTGCCACTGCTCGTGGGTGAACGCGATCGCCCGATGCCGGTTGGCGGGGTTCTTGAACACCGGGAACGTGGACTTGATCTGGGACAGCGGCACGACGGCCACGCCCTCCGTCGGCGCGGAGTTGAGCACCACGCCCGCGGCGCCCCAGCCCCGGTCGAGCAGGACCTGCGTGAACGCGCCGCCCGCCGAGTGCCCCATGATGATCGGCGGTCGCTGCAACGGCCTGAGCACCGACTCCAGGTGCTCGATGATCGCGGAGATGGTCACGTCGGCCACCGGTTTCGGATCGTCGTTGAGCGCCTCGACCTCCACCTCGAACCCGGGATAGGCGGGTGCGAGCACCGTGTAGCCCTTCTTGCGGTAGTGCGTGATCCAGTGTTCCCAGCTGCGCGGCGTCACCCACAGGCCGTGGATGAGGACGATGGTGTCGGGTGCGGGAATGGCGTGGCTCATCACGTCTCCTTGGCCGCTGAGGCGAACTCCAGCAGGTCGTTTCCGAGCTGCTGTTTGTGCGTGTCGGTGATGCCGTGCGGTGCCTCGGGGTAGACCTTCAGCGTCGCGCCCTTGATGAGCGCGGCCGAGGCCTGCCCGCCCACCGCGAAGGGCACGATCTGGTCGTCCTCGCCGTGGATGACGAGCGTCGGCACGGTGATGGCCTCCAGGTCGCCGCGGAAGTCGGTGGCCGAGAACGCCTCGATCGACTCGTAGGCGTTGCGGTGACCCGACTGCATGCTCCGCAGCCAGAACGCGTCCCGCGTGCCCTGCGAGACGACCGCGCCCGGCCGGTTGTTGCCGAAGAACGGTCCGTCGGCCAGATTGCGGTAGAGCTGGGCACGGTCGGCGAGCGAACCCGTCCTGAGTTCGTCGAACGTCTCCACCGGCACACCGCCGGGGTTGTCCGGCGTTCGCAACATGAACGGCGGCACCGCGGACACGAGCGCGATCCTGGCGATCCGGTCGAGTCCGTGCCTGCCGACGTAGCGGGCCACCTCGCCGCCGCCGGTGGAGAATCCGATCAGCGTCACCTCGCGCAGATCGAGCATGTCGAGCACGACCGCGAGGTCGTCGGCGTAGGTGTCCATGTTGTTGCCACGCCAGGTCTGCGTCGATTTTCCGTGGCCCCGCCGGTCGTGGGCGACGCACCGGAAGCCGTGGGAGGCCAGCAGCAGCATCTGCGCCTCCCAGCTGTCGGAGTTGAGTGGCCAGCCGTGGCAGAACACCACCGGCGGGCCCGAACCCCAGTCGTTGTAGAAGATCTGTGCGCCGTCGGAGGCCGTCACAAAGCTCATGGTCGTCCTTTCCCGTACCGGAGGTTGCTAAGGGGCCAACAGGTGTGCAGGACGTGCTCGCGATGAAGCGCGGGCGCCGGGCGCACCGCCGTCGAAGCCGACCCTAGAGAAGCGCCGCGCAGGGGCGCATGGGCCGAATGTCCCTAGTACCAACGGTTCTCGTGGAGTCCTGGCCAGGAGCACGGTGAGTTCGAGAGCGCCTGTCGTGTGTGGACGGTGATCGGCGCGAACGCCCTTGACCTCCAGTTAGGTGGACAGTGATGGCTGGGGCCGCGGTCTCGATCAAGTGGAGGAGTCATCGATGCGCGTGGTGCGCCTGCACGCCTACGGCCCGCCGGAGGAGCTGCGGCTCGAGCGGGCACCGGATCCCGTGCCGGGAGTGGGGCAGGTGGTGGTGGACGTCGAGGCCGCGAGCGTCCGGTTCATCGAGACCAGGCTGCGGCGGGGGATCGCCGTCGGCCCGCACCGGCCGCCCCGGCTGCCCGCCGTGCTCGGCGCGGCGGTGGCCGGGTTGGTCAGCGAGCTGGGTCCGGGCGTGGCGGGCGGCTGGCTCGGGTGCCGGGTGGTGGCCGGTGTCGAGCGGGGCGGCTACGCGGAGCGGGCCGTCGCCGTCGCCGACGCCGGCGCGCTGCTCGCGGTGCCCGACGAGGTGGGCTCGGCCGCCGCGGTGGCGATGGACACGACCGGGGCCACGATGCTCGGCGTGCTCGACCAGTCGGAGCTCACGCCCGACGACGTGCTGCTGGTGCTCTCGGCCGCGGTCGGGATCGGCGGCCTCGCCGTGCAGGCGGCCGTGGCCGAGGGCCGCACCGTCGTGGGCGCGGCGCGCGGGCCGGGCAAGCTCGCCAGGGTCGCGGCGCTCGGCGCCACGGTGGCGATCGACTACCGGGAGCCGGGCTGGCCCGCGCGGGTCCGTGCCGCGCTCGGGGGCCGAGAGGTCAGCGTCGTGTTCGACGGAGTGGGCGGTGCGACCGGGAGACAGGCGCTGGAGCTGCTGTGCCGGGGTGGTCGCGTCCTGCTGTACGGCTGCGCGTCGGGGGAGCCGACCCCGCTGCGCACCGGCGACCTGTGCGAGCGCGGGATCACCGCCAGGTGGGTGCTGGGGCCGGCGGCTGCTCCGCGACCGGGCGGCGGCACTGGAGGCCGCCGGCGGCCGACCGGCTGGTGCCGTTGATCAGCCGGTTCCCGCTGGAACAGGCAGCCAGCGCGCACGCGGCGCTCGAACGGCGCTCCGCGCAGGGCACGGTCGTGCTGCTGACCTGATCCCGGCGGGTCCGAGGTCATGCGAACCAGGGGCTTTCGGCCCACGCGCCGGGTGCACGGGCCGGTCACGATGAGAGCACAGCCCAGTCACGGAAGGCCTGAGCACATGAGCACGATCGTCGTGGGCGTGGATGGCTCCACGTCCGCCCGGCACGCGGTCGCGTGGGCCGCCACGGAGGCGGCCCAGCGGCGCGGGACTCTGCGGCTGGTGAACGCCTACCTGGTGCCCGAGCGCGGCTACCCCGCGTTCATCACCAGCGTCGGTGAGCTCCGTTCCGGGTTGCGCGCCGAGGGCGAACAGCGGCTGCGGGAGGCCAGGGAAGCCGCGGAGAAGGCCGCCCCCGGCGTCGCGGTGGAGGTGTCCCTCGTCGAGGCGCAGCCCGCGGCCGCGCTGCTCGCGGAATCCCGGCGCAGTGCGCTCGTGGTGCTCGGCTCGCGCGGGCTCGGCGGGTTCAGTGGCCTGCTCGTGGGATCGGTGGCCGTCTCGCTCGCCGCGCACGGGAGCTGCCCGGTGGTCGTGGTCCGTGGGCAGGAGGAGGGCCCGCGCACCGAGGGACCCGTAGTGGTGGGCATCGACAACTCACCCGCGAGCGACGCCGCCGTCGAGTTCGCCTTCGACGAGGCCGCACTGCGGGGCGTCCCCGTGGTCGCGGTGCGCACCTGGAACGACGCGATGCTGGAGGCCACCGTGCGCATGTACCCGCTCTCGGTGAACCCCGACGACATCGACACCGAGGAACGCGCCGTCCTGGACGCCCAGGTCGGGCTGGTGCGCGACGGCTACCCGGACGTGCCGGTGGAGACCGTCGTGGCCCGCGGCCGCGCGGTGCGCACGCTGCTCGAGCAGGCGGAGCACGCGCAGCTGTTGGTGGTGGGAAGCCGGGGCAGGGGCGGCTTCCGGGGCATGCTGCTGGGGTCCACGAGCCGCGCGCTCGTGACCCACGCGCCCTGCCCAGTCGCCGTGGTGCGACCCCGTGAGGCAGGAGGCACGCGATGACCATGACGGCACCACCGAGCCCTGCCACATCACTGATCGAGTCCGCGCTCGCGGCGGCGGTGCGGGCGCCGTCACCGCACAACACGCAGCCGTGGCGGTTCCGCGTGCACGCCGGGCGCATCGACGTGCTGCTGGATCCGCGCCGGGTGCTGCGCGTCTGCGACCCCGACGCCAGGGAGGCGCTGCTCGCGTGCGGCGCCGCGATCCTCAACATCCGGCTCAGCATCGTCGAGAGCGGGCGGACGCCGATCGTGGACCTGCTGCCCGAACGCGACAACCCGGTGCTGCTGGCCACGATCCGGCCCGGACGGCCGCGCAGGCCCGCGCCTGAGGATCTCCGGCTGGCCGGGGCGATCCCGCGCAGGCACACCAACCGCAGGCCGTTTCTCGACCGCAGGGTTCCGCTGCATCTGCGGTACGCGCTGGGCCGCGCCGCGGTCGCCGAGGGCGCCCGGCTCGTGCTGCTCGACCAGCCCGGCCAGCTCGACGCCTTCGCCGCGCTGCTGCGCCGCTCCGATCACCTGCAGTCCGAGGACGCGGCTTTTCGTACCGAGCTCGCCACGTGGACCCGCGATGTTCCGGACGCCGACGGCGTGCCGAGGACCGCGGGTGGCCCGCGAGCTCTGGAGGGCGGCGTGCTCGCGCTGCGGGACTACGGCGGGCGTGAGTCGGCCGCCGAACGCCGGTTCGAACGCGACCCGCTGGTGGCCGTGCTGCAGACCCCGGGCGACACGCGCCTGGCCCGGCTGCGCGCGGGGCAGGCGTTGCAGCGGGTTCTGCTCGCAGCCACGGCCTCCGGGCTGAGCGCCTCCTTCCTGGCGCAGCCCATCGAGGTGCCTGCCGCGCGCACGGTGCTGAGGACCATGCTGGGCGACCGTGAGTGCCCGCAGACGGCGCTGCGGCTCGGGTACGGCTTCCCCGGAGCCACGACGCCTCGCAGATCCGTGCACGCGGTGACCGAACCGCTACCCCGGAAGTAGCCCGCCGCGCACGACCCGCAACTCTCACCGGACGACGATGTCTCCTCGCCGCTCCTAGGTTCACTCCCGAGCCGGTGACCACACCGGACACATCGGACGGGGGAGAACCCATGGGACGTCAGGGACATGCCAGGCTCGCCGCGGTGCTGGCCGCCGCCGCGCTGCTCACGGGCGGCTCGGCGCTGCTCGCCACCGCCGAGCCCGGCGACGCGGGAAAACCGGGCGAGTCCGCGACCGCCGCGTTCGACCGGATCCTGCGCCAGCAGGAGGACGCGTGGCACCGCGAGGACGCCGAGGACTTCGCCGCGACGTTCACGGCCGACGCCGACGTGGTGACCTTCAACGGCGACCACCTGCGCACCCGCCAGGGCATCGCCGAGGGAATGCGGTACTACTTCGACCACTTCATCGACAACACCAGGCTGCGCGCTCTGGACGAGCACGTCCGGTTCGTGCGTCCGGGCCTGGCCGTGATCGTGCGGACCAGCTGCCAGCTGGAGCCGCCGAGCACGACCTGCCGCGAGGACTCCTACTCGCGTAACACGAACGTGCTGGTCGAACAGAACGGCCGCTGGCTGCAGGACTCCTTCCAGAACACGCGGGTGATGGAGCTGCCGCCTACCGACAGGTGAGATTCCAGCCGGAACGTGACGGCATCGGCTCGCGTCGGAGACCATGAACCACTTCGGCACGACGCGAGGGAGGAATGCGCGATGAAGCACGACGGCCGCCGCCGGGCGACCGCGGCCGTGACCACGGCCGTGTTCGTACTGGGAGGACTGGCGGGAACGGCTCAGGCGGCGGAGAAACCGGCCGAGGCCAGAGCCGGTGCGCCGATCTACTTCGTGCACGGCTACAACGACAACGAGGCGTCGGACTGCTCGTCGATCTGGGGTACCGCGCTCGACTACTTCGAGAAGCAGGGCAAGTCCCGCTCGTCGATGAAGACCGTGGCCTACTACGGCGGGGACACCAACTGCGACGTCGACCTCGGTGCCGGCACCACCAGCACCCGGATCAAGAAGGTCGCGGCCTCCCTGGCCAACCGGATCTATGAGGACCACACCAGCAAGGGCGAGTCGGTGGAGATCGTCGCGCACTCGATGGGCGGTCTGGTCAGCCGGGTGGCGATCCTCGGCTCGGCGAAGGGCTGGGAGGGCTTTCCGCCGGGACCGCTGAAGGTCAGTGACGTGGTGACGCTCGCGACGCCGCACAAGGGAATCCTCGACACCGACAAGTACGACAGCACGCAGTGGGACTCGATGAACCCCGACTCCTACTTCATGGAGGTGCTGCACAAGAAGGAGAACCAGCTCGACCAGAAGTGGGCCTCCGGCACGGACTGGAGCTTCGTCGGCTCCGACGAGGACGAGACCGTCAGCGGTAGCTCCGCCATCGACAAGGGGCACTACGCCGACCACAAGTTCCGGTACCTGCGCGATGCCGACTACGAGATCTCGCACACGGCGATCCGGAAGCTGGTTCCCGGCAAGGACAAGTTCAACCTGCGCTACTGGCACGCCAGCGAGGGCGAGTCGCACAACACCACCAACGGGTGGGCCCCGCTGCAGACCGCGTACAACGCCCTCGACCGGGGCGGCGACTGGTGACACACCGCGGTGGTCCCGCCCGCACGGGCGGGACCACCGCGGTGTGTCCGGCGTCGTGGCCGCGCCCGGCGGGTTCGTGCCAGGATCGACGGTGATCGTCGAACCGAGGAGAGGCCCTGTGGTGAGTCAGCCCGAGCACGTCGTGGTCATCGGAGCGGGACTCGGTGGTGTGCGCACCGCCGAGCAGCTGCGAGGCGCCGGGTACGAGGGTGAGATCAGCCTGGTCGGTGCGGAGACGCACACGCCCTACGACCGGCCCCCGCTGTCGAAACAGGTCCTCACCGGTGCCTGGACGCCCGACCGGGCCGCGTTGCGCGGCGCCGACGCACTGGCCGAGCTGAACGTGCGGACCCGCTACGGCGTCGCCGCCGTGGCGCTGCACGAGGGCGCGGTCGAGCTCAGCGATGGCACGGTGCTCGACGCCGACGTGGTGGTGGTCGCCACCGGTGCCCAGGCCAGGACACTGCCCGGCCAGCCCGGGGGCGTGCACACGCTGCGGACTCTGGACGACTCACTCGCGCTGCAGGCCGCACTGGCCGGCGCGTCGTCCCTGCTCGTCGTCGGCGCCGGGTTCATCGGCGCGGAGGTCGCGGGCGGGGCCCGCGAGCGAGGACTCGACGTGACCGTGCTCGAGGCGTCGGTGGCGCCGTGCGAGCGGGCGCTGGGCGCCGAGGTGGGTGCGCTGTGCGGCAGGTTGCTCACCGATGCCGGGGTGGACCTGCGGCTCGGCGCCCGGCTGGAGCGGTTCGTGGACTCCGGCACGGTGGAGCTGGCGGACGGTGACCGGCTCTCCGCCGATGTCGTGCTGGTGGGCGTCGGTGCCGCACCGGCGCTCGACTGGCTCGCAGGCACGGCCGCGGGCACGACGCTGGACACCACCGCCGGGCTCGCGTGCGACGCGCAGGGCAGAGTCCTCGGCGCCGCGGGAGTGTGGGCCGTCGGCGACGTGGCCGCGTGGGAGGACCCCGTTCGCGGCGGCCGGTTCCGGAGCGAGCACTGGACCAGCGCCACCGACCAGGCCGCGATCGTGGCCCGCGCCATCGCCGGCGCGGCCCCGCCACCGCCGAGCCTGCCCTACGTGTGGTCCGACCAGTTCGGGATGAAGATCCAGGTCATCGGGCGGCCCGAGCTGGCCGACGACGTGGTGCCGCTGCAGGGCGAGGGCCTCGCGGGCGGCCCGGTGCGGGGCACTGTCGCCGGGTACTTCGCGGGACAGCGACTCGTGGGCGTGGCCGGGTTCGGTGCGGCCAAGCACGTCGCCAAGTACCGCGCACTGGTGGCGTCGGGCGCCGAACGGGCCGAGGTGCTCACGCCCGCCTGAGTTCGCGCTCAGCCCGGCTTCCTTGTCATCCACAGTGGAGTCACTGGCCCGGCCCGTTACCCGGTGACCATAGTGGACTCTCGTTCGCCGGCGATCCGCAGCGCCTCCACCAGTGCGCTGTAGAGCTCGTCGGTCTCCATTAGCTGGTCGTGGGTGCCCTGGGCCCGGATCCGGCCCCGCTCGAGCACGACGATGGTGTCGGCGTCGACGACGGTGGAGAGCCGGTGCGCGATGGTCACCACCGCGCCCGAGGCGGCCCGATCGCGGATGCAGTCGTGGATCGCCGCCTCGGTGAGCGCGTCGACCTGCGCGGTCGCCTCGTCGAGCAACAGCACGTCCGGGGTGCGCAGGATCGCCCGCGCCAGCGCGATCCGCTGCCGCTGCCCGCCCGAGAGCGATGTCGAGGACAGCGGGGTGTCCAGCCCGTCCTCCAGTTCCGCGATCTTCTCGCTCAGGCGCACCTCCTCCAGCACCTCGGCCAGCTCGGCGTCGGTGGCGTTGGGGTGGGTGAACAGCAGGTTCTCCCGGATCGTGCCCGGCACGGTCGGCGCCTCCTGCTCCACGTAGGCCAGGCGCGAGCGGATCTCGGCGTGCGAGTGCTCCCGGTAGGGCCGCTGGTTCAGCAGGACCTCGCCGTGCTGGGGTTCGAGGAAGCGCAGGACGAGCGAGAAGAGGGTGGTCTTGCCCGCGCCGGAAGGGCCGACGATCGCGGTGTGACCGCGGGCCGGGATCGTGAGGTCGACGCCGGTGACGGCCGGTTCCTGTCCCGGTCCGTACGCGGCGGTGACGCCCCGGAACTCCAGGACGGGTCCGCTCGCCGTCCGGGCGGTGGGCGTGGTTTCGGCGCTGCCGGGGTCGGTCTCGACGTCGAGTGCCCTGACGTCGCTGATCCGGCCCGCCGCGGCGATGCCCGACTGCAGGCCGGTGACGTTCTGCGTCAGTTCCGTGATCGGCTCCATCAGGCCGAACGCGTAGAGCAGGAACGCGATGAGGCTCGAGACCTCGAGCTGGCCCTGGCTGACCCGCCACGCCCCGAGCCCGAGGATCACGATGATCGCCACCTGGATACCGGCCCCGGCGACGGTCCAGCTCACGGCCTCGCGGCGGACAGCCCGGATGCCGTACTCGGCGGAGGCGTGCGCGTCGGCGAGGATCCGGTCGGCCTGCCGGGTCTCGGCGCGGCTGACCTTCACGGTGCGGATGGCGCGCAGCGCGGTCTCCAGCGTTCCGCCGAGGCGACCCACGTGCTCCTGCGCGCGTTCCTGGGCCTTGGCGATGGCGGGCATGAGCACGGCGAAGAGCACCGCCACCACCGTGATCGCGGCGACCGTGGTGCTCAGCAGCACCAGGTCCAGCACACCCATGAGCACGAGGGAGCCCGTGAGCATGATCGCGCCGTTGACCAGGCCGATGATGCTGGAGGAGGCGGCTTCGCGCAGCAGCACGGTGTCCGAGGTGACCCTGGCGACCAGCTCACCGCTCGGCCTAGCGGTGACCGATTGCACCTTCGCCGTGAACAGCCGGCGCACCATCGACTCCCTGGCCTCGAGAACCACTCGCTCGCCGAGTGAGCCGAGCAGGATCCACTGCCACACCCAGGCGAGCGAGCCGACGACCAGCAGCACCGCCAGCGCCACGATCGGCCCGGTCAGCGACGCCGAAGCGCCGAGCGCGTCGAGGACCCACTTGGTGACCATCGGGGTGGCCAGGCTCATGGCTGAGCCGACGAGGGCCAGCAGCAGGCCGAGTGCGAGAGCGGGCACGTGCGGTCGCGCGAACGACCACAGGATGGCGAGCCGTCCGGTTGTGGGTGCCGCCGTGTTCTGATCCGGGTCTCCCATGACTCTCATGGAACACTGATGTTCCGTTTTTGTCGAACGAGTTTCTAAACGGGACGGCTGGTACCTTCTATGTCGTGAGTCAGCAACGCTCCGACACCGCCGAGACCGGCACACGCGCCCGCACCCGCCGGGCGATTCTCGACGCCGCCGTCACCGTGCTCTCCCAGGACATCTCGGCCTCGCTCGGCGACATCGCCGCGACCGCCGGAGTCGGCAGAACCACGATGCACCGCTACTTCCCGGAGCGTTCCGACCTGCTCGCGGCGATCAGCCTCGACGCACTCGAGCAGGCCGACGCTGCAGCCACGCGCGCCCGGCTCGACGACGGACCGGGGGCCGACGCGGTGAACCGGCTGTGCCAGGAACTGTTCGAGGTCGGCGACCCGCTGATGCTGCTGTTCAACAACCCGCAGCTGATGACGGGCAAGGAGTGGGAGGAGGAGTCCGACTTCGACCGCGAGGTGATGCGCGTGGTCGAACGCGGCCGTTCCGACGGTTCCCTCGACCCCGACCTGGACGCGGCGTGGGCGTTGCAGGTGGTGTGGGCGCTGCTCTACAGCGCGTGGATGCACTCCCTCGAGTCCGGGGTCCCCAAGCTCACCGCGCTCTCGCTCTGCCTGCGCACCGTGGACAAGGCCTTCAGGCCCTGACGGGCGGCGGCCTCGGCACGAGGCCCAGCAGCAGCGAGACCTGGACCTGTTCGGTGAACGGCGCGCACGGGGCGAGCACGCGCTCGACGTCGGCGGCGAACGCGGCCCGTTCACCGGGTGCGGGCAGCCGGTCGACAGGCAGGGCCGAGTAGACGCCGCCCACGATCTCGTCGGCCGACAGGGCGGCCTCGTAGGCGACGTCGGTGTGGTGCACGGCGTAGCCGGAACGCGTCAGCGCGTCGGCGTAGCGCCGTCGGCTCTCGTCGTCGGTGCCGCACGTGCGCACGAGCCGCGTTCCGAGCCAGTCCTCCAGAAAAGGCCGCAGCGCGCGGGACCACGCCGTGTCCTGCAACCACAACGGCGTGCCGTTGGCCACGACGGCCACCCCGCCGCCCGGCCGCAGCAGCGGCGCCAGCGCGGGGAACAGCCGCTCGTGGTCCATCCAGTGCAGTGCCTGACCGATCGTGACAGCCCCAAGCGCCCGCGATCCGAGCAGCCCGGCCAGCGCGGGGACCTCGGCGTCCGAGGCGAGCACCCAGCTCACGTTCGACACGCCCTCGTCGCTCGCGGCGCGGCGAGCCCGTTCCAGCATCGCCGGTTCGGGGTCGACCCCGGCCACCGCGCGGACGCGGCGCGCCATCGGGAGCGTCAACTGCCCGGTGCCGCAGCCGAGGTCGGCGACCACGTCGTCCTCGCCGAGGCCGAAGGCGCCGACGAGCGCGTCGAGCACGGCGGGCGGGTAGCCACGGCGGTAGCGGTGGTAGAAGTCCACGACCTCACCGCGAAATCCGAGATCCATTCCGCCAGCTTCACCGGTGGCGCGGCGGAGTGCCAGCGGTTCCGCTGACGGCGGACAGGATTTTCGTTCCGCACGAAAAGAACGGCCCCGGTCCCATTCTCTGGACGCGGGAATTCCGTGGCCGCCGTGTCCTTTTCGATGAAGGAGGAGAATCGTGGCGAAAGGGGACGCGGGAATGGCGAGCGCACCGGGAATCCACCTGGCCGTGGCGCTGGAGGGCGCGGGCTGGCACTCCGCCGCCTGGCGCGAGCCGAGGGCCCGCCCCGGCGACCTGTTCACCGCGGGCTATTGGACCGATCTCGTGACCGAGGCCGAGCGTGGACTGCTGGACTTCGTCACGATCGAGGACTCGCTCGGGGTGCGGTCGTCGCACGAGCCGGGCGCGGAGTTCCGTGCCGACCGCGTGCCGGGCAGGCTCGACGCGGTGCTCGTCGCCTCGCGCGTCGCTCCGCGCACCGACCACATCGGACTCGTGCCCACCGGGATCGTCACGCACACCGAACCTTTCCACCTCTCCAAGGCGATCGCCACGCTCGACTACGTCAGCCGGGGCCGCGGCGGCTGGCGAGCGCAGGTGGCGCGCAGGCCGGCGGACGCGGCGCACTTCGGCCGCAGGGACCCCGGCGTGCTCGCGAGCGAGGACCTGCTCGCCGAGGCCGGCGACTACATCGAGGTGGTGCGCAGGCTCTGGGACAGCTGGGAGGACGACGCCGAGATCCGCGACGTCGCGACCGGCCGGTTCATCGACCGCGACAAGCTGCACTACATCGACTTCGCCGGAGAATGGTTCAGCGTCAAGGGCCCGTCCATCACGCCCCGTCCGCCGCAGGGCCAGCCACTGGTGACCGTGCTGGCCCACGCCGCACCGGCCTACCGGCTCGCGCAGCGTTCGGCCGACGTCGTGTTCGTGACCCCGCGCGACGCCGGGGACGCGCGAGCGATCGAGCGCGAGCTCCGTCCGGAGGGCGAGGGCGGACCCCGCGTGTTCGCCGATCTCGTGGTCTTTCTCGGAGACACCGCCGCAGAGGCCGCGCGGCGCAGGGATCGCCTCGACGAGCGCGCGGGCGAGGACTACTCGTCCGACGCCCTCGTGTTCACCGGCACCGCCGGTGAGCTCGCGGATCTGGTGCTGGAGTGGGCCGAGGCAGGGCTCTCCGGGTTTCGCCTGCGTCCGGCGGCGCTGCCCGACGACCTCGAGACCATCACCCGACGCCTGGTGCCCGAACTCCAGCTCCGGGGTGTCTTCCGTACCGACTACGCCGAGCGGTCGCTGCGTGAGCGGCTCGGCCTGGCCCGTCCCACCAACCGTTACGCGGAGGTCTGACGATCATGACGACGAGCAGGCGGCTCAAGCAGATCCACCTGGCCGCGCACTTCCCTGGAGTCAACAACACCACGGTGTGGAGCGATCCGCAGTCGGGCAGCCACATCGAGTTCGAGTCGTTCGTGCGCCTGGCGAAGACCGCCGAGCGGGCGAAGTTCGACTTCTTCTTCCTGGCCGAGGGCCTGCGGCTGCGCGAACAGGCCGGCCGGATCTACGACCTGGACGTGGTCGGCAGGCCCGACACGTTCTCGGTGCTCGCGGCGCTGGCCGCCGTCACTGAGCACCTCGGGCTCACGGGCACGATCAACTCCACCTTCAACGAGCCGTACGAGGTGGCTCGCCAGTTCGCGAGCCTCGACCACCTCTCCGGCGGGCGCGCGGGCTGGAACGTCGTCACGTCGTGGGACGCGTTCACCGGCGAGAACTTCCGGCGAGGCGGTTTCCTGCCGGAGGACCAGCGCTACGCCCGGGCCAAGGCCTTCCTGCACACCGCTCAGGAGCTGTTCGACTCGTGGCGCGGCGGCGAGCTCGTCGCCGACAAGGAGTCGGGTGTGTTCGTGGCCGATGCCGCGGCGGGGGAGTTCGCGCACCGCGACGCGCACTTCGACATCACGGGCAGGTTCACGGTGCCACGCGCACCGCAGGGCAGGCCGGTGATCCTGCAGGCCGGTGACTCCGAGGAAGGCAGGGAGTTCGCCGCAGCCACCGCGGACGCGATCTTCAGCAGGCACGGCACGCTCGAGGCGGGCCAGGAGTTCTACGCCGACGTCAAGGGCAGGCTGGCGCGCTACGGACGTGCGCGGGACGACCTGAAGGTATTGCCGGCTGCGACGTTCGTGCTCGCCGACACCGACGCCGAGGCGCGCGAACGCGCCGCCGACGTGCGCCGCCTGCAGGTGTCCGGCCAGACCGCGATCAGGTTCGCCGAACAGCTGTGGAACCGCGACCTCTCGGCCTACGATCCGGACGGGCCGCTGCCCGAGATCGACCCGCTGCCGGGGGAGAACACGATCGCGCAGGGCCGCGCGAGCGTGCGCATGTACCGGGATCCGGTGGGCACCGCCCGGCAGTGGCGCGAGCTCGCCGAGGCGCGGGGACTGTCATTGCGCGAGGTGATCATCGAGGTGACCGGGCGGCAGACGTTCATCGGCTCACCCGCGACCGTCGCCGAGCGCATCGACCACCTGGTGCAACACGACGCCAGTGACGGATTCATCCTCGTCCCGCACGTCACTCCCGGCGGGCTGGACGAGTTCGCCGACACGGTGGTCCCGCTGCTGCAGGAGCGCGGGGTGTTCCGCACCGAGTACTCCGGCCCGACGTTGCGCGACCACCTCGGACTCTCGACGCCGCGGCCCGGGACGCTGCGCGCGCCCGCGGCGTCATGAGCGCTGGTCCGTGGCGAGGGCGAGCATCTCCCTCGCCACGGCGTCGTTCTGCCGGAACGGCACGGCGTTGGTCCGGGGCCGGGTGAACGCGGCCCCGGAGCGGGCGCTCGTGTGCGGGCCCACCGCGAACCGGCGCGGGTGCGGCTCGCCGCGGGCGTCGAGCATTCTGCCGTCGGACAGTCGCGTGTGGATTCGCCCCGACGGCAGCTCGCGCTCCGGCGCCCGGGTCCGTACGGTCTCCTCGGCCAGCCCGCCCGCACCGTGCAACGAGCGCAGCAGCGGATCCAGCGCCCTGCGCACACTCGGCTCCGGTAGCCGCGCCTCGATCAGCGTCCCGGACACGACGGTGCCGGGGAAGTTCTCGCCACTACCGGCGAACAGCCCGTTGCGCTCGTCGAGCCGCACCCGCATGCCCGCGCCGAGGAACGCGACGACGCCGGACTCGTGCAGCGCGAGCAGTTCCGCGAGCCTGCGCGGCGGCGGCCCGCTCGCGAGGTAGCTGAAGAAGCCGTGCCACCAGTTGTCCACATCGGTCAGCTGGGACCGGCCCTCGATGCGGCCCTCGCCGAGCATCGCCGCGAGCCTGCCGTACACCGACAACAGCGCCGTGAACGCGCCCAGGTCGGCGCTGAAGAACGGGTTCGCGCGCCGGGCCAGGTCGGCCTCCACGTAGCCGCGCACGTGTTTGCCGAACGCCTCTGCGGTGTCGAACCGCAGTCCCGCGAGCGGGCGGTCCAGCCGATCCAGGTCCAGGCGGTCGTCGTAGGCCGGCACGGCGTGGCGCACCAGCGCGCGATGCCCGGCGCTGCCCCAGTCCTGTCCGGCGAAGGCGCGTTCGAACTCGGCCAGACTCATCCGCACCCGCTCGGGGTGCGCGGTGAACAGCTCGTGGTAGTAGCCCCACGCGATCTCCTTGGCCGCGAGCGGCCACACGTCGGCGCGGAAGTCGAGCAGTCCGGGGCGGGCGAGCAGCCCGGAGACGGCGTCGTCGTCGAAGAACCTCGGCAGCCGCGGCGCGGCTCCGCGCAGCCGGTAGCCGAGCTTGGAGTGGTACGGCACGCCACGCCGGGAGCCCACGTGCAGGATCGGCTCGGCGCCGCTGGGCTCGTACCGCAACCCGCCGGGAACTTCCTCGAATCGTCCACCCCTGCCTTCGGTGAGCAGCAGCATCAGGTCGACGAACGCGAGCCCGAACCCGCGCACCAGCACGGGTTCGGCCGCGGGCACCCCGGAGTAGTCGACGTCGGCGGTGTAGCCGGGCGGGTAGTACCGGCGGGCCCGGCGCGTGGCGAACCGGGTGAGGACCTCGGGGGTGCCGTGCGCCTCCGCGTCCAGGTGGCCCACGGCCAGCAGGGTCGCGTCGGCGTGGAGCGGCTCGTCGCGGCCCTCGAGCCACACCTGCTGGGCGGACTCCCCGGTGATGCCGGTCGCGCGCGCCCGGTGCTCGCGCACCTCGACCCCGGCGGGCAGTCCGGCGAGGATCTGCTCGTACACCCACGCCAGGTAGACGCTCTGCAGCCGGCGCGTGGGAAACGACATCCCCTCCAGCGCGTGCAGTTCCGCGGCGACGTCGGGTGGGACTTCTACCTCGAGTTCGCCCGCGCGGACAAGGTTCGCCCACTCGGCCAGTGAGGGCCCCTGCCGGATCGGGCCCTTCATGCGCACGGTGTCGTCGGTGAACATCGTGACGTCCTCGGCCATCGAGTTCATGCGCAGCAACGGGGACTGTTCGTGGCGCCAGATCCGGCCCGGCCCCGGCGGGAACGGGTCGACGAGGTGCACGACCAGATCCCGCCCGCCGAGGAACTCGGGCGCGTTCGCCGAGATTCTCTCCAGCACGCACACTCCGCGCGGCCCCGCGCCGACAATGGCGAGCTGAAAAGGGGTCACCCGGTCATGCTACGTTTTCCCGCGATCATTTCCGGGAGTGTCCGCTATGTGGACGACGATTCGGCATTTGCTTTTTCTCCGCACAAAAGAATCATCGTCGAAACGCGCTCAGCAGAGGCCCGCATCGTGCATCAGCAACGCGACCTGTGTGCGGTTGCCGAGGTCCAGCTTGGTGAGGATGTGGGTGATGTGCGCCTTCACCGTCGCGACGCTGACGTGGAGCCGGGCCGCGATCTCCGCGTTCGACCTGCCCTCGCCGAGCCCCAGCGCAACCTCGTGCTCCCGGCCGCTGAGCGCGGCCAGCGCGGAGCGGGCGCGGTCGTAGGCCGTGGCGTCGGTGGCCGCACGATCCATGAGCCTGCGGGTGATGGCGGGGGAGAGAATCGGATCGCCCGCCGCGACCCGCCGTACCGCGTCGGCGATCGTGGCGGGAGGCGAGTCCTTGAGCAGGAAGCCGCTGGCCCCCGCCCGCAGCGCGCGCAGCACGTTCTCGTCGGTGTCGAAGGTGGTCAGCACGATCACCTCGGGTGGTGTGGTCCTGGCCCGGACCCGGTGAGTGGCCGCGATCCCGTTCACCCTCGGCATGCGGACGTCCATCAGCACCACGTCGGCGGCCCGCGAGTCCAGCGCCGCCGGCACCTGGTCGCCGTCGCCCGCCTCACCCACCACAACGATGCCGTCGGCGCCGTCGAGCATCAGCGTCAGCCCCGCTCGCACGAGGGCGTCGTCGTCGACGATGAGCACCCTGACCTCGCCCGTCATGCGGGCCACGGTAGCCAGGCGTCCAGCCGGAACTCGCGCGCGGTCGCGCGGTGGTCGAGCCTGCCGCCCGCGAGCCGGACCCGTTCGGTGAGCCCGACGAGCCCCGTCCCCGAGCCGGGCACCGGTGGTGGCGCAGGCTCCTCCGCCGGTGGGTCCGCGAGCGGGTTCGGCAGCGGGTTCGACACGGTGATCACGAGCCTGGTGCCCGGCGTGCCGTCGAGTTCGATGCTCACGGGCTGGCCCGGCGCGTGCTTGCGGGCGTTGGTCAGCGCCTCCTGCACCACGCGGTAGGCGGTGCGGCCGGTCGCTCCGGGCAGCGCTTCCGGATCGGTGAGGCCGCGCAGGTCGACCGTCGCGCCGGTGGAGCGTGTCTCGGCGAGCAGCTCGGGCAGGTCGGCCAGCGCCGGCATCGGGCGGTCGGTGCCCTCACTCGCCGGGTCGTCGCGCAGCAGGGCGATCACGTCGCGCAGTTCCTCGAGTGCCTGGTGCACGGTCAGCCTGATCACGCCCGCGGCCTGCGACACCCGCTCGGCGGGCATTCCCGGCCGGTACTCCAGCGCGCCGGCGTAGGTCGCGAGCAGCGACAGCCGGTGCGCGAGAACGTCGTGCATCTCCCTGGCGATCCGGGTGCGCTCCGCCGCGCGAGCCTCGGCGATCCGCCTGCCCTGCTCGGCCTCGGCGCGCTCGGCGCGGTCCCGCAGCGACGCGATGAGCGCCTGGCGGGCCGCGGCCAGCGCGCCGAAACCGAGCAGGGCGGCGTGTGCCACGACCACCAGCACCAGCCACCACCAGAAGGACAGCCCGCCGACGGGCCGCCACCACCAGCGCAGCGTGTGGGCGGCCGCGCTTACCGTGGCGACCCCCACCGCCACGGTGAACGGGCGCATTCGCGCCGTGTGCAGCACACCCACGCTGGCCGCGGGGGTGGCCGTCGGAGACACCACCGCGAGAGCCGCCAGCACGAGCGTCGTCCGGGCCGGCTTGCGCACCAGCAGTGGTGTGAGGCAGACGGTGGTCACGACCATCGCCAGGTCGAAGCCCAGCAGCCATCCACGGGTGCCCGACGCGTACTCACCCCAGGCAGAGCCGAGGGCACCCGCGGCGATCACCGCGGCGGGAAAACCCGCTCGCACCCGGCAGGAGAGGTCGGTGGACACGCACCAGAGCGTACGACCGCCCATCCGGTCGGCACAGCGACCAAAGTCGAATCGAGACGAGGCCCAAGGCGGTACCGGCACCCGGCTCCCGGCCGATGTGGCGGGCCGGGCGCGACGGTGATGCTGGCCGCCATGATCACGAGCCTTCCCGCCCACGCACTGCGCGCCGAGTTGCTCGGCTCGCTGCGCGGCACCGTGCTCGAGCTGGGGCCCGGCGCGGGTGTGAACCTGCCGTACTACGCGCCGGACGTCACCTGGATCGGCGTCGAACCCGCTGCGCGGCACCGGGCCCGGCTGCGTGGGACACCGGCCCCGTTCGGCGTCGCCGATGTCCGGGACGGGCGAGCCGAACGGCTGGACCTGCCCTCGGGCTGCGTCGACGCGGTCGTGGCGACCTACGTGCTGTGCTCGGTCGACGACCCGGACGCCGCGATCTCGGAGATTCACCGCGTGTTGCGGCCCGGGGGACGCTACGTTGTCGCCGAGCACGTCGCGGCCCCCGACGGCACGGGGCTGCGCCGGGCACAGGACATCTGGGGAAGGGTCACCGGATCGTTCGGCGCGCGGTGCAGGCCGAACCGGCGCCCCGAACCCGCGATGCACCGAGCTGGATTCGAGCTCACCGATGTCCACCGGTTCGTGGTCCGCGGACCGCTGGGGGCCGGGATTCCACACATCGCCGGCGCCGCCGTGCGCCCGGCACCGACAGGGAGAGGGACCACACCATGAGCGACTCCGCCGCCACCGGCGCGCTGCCCGCACACGGCGACTACCGCGTCGACCCCGAGGGCTCGACGATCTCGTTCGTCACCCGGCACCTGTTCGGGCTCGCGCCCGTGCGCGGGACGTTCGCACTGGGCGAGGGACACATCCACGTCGCCGATCCGGTGTCGGGCTCCTCCGCGAGGGCGAGCATTCCCGCCACGAGCTTCGACACGGGCAACGCGGCGCGCGACTCCGTCGTCCGGTCCACGCAGTACCTCGCCGCCGACGAGCACCCCCACATCACGTTCGCCTCCACCGGTGTCTCCGAGACCGAGGGGCGCTGGACGCTGCACGGTGCGCTGACGGTGCGCGGGCAAACGCGGCCGCTGGACGTGCTCGTGGAGCGCGCCGACGTCGGCGAGGGCACGGTGAACCTGACGGCCACGGCCGAGGTGGACCGCTACGAGTTCGGTATCACCGCGCAGAAGGGCATGACCGGGCGCCGGCTGACGCTCACGCTCGACCTGGTGGCCGTTCGCGCCGCGTGACCAGGCGCCGTGGTGGGTCCGCTCAGCCGGGCGGCGTCCGCAGTCCGAGACCGGCCCTCGCGTCGGGCGTGTCGTCGAGCACCTGCCAGGTGGCCACCAGGCCGTCTCGCACCTCGGCCAGCCACAAGACGGACCTACGCCGGCCCTCGCCCGAGCCGGTGATGTGGCCCGCGACGGCCACCCGGCCGTGGCGTTCGGCGAGCTCCCGGGGATGGATGACGTAACCGGGGAACGTGGCGGTGTGGACGGACCATGCGTGTGCGGTGGCCTGCCTGCCCACCACGGGAGGTTCGGCGGCCACCAGCAACCGGTGGTCGTCAGTCATGAGTTCGGTCAGGCCGGGGACGTCGGCGTGGTTGATGCGGTCGATGAAGCTCACGACGACGGCCACGGGCGGCAGGGGACGTCCGGTCATCCTCCGATTGTCGCCGTCTCCGCCGCGCCGGCGAAGCGTTGCCCGTCCACTGTGGTCACTCGCGAACTCCGCGTGCTGACGGGGTTTCACCGTCAGCACGCGCAGTCCGGTCGGTACCGTCCGAACGCGGTTCCTAGCGCGCCGGGCCAGGGTCCAAGGACCCTTCGCTCGCGCCCTCCCGGCCCCGATCCTGGAAGCGGAGCGGGACGGGAGGAGGCGATCGTCATGCGCGCGTCCGACGTGATGACCGCACCGGTGGTGACGGTGGAGCGCGGGACACCGGTCAAGGCGGCGGCGAACACCCTGGCGCGGAACGGGTTCTCGGCACTGCCCGTGGTGGACGGTGACTCGGCCCTGCTCGGCGTCGTGACCGAGGCCGATCTCGTGCGGGACCGGTTCCCGCGGGACGCGCGCCACCCACGCGGAGGCGAGCGGCGGGCGGCGGGGTCGACGGTCGGTGAGGTGATGACCGCGCCCGCGGTCGCGGTCGGCACCGCGACCGACGTCGTGGACGTGGTCAGGCTGATGCTCGACGAGCGGGTGCGTTCCGTGCCCGTCACGCGAGGACGCCGCCTGGTCGGGATCCTCACCCGGCGCGACCTGGTGCGGATGCTGGCGCGCACCGACGAGGCGCTGGCGCGCGACATCCGCCACCGGCTCGCGTTCTTCGGCGGGCCCAGCCGCTGGGCCGTGGAGGTGAGCCACGGCGAGGCCACCATCATCGACCGGTTCGACAGCGAGACCGACCGGCACGTGGCACTGGTGCTGGCCGAGGGCGTGCCCGGGGTCCTGCGTGCCCGGTGCGTCGCCACGGGAGCGCTGCCGTGACCGGCGTCGAGCACCACGAGCCGTATCCGGTGCGGGTGGAGGCCGCGCTCGATCCCGCGCTCTCGCGGTGGCTGTGGCTGGTGAAGTGGCTGCTGGCGATCCCGCACTACATCCTGCTTGCCCTGCTCTGGATCGCGTTCGTGGTGCTCACCGTCGTGGCGTTCTTCGCCATTCTGATCACCGGCAGCTACCCGCGGCCCATCTTCGACTTCAACGTCGGCGTGCTGCGCTGGAGCTGGCGGGTGCACTACTACACCTACGCCGCCCTCGGCACCGATCGGTACCCGCCGTTCACGCTCGCTGACGAACCGGGATACCCGGCCCGGCTGGACATCGACTATCCGGAGCGCCTGTCCCGGGGGCTGGTGCTCATCAAGTGGTGGCTGCTGGCGATCCCGCAGTACTTCGTGGTGGGCGTGTTCGTCGGCGGCGGGCTGTGGTTCGCGTCGTCGTACTCGCAGAACAGCGGCTACCAGTGGGCGGCCGGTGGGCTCGTCGGGATCCTCGTGTTCATCGCGGGCGTGGTGCTGCTGTTCACCGGCCGGTACCCGCGGCCCGTGTTCGACTTCGTGCTCGGCATGGACCGCTGGGTGGTCCGGGTCGCCGCCTACGCGGGACTGATGACCGACCGGTATCCGCCGTTCCGGCTCGACCTCGGCGGGCAGGATCCGGGTGGCCCGGTTTACGCACACGCCCCGGAGCCGGTGACCCCGCCGCTGGGTCATCCAGGCTGGACCCCGGGCCGGATCGTCTCGGTGGTGCTCGGCGGAATACTGGTGCTGACGTCGATGGGACTGCTCACCGGCGGCGGCGCACTGCTGTGGGCCGACCGCAACGACCGCGACGCCGATGGCTTCCTCGGCTTCTCCCACACCCTCGACACCGGTGGCTACGCGCTGGTGAGCGAGCGGATCGGCCTCTCGGACACCGACACCGACTGGGTCGCCGTGGCCGGACTGGCAGGCGATGTCCGAGTCCGTGTCACCGGCACCGACCCCGCCGACGACGTGTTCGTCGGCATCGCGCGCTCGGGCGACGCTCAGCGCTACCTCTCCGGTGTTCGCTACTCCACCGTGACGGACCCGGAGCAGCCCACGCTGACCCAGCACGGCGGCGGGGCGCCGCCCGCGCGCCCCGGTGCCGAGGACATCTGGGTCGCCGAGGCCGGCGGCCGCGGCACGCAGACCGTGTACTGGCCCTCCCGCTCCGGCACCTGGACCGTCGTGGCGATGAACGCCAACGGCTCACCGGGCGTCGACGTGCGGGTGGACGCCGGAGCGAAGGCACCCGCGCTGACGTGGATCGCTGTCGGCCTGCTGGCACTGGGAGTCGTGTTGCTGGCCGGAGGCGTGGCGCTGGTGGCCATCCCGGTGCAACGAGCGTCCCGCACACCCGGACCACCGCGTCCGGAATCCGCTGACCGATCCTGACCACAATGGAGGGACGAATCCCATGAACGTGGAGCAGTTGCTGACGAAGGCCCGCGACACGCTGACCGTGCGCAGGGTCTACGGCGAACCCATCGAGCGCGACGGCGTGCTCGTGATCCCGGCCGCGGCGATCAGCGGCGGTGGGGGCGCGGGGTCCGGGGTGGACGAGAAGGGGGCGCAGGGCGAGGGCGGCGGATTCGGCACGGCTGCCCGCCCAGTGGGGGCCTACACGATCAAGGACCGCTCGCTGACGTGGGTGCCCGCGGTGGACGTCAACCGGCTCGTCGTGGTGGTCGGTGTGGTGCTGGTGGTCTTCCTGCTGGTCCGCTCTCGCATCGCGAGGGCGAGAGCGCGGGTGGCGCTGGAGCGCTCCGCCGACTGAGAGGAATTCACCAACCATGCGCGGTCGGCGGATCGTCAACCGTGCAGAACGTCACGTCGCGCCGGGTGGTCCGCGACCGCTGGCACGGTGGACGTGAGCATCGGCGAGTCATCATCGCTGATCAGCGGCGTGCCGTCGGCTGCGGATGGTGACCGCACGGTGACCGTCGCGCGGTGCCGATCTTGTGCGGCAGGTCACGATCCGACAGAGTTTCACCATTGATGTGCCCGGTTCGGCCCTTGTTAAGCAAGCCTTACCTAAGGTTGTATGGCTGCCGTGCGAGAGGGCGAGACAGGCGCCGTCGTCACTGGGGCGGCACAGGGGATAGGCGCGGCGACAGCGCTGGCGTTCGCGGAACGCGGGCTGTGGGTCGCCGCCGTCGACCGCGACATCGAGCGGCTCGGCGGGGTCGTGGCCGACTTCGGCGAGCGTGGTCTGGACGTGCGCGCGTTTCCCGCCGACCTCACCGACCCCGGCGCCGCCGACGCGGTGGTCGCCGAGGTGGAACAGGCGTGCGGACCCATCGGCTCACTGGTCAACTGCGCGGGCGTGCTGCGCACCGGCCCGGTCACGGAGCTGTCCGACGACGACTGGGCCGCGCTGTTCGCCGTCAACGCCACCGGCGTGTTCAGCATGAGCAGGGCGGTGGCCCGGCGGATGGTGCCGCGCGGGTCGGGTTCCATCGTCACCGTCAGCTCCAACGCCGGGGGCGTCCCCCGTGCGGGCATGGCCGGCTACGCCGCGTCGAAGGCGGCGGCGACGATGTTCACCAAATCGCTCGGTCTGGAGCTCGCCGGGCACGGCATCCGCTGCAACGTTGTCGCGCCCGGCTCGACCGACACTCCGATGCTGCGCGGGATGTGGCCCGACGGCGCGGACGAGGCGGAGTCGGCCGAGCGGGTGATCGCGGGCTCGCCCGCTGACTTCAAGATCGGCATCCCGCTGGGCAGACTGGCCCGGCCTCACGACGTCGCCGAGGCCATCGTGTTCCTCTGCTCGCCCGGCGCCGGGCACATCACCTTGCAGGAGCTGTACGTGGACGGGGGCGCGGCGCTCGGTGGCTGATGACGAGACTCGAGACGACCCCGGCGTACTGCTGGAGGACTACCAGCCCCGCGACGTGTTCTTCGCGAGCCCGCGGCGGAGTCTGCTGGGCAACGGCGTCGCGCACGGCTGGGACGGTGGCACTCCCGACGAGCTGGCCGAGTGCGTGCCGGAGGTGCTCGCCGATGCGGAGGTGCCGGTCGCGCTCGGCGCGTTTCCCTTCGGCGGAAACGACTCCGCGCTCGCGGTGCCCAAGACCCTGCGGGTCGGGGCGCCGCCGGCGCCGGGGCGGCAGGGCGGGCCGGCGCGGGTTCCCGCGCCCGAGCGCGTGCGCTCGGTGCCGTCGCGAGGCGCGCACGCGGAAGCGGTGAGCGCGCTCGTCGGCCGGATCGCCGACACACCACTGCGCAAGGCCGTGCTCGCTAGGATGCTCGAGCTCGACTTCGCCGAGCCGGTGGCCGCCGAGCGGATCGTCGCGAACCTGCTGCGGGAGAACACGTCCGGCTACACCTTCGCCGTCGGGCTCCCGGACGGGGCCACGCTGCTCGGTGCCTCGCCGGAGCTGCTGCTCGCCAAGCGCGGCGCCCGTGTGTCGTCGCACCCGCTCGCCGGATCGGCACGCCGCAGCGCCGATCCCGTGGTGGACAAGGAGAACGGCGAGGCGCTGGCGGCCTCGGCGAAGAACCGCGACGAGCACGCACTCGTGACCGAGGCCGTGGTGGAGGCGTTGCGCCCGTTCTGCCGGACCCTGCACGTTCCCCCGGAGCCGATGCTCGTGGCGACACCGACGATGTGGCACCTCGGCACCCCGATCACCGGCGAGCTCAGAGATCCGGGGACAACCGCACTGCGGCTCGCGGCCGCGCTGCACCCCACACCTGCCGTGTGCGGCACCCCGCGCGCGCTGGCCCGGCAGGTGCTGGGCGAGCTGGAACCCTTCGACCGCGGCTACTACGCGGGCACGGTCGGCTGGGTCGACCGCAACGGCGACGGCGAGTGGGCGGTGTCCATCCGCTGCGGCGAGCTCGCCGGAACCCGGATGCGGCTCTACGCGGGCGGCGGGATCGTCGCCGCGTCCGACCCTCTCGCCGAGGTGGACGAGACCTCCGCGAAGTTCCAGACCTTGTTGCGCGCCATGGGATCGGAGCTCACCGCATGACCGGAACCGACGCGCCAGGCTGGCCCGAGGACGTCGTGCGCCGCTACCGCGACGCCGGCTACTGGACGGGCGAGACCTTCGGGCGGCTGCTCTCCGACCGCGCCACCGTCCACGGCGACCGCGTGGCCGTGGTCGACGGTGAGCGCCGGTGGACCTACCGGGAGCTCGACGAGCGCGCGGCTCGGGTCGCGGCGGGCCTGCGCGCGCTGGGTATCGGCCACGGTGACCGGGTGGTGGTGCAGCTGCCGAACATCGCGGAGTTCTACGAGACCGTGTTCGCGCTGTTCCGCATCGGCGCGCTGCCGGTGTTCGCGCTGCCAGCGCACCGGCTGGCCGAGATCGGCTACTTCTGCGAGTTCACCGAGGCGGCCGCCTACGTCGTCACCGACGAGCACGACGGTTTCTCCTACACCGGTCTCGCCGAGCAGGTCCGCGAGCGCGTCCCGGGACTGCGGCACGTGGTCGTGGTGGGCGAGCCGGGACGGTTCACGCAGTACGAGAGCCTGCTCGCCCACGAGCCGGACACCGGCCCCGGACCCGGGGCGTCGGACTTGGCGTTCCTGCAGCTGTCGGGGGGCAGCACCGGCACGCCGAAACTGATCCCGCGCACCCACGACGACTACCTCTACAGCGTCAGGGAGAGTGCGCGCATCTGCGCACTCACCCCGGATTCGGTGTACCTGGTGGCGTTGCCCGCCGCGCACAACTTCCCGATGAGCTCGCCAGGCTCGCTCGGCGTCTTCCATGCGGGCGGCACCGTGGTGCTGTCGCCGTCCCCCGCGCCGGACGTCGCGTTCCCGCTCATCGAGCGCGAGCGCGTGACGATCACGGCGCTGGTCCCGCCACTGGCGCTGGCCTGGCTCGGTGCGGCCGCGTCGACGTCGTACGACCTGACGTCGCTGAGCGTGCTGCAGGTCGGCGGCGCCAAGTTCAGCGAGGCGGCCGCGCGCCGGGTGCGCCCCGAGCTGGGAGTGACGCTGCAGCAGGTGTTCGGGATGGCCGAGGGGCTGGTGAACTACACGCGACTCGGCGACCCCGAGGACGTCGTCACGACCACCCAGGGCCGCCCGATCTCTCCCGACGACGAGGTGCGCGTGGTCGACGACGAGGACGCCGAGGTGTCACCCGGAACGACCGGGCACCTGCTCACCCGCGGCCCGTACACGATCCGCGGCTACTACCGGGCGCCCGAGCACAACGCGCAGGCCTTCACCCCGGACGGCTTCTACCGCACCGGTGACATCGTGCGCCGCACGCCGGACGGCTACCTGGTGGTGGAGGGCAGGGCGAAGGACCAGATCAACCGCGGTGGCGAGAAAGTGGCCGCGGAAGAGGTGGAGAACCACCTGCTCGCCTGTGCCGACGTCCACGACGCCGCGGTGGTGTCGATGCCCGACGACTACCTCGGCGAGCGCACCTGCGCGTTCGTCGTTCCGGTGGCGGGCCGCACACCGAAACCCCTTGCGTTGAAACGGTTCCTGCGCGAGCGCGGTCTCGCCGCCTACAAGCTGCCCGACCGCATCCAGATCGTCGACGAGTTCCCCAGCACGCCGGTCGGCAAGGTGAGCAAGGCCGTGCTGCGCCGGGCGATCACCGAGTCACTGTCCCGAAAGGAGTCCTGAAGCATGGCGTTGCCCGTCATCGCGCCCTACCCGGTCCCCGGGGAGGCGGACCTGCCGGAGAGCAGGGTCGACTGGACTGTCGACCCGTCGCGTGCCGTCCTGCTCGTCCACGACATGCAGGAGTACTTCGTGCGCGCCTACCAGCGGGGCGAACAGCCGCTGGCGACGGTGGTGCCCAACATCATGCGGCTGTGCGCCGACGCGCGCGGCCTCGGCATCCCGGTGGTGTTCTCCGCGCAACCCGGCGACCAGGAACCACAGGACCGCAGGCTGCTCACCGACCTGTGGGGGCCGGGACTGCGCGCGGTGCCGGAGGACGAGGCGATCATCACCGAGCTGCGGCCAGGGCCCGGCGACCTGCGGCTGACCAAGTGGCGCTACAGCGCGTTCCAGCGCACCGACCTGCGCGCGCGGCTGGCCGAGTGGGGTCGCGATCAACTGCTGGTGACGGGTATCTACGCGCACATGGGCTGTCTGCTGACCGCGTGCGAGGCGTTCATGCAGGACGTGCAGCCGTTCCTGGTGTCCGACGCGGTCGCCGACTTCTCGCTGACCGACCACGAGATGGCGCTGCGGTACGCGGCGCTGCGCTGTGGCGTCGTGCTGTCGACGGCCCAGTTGCTCGACCGGATCACCGACGCGACGAGGGGTGGCCAATGGGCGCACGCGAACAGCTGAGCCTGGATCGGATCAGGGCCGACGTGCTCGAGATTCTGCAGGCCGACGTCGACGAGGTGGCCGACGACGACGATCTGATCGACCACGGCCTGGACTCGATCCGCGTGATGCATCTCGTGGAACGCTGGCGGGCCGAGGGCGCGCACGTCAGTTTCGTCCAGCTCGCCGAACAGCCCACGATCCAAGGCTGGCACGGCCTCCTGGGCACCTGACCCGCGAGTCCCGCACTCCGGCGCGCGAGTCCCGCGCTCCCGACCGCGAGTTCCGCGCTCCAGACGGCGAGCTCCGCGCTCCCGACCGGGCACTACCCCAGAGCCGGGCCACCCTCGCGCCGCAGCGCCTTCACGAGCCCCTGCCGCGTGCGGTAGCCGCTGCGCTGCGCGGCCCTGGTCACCGTGGCGCCGGACCGCAGCTCGGCGAGTGCCCGGTTGAGCCGCGCCCGAGACCGCCACTGGCGAAACGTCAGCCCGGTCTCGTCGAGGAACAGGCGCTGGACATGGCGTGGGCTCAGGTGGTGCCCGAGCGCCAGCGTCTCCAGTGTGGCCGCCTCGCCCGCCAGCAGTGCGTCGGCGATCGTCGCCGCGACCGGGTGCGCGGGCCGGGGCAACGCGAACGCGGTCGGTTCTGTCCTGGCGAGCGCGTCGGCCAGCAGCGCGCGAAACGGCGCGCGATCGGTGTCGGAACCCGGCGCGGCGACGAGGACCGCCGCCACGGACTCGGCCACCCGCGCGTCGTCGATCACGGCCGCGCCCGCGACGGGCGTCGCGGACTCGTGGAGCAGGAAGCCACCCGCGAAGCCGGGCTCGTCCCAGGACATGGCGTGCGGAACCCGCGCGGCGAGCCACAGTCCCGTGCCGCTCGGCAGCACGTACACCCCGGCCGGCGTCGTGACGCGGCCCCGGCCGGAGACGACCCAGATCAGGTGCGGCTCGTCGTGGCTGTGGGTGTCGTGCCCGGCGAAGCGCATCCGGTGATGCTCGGGGACGTGCTCGACGACGGCGCCGTAGGTGTCGGCAGCGGTCACGATGTCACCTCCGTGTTCTGGCTCGTCACCTTGGTGACCCTCGACAAGGCTAAGTTAGCCTAACCTTGCTTTTGGAGTGCCCTGCTGGGCGGGAGAGGGGAAACACGTGCGCGGTGGCTTGCCGTGGAAGGCACGGGCGTGCGGGCTCGTGGTCGTGGCGCTGGTCGCCGCGGGCTGCGGGACGAGCAGTTCGGGAGAGTCCGGGACGCCTGCGTCCGGCGACGTCACCGTGGAGACCGACCAGGGGCCGGTGAGCATCCCGTCCGACCCGGAGAAGGTCGTGGTGCTCAACTCGGGTCTGACCGGCTACCTCTACGCGCTCGACGTGCCGGTGACCGCGACGATCCCGGTGCCGGCCAACGGCACCGAGGACGGCTTCTCCGAGTTCTGGGCCGACGAGGCCACAGCCGCCGGGACCACGGTGCTGCCGTGGAGCCCCGACGGCTTCGACTTCGAGGCCATCCTCGCGCAGGAACCAGACGTGATCATCGGTGGCGGCCAGGGCATGCCCGCGGTGCAGGCCGCCGAGGTCTACGACCGCCTCACCGACATCGCGCCCACCGTGCTGCTGAGCAACGAGCTCACCACCTGGGACGAGCAACTGTCGTTCCTCGGCGAGCAGGTGTTCGGCAAGCAGGACGAGCTCACGGAGCTGATGGACGCCTACACCGCCAGGGCCGAGGAGATCGAGAGCTCCATCGCCCGCCCCGAAGGTCCGGTGACGTATCTGCTGATGACCGCGGAGCGCGTGCCCTACCTGCTGCCCGAGGACTCGGACCTGCCCTCGCTGATGGCCGACCTGGGCTTCGAGGCCGAACCCGTCACGCGGCGGCACCCCGAGCTCGAGCGGGTGAGCAGCGGTGACTCGCTGCGCTTCGCGGAGGAGCAGCTGGGCGAGCTCGTCAGCACGCCCACGGTGTTCGTCGTCGGGTTCCACCAGGACGTCACCTCCGACGAGCTCGCGGGCAACCCCCTCTACGCCGGACTGCCCGCGTTCGAGGCCGACAGGGCCTTCGACCTGCCGGACTGGACCTACCGGGCCGACTACCAGGCCGTGATGGCCACGCTCGACCACGTCGCCGAGCAGTTCGCGGCCTGACGCACGACCGAGGAGAACCAGCACACGATGCGGACAGCGGACCTCATCACGTTCCCGGTGGTGCTGCGGCGGTTGACGGTGGCCAGGGTGAGCGACCCCTCGCCCCGGATGCGCCGGGTGACGCTCACCGGTGAGCACCTCGCGGCGTTCCACCGCGACGGACTCGACCTGCCCGCGTTCGTCACCGAGAGCTTCGACGATCACATCAAGGTGCTCTTCCCCGGACCGGGCCAGACCGAGGCCGACCTGCCGGTGCAGCACCGTTCGGGCATCGACTGGCCGCACAGCTCGGCGCGCATCAGCAGGGACTACACCCCACGGCGCTTCGATCCGGTGGCTCGCGAGCTCGATCTGGACTTCGTCCTGCACGGACACGGGCCCGCGGCCACGTGGGCGCGGCGCGCGGAGCCGGGCGACGTCGTGCACTGCGTGGGTCCCAAGTCGTCGCTCGTCCTCCCGTCCGATGTGGATTCGGTGTTGCTGGTGGGCGACGAGACCGCGCTGCCCGCTATCGGACGGTTCCTCGACGAACGGCCCGTCGCGGGGCCGATCAGGGTCGTGCTCGAGATCAGGCAGGAGGGTGCGGACGAGTACCCGCTCAACGTCGAGGGCGACGTCGAGGTGACATGGCTGCGCACTCCGCCAGGGGCGCCGTCGGTGCTCGCCGAGCACGTGATGGCGGCGCACTGGCCGGAGGGCACGCCGTTCCTCTGGTGCGGGGGCGAGGCCGGCGCGCTCAAGCCCCTGCGCCGCTGGTGCACCTACACCCGTGGCCTGGCCAAGCGGCACGTCAACATCACCGGCTACTGGCGCGCTCCCGTCCCGAGGGCTGACGGGGAACAACCCGCGGTCGCCGCCAACGTCAATGACCACGGTCACGAGCTCTCGCCGCTGGAGCTGCTGCTCGACCCGATGCCGACTTTCGCCGTGCGCGCCGCCGTGAGCACCGGGCTGCTGACGGCGGTCGCGGGCGGGCCGACGCCGCCACGCGAGCTGGCGGCGCTCGCCGGGCTCGGTGCGGAGGCCGCGTCGCTGTTCACCCGCTACCTCGCGTCCGTCGACGTGCTCGCGATCGGCGACGACGGCCTGGTGCGGCTGGGCGGGCTCGGCGAGGATCTGCTCGACGACCGGTTCCTGGTGCGGCGCCTTGACGATCGCCACGTGGACGGCATGGTGGACGCCGCGCTGCACCGGCTCACCGAGAGCCTGCGCACCGGCGCGTCGGCGTTCGCCCTCGCCCACGGCGCCACGATGTCGGCGACGCTGGCCGCCGACCACGAGCGGCTCGAGCGCGTCAGCGACGGGATGGGCTGGTCGTTCGCCTACCTCGCCGAGGGCATCGTGGCCAGTCCCGCGTGGCGCGACGGTGAGCGGCTGCGGCTCACCGGTCCGGGGTCGGCCGTCGTGGCGCAGGCCGTGCACGGCACCCGGCCCGGCACGCCGATGGTGGTCCAGGAGGGGCCGGTCGTGGTGTCGGTACTGGAGAACGCGCTCGCTGACGGCGGTGCGCGCGAGGCCGTGACGATCGTGCCCCAGGGCGAGCCCGTCGAGGCCGACGCCACGGTGTGCGCGCTCGCACTGGGACGCATGAACGACGGCGAGGCCGTGGCACTGCTCGCCTCGCTCACCGGAGCGTCCTACGGGCGCAGGGTCCTGCTGGTCGAGACCGCTGAGGACGACGAACCCGACGATCGCGAGGAACTCACCTCGGCCATGCGGCACTGGGCCGCGACCGGTTCCCCGCCCAGATCCACGGTGGATCTCACCGCGCTGGCGGACAGGGCGGGGTTCGACGTCGGCGACGTGCACCGGCTGGGGTGGGGCCACCTGGTGGTCGAGCTGACCGCACGATGACAACGGCGCAGCGTCGGCCGCCCGCCGGCGACGCGGGCACCCGCCACACCGGCGGGCGGCGGACGCTGGGGCTGGTGCTCGGCGCCTGCGCGCTCGCGGGCGCGTGCTGGCTGAGCCTGGTGGCCGGATCCGCGGATGTATCGCTGTCGGCCGTGTGGCGAGCGCTCACCGACTTCGACGGCAGCTACGACCAGACGATCGTGCGCGAGACCCGGCTGCCGCGCACCGTCGCCGGACTGCTGGTGGGCCTCGCGCTCGGGGTCGCCGGTACGCTGATCCAGGCCGTCACCCGCAACCCGCTCGCCGATCCCGGCATTCTCGGGGTCAACGCGGGCTCGGCGTTCTTCGTGGCGCTCGCGCTCGCCGTCTCCGGTGGGATGAGCATCGCGGGCTACGTCTGGTTCGCACTGCTCGGCGCGCTGGTCGCCACGTGCGCGGTGTACGTGATCGCCGCGGCGGGCCGGGGTCCGGCGAGCCCGGAGCGGCTCGTGCTCTCCGGCGTCGCGCTGGCGGCGGTGCTCAGCGGCATCGTCACCGGCTTCGTGCTGCTGGACCCCGAGACGTTCGACCGGATGAGGTTCTGGTCGGCGGGCTCGCTTTCGGCGGCCGACCTGCCGATGCTGGGCACGGTGCTGCCGTTCGTCGCAGCCGGGCTCCTGCTCGCGGCGCTGGTGGCCCGCCCGCTCAACGCCGTCGCGCTGGGGGAGGAGCTGGCGGGTGCGCTCGGCGCCAACCTGACGCTCGTGCGTGCCGGCGCCGTCGTGGCCGTGACGTTGCTCGCCGGAGGTGCCACCGCGATCGCCGGACCGGTCGGCTTCGTGGGCCTGATGATGCCGCACGTCGCGCGCTGGATCGTCGGCCCCGACCAGCGCTGGATCGTCGCGGTCTCGGTGTTGCTCTCGCCCGTGCTCGTGCTGACGGCCGACGTACTGGGCCGCGTGCTCGTCGGCTCCGGTGAGGTCCCCGTCGGCGTGGTGGTGGCCTTCGTCGGCGCGCCCGTGCTGGTCGGCATGGTGCGGCGCAGAAGGGCGAGCACCTCGTGACCGCGGCGACGGGCCGGACCCTGCGCCTGGGCACGCTGTCGACGCGGGTCGGCGGGCGAGCCGTGGTGGCCGGGGCTGTGTGCCTGGCCGTGGCGGTGGTGCTCGCGCTGGTGTGGCTCGGCCTGGGCAGCATCGCGCTGACCCCGGGCGAGGTCGTGGGGGCGCTGCTGGGGCAGGGGGACCGCGCGGCGACGACCGTGGTGGTGGAGTGGCGGCTGCCGAGGGTGCTCTCCGCGCTCGTGCTCGGGGCCGCGCTCGGCGTGAGTGGCGCGATCTGCCAGTCTCTCACGCGCAACCCGCTCGGCAGTCCGGACATCGTCGGCTTCACCAGTGGCTCGCACACCGGAGCGCTGCTGGTGCTCGTGGTGGCGGGTGGCACGTACGGGCAACTGGCGTTCGGGGCGCTCGCGGGCGGGATCGCGACCGCGGTAGTGGTCTACCTGCTCGCGTGGTCCCGCGGCATGCAGGGCTTCCGGTTGATCATCGTGGGCATCGGCATCACGGCCATGCTCGGCTCGCTGAACACCTGGCTGCTGCTCACCGCCGACGTCGAGGTGGCGCTGGGTGCGAGCGCGTGGACGGCGGGCAGCCTCAACGGCGCCCGCTGGCCCGACGCGGGGATCGCGACCGCGACGGCGGCGCTGCTGATCCTGGTGGCGTGCGTGGCGGCGCGACCGCTGCGGCAGCTCGAGCTGGGCGACGCGATCGCCACCACGTCCGGTGTGCGCATCGAGCGTGCGCGGCTGGGTCTGCTGGTGCTGTCGGTGGCGCTCACGGCCGTGGTGACGGCGGTGGCGGGGCCGATCAACTTCATCGCCCTCGCCGCGCCACAGATCGCCCGCAGGCTCACCCGCGCGGCCGGGGTCACGGTGCTGCCCTCGGCCTGCGTCGGCGCGTTGTTGCTGACCGCGTCGGACGGGGCCGCGCAGTGGGTGTTCGACCCGGTGCAGCTGCCGGTGGGTGTGGTGACCGTCTGCATCGGCGGCGCCTACCTCGTGTGGCTGCTGGTGCACGAGGCGCGTCGGCGTTAGGACACCTCGGTGAGAAAGTCCAGCACCAGCGGGCTCGCCACGGAACGGAACTCCTCGAAGTATGCGTGCCGCGCGCCCGCGATCAGCTCCATCCGGGCGCCGGGGATGCGCTTGGCGAGCAGCGGCGCGTTCTCGGTGGGATTGAAGACATCGTCGGTGCCGTGCACCACGAGTGTCGGAGCGGTGATGGAGGGCAGCGCGTCCCAGCTGTCGTGCTCGGCGCTGGCCCTGCGGTGGCGGCGCAGGACGTGACTCGGGGTGCCGCGCACGCCGATCGTGTTGTACGGCCCGGGATTCGCCGCCATCCACTCCGGTGTGTACATGAGCTCGAGCAATGCGTGGCGGGCCGCGCGGGCGTCGCGCTGGCCCAGTGCGCGGCGGACGTTCTCGCCGCGCTCGATGCCGTGCGGCGAGCCGGGGGAGGTGCAGCCCAGCACGAGCCGGTCCACGCGCTCGGCGTGCTCCGCGGCCAGCCACTGCGCCACGCGCCCGCCCATCGACGTGCCGTAGACGTGCACCCGCTCGGCGCCGACGTCGTCGAGCACGGCCAGTGCGTCGAGCGCGAAACCCTTGGTGCTGTAGGAGTCCGTGTCCGGTTTGTCGCTGTCGCCGATCCCGCGGTAGTCGAGCACGACGGTGCGGAACACGGAGTCGAAATCCGGTCGCGCGCTGTTCCACCAGTGGTGACCGTTGGACTGCCCCGGCAATAGCAGCAGGGTCTGCTCGCCGTCACCGTGGACCTCGTAGTACAGGGCTGTGTCGTCGGATGCTCGCGCATAGGGCACGCGCGGATCGTACAAAGTGACCCACCGTGGCCGTTCACCCATACTTGCCGCGTGAACCTGATCTCGCTCGCCGCAGCCGAACGAGCCGAACTCGCCGACCTGCTCGCCGCGCTCACCCCGCAGCAGTGGGACACACCGTCGCTGTGCGAGGGCTGGACCGTGCGCGACGTCGTGGCGCACATGCTCAGCTACGACGAGCTGGACGGCCGGGAGCTGCTGCGCCGGGCGGCCCGCGGCCGGTTCACGCCAGGCCGGATCAACGCCGTCGGGCTGGAGGACTACGGCTCCTACGAGCCCGCGGATCTGCTCGCGTTGCTCGCGAGGAACCCGTCGCCCCGTGGTCTCACAGCGGTGGGCGGTGGGTTCATCGGTCTGACCGACGCGCTGATCCATCACCAGGACATCCGGCGGCCGCTCGGGCTGCCGAGGGAGATTCCCGCCGAGCGGCTCCGGCCCGCGTTCACGGTCGCGCTCTACGCACCGGTGATCCGAGGTGTGCTGCGGGTGAGGGGACTGCGGCTGGTCGCCACGGACCTGGACTGGACGTGGGGCAGGGGAGAGGTGGTGCGCGGCAAGGCCGAGGCTCTCCTGCTGGCGATCGCGGGAAGGGCGGCCGTGGTGCCCGAACTCTCGGGGCCTGGCCAGGCGACGCTCGTGCGCCGCAGCCGACGGTGGTAAAAGATGTATAACGACCTATACAGCTCGGCATTGGGCGCGGCTATCACCGCTCTCACCATCCCCGCCATCTGAACAACCCGCATGGAAGACCGGGACGCTCCCACCGATCTCACCCCCGGCGTGTGAGTCGCGGGTTCGCGTGCGGCCGCAGCATCGTGGCGTGTCAGAGCAGCGGGCGGAAAAACCCGAGCCCGTGGCCGTGGATGTCGTGCTCGGCCTCGCGGTCGAGAGCGTGCGTGCCGGGCTGCGAGCGGGCCGGAGACTGCACCGGGCCACGCGGCCGGTGGCCGGGTTTCTCCTCAGGCCGGACCACCGGGTCGGGCAGCGGCTGCTCGCGCTCGCCGAGACCGGACAACGCGGCCGGAAGGTCGCTCTGGACGAGCTCACGGCGGCTTATCGCAAGGTCGTACCCGTGGTCGCGGCCGACGTGGTGCGCCAGCTCGACCTCGCAGACCTGGTCACGGAGGTCGCCGCCGAGATCGACCTGCCGGAGATCATCCGCGTGTCCACCGGTTCGGTCGCCGCCGAGACGGTGCGCGACGTGCGGGTCCAGTCGATGCGGGCCGACGAGGCCGTCGCGTACTGGACCGGGAGGGTACTGCGCCCCTGGCGCACAGGATGACGATGGCCGCCGACGAGCCGAAACGGGTCTGGCTGACACCGGTGCCCGAGGAGGCCAGGGCGTGGCAGGGCCGGTCCGCCGGGCTCGTCAGCAGGACTGTCGCCAGCGTGCTCGATCTCGGTCTCGTGCTCGCGGTGCTCGGTGTCGGGTACCTAGTCGTGTGCGGGGCGGTGCTCGTCACCGATCCCGTGCGGTTCCACTTCCCGTCCGCGCCACGACACGCGGTGGTGGGGCTGGCGATCGGGGTGGCGATCCTCTATTTCGCGGTGTGCTGGCGGATCAGCGGGCGCACCTACGGCGACCGGGTACTGGGGCTGCGCGTCACCCGTCGCGACGGCAGGTCGCTCGGGTGGGCACGGGCGTTGCTGCGCGCGGCCTTCTGCACGCTGTTCCCGGTGGGGCTGGTCTGGGTCGCGGTGAGCCCGGCCCGCCACTCGATCCAGGACCTCGTGCTCCGCACGACCGTCACCTACGACTGGAGCACGCACACGCGGATGGCCCGCGAATGAGCGCAACGCGCGATCTCACCCCCGGAATGCGAGGCCCCGCCCGCCGCGGCTCACCACCATGTTGGTGTTGCGGCCGGTATGACCGAGTCGAGGCGACGTGGTGGTGATCGGCGGTAGTCGCGAGGTACCAGCCATCCCCTGTGGCGCGCGGCGCGGGAGAGGCGGCGCTGGTTCCGGCTCCGCAGACGGGGGGAGCCGGAACACGCCGCCGGTCGCGACGCGGAGCCCGCGATGACTGCAGAGACCGCGACGGCGGGCGCGGTCATCGCGGGTTCCTTGCTGTTGTGGGGATTGGTGGGCGGAAGGCTGCAACGCGCCGAGCTCACCGCTCCGATCGTGTTCGTCGCGCTCGGCGGGCTGTTGTCGCCGGTCGTCGGGATCTTCGAGGTGGAGCTGCACGCCTTCCAGCTTCTGATCGAGCTCACCCTGGCGCTGGTGCTGTTCTCGGACGCTTCGGGTGTGCGGTTGCCACAGCCGAGGGCCGATCTCGCGTGGTACGGCAGATTGCTGGGGGTCGGATTGCCGCTGACCGTGGCAGGTGGGTGGTTGCTGGCCGCCTCGATGCTGCCCGGTGTCAGCGGGTGGCTGGCCGTACTCGTCGGTGCCGCGCTCGCGCCGACCGACGCCGCGCTTGGAGCCGCGGTACTCACCGATCCCGCCGTGCCGGAGCGGGTGCGCAGGGCCATCAACGTGGAGAGCGGCCTCAACGATGGCGTCGCGACACCGATCGTGCTCGTGGCCATCGCCGGAGTCGCGGGCAGCGAACGGGGCGGCGTCACGGACGCGCTCGTGGAACTGGCCGTGGGCGCGGGCATCGGGGCGCTCGTCGGTGCGGCGGGTGGCGTGCTCACGAGTGCCTCACACCGGCGGGGCTGGCTGGCCGGCTCCTTCGCGGGACCGGCGATGCTCGCGCTGGTGGTAACGGCCTTCACCGCGGCGGTCGCGACGGGCGGCAACGGCTTCGTGGCGGCGTTCGTCGGCGGGCTGGCGTTCGGCAACGTCGCGGGGGAGTTCGAACTCGCCCAGGTGAAGTTCGTCGAGGAGACGGGCGGACTCGCCGCGGCGCTGGTGTGGCTGCTGTTCGGTGCGGTGGTGTTCCCGATCGTGGGGGACACGTTCAGCTGGCAGATCGCGCTCTACACGGTGCTGAGCCTGACGGTGCTGCGGATGGTTCCGGTGGCGGTGTCGATGCTCGGGATGCGGCTCGGGATCGCCACGGTGGCGTTCGTCGGCTGGTTCGGTCCGCGCGGGCTGCCGTCGATCATCTTCGCGCTGCTGGCGATCGACGAGCTCGGCATCGTCGCCGCGCCCGCGGTGGGGACGATCGCGCTCACGGTGCTGGTGAGCGTGGTGGCCCACGGGCTCAGCGCGCAGCCGCTGGCGTCACGGTACGGGGCCGCGGTGTCGGGCTCCCGTGACCACGCGTGAGCCGTCGCAGGGACCCACACCGGACCTACGATGCGCGGGGAACGCCAACCACGCGGGAGAGGACCGGGGCATGCGGCTGGATCTGACGGGCAGGACGGCGCTGGTGACGGGCTCGACGCAGGGGATCGGCGCCGCGATCGCGGCAGGTCTGGCGCGGTCGGGCGCGCGGGTGGCCGTCAACGGCCGCGGCGCGGAGTCGGTGGGGCGTGCCGTGGAGGCGCTGCGTGCCGAGGTCGAGGGCGCCGACGTGGTGAGCGCACCAGCCGACGTGGCGACGGAGAACGGCGCGCGGCAGCTGCTCGAGACGCTGCCCCGGGTGGACATCCTGGTGAACAATCTCGGAATCTTCGGCGCCACACCGGCATTGGAGATCACCGACGACCAGTGGCGGCGTTACTTCGAGGTCAACGTGCTCGCGGCGGTACGGCTGACGAGGCAGTACCTGCCGGCGATGGTGGCGCGTGGCTGGGGCCGGATCCAGTACATCGCCAGTGACTCGGCCGTGGTGATCCCCGCGGAGATGATCCACTACGGAGTGTCGAAGACCGCGTTGCTGGGCGTCTCGCGCGGGTTCGCGAAGGAAGCGGCCGGCACGGGCGTGACGGTGAACTCGGTGATCGCCGGTCCCACGCACACCGGTGGTGTCGAGGAGTTCGTGTACCAGCTCGTGGACCGGGATCTGCCGTGGGAGCGGGCGCAGCGCGAGTTCATGCGGTTGCACCGTCCGCAGTCGTTGTTGCAGCGGCTGATCGAGCCTGAGGAGATCGCGAACATGGTGGTGTACCTCGGGTCCGACCAGGCGTCGGCCACGACGGGCGCGGCCGTGCGGGTCGACGGCGGGTACGTCGATTCGATCGTGCCCTAGCCGCGCGGCAGGTACCCGGCCCGGGTTGATCTCCGTCACAGCGCTACGGTGCTGTGACGTGACTGCACAGTGAACGGGGTCGTCCAGGGTTTCCTGGTCATCGGGGTCGTCGTACTGGTGGGTTATGTCGTGGGCCGCACCGGTGTGCTGGGTCCGCACGCGACGCAGGTGCTGTCGCGCACCGCGTTCTTCGTCGCGAGTCCCGCACTGTTGTTCACCACGCTGGCCCACGCCGACGTCGGGGCCGTGTTCTCCGAGGATCTCGTCGTCACGGGTGTGACGAGCACGCTGGCGTGCGCGGCGTACGTCCCCATCGGACTGTTGCGGCGCAGGCCCGCGGGGGAGACCGCGATGGCGTCGATGGCGAGCGGGTACGTCAACGCGGGCAATCTGGGCTTGCCGATCGCGACGTACGTGTTCGGTAATGCCGCCGAGGTGGCGCCGGTGCTGCTGTTCCAGCTCGCGGTGCTGACACCGGTGTTCACGACCGTGCTCGACGTGCTCTCGGAGCGGGCCAACGGTGGCAGGCCGCGGATCCTGCGCGCGGTGACGGCTCCGCTGCGCAATCCGATCGCGGTCGCCACGGCGGCTGGTCTGCTCGCGTCGGGTACCGGGATCGTGCCGCCCGAGCCGGTGATGGCGCCGATCGAGTTGCTGGCCGATCTGGCCGTGCCGGGGATGTTGCTGGCGTTCGGCATCTCGTTGCGGTCGGCGGCGTGGCCGCTGCGGCGGGGCGAAATGATGCCGCTGTTGCTGTCGGTGGTGCTGATCAAGACGATCGTGCACCCGTTGCTGGGACTGCTGCTGGGGTTGATGCTGGGCCTCGACGGGCACGGGCTGCTGGTGGTCGTCGTGTGCGCGGCGTTGCCGACGGCGCAGAACGTGTTCGGCTACGCGGTGCGCTACGACCAGGGTGTCGCGATCAGCCGGGACGCCGTGCTGCTGACGACGCTGGTGAGCATGCCCGTGATGTTCGTGCTGGTCGCCCTGCTCACCTGAGGCGCGTTCCTGCTTCGTGCTCGGGGCACTCCCCCGTCATCCCCAAAATGTGATATCACTATGATGTCGTTCGAACGGGACGCGGGGACGCGTCCGCACGGGGAAGGGATGGGGTCCATGACGATCACCGAGACCGCAGTGGCGATGCCGACGCCCAAGGTCGGGGAGCGGCAGGCGAGGGCGGTGTCCGGGTTCGCGATGCTCGGCGTGAGTGCCGTGCTGGTGTTCGGCGGCACGGCGCTGGTCGTCGTGGGCGGAATCGGCGGCACCGCGCTGGTGATCGTGCTCGGCGCACTGGCGACTCTCGCCGGCCTCGTGCTGCTCGCGGGGCTGACGCCGGTCGCACCGGGCGAGGCGCGGGTGATCCAGCTGCTCGGCAAGTACACGGGCACGGTGCGCAGGGACGGCCTGCAGTGGGTGAACCCGTTCACCGTGCGGCGCAGGGTGTCCACCCGGATCCGCAACCACGAGAGCGACGTCGCCAAGGTCAACGACGCCGACGGCAACCCGATCGAGATCGCCGCCGTGGTGGTGTGGCAGGTCCGCGACACCGCGCAGGCACTGTTCGAAGTGGACGACTTCGTGGAGTTCGTCGCGATCCAGACCGAGACCGCCGTGCGCCACATCGCCAACGCCTACCCGTACGACATCCACGACGGACACGGGCTCTCGTTGCGCGACAACGCCGACGAGATCACGGAGAGGCTCTCGGAGGAGATCGGGGCGCGCGTGGCGTCGGCGGGCGTGCAGGTGATCGAGTCGCGCATCACGCACCTGGCCTACGCGCCGGAGATCGCGCAGGCGATGCTGCGCCGCCAGCAGGCGGGCGCCGTCGTCGCGGCGCGGCAGCGGATCGTGGAGGGCGCCGTCGGCATGGTGGAGCAGGCGCTGGACAAGCTCGCCGAGAACGACGTCGTCGAGCTCGACGAGGAGCGCAAGGCCGCCATGGTGAGCAACCTGCTCGTGGTGCTGGTCAGCGACCGGGATGCCCAGCCGGTCGTGAACTCCGGGACGCTCTACCAGTAGTTGCCGTGGCCGAACGCAAGAAACTCCTGTTGCGCCTCGATCCCGTGGTGCACGACGCGCTCGCGCGATGGGCGGGCGACGAGCTGCGGAGCACCAACGCGCAGATCGAGTTCCTGTTGCGGAAGGCGCTCGCCGACGCGGGCCGCCTGCCGGGCGGGGTGGGCAAGATCCGGTCGCCAGGGCGGCCACGCAAATCCACGACGGAGGGAGACGGTGATGATGACTGACACCACGTCCACGTTGCCGGCCAGGGCGTTGCTGCTCGCGTTCGACCGGCGCAAGCAGAAGTTGACCGGCAAGGGCCAGCTGGGCCATCTCCTGCGTGCCGCGGCGCTGGCGGAGCTCGTGCTGCACGGCCATCTCACCGACGACGGCGACAAGGCGCATCCCGTCACCGCGCCGCCCGGTCCGGCCGACTCGGTGTTGCGGCACGTGTGGGACCAGATCGAGCAGGATCCGCCGCGCGCGTGGCGACGGTGGGTCGCGAAGGACCGGGCGCGCACGATGGAGCTGGTGCACGCCGAGCTGGTGGCGGCGCGGGTGGTGAGGGTCGAGCGGCACCGGGTCCTCGGGTTGTTCCCCGCGACACGGGTGACGCTGCGCCAGCCGCACGTGGCACGTCGGCTCGGGGAGCAGGTGGGCCGGGCCGTTCGCGGGAGCCAGCCCGTGGGGCGGGTGGATCGGGAGATCGGCGCGCTGGCGGCGCTCGCGTCGGCGGCGCAGCTGGCTGCGGTGTTCAGTGGGCGGGAACGCCGCCGGTTCACAGGCCGGATCGGCGAGCTGGGTGGCGGGTCGGTCGCGCCGGTGGTGACGGCGCTGCGGAAGGCGGTGTCGGCGCAGCACACGGCTGCCGCGCACAGCGGCGGCGGCAACGGCTGAGCAGGACTGAGGGGAGCCCAGTCGTCTGACGGATTCGGCGTCCGGCCGGTCTTCGTAGCGTCACCGGCATGGACGAGACGACGACGGTGTTGGTGACGGGCGCGACGGGCAACGTCGGGCGAGAGGTGGCGCTGGGCCTGGCCCGGCGCGGGGTCCGGGTGCGGGCGCTGACCCGTGATCCGGAGGGCGCGCGGCTACCGTCCGCGATCGAGGTGGTCCGGGGCAGCCAGCGGGAGCTGCGTGGACTCGAAGGTGTTGACGCGGTGTTTCTGATGTGGCCGGGAATCGGGGACCTGGCCGCGGCGCGGGAGGCGGACGCCACGATCGCCGCGCACACCGGCCGCGTCGTGTTCCTCTCCTCGGCCGCGGTGCGCGACGGGGTCGAGCACTACGACAACACGATCGGCCGCTCGCACCACGCGATCGAGCGCGCGATCCGCGAGTCCGGGCTGAGCTGGACGTTCCTGCGGCCGACGGCGTTCGCGACCAACCTCCTGGTGTGGGCGGAGCAGACGCGTGGCGGCGACGTCGTGCGGGGCGCGTTCGGCGACGTGCCGGTGACGTTGCTCGACGAGCGGGATCTGGCCGAGGTCGCCGTGGAGGCGCTGACGGACGAGCGCTACGCGGGCCGGGTGCTGGAACTGACGGGACGCGACCTGCTCACCCCGGTCGAGCAGGTGGCGCGGATCGCCGAGCGGATCGGCCGGCCCCTGCACTGGGAGGAGCTACCGGAGCGTGACTGGCGCGCCGGGTTGCTGGGGAGCGGGTTCACCGAGGCCGACGCGGACTGGTTCCGTGAGTCCTTTGAGGACATGCGCGCGGAGCCGGGGCCGGTGCTGGACACGGTCGAGCTCGTCACCGGGCGGCCGCCGCGGACGTTCGGGGACTGGCTGTCGCGGCACGCGGCGGAGTTCACCGATCCGGCGCCCGAGATCGAGCACCCTGATGCCGGGCTGGCGCTGGTGAGTACGTGGACGCTGGACACGTCGCGGCGGCAGCGGGCGGCGGCGGACGCCGCGATGGCGGCGTGGGGCGACGCGCCGTGGCCCGCCGGGCTGCTCTCGCACAGCGTGCTGCTCGGCACCGATGGTCGCACCGTCCTGAACTATTCACAGTGGACCGGACCCGAGGCGGTCGAGGCGTTCCGCGACACCGATCCGCCCGAGCGGATCAGGGCGATCGACGACGCGGTGCCCGGTATCCGGCGCGACGGGCTGGGGTCCTACACGCGTTACCGGAGTGTGGTTCCCGACGCCGGGCTCCGGACCGGCGTCGTGGTGCTGGTGTCGTTCGAGACCGACGGGCAGCGGGCGGCGCGGTCCTTCGTGGACACTCTGCTCGACGAGCATCATCCGGCGACGCGGCCGGACAGCGAGCCGGTCGGGGGCATGGCGAGCAACCACTTCCACGTCGCCGTGGACGGGTCGAGCGTGGTCAACTACGCCGAGTTCCGGGACGAGGCCGCTCATCAGGCGGTGGTGGAGTCGCGGCTCCGGGCCGAGGACGCGGTGCCCGCGCTGATCGAGGCGACGCCCGGGTTGCGGGGGCTGGGGTTCCAGCGGTTCCTGCCGTACCGGCGGCTCACAGCGCCACGGCCACCCGTTCGAGATTAATTAATAATTAATGTTGACGCCGAGGTCCTTCGCGAGCAAGACTGTGCGCACGGCCCCCGCTCTGGGCAGGCTGGCACGAAGCGAGGATCGAGGAGAACCTGATGGGCGCAACGGGGCGTCGTGGCCGGGCAGGCCTGGCGCTGGTGGCGGTCGTGCTGCTCGGCATGGTGGCCGCCTGCGGCGGCAAGGTCGGCGAGAACGGCCGGTTCGGTGTCGTCTACATGGACGCGCAGGGCTTCTACGCCGGGGTCAGGGTCGGCATGCAGCAGGAGGCCGAAGCGCTCGGCAGGACGCCGCAGCTGCTCCAGCTCAACGCACAGGGCGATGCCTCCAAGGAGAGCACGTTCATCGACCAGGTCAGCGCCGCGAAGGTGGACGCGCTGATCCTCTCTCCCGCCTCGGCCACCGCGTCGGTGCCCGCGCTGGAACTCGCGCACGAGAGCGGCATCCCCGTGATCTGCTACAACACCTGCGTCGCCGAACAGAGCGCCCGCAAGTACGTGTCCGCGTACGTGCTGGGCGACCCGGTGCGCTTCGGCAGCATGCTCGGGGAGCGCGCCGCGGAGTACTTCCTCGCCGAGGGCAACACCGAACCGACGATCGCGGTGGTCAACTGCGAGTTCGTCGAGGTGTGCATCGACCGCAGGCACGGTTTCGAACAGGCGCTGCAGGAGAAGCTGCCCGGCGCGAAGATCGTGGCCAACCAGGAGGGCGCCACGATCGACGAGGCCGTGGACGTCGCCGAGCGCATCCTCACCGCCAATCCCGACCTCGATGCGTTCTACGGCGAGGCCGGTGGCGCGACGATGGGCGCGGTGCGGGCCGTGCAGGCGCGCGGCAAGGTCGGCCAGACCGTGGTCTTCGGCAGTGACATGTCCACCGAGGCCGCGCAGGCACTGGCCGCCGAGAACATCCTCAAGGGTGTCGTCGACATCTCCGGCATCGCCGTCGGCAAGCTCGCGGCACAGGCGGCCGACGACGTGCGCACCGGCAAGCTCACCGAGTACACGGTCGTGCCCGCGCCGATCGACCTCTACGCGACCCCCGACGACGGTTCCGACTGGCTGCGCACGCACCCGGACGGTGTGCCGTGACGGCGGGCGCGAACCAGCGGGAGAGCAACCGAACCAGCGAAGGAGAAGCAGTGGCTGCCGACGTCGCCAGCGGCTCGACCGTCATCGTGGTCGACGGGGTCACCAAGCACTATCCGGGCGTGCGTGCGCTGACCGACGCGCACCTGTCGATCCGCGCGGGCGAGATCCGCGCGCTGCTCGGCCGCAATGGCGCCGGTAAGTCCACGCTGATCCGTGTGCTGTCCGGAGTGGAGCGTCCCGACGCCGGCACCGTGACGGTGGCGGGGGAGGCCTTCGGCGACGGCGGCGTGCGCAGGGCCGCCGAGCTCGGCATCAACACCGTGCACCAGGAGCTGAGCCTGGTCGCCGAGCTCAGCGTCGCCGAGAACCTCTACCTCGGCCGCTGGCCGCGCCGCGGCGGTGCCGTCGACTACGCGACGATGCGGGCGGGAGCGGCCGACGTGTTCGGGCGGCTCGGGCTCGACATCGACCCGGACGCCCCGGTCGGGTCGCTCTCGCTGGCCAGCAGGCAGCTGGTCGAGATCTGCCGCGCGGTGCGCGAGCAGCCGCGGCTGCTGATCCTCGACGAGCCCACGAGCGCGCTCGCCGCCGCCGAGGTGGACGTGGTGCTCGAGACCGTCACCCGCATCGCGTCGGCGGGCGTGGCCGTGCTCTACGTCAGCCACCGGCTCGAGGAGATCCGCCGGATCTCCCACAGTGCCACAGTGATGCGCGACGGCCGCATCGTCGACACCGTCGACGTGGGCGACGCCGACACGGGCACCATCGTCTCGCTCATGCTCGGCGACACCGCGAGAGCGGCGGAGCGCCCGCCCGAGCGCAACGTCGACCGCGACGGGACGCCGTTGCTGTCGGTGCGCGGGCTGGCGGTGCCCCCGAAGGTCCTCGACGTGTCGTTCGATCTGCACGCGGGCGAAGTGCTCGGCATCGGCGGGCTCATGGGATCCGGGCGCACCGAGGTGCTGCGCGCGCTCGCGGGGTTCGACCCGGCCGCCCACGGCACGATCAGCGTCGAGGGCCGCGAGATCGCCCACCCGAGCGCGGCCGTGATGAAGCGGCTCGGCATCGGCATGACCCCGGAGGACCGCAAGGACGAGGGCGTGGTGCCGCTGCTCGGCGTCGACGAGAACCTGGTGCTGTCCAAGTTCTCCACCGTCAGCTCGGGCCCCACCGTGCGCCCCGGCCGGGTGCGCAAAGCCGCCGAGCGGCTCATCGAGCGGCTCTCCATCGCCACGGCCTCGGCCCGCACCCCGATCGTGAACCTCAGCGGCGGCAACCAGCAGAAGGCCGTGATCGGCCGCTGGCTGCACGCGGGCAGCCGCATCCTGCTGCTCGACGAACCCACCCGGGGCGTCGACGTGCAGGCCAAGGCCGAGATCTACCGCCTCGTGCGCGAACTCGCCGACGGGGGCGCCGCGATCGTGTTCGTCTCGGGCGAGCTCGAGGAGCTGCCCCTGGTGTGCGACCGCGTCCTGACCCTGCGGGAGGGCCGCGTCGCCGCGGAGCTCACCGGAGCTGACCTCACCACCGATTCCGTGCTCTCCGCCGCGATGGCGGCCTGAGACCTCGACAAGGAACGAGACATGACAGCTACCCAGACCACGCCGCAGCAGCGTCGCGGCCGCGTGGGCAGGCCCTTCGCGGGCCGTTCGCTCAACGAGATCGGCCTGATCGCCGCGATCGTCGTGCTCTATGTCGTCCTCGGCAGCACGGCGGCCGGGTTCCTGAGCCTGGACAACCAGCTCGGCATGCTGCGCGACGCCGCGACCGTCGGTATCGCCGCGTGGGGTGTGACGCTGGTGATCATCGCCGGCGAGATCGACATCAGCATCGGCCCCGCCGTCGCGTTCTCCTCGGTGCTCGTCGCCAAGGGCGCCGCCGAATGGGGACTCGGGATCGGCCCGGCGATCCTGCTGACACTCGCCGCGGGTGCGGCGTGGGGCGCGCTCGCCGGCTGGCTGCGCGCGCGGTTCGACGTGCCCTCGTTCATCGCCACGCTCGGTATCTGGAGCGCGCTCGGCGGCCTCGGTCTCTACCTGACCGACGCGCTGCCCGTGGTGCTGCCCGAGAGCGGCCTGATGAACACCCTCGGCGGCTCGATCCTCGGCATCCCGACGCCCGCGATCATCATGGTGGTGCTGTTCTTCGTCTTCGCCTACGTCGCCCGCTACACCGGCTACGGCCGCTCCGTCTACGCGGTCGGCGGCAACGCGCCCGCCGCGCGCATGGCGGGCATCAACCTCGCCAGGGTGCGGGTGCTGCTCTTCGCCACCACCGGCCTGCTCTCGGCGATCACCGGCGTGCTGCTGGCCGCGCGACTCGGCTCCGGCAACGGTGGCGCCGCGTCCGGGCTCGAGTTCGACGTGATCGCCGCGGTCGTCATCGGTGGCACGGCGCTGGCGGGCGGACGGGGCACGATGCTGGGCACGCTGCTCGGCGTCGGCTTCATCACCGTGATCAGCAACGGGCTGGTGCTGCTCGGGGTCAACTCGTTCCTGCAGAACGTGGTGCGCGGTGTGATCATCGTGGCCGCCGTGCTGGTGAACGTCGTGATCACCAAGCGGGCGCGTGCGACGAGGGAGACCTGATGAGCTCGAAGACGACCTCGACCCAAAGGATGACCGGGGCGTACCTGCCCGGTGACTCGACCGCGGTGCTGCGCGAGCTGGCCGTGCCCGAGCCGGGGCCGGGGCAGGTGCTGATCGAGGTGGGAGCCTCGGGCATCTGCGGCTCCGACATCGGCTACATCTACCACGAGCACAAGGGGCATCGCGGGGTCGACGGACCCGCCTACCGCGGGGTGGTCGCGGGCCACGAGCCCTCCGGCCGGATCGTCGCCACCGGGCCCGGTTGCCGCCGTTTCGGCACCGGCGACCGCGTGATCGTCTACCACATCGCGGGCTGCGGGCTGTGCGACAACTGCCGGCGCGGCTACTTCATCAGCTGTACCTCACCCGAGCGCGAGTCCTACGGCTGGCAGCGCGACGGTGGGCACGCCCATTACGTGCTGGCCGAGGAGTCGACGTGCGTGCCGCTGCCCGACGAGCTGTCCTATGTGGATGGCGCGTTGATCGCGTGCGGCTTCGGCACCGCCTACGAGGGCCTGCGCCGCATCCGGGTGAACGGCGACGGCGACCTGCTCGTCGTCGGGCTGGGCCCGGTGGGGCTGGCCGCGGGCATGATCGGCAAGGGCATGGGCGCGCGCCGCGTGGTGGGGGTCGAGGTGTCGCCGCAGCGGCGGGCCTGGGCCGACGGGCTCGGCGTGTTCGACGCGACCCTGGCCCCCGAGTCCGACGCCGAGGCCACCGCGGCACTCGTCGCCGACGCGCTCGGCGCACCCGGCGCGATCACCACCATCGACTGCTCCGGCTCCCGTGCCGGCCGGTCCACGGCCATCGCCGGTGCCGCCGAATGGGGCCGGGTGTCGCTGGTCGGCGAGGGTGGCACGCTCGAGACCGAGGTGTCGGACGCGTTGCTGCACAAGCAGTTGACGCTCTACGCCTCGTGGGTCACGTCGCTGCCCGCCATGGCCGAGCTCGCCGTGAACCTCGCCCGCTGGGGCCTGCGCCCCGAGCAGGTCGTCAGCGACCGGTTCCTGCTCGCACAGGCCGACGAGGCCTACCGGCTCGCCGCCGGAGCCAGCCAGGGCAAAGTCGTGCTGCTGCCCTCGGAGGTGCCCGCCTCGTGATCGAACGGCAGGACGGTACTCCCGGCGTCGTGTGGCTGGCCAACGACCGGCTGCGCCTCGGGATCGTGCCCGAGCTCGGCGGCAGGCTGTTGTCGCTGTCCGGTGCCGACGGCAGGGAACTGTTGTGGCGCAACGCCGACCTGCTCACCGACGAGCTGCGCTTGCACGCCGGTCACGTGCACCGGCCCGTCGCGGGCAGCCTGGGCGACTGGATGAACTACGGCGGCGACAAGACCTGGCCCGCCCCGCAGGGCTGGGACGGCGACGGCCAGTGGGCGGGTCCGCCGGACCCGGTGCTCGACTCGGGCGCCTACGCCGTCACCACCGACGAGCGCGACGGCGTCGCGACCGTGACGCTGACCAGTGGCGACGACCCTCGCACCGGGCTGCGGCTGCAGCGCCGGTTCGAACTGCGCGACGGCGAGGACGGCTACCGGCTGACACTCACGGCGCTCAACACCTCTGCGCGCGACGTGCGCTGGGCGCTGTGGAACGTCACGCAGCTCGCCGCCGACGGCGACGGCGGCACCCTGGTCGGTGGTCCCGAGCGCGTGACCCCGCTGCTCGCCGGAACCGGCTTCCCCCGGTGGGAACAGCGCGGCGATGCCACCTACATCCCGCACCAGGACGTGGTGGGCAAGCTCGGCTTCCCCGCGGCCACGGGCTGGCTGTCGCACACCGGTGAGGGCACCACGCTGACGCAACGCTTCACCGTCGACGAGAACTCCGAGTACCCCGACCAGGGCTCGCGCGTCGAAGTGTGGCTCGAGTACCCGCTGCCCGAACCGCTCGCCGAACTGGGCGACCTGGACCCACCCGCCCGCATCGTGGAGTGCGAGGTCCTCGGCCCGCTCACCACCCTGCGACCGGGGGAGCAGACCACGCTGACGATCGACGTGGAGGTGCGCCCATGCGCGGACTGAACGGCAAGGTCGCCATCGTCACCGGTGGCGCGCAGGGCATCGGCGCCGCGACCGCGCAGCGCCTCGCCGCCGAGGGGGCGGCGGTGGCGGTGCTCGACATCGACGAACCCGGCGAGACCGTCGAGCGGATCACCGAGGCTGGCGGGCGCGCCACCGGCGTGCGCTGCGACGTCAGCTCCGAGGCCGACTGGGCGCGCGCGGTGGGACACTGCCGCTCCGAGCTGGGCCGCGTCGACGTGCTCGTCAGCAACGCCTACACCGTCGACGTGCGCCCGGCCCACGACACGAGTGTGGCGTCGTGGGAACGGCAGCTCTCGGTGAACCTCACCGGCACGTTCCTCGGCGTCACCGCGTGCCTGGCGGACCTCTCCCGCGACGGCACGGGATCGGTGGTGCTGACCTCGTCGGTGCACGCCCTCGTCGGACTGCCGGGACGGCCCGCCTACGCGGCGAGCAAGGCCGGGCTCACCGGGCTCGCCCGCCAGCTCGCCGTGGAGTACGGAACGGTGCTGCGCGTCAACTCCGTGCTGCCCGGGCCCGTGCTCACGGCGGCGTGGGACGGCATCGACGAGGCCGACCGGCGGCTGTCCGCCGAGCAGACCGCCGTGAAAAGGTTGGGAGAACCGGCCGAGGTCGCCGCGGCCATCGCCTTTCTCGCCAGCGCCGACGCCTCGTTCATCACCGGCGCCACGCTGACCGTGGACGGTGGCTGGAGCGTGTACAAGTCCTCGTCGTGACGGGGACCGGACCAATGGGGAGGAGCGCGGTGATGAGCGGCTACAGCGGCCGTGGTGTGCACGGGCAGGTGGTGGCCACGCTCGGTGCGCGCATCGTGTCGGGCGAGCTCGGCAGGGGAGACGTGATCGACCTGAGCGCCCTCGGCCGCGACCTGGACGTCAGCATGACGGCCCTGCGCGAGGCGATGAAGGTGCTCGCCGCGAAGGGGCTGGTCGAGGCGCGGCAGAAGCGCGGCACCTACGTGCGCGACCGCGAGCACTGGAACCTGCTCGACAGCGACGTGATCCACTGGCGTTCCCAGGCCGGAGACACCGCCGCGGTGCTGCGCGACCTCGCTGAGGTGCGTGCCGTGGTCGAACCGGCCGTCGCGTCGATGGCGGCGCTGCGCCGCGACGACGAGGACCTGGCCGAACTGGACGCCGCGCTCGCGGAGATGACCGACGCCGTGGGAGCGCACGCGGAGGTCGCCGCCGACCTGCGCTGGCACCGCGCCATGCTGCGGGCCACGCACAACGAGATGCTCGCCAGGATGGACGTCTTCATCGAGCCCGCACTGCGCCTGCGCGACGCGCTCGTGCACGAGGCCGCCGCCGACGATCCCGTGCCGAGCCACGCCGTGGTCGTCGAGGCCGTGCGCAGGCGTGACCCCGAGGCCGCCGCCGCGGCGGTGACCTCGTTGCTGGACAAGGCCACCCAGGACGCCGACGGCGTGCTGGGCACTGGGCACCCGCAAGAGAAAGAAGCAGTCACCGAGTGAAGATCACCTCCGTAGAGACGTTCCTGGTGCCGCCGAGGTGGCTGTTCTGCCGGATCGCCACCGACGAGGGCATCGTCGGCTGGGGCGAGCCCGTGGTCGAGGGCAGGGCCGAGACCGTGCGCGCCGCCGTGGACGAGCTGTCCGACCTGCTCGTGGGACAGGACCCGCGCCGGGTCGAGGACCTGTGGCAGCTCATGACCAAGGCCGCGTTCTATCGCGGCGGTCCGGTGCTCTCCAGCGCCGTGGCCGGGCTCGACCAGGCACTGTGGGACATCCTCGGCAAGTCGCTGGGCGCGCCCGTGCACCAGTTGCTCGGCGGCGCCGTGCGCGACGAGGTGCGGGTCTACGGCTGGATCGGCGGCGACGAGCCCTCGGCCGTCGCCGACGCCGCGGCCCAGCAGGTGGAGAGCGGCCTCACCGCCGTGAAGATGAACGGCTCCGGCCGCATCGGGCGCATGCCCACCCGCCAGGAGGTCGACGGTGTCGTCGCGCGGCTGGCCGCCGTGCGCGAGGTGCTCGGCGACTCCCGGGACGTGGCCGTGGACTTCCACGGCCGCTTCGGCGTCGCCGCCGCGCGCCGCGTCATCCCCGAGCTCGCCCCGCTGCACCCGCTGTTCGTGGAGGAGCCGGTGCTGCCCGAGTACACGCACCGCCTCGGTGACGTGGTGGAGGCCAGCGCCGTGCCCATCGCGTGCGGCGAGCGCCTGTACTCCCGCACCGAGTTCCTGCCCGCGTTGCAGGCCGGGATCGCCGTGGCGCAGCCGGACCTTTCGCATGCGGGCGGGATCTCCGAGGTCCGCCGCATCGCCTCGCTCGCCGAGACCTTCGACGCGCTGCTCGCCCCGCACTGTCCACTCGGGCCGATCGCGCTCGCGTCGAGCCTGCAGGTGGCGTTCGCGACCCCGAACTTCCTGATCCAGGAACAGAGCATCGGCATCCACTACAACACCGACGCGGAACTGCTCGACTACGTACTCGACCGCGCGCCGTTCGCCTTCCCCGACGGCGCCATCCGCCGCTGGGACGCCCCCGGGCTCGGCGTGGACATCGACGAGGACGCCGTGCGCGCGGCCGACCGGCGAGGCCACCGGTGGCGCAACCCCGTGTGGCGGCACGACGACGGCTCGTTCGCCGAGTGGTGAGGAGAGAACCCATGGACCTGACCGAAATCCTGACCGAGAACCGGCTGATGGCGATCATCCGCGGCAGCGACCCGGCGGCGTGCGAGCGCACCGCCGAGGTGCTCGTCGAGTCGGGCGTGACACTGCTGGAGGTCTCGCTCACCTCAGCCGACGCCGTCGGCGTGCTCACCCGCGTCTGCGCGAAACTCGGGTCGGCCGCCCACATCGGCGCGGGCACTGTGCTCAGCGCCGACGACGCCAAGGCCACCCGCGACGCGGGCGCCACGTTCGCCGTCACCCCCGCACTCGGTGAGGGCGTGGACGTCGCACTGGAACTGGGCCTGCCCGTGCTCGCGGGCGCGATGACGCCCACCGAGGTGCTCGCCGCCCACCGCGCCGGTGCCACGGCGGTGAAGCTGTTCCCCGCCGGCAGCCTCGGACCCGGCTACGTCAAGGCGCTCGGCGACCCGTTCCCCGGCCTGGGCCTCGTGCCCGTCGGCGGCGTGGGTCTGGCCGACGTGCCGGAGTACCTGAAGGCGGGCGCGCTCGCGGTCGGCGTCGGCAGCCCGCTGGGCGGCGACGCACCCCACGGCGGCGACCTCGACGCACTGCGCGAGCGCGCGGTCCGGTTCGTGGCTGCCGCCCGTGCCTGAGGTCGTGACCCTCGGCGAGACGATGGTGTCGCTGCGCGCCGCGGGACTGGTGCGGCTGGGCACGACGTTCCACTCGTCCATCGCCGGAGCGGAGTCCACCGTCGCGATCGGACTGAGCAGGCTCGGCCACTCCGTGCGCTGGGTCGGCCGGGTCGGCGCCGACGAGACCGGTGACCTGGTGGTGCGCACGCTGCGCGCCGAGGGCGTCGACGTGTCCACAGTGGAACGTGACGGGTCCGCGCCGACCGGGCTGATCCTGTTCGAACAGCGGCTGCCCGACGTCACCAGGGTGCGCTACTACCGTGCCGGTTCGGCCGGGTCCCGGCTGAGCGCGGCCGACGTCGCGCTGGGCGAGGACACGCGGCTGGTGCACCTCACCGGCATCACCCCGGCGCTCGGCGACGGCCCGCGCGAGGCCGTCGAGGCGGCGCTGGCGCAGGCCCGCGAACGCGGTGCCACCGTGTCCCTCGACGTCAACCACCGCGCGAAGCTGTGGCCCGCCGAGCAGGCATCGGCGGCGCTCACGCCGATCGCCCGCGGCGCCGACGTGGTGATCGGCTCCGCCGACGAGCTCGAGCTCGTCGGCGGCACGCGCGCCCTGCTCGACGCGGGCGTGCGCGAGGTGGTCACCAAGCTCGGCGCCGACGGCGCCGCCGTGACCACGGCCGACGGTGAGCAGCGGGCGCCCGGACACCGCGTGCCCGTCGTGGACTCGGTCGGCGCGGGCGACGCCTTCACCGCCGGCTACCTCTCCGCACTGCTCGACGGACTCGACCCGGCCGCACGGCTGGAACGCGGCAACAGGGCCGGTGCCTTCGCCGTCGCCACTTCCGGCGACTGGGAGGGCCTGCCGACGAGGAGCGAACTGGAACTGCTGGCACTCGGCGAAGGAGCGGCACTGCGATGAGCGGCGAGACGACCGGCGACTGGACGGCGTGGCCCGGCGAACGGTTCGCACTCGGCGAGGGACTGCGCCTGATCGGCGACCGGCTGATCATGGTCGACATCCTCACCGGACGGCTGCTCGAACTGCCCGAGCACGGCGAACCCCGCGTACTGCTGCAGCTCGACGAACCGCTGGGCGCGGTGTCACCGCTGCCCGGTGGCGGCTGGCTCGCCGCGGCGGGCACCGGCATCGCCGTGCTCGGCGACTCCGGCGTGCAGCGCTGGCTCGCGCGTCCCGAGGACGGCGCCGCCACCCCGATGCGCATGAACGACGCCGTGGCCGACCCGCACGGCCGGTTCTGGGCGGGGTCGATGGCCTACGACAACACCCCGGGCGCGGGCTCGCTCTACCGCGTCGATCCGGACGGGACGGTCACGCGCGCCCTCGGCGGGCTCACCGTGCCCAACGGCCCCGCGTTCGACGCCGAGGGCACCACGATGTACCTCGCCGACAGCGCCAGGGGCGTGATCCACCGGTTCGCCGTCGACCCCGCGAGCGGGCAACTGGGGGAGCGCACCGAGTTCGCGACCGTCGAGCACGGCAGCCCGGACGGCATGACGGTGGACGCCGACGGTCACCTGTGGTCGGCGATCTGGGGCGCGGGCCGCGTCCACCGCTACTCGCCGGACGGCGAGCTCGCACGCGTGGTGGAGGTTCCCGCCACGCAGCCCACGAGCGTGTGCGTGCTGGGCGAGCGGCTCGTGCTCACCTCCGCGACGGTCGGTCTCGGCTCGCCCGGCGAGTTCGACGGCGCGGTGCTCACCACGACGCTCTGAGCCCAGCGCGTCCGCGCCGTGTGCGAACGTGTGCGGATCGCGGTGGATTCCGTGCGCGCCAGCGGGTTTCGGCCTGGACACAGACCCGCTCGGAGCCTCGATGTGGTGCGGTTCCTGTGCGATCCTGTGCTGTGAACCGAGTGGAGGGACCACACACCACCATGCTGGCGAGCCAACGGCGAACGCGGATCCTCGAGGAAGTCAGGCGCAGCGGAGCCGTGCGGGTGAGCGCGCTGGTGGCCCACCTCGGTGTCTCGGACATGACCATCCGCCGCGACCTCGAGGCCCTCGCGCAGGAAGGCCAGCTGCAGAAGGTGCACGGCGGCGCCGTGCTGCCCGGCGGGCGCAGCACCGAGGAACCTGGTTTCGCCGCCAAGTCCAACCGGCAGAACGCCGAGAAGGAGGCCATCGCCGCCGCCGCGCTGCGGCTCGTCGAACCAGGCATGGCACTCGGGATCTCGGGCGGCACCACCACGTGGACGTTCGCGCGGCTGCTGCGCGACGTCGCCGACATCACGGTGGTCACCAACTCGGTCCAGGTCGCCGATCTGTTCTCCGGCCATCCCCGGCCCGACCAGACCGTGGTCCTCACCGGCGGGATCCGCACGCCGTCCGAGGCGCTCGTCGGCCCGTTCGCGGTCGCCGCGATCCGCTCGGTCAACCTGGACCTGATGTTTCTCGGCGTGCACGGAATGGACCTGCGCAGCGGCTACACCACCCCGAACCTCGTGGAGGCCGAGACCGACCGCGCGTTCGTCGACGCGTCGCGGCGGTTCGTGGTCCTGGCCGACCACACCAAGTACGGCGTGCTCGGGATCAGCACCATCGCGGGCATCGAGGCCGCCGACGTGCTCATCACCGACTCGGGGCTCGAGGACGAGTACCGGGCGGGCCTGCGCGAGCGCGTCGGCGAGCTGATCGTGGTGGACCCCGACGTGACCGAGAACGGCACGGGGGCCCACCACTAGCTAACGGCGCTGCACGGTCGCCAGCCAGCGTTGCACCGTCACCACCAGCAACAGGATCGTCCCGCTGATCACGGCCTGCCAGTTCGAGTTCAGCGACCCGACCTGGTTGATCACGTTGCGGATCACCTGCAACAGCAGCACTCCCACCAGCGTGCCGAGCACCGTGCCCGCGCCACCGGTGAGCAGCGTGCCGCCGAGCACGACCGCCGAGATCACCTCGAGCTCCATGCCGACGCCGAGCACGGTCACCCCCGACGACGTGTACGACGCCATCAGCAGCCCGCCCATCCCGGCCAGCAACCCGGACACCGTGTAGGCGATCACCTTGGTCCGCAGCACCGGCAGGCCCATCAGGTCGGCCGCGTCCTCCTGCCCGCCCACCGCGAGCACGGTGGCCCCGTAGGACGTGCGGTGCAGCACCAGACCGCCGAGCGCGAACGCCGCCAGCACGAGCCACACCGGGTAGCCGATGCCGAAGAGCTCACCCTGCGCGAGCTCACGGAACGCCGAGTCCGGTGGCACCTTGTACGTCGTCGAGCCCTCGTCGCTGATGAGCAGCAGCAGCCCGCGCGCGAACAGCAGCCCCGCGAGCGTCACGATGAAGGCGGGCAACCCGCCGCGCGCGATCACCAGGCCCTGCACCAGACCGACGAGCCCGCACACGCCGAGCGGCAACAGGATCGCCGCCCACGTGCCGTGCTGGGAGCCCCACGCCGCGAGCACGCCCCCGAGCGCGAACACCGAGCCCACCGAGAGGTCGATGCCGCCGGACATGATCACGAACGTCATGCCCAGCGCCACGATCGCGAGGAACGACGCCTGCAGCGCGATGTTCGACAGGTTTCCCGCCGTGCCGAACGTGTCGAACGAGAACGTCGCGGCCACGACCGCGACCACGAGGATCACCAGGGCGCCCTGGCGTTGCGCGAGCCCGGCCAGCCGGGCCTTCGGGCTCGCCGGGGCCGACTCCTCCCGCCGCACGGTGGTCGTCATCGTCGTGCCCTCCTGCGTCCCAGCTGCACGTACACCGCCGCGACGACGATCACCGCCTGCGCGATCTGCGCCGTCGAGTCGGGGATGTCGTGGAAGATCAGCGTCGCGGTGATCAGCTGCATCAACAGCGCGCCCGCGATCGTGCCCATGATGCGCACCTGCCCGCCCGACAGCGGGGTCCCGCCGATCACCACCGCGGTGATCGCCGAAAGCTCCACGAGCAGGCCGATCTTGGTGGGATCGCTGGCCTGTGAACGTGCGGCGAGCAGCACCCCCGCGAGCGCCGCCAGCAGCCCGCACACGACGTAGGTGGTGATGAGAACGCGCCGCACCGGCAGGCCCGCGAGTTCGGCGGCGCGCTTGTTGCCGCCGATGGCCACCAGCTGACGCCCGTAGGTCGAACGCCGCACCAGGAACCACACCAGCGCCGCCACGGCCGCCGCGATCAGCACCACGTAGGGAATGCCGAACACGGTGCCGGAGCCGAGCTCGACGAATCCGGGATCGCGGATGCTCTTGATCTCGCCGCCGAAGAGGTTCGCGAGCCCGCGGCCCGCCACCATGATGCCCAGCGTCGCGATGATCGGTTGCACCCCGACCTTGCCGACCAGCACCCCGGCCAGCAGTCCGCACAGCGCGCCCGCGAGCACCGAGATCCCGAGCGCGAACCCGGTTCCGTAGCCGATGTAGAGCGGGACCAGCGCCGCCGCGATCGCCATCACCGCGCCCACGGAGAGGTCGATGCCCTCGGTGCCGATCACCAGCGCCATCCCGAGCGCGACGATGAGCACCGGCGTCACCTGGATCAACTGCAGTCGCAGTGTGTTCTCGCTGACGAAGTTGTCCGTGGCCACCACGTTGATCAGCACCAGCAGGGCCAGCGCCACATAGACGCCGTTGCGGCGGATCCAGTCGGCGTCGGGGCGCCTGCCCGCGCGCGGCTCCGGCGGCGCGGCGGTGTCCCGCGTGCCCTCACTCATCGACCTGCTCCGTCCGCTCCGCGCCACCCGCGAGCGCGGCGAGCAGCTCCCGCGTGGTCTTGTGCTCCCCGGTGAGCTCGCGCGCGACGGAGCCGTCGTGCAGCACCAGGATCCGGTCTGCGCCCTCCACCAGCTCGTCCAGCTCGCTCGAGATCAGCACCACGGCGAGCCCGTGCCCGGCCAGGTCGTCGATCAGCGCCTGCACCTCGGCCTTGGCGCCCACGTCGATGCCGCGCGTCGGCTCGTCGAGCAGGAACACCTTGGGCTCGGTGCACAACCAGCGCGCCATGAGCACCTTCTGCTGGTTGCCGCCCGAGAGCTCCCGCACCTTCTGCGCCGGGCTCGCGGCCTTGATCCGCAGCCGGTCGATGAACGTGTCCACCAGCGCGTCGATGCGCCGTTCCGACACCAGCCCGCCGCGCGAGAACTTCGGCAGCACCGCCAGCGCGATGTTGTCGCGCACCGACAGGTCCGGCACGATGCCCTCCGCCTTGCGGTCCTCCGACAGCAACGCGATCCCCGCGCGCAGGGCGTGGCGCACCGAGTTGGCCCGCACCACCCGGCCGCCGACCCGCACCGAACCAGCACGCACCGGCAGGGCGCCGTACACGGCCTTGACGGTCTCGCTGCGACCGGAACCGAGCAGGCCCCCGAGCCCGACGACCTCGCCCGGCCGCACACTCAGGCCCACGTCCCGCAGCCGGTGCCGCACGTCTACGCCGCTGACCGCGAGCACCGGCTCACCGGACTGGCGGTGCGTGTCACCGAACCCGGTCGCGCCCTCGCGGACCACCTCGGTGACCTCGCGGCCCAGCATCGTGGCCACCAGGCTCACCCGGTCGAGTCCGGCCATCGGTCCCGTGTGGACGTGGCTGCCGTCGCGCAGCACCGTGACCCGGTCGCACAGCTCCCACAGCTCGTCGAGCCGGTGTGACACGAACACCAGCCCGACCCCGCGCTCGCGCAGGGTGCGGGCCACGCCGAACAACGTGGTCACCTCGCGCGACTCCAGCGACGACGTCGGCTCGTCCATGATCACCACCCGGGACTCCACCGACATCGCCCTGGCCAGCGCCACCATCTGCTGCACACCGAGACCGAGCCTGCCCAGATCGGCCGTCACGTCCACGTCGACGCCGAGCGAGCCGACCAGCTCCGCGGCCGCCCGGTTCATCGCCGCGGTGTCGATCAGCCCGAGCCGGGTGCGGGGTTCGCGGCCGAGGAACACGTTGCGCGCCACCGACAGCAGCGGCACCAGGTTGATCTCCTGGTACACCGTGGAGATCCCGGCCCGCTGGGCGTCGGCGGGCCGGTAGAAGGCCACCTCGTCCCCGGCGAAGCGGATCGTGCCCGCGTCGGGCCGGTGCACACCGGTCAGCAGCTTGATGAGCGTGGACTTGCCGGCACCGTTCTCGCCGACCAGCGCGTGGATCTCGCCGGGGCGCAGCGCGAAGTCCACCGCCCGCAGCGCGCGCACGGGACCGAAGGACTTGCTCAGCCCCTCGGTCTCGAGCACGGGCGCGGTACCGGCGGGCGACGGTCGCGCCGTGCCGGCAGGGGTCGCCGTCACGTCCGTCTCCTAGAAGGCCTTGCCGAGGTTGGCCTCGGCGTTGTCCCGGTTGTACTCGTCGTCCGAGATGATCACGTCCTCCGCGATCTCCTCACCCGCGTAGAACTTCTGCGCCGTGTCGAACGCGAGCGGACCGAAGCGGGGATTGGACTCGATCACGGCGTTGATCTGGCCGTCGACGATCGCCTGCACGGCGTTGCGGGTGCCGTCGATCGAGACGATCTTGACGTCCTCACCCGGCTGCAGACCCGCCGCCTGTACCGCGGTGACCGCGCCGAGCGCCATCTCGTCGTTGTGCGCGTAGATCGCGGAGATGTCCGGGTTGGACTGCAGCAGCTGCTCGGCCACGGCCTGGCCCTCGTCGCGGGCGAAGTTGGCGGTCTGCTCGGCCACGATCTCCAGGCCCGGGTACTCCGCCTGCACCTGCTCCTTGAAGCCGGCGTTGCGGTCGTCGGTGACGTTGTTGCCCGACGCCCCGAGCAGCACCGCGACCTTCGCCTCGCCCTCGGTGACGGTGTTCAGCGCGTCGGCCGCCCGCTTGCCCTGGTCGCGGAAGTCGGAGCCGAGGAAGGCGACGTAGTCCTCGCAGTGCGTGTTGGTGACCTTGCGGTCGACGGTCAGCACCGGCACACCGGCGTTCTTGGCCGCGGTGAGTGCCGGGTCGAGCCCGTCGGAGTTCACCGGAGCCACGATCAGGAAGTCGGCGCCCTGGCTGAGCATGTTCTGGATGTCGGCGATCTGCTTGGGCAGCTCGTTGTTGGCGTTGGTGACGAGCAGGTCCTTGACCCCGGCCTCGGTGGCGGCGTCGCGGATCGACTTGGTCTCGGCGGCACGGAACGCCGCGGTGTCGGGTTCCGACTGCGAGAAGCCGACCACGGCGTCGGTCAGGTCCAGCTTCTCGGCGCCGTAGGCCTCGAGCGTGCAGCCCTCGCCGGAGCTCTCCTTCACGACCTGGTCGTCACCGCCGCCCTGCGCGGAGGGACTGGACCCCGACTGATCGTCGCCGGGGTTGGTGCACCCGGCGAGTGCCGCGCCGAGCACGGCGGCGGAGGCGAGCACGCGCCACGAGCGCGGGAAAGACGAGCGTGTCATGAGAACTCCTTTGTTCACCCAGGCCCCAACCGGAACAATCAACCAGGATCAAACAGTTTCGCGCAAGATTCGAATCATCAAGGAACAGCAACAACCGGATGTCAATCGGCGCCTCCCAGCACGGTCAGCCGAACGCCGACGGCGGGACTCCCGGCCCCTGAGACCTCACGAGGCGTGGGCGCGCGCAACCGGTGCCACCGCCCATCCCGTTCGGCCCACCCGGTGGAGGCGCGGCCACCGCCCGTCCCGTCGTCGCACTGGCCCTGCCCGTCAACACGCACGTCCACGCCGGGGGCCGCGTGGCGGTGGTCGTACCGGCTCGGCGCGAGGTCCCGGGGGCCTCGGGCGAGACCGAAGAACACGCCGTCCCCGCGAGCGCCACCCGAGAACGAGCGCGGCTCCACCGCCACGGCCACGTCGTCGGACGTCCCCGCGACCGGAGCGGCGAGCACCGCCGCGGACGACGGGTCCGCACCCGCTACCCGTCGCCGGGTGGCCGGCAGGGTCAGCGGCACGCCGACGGTGAACAGGCGACGCGGCGGAGAACGCATCCTGGCACTCCGGGTGGGGTGGGGGAGGGAGATCCCTGGGCGGGCCCGCGTGCGGCCCCGCCCAGGGAGTCGATCACTCGCCTGCGGTGGCGAGTTCGGCGATCTCGTCCTCGGAGAGCGCCCTGTCGAACACGCGCACGTCGTCGACGTCGCCGCGCAGGTGGTCGACCTCGTTACCGCCGTACTGGGCACGGCCGATCACGGTGTTGCCCGTGGACTCCGCCGCGCCGCAGGCGCCCTGCTCGTCGACCTTCTCGCCGTCGACGAACAGCTCCACCGTGCCTGCCTGCGCGTCGCGCACGCCGGTGAGGTGGTACCAGCGGCCCGGTTCCGGCTTCTCGGGCGAGAGGGTCCGCAGACCCACGAAGCTCATCGCCCAGCGCTCGTCCTGCCCGGAGTACTGCAGGAAGAACGCGCTGTTGGCGCCGGTGTCCTGGCTGACGACGGTCTGGAACCCGTCGCCCGCCTCGTCGAGCTTCGCCCACGCCGACACCGAGTAGCTGCCCGCCGTGTCGACCAGCGGGGCACCGGAGTCGGCCTCGCCGTCACCCGCGAACGACAGTCCACCCTCGTGCACACCGGTGGTCCACTCGGCACCGGTGAGCTCGGCATCGGCGCCTCCGACCGAGTCCGCCGCCGTGGTGCCCTCGCCCTCGTTGAACTTGTAGGCGTTGACCCCCGCCAGCCCGGGTGTGCCGGGACCGGGATCGGTTCCGCCTCCACCGGTGCCGTCGGCCTCACGGATGATCTGCTCGTTGATCTTCCTGACCTGCTCGAAGTCCATCTTCTCCACCTGCCGGTCGTAGGTGAAGAAGCCGTTGACCTCGTGCTCGACGTCGGTGATCTGCGTGTAGATCGCGCCGCTGACCGCACAGTTGCGGGCCGCCGCGAGCACCTCCCGCTGGTTCTCGACGTAGGCCTCGGTCAGGCTCTCCGAGTCGGGCCGCATCTCGTAGGCATGGCCCTCTCCGAACCACATGTGGTCCTCGACCTCGAGCCCGTACCCGCCGTGCTCGCCGTCGATCGAGACCCGCGTGTCGTCCGGCACCGGCGTGGCCGGCCCGGGATAGGCGTGCCAGTCGATCACGTCGCCCTTGCCCGAGTCGCCCAGCGAGTCACAGCAATTGACCCCGCTGTGCGCGTTGACCAACCGGGTCGGGTCCTGTTCCTTGACCTCGTCGGCGATGCGGCCGGTGGCCTCCTGCGACCACTCGCCCCAGCCCTCGTTGAAGGGCACCCAGCCGATGATCGAGGTCCAGTTCTTCTTCTGCTCCACGAGCTCCTGCAGCTCGCTCTCGAACTGGTCCTGCGCGTCGGCGGGCGGACGCCCTCCGGTCTTCATCGAGGGCATGTCCTGCCACACGAGCAACCCGAGCTTGTCGGCGTGGTAGTACCACCGGTCCGGTTCGGTCTTGATGTGCTTGCGCACCGTGTTGAACCCGAGCACCTTGTGCTGCTCGAGATCGAACCGCAACGCCTCGTCGGTCGGCGCCGTGAAGATGCCGTCCGGCCAGTAGCCCTGGTCCAGAGTGGACATCAGGAACGTGATCTCGCCGTTGAGCGTGATCCGCTGCCTGCCGTCCTCGCCCTCGACCATGCCGATCTCGCGCATGCCGAAGTACGACGACACCCGGTCCACCACGCGGCCCCGGTCCTTGAGCACGACGTCGAGGTCGTAGAGGAACGGTGAGTCCGGCGACCACAGCTTGGCGTCGGGTACCGGGACCTCCAGCGGCGCGTCGGCGTCGCCGCTGGTGCGGCTGACCCGGCGCTTGCCGTCCTTGACCGTGGCCTCGACGGTGAGCCTGCCGTCCTCGCCGCCCGAGTGGACGGTGAGCCCGAGCGTGCCGGAGTCGATGTCGGGTTCCATGCCCAGCGTCTCGACGTGCGAGCGCGCGACCGGCTCCATCCACACCGTCTGCCAGATGCCCGAGGCGCCCTCGTAGAAGATGCCGCGGTCCGGGACGTTGCGCTGCTTGCCGACCGGTTGCCACGTCGCGTCGGTGCGGTCCTCGACACCGACCACGATCTCCTGCTCGCCCTTTCCGTCCAGCGCGTCGGTGACGTCGGCGCTGAAGGCCCCGAAGCCGCCTTGATGGTTGGCGACCTCCTGGCCGTTGACCCAGACCGTGGCCTTGTAGTCGATGGCGCCGAAGTTGATCCGCAGATCCTTGTGCTTGCCCACCTGCCAGTTGCGCGGCACCTCGAACGTGCGGCGGTACCACATGTAGTCCTCGTGCCGCTGGATGCCGGACAGTGCGGACTCGGTGGGGTAGGGGACGAGGATCCGTTCGTCGAGCTGCTCACCGAACGGTGGTTGCTCGCCCTCGCTGGCGCCCGCGAACTCCCAGACTCCGTTGAGGTTCTGCCAGTCCTTGCGGGTCAGCTGCGGTCGTGGGTATTCGGGCAGGGCGTTGTCCGGCGAGACGTCCTCGGTCCAGGGAGTGACGAGCCTCGGTTCGCCGGGCTGCCAGTCCGTCGACGTCTGGGCCTGTGCGGGCGGGGACGCGACCGCCGCCAGCAGCAGCGCCGAGAGTGCTGCGGTGAGCAGCGATTTCGGGGCACCGCTTCCGCGTCTTCGAGTCAGTGGTGCGAGTGGGAGCACAGTCGAACACCCTTTCTCGGGGGGACTCGCCGGCGTCGTCGCCGACGACACAACGTCCGGGGCACCGTGGTTCACGCGGATCACACCCCGGTGTGAAGCAGTTCACACAGTTTGTGGAGTGGTGTCAACAGTTGCAACCAGACTCGCGCAAGGTTCAACACCAACCGCCCAATCCGGTCGGAACCAGGCGCACTCTGCGTGTCGGTTATCGGACATTCAGCGCATGATCATGCGCTCGTTTGCTCGTCGCCGCGACGCGTAACGCTCTGGCATGCTGACTGTTCGTTTTTGTTGCTTCGTGATTGAATGCGCCGCACGTTCGCTCGTCTCATGCGCCGCAGGCCCGAGGAGCAGTGACCCGTGAAGAGGACGATCACCACGCTGGCCGACGGCCGCGAGCTGCTGTACTTCGACACCGACGACGCGGCCGTGCACCCGCAGCGCGACCCCCGGACGCTGCCCGCGGTGAGCACCACCTCGCAGCTGCGGCTCGACCCGCTGCTCGACGAGTGGGTGATGATGGCCGCCCATCGGCAGAACCGCACGTTCCAGCCACCCGTGGAGAGCTGCCCGCTGTGCCCGTCCAGCGCGGGCAACCAGACCGAGATCCCGTCTCCCGGCTACACGGTGGCGATCTTCGAGAACCGGTTCCCGAGCCTGTCCACCGCGGCCGTCCCGCCCGAGGCAGACGTCGACCACCCGCTGGTACCCGTACGGCCGGGCTTCGGCCGCTGCGAGGTCGTCTGCTTCACCAGCGACCACCACGCGCGCTTCGCCGACCTGAGCACGGAGCAGGCCACGCTCGTCGTGGACGCGTGGGCCGACCGCACCGCCGAACTGTCCACCCTGGACGGTGTCGAGCAGGTGTTCTGCTTCGAGAGCAGGGGAGCCGAGATCGGCGTGACGCTGGGGCACCCGCACGGCCAGATCTACGCCTACCCGTTCGTCACCCCGAGGACGCGCCGGATGTTCGAGGTCGCCCGCGCACACCGTGAGCGCACGGGACGCGACCTGCACGCCGACATCCTCGCCGCCGAGCGCGCGGCGGGCGTGCGGATGCTCGCCGAGACCGAGCACTGGGTCGCGTTCGTCCCGGCCGCGGCCCGGTGGCCGGTCGAAGTTCATCTCTACCCGCTACGCCGTGTCCGGTCCATTCCGGAGCTGACCGCGGCCGAGCGGTCCGACTTCGCGGCTCTGTACCTGGATGTGCTGCGGCGCTTCGACCGGCTCTACGACGCGCCGCTGCCCTACATCGCGGCGTGGCACCAGGGCCCGGTCGCCGACGAGCAGGAGCTGGGCTACCTGCACCTGCAGCTGTTCTCCGTGCGGCGCACGGCGGACAAGCTCAAGTACCTCGCCGGCTCGGAGTCCGGGATGGACGCCTTCATCACCGACGCGCTGCCCGAGGACATCGCCCGCAGGCTGCGCGAGATCTGAATCCGCCTCCCGCTCAGGTGGCCAGATCCAGCCAGTCCCCGACAGCAAGCACGTGTGCGCGCCGTCCGGCGACAGCACGGAACTCCTTCTCCGGGGCGGACACCTCGACGTAGCCCGCGACCTTGTCCGGCTGCTCGGCCTCATAGTGCATGGGCACCGCGTAGCGGGCGTCGAGGATCTCCGCGGCCGCGGCGGCCTGCCCCGGGTCCATCGCGGCGGGCAGCGGGCTCGGCGGCTGCAGGTGCGGCGCGTCGACCACCGCGCCGTTGGCGGGCAGCAACGCCGCGTCGAGGGGGCCGAACCGGCGCGCGATCAGCCACCAGTAGCCGTGGAACATCGTGTCGCCGCCGTGGAAGACCCGCTGCCCGTCGGCCTGCACCACCCAGTTCAGCTGCGGGTCGCCCAGCCCGTCCACGGCGGGAATCGCGGTGACGCGGAACGGCCCGACATCGCGGGTCGCCCAGTCGGCCACGACGTCGGCGGCCAGTCCGTGCACGGCCAGCTCGCGCTCGGCGGGCAGCGTCGTCACGTTGTCCACTTCGTCGCCGTGGCCGGGCGCGGGCCGCAGCACCGGCGCCCCCGGTGCCAGCACGTCCGCGAGCGCGGACGCGTCGGTGTGGTCCCGGTGCAGGTGGGTGAGCAGCGCGGCGGTGGCCTTCCCGCTCGGTGCCACCAGCCCCTCGCCGGGCTTCCATCCCGGGAACAGTGGTGAGAGGTCCCGTACAAAGTCGATCACCAGTCGCTCGCCACCTGCTTCGAGCTCCAGTCCGGCCCAGCCCAGCCGTCGCACCCGCATCTCGCACTCCTTCGCCTCGGTGGTCGTGGCGAAGTTAGCGTACGTGCGTTCGCTAAATCAATAGCGAACGCACGTACGCTATTCTCGTCACATGTCACCACGACGCTCCGCGGCCGACGCGCAGCTCACCCGGGGCCGCATTCTCGGCCGGGCCGCCGAGATCGCCTCCGAGGAAGGCCTGGAGGGCATCACCATCGGCCGGCTCGCCGAGGAGCTGGAGATGAGCAAGTCCGGGGTGCACAAGCACTTCGGCACCAAGGAGGCCCTGCAGATCTCCACGCTGGACAAGGCGTTCGTGGACTTCTGGCACCGGGTGGTCGAGCCCGCGCTGGCAGACCCGCCGGGCCTGCGGCGGCTGCGCGCGGTGTGCGACAACTCCGTGGGCTACCTGGAGGCGCCGCTGCTGCCCGGTGGCTGCCTGATGACCGCGGCGCTGTCCGAATACGACGGCCGTCCCGGCCGGGTTCGCGACGTGGTGGCCGAGGTGTGGTCGCGCTGGCGGGAGCGGCTGCGGGCGGATCTGGTCGTAGCGGTTCAGAACGGTGAACTGCCCGCCGGGTTCGACGTCGACCAGGCGCTGTTCGAGATCGTCGCCGCCGGGCTGGCGCTGAACGCGGCCATGCAGCTCGAGCACGACCGGACGGCCGCCCGTCGGGCTCGCCGTGCGATCGACCGGGCACTCGCTCAAGCCTGAGCCCGCTCCTTGCCGCTCGTTGGCTAAGTGTATTAGCTTGAAAGCTAGAAGCACTAGCCAAGGAGTGTCATGACCACAACCGGCACCCGGTACCTCGACCGGGAGGGCGGGCGTATCGCCTACGACGACACCGAGGGAGACGGTCCGGTGGTGCTGTGTGCGCCGGGACTCGGCGACACCCGCTCCGCCTACCGGCACCTGCGGCCGTTGCTGACGGCCAGGGGATACCGCGTCGTTACCACCGACCTGCGTGGTGGTGGCGAGTCCGCTGCCACGTTCAGCGACTACACGACCCCGGCCGTCGCCGACGACCTCGCGGCGCTGGCCGCGGAACTCGACGCCGGTCCCGTCCTCCTGGTCGCCAACTCCTACAGCGCGGGCGCGTCGTTCGTCGCCGCCGCACGAGCGCCGGAGCTGATCGCCGGACTCGTGCTCACGGCGCCGTTCGCGCGGCGGCAACCCCCGCCGTCGGCGACGGTCAGACTCGCCATGTTCGCCATCGGCCGGGCCACGTGGGCCTGGCTCGCCTACTGGTCGAGGCTGTTCCCCACCCACAAGCCCGCCGATTTCACCGAGGCGAAGCGCGCGCTCGGCGCCAGCCTGCGCAGGCCGGGACACCTGGCCGCGCTGCGCGCGATGCTCGCCGCCGACCACGCCCCCGGCGAGGCCGCCGCGCCGCGGGTTCGCTGCCCGGTTCGGGTGGTGATGGGCACGGCCGACCCGGACTTCTCCGATCCCGCGGCGGAGGCGTCCGCCGTCGCCGGACTGGTCGCCGACGGCGACGTGGTGCTCATCGAGGGCTGTGGGCACTATCCGGCCGCCGAGTTCCCCGAGGCCACGGCCGCGGCAGTGACGCCGGTGCTCGAGCGGGTGTTCGCCTGATGCCGCGCGCGGGACTGTCGGCGACGCACATCGTCACCGAGGCGGCCGGGATCGCCGACACCGACGGCATCGAGGCGGTGTCACTGGCCCGGCTCGCCGGTCAGCTCGGGGTGCGGGTGCCCTCGCTCTACAAGCACATCGACGGACTGGCGGACCTGCGCACGCGGCTGGCCGTCACCGGAGTGCGCGGCCTCACCGAGGCGGTGGCGGCCGCGACCGTCGGACGCGCCGGCAGGGACGCGCTGCTGGCCTGCTGCCGGGCCTACCGCGACTACGCCCACCGGCACCCCGGCCGCTACGCCGCCATCCAACGGCCGCCCGATCCGCACTCGCCCGCCGACCAGGAATACCGCGAGCACACCGACGCGCTGCTCGCGCTCGTGCTCACCGTGCTGCGCGGCTACGACCTGGACGGCGACGACGCGGTCCACGCCGCGCGCGTCCTGCGCAGCACCCTGCACGGCTTCGTCGCGCTCGAGCAACTCGGCGGCTTCGGACTGCCCGCCGATCTGGAGACCAGCTTCGACCGCGCCGTCGACACCATCGACGCCGGACTTCACGCCCCGCGCGGAAAGGACACGCCATGACCCGCGCCGGCTGGACCGTGCTCGGTCTGTTCCTGCTCGCCTTCGCCGCGTTCGAGGCGATCAAGTACGGCGGCTGGGCCGTTCCGCTCGGACTGGCCGGGCTTATCGGCCCCGACTCGGCACTGCTGCTGGGCATCGGGCAGCGGACCGAACCGGGGCAGCTCGCGCCCCGTGCGGTACCCGTCTACAACGCGCTGCACCACTGGCTGCCTCCCGTGGTGCTGCTGGTGTTCTCCCTCGTCGCGCCGGTCAGTCACGCGACGCTGGTGCTGATGTTCACGCCCGCGCTCGCCTGGCTGGCGCACCTCGCCCTCGACCGCGCGCTCGGCTACGGCCTGCGCACCCGCGACGGGTGGCAGTGCGCGGCCCGGCCGGTCAGCTCCGCCGCGCGACCGTGACGATCTCGGGGCTCGCCACGGTGAGCGGGTTCCGGGACCAGTCGCCGAACCGCCGCTCGACAGCGAACCCGGCCTCGGCGAGCAGATCCGACAGCGCCGGGGCGGAGACGAACCGGAGGCTGCTCCGGCTCACCCTCGGCCGGTCCCACTCCGCGCTCGTGAACGTCTCCGTGAAGTGGACGAGCTCGCCCCGCACCGGGGTCTCGACCCGGTGCTCCACGCGAACGAGGGTGCCGTCCGGGCCGCGGACCTCGACGGCGGCGTCCGGGTTCCAGCGCAACCAGGGCCTGGCGAGCGGGTTGCGGGTCTCGAACGCGAACACGCCTCCGGGCACGAGCGCGCGGTGCACCGCCCGCAGTGAGGCGAGGATCTCCGCGTCGGTCAGCAGTACCTGGAACGCGTGTCCGGTCATGACGGCGAGTTCGAACTCCGCGTGCCACGACACCGACGCGAGCTCGCCCAGGACCCAGCGCACCCCGGGATCCCGGCGCGCCACGGCGAGCATGCCCGGCGCGGGGTCGAGCCCGCACAGCGTTCCATCGTGGCCCCGGGTCCTGGCGCGGCGAAGCAGCCTGCCAGTCCCGCACCCGATGTCGAGCACCGTCGGGGCGGCGAGCACCAGCGGGAGGTAGAAGTCGTCGGCGGGTCCCCACGGGTTGAGGGCGTCGTAGTACGCGGCGAGCTCACCGTCGGTGAACGCGAGGTCGGCCATGGGCCCAGTCTGGCAGGCCGGCGCGGACGAAACCGTGGTCAGAGCGCCGAGAACAGGCCCGATGTGGGCGTAGAATTCCGGGCCGGGGCACCTGTCGGCAGCCGCGACGCCCGCGGCGGGCCACAGCGACGAACGCGCGCGGCAGAACGGGGACCCACGTGTCGGTCCAGCGGCGAGGGGTGACCGGGGAGGCGCACCATCGCGGGCTGCTGACGCTGGCGGAGGTCGTCGCCCGGCAGCAACGTGAGCTCGAGCGGCTGCGCGACCACCGGGCCGCCCGCGAGATCCGGTGCCTGGCCGAGGGAGTCCTGATCGAACAGTTGCACTGCACACCTGCCGAGGCCGCCGAACACCTCGACGAGCTCGCGCAGCGCACCGGCGTCGGCACCGTGGAGCTGGCGGCCGATCTCATCGGGCAGCGAGAGTCCTCGCTGCCCGGGACGAGTTCGGTCGCGCCCGGCGTCGTGAGTACCATCACCGAGCTCGCGGGCGAGCGCCGCGAGCTCGGTGACGCGCTGGTGGCGCAGGTGCTGCACCTCGCCGGGGCGGCCGCGGCCGCACTGTGGGAGCTCCAGCCCGACGGTGCCCTGGAGTTCGTCGCCGGGTCGGGGCTCAGCGCACTCGAGACGAGCCGCTGGCGCCGCATCCCGCCGCAGCTGGACTCCTTCACCCAGCGGGTCGCGCGTCAGGGCGAACCGGTGTGGCGCTCTGGAGCGCCCGACCCGACCGAGCACCCGCTGAGCCCCTGGCCCGGCGGTGCCCGCGCCGTGCTGCCCGTGCGGGGGTCCGCCGCGCTGCTCGGGGTGCTCGAGGTCGTCTGGTCCGCCGAGGACCACGTGGTGCCGCCGAACGTGCGGCGCACGCTCACGACACTGGCCGACGTCACCGCGCACGTGCTCGTGTCGTGCCCCGGCAGGGGCAGAGACGGCGGTCCCGTACCGTCGGAACGCCCGGAGAACCGCTGGCTCGGCGCCGTACTCGACAGCGGGCTGCTCGTGCAGCCGCTGCGTGACGAGACCGGCGAGGTCGAGGACTTCGAGATCACCCACGTCGCCGCCGGTTTCACCGACCCGTCCGGACGCACGAGTGCACAGCTCGTCGGGCGCGGTCTGGTGCGCAGCTACCCGCTGCTCGCCGTGCACGGGATCGTCGAGCGGGTGGCCGAGGTGCTGCGCACCGGGGTGCCGAGCAGGCTCGGCCGCATCCCGTCCAGCGCCACGGGTGAGGCCGCCGGCCCCGGTGAGGTGACGGTGCGCCTGGTGCCGTTCCTCGACGGTGTGCTCATCGACTGGCGTGCCGACCACGACTCCGGCCGGATCTCCGCACTGCTGGGCGACATCCAGCGCATCGGCAGGCTCGGCGGCTGGGAGCACAGCGTCGTCACCGGCGAGACGACGTGGACGGACGAGACCTTCGCGTTGTTCGGCCGTCCGAGGTCGGCGGGCGCGCCGCACTGGTCCCAGCTCGCGACGTGGGTCCATCCCGACGACGCGGCGGCGCTGCGGAACTTCCAGGCCATGCTGCTCGAGCGGCACGCCGCGACGGTGATGTTCCGGTTGCTCAGGGGCGACGGGACGATCCGCCGGATCAGGGCGCACGGCGAGCCGGTCGTCGCCGACACGGGCGCACTCGTGTCCGTGCGGGGGATCTACCAGGACCTCTCCGCGCAGTACCGCAGCGAGATCGCGCTGGAGGTGACGCGGGACCAGCTCGCCGACAGTGAGCAACGGTCGAGGCAGCAGTACCGCGTCGTCCGGGCGCTGCAGCACGCGATCATGCCAGCGGTCGCCGAGCCGGTGCAGGTCGCCGGGCTCGACATCGCCGTGCGATACCGGCCCGCCGAGTCCGAGCACGCGGTGGGCGGCGACTGGTACGACGTCGTGCCGTTGCCCCGGGAGCGGGCACTGCTGGTGATCGGTGACGTCGCCGGACACGGCGTCGGCGCGGCGGAGGGCATGGTGGCACTACGCAACGCGCTGCGTGGTCTGGCGAGCACCGGCGCGGGTCCCGGGCAGCTGCTGTCGTGGCTCAACGGCACGACGTTGCGCGGGTCCGGTTGCGTCAACGCCACCGTGCTGTGCGGGCTCTACGACCCGCGCTCGGCGGAGTTTCGCTGGGCTCGCGCGGGGCACCTGCCGCCGGTGCTCGTTCGCGACGGCCGCGGGCAGGCGCTGCCGCTGCCGCGCGGGATCCTGCTCGGCGCCGACTTCTCCGCGGTGTTCGACGAGACCACCACCGCGCTGCGTCCCGGCGACACACTCGTGCTCTACACCGACGGGCTCATCGAACGACGAGGCGTGCTCCTCGACGAGAGCGTCGAGGAGCTCGCCCGCGCCGCGGCCGACGGCGGTGACGTCGAGCAGCTCAGCGACCGCCTGCTCACCCACACCACCACCGACACCGACGACGACACGTGCCTGATCGTGATGCGGGTTCCCGGCGGGCCGCGCCACCAGGAACGCGAATCCACTCCGTGATAGAACAGGCTCGGGAAGTCGTGCGGCAGGGGCATCGACTTCACGCGATGACGGGGAGCACATGCAGCTGTTGATCACCACCGAGCGGGCCGACGACGCCCTGGCGGTGCGCACGAGCGGAGAGGTGGACCTGAACACGGTCGACGACCTCGACTCGGCGCTCGCGGCCGCGTGCTCCGAGGCCCGCCCGCCGATGGTGGTGGTCGCCGACCTGGAGAAGGTCACGTTCATGGCCTCGTCGGGGCTGAGCGTGCTCGTGCGGACACACCAGCGCTGCCAGCAGCAGGGCACACCACTGCGCGTCGTCGTCGGCAACGCCGGGGTGCGGCGCGGCCTCCAGGTCACCGGTCTGGACCAGGTGCTCGACGTGCGCGCGCCCGGCGAGGAGAACTGACCGAGCCGCGCCAGGGCGGAGTCACCACCCCGACGCGACCGCGCATCACTCGCGGTTCTTGTACTCGCGCAGCAGGCCGCGGCTGATGATGGTCTTCTGGATCTCGCTGGTGCCTTCGCCGATGAGCAGGAACGGCGCCTCGCGCATGAGACGTTCGATCTCGTACTCCTTGGAGTAGCCGTAGCCGCCGTGGATGCGGAAGGCCGCCTGGGTGACCTCCGCGCAGTACTCCGAGGCCAGCAGCTTGGCCATCCCGGCCTCGACGTCGTTGCGGGCGCCGGAGTCCTTGAGCCGGGCGGCGTTGACCATCATCAGGTGCGCGGCCTCGACCTTGGTGGCCATCTCGGCGAGCGAGAACGCAATGGCCTGGTGCTCGGCGATGGGCTTGCCGAACGTGCGGCGCTGCTGGGCGTAGTCCACGGCCAGCTCGAACGCGCGGATCGCGATCCCGCAGGCGCGGGCGGCGACGTTGACCCGCCCGACCTCGATCCCGTCCATCATGAACGAGAATCCCCGCCCCGGAGCCTCACCGAGTACGGCGTCGGCGCTGACACGGAAGCCGTCGAACACGGCCTCGGTGGTGTCGACGCCCTTGTAGCCCATCTTCTCGATCTTGCCGGGGATCGTCAGTCCCGGCGCCACCTCGCCGTAGCCCTCGGGCTTCTCCACCAGCAAGGCCGTCAGGTTCTGGTGCGGCTTCTCGGCGCCCTCGTCGGTTTTGACGAGCAGCGCGATCAGGTTCGACGTGCCGCCGTTGGTGAGCCACATCTTGGCGCCGTCGACCACGTAGTCGTCGCCGTCGCGGCGGGCGCGGGTCTTGATCGCGGCCACGTCGGAACCCAGGTCCGGCTCCGACATGGAGAACGAGCCACGCACCTCGCCGGTGGCCATCCGCGGCAGGAACTTCTGTTTCTGTTCCTCCGTGCCGTGCCTGGCGATCATGTGCGCCACGATGAAGTGCGTGTTGATCACCCCGGACACGCTCATCCAGCCTCGGGCGATCTCCTCCACCACCAGGGCGTAGGTCAGCAGCGACTCGCCCAGGCCGCCGTAGGCCTCCGGGATGGTGAGCCCGAACAGGCCCATCTCCTTCATGCCCTCGACGATCTCGCTGGGATAGGCGTCCGCGTGCTCCAGTTCCTGCGCCCGCGGGATCACCTCCTTGTCCACGAACGCCCGCACCGTGGACAGGATCTCGGACTGCACATCGGACAAACCAGCGGTCTGCGCCAGGCGGGCCATGGGAAGTGCTCCTTCGCAGGGACGGGTCAGAGTAGGACGAGGGTGATGGACTCGGCGACGCAGGCGGGTTTGTCCGCGCCCTCGAGTTCCACGACGTAGCGGGTGGTCAGCTGGGCGCCCCCGGTGGCGTCGCGGAGGTCGGCGAAGGTGGCCGTGGCGCGCACCCGCGCCCCGGAGGGCACGGGGGAGGGGAAGCGGACCTTGTTGACGCCGTAGTTCACGCGCGCGGTGCCCGCGTCGAGTCGGAAGAGCTGCCTGCCGAACAGCGGCAGCAGCGACAGCGTGAGGTAGCCGTGGGCGATGGTGCCGCCGAACGGGCCGGTGGCGGCCCGCTCGGCGTCGACGTGGATCCACTGGTGGTCGCCGGTCGCCTCGGCGAAGGCGTCGATGCGTTCCTGGGTCACGGTCTCCCACGGCGTGGGGCCGAGTTCGGTGCCCAGCTGCGCGCGGACGTCGTCGAGCGAGGGCAGCACGGTGACCGTCATGCGCTCACCCGCTCGAACACCGCGGCCAGCCCCTGTCCGCCACCGATGCACATCGTCTCGAGCCCGTAGCGGGCCTCGCGCCGCTGCAGCTCCCTGGTGAGCGTGCCGAGGATGCGGGTGCCGGTCGCGCCGACGGGGTGGCCCAGCGAGATGCCGGAGCCGTGGACGTTGAGCCGCTCGAAGTCGCTCTCGCCGAACTTCCACTCCCGCGTGCACGCGAGCACCTGCGCGGCGAACGCCTCGTTCAGTTCGATGAGGTCCATATCGGACAGTGCGAGTCCGGCCCTGCCGAGCGCGGCCTCTGTGGCAGGCACGGGACCGATGCCCATGACCTCAGGGCCGACGCCCGCCACGCCCCACGACACCAGCCGCGCCAGCGGGCGCAGACCGAGCTCCGCCGCCTTGTCGGGGTGGGTCACGACGCACATGGCCGCGGCGTCGTTCTGCCCGCTCGCGTTGCCCGCGGTCACCGTCGCCTCCGGGTCCTGCTTGCCGAGCACCGGGCGCAGCCCGCCCAGCGTCTCCAGCGACGCGTCGGCGCGCGGGTGCTCGTCGGTGTCGACCACGACATCGCCCTTGCGGGAGCTCACCGTCACCGGCACGATCTCTTCCGCGAACACGCCGGAACGCTGCGCGGCCACGGCCCGCTCGTGCGAGGTGAGCGCGAGCCGGTCCTGCTCGTCGCGCCCGATGCCGTACTCCCGCCGCAGGTTCTCCGCCGTCTCGAGCATCCCGCCGGGCACCGGGTGGTTCCGCCCTCCCGCCGTGATGCGGCCCCTGGCGAGCCCGTCGTGCAGTGTCACGCCCGCGCCCTTGACGCCCCAGCGCATGTCGGTGGCGTAGAAGGCGACGTTGCTCATGCTCTCCGCGCCACCGGCGACGACCACGTCGCTCGCGCCGGTCTGCACCTGCATGGCGGCCTGCACCACCGACTGCAGGCCGGAGCCGCACCGGCGGTCCACCTGCAGGCCGGACACCGTGATCGGCAGTCCCGCGTTGAGCGCGACCACCCTGCCGATGGCGGGAGCCTCGCTGCTCGGATAGCAGTGGCCGAGGACCACCTCGTCGATGGCGGCCGGGTCGAGCCCGCTCCGCTCCAGCAGCCCGCGCAGGGCGATCTCGCCGAGCTCGGCCGCCGTCAGGGTCTTGAGGGAACCGCCGAACCGGCCGATCGGGGTCCGCACCGGCTCGCAGATCACCGCGTCACGCATGGTCGTACCTTTCGCTGTCGTCGGGGACGGGCTCACATGAACCTGCCACCGGTGACCTCCAGAACGGTGCCGGTCATGTAGGAGGACAGGTCGCTGGCCAGGAACAGCGCCACGCTCGCGACCTCGGCGACCTCCCCGGCACGCTGCATGGGGATCTCGTTCATCTTCTGGTCCCACGCCTTCTGCGGCATGGCCTCGGTCATCGCCGAGCGGATCAGTCCCGGCTGGATCGCGTTGACGCGCACACCGTGGTGGGCCATCTCCTTGGCCGCGGCCTTGCTCAGACCGACGATGCCCGCCTTGGCCGCCGAGTAGTTGGTCTGGCCCACCATGCCGACCTTGCCGGACAGCGACGAGATGTTGACGATCGCGCCGCGCTTGTGCTCCCGCATGATCGCGGAGGCCTTGCGGGTGCCGTTCCACGTCCCCTTGAGGTGCACGTCGATGACCTGGTCGAACTCCTCCTCGGTCATGGTGCGCATGGTGGCGTCGCGGGTGATGCCCGCGTTGTTCACCAGGATGTCGAGCGAACCGAAGGTCTCCACCGCGGTGGCCAGCAGAGTGTCCACTTCGGAGGAGTTCGTGACGTCGCAGCGCACGGCGACGGCGGTGTTCGCGCCCCCGAGCTTGTCGGCCGCGGCCTGTGCGGCGCCGAGGTCGAGGTCGCCGAGCACGAGCCGGGCGCCCTCGTGGGCGAACATCTCCGCGATCGCGAAGCCGATGCCCTGTGCCGCGCCGGTGATCACCGCGGTCTTGCCGTCCAGTAGCGCCATGGTCGTCGTGTTCCCTTCGGTCGTGTCTCAGTGTTGGGGTGCGGGCGGGCCGGACACCAGTCCGGCGTCGTGCATCTTGCCCAGCTCCGCCGGCGACAGGCCCAGGTCGCGGCTGAGCACGGCGTCGGTGTCGGCGCCGAGCAGGGGAGCGGGCACCGGAGCCTGGGTGTCGCCCGACCAGCGCAGCGGTCCCGCCGAGGTGGCCATCGGGCCGATACCCGGCTGGTCGATCTCGGTGACGATCGAGCTGGGATCGGCGAGTGCGCGCGTTGCGGCCTCGTGGGTGTCGCGGTAGGGCCCCCAGAGCACCCTGGCCTGGTCGAGCCGCTCGCCGACCTCGGTGAGGTTCCTGCGCTCGAACCACGGTCGCAGGATCGCCTCGATCGTGTCGCGCAGCCGGTACCGGTCGGACTCGGTGCTGAGGTCGGCGTCGAAGACCGGTTCCAGCGCCGCGAACACCTCGGTGGTGCCGGTGGCGGTGCACAGCGCGTTCCACTGGCCGGGAGTCAGCGCCAGCACCATCACCCTGCGGCCGTCGGCGGTGGGGAAGTCCACGCCGAAGCTGCCGAAGGTGTGGTTGCCGAGCCGGGCCCTGCCCTCGCCCGCGAGGCGCGCCTCGGCCAGCCACCCGAGGTTGCCCACCGAGGCCAGCGCGACGTCGGAGAGCGCCAGCGAGATGGCGGAGCCCTCTCCGGTGCTCGCCCTGCGGTGCAGAGCGGCGAGCACCCCGGTGGCGGCGGTCATGCCGGTGAGGAAGTCCCACGCGGGCAGCACGTGGTTGACGGGCGCGGAGTGGTCGCGGGGTCCCGTCATGTCGGGCACGCCGACCTCGGCGTTGACGGTGTAGTCGACGGCCGGCTTGCCGCTGGGGTGGCCCTGCACGTGGACGTGGATCGGGTCGGGACGCCGGGCGGCCAGCTCCTCGTAGCGCAGCCCGGACCTGCCCGCGACGTTGTCGAGGTAGATGCCCGCGTTCGGTCCGGGCGCCGTGGCGAGGGCGACGAGCAGCTCGCGGCCCTGCGGCGTCCGGTAGTCGATGGTGACCGAGCGCTTGCCCTTGTTCAGGTTGTGCCAGTAGAGGCTCGTGCCGTTGGGCGCGACGGGCCAGCGCTGGTGGTCGCCGCCGCCCTGGGGCAGGTCGACCCGGACGACCTCGGCGCCGAGCTGGGCCAGCGCCATCCCGCCGGAGGGCCCTGCCACGAAGGTCGCGCACTCCACGATGCGCAGGCCTGCCAGCGGGGTGTCGGGGGTACTCACGTGAAGTCAGGCTCCCTCTTGTCGAGAAACGCCGCGCGTCCTTCCGCGGAGTCCCTGCCGTGCCCGGCGAGCGCGACCGCGAGCCGTTCCGCTTCCAGGAACGCCTCGGGAGGGACGCTTCCGCCCTGCCGGACCAGTGATTTCGTCAGTGCGTTGCTCTCGCGAGGCCCCTCGGCGAGACGGGTGGCGAAGCCGTTCGCGACCGTGGTGGCGGTGCCCGGCTCGGCGAGTTCGGTGACGAGGCCGAACTCGAAGGCCTCGCGGGCAGGCATGCGCTCACCGAGCAGCAGGTACCGCATCGCGCGGTGCCTGCCCGCCGCGCGGGGCAGCGCCCACGCCGTGGCGCCGTCGGCCACCAGTCCCCGTAGCGCGAACGGTGCCTGGAAGAACGCGTCCTCGGCGGCCACCACGAGGTCGCAGGCCAGTACGAGTCCCCACGCCACGCCGATCGCGTACCGCTCGACCGCGGCGATGACCGGGAACTCCGCGGTGCTGAGCAGGGAGAAGACGCCGTGCGCGCGCTGCAGCCGCTCGGCGGCGCCGGTGAGCCGGTCACCGGGATCAGCCATGCTGGAGACGTCGCCGCCCGCGGAGAAGAACCGGTCGCCACCGGTGAGCACCAGCGCGCGGATGCGCTGCTCTCCGAACTCGGTGAGCGCGGTGCGCAGCGCGGCCCAGGAAGCGTCGTCGAGAGCGTTGCGGACCTGTGGCCGATGCAGTGTCACGGTGGCGATGCCGTCCTGGACGGACCAGTGCACTGCGTGTTCCTCGGTCATCGAGGACCTCCCGGTCGTGGTGCGACGCTGCTGCATATGTTTTATAACCGAAATATATGATCCTGCATAGCCCCTGGTCGGAGACACCCGTTACAGTTGTCCGAACGGTTCTGGAGCGTCGAGCGCTCCCCGGCACCAGCGAGGTTCCACGACATGAGTCAGGCGTCCAGCGCGCCCCGGCGCACTCGCTCGCGCGCCGTCCGCGAGCCGAAGCGGGGGCTGCCCGACGAGGTCGCCGCCTACGTGCGCGAGCTGATCATGTCCGGGCAGCTGCGCTTCCCGGAGTTCGTCCGGCTCGAACGCATCGCCGACGACCTGGGCGTCAGCGTCACGCCCGTCCGAGAGGGCCTGCTCACGCTGCGCGCCGAGGGCCTCGTGCAGCTCGAACCACGGCGGGGCTTCATGGTCGCGCCGCTGTCCGGCGACGACATCCGCGACCTGTTCTGGGTCCAGGCGCAGTTGGAGGGCGAGCTCACCGCGCGCGCCACGCCGCGGCTGACCGAACAGGACCTGGCCACCCTCGACGAGATCCAGGCCAGCCTCGCCGCCGCGCTCGCCGAGAACCGGGTGGAGGAGATCGAGAGCCTCAACCACGAGTTCCACAACCTGCTGGCGCGCGCCGGGCGGTCGCCGAAGCTCACGTGGTTCCTCGCCCAGTCGGTCAAGCACATGCCCTCGCGCTTCTACGAGACCATCGGCGGCTGGGTACAGGCCTCGGTGCACGACCACTACCCGATCCTCGAGGCACTGCACGCCGGCGACGCCGAGGCCGCGCGCGCGGCGATGATGGCCCACGTCGGTCACGCGGGTGAGCTGTTGAGCCGCCACGTCGACAGCAGGCTCGGCGAGCCGCAGACCTGATCCGCGGCCACGCGGTCAGTGGTGGTCGTGCCGTCCGAGCGTGCCCACCGGCGTCGCGCCGGGACGGGTCCATTGCGGCACCGGACGACTGGTCGGACCCCACGTGGCGATGCCGTCGGCGTCCGAACGCCACGACCAGCACGGGGCGTCGCCCTCGGGCCAGCCTTCTGGCTTGTCCTCCCACGCCTCACCCCGGCCGTAGGGCGTCAGGTCCAGCAGCCCCATCGACCCGTTGACGCGCTCGGTGCCCCGCCCCGTCGTGGAGTAGGTGAGGAACACGCGGTCGCCGTCGCGCAGGAAGCACGCGAGGTACCCCATCTCGCCGCCGATCGGTGCGGCCACGTCGCGCACCGAGTACCAGGGCTGGGTGTAGCCCATGAACTCGACGAACGCGGCCACCTCGTCCCAGCGGCCCGTGGTCAGGATCGCGAACGAGACCCCGCGGGCGTTGAGGTAGACCGCATCCCTGAGGTGCCACGCCGTGGTGGTGCAGCCCTCGCACTGCCCCTGGTGCGGCGCGCCGTCATGCCACATGTGCTGGTAGACGACGAGCTCGTCGCGGCCCTGGAAGAGCTCGAGGAACGGCACCGGCCCGTCGGGTCCGACGACCTCGACCGTCCCGTCGAGCTCCACCATCGGCAGCCTGCGACGGGCCGCGGCGAGGGCATCACCCTGACGGGTGTGGGCCTTCTCGCGAACCAGGAGTTCGTCGCGCGCGGCCTGCCACGTGTCCAGGTCCACCACGGGCGGGCGGACGGTCGAGGTGGGGGCGGCCGGGTCATGCGGAGTCGTCATGGTGTCCTCCGGGTGTGCCGGGTGTGCCGGATCTCCTGCGCCCAAGCCTTCCCTCGGCACCGAGGACTGGCAAGGCCCCGGCGCGCCGGGGCGCGGGTGGCCCCCGTCAACCCCTAGGCTCTGCGCATGGCGAGGTACTTCGACGTCCATCCCGACAATCCGCAACCGCGTTCGATCGGGAAGGTGGTGGACATCGTTCGCGAAGGCGGACTGATCGCCTACCCGACCGACTCGTGCTTCGCGCTCGGCAGCCAGCTCGGCAATCGCGACGGCATCGACCGGATCAAGACGATCCGCCACCTCGACGACCGGCACCACTTCACGCTCGTGTGCCAGGACTTCGCGCAGCTGGGCCAGTTCGTCCACATCAGCAACGCCGTGTTCCGCGCGATCAAGGCCGCGACACCGGGCAGCTACACGTTCATCCTCCCGGCCACCAAGGAGGTGCCGCGCAGGCTGCTGCACCCCAAGAAGAAGACCGTCGGCGTGCGCATCCCCGAACACACCGTGGTGCAGGCATTGCTCGCCGACCTGGGCGAGCCGATGCTGTCGAGCACGCTGCTGCTGCCCGGCGAGGAGGAGCCGCTGACGCAGGGCTGGGAGATCAAGGAGCGGCTCGACCACTCGCTGGACGCCGTGATCGACTCCGGCGAGTGCGGCACCGAGCCCACCACGGTCGTGGACTTCTCCACCGACGAGCCCGAGATCGTGCGTGCCGGGGCGGGCGACCCCGCGCGTTTCAGCTGAGCACTCAGAGCGCGCGCTGCCTGCCCTCCCAGTAGGGGGCGCGCAGCGTGCGCTTGAGGATCTTGCCGGTGGCGTTGCGCGGCAACGACTCCACGACGTCCACAGTGGAGGGGCACTTGTAGCGCGCGAGCCGTGCTCGGCAGAACTCGACCACGTCGTGCTCGGTGAGCGTGGCGCCGTCGGCGAGCACCAGCACGGCCTTCACGGTCTCGCCCCAGCGTTCGTCCGGCACACCGATGACGGCCGCCTCGGCCACGCCGGGGAACTCGACGAGCACCCGTTCGACCTCGGCGGGGTAGATGTTCTCGCCACCCGAGATGATCATGTCCTTGACGCGGTCCTCGATGTAGAGGTAGCCGTGCTCGTCGCGGCGCCCCGCGTCGCCGGTGCGCAGCCAGCCGTCGACGATCGTCTCCGCGGTCTCCCGTGGCCGCTTCCAGTACCCCGCCATCACCAACTCGCCGCGCAGCTGGAACTCGCCCGGCTCGCCGTCGGCCACGGGCGCACCGGTGGCCGGGTCGGTCACACGCACCTCCACCCCGGGCACGGGCAGCCCGGCCGAGGTCAGCCGCTCGGGATGGCCGGTGGCGCGGTGGTCGCCGGGGCCGAGCACCGCGAACACGCCCGAGGCCTCGGTCATCCCGTAGACCTGGTAGAAGCCGACCGGGAAGGTGTCGAGCGCCTGGCGCAGCAACGGCGTCGGCATCGGCGAGCCGCCGTAGCCGAGGCAACGCAGTGAGGAGTAGTCGTGGTCGCCGACGCCGGGGACGCGCAGCAGGAACCCGAACACGGCGGGCACGAAGAACGCGTGCGTCACCCGGTCCCTGCCGAACTGGGCCAGGATCTCCTCGGGAATCACCTCGCGCACCACGATCGTCTCGCACCCGCGCGACATCCCGGCCAGCGCCCAGCTGGTGCCGCCGACGTGGAACAGCGGCATCGCCACCAGGTTCACCGCGTCGCGCGTGAACTCGAACGCCTCGGCCGCGGCGGCGGAATGGGCGGCCAGGCAGCGGTGGGTGAGCATCGCGCCCTTGGGATGTCCCGTGGTCCCCGAGGTGTAGAGCTGCAGGAAGCAGTCGCCGGGATCGGCGGTGTGGCCGGGTTCGGTGTCGGTGCCCGAGGCCAGGAACTCCTCGTAGGCGTCGTGCTCGCCGCCGACGACGATCACCCGCTCGACGGTGTCCAGTTCGTCGCGGACCTGCTCGATCGCGGGCAGCAGTTCGGCGCCCGCGAACACGACCCGCGCGCCAGAGTCGTTGAGCACGTAGGCCAGCTCCGCGGGCGCGAGGCGGAAGTTCACCACGGCGTTGACGGTGCCGGTGAGCGCGCACGCCAGCGTGGTCTCCAGGCACGCCGGGTGGTTCTTGTCCACGAACGCCACCCGGTCGCCCGGCTCCAGTCCGGCGGCCACCTGCGCGGTGGCGTTGCGGCGGACCCGGGAGGCCAGTTCGGCCCAGCTGCGGTCGCGTTCGCCGAAACGCACGGCGATCCGGCCGGGATCGCTGCGCTCCCAGTGGCGCACCGGGTCGAAGATGTGCCCGCTGGTCGTGGCGGTCATGGCCTGACCTCGATTCCGGCTCGGCTCGCGTCGATGGTGAGCACACAGTGCGTCCCGCCGTAGATCGTCGGCATGCACCGGTTGCAGTGTATGCACAACGACCGGGCCGCGGGGTCCGAACGCAACCGCGCGGGCAGGTCCGGCTCGCGCAGCAGTGCCCTGGCCAGCGCGACGAACTCGAAGCCGTGCCGCATCGCCAGCCGCATCGTCTCGAGCCGCGTGATGCCGCCGAGCAGGATCAGCGGCAGGTCCACTGCGTCCCGGAACTGCAGTGCCCGGTCCAGCAGATACGCCTCCCGGTATGGGTAGGACCGCAGGAACCTGGTGCCGGACAGGCGGATTCCCCAACGCAGCGGTGCGGGGAAGCGGGCGGCGAACTCCCGCAGCGGCACGTCACCGGTGAACAGATACATCGGGTTGAGCAGCGAGCTGCCCGCCGTGAGCTCCAGCGCGTCGACGGTGCCCTCTGCCTGCAGCCACTCGGCGACCCGCACGCTCTCGTCGATCCAGAACCCGCCGGGCACGCCGTCGTCCATGTTGAGCTTGGCCGTGATGGTGATGCGGTCGCCGACCGCGTCGCGCACGGCGCGCGCGATGTCCAGCGTCAGCCGTGCTCGGTTGCGCAGGGAGCCGCCGTAGCGGTCGGTGCGCCGGTTCAGTAGGGGACTGAGGAACGCGCTCGCGAGATAGTTGTGTCCGAAGTGGAGCTCCACCGCGTCGAACCCGGCCTCGATCGCCACTCGCGCGGCGTCGGCGTGGGCGGCGACGATGCGGTCGAGATCCTCGGCGGTCGCCGCGCGGATCGGGCGCAGACCGAACGGGCTGGGCAGGCCGCTCGGCGCGAGCGAGCGCACCCGGTTGGACGCGGCGTTGGCCACCGGGCCGGCGTGCCCGAGCTGCGCGCTGATCGCCGCACCCTCGCGGTGCACGGCCTCGGTGAGCGCGCGCAGACCGGGTACGGCGTCGGCGCGCATCCGGATCTGGTGCCGGTCGGTGCCGCCCTCCGGGGTGACGGCGCAGTAGGCGAGCGTCGTGAGCGCGGCCCCGCCGCGGGCGACGCGGACGTGGAAGTCGACGAGCCGGTCGGTGACCTCGCCGCGGGGAGTGGCGCCCTCGAAGGTGGCCGCCTTGATGATGCGGTTGCGCAGCGACAGCGGCCCCAGTGTGGTGGGGGAGAAGACGTCGGGCGTGCTCATGGCGCGTCCAGTCCGGCGATCACGAACGAGCGCAGCGCCCGGTACGCGGCACGGCCCTGCCTGGGTGGGGCGGCCGCCGGATCGGCGAACGTGTGCAGCACCAGGTCGAACGCCAGTAGCCAGCGCCGGCCCGCGACCGAGGCCGAGAGGTCGGGGCGGACCGCGCGCAGCAGGCTCACCCACGGGTTCAGCCCGAACCAGCGCGACGTCCAGCCGACGTCCCAGCGGCCGAGTACGACCCGCGCCAGCAGTCGCAGCCGAAGGCGGCCCAGCGGATCGCGGGCCAGCTCCGCCAGCGGCGCGAGGACCACGTCCACCAGCTCCGCGACTGCCGGCGGGCTGCCGTCGCGACCGCGTTGCGAGAGCTCGGCCAGACCGTCCTGCCACAGCGGCGCGAGCCGGTGTTCCAGCAGGGCGGCGACGAGCGCCTCCTTGGAACCGAAGTGGTAGTGCACGGCGGCCGGGTTCATCCCGGCCGCCGTGTTCACGGACCGTACGGAGACGGCGTCGTAGTCATGCTCGGCGAAGAGTTCCTCGGCGACGTCGAGCAGGCGCTCACGAGTGGCGGGCATGCGCTCCAGTGAAACGCACGGGGCCGGCGAGACTCAAGCAGTAATCCAATCACTGATTGAATTCACCGGGAGCGGTGAGCGTAGACGATCACGTTGTCGAGGTAGCGACGGTCCTGTTCGGCGAACTCGCCGCCGCAGGTGACCAGGCGCAGCTCGGCGCCCGCCGTGTCGCCGTAGACGGTCTCGGTGGGAAAGGCGTCCTTGGCGTGGCGTTCCAGCCGTGCGACGACGAACCCGGCCGTGCTCCCGTCGGCCCGCTCCACCAGGATCTCCTGGCCCGGTTCCAGTTCGGAGAGCCGGAAGAACACCGCGGGCCCCTGGTAGGAGTCGACGTGGCCGACGATGACGGCGGGCCCCCGCTCACCCGGCTCCGGCCCGCCCCGCCACCACCCGGTGCCCTCGTTGGTCTCCGGTGGGGGCAGGACATTGTGCGCGTCGACTTCGAGCGGCCCGACCGGCGCGTCCACCCCGATGGCGGGGATGCGCAACCGCACCGGGTCGGCGACCTGCGCGTCCGCCTCGGCGCTGACCGACGGCGGCAACGACGGCGGTGTGACGCCCTCGCTGGTCACCACACCGCGCGGCGGCAGACCGGGACCGCAGGCCGCGGTGACCGCGAGCACCGCCGCGGCGGTGGCCGCGAACCGCACGGGTCCGCGGCCACCGTCTCTCGACGTGACGTCGGCGGGCACGGATCAGCCGTGCTCGCCCGCGCGCCTGCGAGCCAGGGCGACCCCGCCCGCGACGGCGAGGCCGGTACCGGCGAGCAGTCCCACCGGCAGCAGCGCGTCGCCGCCCGCGGTGCCACCCGCACCGGTCTCGACGCCACCGCTGGGAGCCACGTCGTCATCGTCGTCCCCGGCCGCGCCCCGCACGCCGCCGTCATCAGCGTGGTCATCTGCGCCGTCATCGGCGTTGTCGTCGCCACGGTCGTCCCCGTGATCGTCGCGGGGAGCGGTGCCGCCGGGGCCACGGTCGTCGGCGTTGTCGTCGGCACCGCCGTCGTCGGGTCTGCCGTCGTCGTCACCACGGTCATCGGCGTCGTCGCCACCGGGACCGTCGTCGTCCTGGAACGCGGCGGGCGCGACATCGGCGGATGCCGGGACGGCCATCGCCGGAGCGGCGACACCGAGCGCGACCCCGCCACCGAGGACGGCGGCGAGCAGGAGCGTGCGAACACTGGTGGTCATCTCGAAAAGCCCTTTCCGGAGCGCGGCCGAGGGGCCGCGGGAGTCGCGGGGCCGGGATGGTCCCGCGGACCGGGTCGCCGGTCGAGGGGAAGTCTCGTCACGGGCCTGGTGGGGAAGATGAAACCGGTATGAGGGCCCGTTCATCGACCAGAAAGGCTAGCTCCGGGGCGGGGTCTGGGGGCCTCGGTAGGGCAGCGGCTCGCTGTAGACCAGGTTGGTGTTGGTGCTGCCGAACGCGGAGAGCTCGTCGGCGATCTGCTCGAGATGGCTCATCGACGAGGCGGCGACCTTGAGCGTGTAGCAGTCGTCGCCGGTGGTGCGCAGGCATTCCAGGATCTCCGTGCGCCGCTCCAGTAACCGGTGCAGCGGCTCGTGCTTGCTGCCCGGGTACTTCAGGCGGATCACCGCGAGCACGGCGTAGCCGACGCGGCCGAGATCGACCTGCGCGCGATAGCCGGCGATCACTCCCGCGGACTCCAGCCGTTTGACCCGTTCCGTCGCCGCGGAGGCGCTCAGGCTCACCCGGCGCCCCAGCTCGGTGAGCGGCAGTCGCCCGTCCTGTTGCAGCTCGACCAGGATGGCCCAGTCGGTCGCGTCGAGGTTCTCGGTCACCAGGCCAAAGTACCGGCAGATCCACGGCGCGGGCGCGCGAACACCGGGAAGACGTCCTTTCCGGTTCGCGGGTCCGTGCCTAGCCTGGAACGCGTGAAACTCGGCGTCAACGTCCTCAACTTCGGCCCCGGCACCGACCCCGGCGTGCTCCGCCAGTGGGCGCGCACGGTGGAAGGCCTCGGCTACGACCTGCTCATGGTGTCCGACCACGTCGCGGTGACTCCCGACGTCGCGGAGCAGTACCCCGCTCCGTTCTACGAGCCGTTCACCACCCTGTCCTGGCTCGCCGGCGTCACCGACCGCATCCGGCTCGGCACCACCGTGCTCGTCGCCCCGTATCGGCATCCGCTGCTGATCGCGCGCATGGCCGCCAACCTCAACGACCTCAGCGACGGCAGGTTCGTGCTCGGGGTCGGGGTGGGCTGGGCCCGCCAGGAGTACGAGGCTCTGGGAGTGGAGTTCGAGCGCCGCGGAGCGCTCACCGACGACGTCCTGCGCACGCTGCGCGAAGCCTGGACCGACGAGCGGGACTACCGCGCGGGCCGGATTCCGCTGTGGGTCGGCGGCAACAGCGCCCCCGCCCGGCGGCGCGCGATCCGGCTCGCCGACGCGTGGCACCCGCTGCGGTTCGAGCCGGGCTGGCTGCGTCGCACCGTCGCGAAGCTCAAGGCCGAAGCCGACTCGCACGGCCTCCCGGTCCCTGCGCTCGCGCCCCGCATCGTGCTGCGCCTGACCGACGCTCCCGTCACCACACCGGACCGGCTCGCCGGCGAGGGGTCGATCGAACAGATCATCGGCGACCTGGAGGACCTGCGGCTGCTCGGCGCCGAGACCGTGGTGTTCGACCCCTTCGGCGGCGACCCCGGCGAGACCCTGCACCCCGAACGGGCCTGGCACGCGCTCGCGGCCGTGGCCGCCCACTGGAACGACCCGGGAGCGTCGACATCGTGACCCACGACGAGGATCGCCTGCTGCGCAGGGCCATCGAGCTCGCGGCGACGGCACGCACTCGTGGCGAGGCGCCGTTCGGTTCCCTGCTGGCAGGACCCGAGGGCGAGGTGCTCGCCGAGTCCTGGAACACGGTGCTCGGCGACGACGACATCACCGCCCACCCGGAGCTGAAGCTGGCGCGCTGGGCCGCTCGCGAGCTCGACTCCGGGACCGCGGCTCGCACCACGCTGTTCACCAGCTGCCAGCCGTGCGGGATGTGCACGGGCGCGCTCGCCAGATCCGGGGTCGGGCGCGTGGTGTTCGCGCTGTCGAGTGAGCAGCTGGACGGCCTGCGGTCATCGGGAACCGGGTTCGCCGACGTCCCGCAGCACGGGCCCGCGTTGTACGCCGAAGCGCGCGTGCCGGTGGAGGGCTACTACTGAGCCCGCTCAGCGCCGCCGCAGCGAGGCGAGCAGCTCCAGCGCCACCTCACGCAGCTTGGTGTTCTTGGACTGTGACTCCTGCGCGAGCCGCAGGAACGCCTCATCGGCCGAACAGCCGTGCAGCGCCATCAGCACTCCCTTGGCCTGCTCGATGTCCGAGCGGGAGACGAGCGCGAACTCCAGCTGCTCGACCTGCAGCCGCGAGCGCTGCCAACGGTGGGCGTTGCTGATCGCCGCCGAGGCGGCCACCGTGAACACCTGCATCAGCCCCTTGTCGAACGGGTCGAACGCAGCGGGGTCGGCGCTGTAGAGGTTCAGCGAGCCCAGCATCGGTTCCTCGCCTCCGGCGAGCACGAGCGGCACGGCCAGCGCGGCGCGCACACCCGCGGCCTTCGCGGCACCGGCGAACTCCGGCCACGTGTCCTCGCTCGCCTCGGCCAGGACGCGGGCCGCCGCGCGCTGGGTCGTGGCCTCGATGCTCGGCCCGCGATGCGCGGCGTACTGCGCGAAGTCGACGACCTTGATCTCCTCGGAGGTCGCGGCGACGGTCTGGGGGCCCGTGTCGTCGAGGAGTGTGATGCTGGCGAACTCGGCACCGGGAACGGCGGACACCGCTCCCGCGGTGACGCGCTCGAGCGAGAGTTCGAGCGGGTCGGCGGGAGCCATTTCGTCGCGCAGCGACCGTAGCGTTGCCGCGACCTCGTCGAGCTGCGTCAGCTGCTCCGGTCCCGGTGTCGTGGTGTCCACCGGCTAGGTCTACCGCCACAATCGGTGGCCGTCCAGTACCGGCGGCCGTGCCGCGCCCGAGCGTAGGCTGAGTCACATGTGCCGCAACATCACCGTGCTCCGGGGTCTGGAACCGCAGGCGACGTCGGAGGAGATCGAAGCCGCCGCACGGCAGTACGTGCGCAAGGTCAGCGGGGTGCAGTCGGTGTCCGACGCGACCCGCGAACCGTTCGAACAGGCCGTCGCCGAGATCACGGAGATCACCGAGCGACTGCTGCGCGAGCTGCCGGCGCGCCGCAATCCTCCGCCCACGGTACCGCCGCTGCGCAGGCCCGAGGTGCGCGCCAGGATCGCCGCGAAGTCGGCGGAGTCAGCGGAGTCCGCGTAACGGGCGGAGGGCTCAGCCGCGCTCCTGCGCCACCACCGACGGCGCGGCGTGCAGGTTGCCGTCCTCGCCCTCGAGACACGCCGCCGACTCGTCGCTGGTGGCCAGGAACTCGCTGAGGCAGCGCCCGAACTGCGCGTGCCCGGCGGCGTTGGGGTGGAACGACTCCTGGATCGCATGCGTCGCGCGATCGACGTCGGTGAGGTCGTCCCACTGCACCGTGAAACGTGTGAACCATTCGCTGCTCGCGTCGCCTCCGCCCGCGCACGCCTCGTGCCCGTCACCGGCGCGCGAGAGGTCGAGGAACCGCGCGCCGGTCTCGCTCGCGGCCTGGCGCAGGCCCGTCGTCAGCGACGCCGCACCGACCTCCTTCACCCAGCGAAGGTCCTCGGTGCGAAACGGGCATCCGTTGAGGTTGCGCAGGTTCTCGGGGATGTCGGGGCCGATCGGCGCCGCGTACGACTGCAGCACCAGGTCGTAGTCGTCGCGGTCGTAGCCCGCGGTGCGCAGCACCTGGCGCACGTCCTGCAGCGCGTCGGCGACCTTCGGCACCATCTTGTCGATCCGTGACTGCCAGTCGTCCTTGATCCGCTCGCTGCACGGGTCACCGTTGTCGATGAACCACGACGTGAAGCACTCCGAGATCAGCCGCGAGAAGCGCGGATCGTCGTTGGCACCCACCGCCACGACGACCGCGGACACCCGGTGGTCCTTCACCAGCTCGGCCAGCTGCTGCGCCTGCGATGGTTCCGTCCACTGCTTGACATCGCCCAGACCGACGTGGCCCGCGGGCGAGCCCGAGCAGGCCAGGTTCACCGACTCGACGATGCCGCGCACCTCGACGTGATGGACCGACGCGTTGGGGGAGCGGTGACACCAGTTCCCGTCCGCACCATCGGTGTCGCTGGTGTAGTCACCCGCGCCCTCGCCCGACATCGTGCTGTCGCCGAGCCCCACGACGGTCAGCGGACCCCGCCCAGGCGGCCCCGGCCGATCATCCGGTTGCTGGTTGTCCTTGCCGATGAGGACGAACACTCCCACGAGCAGGGCGACCCCGACGAGCGCGAACGCGGCGAGCCACCAGCGGAATCTGGCCATCGCCGTCGATTCTAGAAGAAAACCGTTGGCCCCCGGAGAGTGCCGTCACCGATACTCTCCGCCGTGACGGCACGACGCGAGCCACAGGTCCTGATCTTCGACGCCGACGACACGCTCTGGGAGAACAACATCCTCTTCGAGCGCGTCATCGACGGCTTTCTCGACTGGCTCACGCATCCGGCCCTCGAGCGCGCCGCACTGCGCGCGATGCTCGACGACATCGAACGCGCCAACTCCGCGGAGCACGGCTACGGCAGCACGGTGTTCCTGCGCAGTCTCGGCGACTGTGTCGCCCGGCTGCGCGAGCGGCCCGCCACCGTCGAGGAGCTGCGGCGCATCGACGAGCTCGCGGTGGCTCTCGTCGAGGGCAGGATCGAGCTGATCCCCGGAGTCACCGACACGCTCACGACGCTCGGGCAGCGCCACGAGCTGTTTCTGCTGACCAAGGGAAACACCGAGGAGCAATCGCGCAAGATCGCCGGGTCGGGACTCGAACGCCACTTCGGCGGCATCCACATCGTCGCCGAGAAGAGCGCACAGACCTACCACGACCTCGCGCGGGAGTACTCGTTCGACCTCGATCGGACGTGGATGATCGGCAACTCACCGAAGTCCGACATCCTGCCCGCCCGAGAGGCCGGGCTCGGCGCGGTGTTCATCCCGAACGCCAACACGTGGGTGCTCGAACACGACGAACTCGACCTCTCGGACGGCGGAGTGCTGCACCTGGAGGCGTTCCCCGGACTGGTGCGGCACTTCTGAGCTGAGCCGCGGATCAGCGGTCGCGGTTGTCCTCCCACCACCGCCGGCCTGCCTCCGGCAGCGTGGGGATCGGGTCGTAGAACGGATAACGACGGGCCAGCGCGTCCGGGTCGTGCAGTTCGATGCCGGTGCGGTAGTTCTTCGTCCAATAGGAGATGCCGAGCTCGCGGTCGTACTCGGCCAGCTGGTGCACCCAGCGCTTACCGACGTAGGGCACGTCGCACACGATGCGCGGCGTCGCGTAGCCCGGCAGGTAGCCCATGATCGCGTGCTGCAGCTCCTGCGCCTCCCACACGGCGAGCCGCCAGTGCTCGGCGTTCGGGATCATGTCGCAGAGGTAGAAGTAGTAGGGCAGGATGTTCGCCTCGCCCTGCAGCGCGAAACACAGGTCCAGCAGGCGTTCCGGGCTGTCGTTGACGCCGCGCATGAGCACGCCCTGGTTGCGGACGTCGCGCACCCCGACCTCCAGCGCCGTGCGCGCCGCCTCGGCCACCAGCGGCGTCACCGACTGCGCGTGGTTCACGTGCGTGTGGATCGCCAGGTTCACCCCACGCCTGCGCGCCGTGCCCGCGACGCGCTCGAGTCCCTCGACCACCTTGGGCTGCAGCCAGTGCTGCGGCAACCCGGCGAGCGCCTTGGTGGCCAGGCGGACGTCGCGCACGCTGTCGATGTCGAGCACCCGCATGAGGAACGCCTCGAGCTGGTGCCACGGCACGTTGGCCACGTCACCGCCCGACACCACGACGTCGCGCACGCCCGGCGTCCGCTTGAGGTAGTCGATCATCGCGTCCTGACGGTCCACGGGCTTGAGCGCGAGCTTGTGCTTGTCGATCTGCTCGGTGGAGTTGCCGACCAGGTCCATCCGCGTGCAGTGACCGCAGTACTGGGGGCACGTGGAGAGCAGCTCGGCGAGGACCTTGGTGGGGTAGCGGTGGGTGAGGCCCTCGACGACCCACATCTCGGCCTCGTGCAGCGAGTCACGCTCGGAGTGCGGGTGGCTCGGCCAGGCCGTGTCGCGGTCACTGCGCACCGGGAGCATGTAGCGGCGGATCGGGTCGGCGTAGAACGCCTCGGTGACCTCCCGCTGATCATCGCCAGCGTGCGGCGCCATCGTGTTGAGCATCTGGGGCGGCAGCAGCATCGACATCGTCGCCATCTCGCGCTGGTCGGCGGCGAGGTCGTCGTAGAACCGGTCGGCCACCAGGTCGCCGAGCACCGTCCGCAGCTGCTTGAGGTTGCGGACGCAGTGGACTCGCTGCCACTGGGCGTCGCGCCACTGGGCCTCGGTCACGTCGCGCCAGCCGGGAAACCTCCGCCAGTCCGGCTCTGTCAGCTCGGCTCTGCGGTAGACGTAGGGCTGGTCGCCGGCATCGACAGCAGGTTCCTGGATCGCAGTCACTTCTGCTCCTCATGTCGGGGAGATCGTAAAAATATCCTGCCACAACGTCAGAATGATGCAAATCTTCTCGTCGGCGCGTGCCTGGCAGACTCCAGGGCGTGAGTACCAGCAACACCACGCTCCTGCTCGGCGGCCGCGTGCACACGCCCGGCTCGACCGACGCCACCGCCATGGCCATCACCGACGGCACGGTCGTCTGGACCGGCCAGGACGGCCCCGGCCGCGCCCTGCACCCCGACGCCGAGGTGGTGGAACTCGACGGGGCGTTCGTCGCCCCCGCCTTCGTCGACGCCCACGTCCACGCCACCGCCACCGGCCTGCACCTCACGGGCCTCGACCTCACCGGCGTCCGCGACGCGGGCGAGCTGCTCGCGGCCGTGCGCGAGGCCACGGCCGCCGACGACACCGGCTCCGTGCTCTACGCCCACGGCTGGGACGAGTCCACGTGGAGCAGCCCCCGGCTGCCGAGCCGCGCCGAACTCGACGAGGCCGCCGACGGTGCGCCCGTGTACCTCAGCCGCGTCGACGTGCACTCCGCACTGGTCTCCACCGCACTGGTCGAACTGGAACCCTCCGCCCGCCACGCACTCGGCTGGTCGCCCGACGGGCCCCTGACCCTCGACGCCCACCACGTCGTCCGCGCGGCCATGCGCGCCGCCGTCACCGTCGAACAGCGCGACCGCGCCCAGCGGACGTTCCTCCACGCCGCCGCGGCCGCCGGCATCGCGAGCGTCCACGAATGCGCGGGCCCCGACATCTCGGGAGAAGCCGACCTGCTCGCCCTGCTGGGCGTGGCCGCAGAACCGGGCATGCCCCAGGTCGTCGCCTACTGGGGCGAGCTCGGCGGCGCCGACACCGCGACCCGGCTCGGCGCCAACGGCCTCGCGGGCGACCTCTTCGCCGACGGCGCGCTCGGCTCGCACACCGCAGCGCTCCACGAGCCCTACGCCGACCTGCCGGAGGCCAGGGGAGCCCGCTACCTCGACGCCGACACCATCGCCGGACACCTCGCCGTCTGCACCGAGGCCGGGCTGCAGGCCGGGTTCCACGTCATCGGCGACGCCGCCATGGCCGAGATCGTCGAGGGCTTCCGCCTCGCCGAGAAGACCCTCGGCCAGCGCGCGCTCGCCGGCGGCAGGCACCGGCTCGAACACGCCGAGATGATCGACACCGACCAGGCCCGCGCGCTCGCGGCCTGGGGCGTCACCGCGTCGGTCCAGCCCCTGTTCGACGCCGCGTGGGGCGGGCCGGACAACATGTACGCCACCCGGCTCGGCACCGAGCGCGCCGCCACGCTCAACCCGTTCGCGATGCTCGCGAGCGAGGGCGTACTGCTCGCGTTCGGCTCCGACGCGCCCGTCACCCCGCTCGAGCCGTGGGCGTCCGTGCGCGCCGCCGTCCACCACCACACGCCGGGCTCGGGCATCTCCGCCCGCGCCGCGTTCAACGCGCACACCCGGGGCGGCCACCGCGCCGCAGGCGTCAACGACGGCGTCAGCGGCAGCCTCGTACCGGGCGCGCCCGCCCACTACGCGGTGTGGGAGTCCGACGACCTCGTGGTCGCCGCCTCGGACTCGCGCGTCCAGCGCTGGTCCACCGACCCCCGCGCCGGAGTCCCCGGACTGCCGCCACTGGACCCGGGCGCGCCGCTGCCGCGCTGCCTGCGCACCGTTCGCGCCGGTGAGGTGATCTACGACCGCTTCACATCCACCCCATAAGCTGGTGCCGTGACCGCCGCGGCCGAAGCGCCCCTCTCCACCGAGCGGCGCGAGCCCGCATCGAGGACCCGCCGCCTCCTACCCATGTTCGCCCGGCTCGCGCTCGCCAGCGCCTCCGGTCTCGTGTTCTTCGCGAGCTTCGCGCCGCGCCCACTGTGGTGGCTGGCGCCGTTCGCCTTCACCGGCCTCGGACTCGTCCTCTACGGGCGGCGCGTGTGGGCCAGCGCGGGCTACGGCACGGCGTTCGGGCTCGCGTTCTACCTCCCGCACCTGGTGTGGATCGAGAACTTCCTCGGCGCCGACTTCGGCTCCGCCCCGTGGCTCGCGCTGTCGGCGTTCCTGGCCGTGTGCATCGGAGCGGTCTGCGCGCTGATGCCGTTCGCGGCGCGGCTGCCCGGCGCGCCGGTGTGGCTGGCGCTCGTGTTCCTGCTGCAGGAGTTCCTCCGTGCCCGGTGGCCCGCCAACGGATTCCCGTGGGGCCGCGCGGCATTCAGCCAGCCCGAGGGGCCGTACCTCGCGCTCGCCTCGGTCGGCGGCGCACCCTTGGTCGGCTTCGCTGTCGTCGTCACCGGCTTCGGCCTCACGTGGCTCATCATGCGAGTGCGCGCCCAGGGACCGCGGCCCCGCCGCGGCTGGCTCGTACCCGCCCTCGCCGCACTGCTGCCGGTCACCGCCGGGCTGGCCGTGTGGCCGAGCATCGGAACCGGTGCAGAGGCCGGAACCCGGACCGTCGCCGTCGTGCAGGGCAACGCGCCCGACATCGGCCTCGGCCTGCTCGGCAGGCGCGACCTCATCCGCGCGAACCACCTCGACGAAAGCGCCGACCTCGTCGCGAGCATCCGCTCCGGCGCCGTGCCGCAGCCCGACCTCGTCGTGTGGCCCGAGACGGCCACCGAGGTCGGCGGCCCCGACCCGGCGATCGACGCGACGGTCGACCAGTTCGGCGTCCCCACGCTCGTCGGCGCCGCCTACCGCGCACCCGACGGCAAGACCGAGAACGCCGTCGTCACCTGGCGTCCCGGCGAGGGCCAGGGCACGCGCTATGTCAAACGGGAGCTCGTGCCCTTCGCCGAGTACATCCCGTTCCGCCCCATCGCGGCCTGGTTCACCCCGTTCCTGGACGACACCGAGGACATGCGCTGGGGCACCGACGCGGGCTCGCTCGACGTCGCGGGCACCCGGGTCGGGCCGGTCATCTGCTACGAGGTCGCCTACGACTACGTCTCCCGCGACGCGACCAGCGCGGGCGCGCAGTTGCTCGTCGTGCCCACCAACAACGCCTGGTACGGGCCGGGGGAGATGAGCTATCAGCAGCTCGCGATGTCGCGGCTGCGCGCCGTCGAGCACGGCAGGGCCGTGGTCGTGGCGGCCACCAGTGGGGTCAGTGCCATCGTGATGCCGGACGGTAGCGTGACGCAGCAGACCGGTCTGTTCACCGCGGGGTCACTGGTGGCCGACGTGCCGCTGCGGACGCAGACTACGCTGTCGGATCGACTCGGTGCGTGGACCGAGTACGTGCTGGTCGGGGCCGCACTCGTCGCGGTGGGCACCGGGTTCGTGCTCCGGTTGCGCACGCGCCGCGCGAACGCGGACCACAGGCACTAGATAAGGGGAGAAGCATGGCGGAGGGCACACAGCACAGGGAGGAGATCGACCCCGTGCTGGTGATCATCCCGACCTACAACGAGCGGGAGAACCTCACGCCCCTCCTGGAGCGGCTGCACGCCACGCTGCCCCAGGTACACGTGCTGGTGGTGGACGACGGTAGCCCCGACGGCACCGGCGAGATCGCCGACAAGCTGGCCACCGCCGACGAGCGCATCCACGTCCTGCACCGCACCGAGAAGGCCGGCCTCGGCGCCGCCTACATCGCCGGGTTCCGCTGGGGCCTCGGCCGCGACTACCGCACGCTCGTCGAGATGGACGCCGACGGTTCTCACGCGCCCGAGGACCTGCCCCGCATCCTCGATGCGCTCGAAGGCGCCGACCTGGTGATCGGCTCGCGCTACGTGGCGGGCGGTGCGGTGGTCAACTGGCCGCTGTCCAGGCAGTTCATCTCCCGCGGCGCCAACCTCTACTCGCGGTTCGCGATCGGCATGGGCGTCAACGACAACACCGCCGGATTCCGGGCCTACCGCCGGGAGGTGCTCGAAAAGCTCGCACTCGACGACGTCGCCTCCACGGGCTACTGCTTCCAGATCGACCTCACGTGGCGCACCGTGCAGCAGGGCTTCGAGGTGGTCGAGGTCCCCATCACCTTCACCGACCGCGAGGTGGGCGAGTCGAAGATGAGCGGCGCGATCATGGGGGAGGCCGCGCTCAAGGTCGCCCAGTGGGGCCTGCAGCGGCGGCTGGGCCAGCTGCGCCGCCTGCTCGGCCGCTGACGCCGGGCGAACCCGGACACGACAGAGCCCCCGCGGCGGGAGGTCGCGGGGGCTCTGTGCTGGGTGGGAGCGGTGCGTGGCCGGTGGCTACGCCCGGGTGCCCCGTCGACCCTTCAGCTCGGCGAGGCGCTCGTTGAGCAGCTCTTCGAGCTCGGGGATGGAGCGGCGTTCGAGCAGCATGTCCCAGTGGGTGCGCGGAGGCTTGGTCTCCTTGGGCTCGGGCTGCCCACCATCCACGATCTCCGACTCACTGCCGTGCAAGCGGCATTCCCACACGGAAGGGATCTCGGCGTCGTCCGAGAACGGCACTTCGAACTCGTGGTTCTTCGGGCACGAGTAACGCACGGTGCGCCGGGGGGCGAGGTCGTGATTGCGGTCGGTTTCGTAACTGACCGCTCCCAACCGGCTTCCACGGAGAACACGGTCGGCCATGAGTGGGTCCTTTCAGTCGGCTCCCCAGCCCGGGGAGCCAGGGTGGTGCTCACAGACTGCAACGAAGCACAGGTTGGTTGAATTCCCAACCGACCATGTCGTTACTCACGATGAGCTGTGTCACCCTCGGGAACAGCTTTCTCTAGTGGGAGACGCCTACCGTCTCCGCATGACGCGCAAATGCCTCTCTTCTTGGGGATATCCCCCACTTGGGCTAGGTGTCCAACCACTCAGGTCAACCGTAGTTGTCCCTGATGAGACACGGTTGGCCCCAAGTCGCCGCGGCGATAGTGGCGACGACAAAGTACCTGGTAACGGACTGTAGTTGTTTCGGGCTGCGCGCGTGTCGGTGCCGAATTCACCTCTGCGGCTGACTCCGACACCTCCTCGGTGTCGGCGACGAAGACCGTGTCACCCTCGCGCAGCACCCGTCCGTCCCGCACGCGCGCGTTGAACCGGCCGGGCAGCCCGCACCAGCACAGCACCTCGACCTGCACCGGCTGGAGCTCGTCCGCCAGCTCGAACAGCCTGCGCGCACCGGGGAAGAGCTCGCTGCGGAAGTCGGTCGCGATGCCGAAGCAGTACACGTCGACGTGTGCGTCGTCGGCCAGCTCACCCAGCTGTTCGACCTGGGTGGGGGAGAGGAACTGCGCCTCGTCGACGATCAGGTAGTCCACGTGCCGCCCTGCCGCCCACGAGTCCCGCACGAGGACGCGGACGTCGGTGCCGGGGTCCAGTTCGACGGCCGTGCGTGTGATCCCGATGCGGCTGGTGATCTGCGGCGTGCCCGAACGGTCGTGGCGCACCAGCAGCAACCCCTGCCGTCCCTGCCTGGCCAGGTTGTGGTCGATCTGCAGCGCCAGCGTGGACTTGCCACAGTCCATCGGGCCGTAGCAGAACTTCACCTTGCCCGCGATCGGCAGCTCTCTGCGCGCGCCCCACGCCGGAGCTGAGGAGAGCGCGTCGGTCGGATCGGGATCGGGGTTCTCCACGGCGGTCACGTCGAGCGACCCTAGCGGCCACCACCCCTACAGCACGGCAGGCTCCCGGTTTCCCGCCGCGGCGATGGCCCTTCTCACAGGCACCAGCGCGACGAGGATGAACCCGACGACGAAGAAGATCACCAGCGCGATGATCGCGTACCGGAACGAGCCGGTGGCCTGCCCGACACCGGCGAACAGCAGCGGGCCGAGCCACGAGGTGCCGCGTTCGCCGATCTCGTAGAGCGAGTAGTACTGGGCTTCCTTGCCGGCGGGGATCATCTGGCTGTACAGCGAGCGCGACAGCGCGTTGGTGCCACCGAGCACGAGCCCGATGCCCACGGCCACGGCGTAGAACTGCATCTCCTGACCGGCCTCGACGAAGTAGGCCCCCGTGATCACCACGATCCACACGACGAGGCTGCCGAGGATCGTCTTCTTCGCCCCGATCCTGCGGGCGACGAGCCCGTGCGCGATGCCCCCGAAGTAGGCGACGAACTGAATCACCAGGATCGTGGCGATGAGGACCTCGTCGCTGAACCGCAGCTCCTCCGTGCCGTACTGCGCCGAGACCGCGACGACCGTGGAGATGCCGTCGGTGTAAATCAGGTACGCACCGAGGAACGCCAGCGTGAGCGGGAAGGCCCTCGCCGCCCGGACCGTGGTGCGCAGCTCGGTGAACCCGGCCCGGACCACGCCGACGCCGTGCTCGGCACCGTGGGGCGGCTGGCGCTCCTTCAGCCTGCGCAGCGGGATGATCGTGAACAGCGCCCACCACAGGCCCGAGCTCAGGAAGCAGATCCGCACGGCCATCGACTGGTCGATCCCGAACGACTCGTGGCTCAGGTAGAACGCCAGCTGGATCGCGAGCGCGAGCCCGCCACCGAGGTAGCCGAACGCCCAGCCGCGCGCCGACACCGCGTCGCGTTCGTCGGGCGTCGCGATGTCGGGCAGGAACGAGTAGTAGGTGACGATCGAGGCGCCGTAGCCGATGCTGCCGATGATGTAGAGGACGACGCCGAGCTCCCAGCGGTCGCCCGACACGAAGAACAGCAGGGCCGACGCCGCGGAGCCGAGGAACGCGAAGCCGCCGAGGATGCGCTTCTTGTACTGGCTGCGGTCGGCGATCGCCCCGGTGATGGGCAGCACCAGCACCTGGATGATCGTGGCCACCGACAGCAGGTAGCCCCACAGCGAGCCGGCGGGGAACACGAGCCCGAACAGCGAGATGTCGCAGTTCTGGAGGTTGTTGTCGACGCCCTGGGCGTCGACGCACGGAGTGGGGCCGTTGCGGACGAGGTCGGACTTGGCGTCCTCTGCGGCGACCGAGCTCATGTAGAGCGCGCCGAACACGGTGATCACCGACGTGTAGAACGACGAGTTCGCCCAGTCGTAGAAGTACCAGCCGCGCTGTTCCCGCTTGCGCTCCCGCGCGTCGGCCGCGGGCGCCGGGCCCTGCGGAGTGGTGGTCATGCGGGACTCCCTGCGCTGTGGATCAACGGGTGGGCGGAGATTACTGCCCGCGCGTACCACGACGGCGGCCGGGCTGGCGGCGTGATGATGATCGTATCCCCCGACTGTGTTACGAGAGGCTGGTGTTTCTGCTGTGACTCTTGTGATGCATTGTCCGATTTGCTTACTGTGCAGACATGAACGAACCCCGGGCCGGTTTCGCAAAGCGGCTGGTCGTGCGCTTTCTCCTCATCGCGGCCGTCGCTCTGGGTCTGCCCGTGGCGCTCAGCGGGACGGCCGGAGCCGACCCGTCCGCGGACGCGTGGGCCAAGCTCCGGATGTGCGAGTCGACCAACCGCTACACCGTGAACACCGGCAACGGGTACTACGGCGCCTACCAGTTCGACCTGCCGACCTGGCACAGCGTCGGCGGCGCGGGCAGGCCCGACCAGGCGACGCGCGCGGAGCAGGACAACCGGGCTCTCTACCTCTACCGTATGCGCGGCTGGCAGCCCTGGGAGTGCGCGGGCATGCTCGGCCTCTCCAACGACCGCGACGCACGCAGCAAGGTCAAGCCGAGCTACTCCGAGTCCGCCTACATCAGCGGCGGCGGCGCCACACCCGCCAAGCCGGCGAAGCCCATCAAGCCGACGTGGCCCGGAGTGGTCTACGCCTACGGTGACTGTGCGCCCGAGCTGCGCACGTTCCAGCTGCGGATGAACGCCTTCGGCTACGGCTTCGAGGGCACCGGCTGCTACTACGACAAGACCCGCAGGGCGGTGCTCGACCTGCAGCGCGCCAACGGGATCAACGACTCCGGACGGCTCGGGCCGAAGACGTGGAACGCGGCGTGGAACGGCAAGGCCCCGCGCTAGGCGGCGCCGTTCGCGCCTCCCGACGGCCAGGCGCCGCGCTCGATCAGCACCTCGCGCAACAGGTCCGGCCGGTCGGTGACGATGCCGTCCACGCCGAGGTCCAGGAGCGCCCGCATGTGCTGCGGGTCGTTGATCGTCCACGTGTGCACCTCGACGCCGGCGTTGCGGGCCGCCCTCAGGAAGGCCTTGTCCACAATGGTCATTCGCCCTCGCCGGGCGGGAACCTGGGCCATCAGTCCGCTGCTCAGGAAACCGAGCCGCAGGAACGGGACCCAGCCGTTGGCCCACAGCACGGCGGCCGAGCGCGGGCCCAGTGAGGTGAGCAGCCTCGGCCCGGCCAGCTTGCGCAGCCGGGCGAGGCGCGCGTCGGAGAACGCGGCCGCGGCCACCCGGTCGAAGGCGTCCAGGCGCTGGATCACGCGCACGAACGGCTCCACGGCAGCACTGGACTTGATGTCCACGTTGAAAAACGCGCCCGGTAGTTCTTCAAGGATGTCCTCGAGCCGCGAGATGGCGACCTTTCCGCCGATCTTCGCCCGGCTCACGGTCTGCCAGCTCTGGTGGGCGATCGGGCCCGTAGCGTCGGTGGTGCGGTCGAGTCGCGCGTCGTGGTGCACGACGACGACGCCGTCCGCGGTGGCATGCACGTCGGTCTCCAGATACCGGTAGCCCTCCGCGTCCGCTCGCTGGAAGGCGGGCAGGGAGTTCTCCAGATCGGACATGTCGTCCAGATGCCACCCGCGGTGGGCGAAAGCCCGGGGGAGCGGGTCGGCGAGATACGGGTGCGGGATGGTCGGCACGTCTCAAGTGTGCCGCTCCGGCGTGGCCTCGTCATGAGCAACGGGTGGCGAGCTAGGGTCGGCCGGGTGAGCGAACTGGCAGGACCCGCTGTTGCGTCACGTGACGAATTGCAGCAGCTGCGGACACCGGTCCCACGACACTGCGGCTGGTGCGGGCGCCGCCTCGAGCAGAGCGGGTCCGTGGGGCGCAGGCGCCGGTACTGCGGCCAGTCCTGCCGGCAGCGGGCGTACGAACGCCGGACCGCCGTGCAGCGCACCGGCCTTCCCGAAGACGCCGTCGTACTGTCCGACACCGAGATCGCCACGTTGCAGGACCGGTTGTTCCAGCTCCGGTGCGCCGCGGAGGATGTCGCGACGGCGGCCGAGGACGGCGCCTCGCCGGGCGAGCTCCGCCAGATGGCCACGGAACTCGCCCAGGCCGCCCGTGAGCTCGAACAGCTCCGGTGATCCAGCATCCAGCCCGTCTCGCCTAATACGTCACGGTGACGTATTAGATGGATCCCGTGGAGTACTCAGAGGACGGGATCTCGTCGTCAGCACGCCTCGTGACGCCGGAAGGCGGCCCGGCGGTCCATCGCGCCGCAGGCTTGAGGAGTCAGGGCGGATCGGCGGACGACGGGTCCAGTGCGAGTACGTGAGGCGGCGGGGTGAAACTCCGTGAGTGGCAGGAATCAGAGCCGCGATCCGGCTCCCCTCCCAGGTCGTCATCCAATGCCGATAAGCTACATTATGTTAAGTAGTTGATCGGGAGCTCACTCTGGCCCCTCCCGTTCGGTCCCCTGAGCTTTCCGACTAGGTACTCCTTCGCCATGCTGATTCAGTTCGAAGGTCTCCGCGACACTCGCAGCCTCGGACTGGCTGGTGAACGGAGTGGCCTGGTCGGCGCTCGGACTCCACTGATCCTGCCCGTCAGGCCGGTCTCCGGACGACCTCCAGTGACGACCTCCAGTAGAGCCGCTCACCGTTCCGGAGTCGCACGACGATCGCCCACCGCGTCTTGGCTGACACCGCGACAGCGTAGCCAGAACTGTGATCACGGGGCGCTCCTGAGCTAGGTTCGGGTCGTGGTGTCAGCTTTCCCCGAGTACTCGTACGCCGACGTCGTGTCCGCGCTGCGGGCCGCCGGGTGCGTGTTCGCCGAGGACGAGGCGCGGCTGCTGACCGATGCGGCGAGCACGGCCGGCGAACTCGCCACGCTGGTGCGCCGACGGGCCGACGGCGAACCTCTCGAACACGTCGTCGGCTGGGCCGAGTTCCTCGGTCGGCGCATCGTGCTGGAGCCCGGCGTGTTCGTCCCCCGCCGGCGCACCGAGTTCCTCGCCCGCCAGGCGATCGCGCTCACCCGGCCCGGTGCGGTCGTGCTCGACCTGTGTTGTGGTTCCGGCGCTGTGGGCGCCGTCGTGGCCGACGCCGTCTCGCCGGTCACGCTCGTCGCCTCCGACGTCGACCCGGCCGCGGTGCGCTGCGCGCGCCGCAACCTGCCCGCCGGTGCCTCCGTGTACTCCGGTGATCTGTTCGCGCCACTCCCCTCTCCCCTGCGCTCGATGATCGACGTGCTGGTGGCGAACGTGCCGTACGTGCCCGCTCGCGCCGTCGACTTCCTGCCCACGGAGGCCAGGGAGCACGAGCCGAGGGTCGCGCTGGACGGTGGTGCCGACGGGCTCGACGTGCTCCGCCGCGTCGCCCGCGAAGCGCCGGACTGGCTCGCGCCCGGTGGCAGCCTCCTGATCGAGACGAGCGACGACCAGGCGAGCCTCGCGGTCGACGCGTTCGCCGCCGCGGGACTGGAGTCGAAGGTGCTGACCTGCGACGACACGTCCGTCGTGGTCGGTCAGCGGCCCAGCACCTCGAGATAGTGCGGGCTGTACATGAGCCCCACGATGTTTCCGAACGGGTCGACGACCGACGCCGTGACCCAGCCCGCCTCCCGGTCGACGGGCGCCTCGTGCTCCCGCGCCCCCAGCGACAGCAGGCGGGCGTAGCTCGCGCGCACGTCGTCGACGTGCCAGTACTGGACGGCGCCCGCCGGGCCGGTGGCGGTGTCGTGCGGGGCGTAGCGGCTGTCGATGAGGCCGAGTTCATGCTGGTAGTCGCCCACCCGGAACTCGACATAGGCCGGATCGTCCGGATCGGGCCGCTCGAAGTACGGCTCGACCCCGAGCATGTCGGCGTACCACCGCCGGGCCGCGCGGACGTCGTCCACGAAGTAGGTGATGGTGGTGAATCCACGCAACATCGTTCGTCCTCTCGTTCTGCCGACGCTGTTCTTCAATGGTCGGCGGCAAGCAGCTCACCTTCCGAGCGCTTTCTTTCGGTACCGTGGTGAGTGAGCACTCACCAACCTAGGGAGACGACCATGAGGCTGACCGTCTTCGGCGCCACCGGCGGCACCGGCGCACACCTCGTGCGGCAGGCGCTCGACGCGGGACACCAGGTGACAGCGGTGGTCCGTGATCCCGCTCGACTGCCACTCACCCACGCGTCGCTGGAGGTCGCCGTCGCGGGCGTCACCGATCCCGGGCCACTGCGCCCGCTGGTCGCGGGCCGCGACGCCGTGCTGTCCGCGCTGGGCGCGGCCGGCAACAAGACCGCGGGCATCGCCTCGGCCGCGACCGCCGCGATCCTGTCGGCGATGTCGGCGGAGCGGATCCGGCGCATCGTGGTGATCAGCGCCAATCCGGTCGGCCCCGTCGCACCCGGCGAGAGCGTGGTCTTCCGCGCCATGCGGCGAGCGCTGCTGACGGCGTTGAAAGATGTCTACGCCGACCTCGCCCGCATGGAGGCCGAGCTCGCGCGCAGCGACGCCGACTGGACCGCGTTGCGTCCTCCGCGGCTGACCGACGGTCCGCTCACGGGCGCCTACGTGCGCGAGCTCGGCGCCAACCTGGCACGCAGGCACTCGATCTCCCGCGCCGACCTCGCGCACGCGATGCTCGACGCACTCGACGACCCCGCCACCGTCGGCAAGGCGGTCGGCGTCGGCGGCTGACGTGACCTGAGCCACGACCCGGCGCGGTGGTGACCCCGCGAGCCGACAATGTCCCGATCGGCTCGACGCGGGGAGGATTTGTGCAGGAACCGCTGTTCGGCTCGGTCGACGAGGTGGTCGAGCGACTGGCCGGGGCAGGCTATCTGGCCTCGACCGCCGTGGCGACCACGGTGTTCCTCGCCGACCGGCTCGGCAAGCCGCTGCTGGTCGAGGGTCCCGCGGGTGTCGGCAAGACCGAGCTGGCCAGAGCACTCGCGAGCGCCACGGGCAGTGAGCTGGTGCGGCTGCAGTGCTACGAGGGCATCGACGAGTCCAGGGCGCTCTACGAGTGGAACCACGCCAAGCAGCTGCTGCGTATCACCGCCGCGCGCGACGAGCAGTGGCAGGAGACGCGCGACCACGTCTTCAGCGAGGAGTTCCTGCTCCCCCGTCCCCTGCTCACCGCGATCCGCAACCCCGATCCCACCGTGCTGCTGATCGACGAGACGGACAAGTCCGACGTCGAGATGGAGGGTCTGCTGCTGGAGGTGCTCGGGGACTTCCAGGTGACCGTGCCCGAACTGGGCACGATCACGGCGGCGCGCAGGCCGTTCGTTCTGCTCACCTCGAACGCCACCAGAGAGCTCTCCGAAGCGCTGAAGCGGCGCTGCCTGTTCCTGCACCTGGACTTCCCGACGCCCGAGCTCGAACGGGACATCGTGACGTTGCAGGTGCCCGGGCTCGACGCCACGCTGGCCGACTCGCTCGTGTGCGTCGTGGGCGCGCTGCGGGAGCTGGACCTGCGCAAGGCGCCCTCGATCGCGGAGTCCATCGACTGGGCGCGCACGCTGCTCGCCCTGGGCGCGGATCGCCTCGACGAGCAGGTGGTGCAGAGCAGCCTCGGCGTGATCCTCAAGTACCAGGCCGACCATCGCAGGGCCGCGGCCGAGCTGCGGCTGGACCGGCTGCTCGACCCCGCGTCGCCATGACCACCGAGGCGTTGCCCGGCAGGCTCGTCGACTTCGTCGGAGCGCTGCGGGAACGCGGCATCCCGGTGGGTCCCGGCGAGACGGTGGACGCCGCGGCGGCGGTGGACGTGCTCGGGCTCGCCGACCGGGACCAGCTGCGCGAGGCACTGGCGTCGACCGTGCTGCGGCGCTCGGGACAGCGCGGGGTGTTCGATGCCGTGTTCGACCTCTACTTCCCGGTCGCTGTGGGCTCCGTCGAGTCGGCGGGCGAGCCACCTTCCGATGTGTTCGAACTGCGGGACGCACTGGTGGCCGCGCTGGCCGAGGGCGACGAGGCCCGGTTGCGGGCGCTCGCGGCGTCGGGGGTCGAGGCGTTCGGCCGGTACGGCAACGCCGGGAACGGTGGCAGTGGTGGTGCCGGCGACACTGGCGCGTCGGGGTCCGGGTCGCGGCTCAGTGGCTGGTCGGCCTACCAGACGTTGGGCGAGGTCCGCCCCGAGGCGCTGCTGGCGCGGGTGCTCGCGGCGATGCGCACCGCCCGCCCGGAGGACGGTCCGCTCGGCGAGGCGCTCGCGGAGCGGCAGGCCCGGTCCCGCATCGCCGGGTTTCGCGAGCGGGTCCAGGCCGAGGCGCGGAGGCGAACGGCGGAGCTGCGCGGGCGTGAGCGCATCGCCTCGCACGCCGTGGCGCCGCAGACGGAGCTGGTGACGTTCACCAGTGCCACGAGCGAGCAGTTCACGGCGATGCGGCGCACGGTCCAGCCGCTGTCGCGCAAGCTCGCGACGCGGCTCTCGTCCCGCAGGAAGAAGGCGCGGCGCGGGCAGATCGACCTGCGCCGGACGTTGCGCCGGTCGCTGGGCACCGGCGGTGTCCCGATGCGGCCGGCGCTGCGCAACCGGCGTCCTGGCAGGCCGGAGCTGGTGGTGTTGTGCGACATGTCCGGCTCGGTCGCCGGGTTCGCACAGTTCACGCTGCTGCTGACGCAGGCGCTGAGTGACCAGTTCAGCAAGATCCGCAGCTTCGCCTTCGTCGGGCTGACCGACGAGATCACGCACCTGGTGAGCGCGGGCCGCGACGAGCCGGAAGGGCTCGCGGCGCGGATCCTGTCGCAGGCCCGTGTCACCAGGTGGGGCATGAGCAGCGACTACGGCGAGTCGCTCGGCAGCTTCGTCGAAGGGTGGGAGGACGTGCTCGGACCGCGCACGAGCGTGCTGGTCCTGGGTGACGGCCGCACTAACTTCGGCGACCCCAACCTCGAGGCGCTACGCCGAATCGCCGACCGCGCGCGGCACGTCTACTGGCTCAACCCGGAGGCCGAGCGCTTCTGGGGCACCGGCGACTCGGCGGCGTTGCGCTACGCCGAGCTGGTACCGATGCACGAGTGCCGCAACATCCGGCAGCTCTCCCAGCTCGTCACGGAGCTGCTGCCGACGTAGCGCCGACACCGCGCTCACACCGCGCTCACGTCGTCCCGGCGCGGCCGCTGAGTTCCTCCCATCGCCGGTGCTCGCCGACCCGGGTGAGCAGATCCTGAACGACCAGGTCGTAGGACCTGCTGCCGAGGATCAGGCGCTTCGGTGGTTCGGCCATGCGCGTCACCTCGAGCACCACGGGTGCGGCCTCGCGCGGGTCGGGATCGTTGGACTCGGCCCAGAGTTCGGCGAGCTCCGCGCGCAGTGCCGCGTACGCCTCGTTCGGTTCGGAGGCGGTGGTGCCCCGGGTGAACAGGTCGGTGGCGAAGCTGCCCGGCTGCAGGATCGTGACCGTGATGCCGAAGGACTCGACCTCCATCGCGAGTGCCTCGCTCAGTGCGTCGAGTGCCGCCTTGCCCGCTCCGTAGACGCCGACCGAGGCGAATCCGCCGGTGGATCCCATTGAGGTCACCTGCAGGATGTGGCCCGATCCCTGCGCGCGCAGGTGCGGGATGACCGCCTGCGAGACCCAGAGTGCACCGAAGACGTTGGTGTCGAAGTGGTCGCGCACCTGCTTCTCGGTGGACTCCTCGAGCATGCCGAACAGCAGCTGCCCCGCGTTGTTCACCACGATGTCGAGCCTGCCGAAGGTGGCGGCGGCTTTGCCGACGGTGGCGATCACCGCGGTGCGGTCGGTGACGTCGAGCGAGAGCGTGACGAGGCTGCCCTCGTACTCGGCCACCAGGTCGTCGAGGGCCGAGACGTCGCGGGCCGTGCCGATGACCCGGTCCCCCTCGGCCAGTGCCGCCTCGGCGAAGGCGCGTCCCAGCCCGCGTGAGGCGCCCGTGATGAACCAGACGCGCGGTGCGGTGTTCGCGGTCATGCGCGTCACCCCCTCTCCCGTCCCGCCTAGACGAGACGGTCCGTTTCGTGTGCTCGCCCAGTGTGCGGACACACCCGTCCCGTGTCAAGACGGTCCGTCTCGTTTCGCCTATAGTCCGGGGATGACCTCCGCGAAGCGCCCCGACGCGTCCCGTCGCAACGAGAAGTCCCGGCAGGCGATCCTCACCGCCACCAGGGAACTCATCGCCGAGACCGGCTACGCCAAGGTGAGCATCGAGGCCATCGCCGCGCGGGCCGGCGTGGGCAAACAGACGATCTACCGCTGGTGGTCGTCCAAGGGCGCCGTCGTGTTCGACTCGATCCTGGACCTCAGCGGTCCCGTCGACGATGCCGTCGTGCTGCCCGACACCGGCGACCTGGAGACCGATCTCAAACAGGTGCTGCGGGCGACCGTCGCCGAGTTCGCCGACGCCGCGTTCGAGGCGCCCATCCGCGCGCTGACCGTCGAGATCGCCACCGATCCCGAACTGGCGGCGCTCTACCAGCGCAGCATGGCGACCCCGATGGACGAGGCCAAGAAGGCGCGGCTGCGCAGCGCGCAGGAGGCAGGGCAGCTCTCCCCCGACGCCGACCTCGACCTGGTGCTCAGCCTGCTCAACTCCCCCGTGTTCGAGCGCTGGCTGATGCGCGGCGGACCGCTCGACGACGCGTTCGCGGACGGCGTCGTCGAGGCGGTCGTGCGCGCGTTCAGTCCCGGGCCCTGATGACCTCCCACAGGCTCGTCCAGTTGCCCGAGCCGTGCCCGGCGGCGATCGCGCGGTCGTAGAGCGACTTGACCGCCTCCGGCAGGGCGACGTCGACCCCGGCCTCGCGGTTGGCCGCGACGATGTGGTCGGCGGTGGCGCCCATCATCGTCGCCGTGCTCAGCTCGCCCGGGTAGGTGCGCGACTCCAGTTCCTCGGCCGTGCCCGCCAGGAACGGCGAGAACGTGTCGTACATGTCCACCGCGAACGGCAGGAACTCGCCGACCGGCACACCCTCGGCCCGCAGCAGCGCGGCTGCCTGCAGGTAGGCCGACAGCGACGTCAGGAACAGCGTCAGCTGGGCCTGGTAGTACAGCTGCGCGAGGATCGGGTCCTCGCCGCGGTACTCGGGCCTGCCCAGCAGCCGCAGCACCGGCTCGTGGGCCAGGAACGTCTCCTTCGGTCCGCTGTAGAACACGTAGGAGTGCTCGGTGCCGACCATCGGGGCGGGCACCATCACCCCGCCCACCACCAGAGTCGCCCCGTGCCCGGCCAGCCAGGCGTCGGCCTCGCGGGTCCTGGAGGGGGTGTCGGAGCTGAGGTTCACCACGACCTTGCCCGCGAGCGCGCTCGTGACACCGCCGAGGATGTCGTACATCGCCTGGTAGTCGGTGAGGCTCAGGATCACCAGCTCGCTCGCCGCGAGCGCGTCGGCCGGTGAGGCGGCGCGTACGGCTCCGGCGGCGACGACCTCGTCGGCGCGGCTCGCGGTGCGGTTCCACACGGTGACGGTGTGCCCGTGCGCGAGGAAGGTGCGGATCATGGCCTGGCCCATCGGGCCGAGCCCGATCAGGGTCACGTCGGTCATGCGGGGGTTCCCTTCTGGAGGAGTTCGATGATTCCGGTGATGTCCTCGTGGCCATGCCCGTCGGCCGCCCTGCGTCGCAGTAGTGCTCCGAGGGGTTCGAGCAGCTCCGGGCTGACGCCCTGTTCCTGGGCCGCGCGGGTGAGGTTGACGAAGCCGGCCGCCTGCATGCCGAGGTTCGAGGGGACGTCGGAGGCGTAGTCCCCCGCGTCGATCTGGTGTGCGGCCGCGTGTGCCCAGCCGCTCATCGAGCTGAGCCAGCGGTCGAGGCGCGGGACGAACTCCGTGAGCGGCGTGCCCTCGGAACGGACGAGCGCGAGCGCGTGGATGATGCCCGTGAACATGCCGTACATGCCGCTGAGCAGAGCGATGTCCTGCAGCGCGGCCAGACCGGGGGCGCCGCCGAGGTAGTGGCTCTCGCCGAAGGTGTCGAGCGCGCCGCGGGAGGTCTCGAACGCGGAGCGGGAGCCGCTGTAGAGGACGAAGGCGTCCGGGGTGCCGATCTGGGGCGGCACGGCCATGATGCCGCCGCCGAGATAGTCGGCGCCGTGGCACGCCGCCCACTCGGAGAACGTCCTGGCCTGTACCGGGGTGCCGTTGGTGAGGTTGACGAGCACGCGGCCGCGCAGGGCGTCGGCGTGGTCGTCGAGGACGTCGTGCACGGAGGCGTAGTCCAGCAGGCACGCGAACACGAGCCTGCCGGCCGCGATCGCCTCGCCGGGGGTGGCCGCGCGGGCCGCGCCCAGTTCCACGAGGGGTTCGGCCTTGGCCGCCGTGCGGTTCCACGCGGTCACCGGGTGCCCCGCGCCGAGCAGGGCACGGGCGAGCGCGGTGCCCATCGCTCCGAGACCGAGCACGGTCACCGGGGGTCTGTCGTCGTGTGATGCGGTCATGACGTCACGGTGCCGGGAGCCGCGCACGAACCACTGCGGTTTCGCGCACGGCCGGATCGTCGGTGGGCGCCGATAGTGTCCGTTCGTGCGATTCGGCGTGCTGGGACCGCTGGCGGTGTGGACCTCCGGCGGCGATGCCGTGCGGGTGCCCGAGGCGAAGGTGCGGGCACTGCTGGCGGTGTTGCTCGTCCACGAGGGACGGCCGGTCTCGGTGGACCGGCTGGTGGAGCAGCTCTGGGGCGAGCGGCCTCCCGGTAACCCGGGCAACACGGTGCAGACCAAGGTCTCGCAGCTGCGCCGCACGCTGGAGGCCGCGGAGCCTGGCGGCAGGACGCTCGTCGTGTGGGACGCGGCGGGCTACCGGCTCGACGTGGCGGCCGAGGCGGTGGACCTGCGGCGCTTTCGCGAGCTCACCGCGCGGGCGCGGGCGAGCGAGGACCCAGCGAGCCGGGCCGCGGTGCTGGGCGAGGCACTGGAGCTGTGGCGCGGGCCCGTGCTGGCGGACTTCGCCGACGAGCCGTTCGCGGTACCCGTGAGCCGGCGTCTCGACGAGGACCGGCTCACCGCGCAGGAGGATCTGGCCGAGGCACGGCTCGCGCTCGGTGAGCACGCGGCGCTGGCTGGCGAGCTGGGCGCGCTCGTGGCGCGTCATCCGCTGCGGGAGCGGCTGCGGGCGGTGCAGCTGCGCGCGCTCTACCGCTCGGGCAGGCAGAGCGAGGCGCTCGCCGGCTACGACGAGGTGCGGCGCCTGCTGGCCGACGAGCTCGGCCTGGAGCCAGGACCGGAGCTGGCCGGGCTCCAGCACGCGATTCTGCGGCAGGACCCGGCGCTGGACCTGGCCCCGCCCCTACCTCAGGGCGGGGAGCTCCCTGTGCCGGTCACCGAACTGCTGGGCAGGGCCGACGCGGTGCGGGAGGTCCGCTCGCTGCTCGAGCGGGAGCGGCTGGTGACGCTCACCGGGCCGGGAGGGGTCGGCAAGACCCGGCTGGCATTGGAGACCGCGGCGCGGCTCGCGGAGTCCACCCGCGACGGTGTGCGCTTCGTGGAGCTGGCGGGACTCGACCGGCACGGCTGCGCCGAGCCCCGCAGCGAGCCCGAGCATTGGGTGCCCGAGGCGGTGGCGGATGCGCTCGGCGTCCGCCAGGACGCGGGAACCGAGCTGGTCGAGCGACTGGCCGACGCGGTGCGGGACCGGGAGCTGATCCTGGTGCTGGACAACTGCGAGCCGCTGGTGGAGCCCATCGCCCACCTGGTCTCGCGGTTGTTGCGGGCCGCGCCGGGGTTGCGGGTCCTCGCGACGAGCCAGCGTCCGCTCGGGGTCGGCGGCGAGGTGCTCTGGGTGGTGCCGCCGCTGGGCATTCCCGCATGCGGGCACCTGGAGCCGGGGCGCCCGGCGGCAGCGGTGCTGGCATCGGTGCGGGAGTTCAGCGCGGTGCGCTTGTTCGTCGCCCGCGCCGCGGCCACCGCGCCGGGCTTCGCGCTCACCGAGGACACCGTCGCCGCGGTCGCGGCGATCTGCCGCAGCCTCGACGGGTTGCCGCTGGCACTGGAACTGGCCGCGACCCGGGTGCGGGCACTCGGTGTCCACGAGCTGCTGGCGCGGCTCGGCGACCGGTTCCGGCTGCTCTCGTCCGGTCCGCGCGACGCGCCGGCCCGGCAGCGGACGCTGCGCGCGATGCTCGACTGGAGCTGGGAGCTGCTCACCGACGCCGAGCGGGTGGTGCTGCGCAGGCTCGCCGTGCACGCCGAAGGCTGCACCCTCGACGCGGCGGAGGCGGTGTCGTCCGGGCAGGGCATCGAGCCCGACGCCGTGCTGGATCTGCTGGCCGGGCTCGTCGACCGCTCGCTCGTCGTCGCCGACGACCACGGTGGCGCTGCTGGCCGCCGGTACCGCCTGCTGGAGTCGGTGCTCGCCTACGGACGGGAGCGGCTGGCGGAGGCCGGCGAGCGGGACCGCGTGCGGCTGCGGCACGCGCGTTTCCACGTCGAGCTCGCCGAGCGGGCCGATCCGCTGCTGCGCGGTTCCGGGCAGCAGGGCTGGCTGCGACGGCTCGACGCCGAGGCCGCGAACGTCCGCGCGGCGCTGGACACGCTCGTCGGGCTCGGCCGCGCCGACGACGCGCTGCGCCTGGTCAACGCCATGACCTGGTACTGGTTCCTGCGCGGGCGCATCGCGGAGGCGCGGCGCTCCCTGCGGGCGGCGCTCGCCGCGCCGGGTGAGGCCGATCCGTCCGCGCGGGCGGCCGCGCGCGTGTGGGAGGCGGGCCTGGCGGTGCTGGCCGGTGAACGGGCCGATCCGCGTGCTGCCGGCGACGCCGACGCCATCGCCGACCCCGCCGTCCGGGCCCGGGCCCAGTGGTTCCTCGGCTACGTGCTGGGCACGGTCGGCGACCTCTCGCCTGGCCAGCGGCTCACCCGCGACGCACTCGCCGGCTTTCGTGCCCTGGGCGACCGGTGGGGCACGGCGGCGGCGCTGGCCGACAACGCGGGGCAACTGCTCGCGCTGGGTGTCATCGACGAGTCGCGCCGGGCAGCCGAGGAGTCGGCCGCGGTGTTCCACGAGCTCGGTGAACGCTGGGGCCTGGTGCAGTCGGCGTTCGCGCTGGGCGCGCTCGCACAGATCCGCGGCGACTACGCCGACGCGCGGGACCGGTTCCTGGAGAGCTTGCGCCGCGCACGGGAGCTCGGACTGTGGCCCGAGGTGTCGTACCAGCTGTCGTGGCTGGGCCGCACCGCGTTGCTCAGCGGCGACGCCGGGCAGGCGCGGGAGCTGCACGAGCAGGCGATGCGGCTGGCCGCGGAGCAGGGGTTCGCTCCCGGTGAGATGTACGCCAGGACGGGGCTCGCGCTGGGGGCCCGCCGCGAGGGCGCGCTCGACGAGGCCGAGCGGCATCTGCGCGTGCTGCTCGAGTGGAACCGCCTGGTGGAGTTCGAACCGGGCAACACCCTGGTGCTCGCCGAGCTCGGGTTCGTCGCCGAGCTGAGGGGCGACGTCGCGCTGGCCCGCCGTCAGCACGTGGGCGCGCTGGCCGTGGCGCTCCGAGGTGGCGACCCGAGAGCCATCGCACTCGCGGTGGAGGGACTGGCCTGCGCCGACGCGCTCGCCGGTGACGTCACGCCCGCCGCTCGGCTACTGGGCAGGGCACAGCACGCCCGCTCCTCCGTCGGCGCGCCGCTGCCGCCCGCGGAGCGTCACGACGTGGACCGGGCATCCGCGACGGCACGGGACGCGCTGGGTGCCGAGAAGTTCGCTCGTGAGCATGGTCACGGCGTTGACCTGGGGTTGAATGGTCTGGAGGACCTGCTGCGCGACTCACTCGCAGATATGTAGTTGCAGCACACAAGTTTCTGCGGTTACCGTGGTCGGCAATCCCAGAACTCTCTCGCGAGAAGGAGCCGACTACGTCCGCGCCCGCGCACGCCCCCGCCACCGAACCGATGACGCACCGGCAGATCCTCGAAGCCTTCACCGGCCTCCTGCTGGCGCTGCTGGTGGCGATCCTCTCCTCCACCATCGTCTCCAACGCGCTGCCCACGATCCTCGCCGATCTCGATGGCACCCAGAGCCAGTACACCTGGGTGGTCACGGCGATGCTGCTGACCTCCACGGCGACCACGCCGATCTGGGGAAAGCTCTCCGACCTGTTCAGCAAGAAGCTGCTGTACCAGCTCGCCATCGTGATCTTCACGGTCGGCTCGGTGCTCGGCGGCATCGCGCAGTCGATGCCCGAGCTCATCGCCTACCGCGCACTGCAGGGCATCGGCATGGGCGGTCTGCAGGCGCTGATCCAGGCCGTCATGGCCGCCATGATCGCGCCCCGCGACCGAGGTAAGTACTCCGGCTACATCGGCGCGGTCTTCGCCGTCGCCACGGTGTCCGGGCCACTGCTCGGCGGCGTGATCGTGGACTCCGCGCTCGGCTGGCGCTGGTGTTTCTGGGTGTGCGTGCCGATCGCCGTGCTCGCGTTCATCGTGCTCGGCAGGACGCTGCACCTGCCCGTGATCAAGCGCGACGTCAAGATCGACTGGCTCGGCGCGACGCTGATCGTCGGCGGCGTCGCCCTGCTGCTCATCTGGATCTCGCTGGCGGGGAAGAACTTCGCGTGGCTGTCTCTGGAGACGCTCTGGTTCGTCGGCGGCTCGGTGCTGGCGCTCGCGTTCGCCGTGCTGGTCGAGACCAGGGTCCGCGAGCCCGTGGTGCCGCTGCGGCTGTTCCGCAACCGCTCGTTCACGCTGGCCGTGCTCGGCACCCTCGCGGTGGGCACGGCGATGTTCGGCGGCGCCGTCTTTCTCGGGCAGTACTACCAGATCGCGCGCGGCTACTCCCCCACGCACGCAGGCCTGATGACGCTGCCCATGGTGCTGGGCCTCTTCCTGTCCTCGACCATCAGCGGGCAGGTGGTGTCGCGCATCGGGCGCACCAAGCCGTTCCTGGTCGGCGGCTCGCTGATGCTGGTGGCCGCGCTCAGCCTGCTGAGCACGATCGACCACACCACCGACCTCACGCTCATGGGCTGTTACCTCGCGATGATGGGCATCGGTGTCGGCGCGCTGATGCAGAACCTGGTGCTGGTGGCCCAGAACACCGTCGGCATGCGCGACATCGGCTCCGCCACCGCCACGGTCACGTTCTTCCGCACGCTGGGCGGCTCGGCGGGTGTGTCGGCGCTCGGCGCGGTGCTGGCCAGCGAGGTCAGTGGCGGCAACGCCAGCGGGGGCGGCGGGTCGCTAGACCTCGCGTCGCTGCCTCCCGCCGTGCGGGAGGCCGTGCGCGCGGCGTACGGCGACGGCACCGGCACGATCTTCTTCATCGCCGCCATCGTCGCGGTGGTCACCGTGCTCGCGGTGCTGTTCATCAAGGAGACGCCACTGCGGGACACCCTCGACGTCACCGACGGCAGCACCGACAACACCGACAGCACGCCCGCGCCGGCCCCCATGTCGCCAGTGCCCGAGGCGCCCGTCGTGCGCACTCCGCTCGAACTCTACGGCGTGGTCACCGCGGGCGGCGACCCGCTGCCCGGCGTGTCACTGACCCTCACCGACGCCTCTGGCGCGCAAGTCGATCTCCAGCGCACCGATGCCGCCGGAAACTACCTGGTGACGGCGCCGAAGGCAGGCCGGTACGTGCTGATCGCGGCCGCCGAGCACCTGCAACCGGTGGCCCAGACCGCCGAGCTCACGGCCACCCCGGCCCGCCACGACCTGACGCTCTCCGGTGCGGGCACGGTCAGCGGACACGTCCGCGGGCCGGGACACCGGCCGATCGGCGGCGCGACCGTGGTGCTCACCGACGTCCGGGGCGACGTACTCAGCTCCGGCCTGTCCGGCGGTGACGGCTGGTACCAGTTCCCCGACGTCGTCGGCGGCAGCTACACGCTCGCCGTGACCGCGCGGGGCCACCGGCCGCTGGCCGTTCCCGTGTCCCTGGTCGACGGCGAGCAGTTCACCCGCGATGCCCAGCTCGACCCCGCGGGCCAGGTGCTGGGCACCATCCGCTCCGGCATCAGCGGGCAGGCGGTCGGCGAGGCGCAGGTGACCCTGCTCGACGCCAGAGGCCAGGTCGTCGGGGTGACCCTCACCGACGCCGAGGGCACCTACCGGTTCGGCGATCTCGACGTCGGCGACTACACCGTCATCGCGAGCGGCTACGCACCCGCCACCACGCAGCTCACCGTGGCCGACGACGGTGGCGACGACCGGCAGGACTTCGAGCTCGGCTACACCACCGAGTTCGACCGTCACGACAACAGGAACTAGGCGTACAACGCGGCGAGCGCCTCGTAATCGGGTTCGGGCGTCTCGCCGCCTGCCAGGTGCGTGCCGAGCGCGTCGAGCAGGACGTGCCAGCCGAGGCGGTAGTCGACGGCCGGTTCGGGCCGGACGGGGCGGTGCAGCAGCACGAGCACCGTCTCCGTCCCGTCGGCGCGCAGCTCCCACCGCACCACCGAGTCCTCCTCGCCGGGCCACGACCAGGAGTGCTCCAGCACGGAGGGCGGCTCCACGGTGAGCACGGTGCCCTCCGCGCGGCCCTCGTCGCCGAAGTCGTACACCGCGGCGCCACCGACCCGGGCCTCAATAGTCACGCCGGGCAGCCAGCGGCCCTGTTCAGCCGGATCGACCAGTGCCTGCCAGACCCGCTCCGGCGCGTGCCGCAGCCTGCGCTCGAAGCGGATCTGCCAGGCGCCGTCGGGCCCGAGGCCGACACTGCCTCGCGTTCCGGGTGTCGTGGGGCCGGTCATCGTGGGGCCTCCGGGTTCGCGTCGAGGTGGGCTTCCAGCGCGCTCAACCGGCCCGCCCAGTAGCCGCTCATACGCTCGATCCAGCCCGTGACCTCGGTCAGCGGGCCCGGGTCGAGCCGGTAGATCCGGCGCTGGGCGTCCTGCCGGCAGGTGACCAGGCCCGCCTCCTTGAGCACACGCAGGTGCCGGGACACGGCGGGTCTGCTCACGTCGAACTCCGCTGCCAGCTCCCCCGCCGTGCGCTCTCGAGCGGCGACGAGTTCGAGCACCTTCCGGCGATGGGGATCCGCGAGTACCGCGAAGACGTCCGTGGTCACGGCGCATATGTAACCGCAAGCTTACGTAACTGGCAAGTGACAGAGGAGCGTCACGTCTCCGTGGGCGACTCCGGCTCCGGTTGTGACTCGGGTGCCGTGCGCGCGGCCAGCAGCAGATCCATCTGCGCGTGGGCCCGGGCGAGCTCGTCACGCAGTTCCACCAGCCGGGCCTCGGCCGCGGCGCGCGACTGCTCCACCGCCTGTGCCCCGGCGGTCGCGCGTTCGGTGGCCGCACGCTGCTCGGCGAGCGCGTCGCGGGTCCCGTCCAGGTCGGTCCGGAGCGCGGCCGCGCCGTCGCGGGCGTCCGCCAGGTCCCGTCGGGCGTGCTCCAGCGAGGTCTCCGCGGCGGTCACGCGCGCGGACGCCGCGTCGAGGCGTTCCGTGGCCAGCGTGTGCGCGCCGGCGAGGTCACGCAGTTCGTCGCGGGCGAGCTGCAGGTCGCCGGCGAGGGCGGCGCGGCTCTCCCTCGCCTCGTCGAGGTGCTGGCGCGTGGTGCGCAGCTGGACCGCCAGCTCGTCGGTGGCCTGCGCGCTGGCCGTGGCGGCGGACTCGGCGGCTCCCCTGGCGCGTTCGTGCTGGGCGATCCTGGCCCACGCGTCGCGCTGGACCTGCTCTGCTTCGTCGGCGGCGCGCCTGGCTGCTTTCTCGGCGTCGGTGCGCGCGGCCCGGTCGTCACGGGACTGGGCGAGCGCGCGGTCCCGGGCCCGTTCGGCCTGCTCGGCGCGCCGGAGCGCCTCCTCCGCCTCGGTGCGCGCGGCGGCGGCCTGCTCCTCGGCGCGCTGCACCTGCGCGATCGCGCCCTGCTCGGCGGCGTCGAGGCGGGTGGTCATCTCCCGCACGGCGTCCAGCACCGGCGCGGCCACGGGGCCGAACAGCTCGGCTGCCTGCCGCAGCTCCGCGAGCGGGTCGAGCACGGCGGCCGTCTGTGCCGCGCGCCGTTGTCGCGACGCCGCGTCGGCGTGGGCCTTGCAGCAGTACGACGAGGGTCGCCCGCCCTTGCGCCTGCCGTTCTCGTCCACCGCGGGCGGAGGCAACGGGTTGTCGCATCCCTCGAGCGCGCACAGCACTTCCGCGAGCGCGTCGTTGTCGGCGTCCACGTCACTGACCAGGTCATTTGTCACCACGCTAGTTTCGCGCACGCGTTACTAAAACTCGTAACACGACACGCGAATCAGTGAAACTACCTGAGAAACAGGCTCCGTGATAATGCCCCTTATCACGGAGCACCCGACAGATGAGCCCCCGAGCCCGCGCGCCAGCCCCTCCCCGAGCAGCGAACTGCGGTGAAGGGCACCTTGAGTGCGTTCAATGCACTCAAGGTGCCCTTCACCGCATCTGGGTTACACCGCTTCGCGGGTGCGGAGGCTTGACGCGAGAGCTCCGCACACCAGCGCCGCCGTCACCAGCGCCGCGCTCACCCAGAGCGGTGCCCGGTATCCGAACCCCGCGCCGATCACGAGCCCGCCGAGCCACGGTCCGGCCGCGGCGCCGACATTGAACGCCGCCGTCGCGAACCCGCCGCCCAGGAGCGGCGCGTCAGGCGCGGCGTAGAGCACCCGGGCGATCAGCGTCGAGCCGACCGCGAACGACAACGTCCCCTGCACCACAACAAGCACCAGCGTCGCCACCGCGTTGCCCGCGAGGAGGGCGAACGCGACCCAGCCGAGCGCCAGCGCGACACCGCCCACCAAGAGCATCGGCAGGGGGTGCGTGTCGGACAGCCGCCCGGCGAGCGTGACCCCGGCGAACGATCCGACGCCGAACAGCGCCAACAGCACCGGCACCCACGCCGGTGCGAAGCCACCGACCTCGGTGACCAGCGGGGCCAGGTAGGTGAACGTGCAGAACGTCGCGCCGTTGACCAGCGCTCCGAGCGCCAACGTCACCAGCAACCGCGGGCCGCGCAGTGCCCGCAGCTCCCGACAGGCGCTGGTCGGTCCGGTGGCACCGGCACGCTCGGGCACCCAGCGCAGGATCGCGACCACCGCGGGCACCGACGCGAGCGTCACCGCCCAGAACGCCGCCCGCCAGCCCCACAGCTGGCCGAGCAGCGCCCCGGCGGGCACCCCGGCCACGCACGCGACGGTCACGCCGCCGAGCAGCACCGAGGTCGCCCTGCCCTTGGCGGTGGGCTCGACCAGGCTCGTCGCGGTCGCCAGCGCCACCGCGAGGAACCCGGCGTTGGCCAGCGCACCGGCCACCCGCGTGGCCAGCAGCACCTCGAAACTGGTGGTCAACGCGCCGACGACGTGTACCGCGAGGAACGCGAGCAGGAACGTCAACAGCGCGCGCCGACGCGACCAGCGCAGGCTCAAGATCGCCATCAGCGGCGCGCCGACGACCATGCCGACGGCGAACACCGACGTCAGCGCTCCCGCGGCGGGCACCGAGACCCCGAGGTTCCGGGCGAGGTCCGGCAGCAGGCCGGACAGCATGAACTCGGACGTCGCCTGGGCGAACACCGCCAGTCCGAGCAGGTGGATGACAACAGGCACAGCAAGACTCCGCAACCACATCGAGGGTTCGACAAGAGCACGGCAGCGCTAGGAACGCGGGCTGCCGCGGTGAGGGAAACGTGTCCGATGCGGTGTGTTCCCGGTGCTCGCGGACGTCGAGGTCAGCGCCACAGCAGGGCGCGAAAGGTCAACGCGGGCACATGGGGAGCCACCGGGCGCACCGGTGGCTAGAGTCTGGACGCCTCAGGGCTGGACACGCGGCGCACGCTAGCAGCGGCGCCGCAACCCCGTCCACCGGATATGCGCCGGAGCCGATCGGGCATGCTGTGCCGGTGACGGAGACCGCAGCCGCCGCCGACGAGTGCCCCGGCCTCCCGCTTTCGCCGGGACAGGCGCGATGACCGGCGCGGACTCGGGCCGCGGCGCCATCCTCCGCGCGGCCCGCAAGGCGTTCGCCCGCCAGCCCTATGCGGCGGTGACCCTGCGCGACATCGCCGCCGAGGCCGGGATCAGCGCTTCGCTCATCGTCAAGCACTTCGGCAGCAAGGAGGGCCTGTTCGACACCGTCGCCGACTTCACCGGCGCGGCGGACGCACTGCTCGCCGTGCCGAACGCGGTACTCGGCAGGCATCTCGTGCTCACCCTGCTGCGATATCGCCGCGAGCAGGGCAGCGACCTGCTGGTGCGCGTCGTGTTCGCCGCGGGCAGTGGCGACGAACGGGCGCTGCTACGCGAGCGGTTCCGTGACCAGGTGACGCGACGGGTCGAGCACCGGCTCGCGGGCGCCGACACCGGACTGCGAGCCGAGCTGATCGTCGCGCACCTGCTCGGCCTCGGCGCCGTCATGGCCGTGGACCAGGACGGGCTCGCCGCCACCGCTGATCCCGAGTGGATCGCCGAGCGCTACGCCCCCGGCCTGCAGGTTCTCATCGACGGCTGAGACGGCCGAGCGACGCCGCGACCACACCCTGCGCACGACGAACGCCGCCAGTACGAGACCGGCGAGTACGGCCACCGCACCCAGTCCGAACCACCGGGCCAGCGACTCGTACGCCGAGGCCATGGCGTAGCCGAGGGTGGTCAGCGTCGCGCCCCACAGAGCCGACACGGGCACGCTCACCACGGCGAAGCGCCGGTAGCCCACTCCGCCGTAGCCGGCCAGCCTCGGCGTGATCGTGCGCAGCACGGCGAACCACTGCGCCACGGCCACGGCCGCAGGCCCGCTGCGCTCGAGCAACCGGATCGCCCTGGCACGAGGACCATGCAGCCTGCGCGGGGTGGGCAGCGCGCCCTGCCTGCCGCGCAGGTACGCGAACTGGGTTCCGGCCACCGCCGCCGCGGCGACGATGCCCGCCGCCAGAGCGGGCTCGGCGAGCCCTTCCCTGGCCAGCACTCCGACTCCGATGACGGCGCTCGCGCCGGGCAGCACCACGCCGACGAGCAGTCCGGCCTCGGCGACGATCACCAGGGCGGCCACGACCAGCAGCAACGGCTGCGGCAGCCCCGCGAGCCACGGCAGTGGGTCAGGCATCGTCGCTGTGCGCGATGGGCCTGCGGCACACGTAGACCAGCGCCGGGGGCAGGTTGCGCCACACGGTGCGGGTGACGATCACCTCGTCGAAGAACTCGTCCAGCAGCGCCCGGAAACGCCGGGCGCCGGAGAGCCGGGCGGCATGCCGGTAGGCGAAGGTCGAGAAGCCGCCGTCGGGAGTCAGCGCACCGCACACCTGGGACAGCACGGCCCGCTGGAGCTCCTCGTCGAACAGCGACCACGGCAGGCCGCTGACCACGGCGTGCACCCGCGGTTCGCCCGCCTCGGCGAGCAGGGAGTCCAGCTGGGCCGCGTCGCCGCACACCACCGACATGAACGGGTGGCTGGCGCGCAGGTGCTCGGCCATCTGCGGGTTGATCTCCACCGCCAGGTGGGTGCCGTTGCCGTGCAGGCGCCGGTCGATGACCCGGCTGACAGCACCGGTTCCGGGCCCCAGCTCCACCACCACCGGGCTGCCGTACCGGGGCACGATCGTCGTCAGCTGCTCTCCGAGGTCCCGGGAGCTGGGCGCGACAGCGCCGACGAGCTGTGGGTTGCGCACCGCCGACGAAAGGAAGAGCGACAGGCCCCGCCAGGATCTCGTGCTGGTCATGATCTCCACGGTCGCAGTGAGCGGCGGCCTTTCCCTCGGCTGCGTGGTCCGTTCTCGCAGCCGAAAGTACGAGCTCGTTTCCTCCCGCGGTAGGAGGTGCCACTCCTGGACCTTCCCTAGGGTCCGTTCGGTGTTGTCGCGATTTCTGCGGCGGTTCCCCACCCTGGTCTGGGCGCCGGTCCGGTTCCTGCCGCTCGTCTGCGCCGCAGGCTACCTCGCCGTGTACTCCCGCCCTCTCGAACCCAGCGTCGCGGACTGGGTCCTGGGACTGACCTCGGCGTCAGTCACCATCGCGGGCGGAAGGTACCCGTTCGCGGTCACCCTCGTCCAGTCCACGCTCCTCGTGCTGGCGACCCGGGTGCTGCCCGCCGGCGTCGCCGCCGCGCTGCTGTTCGCGCTCGCGGCTCTGGCCGTCGGCGAGCTGATGATGCGCCGGATCGGGTGGCCGTGCTGGGTCGGCGCCGCGGGATACGTGGCGGCACAGGTCGCCGTGTCGGTGCCGGGCTTCGACCCGCTGCTGACACCGCCGACGATCGCGCTCATGACCCTGGCGCCGGTGCTGCTCGGCGTGTACATCCGTTCCGTGCTGCAGGTGGCGATGCACGCCGAGCGGGCGCGCCGCGACGCCGTGGTCGAGGCGCGCGCGGCCGAGCGCACCGCGATCGCGCGGGAGCTGCACGACCTGGTGGCCCACTACCTGGCCTCGGTCGCGATGCGGGTCGGCGGCGCCAGGGTCGCGTTGGGTGACCGGGAACCCGAGGTCGCCCACGCGCTCACCGACGTGCACACCACCTCCCGCACCGCGTTGACCGACCTGCGACGCCTGGTGACGACGCTGCGCGACCCGGCGAGCGTCACCGACGAGGCCGGGGCGGCGCTCGCCGAACCCGAGGGCCTGACGGGCGCGCTCGCCGCGGCGGTCGAACGCGCCAGAGGGACGGGCCTGATACTGGACGCCGAGATCGATCCCGCGGTCTCCGCGCTCGACGCCATGCGGAGGCTCGCGATCCTGCGAGTGGTGCAAGAGGGCCTGACGAACGTGATCAAGCACGCCGGAACCGGTACCCGGGCGAGTTTGCGTGTCCGCACGCTGGGCGACGAGGTGCGGGTGGAGGTGCGCGACGACGGTGGCGACACCCGTCCCGAGCAGCACGACGGCTCCGGGCACGGGCTCGTCGGCATCCGCGAGCGCGTGGAGCTGCTGGGCGGCAGCATGCGCGCCGGCGCGGAGCCTCCCGGCTGGGAGCTGACGGTCGCGGTGCCCACCGGCGCGACCGGGACGGTGCGATGATCCGCGTTCTGCTCGTCGACGACCAGCAGCTGGTGCGGGCGGGCCTGCGCATGCTGTGCGGCACCACCGAGGACCTCGAGGTGGTCGGCGAGGCCGACAACGGTCACCAGGCCACGCAGCTCGTGGAGCAGACGCTGCCCGACGTCGTGCTCATGGACCTGAGGATGCCCGGGGTCGACGGCATCACGGCGACCTCGCGCATCCTCGCCGCCAGGCCCTCCACGCGCATCCTCGTGCTCACCACGTTCGACGACGACGAGCACCTCTACCCCGCGCTGGCCGCGGGCGCGCACGGCTTCCTCGCCAAGGACGCCGCCCCCGAGGAGGTGCTCGACGCGGTCCGCAGGGTGGCCGCGGGTGACTCGCCGTTCAGCCGTGAGGTGCTGAACCGGCTGGTCCGCACCGCCGTCTCCGCGCGCGAGACCGACCGCGACCGGCAGGTGCCCCGGCTCACCGAGCTCACCGACCGGGAGCGCGACGTGCTGGGGCTGGTCGGCGACGGACTGTCCAACGGCGAGATCGCGCAGCGGCTGCACATCGGGGTCACGACGGTGAAGACCCACGTCGCGAGCCTGATGAGCAAGACGGGCAGCACCAACCGCGTCCGGCTGGCGGTGCTGGCGGCGCGGGCGGAGCTCACCCGGGACCGAACCAGCGGTTAACCGGCGGCCGCGGCCCGCTCGGCGCGGTCCAGCAGCAGCCGTCGCTCCCGTTCGTTGCGCGTCTGCGCGGCCGCGGCGGCGAACTCGTCGCGGGCCTCGGCGTGCCTGCCGAGCTTGGCCAGCAGATCACCGCGCACGCTCGGCAGCAGGTGGTAGTTCGCGAGTGCGGGAACGTCCCTCAGCTGGTCGACCAGCGCGAGCCCCGCGGCGGGGCCCTCGGCCATGGACACCGCCACCGCCCGGTTGAGCTCGACGATCGGCGACGGGGTCACCCGGCCCAGCGCGAGGTACAGCGCGGCGATGCGGGCCCAGTCCGTCGCCTGTGCCGTCCGGGCCCGTGCGTGGCACGCGACGATCGCGGCCTGCAGCACATACGGGCCGAGCGAGTCGGTGAGCGAGTACGCACGGTCGAGCGCCGTGAGCCCCCTGCGGATGAGCAGCCAGTCCCACCGGCCCCGGTCCTGGTCGAGCAGCAGCACCGGCTCACCGTCGGGGCCGGTGCGGGCGCGCGAGCGCGACGCCTGGATCTCCAGCAGCGCCACGAGGCCGTGCACCTCGGGTTCCTTCGGTGCCAGCTGTGCCAGTACCCGCGCGAGGCGCAGCGCCTCCGCACACAGCTCGGGTCGCATCCAGTCGCCGCCCGCGGTGGCCGAGTAGCCCTCGTTGAAAATGAGGTAGACGACCTCGAGCACCGACGACAGCCGGCCGGCCAGCTCCGCGCCCTGCGGTACCTCGAACGGCACCCGCTTCGTGGCGAGCGTCTTCTTCGCTCGCACGATCCGCTGGGCGACCGTGGACTCGGACACGAGGAACGCCCGCGCGATCTCGTCGGTGGTGAGCCCGCCGAGCAGCCGCAGTGTCAGCGCCACGCGCGCCTCGGTGGAGAGCACCGGGTGGCAGGACGTGAACACCAGGCGCAGCAGGTCGTCGCCGATGTCGTCGAGCTCGGGTTCGGGCTCCTCCTGTGTCTCGAGGTCCCTGCCGATCTCCTCCACCTTGCGCGCGAGGCGTTCCTGGCGGCGGAACTGGTCGATGGCCCTGCGTTTGGCCACGGACATGAGCCAGGCGCCCGGATTGTCCGGCACGCCTGACTCCGGCCACTGTTCCAGTGCCGCCACGAGCGCGTCCTGCGCGAGCTCCTCGGCGGCGCCGACATCACGCAGCATCCTGGCCAGTCCCGCGATGAGCCTGGCCGACTCGATTCGCCAGACGGCGTCGATGGCGCGATGGGTGTCCGCAACTGCCGTCACAACCACCAATCCCAGCAGGACAGCTGCGTGACGGCAAGCGGTCCGGCGAACCTCAGGACTGCTGGCGCTCGGCGAGCTGTTCGCGCAGCTTGTCCTCGGCCTCCTTGATCTCCGGCGTGTAGCTCTCGCCGAAGTCCTCGGCCTCGGCGACCTTGCGGACCTCGACCTCACCCTCCTGGAACGGGATGCGGCGGGCCCACTCGATGGCCTCGTCCTTGGACTTGACGTCGATGATCCAGTAGCCGGCGACCAGTTCCTTGGTCTCGGTGAACGGCCCGTCCACGACGGTGGTCTGGTTCTTGCCGGTGAACTGGACGCGGGCACCCCTGGCGCTCTCCAGCAGGCCGTTGGCGTCGAGCAGCACGCCCGCCTTGACCAGTTCCTCGTTGTACTTGCCCATCTCGTTGAGATCCTGCTCGGAGGGAATCGCGCCGGTCTCGGACTCGGAGCTGGCCTTGACGATCATCATGAAACGCATGGTGTTCTCCCTGTAGTCGGCGGCCGGTTCCTCCCGGCCCGCACCCACGCGTCGAACGGACCCCCGTCGTTTCGACACGGTGGAGACATCTTTTCCGACTTTTTTCTCCGGCGACAGGGCACAATCGCCTACACCATGATCGACAGGCCCGAAGCCGGCGAGCTCGCCCTGCGCCAGGGGCACGCGGATAGCGTCACCGAGGCGGTGGAGCTGCTGCCCGCATTGCCTCCCGCCGACCCGTCCGACCGGTACGCGGTCCGGCACGTCACCGTGTTGTGGCTCAGCGTCGACAAGAGCGAGCACACGCGCCGCGCCTACTACGCCGACCTCGCGGCGTGGCTGTCGTGGTGCCACCGGACCGGGCTCGACCCGCTGCGGGCCCGCCGCGCCGACGTGGACGCGTGGAAGACGTCGCTCACGGTCACCGGCCGCGACGGTGTCGCCCGGCCCGCCGCTCCGTCGACGGTGGCCCGCACCCTGGCCGGCGTGTCGAGCTGGTATCGCTACCTGCAGTCCAACGACGTCACCGACACCAACCCCATCGGCGCCGTGACCAGGCCCAAGCGCGCGAAGGTGTCCCCGAGGTCCGCGCTCGACGAGCGCTCCACCGCCACGCTGCTCGACCACGTGGAGACCCGCGCGCTACGGCTGGACACCGAGGCGGCCTGGCGCGACGCCGCGCTCGTCGCGCTGCTCTTCTACACCGGGCTGCGGGTCTCCGGCATCACCACGGCCACGGTCGACGACCTCGACACCGACTCCGGGCACACGATCCTGCGCTACACCGGCAAGGGCGGACAGCGTGACTTCGTGCCGGTCGTCGCGCCCGCGCTGCGCCCGCTCGCGCGCTACCTCAACCGGCGGGCCGACCGCCACGGTGTCGCCGCCGAGAGGCTGAGCGGCCCGCTGCTGGCCACCACGCCGCATCCGCACGACCCGGCCAAACCAGGCGGGAAGGCGTTGCGGCAGCGCGACGTATGGCAGGCGCTGCGCCGCTTCGCCGACGCCGCCGGACTGCCCGCGGCGACGACGATCTCGCCGCACACCGCGCGGCGCACCACCGGCACGCTGCTGCTCTCACACGATGTCGCCGTGCAGAAGGTGCAGGACCTGCTGGGCCACGCCGACATCCGCACCACGCGGGACCGCTACGACGCGCACCGCCACAAGCTCGACAGCTCCCCCGCCCACACCCTCGCGCAGATCCTGGCCGAGCACCGCAGGGCGTGAGCGGTCACGGCGGTGCTCACGACCGGGCGCGCGTCGCGCCGAGCAGTTCGCCGTTGAGTACGAGCAGCCAGCTGCCGCAGACACAGCGCCGGTAGCTCACCTGTCCTCGCGACATCGCGTGCGTGGACGCGGCGGGAGCGGGCAGTTCAGCGAGGGGCCACCCGCAGCGCGGGCACCGTTGGTCGATCATGCCGCCATCGTGATGTAATGACTTAATGGAGTTCAACCCTTACGGCGGCACCGCGGCCCGGGTCGCCGCCGTGGTCGTCAACGCGATCCGCGAATCGGCCGACGACCTGGTCGAGCGGCTCCAGGCCGAGGACATGCGGCTCACCTCGCTCACCGCGGAGCAGCACGGCGCGGTGGCCGGCTGGGCGGCGAGGCTGGGCGAGGTGTTCGCCGAGCCCGACACCGGCAGGCGCGTGGACCTGGTGAACACCCTGCTCGCCGACTCCGCCTGCCGCCCCCACATCTCCCGGCACGACGCCAAACAGCCCCACATCCACTACGCGAGCGAGGACGACGACTGGGTGCGCCGCATCCAGGCCTACACCGCGGGCGGCATCGCGCACCTGCTCTGCGACGACCCCGCACGCATGGGTGTGTGCGGCCGCGAGGGCTGCGAGGTCGTCTACGTGGACACCTCCCGCAACGGCCGCCGCCGCTTCTGCTCGACGCGCTGCGCGACCAGGGTCCACGTGGCCCAGCACCGCGAACGACAGCGCGTGTGACAGACCACAGCGGGCGCGTGGCTACAGTCGAGGGATGATCGACCGGTTCGTGGTGCTCGGCGACTCGTTCAGCGAAGGCGTCGGTGACGACGACCCGGCCTACCCCAACGGGGTGCGAGGCTGGGCCGACCGCGTCGCCGAACAGCTCGCCCGCCACCACCCCGCCCTGGCCTACGCCAACCTGGCGATCAGGGGCAGGCTGCTGCTCCAGGTACTGGACGAGCAGCTCGACCCCGCACTCGAGCTGAAGCCCGATCTGGTCACGCTGTACGCGGGCGGCAACGACCTGATGCGCCCGAAGATCGACATCGACGCGCTCGCCGAACGCTACGACGCCGCCGTGGGCGCGCTGGCCGCGACCGGCGCCACCGTCGTGCTGTTCACCGGCGTCGACGGCGTCGAGGACCCACTGTTCCGGCGGATGCGCGGGCGCACCGCGATCTACAACGAGCACGTGCGGCTCATCGCCGCCCGCCACGGCACACTGCTGGTGGACATGTGGGCCATGCGGCGGCTGCGCGACCGGCGGCTCTGGTCGGCCGACCGCATCCACCTCAACGTCCACGGCCACACGCTCATCGCCGGTGCGCTGCTCGACGCACTCGGGGTCGAGCACACAGTGGAATCGGCCGACCTCGGCCCCCGCGCCGTGCTCAGCGCCCGCGAACAACGGACGCAGAACCTGCACTGGGCCCGCGAGCACGCCCTGCCGTGGGTGCGCAGGCGGCTGCGGGGCGAGTCCTCGGGAGACACGGTCGCGCCCAAGCGCCCCGACCTGACGCCCGTCGTCACCCGGGAGCTGTGAGCGCCGACGCTTCCCCCTGACAACAACGAAAGGGCGCCCCCGCGATCGTCGCGGGGGCGCCCTTCTGGTTGTGCTCGGCTACTGCTGCCGCGGCGGACCGCCATAGGGCGGGTTCTGCGGCGGGAACTGCTGTCCACCACCCTGCTGCGGCGGCGGGTTGAACGGACCCGGCTGCTGCGGAGGGCTCTGCTGCATTCCGGCGCCGAACGGGCCACCCGAAGGCGGCGTCGGCGGGTTGGACTGCGGCGGCGCCGGGGGTGCCGGCGGTGCCGGGGGCGGAGGCGGCGGGGTCGGCGGCAGCTGCTGTTGCTGCGGCGGCTCCGGCTCGGCCCGCTCCGGCTCGGCGGGCTTGGGCGTGCCACCCAGCGACGACAGCGCCGACGGACGCGACGGCGTGCTCAACGGCCCGCCGACCTCCTGGCGCGCAACGGCTTCCGCCTCGCGCACCGCTTCGGCCACCTTCGGGTCGGTGGAGGTGTCGAACCAGCTCGACACCTCGTCGTCGTCGAGCGACGGCATCGGAGTGGGCTCTTCCTTCGGCGGCTCGTAGCGGAACACGCCGTCGTCGCCCGGAGCGCCGAGCGACCGCGCGAAGCCCTCGAGGGCCTTGCCGTAGTCGCTGGGCACGAGCCACACCTTGTTCGCGTCGCCCTGCGCCATCTGCGGCAGGGTCTGCAGGTACTGGTAGGCCAGCACCTCCGGAGTCGGCTTGCCCGCCTTGATCGCGGCGAACACCTTCTCGATCGCCTTCGCCTGGCCCTGCGCCTGCAGATACCGGGCGGCCCGCTCACCCTGAGCGCGCAGGATCCGCGACTGTCGTTCCGCCTCCGCGGCGAGAATCGCCGCCTGCTTGGAACCCTCGGCCGCGAGGATCTGGCTCTGCTTCTGACCTTCCGCCGTCTTGATCGCGGACTCCCGCTGACCCTCGGCGGTGAGGATCATGGCGCGCTTCTCCCGATCGGCGCGCATCTGCTTCTCCATCGAGTCCTGAATGGAGGGCGGCGGGTCGATCGCCTTCAGCTCGACCCGCGCGACGCGGATGCCCCAGCGGCCGGTGGCCTCGTCGAGCACACCGCGCAGCTGCTGGTTGATCTGGTCACGCGAGGTCAGCGTGTCCTCGAGGCTCATGCCACCGACCACGTTGCGCAGCGTCGTCGTGGTCAACTGCTCCACACCGACGATGTAGTTCGAGATCTCGTAGACCGCGGCACGGGAGTCGGTGACCTGGAAGTACACCACCGTGTCGATCGAGACCGTCAGGTTGTCCTGCGTGATGACCGGCTGCGGCGGGAACGAGACGACCTGCTCGCGCAGATCGACCCTGGCGCGCACCTTGTCCAGGAACGGCACCAGGAAGTTCAGACCGGGCGAGGCGACGGTCTTGAACCGGCCCAGGCGCTCGATCACCGCCGATTGCGCTTGTGGCACCACCATCAACGCCTTCGCGACCGTGACGATCACGAACAGCGCGAGGATGGCGACAACGATTATCGCTGCCGTCGACAAAACGTACTTCCCTTCATCTTCCTACTGATTTCCGCGCTGGCGCCGACGGCCATCACGGTTCTGCCGACACGACGGCGGTCGCCCCGGCGATCTCCACCACGGTGACCGTGGTGTCCGGAGCGATCACGGTCCCCTCGGCGATGCTGCGAGCGGACCACACGTCACCGGCCAGCTTCACCTGACCACCACGAGAATCCACAGTAGACATCGTCACCGCCTGCGCCCCCACGAGCGCGTCGGCGTTGGTCTTGACCCCCGGACCGGACAGGAACCGGCGCTTCAACGCGGGTCTGGCGAGCACCAGCAGGCCGATCGAGGCCACCGCGAACACGATGACGTCGACGATCGCGTTGCCCGTCAATGCCGCCGAGCCCGCGCCGACCAGAGCGCCGAGACCGAGCATGAGGAGAACGAAATCGCCGGAAAGCACCTCCGCCACGATCAGCCCGACTCCGACAATGAGCCAGATAAGTGCCGCTGTCATGCAGACATGCTCCCAGATCGTCACCAATTCCACCGAGAAGATCACGGGAAGTGATCTACGCGTGACCTTGGCGTAGAATGCTTACTCGCCCGGGTCGGTCACGAAGTCGATCAAGCGTTCGACCGCGCCGATCAGCGGCGTCTCGAGGTCGCGGAAACTGCGCACTCCCGCCAGTACCCGCTGCCAGCCCTCGTAGGGCTCACCCCAGCCCAGTGCCGAGCAGACGCCAACCTTCCACTCCACGCCCTTCGGCACCGACGGCCACGCGCGGATGCCGACGGACGCGGGCTTCACCGCCTCCCACACATCGACGTAGGGATGACCGGTGATCAGCACGTTCTCGTCCTCGATCGCCGAGACCAGGCGTGACTCCTTGCTGCCCGGCACGAGGTGGTCCACGAGCACGCCGAGCCTGCGCCCGGGGCCGGTGCCGAACTCGGCGACCCGCTCGGCGAGGACGTCCACGCCGTCCAGCGGCTCCACGACGACGCCTTCCACGCGCAGGTCGTGACCCCACACGCGTTCGACGAGCTCGGCGTCGTGCTTTCCCTCCACCCAGATCCGCGAGTCGCGCGCCACCCTCGCCTTGAGTCCCTCGACGCGCACGGAGCCGGACGCGGACGCGGTGCGGGCGGGAGCGGCGGCCGGGCGCGCGGGCACGAGCGTCACCGGCTTGCCCTCGAGCAGGAACGCCGCGGGACCGAGCGGGAAGACCCGGTGGTTGCCATGACGGTCCTCGAGCACCGCGTTGCCGTACTCGAGCTTCACCAGCGCCCCGCAGAAGCCGCTCACCGGGTCCTCGAGCACGAGTCCGGGATCGGCGGGAACCTCGGGGACCTTCCGCTTGCGCGGCCCGCTCAGGATGTCGTCGTAAGAATGGGAGCGCACGGGGCAGAACCTAGCGGCAGGCGGGGCCGGGCCGCGCCCCGCCACGCCGTCAGCCCAGCGTCCGGATGCGGCCCTCAATACCGTCGAGGATCCGCTGCAGCCCGTACTCGAAGCTGTCGATGTCGCTCGTGAACGCGCCCGCGTCGTGCACCCGCCGCACCGCGGGAAACCGGTCGCCGGTCAGGTGCGTTTCGAGCATCGGGCCGTGCTCGGCCCACCACTGGTCCTCGCTGACGCCTGTGCTCGCCTCCCGCTGACGGAAATCGACGGAGCGGCGGGCCATGCCGCGGATGTAGGTGTCGATCACGTCGGCGTTGGCCACGATCTCGTCCTCGGGCAGACCGGTGTCGGCGAGCGAGCGCAGCGCCGAGTCGAAGCGGCGCATCGTGTTCGGTCCGAGCGGATGGCGGCCGGAGGCGTGCAGCATCCACTCGTGCCGGTGGTAGAAGGACCAGTCCTCGCGAGCCCACGACTCGGTCTTGGCCCGCCACGACCCCGCCACCGTGTGGGGCAGCACGCCCTCGCCGTCAACGGTGTCGAGCATGAGGCTCACCAGTTCGGCCTTGGCCGGCACGTAGGTGTAGAGCGACATCGTGCCGACACCGAGCCGGTCGGCGACCTTGCGCATCGAGAGCCCGGCAAGCCCGTCGGCGTCGGCGATCTCGATGGCCGCCGTCACGATGCGGTCGACGTCGAGCGCCGGCTTCGGTCCCCGCGTGGCGGCGCCGTCTGTGCGCCACAGCAGCCGCATGGTCCGGGTGAGGTCGCGCGGCCCCTCGTTGTCCTGCGTCATCGCGACCATCCTAGAACTACGTGCGCTGTACGGAGTCGACAGAGTAGGCTGGGCTCCTCAATCCCGTACGCCGTACTGAGTTAGGAGCCTGCCCAGATGACGATCCTGGTGACCGGAGCGACCGGGAACATCGGCCGCATGGTGGTCGACGAGCTGTCCGGCCGCGGGCTCAAGGTCCGTGCGCTCACCACCAACCCCGCCAAGGCCGCGCTGCCCGACGACGTCGAAGTGTTCCGCGGCTACGTCGGCAAGCCGGAGACGATGACCGCCGCGCTGGAGGGAGTCGAGAAGCTCTACCTGCCGCCCATCGACACCGTCGACACCATCGCCGACATGGCCAAGAAAGCCGGTGTGCGCCACGTCGTCGCGCTGACCTCGATCCTCGCGGCCGACGGCAACGACGACGAGTACTCGCTGTCGTTCGTCGCCATCGAACGAGCCCTGCGCGACTCGGGCCTGGACTGGACCTTCCTGCGCCCTGGCGCGTTCATGGAGAACACCACGAACTGGGTCGAGAGTGTCCGGACCGAGAGCATGGTGCGGGCGCCGTTCCCCCAGTCCTCCGACACGGCCACCGCCATGTCCGACATCGCCGCCCTGGCGGCCGTGGCCCTCAGCGAAGCGGGCCACGAGAACCAGATCTACAAGCTCAGCGGCCCCGAGCAGACCACGATCCCCGGCCAGGTGCGCGCGCTCGCCGAGGCGCTCGGACGCGACCTCCGCTACGTCGAGCAGACCAAGGACGAGGCCAAACAGGAGTTCCTCGGCGGCGGCGTCGACGACGAGACCGCCGAGTGGTTGCTGGCCGGAGGCCCGGACCTGCGGGTGCCGGTCGAGCACGACTTCGAGCGCGCCACCGGACGGCCGCCGATCACCTACGCGGAGTGGGCCCGGCGCAACGCCGACCTGTTCCGCTGACGACGGGAGCTCAGAACAGCGGCCAGGGAATGGCCCGCCAGTCGTCGCCCGGCGCGGGGAACACCGCCTCCTCCAGGAGCGTGTCCGTGCGCCGGGCGACCGCGGCGATCTCGGCGCGGGTGAGGTGTTCCCCCAGGGTCTGTCCCAGGTCGTGGTCCAGTGCCCAGCGCAGCTTGTGCAGCCGGTCCACCGAGGCCGCCGGCAGCGGCTCGCCCACCCAGCCCCACAACACGGTGCGCAGCTTCGGGTCGGTGTGCAGGCAGATGCCGTGGTCGACGCCGTAGACCCGGTCGCCCGCGCCGGGCAGGACGTGCCCGCCCTTGCGGTCGGTGTTGTTCACGACGATGTCGAGCAGCGCCAGATCCCGGATGCCGGGATGGTCGGCGTGCGCGAGCACGGCGGGCTCACCCAGCCGGTCGTGCGCGTGCAGCACCACCAGCCACCCGTCGGGCAGGTCCTCGGGCGCGCAGACGTCGACGAGCTCGTCCTCGGTGGTCTCGATCCACAGCTGGACCATGCCCTGGCCGAAGGGGCCGTCACGCAGCACCGTGGGCGGTACGGACGCCAGGCCCGCGGCGTCGGCGACCAGGTACGTCGCGACCTCGCGGCCCGCGAGCGTGCCGTCGGGGAAGTCCCAGAGCGGCCGCTCCCCGGACACCGGCTTGTACACCGCGTTGCCGCTGACTCCGTCGAGCTCGATGGTGCAGTACAAGGTGACGTTGGAGGCGTCGACGAGCCTGCCCTCGACCTCGAGCGTGCCGTGGGCGATCAGTTCCCTGGCCGCGGGATCGGCCGGGTCCACGTGTTCTGCCGCTGCCAACTCGGTGTCAGCTTTCGTCGTCGGTGAGTTCCGAATCCCGACGATAGCCGTTCTGCCGGGGACAGATGTGTCCCGCGGGGTCGAGGGGTTCGCCACACAACGGGCACGGCTTGCGGCCCGCGTTGACGACCCGGTCCGCGCGCGAGGCGAACGCGCGGGCAGCGGCGGGGCTGAGGAACACCCGCACCGCGTCGGGTCCCTCCTCGGTGTCGTCGAGCACCACCGTCTCGTCGACCTCGCCCTCGGTGATGGCGAGCAGTTCGATGACGACGGCCTTGCTCTCGGCGTCCCAGCCGAGACCCATCGTGCCGACCCGGAACTCCTCCTCGACGGGAACGTCGAGCGGTTCGGTGTCGAGCAGGTCGTCCGGCACCTCCTCGGGCACGTCGGCGCCGAAGCGGCTGGCGATCTCCTCGAGCAGGGAGCCGAGTCGCTCGGCGAGCACGGCCACCTGTTGTTTCTCGATGGTCACGCTGATCGTGCGGGTGGTTTCCGACGCCTGCAGGAAGAACGTGCGGTCGCCGGGTTCCCCGACGGTTCCCGCGACGAAGCGGTCGGGTTGACGGAAGACGTGTATGACGCGAGCCATGGCACTTACGACCCTAAGCCAACTTCCAAGATCAGGCTCGTCCGGGGCGAGCACTTGTCACCTAGGGTGGCCTCATGCCGCACACAGCGCCGTTCGGTACGTGGTCCTCGCCCATCCAGGCCCGCGACGTCGCCCGCGCCGGCGTCGTCCCGCAGTGGCTCGACGTCGTCGACGGCGCGGTGTGGTGGGCCGAGGCGCGCCCCGCGGAGGGTGGCCGGGTCGCGCTGGTCAGACGGGTCGGCGACACCGTCGAGGAGGTCCTGCCCGCGCCGTGGAACGCCCGCAACCGGGTGCACGAGTACGGCGGCAGGCCGTGGTTGGTGGTGGGCACCGCGCTCGTGTTCACGCACTGGGACGACCAGCGCGTCTACGCCCGCGACCTCGACTCGGGTGAGGTGAGACCCCTCACTACGGCGCCGCGCGAACACCACGGCGTCCGCTACGGCGATCTCCGGCCCGGTCGCGACGGCGAGGTGTGGGCCGTGCGCGAGGCCGTGACCGGCGCGCGGCGCACCGACGTCGCCCGCGATCTCGTGGCCATCTCCCTCGCCGGCGGCGAGCCGCGCACGCTGGCGGCGACCCACCACTTCCTGACCGCGCCGCAGCTCTCCCCCGACGGGCGGCACGCCGCGTGGCTCGGCTGGGAACACCCGGCGATGCCGTGGGACGGCACCGAACTGTGCGTGGCCGAGCTGGCCGAGGACGGCACGTTCGGCGCCCACCGCGTGCTCGCGGGCGGGCCGAAGACATCGGTGTGCCAGCTGGACTGGGAGGACGCCGGCACGCTGCTGGCGCTGCTCGACCCCGACGGCTGGTGGAACCTCCACCGCGTCACTCTCGACGGTTCGCTCACCAACCTCGCTCCCGCCGAGGCGGAGCTGGGCGGCGCGTTGTGGAAGCTCGGCGCCCGCTGGACGATCCCGCTGGGCGAGGGCAGGCACGCCGTGCTCGACTCGGGCAGGCTCGCGGTGCTCGACGAGCAGAGTGCCACGCTGACCCCGGTGGCGCCCGAGCTCACCGAGTGGGCCACCTCGCCCGCCGCACTCGACGGCGGCGTCGTCGGCATCGCCGCGGGCCCCCGGCGCGATCTCGCCGTCGTCCACGTCGATCTCGGCTCGGGCGCGATCACGGAGCTGACCGCACAACCCGAGCTACCCTCCGCCGGATATCTGCCGGTTCCGGAGGAACGCACCTTCCACACAGCCGACGGGGAGCCGATCCCCGCCTACGTCTACCCGCCCGCGAACCCGCAGTTCGCAGGGCCTGAGGGCGAGCGCCCGCCCTACGTCGTGCACGCCCACGGCGGGCCCACCGGCCGCAACTACCCCGTGCTCGCCCTGGACTTCGCGTTCTTCACCAGTCGTGGCATCGGGGTGGTGGCCGTGAACTACGGCGGCTCCACCGGCTACGGCAGGCGGTTCCGGGAGCGGCTGCGGGAGAGCTGGGGCCTGGTCGACGTCGGCGACTGCGCCGCCGTGGCCGAGGCGCTGGTGGCCGAGGGCACCGCCGACGGCGAGCGGATCGCGATCCGTGGAGGCAGTGCGGGCGGGTTCACGTCGGCGGCGTCGATGACGACGGTGCGCACCTATCACGCCGCGACGGTCAAGTTCCCGATCCTGGACCTGCAGCCGTGGACCGGAGAGGGCGGCGAGACCCACGACTTCGAGTCCCGCTACCTCGATGGGCTCATCGGCCCGCTGCCCGAGACCGCGCAGCGCTACCTGGACCGCTCCCCCATCAACAACATCGGCGCGCTCGCGGGCCCGGTGCTGTTGCTGCAGGGACTCGAGGACGAGATCTGCCCACCCGAGCAGGCCGACCGCTTCGTCGCGTCACTGCGTGGCAGCGGCATCCCGCACGCGCACCTGACGTTCGAGGGCGAGCAGCACGGCTTCCGCAAGGCGGACACGATCGTCACGGCACTGGAGTCCGAGCTGGCGTTCTACGGCCAGGTGTTCGGCTTCACCACGCCCGGGGTGGCGGCGCTGGACCTGCTGCGGTGAGGCCCGCGCTACGGCCGGGTGACACCGTCGCGCTCGTCGCGCCGGCCGGGCCGGTGCCCGCGGAGCTGCTCGACGCCGGAGTCTCCGTTCTCGAGTCCTGGGGCCTGAACGTGCGCTGCCTGCCGGTCGTGCGGGAGCGGCACCCGGAGTTCGGCTATCTGGCGGGCCCCGACGCCCGGCGCGCGGCCGACTTCCAGGAGGCGTGGCTGGATCCCGGTGTCGCCGCGGTGATCGCCGCGCGCGGCGGCTACGGCTGCCAGCGGATGCTCGACCTGCTCGACTGGCCGGCGTTGCGCGAGGCGGAGCCGACGGTGTTCGCGGGATCGAGCGACACGACGGCGCTGCACGACGCGATCGCGACGCACCTCGGCCTGCCCACGCTGTTCAGCCCGATGCCGGCCACGGTCCATTTCGATCCCGTCGGCGCCGAGCACCTGCGGGCGAGCTTGTTCGAGCCCGAGACGGTCCGGGTGCTGCGCGGCCCCGCGGCGGCGACGCTGGCCGGCGGGCGCGCGCGAGGCACGACCGTCGGCGGCAACCTCAGCCTGCTCGCCTCGAGTATCGGGACTCCCGAATACCGCCCGGCGCGGGACGCGATCGCGTTGCTGGAGGACGTCGGCGAGGAGGTCTACCGGCTCGACCGGATGCTCACGCAGCTGCTGCGGGCGGGCTGGTTCTCCGGGGTGCGCGGGATCGCGCTGGGTTCGTGGGCGGGCTGCGCGCCCGAGGACGGGCTGCTCGAACTGGTGTGGGAACGGCTGGGCCCGCTGGGCGTGCCGATGGTGGCGGAGCTGGGATTCGGCCATCACCGCGGCGCGCTGACGGTGCCGCTGGGTGTGCCCGCCGAACTCGACGCCGACGCGGCCGAACTGGTCGTCCGTGCCTAGCCTGGGCTGATGCGGTTGGACGAGCGGGAGGCGCGCCGCCGGTTCGCCGGCGCGCGGGTGGCACGGTTGGCGACGGTCGGTGCCGACGGGACGCCGCACCTGGTGCCGGTGACCTTCGCGGTGGCCGGAGGCACGGTGGCGTTCGTGATCGACGCCAAGCCCAAGTCGACGACCGACCTGCGACGGCTGCGCAACATCGCCGCCAACCCGAACGTCTCGTTCCTGGTCGATCACTACGACGACGACTGGACCCGGCTCTGGTGGGTGCGGGCCGACGGCGCCGCCGCGACCGTGCCCGCCGAGGGCCGGCTGTACGACCTGCTGCGCGAGAAGTATCCGCAGTACGTGGACACACCCCCTGAGGGGCCGCTGGTCCGGACCGAGGTCAGTGCTTGGCGGGGGTGGTCCGCTCGTCGCTGACCGGCTCGGGCTCGACCTGCTCGTCGGGCTGGCGCCGCCAGGCCGCGATGAGGCCGAGTGGGTCGGGCTTGAGCAGCGACGCGGCGCCGTAGAGGCTGGCGGCGATGACGAGCGCGATGAACCACCAGTCGTAGAGGCTCTGCTCGCCCGTCGGGTAGTACACCAGCACGAGCACCATCGAGACGCCCACCATGGCGGCCAGGTGCAGCTTGCGCCACGGGAACGCCGAGAGGATGACGAAGCCCCAGGTGAGGTACCAGGGCAGCGTCGGCGGTGCGAGGATCGCGACGGCCAGCAGCGACAGCGCCATCCGGAAGATCGCGTCGCGGCCACCGTGCCGCGAGAGCCACCACTGCCGCACGAGGAACGCGGCCAGGCCGACCCAGGCGATCGCCCTGGCCACCGTCACGAAGGGTGACGCCTGCACGTCCACGACGAGGTTCACGAGCGCGTAGAAGATCTCGCCGACACCGGTCGGGAAGTTGAGCCAGTTGGCGATGATCTGCGGCGCCTGCAGCCCGGTGACCCAGCCGAGGTTGAACGAGCCGAGCGACACCCAGGTGCCCAGCACGAACACGGCGGCGAAGGCCGCGACCGAAGGCACCACCGCGCGCACGAAGCGTTTGAACAGGCTCTCGGTGTCGGGCAGGTGGTTGGCCCACACCCACACCAGGAACGGCAACGCGATGGCGGCGGTCGGTTTGATCAGCATCCCGACCGTCACGAGCACGACCGCGAGCAGATGTCTGCGTTCCAGCGCTGCGAGCACACCGATGGTGAGGAACCCGAGCATCAGCAGGTCGTTGTGCGGACCGCCGACCAGGTGGATCACCATCATCGGGCTGGCCACCGCGAGCCACATCGTCACCGGGAGCCTGCCGCCGAGGTGCTTGACCAGCCTCGGCAGCGCCCACAGCATCCCGGCCAGTCCCGCGAGCAGCACGACCCTGGTGAGGATGACGCCGAGGATCATGTTGTTGCCGGTGATCCCCACGATCCACTGCGCGATGAGCAGGAACAGTGGCCCGTACGGCGCGGGGGTGGTCTGCCACAGCGGGTGCACGTTCTGCACCACGTCGGGCAGCGTGTCGAGCGCGGCAGGTCCGTAGGCGTAGGGGTCCAGGCCGTGCAGCAGCTGCGCGCCCTGGCCGAGGTAGGAGAACACGTCGCGGGTGAACAGTGGTGCCGCCACGAGCAGTGGCGCCATCCAGCACAGCGCCGCCACGAGCACGGGCCTGGTGCCGATGCGGCCTGCGATCGCGTACCGGCCGAGCCGGACCCACGCCCAGACCACCAGACCGAAGCCCGCGTACAACAACGCCGTCGACAGCGCCCTGCCGTGGCCGTACCGGATCCACGAGAGTGGACCGGTACCGATGAAGGGATCGCGCACCAGGACACCGGCGGCGCCGAACGACGCGACGAGCACCAAAAGGCTTCCGACGACGCCCATCGCGATGGTCCGGAACGGAAATCGTGAGGGCTCACGAACATCGGCCAGTGCCGACAATGCGGCTGGCCGGTCAGCGTCGGGTTCAGGGTCGGTGGTGGTCGCCATATCGGGCTTCGAGGTTACACACCGCGTTCGAAAGCACTCGCCGTACCCATCGGGAGTGCGGCGAGCAAGGACTTCGTGTACTCGTGCCGGGGCTCGAGCAACACCTGTTCCACGGAACCGACCTCGACGAGCTGTCCGCGGTACATCACGGCGACGCGGTCGGCGATGTTCCACGCTAGCCCGAGATCGTGTGTGATGACGAGGGCCGCGAGGCCGAGTTCACGCCGCAATCGCAGCAGCAGCCCCAGAATCTCGCCGCGGACCGAGGCATCGAGAGACGCCACTGGCTCGTCGGCGACCAGGACGCTGGGCCGGAGTGCGAGGGCACCCGCGATCACCACGCGCTGGCGTTGCCCGCCGGAGAGCTCGTGCGGCAGCCGGGCGAGGTAAGTCTCGGCAGGGCGCAGCTCCGCGGACTCCAGCGCCTCCAGCACCAGCTCCCGTTCGTCGCCAGGAAGGCCGTGGATGCGCGGCCCTTCGGCCACCGCCTCGTACACGGTGTGGCGGGGGTTGAGCGCGCTCGCCGGGTCCTGCAGCACGAGCTGGACCTGCCGCCGGTACTCCTTGAGTCCCGCGGACGACGTGGGCACGAGACTGCCGTCGTAGAGCACTGAACCGCCGGTCGGGCGTTGCAAGCCGAGCAGGGTGCGCGCGAGCGTGGTCTTGCCGGAGCCGGACTGCCCGACCAGCGCCACGATCTCGTCGCGGCGGACGTCGAGGTCCACACCGGCCACCGCGGGCACGGCCCTGCCGTCGCGGTCGCGGAACGTGACCCGCAGGTCGCGCGCGGCGAGCAGCCCGGGGGCGTCGGCGTCGGGCTCCTCCCTGGCGGGTTCGGGAGGCAGCGGGTTCGCGGTGGCCGGCGCGAAGCGGGAGACCGGATCGCCGACGGTCGGGAACGCCGCCGCGAGCGCGCGCGTGTGCTCGTGCCGCGGCCTGCCCATCACCTCGGAACCAGGTCCCTGTTCCACGATCTCGCCGCGGTACATGACGGCGATGCGGGCGCACGTCGCCGCGAGCACGGACAGGTCGTGGGTGATCATCACCAGCCCGATGCCGCGTTCGGCGACGAGGCCGCTCAGCAGAGTCAGCACCTGTGCCTGCACCACGACGTCGAGTGCGGTGGTCGGTTCGTCGGCCAGGATCAGGCCCGGTTCGCACGCGAGCGCCATCGCGATCATCACGCGCTGCTTCTGCCCGCCGGAGAGCTCGTGCGGGTATGACCGTGCCTTGGCGGGCGGCAGATCCACCTGCTCCAGCAGTTCGGCCACCCGCGCCGCGACCTTGGGCTCGGCGAGCGAGGTGTGCAGCCGGATCGGCTCGGCGATCTGCTCGCCGACCTTGCGGACGGGGTTGAGCGCGTGCATCGCGCCCTGGAAGACCACCGACGCCGACGACCAGCGCACCGCGCGCAGCCTGCCCCAGCGCATGCCGGTGACGTCCTCGCCGTCGAGCAGGATCTCGCCGCTGACGCGTGCGGTCCTGGGCAGCAGCCGGAGCACACTGAGCGCGACGGTGGACTTGCCGGAACCGGACTCCCCCGCGATGCCGAGTGTCTCGCCGGGTTCCAGGGTCAGGTTCACGTCGCGGACGGCTCTGACCTCCCCGTCGCCGGTCGCGTAGGTGACGCCGAGGTCGCGCAGCTCGAGCAGAGGACTCATCTTCCCGCCTTCAGACGCGGGTTGAGCACCGTTTCCAGTGCACGCCCGACGAGCGTGAACGACAGCACGATCACGACGATCGCGAGGCCGGGAGGCAGCAGGTACCACCAGGCTCCGGCGGTGACCGAGCCGGAGGACAGCGCCGTCTGCAGCATCGAGCCCCACGACACCACGGTGGGGTCGCCGAGGCCGAGAAAAGACAGCGTGGACTCGGCGATGATGGAGCTGCCGACGACGAGGGTGGTGTTGGCCAGCACCAGTGGCAGCACCGCGGGCAGGACGTGTTTGCCGATGATGTGGCCGTGCCCGCCGCCGAGCGCGGTGGCGCGTTCGATGTAGGGCCTGCTCTCGATCGTCAGTGTCTGCGCGCGCACCAGCCGCGCGGTGGCGGGCCATGACGTGACGCCCACGGCGAGCACGATCGTCCAGATGCCCTTGGTGAGCACGCTGGACAGCGCGATCGCGAGCACCAGCGACGGCAGCACCAGGAAGAAGTCGGTGATCCGCAGCAGCACGGCCGAGGGCCAGCCTCGGAAGTGGGCGGCGACGATACCCACGAGCGTGCCGATGAACACCGACAGGATCGTGGCCGCGAACCCGACCAGCAGCGAGACCCTGGCACCCCAGAACGTCAGCAGCAGCACCGAGCGCCCGTCGACGTCAGTGCCCAGCCAGTACTCGCCGCTGGGTGGTTCCAGCGGTGAACCGGTGGCGGTGATGACGTCGAGCCCGCCCTCGTCGGTGATCAGCGGAGCGAGCACGGCCAGCACCACGATCGCCACGAGCACGCCGAGCCCGATCAATCCGCCCCGGTTGGTGCGGAACTCCCGCCACAGTTGTCCCGCGGCGGTACGCCGCCGCTGCCACGCCGGTGAGGTCATGAGGCACGCACCCGGGGGTCGAGCACGCGGTACAGCAGTTCGGCGAGCAGGTTCATCACGATCACCGATCCCGCGAGCACCAGGAAGACTCCTTGCAGCAGCGGGAGATCGGGCCCCCGCAGCGCCTCGTAGGTGAGCAGGCCGAGGCCGGGCCACGAGAACACGGCCTCGACCGTGATGGTGCCGGAGACGACCATGCCGAACTGCAGGAACACCAGCGTCACCGCCGGCAGCAGCGCGTTGGGCACAGCGTGGCGGCGGCGTACCAGGTCGTCGCGCAGCCCCTTGGCCCTGGCGGTGGTGAGGTACTCCGAGCCCATCTCCTCCAGCAGCGACGAACGCATCACGAGCATGTACTGCGCGTAGATCACCGCCAGCAGGGTCACGCACGGCAGCGTCAGGTGCCAGGCGACGTCGAGGCTCTGCGCGACGAAACCCTCGGGGACGTCGGGTGAGCGCATGCCCCGGCTCGGGAACAGACCCTGTGTGGCGATGAGCAGCAGCAGGCCGAGCCAGAACTGCGGCACCGACCAGAGGGTCAGCGCGACGCCGGTCTGCACGCGGTCGAACGCGCTGTCGCGCTTCCACGCGGCGCGGATGCCGAGCCACATGCCCAGTAGGACGGCGAGCACGGTCGCCGTGCCGACGAGCAGCAGCGTCGGGCCCAGCCGCTCGCCGATCATGTCGGCCACCGGACGGCTGTACATGTAGGACGTACCGAGGTCGCCCTGGAACAGCCCGCCGAAGTAGTCCAGGAACTGTTGCCACATGGGCTTGTCCACGCCGAGCCGTTCCCGCAGCAGCGCGAGCTGCTCGGGGCTGGTCGGCCGGTCGCGCGTCATGGTGGCCACCGGGTCGCCCGGGATCATGCGGAACAGCAGGAACCCGAGCACCACGACGAGCACCAGGCTGGCCAGCGCGCCGCCGACCTTGCCCGCGACGAACCGGGGCGTGGAGGTCCCGGCCCTGCGCTCGTCAAGGTCGGCGGCGAGGTGACCGTCGGTCGTGCTGGTCAACGCGCGCTACTCCCGGTCGTCCGCTGCCGACCGGCGCCGGGCCAGTGCCGTGCCGCCGCCGACGAGCACCAGCAGCGCGCCCGCGCCGATGGCCACCCAGGTGCCCGCGGACACGCCGCCGCCGTCGTCTCCGGCGCCGCCCTCCACGGGCCTGGCGCCGTAGAAGCCCCAGTAGCCGGTCTGCTCCATGATCTGGCCCTCGCCCTCGGGCTGGCGCTGGAGTCCGGTGAAGCGGTCGGAGCGGTAGGCCTCCAGGACGTTGTCGTAGTCCAGGACCAGGCTCGGCACCTGTTCGTAGTAGCGGGCCTGCGCCTGCTTGACGAACTCCGCGCGGGTGGCCGGGTCGAGGGCGGCGGCCTGCTTGGCGTAGAGCTCGTCGTAGGTCTCGTCGCAGAAGAAGGCGTTGCTACTGCTGCTGCCGGAGGTCGCGGGCAGGCTCGCGCAGGTCTGCTTGCCGAGGATGTAGTCGGGGTCGGGGTTGGTGCCCCAGCCCGAGAGGGCGAGGTCGTAGTTGCCGGACGAGGTGGTCTCGTCCACCTCGTTGTCCGACACCAGGTTCTTGGTGACCTTGATGCCGATGTCGCCGAGCCAGCCGGCGAGGTAGTCGCTGGCGCGCAGCCCGTAGTCCTCGCTGGAGCGTGCGGTGAGGCGGAACTCGAGCTTGCGGCCGTCGGCGCCGGCACGCACTCCGTCGGGGCCCTTGCGGTAGCCGGCCTCGTCGAGCGCGCGGTTGGCGGCGGCGGGGTCGAACGTGAACTTGTCCTCGTCGGAGGGCATGTAGTGGAAGTCCTCGTAGATCGGCGGGACGAGCCCGCCGGGCAGCTCGCCGTAACCGCCGAGCACCTTGTCCACGAGCACCTGCGGGTCGATCGCCTGCGCGATGGCGCGGCGCACCTCGACGTCGCGCAGCGCGGGGTGGCCGTCGCCGATCGGCTGGCCCTCGATGTTGGTGGCGCCCGGGTTCATCAGCAGCTCGCGGTAGCGGCGGCCCGAGGCCTGGTTGGTCTCGATGCCGTCCTCGCCCTCGAGGCTGTCGAACTGGGCCTGGGTGAGGCGGTTGACGAAGTCGACCTCGCCGTTCTTGAGCGCGGCCACGGCGGCGTCGGCGTTCTCGAACTTGACGAACTGCAGCTCGTCGATCTGGGGAGCGCCGCGCCAGTAGTCGGGGTTGGCCTCGAGCGTGACGATCTCGTTGGGCCGGTACTCGGAGATCACGAACGGCCCGCTGCCGACGCCGACGAGGTCGAGCTCGTCGGTCTCGGGGGCCGCCATGTCGGTGACGTCGGACCAGAGGTGCTCGGGCACGATGGGGATGTCCAGCGCCGTCATGCTGGCCTGCGGCGCCTTGGTCTTGATCACGAGCGTGCGCTCGTCGGGCGCGGTGACCTTCTCGAAGTTCTCCACGTAGCTGCCGTTGGCCTCGGCGGCCTTCGGGTCGCTCATGATCCGGTTGAAGGTGAACGCCGCGTCCTCGGCGGTGACGGGCTCACCGTCGGACCAGGTCATGCCCTCGCGGATGGTGAAGGTCCACGTGAGTTTGTCGTCCGAGGCCTGCCAGTCCTCGGCGACTCCCCCGGTCGGTGTGGCGTCCTCGGCGGAGGGCAGTGTCAGGAACTCCCACGCGAAGCGGCCGATCATCGCGCTGGAGGAGAAGCTCGCCGTGAACGGGTTCAGGTGGTCGATCTCCTGGATCAGCGCGACCCGCAGCACCGTCTCGGACTGTGCCTGCGCGGGTTGCGTCACCGGCCCGGCGATCAGGAGCGGAACCGCGAGCACGACGAGCACGGCTCTGGCTCGCCGGAGACGATGGAAACCCACTGTGCACCCCTTGTCGCTGTCTGGAGATCCCGAAGCCGAAAAGTAACCACTTCACGGTTTGCGATGTCAACGATTCGCTGGTTCGAATGCCAAGCCGTGACCAAGGCAGTAGGTTTGCCGCATGCGGATCATGGTCTCTGCCGACATGGAGGGCGCCACCGGAGTCACGTGGACCGACGACGTGGTGCCGGGAACGGAGCAGTGGCAACGCTTCCGGCGCATGTTCACCGGCGACGTGAACGCCACGATCGCTGGTCTGCACCACGGCGGCGCGGGCGGTGTGCTGGTCAACGAGGCGCATTCGTCGCAGCGCAACCTGCTGCTGGAGGACCTCGACCCCAGGGCGCGGATGCTCACCGGGCGGCACAAGCCGCTGTCGATGATGGAGGGCATCGACTCCGGCATCGACGGCGTCGTGTTCCTCGGCTACCACGCGGGGGCCGGGTGCGACGGCGTCCTGTCGCACACATATCTGCCCAACCAGATCACGGGTGTGTGGCTCGACGGGGTGCCCGCGAGCGAGGGCAGGCTCAATTCCGCACTGGCCGCCGAGTACGGCGTGCCGGTGCTCGTGGTCACCGGCGACGACAAGACCGTGGAGGACGCGCGCGGGTACGCGCCCGACGCCGCGCTCGTGGCGGTGAAGGAGTGCGTGAGCCGCTACGCCGCGATCTGCAGCCCGCCGTCGGTCACCGCGGCGCTGCTCACCGAGGCGGCCGAGGCGGGGATGCGGCACGCGGGCCGGGTCGAGCCGGTCGTGAGCGCCCATCGGATCGAGGTCGAGTTCGACGCGAGCCACTTGGCGCAGGCGACGGCCGTGATCCCCACGGTGGAGCAGACGGGCGTGCGCACGGTCGGGTTCGACGCCGCGACGATGACCGACGCCATGCAGGCGTTCAAGGTGGTCACGGCGATCGCCGACGGTGCGGTCCAGGGCAAGTACGGCTGAGGTGGGCACGTGAGCGACTCCAGAGATGTGGTGGACCTCTGCGCGAGGCTGATCCGCTTCGACACCACCAACCGCGGCAACGGCGACTCCGAGGGCGAGCGCGAGGCAGCCGAGTTCGTGGCCGGGGTACTCGAGGGAGCCGGTGTCGAGGCGCGGATCCTCGAGTCCGCGCCGCGCAGGGCCAACGTCGTCGCGCGCGTGCCGGGTGAGGACCCGTCGCTGCCCGCGCTGCTCGTGCAGGGCCACCTCGACGTCGTGCCTGCCGACGCATCCGACTGGACCGTCGACCCGTTCTCCGCGGAGTTGCGCGACGGCTGTCTGTGGGGCCGGGGCGCGGTGGACATGAAGGACTTCTGCGCGATGGTGCTGTCGGTGGTGAGCGACCTCGCCGCCACGGGCAGGCGCCCGCGCCGCGATCTGGTGCTCGCCTTCGTCGCCGACGAGGAGGACCAGGGTGCCTACGGGGCGCACTGGCTCACGGACCGGCATCCCGAGCTCTTCGAGGGCTGCACGGCCGCGATCAGCGAGTCGGGCGGCTACACCTATCACGTGCGCGCCGCCGACGGCCGTCCCGTGCGCCTCTACCCCGTCGGCACCGCCGAGCGGGGCACGGCGCACCTGCGCCTCACCGCGCGGGGCCGCGCCGGTCACGGCTCCCGCCGCAATGACGAGAACGCGGTGGTGCGCCTGGTCGACACGCTGCACGCACTCGCGGCCCACCGCTGGCCGGTGGTGCTGACCCCTGCGGTGCGGGCGTTTCTGCAGCGCACCGGCGAGGAGCTGGGCGTGGAGGTGGACCTCGACGACGTCGACGGCACCCTCGCGCGGCTCGGCGCCGCGGCACCGCTGGCCGAGTCGACGGTCCGCAACAGCACCACGCCGACGATGCTGCAGGCCGGCTACAAGGTGAACGTGATCCCCGGCGACGCCACCGGTCTCGTGGACACCCGCGTGCTGCCGGGCACCGAACAGGCGCTGCTGGAGCAGGTCGACGCGTTGCTCGGCCCGGGTGTGGAGCGTGAGTTCGTGACGTACCAGCCCGCGGTGCAGGCTCCGGTCGACTCGCCGTGGTTCGACGCGATGGCCGGGGCGCTGCGAGCCGAGGACCCCGAGGCCGTGGTGGTGCCCTACTGCATGGGCGGCGGTACCGACGCGAAGGCCTTCGCCCCATTGGGTATCGACTGCTTCGGCTTCGCGCCGCTGTGGCTGCCCGAGGGTTTCCCGTACCGGGCGCTGGCCCACGGTGTGGACGAGCGCGTTCCCGTGGAGGGGCTGCGATTCGGCGCGCGCGTGCTGGATCGCCTCCTCGTGTCGAGCTGAGCGGGACGCCTCCCGGCGACTACGGTGACAACGTGGTGCGCTCCGGGTTCTTCTCCTCGTTCGACGACGGCGATCCACGGCCCGGCACCGGTCAGCGGCTGCGCACCCACGTCGGCGGCGGGCCCGTGCGGCCGCTCGCGGCGAAACCCGGAGTCGGGTTCACCGGCCTGCACGCGCTGCACTACGCGACCGAGGTGACCGGCCCGGCTCGGGCCGGGCTGTTCTCCGTCGACGTCCCGGTCGGCGAGCACACCGAACTGTCCTACGTGGTCTTTCCCGAATCGGACACCGGCCCGAGCTATCGCAGCACGTTCGTGGCGCTCGACCTGGAGTTCACCGACGGGTCCCGGCTCAGCGAGCTCGCGCCGCACACCGCCGCGCGCACACGCGGCGAGTCCAAGGAGCTCTACCTCGACCAGTGGAACCTGGTGCGCCACCGGCTGGGCGGAGTCGCGGCGGGCCGCACCGTCCGCGCCGTGGTGCTGGCGACCGACGTGCCCGACGACGGCCCCGAGCTCACCGGCTGGCTCGACGACGTCCGCATCGCCGAACACGAACCCCAGGACCTCGAGCCGGTCGACCGGGTGCGCACCACGCGCGGAACGCAGTCCGGTTCCCGGTTCTCGCGCGGAAACTGCTTTCCCGCCACCGCGGTGCCGCACGGGTTCAACTTCTGGACGCCGGTGACCGACGCGCGCGCACTGGACTGGCCGTACGAGTACCACCGCGCGAACAACCAGGCGAACCGCCCGGCGCTGCAGGCGCTCGCGCTGAGCCACCTGCCGAGCCCGTGGGTGGGCGACCGGCACACATTCCAGCTCATGCCAGGCACGGGCGAGGTGGTGACCGATCCCGGGGCGCGGGCGCTCTCGTTCTCCCACGACGCCGAGACCGACCGCCCCCACCACTACGCCGTGCGCTTCGACAACGGCGGCACCGCCGAGATCGCGCCCGCCGACCACGCCGCGGTGCTGCGCTTCACCTTCCCCGGCGACGACGGCTGGCTGGTCTTCGACAACGTCGGCAACCGCGGCGGGCTGCGCATCGACGTCGCGAACCGCACCGTCACCGGGCACACGTGGGTGCGCAGCCGCTCCTCGGCGGGAGCCCGGCGCATGTTCGTGCACGCTTGCTTCGACCAGCAGCCGGTCAGCGGCGGGCGCGACCGCTCCCCGTTCTGGCGCACCGTGACCGGGCACGTCCGGTTCGCCACCCGCGAGGTGACCGTGCGCATCGCGACGTCGCTGATCAGCCTCGAGCAGGCGCGCCGCAACCTGCACCTGGAGGTGGCGGCGCCGCGCACGTTCGACGAGGTCGCCGACGCCGCGCGCGAGGCGTGGCGCGCGGTACTCGGCCGCGTCGAGGTCGAGGGCGCCACCGACGAGCAGCTCACGACGCTCTACTCCAGCCTCTACCGGCTGTTCCTCTATCCGAACGCCGGGCACGAGGACACCCCGCGCGGCATCCGGCACGCGAGTCCGGTCGTGCACCGCCGGCGGCCGAGTACCCGGCGGCGCACCGGCGCGGCCGTGCTCGCCGGGCCGATGTCGGTGAACAACGGCTTCTGGGACACCTACCGCACCACCTGGCCCGCCTTCGCGCTGCTCGCGCCGCGCCGCTGCGCCGAGCTGATCGAGGGGTTCGTACAGCAGTACCGCGACGGCGGCTGGATCGCCCGCTGGTCGGCGCCCGGGTACGCGAACTCGATGGTGGGCACCAGCTCCGACGTCGCGTTCGCCGACGCCTACCTCAAGGGCGTGCGCGGCTTCGACGTCCGCGCCGCCTACGATGCCGCGCTGCGCAACGCCACGGTCACGCCGCCGAACCGCGCGGTCGGCCGCAAGGGACTCACGGAGTCGATCTTCCTGGGGTACACGCCGCTCTCGACGCGCGAGGGACTGTCGTGGGCGCTGGAAGGGTGCGTCAACGACTTCGGCATCGCGAACCTCGCGCGGGCGCTGGGCGACGAGGACAACGCCGTGTACTTCGCGAGCAGGGCCGCCGCCTATGTGCACCACTTCGACGAGCGCACCGGGTTCTTCCAAGGCCGCACGGCACAAGGCGGGTGGCGCCGCGAGCCCGGCGACTACGACCCCGCCGACTGGGGCCACGACTACACCGAGACCAACGGCTGGAACACGGCGTTCTCCGCGCCGCACGACGGCGAGGGCCTGGCGGCGCTGCACGGCGGGCGGGCACGGCTGGAGGCGCTGCTGGACCGGTTCTTCGTGACGCCGGAGACGGGACTGCGCACCGGGTCCTACCGCAAGGTCATCCACGAGATGACCGAGGCGCGCGACGTCCGGCTCGGCCAGTACGGGCACTCGAACCAGCCCTCGCACCACATTCCCTACGTGTACGCGCACGCGGGCGCGCCGGCGAAGACGCAGCGGATCGTGCGGGAGGTGCTGCGGCGCTGCTACTCCGGTAGCGAGATCGGGCAGGGCTACCCCGGCGACGAGGACAACGGCGAGCTGTCGGCCTGGTACGTCTTCAGCGCGCTCGGCTTCTACCCGCTCGCGCCCGGCAGCCCGCGTTACGTGCTCGGCTCGCCGCTGTTCACGCGCGCGGTGGTGCACCTGGACAACGGCGAGGACCTGGTGATCAACGCCCCGGCCAACTCCGAGCGCAACGTCTACGTGCGGAGCGTGCGGGTCAACGGCGAGCCGCACGACTCGCCGTGGCTCGACCACGACGTGCTGACCGCCGGTGCGGTGATCGACATCGACCTCGGACCGGAGCCCTCCGAGTGGGGCACGCTCACCGGCGAACCGGAGCCGCCACGCCCGCTGCGTGACGTGCCGGGCACCGTGCGCTGCTCCGACGGCACCGACGTGGCGGACCTCCGCGACGACACCACGCGCACTGAGGTCACGTTCCGCTCGGAGGCCCCGGTGGTCGAGCACGTCGCCACCGGCCCCGTCACGGTCCGCTGCTACACGCTGACCTCCGCGGCCCGCGCGGGCGACCCGCACGCGTGGGTACTGGAGGGCTCGGCCGACGGTGCCGAGTGGACGGTGCTCGACGAGCGCCGCGAGGAGACCTTCCGCTGGCGCAACCAGACCCGGCCGTTCCGTGTCGCCGAGCCGCGCGCCTGCACCCACCACCGGCTGCGGATCACCGGCGGGCCCGCGCGGGGGCCGCGGCTCGCGCAGTGGGAGCTGCTCGCATGATCGGTGAGTCGCTCGACCGGTTGCGGGCCTCCGACCCCGGGCTGGTGCGCTTTCGCCAGGCCGCCTCGGCGGTGCTGGGCATCGCGATCGCCGCGGGCGTGCTCACGGCTGTCGGGCAGCCGCTGCTGACCGTGCTCGTCGGCGCCATCGCCGCCATGATGGCCGCGTTCACCGTCAACGATCCCGAACCGAAGCAGCAGGCGTTGACGCTGGTGCTGGGGTTCGTGGTCGGTGCGGCCGCGCTGACGGCGGCGAGTCTCGGGCAGGCCGCGGCGCCGCTCGACGGCGTCGTGTTCGTGCTGCTGATCTTCGTCGCCGTCTACGCGCAGCGTTTCGGGCCCCGCGGCATCGCGCTCGGCTCGCTGGCGTTCTTCCTATTCTTCTTCGCGATGTTCCTGCAGACCCGCATCGCGCAGGTGCCGCTGCTGCTCGTGGCGCTCGCGGTGGGGCTCACGGCCAACGCCATCGTGCGGTTCGGGCTGTTGCGGCGCAGGGCGGAGCGCGAGCTGCTGAGCGTGCGCAAGGCGTTCCGCGCCCGGCTGGGCGCCGTCGTGCGCGCCGCGAGCGCGCACCTGGCCTCCGGTGGCTCGGCGCGCGCCGAGCGGCAACTGCGCCGTGCCAACGACCGGCTGCACGAGTGCGTGCTGCTGATCGAGGACACCGCCGAGGACGTGATCGACGCACCCGCGGCCGCACTGCTGCGGCGGCGCGCCATCGAGGTGGAGCTCGCCGTGCAGTGGCTGGCGATCACCACGCGCCGCACCTGCGCCGAGGAGCTCGGCGACGACGTGCGCGATGACCTGCTCGGACGGCTGCGGCGCCTGCGCTCGCTGATCGAACGGGACCCGCGGGAGCTTCCCGTCATCAGCGACACCGAGGAGTTCAGCAGGTTCCTCGTCGAGGGCAGCAGGCTCAGGGACGACCCGCAGCCCGGCGACGAGCTGCGCAGGGCGATGGCGGAGCTCGCACTCGCGGACGTCAACGCGCAGCGCATCGCCGAACGCGACTACTCCGCCGAGACCGAACCGCCGGAGCCGGAGGAGCCCGAACCCACCCCGGTGTTCGCCTGGGACAACCGCACCCGGGCCGCGCTGCAGGCCGTGATCGGGGGCGGGCTGGCCGTCGTCGGCGGCCAGCTGGTGTCGCACCAGCGCTGGTACTGGGCCGTGCTGACGGTGTTCGTGGTGTTCCTCGGGGCCTCCAGCGCGGGCGCGACCCTCGTGAAGGGCGCCCGGCGGCTCGTCGGCACCTTGATCGGGATCTTCGCCGGGGCGCTGTGCGCGCTGGTCGTCGCCGGGAGCACCCCGGCGACCGTCGGGCTGATCCTCGTGTGCGTGTTCGGCATGGCGTTCGTGGCGCGGGTGTCCCAGACGCTGATGGCCTTCTTCATCACGACCATGCTCGGCCTGCTCTACAGCCTGCTCGGCACGTTCAGCCTGGAGGTGCTCGGGGTGCGGCTGGCCGAGACCGCGGTCGGGGCGCTGGCCGGCATTCTCGCGGCCGTGGTGATCGTGCCGGTGCGCACCAGGTCGGTGATGCTCGATGACGTCGCCGCCGCGCTGGAGGACCTGCGCGAGTTCGTCACGCAGGCCGAGACGCTGCTGGCCGGGCGCGAGAACGTCAACGTCATCGAGCTCTCGCGCGAGCTCGACCGGTCGGTGGCCCAGCTGCGCACCACCGTCGAGCCGCTGACCCACCCGATCAACGTGCGCGGCGCCCGCCGTGACTACGGGTTCTACGTGCTGACCACGCTGGAGGCCATCGCGTTCCGGGCCCGCAACATCGCCGCCCGGGCCCAGCCGGGGCTGCTCGCGCTCGACGACCGGCTGCCCGCGACCAGCGAACGGCTCACCGGCAACATCGACGTGCTGCTCGAGGTGATCAACGGCGAGACCGAGCCGCGAGTGCTCACCGAGGGCGACGACGCGCCGGCCGGTGATCTTGGTGACAACGCGCAGGGCCGCGGCGTGCTGTCGAGTCTCGGCAGGCTGGACGAGGCGGTGCTCGCGCTCGGCCGCGCGTTCGAGGTGGAGGCCGTGCCGGCGCTCAATCGGTACAGGTGAGGCGACGCACCCACCCGGGTGGACCAGCGGCCGATAACATCCCCGGTACAAGAACAGAACCCGTCAGCAGGAGAACGTTATGACCCAAGCCCCTGTCAACGTCACCGTCACCGGCGCTGCCGGCCAGATCGGCTACGCGCTGCTGTTCCGCATCGCGTCCGGTCAGCTGCTGGGTCAGGACACTCCGGTGAAGCTGCGGCTGCTGGAGATCCCGCAGGCGGTGAAGGCGGCCGAGGGCACCGCACTGGAGCTCCAGGACTGCGCGTTCCCGCTGCTGGCAGGCGTCGACATCTTCGACGACGCGACCAAGGCCTTCGACGGCGTCAACGTCGCGCTGCTGGTGGGTGCCCGCCCGCGGTCGAAGGGCATGGAGCGCGGCGACCTGCTCGAGGCCAACGGCGGCATCTTCAAGCCACAGGGCGAGGCGATCAACGCCGGTGCCGCCGACGACGTGAAGGTGCTCGTGGTGGGCAACCCCGCCAACACCAACGCGCTCATCGCGCAGTCGCACGCGCCCGACGTCCCGGCGGAGCGCTTCACCGCGATGACCCGCCTCGACCACAACCGCGCCATCGCGCAGCTGGCCACCAAGCTGGGCGTGACCGTGGCCGACGTGAAAAAGCTGACGATCTGGGGCAACCACTCGGCCACCCAGTACCCGGACATCTTCCACGCCGAGGTCAACGGCAAGAACGCCGCCGAGGCCGTGAACGACCAGGCCTGGCTGGCCGACGAGTTCATCCCGCGCGTGGCCAAGCGCGGCGCGGAGATCATCGAGGCGCGTGGCGCGTCGTCGGCCGCCTCGGCCGCCAACGCCGCGATCGACCACGTCCACGACTGGGTCAACGGCACGCCGCAGGGCGACTGGGTCTCGATGGGTATCCCGTCGGACGGCTCCTACGGCGTCCCGGAGGGCATCATCTCGTCGTTCCCGGTCACCTGCTCGGGCGGCAAGTACGAGATCGTCCAGGGCCTGGAGATCGCCGACTTCTCCCGCGAGCGCATCGACGCCTCGGTGCGCGAGCTCACCGAGGAGCGCGACGCCGTGAAGCAGCTCGGCCTGGTCTGAGCCGCCACGCTCCACCCGCGGTGAAGGGCACCTTCCGTGCATTGAACGCACGGAAGGTGCCCTTCACCGCATCCGGGGTCAGGCGTCGGTGAGGCCTCGGCGCGTGAGGAGGGGGCCGATTTCCGGGTCGCGGCCGCGGAAGGCGCGGAAGGCCTCCATCGCGTCCACGCTGCCTCCGCGGGCCAGCAGCTCGCGCCGGTAGTGGTCGCCGTTGGCCCGGGTGAGGCCGCCGTTCTCGCGGAACCACTCCACCGAGTCGGCGTCGAGCACCTCGCTCCAGATGTAGGAGTAGTAGCCCGCCGCGTAGCCGCTGGTGAAGATGTGCGCGAAGTAGGTGCTGCGGTAGCGCGGCGGCACGGTCTCCAGCGCGACGCCCGCCTTCTCCAGTGCCTCGGCCTCGAACCGCTGGACATCCTTGACACCGGAGACGTCGGTGTCCGGGCCGATCAGGTGCCAGGACAGGTCGAGCAGAGCCGCGGCGAGGTACTCGGTGGTCGAGAAGCCCTCGCCGTACTGGCGCGACTCCTCCAGCCGCTCCACGAGCCGTGCGGGCAGCGGCTCACCGGTCGAGTGGTGGCGCGCGTAGTTGGCCAGCACCTCGGGCCACAGCACCCACATCTCGTTGACCTGCGAGGGGAACTCCACGAAGTCGCGCGGCACGCTCGTGCCCGAGAACGACGGGTGGGCGACGTCGGAGAGCAGCCCGTGCAGCGCGTGCCCGAACTCGTGGAAGGCCGTGGTCACCTCGTCGAAGGTGAGCAGCGTCGGCTCCCCCGCGGGCGGCTTGGCGATGTTGAGGTTGTTCACCACCACCGGCCGCTCCCCCAGCAACCGCGACTGGTCCACGAACGTGCTCATCCACGCGCCGCCGCGCTTGGAGTCACGTGTGTAGTAGTCGCCGAGGAACAGGCCCAGCGGGCTGCCGTCGGCGTCCGACACCTCCCACACGCGCACGTCGGGGTGGTAGCCGGACAGGTCGGTCCGCTCGGCGAAGCTCAGCCCGTAGAGCTTGCCCGCGGCGAAGAAGACGCCGTCGACGAGCACGCGCTCCAGCTCGAAGTAGGGGCGCAGCTCGGCGTCGTCGAGGTCGTAGCGGCGGCGCCGCACGCGCTCGGCGTAGTAGGCCCAGTCCCAGGGCTGGAGCGTGAAGTCCGCACCGGACTCGGTGATCTCGCGCTGCAGCTCCTCGGCGTCGGTCTGCGCGTTCCCGGCGGCGACGGGCGCGAGCCGGTGCAGCAGCGCCAGCGCGGCGTCGGAGGTCTTCGCGGTCTGGTCCTCGATCACGTAGGCGGCGTGGTGCGGATGCCCGAACAGCGCGGCACGCTCGGCGCGCAGCGCCGCGATGCGCGCCAGCACGCCCGAGTTGTCGTGCTCGTTGCCGCGGTTGCCCCGGGAGCTCGACGCGCGGAACACCCGCTCGCGCAGCGACCGGTCGTGCAGCGACGCCAGCGCGGGCTGCGCGGTGGGCAGCCCCAGCTTGATCAGGTACTTGCCGTCCTCGCCCCGCGCGGTGGCCGCCTCGGCGGCCGAGGCGATCGCGTCGTCGGAGAGCCCGGCCAGCTCGTCGCGAGTGGACACCACGACGGCGAGGTCGTTGGTGTCGCTGAGCAGGTTGTCCTGGAAACGGGTCTGCAGCGTGGACAGTTCCTCGTTGAGCGCCCGCAGCCGGGTCTGGGCCTGCTCGTCGAGTCCGGCGCCCGCACGCTGGAAGTCCAGGTGGTAGCGGCGCAGCAGCCACCGCTGCTCGGCGTCGAGGTCGAGCGAGTCCCGCTGCTGCCACAGCTGCTCGACCCGCGCGAACAGGCGGGGGTCTAGGTGGATGGCGTCGGAGTGCGCGGCCAGTTTCGGCGCGATCTCGGCCTGCACCGCCTGCAGCGTGTCGTTGGTGTGGGCGCCGGTGAGGTTGAAGAACACCGACGACACGCGGCCGAGCAGCCTGCCGGCGCGCTCCAGAGCGACGATGGTGTTGTCGAACGTCGGCGCCTCCGGGTCGCCCGCGATCGCCTCGACCTCGGCCTTGTGCTCGGCCATGCCCACCTCGAACGCGGGCCGGTAGTGCTCGTCGGCGATCCGGCCGAACGGGGGTAGCCCGAAGGGCAGCTCGCTCGCCGCCAGCAGCGGGTTCTCCTGGGTGGTCACGATCGTCCCTTTCGTCCCGTCGACCCTCCGACGTCGGCGTCGGAGCTCTGTTTCTTGCTCGTGCGCCGCTTCTTGGGCTCCGGCGGCACGATGCCGGAGAGGTCTCCACCGAGGTCGTTCACGCGCAGCACGAACGGTCGGGTCTCGGTGTAGCGCACCACCGACAGCGAGCCGGGGTCCACGACGATGCGCTGGAAGCCGTCGAGGTGCTGGCCGAGCGCGTCGGCCAGCACCGACTTGATCACGTCGCCGTGGCTGCACAGCACCCACACCGCGTGGTCGCCGTGCTCCGCGGAGATCCGCGCGTCGTGCTCGCGCACGGCGGCGACGGCGCGCGCCTGCACGGTCGCCAGCCCTTCCCCGCCGGGGAACACCGCCGCCGACGGATGCGCCTGCACGACCCGCCACAGCGGTTCCTTCGCCAGCGTCTTGAGCTCCCTGCCGGTCCAGTCGCCGTAGTCCACTTCGGACAGGCGCGGCTCGGCGAGCCGGTCGAGCTCGCGCGCTTTGGCCAGCGGAGCGACCGTCTGCTTGCAGCGCAGCAGCGGGGACGAGACCAGCGCCGCGAGCGGCACCGCGGCCAGTCGGTCGACCAGCGCTTCGGCCTGGGCGCGGCCCCGGTCGTCGAGTCCGACCTTCGGGGTGCGCCCGGCGAGCACGCCGGAACCGTTCGCCGTGGAGCGGCCGTGTCGCAGCAGAATCACAGTTGCCACACGGCCACCCTACGGGTTCCTACGACCCGGTCGGCCCCGCGTTGGGGTCGAGCACGCCGGTGAACACCAGGATGAGCAGCAGGACACCGAGCGCGACGCGGTAGATCACGAACGGTGTGAAGCTGTTCTTCTTGATGTAGGCCATCAACCAGGCGATCACGGCGTAGCCGACGCCGAACGCCACGACCGTCGCCAGGATGGTCGGCCCCCACGCCGGTCCCTGTCCGCCCGCGATGTCGGTGAGCTGGTAGAGCCCCGAAGCCATGACGGCGGGCACGGCCAGCAGGAACGAGTACTCGGCGGCCTCGGCGCGCTTGTAGCCGAGGAACAACCCACCGGTCACCGTCCCGCCCGAACGCGAGACGCCGGGGATCAGCGCGAGAGCCTGGAAGAACCCGAACGTCAGGCCGTGCTTGACCGTGAGGTGGTCGAGATCGCGCTGCTGTGACCCGATCCGGTCGGCCAGCAGCAGGAGCAGGCCGAAGATGATCAGCATGGCCGCGGTGAGGCGCAGGTCGCGGAACGTGTTCTCGATCTGGCTCTCGAACAGCAGGCCCAGCACGGCGATCGGGACCGAGCCGATGATGATCAGCCAGCCCATCCGCGCGTACGGGTCGCTCCGGTACTCGCGCTGGTAGAGCGACTTCCACCAGGCGCTGAGGATGCGGCCGATCTTGCGGCTGAAGTACAGCAGCACGGCCAGCTCCGTACCGATCTGCGTCACCGCGGTGAACGCCGCGCCCGGGTCGCCCCAGCCCGCGAACGCCGCCGTGACCCGCAGGTGGGCGCTGGAGGAGATGGGCAGGAACTCGGTCAGGCCCTGGACGAGACCGAGGACCAGTGCTTCGAACCAGCCCATCACGCCACCCCGGCCAGTTCCAGCGCGTCGACCGCGGTGCGCAGCGCGGCCGCGCCTTCCTCCGCGTCGGCGGCGTAGATGGCGGTGGTCAGCGTGGTGACGCCCGCTTCGGCGAAGGCGGTCATGCGCTCGGCGATGCGTTCCTTCGGGCCGAGCAGCGAGGTGGCGTCGACGAACTCGAGCGGCACCGCGGCCATCGCGCCCACGTAGTCCTTGGCGAGGTACTTCTCCTGCACCTGCGCGGCTTCGGCCTCGAAGCCCATGCGGCAGGCGAGCTGGTTGTAGAAGTTCTTGTCCTTGCTGCCCATGCCGCCCAGGTACAGCGCGGCGTAGGCGCGCACGGCGTCGGCACAGGCCCGCCAGTCGTCGCCGGTGACGAGCGGGACGGTGGGTGCGATGTCGAAGTCCGCGAGGTCGCGGCCCGCCTTCTCGGCACCCGCGCGCACGTGCGCGAGCTGCTCGCCCGCGTGCTGCGGCGAGAAGAACACGGGCAGCCAGCCGTCGGCGATCTCGCCGGTCAGCTCCAGGTTGCGAGGTCCGATCGCGGCCAGGTAGGTGGGAATGTGGTCGCGGACCGGGTGCACGGTCAGCGCCAGCGACTTGCCGGGACCGTCGGGCAGTGGCAGCTCGAAGTGCCTGCCCTCGTAGCGGACCCGCTCGCGCCGCAGCGCCATCCGCACGATGTCGACGTACTCGCGGGTGCGGCCCAGCGGCGAGCCGAACCGCACGCCGTGCCAGCCCTCGGACACCTGCGGGCCCGACACGCCGAGCCCGAGCCGGAAGCGGCCGCCGGAGAGCGAGTCGAGCGTCGCGGCGGTCATCGCCGTGGCCGCGGGCGTCCGCGCGGGGATCTGCAGAACAGCGCTGCCGACGTCGATGTGCTCGGTCTGCGCGGCGATCCACGCGAGCACCGTGGGCGCGTCTGATCCGTACGCCTCCGCAGCCCAGACCACCGAGTAGCCCAGGGTGTCGGCATGCTTGGCGAGCGCCAAGTTCGACGCGTCGTTGCCCGCGCCCCAATATCCGAGATTCAGTCCCAATCGCACGGTCGCCGACACTATCGGGCGGTTGATCGCGCGCTCACTTGCCTTCGTCAAGAGCGCGCGGCGCCGGTCGATAGGGTGGGCACTCATGGAAAGCCGCCCGCTCGGCACCTCCGGACTGAAGGTGTCCCGCATGGCCCTGGGGACCATGTCCTGGGGAACCCTGACCGACTCGGAAGAGGCAGCCAACCAGCTCGTGGCGTTCGTGGACGCGGGCGGCACCCTGGTGGACTCCGCCGACATCTACGCCGAGGGCGAGGGCGAGCGGATCCTGGGGTCGCTGCTCGCCGACCTGGTCCCGCGTGAGGACATCGTGCTGGCCACCAAGGCGGTCGCCCGGCGCACCGAGGGCCCGTTCGGCGGCGGCGCCTCGCGCGGAGCGCTGCTGTCGGCGCTGGAGGGTTCGCTGCGCAGGCTCGGCGTCGACCACCTCGACCTCTGGCAGCTGCACGCCTGGGACCACACCGTGCCGATCGAGGAGACGCTCTCGGCGCTGGACTTCGCGGTGACCACCGGCAAGGTCCGCTACGCCGGAGTGGCGAACTACTGCGGCTGGCAGCTGGCGACGGCGGCGGCGCTGCGCCCGCACCGGATCGTCTCGACGCAGGTCGAGTACTCGCTGCTGGAGCGCGGCGTCGAACGCGAAGTGGTACCCGCCGCGTCGCACCACGGCATCGGCCTGCTGCCCTGGGCGCCGCTGGGTCGCGGCGTGCTCACCGGCAAGTACCGGACCGGCACGCCCGCCGACTCGCGCGGCGCCTCGGCCACCTACGCGGGCTACGTCGAGCACCACCGCACCGAGCGCGCGAGCCGCATCGTCGAGGCCGTCGCCACGGCCGCCGACGGACTGGGCACGTCGCCGCTGGCGGTGGCGCTGGCGTGGATCAGGGACCGGCCCGGGGTGGTCGCCCCGGTGGTCGGCGCCCGCGACACGGGTCAGCTGTCCGGCTCGCTGGCGGCCGAGGAGCTCACGCTGCCGATCGCGATCAGGGCGGCGCTGGACGACGTCAGCTCGATCGAGCTCGGCTATCCCGAACGGTGGCCCAGGTAACGGGCACGTGACGGCACCATCAACCTGCGGGATGCTGTAGGTAACCGCTCGTTTCTCTCGGAGGCTGTGTGATTCCCGCCCACCGTGCGCGCCGGCTCGCCGTCGTGGCCGTGGCCGGCGCGATGCTGGTCAGTGGCTGCTCGTCGGAGGGCGGCGGGGGTGACGACCTCCAGGTCGTGCAGAACCCCACCGCGGCCGTGGCCGCCACCTCACCCGACCCCACGGCCGAGCCCGCCGGGCAGGTCGTGCCGCAGCGCGCCGACGTCACGAGCATGGTGACGGCCGGCCGCACGCTTGTGGCGGCGGTGTCCGAGCCCGCGTCGGTGCTGCTCTACGACCTCGACGACCTCAAGGCGAAGCCCAGGACCGTCGAGCTGCCGGGGCCTGCCGCCGAGCTGACGCCCGTCGACGGCGCGGTGCTCGCCAGCCTGCCCAGGGCGGGCACGCTGGCACGGATCTCGGTGCCGAGCGGCGAGGTCAGCACCGTCGACGTTGACGGCGAGCCCGCGGCGACCGCGGTGCGCGACGGGCAGACGCTGGTCGCGGTCCGCGACCGCAAGGCCGTCGAGGTGCTCGAGGGCGACCAGGTGCAGAAGACGATCACCGGCAGCCTCTACAGCGCCGACGACGTGCTCGTCTCCGGCGACGCGACCGTCGTGCTCGACCGCCTGCGCACGGCTCTGTTCACCGTGGACCTCGCGGACGGCAGCATTCAGGAGGGACTGCGGGCGGGCGACGGCGCGACCAACGCCGTCGTGGACGCCTTCGGGCGCGTGCTCGTCGCCGACACCCGGGGCGGCGGTCTGCTCGCCTTCGGCGCGGACCCGCTGCTGCTGCGCCAGCGCTACCCGGTTCCCGGCGGCATCTATGGCCTGGCCTACGACGAGAAACGGCACGTCGCGTGGGTGACGCTCACGGAGCGCAACGAGGTGGTCGGCTTCGACATGCGTGGAGGTGAACCCACGGAAAAGTTCCGGCTGCCCACCGTTCGGCAGCCGAATTCGGTTACCGTCGACGAACAGACGTCACGGGTCGTCGTCGGTTCGGGAGCCGGAGAAGGGATCCAGGTGATCGCCCCATGACCAACGCGGAAGCGGTGGTCGACGAGGACTGGGAATACCGGCGGGTGCACCTGCCGCCCGGCCTGTCCCGAGTCACCGCCGCCGTCCAGCTCTCCATCCAGGCCGAGTTCTCCGGCTGGGAACTGTCCAACGTCCGCCTCTACTCCGACGGGACGCGCCGGGTGTGGCTCCGCAGGCGGCGCAGCCGCGCCGCGGTGGGCCTGCCGGGTCTCATGACGTGACCGGGGCCGCCGCGCCCCTGAGCAGCCGCTCCCCCGTCTCGCGCAGGTAGTCGCGCAGCTCGGGCGGGCCGACGACGTCGAACTCCGCGCCCACCGAGGCCAGCACGAGCACGGGCCACTCGAAGCTGTCGACGCGCATCGTCATCGTGCTCGAGCCGTCGTCGCGAACGTCCACCGTCGCCCACTGCCCCACCACGCGCTCCACGACCTCCGCGGGTGCGTGCACGGTCAGCACCACCTCGTATTGTGCCGGTGCGACGCTCAGCCGCTGCCGCACGAACTCCGCCGCGTCACCGCCGGGCAGCTCGCGCTGCCGGAACCGGGCGCCGGTGGCCCTCGGCTCGGTGAGCCGGTCGACGCGGAACGTGCGCCAGCCGTGTTTCTCGGCGTCCCACGCCACGAGGTACCACCGCCGCCCCAGCGACACCAGCCGGTGCGGCTCCACCAGCCGCGTGCTCTGTTCGCCGTCGCGCGCCGTGTAGCCGAACCGGATGCGCTCGTCGTCGCGGCAGCCCTGCGCGAGGACGGTGAGCGCGGTGGCGTCGACGGTCGGACCGCCCGCGAAGGTCGCGGGCACGGTGAACGCCTGCAGCGCGTCGACCCGCCGCCGCAGCCGGGGGGGCATCACCTGGATGACCTTGCTCAGCGCGCGGACCGAGACCTCCTCGATGCCGTCGATCGCGCCGCCGGCCGCGGTGCGCAGGCCGACGGCGATGGCCACGGCCTCCTCGTCGTCGACCAGCAACGGTGGCATCGCCGCGCCCGACCTGAGCTGATAGCCGCCCGCGACGCCCCGGCTCGCGTCGACCGGGTAGCCGAGCTCGCGCAGCCGGTCGATGTCGCGGCGCAGGGTGCGTTCGCTGACCTCGAGCCGCTCGGCGAGGTCGCTGCCGGGCCAGTACCGATGGGTCTGCAGCAGCGATAGCAGCCGCAGCATCCGTCCGCTCGTGTTCGCCATGACTCCAGCCTCGTGTCCATTGAGGTCAAGAACTGACCGGAGTGAACTCTAGCTTAGGTGTCATGACCTCAACCATGATCCGCACCCGCGGACTGACCAGGCATTTCACCGTCAAGCGGCAGACGGTCGAGGCGGTGAAGGGGCTCGACCTCTCCGTCGCCGAGGGCGAGCTCGTGGCCCTGCTCGGCCCGAACGGCGCCGGGAAGTCCACGACGCTGCGGATGCTCACCACCCTGCTGCGGCCGACCTCCGGCACCGCCGAGGTCGCGGGCCACGACGTGATCCGCGATCCGCGCGGGGTGCGCAACCGCATCGGCTACATCGGGCAGGGCAACGGCGCGGGACACAGCCAGCGCGCTCGCGACGAGCTGATCAGCCAGGGCCGCGCGTACGGGATGAGCGTGCGCGCGGCGCGCAGCAGGGCCGCCGAGCTCGTCGCATCGCTCGATCTGGAGGCGGTCGCCGACCGGGTGGTGTCGACGCTGTCCGGAGGACAGCGCAGGCGCCTCGACATCGCGATGGGCCTGATCCACGCGCCTGAGCTGTTGTTCCTCGACGAGCCCTCGACCGGACTCGACCCGCAGAACCGCGCGAACCTCGCCGAGCACATCCGGCGGTTGCGGGCCGAGCGCGGCACCACGATGGTGCTCACCACCCACTACCTGGAGGAGGCCGACCAGCTGGCGGAGCGGGTGGTGGTGATCGACCACGGCCGGATCATCGCCGACGACACCCCGGCGCGGCTCAAGTCCGCGCACGCGGGCGACCGGATCGTCCTCGAGTTCGACCACGACGACGAGGCGCGGCGCGCGCAGGCCCGCGGGCTCGGCATCGCGGAGGGCGCCGTGGCCGTGCGCGAGGGCAACCGGCTCGAACTGCGGCTCGACGGCGGCGCCCGGCTGGCGCCCAAGCTGCTGCGGAGCTTCGACGAGGCCCACCTGCCGGTTGCCTCCGTCGAGGTCGCGAGGCCGACGCTCGACGACGTCTTCCTGAACCTCACCGGCCGGAGCCTGCGCGAAGAGGGCACCGGTACCGCCGACGCCGAGGAGAGTGCGGCATGACCACCTTCGTCAGCGACACCACGACGGTGTTCAGCCGGGAGCTGCGGCCCGTGCTGCGCGACCCGTTCTCCGTGATCTTCTCGATGCTGCAGCCGTTGCTGTTCCTCGCGCTGTTCGCCCCGCTGCTGCCCGACACCGGCGGGGGTTCGGCGTTGCAGTGGTTCGTGCCGGGCATCGTGGTGATGTCGTGTCTGTTCGGCACGTCGGCGACCGGCGCGAACCTGCTGTTCGAGATCCAGACCGGCTCGCACGAGCGGATGCTGGTCTCGCCGCTGCGCAGGCCCGCGCTGATCGTGGGCCGGGCGCTCAAGGAGATCGTGCCGATGCTGGTGCAGGCCGCGGTCATCGTGCTGATCACCCTGCCGTTCGGCTTCACGCTCCACGTCGGCGGCGCGCTGCTGGCGCTGGTGGTCCTCGCGCTGTTCTCCGTCGGGCTGGGCTCGCTGTCGTACACGCTGGCGCTCGCGGCCCGTAACAAGGAGTGGATGTTCTGGGCCGTGCAGCAGACACTGCTGTTCCCGCTATTACTGCTCGCCGGGATCCTGCTGCCGATCGACAACGCGCCGGGCTGGCTGCGCACCGCCTCGCAGCTCAACCCGCTCACCTATGTCGTGGACGCCGTGCGGGTCCTGTTCAACGGCGAGGTGTTCTCGGCGACGGTGGGCTACGGCGTGCTGGCGGCGTTCGCGGTCGGCGCGGTGGGGCTCGGGATCGGAGTGCGGGCGATGCGCCGCACCACGGCCTGAGAACTACCCGGCCACTGTCCTGGCGCCTCGCCGCGCATCACTGTCGATGGCGGGGCGCTAGTCGGGCAGCAAGGGCACGGAGATGCCGGGGTCGCGGCCCAGCAACGTCGCCCTGGTGACCGCGGCCGAGCCGAACCGGTCGCGCACGGTGTCCAATGTGGAGTCCAGCGCGCTGCCGGAGCGCTCGTCGAAGGGCAGCGCGAGCTGGACGGCGCCGTCGTTGTCCAGATTGGTCAGTGCGAGCCCGATCAGGGTCAGGCCCTCGCGTTCGATCGTCGGCAGCGCCGCGGCCAGCAGGATCCGCGCGGTGCCCAGGATGGTCTCGGTGTGGTCGGTGGCCTCGGCGATGGTGTGGGAGCGGGTGACGCGGGTGAAGTCGCCGAAGCGCAGGCGCAGTACCACGGTGCGGCACACCCGGTGGGCGGCGCGCAGCCGCCGGGCGAGCTTGTCGGCAAGCCCGGCCACCATCGCGTCGAGCTCCCCCGGCGAGCGTTGCCTGCGCCCGAGCGCGCGCTGCGCGCCCATCGACCGGCGGCGTCGGCCCACCTGCACCGGCCGGGGGTCGCGGTTGTGGGCCAGCGCGTGCAGATGCCGCCCCGACGCCTTGCCCAGCATCGCCACCAGCGAGGTCTCGTCGAGCCGGGCGACCTGGCCGACCGTGGTGATTCCACGCGTTCGCAGCTTCTCGGCCGTGACCCGCCCGACGCCCCAGAGCCGTTCAACGGGCAGCGGGTGCAGGAAGTCGAGTTCGCCGTCGTGCGGCACCACGAGCAGGCCATCGGGCTTGGCGACACCGCTGGCGACCTTGGCGAGGAACTTGGTCCTGGCCACCCCCACCGTGATGGGCAGCCTGACCTGCTCGGCGACATCGGCCCGCAGGGTCCGCGCGATCTCGGTGGGCGTGCCGGCGATGCGGCGCAGGCCGCCGACGTCGAGGAACGCCTCGTCGATCGAGAGGCCCTCCACGAGCGGTGTCGTCTGACCGAACACCTCGAAGACCGCCTTGCTCGCCGCGGAGTAGGCCGCCATGCGCGGCGGCACGACGATCGCCTGCGGGCACAGCCTGCGCGCGAGTCCCCCGCCCATCGCGGTGCGCACCCCGCACGCCTTGGCCTCGTAACTGGCGGCGAGGACCACGCCGCCGCCCACGATCACCGGCCTGCCGCGCAGGCGCGGGTCGTCGCGCTGCTCGACCGACGCGTAGAACGCGTCCAGATCGGCGTGCAGGATGGGGCCCTCGTTCGACACGAACATATGTTCGCATGGCCCACCGACACGAACCGGGAAGAGCGGGACGCGGGAGCCGGCCGCGGTTTGAGACTTCGACGTGGTTCTCCAGCGGCGATCGCGCGCAGGTTTGCACCGGTCGTTCAGCGATAGCGTCAATGTCATGGCAACCGACGACGACCTCTACATCGAGCTGACCCTGACCGAGCTGCGGGCGGTCGCGGGCTACGCGCTGGCATGCGCGCGGCCCGCGGTGGCGCTCTTCGACCGCGACTACCCGGACGACCCTCGACCCAGGGCCGTACTCGACGAGGCCGCCGCGTTCGCCGAGGGAGGCCGCCGTACCAAGGCCCTCCGGGTGACCGCGCTGGACGCACACCGATCGGCCCGCACCGCCAGGGACGAGCACCGGTGGGCCGCGGCCGAGGCGGCGCGCGCAGCAGGGCACGCGGGAGCGGCGGGATATCTGCACCCGCTGGCGAAAGCCACCCAGGTGCTGCACATCCTCGGCTCCGCGGGCAACGCCGCGAGGGCGTTCGAACTCGACGCTGGCGGCGACCCCGCGATCGGTGCGGCCCACCTGGACCGTGCCCGCGACCTGGCCGATGCCACCGTGGTGAGCGTCCTGCACCGGTACCCGGCCGCGCCGGGTGGCGGAGGCCGGGTGGGCGAGCTCGTGCGCACGCTCGACATCGCGCTGCGGTCCGACGGTCGCTGACGCGGCCTGAGGACTTGCCTCAGGACTTGCGGAACCTGGCGACGACCTCCTGGATCGCGGGGCCGGTCGCCGAGGAGGCCTGCGCCCAGGACTCGAATTCGAGCGAGGCGTCGAACCCGCCGGTGCGCGCGACGCCCACGGCGGCCTTGATGTCGCGCACCAGCGCCGGGTCGAGCCCGGCCCACCGCGCCGCGGTCTCGTGCGCCGTGGCCAGCGGATCGTCGGCCATCTGGAGCGCGAGCCCCTGCCGGACGGCCTGCTCGCCGTCCAGTGCGCCACCGTCGAGCAGCAGCGCGAGCGCCTGCTGCGGGCCGAGCGCGTCGACGAGGAACCACGTGCAGCCGCCGCCGGGATGCAGTCCGATCTTCGAGAACGTCGCCGCGAACGACGCACGCGGTCCCGCGATGCGGACGTCGCAGGCCATCGCCAGGTTGAGCCCGGCGCCCACGGCCGCGCCCTGCACGGCGGCGACCGTCGGGATGCTGAGCCCGCGCAGGCGCAGGAAGCTGTCGTACACGCGGTGCAGGTGGGTCCGCAGGTCCGCCACCGAGCGTCCCGCCGCCTCACCGAAGAGGGCGGGCAGGTCGGCGCCCGCGCAGAAGGACTTGCCCTCACCGGTGACGACGAGGGTTCTCGCGTCGGCGTCGTCGGCGACGGTCGAGATCGCCTCGCCCAGCTCCCGGCACATCTGCTCGTCGAGGCAGTTGCGCCGCTCGGGGTCGGTCAGGGTGAGGGTCCACCGGCCGGCGTCGTTGTCCAGTGCCACCTTGCTCATCACGTGCTCACTCTCCGTCCGCGTGCCGCTCACGCCCCCCGAGTATCAAGATCGACGGGCCGTTCGGCAAAGGCCCGGTCCGCTCGGGGCTATCGTGGCCCGATGTCCGGCAGCACGGGGACCTGGCGCAGCACCACGTCGCACTGGGGCGCCTACCGAGCCCGCACCACCGAAGCCGGCGAGCTGGAGATCGCGCCCCATCCGCTGGACGCGAACCCGTCGCCGCTGCTCGGCAACGTGGCGGGCAGCGTCCGGCACGCCACGCGCGTGCGCGCTCCCGCCGTGCGGCGAGGCTGGCTGGACCACGGACCCGGCCGCGGTGAGGGCCGCGGTCGCGAGGAGTTCGTCGAGGTCTCGTGGGACACCGCCCTCGACCTGGTTGCGGGCGAGCTCGACCGGGTTCGGCGCGAGCACGGCAACGAGGCGATCTTCGGCGGCTCCTACGGCTGGGGCAGCGCTGGCCGCTTCCACCACACCCAGAGCCAGCTGCACCGGCTGCTCAACCTCGCGGGCGGCTACACCGCGTCCCGGGGCACCTACAGCCACGGCACGTCGACGGTGCTGCTGCCGCACGTGCTCGGCGACGCGGCGACCGTGCTCTACCGCGCCGACACGTGGGACACCATCGCCAGGCACACCGACCTGGTGGTGGCCTTCGGCGGGCTCGCGCTCAAGAACGTCTCGGTGACGCCGGGGGGCACCACCGGGCACGCCACCGCGACGGCGCTGCACGCGCTGGCCGGGTCCGGAGTGGAGCTGGCCGTGGTGACGCCGCTGGGCTCCGACGTGCCCGCGGCGCCCAACGCGCGCTGGCTGCCCGTCGCGCCCGCCTCGGACGTCGCGCTGATGCTGGGGCTGGCGCACACGCTGCTCACCGAGAACCTGCACGACTCCACGTTCCTCGACAGCCACTGCACGGGCTTCGACACCGTCGCGGAGTACCTGCTCGGCAGCGACGGAACTGTGAAGGGCGCGGAGTGGGCCGCCGAGCGCTGCGGCCTGCCCGCCGACGAGATCCGCACGCTGGCGCGCCGGATGGCCTCCGGCCGGACGCTGGTGACGGTGTCGTGGTCGCTGCAGCGCACCCGCCACGGCGAGCAGCCGGTGTGGGCCGGAGTGCTGCTGGCCGCCATGCTCGGTCAGATCGGACTGCCGGGCGGCGGCTTCGGCCACGGCTACGGCTCGATCGGCCACGTCGGCGAGGACGGACCGCTGCTGCCGCTGCCGACCCTGCCGCAGGGACACAACCCCGTGCCGGCGTTCATCCCGGTGGCCAGGATCGCCGACGCCCTGCTGCACCCCGGCCGGTCCTACGACTTCGACGGCGCCGCACTCACCTATCCGGATCTGCGGCTCGTGTACTGGGCTGGCGGCAACCCGTTCCACCACCACCAGGACCTCGCCAGGCTCCGGCGCGCGTTCGAAAGGCCCGACACGGTGGTGGTGCACGAGACACATTGGACGGCCACCGCCCGGCACGCCGACATCGTGCTGCCCGCCACGACCACACTCGAACGCGAGGACCTCGGCTCCGGCCGCCGCGACACGCATGTGATCGCGATGCACCGCGTGCTGGAACCCTTCGCCGACGCACGCGACGACTACGCGATCCTCACCGGCGTCGCCGAGCGCCTCGGTCTCGGACAGCGGTTCACGGAGGGCCGCACGCCCCGGGAGTGGCTCGCGCACCTCTACGGCGAGTGGCGCGACCGGCTCGCCGATAGCGGGCACGAGGCTCCGGACTTCGACCGGTTCTGGGCCGACGGCGAATGGCGCCTGCCGGCCGAGCGCGAGCATCCGACTCCCTTCGCCGAGTTCCGCGCGGATCCCGAACGCACGCCACTGAACACGCCGAGCGGCCGCGTCGAGCTGTTCTCCCCTGCCGTGGCCGGGTTCGGCTACGCGGACTGCCCCGGCCACCCCACGTGGCTGGAGCCGGAGTCCGATGAGGACCATCCACTGTGGCTCATCGCCAACCAGCCGGGGACGCGGCTGCACGGCCAGGGCGACGTCGGAGCGACGAGCCAGGGCGCCAAGATCGGAGGCAGGGAGCCCATCACACTGCATCCGGCCGACGCCGCCGAGCGCGGCGTCGGCGAGGGCGACGTCGTCCGGGTGTTCACCGACCGGGGCGCGTGCCTGGCAGGCGCGCGGCTCGACGACGGGCTGCGGCGCGGCGTGGTGGTGCTGGCCACCGGCGCGTGGTTCGCCCCCGTGGAGGACCCGCGCAGGCCCGGCGGCACGCTGTGCGCGCACGGCAACCCGAACGTGCTCATCGCGGACGTCCCGACGTCGCGGCTGGCGCAGGGCTGCGCCGCCCAGCACACACGCGTGCAGGTGGAGCGCTTCGACGGGCCACTGCCCGCCGTGGATTCCCTGCGCCCGCCGCCGATCGCGACGGCGTGAGCCGTCACACCTCCGGCAGCAGCATCCGCCGTCCGGCCGCGATTCCGCCGTCGACCGGCAACGAGACGCCGGTGAGATAGCCGAACTCGTCGGCCGCCAGCGCCAGCACACCGGCCGCGATCTGATCAGGTGTGGCGACGGACTTGAGCCCGTCGACGTTCAGCTCCCCGAGCGCGACCTTGGCCCGTTCCCACGTCGCGTCGTCCAGGTCGGGCGGGCGGATCATCGCCGTGTCGGTGATGCCGGGCAGGATCGCGTTCACGCGCACGCCATGCCTGCCGTACTCCAGCGCGGCGGACTTCACGAGCGCTTGGACGGCCTGTTTGCTGGCCTGGTACAGCGACAGGTCGGGGCGGCCGACGAGGGCGCCGACGGATGAGTTGACGATGATGTGCCCGCCACCGCGCTCGATCAGATGCGGCAGCTGATGACGCATCGCGAGGAAGACACCGCGCGCGTTGGTGTTCATGAGGTCGTCCCACTGCTCCAGGGTGGTCTCGTGCAGCGGAGCCGAGTACTGGATGCCGGCGTTGTTGAACGCGATGTCGAGCCCGTCGTGGCGGCGCACGGCCCCATCGACGAACCGCTGCACCGAGCGGGGATCGCGGACGTCGGCGTGGGTATAGACCGCCTGTCCCCCGGCTTCGCGCACGACGCGTTCGACGTGCCTGCCGAGGTGCCGGCGCCTGCCGCAGAACGCGACTGTGGCCCCTTCGGCGGCGAAGGCGCGCACAGTGGCCTCGCCGATGCCCGAGGTGCCTCCGGTGACGAGCACGACCTTGCCCTGGAACCGGCCACCGGCACTTCCGGTGCGGCCCTGCTGGGCCGACGCCCGCCGCGGCAGCGCCGTCAGAGTCGCGATCGCTCCCACCCCGGCCGCCCCGCCTAGAACCGTGCGTCTCCTGTGTTCGAGCAACTCGGCCTCCCTTAACGCAACTATTGGTCGCTTTAACCTCTACCGGAATCTCCGAACAGCTGCAACGACGAGTTGCGTTAGGGTCTGCGCTCATGGTGCGAGCAACGCGCCCGGGCGGGCGCAGCGCGAAGGTCGGGGCCTCCGTGCAGGCCGCGGCGCTGGCCGAACTCGTCGCGTCCGGCTACCACGGCCTGACTCTCGACGCGGTCGCCCACCGGGCCGGAGTGCACAAGACGACCGTCTACCGCCGCTGGGGCACCCGGGAAGCACTGCTCCACGACGCGATGCGCGCCCGCGCGCAGGCGGCGGTCCCCATTCCCGACACCGGCTCCCTCCGGGACGACCTGCTCGCGCTGGCTCGCGCGGCGATCGCGAACCTGGCCACCCCCGAGGTCCAGGCCGTCGTCCGCACGGTGGCGGCACTGGCGCCGCACGACGCGACCGTCGCCGCGGCGAGCCGCGCGTTCTGGGCAGAGCGGCTCGCCGTCGATGGCGAGGTCGTCGAACGGGCCGTGGCCAGGGGCGAGATCGCCGCGGTCGAACCCCGCGAGGTGATCGAGGCCGTGCTCGGGCCGCCGTACTTCCGCGTGCTGGTCACCGGCGAGCCGGTGACCGACGAGTTCCTGAGCGCCACGACGGACCGCGTCGTCGCAGGGCTGCGCGGCGCGGAGCGGGGGTAGGGCTGACCCCCGGCTCGATTCGGGTGCACCCGGGATTACCGCGCGAAAGTGCGATGAGCAGACTCTGTCAGGTGAGCATCGACGACATCGCGCGGCCCGAGGGCCGCGCCCAGCGGGGCGGCGACTACGCGCGCCTGTCCCAGCGGATCTCGGAAGCCGGACTCCTGCGTCGCAGACCCGGGTACTACGTTGTGCGCTTCGCCACTGTCGGCGGGCTCTTCGCAGGGGCGTGGGTGGCCTTCTTCGCGCTCGGCGACTCGTGGTGGCAGCTGCTGCTCGCCGCCGCGCTCGCCGTCCTGTTCGGACAGGTCGCCCTACTCGCCCACGACCTCGCCCACCGCCAGGTGTCCCGCCGCCGAGGGGCGACGGAGCTCGCCGGCCTGCTCGTGGGCAACCTCGGCATCGGGCTGAGCTACGGCTGGTGGATGGACAAGCACACCCGCCACCACGCCAACCCGAACCACGAGGAGCTCGACCCCGACGTCTCGCCCGACCTCCTCGTGTGGTCGCAGAACCAGGCGCGCGCGAGCTCGGGAGTAGCCCGCTTCATCGGGCGCAGGCAGGCGTGGCTGTTCTTCCCGCTGCTGACGTTGGAAGGTTTCAACCTCCATGTGTCGGGCTTCCGTGCCCTGTTCTCGGGCAACCTGAAGCGCCGGGGCCTGGAGGCGGTGCTGCTGAGCACCCACGTCGTGGCCTACCTCGCCGCGGTGTTCCTGGTGCTCTCCCCCGGCAAGGCGGTCCTGTTCATCCTCGTCCACCAAGGACTGTGGGGCGTCTACATGGGATCGATCTTCGCCCCGAACCACAAGGGAATGCCCATGTTCTCGGGCGACGCCCAGCCCGACTTCTTCCGCAAGCAGGTGCTCACCTCCCGCAACGTACTGGGCGGCCGGTTCATCGACGTGGCACTCGGCGGGCTCAACTACCAGATCGAGCACCACCTGTTCCCCGCCATGCCGTCCGTGCACCTGCGCAAAGCGCGACCGATCGTGCGTGACTACTGCGCGGAGCTCGGGGTGCCCTACCATGAGACGGGTCTGTTCGCGTCCTATCGTGAGGCGCTCAGACACATGCACGACACGGGCGCACCACTCCGCTGAGAGTTGACGCACGCCACATCCAGTGGCATGGCGGAACTTCCGGGAGGGGTTCGCTCGTGATATGAGTAGCGGACAATTCCGGCTCATCTTCCTGACGAGAGGACAATGGACCCCTCCCGAAGTACCGTCCGCGTCGCCACCACGCTCCGTAAGCTGGTGATGACGCGATGATCGTGGTCAACATTCTCCTCGGCATGCTCGTGGTTCTCCTGCTCACAGCCGCGACGGGATATTTCGTCGCGCAGGAGTTCGCCTACATGGCCGTGGACCGTTCCCGCCTCAAGGCCCGCGCCTCCGCCGGTGATTCCGGCGCCGAACGCGCTCTGACCATCACCAAACGCACGTCGTTCATGCTCTCCGGGGCACAGTTGGGCATCACCGTCACCGGCCTGCTGGTCGGCTACGTCGCCGAACCACTGATCGGTAACGGGATCGGCCAGCTGCTCGGCGGCGTCGGAGTCTCCCAGTCGGTCGGTGTCGGCATCGGCATCGCGCTGGCGCTGCTGTTCTCCACCGTGGTGCAGATGGTCTTCGGGGAGCTGTTCCCGAAGAACCTCGCCATCTCCCGTCCCGAACCGGTCGCCCGCTGGCTGGCGTGGTCGACGAACGTGTATCTCGCGGCGTTCGGCTGGCTGATCAAGCTGTTCGACGCGGCGTCGAACCTGCTGCTCAAGGCCGTGCGCATCGAACCCGTCCACGACGTCGAGCACGCGGCGACCCCGCGTGACCTCGAGCGCATCGTGGACGAGTCGCGGCGCACGGGCGACCTGCCCGACGAGCTGTCCACTTTGCTCGACCGGGTGCTCGACCTGCACGAGCGCACAGCGGAACACGCCATGATTCCCCGCCCCCGCGTCGCGACCGTGCCCGGCACGGCCACGGTCACCGAGGTCGTGGAGCGCATGGCGTCGGGGCACTCGAGGTACCCGGTTCTCGGCGACGGCATCGACGACGTGCGCGGCATCGTGTGCCTGCGCGACGTGCTGGCGCTGACGCCCGCCGAGCGCAGCACCCGCCGGGTCACCGAGATCGCGAGGGAACCGGTGATGGTGCCCTCCTCGCTGCCGCTGCGGCAGGTGCTCACGCAACTGCGGGAGGCAGGCGAGCAGATCGCGTGTGTCGTCGACGAGTACGGCGGCCTCGCCGGTGTGATCACCGTGGAGGACGTCGCCGAGGAGCTCGTGGGCGAGATCGCCGACGAGCACGACCCCGCGGGTGACGTGGCGACGCGACTGGCCGACGACAGCTGGCAGGTCGCGGGCATCGTGCACATCGACGAGGTCGAGCGCCTCATCGGGCACGACCTCCCGCACGGCGACTACGAGACCATCGGCGGCCTGGTGATCACCGAACTGGGCACGCTGCCGGAGCCGGGCGAGAGCGTGACCATCACGCTGCCCCGCAGGCCCGGCGCCGAGGACGACGAGCCCACGAGGCTGCTGTCGATGACCGTCGGCGAGGTCGACCGGCACGTGCCCGAGACGGTGCGGCTGCGGCTCGAGGAACACGAGTACAGCGCCGAGGAGGTGGACCAGTGAGCAACCTGAGTCCATGGCTCGCGATGACCATCGCCGCGGCGATCATCGCGCTCAGCGCGTTCTTCGTGGCGATCGAGTTCGCGCTCGTCGCCGCGAGGCGCTACCGGCTGGAGGACGCGGCGGAGTCGAGCCGGTCGGCACGGGCGGCGCTCGCGAGCGCGCGGGAGCTGTCGCTGCTCCTGGCGGGTTCGCAGCTTGGCATCACGCTGTGCACGCTCGGCCTGGGTGCGGTGGCCAAGCCCGCCGTGCACCAGATGCTGACCCCGGTGATGGAGAGCTGGGGCCTGCCGATGGCGACGGCGGACGTGATCGCGTTCGTGCTGTCGCTGGTTGTGGTGACGTTCCTGCACCTCGTGGTGGGCGAGATGGCTCCGAAGTCGTGGGCCATCGCGCACCCCGAGCGGTCGGCGACCATGCTGGCCGTCCCGATGCGGATCTTCATGTGGTTCACGAGACCGCTGCTGATCGCGCTGAACGGGGTGGCCAACTGGTGCCTGCACAAGGTCGGGGTCGAGGCGGTCGACGAGGTCAGCGCGGGCCGCACGCCCGATGACCTGCGCCAGCTCGTGGATCACTCGGTTCAGGCTGGCTCGCTCGACGCGCCCACGCACGAGCAGCTGTCGACGGCGCTGGATCTCGGCTCGCACCGGGTCCGCGACGTCATGGCTCCGAGGGAGGACGTCATCTCGGTGGCGCCCACGGCGACCGTGGCCGAGGTCCAGGAGGCCTCGCGCACGAGTGGCCACCTGAGGCTGGTCGTGTACGGCGGTGGCGCCGCGGCGATCGGTGTGGTCCACGTGCGGGACACGCTGGCCGAGCCCGCGGGCACGACGGCGGCCGACCTGATGCGCCCCGCGCAGACCCTGCCCGCCGACACGCCCGTGCACACGGCGTTGACGACGATGCGGGAGCGGCGCGATCACCTGGCGATCGTGCAGGACGGCGACGAGCTGCTCGGGCTGGTCACGATGCAGGACCTGCTCGACGAGCTGCTCACCGTCTAGCGCGGCGACCCGAACGCCCTGTCACACCTTCGTCGGTGTGGCGGGGCGTTCGTCGTGTACGGGGATGCCGGGATACGGGAGAAACCTGCCAAGTGGTCGGGGTAGCGCCCACCTCAGCCAGACGCCGAGGAGAAGCGGTCCGCGAGCCAACACTCGATGTCGCGCAGCGCGGCTGTGGCCATGCCGGTTGAACGAGAGGTGAAGCCGTGTCGTGCTTCCGGATAGATCCGGAGATCGACGTCGCCACCGGCTGCTGACACCCGGGCCGCCAGGGCCATGTTGTCCTCCAGCAGGACGTCCAAGCTACCGACGACGATCACAAGCGGAGGCAGGCCACGCAGGTCGCCGTAGACCGGGGAGATGTCCGGGGCGGTGCGGTCGGCGACATGACCGGCATAGGCCTGGATGAAGTACTCGTCAGCGATCAGCCGACCTGCTGGGGTCAGACCACTCAGGTCGTACGTGCCGAATTGCAGCGCGGCACCGGCGACCGAGTCGACGACGCCGCGATCACGCAGACGCAACAGTGTCGTCATGGCAAGCGTGGCTCCCGCCGAGAAGCCGCCGATCGCCAGCCGGGTCGTGCCGAAGCGAGCCTCGGCCTGATCGAGGAGCCACAGCGCCACTGTTTCGCAGTCGTCGGGCGCGGCCGGCCACGGATGTTCAGGAGCGAGCCGGTAGTCCACGCTCACAACGACGATCCCGAGAGCATCCGCGAGCTGCTGGTTGCGCGCGTCCCCCTGCGCCGCCGACCCCAGGTAGAAGCCACCACCGTGGATGTCCAGGTAGACCGCGCGCGGCACGGTGTCCCGGGGAGCGTGGATTCTCACGGGCGCTCGCCGACCAGCGGCTTCGACTACCTGCTCGACAACTGACGGGTCATGCCGTGATGAGACCGCGTCCCGCTTGGCTCGTGCCTCCCGCAGGTCAGTTGGGCCGCTGGGGCCCTTCGCGCCGGCCGACCCGGCGTTGGCCGCCCGACATTCTTCGACGTGCGCGGCGAGCTCCGTGTTGATGAGACTCGTCAATCCCAGCTGCATGAGAGTCCCCAGTGTTTCAGTGCATCGGCCCTGTCTCCGCGACCGGCCGTCGCGATTATCCTCTGCCGTCGTCGCGGGTGACGGCCAGGTCGGGACGGATGCGCCGCCCTATGCGGCCGACCGTCAAGACCGGGAAGAACGCCGGTCGACATCCCACAGCCGTCACGCTCTACCGCACCCTCGCCGCCGACGACGCCTGGCCAGGTACAGGAATGCTCAGCGGCGCACCGTCGCCTTGGCCCGCCAGTACAGGCGCCGCACGATCATGGTCCGGGGGTGGCGCTCGGTGAAGTCGACCAGGCGCTGCCGCAGCGCGCCTGGCGGAGGCGGCGGAGCCGGGGCCGCGGTGGGCGCGGCCGGTTCCTCCGGTTCGCGGCGCAGGAGTGCGGCGAGCGCGTCGACGGCGGCGTCGAGCACATCGAGGTCGTCCGGCGTGGCGGCGTGGGAGTCGGCGGCCTTACCCGAGGGCGGAGCCGGCTCGAGATCGCCGAGGTCGCCGACGATGTCGTAACCCCGGCCCTCGAGGTCTTCACGGAACCGCTGCGCGGTCGTGGCGACCCAGCCGTGATCGGCGTCCGGCAACGGGATGTGGGTGGAGCCGCTGCGGCCGGCGAGGATGGTGGCGGCGAAGTCGTCCTTGACGACGTCGGCGTAGCGCAGCCACGGCACGTCGTCGCCGAGCGCGGTGTTGACGCGGCGCAGCAGCTCGGTCTCGGTCATGCCGAGGGAGAAGTTGTTGTAGTGCGGCACGTCGGTGGAGTAGCGGCTCCCGTCGACGCCGAGCACGGACGCGAAGCGCTCCCACAGCAGCCCGCTCGCACCCCCGCGAGGCGGGACGGTGACCACGTGCACCCGCTCGGGCGGCAGGTTCCCGCCCCAGGTCCGGAGGACCCTCGGCAGGTCCTGGTAGTCCCAGAACAGGCGGGACGTGTCGTTGAGCTCGGGGGCCGTCAGCGCGCCGAGGAAGTCGACGAACGACGTGGTCTGGCGGGTCTTGACGTTCTCCTGCCACACCGACGGGATCTGCCGGGCGAGGTCGCGCGCGGTGCACACCACGTGCACCTCGGCGAAGTCCAGGTCGGCGAGGAGGCGGGCCGCCTCCTCGGGTCCCGCGGGGGCCAGCAGCTCGGTGGAGATCACCGTGGTGGCGGGCCAGGCTCTGGCCTGCTCGACGACCCAGGCCCAGGAGCCTGCGGTGCCGCGTTCCTTCCAGCGCCCGTAGCGGCCGCTGTGAACGTCCATGGCGGCACGGTGCTGGGTGGCCCGGTCGTTGCCCGGGTAGAGCACCCCGTCCTCGGTGAGCGCCTCCCGGTGGTGCCAGAGCAGCTCTTGCAGGGACGTGGTGCCGGTCTTCGGCAGACCGATGTGCAGGTACACGCGCTGAGTGGGAGAGGTCATGAGCCCCGGGATCGTCGTGGGTGGACGCGGATGGTTTCCTGTCACCTTCCTGAGTGTTTCTCTCAGAACGTTATCAATGTGGATACGAACCGGGATGATGGGCGATCACCAGCGAGGACGGCTTCTCATGGCCGGCGACACCGAGGAGGACCCAGCTATGGCATCGGGCCCGGCACTGCGACTCAACCGCGGCGCGACGGTCTGGCTGACCGGACTGTCGGGCGCCGGGAAGTCGACGCTGGCAGGCACGGTCGCGGAACTGGTTGGCGGCGGCACCGAGGTGGAGGTGCTCGATGGCGACGAGATCCGCAGGACGATCTCCAGCGACCTGGGCTTCTCCCGGCAGGACCGCGACGCGCAAGGCCGCAGGGTCGGCTTCATCGCCGAACTGCTGACGCGGCACCGGGTGCTGACCCTGGTGCCGGTGATCGCGCCGTACGCGGAGACGCGCGACGCCGTGCGTGAACGCCACGAGCGCAATGGTTCGGCCTTTCTCGAGGTGTACGTGAGCACGCCGCTGGGCGAGTGCGCCCGCCGCGACCCGAAGGGGCTCTACGCGAAGGCGGCCTCGGGCGAGATCACCGGGCTGACCGGCTACGACGACGTCTACGAGCAGCCGGAGCATCCCGACCTGCGGCTGGACACCACCGAGCTCGACGCGGGGCCGTCCGCGGAGCGGATCGTGGACCTGCTGCTGGAGCGTGGCGTGCTCGAGTACGTGGAGTCGCCGGTGCTGACCGGCTCCGAGTACAGGGACCGCTGAGCGGGGTTCAGTCGCGCAGGCCGACGCAGTCGAAGCTCCAGAACCGCTCGGCGTAGACCACCGCGCCCGTCATCCACTCCTCGTGCGCGGGCAGGGTGTCCACCTGGAACGCCGCGTCGGGAATCCGCGTCGACGGCGCGGTGAAGCCACGGGCGCTCGCGCGCTCGAACCCGAAGCGCGGGTAGTAGTCCGGCGAGCCCTCCAGGAACACCAGCGGCGCCCCGGCCCGGGCCGCTTCGTCGAGCGCGCGCGTCACCAGGCGTGCTCCGATGCCCCGGCCCTGCAGCGCCGGGACCACGCCGAGCGGGCTCAGCACCAGTACCTCGACCAGCCGTCGCGGGGCGTCCACCCAGGAGCGCGTGAGCTGGACGTGACCCACGATTTCTCCGGCGTTCTCGGCCACAAAGGACAGTCCGGCCGCGCCGGCCGGTCCCTGCCTCAATGCCTCCGCGAGGTCGGCGACCACCGGCTCGGTGGCGAAGGACCGTTCGAGGACGTCGCGCACGCCAGGCGCGTCGCCGGGTCGCTGACCGCGAATGCCGATCTCCACGCGCCGAGCGTGCCCGCCGCCGCGAGGCGCTGTCCACCGGATTTTTCCGCTCACACCCGGTTCATCTCGACGTGGTCTCGCCGCCACGGTGAGCGGCTAGACAGGGGCGCATGAACGACACCTCCTCCGATCTCGGCCGGCGCAGGTTCCTCGCCGGCGTGTCCGCGGTGGCCGGTGCCGCCGCACTGGCCCAGCTCCCCGTCGGCCGGGCCGCGGCGACGACCCGGCCCTCGGGCGGCGACCATCCGTTCCGGCTCGGCGTCGCCAGTGGCGATCCGACGTCAACGGGCATGGTGCTGTGGACGCGGCTCGTGCCCGAGCCGTTCGAACCCGGCGGCGGCATGGAGCCCCGGCGGGTGCCGGTGCAGTGGCAGGTGGCGCGCGACGAGCGGTTCCGGCACCCCGTCGCGACGGGCTCGGCGTGGGCACTGCCCGAGCTCGCGCACTCGGTGCACGTCGAGGTGGAGGGCCTGGCTCCGGACCGGGAGTGGTTCTACCGGTTCCGCTATCGCGGCCACGTCTCGCCGGTCGGCCGGACCCGCACGACGCCGCGGCCCGGCGGGCCTGCCGGTTCGCTGGAGTTCGCGTTCGCGTCGTGCCAGGACTGGGCCAGCGGCTACTACCCGTCGTATCGGCACCTGGCGCGCGAGGACCTCGACCTGGTGCTGCACCTCGGCGACTACGTCTACGAGGGTGGCATCCCCGCCGACGGCGGCTACCGCAAGGTCGCGACACCCGAGGTGCTGCGCAGCGAGCCGCTCGACCTCGAACGGTGGCGCATGCAGTACGCGCTCTACAAGAGCGACCCGGACCTGCAGCTCGCGCACGCCCGGTTCCCGTGGCTGGTGACGTGGGACGACCACGAGGTCAAGAACGACTACGCGGGCACCGAACAGGAACAGGCGGGCGACATCAGCGCCCTGCGCGCCGCCGCCTACCAGGCCTGGTACGAACACCAGCCGGTGCGCGCACCGGCCCGCCACGACGCGCTCGGTGGGCCACGCATCTACCGCAGGACGAACTGGGGCAGGCTCGCACAGCTCGATGTCGTCGACGGCAGGCAGTACCGCAGCGTCCCGCCGTGCGGCTGGGGCGAGGCCGACGCGTGCGCCGCCGCCTACGCACCGGAGGTGACCATGCTCGGCCGCACGCAGGAGAAGTGGCTCTACGACGGCTTCGCCCCGTCGTCGGCGACGTGGAACGTGCTGGGCAGCAACGTGCTGCTCGCGAGGCTCGACCACGACGGCCCGGACGGCAGCAGGCTGTGGCACGACGCGTGGGACGGCTTTCCCGCCGCCCGCACCCGCCTGACCGACGCGTGGGCACGCCACGGCGTGCGCAACCCCGTGGTGGTGACCGGTGACTGGCACTCGACGTTCGTCAACGACATCCACACCGACTTCGACCGCCCCGACTCCCCCGTGATCGCCACCGAGTTCGTCGGCACGTCCATCTCCTCCAACGGCGACGGCGAGGTCTACGGCCCCTACTACGGCCCGATGATCAAGCACAACCCGCACATCCGGTTCTTCGACGGCGACCGCCGCGGCTATGTGCGCTGCCGCGTCGACACGTCCGAGTTCCGCACCGACCTGCGGATGGTCGACACGGTGAGCCGCCGCGACGCCGCCGAGTCCACGTTCGCGTCGTTCGTCGTCGAACGGGACCGGCCAGAAGCCCAGCGGGCGTGAGGCGCTCCGTGGTCGTCCGGTCGGGTGAGTCGAGGCGACCCGCCGCGTTCGGTTGCCGGTAACCAGGAGGCCGCGTGGCTGGCATTCCCCGCCACCAACCTCGTCCGTGCCACCCCTCCCCCGACGAAAGAGGCACCTCGATGTCCCCGACCCCTTGGCGCGCCGTGGGATTGGCCGCGATCGCCACCGTGACACTGGCAGGTTGCGGCGAGAGCGCGGCCAACGACTCCGGCGACTCCGACACGCTCGTGTTCGCCTCGATCCCCTCCGAGGAGTCGACGAGCCTGCAGGAAGCGTTCCAGCCGGTGATCGACCTGCTGGAGGAGGAGACCGGCAAGACCATCGAGTTCCAGCAGGCCACCGACTACGCGGCGATCATCGAGGGACAGCGAGCCGGCAAGATCGACATCGCGCAGTACGGCCCGTTCTCCTACGTGCTCGCCCGCAACAGCGGTGTCAAGACCACGGCCGTCGCCGCCCAGGTGCAGCAGAAGGGCGAGGAGCCGGGCTACCAGTCCTACGGCGTCACCGCCGCCGGCTCGCCCGTACAGGACCTTGGTGACTTCCGCGGCAAGAAGACCTGCTTCGTCGACCCCGGTTCCACCTCCGGCTACCTGTACCCGAGCGCTGGCCTGATCGAGGAGGGCATCGACCCCGACTCCGACATCACGCCGGTGATGTCCGGCGGGCACGACGCCTCGGTGCTGGCCGTCGCGAGCGGACAGTGCGACGTCGGCTTCGCCACCGACAACATGGTCGAGAAGCAGCTGATCCAGAAGGGACAGCTCAAGCAGGGCGACGTCCGCACCGTGTGGAAGTCCGACGTCATCGCCGGTTCGCCCATCGCGCTGAGCGACGACCTCGCCCCGGAGCTGCGCGAGCGGATCGCCACCGCGCTCGGCGAGCGGGCCAATGTGGACTACCTGCGCGCCAACGGTTTCTGCGAGGGAGACTGCCGCCTCGGCGACAGCGTGTGGGGCTTCGGCGCGGTCGACGACGCCTTCTACGACGGCGTGCGCCGCGTCTGCGACGTCACCAAGGACGAGCAGTGCACGACGTCGTAACCTTCAGCAACGTCAGCAAGCGGTTCGGGCAGGCCACGCTGGCGCTCGACGACGTGTCGCTGCGCGTGCCGCGCGGGCAGACCACCGTGCTGCTCGGCCTCTCCGGTTCCGGCAAGTCCACGCTGCTGCGCCACGTCGACGGACTGCAGCGCGCCACCGCGGGCACCGTCACCGTGCTGGGCACCGACCTCGCCACCGTCTCCGGGACGCGCCTGCGCGCGCTGCGGCGCCGGGTTGGGTTCGTGTTCCAGCAGTTCCACCTCGTCGGCACCCTGACGGTGCTGGAGAACGTGTGCACCGGCGCGCTCGGCGCGCTGCGTGGTCCCCGGCTCGGGCTGGCCACCTACCCGAAGCACGTGCGCCACGAGGCGTTGCGTCACCTCGACCGGGTCGGGCTGGCCGAGCAGGCGTTCCAGCGCGCCGACACGCTCTCCGGCGGGCAGCAGCAGCGGGTCGCGATCGCGCGGGCGCTGCTGCAGCGGCCCGAGGTGCTGCTGGCCGACGAGCCCGTCGCCTCGCTCGATCCCGAGTCCGCGGGCCAGGTGATGCGGCTGCTGCGCGAGATCAGCACCGAGCAGGACCTGACGGTGCTGTGCAGCCTGCACCAGGTGGACCTGGCGCTGAGCTGGGGCGACCGGGTGGTGGGACTTCGCTCGGGGCGGGTCGTGCTCGACCGGGAGACCGCCGGGCTCGACCGGGGCGAGGCGATGGCGGTGTACTCGGCCGTCGCGACCGTGCCCGCCGCCGCATGACGCGGCCGGTCCTCGATCGCCGCACCGTGCCGGCCCCGTCGGGGCCGGGCGTGGCGGCGTCGGTGGTGGTGCTCGCCATACTCGGCGCGGGCGTGTGGGCGGCGGGCGACCTGGGCATCAACATCGCCACGCTCGTCGACAGCGCGAGCAACGTCGCCGACTTCGCCCAGCGCATGTTCCCGCTCGACTTCCCGGAGATCGGCGAACTGCTGCGCCTGTCGGGCATCACGCTGGCGATCGTCATCAGCGCCACCCTGCTCTCGGTGCTGCTGAGCGTGCCTGCCGCCGTGCTCGCGGCGAGCAACACCACCCCCGGCAACACCGCCAGGCTCGGCTCGCGCGCGCTGATCGTGCTGGCCAGGGCAGTACCGGACGTGGTGCTGGCCATCGTGTTCATCCGCGTCTTCGGACTCGGCTCGATGGCGGGCGTGCTCGCGATGGGCCTGCACTCGGTGGGCATGATCGGCAAGCTCTACGCCGACGCCGTCGAGCAGATCGACGAGGGCCCGCGCACCGCTGTGCGCGCGGGCGGCGCGGGCCGGTTGCAGGAGCTGACCACGGGTGTGCTGCCGCAGGTGCTGCCCGCGTTCGTGTCCACGGCGCTGCACCGCTTCGACATCAACCTGCGCGTGTCCGTGCTGCTCGGCTTCGTCGGCGTGGACGGACTCGGATTCGCCATCGCGGGCGCGTTCCGGGAGCTGGACTACCAGCGCGGCATGGCCCTCGCCTTCGTGGTGCTCGTGCTGTGCGTGCTGGCGGAACTGCTCTCCGGGGCGGTGCGCAGGGCCCTCGCGCACGCGCCGCCCTCCCCACCCCGCCCGGCGCGCGGGCGGATCAGTCCACCGTGGACCGGCAGCCGCGTGCGGCGCACCGGCTACGCACTGGTCGCGGCACTCGTGGTCGTGGCGTCGCTGTGGGGAGCGGAACTCTCCCCCGCCGGATTCTTCTCCGGGCTCGGGCAACTGGGCACGACGCTCGGCTTGTTCTGGCCACCGGAGACCGGCGGCATCCTTCCCGACCTGCTGGCCGCGCTGTGGCAGACGGTCAAGATCGCACTCGCCGCGACGCTGCTCGGTGCCGTGCTGGCCCTGCCCATCGGGGCGCTCGCCGCACGCAACGTGGCACCCTCGCCGCGCGTGGCGGCGGTGTTCCGGGGACTGATCGTGCTCATCCGCGGCGTCCCCGAACTCGTGCTCGCGGTGGTGTTCGTGGTGCTCACGGGGCTCGGCGCGGTCGCGGGCACGCTCGCGCTGGCGGTGGGCGCCGTCGGCCTGCTGGGCAAGCTCGTCGCCGACTCGCTCGAAGAGGTCGACGAACGCGTCGAGAACGCCGTGAGCGCCACCGGCGCGAGCCGGTGGCAGGTGTTCGCCTCCGCGACCGTGCCTCAGGCGGCGCCCGCGTTCGTGGGACACGTGCTCTACCAGCTCGACGTGAACATCCGCTCGGCAACGCTGCTGGGCATCGTCGGCGCCGGAGGCATCGGCTTCTACCTGCAGAACGCCTCACGCGTGCTGGAGTTCGGCGTGGTCACCACGGTGCTGCTGCTGGTGTTCGCGCTCGCGATGGTGGTGGAGCTGATCGCGTTGTGGCTGCGCCGGGTCGCCGGACGCCGCTAGTTCCCGACAACCGTGCGGGATGTTCACCTGCGGGGTTCGCCGCGTTGGTCGCGGTGAGGTTGTCCGGACAAGCCGGGGGCGCAGAGTCTCGGACATGAGCTCGACGAGATACCTCGAGATCGCCGAACGGCTCGCCGACGAGCTCGCCGACCGCGCCCCCGGCACCCGGGTGGCCAGCGAACCCGAGCTGGCCCAGCGATTCGGGGTCGGCAGGGCGGCGGCCCGCTCCGCGCTGCAGGAGCTGGAACGCCGCCTGCTGGTCCGCCGGGTGCAGGGAGCGGGCACGTTCGTCAACCGGCGCATCGACTACGTCATCTCGCACAGCAGGCCACCGTCGTGGAGCGCGACGGTGCAGGCGGCCGGGGCGGTGCCGCGCTCGGTCGTCAAGGACGTCGACCGGGTACCGCTGCCGCCGCGCTACGCGGGTCAGCTCCGGCGCGAGCCCGGCACGCTCGCCCACCGCGTGGCGCGCGAGTTCTACATCGACGACCTGCTCGCCACGTGGATTCAGGAGTGGATTCCCGTCGACGTGGTGCCGGAACTCGAACTCGCGCTGCACGCGGCCGACTCGCTCGACCTCGTGCTGCGCCAGATGGGCCGGGTGAGCCCGGTACGCGCCTGGTGCCGCGCGAGCCTCGACGTCCCGCCGCCCGAGGTGGTGCGCAACCTGCGCATCGAGGCGAGCTCCCCCACCTGGCAGGTGGAGAGCCTCAGCCGCGACGCCGAGACCGGCGCCGGACTGACCTGCAGCACCGCGTGGACGCGCGCCGACGCCGTCCGCGTGGTCGTCGAGCTCCAGGAGACCTGGCATCCCGACAACCCGAACGACACAGAGGAGGAACAGCGGTGACACAGGTGGTGAGCCGCGAACAACGGTGCGGCCTGCTCGCCGACGCCGAACCGGACGAGCTGCGCGCGCTGGCCGACGAGTGCCTCGCCGACGGCGGCGACGTCCGCGTGCTGGTGGGCCCCGAGGTCGGCTTCGTCACGGCACAGATCCGGGAACCCGTTGCGGCAGAACGCTTCCTGCTCGGCGACGTGCTCACGTGCCGCGCCGAGGTGGAGCTCGACGGACACCGCGGCTGGGCGATGCGCCTCGGCGACGACCGGGCGGCCGTGCTCGCCGCCGCGGTACTCGACGCCGAGGCCGAGGCCGGCAGGCCCCACGCCGAGGCCGTGCACCGACTGTGCGCGCACGTCGCCGGCAGGCGCGCCGACCGCGACGACGCAGAGTGGGCCGAGCTGGCCCCGACCGTCGTCGAGTTCGAGGAGCTGACATGAACACGACAGCCGAACTGATCCGCACCGCGAGCCTGCGGCCCGACGACGCACAGCACGCGTTCCGCGCGGTGCTCGACGCCCTCGCCCGCCCCGGCAGGATCACCCGACTGCCCCAGGGTCCGCTGGGGACAGTGCCCGCGGCGCTGGTGCCGGTACTCGCGCTGGCCGACCTCGGCACCGGCGTCCACGTGCTCGCCGACGACCCGCTCTGGGCCGACATCACCGGCGTGGCGACCAACGCCCCGTCGGCGCCACTGGACGAGGCACGTCTGGTCGCCGCACTGCGGCCCATCACCGGCACCGAGCTCGCCTCGCTGTGCCGGGGCAGCGCACCCGCCCCCGAGAACGCGGCACTGGCCGCCCTCGCCGTGCCACGCCTCACGGGTGGCGAGCAACTGCACCTCACCGGACCCGGAATCCGGGACCGGACCGTGCTCGCCCCGGCGGGCCTGCCCGCCGGCTTCGTCACCGCACGCGGCCACGGCGACTTCCCCGCCGGGATCGACCTCCTGCTCGTCGCACCCGACGGCTCGCTCGCCGGCCTGCCCCGCACCACCCGCCTCACCGACACCACCGCCGACACCGCAGGCAAGGAGAACTGATGGGGTACTCCGGAGCCCGCGGCGGACTCGAGGCGATCCTCGCCGCCGAGGACCTCGTCCGCCGCGCCCGCGACCACGCCGCCGCACCCTGGGCGCCCACCGAACAGATCACCGCCCGATTCCGCCTCGCCGTCGACCGCGTCATGGGCGAGGCCGGGCTTCACCACGAGGACACCTCCGCCGCCGCGCTGCGCCAGGCCGAGGGCGACCCCCTCGAGGCGTCACACCTCGTGCGCGCACACCGCTCGCGCCTGCCCCGCCTCGCCGTGAGCGAACCGGTCGACCCCGACGAGATGGTGGTGCTGCGCCGGATCGTGCCCGCCTTCCGCGAACCGGACGGCCCGCAGCTGCTCGGGCGCACCACCGACTACACCGGCAGGCTCCTCGAACAACCCTCCGGGCCCCCGGCCCCGGCACCGAAACCCGACACCGAGGTCCGCGAGCGGACCGAGGAGCAACGCCGACCGGGCCGCTTCCTCGACCTGCTGCGCAAGCTCGACCTCGTCGTCGACCACCGCCGCGTCGACGACCCCGAACCCGTCGACATCACCCGCACCCCCGCCAGGCCTCCCGCCGAACGCTCCGCCGCGCTCGCGTCGATGGCCCGCGCGGAGACCGGTGCGCTCGTCGCGCTCTGGTACCGCTCGATCCTGGGACCCGACGGCGACATCCACGAGGTCACCCTCGGCGAGGTCCGCCACGGCAGGCTCCCCCTGCGGGTGCGCCACCCGCACACCGGCAACCCCGTGTGCGTCGGCCGGTTCCGGGTCACCGAGGCCGAGGCCATCGAGGACCTCGACGGCGCGGACGAGGACCGCAGCCGCTTCGACGTCGGCTACGGCCTGTGCTTCGGCCACAACGAACGCAAGGCCATCGCGATGGCCAACCTCGACGTCGCCAACCGCCGCTTCGGCCGCACCGGCCCGCTCGAACAGCTGCTGCTGCTCACCACCGACGGCCTCGACTCCGGCGGCTTCCTCGAACACCTCAAGCTCCCCCACTACGTCACGTTCCGCTCGATGGTCGAGCGCAAGCAGGCCATGCGCGCCGCGGCCGAGGCCGCAGAAGGCCCCCGCGTCGCCGAACCAGCCGGACAGGAGTGCCGATGACCTCCACACTGGACGCACTGGCCGCCACCGCCGAGGACACCCTGACCCTGGGAATCCTCGACGAGGGCGCCAAACGCGAGATCCGCCGCGCCACGCTCACCGCCGTGTGCGTGCCCGGCTACCAGGTGCCGTTCGGCTCCCGCGAGATGCCGGTGGCCCGTGGCTGGGGCTCCGGCGGACTCCAGATCACCCTCGCCGTCATCGGCGCCGACGACACCGTCAAGGTGATCGACCAGGGCGACGACGCCGGAGTCAACGCCACCAACCTCCGCCGCATGATCGCGAGCACCACCGGCTGCGCCGACACCGCCGACACCCGCGAGGCGACCATCGTGCAGACCCGACACCGGGTCCCCGAGGAACACCTCGCCGACGGCCAGGTACTCGTGCTGCAGGTGCCCGTGCCCGAACCGCTGCGCGGCGTGCAGAAGTCGGTCGTCGAGTGCGCCAGGATGCACGCCGAGGGCGACTACTCGGCGATGTGGGTGAGCCTCTACGAGGACCTCGTCCGCAACGGCATGATCACCCGCACCACCGGCTACCCCGTGCTCGTCGACGGCCGCTACGTGCTGGCGACCACGCCGATCCCGCGCTGGGACGTGCCGCGCCTGCACGACAGCGAGCACCTGAGCCTGTTCGGCGCGGGCAGGGAGAAGCGGATCTACGCCATCCCGCCTCACACCGACGTCCGCCCGCTCACCTTCGACGACGTGCCGTTCGAGGTCGAGTACACGCCGGGAGCGGCCTGTGTGCTCTGCGGCCACGACGACGTCTTCCTCGTCGCGGCGGGCACCTCCGGCGCCTACGCGTGCAGCGACACCGAGTGGTGCGCCCGCGTGCGCGAGGCCGACGCCGACCTCACCGCCCACCGCGACCGCGCGCCACTGCACCTGCTGCCCGACCCGGCCACCCGGCTCACCGGCACCACCACGACCACACCGCGCCCCCAACGCGCCCGGCCCGCGCCCACACCGGGACAGGACTGGGCGCTGCGCGTGGACGGACTCGGCAAGGTCTTCGGCGCGGGCGGCGCCGACGCCGTGCCCGGCACCGGCCCCGAGTCCGGCAGCGCCATCAGCCCCACCACCGGCGCGATCGTGGCCGCCTGGGACGTCTCGTTCGACGTGGCGCCCGGCGAGGCACTCGGCGTGATCGGCGAGTCGGGCTCGGGCAAGTCCACCGCGCTGGCGTGCGTGATCGGCGACGAACAGGCCACCGCGGGCACGGTGCGCCTGGCCGCACTCGATGAGGGCCGCACCGACCTGCTCACCCTGCCGCCCGAGGCCCGCAGACGGCTGCGCATCGACTCCATGGCCGTGGTGCACCAGAACCCGGCGGCGGGCCTGGACCTGCGCGTCAGCGCGGGCGGCAACATCGCCGAACGCCTCACCGCCGCAGGCTGGCGCTCCTACCACGGGATCCGCGAACGCGCGGCCGAACTGCTCGACCGCGTCGAGGTCCCACTGTCCAGGATGGACGATCCGGTGCGCACCTTCTCCGGCGGCATGCGCCAGCGCGTCCAGATCGCCAAGGCACTCGCCACCGAACCACCGGTGCTGCTACTCGACGAACCCACCACCGGACTCGACGCCTCCGTCGCCGCCGGCGTGCTCGACCTGCTGCGCGGACTGCTCTCCGAACGCGACATCGCCGCCGTGGTGGTGAGCCACGACTTCGCCGTCATCGAAGCACTCACCGACCGCACGCTCGTGATGCAGCTCGGCCGCGTGGTCGAACGCGGACTCACCGACCAGCTCTTCCACGACCCGCACCACCCCTACACCCAGCGGCTCGTCGCCGCGGCACGGAGGTGACCGCCATGCCGGTGCTCTCGATCCGGGCTCTGCGCAAGTCCTTCACCCTGCACACCATCGACGGGCGCACCGTCGCGTCCCTGCACGGCGTCGACCTCGACGTCGAGGAAGCCGAGCACGTCGCGCTCGCCGGACCCAGCGGCGCGGGCAAGTCGTCGCTGCTGCGCTGCGTGCACCGCACCTACCTGCCCGACTCCGGTTCCGTCCGGCTCGGCGACACTGAACTCACCTCGCTGCCCGACCGCGCGATGGCCCGCCTGCGCGGCCGCGAGTTCGGCTACGTCTCCCAGTTCCTCAGCGCACCACCGCGAACGGGACCGCTGGACGTGGTCGCCGCCTCCGCCCGGCGCCGCGGACTCGACCCGAGCGAGGCCCGCGACGCCGCCGCCGACTCGCTGCGACGGCTCAACCTCGACGAGACCCTGTGGGACGTCGACTGCTCCGTGCTCTCCGGCGGCGAACGCCAGCGCGTCAACCTCGCCGCGGGCACGGTCCGGCCCCCTCGGCTGCTCCTGCTCGACGAACCGGTCTCCGCACTCGACCCCGCCAACCGCGAGGCCGCACTCGACCTGATCGAGGCACTGCGCGAACACGGCGTCGCCGTGCTCGCCGTGTTCCACGACCTCGACGCCATGCGCAGGCTCGCCACCCGCGTGGTGCTGATGCGCGACGGACTCATCGCCGACCAGGGCGCCCCCGCCGACCTGCTGGAGACCGTATGACCACCGCGATCGCCCCCTGGACACTCGCCGCCCCACCCGAGGACTACGTGCTCGGCCACGTCAGGGCCGTACTGCCCGACCGCGTGCTCGACGACGCGCTCGTGGCCGTGCGCGACGGCGTACTCGCCGCCGTCGAACCCCACCGGCCCGGCGTCACCGCCGACGTCGACGGCCAGGGCCTGCTGTGCCTGCCCGGCCTCGTCGACGTGCACAGCGACGGCCTGGAGAAGGAACGTCTGCCCCGCCCCGGCGCCGAACTGCCGATCGAGTTCGCCCTGCTGTCCTTCGAGGGCAAACTGCGTGCCGCCGGAGTGACCACCGTCTTCCACGGCGCAGGCTTCGAGGAGAGCTCCGGCCGCGGCCTCGCGCGCTCCGTCAGCACGGCGCTCGACGTCTGCGGCGCCGTCGACGCCCACCACGACGGCCTGGTCGACCACCGGATCCTGTACCGGCTCGACGTCCGCTGCCCCACCGGCCTCGCCGCCCTGCGCGACCGCCTCGCCGGACTCACCGAGCCCGCGCTCGTGTCGCACGAGGACCACACCCCCGGCCAGGGCCAGTACGCCGACCGCACCTACTTCGAGCGCTACCTCTCGGGTTCCCGCGGCATGAGCGAGCACGAGGCGCGCGACGTCGTCGACGAGCTCATCGAACAACGCGCGGGCAGGCTCACCGTGCGCGACGAGTCGCTGGGCTGGCTCGGCGAGCAGGCCCACGCGGGCCGCGTACGACTGCTCGGGCACGACCCGGCCACGGCGGGCGAGATCGACGCGCTGCGCGAGCGCGGCGGCCGCGTCGCCGAGTTCCCCACCACCGTCGAGGCCGCACGGGCGGCCAGGCAGCAGGACCTCGCCGTCGTGATGGGCGCGCCGAACGTCCTGCGCGGCGGCTCCCACAACGGCAACACCTCAGCGCAGGAACTCGTCGACCTCGGCCTCGTCACCGCACTCGCGTCGGACTACCTGCCCTCCGGCCTGCTGGGGGCAGCGCTGCTGCTCGCCGAACAGAAACTGGTCACCCTTCCGGAGGCCGTCGCACTCGTCACCAGCGGACCCGCCGACGTCGCCGGACTGACCGACCGCGGCAGGCTCGAACCCGGCCTGCGCGCCGACCTGGCACTCGTCGCACCCGGTGAACCGTGGCCCGCCGTGCCCGCCGTGCTGCGGGCGGGCGAGCCGGTGAGGATGGAGCTGTGAGTACCCGCATCGCCTGGCCCGTGCCCGAACCCGAGCTCCCCGACGGCGTGCACGGCGCGCTGGCCGCCGCGGCCAGGGCCGCTTCGGCCGCCTACGCCGACGCCCGCCGCCGGTTCACCAGGCTCGAACTGGCCGAGGAGGTCGCCGACGGCGCCGACGGCACTCCCACCATGCGCGTCGACCAGCTCGTCGAGGACGCCATCGCCGAGGCGGCGCAGCGCTCGGGCGTGAACCTGCTCAGCGAGGAGGTCGGTTTCCTCGACCACGGCTCGGCGGTCACGCTCGTGGTCGACCCCATGGACGGCTCCGCCAACGCCGCCGCGGGCGTGCCGCTGAGCTGCTTCGGCGGCGTCGTCGCCATCGACGGCACCGCCACCGAAGCACTCACGACGTGGCTCGACACCGGCCGCGCCTGGCACGCGGTCGCCGGTGAGGCCACTTCCTACCGCACGACAGGACGAACGACCCTCACGGGCGCGGCCGTGAGCATGCTGCGCCCCAAACGCGCCAGCGCCGACGCCTGGTGGCGCGTCGAACGCGCCGCGGGCCGGGTGCGGATCCTGTCGAGCACCGTGCTCGAGGCCGCACTCGTCGCGGAGGGTTCCACCGACGCCTTCTGCGACCCCGGCTCCGACACCCACCGCATCGTCGACCTCGCCACCGCGCTGGTCACGCTGCCCGCCGCGGGCGGGGCCGTGCTCGACGTCAGGGGCAGGCCGCTCGAGCTCGACCCGGACCTGACGCGCCGGTGGTCCGGCGTGATCGCGGCGAGCAGAGAACTGGCGGAGGAGCTCGTCGACACGATCACGCGGGAGGATCGGTGAGCAGCCGCGCGTAGTTGCCCACCGAACGCTGATAACGCGGCAGGTGCGGCGCGAGCGCGGTGAGCACGTGCGACACCGCCTCGCGCTCGCGCCCCACGTCCGTCAGCGCCAGCGCGAGAAACGCCCGCACCGCGTCGTCCAGGTGATCCGGGCCCTCCGCGAGTTCGGCCGTCAACAGCCGCACACTCTCGTGCGACTCGCCCAGGTTGCGCAGCGAGCTGGCCAGCTGGATCACCGCCCGCCGCCTGCGCTCGCCGGCCAACCCGGTCGCGAGCGCCTCCCGGTAGAGCGGCACCGCGCGATCGGAGTGGCCCGTCGAGTCGAACGCTGCCGCCCGTTCGAAGACCGCCGCGGCCTCGCCCGGCCGTTCGGCGGCGAGTGCGTCGATGGCGTCCCTGAAGTCGGCCTCGGTGCGGTCGTCAAGCGTGCTCCACACCCCGGCGACCCGCTGCTCCCAGTCGGTCTCGGTCACCCGCGCAGCCTCGCACACCTACGTCGGCGGGCGTAGCGACGGAACGCGCTCCGCGACGGACGACCACACCGCTCCGCGCGCCCACGATGGGTGTCATGAGCGAACCAGTCGAAACCACCGCGCTGACCAAGCGCTACGGCGACCTCGTGGCCGTCGACGAACTGGACCTGACCGTGCGTCAGGGCGAGGTGTACGGCTTCCTCGGACCCAACGGCGCGGGCAAGACAACGACCCTGCGCATGCTGCTCGGGCTCATCCGGCCGAGTTCGGGATCGGTGCGCCTGTACGGAGTGCGTGGCACCGCCGCCCTCGCCGGTGTCGGCGCCCTCATCGAGGGCCCCGCGTTCTATCCCTACCTCTCGGGGCGCGACAACCTGCGGGTGCTCGCCCGCCACGCCGGGGCGGGGACCGCGAGGGTCGCCGAGGTGCTCGACGTCGTCGACCTCACCGAGCGCGGGCGCGACCGCTACTCGACCTACTCGCTCGGGATGAAGCAGCGCCTCGGTCTGGCCGCCGCGCTGCTCAAGGACCCGGGTCTGCTGATCCTCGACGAACCCACCAACGGGCTCGACCCCGCGGGCATGGCCGACATCCGCGCCACCGTCCGCCGGCTTGCCGACGAGGGCCGGACCGTGCTGCTCTCGAGCCACCTGCTCGGCGAGGTGCAGCAGATCTGCGACCGCGTCGGCATGATCTCGCGCGGCAGTCTGGTGGCCGAGCTCGCCGTGGCCGACCTGGGCACGCGCGGCCTGCGGGTGGTCGCCGATCCCCTCACCGAGGCGCGCACTCTGCTCACCTCGCTCGTCGGCCACGGCCGCGTCGAGGTCGACGGCGACGCCCTGCGCGTCGATGTTCCCGCCGACCGAGCGGCGGCGCTCAACGCCGAGCTGGTCCACTCCGGACTCGCGGTGCGGGAGCTGCGGCCCGCCGAGGTGGATCTCGAACAGAGGTTTCTCGAACTCACCGGAGGTGGTTCCCGTGCTCGTTGACCGTGTCCTCGCCGATGTCCGCGCGGAGCTGCGCAAGCAGGTCCGGCGGCCCGCGCACTGGCTGCTCCTGGGTGTCGCCGTGGTGCTGACACTGACCTTCGCCTACGTGATCCCGTACCTGGGCTACACCGGTCGTTCCGGTGAGCGCAGCCGAGGTCTCGAGTCGATGCTGCCCGCCGAGCTGGTGGGCAACACCATCGCGGGCACGCCCGTGTTCGTCGGCGCGCTCGCGCTGATCTTCGGAGTGCTGGTGGTCGGCGGCGAGTACGGCTGGCAGACCTGGAAGACCGTGCTGGCGCAGGGTTCGCCTCGGCTGCGGGTGTTCGCCGCCAAGGTCGTGGTGACCACGCTCGGCTCGCTCGTGCTGGTGCTCGCCCTGCTCGCGACCGGTGCCGCGGCGGGACTCGGCGTCGCGCTGCTGCAGGGTGCGCCGATCACGTGGCCATCGCTGCCGGCCCTGCTCGTCGGCGCCGGTGGCGGCTGGCTGATCACCACGATGTGGGCGATGGCGGGGGTGCTGCTGGCGGTGGCGTTGCGCGGCGTCGCGCTGCCGATCGGGCTCGGCCTGGTGTGGTTGCTGGCCGTGCAGAACCTGCTGTCCGCCGTGGCGGCTCCGCTCGTGGACTGGATCGCGTCCCTGCAGAAGGTGCTGCCGGGGCCCAACGCGGGCTCGCTCGTCTCGGCACTGGGCGCACCGTCAGGGACGCCCGGGGTCTCCGAGGTCGTCGGCGCCGGGCAGGGCGCGGTCGTGGTGGCCTGCTACCTGGTGGTGTTCACGGTCGTCGGCGGATTCCTGCTGTGGCGTCGCGACATCGAGTGACCGGCGATTAGTGTGTGGCCCTCGACAAAGGTCGGCGTGACGGGGAGGTTCGACGTGGCCAGCAAGTTCACCGAACTCGCGATCGACTGCGCCGATCCTCGCCGGCTGGCCGGGTTCTGGTGCTCGGTCCTCGACTATGTGGTGCAGGACGAGGAGGACGGACTCGTCACCATCGGCCCGCCCGAGGTGCCGGAGGGCAGGAACCACCCCGGTCCGATTCCTCCGACCCTGACTTTCGCCCGGGTCCCCGAGGGCAAGTCCGTCAAGAACAGGGTCCACATCGACGTCAACCCGACCGACCGGAGCCGGGACGACGAGGTGCGCCGGCTGCTCGAACTGGGCGCCCGGCGTTCCGACGTCGGTCAGGGCGACGAAACCTGGATCGTGCTCACCGATCCCGAGGGCAACGAGTTCTGCGTGCTGGAGACCCGCTGCCCCTGACCTTCCGTGCTGTTTTTGGGTGTGAGGACGTCGGTAAGGGGCCAACAGGCCCCTCCAATGCCGAGCCGTATAGGTCGTTATACATATCTCTCGTGAGAGTCTGAGCGGCGCAGCCAACGAAGGAGCCCGAGCGTGTCCCCTCGAGTCACCGTCGAACGCGACGGCCACGTCCTGCTGATCGGCATCGACCGGGCCGACAAACGCAACGCCTGGGACCGGGCCACCATCACCGAGGTGGCCCTCGCCTACGACCGGCTTGCCGACGACGACGAGGCCAGGGTCGGTGTCGTGTTCGGACACGGCGACCACTTCAGCGCGGGACTCGACCTCGCCGACGTGTGGCCCGCCGTCACCGAGCACGGCCCCGACGCGCTGTCGGGCGAGGGCAGGCACGACCCCTTCGGGCTCTGGAAGGAACCGGTGCCAAAGCCGGTGGTGCTGGCCGTCCAGGGCATCGCGTTCACACTGTCGATCGAGCTCGCGCTCGCCAGCGACATCGTGGTCGCCGCCGACGACGTCCGGTTCCGGCAACTCGAGATCGCCCGCGGCATCCTGCCCTTCGGCGGAGCCACCCTGCGCGCGCCCGCTCAACTCGGCTGGGGCAACGCGATGCGGTTCCTGCTCACCGGCGAGGAGTTCGGCGCCGAACAGGCCCACCGGATCGGGCTCGTGCAGGAAGTGGTGCGTCCCGGCGAGCAACTGCCGCGCGCCGTCGAACTGGCCAGGCTCGTCGCCGCACAGGCACCCCTGGGCGTGCGGACGACGCTGGCCAACGCCAGGGTCGCGTTGCGCTCCGGCTCCGAAGCCGAGGCCGCGGAGCACCTGCGCGCCGCGATGCCCGGCATCGTGTCCAGTGAGGACGCCGCCGAGGGCGTCCAGAGCTTCCTCGAACGGCGCGACGCACGCTTCACCGGCCGGTGACTACTGCCCGGGGCGGTCGATGTCGCCTCGCCACGCACCGGTCTCCCGGCCGCGGTCCTCGATGAACTCCTTGAACCGCTGGAGATCCCCGTTGACGCGCTGGTCGATCAGCCCGGCCTTGTCGGCCACGTTCTCGGCGAAGCCCTCGGGGTCGATGTCCATCTGCGCCGTCACGCGGGTGACGCCATCGCCGAGGCGATGGAACGTGATCACCCCGGCGTGGTTCGGACCGGAGTCCGAGGTCCACGCCACGCGCTCGTCGGGGTGCTGCTCGGTGATCGTGGCGTCGAACTCCCGCGTGATGCCACCGATCCTGGTGACCCAGTGCGTGCGGGTCGCGTCCAGCTGCCTCACCTCGTCGACGCCTTCCATGAACTCCGGAAAGGACTCGAACTGCGTCCACTGGTTGTAGGCGGTCGATACGGCAACGTTCACATCGACGGCCTTGATGATCGTGCTCACCACAACCTCCTCGTTCCGCACTCGGGGGTCAGACGCACCTCGTGCGTCAGGTCGTCGTGGTCGGGTACCCGCGAGTGCACGGGACACACATCCGAACCGGATGCCGGGCACGGTCGCCGCGGACTTCACCGTGGCGGACACCATCGAACTGACGGGCGGGCACCGGCGCGTCAGGAGGCGTGACTCAAGTGCGCCCGGCGCCGGTGAGTCCGACGTGGATCGTGCCGCTCCCCCACCGTCCACGGTGGAGTCCCGGCGCTCAGAGGTGCCGGGCGCCCGCCAGCGCCGTGCGGGCCACGGCGATGTCGCAGAGCCGGCCCAGCGCCTCGGCGTTGCGTGGCTTCACCACCAGCGCCTGCACGGCCACCGGCACGAGCGACGCCGGCCCCGACACCACCCGCTCCTCCATGATCACCTCGGTGCCGCCGTCGAGCTGCGGCTGCAACGTGAGCCGTACCCTGGCTCTGCCGAGCACCCACAGCCGCGCCTCGAGCTCCAGCAGCTCGTCCGGCCGCATCGCCACCACCGTCGACACGTCGGGCACCTGCACCGGCCACATGCCCGCACTGTGGTGGATGCGGCTGCCCACGGAGGGCCAATCACCGTCCACCGTCCTGATGTGGGCGTTGCCCACCACCCAGCCCGCGTACGACCAGCCGTCGGCCAGCACCCCGAACACCTCGTGCGGTGGTGCCGGAACCACCCGGCTGACGCCGATCACGTCGCCGCCTTCGTCATGGCGACCGCGTACCCACCACGCCCGTCCCTCAACCGCGTAATTTGTCAGAGTCGGCTGGCAGTGGCGGCATACTCGACACCGTGACCGAGAGTCTGGCCGGCCTGCGCCCGGTCCTGTTGACGGTGGACGACGATCCGAGCATCTCCCGTGCCGTCGCGCGAGACCTGCGGCGCCGCTACGGCGAGCACCATCGCGTCGTGCGCGCCGAGTCGGGTGAGCAGGCGCTGGAGGCCCTGCGCGAGATCACGCTGCGTGGCGATCAGGTGGCCGTGCTGCTCGCCGACTACCGGATGCCCGGCATGACGGGCATCGAGTTCCTCGAGCAGGCGATGGACCTGTTCCCGGCCGCGCGGCGCGTGCTGCTCACCGCCTACGCCGACACCGGGGCCGCGATCGAGGCCATCAACGTCGTCGACCTCGACCACTATCTCCTCAAGCCGTGGGACCCGCCCGAGGAGAAGCTCTACCCCGTCGTCGACGCGCTGCTCGACGCCTGGCGCACGTCCGACCGCACGCCCGTCACCGAGACAAGGGTGGTCGGCCATCGCTGGTCCGCGCGCTCGCACGAGGTCCGCGACTTCCTCGCGCGCAACCAGATCGCCTACCGCTGGTGCCTCGCCGACGAGCCCGAGGGCAGGCGACTGCTCGACGCCGCGGGCGCGGACGGGCTCCGGCTGCCGGTGGTCGTCCCGCCGGGCGGCGACGCGCTCGTCGCCCCGAGCGACGCCGAACTCGCCGAACGCGTGGGTCTGTCGACGGTGCCGTCGTCGGACTTCTACGACGTCGTGGTGATCGGCGGTGGCCCGGCCGGGCTCGGCGCCGCCGTCTACGCGGCGTCGGAGGGACTGCGCACGGTGCTGGTCGAACGCACCGCCACCGGAGGCCAGGCCGGGCAGAGCTCCCGCATCGAGAACTACCTCGGCTTCCCCGACGGCGTCTCGGGCTCCCAGCTCACCGACCGCGCGCGGCGGCAGGCCACCCGGTTCGGCGCCGAAGTCCTCACCACCCGCGACGCCGTGGGACTCTCCGCCCACGGATCGGCCCGCTCGGTGCGCTTCGCGGACGGTTCGCAACTGCACGCCCACTCCGTCATCCTCGCGACGGGCGTGTCCTACCGGCAGCTCCGCGCGCCGGGCCTGGACGAGCTGACCAGCAAGGGCGTGTTCTACGGCTCCGCGCTCACCGAGGCCGCCAGCTGCGCCGAGCAGGACGTGTACGTGGTCGGCGGCGCCAACTCCGCCGGCCAGGCCGCGGTCTACTTCGCCAGGAGCGCCAAGTCGGTGACCATGCTGGTGCGCGGCACCTCGCTCGAGGCGTCGATGTCGCACTACCTCATCCAGCAGATCGCGGCCCAGCCCAACATCACGGTGCGCACCAGCACCGAGGTGGTCTGCGCGCACGGCGAGGACCACCTGGAACGCCTTGAACTGCGCGACCTGCGCAGCGGCGAGGTCGAACTCGTGGACTCGTCGTGGCTGTTCGTGTTCATCGGCGCCAGCCCGCACACCGACTGGCTCGACGGGGTGGTCGCCCGTGACGACGCCGGGTTCGTACTGGCCGGACCCGACCTGGTCGTGGACGGCAAGCGGCCGCAGGGCTGGGTCCCCGAGCGCGACCCCTACCACCTCGAGACAAGCCTGCCCGGCGTATTCGTGGCCGGGGACGCCAGGGCCGAGTCCGTCAAGCGCGTCGCCTCGGCCGTCGGGGACGGCGCGATGGCCGTCTCCCTCGTCCACCGCTACCTGGAGAAGCCATGACCAAGGGCCCCTGCGACGCCGAGGAACTGCGCACCCTGTTCCTGTTCGAGAAGCTCACCGACGAGCAGCTCGACCGGCTCTGCCGGGAAGGGTTCGTCACCACCGTCGAGCAGGGCGTGTTGTTCACCGAGGGCGAGCCCGCGACGTGCTTCTACGTCCTCATCGAGGGCGGGGTCTCGTTGTCGCGCCGCGTCGGCGACGACGACGTGGAGACTCACCGCACCACCCAGCGCGGGGTGTACGCGGGCGCGTGGCAGGCCTATCTCGGCGACCAGGTCCCGCAGGTCTACAACAACACGCTCACCGTCACCGAGCCGTCGCGCTTCTACGTGCTCGACGCCGAGAAGCTCGCCTCCGTGATGCGCGACTGGTTCCCCATGGCCGTGCACATGCTGGAGGGCCTGTTCTTCGGCTTCCACAACACGCAGCAGGCCGTCGCCCAGCGCGAACGGCTGCTCGCGCTCGGCTCGCTGTCGGCGGGGCTCACCCACGAGCTGAACAACCCCGCCGCCGCGGCCGTGCGCGCCACCAGCTCGCTGCGCGAACGCGTCACGGCGATGCGCCACAAGCTGCGCCTCATCGCGAGCGGACCGTTCGACAGGGCGATCCTCGAGTCGCTCATCACGCTGCAGGAGGACGCGGTCGAACACGCGGCCAAAGCGCCCGATCTGAGTCCGATGGAGGCCGGTGACCGTGAGGACGCCGTCACCGACTGGCTCGACGACCACGACATCGGCGGCGGCTGGGAGATGGCCGCGACCTTCGTCGCCGCCGGGCTCGGTCCGAGCTGGTTCGAGAAGGTGGCGGCCACCGTCGGTCAGCCCGACCAGCTCGAGGGCGCGATCCGCTGGCTGTACTACACGATCGAGACCGAACAGCTGATGAGCGAGATCGAGGACTCGACCACGCGCGTGTCCAGCCTCGTCGGCGCCGCGAAGCAGTACAGCCAGCTCGACCGCGCACCCAACCGGACGGTCGACGTGCACGAGCTGCTCGACAGCACCCTCACGATGCTGGCCCGCAAGATCGGCGACGGCATCACGGTGGTGCGGGACTACGACCGCGAGCTCCCGCCGATCCCGGTCTACGCGGCGGAGCTCAACCAGGTCTGGACGAACCTCGTCGACAACGCGGTCTGGGCCATGGACGGCGGAGGGACCCTCACGGTGCGCACGGCGGCCGACGGCGACCGGCTGCTCGTCGAGATCGGCGACACCGGACCCGGCATCGACCCCGAGATCCTCGGCCGCATCTACGACCCGTTCTTCACCACCAAGCCCTTCGGTGAGGGCACCGGACTCGGTCTGGACATCTCGTGGCGCATCGTGGTGAAGAAGCACCACGGCGACCTGCGTGTCGAGTCCGTTCCCGGCGACACACGGTTCCAGGTGCGGCTGCCGCTGCGGCCCTGAACGGCGCCGTCACCCCGCGAGTAGCCGGGTGAGCCGAGCCACACGCGACCGTGTCCTACAGTGATCGCCCGGACCGGCGATCACTGGCGGAGGACATGGCGAAGCAGCGGGGTGTGTGGCTCAAGGTCGCCGAGTTCGCGGGCCGGTGGTTCGCGGTGCTGGTGTTGCTCGGCGGGCTCGCCGGGATGCTCGTGCCGGATCAGGCGGCGAAGCTCTCGGAGTACGTTCCCGTGCTCCTGGGCGTGATCATGTTCGGGATGGGCCTGACCCTGCGCGCCTCGGACTTCGCGCTGGTGCTGCGCAGGCCGCACGCCGTACTGATCGGGCTGCTGGCGCAGTTCACGATCATGCCGCTGACGGCGTGGGGCATCGGCTCGCTGTTCGGGTTCACCGGCATGCTGCTGGTCGGCATGATCCTGGTGGGCGCTTCACCCGGCGGTACGGCCTCCAACGTGATCGTCTACTTCGCCCGCGGCGACGTGGCGCTCTCGGTGACGCTGACGTCGGTGGCGACGCTGATCGCCCCGGTGCTGACGCCGCTGCTGGTGCTGTGGCTGGCCGGGTCGGATCTGCCCGTCGGCTTCGGCGATCTGTTCGCCTCGATCCTGCAGGTGGTGCTGCTGCCCATCGTGGCGGGCGTGCTGCTGCGGTCGGTGGCGGGCCGGTTCGTGGTGCGCGTGCTGCCCTACCTGCCGCTGGTGTCCTCGGCGGGCATCCTGCTGGTCGTGGCCGCGGTGGTCGGTGCCAACGCCGACGTGATCGCCACCAGCGGCGCGCTGCTCGTGCTGGCCGTGATCGCGCACAACGGCGCGGGACTGCTGCTGGGCTACACCGCGGGACGGCTCACCGGGCTCGGCGAGTCCTCGAGCCGCGCCGTCAGCGTGGAGGTCGGCATGCAGAACTCGGGCCTCGCCGCGAGCCTCGCGACCACCCACTTCGCGCCGCTGGCCGCCCTGCCCGCCGCGCTGTTCTCCGTGTGGCACAACGTGTCCGGCTCGCTGCTGGCCACGTACTGGGCCCGCCGTTCCGAACGGGAGCCTGCGGCCGAGAACCGGTAGTTTCGGGTCGATGACGGACACCCCACCCGCGGCATACCAGTCCAGGCCGGGCAGCATCCTCGACGTCGACCGGCCGTTCTACGACCGGCTCGCGGACACCACGGGCCGCGAGGTTCTCGAGTCGTTCGTGCTCCCGATCCGCTCGGGCCGGGCGTGGGAGGTGCCCGCCGGTCACGTGTGCCGGATCAGCACGCCGGAGGGTCCGCAGGTCGGCGACCTCAACGTGTGGAACCGGCACAACCCGAGGGAACGGTTGTGGGCGGCGCGGACGCGGCAGCTGCAGAGCGCGCACGTGACGCGCTACGACCGGCTGTGGTCGACACTGCCGTACCTGCGGCCGTTGCTGACGTTCGTAGCCGACACGCTGGAGTCCTACGGCGTGGACGCCGAGGGCGGGCGGGTGCACGACCTGCTCGGCACGCGATGCGATCCCTACGTCAACCGGATCCTGGCCGACACCGACTTCGACTTCCACTGCCATTCGAACCTGGTGCGGGCGGTGCTGCCCTACGGCCTCACGGAGTTCGACGTCCACGACGTGCTCAACGTCTTCCAGTGCACCGGCCTCAACGCCGACGACCAGTACTTCATGAAGGCCTCCCCCGCGCGGGCCGGCGACTTCGTGGAGTTCTTCGCCGAGCAGGACCTGCTGTGCGCGTTGTCGACGTGCCCGGCCGGGGACCTGTCGATCCCGTTGTGGGGGCCGGACGCGCGCGATCCGCTCGAGGTGTGCAGGCCACTGGAGGTCGAGGTGTGCCGCCCGGCCGCGGAGCTCACGGCGAGCTGGGAGCCGACGCGGCCCGCCGCCTACGCGGGCCTGCACGGCGTGACGCTGCCGCGCTGGTCATGACCGGCGCTACTCGGCGTCCCCGTCGAGCACGCGCGTGAGGACGTCGAGCGCGCGGGAACGGTGGGCGTCGAGCTCGGCGACGAGGGTGTCGGCGTCGCGACGGCGCACCGCCTCGAGGATCGCCTCGTGGGAGTGCACGGTCCTGGTGCGTTCCTCGGGCGAGTTGTAGTACAGCGCCCGGTAGGACTCGGTGGAGTCCCAGAGCAGCCGGATCAGGCGCATCGTGTGCACCTGATCCGGCGACTCCAGCATGCCGAAGTGGAACCGGCGGTTGGCGGCGAGCTCGGCCGCCACGTCACCGCGCTCGGCGGCCTCGGCGCAGTCGCGCGCGGCCGCCGCGATCCGTTCGACGGCGTCGTCGTCCAGAGTGGGCAGTGCCTTGCGTGCGGCCCGCTCCTCCAGCACCTGCCGCAGCGCGTAGATCTCGGCGAGGTCGCTGGCCCACAGCTCGGTGATGAAGTACCCGCGGCGGGGCCGGTACTCGACCTGGCCCTCCTGTTCGAGCACCCGCAGGGCCTCGCGCACGGGCGCGACGCTGACGCCGAAGTTGTCGGCGATCTCCTCCTGCCGGACCCGCTGACCCGGCCGGAGCTCACCGGCGATGATGGCCCGGCGCAGACCCTCGAGGGCGTGCTGGGCGGTCGTGCCGGGACCGGTCTGGCGCGTGCTCACCGCTCGACCTTAGCCGGGGCCGTCAGCGGAACGCCTGGATACCGGTGACGGCGCCACCGATCACGAGCGAGTGCACGTCCGCGGTGCCCTCGTAGGTCACCACCGACTCGAGGTTGTTCATGTGCCGGATCACCGGGTACTCCAGCGTGATGCCGTTGGCGCCCAGCACCTGCCGGGCAGTGCGCGCGACGTCGAGGGCGGCGTTGACGTTGCCGAGCTTGCCCATGCTGACGTGCTCGGTGCGCAACGTGCCCTCGTCCTTGAGGCGGCCGAGGTGCAGCGCCAGCAGCGTGGCGCGGTTGACCTCCAGCGCCATCGTGGCCAGTTTCTGCTGCTGCAGCTGGAACGACGCGATCGGTTTGCCGAACTGTACGCGGGTGGTGCTGTAGTCCAGCGCGGACTCGTAGCAGGCCCGCGCGGCGCCGGCAGCGCCCCAGACGATGCCGTAGCGCGCCTCGTTGAGGCACGACAGCGGCCCGCGCAGCGAGGTGGCGCCGGGCAGCATCGCCGACGACGGCAGCCGGACCTCGTCGAAGACCAGCTCGGAGGTCACCGACGCGCGCAACGACAGCTTGCTGTGGATGTCGTTGGTGGTGAATCCCTTGGTGCCCTTCGGAACCACGAAACCGCGCACGCCCTCGTCGGTGCGCGCCCACACCACGGCGACGTCGGCGATCGAGCCGTTGGTGATCCACATCTTCTGGCCGCGCAGGATCCAGTCGTCGCCGTCGCGGCGCGCGGAGGTGCGCATCGAACCGGGGTCGGAGCCGGAGTCGGGCTCGGTCAGACCGAAGCAGCCCACCGCCTCGCCCGCGGCCATGCGCGGCAGCCACTCCTGCTTCTGCTCCTCCGAGCCCCAGCGGTGGATCGCGTACATCGCCAGTGAGCCCTGCACCGACACGAGGCTGCGCACCCCGCTGTCGCCCGCCTCCAGTTCGAGGCACGCCAGGCCGTACGCGGTGGCGCTGGCGCCCGCGCAGCCGTAGCCGTCGAGGTGCATGCCGAGCACCCCGAGCTTGCCGAGCTCCCGGGGCAGCTCGCGCGGGATCCGGCCGTCCTCGAACCACTGCCCCACGTTCGGCACGACGTGGTCGCGGACGAACGAGCGCACGACGTCGCGGATGTCGCGCTCCTCGTCCGAGAGCAGCGAGTCGATCGCGAGGAAGTCGTGCGGGTCGAGGGTGGCGGTGGTGCTGCGGTGGGTGGTCATCGGTGCTGGTCTCCCTTGACGTGGTCCTGGCGGAGACCATAGCTTAGATTTTCGAAAATCTAAAAGAGGAGACTTCCACACATGGCCTCGTCACTGGGCGACCTACGGGTCGTCGACTTCTCCCGCGTGCTCGCCGGACCGTTCGCCACGATGCTGCTCGCCGACCTGGGCGCCACCGTGACCAAGATCGAGCGCCCCGGCACCGGCGACGACACCCGCGGGTGGGGCCCGCCCTTCGACGAGAGCGGCCAGGCGACGTACTTCCAGTCCGTCAACCGCAACAAGGACAGCATCACGCTCGACCTCACCGACGAGCGCGACCTCGCGCGCGCCAGGGAGCTCGTGCGGGGCGCGGACGTGGTGGTGGAGAACTTCCGGCCCGGCCTGATGAACCGGCTCGGACTCGGCTACGACGACCTGTGCGCGGACAATCCCGGGCTCGTCTACTGCTCCATCACCGGGTTCGGCCGCGACAAGGGCGCCGAGCTGCCCGGCTACGACCTGCTGATCCAGGCGCTCGGCGGGCTCATGAGCATCACCGGCAGCCCCGAGGGCGAGCCGCAGAAGGTCGGCGTGGCCATGGTGGACGTCGTCGCCGGACTGTTCGCGACGGTCGGGCTGCTCGCCGCCGTGCGGCACCGTGACGCCACCGGCGAGGGCCAGCGGGTGGAGATCAACCTGCTCTCGTCGCTGCTGGCGGCGCTCGTGAACCAGGCCGCGGGCTACACCGCGGGGGGCGTGGTGCCGCGGCGAATGGGCAACGCGCACCCGAGCGTCGCGCCGTACGAGGTGCTGCCGTGCGGCGATGGCGAGCTCGTGCTCGCGGTGGGCAACGACCGCCAGTTCGCGACACTGTGCGCCGAGCTCGGCGCTCCCCGGCTCGCCGCCGACGACCGCTACGCCACCAACACCGCGCGCGTGGCCCACCGCGAGCCGCTGCGCGCCGAGCTCGTGCGGCTGCTGTCCGCGCGCTCCGCAGCGGACTGGGCCAAGGAGCTGAGCGCGGCCCGCGTCCCGGCGGGCGTGGTCAACGACCTGGCGGGCGCGTTCGCGCTCGCCACGGACCTCGGGCTCGACCCGGTGGTCGGGATCGAGCGCGGCGACGGCACCACGGCGCGGCTCACCCGCAACCCGATCGGCCTGTCGGCCACTCCCCCGACCTACCGCAGCGCGCCGCCGCCGCTGGGCTGACCGGCCCCGGCGCGGGAGAACCGCACGCCCTCGTCGTCGACGCGGCCGCGCCGCAGCAGCAGGACGTCGCGCGCGTAGTTCTGGTGCAGCCGCCACGGCGCCGAGGGCCCCTGCCTCGGCAGCGAGTCCACCCCGCGCAGGACGTACCCGGCCTTGAGATCGATCAGCGGCTCCAGCGGCTGGTCCCCGGCGGGCGCCACCGGGACGCAGCGATCGTAATCGTGCTCGCGCATGTGGGCGAGCACGCGGCACACGTACTGCGCCACCAGGTCGGCCTTGAGCGTCCACGAGGCGTTGGTGTAACCGATGGTGAGCGCGAAGTTCGGCACGCCGCTGAGCATCATGCCCTTGTACGCCACGGTGTCCGCGAGCTCGACGTGCTCGCCGTCCACGGTCAGCCGGATGCCTCCCGCGGGCAGCAGATTGAGTCCCGTCGCGGTGACGATCACGTCGGCGGGCAGCTCCTCCCCCGAGGTCAGGCGGATGCCGTGCTCGGTGATCGCCTCGATGGTGTCGGTGACGATCGACGCGCGTCCTTCCCGCAGCACGCGGAACAGATCGCCGTCGGGCACGAAGCACATGCGCTGGTCCCACGGGTCGTAGCGGGGCCGGAAGTGCCGGTCGACGTCGAAGCCCTCGGGCAGCCTGCGCTGGACCTCCTTGCGCAGGAACTTCTTGACCAGGCCCGGCCGCGCGCGGCTCAGCTTGAACAGCGCGGTCATCACGAGCGTGTTCTTCCAGCGCACCACGGGATACGCGCGACGCGGCGAGAGCACCCGGCGCAGCAGGCGGGCCAGCGGATCGTGCCGTGGCATCGCGAGCACGTAGCTCGGCGAGCGCTGCAGCATCGTGACGTGCTCCGCCTCGGGCGCCATCGCGGGCACGAGCGTCACCGCGGTGGCCCCGCTGCCGATCACGACCACCCGCTTGCCCGCGTAGTCGAGGTCCTCCGGCCAGTGCTGGGGATGCACGATGGGGCCTGCGAAGTCCGCCGCCCCGGGCAGTTCCGGCGTGTAGCCCTCGTCGTAGCGGTAGTAGCCGGAGCAGGTGAACAGGAACCCGCACGTGAGATGCACGGTCTCGCCGGTGTCGGTGCGCCGCGCCTCGACCGTCCACTGTGCTCGTTCACTGGACCACTCCGCGCTCACGACCTCGTGGCCGAAGCGGATGTGCTCCTCGATCCCGTACTCCGCGGCGGTGTCGCGCACGTAGGAGCGGATCGACGGCCCGTCGGCGATCGCCGTGGAGTCGGTCCATGGCCGGAAGGAGTAGCCGAGCGTGAACATGTCCGAATCGGATCGGATACCTGGATAGCGGAACAGGTCCCACGTCCCGCCGATCGCGTCGCGGGACTCGAGAATCGCGAACGTCGACCCGGGGCTGCGCTCCCGCAGATGGCACGCGGCACCGATCCCGGAGAGCCCGGCACCCACGATGAGCACGTCGACGTGGTCGAGCGGCATGTTCCTGCCCCGTTCTTGGCCGTACGACAACACCTGCCGGGACGCTACCAGCAGTCCGGCGCCGTGGGGCTCACGCGAAGCCGGCACCCGCCTCGGCGAGCACCTCGTCGAGCACCGTGGCCAGCGGCGTCGCCGCGGACCGGTCCAGCCACTCCTGCACAGCCACGCGCAGCGAGGCGAGGTAGCACGCCGCCATCAACCGCGCCCGGGTCGGCGACCGCTGCGCCTCGGGCATACGGCTCAGGAGCTCGGCGACGAGCTCGCGTTCCAGCGAGGCGAACGTGGCGACCTGCTGGGCGAGCAGCACGTCGTGCGAGCGGATGAACCGCGCCCGCGCGACCCACTCCGGGTCGGGTGCGAGCTGGTCGGGAGATCCGTCGTGCGCGGCGGCGGTGAGCGCGGCCCACGGCCGCTCCGAGCGAGGCCGGGCGCGCACCCGGCCGAGCAGCTCCTCGACCCGGGAGCGGTCGCCGTAGAGCAGCGCCTCCTCCTTGCTCGTGAAGTAGTTCGAGAAGGTGCGGCGGGAGACGGTGGCGGCGTCGGCGATGGCCTCGACGGTGAGCCGGTCGAGGCCCAGCTCCATGGCCAGCCGCACGGCGGCCTCGTGGAGAGCCTGCCGGGTCGCCGCCTTCTTCCGTTCCCGCAGTCCGAGCGCCGTGTCCACGGGTGTGAGCTTACCCGCATGGGAAATATTTCTCATTGCGCAATCTTGCGCAGTGAGTCACTCGAGCGGATAGTTGCGTACAGCAACCAATTCGTTCGACACCGCCAGGAGGCTGCGCGTGAGCGCACCGACCACCACCACCGCCGCCGCGGACGACGCGGCCATGACCCGCCGGGAGGTCCTGAGGGCACTCAGCGGCCTGCTGCTCGCCCTGTTCGTGGCGATGATCAGCTCGACGATCGTGTCCACCGCGCTGCCGCAGATCATCGGCTCCCTCAACGGCAGCCAGACGCAGTACACGTGGGTCGTCACGGCCACGCTGCTCACGGCCACGGCGTCCACGCCGATCTGGGGCAAGCTCGCCGACCTCTACAACAAGAAGACGCTCGTCCAGATCGCCATCGTGATCTTCCTGCTCGGCTCCGTCATCAGCGGGTTCGCCCAGGACGCGGGCCAGCTCATCGCCGCCAGGGCGTTCCAGGGCCTCGGCGTCGGCGGTCTGCAGGCGCTGGTGCAGGTGGTGATCGCCGCGATGATCCCGCCGCGCGAACGCGGCCGCTACAACGGCCTGCTCGGCGGCGTCATGGCGGTGGCCACCGTCAGCGGCCCCCTGCTCGGCGGCGTCATCGCCGACACCGACTGGCTGGGCTGGCGCTGGTGCTTCTTCGTCGGGGTGCCCGTCGCGCTCGCCGCGCTGGTGGTGCTCGAGCGGACCCTGCACCTGCCGACCGTGCGCAGGGATGAGGTGCGCATCGACTACCTCGGCGCCGGCCTCATCGCCGCGGGCGTCAGCATCCTGCTGATCTGGATCTCGTTCGTCGACGGCTCGTTCGCCTGGGTGTCGTGGCAGAGCGGCGTGCTCGTGGGCGCCTCCGTGGTGCTGCTGGGCGTGGCGGTTTGGTGGGAGTCCCGCGCGGCGGAACCCGTGGTGCCGCTCGACATCGTGCGCCAGCGCACGCCCGCGCTGGCGATCCTCGCGAGCCTCGCGGTGGGCATGGCGATGTTCGGTGGCGCCGTGTTCCTCGGCCAGTACTTCCAGATCGGCCGCGGCTACTCCGCCACCGAGGCGGGCCTGCTGACCATCCCCATGATGGCCGGTGTGCTGGTGTCCTCCACCGTCGTCGGCCTGCTGATCACCAAGACCGGCCGGATGAAGCCCTACATCCTCGCGGGCACCATCGTGCTCGTGGCCGGGTTCGGCGTGCTGGCCACCATCGACCACCAGACGTCGATGCTCGTGGTCTCGGCCGGGATGCTGCTCGTCGGCGTCGGCGTGGGCATGTCCATGCAGAACCTGGTGCTGGCGGTGCAGAACACGGTGTCGCTGCGCGACATGGGGGCCGCGAGCGCGTCGATCACGTTCTTCCGCTCGCTCGGCGGCACGATGGGCGTCTCCGTGCTCGGTGCGGTGCTCGCGCGCCAGGTCGACGGCAACATCAGCGAGGGACTGGCCGCCGCCGGCCTGCCCGCCACGGGCTCCGGCGACACCAGCGCCCTCAACCTGGCGGCCCTGCCCGAGCCGGTGCGGGAGATCGTGCAGGGCGCGTACGGGGACGCGACCGGCTTCATCTTCCTCATCTCGGCCGCGATCGCCGTCGTGGGCGTGCTCGCCGCCGCGGCGCTCAAGCCCGCGCCGCTGCGCACGAGCATCGACATCGAGGACCCCGCGAAGTAGCTCGGCGACGACTCCAGGGAACCGCTTGACAAATCCGTTTGTCAAGCGGTTCCCTGGAGTGCATGCAGGACATCGAGGTGATCGCCGACCCGGCCGCCGCCGTCGTGGCGCTGGACCCCGTGCGGGCCCGGCTGCTCGCCGAGCTGCACGAGCCCGCGTCGGCAGCGACGCTCGCCGGCCGCGTGGGCCTGACGCGACAGAAGGTCAACTACCACCTGCGCCAGCTCGAGGCGCACGGCCTGGTCGAGGTGGCGCAGACCCGGACCTGGGGCGGGCTCACCGAACGGCTACTCGTCGCCACGGCGGCCGGGTACGTGGTCGCGCCCGAGCCGCTCGGCAAGCCCGGGGCCGTGCGCGAGGACAACCGCCTCTCGGCCGCCTACCTCATCTCGCTGGCCGCGCGCGTGGTACGCGAGGTGGGCGCGCTCGCCCGCAGGGCCGCGAAGCAGGACAAGCGGCTGCCGGTGTTCGGCCTCGACACCGAGATCCGGTTCGCGACGCCAGCGGACCGGGCGGCCTTCGCCGACGAGCTCACCACGGCGGTCACCCGGCTCGCGCAGAAGTACCACGACGAGCAGGCCGAGAACGGTCGCAGGCAGCGCCTCATGGTGGCGATGCACCCGGCCCCCACCGGGGAGGCGGCGTGAGCGACGAACGCGAGGTCCACCGCGGCGGAGCCGAACTGGAGATCCCGGCCGACCCCAGCGAGGTCTGGCAGGCGATCGCGACCGGCTCCGGCAGCTCCGCGTGGTTCTTCCCCACCGACATCGAACCCGGCGTCGGCGGCGCCGTCCGCCTGCACCGCGGGCCGTTCGCGCCCGACGCCTCCGCCGTCGTCACCGCGTGGGATCCGCCGCACCGCCTCGCCTACACCGAACCCGGCGAGGCTCCCGCCCCTACCGTCGCCACGGAGTTCCTCGTCGAGGCCCGGGAGCAGGGCACGTGTGTGGTGCGCGTGGTCAGCGGCATCCACGCCGACGGCGACGAGTGGGACCACTTCGCCGAGGAGGCGGGCGCGGGCTGGCGGATGTCGCTGCTGCTCCTGCGGGCCTACGTCGCGCACTTCGCGGGCCTGCCCGCCGCCCCGGTGGACCTCACCGTGCCCGTCGCCGCGCCCTCGTCGGCACGGGCCGAGGTGACCACGCGGCTCACGGCCGCGCTCGGGCTGACCGGCCTCACCGAGGGCGATCCCTTCCGCACCGCGCCGACCGCCCCGCCGCTCGCCGGCACCGTCGAGCACGTCGGCCCGTACTTCCTGCTGCTGCGCGGGCACGAGCCCGCGCCCGCGTTGTTCGCCATCTCCAGCTTCCCGATGGACGGGATCTCGCTGTCGGTGAACGTCACCGGCCGCGTGTACGGGTCCGGCGCCGAAGCACACGCCGGACCGGAGCTGCGCCGCTGGACCGACTGGCTCGGCTCCCAGGACCTCACGCACTGACCTCATGGACACCAAGGAGACCACGATGTTGCTCGAAGGCAAGAACGCGATCGTCTACGGCGGAGCGGGCGCGGTCGGCACCGCACTGGCCACCGCCTTCGCCAGGGAGGGCGCCACCGTGCACCTGGTGGGCCGCACGCGCGAGACGCTGGACAAGGTCGCGGGCCGCATCCGCGAGACCGGCGGCAGGGCCGAGACCGCCGTCCTGGACGCGCTCGACGAGACGGCGGTGGACGCGCACGCCGACACCGTCGCTGCCTCGGCTGGCAGCGTCGACATCTCGGTGAACGTCATCTCCTACGACGACGTGCAGGGCACCCCGCTCGCGGAGATGTCGCTCGGGGACTTCGAACGCCCGGTCCACGTCGCCACCCGCACGACGTTCCTCACGACGAGGGCCGCGGCCCGGCACATGATCCGGCAGCGCTCGGGCGTGATCCTCACCTTCGGCGGTGACGGCGGTGGCCAGCCCATCCGCGACTACTCCATCGGCGGCTTCGTGGTCGCCCTCGGCGCTGTGGACGTGCTGCGCCGTCAGCTCGCCGCCGAGCTGGGCCAGTACGGCATCCGCGTGGTCACGCTGCACACCGGCGGCATCGTCGAGACGCTGCCAGAGGACTTCGAGGGCAGGCAGGCCATCGTCGACTCGATCGTGGAGAAGACGATGCTGCGGCGGGCGGCGACCTTCGCCGAGGTCGGCAACGTGGCCGCGTTCGCCGCCTCCGACCTCGCCTCCGCGATGACCGCGACGACGTTCAACATCACCTGCGGGTCCATCGCCGACTGAGCGGCGCACGGTCTCGGGCGGCATAGACCCGGGGCCGGTCACGTTGCAGGCGGGTATGAAGATTCGCATCGGCATCGGGCTCGGCCCGCGGACCGGACCGGCGGAGTTCGGCGACGCCGTCGACGACCTGGAACGGCGTGGCATCGACTCGCTGTGGCTGTCGGAGGTCGTGTCCTCACCGCAGGTCGAGCCGTTCGTCGGCATGGCCCACGCGCTCGCCAGGACCGAGCGGCTCAAGGTCGGCACCGGCGTGGCGGTGCTGCCCGGCAGGCACCCGGTGCGCCTGGCCAAGCAGCTCACCTCGCTCGCCGCGCTGGCGCCCGCGCGGGTGCTGCCGGTGTTCGGACTGCGCCCGGCCCGTCCGCACGAACTGGCGGGCTTTCCCGTGCCGGAGGGGCGCAGGGCCGCGGTGTTCGACGAGACCCTGCGCGTGCTGCGGCTGCTGCTCACCGAGGAGGAGGTGAGCTTCCACGGCGAGTTCTTCGACCTCGACGGTCTCGGCGTCGGCCCGCTGCCCGCGAAGCCGCTGGACCTCTGGCTGGGCGGCTCGGTTCCCGCCGCGTTCCGGCGGATCGGCCGGTTGGCCGACGGCTGGCTCGGCAGCTTCGTCAGCCCCGACGAGGCGCTCAGGGCCCGGCTGGCCATCGACGCGGCGGCGGCCTAGGCGGGCAGGGAGATCGAGGCCGACCACTTCGGCCTTTCCCTCGCCGTCGCGACCGACGGCGTGCCGGACTCGCTGCGACAGGCCGCCCGGCAGCGCAATCCCGGCACCGACCCGGCCGAGCTCGTCGCGACGAGCTGGCCGCACGCGCGGGAGCTGATCGAACGCCACATCGTGGCGGGAATCACGAAGTTCGTCATCCGCCCCGGATCGCCGGAAACACCGCTGCCCCGCTTCGTCGAGGAGTTCACCACCACCCTGCTGCCGCTGCAGAACTGATGCCAAAGCGGTGCGTTCCACCGGTTCCGGCGTCGACCGGACACGGCTGGGATCTGGTCAGCCACCCGCCGTTCCCAGCACGCGGCCCGCTCCGCCATGAAGATCCACTATGGACTCTGAGCGTCAGCCGAAGCACTTGCGGATCTGCTTCTTCCACGTATGATCCGGTTTTACGTCAAGCAGTCGGCGGAACTCCCCCATTTTCGATGCTGCTGCGGTGAGACGTCGTATGGAACTCGAACAGCATGAACCCACGGCGCGGGGACTGCGCCGCTACGTCCGACTGGTCCGCGAGGCCATGGGACTCAGCGGTGACTCCTCCTGCGTCCAGCTGGAACCTCCCGTCAACGCCTACCTCGCACTCGAGGGCAGGCTCAGCTCGTTTCCCGCGCTCGACGTCGCACTGACGTGGGACGAGGAGAACGGCTGGGCGCTCGCCGTCGAGGCGCGCTGTTGCGACGAACTGCTCGTTCTGTCCTATCTGGACACCGATGTGCTGCCGCCGCCGCGCTCCGTGGCGCTGTTCGCCACGAGCATGCTCGAGGGCCACGTGAGCAGGCACCCCGACCCGCCCCGGTTCCGCACGGCCGGCAGTCCCGACGAGCTCCCCCGGCTGCTCGCCGGGTACGCCTAGCCCGGCGGCCGCCATGAACCTGCACCAGCTCGACGACGAGCACCGGCCCACCTACACCACGGGTCAGGCGGCCGACATCCTGGGCGTGGAACAACCTTTCCTGCGCAGTCTGGACAACGCGGGCGTGCTGTCGCCCGAACGCTCCCGCGGCGGTCACCGGCGCTACTCGCGCCATCAGCTCGGCCAGGCGGGCAGGCTGCGGGAACTGTTCGACGAGGGCCACAACCTCGCGGCGGCCCGGCGCATCCTCTGGCTGGAGCACGAACTCGCGCACGCCCGGCGGGAGGCCGCCGAGCTGCGCGCGAGACTCCTCACTGGCCCCCAGCCCTCAGCGGGTCCCGCCGAGCACCTTCGCCAGCAGCCCGGTGACAACGAGCCAGAACACCGCCGCCAGCCCATAGTTGACCAGCACGGCCAGCTTCGGCTCCGCAATGGGGAACAGTCCAGGGAAGAACAGCGCCAGTGGCTCGGCCAGTGACCGGATGAAGGTCGCGAATCCGTTCGCGGCATTGGCTCCGAGGACCACGAGCAGGATGTGACAGGCTTCGATCAGGGCGAAGAGTGTGCCGATTCCTGTGACAATTCGCCCTGCGGTGGTACGACTGCGGTGAATTCCTGACCTTGGCATGGGCAGGGCTTCCCCGGAATCCGCGCGCGAAACGCGACAAGCCGCCACCCCGGTGGAATTCGCCGCTTCGCCACCCGAGCCTGCTCCGTTCGGCTGCGGCACGTTACGCCGTTGTGGTCAGCATGTGCTCCACTGTGGACGCTCAGTCACGCCGGGCACGGGCGCGCCGCTTGCCCTCGTGCATCGCGGCCACCCTGGCGACCGGGATCGCTCTGCCCTGCTCCAGCAGGTCCGCGGGCAGCGACTGCGGCGCGGGCATCCACTCGGCCCAGGGATCGCGTGCACCCAGCAACGCCGGCGCGGTGCGCACGGTGAAGTCGCGCGGCATGACCGCATCGAGGTCCTCCCAGGCGACCGGGAACGACACCGGCGTCCCCGGCCGCAGCCGGGGACTGTAGGCCGCGACGACCGTGGCCCCGCCCGCGCGCGTGGAGTCGAGGAAGACCTTGCCACCACGGTCCTCACGCAGGTAGGCGGTGGTCGCGAGTCCGGGATCGAGTCGCTCGGCCCTGGCCGCGAGCGCGCGCGTGGCGCCGGCGACGTCGTCGATGGGCACGTCGGCCGACACCGGCACGAACACGTGGACGCCCTTGGCGCCGCTGGTCTTCACCACACCGGTCAGCCCCGCGTCGGCCAGCGCCTGCCGGACCACGTGCGCCGCGCGCACGGCGAGCCCGAACCCGCGTGCACCATCACCGTCACCGGCGGGCGGGTCGAGGTCGAGCACCAGGTGACTCACCCGGTCCCACCGGCCCGCCGTCACCAGCGTCGGGTGGTACTCGACGGCACGCTGGTTGGCGAACCACAACAGCGTCCGCCGGTCGTCGCACAGCGCGTAGGAGACCTCCCGCCGCGACGACTCCGCCCACAGCGACACCGTGCGCACCCAGTCCGGGGTGTACTTCGGGACGTTCTTCTGCATGAACGGCCGCTGGCCGCGCAACACCCGCATCACCGACAGCGGCCTGCCCGCCAAGCCGGGGATGATCCGGTCGTGGACGGCGTCGAGGTAGTCCACGAGGTCCCGCTTGGTCGCCTCGGCGCCGTCGAACAGCGGCTGGTCGAGGTTGGTGAGCGCCACACCCTCGCGCTGTTCGTCGTTGGCCCCCACGTTGGCCCCCACGTCGCCCCCTCAGCCGAGTTGCCGGTCGACGAAACACCAGCGCCAGCTCTCGCCGGGCTCGAAGCTGCGCATCACCGGGTGGCCGGAGCCGTGGAAGTGCGCGCTGGCGTGGCGCCGGGGTGAGGAGTCGCAGCACGCGACGTTGCCGCAGTCCAGGCACAACCGCAGATGCACCCACGTACTGTGCTCGGCCAGACAGGCCAGGCACGAGTCGGGCGAACTCGGCTCCACCTCGCGGAACGTGGCCGTGAGGTGCTCACACGACCGCTTGGACGTGGCGGGGGTGGTCAGCTCCCGCTCGCTCTCGTCAGTGTCGTCGGACACGTGGTCGAGCATAGACTCCTCGATGTCCATGAGGTCGAGAATCCGTTCCAGCACGGCGTCGTCGTAGCGGCGTTCACCCCGTGCGGTGAGGAACTCCAGCCGTTCGGCCTCCAGCATTTCCAGCCTCAGCCGCCGGTAGGCCCCGCTCGGCGTCTCCCCCTGGCCGCCGCTTCGGCTGCCGAGCTGCTCCCACGCCTCGTCCGAGCGGTGGCGCACGCGCTCGTGCAGCCGCCGCACGACCTCCTCCGGGTCCTCGGGTTGACGGACCCGCTCGAGCCGCTCCAGCCCCGCACGCGTCATCTCGTCCAGCAGGGCGGCTTCCTGGAGCGCGTCGGCGGCCGGGTCCGGTGCGGGCAGCCGGAGCCTGCGCACCAGCACCGGCAGTGTCGTGCCCTGCACCAGCAGTGTGCCCGCCACGACGACGAACGCCGCGAGCACGAGCACGCCCCGGTGCGGAGTGTCGGTGGGCAGGGCGAACGCCGCCGCGAGGGTGACCACGCCGCGCATGCCCGCCCAGGCGATGACGGTCGAGTACCGCCAGGGCCAGACGTGGGCCCCGGCGATCCTGCGCAGCAGCGCGATCCCGAACATCCACACGAACCGCAGCGCGATGGTCGACGCCAGCACGGCTCCGCAGATCACCACGATGGTCGGCGATGTCAGGCCGCTGCCCGCCACCTCGGCGAGGATGCGGCGCAACTGCAGGCCGATGAGCAGGAAGACCATGTTCTCGAGCAGGAACTGCACCGTCTGCCAGTTCAGTCTGCTGGCCAGGCGCGAAGGGCCGGACAGCACCGCCGGCGTCTGGTGGCCGACGATCAGCCCCGTCGTCACGACGGCCAGCACGCCGGAGCCGTGGACCACCTCGGCGGGCAGGTAGGCGAGGAACGGCAGCGCGAACGAGAACGCCGTGTCGAGCACCGGGTCGTCCATCCTGGCCCGCAACTGTGCCGCACCGACGCCGACGACGAGGCCCGCCACGATTCCACCGACGGCCGCGACGAGGAACTGCGCGCCCGTCTGCCACACCGTCACCGACCCGCCGATGGCCGCGATGGCGGTGCGCAGGGTGACCAGCGCGGCGGCGTCGTTGAACAAGCTCTCGCCCTCCAGCAGCCGCACGATCCGGCGCGGCAGGCCGACCCTGCGGGCCACCGCGCTCGCGGCGACCGCGTCGGGAGGAGCCACCACGGCGCCCAGCGCGATGCCCGCCGCCAGGGGCAGTCCGGGCACGATCAGCCACGCCAGCACACCCACACCGACCGCCGTGAACACGACGAGCCCCACCGACAACAGCGCGATCGCACCGCGGTTGGCTCGGAAGTCGATCAGGGACGAGCGGATGGCCGTCGCGTACAGCAACGGCGGCAGCAGGCCGACCAGAACCAGTTGCGGGTGCAGGTCGAATTCGGGCACACCGGGCACATAGGACAGACCGACACCGACCACGACCAGGCAGAGCGGCGCCGACCAGTTGAGCCGCCGTGCCAGCGCCGCGACCACGAGCACCGCGACGACCAGGCCCGACAGTTCGGCCGCGACCTTCATCGCTCCATCATCGCCTCACCCAGAGGAGGGCATCCGGTAATTCGCCGTGTCGGACACCGGGTCCGCGGGTAGTCCCGACCGGGGGAACACGAGCGTGTGACACGTCACCGGAACACCCGACATGGTCCGGACCACTCGTACGGTTACTCCAGATGGGTCAGCAGACAACGCCCGAAGTAGGAGTGGGTTGTGAGCACGTCATCGGCCGGTGAACGCACCGGCCAGCAACATCTCGCGCACGTCGTCTTCATCGCCGGGGCCGCCGCCGTCGGCGGATTCCTGTTCGGTTACGACAGTTCGAACATCAACGGCGCGGTACTCGGAATCCAACGACATTTCGACGTCGGTGAGGCAATCACCGGCCTCACGGTGTCCTCGGCGCTCATCGGCTCCGCAGTGGGTGCGTGGTTCGGCGGCGTGCTGTCGCGACGCGCCGGCCGCATCCGCACCATGAAGCTGGCCGCGATCCTCTTCTTCGTCAGCGCGATCGGCGCGATGTTCCCGTTCAGTGTCTGGGATCTGGCGATCTGGCGCGTCGTCGGCGGCGTCGCGATCGGTGTCGCCTCGGTGATCGGGCCCGCCTACATCGCGGAGGTAGCGCCACCGGCCTACCGGGGCAGGCTGGCGTCGCTGCAGCAGCTGGCCATCGTGCTCGGCATCGGCAGTTCGGCGCTCGTGAACTGGTTCATCAAGGACTCTTCGCCCATCGGGGCCGATGGCACGCACGACATCAACGGCATGCTCGGCGGGGTCGAGGCGTGGCAGTGGATGCTCGGTGCGGCCGCGGTGCCGGCGGTCATCTACTTCGTCCTCGCGTCGATCATCCCCGAGTCGCCGCACTACCTCGTCTCGATGGGCAGGTTCGACCAGGCGCGCGCGGTGCTCGCCCAGGTCGAGGGCGACGGCGCCGACGCCGACGCGAAGCTCGCCGACATCCGGCGGGAGCTGAGCACCGAGCGCAGGCCCGCGATCCGCGACATCCTCGGCGGCAAGCTCGGGCTGCTCCCGATCGTGTGGATCGGGATCGCGCTGGCCGCCTTCCAGCAGTTCGTCGGCATCAACGTGATCTTCTACTACTCGGACACGCTGTGGCACTCGGTCGGCCAGAACACCGACTCGCTGCTGATCTCGATGGTGAGCCCGACCATCAACATCATCGGTACGTTGATCGCCATCGCGTTCATCGACCGGATCGGCCGGAAACCGTTGTTGCTCATCGGTTCCGTGGGCATGGCGATCGGCCTCGGCGTCGCCGCGATCGCGTTCGGCAACGCGGTGACCGTCGACGGCGCGCTGCGGCTGCCCGGTGTGTGGGGACCGGTCGCGCTGGTGTTCGCCAACGTGTTCGTCCTGTCGTTCGCGCTGTCGTGGGGTGTGATCCTGTGGGTCCTGCTCGGCGAGATGTTCCCGCTGCGCATCCGGGAGGCCGCGCTCGCCGTCGGCACGGCGGCCAACTGGGTCGCCAACTGGATCGTCACGGTGTCGTTCCCGAGCATGGGCGCGTGGAACCTCAGCGTCACTTACTGGATCTACGCGGCCTTCGCCGTGCTGTCGATCCCGTTCGTGCTGAAGTTCATCAAGGAGACCAAGGGCACCGCCATCGAGGACGTGCGCTGAGCCGGGGCACCGTCGGGGAGGCGCTCAGCGACCGAGTGCGTCCTCGACGGTGCGATACACCGGCAGCACGTCGCAGAGACCGCACAGCTCGATGGGGCGCTGCAACGGCCTGCGCCCACCGGTGACGATCCGCAGCTGCGCGCCCCGCTCCGCGGCCACCGTCCGCACCTCGGTGAACACGTTCAGCCCGGCGACGCCGAGGAACCGCACGGGCACCAGGTCGGCGACCACGACGCGGGGCAGCAGGTCGAGGTGCTCGGTCAGCGCGAAACGCAGCCGCGCCGCGGTGCTCAGATCGATCTCACCGTGGACAGAGACCACGACCAGATCGGGCGCGGGCCAGTGACTCCGCCACGACAGCAACACGTCCACGTCGGAGAAGAGTGGGTGGTCCGGCATCGTCCGGCACCTCCTCCCCCGGTTCGCACGCAACCCTGGCGGGCCAAGGAAAACATGCTATTCCCCCGGCGACCCTCGTGTCACTCGACCGGCTTGGTTCCCCGTGCCTCCATCAGCAGTATCACGCCCTGCGGCGCGCCGGAGGGGCTGCGCAGAGCACCGCACACCAGGCGCAGCTCGATCTGCCTGCCGAACCGGTTCACCGCCGTCAGTTCCAGCTCCGCCGAGAACGACGGGTCGGCGAGCGTACTGCCGACCACGGAGCGGATCTCGTCCAGCGGCAGGCCGATGTCGAGGCCGAACAGGCGCTGGCCGTCCGCCTCCTCGTGGCGCAGGCCCCAGAGGTCCTCGGCGCCGGAGTTCCACACCGAGATGCGCATGTCCGGATCCAGCACCACCACGCCCGCCTTGATGGACGTCAGTATCGACTCGAGGAAGTTGTTCACCTCGTCGAGCTCGAGTGTGCGGCCGCGCAACGTGTCGTTGATGACCTGGAGCTCGTCGTTGGTCGACTGCAGCTCCTCGTTCATCGTCTCCAGTTCCTCGTTCGTGGACTGGAGTTCCTCGTTGGTGGTCTCCAGTTCCTCGTTGGTCGACTGGAGTTCCTCGTTGGTGGTCTCCAGCTCCTCGTTCGTGGACTGGAGCTCGCCGTAGGTGGACTCGAGCTGGCGGTGCGCCTGCTCGAGCTCGTCCAGCAGGGTGCGCGAGGACGTCACGTCGTGGAACACGACCGACACACCGATGAGCCCGCTGTCGGCGTTGGCGAGCGGGTTGACGTGCACCTCGAACCAGCTCGACTCGCTGGCGGGCCTGCGCCACTCCACGTCCTTGATGCGGATCGCCCTGCGTTCGAGCTTGGCCTGTTCGATGAACGCACGCAGCTCCACCGGGCGGTACGAGATCTCCAGGTCCCGCAGCAGCCGCCCCACGTCCCGGCTCGACAGGCCGAACATCTGCTCCGCGGGCTGGTTGACCAGTGCGACGACGTCGTCACCGGTCACCACGATCTGCGCGACCGGGCTCGCGGCGAACGCCAGCTCCCGCAACTGCCCGATTCCGGAGACCTCCCCGTGCCGGTCGGTGATCAAGGTGTCGGCGACGAAGCGGTTCAGCACGCTCGGAGCGGTCGCGGCCTTGCGGAACACCCGCCGTTTCAGGTCGAACGGGTCGAAGATCTTCGTGTGGCTCAGCAGCATCTCGGCCTGGCCCAGGAAAAGCAGGCCGCGCGGCGCCAGCGCGAAATGCAACCGGTTGAGAATCTTCGTCTGTGTCTCGACATTGAAATACATCAAAGTGTTGCGGCAGACCAGCAGGTCGATCCGCGAAATCGGCGCGTCCTGCACGAGATCGTTGCGCCCGAAGATCACGGAACGGCGCAGATCGCTGCGGAACGAGTACCGGTCCCCCTGCAGTTCGAAGTATTTCTCCAGCAGGTCCGGTGGAACACTTTCCACCGCTGCCGGATCGTACGAGGCGTGCCGCGCCTGCGCCAGGGCCTCGTCGTCGACGTCAGTCGCGTATATCTTCACCCGCTGCCGGAACTGTTCGGCGCCCAGCGCCTCCGCCAGGACGATAGCGAGGCTGTATGCCTCCTCCCCTGACGCGCACCCCGCGCTCCACACCCGGATCGGGTCGTCGGGAGTCCGCTCGGCCAGCAGCGTGGGGATGACGTCGTCACGCAGGAAGTCCCATGCCTCCTGGTCGCGGAAGAACGCGGTGACGTTGATCAGAATCGTGTTGAACAGCGCGACGAACTCCTCGGCGTTGACCTGGAGAACGTCGACGTAATCGGCGAACTGGGTCACGTTGATCTGACTCATGCGCCTGCGCACGCGGCGCATGAGGCTCGCCCTTTTGTACCCTGTGAAATCGAATCCCCTGGATTCCTTGAGGTAGGTCAGCAGAGCCTCGAAATCGGGATCCGTCGTGCCCTCGTCAACGCCGTTCACAGTCATCACCGTAGCGTCCTGGGGAATCGTCCCGACCAGTGGTCGGCGTGGTGATCACACGCGAATCGTCGCCCACACCACCTTGCCGCCCGCTCGGGTGGGAGCGCTGCCCCACGCCCGCGCCAGCCGGGCGACCACTTGCAGCCCGGACACCTTCCGCACGCCGTCCGGGCGTTCGCGCAGCACCGCTGGACTGGGGTCGTCGTCGGCGACGGCCACCGTCAGCAGGTTCTCCCGCAGTTCCAGGCGCACCGTCGCGAACGACAGTGTGTGCCGCACCGTGTTCTCGACGAGCTCCGTGACGAGGAGCTTCACGTCGTCGTCCCTGCCGCGCACGTCCCACCGCCGCAGCACGCCCATCGAGAACTCGCGGGCGAGCGCACCCGCGCTGCCGTCCGTCATCGTGGCGATCGCCCTGCGCCGGGGCGGCGGTGTGCCCACGGCCGCCACCGCCGACTCCAGGTCCGCATGGATGGGGATGAACCTGGCGATCGCGGATGTGCGCAACCGGTGCAACCTGTCTGGATCGCGCACCACGACCGACAGCGGTACGCCCGGCCACTCGGCCGTGCACGTGTAGGCACTGGTGAGCACCGTCAGCGACGCGGTGGAGACGATCTCGAGGTCGTCGAAGTCGACGACCACCGCGTCCGGCTCCTCCACGGCGCATTTGACGAGCGTGTCCCTGAGCTGGGCGTAGGTGCGGGCGCTCAGCTCACCCGACGGGCGCACGACGAGGCAGCCGGCGACGTCCTCCAGCGTGATGTCGAGCCAGGGTTGTGTCGTCGCCATCTCAGCTCACCGAGGTTCCGGCCGTCGAGTACACGGTCCCCAGGTGCGAGCGCAGCACGTCCGCCGCGTGCGCGGCCTCCGCCGCGGCCCGCTCGTAACGCCCGCGCAGGGAGGGCTGCGACCGGGGACTCGCGCCCGCGCGTTCCGCCATCCTCCGCGCGAGGCTCGCCTCCTCGTCGAGTGTCCGCAGAGCGGTCCACAGCGCTCGCTCCAGCTCGTGGCCCCGCGCTCGCAGCAGAGCCTCCTCCGTCCATGCGTGACCCACGTAGCAGCGGTACCGGCCGGCCCCGAGGTCCAGCAGCGATCCCGAGCAGTCGGGGCACACGAACCCCGACGGAACCCCGAGTTCGGCGTGGTCGCGCCGGGTCAGCATGTCGTTGCCCCGCGCGATCCGGTTTTCCAGTTCCACCAGTACATCGGGCTGCATGTGTTCCTCGCCCTCCGCTGGCTCGGCGGCGAGCGCCGTCAGCACCTCGCCCATCTCGTCGAGTGTGACGACGTGATCGGCGGCGACCGCGCGCAGAGCGCTCTCCGGCATGCTGCTGTACAAGGCGTCGTCGGGCGACTGGACGACGGTCCTGCCGTTGGCCGCGGCGATCGCCGCGAGACCGGCAGCCCCGTCGTCGAGCATGCCCGAGAGCACGACGCCGGTGACGCGACCGTTCAGGTCGAGGGCCGCGGACCGGAACAGTGCGTTGATCGCGGGCCGGTGCCCGCTTTCGGTGGGGCCGTTGGTCAGTAGTGTCCGGCCGTTCTCCACGAGCAGATGGTGGTCGGGCACGGCGACAGCCACGGTTCCCGGTTTCAGCGGCACATCGTTCTCGGCCGGACGGACCGGCAGGGCACCCGCGCGGTCGAGAATCGAGGCCAGTGCGCTGGTACCGCCAGCGGGCAGGTGCAGGACCGCCAGTACCGCGGCCGGCAGATCCGGTGGCAGCCCGGCGACGAGGCAGCGCAGCGCTTCGACGCCGCCTGCCGACGCGCCGACGACGATCAGGTCACGATTGGTTGTGTTCCGCGCGCCCACGGGAAACATCGCCTCCTCGGCCCGCACGACGTTGGTGTGTCACGAGAAAGCCAGCGTTGGTGCCGGACATCCGAGAACTACCCTCACCGCCATGGCCTCAATCTCTTAGCCAAGCACTAATGGCCTGCCACGACTAGCCCCGGCCCCGAGTATTTTCAGCGGTCCACGTGCAGCGTGGGCAGGGCGCGCTCGGCGATGGCGAGCACCGTGCGCAGCGCGGCGGAGGGGTTGTCGGGCCGCCAGGCCAGAGCCACCTGAAGGCGGTGCCCCGGCCCGGAGAGGGGCCGGTACACGAGCCCGGTCTGCTGGATGTGCTGACAGGAGGTCAGCGTCAGCGTCACGCCCACGCCCGCCGCCACGAGCGCGAGGATCGTCCACGAGTCCGGCGCCTCCTGCACAACCCTGGGCGTGAACCCCTCCTCGCCGCACACGCGCACGGTCGCGTCGCGCACCGTCGAACCCGCGTTGGCGGGAAAGCTCACGAACGGTTCGTCGGCGAGGTCGGAGATCGCGATGGCGTCCCGCAGGGCGAGCGGGTGGTCCGACGGCAGTGCGCAGACCATGTCCTCCTCGTCGATCACCCTGGCGGCCACACCGGGCTGGGTCACCGGCAGCCGGACGAACCCGAGGTCGAGCGAGCCGTCGGCGACCCGGGCCAGCGCGACGTTGGCATAGGTCTGCCCGCGCATGACCAGTTCCAGCCCGGGGTGCGCTGCGCGGACCGCCCTGGTGAGCAGAGGCAGGCTCTCGTGGCTCGACGCGCCGGCGAACCCGACGCTCACCCTGCCGTACTCGCCGCGGCCACCCGACTTGGCGGCGCTGACGGCGAGGTCAAGGTCGTCGAGCACCCGGCGCACGGGATCGAGGAACGACTCCCCCGCGCTCGTCAGCCGCACCGAGCGGGTGTTGCGCTCGAACAGCGGGACGCCGAGCTCCTTCTCCAGCTGCCGGATCTGCTGACTCAACGGGGGCTGGGCCATGCCGAGTCGTGTCGCGGCGCGACCGAAGTGCAGTTCCTCGGCCACGGCGACGAACGACGTGAGGTAGCGCAGCTCCACGAGCCCCTCCAGACACCGAGCCGAATTCAGACGCTCAGCGTATCAATGTGACCCTAATTCAGTATTGGACGCATAACAATGTGGCCTGGCAAGGTGAGGAACCGACCACGCTGCCCCCTCAGCCGTTCAGGAGCGACGATGCCCCGGTCCACGCCGGACAAGACCACGACCCTGCGCGAGGCCGTCGCGGCCCACGTGCGTGACGGGGACACCGTGTCGCTCGAGGGCTTCACCCACCTCATCCCGACGGCGGCGGGTCACGAGATCATCCGGCAGGGCAGGCGCGATCTCACGCTGGTGCGGATGACCGCCGACATCGTGACCGACCAGCTGCTCGCGGCCGGGTGCGTTCGCGCGCTCGTCTCGTCGTTCGTGGGCAACTCGTCGGCGGGCTCGCTGGGCGAGCTGCGCAGGCGGGTCGAGCACGCCGACCCCGAGCCGCTGGAGTTCGAGGAGTACAGCCACTACGGCATGGTCTGCCGCTACCTGGCAGGCGCCCAGCGGCTGCCGTTCTACCCGCTGCACTCGTACGCGGGCAGCGACCTGCCGAGGGTCAACCCCGGCATCCGGACCGTCACCTCGCCCTACGCGGGCGAGCGCGTGCACGTCGTGCCGCCGGTGAACCCGGACGTGACGATCGTGCACGCGCAGCGCGCCGACCGGGCGGGCAACACCCAGATCTGGGGACTCACCGGGGTCCAGGCCGAGGCGGTGTTCGCGGCACGCACGGCCGTGGTCGTGGTCGAGGAGGTGGTGGCCGACGGCGTCGTGCGCTCGGACCCGAACCGCACGCTGATCCCCGCGCACGCCGTGGACGCCGTCGTCGAGTGCCCGCGCGGCGCGCATCCCTCCTTCGCCCAGGGCTACTACGACCGGGACAACGACTTCTACCGCGAGTGGTCGGCCATCAGTGCCAAGCCGGACCGGCTGCGCGCGTGGCTCGCCGAGTGGGTCTACGGCACGGCCGACCACGGCGAGTACGTCACCAAGCTCGGCGAAGGGCACTGGGCCGGGCTCGCGGTGGGCGAGGCCCTGAGCACGCCGGTGAACTACGGAAGGCGGCTCTGAGCCATGGAGTACACGTCCTCGGAACTGCTGGCCGTCGTCGCCTCGCGGGAGCTCGCCGGGCGGCGGACCGTCTTCGCCGGCATCGGCCTGCCCACGCTCGCGGCCTCGCTGGCACACCTGACCGTGGCACCGGAGCTGGAGACCGTCTACGAGTCCGGCGTCTGCGGAGCGCATCCCTCGCACCTGCCCCAGACCATCGCCGACGCGGTGCTGATCACCGGCGCCGAGGCGGTGCTGTCGATGCCCGCGCTGTTCGGCTATGTCCTGCAGGGCGGCCACATCGACGTCGGTTTTCTCGGCGCCGCCCAGATCGACCGGTGGGGCAACCTGAACTCGTCGGTGATCGGCGACTGGCACTCGCCCACGGCGCGGCTGCCGGGACCCGGCGGCGCGATGGAGGTCATGGCCAACGCCCGCGAGGTGTTCGTCGTGATGCGCCGTCACGACCGCCGATCCTTTGTGGACGAGCTGGACTTCTGCACCTCGCCCGGACCGGACCGGGCGCTGGCCGAGGGGTTCCGCCCGTTCGGCGCCGGCGTCACCCGGGTGGTGACCGAGCTGGGCATTCTCGGCCGCACCGCGCCGGGCGACGAGCTGCGACTGGTGGCGGTGCACCCGGGCGTCACCGCGGCGCGGGTGCGCGAGGCCACCGGGTGGGAGCTGGCCGTCGCCGACGACCTCACCACCGTCGAGCCGCCCTCGGCGGGCGAGCTGCGCCTGCTGCGCGACGATGTCGACCCGGCCCGGGTCTACCTTCGCTGATCCGAAGCTGTAGCGGTAACAACAAGGAGAACGCACCATGCGCATCAGGATCGTCGGCACCGGAGTGATGGGCAGGGGGATCGCCCAGTGGGCGGCCACCGCCGGGCACACGGTCGAGCTGACCGACGCCCGCCCGGAGTCGGTCGGCGAGGCGATCACGTTCGTCCGGGGCCTGCTCGACCGCTCGGTCGCCAAGGGCCGCACGAGCGAGCAGGAGGCCGCCGCGATCGTGGACCGGCTCGTCCCGGTCGGTGCCCCCGGCGAGCCCGGCGACGTCGACCTGGTGGTGGAGGCGATCCGCGAGGACCTGGACACGAAGGCAGCGCTGTTCACCGAGCTCGAGGCCGCACTGCCCGCGAGCACCGTGTTCGCCACCAACACCTCGTCGCTGCCGGTCACCCAGATCGCCGCCCGGCTGGCCGACCCGTCACGGCTGTGCGGGCTGCACTTCTTCAACCCGGTGCCGTTGATGACGATCGTCGAGGTCGTGCCCGGCGCGGCGACCCGGCCGGACGTCCCGGGCATGCTCACCGAGCTGGTGCGCGCCACCGGGCACCGCGCCGTCGTCGTCGCCGACACGCCGGGCTTTCTCGTCAACCACGCCGGGCGAGGGCTGGTCACCGAGGCGCTGGCGCTGCTCGAGGAACGCGTCGCCGAGCCCGCTGAGCTCGACCGCATCGCCCGCGACGTGCTGGGCCTCAAGATGGGGCCGTTCGAACTGATGGACCTCACCGGCCTGGACGTCACCGCCACGGTGATCGACTCCATCTGGGAGGGCTTTCGCTACTCCGACCGGCTCCGGGCGTCGTTCCTGACGCCCAACCGGCTCGCCGCCGGTCTGTACGGCCGCAAGACGGGCCGTGGCTGGTTCGACCACGCTGAGGGCGCGCGGCCACCCGCCGAGGCTCCGGTGACCGGCGACCCCGATCGTCCGGTGTGGACACCCGACGACACGGTGCGCACGGCGCTCGCCGCCGACGGAGCGACCGTCGAGGACGCCGCGCGGCCCTCGGCCGACGCCGTGGTGCTGGTGCCCACGTGGGGAACGACCGTGGCGGCACGGGTGGCCGAGGACGGTCTGCCCGCCGCACGCACCGTCGGCGTCGACCCGCTGTCGCTGCCGACCGCACGCCGCGTGCTCGCCGTGACCCCGGCGACCGATCCCGGCGCCGCCCGCGACGCCAGAGCCGCGCTCGCGCTCAGCGACCACCGCGTGTCCGTCGTCCGCGACAGCCCGGGATCGCCCGCGCAGCGCCTGGTCTCGTCGATCATCTCGGTGGCCGCGTCCATCGCCGAGCGCGGACTCGCCACCCCCACCGACATCGACGTCGCCGTCACCACCGGGCTCGGCTACCCCGCGGGACCGCTCGCGTGGGGCGAGAGCATCGGCGCTCCGGAACTCCTGACGCTGCAACGCGCTCTGCTCGAGGCCACGGGCGATCCGCGCTACCGCCCGACGCGCTGGCTCACCGAGCGAGCCCAGCTGGGCCTGCCGCTGACCGAACCGGGCACCTCCCCCGACCACGTCACCGAGTCCTGAGAGGACAACCGATGCTGGCACGCGACTTCGGGCTCACCGAGACCCAGCGCGACATCCGCGACCTCGCCGCCGGGTTCGTCGATGCCGAGATCGTCCCGCACGCACGGGACTGGGACCGCTGCGAACGCGTGGACCCCGCGATCGTGCGACGCCTGGGCGAACTGGGTTTCCTCGGGCTGACCATCGACGAACGCTACGGCGGAGTCGACGCCGACCTGCTCTCCTACGTGCTGGTCACCGAGGAGCTGGGGCGTGGCGACTCGTCGGTGCGCGGCATCGTGTCCGTGTCACTGGGCCTGGTCGCCAAGACCATCGCCGCCCACGGCACGGACGCGCAGCGGCAGGAATGGCTGCCGCGCCTGGTCCGCGGCGAGGCGCTGGGCTGCTTCGCGCTCACCGAACCGGGCACCGGCTCCGACGCGGGCTCGCTGCGCACCCGCGCCAGGCGCGACGGCGACGACTGGATCCTCGACGGCGCCAAGCTGTTCATCACCAACGGCACCCAGGCCGCGGTCGCACTCACCTTCGCGAGGACGAGCGAGTCCGGCATCACCGCGTTCCTGGTGCCCACGGACTCCCCCGGGTTCACCGCCACCGAGATCACCGGCAAACTCGGCCTGCGCGGGCAGGCGACGGCCGAACTGGCCTACGACGGCGTGCGCGTGCCGGACTCGGCCCGGCTCGGCGCGCTCGACCGCGGCCTCGGCATCGCGCTGGGAACCCTGTCGAGGGGCCGGATCTCCGTGGCGGCCGGTGCGGTCGGGCTCGCGCAGGGCGCACTCGACGCGGCCACGCGCTACTCCGGGGAGCGCGACCAGTTCGGCAAACCCATCGCGTCGTTCCAGCTCGTGCAGGAACTGCTCGCCGACTCGGCCGTGGACGTGCAGGCCTCCCGGCTGCTGACCCACCACGTCGCCAGGATGGCCGACTCCGGCATCGCGCCCAAGGACTACGCCACCGACGCCTCGGCGGCCAAGTACCACGCGAGCGAGACCGCGGTGCGGGTGAGCAACAACTGCCTGCAGGTCTTCGGCGGCTACGGCTTCGTCGACGAGTACCCGGCCGGCAAGTACCTCCGCGACGCCCGCGTGCTCACGCTCTACGAGGGGACGAGCCAGATCCAGAAGCTCATCATCGGCAGGGACCTCACGGGCATCGACGCGATGACGTGACCATGACCTCGCCATGTCCTCGCCGCCAACGGAGGTTCCCGCGAACGTTGCTGTCTGAACAGGTCAGCGCGAGCCGCGAGCCCTAAGATCAGCGGACGGCGCGAGTGAGGGGGCACGATGGCGCAGAGCGGGTACCGGCCCAGCAGGGTGTCGACGGTGCTGGCGATCGTGTTCGCCGGGTTGCTCGGGCTGGCCGCTCTGGTGAGCACGGTCGCGGGCCTCGCCCTGTTCGGCGAGGCGGCCAGGCCCGTGCCGCTGCTGCTGGCCGTGCTGGCGCACGCGGCCTGCGCGGGGTGCGCCCTCGCCGGTTGTGTGCTGTTGATCAGGCGCAGCGCCGCCGGGGTCGCGGCAGTGACGATCGGCGCTGTCGTCGCGTTGCTGATCGTGCTCCTCGACCTCGTCCTGGGATCCGCGACCGGTGAGGCGAACCCGACCGGCTACTCCTCGACCTACCACGGCGCCCTCGTGCTGTTCGGTGTGCTCGCTCTCGTGCAGGCTCGCAGGCGCGACACGAAACAGCAGGTCGGCCTGCTTCCCTGAGCGCCATTGACCGGCCGTACGCGGCGGCGGACAGTGACAGCATGGCCCTGCACCGCAGCGGGCGGCTGGCCCGCGAGTTCAGCGAGCTGCGCTACGAGCCGACTCCCAAGCGGGTCCGCGCGATCGCGGGCACCACCACCGTCGCCGACTCCCGCCGCGCCGTGCTGGTGTGGGAACCGAAGCGGGTGGTGCCGTCCTACGCGGTGCCCGCCGAGGATCTCGTCGCCACGCTGGAGGACGCCCCCGGCAGCGAGGCCCCCGAGCACCTCGTGCCGCTCGGGCCCGGCAGTCCCGGCGTGCTCGACCCGCGCACCGCATTCGCGGCCCACACCTGCGAGGGCACGCCGGTGACGCTGCGGGTGGCCGGGCACGCGCTCGCGGGGGCCGGATTCCGGCCCGCGGACCCCGACCTCGCCGGCTACGTCGTGCTCGACTTCGCCGCGTTCGACCAGTGGTTCGAGGAGTCCGAGCCGATCGTCGCGCACCCGCGCGACCCGTTCTCGCGCATCGACGTCCGGCGCACCGCCGACCGCGTGCAGGTGCTGCTCGACGACACGGTGCTCGCCGACTCCACCGGCGCGCTGATGCTCTTCGAAACCCTGATCACGCCCCGCTTCTACCTGCCGCCCTCGGACGTGAGGATGGACCTGCTCACCGCCTCGCCCACCACCAGCGCGTGCGCGTACAAGGGCGTGGCCACCTACTTCACGGCCCACGTCGGCGGGCGTGCGCACCCCGATGTGGCCTGGACCTACCGCAGGCCACTGCCCGGCGTCACCGAGATCGCCGACCACGTCTGCTTCTTCGACGAACGGGTGGACATCGTGCTGGGCGGGGTGCCGCGGCCGCGCCCGGTCACGCCCTGGTCCTGACTGCTCAGCTCTGACCGCCCGCCAGGCCACCTCGGCGGCCCGGCGGGCTCGCCCCGCGCCCGCCGGTGGCGAAGGATGGCCTCATGGAGGACACGGACCAACTGCACTATCTGTTCGTGCTCGCCGCCTGCGTGGCGATCACACTGCCCCTGGAGTTCCTCGGCTCCGGTGTCTACCGCAAGCCCCGCAAGCTGCTGGTCGCGCTGATGCCCGCCGCGCTGTTCGTGGTGTGGGACCTGCTGGCGCTCGCGGGCGGAGTGTGGAGCATCAGCGAGCGCTACACGCTCGGCGTGCACGTGCTGCCCGGGATGCCGTTGGAGGAACTGCTGTTCTTCGTGGTGATCCCGTTGTGCGGGCTGCTCACCTTCGAAGCCGTGCGCGGCGTGCTCGCCCGGTTCGGGAAGGTCCGCGCATGACCGGGCTCGGCTACACGCTGCCCGCCCTGCTCTCGGTGCCCGCGGTGGTGCTGATCGAGCTGGCCTGGTTGCGCACGGGGCTCTTCCGCCGTCCGGCCTACTGGCTGACCATGGCGATCGTGCTCGGATTCCAGGTGCCGGTGGACTGGTGGCTCACCAAACTCAGCGCCCCCATCGTCGTGTACTCCCCCGACCATGTCAGCGGGATCCGGTTCCCCTTCGACATCCCCGTGGAGGACTTCCTGTTCGGCTTCAGCCTCGTCACCCTCGTGCTGCTCACCTGGCTGCGCCAGGAACACCGCGACCGGGTCCGCGCGTGAGCGCCGACGTGCCCGCCGCGTTCGACGCCGCGGCGGCGGGCTACGACCGGCTCACCGGGCTCAACCCCGGCTACCACCGGCACCTGCGCCAGGCCGCCCGTGGACTCACCGGGGCGGGCCCCCGGATCCTCGACGTGGGCTGCGGCACGGGCGCCTCCACCGCGGCGGTGCTCGCCGCCGTGCCGCACGCGCGGGTGGTGGCCGTCGACGGGTCGGCGGGCATGCTCGCCGTCGCGAGGGACAAGGCGTGGCCGCGGCCCGTGGAGTTCGTGCACAGCCGGGTGGAGGACCTCGCCGCCGCGGGCGTCGCCGGACCGTTCGACGCCGTGTTCGCCGCCTACCTCGTGCGCAATCTGCCCGATCCCGACACCACCCTCACGGCACTGCGCGGGCTGCTGCGGCCCGGCGGGGTGCTCGTGATCCACGACTACAGCCTCGCCGAGCATCCCGTGCCCGCGTGCCTGTGGAGCGCGGTGTGCTGGGCGGTGATCATCCCGTCGGGCCGGCTCGTGTCGGGCGACGCGAGCCTGTACCGCTACCTGTGGCGCAGTGTGCGCCGGTTCGACGCGCCCGGCGAGCTGATGACGAGGCTGCGCCGCGCCGGGTTCGCCGAGGTCCGGTGCGGCACCGTGCGCGGATGGCAGCGTGGCATCGTGCACACGTTCCGGGCCACGACATGAGCCGTGATCGCAGGCTGGTCCGCCATCCCGCGCCGAGGGGCAGGCCCGACGCCCGGGGCCGGGGACTGCGCGCCGTCGTCGCGGGCGGCGGCATCGCGGGTCTCACGGCGGCGATCGCGCTCGCCGAACGCGGCGTCACCGTCGACCTCTACGAACGCGAGCCGTACCTCGGCGGCCGGGTCGGCGGCTGGACCACGACGCTGCCCGACGGCACGCGCACCGGGATGAGCCGCGGCTTCCACGCCTTCTTCCGCCAGTACTACAACCTGCGCACCCTGCTGCGCCGCGCCGATCCGGGACTCGATGTGCTCACCCCGGTGCCGGACTACCCGCTCGTCGACGCCCACGGCCGCACCGACACCTTCCAGGGCCTGCCGCTCACGCCGCCGTGGAACGCGCTCCGCTTCGCGCTGCGCAGCCCCACGTTCACCGCGAGGGACCTGCTGCGCGTGGACCGGCGGGTCGCGGCGGCGCTGCTCGACGTCCGCGTTCCCGGCACCTACACCGACCTCGACCGGCTCGACGCGCGGGAGTTCCTCGACCGGCTCCGGTTTCCCCACGCGGCACGGCATCTGGCGTTCGACGTGTTCTCCCGCAGCTTCTTCGCCGCGCCGGAGCGGCTCTCCGCGGCGGAGCTGGCCGTGATGTTCCATCTGTACTTCCTCGGCTCGTCGGAGGGCCTGCTCTTCGACGTCGCCGCCGCTCCCTTCGACCGCCTGTGGGATCCGCTCGCCGCCCACCTGACGCGCCAGGGCGGCACGATCCACACCGGGACGGCGGTGACGCGCATCGAGCCGGGCACCCGCCACACCGTGCACACCGGCGACGGTGCCGTCGAGGCCGACGCGGTGGTGCTCGCACTCGACGTCGGTGGCCTGCGCCGCGTCGTCGGCGACTCCCCCGCGCTCGGCCCGCGGGCGTGGCGCGACCGCATCGCCGCGCTCGAGAACGCCCCGCCGTTCTTGGTGCGCAGGCTCTGGCTGGACCGGCCCGTGGACAGCGGGCGCCCCGCGTTTCTCGCGACGGGCGGGCTGCCACCGCTGGACAACGTCAGCGTGCTCGACCGGTTCGACAGCGACGCCGCGGCGTGGGCCCGGCGCACCGGAGGCTCGGTCGTCGAGCTGCACGCCTACGCGGCCACCGTGCCCCGCGACGAGACCTCCGCCGCGCTGCTGACCCGGCTGCACCGGCTCTACCCCGAGACCCGCGACGCCGGGATCGTGGCCGATCTCAGTGAGTGGCGCGAGGACTGCCCGCTGTTCCCGCCGGGCTCGTTCGCCCGACGGCCGGGAGTGGAGACACCCGTGGAGGGGGTCGTCCTCGCCGGGGACGGCATCCGCGTGGACCTGCCGGTTGCGCTCATGGAACGCGCGGCGACCACCGGCTGGACGGCGGCGAACCGGCTGCTCGCGGGCTGGGGCGTGACCGGCCACGACCTCGAGAGCGTGCCCGTGCGCGGCAGGTACGCGCCGCTGCGGCTGCTGCCCTCGGCTCGCTGAGCCCGCCGAGTGCGCGGTAGCTCAGCGAACCTCGCCCGAGCGCAGGGCGTAGCGGCGCTCGGCGTAGGCGAGGTCGTCGCGCCACAACCGGGTCGCGGTCCGCCGCATCGCGGGACGCACGAGCGGGGCCAGCGACCTGGCCAGCGCGAAACCCCGTCGTGGCGAACCGGCCACCACGGCCTCCAGCACGGCCGTGCGCGGCCTGCCGTCGGAACCGGTGCCCAGCGGCGTCGCGTGGGTCTCGACCACGCTGCCCGCTCCCTCTCCCTCGGTGATGCGCATGACGACCGTGCGCGGTTCCGGGGCGGTGAACTCGGCGTGCACGGGGACCCCGAGACCGGGACCCACACGGAAGGTGACGTCCACGCCGAACAGGTCGCCGGCCTCGTCGCTGTCGTGGTCGACGCCGGGAACACGCGTGACGGTCAGCCGCGTGAACGAGTACGGGTGGAACCACGCGCCGTGCCACGGGTCGAGCCGGTTGGCCACGACGTCGCGGGGCTCGCACACACCCTCCAGCCTCGTGACGGCCGCGAGCGCACCGGCCAGCGGCGGGCGGTCCGGCACGACGGGCCGCGGCGTCGGGTCCTCACCGCCCTCGGTGTCGAGTCGCACCCACGCCAGCACACCGTCGTCGAAGGACGGTACCGGCGCCCAGCCCCGGGTCCCGTCGGCGACGGTGAGGCCGTGCCACCGGCACACCAGCGCGCCGCACACCACCCTGGCCTGCGCGAGCGGCGCGCCGAGGTGCGGGCACGCGCCCGGCCCGACCACGAGCACGCCGGAGTCGTCCCGCCACGCGACCAGCTCCCTGCCCGCGACCCGTGTGCCGTACGGCCGGTCGCGCCGCACCAGCTCACTGGCCGCGAACGGGAACCAGTTGCCCGAGGGCCTGGCCTCGGCGCGGCGCAGCGCCGCGCCGATCACCGCCGGATCGGCCTGACCGACCGTGGGCCGCTGCCGCGACCACGTCTGCTTCGGCACCGGCCGCACCGGCCAGTGTTCGGGCCAGCGCCGCGACCATCGGCTCGCCGTGTTCACGCGGCGTCGATCAGCTCTGCACGGGTGCGTAGTGGATCATGTGCACGCCGCCGGTGGCGTAGTTCGGCACGTCGGCGTTGACGGCCTGGCCCTGTTCCGACGACAGTGCGGCGACCATCGCGTCGTAGGAGTCGAAGTCGCCCTCGAACACCGCGAAGTACGGACTCTGGCCTCCCGGCGCCGACACGTCGAGGCTGTAGCGCATCGCCCGCAGCCCCGGCAGCGTCGCCGCCAGCGGCAGGTGCGTGTTCACGTAGTACTCGCGGAAGTGCTCGGGATCGGTGGGCGGCGGGTAGAGCACGGTGAGCCGGTACATCACCACTCCTCTCGGGACGGTCAGGTCCGGGCGCGGCGGGCGAGGATCCGCCGCTGCCGGTCCGGGTAGTCGAAATTGTCCGTGAACTCGTCGGCCACCGCACGGGGCGAGCGAAACCGGCGGGAATACTGGTTTTTCTCGGCCCGGCCTGTCGATCCGGCCGCCCGCCGTTCGTGTGGAGGGTGAGAGGCCGGCACCGGCGCCGGCCGCCGAACGAGGAGATCCACGATGAAGCAGTACCTGCTCAGCGTCTACCAGCCCGCCGGGGAACTGCCCGATCCCGAGTTCCTGGCCGGGGTGATGCGCGATGTGGAGGAGCTGAACCAGCGGCTGCGCGCGGCCGGGGCGTGGGTGTTCGCGGGCGGCCTGCACGCCCCGGACTCGGCGACCGTCGTGCGTGCCGACGGCGACGACGTGCTCACCACGGACGGGCCGTTCGTCGAGGCCAAGGAGTACCTCGGTGGGGTCACGATCATCCGCGCCGAGGACCTGGCCTCGGCACTGGCGTGGGGCCGCAGGCTCGCCGCCGCGACCACGCTGCCCATCGAGGTGCGTCCTTTCCAGGACGGGGACTGAGTACTCATGACGCAGCGGGCGAGTGCCGCGGACGTCGAGCGGGTCTTTCGCGAGGAGTACGGCCGCGCCGTCGCGGTCCTGACCCGCGTCTTCGGCGACCTCGACGTGGCCGAGGAGGCGGTCCAGGACGCGTTCGCGGCGGCACTGCGAACCTGGCCCGGCACCGGCGTGCCGCCCGCCCCGGCTGGCTGGCTCATCACCACGGCCCGCAACCGCACGATCGACCGGCTGCGCCGCGAGGCCTCGCGACAGGACCGGCACGCGCAGGCGGCGCTGCTGCACGTCCAGGACGAGCCGCCCGAGGAGGGCCTGGTGCGCGACGAGCGGCTGCGGCTGCTGTTCACCTGCTGCCATCCCGCGCTGGGGATGAGCGCCCGCGTCGCACTGACGCTGCGCCTGCTCGGCGGGCTCACCACCGCCGAGCTCGCGCGGGCGTTCCTCGTGCCCGAACCCACGATGGCGCAACGGATCGTGCGGGCGAAGGCCAAGATCCGCGACGCCCGGATCCCCTACCGCGTACCCGCCGAGGCAGACCTGCCCGAGCGACTCTCCGGGGTGCTCGCCGTCGTCTACCTCGTCTTCACCGAGGGACACACGGCGAGCGAGGGCGAGCGGCTGGTGCGCGAGGACCTGTGCGCCGAGGCGATCCGGCTCGGCAGGCTGCTCGCGCGGCTGATGCCCGACGAGCCGGAAGTGCTGGGACTGCTGGCGTTGATGCTCTTGGGCGAGTCGCGGCGCCCCGCGCGCCTCGGCCCGAACGGCGAGCTGGTGCTGCTGGCCGAACAGGACCGCGGCCGCTGGGACCGCGCGCTCATCGCCGAGGGACAGTCACTGGTGCGGCGGTGTCTGCGCCGCGACCGGCCCGGTCCGTATCAGCTCCAGGCCGCGATCAACGCCGTGCACAGCGACGCGCCGACGGCGGAGGCGACCGACTGGCGGCAGATCGTGCTGCTCTACGACCAGCTGCTCGCCCTCTCGCCGACCCCGGTGGTGGCGCTGAACCGGGCGGTCGCGGTGGCCGAAGTGGACGGTCCCGCCGTCGCGCTGGAGCAGGTCGACGAACTCGACCTGCCGCGCTACCACCTGTTCCACGCCATCAGGGCCGATCTGCTGCGCAGGCTGGGCCGCATGGCCGAGGCGGCGGCCGCCTACGAGACCGCGGCCGAGTACACCGCCAACGACACCGAGCGCGCGCTGCTGCGTCGCAGGCTCGCCGAGCTCTGAGCGCTCACGCGGACCAGTGCGCGGGCGCCGTGAGCGTCGGGGGCAGCGTCGTGGTGCCGTCGCCCCTCGCCGCGTCCAGCTGGGACTGGACGAGGAACAGGCTCGTGCCGAGGTCGGCGCCGCGCAGGTCCGCACCCCGGGTGTCCGCGCCGACGACGTCGGCCAGCCGCAGGTCCGCGCCCCGCAGGTCAGCACCGATCAGGACGGCGCCGCGCAGGTTCGCGCCGCGCAGGTCGGCCTTGCGGAAGTCGCGGCCCACCAGGTCGGCACCGCGCAGCTCGGCGGGGCGCCGCACCGGAGCGCGCGCCAGCTCGCTGGCCCGCTGCAGCACGGAGTTGACGCGCTGCCAGTGCTCGCGCGCGTCGAGATCCGCGAGCTCGTCCGGCCCCAGCAGCGTGAGCCGCTCGGTCTCGTCGCGCGCGACGGCGAGCGCGTCGTGCACCGGTGCGGCGGCGGGCAGGGTCAGCGCCTCGTGGACGTAGTAGAGCAGCTCGTGCAGTTCGCGCAGCACCGGGAAGACGGAGAACATCCGCTCGGCGCTGCCGGGGTCGGTGCGCCAGTCCCTGCCCTCGAAGGTCACCTGGGAGGTGTGCTGGCCCGCGCCGAAGCAGTCGTAGACGGTGCAGCCCGCGAAACCGCGTTCGCGCAGGTGCTCGTGGATGCCGCAGCCGAAGTCGGCGAGCAGGTTGTGACACGGGGTGCGCGCGGGCTTGTCGATCGCGAAGTCCGACGACCTCGAGAACGCGGGCACGACGCAGCAGAGCCCATAACAGCTGGAGCAGTCGGCTCGCAGGCGCGTGCGGAAGTCGGCGGAGGAGGCGGCCATCGCCGTCAGTCTAGGACGGTCGCTCGCACGGCTAGAGGTCGAGGGCGGCCCTGAGCGCGCTGTCGATCTGCTCCTGGATCTCCTCGTCGATCGCGGCGATGCGCCGATCGAGCCAGGGCCGGTAGATCCGGGTCAGGTACAGCGTCGACACCCAGAACCTGCCGTCGACCGCCACGCCGAGGATGTCGGCGGGGTCCTCTTCCAGCAGTTCGGTGCCCAGCAGCCACGGCCGCTCCGACTCGTTCACACCGTCCGAGGACAGCAGCAGGACCGCGCGCGGACGCGCTGGTTGCGTGGGTGGGTGATAAGTCCAGACCTCACCCCTCCGCACGCAGGTCCTCCAGCGCGGCGGAGAGCTCCTTCTCGTCCGTCGCGGCCGTGGACTCGGACAGCGCGGTGGACTGCGGGTGGTAGCCGGTGCGGACGGCTTCCCTGCGGGCGGCCTTCGACAACCACGACGACACCGAGATGCCGTGTGCCTTGGCGGCGCGCTCGGCGAACTCGAGCGCACCGGCGTCGAGCGAGAGAGTGACCTTACGTGTTGCCATACCTTTTACCGTACTCCGCCGCACGCCCGACGGACAGGGCCAGCGCCGCTACAACGTGGGCGAACGGCCCTCGAACGGCGTCGAGAGCACCACCGTGGTGCGCGTGGAGACCTTCGCCGACTCGCGGATCTTGCGCAGCAGCTCCTCCAGTGCCAGCGGCGAGGCCACCCGCACGAGCAGGATGTAGGACTCGTCGCCGGCCACCGAGTAGCAGGACTCGATCTCGGTGATGTGCTCCAGGCGCTGCGGGTAGTCGTCCGGCGCCGCCGGGTCGTTGGGCGTGAGCGAGATCAGTGCCGTCAGCGGCAGCCCGATCTGCTCGCCGTCCAGCCTCGTCGTGTAGCCGCGGATGACACCGCGCTGCTCGAGCCTGCGGACCCGCTGGTGCACCGCCGACACCGACAGCCCGACCCGCTCGGCGAGGTCGGTGAAACTGCGCCTGCCATCGGCGGAGAGTTCCCTGACGATCGCCTGGTCCAGCGGTTCGAGGACGGGTCCGGTCATGAGCCGAGGACGACCAGCTCGTGCGGCCGGTTGTTCAGCGCCTCCACGCCGTCGGCGGTGACCACCACGATGTCCTCGATGCGCGCTCCCCAGCGGCCCGCCTGGTAGATGCCGGGCTCGACACTGAAGGCCATCCCGGCTTCCAGTGGCAGGCTGTTGCCGCCGACGATGTAGGGCTCCTCGTGCACGTCGAGGCCGATGCCGTGGCCGGTGCGGTGGATGAACTCGGCGCCGAACCCCGCCTCGGTGATGATCTCGCGCGCGGCCGCGTCGATCTGCTCGGCCGTGGCACCGGGCCGCACTGCCTCGACGGCCGCCGCCTGCGCGCGCTGCAGCACCGCGTAGGTGCCCGCCACGTCGGCGTCGCGCGGCTCGCCGACCGCGTAGGTGCGCGTGGAGTCGGAGTTGTAGCCCTCGGCGATCGGGCCGCCGATGTCGATCACCACGATGTCGCCGCGCTCGATGACGCGGTCGGACACGTCGTGGTGCGGGCTCGCGCCGTTGGGGCCGGAACCGACGATCACGAAGTCGGCCGCGAGGTGGCCCTCCTCGACGATCGCGGCGGTGATGTCGGCGCCGACCTCGGCCTCGGTGCGGCCGGGAACCAGCCACTCCCCCATGCGCGCGTGCACGCGGTCGATCGCCTGCCCCGCCTTGCGCAGTGCGGCGATCTCCGCGGCGTCCTTGCGCATCCGCAGCTCCCGCAGCACCGGTCCGGCCAGCGTCTGCTCGGCACCCGCGACGGCCGCGCGCAGCGCGAGCACGTGCAGGGCGGCCATCGCGTCACTCACGGCGACCCGGCCCGGCGAGCCGAGCCTGCCCGCGACGAGGCCGTACGGGTCGTCGCCGTCGACCCAGGTCACCAGCTCCACGCCGAGGTCGTCGAGCGGCACGCCCGCGTAGCCGGGCGCCTCCAGCTTCGGCACCACCAGCGCGGGTGCGGCGTCGCCCGCGGGCACCACCAGTGTCGTGAGCCGTTCGAACGAGCCGCCCGCCTCGCCGATCAGGTAGCGCAGATCGGACCCTGGCGCGATGAGCAGCGCGTCGGTGTTCGCGTCGGCGGCCGCGCCACGGGCCTTCTCGAGGCGGGCGCGGAGGCTGGCGACATCGGGGACGGCGAGGTGCGGAGATCGGCGCGACATGGCGCTGAGCCTAGTCGTCCCCGCCGTCACCGGCCGGGGAGTCCGGGCCGCGCCACGCCGAGGATCCGCGACGCCACGACCGAGACCGTCGCCCCGGGCGGAAAGATCAGCTCGCGGAGCCGGACGACCTCGAAGCCCGCGCGGCGCACCGCGCCCAGGGTGTCGCGGTTGGGGTGGCAGCCACCCATCAGGCTCGGCCACACCAGGTCGGCGGCGTCCTGCCAGCGCCCGCGCGCTCCGCCCGCGCGGACGTGCTCGTAGAACCGCAGTTCACCGCCCGGCCGCAGCACCCGGCGGAACTCGGCGAGCACCGCCGGCGGGTCGGCGACCGAGCACAGCACCCCGGTCACCACGACGGCGTCGGCCTCACCGTCGGCCAGCGGCAGGCGGTCGGCGAGCCCGTCCACCACGTCGATGGGCACCGGCGCACGCTCGGCGGCGGCCCGCGCCCGCTCGCGCAACGTCGGCTCCGGCTCCACGGCGCTCACGCGCTCGACCGAGGCCGGGTAGTGACCGAAGTTCAGGCCGGTGCCGGGACCGGGCTCCACCACGTGCCCGCGCAGCCCGGCGAGCAGCTCGGCCCGCAACGCCGCCTGGCCACGGGCCTCGTTGCGGGCGCCGATCCGGATGAACAGTCTCGCGAAGAACGGGTTCTCGACGAGCGCCATCACCCGAGCATGGCACGCTGTGCTGGTGACGACCGCACCTGTGGCGCTGCTCGACGCGGCGAGCCTCTACTTCCGTTCGTTCTTCGCGCTTCCGGACTCCATGACCGCGCCCGACGGCACGCCGGTCAACGCCGTGCGCGGCTTCACCGACACGGTCGCGCGGATCATCGTGGACCGGCGCCCCTCGCGGCTGGTGGCCTGCCTCGACGCCGACTGGCGGCCGCAGTTCCGGGTGGACGCGCTGCCGAGCTACAAGGCGCACCGCGTCGCCGAGGCCACCCCGCAGGGCGCCGACGTCGAGGAGGTGCCCGACACGCTCACGCCCCAGGTCCCGATCATCCTCGACCTGCTGGAGGCGGTGGGCCTCGCGACCGGTGAGGCGACAGGCTTCGAGGCCGACGACGTGATCGGCACGCTGACCGCCACCGAGGAGACCGATCCCGTCGAGGTGATCACGGGCGACCGCGACCTCTTCCAGCTGGTACGCACCGAACCCACCCCGGCCTCGGTGATCTACGTCGGCAAGGGCTGGGCCAAGGCCGAGGTGCTGGGCCCCGCCGAGATCGGCGCCCGCTACGGCGTCCCGGCCGAGCAGGCGGGCCCGGCCTACGCGGACATGTCCATGCTGCGGGGCGATCCGTCCGACGGGCTGCCCGGCGTCGCGGGCATCGGCGAGAAGACCGCCGCCAAGCTGATCACCCAGTTCGGCTCGCTCGGTGCGCTGGTGGAGGCCGCGCGCAGGGAGAGTCCCGACCTGCCGGTGAAGACACGGACCCGGCTCAACGAGGCCGCCGACTACCTGGCGGTGGCACCGACCGTGGTGCGCGTGGCGCCGGACGCGCCGGTGGTGCTCTCGCGCGACGACCGGATCCCCGCGGAGCCCGCCGACCCGGATCGCGTCGCCGAGCTCGCGCAGCGGTGGAACCTCGGCAACTCGGTCAAGCGCCTGCTGGACGCGCTGGAGTCGCGCGAGGCGTGACCCGGCGGGCTCACTCCGGGTAGCCGACCTCGTACTCGTCGTCCTCGCTCTTAACGGTGATCCGCACGCGCTTCTGCTCGCCGGCGATCTGCACCGTGCAGTCGAACGTCAGCCCGACCTCGACCGGCTGGTCCGGCGGGCACGTGACGCCCTCCAGGCCCTCGACGCGGTAGCTCTCGGTGAGGATGCGCTGAACCGAGGCCTGCATGGCGCCGGGGTCGAACACCTTCGACACCGGCGCCAGGCTGGTCGTGGTGCTCGGTGCGGACGTCGCGGTGCCCTCGCTCGGCTCGGCCGCCGACCCGCCCGGGGCCGACGACGGACCCGACTCCGCCGACTCCGAGGACTCGGGAGCCTCGGCGGGATCCTGCCCGCCGCCCTCGCACGCGCCGAGCAACAGCACGGCACCCGCCATCAGCACCAACAGGACAGCGCGTACCCGCACAGTCGGACACCCCGGGGAAGTTGATCGTTCACAGGTCAGAAGAACGTACCGCACCAGGGCGCGACGTGCGCACCGAACAGGTCGTCCGCGGCGGCGGCCGCCGTCGCGCCGGTGAACCGGATGCGGCCGACATCGCCGAGGGCCGACGGACGCCAGCCGCCCAGGTAGATCATCGCGAGCGCGTCCACGCCCAGCTGCATGCCCGCGGGCTCGTCGGTCCGTTCGGCACCCCCGGTGCCCAGCCGGTACCGGCCCGAGTTGCGCTCCAGCACCGGGTCGGTCACCTCGGCCACCAGCGGCTCGCCCCGCCACCGCCGCGCGGCGAGCGCCGCGGGCACGTCCAGCAGCCGCAGCCAGGTCTCGTCCGCTCCCCCGGTCACGCGGCACACGCGCGGGTCGGTGAACAGCACCTCGACGGCCTCATCCACCGGACGGCAGCCCGTCGCGATCTCGTCCACCAGGTCCACACCGAGCAGGAACCGCCAGAGCCCCGCGAACGCCCCGGCGTTGGCGTAGTGCATCTCCTCGAGCGAGAGCACGCCGGACCCGCCCGCGGTGCGGCTCACCCGGTACACGACGTAACCATCGGGCCCGCGCTCTCCGTGGTGCACGGCGACGGTCACCGGGTCCTCGCCCTTGCGCAGCCCGCGATCGTGCCAGGCCCACCAGTACGGGGCGCGTGTCATCATCCCGGCCCGGACGAGGGTGCCCGCGTTGATGCCGGGCAGTTGCTCACGCGCCTCGTCGGCGTCGATCAACCGCACCTCGCCGCCCGCGGGCACGTCGGCGCGCAGCACGGCGCGCCTGCGGTCGACCGTGCACGAGCGCCAGTGCGTCGCCAGGCCGTAGCCGAACCGGCCGTAGATCGGACCTTCCGAGGCCCACAGGGTCGCCGCGACCACACCACGCCGCTCGAAGTCCGCGAACTGGGCGCGCATGAGCTCGGTCAGCACACCGCGCCGGGTGCGGTCGGCCCGCACCCCGACCCCGGTGACCGCCGCCGAGGACAACGTCGCGCCCCCGGGCACCGTCAGCTCGGCGTCCGTGGACCGCGCCGTACCGATGAGGGCGTCGTCGAACACCCCGACGGTGCGCTCGGGCTGGTAGCCGGGCGCCGTGCGCGCCCACTCCTCGTCCTCGACGGGCTTGACGTGCAGTGCCGCCCGGAACAGCGTGTTGGCGGCGCGCAGTTCGTCCTCGCGCAGCAGTCTCGTGTGGTGATCGGTCATGGGTGCGATGCTCGTCCACCCCGGACCGGCTCCGCCACCGGATTACTGCTTCGGTTCGAGACCGCCGACCTCGTAGTGCCCGTCCTCGCTCTTGACCGTGATCGTCACGGCCTGCTGCTCGCCGCCCGCGGTCACGTCGCACTGGAACGTGCTGCCGACCTCGACCGCCTGGTCGGTCGGACAGCTGACGCCCTCGACGTTCTCCTCGCCGTAGCTGTCGGTCAGCACGCGCTGGATGTCGTTCTGCATCGTCTCGTTGTCGAACACCTTCGACACGAGGATGCCCGGGACCCAGAACAGCACCACCGCGGCGGCGGCGATCACCACGACGAGCGCGCCGACGCCGATCCACAGGCCCTTGCCACCGGACTTCTTCTCCGGAGGCGGGGCACCGAACCCGGGCTGCTGCTGGCCGTAATCGAACTGGCCAGGCTGCTGCCCGTACGGCGGCTGCTGGCCGTACGGCTGCTGAGGCTGATGAGGCTGTTGCGGTGGCTGCTGGCCGTACTGCGCCGGGTCGAAGCCGGGCTGCTGCTGAGGCTGGCCGTAGCCCGGCTGCTGCCCGTACTGGGGCTGCTGAGGCTGGCCGTAACCGGGCTGCTGGCCGTACTGGGGTTGCTGGCCGGGTTGCTGGCCGGGTTGCTGGCCATAGCCGGGCTGTTGCCCGTACTGGGGTTGCTGGCCGTACCCGGGCTGTTGCCCGTACTGCGGCTGCTGTCCGTAACCGCCCTGGCTGGGGAAGCCACCGGACGGGGTGCCCGAAGGCGGTTGCTGCCCCCACTGCTGAGGGTCGTTGCCTCCGTACGGGGTGCTCATCGTGTCGCCTCCGCCAGTCCGCCTCGAACGTTGTGCCACCGGGTCGAGCGCGATCCAACCACAGCATGCCGTCGCGCACACGTGAAGGGCACGCGGAAGATCCAGATCGGTATCAGACCTCGCCCGCGGCGACCACGCCGCGGCGCAGCGATCGCACCGCCTTGGCCGCCGTCGCGCCGACGTGATGATCCTTGCCCAGCACGGTCTTGAGCTGGTCGAGCAGGTCGATGACCTGGCGTGACCACCGCACGAAGTCGCCCGCGGAGAGCTCCTGGCCGTTGGCCTCGGCCGCGGTGAGCACCTTCTCGAGCGACTCGCCGCGCGCCCAGCGATACACCGGCCACGCGAATCCGGCGTCGGACTCCCTGGTGCGGTCGAGCCGGTGGCGCCGCTCGTCCTCGACCACGTCGGTCCACACCTTCACGGTCTCCTGCCACGCCGCGGGCACCGCCCCGGTCGGCAGGCGAGGTTCGGCGGCGGCGTCGCGGCGCGCCTCGTACACCAGCGCCGAGACCACCGCGGCGAGCTCCGGCGGCGTCAGGCCGTTCCAGACGCCCTGGCGCAGGCACTCGGCGGCGAGCAGGTCCGACTCGCTGTAGAGCCTGCCGAGCAGCCGCCCGTGGTCGGTCACGTCCTCGCCGCTCTCCGCGAGGTAGCCGCGTTCGGTGAGCAGCGCGCGGATCCGGTCGAACGCCCTGGCCAGCGAGTGGGTGGTGGCGGCGACCTTGCGTTCCACCTGGGCGGTCTCGGCGGCGAGCCGCTGGTAGCGGTCGACCCAGCGCAGCCGGGCCTCGCGGTCGGCGAGCCCGTGCACCGGGTGCGCGCGCTGGGCCCGCCGGAGGGCTGCCAGCTCTCCGTCGTCGTTGGCGCCGGAGCGCCGCCGCTCGCGCGATGGCCGCATGATCCCGGTGTTGCGCAGCGAGGACGCGATGTCGCGGCGGGTCTTCGGCGAGCGCAGCTCGACGTGCTTGGGCAGCCGCAACCGGCCCAGCGGCTCGACCGGGGCCGGGAAGTCCGACACCGACAGCGGACCCGACCAGCGGTCCTCCGTCACCACGACGGGCCGTGGCTCGTGCAGCGGGTCGACCCCGGGGTCGACCACCACGGCCAGCCCGGCCCGGCGGCCCTGCGGCACCGAGATCACGTCGCCCTTGCGCAGCTTCTCCAGCGACTGCGCGGTCTCGGTACGGCGGGTGGCCGAGTTCTGCTTCGCCAGCAGCTTCTCGCGGTCGGAGATCTGCTTGCGCAGCTCGACGTAGGACAGCATCTCGTCGAAGTCGCCGTTCGCGGCCTCGGCGTAGCCCTCCAGCGCCTCCTTGTTGCGCTCGATGCGCTTGGCGAGCCCGACGACGGAACGGTCGGCCTGGAACTGCGCGAAGGACTGCTCGAGCAGCTCGCGCGCCTGTTCGGCCCCGAACTGGCCGACGAGGTTGATCGCCATGTTGTAGCCGGGCCGGAACGACGAGCGCAGCGGGTAGGTGCGCGTGGACGCCAGACCGGCGACCTGGCGCGGGTCCACACCCGGCTGCCACAGCACCACGGCATGGCCCTCGATGTCGATGCCGCGCCTGCCCGCGCGCCCGGTGAGCTGGGTGTACTCGCCGGGTGTCAGGTCGACGTGGGCCTCGCCGTTGTACTTGACGAGCCGTTCGAGCATCACGGTGCGGGCGGGCATGTTGATGCCGAGCGCGAGCGTCTCGGTGGCGAACACGACCTTCACGAGGCCGCGGACGAACAGCTCCTCGACGGTCTCCTTGAACGCCGGCAGCAGTCCGGCGTGGTGGGCGGCGATGCCCTGTTCGAGGCCTTCGCGCCACTCCCAGTAGCCGAGCACGCCGAGGTCGGACTCGGGCAGGTCGCTGGTGCGCTCGTCGACGATCCGGCGGACCTCGGCGATCTCCTCGGGCGTGTTGAGCCGCAGCCCCGAATGCAGGCACTGGCCCACCGCGGCGTCGCACCCCGCGCGGGAGAAGATGAACACGATCGCGGGCAGCAGCCCCTCGCGGTCGAGGCGTTCCACCACGTCGACGCGCGACGGCGGCCGGAAGCGCGGCCCACGCGGCGGTGCTCCCCTGCGCCCGCGGCCCCCGCGCAGCCCGGCCGGGGCGTGCATCCTGGCGACGTCCTCGACACGGCGCAGCAGCTGCGGGTTGATCTTGGCCTCGTCACCGCCCGGCTCCTCGCCGACGAAGAGGTCCTGCAGGCGGTTGCCCACCAGCATGTGCTGCCACAGCGGCACGGGCCGGTGCTCGTCCACCACGACCGTCGTGTCGCCCCTGACCTCGATGAGCCACTCGCCGAACTCCTCGGCGTTGCTGACGGTCGCGGACAGCCCGACCACCCGCACGTACTCCGGCAGGTGCAGGATCACCTCCTCCCACACCGCGCCGCGGAACCGGTCGGCGAGGTAGTGGATCTCGTCCATCACCACGTAGCCGAGGTCGTTCACCGTGGAGGAGCCCGCGTAGAGCATGTTGCGCAGGACCTCGGTGGTCATCACCACCACCTGCGCGTTGCCGTTGATGGCGGTGTCCCCGGTGAGCAGCCCGACCTGCTCTGGCCCGTAGCGGGCGACGAGGTCGGCGTACTTCTGGTTCGACAACGCCTTGATCGGCGTGGTGTAGAAGCACTTGCGGCCTTCGGCCAGCGCGAGGTGCACGGCGAACTCGCCGACGACGGTCTTGCCCGCGCCCGTGGGCGCGCACACGAGCACACCGTGCCCGTCCTCGAGCGCCTCGCAGCCGCGGAGCTGGAAGTCGTCGAACTCGAAGGAGAGCGCGGCCGCGAAGTCGGCCAGGTGCGGGTACTTGCCGCGCCGGCGGGCGGCCACGTAGGCCTCGGCGGGACTGGGGGAAGTGGAGGCGTCCACGGCGTCAGGGTTCCATATCGCCGGGCCCCCGCGCATGCGGTGGGTGATCTCGGCGCGTCCGGTGGCGCTCGTTCCCGGCCGGGCGCCGGAAGCTTCTAGGCTGGACGGGTGACTCCCCAGGAACTGAAGGCGACGTGTCTCGGGTTCACCGGCGCCAGCGAGGAGTTCCCCTTCGACGAGTCGAACAGCGTGTTCAAGGTCGCGGGCAAGATCTTCGCGCTCAGCAGGCTCGACGCGAGCCCGCTGCGGGTGAGCCTGAAGTGCGAGCCCGAACTGGCCGTCCAGCTGCGCGGTCAGCACCCGGCGATCACCGGCGGCTATCACCTCAACAAGCGGCACTGGAACACGGTGGTGCTCGACGGGTCGGTGCCCCGCCAGCTCGTCCTCGACATGATCGAGGACTCCTACGACCTCGTGGTGGCCGGACTGCCGAAGGCGCAGCGCGAGCGGCTGCGCTGGTCGGCGCTCAGCCGAGAACAGCGAGTGCCCGGGGGACGCAGCTGACCGACACGGGCAGGCGCCCCAGCGACTCGCCGTCGGCGTAGACGGGCCAGTCGCCGCCCGACAGCGTCAGCCTCCGGGCGCGCAGCGTCGTGACCGCGGGATGGTCCAGGTGCGCGCCCGTGCGCAGGCTCGGCAGCATCCGCACCAGTTCCCGGCGCGTCGCCTCGCCGACGACGGTGACGTCGAACAGACCGTCCTCTGGATCCGCCTCGGGACAGATCGGCACGCCGCCGCCGTAGTAGCGGGTGTTGCCGACCGCGACCAGCACGGCGGGCAGCTCGACGCGGCCGGTGTCGGAGTCCACCACGAGCGTGCGTGCCCGGAAGGACGCCAGCTCGGCGAGGATGGCCAGGTCATAGCGCCGCGGTCCCCGGGGCCAGCGCATCCGGTTCGCTCGCTCGTTGACGGCGGCGTCGAACCCGGCGCACAGCACGGTGGCGAACCAGGTGTCGCCCACCGTGCCCAGGTCGAGCCGCCGGCGCCGTCCCTCCCGTAACGCCGCGGCGACCGCGTCCACGGCGTCGATCGGGTCGGTGGGCACGCCGAGCGCCCGGGCGAGGTCGTTGCCGGTGCCACACGGCACCAGCCCGAGCGCGACGCCCGTGCGCGCGCAGAATTGCACCGCCTGATGGGCGGCGCCGTCACCGCCGAGCACGACGAGCGCGTCGAGCCCGTCGGAGTGGGAGCGGTCCATCAGCAGCCGGGACTGCTCCACCGTGTTGGCGGCCACCAGGTCGAGCCGCTCGACGTGATCCCGGAGCCGGGCGGCGACGGTACCCGCGATGCGGGCCGCCGCGCCCTTGCCGGAATCGGGATGCACGGCCAGCGCCGCACGCACTCCCATCAGCGGTTACGTGATGTCGTCCGTGTTCGCCGACTTGCCCTGCTTCGCGGGCTGTTCGTCGTCGACGCTGCTCGGCGTGTACTCGAACGGCGCGGCCTCGTCGTCGGCGAGCTCGTCCCAGCCCTCCGTTCCGCGCTTGCGGTCGAGCCTGCGGTCGTGCAGTCGCGTCAGCTGCAGCGCGAACTCGAACAGCAGCGTGAGAGCACCCGCCAGCGCGAGCATCGAGAACGGGTCAGCCGGCGTCACGAACGCCGCGAAGACGAACAGCAGGAAGATGATTCCCCGCCGCCACTTCTTCAGCATGTCGTAGCGGACCACGCCGACCCGGTTGAGCATCACAATCAGCAGTGGCAGCTCGAAGCTGACCCCGAAGATGAGCAGCAGCGACAGGACGAACGAGATGTAGCGGTCACCGGTGAACCAGGTGGCGAACTCGCCGCCACCGAAGCTGGTCAGCAGGTCCAGCGCGTGGGGCACCATCAGGTAGGCCAGCACCGCGCCGCCCGCGAACAGGGCGCTCGCGAACGCGACGAAGGTGAGCGCGTACTTGCGCTCCTTCGAGTACAGGCCCGGCGCGATGAACGCCCACAGCTGGTAGAGCCACACCGGCGCGAACAGCACGGCGCCCGCGGTGAGGCCGACCCGCAGCTGGATCATGAACGCCTCGAAGGGCACCGTCTGCAGGAGCTGGCACTCGCCACCCTTGGGGTACCGCTGATCGGCCGGAATGGCGCAGTACGGGCCGGTGACGATGTCGCCGAGCGACGGGATCGGCCCGATCTTGTTGCTGAACCAGAGGAAGCCGAGGATGCCGCCTGCCACGATCGCCAGGAGGGCGTAACCGAGCCTGCGGCGGAACTCGTAGATGTGCTCGATGAGCGTCATCGTGCCGTCGGGGTTGTGCCGACGGCTACGGTTCCGCCGCTTGCCCGGGCGGCCTTCGCGCTTCTCGGAGGAGTCCGCCACGGAGAGTTTCCGTTCTCGCTAGTCGACCAGTCAGCCGAGGTTCTTCTGCGCCTGGTCGGCGGTGGCGTTGGGCTGCTGCTTCTTCAGCTCGTCCAGCTGGCGCTGCAGGTCGGCGAGCTGCTGGTCCTTCTCCGCGGACGCCGCGCCCGCCGCCGCTGCCGCCGCGGTGGCCGTCGAGCTGGGCAGCTGCCTGGTCTCGGCCTCGGTGGTGGCCTCGGAAGTGGTCTCGGACGAGCCCGAGTCCGAGTCACCGGAGTTGCGCATGTCCTTGGTCTCGGCCTTGAAAATCTTCATGGACTTGCCGACCGACCTGGCCGCGTCCGGGAGCCTCTTCGCACCGAACAGCAGAACCACGACAAGGACCAAAATGATCAAGTGCCACGGCTGCAGTGCACCCATCAGTGGCCTCCCTTACTCGTTCAGGATCGATCGTACTGGCTTAACCGTCTTGTGTGAGCGAGCGAGCGCGCCGTTGCCCGATCGCGACCCGCACTGCCGCCGTCCGGGCCCGCACCAGCCCCGTCCGATCCTGCGTACTCACGGTGACCATGCTGAACGTCCGGGTGAAACGACGCAAGACCCGAACGATGCGAAACAGGACAACGCCGAGCACGAGGATTCCGAGCCCGACCAGGGCACCGCTCAGCACGTAATACACGCCGTCACCCTACTGGCCGTAGGTGACCGGAAGGTGACGCGCCCGGGCCAGCGCGTCGGCGGCCCGCTGTCGAACAGCTTGCGCGAGCGACTCGGGGCCCTCGACGTGCACGCCCTCTCCCCTGCCCAGCACGAGCCGCACCATCCACGACTCGTCTCCGTAGCGCATCCGCACCCGCAACCTGCCGCCGTCGAGCTCCGCGAGCTCCTCGCACGGGTAGTACTCGGCGATCCAGCGCGCGTCCGGCTCGAGCACCAGCACGGCCTCCGGATAGTCGTCACGCGGAGCGAACACGTCCGCCGAGACCTGCCTGGGCTCGGCGCCGGCCGGCGGCGCGGCGGGCTCGTCCAGCACGTCGAGCTCGTCGATGCGGTCGAGCCGGAACAGCCGCACGGCACCCGCCCTGCGGCACCACGCCTCCAGGTAGCTGTTGGCCTGCACGATCAGCAACCGCATCGGGTCCACCGTGCGGTCGGTGACCTCGTCCTTGGACGCGGTGTAGTACCGCATCCGCAGCGCGCGGCCCGCCTGCAGCGCACCGCGCACGGTCTCGCGGGTGCGCGCGGTGGTCTCGCGCTCGCGCACGCCCATGCCCACGACCACCCCGGCAGGCTGCGCGTTGCCCGCGGCCGACTCGATCTTGGCGATCGCGCGCTGCACCGCGTCGGTGTCGACGACGCCCCGGGTCTCACCCAGTGCGCGCAGCGCGATCACCAGAGCGCTGGCCTCGCCGCCGGTCAGCCGCAACGGCCTGCGCATGCCGGCGTCGAAGGTGACCGACACGGTGTCGCCGTCGAAGGAGAGGTCGATGAGGTCGCCGGGGCCGTAGCCGGGAAGACCGCACATCCACAGCAGCTCGAGGTCCTTGCGCAGCTGCTTGGCGGAGACGTCGAAGTCCTGGGCGGCCTGCTCGATCTTGATGCCCGGCCTCGCCAGCAGGTACGGCACGAGTGCGAGCAGCCTCGGCATGCGCTCCGTCGAGCCGCTCACGCGTCCGCCCCCAGCCCCAGTGCGACGCGCTCCAGCCGGTCGCGCACCGCCTTCGCGAGCACGTCCGGTTCGAGCACCAGCACGTCGGGACCGTGCCCGGCGATCCAGTCGGCCGCGCTCTCCGGGAAGTACAGGTCGACCTCCACGACGTCGCCCTCGACGTCGGCGACGGTGAGCGGGCCCGTGACGGTGGCGTGCCTGCGGATTCCCGCCGCGCGGCCCTGCGCGAGCCACAGCCGGGCTCGGGCGGCCGGAGCCGGATCCTGGCTGCCGGACGTCCCCGCCACGAACTCCAGCAGGTTGACGTCCTGCGGCCGGTGCACCGCTCCCGGCTTGCCGACCGTGCGGACGTCGCCGGTGATCCGCGAAAGCCGGAAGCACCGGGGCGCGTCCCGGTCGCGGTCGTGGCCGACGACGTACCAGCGGGCCCGCCACGACACGACGCCCCACGGCTCCAGCGTGCGCTCGCGGCGTTCCGGCGAGTCGGACCGCCGGTAGTCGAAGCGCACCACGGTGCCGGTCTGCACGGCGGACAGCAGCGGCGCGAACGCGGGCTCGGTGTGCACACGCGGCTCCACGATCGTCGACGCGTGCTCGTCGACCTCGACCCCGGCGGCGCGCAGTTTCACCAGTGCGCCGTGGGCCTGACCGGTCAGCTCGGGCGAGTCCCACAAGCGTGCGGCGAGTGCGACGGCCGTGGCCTCGTCGGGGCCGAGCTCGATCTCACCGAGCTCGTAGTCGCGGCGGGCGATGCGGTAACCCTCGATGGGGTCGAAGACCGAGCTGCGGCCCGTCTCCAGCGGGATGCCCAGCTCGCGCAGCTCGGTCTTGTCCCGCTCGAACATGCGGGAGAACGCCTCGTCGGTGGCCGCGTCGCCGTAGCCGGGCACGATCCCGCGAATGCGCTCGGCGGTCAGGAACTGCCGAGTGGACAGCAGGGCGAGCACCAGGTTGACCAGGCGCTCGGCGCGGGCGGTGGACACCCTCCCAACCCTAGCTCCCGCGCCGCCACCCGTTGGTGAGGTCCCGGCATGTCGTGCGAACTCCCGCGTTCACGCCCGCGCCGCGGCCACGATCGCCGTGCGCAGCTCGTCGGTCAGCGCACCAGTGCCGAGTCCCTGCGCGAAGATCACCAGCGAGCGCACGATGATCTCGTCCCTGGCGGCCGCATCGAGTTCGCGCAGCGGCCCGTCCAGCATCAACATCGCCAGCCCGTGCGCCGTGGCCCACGCGCCGAACTCGGCCATCGGCCTGCGCTCGGCGGGCAGGTAGCCGGCGTCGACGAGGTCGTCGAGTGCCTCGATGAGCCTGCGGAACGGGCTGTAATCGGACTGCTGGTCCTGCGGCGGCAGCACCTTGCCCTCGCCGCAGAACGCCGTGCGGAACAGGCCGGGCTGGGCGAAGGCGAAGTTGAGGTAGCCGCGAGCGACCGCGCCGAGGTTGCCGATCGCCCGGACCACGCGATCGGGCTGTTCGGCACGCTGCGCGAGCTCGGCCCGCATCGCCTCGTTCATCTGCATCATGGCCTCCTCCTTCGCGGCGTCGAGCAGCTGCTCGTGGCCCGCGAAGTGCCGGTAGGCCGCGGTCGGGGTCACACCGACGACGCGCGCCGCGGCCCTGATCGTCACCGCGCCAGGTCCGCCGTCGCTCGCCAGTCCCGCCGCCGCCTCGATGAGCGCGTTGCGGAGATCGCCGTGGTGGTAGCCGCTTCGAACGGACGCTGAGGAACTCACAGATCAATGTTGACACCCGCACACATCAGTGACAAGTTAACGCCCACAAAGTTTGCAGGCGTCAACATCCACTTCGTGTCCGCATTCCGCATCGGAGCCCACCATGTTCGCTCGCATCGGACGCTTCGCCACCGACCACGCCCGCGCCGTACTGGCCGTCACGCTGCTCGTCCTCGTCGGCGCCGGAGCACTCGGCGTCACCGCCTTCGGCAAGCTCCAGGCTGAGGGCTTCAACGATCCCGCGGCCGAGTCCACCGAGGCGGCCGAGCTCATCGACTCGCGCCACGGTGGCTCGGCCGACCTGGTCTTCCTCGTCACGGCCGACTCCGGCACGGTCGACGAGCCCGGCCCCCGCGCCGCGGGCGCCGACCTCACCACACGGCTCGCCGGCGACCCCGCACTCACCGGCGTCACCTCGTACTTCCAGACCGGCGTGCCCGCGCTGCGCTCCACCGACGGCACCCACGCACTGGTCGTCGCCCACCTCGCCGACGAGGACGCCGCCGTGGACGAGATCAGCGATCGCTACACCGGCGACGACGGCGCGATCGGCGTCGAGCTCGGCGGCAGGCAGGGCGTCGGGCAGGACATCAACTCCCAGGTGGGCCGCGACCTGCTCATCGCGGAGGCCATCGCCGTACCGGTGATCCTCGTGCTGCTGGTACTCGTGTTCGGCAGCGTGGTCGCCGCGCTCCTGCCACTGGCCATCGGCGGCATCGCCATCCTCGGCACGTTCGCCGAACTCTCGGTACTCGGCTCACTCACCGATGTCTCGATCTTCGCCATCAACCTCACCACGGGTCTCGGCCTCGGCCTGGCGATCGACTACGCGCTGCTGATGGTCAGCCGCTTCCGCGAACAACTCGCGGACGGGGCCGACACCCGGGACGCCGTGATCCGCACCGTCGAGACCGCGGGCCGCACCATCACCTTCGGCGCCGTCACCGTCGCCGTCGCACTCTCCGCGCTGTTGCTGTTCCCGCAGTACTTCCTGCGTTCGTTCGCCTACGCCGGTATCGGCGTGGTGCTCATCGCGATGCTGGCGGCGCTGTTCGTGCTGCCCGCGCTGCTCACCGTGCTGGGCCCGCGCGTCAACGCGGGCAAGCTCCCCTGGCGCAGGACGGCGCCGAGCACCGTGTCCTCGTTCTGGGGCCGCGTCGCCGCCACCGCCGTTCGCAGGCCGGGACTGGTCGCCGCGCCCGCCGTGCTGGTGCTCGTCCTCGCCGCCGCTCCCCTGCTGCGCGTCGACTTCGGCACGCCGGACGACCGCGTCCTGCCCGAGACGGCCTCCAGCCGCGTCGTCGGCGACACGCTGCGCGAGCAGTTCCCCGGCGACGACAGCCGCGCCGTGCAGGTGGTCACCACGGGTGCCGTCGACCAGGCGAGCTCGGCCTCCTACGTCCAGCGGCTCGCCGCGCTGCCCGGCGTCGCCGACGTCGTGCCCAGCGCTCAGGGCCAGCGCTACGACGTGATCACCACCGAGGACTCGCGGTCCGACTCGGCCCGCGCCGTCGTCGAGGACGTCCGCGCGGTCCCGCCCCCGGCGGGCGTGCAGGCGCTCGTCGGCGGAGACGCGGCCGTCCTGCTCGACTCCACGAACTCGATCACCGACCGCCTCCCCCTGGCGCTCGGCCTCATCGCGCTGACCACGTTCGTGCTGCTGTTCCTGTTCACGGGCAGCGTGCTGCAACCGTTGCGCGCACTGGTGTTCAATGTCCTGGGGCTCTCGGCCACGCTCGGCGTGATGGTGCTGATCTTCCAGGACGGCGCACTGTCCGGCCTGCTCGGTTTCACCCCGATGCCGCTCGACACGAGCATGTTGATGCTGCTCTTCTGCATCGCGTTCGGCCTGTCCATGGACTACGAGGTGTTCGTGCTCAGCCGTATCAAGGAGGCCCATGACCGGGGTCTGCCCACCCGCGAGGCCGTGGTCGACGGGCTGTCCCGCACCGGCCGGATCGTGTCGATGGCGGCGGTCCTGCTGGCGGTGAGCTTCTTCGCCTTCGCCACCAGCGGCGTCAGCTTCATCCAGATGTTCGGCATCGGCAGCGGACTGGCGATTCTCATCGACGCCACGATCATCCGCGGGCTGCTCGTCCCCGCGGGCATGCGCCTGCTCGGCGAACGGGCGTGGTGGGCGCCCGCACCGCTGCGCAGGCTCCACCGCCGTGTCGGGATCAGCGAGGCGCCCGAGGGGGAGCGTCCCCGCGTCAACGCCTGAGGCGGCGAAGGCTGGGGCGGAGCCACCTGCGTGGCTCCGCCCCAGCCCCTACAGCGAGTTGATCAGCCGCTCCACCCGCTCGTCGACCGACCGGAACGGGTCCTTGCACAGCACGGTCCGCTGTGCCTGGTCGTTGAGCTTGAGGTGCACCCAGTCCACCGTGAAGTCGCGGCCGGCCTGCTGAGCGGCCGCGATGAAGTCGCCGCGCAGCTTCGCCCGCGTGGTCTGGGGCGGCGTGTCCTTGGCCAGTTCGATCTCGCCGTCGTCGGTCACCCGCCGCACGAGACCCTTGCGCTGCAGCAGGTCGAACACGCCGCGGCCGCGCCGGATGTCGTGGTAGGCCAGGTCCAGCTGCGCCACCCGCGGGTCGGACAGGTCGAGGCTGTGCTTGGCGCGGTAGCGCTCCACCAGCCGGTGCTTGATCGCCCAGTCGATCTCGGTGTCGATCTTGGAGAAGTCCTGCTGCTCGACGGCGTCGAGAGCCCGGCCCCACAGTTCGATCACCCGCTCGGCGGTCGGCCCGGACCCGTTGGTCTCGACGTGCTGCACCGCCCTGGCGTGGTACTCGCGCTGGATCTCCAGCGCCGAGGCCTCGCGGCCACCAGCGAGACGCACCTGGCGCCGTCCGGTGAGGTCGTGGCTGATCTCGCGGATCGCGCGGATCGGGTTGTCCAGCGTGAAGTCCCGGAACTGCACGCCCTGCTCGATCATCTCGAGCACGAGGTTCGCGGCTCCGACCTTCAGCAACGTCGTCGGCTCCGCCATGTTCGAGTCGCCCACGATGACGTGCAGCCTGCGGTAGCGCTCGGCGTCGGCGTGCGGCTCGTCGCGCGTGTTGATGATCGGCCGCGAGCGCGTGGTGGCGCTCGACACACCCTCCCAGATGTGCTCCGCGCGCTGCGACAGGCAGTACACCGCGCCCCGCGGCGTCTGCAGCACCTTGCCCGCACCGCAGATCAGCTGCCGGGTCACGAGGAACGGCAGCAGCACGTCAGCGATCCGCGAGAACTCCCCAGCTCGCGTCACCAGGTAGTTCTCGTGACAGCCGTAGGAGTTGCCCGCCGAGTCGGTGTTGTTCTTGAACAGGAAGATGTCGCCGCCGATGCCCTCGTCGGCCAGCCTGCGCTCGGCGTCGACGAGCAGGTCCTCCAGGATCCGCTCACCCGCCTTGTCGTGCGTGACCAGCTGCGTCAGGTCATCGCATTCGGCGGTCGCGTACTCGGGGTGCGAGCCCACGTCGAGGTACAGGCGCGAGCCGTTGGACAGGAAGACGTTCGAGGACCGTCCCCACGACACGACCCTGCGGAAGAGGTAACGCGCCACTTCGTCGGGAGAGAGCCTGCGCTGCCCGTGGAAGGTGCAGGTGACCCCGAACTCGGTTTCGATCCCAAAGATCCGCCGCTGCATCCTTCAAGGGTAGGCGTTAATACGCGCAGGGCGGTGAATGAATCGATCGCCGAGACTGTGTCGGTACCTTAGGACACCGTGTTGGACGAACTGAAGTCGCGACTGCGCCAGGTCGGGGTCACCGACCACCGCCTGATGACCCGCAGCGCCTCCCTCCCTCGCACCCCGGCAGACGAGGTGCTCACCGCGCTGTCACGCTCAGCGAACAAGGGACGGCTGTGGTGGGCGGTCGCGCTCGTCCTCGCCACCCGCAAGGGCGCGACCCGCCGTGGCGCGCTGCGTGGCGTGGCCGCGCTCGCGGGCGCCAGCGCCACCGCGAACCTCGTCGGAAAGCCGCTGTTCCCGCGCAGGCGACCGGCGGCGGAAGCGGTGCCCGAGCCTCGCAGGCTGGTCAAACGTCCCACGTCGTCGTCCTTCCCGTCGGGTCACGCGGCCTCGGCCACCGCGTTCGTCACCGCGGTGGCGATGGAGTCGCCCGTCGCCGGGCTCGCGCTCGTCCCGCTCGGCGCCGCCGTGGCCTACTCCCGCGTCCACACCGGCGTGCACTGGCCCACCGACGTCGGTGGCGGCGCCCTCATCGGCGTCGCGTCCGCACTCGCGACCCAGCACTGGTGGCCGGTCAGGGCCGACAAGCCCGGCCACACGGCACACCGCGCCGACGCGCCCGTGATGGTCGACGGCGAGGACATGCTGGCCGTGGTCAACCCCACCTCCGGCAACGCCGACTTCGACCCGACCGAGGAGGTCCGCTTCGCCTGGCCGAAGGCGACCCTGCTCTACCCGGATCCGGGCACCGATATCCGCACCCAGCTCACCGACGAGATCGAGCGGCGCGAGGGCAAGGTGCGCGCGCTCGCGGTCGCCGGCGGTGACGGCACTGTCGCCGCCGTGGCGTCCATCGCCGCGGAGACCGGTCTGCCGCTCGCGCTCATCCCCGCCGGCACGCTCAACCACTTCGCGCGCGACGTCGGTGTGCGCTCGATGCCCGACGCCGACGCCGCGACCGAGGCGGGCCAGGCCGTGGGGATCGACCTCGGCGAGGTCGAGATCGACGGAGGCGCGGGCTCGGCCCGGCGCTGGTTCGTCAACACCGCGAGCCTCGGCGGCTATCCGGAAATGGTGCGGCTGAGGGAAAAGGTCGAGGAGCGACACCCCAAGTGGCCGGCGGCGGCGCTCGCGATGGTGCGCACACTGCGCAGCGCCCGCCCGTTGCACGTGCTGCTCAACGGCAAGCACGCCACGATCTGGATGGTGTTCGTCGGCAACGGCACCTACGCGCCCAAGGGTTTCTGGCCCTCCCGCAGGCCCTCTCTCGACACCGGTCTGCTCGACGTGCGCTACCTGCGTGCCGACCTGCCCTACTCGCGGGCCCGGTTCCTGCTGGCCGCGCTCACCAACACGCTCAACGCGAGCCGCGTCTACCGGCAGTCGGACATGTCCGCGCTCGACATCGAACTGCTCGACGGCAACCGCCGGGTCGCCACCGACGGCGAAGTCGGCCCGCTCGGCCGGGTCTTCCGGTTCCGGTCGCGGCCCAGTGCGCTGACGATCTACCGGCTCTAGTCCCGCCAGGTCACCACAACGACCTCGTCACCGACGGAGAGCTTGCCGGGACGCCGCACGGCGAACTTCACACCGAGCGCGATCCCGTCCGGCATCCGGCGGTACGTGGCGAGCGTGCGCAGCGGCTCGGGACCGGCGCGGCTGCCGGTCTCCTGCTCGACGGTCGTGACGGCGCACCGGATGGCGAGCTTGGTGAACGCCAACTCGGTCTCGCCCACGGTGAGCAACCGGACGCGGTCCTCCGCGTGGGCGTCGGCCCAGCCATCCACGACGATGTTGGGCCGGAACCGGTTCGTGGGCACGGGATCGTGGCCGCGCGCGGCCAGCCTGCGATCGAGCACGTTCAGCGACGCCGTGGACAGCAGGTGGATCGCGCTGCTGTCGGCGTAGCCCGAGGCGCTCTCCGTCTCGCCACTGGTGACGCGGTCGTGTTCTGGCGGGACTCTGACCAGCCTGCTGGGCACGCCGAGCACGGCCGACAGCCACTCCGCCACCGCGGCGCCCTGGTCGATTCCCCGCAGCGGTGCGCCGAACAGCTCGACGGCACGGCGAGCACCGGTGGTGTCCACGTCGAGCGACAGCGCAGGCACATCCGGGGCGCGCAGCGTCAGGCGCGCGCCGTCGTCGGTGATGTCCGGGGCGATCAGAGCGAGACCGGGGTCGCGGCGCTGGCTGCGGAACACGCCGTCCTCGTCCACGACCATGAAGCTGCGGTCGTGTTCGAGCCCGGCCGGCGTCACGCCGACATCCGACACCGCCATGCCCGCACAACCCTTGACGGGATAGCCGACCAGCGCGACGACCCTGGCCACGCGGGGAGAGTTACTACTCGGTCTTGCCGTCCGCGGAGCCCTTCGACTCCGTGGACTCCCCGTTCTCCCCCGTCTTGTCCGCGGAGTCGCCGTCGGCGTCCTCGGCGGGCTCGTCCTTGCTCGGCAGCAGCGCGTCGAGCGCCGCACCGGTGATCCGCCGGAACTTGCGTCCCGGCCGCTCCCGGTCTAGTACGGCGACCTCGAGCTTGCTCGGCTCGCCCTCGCCGTTGTTGTTGCCGGGGGTGCTGGACCGGAACGCCTCGGACGCCACCCGCAGCGCCGCCGCGAGGTCCATGCCGTCCTCGAACGTCTCCTTCAGCTTCGTGCTGATCGCGTCGGTCTGCCCGCCCATCACCACGAACCGCGGCTCGTCGAAGATCGAGCCGTCGTAGGTGAGCCGGTACAGCTCGTCCTCGTCAGTGCTGGCACCGACCTGCGCCACGCAGATCTCGACCTCGAACGGCTTGAGCTGCTCGGTGAAGATCGTGCTCAGCGTCTGGGCGTACACGTTGGCCAGCGCCCTCGCGCTCACGTCGCGCCGGTCGTACTGGTAGCCCTGCAGGTCCACGTGCCGGATGCCGCCACGGCGCAGGCTCTCGAACTCGCTGTAGCGGCCCACCGCGGCGAAGCCGATCCGGTCGTAGATCTCGGACACCTTGTGCAGCGTCGGCGACGGGTTCTCCGCCACGAACAACACGCCGCCCCGGTACTTGAGCACGACGACGCTCCGTCCCCGGGCGATGCCCTTGCGCGCGAGCTCCGAACGCTCGCGCATCAACTGCTCGGGTGAGGCGTACAGCGGCATCGTCACTGCGTTGGCTCCGCTCTGTTTGTCGTACTGCTGCTCGGGAAAACTCGGCGGCTCAGCTCTGGTAGCGGCCGGGCCGCTCGGCACGCGCCTCGACGACGGCCGACGCGATGGCCGAGGTCTCCTCGCTCGGCACCGCGACGGCACCGTGCTCGGCGGTGATCGTCACGACCGTCGGGAAGATCCGGCGCACCAGGTCCGGTCCACCGGTGGCGGTGTCGTCGTCGGCGGCGTCGTAGAGCGCCTCGATCGCGGCGCGCACGGCGCTGTCGGCGTCGGCATCGGGGTCGTACAGCTTTTTCAACGACGACTTCGCGAACAGCGAACCGGAGCCGATCGCGTGGTAACCGGCGTTCTCCTCGTACCGGCCGCCCGTGACGTCGTAGGACACGATCCGGCCCGCTCGCTTCGGGTCGGTCGACTCGATGTCGTAGCCGACGAACAGCGGCAGCACCGCCAGTCCCGCCATCGCGATGTCGAGGTTGCCCCTGACCATGTTGGCCAGCTTGTTCGTCTTGCCGTCCAGCGACAGCGAGACGCCCTCGATCTTCTCGTAGTGCGCCAGCTCCACCGTGTACAGGCGGACCAGTTCGAGCGCGATGCCCGCGGTTCCCGCGATGCCGACGGCCGAGTACTCGTCGGTGACGTAGACCTTTTCCAGGTCCCGCGAGGCGATCAAGTTGCCGCTGGTGGCCCTGCGGTCGCCCGCGATCAGCACCCCGCCGTTGAACGTCGAGGCCACGATCGTCGTGCCGTGGGGCGGCTCCAGCGCGCTGCCCGGCGCCAGCGAGCCCTCGGGGCGTTTGCTGGGCAGCAGCTCAGGCGCCTGCGCCCGCAGGAAGTCGCTGAAGGACGACGAGGTCGACGACAGGTATGCGGAGGGCAGGGCGAAGCCCGAGTTGCGCGGAGTGTGTTCCATGCGTGCTCGTAGTTCCCATCGACGAAAAGGGGCAGGAAGTCGGAGTGATCAACAAGCTTACGAGATGGCGCGCGCCCGCCTACTGCCCGCCCTTTTGCACGTAGGCACGCACGAAGTCCTCGGCGTTCTCCTCGAGCACGTCATCGATCTCGTCCAGGATCGTGTCGACGTCCTCGCCGAGCTTCTCGCGGCGCTCCTGACCGGCCGGGGCACCACCGTCGACATCGTCGTCGGAATCGCCGCCGCCGTGCTTCTCAACCTTTTCCTGAGCCATACTCGCCTCCCGGTGTGGCCGTTGACCCTAAGCCTACCCAGAGCCAACGACATTCGGCGGTTTCGTTGACCGTGCGGTGATCTTCGCGTCGCGGGCGGACTCAGTCGGAAGCGGTCAGCGCCTCGACCAGTTCCTCCGCCGTGGCCGCCTCGTCGAGCAGCCTGCCGACGTGGGCCTTGGTGCCCCGCAGCGGCTCGAGGGTCGGGATCCTGACCAGCGACTCCTTGCCGACGTCGAAGATGACCGAGTCCCACGACGCGGCCGCGATCGACGAGGCGTACTTCTCCAGTGTGCGGCCGCGGAAGTAGGCGCGCGTGTCGGACGGCGGCGTGGTGATGGCCGCCTGCACCTCGTCCTCGCTGACCAGGCGCTTCATCGAGCCGCGCGTGACGAGCCGGTTGTACAGGCCCTTGGCCAGGCGAACGTCGGAGTACTGCAGGTCCACCAGGTGCAGCCGCGGCGCGGCCCAGCCCAGCTGGTCGCGCGAGCGGTAGGCCTCCAGCAGCCGCAGCTTCGCGGGCCAGTCGAGCCGGTCGGCGCACTCCTCGGGATCGCGAGCGAGCGCGTCCAGGATCTCGCCCCAGACCCGCAGGACCTCCTTCGACTGCTCGTCCGCACCCTCGCGCTCGAGGTGCTGCGAGGCCATCTCGTGGTAGGCGAACTGCAGGTCGAGACCGGTGTACTTGCGCCCGTTGGCGAGCTCGACCTTGACCTTCAGCGTCGGGTCGTGGCTGATCTGGTGGACCGCGCGCACCGGCTCGTCCAGCTTGAGGTCGTCGAAGCGAACCCCGGCCTCGATCATGTCCAGCACGAGCGCCGTGGTGCCCAGCTTGAGAAACGTCGAGTACTCGGCCAGGTTCGCGTCGCCGATGATGACGTGCAGCCTGCGGTACTTGTCCGCGTCGGCGTGCGGCTCGTCGCGGGTGTTGATGATGCCGCGCTTGAGAGTGGTCTCGAGCCCGACCTCGACCTCGATGTAGTCGGAGCGCTGCGAGAGCTGGAAGCCGGCCTCCTCGCCCTGCGGGCCGACTCCGACTCGGCCGGAACCCGTCATGACCTGGCGCGACACGAAGAACGGCGTCAGTCCCCCGATCACCGAGGTGAACGGCGTCGCACGCGCCATCAGGTAGTTCTCGTGGGTGCCGTAGCTGGCGCCCTTGCCGTCGACGTTGTTCTTGTAGAGCTGCAGCTGCGGCTGGCCGGGCACGGTGGCGGCGCGCATCGCCGCCTCCTCCATGACGCGCTCGCCCGCCTTGTCCCAGATCACCGCGTCCCGCGCGTTGGTGACCTCGGGGGCCGAGTACTCGGGGTGGGCGTGGTCGACGTAGAGCCGGGCGCCGTTGGTGAGGATGACGTTGGCGGCGCCGAGATCCTCGACGTCGGGGTCGTGGCCCTGCTGGCCCGGCCCGGCGAGGTCGAATCCCCGCGCGTCGCGCAGTGGCGACTCCACCTCGTAGTCCCAGCGCGCACGGCGCGCTCGCGGGATGTCCGCGGCCGCCGCGTAGGCCAGCACGACTTGAGTAGAGGTCAGCACCGGGTTCGCGGTCGCGTCGCCCGGTACCGCGATGCCGTACTCCACCTCGGTTCCCATGATCCGCCGCATGTCACCCAGCCTACGGTGCTTCGTGCGAGGATCCCCCGGTGGGCGGTGACGAGCTGGTTGCGATCTACGACGCCGACGGCGCCCCCACGGGCCGTGCGACGAGGGCCCGGGTCCGGGCCGAGGGGCTCTGGCACGCCGCGTCGGTCGTGCTGGTGCGCTCGACCGACGGCCGGTTCGCCTACGTGCACCAGCGCTCGCCGGACAAGGATGTGTTCCCGTCGCTGCACGACTGCTGGGCGGGCGGCGTCGTGGCGGCGGGCGAGACACCGGCGGAGTGCGCAGCCCGCGAACTCGCCGAAGAACTCGGCATCTCGGGCGTGTCGCTGGCTCCCCAGTTCACCTACGTCTTCGACCAGCCGCCGATCCGGTGCCACAACTTCGCGTTCGAGGCCGCCTGGGACGGGCCGGTGGTGCACCAGGCCGAGGAGATCGTCGACGGCGGATGGCTACCGCTTCCCGACCTGCGGCGGTGGGCCGAGGACCCGGAGAGCCCGCTGGTGCCCGACGGCAGGCTCGGCATCCTCGAGTGGTTCCGCCGCCACGGCTGAGCAGCCTCAGGCCTCCGGGTTCCGCGACGCCTGCAGCATGCCCGCCGGCAGGCGGTCCGCTCCCCAGCTGCGCTCGATGTAGCCCACGATCCGCTCGATGTCCTCGGCGGGCACCTCCTCGGACCGCCCGTGCTCCAACGGGTCGGCGTGAAAGATGTAGAGCCGCGACGCGAACTGGTCGAACGGCAGCGACGCCTCACCGAAGCGCTCGCCGTTGCCCGCGGTGGAGACCACCACACCGTCGCCCCAGTCCTGGCCGCTGTCGTTGTTCGGGTTGAAGAAGTACACCCGCATGACGTCCTGGGGATCCGGCGCCGCCCGCAGGATCGTGATCGCGTGCCAGCCGACGTAGCGCGCCGCGCTGTCGGTGACCGCCACACCTGCGGGCTGCGGGTGGATGAGCGGCTGCCCGCCGTTGTAGGCCGGGTGGTAGCTCGCGTGGAACTGCCGCAGGAACTCGTCGAGGTCGATGAGGTTGCCGGTCTGGACGTCGACGTTGATCCGGAACCCGCGAAACGCCCACCAGCCGTGGAACTCGGGGTTGACCCACCGGTGCGGGTCCCCTGGCCTGCCCGCGCAGCGCCTGCCCATCTCCGCGTAGATGCGATCCAGGTGCGGCACCACGAGCAGGGACACGGGATCGAGGTCCATCGGCAGTGTGGTCGCGACCCCGCCCTCGCTCTCCCTCGACGAGATCGGCTGGCCCTCGAAATGCATGATGATCTCGTCGTCGCGGGCCGCCCAGACCACCATCTGCAGCAGATAGTCCGGGTCGTTGTAGGCCCACATGGACAGTGCGCGGGCCGACTGGCAGGTCGGGTTGTCGCCCTGCCCGACGCCGAGCGGCTGGCCCAGCATCGACAGCGCACCCGCCGTCAGCCTCGCCTCCGGCGAGGGCTGGTCACCGAAGACGAGCAGCAGCCGCTCCCTGGCCGCGGGCGCGAGCTCGAGGGCCAGCTGACGCCACAGAGCCGGCACCACCGGCGGTTCGTGCAGGATGCCGCGGTCCAGCAGCAACGCCAGCCCGTACACGCACTGGGCCGTCGACGGGTGCACGGCCTCCTCGATCAGCCGGTGCACCAGGTCGCGGTAGCGCAGCAGGCAGTTGCGCCCCGTCTCGGACAGCCCGAGCGCCTCCCCGAGGAGGTAGTCGCTCTCGTTCACCAGGTAGCGGAGCAGCTCCGCGTGGTAGGGCGACACCAGGCCGGTGTCGTGCATGGCGCGCGCGAACCCGGTGGCCTCCGACTGCACGCCACCGGTGTCCATCGCCTCCAGCCGGGAACGGAAGACGTCGACGCCGGGATCGTCCCTGCTCGCCTCGGTGGTCCCGAACAAGCTGGTGATCAGCCGGTCGATGCCCTGACCCGACGCGGAGCCCAGATCGACGTCCGGATCCCCTCGGTAGATCGAGATCCGGGTGATCAGCGAGCGCATCTGCTCGACCTGGATCGGGCGCTGGCGCAGCACCCGCCAGATCTCGTCCACCAGCTTGTCGAGGACGGTGTCGTACCCGATCTCGTCGGCGAGATGGCGGAACAGGTCCCTGATCAGCTGTGCGGTACGGCCCTGCCGGACCCGCTCCGCCTCGCTGGGCGGGGTGAACAATAGCTCCAGGTTCATCGCCAGCACCTGGGACAGGAACTGGCGCGCGTCCTCGGCGGACATCGTCGGATGCGCGAAATCCCCGCGCGCGACCGCGAGCATGCGCAGCTCGCTGGTCGCCTCCATCACGACGGTGTCCGCCTCGCCCGCGTGCAGTCCCGGCCCCACCAGCGCGGGCAGCAGGATCTCCGGGGAAGCCCAGTCGGTGCCCTGGAACACGCCCGCTTCTTCCAGCGTCTGCGCCCTGGCCTGGACCGCCGCGGCGCCACCCGACTGCAGCAGCACCCGCCGCAGCGCCTCGAGCACGCGCCGCAGCTTCGCGGGCTTGCCGAAGTCGCGGGTCTCGGCCAGGGCCTGAGTGGCGTCATCGAGCGAGGCCACGCGCTTGTCGAGCGTCGTGACCTCGCCGGTGACGTCGGCGGTCCGTTTCAAAGGCCATCCTCGGGTCGGTCTTTCGCACCCGCGCCGGGGCGTCAGACGTAGAAGTCGAGCTCTTCCTGTTTCTTCAACACTTCGCGCATTCGGTACGGGTCGTCCCCGAAGAAGTACAGCAGACCCCAATGGGTGCCGAACGCGGTCCTCTTCGTGACCGTCTCTTCCAACGGAGCGGACAGATCGTGTGACTCGTAGTAGTCGTCGTCTTCAGTGTCCTCCGGGATCTGGAGATCGCTGACGACCCGCCGTCGAGGATAGACGCCGAAGCAGCCCGCGACGCCCGACGCGTCGACCACCTCACGCGGGAAAAATGCCTCGATCTCCTCCTCCGTGGTCTTCGGGTCGAACGCCAGCGCCAGTGCCTGGTAGGCGTTGAACCCGTATGCCCGCTCCATCAGCTCGAAAACCTTGAAGCCGGGCGGACGGTACGCGACCTCGCCGAAGTACATCTCTCCGTCGCTGGTCACGAAGTACTCCGGGTGCACGAAACCGAACTCGATGTCGAAGGTCTTGATGAGCTTCTCGATCTGGGCGGTGATCTGCGGCCGGAACCGCTCCAGCTCCGGGGTCGCCGGCACGAAGACCGAGTACCCGAGCCGGACGTACTCGGAGATGTTGAGGAACTTGATCTTGCCCTGGTGGATCCACGCCTCGACGGCGAACTCCCAGCCGTCCAGGTGCGACTCCATCAGCACGGGGAACTCGTCGTCCGGGATCGAGTCGATCTCGTCCGGCGTGCGGATCACGCGATGCCCGAGCGAGCCCGCCTTGTCGAACGCCTTGAGGTGGATCGGGTCGTTCGGGTCACCGTCGAGCTTGAGCAGCGTCTGGTTGACCCGCTTGAGGAACCGGATCACGTCACCGCGGTCGTGGGCCTCCTCGAAGATCCCGACGCGGATGCCGCCGAGCTGCGCGCGCCGCTTCATCAGCGCCTTGTCGCGCAGCAGCATGGCCTGACCGAACAGGCGCGGGTTGTCGAGCAGGACGGAGTTGATCGCCCCGGCCCACTCCACGGTCTCCTCGAACAGTGGAATCGCGACGTCGACGCCCTCCCGCTTGAGCGTTTCGGCGATCTCCATCGAACGGTCGTTGAGCCGCTCGAAGTTCCACAGCACATAAGGAATGTCGTGTTCGAAGCAGTACTCCTCGGCCCAGTCCGGCGCTACGACGACGTATCGTCGGTCGAACCGGTCGAGAGCCTCCACCGCGTTGAGACTCCAGCCAAGAAGCGCAACGTATCCCTTGTCGGGGTTCTTGGTGGCCGGTTCGGCCTGTGGCATGGACCCTCCTCGATTGTGACGCGACACGTCGTGACGACGTTGAGTGGATGACCGTACCCCGGCCGGTCAGTGCGCTGCACAGAAGGGAAAGAACCGGTGACTTTCCGTCATCGAACGGACGCCCGGCGGCTGCCGGCGGTTCAGGAACCGAGCTTCGCCGCGGCGATCGGAGCCAGCCGCTGCACGGCGGCCTGGGCGCGCGCGTCGTCGGTCGCGCTCACCTGGATGCCGGAGAGCACGTTGCCGCTCGCGAACAGCGCCGTACAGGTGCCATCGGCGCACCACGCGGTGTGCGCGTCGACGTCCTGCGCCACCGGCAGCTCCAGTTCGGCGCCGTCGCAGCGTACCCGCGTGCCGAGCACATCGGCGGCCGGACGGTCGGCGTAGACCGTGACGAGCTGGGCGAGCGTCGAGCCCGTCGGGTAGTCCCACCGCGCGTCACGGCGCTCGGCGGCGACCAGCTCCAGCGGAACCTCCGCGAGGCAGCCCTGCGCGCTCTGTGGCGCCCCGGCGGGCAGCACGCCCTCCGAGGCCACGTCCTCGTCGGTGAGGACCGCGGAGTCGGCCTCCGCGCCCAGTACGGCGGGATCCGCGCGCGGCGGGCTCGGCGGCTCGGACGACGACGAGGTGGCCGCGGGAGCGGGCTCCGGCGTCTGCGCGGTGGTCTCCGGCTCGTCGTAGTAGGAGCCCAGATCGTTGGGCCGGTCGGCACACCCGGCCAGGCTCGCCGCCGCGAACGCCGTCACGGCCACCGCTACCCGTGCTCGTCGCACCCTCGTCCCCTCAACGTCCCCTCGGCTCGAACAGGGACCAGACAGTAGTCATTGCCACGCGAGGCGTGCACGGTGGGCCCAGTAGTCGACGGGGTCCTCCCGCAAGTCGGCGAGCACCGCCAGTTCGTCGTCGGTGAGCTCCAGTCCGGCACCGGCCAGGTTGGCGTCCAGCTGCGCCACACCGGCGGGTCCGACCAGCACGACATCGGCCCAGGACAGCGCGAACGCGGCGGCCAATGCCACCGCGTCGGCGGGCACGCCGCGCGCGTCGGCGATCTCGGCCAGCGCCGTCGGTGGCGACACCGCGAGCCTGCCGTTGGCCAGCGTCTCCTTCAGCTGCACCAGTGCGCCGGCATCGTGTGCCTCGGTGAGCGCCAGCCCCGCCGAGGCCTCCAGGACGTTCCAGGTCGACTGCACGGCGGTGAACACCGGCTCCCCCGCCACGCGCAGCTCCAGCGCCCTGCGGATGGTGTCCGCCTGTGCGGGACCGGATGTGGAGAATCCCACCCGCACCCCGGAGGCGGCGAGCTCGGCGAGCGCCTCGAGCAACGGCTCGTCGCCGAACAGCGGACTGTCCGCCGTCAGCGAGTGCACCTGGTAGAGCGAGAGCCTGCCGTCGAGCAGGTCGCTCGTCTGCCGCCACTGCTCGCGGAACCGCGTGAGTGAGTGTTGCTTCTCCTCGTGCACCGGAGCGTCGAGCCGCCAGCCGCCCACGTAGGCGTAGCCCCACTTGCTCGACACCACGATGTCGTCGTGACCACGATCGGCGAGCCAGCCCGCCAGGAACTCCTCGGCGCGGCCGTACGAGCGCGCGACGTCCACCCTGCGCACCCCGGCCGCGTAAGCGCGGTCGAGCACCGCGTCCGTGGCCGCGCGCATCGCGGCGACGTCGCGGCCCTCGGGCAGCTCCGCCGTGCGGCCGAGGTTGATGTAGGCGGGCCTGCCCAGCGCGGCGAGGCCCACGGCGATCCGTGCGTCGTTCTTCACGATCGCCACCGTAGTTCGCCTCCGGAGAACACGCGTGCGCGCGTCAACGCCGAGCGGTATAGGTCGTTATACATCTACTCGGCGGCGCGGCGGCGCATCAGCTCGAGGAACTGGTCGGCCGAGAGCACCTCGCGATGCAGCTTCTCCAGCCGCGCCGCCGGCGCCCGCACGTAGCCCTTGCCGAACACCGGCGCGATCTGCCGCAGGCTCGCGCCCGCCTCCCTCGCCGCCAGCAGCGTCCAGTCCGACGCGTTCGCGCACGCCGTCGACGCCTGCCGCAACTCCCCCAGCACCGCGATCAGCTCGTCGGCGTCCACCTCGCCCGCACGCACCGCCTCGGCCGCGCCTTCCAGCCAGCGCAGCAGATCGGCCGCCGTGACCGGCGCGCGCAGCCGGTCCTCCCGAAGCTCGTCCATACCCACAGCGTATAGGGCGTTATACGAAATGTGGTGGTGCGCCACGCCGACGAGGCTGCCTCCGGCACGTGCCGGAGGCAGCCTCGTCGGGTCGTGCCCGGCTTACAGGTACTGGCCGGTGTTGGTCGCGGTGTCGATCACCCGGCCGGAGTCCTGGTTCTTGCCGGTGACGAGCGTGCGGATGTAGACGATCCGCTCGCCCTTCTTGCCGGAGATCCGGGCCCAGTCGTCCGGGTTGGTGGTGTTGGGCAGGTCCTCGTTCTCGGCGAACTCGTCCACGATCGCGTCCAGCAGGTGCTGCACGCGCAGACCCGGCTGCTTGGTCTCCAGCACGGACTTGATCGCCGACTTCTTGGCCCTGTCCACGATGTTCTGGATCATCGCGCCGGAGTTGAAGTCGCGGAAGTAGAGCACTTCCTTGTCCCCGTTGGCGTAGGTGACCTCCAGGAACCGGTTCTCGTCGGTCTCCTCGTACATCCGCTCGACGGTGTGCTGGATCATCGCGTCGATCGTGGCCTGCCGGTCGCCGCCGAACTCCAGCAGATCGTCGGAGTGGATCGGCAACTCGGAGGTGAGGTACTTCGAGAAGATGTCCTTGGCGCCCTCGGCGTCGGGCCGTTCGATCTTGATCTTCACGTCCAGCCTGCCGGGTCGCAGGATGGCCGGGTCGATCATGTCCTCACGGTTGGACGCACCGATCACGATCACGTTCTCGAGGCCCTCGACGCCGTCGATCTCCGAGAGCAGCTGCGGGACGATGGTGGTCTCCACATCGGAGGACACCCCGCTGCCACGGGTACGGAAGATCGACTCCATCTCGTCGAAGAACACGATCACGGGAGTGCCGTCGGACGCCTTCTCCCGAGCTCGCTGGAAGATCATGCGGATGTGCCGCTCGGTCTCGCCGACGAACTTGTTGAGTAGCTCGGGGCCCTTGATGTTGAGGAAGAAGGACTTCGCGTCGGCCGCGTCGTCACCGCCCCGTGCCTGCGCCACCTTCTTGGCCAGGGAGTTGGCCACCGCCTTGGCGATGAGCGTCTTCCCGCAGCCCGGAGGGCCGTAGAGCAGCACGCCCTTCGGCGGCCGCAGCTGGTACTCGAGGTAGAGGTCGGAGTGCAGGAAGGGCAGCTCCACGGCGTCGCGGATCTGCTCGATCTGCCGGAAGAGCCCACCGATGTCCTCGTAGCGGACGTCGGGGACCTCCTCGAGCACGAGGTCCTCGACCTCGGCCTTCGGCACGCGCTCGTAGGCGTAGCCGGCCTTGGAGTCGACCAGCAGCGAGTCGCCCGGCTTGAGCGTCTGCTCAGCCAGCGGATCCGCCAGCCACACCACGCGCTCCTCGTCGGCGTGCCCGACGATCAGCGCCCGCGAGCTGCCGCCCTCGGTGTCGGGCAGGAGCACCTCACGCAGAGCGCACACCTCGCCCGTGCGCTCGAACGTGCCGCCCTCGACGACGGTGAGCGCCTCGTTGAGCCGGACGCTCTGCCCGCGTTGCAGTGACTCGACCTCCACCGCGGGCGACACGGACACGCGCATCCGCCTGCCCGCCGTGTAGACGTCGACCGTGCTGTCCTCGAAGGCCTCGACGAACACGCCGTAACCGCTCGGGGGCTGGGCGAGCCGGTCGACCTCCTCCCGCAGGGCCAGGAGCTGGCTCCGGGCCTCACGCAGCGTCTCGACGAGTTTGTTGTTCCGCTCCGTGAGCTGACTCACCCGCTCCGTCGCCTCGGCGAGTCGCTGCTCGAGGACGCGGTTCTGCCTCGGCGAGTCGGTGAGCTTGCGGCGGAGCAGCGCCACTTCCTCCTCCAGGAAGCGGATCTGCCGCACCTGCTCGCTCGTCGGACCGCCGCCGGCTCCGGATCCGGGTGTTTCTGAAGGGTCGGCCTCCTCATGCCGACCTCCGGGAAGGTCGTGTTGCATTTCGGCACCTCCTCGGAATGCATTTCTTCCCACGGTACCGGCGATCACCGACATGAAAAGCCCTAACCACATCACAGGATCGGCGCGTCGCGCGGCCGCGACGGGCTACCCACTACTGCGCGAACCGACTCCGATCCGCTCAACAGCCCGATTTCCGCCTCCTGGGCTCACCCGGTCACAGATCGTGAGAGCTCCATGAAATGGACAAACCGGTCCGGTGAACCACCAGGAGGGAACCCCGCGGGGCGTGGCTAGCATCTAACTCGCATCCACGGGCCCGACCAGGGATTTCCGCAGCCAGCGACCGCTAAGGGGAGCACGTGACCTATCCGCCGCCACCTCCGGGAGGACCGGGGCAGCCCGGGCCGCACGGCCAGCAGGGCCTGTGGGGTCAGCAGCCGCAGCAGGGCGGGCAGTTCCCACCGAGTGGACCAACACCCCAGGAGGGCGGCCTCCGCGGCACCGGCGGAGAACAACAATTTGGCCAACCCGGTCAGTTCGGCCAGTTCGGTCAACCCGGCCAGTTCGGGCAGTTCGGTGACCAGCCTCCCGGCTTTCCCGGCGGGCCGGACGGCGAGCCGCCGAAGAAGAAGACCGGCCTGATCGTCGGCATCGCGATCGCGGCGATCGTGGTGATCGGCGGCGTCGTGGCCCTCATCCTCTTTCTCACCAGCGGTGACGACGAGGACGGCGCCGAGGGCCAGAACCCCGGCACCGACGGCGGCCAGCAGTCCAGCGCTCCGCAGGTGCCCGGCGCGGGCGAGTCGCAGGACCCCGGGGACTCCGGGGACTCCGACGGTTCGGGCGACGCGCCCGGCGACAGCGGTTCGGCAGGCGATGACGAGACCGTCGTGCAGGAGCTCGCGGACAGGGCGCTCGAGTCGCTGACCACGAAGAACGCGGAGCTGGCCAAGGAGGTCAGCTGCGACCCCGACAGCATCGACCCCGCGGCCGTCGACCAGATCCCCGACGGGACCTACTCGCAGAACGGCGACATCCGGGTCGAGGGCGACACCGCCACGATCCCGGTGACGCTGCCCGGCGGGGAGGAGCAGGAGCTCACCGCTGCCAAGGAGAACGGAGCCTGGTGCGTCAACGGCTGACCGGCGGCCAGCGCTGAAGAAGCACTGAACAGAGAAACGGGGCGCGCCCGGCGGGCGCGCCCCGTTTCTGTCGTCGGGATCGGTGTCAGGCGCGGTGCGCGCGCCGCCTGCGGATCGGCGGGGTGACGCCTTCGGCCAGCCGCCGGGTGGTGAGCAGGAACGCGGTGTGCGCCACCATGCGGTGCTCCGGCCGGACGGCGAGCCCGACGACGTGCCACGGGCGCATCATCGTCTCCCACGACTCCGGCTCGGTCCAGCACTGCTGTTCCCGCAGCGCCTCGGTGACGGTCGACAGCTGGGTCGTCGTCGCCACGTACACCACCAGGACTCCGCCCGGGATCAGCGAGCCCGCCACGGCGGGCAGCACGTCCCACGGTGCGAGCATGTCGAGCACCACGCGGTCGACCTCGCCGGTGTGCTCCGCGACGTCGCCGAGGCGCAGTTCCCAGTTCGCCGGGCGCTCGCCAAAGAACTTCTCGACGTTGCGCTCCGCGTGCTCGGCGTGGTCCTCGCGCACCTCGTAGGAGGTCACGCTCCCCTGCGGCCCGACGGCCCGCAGCAGCGAGCACGTCAGCGCACCCGAGCCCGCCCCGGCCTCCAGCACCCGCGCGCCGGGGAAGACATCGCCCCACATCACGATCTGCGCGGCGTCCTTCGGGTAGATCACCTGTGCACCGCGCGGCATCGACAGGACGTAGTCCGGCAGCAGCGGGCGCAGCGCGAGATAGCTCGTGCCTCCGACGGAGGTGACCACCGAGCCCTCCGGCTTGCCGATCACGTCGTCGTGCGCCAGCGCGCCGCGATGGGTGTGGTACTCGCCCCCCTCGGCCAGAACGAGCGTGTAGTGCCGACCCTTGGGGTCGGTCAACTGCACCCGGTCACCGGCACGAAACGGCCCTGCTGACACCGAACCTCCAGTTCACGACGTGGGCGTCCGACTAGGACGAAACAGCGGTTGATCGTCGCAGGAGCCGCTGGCGAGGGCGTCAGCGGGTCGGCCTCCGGTGCCCGGACATCGCCATCCGCACGTCCTCGCGATGCAGCACGCCCGCGGGCCTGCCCTCGTCGTCGACGACGAGGAACTGCCAGCTGGCGACCTCGTGGACACGTTCGGCGATGTCGTCGCCGGGCTCGGAGAGCAACAGCACCGTCTCGGCCCTGATCGGCTCCGCCGCGAACTCCGCGGGCGCGTGCGGCGCCTCGGCGGCCAGCCGCTGCGCCGAGGGCTCGTCGAGCAGGCCCGCCGCCACCCCGTCGGCCCGCACGAGCACCACGCCGCGGCCCGCCGACGCCGACAGCGCCGCCGACACCGGGCTCTCCGCGGGCAGCTGCAGCACGGGCCGCATCAGATCGGACACCTCGAGCCCGTCGGGCCAGCCGCGCCTGCCCTCCGCGGCGAACTCGCTGGAGGCGCCGAGCGCCACGAACCACGCGGTCACGACGCAGACGCCCAGCCGCAGCCAGCGGTCCTCACTGCCTTCCGCGAGGCCCCACAGCGCCCACACCAGTAGCGCCACGGCCACCAGCCCGCCGCCGAAGACCGCCGCCTTGGTGCCCTTCGCCCTCACGCCGGTGAGCGCCCACACGCCTGCGCGCAACATCCTGCCGCCGTCGAGCGGCAGTCCGGGCAGGAGGTTGAACACGCCGACGGCGAGGTTGGCGACGGCGCACTGCGCCACGAGCAGCCACGTCGGCCCTCCGGGCGGCACGGCGAGCAGCAACAGCCCGCACAGGGCGGCGAGCAGGATCGACACGAACGGCCCCGCCGCGGCGACCAGGCCTTCCTGACCCGGTTTGCGCGGGGTGCGGGCGACCTCGGACAACCCGCCGAGCAGGAACAACCGCACTCGGCGCACGGGAATGCCCAGGCGCAGGGCGACCACACAGTGGCCGAGCTCGTGGGCTAGCACCGACAGGCCCAGCAGCACGGCGAACGCCGCGGCCAGCACCCACGACATCCCGGAGCTCGCGCCCGGCAGCAACCTGCTCACCAGCGGCGTGTAGAGCACGACGATGATCAGCGAGCCGATCCACCACGACGGCGCCAGCAGCACGGGCACACCGCCGACGCGGAAGAGCAACAGCCCTCCCTCCGCCGCGGGCGCGCGCCGGGACTCGTCCCGGCGGTACTGGCTCGTCGCGTCCACCAGGCGAGGGTAGAACGTCCGGTGTGGGACGGTCGTGACCTCCTCGCCCGCGCGTGGCGTGTCTCCCACGCCCGGCCGCGCCGCCTTGCCAGTCGTTGTCGGGGGTCCCCGATACGCTCCGGGCATGGCAGAGGGCAGCACCACCACGGCCACCGTCACCTCGTCCCCCGGCGGCTCGTCGCGCTCCGGCGCGCGCCGCCGGCCCGCACTGTCCCCGTCCAGAGCCAGTGACTTCAAACAGTGCCCGCTGCTCTACCGCTTCCGCGCCGTCGACCGGTTGCCCGAGGTGGCGACCAAGGCCCAGGTGCGCGGCACGCTCGTCCACTCCGTCCTGGAGCGGCTCTTCGCGCTCCCGCAGGGACAGCGCGCGCCCGAGCGGGCGAAGGAGATGCTGGAGCCCACGTGGCGGGAGCTGCTCGCCGAATGTCCTGAGTGGATGGAACTGTTCGAGTCCGGGGACGGCGACGCCGAGGCGGCCATGCGCGACTGGCTCGGTGGTGCGGCCAAGCTCGTCGACGGCTACTTCGGACTCGAGGACCCCGACCGCCTGGAACCCGAGGCGTGTGAGCTGCACGTGGAGACCGAACTGGACTCCGGGGTGCTGCTGCGCGGCTACATCGACCGCCTCGACGTGGCGCCCACGGGCGAGATCCGCGTGGTCGACTACAAGACCGGCGCCGCACCCCGCCAGATCGGCGAGGCCAAGGCGATGTTCCAGATGAAGTTCTACGCCGTGGTGCTGTGGCGGCTGCGCGGCGTCGTGCCCCGCCAGCTCAAGCTGATGTACCTCAGCGACAAGCAGGCGCTCGCCTACACGCCCGACGAGGCCGAGCTCGTCCGGTTCGAGCGGACCCTCGAGGCGATCTGGCAGGCGATCCTGCGTGCGGGCAAGACCGGCGACTTCCGGCCCAACCCCGGCAAGCTGTGCGGCTGGTGCTCGCATCAGGCGGTGTGCCCGTCGTTCGGCGGCACGCCTCCCGAATATCCTGGCTGGCCTGAGCCCGACCCCGGCGAGGAGTCACTCCTCGACCGCGCCGACTGAGGAGCCCGCGTGCCCGAAGCGTTCTACCTGCCCCTCGGCGACGGTCGTTACCTCGCCACCGAGCACACCGCGGGTCCGTGGTCGAAGGACTCCCAGCACTTCGGACCGCCGTCTGCGCTGCTGGTCCGCGAGCTCGAGAGCATCCCCGCCGAGCGCGAGTTCCTGCTCGGCCGCGTGACCGTCGAGATCCTGGGCCCGGCGCCGTTGACGGAGCTGACGGTGCGGGCCCGGCGGGAGCGGCCGGGCCGGTCGGTGGAGTTGCTCTCCGCCGAACTCGCGCACGGCGACCGCGTGGTGGCGAGGGCCTCGGGCTGGCGCATCGCGACCTCCGACACCGCGGAGGTCGCCGCCGGCGCCGCCGAGCCGCTCACCCCGCCCGATGACTGTCCGAGGGCGCCGTGGCCCGAGGACTGGAACGACGGCTACCTCAACGCGATGGACTGGCGCGAGATCCGCGGTCGCGTCGTCGAGCCGGGCCCCACCGCCGTGTGGGCGCGGCAGCGGGTGGCGCTCGTCGACGGAGAGAAGCCGAGCCCGCTGCAGCGGTTGTTCGCGGTGGCGGACTCGGGCAACGGGGCGTCGAACCTGCTCGACATGCGCGAGTGGCTGTTCATCAACTCCGAGCTCACCGTCCACATTCACCGCGAGCCCGAGGGCGAGTGGATCGGACTCGACGCGGCGACCGTGCTGGGACCGCGCGGGGTCGGGACGGCGACGAGCGCCCTGCACGACGAGAACGGGCAGGTCGCGACCGGCGCCCAGGCGCTGCTGGTGCGAGCTCGGCCGGACAGTCGGCCGTTCGCGGGGCAGGGTCCGGCTTGATCCACTAACCTGCACCCAAACCACGAGATCCGGGAGCTGGCGCTAGTGCAGATCACCTCGGTGGTCAACCAGAAAGGCGGGGTCGGCAAGACCGCGCTCAGTGTCGGCGCCGCCGGCGCGCTCGCCGAGCGTGGCCGCAGGGTGCTGCTGATCGACCTCGACCCACAGGGTCACGCCACGACGGAGCTCTTGGGGATGCCCGAGGTGCCCGCCGAGGCGCCGAGCCTGGCGAAGGCACTCACCAAGACGTGGCGGGGTTCGGTCGAGGAACTGGTCGTCCCGCACACCCGCAGCAACATCGCCGCGGGCGGGGCGTTCGACGTGATCCCGACGTCGCCCGGCATGTTCGACCTGGTGCGCAGACTCGACCAGTTCCGCGTACCGGGCTGGCAGCTGGCGAGGGTCATCCAGTTCGCCAACTACGACCACGTGATCATCGACTGCCCGCCCGCGCTGGACGTGCTCACCAACAACGCGCTGGCCGCGACCCACGGCATCCTGGTGCCCGTACAGCCCGACCGCACGAGCATCCGCGCGCTGCGGCTGATGCAGGAGCAGATCCGCTACGTCGAGTCCATGGTGGAACGTTCCCCGATCGCCTACTTCGGGCTCGTGCCGGGGCTCTACCGGAGGCCGATCTCGGCCTACGCGGTGGCCGCGCTCGACGAGCTGCACACCTTCGGCATCCCGGTGCTGCCGCACGTGCCGCTGGGCGTGGTGATGAACGAGGCCGCGGCGCGGGGCATGCCGGTGACCACGTTCGCACCCGAGACGATCCAGGCTGTCGCCTTCCGCCAGATCGCCGCCGTGCTCGACACTATGACCGCTCCCGCCGCGCCGGCCCCGCCGGTGGCCGAGCAGGAGTTCGTGTTCGAGGACTTCATCTCCGAGATCTCGAGCACGCGCTCCGCCAACGACAACGGCGCCCGCCGCAAGCTCTACGACCTGATGCCCAAGCGGCAACGGCCGCGCTGACCCACGCCGGGCCCGGTGCGGGCCCGGCATGAGCGGCTCAGAGCCGGCAGGACCTGATGTCCGACGCCAGGATGGCGCGGGCGCCCACGTCGGCCAGTTCGTCCATGACCGCGTTGACCTGCTTGCGCGACACCATCGCCCGCACGGCGACCCAGTCGGCGTGCGCGAGCGGAGCCACGGTGGGCGACTCCAGCCCGGGCGTGATCGCCATGGCCTGTTCCAGCAGCGTGCGCGGGCAGTCGTAGTCGAGCATCATGTACTGCTGCGCGAACACCACGCCCTGCAGCCGGGCTGCGAGCTGCGAGATCGGCTTGGGTCCGCCGTTGCCCGAGCGGTGCACGAGCACGGCCTCCGACACGCAGATCGGGTCGCCGAAAGCCACCAGGTTGTGCTGGCGCAGGGTGCGGCCGGAGCCCACCACGTCGGCGATCGCGTCGGCCACGCCCAGCTGGATCGAGATCTCCACGGCACCGTCGAGCCGGATCACCTCGGCCTCGATCCCCTGCTTGGCCAGGTCGTCGCGGACCAGCCGGGGGTAGGACGTCGCCAGGCGCATGCCGTGCAGGTCGCCCGTCTTCCACTCGCGGCCCGCGGGCGCGGCGTAGCGGAAGGTGGAGCCGCCGAAACCGAGCGCGAGCGTCTCCTCCACCGGTGCGCCGGAGTCCAGCGCCAGGTCGCGACCGGTGATACCCAGGTCCAGCTCCCCCGACCCGACGTAGATCGGGATGTCCTTGGGCCGCAGGAAGAAGAACTCGACCTCGTTGGCCGGGTCGAGCACGGTCAGGTCACGCTGCTCATGTCGCTGGCGGTACCCGGCCTCACCGAGCATCTCGGACGCCGGCCCTGCCAGCGCACCCTTGTTCGGCACCGCGACACGCAGCATGGTCTTTCCTCTCCTACTCACAGATACCGGTAGACGTCCTCGAGCGGGACGCCCCGGCCCAGCAACAGCACCTGCACCCGGTAGAGCAACTGGGAGACCTCCTCGGCCAGCCGCTCATCGGACTCGTGCTCCGCCGCGATCCAGACCTCACCGGCCTCTTCCAGCACCTTCTTGCCCTGCGCGTGCACTCCGTCGTCCAGGGCGGCGACGGTCCCCGAGCCCTCGGGACGGGACCGGGCGCGTTCGGCAAGCTCGGCGTACAGCTCATCGAAGGTCTTCACACACTGAATCCTTCCATCCACCGATGACGCCGCGGCGAGCGGCCCGTCACGGCGGCCTGTCGCGCGGGTGGCCTGTTGACTTGGCCACAGAAATCCACTTTGCTGAATTCCGAGACCCCGAACGAATCGAGAACAGAAAGGTGGGATATGGCAAACAGGAGGTTACCCCACGAAAACGGCGGTCCTTCGATGAACAACAAACTCCAGATCCGACTGCCGGAACATCCCGAACGAATCGACCAGGACTCGGAGTACTGCTCGGTCCTGCTCGACGGCACGTGGCACGACATCCGCTTTCACGACTACGACCGGATCTTCTCCATTCCCGGCCTCTACGAACAGCTCTTCCACGACGTGCTGGACTGCCGGTCACCCGACGTGGTCGGCAAGCTGCTGAAAGAACAGATTCAGGCCGACGACGTGGACGCGTCGTCACTGCGGGTCCTCGACCTGGGCGCAGGCAACGGGCTCGTGGGTGAGCAGCTGCGCACCGTGGGCGCGCAGCACCTCGTCGGCGTCGACATCCTCACCGAGGCCAGCGACGCGGCGCTGCGGGACCGGCCCGAGGTCTACGACGAGTACCGCGTGCTCGACTTCACCGCTCTGTCCGAACAGGACACCGCGGCACTGGCCCGGCACGAGTTCAACACCCTGTCGTGCGTGGCCGCGCTCGGCTACGGCGACATCCCGCCCGCCGCGTTCCGCTCGGCGTTCAACCTCGTCGGCGACGGGGGCTGGATCGCCTTCACCATCAAGGACCGGTTCCTCGGCGACGAGGACACCTCCGGCTTCGCGCGGCTCATCCGCCGCTGCCAGGAGGCGGGAGTGCTCGAGGTGCGCTCATCGGAGCGTTACCGGCACCGCCTCGACATCAAGGGCGACCCGCTGTACTACGTGGCGATCGTCGGTGTGAAGAAGGCCGACATCCCCTCCGGGCTCGAACCCTGACCCTCGCCGAGTCAGCGCGCCCCGCGGGGCAGCAGCTCCGCGACGGCGAACTCGTCGATGCCGACGAGCGACGATCGCAACTCCCGCCGCACCCCGGGCTCCACGGGCACGTCGTTGGGCACGACGAGCACGGTGCAGCCCGCCGCGACCGCCGACTCGGTGCCCACCGGTGAGTCCTCCACCGCGACACACCGCTCCGGGTCGGCGTCCAGCAACCGCGCGGCCCGCAGGTAGGGCTCGGGGTGTGGCTTGTTCCGGCCGTCCACCTCGTCGCCGCACACGGTGACCGTGAAGAACTCGCGGCCGATCGTGTTCAGCGCGAGTTCGGTCAGCGCGCGCTCGGTCGAGGTGACGAGCGCGCAGGGGATCCCCGCCGAGGAGATCGCCACGAGGGCTTCCCTGGCACCGGGGCGCCAGGGAAGCTCGTCGGCGAACAGCGCGCTGGTGCGCTCCCGGATCCACTGGGACACCTCGTCGACGGCCGCGCGCGTGACCTCCCTGCCGGCGGTCGCGAGCAGGAAGGACGTGGTCCTCTCCATATTGGACCCGACGAGCGAGGCGCGCTGCTCCACGGAGAGCTCGCCACCGAGCCACGACGCCGCCTCGTACAGGGCGACGTCCCACAGCTTCTCGGAGTCCACCAGGGTGCCGTCCATGTCCCACAGCACGGCGGCAGGTCCGTCCATTGCGGACGGTCGGTTCACGTTCACTCCTAGGTGTTGAAGTACTTGGCTTCCGGATGGTGAGCCACAATGGCGTCCGTCGATTGTTCAGGATGCAGCTGGAATTCCTCGGAGAGGGCGACCCCGATTCGCTCCGGCTGCAACAGTTCGACGATTTTCGCGCGATCTTCCAGATTGGGACACGCGCCGTAGCCGAGTGAGAACCGGGCGCCACGGTAACCCAGTTTGAAGAATTCCTCGACATCGGCCGGGTCCTCGTCGGAAACGGGGTTTCCGGTGGCGAAACGCAGTTCCTGCCTGACCCGGCGATGCCAGTACTCGGCCAGCGCCTCGGTGAGCTGCACGCCGAGGCCGTGCACCTCCAGGTAGTCGCGGTAGGCGTCCCTGGCGAACAGCTCAGTGGCGTAGTCCGCGATCGGCTGCCCCATCGTGACCAGCGTCAACGGCAGCACGTCCACCTCGCCGGCCCGCTCGGCGAGCTCCCGGGGCCGGTAGAAGTCCGCGAGACAGAGCCTGCGGTCGCGCCGCTGGCGGGGGAACGTGAACCTGGCCACCTCGGCGGCCGCCGGATCCGGCTCGGCCAGCACCACCACGTCCTCGCCGTCGGCGACCGCGGGGAAGTAGCCGTACACCACGGCCGCGTGGGCGAGGATTCCATCGGTGGCCAGCCGGTCGAGCCAGGCGCGCAGGCGTGGCCTGCCCTCGGTCTCCACCAGCTCCTCGTAGCTCGGCCCGGACCCGCCCCGGGCGCCCCGGAGCCCCCACTGGCCGAGAAACGTGGCCCGTTCATCCACATAGGTGACGTAGTCGGCGACGGGGACTCCCTTGACCACGCGCGACCCCCAGAACGGCGGCGTCGGCAGGGCCACGTCGGTGGCGACGTCCGAGCGCGCGGGCGGTCCGGCGTCGTCCGGCTCCCGGCGCGCCTTGCGGGCCTCGGCGATGCGCAGCGACCGCTCGCGGCGGGCCTTGCGCTCGGCGCGCCTGGCCTCCCCCTCGGGGTCGGCGGCAGGCGCCTCGCCCCGTTTGCCCGCCATGATCGTGTCCATCAGCCGCAGGCCCTCGAACGCGTCGCGGGCGTAGCGGACGTCGCCCCGGTAGGTCTCGGAGAGGTCGTTCTCCACGTAGGAGCGGGTCAGCGCGGCACCGCCGAGCAGCACCGGCCACTGCCCCGCGGCCCCGCGCGAGTTCATCTCCTCCAGGTTCTCCTTCATGATCACCGTCGACTTCACCAGCAGCCCGGACATGCCGATCGCGTCGGCGCCGTGCTCCCGCGCGGCGTCCAGGATGGTGGTGATGGGCTGTTTGATGCCGAGGTTGACCACGTCGTAGCCGTTGTTGGACAGGATGATGTCCACGAGGTTCTTGCCGATGTCGTGCACGTCGCCCTTGACGGTGGCGAGCACGATCCGGCCCTTGCCGTCGGCGTCGTCTCCGTCCAGGTGCGGTTCGAGGTGCGCGACGGCCGCCTTCATCACCTCGGCCGAGGTCAGCACGAACGGCAGCTGCATCTGGCCGGAGCCGAACAGCTCGCCCACCGTCTTCATACCGGCCAGCAGTGTGTCGTTGATGATCTCCAGCGGCGGCTTCTCCCCCATCGCCAAGTCGAGATCGGCCTCGAGCCCGGTGCGCTCGCCGTCGACGATGCGCCGCTCGAGCCGCTCGAACAGCGGCATCCGAGCCAGCTCCTGCGCCCGCGAGGCCCGCGACGACGCCGCGGTCTTGCCCTCGAAGAGCTCCATCAGCCGCTGTAGCGGGTCGTAGCCCTCGCGCCTGCGGTCGTGGACCAGGTCGAGCGCCACCTCGCGCTGCTCGTCCGGGATGCGGACCATGGGCAGGATCTTCGAGGCGTGCACGATCGCCGTGTCGAGCCCGGCCTGCACGCACTCGTGCAGGAACACCGAGTTCAGCACCTGTCTCGCGGCCGGGTTGAGCCCGAACGAGACGTTGGAGACGCCCAGCGTGGTGCGGACCCCGGGGTAGCGGCGCTTGAGCTCACGGATCGCCTCGATGGTCTCCACGCCGTCGCGGCGCACCTCCTCCTGACCGGTGGAGATGGGGAAGGTCAGGCAGTCGACGATGATGTCGCCGACGGCCATGCCCCAGGAGCCGGTGAGGTCGTCGATGATGCGGGAGGCGATGCGCACCTTCGCCTCGGCGGTGCGAGCCTGGCCCTGTTCGTCGATGCACATCACGACCACCGCGGCGCCGTGCTCGCGGACCAGCTCCAGCATCCGGCGGTAGCGCGAACCCGGACCGTCGCCGTCCTCGTGGTTGACGCTGTTGACCACGCAGCGCCCGCCGAGGCGCTCCAGGCCCGCCCTGATCACCTCGGGCTCGGTGGAGTCGAGCATGACCGGCAGGGTCGAGGCCGTCGCGAGCCTGCCCGCGACCTCGGCCATGTCGGCGACACCGTCGCGGCCCACGTAGTCGACGCAGAGGTCCAGCAGGTGGGCGCCATCTCGGGTCTGGCCACGCGCGATCTCCACGCAGTCGGTGTAGCGGCCCTCCAGCATCGCCTCGCGAAACGCCTTGGAGCCGTTGGCGTTGGTACGCTCGCCGATCACCAGCACACTCGCGTCCTGCTCGAACGGCACCGCCTGGTACAGCGACGACACGCCGTGCTCGTGCTCCGGCCGTCGCGGAGCGGCCTCCAGCTCCCGCACCGCCGCGACGAGCTGCCGGATGTGCTCGTCGGTGGTGCCGCAGCAGCCGCCCACCAGGCCGACCCCGAACTCGCGCACGAAGCCGGACAGTGCCTCCGCCAGGCCCTCGGGGCCCAGCGGGTACATGGCGCCGTCCGGTCCGAGTTCCGGCAGCCCGGCGTTCGGCATCACCGACAGCGGCACGCGCGCGTGCCGGGACAGCGTGCGCAGGTGCTCGCTCATCTCGGCGGGTCCGGTGGCGCAGTTCAGCCCGATCACGTCGATGTCCAGCGGCTCCAGCGCCGTGAGCGCCGCCGAGACCTCGGTGCCGAGCAGCATCGTGCCGGTGGTCTCGACGGTGATCGAGGCGATCAGCGGCACCCTGCGGCCCTCGGCCGCCATCGCCCGGTGCGCCGCGACGATCGAGGCCTTGGTCTGCAGGATGTCCTGGGTGGTCTCGACGATCACCGCGTCGACGCCGCCCGCGAGCAGGCCTCTGACCTCCTCGACATAGGCGTCGCGCAGGGTCGTGAACGGAGCGTGCCCGAGCGTCGGCAGCTTGGTGCCCGGCCCGACCGAGCCCAGCACGAACCGCGGCCTGCCGGGAGCGGCGAACTCGTCGGCGGTCTCCCGCGCCAGCCGCGCGCCCGCCTCCGACAGCTCGAGAATGCGGTCCGCGATGTCGTATTCCGCCAGGTTCGCGAGGTTCGCGCCGAAGGTATTGGTCTCCACCGCGTCCGCGCCCGCCTCCAGGTAGCCGCGGTGGATTCCCCGCACGACGTCCGGCCGGGTGACGTTGAGGATCTCGTTGCACCCCTCCAAGCCGGCGAAGTCGTCGAGCGACAGATCATGGGCCTGAAGTGCGGTTCCCATCGCACCGTCCGCGACCACGACGCGGGACGTCAGGGCGTCCAGCAGCGGCGACGAGACAGGGGTGGGCATAGCTCACAGCCTACGGGCCAGCACGGTCCGCAGGGGATGCCGCCGGGCCGTAGGCTGGCTGTGTGAGCAAGCCCTTCGACGAAGCAACAGACAACCGGCCCCAGCCGAAACCGGTGATGGTGGTGGCGTTCGAAGGCTGGAACGACGCGGGGGATGCCGCGAGCACGGCCCTCGAGCACCTGCAGCTTAACTGGGACGCCAAGCCGCTGGCCGAGCTCGACCCGGACGACTACTACGACTTCCAGGTGAGCAGGCCCACCGTCCGCATGGTGGACGGGGTGACCCGCAGGGTCGAGTGGCCGACGACCCGGCTCGCCGTGTGCCGTCCCGAGGGCCTCGACCGCGACATCGTGCTGGTGCAAGGACCAGAGCCGAACATGCGCTGGCGAGCGTTCTGCGCCGAGTTACTCGAGCACATCGAGCAGCTCGAGGTGTCGGTGGTCGTCACGCTCGGGGCGCTACTGGCCGACACCGCGCACACCAGGCCGGTTCCGGTCACCGGAACGGCCTACGACGCGGAGGCCGCCAGTCGCTTCGGCCTCGAACGCAGCCGCTACCAGGGCCCCACGGGCATCACCGGCGTCCTGCAGGACCTGTGCGTGCAGTCGGGCATCCCCGCCGTGTCGGTCTGGGCCGCCGTGCCGCACTACGTGTCGCACCCGCCCTCGCCCAAGGCGACGCTGGCGCTGCTGCACAAGCTGGAGGACATCCTCGACGTCGGCATCCCGCTGGGGGCGCTGCCGGAGCAGGCCGAGGAGTGGCAGCGCACGGTCTCCGAGATGGCCGACGAGGACGAGGAGATCAGCGACTACGTGCGCACCCTCGAGGAGAAGGGTGACTCCGAGATCACCGTCGACGAGGGCAGCGGCGACCGGATCGCCGCCGAGTTCGAGCGCTACCTGCGGCGCCGCAGGCCCGACGGGCCCGGCTCCTCGGGTCGCTGACCGGCCCGGCCGGCCGGGCCCGCCTCACCAGGGGCTCGCTCTACGTCGGCGCACTGCTCGGGCCGTTCGGCGGCGGGGTGGTGGCCGCCATCCTGCCCGAGATCGGGGCGAGCTTCGGGGTGTCGGCCACCGCGGCCGCGGCGTCGCTAACGGCCTACCTGGTGCCCTTCGCCGCGTTGATGCTGGTGTCGGGCACGCTCGGCGAGCGCTGGGGCCAGGGCCGGACCATCCGGCTCGCGTACGTGGTCTACGCCGTGGCGGCGGTGCTCTCGGCGGTGGCGCCGTGGTTCTGGCTCTTCCAGGTGAGCCGGGGCGTGCAGGGCAGCGCCAACGCCTTCACCCTGCCGCTGCTGATGGCCAAGCTCGCGGCGGGCACTCCCCCGGACCGGCTCGGCAGGGCGCTGGGCCTGTTCGGCGCGATGCAGGCCGTGGGCCAGACGTCGGCGCCACTGGCGGGCGGGCTCGCGGCCGAGGCGACGTGGCGCTGGGCCTTCGCGGGCATCGCCGTGATCGCCGTGGTGCTCGCGGCCTGCCCGCTACCGCCCGACCGCGCCGCCGACCGCGCCCGGCCGACCCGGCTGCGCGACGCGTGGCGCCGCTCCGTCGTCCTGCCTGGCCTGGTCGGCATGGTCGGGTGGGCGTGCCTGTCGGGAGTGTCGTTCCTGGTGGCCTTCCGGCTGGAGGACGGCTTCGGGCTGTCCTCAGGGCTGCGAGGTCTGGTACTGACCGGCTTCGGCGTCGCGGGCATCGTCACCGCACGGCTCGTGGGCGGGGTGTACGACCGCTTCGGCCCGAGACCATCGGCGCTGGCCGGCCTGACCGGTGGCGCCGTGCTGATCGGGGCGATCGGGGTGACCGGCTCGCTGCCGGTGGCGGCGGCGTGCTGGGCGGTCGGTGGCTTCTGCGGTCAGCTGATCATGGTGGCGGTCAACTCGAGCGTGCTCTCCGGTGAGGAGCGCGGGCGCGGCGGGGCGATCTCGGTGGTGCAGGCGATGCGCTTCGTCGGCATGGCGGTGGCCCCGGCGGCGTTCACGGCGCCCTACCACCACGACGCGGTACTGGGTTTCGGGCTGCCCGCCGCGCTGCTGGTGCTCGTGACGCCGTTGACGGTGGTGCTCAGGCGAAACCATTCCCGAGAATGATCCGCACGGGCACGGGGCCGCGCGCCCGCTTGCGCCACTCGCGCGGATAGCCGAGCGAGACCTCCTCGAACCGCACGCCGTCGCGGCGCGTGGTGCGCGGGATGTGCAGGTGGCCGTACACCGCGACCTCGGCGCGGTAGCGCACGTGCCAGTCCGCGGTCTCCTCGGTACCGCACCACATCGCGAACTCCGGGTAGTGCAGCGGCTCGGTGGGATGCCGGTGCAGCGGCCAGTGCGACATGAGGATCGTGCCGTGCCCGCCCGGAATGGCCTCGAGCCGCTTCTCGCTGAGCTCGAGCCGCCGCGCGCACCACGCCGAGCGGCTCGGGTAGGGCTCGTGGTGCAGCAGGAACTCGTCGGTGCACACCACACCGGCCTCGCGGGCCTGCGCCATGGCGACGTCGAGGGGCTGACCGTGCGCGGCCGGGGTGCGCCAGCTGTAGTCGTAGAGCAGGAACAGCGGCGCGATCGTCAGCGGGCGCTCGCCGTAGGGCCAGACGGGGAACTCGTCCTCCGGGGTGAACACGCCGACCTCGCGGCACCGGCGTACGAGCTCGTCGTAGCGCGCTTCGCCGCGGACCTGGTCGGGGTCCTTGGCCGTGGTCCACAGCTCGTGGTTGCCGGGCACCCACACCACGGTCGCGAACCGCTCACGCAGCCGGGCCAGCGTGTCGATCACCGCCGACAGCCGCTCCCCCACGTCCCCGGCGACCAGCAGCCAGTCCTGGGACGACTCCGGCTGGATCTCGTCGACGAACTCCGCGTTGCCCTGGTGTGTGACGTGCAGGTCGCTCGTTGCGTACAGATTGGGCACGCCGACCACCGTATCCCGCGAGCGCAACCAGTCCGCCCGTGATGTGCAGCGCGGCCTGCGCGTCGAGCAGCACCGGCAGTCCGACCACACCGGTGAGCGCTCCGGCGAGCAGCATGCCCAGCGCGGTGAACGCCGCGGTGCCCGCGAAGGCCGTGCTCAGCACCCGGCCGGTCAGCTCGGGCGCGGTGGCGGTCTGCAGCACGGCCTGGGAACCGGCGCCGGAGAGCACCCCCGGGAACCCGACGACCGCGAACAACCCCACGTAGACGCCGAGCACCGTGGTGACGTGGGGGCCGTTCCAGATCACGGCCGAGCAGATCCCGAGTGTCAGTGCGCCCCACGCGAACAGCTTTCCCGGCGCCGCGCGGCGGGCGAGCGTCGCCAGCACGAGCCCGGCGGCGAGCCCGCCCAGCGCCTGGACGCCGCGCAGCAGTCCGACGTCGGCCTCGCTGCCGCCGAGCACGTCGGTGACGAACACAACGAACAGCACCACGAACATGCCCTGCGCGGTGGACACGAACGCGAGCACGACCGCGGTGACCCGCAGCGCGCGGTCGCGGCGGAACTCGGCCAGTCCGGCGAGCCAGTCACGCACCAGCCCCCGTCTCCCGGCCGCCTCGGGCACCCGGCTCACCCCGCCGAACGGCGCCGCGAGCAGGCAGGCGGCGGCCACGAGCGCCCCCGCGGCACCGACCACCACGGGGACAAGACCGCCGAGGGCGAGCAACACTCCACCCAGCCACGCGCCGGCGAGCCGTGCGAGGTTGGCGTTGACACCGAGCATCCCGTTCGCGGCGGTGACCGCGTCATCGCCGACCAGTTGGGGCACGAGCGCGGTGCGCACGGGTTCGACGATCGCGGCGAGCGCGGCCTGCGCGCCCATCACCACGTACACCACCGCCAGCGAGCCGCCCTCGAGCAACGGCAGCGCCACCACGGCCTGCCCCGCACACGCGAGACAGGCGACGAGCCTCCGGTCCAGCCGGTCCGCGAGCAACCCGGCCACCGGGCTGAGCACCACCGCGGGTAGCAGCCCGAGCACCATGGTGGCGGCGGTCGAGGCGGCCGAGCCGGTGACGGCGTAGACGTGCAGCGGCAGTGCGACCTGCAGCATCCACTCGGCGGTCTCGGAACAGAATGCGGCGAGCCACAGCCGCCCGAAACCACCCCGCCACCGCACTGTGCTCACGCGCTCGGCCTGCCCTGCGCATCGAGCCGCAGGAACGCACGCAGCCCGGCGTGGACCACGCGCGCGTCGTCGGGGGCGTCGGCACGGATAGCACTGACATAGGGCCGGATCAGCCGGTCCACGGCGTCCGTGAGCGCTGTGAGCTCGTCCGGAGTGATCCGCAGCGAGTAGCCGTTGAGCACCGCCGCGTCGCGCCAGTGCGACGGCTGTTCGCCGACGGTGTCCAGGAACCGCTGGGTCAGCAGGTCCTCCTCGGCCAGGCTCGCACCCAGCACGCCGAGCTGCGCGGCGCGGGTGGCGGGGTCGTCGTCGAGCCTGCCGAAGTCGAGCCCGACGGCCGTGGCGCGCCAGGGCCGCTCGCGACTGTTGCCGCCCTCGCTCCGTTCGACCAGCCCGAACCGTTCGAGCTGACGCAGATGCCAGCTGCAGTTGGACGCCGTCGAACCCACAGCGCTCGCACACTCGGTGGCCGTGCCACCGCCGACCGAGAGCAGGTGTCCGAGCAGTTCGACCCGCAGCGGGTGGGCGAGCGCGCGCAGGAGTTCGGCGTCGTGGACGTGACGCCTCGGTGGCGGCTCGGTCATCTGAAAGAATCCTTTCGCAAGAGTTCCTTCAGATTGACACGAGCGCCGGGCTCGGTCAACGTCGCCGAACGCCGGTAATTCGGTGGCGCGCTCCGCCGCCGCGTGGTTACCCTGACCGCATCATGAAGAGCTGACCACCGCCCTCACCCGCGCCCGAGGCCCCCGCCCGGCGGGTGATCCCTTCTTTGCTCAGGGCTGGTGTTGCCTCATGTCTTCGGTTCTTTCCCTGCGCGCCCGCGACGTCGCCTTCGCCTACGCCGACCGCGTCGTCTTCACGGGCCTCGATCTCACCGCCGGCGCGGGCCAGCGGCTGGGCCTGGTCGGCGAGAACGGCGTCGGCAAGTCCACGCTGCTGCGGCTGCTCGCCGGGCTCGAGGAGCCCAAGGCCGGCACGGTCGAGGGTGGCGGCGACCTCGGGTTCCTGCGTCAGGAGCTGCCGTTCCCGGACACCGCGACCGTCGCCGACGTGCTCGACGACGCGCTCGCCGAGATTCGCGTCGCCGCCGCCCGGCTCGACGAGCTGAGCGAACGGCTCGCCGCGGAGCCCGGTGACACGGAGACGCTCGAGGAGTACGGCCGGGTGCTGGAGTGGGCGCAGGCCCACGACCTGTGGGACGCCGACCGGCGCGCAAAACTGGTGTGCGCCGGGCTCGGGCTCGCCGCGATCGAACCCGAGCGCCCGCTCGGGCGGCTCTCCGGCGGGCAGCGGTCCCGGCTCGCGCTCGCGGCACTGCTGGTACGCAATCCGCGGACGCTGTTGCTGGACGAGCCCACCAACCACCTCGACGACGCGGCGATGGAGTTCCTCGAACGCCACCTCGCGGCCCACTCGGGAATCGTGGTGCTGTCCTCGCACGACCGGGTCTTCCTCGCCGCGGTGTGCACCGACATCGTCGACCTGGATCCGGCGCTGGGCGGGCCGGTGCGCTACGGCGGGAACTACGCCGACTACCTGGAGGCCAAACGCACCGAACGCGCCCGCTGGGAGCAAAGGCACGCCGAGGAGCAGGACGAACTGGCACAGCTACGGCACTCGGTCGCGGTGACGGCCCGCGACATCAACCACAACCGGGGCCCCCGGGACAACGCGAAGATGGCCTACGACTTCAAGACCGGCCGCGTGCAGAAGCAGATCTCACGGCGGGTGCGCAACGCTCAGCAGCGGCTCGAGGAACTGGAACGGGACCAGGTCCGCAAGCCGCCGAAGCCGTTGCGGTTCGCGGGCACGCTCACCGGAGCCCCGCCGGCCGACCGGCTCCTGTCGGTGCGGGACCTCGACGTGCCGGGCAGGCTGCGGCTCGCCGAGCTCGACGTGGGCACCTCGGCGCGGCTGCTCGTCAGCGGGGCCAACGGTGCCGGGAAGTCGACGCTGCTGGCCGTGCTGGCGGGCAGGCTCAGCCCGGCGGGCGGCGACGTGCACCGGGCACGTGGCGTCCGCGTGGGGTTACTGGAGCAGGACGTGTCGTTCGCCGATCCCGAGCGCACGCCGCGCGAGCTCTACGCGGCGGCGGCCCGCGAGGACGCGCCCGCGCTGTCGTCGCTCGGGCTCGTCGCCCCGAGGGACGTCGACCGCCGGGTGGGCAGGTTGTCGGTGGGTCAGCGCAGGCGGCTCGCGCTCGCGTTGCTGCTGACCGACCCACCGCACGTGCTGCTGCTGGACGAGCCGACCAACCACCTGTCGCTCACGCTCGCCGAGGAGCTGACCGAGGCACTCGGCGGAGCGCCGGGCGCGGTGGTCCTCGCCTCGCACGACCGGTGGCTGCGCCGCGGCTGGGACGGCACCGAACTGGCGCTGTGACGAGCGAGACCCCCCTTCGGAGCTGGCGAAGAGGGCCTCGGTTCGTGGCTAGAGGGCCACGCCCAGGAGCGCGTCCACCGCGGCGCGGATCTGGCCGGGGGCCTCGGCGTCACCGCCCTGGCGGGTCAGCGCCTCACTCGCCCACGCGTCGACGGCGGCCAGTGCCCTCGGGGTGTCGAGGTCGTCGGCGAGATGGTCGCGCAGGCGGGCGATGGCGCTCCCCGCGTCCGGTCCCGCCTCCAGCGCGGCGGCCTCGCGCCACCGGGCGAGCCGCTCCCGCGCCTCGGCGAGCAGCGCGTCGGTCCAGGCCCGGTCGTCGCGGTAGTGACCGGCGAACAGGGCGAGCCTGATCGCCGCGGGGTCCACGCCGTCGGCGCGCAACCGCGACACGAACACGAGGTTGCCCTTGGACTTCGACATCTTCGCGCCGTCGAGGCCGATCATCCCGGCGTGCACGTAGTGGCGCGCGAACGGGTGCTCACCGACCAGTGCCTCGGCGTGCGCGGCGCTGTACTCGTGGTGCGGGAAGGCGAGGTCGGAGCCACCGCCCTGCACGTCGAACCCGACGCCGAGCCGGTTGAGCGCGATCGCGCTGCACTCGATGTGCCAGCCGGGCCTGCCCTCGCCGAGCTCGGACTCCCACGACGGCTCGCCCGGCCGCGCCATGCGCCACAGCAGCGCGTCGAGCGGGTCGCGCTTGCCGGGCCGGTCCGGGTCGCCGCCGCGTTCGGCGAAGAACCGGGCCATGGTCTCGGCGTCGTAGTGGGACTCGTAGCCGAAGTGGCCCGTGGCCGCGTGGTCGAAGTAGACGTCGGGGTACTCCGGGTCGTCGGCCCGGTAGGCGGCTCCGCTGGCGAGCAGCTTGCCGATCACCTCGATGATCTCGGGGATGGTCTCCACCGCACCCACGAAGTCGCGCGGCGGCAGCACCCGCAGCGCCTCCATGTCCTCGCGGAACAGCGCGGTCTCCCGCATTCCGAGCACCACCCAGTCGTCCTGGTCGCGCTCGGCGCGCTCCAGGAGCGGGTCGTCGATGTCGGTGACGTTCTGGACGTAGTGCACCTCGTGGCCCGCGTCGAGCCACAGCCGGTGGACGAGGTCGAAGGCCAGATACGTCGCGGCGTGCCCCAGGTGCGTCGCGTCGTAGGGCGTGATGCCGCAGACATACATGCGCGCGACCGGACCGGGGGCCGTGGGCCGCAGCTGACCGGCCGCGGTGTCGTGGAGCCGCAACGGGCGGGCGGTTCCGGGGATACGGGGCACGGCTACCGATGACCAAGTCTGCATACCCCAACACTAAGCGGAAACGTCGCCTGCTTTCCCGCCTGGTGGGAACGATGCCGACCACGTCGCGCCGAGTCCGGCGAGCAGCTCCTCCGCGGTGGGCGCCGCGTCGGGATCGAGCAGCCACTGCACGGCCAGGCCGTCGCAGATCGCGATCACGAAGCTCGCCACAGCGCGGCAGCGTGGGTCGTCGGGCCGGCTGCCGTCACCGAGCGACTCGGCCACGAGTCCCGCCACCCGCTCGCGGCAGCGGCGGTACTGCTCGGCGAACTGGGTACGCAGGTCGGGGGTGCGCTCGGCCTGCGCCAGCGCCTCGACGTAGGAGAGCAGCAGCTTGCGCTTGCTCTCCAGACTGCGCAACAGCGCCGCCCACGTGACGTGGCCGCGCTCGACGGGCGAGGCCGACGGGTCGGCCATGGCGAGGTCGGCGAGCTGACTGGTCCACTCCTCGAAGACCTCGCCGATCGCCGCGTTGAGCAGTCCGGCCTTGGATCCGAAGTGGTAGCCGATGGACGCGAGGTTGGTGCCGGAGGCGGCCACGAGGTCGCGCGTGGTGATGTGCGCGTAGCCCTTGTCCTCGAGCAGCGTGCGCGCGGCCGCGAGGAGGTCCTGCCGATGGCCCACGACCGCAGCGTACCCGGGAGGCGCGGTGACGCTGGACACCCGATCTATACGGGCGTATAAATCGGTCGGGAGCACACCGGCGAAGGAGCACCCCTGTGACGACCGAAGCCACGACGCCCGGCGTGGGAGTCGACGACCTCACCGCCACCGCCCCGCCGCCGGGGCCACGCCTGCCGCTGGCGCTGCAGACGATGCTGTTCGGCTCCTACCGGCACCGCTGGCTGCCGCGGCTGCGCCGCCGTTACGGCGACGTGGTGCGGCTGCGGATCTACCCGGAGCGCCAGGTCGTCCAGCTCGCCGACGTCGAGCACATCCGCGCCGTCTTCGCCGGCCCCACGTCGGTCTTCCACGCGGGCGAGGGCAACGTGATCCTCAAGCCCGCCATGGGCGAGCACTCGGTGCTGCTCACCGACGAGGACGTGCACCTGCGGGCCCGCAAGCTCCTGATGCCCGCGTTCAACGGCGCCGCGCTGCGCGGCTACCGCGGGCTCGTGAGCGAGCTGACCGAGCGGGAGGTGCGGCGCTGGCCCGCGGGTACCCCGTTCTCCTCGCACGGCCGCATGCAGGTACTGACGCTGGAGATCATCCTGCGCGTCGTGTTCGGCGTCTCCGAGGGTGAGCGGCTCGACGAGCTGCGCACGTTGCTGGGGCGCATCGTCGACGTCGGTCCGGTAGACCTGCTCGGCTGGCACAACCCGAAACTCCAGCGCTACGGGCCGTGGAAGCGCTACGCACACGCCCAGCGCCGCGTCGACGCGCTGCTCTACGCCGAGATCGCCGAACGCCGGCTCGCCGACGACCTCGGTGAGCGTCACGACGTGCTGTCCCGGCTGCTGGCCGTCGGCGAGGGCACCGGCGACGGGCTCACCGACGCCGAGCTGCGCGACCAGCTGGTCACGCTGCTGCTCGCCGGGCACGAGACCACGGCGACCGCGCTGGCATGGGCGTTCCACGAGCTGACGCGCGACCCGGCACAGCTGGCCGCCGCCACCACAGCCGCCGACGACGGCGACGAGAAGTACCTCGAGGCCGTGGCGAAGGAGTCGATGCGGCTGCACCCGGTGATCTCCGAGGTCGCCCGCAAGCTCACCCGCGACATCGAGGTCGGCGGCTACCGCATTCCGAAGGGCCACACGGTGATGCCCTCGATCACGCTCGTGCAGGGCGATCCCGCCCACCACGACGACCCGTCCGCGTTCCGCCCCGAACGCTTCCTCGGCGACGGCCCGCCCACCGGGACCTGGTTCCCGTTCGGCGGTGGCGTCCGCCGCTGTCTGGGGGCCGGATTCTCGTTGCTGGAGGCCACGATCGTGCTCGAGGCGGTGCTGTCCCGGTTCCATCTCACGCCCGCTCGGCTGCGGCCCGAACCGGCCAGAGCCCGCAACATCACGATGGTCCCGGGACACGGCGCCAGGATCGTTGTCACGCCTCGTACCTGACTCGTAACATCAGGGGGTTTCCCCATCCCCCAACCGAAAAAGGTGACGGCCATGACCAATGGCGTCGATGGTGGACCTAGACGGTATCTCGTACTCCTCGAAGAAGACTCCGCGGCCGCCGCGGTGAGCACCTTCGAACGGGTCGCCGGGTTGCGCCCGGCGAGCACCGCGGACGTGCTCGGCACCACGGCGGTGAATCTGCTCAGCGCACCGGACGGGATGCTGCTGCACGACCTGGGCGTGGCGGTGGTCACGGCGGCGGCAGACCAGGCCGACGCGCTCACCCGCGCGGCGGGCGAGCGCGGCCCCCTCGCGCTCGTGGAACCCGAACGCACCGTGCACGCCTACACCGCACCCGCCGTCCAGACCGCCGAGGTCGACGAGACGGCCTACACGTGGGGCCTGCGGGCGGTCGGCGCCCCGGACAGCACGGCGACCGGCGCGGGCGTCCGCGTCGCCGTGCTCGACACGGGCGTCGTCGTGGCGCACCCCGACCTGGCCGGGCGGACGCTGGTCACCAACTCGTTCGTAGACGGCGAGACCGTGGACGACGAGCACGGCCACGGCACCCACTGCATCGGCACCGCGTGCGGGCCGCGCACGCCGGAGACCGGTCCCGGCTACGGCCTCGCCCACGGGGCCGAGATCTACGCGGGCAAGGTGCTCGGCAACTCCGGGTCCGGCACCGACGGCGGCATCCTCGCCGGGCTCCAGTGGGCGATCAGCAACCGGTGCGCCGTGGTGTCGATGTCGCTGGGCGCGGCCACGCGACCCGGCGACCCGCACTCGCGAATTTTCGAGACCGTCGCCTCGCGCGCGCTGCGGCAGGGCACGCTCATCGTCGCGGCGGCGGGCAACGAGAGCGAGCGCGCGAGCGGTCACATCGCACCCGTCGGGCACCCCGCGAACTGCCCGTCGATCCTCGCTGTGGGCGCGATCGACGCGAAGGGGGCCGTCGCCGGCTTCTCCTGCGGCACCGTCGAACCGCACAACTCGGTGGACCTCGCGGGGCCGGGAGTGGACGTCTACTCCAGCTGGACGATGCCCGATCGCTACACCACGATCAGCGGGACGAGCATGGCGACACCGCACGTGGCGGGTGTGGCGGCGCTGCTGGCGCAGGCGAACGGGGCGCGCGGGTGGGAACTGTGGGCCCGGCTGGGCCAGTCCGCGCGCCGATTGCCGGTAGCCTCGACGGATGTCGGCGCGGGACTCGTGCAGGCTCCCTGACCTCCGCGTCCGACGGTGGATGGGAGGTGCCCCATGACCCGGGTGATCGTGTCGGTGACCGACGAACAACTCGCCGCGCTGGACGACGTGGTGTCGCACCTGCGGGATGCCGGGATGGCCGTCGAGGACGTGCAGGAGCTGCTCGGCACCGTCACCGGTTCCGTGGAGCCTGCGGCCCTAGCCGCCCTGCAGGACGTGCCGGGCGTGGCCGACGTCGAACTCCAACGCGACGTCCGGCCCTCCTGAGCCCATTGCGGTGAAGGGCACCTTTACTGCGTTCAATGCAGTAAAGGTGCCCTTCACCGCAGGCAGTCGGGCACCTTGGGCACCGCGGGGCTAGCGACGGTTGCGGAGGTAGTCCCCCACCACGGCGGCGCCGAGACCGTCGAGGTCCGGCGCGAGCACGCGCCCGCCCGCGCGGCGGGCCAGCAGGTCGACGAACGCCCCCAGGCGCGGGTCGTCGCCGAGCCGGAACACCGACAGGGCCGTACCGAGCTTGGCAAGCCTGTCCACTTCGGACAGTGTCTTGAGCAGGGTGCGCGGGCTCGGCGGGTAGTCGAACTCGGCCATGCCGTCGGGTTCCAGGTGCGCGGTCGGCTCGCCGTCGGTCACCATCAGCACCACGGGCTGGGCGTCCGGGTGCCTGCGCAGGTGCCTGCCGGCCAGCAGCAGCGCGTGGTGGGCGTTGGTGCCCTGCTCCCACGCACCCTCCAGGCCCACCAGCTCGGCGAGCTCCACCGGCGCGGCGTAGCGACCGAAGGTGATCAGCTGCAGGGCATCGTTGCGGAAGCGGGTGGAGATCAGCTGGTGCAGCGCCAGCGCGGTGCGCTTCATCGGCAGCCACCGGTCCTCCTGCACCATCGACCACGACGTGTCCACGCACAGGGCCACGGCGGCACGCGAGCGATGCTCGGTCTCCACCACCTCCACGTCGGAGACGTCGAGCCGCACCGCGCCGGAGTGCCCGCTCGCGGCCGTGCGCAGCACGGCGTTGCGCACGGTGCGCGACACCGCCCACGGCTGCGTGTCCCCGAAGCGCCAGTGCCGCGTCGAGCCGTCCGGCTCCCCCGCGGCACCCGCCGAGGTCGTCTCCCGCTCGCCGCCGCGGCCGCGCAACGCGCGCACGACGTCGGCCAGCGCGGTCTCGCCGAGCCGCCGCAACGCCTTGGGCGACAGGCGCAACGTCCCGTCGGGCGCCCGCTCGAACAGTCCCTGCTCGCGCAGTTCCCGTTCCAGCTCGCCGAGCCTGCGCGCGTCCACACCCGCGTCGCCGCCGAGCTGACGTTCCAGCGCCTCGAGGTCGATGTCCTCCAGCCGCGCGCCCGGGTAGGACTGCGAGAGCTGCTCGGCGAGCGCGTCCAGGTCCGCGAGGTCGGTCATCGCCCGCACGCCCTCGCCCAGGCCCAGCGGGTCCTCGCCCCGGAAGCGCGCCGAGGACGTCCAGTCCTCGCCCGGCCGCAGACCGCGCAGGTTCTGATCCAGTGTGGACAGTTGCTGCGCGAGCCGGGGGTCGCCGAACGCCTGCTGCGACAGCTGGGCCAGCTCGGCCCGCTGCTCCGCGGACATCGAGTTGAGCATCCGCTGCGCGGCCGCGGCCCTCGCCGCGAGCACGTCGATCAGCTCGTCGACGTCGCGCGGGTTCTCCGGGAATAACTCGCCGTGCCTGCGCATGAACTCCGCGAAGCGTTCGTCGATGTCGGAAAAGCCCTGGGCGCGCGCCGAGAGCAGCGCGTTGAGGTCGGACAGCATCTGGTTGACGCGCTCGACGTCCTCCGGGCTCGTGGAGCGCAGCGCGTCCTTCATGCCCTCGAAGCGCGAGTCCAGCAGCTCCTGGCCGAGCAGCTCACGGATCCGCTCGTAGTTGTCCCGCCCGGTCTCGGAGGTCCACTCGTAGTCGGCGAGCTCGCTCACGGCCGCCGCGGTGCCCGACGGCAGCGCGTCCAGCTGCGCCTCCCGGAACCGCGCGTCGTCGGACGGGTCGGGAAACAGCGCCCGGCGTTCCGCCTCGACGGCGTCGTCGAGCAGGCGCCGCACCTCCTGCAGGGTGCCGTCGAGCCGATGGCGCCGCTGGATCTCCGCGCGCCGCTGCCAGACGCGCCGTGTGAGCTCGTCCAGACCGGCGGTGCGGGGCGTGCCGCGGCGCAGCAGCTCCTCCAGCGCCGAACGGGGCGAGGCGCCCGCCATGACGTCGCGGCCGATCTCGTCCATCGCGTCGCGCAGGTCAACCGGCGGCGCGAGCGGGTCCGGTCCGTCGTGGTACGGCCCGTACGCGTAGTTGTCCGGCAGCGGGGCGGTCATGGCCCGTACACCGTCGTGGTCTCCCCCGCGTCCTTCGCGAGCCTGCGCGCGAGGTACAGCGACTCGAGGGCGAGTTCCACCGCCGAGGCGATGCGGCCGGGCGCGTCGTCGGAGGACACCCCGGCGCGCTGGGCGACCTCGTGCAGCACGGGCAGCTCCGGCAGCGCGGAGAGCAGGTCCTTGCCTGGCACGCGCTCGCCGGTGGCCACCAGGTGCCCGTCGGCGACGGCCTCGGAGAGCGGGCGCAGGTCGAGCCCGGCGAAGCGGTCACGGGCCGTCTCGGCGACCGCGAGCCGCAGCAGGTGCACGAGGTGGTCGGTCTCGCGCCCCTCCTCCCCCGGCTCGAACTCGATCTTGCCGCGCAACACGGCGGGCACGGCGTCGAGGTCCACCGGCCTGGCCACGGCGGGGCGCTCGCCCGTCAGCGCCGACCGGCGCAGCGCCGCGGCGGCGACCGTTTCGGCCGCGGCCACCGCGAACCGGGCCGAGACACCCGAGCGCTGGTCGACGACGCTGGACTCGCGCAGGTTCCGGACGAAGCGCGCCAGCACCTCCAGCAACGGGTCGCCCACCTCGGCCACCAGCCGCGCCTCCTGCTTGACCACACCGACCTCGGCGGCGAGCTCCAGCGGGTAGTGCGTGCGGATCTCGGCCCCGAAGCGGTCCTTGAGCGGCGTGATGATCCGCCCGCGGTTCGTGTAGTCCTCGGGGTTGGCCGTGGCGACCAGCAGGACGTCCAGCGGCAGGCGCAGCGTGTAGCCGCGGACCTGGATGTCGCGCTCCTCCATGACGTTGAGCAGCGCCACCTGGATTCGCTCGGCGAGGTCGGGCAGCTCGTTGATCGCCACGACGCCGCGGTGGGCGCGCGGCACGAGCCCGAAGTGGATGGTCTCGGGGTCACCGAGGCTGCGGCCCTCGGCGACCTTCACCGGGTCGACGTCGCCGATGAGGTCGCCGACCGACGTGTCCGGCGTGGCGAGCTTCTCGGTGTAGCGCCTGCTGCGGTGCAACCAGGCGACGGGCAGGTCGTCGCCGAGCTCGGCGGCGCGGCGCTGCGAGGCGGGCGTAATCGGCCGCAACGGGTGCTCGGCCAGCTCGGAACCCTCGATCACAGGCGTCCACTCGTCGAGCAGGCCCGCCAGCGTCCGCAGCAGCCGGGTCTTGCCCTGACCGCGCTCGCCGAGCAGCACCACGTCGTGCCCGGCGAGCAGCGCGCGTTCGAGCTGGGGCAGCACGGTGCGATCGAAGCCGACGATGCCCGGCCACGGATCGGTACCGTCGCGCAGGGCCGCCAGCAGATTGTCGTGGATCTCGGTCTTGATGCCGCGCGGCTCGTGTCCGGCCGAGCGCAGCTCACCTGCGGTGCGGGGCAGGCCTTCGGGTGGAGACTGGGTCACGCCTACCGACGCTACTGCCGGGTCACACCTGCCGTCGACGTGGAGCAGCTCCAGCCCCGGGTACTCTCGATCTCTGTGTGTTGTCCCAGTGCGACCCTTGCCGTCTGGTCCTCGGCGTGGCTGCACGGCGCCGCCGCCTCCGACAACGCCCTCGACGCGCTGCTGGCGTGGGGCGAGGCGCACGAGGTGGTGGCCGCCGAGCAGTCCGTGGCCGAGGTGTTCGACCTGCCCGTGACGGGAAGCTTTCCCGCGAACCCCGCCCAGCTGCTCGCCTCGCTGCGCAAGCTCGGCGCCGTCGACGCGCGGCTCGTCCTGCCCATTCCCGGTGACGTGCGGGGCCTCGGTGGAGGCGGCCCGTTCACCGATGCCGCCCTGCACACCGGCGAGGCCGTCGTCTTCCCCGGCCTGGGCTACGGCGTGGTGCCGCAGGCGATCGCCGAGGGACTGATGCGCTGGACCGTGCACGCCGTCGCCACCGACGCACCGGTCGCCCACGTCGGGATCGCCGAAGCCGAGCACGGCCTCACCGACGCCATCCGCGACAGCGCCGGTGCCCTGCAGTCGCTCGACGTCGCCAGCGAACGGCCCGGCGTGCGGGAAGAGCTGTCGGCAAAGCTGCGCGCGCGGCCCGCGCCCGACTGGCCGCCGGGCACCCCCGGCCGCGCGCTGCGCGTGCTGCAACGCGCCGAGGAGATCGGCGCGATCCTCGCGCTGGCGCACGCCGACGAACCCGGCGGGGCGCTGTCGGCCTCGGCGGCCACCCGCAGGGCCGACGCGCTGCGGCCCCTCACCGAGGCCGTGCGCACCGCGCGCTGCGCCGCCGTGAACGAGGCCGTCCGCGTCTTCGCCGACCAGGCCAACCGCTCCTAGAAATTCCCTAGCTGGTTCGGGACGCGGGCCGCGTGACGGGCTCGCAGCACCGCACCGCGCACGGGGCGCCGTTGACGGTGCACCCCGCGGCCGGGAAGTCCGACAGCTTGCGGGGCGCCGTGCTCGCGGTGTGCTCGGTGACCAGCTCCACCACCAGTTCGGCGAAGCGCGGGTCCGCGTTGGGCGTGGCGGCGCGGGCGAAGCCCATGCCGAGCTCCCCCGCCCGCTCGGCGGCCTCGTTGTCGAGGTCCCAGATCACCTCGAGGTGGTCGGAGACGAACCCGATCGGGCACACGACCACCGAAGTGACGCCCTGGGCGTGCACCGTGTCGAGGTGGTCGACGATGTCGGGCTCCAGCCACGGCACCCGCGGCGGGCCCGAACGGGACTGCCAGACCACGTCGAACTCGCCGACGCCGGCCTCGGCAGCGACGAGCCGGGCCGCCTCGGCCACCTGGCGCGAGTAGCGGTTGCCGCCCTCGGAGGGCGGTCCCGCCGCGGCGTCGGCCGAGAGTGGCACCGAGTGCGCGGTGAACACCGTGCGCGTGCCCTCGACGTCGCCGAGCTCCGCGTGCGCGGCGCGCACCGCGTCGGCGAAGGAGCGCACGAACAACGGATGGTCGAAGAACTGCCGCAGCTTCACGAGTTCCGGCGCGTCCTCGCCCACCGCGGCGCGGGCGCGCTCGATGTCCTCGTCGTACTGACGGCACGCCGAGTAGCCGCCGTAGGCACTGGTCGGGAACACGAGCGCGCGGCGCACGCCGTCGGCGCTCATGCGCGCGAGCGTGTCCTCGGCCATCGGGTGCCAGTTGCGGTTGCCGAAGTACACGGGCAGGTCGACGCCCTGCGCGGCGAGTTCCTTCTCGACCGCCGCGATGGCCTCGAGGTTGAGCCGGTTGATCGGCGACACGCCACCGAAGTGCTGGTAGTGCTCGGCGACCTCGGCGAGCCGCTCGGGAGGCACGCCCCGGCCCCTGGTGACGTTCTCGAGGAAGGGCAGGACGTCATCGGGCCCCTCCGGCCCGCCGAAGGACAACCACAGCAGCGCGTCGTAGTTCACGAGGTTCATCTTCCCGCTGTGGCCGCCCCCACGCAGGACCGGGTCGTGGTTGCCCCACACGGCGAAGGCCGCCGCGCCCGGTGGCGTGGCGGCCTTCGAAGCAGGACCGGTGGTGCTATTGACCGGTGGCGTGGACTCCGCCGTCGACCATGACCATCGAGCCCGTGGTGGCGGGCAGCCAGTCCGAGAGCACCGCGCAGATGCTCTTGGCGACCGGCGTCGGGTCGGTGGTGTCCCAGCCGAGCGGCGCGCGGTCGCCCCAGCCGTCCTCGAGCTCGCTGAAGCCGGGGATCGACTTCGCGGCCATCGTCTTCACCGGGCCCGCGGACACGAGGTTCACGCGGATGCCGCGCTCACCGAGGTCCCGGGCGAGGTAGCGGTTCACCGACTCCAGCGCGGCCTTGGCGACGCCCATCCAGTTGTAGGCGGGCCACGCGACGCGCGCGTCGAAGTCCATGCCGACGACCGAGCTGCCGCGGCTGAGCAGCGGCAGCACCGCGCCGGTGAGCGCCTTGTACGAGTACGCCGAGACGTCCACCGCCTTGGCGACGTCCTCGGACGGTGCGTCCATGAACGGCGCGCCGAGGCAGCTCGCCGGAGCGAAGGCGATGGAGTGCAGCACGCCGTCGAGCCCGTCGACGTGCTCCCGCACGCGGTCGGCCAGCGTGTCCAGGTGCTCCTGGTTCTGCACGTCCAGCTCGATCACGGGCGCGGGCTCGGGCAGTCGCTTGGCGATGCGCTCGACGAGCGAGAGCCGCCCGAAGCCGGTGAGCACCACCTTCGCGCCCTGCTCCTGCGCGACCTTCGCCGCGTGGAACGCGATCGACGCGTCGGTGATCACGCCGGTGATGAGCAGCCTCTTGCCTTCGAGCAGTCCGGACAAGGAGTCCTCCAGTTCGCGGAAAACGTTCGTGGGTAAGGAAAACAGCGGCGAGGGCCGCGAGAGCTCAGTGGCCCATGCCGAGGCCGCCGTCGACGGGCAGCACCGCGCCGTTGACGTAGGCGGCGTCGTCGGAGGCCAGGAAGCGCACCACGCCCGCGACCTCGGCGGCCTCGCCGTAGCGGCCCGACGGGATCTGGGCGAGCGCGGCCTTGCGCTGGTCCTCGGTGAGCTCGTTGGTCATGTCGGTGACGATGAACCCGGGCGCCACGACGTTGGCCGTGATGTTGCGGGAGCCGAGTTCGCGGGTCAGCGACCGCGCGACACCGACGAGGCCCGCCTTGCTGGCCGCGTAGTTGACCTGGCCCGCGCCGCCGGACAGGCCGATCACCGACGAGACGAAGATGAAGCGCCCCCACTTGCCGCGCAGCATGTTCCGCGAGGCGCGCTTGGCGACCCGGTAGGCGCCGGTGAGATTGGCGTCGACGACACGCGTGAACTGCTCCTCGCTCATCCGCATGAGCAGCGTGTCGTCGTTGATGCCCGCGTTGGAGACCAGCACCTCGACCGGCCCCTGGTGCTGTTCGACCTGCTTGAACGCGGCATCGATCTGCTCGGCGTCGGTCACGTCGGCCTGCACGCCGAACAGCCCCTCGGGAGCGCCTGAGCCGCGGTGGGTCACGGCCACCTTGTGCCCGGCGTCGGCGAGGCCGCGCGCGATCGCCAGCCCGATGCCGCGATTGCCTCCGGTGACCAGTACGGACCGTCCCACGTAGCACTCCTCGTGTGCGAGCATGTTGCCTGATGACGCCGTGAGGTTATCCGGTCGCCGCGGGGCAGGTCTCGGGGGCAGCGCCGATACCGCCTGGTAACCCGGCATGGCGTTGGCCACAGCGGCTACGGTGCCCGCATGGTTGATCTTCACCACGACCCGGTCGTCCGGATGCCGCTGCGCGTGCGCTACCACGAGTGCGACCAGCAGGGCATCGTCTTCAACGCCAACTACCTCGCCTACGCCGACATGGCCGCGTTCGAGTTCTACAAGGTCGTGTTCGGGTCCACCTCCTACATCACCGACCGCGGCGTGGACCTGGTCGTCGCCGAGACCAACCTGGTGTACCGCCGCTCCGCGCGGTTCGAGGACGAGCTCGTGGTCGGCCTGAGCATCGAGCGCATCGGCACCACCTCGCTCCTGATCGGCATCCGGATCCACCGGGACGACGAGCTCGTCCTCGAGGGCGTCAACCGCTACGTGTGGGTGGACGTGGCCTACCACCGGCCGACGCCCCCGCCCGGGGACGTCCGTTCGCTGCTGGACGCCGCGGCGAGCTAGCCCTCCTGCACGCCCGGCCTGCCGTCCTCCACCACGTAGGTCGCGCGGGTGCTCACCGGCGCGCCGGGCGTCGTGACGTAGGGCAGCACGCGGAAGTCGCTGCGCCAGCGCCGCCGGTTCACGTTCACGCGCACGTAGCCGCGCTGGGAGTTGAAGAACTTCATGTGCGGGTTGGCGGCGAGGAAGTTCGCCCCGTCGGTGCCGAGATCGGAGCCGTTGCCGCCACTGGTGATCGAGGTGCCGACGAACTCGCTGCCCACCGTCGCCGAGGCGGGGTCGGTGAAGTCGCGCTTGAGGTCCCACGCGTAGTTCTGGTGCCGGTCGCCGGTGATCACCACGAGGTTGCGCACACCGCGGTCCTGCGCCTCGGCGAGCACGCGGTCGCGCTCGGCGGCGTAGCCGTCCCACGGGTCCATCCAGACCTCGGTGGCCGGGCCGGGGTCGCGGTCGGTCTGCCCCATCGGGGCCTGGTTGCCGAGCACCTGCCACCGGGCCCGCGACGAGCTGAAGCCGTCGAGCACCCAGTCGCGCTGGGGCTCGCCGAGGATGGTCCGGGCCGGGTCGAAGCGGTCGGTGCAGGTCGCGGACGCGCCGTCACCGCACGGCTGGTCGTCGCGGTACTGACGCGTGTCGAGCATCGTGAAGTCGGCGAGCCTGCCGTAGGCGAGCCTGCGGTGCAGGTGCACCTCGGGCCCCGACGGCAGCTGTGCCGTGCGGAACGGCATGTTCTCGTACATCGCCTGGAACGCGGCGGCCCGGCGAGCGCGGAACGTCACGGGGTCCTCGTTGTTCTCCGAGATGTCGCCTGCCCAGTTGTTCTCCACCTCGTGGTCGTCGATCGTCATGATCCACGGGAAGCGGGCGTGGGCCTCCTGCAGCGGGGCCTCGGCCTTGTAGAGCCCGTACTGCAGGCGGTAGCGCGCGAGGTCGATGGTCTCGGTGTGGAACTTCGGGTCGGTGGCCACGCCCCGCCGGTTGTTCGCGACGCCGTACTCGTAGAGGTAGTCGCCGAGGTGCACCACGAGGTCGAGGTCCTCGCGGGCCAGGTGCTCGTAGGCGGTGAAGTAGCCGTCCTGCCACGCCTGGCAGGAGGCGAACGCGAAGTTCAGCTCGCGCGGGCTGGACCACGCGGCGGGCGTCGTCTTGGTGCGGCCCACCATCGAGATCTCCCCGCCCGTGCGGAAGCGGTAGAAGTACTCGCGGCCGGGCGCGAGGCCGTTGACCTCGGGGTGCACCGAGTGCCCCAGCTCGGGCGTGGCGACGACACTGCCCCGGCGCACGACACCCCGGAAGCGCTCGTCCACCGCCACCTCGTACTCGACGCGCACGGGCTTGGCGGGCATCCCGCCGGAGCCGTCCGCCGCGAACGGGTCGGGAGCGACGCGGGTCCAGAGCACGACACCGCCGGGCAGCGGGTCACCCGAGGCGACGCCGAGCGAGAACGGGTTGCCGCGCAGCGCGGGCGCGGCGTAGGAGCTCGACGCCGTCCAGGCGCCGGTGCCGAGCAGCACGGCCGCGGCTCCGGCGCCGCCGTAGCCGAGGAACCGCCGCCGGGACACGTGGTGGCGCGAGACCATGGGGTCCTCCTGTGGTGGGGAATCGGGATCGGCAGAATCGTGGTTCGCCGACATGGCCACCGCAGGGCGCGTGTCCGACGCGTGAGTGAACGGGAGAAGATCACCAACTGTGTTCAGGATCGTCTTCTACCATCCCGAGATCCCGCCCAACACCGGCAACGCCATCCGGCTCGCCGCCAACACGGGCTGCGAGCTGCACCTGGTCGAGCCGCTCGGCTTCTCGCTGGAGGACAAGTACCTGCGCCGCGCCGGCCTGGACTACCACGACCTGGCCGACGTGCACGTGCACGCCGACCTGCCCAGCGCGTGGCGGGCGCTGTCGCCCGGCGCGGTCTACGCCTTCACCACCAAGGCGACGCGGCGGCACACCGACGTCACCTACGCCGAGGGTGACGTGCTGCTGTTCGGCCCCGAATCCGTGGGCCTGCCGGACGAGGTGCTCGCCGATCCGGCGGTGACCGAGCGGCTGCGCCTGCCGATGCTGCCGTCGTCACGCTCGCTCAACCTCACCAACACGGCGTCGATCGTGGTGTACGAGGCGTGGCGGCAGCTGGGGTTCGCCGGTTCCTGACGTCGCGCGTCAGGGCAGCCGCTGGCCGAGGAACAGCGAGCTGCCCGCGGCGCCGATGAGCACGATGGTCCCGAGTACCACCCACGGCTTGCTGGCGTCGACGTCCTTGGTCTCGTAGCCGATCTGCTCGCCGAGGCTGTCGTAGACCTGCTTGAGCTCGTCGGCCGTGGCCGCCTTGTAGAAGTCGCCACCGGAGAGCCGGGCGATCTCGCGCATTGACGAGTCGTCCACCTCGACGGGGACCTCCTTGCCCTCGATCTCCACCGAGCCGTTCGAGGTGCCGAACGAGATCGTGGTGACCGGGATGTCCTTCTGCTTGGCGACGCCGGCCGCGGTGAACGCTCCCCGGGGCGCGTACTCGTCCTGCGGCACGGTCTGCTTGCCGTCGGTCATCAGCACGACCCGGGCTGGTGGCGGACCGTCGGCACCGCCGACCACCGCGGAGAAGCTCTCCACCGACTGCAGGGCCGCGAAGATGCCCTCGCCCGTGGCGGTGGACTGCGCCAGCTTGAGGTTGTCGATGGCGTGTGTGACGCCGTCGCGTTCGGTGGTGGGCGCCACGAGGACGGTCGCGGTGCCCGCGAACGAGATCAGGCCCAGGTTCACACCCGGCGTGAGGCCCTCGGCGAACGAGCGGGCCGCGTCCTGGGCGGCCTTGAGCCTTGTCGGCTCGACATCGGTGGCCTCCATCGACAGCGACACGTCGATCACGAGCATCACCGTCGCGCGGTTGCGCGGCACCTTCTGCTCGGCCGTCGGGCCCGCGAGCGAGAACGTGAGCAGGATCAGCGACACCACGAGCAGAGCGGCGGGCACGTGCCGCGTCCAGCCCTCGCCGCGCGGGGCGACCCGCTCCAGCAACGCCAGGTTGGAGAAGCGCATGGTCCGCCTGCGGCGGGCGCGCATCGCGTAGACGTAGCCCACCACGACGGCGGCGGCCACGATCAGCAGCAGGAACCACCAGGGGGACGCGAATCCGGTCAGGCTCACGAGGCGGCTCCCGACCAGCCGCGCTTGCGCGCGACCACGAACCGGACGACGTCGGCGATCCAGTCGGAGTCGGTGCGCAGCAGCAGATGCCCCGCGCCGGCCTGGCGCAGCGCGCGGGCCACCTGGCCGCGGTGGGCGTGCGCGGCTGCGGCGAACTCCTTGCGCAGCAACGCCGAGGCGTTGACCTCCCGCTGCCGACCCGTCTCGGGATCGGCGAGCACCACGGTGCCGACCTCGGGCAGGTCGATGTCGCGCGGGTCGAGCACCTCGATGCCCACCAGGTCGTGGCGCGCCGAGAGTGCCCGCAGCGGGCGCTCCCAGTCCGGGTCACCGAGGAAGTCGGAGATCACCACGGCGAGGCCCCTGCGCCGGGGCGGCCTGCGCAGCTGCTCGACCAGCTGGGCCAGGTCGCCACGCGTGCCCTCGGTCGCGCGCGGCAGCTCGGCGACCTTGCGGACGAGGTTGCGGGCGTGGGCGAGCCCTCCTCGCGGCGGGATGCGGACGGTCTCGGCGCCGTTGGACAGCAACGCGCCGATGCGGTTGCCACCGCCGCGCGTCAGGTGCGCGATCGCGGCCGTCGCGCACACCACGAGGTCGCGCTTCTCGCACACCGCGGTGCCGAAGTCGAGACTCGCGGACAGGTCCGCGACCACCCAGGTCTCCAGCTCACGGTCGGCGATGCTCTCCCGGATGTGCGGCGTGGTCGTACGCGCCGTGACCGCCCAGTCCATGCGGCGCACGTCGTCGCCGGGCTGGTACGGGCGCGCCTCTCCCGGCTCGGAACCAGGCCCCGGCACCAGGCCGAGGTGGTTGCCCTGGAGCAGCCCGTCGAGACGACGGCGCACGTCGAGCTCCAGGGTGCGCAGCCCGGCCTCGAGCCGGTCGCCCCGCAGGATCGGCGGCGCCCAGTCGGGCCTGCCGCCCTGGTCGTCGTTGATGGCACCCATGACCGCGCGCTACCTGCCGGGCACACCCGCCGCGAGGGGCTGACCCGGACCACCCTGAGGCCGGGCCGAAACCTGCGGCAGCGGGACGGTCTGGAGGATGCGCGTGACGATGTGGTCCAGCGGCACACCGTCGGCGAGCGCGTCGTAGGACAGCACGAGCCGGTGGCGCAGCACGTCCGGCACCACGTCGACGACGTCCTGCGGCAGCACGTAGTCCCGCCCGCGGACGAGCGCGAGCGCCCGAGCCGCGGCGATGATGCCGAGGCTCGCGCGCGGCGAGGCACCGTAGGAGACCCAGCCGGCGACGTCGGCGAGACCGTGCTCGGCCGGCGTGCGCGTGGCGAGCACGAGCCGCACCACGTAGTCGACGAGTGCGTGGTGGACGAACACCTGGGAGGCCACGCCCTGCAGCCGCACCAGCTCCGCGGGGCTGAGCACCTCGTGGGGTTCGGGCGGCGTCACGCCCATGCGGTAGACGATCTCGCGCTCTTCCTCAGCGGTCGGGTACTCGACCACGATCTTGAAGAGGAACCGGTCGCGCTGGGCCTCGGGCAGCGGATAGACGCCCTCGTTCTCGATGGGGTTCTGCGTGGCGAGCACCAGGAACGGGTCGGGCATCGGGAAGGTCTGGCCGCCGAGCGAGACGTGCCGCTCGGCCATCACCTCGAGCATCGCCGACTGCACCTTGGCCGGAGCGCGGTTGATCTCGTCGGCGAGCACGAAGTTGGCCACGACGGGGCCGAGCTCGACGTCGAACTTCTCGCTCGACTGGCGGTAGATCCGGGTGCCGAGGATGTCGGCGGGCACGAGGTCGGGCGTGAACTGCACGCGGGAGAAGGAGCCGCCCAGGACCCGGGCGAACGTCTCGACCGCGAGTGTCTTCGCGACACCGGGCACGCCCTCCAGGAGCAGATGCCCCTTGGCGAGCAGGCCCACCAGCATGCGCTCCACGAGCCGGTCCTGGCCGACGATCACGCGTTTGACCTCGAACACGGTGCGCTCCAACAACTGCGCATCCCGTGCCGGGGTCCCGGGCTGGGCCGGGGCCGCGCCGTCGGAGTAGCCGGGCTCGGTCACACCTAACCTCCTCGCTGGTGATCTTCGCTCTACGCCGTGTGACCGTACCCCCCAGGGAGGACACGGTTGTTCGCGACCGTATCCGCCCAGCAAACCGGGTGCCCGGTATGACGGCTGTGAAGCTCTAAGGCGAGGACAGGTCCTCGGGAGTGTCCACGTCGGCGGACTCCCCCGGCAGCGCCGGGACGTCCACTATGGACAACCCCCCGAGCGTGCGGCGCACCGACGCCCCGGCCGGGTCGGCGGGCAGTGCCGCCCGCAGCGCGGGCGTCCGCCAGACGCCGAGCAACCACTGCCGCCGGCCCTCGTCGTCGACCAGCACCGCGCCGTCGGCGTGCTCCCCGAGCGCCGATCGCAGGCGGCCCACCGTCCTGGACGTCACGGCGGCGAGATCGGCGGCCAGCACGGCGACAACGTCTCGTTCGGCGTCCCGCTCGACCAGGCTCAGGCCCGCGGCGAGCGCGGCGACCGGGCCGGAGCCCGCGGGCTCCTCCCTGGTCCAGAGCACTCCGGGCACACCCTCGCGGCGTGGTCCCACGACCACGACGGGGTCGGCCTCGTGCAGCGCGGCGACGACGCGCAGGAGCAACGGCATCCCGCCGACCTCGAGCATCGGCTTGTCCACACCGCCGAGCCTGCGCGCGGCTCCGCCCGCGAGCACGACGCCGGCCAGGGGCGGCGGGGTCCGGCTCACCCGATGAGGCGCGTCGCGTACGGCATGATGTCGCCGTAGCGTACCGGGACGACCCGGACGTACCCACCGGAGTACGGCGCCTCGATCATCTGCCCGCCGCCCAGGTACATGGCGACGTGATGGATGCCGCTGGTTCCCCAGAACAGCATGTCGCCACGGCGCATCTGCGACAGCGGCACCTGGTAGCCCGCCTCGTACTGGTAGCCGCTGTAGTGCGGCAGCGACGTCACGCCCGCGAACGCGTAGATCATCAGGCCCGAGCAGTCGAAACCGATCTTGTTGTAGTCGCCGTAGCTGTCGGCGACGCCACCGTCGCGGATGCCGTAGGTCGGTCCGGCCGTGTTGCCGCCGCCCCAGGCGTACTGCACTCCCAGCTGCGACATCGCCCGCGCGACGGCCGCCTCGACGGAGGCACCCGCCGGCGCGGACGGCGGGGAGGCCACCGGCGCCGACGAGCCGCTGCTGCCACTGCTGTTGCTGCTCGCGGCCAGCGCGGCCTCGCGAGCCCGTTCCTCTTCTTCCGCCTGCTTCTGGGCGACCCAGTCGTTGTAGCGGGCGCGCTGCCCCTCGAGACCGTCGACCTCGGACTGCGCGGCGTAGAGCAGCTGCTCGACCCGCGACTTCTCGGACTCGATCTCGCTGTTGCGCGCGGCCTGGCCCTGCTGCGCCTCGACGGCGGCCGCCTGGGCCTCGTCCGCGGCGACCCTCGCCTGCTCGGCCTCGGTGCGGCGCTGTCGCGCCTCTTCCAGCGCCTGGCGTGCGGCGGCGTCCTTGTTGGACTTCTCGACCTGTGCCTGGTGCATGCCCTCCAGCGCGTCGAGCTGGCTACCGCTGACGGCCTCCAGCAGCTGCGCGCGGGCGAGGAGGTCGTCGGGGGAATCGGACCCGAGGTAGGCGCCGATCGAGCCGATCGTGCTGCCCTGCCGGTAGCTGCCGGCCACGAAACTGTCGAGGTCGGTGCGGGCCTGCTCAATGGCGCCCGACGCGGCGTCGGCCTCGGTGCGGGCGGCGACGGCGTCGCGTTCGGCCTGGTCGGCCGTCTCGCGCGCCATCTGCATGTCCACACGGGCCTTGTTGGCCTGCTCCATCTTGAGCTCGACATCGGCCTGCAGCGAGCTGAGCCGCGACTCGGCCTCGGCGAGCTGGTTGGTGAGCTGCCCGACCTCACCGGCTCTGGCGTTGCGGTCGCCGCGGCTCGAGTCGAGCTCCGAGTCACTCGGGTTCGGCGGCGGAGGCGGCACCGCGAGCCCGCCACCGGCCGTGCCGATCAGCGTGACCAGCGCCAGCGCGCCGACGACGGCGCCCCGGCGAACGCCGGTCCCCCGCCCGCCTCGTGACCGCGTGAGCCCATTCGGCACAGCCTTCACCTCCCCTTCGGTGCAAGGAAACTGTGCCACTTGGAGCACAGCCTCACCAAACTCCTCATCCGAAACATCGTCATCTCGCGCCACATTTCCCCATAACGGGGGATAACGGACGTGGCCAAGTCGTGATGAAACCGGGCCAGTCCGGACGAAACGGCTAGGCCACCTGCGACGTCTCACCTTGCGAACCGTTCAGCTCACCAAGGGGGAAACACCGTGCCCGCTCGCCCGGCCGCCACGACCGTGTGGGCGGTGCTCTGCTCTCTGGGCCTCGCGCTGGCCGTCGCGGGCACGTTCCTGCCGTGGTTCCGCTCGGGCTCGGTCGAGCGCAGCAGCTACCAGGCGCTCGGCCTGGTGGAGCACTTGAAGCTGCTCGACAACGCCGTCATCACCGCGGTGCTCACCGGGTGGATCGCGGTGCCGCTGCTGTCGGCCACGGCCGCCGGGCTCGTGGCGCTGGGCGCCGCCCGCACCGGCGCCGCACTCGCCGCGCTCGTCTCCCTCGTCGTGGGAACCGTGGCCCTGCTCGCGACCGTCCAAGCCGGCGAGCCGGAGCGGGTCATCGGGGTGACGACGACGGGGCCGCTGCTCACCACCACAGGCATGGCCATCGCGCTGGCAGGGGCGCTCGGCGTGGCCTTCACGGCACGGAGGACCCGCACGGGGACTCCACCGCGGACGCCGCACCAGCTCAGCGCACAACAGGAAAGAGAAGGTGTCCGACCGTGACCAGTCCAGGCCCTGGGGACCAGTGGCCCCAGCAACCCGGAGGCCAGCCGTACGGCGGGCAGCAGTACCCACAACAACCGCAGCAACCGCAGCAGGGGGCCTATCCGCAGCAGCCCTACCAGCAGCAGTACCCCCAGCAGCCGTACCAGCAACAGCAGTATCCGCAGCAGCAGTACGCGCAGCAGTTCGGTGCGGCGCAGGGCCAGCAGCAGCACCAGTACCAGCAGCCGCAGGGCGCGTATCCCGCCCCGCAGGGCCCTCCTCCGAAGCGCAAGCGCGGGCTGATCATCGGACTCGTCGTGGCACTGGTCGTCGCGGCCGGCGGTGTGGCGAGCTACTTCGCCTTCTGGCAGAGCGACTCGGTGGCCGCGGGCGCGGCCACGCCGGGCGACGCGGCGATGAACTTCGCCAACGCGCTGGGCAGCGGTGACGTCGTGGGCCTGCTGGGCACGCTGACGCCCGCCGAGGTGTCGCTGTTCACCGACCCGCTCAACGAGGCGACCGAGGAGCTCAAGCGGCTCGGCGTGCTCGAGCAGAGCGCCGACCCCCAGCAGCTCACGGGCCTCGAGATCAAGACCGAGAACCTCACGTTCGACGACTCGCAGGCCGAACGCGTCAACGATCACCTGACGATCACCAAGCTCACGGGCGGCACGCTCACCCTCACCTCGGACGTCGGCAACATCCCGCTCGCGGCCGAGTACCGCGACCTCGCACTCGAGGGCACGGACGCGCCGGCGCAGCGCGAGACCGAGACGATCGACATCGCCGAGGTGGTCCAGCAGACCGGAGAGCCGATCCGGATCGCCACCGTCAAGGTCGACGACGAGTGGTACCCGAGCCTGCTCTACAGCATCGCCGACTACGCGCTGCTCGACGCCGGTGAGCAGTGGCCGCAGCAGCCGATCGCCGCCAACGGCGCGGACTCCCCGAACGAGGCGGTCAAGCAGACGGTGCAGGCCGCGCTTGACGGCCAGCTCGAGCGGGTCATCGAGCTGCTGCCGCCCGACGAGATGGGCGTGCTGCACGACGTGGGCCCCGTGCTGCTCGACCAGCTCGGCACCCCGGCCCCCTCCGGGGTCGAGATCACCAAGCTCGAGACCGAGACCAGCGAGGTCGCCGGGGGCACCCGCGCCACGCTCACGGCACTGGAGCTCACGGCCGAGGGCAGGGGAACGCTGTCGCTGACCAAGAACGGCGACTGCTACGAGATGAGCGCCGACGGCCGCACCGAGAGCCTGTGCGCCGACCAGCTCGGCGAACTGGCCGCGGACGAGGCCGGTGAACAGCTGCCGCCCGAGCTGCAACAGATCCTCACCAACATCGGCGGCGGGATCATGGACCAGGGCCTCGGCGTGGTCACCACCGAGGTCGACGGCAAGCACTACGTCAGCCCCATCCGGACCATGACCGAGCTGGGGATGACGTTCCTGCGCAGCATGTCGCCCGAGGACCTGCGGACGCTCATCGCGAACGCGAACTGACGCACGGCCAGGGGGCCCGGTATCACGTCGTGGTGCCGGGCCCCCTGGCCACCTCCCCTTGTATCGAAAACAGGACACGCGTACTGTTTGCACGAGCAGGGCGTCATCGAGCCCACCTCCTGCGGGCGCGACGGGGGTGCGCAAGACTCGGCCTGCGTACCCGAACAGACCGCCGCATGGAGTTAGACGTGACTGCACCTGCCAGCAAGGACAGCTTCGGGGCTCGCGACACGCTGAAGGTCGGTGACGCCTCCTACGAGGTGTTCCGCCTCAACAAGGTCGAGGGCTCGCAGCGCCTTCCGTACAGCCTCAAGATCCTGCTCGAGAACCTGCTGCGGACGGAGGACGGCGCCAACATCACCGCCGACCACATCCGTGCGCTCGGCAACTGGGACCCGGAAGCGGATCCGTCCACCGAGATCCAGTTCACCCCGGCCCGCGTGATCATGCAGGACTTCACCGGTGTGCCGTGCGTGGTCGACCTCGCCACGATGCGCGAGGCCGTCACCGAACTCGGTGGCGACCCCGACAAGGTCAATCCGCTCGCGCCCGCCGAACTCGTCATCGACCACTCGGTCATCATCGACATCTTCGGCACGGCCGACGCCTTCGAGCGCAACGTCGAGATCGAGTACGGCCGCAACAAGGAGCGCTACCAGTTCCTGCGCTGGGGACAGGGCGCCTTCGACGAGTTCAAGGTCGTCCCGCCCGGCACCGGCATCGTCCACCAGGTCAACATCGAGTACCTGGCCCGCACGATCATGGCCCGCAACGGCCAGGCCTACCCCGACACCTGTGTGGGCACCGACTCACACACCACCATGGTGAACGGGCTCGGCGTGCTCGGCTGGGGCGTCGGCGGCATCGAGGCCGAGGCCGCGATGCTCGGCCAGCCCGTGTCGATGCTGATCCCGCGCGTCGTCGGTTTCAAGCTGACCGGCGAGATCCCCACCGGCGTGACCGCCACCGACGTCGTGCTGACGATCACCGAGCAGCTGCGCCGCCACGGCGTGGTCGGCAAGTTCGTCGAGTTCTACGGCGAGAGCGTCGCCCAGGTGCCGCTCGCCAACCGCGCCACCATCGGCAACATGAGCCCCGAGTTCGGCTCCACCGCCGCGATCTTCCCGATCGACGACGAGACGCTGCGCTACCTCAAGCTCACCGGCCGCTCCCCCGAGCAGCTCGCGCTCGTCGAGGCCTACGCCAAGGAGCAGGGCCTCTGGCACGACCCGAGCCACGAGCCGGTGTTCTCCGAGTACCTCGAGCTGGACCTGTCCACCGTGGTGCCGTCGATCGCGGGCCCGAAGCGGCCGCAGGACCGCATCGAGCTCACCGACGCCAAGTCGTCGTTCCGCAAGTCGGTGCACGACTACGTCGAGGAGCAGTACCCGACGCCGCACACCAAGGTGGACGAGGCCGTCGAGGAGTCGTTCCCGGCCAGCGACCCGGCCACCCTGTCCTTCGCGGACGAGGGCTCCGTGCCCGTGCAGTCGGCAGCCAACGGCTCCTCCGGCCGCCCGACCAAGCCGGTCACCGTGACGGCCGAGGGCCGCGGCGAGTTCGTGCTCGACCACGGTGCCGTCGTGATCTCCTCGATCACCTCGTGCACCAACACGTCGAACCCGTCGGTGATGCTCGGCGCCGCGCTGCTCGCCCGCAACGCGGTCGAGAAGGGCCTGTCGGTCAAGCCGTGGGTCAAGACCTCGATGGCGCCCGGTTCGCAGGTCGTGACCAACTACTACGAGAAGGCCGGTCTCTGGCCCTACCTCGAGAAGCTGGGCTACCACCTGGTCGGCTACGGCTGCACCACCTGCATCGGCAACTCGGGCCCGCTGCCCGAGGAGATCTCCGCCGCGGTGCAGGAGAACGACCTCACGGTCGTGTCGGTGCTGTCGGGCAACCGCAACTTCGAGGGTCGCATCAACCCCGACGTGAAGATGAACTACCTGGCCTCGCCGCCGCTGGTCATCGCCTACGCGCTCGCCGGGACGATGGACTTCGACTTCGACGAGCAGCCCCTCGGGCAGGACACCGACGGCAACGACGTGTTCCTGCGCGACATCTGGCCGACGTCGCAGGAGATCCAGCAGACGATCGACGCCGCGATCACGCAGGAGATGTTCACCAAGGACTACGCCGACGTCTTCGACGGTGGCGAGCGGTGGAAGTCGCTGCCCACGCCGGAGGGCAAGACCTTCGAGTGGGACGCCGAGTCCACCTACGTCCGCAAGCCTCCGTACTTCGACGGCATGGCCGCCGAGCCGTCGCCGGTCTCCGACATCAGCGGAGCCAGGGTGCTGGCCAAGCTGGGCGACTCGGTGACCACGGACCACATCTCGCCTGCCGGCGCGATCAAGGCCGACTCCCCCGCGGGCCAGTACCTGCAGGAGCACGGCATCGACCGCAAGGACTTCAACTCCTACGGTTCCCGGCGCGGTAACCACGAGGTGATGATCCGCGGCACGTTCGCCAACATCCGTCTGCGCAACCAGCTGCTCGACGACGTGCAGGGCGGCTACACGCGCGACTTCACGCAGGAGGGCGCACCGCAGTCGTTCATCTACGACGCGGCGCAGAACTACGCCGAGGCCGGCATCCCGCTGGTCGTGCTGGGCGGCAAGGAGTACGGCTCCGGTTCCTCGCGCGACTGGGCCGCGAAGGGCACGAGCCTGCTCGGTGTCCGCGCGGTGATCACCGAGTCGTTCGAGCGCATCCACCGGTCGAACCTGATCGGCATGGGCGTGATCCCGCTGCAGTTCCCCGAGGGCGAGTCGGTGAAGTCTCTCGGTCTCGACGGCACCGAGACCTTCGACATCGCGGGCATCACCAAGCTCAACGAGGGCGAGACCCCCCGCACCGTCGCCGTCACGGCGACCAAGGCGGACGGCTCGACGGTCGAGTTCGACGCCGTCGTGCGCATCGACACCCCGGGTGAGGCGGACTACTACCGCAACGGCGGCATCCTGCAGTACGTGCTGCGGAAGATGACCCGCAGCTGATCGGCAAGGTCCACAGTGGTGGCCCGGTTCCCGCGTTCGCCGCGGGAGCCGGGCCACTGTCATGAGAGGGGAACCACGCGGTGCCGGATGTCCTGATCGGACTGATCGTGCTGGTGGGCGCGCTGGTGCAGGGCGCCGTCGGCTACGGGCTCAACCTGGTCGCGGTGCCGCTCGTCGCGCTGCTCGATCCGACGCTGGTACCGGTTCCGCTGCTACTGGTGTCGAGCACCCACGGACTGCTGACGATACTGCGGGAGTACCGCCACACCGACTGGACCGGCGTGTGGTGGGTGCTCGCGGGCCGCGTCCCGGGCACGGCACTCGGCGTGCTCGCGGTCGCGACACTCGCCCCGCGCCCGTTCTCGGCGTTGGTCGGGGTCGCGGTGCTGGTGTGCGTGCTGCTGTCGGTGGTGTCGTGGCGCCCCGAACCGCGACCGGGACCACTGCTGGTCGCCGGTGTCGCGAGTGGGACGTTCGGCACGGCGGCGTCGATCGGCGGTCCGCCGGTCGCCCTGCTGTACCAGCACTCCCCGGGCCCGCGCATCCGCGCGACACTGGCCGCGGGTTTCGTGCTCGGCACGGTGGTGTCCCTCATCGGCCTCGGGCTCGGCGGACAGGTGCACCTCACGCACGTCGTGCAGACGTTGTGGCTGTTGCCGTTCCTGCTGGCCGGTTTTCTCCTGTCCGGCCCACTGCGCAAGTTCCTCGACGGCGGGCCGATCCGGGTCGCGGTGCTCGCCGTGGCCGCGGCCAGCGCCGTGGCACTGCTGGTGCGCAGCGCCGTGGGGTGACGGTCCACACCGAACACCGATGGGAGGCGCGAAGTCCGAACGCGACCGTCGAGCACGGTCGATCCACGACACAGCAACGGCCCGGTCCCCGGACTCCAGGAACCGGACCGTGCTCGTTCTCGGGGCTTACTTGGTCCAGACGATCGGGTCGTCGGAGTAGTCGTCGCCCTCGCTGAACTCGGCTCCCGCGACCTCCACGCCGGCCTGGCCGGCCTGCAGCCTGCAGGTCTCGTACGACGCGCCGGCGGTGGTGAAGTCCTGGTCCGCGGTCTCGCTTTCGCACTTGCCCTCGACACCGCCGGTGATCACCACGCCGGTGCTCCGGCCCTCGGCCGTCACGGCACGCAGGGAAAGGTTGGAGTACGCCAGGTCGGAGCCGTCGACGTTCTCGACGGTGTACTTGACGAAGTACGGCACGAGCCCCTTCGCGCGCTCGCCGAACTGCGCGAGGTCGGCTTCCTCGCCCTGCTCGATGGCGGTCACCGTGACGGCGATCGTGCCGCTCTTGTCGGTGCCGTACTCGAACGGCACCGTCGCGGTCTCGCCGATCTTGAGCTCGGTGCCGGGAGCGGTGATGTCGCCAGAGGCGGTGTCAGCCTGCTCGGTCGCCTCCGACGACTCGGCGGCCGACGACTCGGCCGACGACGGGGCGGGCTGTTCGGTGGTCTGCTCACCTGCGGTGTCCTCGTCGCCTCCGCACGCGGACAGACCGAGGGCAAGGGACGCCATCGCAGCGGCGAAGGCAACACGACGCTTGTACACGTTTTCCTCGTTTCACTTCTTCATCGGAACAACACCTGAGAGGTTCCGCGCGCCGTTCCGGTTCCCCTCGCGATGATCACGAATCGGACACACCGGGCGCGGTGAGCGACGGCCACCCCGGCCGCCGCTCACCCGTCGCGCGTCGCCGACGCCGCTACTGAGGCGCCTCGAACGGCCTGCTGTCCGGCTGGTAGACCTTGCCGCGCGGCGGCACCGTCAGGTTCACCAGATAGTCCGAGACCGCACGGTCCACACCGGACGCCGAACCGAGGCTGCAGTGTCCGAACGCGTCCACCGACAGCAGGCGCGCGTAGCCGAGTTCGTCGGCCATCCGCTGCGCGAACGAGTACCGCGTCGCCGGGTCGTAGTAGTTGCCCACCACCAGCACCGGGTTCTCCGTCGCCGCGTTCCACGGACCGCGGTAGGCGTCGGTGCCGCCCTTCCACTGCGGGCACGCCGCCGGGTCGGCGAAGGCCTGGTAGCGCCCGAACAGCGGAGCGTCGCGTTCCCAGGAACCCGCGATGCCGGGCAGGTCGCCGAGTGTGTGACTGAACCGCTTGTCGGCGCAGTTGACGGCGAAGAACGCGTCGTCCGATGTGTACTCGCTGTCGGTCAGCCCGTCGTGGCGGGGGTCGTCCTCGGGATTGAGCAGCGTGTCGAGGTCACCGGCTCGCACCGTCTTCGGCTCGGTTCCGGGCGGAGGCTTCACCACGCTGTAGAGCTCCTGCAGATCCTGCGCGAGACCACGGAAAGCGGTCGGCGAGTACAGCGCTCCACCGACACCGCCGACGAACGCGTTGAGATCCACCGGCGATCCGTCCGGCAGGTCGACCGGCTCGGCGCGGATGCTCTCGAGCAGCTCGTCGAACTTGCGGCGTGGCTCGCCGTCGCCGAACGCGCACTCCTTGCCCGCCTTGCCGCACTCGGTGAGGAAGCCGTTGAGCGCGTGCTCGAAGCCCTCCGCCCGCTGACGGTCGTGGCGCAGGCTGTCCGTGGTGCGGGCTGAGGGGTCGACGTTGCCGTCGAGCACCATCGTGCGCACCTTGTCCGGGTACAGGTTCGCGTAGGTGGCGCCGAGCAGCGTGCCGTAGGAGAAGCCCGCGAAGTTCAGCGTGTCGTCGCCGACCGCCTGCCGCAGCAGGTCGAGGTCGCGGGCCACGGCACGCGTGGACATGTGCTGCAACAGCGGGCCCGCGTTGCGCTCGCAGAACTGGCCGTAGTCGCGGTAGGTGCTCAGTGCGTCGGAGATCTGCTGGCGCGTGGTCGGCACCGACACGAGCCTGCTCTGCACCTCCTCGGCGTCCTCGTCGGTGGTGAAGCAGCGCAGTGGCGTGGAGTCGCCGACCCCGCGCGGGTCGAACCCGATGATGTCGAAGCGGTCGAGCACGGCGGGCTCGAAGTAGTGCTCGGCCGACATGGCCATCGTGGTGCCCGAGGCCCCGGGACCGCCAGGGTTGAGGAACAGCGAGCCGATCTTCTGGTCGGGCTTGTTCGCCGCCCTGCGCATCAGCGCGAGGTCGAGCGTGCCGAGCGCGGCGTTGTCGTGATCGATCGGGACGCGGTACTCCGCGCAGCTGTAGGGCCCGGGATCCTGTGCCGTGCGCGCGTCGTCGCACGCCTCCCACTCGACCTTCGCCGGCCCCTGCGCGGACGCCGTCGCGGGAACGCCCGCGAACGCGATCCCCGCGAGCAGTGCGCCGACCAGAGCCACCGTCCGACTTGCCTTACCCACCCGTTCGCCTCCGATTGCCGCCGGTCACCACGGCGAAGAATGGCACAACGAGCCACGACGGAGGGGTGCGCGAACGGCTGGTTCAGCCGACTTCGCCCGTTGGGGGGTCACCCGGTGTGAGGACGAAGATCGGCAGTTCGCGACCGGCCCCGGCGCGCTCCATCGCATAGCCGGGCCAGAACGCGAGCAGCTCGCGCCACATCGCCTCGTGTTCGGCGCCGGTGAGCTCACGGGCCGTCGCGTTCACCGTCCCGCCGCGCACGAGAACCGTCACGTGCGGGTCGGCGCGGAGGTTGAACGTCCACCCCGGATCGCGCTGGCGGCCCCAGTTGGAGCCGGTGACCACGAAGTCGCCGCCGTGCGGGAGGTACAGCAGGTTGTTGTCGCGGGGCAGCCCGGATCGACGGCCCCGCGTCGTCAGCCGCAGCGACGGCAGCCCCGCGATCCCGACGAGGCTGACGCGCCCCCGCGACACCCGGTGCAGCCTGGCGTCCGCCCAGACCACCGCGGCGGCCAGCTTCATCAACCACGGACGCGTGCCCAGCGCACGGGCCAGCGCCGGTAGGGGGTTGCGCATCCGCTCATTCGATCACGGGGCGGGCTCAGGCCACCGCCCGCGACAGCGACACGCCGAACCGGTCGCGCTCGTCGGTCCACCAGCGCTCCAGTGACAGCCCGGCCTCGGCCAGTTCGGCGCGCACACCGGAGGGCCGGAACTTCGCGGAGATCTCGGTGCGCACGTGCTCGCCCGCCGTGAACGTCACCTCCAGGTCGGCGCCGGGGATGCGCACGCGGGTGTCGCTCGTCGCGCGCAGGCGCATCTCGATCCACTCGTGCTCGGCGTCCCAGTGGGCCACGTGCTCGAAGGCGGCCGGGTCGGCATCGGCGCCGAGCCGTTCGTTGAGCACCCGCAGCACGTTGCGGTTGAACTCGGCCGTCACGCCCTGTGCGTCGTCGTAGGCCCGCACGAGCGTGCCGGGATCCTTGACCAGGTCGGTGCCGAGCAGTAGCCACTCCCCCTCGGTGAGCACGTCGCGCACCGAGCGCAGGAACTTCGCCCGGTCGGCGGGCAGGAAGTTGCCGATGGTGCCGCCGAGGAACGCCACGATCCTCGGCCGCTCACCGGGCAGCAGTCCCAGGTGCTCGGTGAAGTCGCCGACGACACCGCGGACGGTCAGGTCCGGGTAGTCGCCCGCGATCGCCTCGGCGGCCTCTGCCAGCGCCGACTCCGACACGTCCAGTGGCACGAACTCGCGCAGCGTGCCGTGCGCGCTCAGCGCGTCCAGCAGCAGTCGCGTCTTCTCACTCGAACCGGAGCCGAGCTCCACGAGGGTGCGCGCTCCCGTCACCGCGGCGATCTCGCCCGCCTCGCGGCGCAGGATCTCGCGCTCGCACCGGGTCGGGTAGTACTCGTCCAGCTCGGTGATCCGTTCGAACAGCTCACTTCCCCTGGCGTCGTAGAACCACTTGGAGGGCAACCACTTCTGCGGCGCCGAGAGTCCCTCGCGCACGTCGCGCCGCAGCGCCTCGGTGATGTCCTCGCCGCTGCGGTGGACGTCGAGATCCACGTCGCTCACGCCTGACTCCGATCGTCGTCGCTCGCGCTGTCCCCAGCGCTGTCGTGTGGGGTGTCGAGTGGGGTGATGTCCACGGTGGGCGGATCACCGCGCCGTGCGACCACCAGGTGGCGGTCCGGAACCGGCCGCCACCCCGCGGTGTCGTCCGGTGGCTCCGAGGCGAGCAGCACCGATCCCGCGGTGGCGCGCACCGACAGCGCGTGGGTCCACGCCGTGCCGACGAGCAGGTCCTCGCCCGCCAGCAGGAGGTTGAGCCGCGAGCCGGGCGCCGCTCTGGCCACGTCGGTGACCAGTCCGGCCACGACGTCGACGGGATCCGCGCCGCCCCGCAGGCGGTCGCGCACCAGCGCCCACAGCAGCGCCGAGTCGGTGGGTGCCTCGAGGCCCAGCAGATCGGTGACGGCGAGCTTCTCCGCGAGCCCGGCCACGGAGCCCGGCCAGCCCCGGACCACTCCGTTGTGGCTGAAGAGCCAGCGCTCGTCCGCGAAGGGTGCGCACGCGGCGTCGGTCACCGGCATTCCCGTGGTGCCCGAGCGCACCGCCGCGACGAACGTCCTCGCCCGTACCGTCTCGGCGATCCGCGGCAGATCAGTGTCGGTCCACAACGGACTCGACCGCCGGTAGCGGACCGGGACGCCGTCGCCGGCGAACCAGCCGAGGCCGAACCCGTCGGCGTTGACCGTGCCGCCGTAGCGCATGTCCTTCGGCGCGTACGACTGCACCAGCAGCGAGTGGGGCGCGGTGAACACCGCCTCCGAGGGCGAGCACTCCTGCCCCAGATAGGCCAGATGCCTGCACACCGTCAGGACCGCTCGTCGGGCCGGAGGTCGCGGGCGCACCGGAAGCCGGCGAAGATCTGCCTGCGAATGGGGTAGTCCCAGTTGCGAAACGTTCCCCTGATCGCCACGGCGTCGGTGCCGAACGAACCGCCGCGCAGCATCTTGTACTCCGGCCCGAAGAACACCTCCGAGTACTCGCGGTACGGGAACGCCGCGAACCCGGGATAGGCGCTGAAGTCGCTGCTCGTCCACTCCCACACGTCGCCGATCAGCTGGTGCACTCCCAGCGGTGACGCACCGGCGGGGTAGGCGCCCACGACGGCGGTCCGCAGGTGCCGCTGGCCGAGGTTCGCGTGTTCCACGCCCGGCTCGTCGTCGCCCCACGGGTAGCGCAGCGACCGGCCCGTCGCGGGGTCGTACCGGGCGGCCTTCTCCCACTCCGGTTCGGTCGGCAGCCGCTTGCCGGCCCACGCGGCATAGGCCTCGGCCTCGTAGAACGACACGTGGACCACGGGCTCGTCCTCGGGCACCGGCTCGTGGACGCCGAACCGGGTCCGCCACCAGCCACCGGGTTCGCGCCGCCAGAACCGGGGGGCGCTGATGTCGTGCTCGCTGCGATAGGCCCAGCCCGCCTCGCTCCACCACCGCGGATCGGAGTAGCCGCCCCCATCGAGGAACGCCACGTACTGCCCGTTGGTGACCGGGAACACGTCGAGCGCGAACGCGTCGACGTGGACCTCGTGAGCGGGTCGTTCGTTGTCGAGCGCCCACGGCTCCACCGAGGTGCCCATCGAGAACGACCCGGCGGGCACCAGCACCTCGGGCGCGACCGCGCCCATCCGGCGCGGCGGCGGCTCCGGCGCGTGCAGCACCGGCTCGCCGCGGCGCAGCTGGTGCGTGGCAAGCATGGTCTCGTCGTGCTGCTGCTCGTGCTGGGCGATCATGCCGAAAGCGAACGCCGCCTCGGTGAGCCTGCTGCCCTCCAGCGGGGCACGCTCCAGCACGTCGAACGACTTCTCCCGCACCTCGCTCACGTAGGCCCTCGCCTCGGCGGGACCCAGCAGCGGCAGCGCCGGCCGGTCCGCCCTCGCGTGCTGGAAGGCGTCGTAGAGGTCGTCGATGTCGGGCCGCAGCGGTTCCCGCCCGCCGACGTCGCGGACGAGCCAGAGCTCCTCCTGGCTGCCGATGTGGGCGAGATCCCACACCAGCGGAGACATCAGCTTCGAGTGCTGGCGGGTCAGCTCACCGTCGTCGACGGCGTCGGTGAGAGCCACGCTGCGCTCGCGGGCGCGGCCGAGCGCGGTCGCGGTGTGCTCGCGCAGCGCCTCGGGGCTCAGGTCCCGCACCGGGTGGGGCGGCTCGTTGGTCACGCTCATGCTCGGTCCCCTCCCCGCCTGCGCACGCGCCTCTGCACGGCGTAGGCGATGTCGGCGATGGTGTCGGCGGACAGGTCGAAGGCGGTCAGCTCCGCGCAGCCGAGGTCGGCCACCGCACGGGCGGCGCGCAGCAGTCGCGGGTCGGCGAGCCCGTGGCACGCGGCCTCGGACCAGCACGCGGCGACGGGCTCGCAGAGCTCCAGCACCTTGTCCACTGTGGATGGACGATGCAGCAGCGCGGTCAGCAGCGCCACCGGGTGCAGCCACGTCGCGGGCGGCTGCGCGTCGAGGTAGCGAATCTCGAGGTACCCGTGCGGCCGCACGGGGGTGAACATCGTGCTCAGGTGGTAGTCGAGGTCGGCCGTGGTCGGCGGACCCAGGACGTCGGCGGGGCCGTGTCCCTCGATCCAGTCCGCGAAGGTGAGGCCGTCGGGGGCGTCCCACGGACCGTCGGCCCTCGGCACGACCATGAGCGGGGTGTCGAGCACCCGTGTGGCCCACGCCGCGGCGGGATCGCGGTCCGGGCCCGCCGCATAGGTGCGCGCGTTCTCGGTGTCCAGCACCGCGCGCATCCGCGCCGACGCGTGCCCGGTGTCGGCTCCGGCGTGGACGCGGGAGTTGGCGAACAGGGCCATGAGCACCGGACCCAGCGCGTGGACCGCCGCCCACCTGGCCGGGATGTCGGACGCCTCCCCCGCGTCGAGGCACACCTGCACGGCGGCGGTGCTGCACATCATCGTGAGCCCGCCCGGTCCGATCGGCGTGAAGCGGCGCTCCATCGCGGCGTAGCGCTCCGTCTGGAGCACTCTGCGCGGCTCGCGGTGAGCGTCGATCGCGTGCGGATGCAGGCGCAGGCCCCCGAGGGCGAGGAGATCGGTGACGTAGGCGAGATCCAGACCGGCCACCGAGGCCAGGTCACGGAGAGAAGGTTGCGGCGCGGTGGAAATCTCCACCTGGCAACCGGGTTCGAGAGTGAGGGACGATCCGCCCGGTAAGGGAAGTGCCGGGCTGTCCTGGCGCAACGTGCGCGGGGTATGCGGGCCGAGAGCGGCGGCGAGTCGGTCGGGTTCGAGGGGACGGCTCGGGTCGCCCGTGTCGTGGACGAGGTATTCCAGCTCCACTCCGAGCAGTCGTGGCGGACCGTGCTTGAAACAGACGGACGCCACGTAGGCTTCGCCCTCGGCACGACTGGCCACCTTCCGGGCGGCCACATCGGCCGCGGCGGCACCGTCGTGTCTGTGTCGTCTGGAATGGGGAGGAACGCGAACGGCAGTCATCGGATCACCAGCCATCAACTCGCACCGACCATGCCTTGGCGACGCTACACGCGGGGTACGACAATCGCAGGATTCTCGTGGGCCCTTCCCGGACTCTCAGTACGTACGTACGGATTGCATAACCCGTCCCCCAGGTGTCAAGATCGGGGGATGCCACGGGTCAGCCAGGACCACCTCGACGCGCGCAGGCGACAGATCCTCGACGGCGCACGCGCGTGTTTCGGGCGCCACGGATACGAGGGTGCCACGGTCCGGCGGCTCGAGGAAGCCACCCAGCTGTCCCGGGGCGCGATCTTCCACCACTTCCGCGACAAGGAATCGCTGTTCCTGGCCCTCGCGGAAGACGACGCGGCGCGGATGGGCGACGTCGTGGCCGAGCAGGGCCTGGTGCAGGTGATGCGCGATCTGCTCTCGGGCCGCAGCCAGCACCCCGCCGACTGGCTCGGCACCCGGCTCGAGGTGTCGCGCAGGCTACGGACCGACCCGGAGTTCCGCGCCCGCTGGGCCGAGCGCTCGGAACAGCTCACCACCGCCACCCGCAAGCGGCTCTCGTGGCAGCGCCAGGCGGGCAACCTGCGCGACGACATCAGCATCGACGTGCTCGCCGCGTATCTGGAACTCGTACTGGAGGGCCTGGTGTCGCACCTCGCGATGGGCCTGCCCGCCGACGACCTGGAGCCCGTGCTCGACCTCGTCGAGGAGAGCGTGCGGCGGCACCGGGGCGTCCCCGTGTCGTGAGCGGGCTGGAACATCCGCCGTACGTCCGGTGTTTCACCCGGTTAAGATGACGCCACTTTCCCTTTTCGGCAGTTTCCTATGAGGAGTGACGACTTTCGTGCGCGATGCGCAGTCACCTGGTGACAGTAGTCGGCCGGGTGAGCGACCCGGCTGCCTGATTTACCTTTCTCCCGCCCGCCTCGCCGAGAGCGGTGCGCGCTGATGGAAGTTCTGTTCACCGTACTCGGTGTCCTTTTTGTCGTGTTGTTGACGGTGGGCACCGGTCTCGCCGTCGCCGCCGAGTTCTCTCTCACCACGCTCGAGCGCAGCACCATCGAGTCCAACGTCAGGCAGGTCGGCGACCGCAGGTCGAAGACACTGCTGAAGGCCCATCGCACGCTGTCGTTCCAGCTCTCCGGCGCGCAGGTGGCGATCACGCTGACCACGCTGGTCACCGGTTACGTCGCCGAACCACTGCTGGGCCGCATCATCCAGCCCGTGCTCGCCGGCATCGGCGTGTCCGAGGGCGCGGCGTCCGGAGCCTCACTGGTTCTCGCGCTGCTCCTCGCGACCACACTGTCGATGGTCATCGGCGAAATGGTGCCGAAGAACCTCGCGGTGGCACGTCCGTTGCAGACCGCGCGCGCCGTCGCCGGCTACCACTCGCGTTTTTCAGCGCTGTTCCGCTGGCTCATCACTCTCATGAACAACAGCGCCAACTGGGTCGTGCGCAAGCTGGGCATCGAACCGCAGGAGGAACTGCGGTCGGCCCGGTCGCCGCAGGAGCTGGGCTCGATCGTGCGCACGAGTGCGCAGACCGGCACGCTCGACGTCTCCACGGCGCAGCTGCTCGACCGGTCGCTGCGCTTCGGCGAGCGCACCGCCGGCGAGCTGATGACCCCGCGCGTGCGCGTCGAGTCGCTGCGCATGGACGAGACCATCCACGACCTGGTCGAGGTCTCGCGCCGCACCGGGTTCTCGCGCTTTCCGGTCTACCGCGAGGATCTCGACGACGTGCAGGGCGCGGTACACGTCAAGCAGGCGTTCACCGTCCCCGCCGCCCAACGCGGCACCGTCACCATCTCGTCGGTGATGCGGCCGATGCCGACCGTGCCCGAGTCGCTGCCGGGCGACACCCTGCTCAACCGGCTCCGGGACTCGCGGTTCCAGCTCGCGATCGTCGTCGACGAGTACGGCGGCAGCGCGGGGCTGGTCACGCTCGAGGACGTCGTCGAGGAGATCATCGGCGACGTCCGCGACGAGCACGACGTGCGCGAACAGCCCGCGTCGCAGCAACTCACCGCCGACAGCTGGATGGTGTCCGGGCAGCTGCGCGACGACGAGGTGCTCGACGTCACCGGTTTCCGCATGCCCGAGGGCGACTACGAGACGATCGCGGGCCTGATCCTGGAACGTCTCGGCCGGATTCCCGACGCGGGAGACGCGATCGACGTCGACGACTGGCGGCTCGCCGTCGCCGCGATGGACCGGCACCGCATCGCCGAGGTCAGCGTGCGGCACCGCGAGGAGGTGACCCCGTGAACGACTGGGTCGCGATCTCGCTCATCGGTGTCCTGCTGCTGTGCAACGCCTTCTTCGTCGGCGCCGAGTTCTCCCTGATCTCCTCGCGACGCGACCGGCTCGAGGCGCTGCTGGAGCAGGGCAAGGGCCGCGCCAGGATCGTCATCAACGCGAGCAAGCACGTCTCGATCATGCTCGCGGGCGCACAACTGGGCATCACGGTCTGCTCGCTGCTGCTGTTGCAGTTCGGTGAGCCCGCCGTCGCCCACCAGCTGGAGGCCGCGGTGGCGGCGCTCGGCATTCCCCTGCCGGTCTACCTCGTGCACGGCGTCGCGTTCGCCGTGACGCTCGTGGCGATCACGTTGCTGCACGTGCTGATCGGCGAGATGGTGCCGAAGAACATCGCCATCGCCGAACCGGAGCGGCTCGCGCTGTGGCTCGTTCCCGTGCACGTCGCCTGGGTGCGGCTGGTCAAGCCGTTCCTGTGGCTGCTCAACGGCGTCGCCAACGGCGTGCTCCGGGTGATGCGGGTGGAGCCCAAGGACGAGATCGACTCGAGTTACACCTCGGCCGAGCTCGCCGAGCTGCTGAGCGAGTCGCGACGGGAGGGACTGCTGGAGCAGTCCGAGCACCGCAGGCTCAGCCAGACGCTGTCGTCGGCGGACAAGACCGTCGCCGACGTCCTGGTGCCGATGGCCGAGCTCACCACCCTGCCACCGTCCCCGACGCTGGGCGACGTCGAGCAGGCCGTCTCCGGCACGGGATTCTCCCGGTACCCGGTGCGCACGGACACGGGCGAGCTGTCCAGCTACGTCCACGTCAAGGACATGCTCGACCAGGACGGCGACGACCCGGGAACCCGGGTGCCGCAGTCCAAGATGCGCAAGCTGACCGCGCTGCCGCACTACGCCAGGCTCGACAAGGCGCTCTCGGCCATGCGCCGCGAGGGCAGTCACCTGGCGAAGGCGATCGACGCGGCGGGCGCCGTGGTGGGCATCGTGGCGCTGGAGGATCTCGTCGAGGAGTACGTGGGTACCGTCCGCGACGGCACGCACGTCACCATGTAACCCATGTGGCTTGCCGAGCAGGAGTGGCGTGCGCGCGAGGACGCGCACGTCGCCAGGATGCGCGCGTGGACGCGGCCGCACCAGCACCGCCGTTCGCACGGCGAGAAGCACCCGGTGCTGGACTTCCTCTTCACGTACTACTCGCACCCGCCCTCGCACCTGGAGCGGTGGCAGCCGGGGCCAGGCGTGGTGCTCGGCGGGCCGTCGGCGCGCCGGTTCCTCGACCGCAAGGGCTACCAGGAGGTGGCCGAGGGCATCGAGGTCGACCCGCGCGCGTTCAGCGGCAGACTCGCCGACACGGCGCGGTACGTGTTGTCGCTGCTGGAGGCCACGGCGAGCAGGGCGCCGCGGCTGAGTTGCTTCGGCCTGCACGAGTGGGCCATGGTCTACCGGCTGCCCGCGGGCGACGTGCGGCACGCGCAACTGCCGCTGCGACTCGGATCGCAGGGCACCGACGCGGTGGTGGAGTCGCTGGGCGTGCGCTGCGGGCACTTCGACGCGTTCCGGTTCTTCACCGACGAGGCCCGGCCGCGCAATGAGCTGCAGCCGACCCGGGACACCCAGCGCGACCTCGACCAGCCGGGCTGCCTGCACGTCGGCATGGATCTCTACAAGTGGGCGTACAAGCTCGGTCCGTTCGTGCCGTCGGAACTGCTCGGCGACTGCTTCGCGCTCGCCGCCGACATCCGGCTGCTCGACATGCGGGCGAGCCCGTACGACCTCTCGTCGCTCGGGCACTCCCCCGTGGCCATCGAGACCTCTGAGGGCCGCGCCGAGTACGCGCGCGCCCAGGCCGCGTTCGCACGCCGGGCGGCACCGCTGCGCGCCCGGCTCATCGAGCGGTACCGGCTCGTGCTGAGCACGTATGGCCCAGCGGATATGACGGAAAAGCGCAGGGGCCAGCACGGTCGGTAGTCACGCTGACTAGACTCGCGGCCGGCGATCGACGCGGGGGTGCCAGGCCGGGGCGCGCACGATCCCACCGGACCACTGACGCGCGACCGGCCGCGTGTGCTCCCTACTTCGATCACTCACCTGCGTTAACGTCGACAGGCTTCACCGGTCCTGACCGGACCACGGACGGCTTGGGCTACCAATCGTGCGCGCGCGGACGAGATCACACGAATCATCGGTACTCACCTGTTAGAGTGATAACGTTTTGGCTTCGTACACGGAGCGTGTCAAGCGCTCCCGCACGCGAAAGGACAGCGATGGGGCGGCACAGCAGGGTCGAGGAACCCGCTAGCGAACGTCCTGATCCACGGATCACCACCGGTACCCACCGGGTGATCGGCAAGGGCCCGCGACGTCGCGTCGCCGCGTGGCCGATCGCGTGCGTGGTGCTGGTGGGACTGCTCGTCGCGGGTTGGTTCGGCTGGAACTGGGCCGACGGAGCGCTCGCGACCCGCGCCGAGGCCCAGGCCTCCGACTGCCAGGAGGGCGACGCCGACCTCAGCGTCGTGGTGGCGCCCGCCGCAGCGGAGCCGGTGACCAAGGCCGCCATGCGGTGGAACGAAGCCAGGACCGTGGTGCACGGGCACTGCATCGTCGTCGACGTCCACGCCGCCAAGTCCGACCGCGTGTTCGACGCGCTGCTCGGACAGGGCGACGACTCCTCGCTCGGTGGCAGCGCGCCCGCGGCGTGGCTGCCGGAGTCGGCCGCATGGGCCGACAAGCTCAGTGACGAACGCCCCGACCTGGTCGGCTCGAGCGCCGAGGTGGTGGCCACCAACGACCGGGGCGAGTTCCCGTACGTGAGCCTCGCCGGCGACGGCATCGACTCGATCCAGCAGCGCGCCGCCCAGTCCTTCCGCGCCTATCTGCTCGCCCCCGAGCAGCGCGGGGACTTCACCGCCGCGGGCCTGACTCAGCCGTGAACCCGCGCAGCACCTCGGCCGTGGCGGCGTCGGCCGGGTAGAACGACTCGATCGACAGCTCCGCCAGTGTCACGTCCAACGGCGTCCCGAACGTGGCCACGGTGCTGAAGAACGAGAGCTCGGCCCCGTCGTGCCGGAACCGCAGCGGCACCAGGAAGTCGCCGGGCCCGGGGATCTCGACCTCGGGCACCGCGTCGTCGCACGGATACCCGCGCAGCTCGTCGAGCAGCGCGGCCAGCTCCGGATCGGCGGTGGCGGCGACCTCGCGCCGTAGCCTGCCCAGCAGGTGAGCCCGCCACTCCCCCAGGTTCACGATGTTCGGCGCCATGCCGTCGGGATGCAGGGTCACGCGCAGCACGTTGGCCGGTGACTTCAGCAGTCGCGAATCCACCCCGGCGAGCAGCAGCGCGACGCCCGCGTTGCCCTCGACGAGGTTCCAGCGACGGTCGATCACGACGGCCGGAAACGGCTCGTGCCCGGCCAGCAGCCTGCGCACCGCCTCACGCACGATGGCCAGGTCCGGGTCGTCCAGGGAACTCTCCGGGTACACGGGCGCGAACCCCGCTGCCAGCAGCAGCTGGTTGCGCTCGCGTAGCGGCACGTCGAGGTGCTCACCGAGGCGCACCACCATGTCGCGGCTCGGCTTCGCCCTGCCGGTCTCGACGAAACTCAGGTGCCGCGTCGAGATCTCGGCCGCGATCGACAGGTCGAGCTGGCTGATGCGACGCCGGTCGCGCCACTCCCGCAGGAGCTCGCCGACCGGGCGCCTGCGCGCCGTCGGCGGGGTGGTCAGTGTCGTCACGGTGGTCACGATCGTCAGATTACGGTCGGCCCCGCACTCGGGCCATGACGTAGGAGGTAATCGACGGGCCGCACGCGCCACGGCACTGTCGCCGGCACACGGCCTGCAGGCCGCACCGTCACCCGTTTCGAGAAAGGCACCGACATGCCCGAGTACCGCACACTCGCCGAGCGCTACCTCGACGTCTGGAACGCCACCGAGCCCGGCACGCGACGGGCACTGATCGAGCGACTGTTCACCGAGGACGCCACCTACACCGATCCACTCGGCAGCGTCCGGGGCTGGGACGGCGTCGACACGTTCGTCGCCGGGGCACAGGAACAGTTCGCGGGACTGACGTTCAGCCTCGGTGGGGCCGTCGACGGCCACCACGACACGGCCCGCTTCACCTGGCACCTCGGTCAGGACGGTGCCGAGCCCGTGGTGATCGGCTTCGACGTGATCGTCACCGAGGACGAGGACCGGATCAGCAGGATCTACGGCTTCCTCGACAAGGTTCCCGGCTGAACCGACCGGGTCCGGGGCCACCGCGGTGGCCCCGGCAGGTCAGCCCGTGCGGCGAGCCTTGCGCCGTTCGGAGAGCTCGTCGGGGACCACGGGCTCGATCTCCCCGCCGTCGGCCCGCTCGGCGGGGAACTCGTGGATGGTCCCGCTGATCTCCTGCATGGCTCCGCTCACGGCGATCCCGAAGACCCCCTGGCCACCCTGCAGTAAATCAACGATCTCCTCGGGCGAGGTGCACTCGTACACCGTGGTGCCGTCGGAGAAGAGCGTGACTCTCGCGAGATCGCGCACGCCGCGCTCCCGCAGATGCTCCACCGCGACCCGGATGTTCTGCAGTGAAACACCGGTGTCGAGCAGACGCTTCACGATCTTGAGGACCAGAATGTCCTTGAAGGAGTAGAGCCGCTGCGATCCCGAACCATGTGCGGTGCGGATGCTGGGCAGCACCAGCTTGGTGCGGGCCCAGTAGTCGAGCTGCCGGTAGGTGATGCCGGCGATCTGGCACGCAGCGGGTCCACGATAGCCAACCAGCTCGTCCGGCAGCGACGCGTCAGGGAACAACTCTCCCTGCTCGCCGTCGGCGGCTCTGATCGGACTCTCCTCGACCACGCATGCCTCCTCTCGCCCGGCCTGGCAGCCGGCGAAACAAGACCGCCGATCCCGGGGCGGGACCGACCGGTACGACACTCGCGCCAGTGCCGCCTGCCCCAGTCAGAGCGAATAACACCAACGCGATTCAACGTCTCCTCGACGGTATGCCTGCCCGGGGGGTCGGTCAACGCGACGCGCGGGACCCTCAAGTCGATATCGAGACTTACCCTGCTCCTTGTTCCATTTACTCACCCGTGTTATTTTTTACTCATGCAGGTAAACAACGAATCGACGGAGTTCGGCGGCGGCCTCGGGCTCACCGTCACGGAAGAGGCCCGCCGGGCACAGATCATCGACGCGACCATCGAGACGATGGCCGAACTCGGCTACGGCAAGACGTCGTTCGCGCGGATCGTCGAACGGGCGGGGCTCAGCAGCACGCGGATGATCTCGTACCACTTCGGCACCAAGGACGAACTGATCATGGCCACGATCGGCGCGATCGTGGACCGGCAGGACCGGTTCCTCGACGAACGGATGGGCGGCGACACGGAACGGGCCGCGATGCTGCGCGCCTACATCCGCTCGGAGGTCGCGTTCCTCGGCACGCACCCTCGGCACGCGCGGGCGCTGCTGGAGATCAGCACCAAGGCCGGCGATGGTCAGTCACTGCTGCAACTGGTGCTGAAAGGAGTTGAGACAGGTCGTATCGAACGGCAGCTGAAGCAGGGGCAGAACGAAGGAGCGTTCGGCGACTTCGACATCGAGGTGATGTCGATGGCGATCCGTCAGGCCATCAACGGCGTCACCGCCAGACTCGGCCGGGACCCGCAACTGGATCTCGAGGCCTACGGTGCGGAACTCGCGGAGCTGTTCACCAAGGCCACAGGGCCGTGACGGGACGGCCCAGGACTCAGGTGTCGGCGCCCCGGAAGTCCTCGGGCGAGACGGAGTCGAGGAACTCGCGGAACTTCTCGACTTCGTCCTCCTGCTCATCCGGAATGATCAGACCGGCTTCCTCGAGCACGCCTTCCTCGGCATGGATCGGGACGCCGACCCGCAGCGCCAGCGCCACGGAGTCGCTGGGCCTCGCGGACACCCGGATGTCGCCGTCGAACACGAGCTCGGCGAAGAAGGTGCCTTCCCGGAGGTCGGTGATGATCACCTGCTGAAGCTCACGGCCGAGCGCGCCGATGACTTCCTTCAACAGGTCGTGCGTCAGTGGGCGGGCGGGGCGAACGCCCTGCTGCTCCAACGCGATCGCGGTGGCCTCGACCGAGCCGATCCAGATTGGCAGGTATCGCTCGCCCTCGGTCTCCCGCAGCAACAGAATCGGCTGATTGGCGGGTAGCTCGACCCGTACGCCGACGACGCGCATCTCGCTCATCGGGCTTCGCCTCCCTCTCCTGCGCGCGGCCTGCAGCGCTGTCACGAGGATCTCGCATCGACACCGTCGACGCTACCCGTCCTGAAGGCACTGTGCTCGCTACGAACTTCTTCTGCCAGGCTCAGTTTCGCGAACCTTGCACCAACCGTACGGCATCCGCGTGGGAACGTTGAGACTTCGTGCTGTGGCGTAACAGGCGCGTCACGCGGAACGCGGTTGACCACATCCGCCCAGCGTCAGGCGACTATCCGCCCGTCACACCCCGGATGCCCGCCTTGACCAGCAACGTGTGGAGCGTGACCGAGAGTGCGGCCAGCTCCCGCACGAGCTCGTCGGCGCGAGCCTTGGCGTCGGCGTCGTGATGCCGGTACACCGGCGCCACGATCTGCTCGACCAGTCCGACCTCGCGGTCGGCGGACGACCGGAACGCACGCAGGTGCCTCGGCTCGATACCGAACTCCGTCATGGTCTTGACGGTCGTCGCGATCTGCACCGCGTCGGTGTCGTAGAACCCCGCGGGACCCGGCCGGATCAGCCCGTACTGCTGGAGTTCGTCCAGCATTCCGGCGCCGATGCCCGCCTCGGCGAGCAGTTCCTCCTGGGTCAGCCGGACCTCGCGCTCGGTGGTGAAGTCCCCGGCGCTCGGCAACGACGACACGTCGACGCCGGGACCGGGTGATCCCAGCGGCACGAGCTTGCGGGGCATCCTCGGCGCCGGTGACACGGGCTCGAGCCCGCGGTCGGCGGCGTCCAGCTGCTCTTTGATCACCTTGAGTGGCAGGTAGTGATCACGCTGCGCGGCCAGGACGAAGCGGAGCCGCTCCACGTCGGGAGCGGTGAACTGGCGGTAACCGGACGGCGTGCGACCAGGCTGAACCAGTCCCTCGGACTCGAGGAACCGGATCTTCGAGATGGTGACGTCGGGGAAGTCCTTGCGCAGCTGCGCGAGCACGACCCCGATGCTCAACCCGTCACGCTGTGGCCGCCCGGCAGCCGTCACTGTGCCCCCTGACCCCCGTGTCCGGGACCGGTCAGGAAGACGAGGCGGAACTTGCCGATCTGGACCTCGTCGCCGCCCGCGAGCACCGCCTGGTCGACCGGCTCACGGTTGACGTAGGTGCCGTTGAGGCTGCCGACGTCGATCACCACGAACTCGCCGCCCTCGCGGCGGAACTCCGCGTGCCGCCGCGAGACGGTGACGTCGTCGAGGAAGATGTCGCTGTCGGGGTGGCGGCCCGCGCTCGTGGTGTCGCGGTCGAGCAGGAAGCGGGAACCGGCGTTGGGGCCGCGCTTGACCACCAGCAGTGCGGAGCCCGACGGCAGGGCGTCGACGCCCGTGTCCTGCGGCTCGGCCGCAGGCGCCTCCTGTCCCTCCATCTCCGACAGGAAGTCGGCCCGGAAAACGGAGGTCCGCTCCGGAGACTGCTCCGGGGGAACGCCGGGCCCGTCGTTCGTGCTCACCTGAGCTCTCCTTACGCACTGAAGTGTCGTCGTCGTCTTCGACGTCGTTCGAAAACGTGGTGTTGCCAACGTACCGTGCCTGGCCGCTCGCGGGCGCCGGGGCTCCCCTGATCAGCTTCCGGTCACCCGCTGGTAGGCATCGGCGTCGAGGAGACTGTCGAGACTGCTCGCGTCATCGACTCTGAGCTCGATGAGCCAGCCCTCACCGTAGGGGTCGCTGTTGATCAGCTCGGGCGACTCGGAAACCGCGTTGTTCACAGCGACGACCTCGCCGTCGAGAGGGGCGAACAGCTCGGAGACGCTCTTGGTGGACTCCACCTCACCGAAGGCGTCGCCCGCGTCCACCTGGCGACCGACCTCGGGCAGGTCGACGAACACGACATCGCCCAGCTGGTCCTGCGCGTACTCGGTGATCCCCACACGCACCGTCTCGCCTTCCCCGGCGGCGACCCACTCATGGTCTTCGGTGTAGCGCAGCTCTTCCGGAGTCGACAACCCCGTTCCCCTTTCCCGCTCCAGCGTGGGACGCCATCGTCGCACGGCACCGAGGCCGGGACGCGATGTTGCGCCGGCTCCACAGCAATAAACGGGCGAAGTGGCTCCGGCGTGACGGTCAGGACCCGGAAACCTGCTGGGAGTGGCGTTGCGAAATGGCCTTGACGGTCTGCACGACGTACAGGGCACCGGACCAGAGATAGAGCAGGCCGCCCCAGATCGTGAAGGCGTAGGCGATGGGCCCCACGATGTCGGCGACCTGCGAGTCGCCCTGGATCAGCAGCAGCAACGGCAGGGCGTACATCAGGCAGAACGTGGCGCCCTTGCCGACGTAGGTGACCTCGGGCGGGGCGAATCCGTTGCGCCGCAGGATCACCAGGGCCACTCCGACGATCAGTTCGCGAGCGACCAGCGCGGCGACGAACCACCACGGGATGATGTCGCGTACGAGGAAGGCCACGAGTGTGGCGACGATGTAGAGGCGGTCGGCCGCGGGGTCGAGCAGCTGGCCGAGCCTACTCTGCTGGTTCAGCCACCGCGCGAGCTTGCCGTCGAGCCAGTCGGTGAACGCGCCCGCGATGAGGATGGACAGCGCCCAGCCGTCCTCCTGCGGCCCCAGCAGGAGCCAGAGGAACACCGGCACACCGGCGAGCCGCAGGATGGACAGCAGGTTGGGGATGGTCAGCGCCTGGCGGGCCAGCGACGGCTCGGGGGCCTGCTCGGCCGGCACCGTCACGTCCGCACGGTCGCGGGCTTTCGCCGACTCGGTCACTCGCTCACCGTATCGGTTGCCGCGGCACGCCGATCAGGAGGAGCGGCGGTAACTCCAGCCCCGTCGGCACAGGTCGTCCCTGGTCAGCACCTGAGGCCTGCCGTGCCGGTCGGTGCCCATCCAGCGGGGCCTGCCGGGGCCGCTCTCGAGGACGTAGGGGCGGCCGTGACTCCAGACCACCGTGCAAGGGGTGGTCGGCGGAGCGCCGGTCCGCGTGGTCTCCGTCAGTGTCGAGCCCGTGGTCTCGTTCGCGTTCTCGGTACTCATCGCTCTCTGTACTCGGTTTCGGGGTCGAGCCGGGGGTAACCGGTGGGCCGCTGGTGTCAAACCCGCCGGTTCGTCTCTCCCCCACTTCATCGGCACGTCCGCGCGATCCGTTAGCCGGTAAGGCGAATCTTCACCCGGTCAGACCGTGCCGTTCCGGAACCCCTGGTCATCGACCGTCCACACAGGAGCAGCCCGGAGCAGTCGATGACTACGGTGCGTGAGTACATCAGTTTTTCAGGCCCGGGAAGTCCTCCTCGCGGAACTCTCCCTCGGGACGGTCCTGCCCTGCCTCGTCCTCCTTGCCGCGCAGCTCGACGCGCCGGATCTTGCCGGAGATGGTCTTGGGCAACTCGGCGAACTGCAGCCTGCGGATTCGCTTGTACGGAGCCAGTTGCTCGCGGCAGAAGGTGAGAATGGCCTCGGCCGTGGCGGCATCTGGGACGTGCCCGTCCGCGAGCACGACATAGGCCTTCGGCACCGCGAGCCGGATGGGGTCCGGCGACGGCACCACGGCCGCCTCGGCCACCGCGTCGTGTTCGAGCAGAACGCTCTCCAGTTCGAACGGCGAGATCCGGTAGTCCGAGGCCTTGAAGACGTCGTCGGTCCGGCCCACGTAGGTGATGTAGCCGTTCTCGTCGATCGAGCCGACGTCGCCGGTGTGGTAGTACCCGCCGTCGAACGCGGTGGCGGTGCGCTGTTCGTCGTCGGCGTAGCCCACCATCAGCCCGGCAGGCCGCTGCGAGAGGTCGAGGCAGATCTCGCCCTCGTCGGCGGGCTGCCCGCTCACCGGGTCGACCAGCACCACGGAGAAGCCCGGCACCGCGCGGCCCATCGAGCCCGGTGTGACCTCCTGGCCGGGCGAGTTCGCGATCTGCACGCTCGTCTCGGTCTGGCCGAACCCGTCGCGGATGGTGACGCCCCACGACGTGCGGACCTGCTCGATCACCTCGGGGTTGAGCGGCTCGCCCGCGCCCACGACCTTGGCCGGCGGCGTCCGCAGCGCGGTGAGGTCGGCCTGGATCAGCATGCGCCACACGGTGGGCGGCGCGCAGAAGCTGGTGATGCCGCACCGGTCCATCTGCGCCATCAGCGCGCCCGCGTCGAAGCGCGTGTAGTTGTAGAGGAACACGGTGGCCTCGGCGTTCCACGGCGCGAAGACGTTGCTCCACGCGTGCTTGGCCCAGCCGGGCGAGGAGATGTTGAGGTGTACGTCGCCGGGCTCGAGACCGATCCAGTACATCGTGGACAAATGCCCCACGGGGTAGGACACCTGCGTGTGCTGCACCAGCTTCGGCTGCGCGGTCGTACCGGAGGTGAAGTACAGCAGCAGCGGGTCGGTCGCGGCGGTCGGGGCGTCCGGGGCGAAGTCGCCGCCCGCGGCGTAGGCGTCGGCGTAGGCGAGCCAGCCGTGCACCGGCTCCCCCACCGCGATGCGCGTGTAGTCCCCGGCGACGTCGGCGAACTTCTCCGCGTCGGCGGAGCGGATCACGACGTGCCGCGCGGCGCCCCGGTCGACCCGGTCGCGCAGGTCCGCGGGACCGAGCAGCGTCGAGGCCGGGATGATCACGGCGCCGAGCTTGATCGAGGCGAGGATGGTCTCCCACAGCTCGACCTGGTTGCCCAGCATGAGGATCAGGCGGTCGCCGCGGCGCACGCCCTGCTCACGGAGCCAGTTGGCCACCTGGTTCGAGCGCCGCGCCAGCTCCGGATAGGTCCAGCGGCCCTCGGTGCCGTCCTCCTCGACGATCCACAGGGCGTAGCGCTCGGCGTTGACGGGATCGGCCGCGACGACGTCGAACCAGTCGAGCGCCCAGTTGAACTCGGTGAACTCCGGCCAGGCGAAGCCCTCATAGGCCGTGTCGTAGTCCTCGCGATGCGCGACGAGGTAGTCCCGCGCCTCGCGGAAGCGCTGGTGAACCGTCGCAGCGTCGTTGCCCACGATCTCTCTCCCTCTACTCGCCCCGGAACCGAGGAGCCCGCCGTTCCATGAATGCCTGTACCGCCTCGGCGAGGTCCTTGCTGGGCAGGAACGCGGAGTTCCACGCCGCGACGTACCGCAGACCGGCCTCGACCCGCTGGTCGGTGCTGACGGACAGTACGTCCTTGACCCCCTGCACGACCAGCGGAGGATTGGCCGCGATCTCGGCGGCCAGCTCGCGGGCGGCGGCGAGCATCGCGTCCTGGTCGGCGTAGACGTCGTTGACCAGGCCGATCTTCTCGGCGCGAGCGGCGTCGATGTCGCGGCCGGTGAGGGCGAGCTCCCGCAGGTGGCCCTCACCGACGATCCCGGCGAGCCGTTGCAGGCTGCCGAGGTCGGCCACGATCGCGACCTTCACCTCGCGCACGCTGAACTTGGCGTCCGCGCTGGCCAGCCGGATGTCGGCGGACGCGATGACGTCGACGCCCCCGCCGATGCACCAGCCCGCGATCGCGGCGATGACCGGCTTGCGCGTGGCGGCCACCGAGCTGACGGCGTCCTGCAGCCTGCGGATCTCGGCGAGGAACTTCGTCCTCGGGCCGGCCTGCGCATCACCCGCTAGATACTCGGCCCAGCCGGGCAGCATCGCGGGCAGGTCGAGACCGTACGAGAAGTGCGGGCCGCTGCCCGTGAGCACGATCGCCCTGACCTCGGGGTCGGCGTCCAGCGCACCGAACACCAGCGGCAGCTCCCGCCAGAAGTCGGGACCCATGGCGTTGCCCTTCGACGGCCCGAGCAGCGTCACCTCGGCGACGTGCCCTGCGCGTTCGACCTTGAGCGACACCAGGTTCTGCGGGATCTCAGCGGAATCGGTCATGATTGTCATCCTGACGCACGCCGTGGTGAGGCGGCCAGTCGCGTTAGCCTGAGGTCATGAGCAGCGTCACGGCAGTCGACGAGTCGCCGCCCCTTCGCCGCCCACGGCCCACCCGCCCGATCGAGCTGGTGGGTTCTTTCGAGTACGGCGGCCATCGTCTCGCCTACACCGAGTTCGGCTCGGGAACCGAGGTGGTGGTCCTCAGCCACGGGATCCTGTTCAGCAGACGGATGCACGCCCCGCTCGCCCGCGAGCTCGCCGCCGACGGGTTTCGGGTGGTCACGCTCGACCTGCTCGGCCACGGCGACTCCGACCGGCCCGGCGACTCGTGGCTCTACTCGATGCCCGCGTTCGCCGAACAGACCCTCGCGCTGCTCGACCACCTCGGGGTCGACGACGCGGTCATCGGCGGCACGTCGCTGGGCGCGAACGTCGCGCTCGAGGTGGCCGTCGCGGCGCCGGAGCGGTCCCGAGGGCTGATCGTCGAGATGCCGGTGCTGGACAATGCCATCGTGGCGGGGCTGCTCACGTTCGGGCCCCTGTTGTTCGCCGCGCGGTTCCTTCCGGTGACGGTGCGGGCCGTGAACGCGCTGGCCCGCTGCGTCCCGCACGGCAGCCAGTGGGTCGACGTCGTCACCGACACGCTCGAGCAGCAGCCGGCCGGAATGGCGGCGCTGCTGCACGGGGTGTTCTTCGGGCGCATCGCGCCACCTCGCTCGGTCCGAGGGGAGATCCTGGTGCCCGCACTGGTGATCGGGCACCAGGGCGACCCGATCCACCCCTTCGGCGACGCCGACACACTCGCCGACGACCTGCCGAACGCGGAGTTCGTCCGGGCGCGCAGCCCGGTGGAGCTGCGCTCCGACCCGGCCCGCCTCACCGAGGCGATCACCGGGTTCGTCCGCGGCCGCTACGCGCGCTGACCGACGTCGGCCACCGGGCCGATCACGGTCACCGCGGGCGGCGCGATCCCCGCCGCCGCGGCGTCGGCGGCGATCTCCTTCAGCGTCGAGCGCACCACCTTCTGCGTGCGCATCGTGCCGTCCTGGATCATCGCCACCGGCGTGTCGGCGGGCCTGCCCGCCTCCATCAGCGCGTTCGCGAACAGCTCGATCCGCTCGACGCCCATCATCAGCACGATGGTGCCGGTGAGCCTGCCCAGCGCGTCCCAGTCGACGAGCGACTTCTCGTGGCCCGGCGGTACGTGCCCGGACACCACCACGACCTCGTGCGCGACACCACGGTGGGTCACGGGCACGTCGGCGACGGCGGGCACGGCGAACGCGCTGGTGATACCCGGAACGACCGTGACGGGCACGCCGGCCTCGGCGCAGGCGAGGACCTCCTCGTAGCCGCGGCCGAAGACGTAGGGGTCGCCGCCCTTGAGCCGGACGACGAACCTGCCCGCCTTGGCGTTGTCCACGAGCGCCCGGTTGATCACGTCCTGGCTGGCCGCCCGGCCGTACGGGATCTTGGCCGCGTCGATCACCTCGACGTGCGGGGCCAGCTCGTCCAGCAGCTCGCGCGGCGCGAGGCGGTCGACCACGACGACGTCGGCCCTGGCCAGCAGCCGCCTGCCCCGGACCGTGATCAGCTCCGGATCGCCCGGGCCGCCACCCACCAGCGCCACACCGCCGGGTTCGGTCTCGACGTCGTCACCGGGGTCGGCGACAGTGCCCGCACGCAGTCCGTCGAGCAGGTTGTCGCGCACCGCGGCCGACCGGCGCGGGTTGCCGCCCGAGAGGACGCCGACCAGCAGCCCGTCGTGGCCTCCGGAGGCGGGAGTGACGGCGCTGCCCTCGGGCCCGGCGTCGGCGCGCACACAGAACACCCGCGAACGTTCGGCCTCCGCGCACACCGCGGCGTTGACCTCGGGGTCGTCGGTGAGCGCGAGCGCGTACCAGGCGCCGTCGAGGTCGCCGTCGCGGTAGCCGCGGCGGTGCCACGTGACCTCGCCCGCGTCGGCCATCGCGCTCACCGACGGGGTGGTCTCCGGCGAGATCAGCTCCACCACGGCACCCGCGCTGGTCAGGCGCGGCAGCCGTCGCTGCGCGACCGTGCCGCCGCCAATGACGACCACGCGGCGTCCCGCGAGGTCGAGCCCGACCAGGTAGTGCTGCTCGTCCGCCATGCGCACAGCATGCCGCGCGGCGCGGGCGGCCGCGCGCGCAGGGTTGAGGCACGCCGCCGGGCGCCGGACCCGCCGTGACGACGTGTCTCGACGGCACCGTGCCTGGCCGCGAACAGGCCTTTCCTGGTCCCGGCACGCCGCACCGGGGCCGTCACCGGTGGCGGGACGTCGCCTCCACGGCGCCGTCCCGCCACCGGCCGCACCGGGGCCACGCGGCCAACATCACAGGGCGGACGGCTCACCCTCGCCGGGACGAGGGATACGGCAGCAACGCCATCTCCCTGGCGTTCTTGATCGCCGTGGCCACCTCGTTCTGCTCCTGCGGGGTCAGGCCCGTGACGCGGCGCGCGCGGATCTTGCCCCGGTCGGAGATGAACTTGCGCAGCAGGTCGACGTCCTTCCAGTCGACGCGCTCCACTCGCTCGGCCCGCAGCAGGTTCCGCTTGCGCTTGAGCGGACGGGCCCGGTCGTACTTCGCCATCGGAATCCTCTCGCCGGTCACCAGCTGGACTTGCTCACGCCGGGCAGCTCACCCCGGTGCGCCATCTCCCGCAGCCGGATCCGGGACAGGCCGAACGCGCGGAAGTAGCCGCGAGGCCTGCCGTCGACGGCATCGCGGTTGCGGATGCGGGTGCGGCTCGCGTCGCGCGGCATCGCCTGCAGTGCCGAGACCGCGGCCGCCTTGTCCTGCGCGGTGACCCGAGGCGAGCGGATCGTGGCCTTGAGCTCAGCCCTGCGCTCGGCGTGGCGGGCGGCGATCACCTTGCGCTGCTCGTTGCGCGCGATCTTGGACTTCTTGGCCATCAGCGCTCCTCCCGGAAGTCGACGTGGCGCCGGGCCACCGGGTCGTACTTGCGCAGCACCATGCGATCGGGGTCGTTGCGCCGGTTTTTCCTCGTCACGTACGTGTAGCCGGTTCCGGCGGTGGAGCGGAGCTTGATGATCGGCCGGACGTCGTTGCGGGCCATGTCAGAGCGTCACCCCCCGCGCGCGCAGCTGCGCCACCACGGCGTCGATGCCGCGCTTGTCGATCGTCTTCATGCCCTTGACCGACACGCGCAGGCGGACCCAGCGGTTCTCGCTCGGCACCCAGTACCTGCGCGTCTGCACGTTGACGTTCCAGCGCCGCGACGTGCGGCGGTGCGAGTGCGAGACCTGTTTGCCGAAGCCCGGTGTCCGTCCGGTGACCTGGCAGATCGCCGACACATGCCCTCCCTGTTGTTATCGAAAATGATTGTCATTTACAGTACAACACGTGACCGACAAGCACCGCGTGCCCCTCGTCCTGATCAGTGGCCTGTCCCCCTCGGCGGGCAGGCACGTCGCGGAGAAGTTCCGCGCCGACCGCGGCACCGCCGTGGTGCACCACGACCTGCGCAACGTCGCGGCCGGGATCGTGCACCGGCGGCTGCAGTTCGGCCCCCGCGACCAGCTGGTGACACTCGAGCTCGACCACGGCTGCGTGTCCTGCACGCTGCGCCACGACCTGCTTCCCTTGCTGCGCAAGCTCTCCGCCACGCCCGGCGTGCGGCGGATCGTCGTGCGCCTCGACGAGGCGATGGAGCCGGAACGGGTCTGCTGGGAGCTGCACCACGTGCTCGTCGGCGACCGGCCCGTCGTCGAGGACGTCGACGTGCGCGCCGTGCTCGCCACCGTGGACCTGGCGACCTGGCTCGCCGACGCCACCGGCGACGACACGCTCGAGGAACGCGGGCTGCGAGGCGCTCCCGACGACGAGCGCACCCTCGCCCAGCTGGCACTGGCCCAGGTGGAGTTCGCCGACGTGCTCGTGCTCGCGGGCAGCCCACCCGACGCGTGGACCGCCGCCAAGACCGGCGCCGTCCTCGAACGCGTCGCACCCTCCGCGCCGCTGCTCGAACTGTCCGCAGTGGACGATTTGACGCTCCTCGACGCCGTGCCCGCCCACGCCCGGCGCGGCGTGCCAGCCGATCCGCACGACGCCCTCGTACACGGAGAACCGCCGCTGCACCCGGACTGCGGCGTCAGCGTGCTGACCTTCACCGCACAGCGCCCGTTCCATCCCGAACGGCTGCACGACGCGATCGACCTCCTGCTCGACGGAGTCGTGCGCACCCGGGGCCGCGCGTGGGTGGCGAGCCAGCCGGACGTGGCGTTCTGGCTGGAGTCGGCCGGCGGTGGTCTCGGCATCGGCCACGCCGGGCCGTGGCTGGACTCCCCCGACGGCCCCGCGTGGGACGAGGTCTCGCCCGAGCGGCGCACGCTCGCGTCCCTGCGCTGGGATCCGGTCTGGGGTGATCGCGCGCAGGAGCTCGTGATCGTGACGCACCAGGCCGATCCCGAGGAGATCGAGCACGCCCTGCGCTCCGCGCTGCTCACCGACGCCGAGCTCGCCGAGGGCAGGCAGGCGTGGGCGCGCTACCCCGACCCGTTCGGCCAGTGGCACTCCGAGCCGTGCGAGGACACCGAACCCGACCCCGGGCGATTCGACGTCAACACCAACTCCGGAAAGGACGACACACCGTGAAACCCGGCATCCACCCCGACTACCATCCCGTGGTCTTCCAGGACTCCGCCACCGGCGACGCGTTTCTGACCCGCTCCACCATCACCTCCGAGCGCACCGTGCGGTGGAGCGACGGCAACACGTACCCGCTCGTGGTCGTCGAGGTCAGCGCGTGGTCGCACCCGTTCTGGACCGGCACCCGCCGGATCATGGACTCCGCGGGCCAGGTCGAGAAGTTCCACCGCCGCTACGGCACGCGGGAGGGCAGGCGCTGATGGCCGTTCCCAAGCGCAAGACCTCGCGCTCCAACACCCGCTCGCGCCGGGCCCGGTGGAAGGCCACGCCACCCGATCTCGTCCCGATCGTCGTCGACGGCGAGCGCATGCTCGTGCCGCGCAACCTCGTCAATCACTTCCAGCGGTTCGGCCGGTGAGCGCCGGATCGGTCGGGGCGGTGTTCAGCGCCGCCCACGACGAGTTCGCCCTGTGGTCGGGCAGGTTGTGGCGCCCGCTCGGCGAGATCCTGACGACGGTGTCGCGACCGGAGCCCGGCGAGCGGGTGCTCGACGCGTGCTGCGGTGCGGGCGCCTCGGCCCTGCCCGCGGCGCGCGCCGTCGGCCCCGCCGGCGTCGTGCACGCAGTGGACCTGGCAGAGCGGCTCGTGGAGCAGGGCGCCCGCGAGGCCGAGGCGCTGGGCCTGGCCCAGGCGCAGTTCACCACCGGTGACGTGCTCGCCCACGACGGCGGGCCCTACGACGTGGTGCAGTCGGCCTACGGCGTGTTCTTCTTCCCCGACCTGGACGAGGGCGCGCGCACGCTGGTCGGGAAACTGCGGCCGGGTGGTCGGTTCGTGGTCAGCAGCTGGCTGGCCGGTGGCATGTCGCGGATCGTGCCCGTGGGCCGGGCGGCCGCGCTGCCGGAACGCCCCGAGCTGGCCGGGCAGGAGGGCAGGCCGAACGCGAGCGAGCGGGTGGACACCGCGGACAAGCTCACCGGGTGGCTGTCCTCGCTCGGGCTGGACGAGGTCACGGTGCGGCAGGTGCGCTACACCCAGCCGCTGCATCCCGACGACGCGTGGACGTTCCTGCTCGGTGCCGCGATGCGCGGCTTCGTGGCGGGGCTCGAACCCGATGCGCTGGAGCGGGTGCGCGTCAGGTTCCTCGATGGTCTGCGCGAGGCCGGGATCGACGAGCTCGACGCGACCTCGCTGATCGGGACCGGTTACCGGCCGGGCGTGTAGAGCAGGCCGAGGAACTCGAGCAACAGGCGTTCCCGCAAGGGGGCGGGCGCCGCGGCGAGCAGCGAGTTGATCGGCGCCATCCGGGTGGGCAGCCCGGTGCCGCCGGTCAGCCCGGCTCCGGCGAGCAGGCCCTCGAACTGCTCGGGGGTCAGCTGGTCCGGGTCGAGCTCGGCGATCAGGCGCTCCAGGTCCTCGCCGACCACGACCGGGCCCGCCTCCCGTGCCGCGGCGACCGAGGCGGCGAGGTCGGCGAGGAACTCCGGCTCGCTGCCCCGGTTGGCGGCGGTGATGGTCAGGTGCAGGTTCACCGGCGACGGGCCGTGGGCGAACTGCGGCTGGACGTACCAGCCGCGGGCCGTCATCTCGTCGGCGACGGTGAACAGGTCGAACGCCCGCCCGGTGTCGCGCGCGAGCGCCAGCAGCGTCGAGTCCGGCGAGCCGAGCACACGCAGGCCCTCGATCTCGTACACCCCCGCGCGGATCTCGGCGACGGCGGCGAGCGTGTCGCGCGCGAGGCGTTCGTAGCCCTCGTCGCCGACGTGACGCAGCACCGCCCACGCCGCGGCGAGCGGGCCACCGGAGCGCGTGGACTGCAGCGTGGTGTTGAGCATCGTGTAGCCGGGCCAGTCCGCGCTCGCGAAGTAGTGGCCCCGGCGCAGGCTCGCGTCGGCGTGCAGCAGCACGGACACGCCCTTGGGGCAGTAGGCGTACTTGTGCAGGTCCACCGAGATGCTGGTGACGCCGTCGACGGCGAAGTCGAACGGCGGCACCTCGGCGCCGAGTCGGCGCAGGTACGGCAGCACCCAGCCGCCGATGCACGCGTCCACGTGCATGCGGACTCCCCTGGCCGAGGCCGCCGCGGCGATCTCGGCGACCGGGTCCACCACGCCGTGGGCGTAGGACGGGGCGCTCGCCACCACGAGCACGGTGTCGTCGCCGATCGCCGCGCCCATCGCGGCGGGATCGGCACGGAAGGTCTCCGGATCCACCGGCACGTCCACCGTGCGGACGCCGAACAGGTGCGCGGCCTTGTGGAACGCGGCGTGCGCGGTGGTGGGCAGGACCATGGTGGGCGCGGCGACGTCCCACCGGCCCTCGCGCGCGGCGAGCACCGCCAGCAGGCACGACTCGGTCCCGCCCGAGGTCACCGACCCCACGGTGTCGGCGGTGCCGCCGAGCAGCCGCGCCGTGGCGGCCACGAGGTCGTTCTCCAGGCGCAGCAGGCTCGGGAACGCGGTGGGATCGAGCCCGTTGGCCGACGACGCGAGCGCGTGGGCCCGCGCGCCGAGGTCGCCGAGCCCCGCGATCCCGCTGTCGTAGACGTAGGCGAGCGTGCGCCCGCCGTGGGTCGGCAGGTCCGCCTCACGCAGGGCCGCCAGTTCGGCGAGCACGTCCCACCCGCTCACGACGCCGACTCCGCGCCCCGGCGGCGGTCGGTGTCGAGCACGCTGCGCCGCAGCAACGGGATACCGAGCAGGATGAGCACCGCGGGCAGGGCGGAGAAGCCGAAGGTGATCGCGGTGACCGCGCTGTCCGGCTGCGCGGCCGAGGAGTCCACACTGGACAGATAACCGCCGGAGGCCAGCACGAGCCCGAACAGGCCGGGCCCGAGTGCGAGCCCGAGCGTCTCCGCCGCCGTCCATACTCCCGCCGTCACCCCGGCCCGCGTGGCGCCGGTGCGCTCCTCCTCGGCCGAGATGAGGTCGGGCAGGATCGCGAGCGGGAACACCTGGATGCCCGCGTAGCCGACGCCCGCGAGCGCGACGAACACGAACACCACGGCCGTGGGCAGCGTCTGCGCGAACACCAGGCCCAGCAACGCGACGGCGAACGCGACCGTGGCGACCCGGAAGCCGAGCAGCTTGCCACCGGAGCGGCCCAGCCGGTCCCACAGCGGCATCACGAGCAGTGCCGGGCCCACGAAACCCGCGAACAACATCGACTGCAGCCCGGGGTCGCCGAGCACGTAGCGGGCCACGTAACTCACTCCGGCCAGCAGGGTCGCCACGCCCAGCGACTGGACGAAGTAGACGCCCAGCAGCCAGCGGAACGGCTTCCACACCCGCATTGTGGCGAACAGCTCGCGCCACGTCGGGCTCGGCCGCAGCAGCTTGCCCGCCGGCGCGTTCTTCGTCCCGAAGTAGACCGCGAGCGTGCCCGCGACGATGAGCACGCCGACGAACACGCCCATCACGCGGTAGCCGTCGATCCCGCCGATCGAACTCGCGATCGCGGGCGCCACGGCACCCGACACGAGGATCGCCAGCGCCAGCACCCCGATGCGCCACGTCGTGATCCTGGTGCGCTCGTGGTAGCCCTCGGTCAGCTCTGCGGGCAGCGCGTTGAACGGCACCTGGAAGAAGGCGAACGCCGTGGCGCACACGAAGAACATCAGCACCACGTAGGCGGAGTCCAGGCCCACGTTAGAGAATCCGGGGTGAGCGAACAGAGCCGCGAAGAACACCGCCAGCACCAGTCCGCCGATCAACAGCCCGCGCCGCCGGTGGCCCCGCTTCGCGAGCCCGGCGTCGGAGATGCGGCCCGCGACGGGGTTGAACAGCACGTCCCACGCCTTGGGCAGGAGCACGATCGCACCCGCGGCCGCCGCGGGCACCGCCATCGTGTCGGTCAGGTACGGCAGCAACAGCAGTCCGGGCACCGTGCCGAACGCGCCGGTGACGAACGAGCCGAGCGAGTACCCGAGACGGGTCCGCGTCCCCAGGGCCGACATGGTCCTCCTCGCCAGCGGGTCAGGTGGGGGAATCGTTCCACTCCTGGGTGAACGCCGGTGAGGCGGGCCGGTTCAGGACAGCACGTCGGCCACCCGGCGCAACGTCCTCGCGTCGCCGCGCACCAGCAGGGTCGTCACCACGGACTCCTCCCATTCGGCCAGCTCGTCGCGGATCTTCGCGGGCGGGCCGATCAGCGCCGTGTCCTCCACGAGCCGCGTCGGGATCGCCGCGGTCGCCTCGTCCTTGCGGCCGGCGAGGTAGAGGTCCTGGACCTTGTCGGCCACGTCCCCGTATCCCATGCGCGCGAAGACGTCGTGGTGGAAGTTCACCGACTTCGCGCCCATGCCGCCGATGTAGAGCGCGAGGGCGGGTTTGATGGCCTGCGCCGCCACTTCGACGTCGTCGTGCACGATCACTGGCACCGACGCGGCCACCTCGAACTCACTGGCCGGTTCCGCGCGCCGGGCGAAGCCCTCGTCCAGCGCCGCGCGGTAGAACTCGTTGGTACGCGGGGAGAAGAACAGTGGCAGCCAGCCGTCGCAGATCTCGGCCGACAGCGCGACGTTCTTCGGGCCCTCCGCAGCGAGGTAGATCGGGATGTGCGTGCGCAGTGGGTGCACGGTGGCCTTGAGCGGCTTGCCGAGCCCGGTGCCGCCGTCCAGTGGCAACTGGTACTGCCTGCCGTCGTGGGTCACGGGCGCCTCGCGGGCGACGACCTTGCGCACGATGTCGACGTACTCGCGCGTGCGGGCCAGCGGCCGGGGGTACGGCTGGCCGTACCAGCCCTCCACCACCTGCGGGCCGGACGCCCCGAGGCCGAGCACGAACCGGCCACCGCTGAGGTGGTCGAGCGTCATCGCCGCCATCGCGGTGGCGGTGGGCGTGCGCGCCGACATCTGCACGATGTTGGTACCGAGCGTGACCCGCGAGGTCGACGCTCCCCACCACGCGAGCGGGGTGAGCGCGTCGGAGCCGTAGCCCTCGGCCGTCCACACCGAGTCGAAACCCAGGTCCTCCGCCGTGCGGATCGCTTCCAGCGCGCCCTCCGGCGGTCCCGAGGACCAGTAACCGATGTGGTAGCCCAGTTTCACGTCGTCTCCTTCGACAGTCAGGCCGGCGAATAGTGCGTCGGCGAGTCGCGTTCCTCGACAGGCGGTAGGTTACGCGCCGGTGTCTCCACCAGCGGCGTGCCGGCGGGGTCCTTGCCGAGCGCGCGCCGCCAGCCCGCGCGGGCCCTCGGGTGGTAGCGGCGTTCGAACGGCACCAGCGAGAACACCGCGTTGATCGCCTTGCCCGCCAGCCGGTGCAGCCGTTCGTCGCGGGCGCTCCACCGGTAGCCGAGCAGGTCGCGCACGGGCTCGTCGTACAGGCCGACGGTGAGCCACACGAAGCCGCGCGTCACCGGGATCCGGACCACGCGCCACAGCGGATCCGGCAGCCACGACACCGCCGCGGGCTTGGCGATCGCCTTGATGTCGAGCACGTCGCGGGTGGCCTTGTTGTCCTCCAGCACCTCGCGGCACATGCGGTCCCAGTACTCGCCGAACTCCTCCCACGTCTTCGGGACCGGGCGCATGGACATGTCGTACATCCGGTACCAGCGCACGTGCTCGTCGAACAGCGTGCGCTTCTGCCGCTCGGTGAGCCCGCCCATGAAGTTCTCGGCGATCAGCAGGGTGCTGACGAAGAACGTGGCGTGGGCCCAGTAGAACGTGTCCGGGTTCAGCGCGTGGTAGCGGCGGCCGTGTTTGTCGACGCCCTTGATCGTGTCGTGGTAGCCGCGGACCTTCAGCGCGGTCTCCTGCGCGCGGTCGCCGTCGTAGATCACGCCGCCGATCGGGTACAGCGACCGGAAGAGCCGCTCCCAGCGTTCGGCGAAGAACCGCGAGTGCTCCTCCACGCCCGCACCGAGTTCGGGATGCATGTTCTGCATGGATCCCGCCCACAGCGCGATGAGCAGCCCGCGCCAGTCGCCGAAATAACGCCAGGTCAACGAGTCGGGTCCCAGTGGCTCGGGCCGCGTCATGTTCCACCCCCAAAGTGACTACATATGTTGTCAGGTTAGGATTGACAACACACGTAGTCAATTGAGGGACGTCGCGATGACCGTCGAGGGCCGCACCTGGGCCGGGACCACGCTGACCGATCGCAGGGCAACCCGGCACCGGCAGCTGCTCGACGCGGGGCTCGACCTGCTGGGCGCCGAGGGCAGCGGCGCGGTGAGCGTGCGGGCGGTGTGCCGCCGGGCCAGGCTCACCGAGCGCTACTTCTACGAGAACTTCGGCGACCGCGACGAGTTCATCCTCGCCGTCTACGAGAGCGTCGTCGCCGAGGCGCACCTGGCGCTCGTCGACGCCGTCGGCACCGCCGCGTCCGACACGGCGACCAGGGCCGAGGCCGCCGTCACCGCGTTCGTCTCGCTCATCATCGACGACCCCCGCAAGGGCCACGTCCTGCTGCTGGCCCCGCTCGCCGATCCCGCCCTCACCCGGCGCGGGGTCGAACGGATCCCGATGTTCGCCGAGCTCGTCCGCGACCAGCTCTCCGCCACGGTCGACGAGGGCGACCGCGCGATGACCGCGACCGCCCTCGTCGGCGGGCTCGCCAACCTCTTCACCGCCTACCTCGGCGGTGGTCTGGACGTCAGCCGCGAGCGCCTGGTCGCGCACTGCGTGCGCCTGGTGCTCGGAGCCGACGCCCTGCACAGCTGATCACGCGTTCTCTTCGGCCAGCTGCAACGCGATGTCGATGATCATGTCCTCCTGGCCGCCGACGAAACGCCGCTCCCCCACCCGGTACAGGATCTCGTGGGCGGGAACCCCGTAGCGCTGCGCGGCGCGCTCGGCGTGCAGCAGGAAGCTGGAGTACACCCCGGCGAAGCCTTGCACGATCGACGAGCGGTCCATCACCGGCAGCCGCGTGATGTAGGGCTTCACCACGGTCTCGGCGGCGTTCATGAGCACGTCCTTGTCGACGCCCGTCTCGATGCCGAGCCGCTCGAACGAGGCCGCGAGCACCTCGGTCGGCGAGTTGCCCGCCCCCGCGCCCAGCGCCGCCAGCGAGCCGTCGATCTGCCGGGCACCCGCACGGTAGGCGAGCACCGAGTTGGCCACGCCGAAGCTCAGGTTCTGGTGGCCGTGGTAGCCGACCTGCGCCTGGTCGCCGACCTCGGCCACCAGTGCGGCGACGCGGTCGGAGGCGTCCTCCAGGATCAGCGCGCCCGCCGAGTCCACCACGTACACGCACTCACAGCCCGCGTCGACCATGATCCTGGCCTGCTTCGCGAGCGCCTCCGGCTCGGACATGTGCGCCAGCATCAGAAAGCCCACGGTCTCCAGGCCGAGGTCGCGCGCCGCCGTGAAATGCTGGATGGAGACGTCGGCCTCGGTGCAGTGCGTCGCGATGCGCACGGCGCCCGCACCCAGGTCGGCCGCGGCCTTGAGATCGGTGACCGTGCCCAGCCCCGGCAGCAGCAGCACGGCGATCGTCGCGCGCGTCGCCTCGTCCACGGCCGCGGCGATGAGCTCCCGTTCGTCGACGCGCGAGAAGCCGTAGTTGAACGTCGAGCCGCCGAGCCCGTCGCCGTGGGTCACCTCGATCAGCGAGATGCCCGCGTCGTCGAGCGCGCGCACGGTGTCGCGCACCTGCCGCTCGGTGAACTGGTGAGCCATCGCGTGGCTGCCGTCGCGCAGGGTGGTGTCGACCAGCCGGACCCGCTCGCTCATGCCCGCACCGCCCTGTTCTCGATGACCCGGCCGGCGAGCAGCTCGCCCACCTGCGCGGCCGCGGCCGTCATGATGTCGAGGTTGCCCGCGTAGGTCGGCAGGTAGTCGCCGTTGCCCGCCACCTCGAGGAACACCGCGACCCTCGCCCTGCCGTTCCAGTCAGGGCGAGGGTCGTCGAACTGTGGGTCGGCCTTGAGCGTGTAGCCGGGCACGTAGGTCTGGACCGTGCGGACCGTGCGGTGGATCGACTCGCTGATCGCGTCGCGGTCGGCGTCGGGGTCGATCGCGCAGAACACCGTGTCGCGCATGATCATCGGCGGGTCCATCGGGTTGATGATGATGATCGCCTTGCCCTTGGCCGCGCCGCCGACCTGTTCCAGACCATGCGCGGTGGTCTCGGTGAACTCGTCGATGTTGGCGCGCGTGCCGGGGCCCGCGGAGCGCGACGAGACCGAGGCGACGATCTCGGCGTAGGGAACCGGAGTGACCGACGAGACCGCGTGCACGATCGGGATCGTGGCCTGGCCACCGCAGGTGATCATGTTGAGGTTGGTCGCGTCGAGCTGCTCTGGCAGGTTCACGACGGGGCACGTGAACGGGCCGACCGCGGCGGGCGTCAGGTCGATCGCCTGGATGCCGGCCTCGGCGTAGCGCGGCGCGCTGGCGAGATGGGCCTTCGCCGACGTCGCCTCGAAGACCAGGTCGGGCAGCTCGTCCTGGGCGAGCAACCAGTCGACGCCGCCCGACGAGGCGCGCACGCCCTGTGCCTCGGCGCGGGTGAGACCGTCGGAGTCCGGGTCGATGCCGACCATGTACCGCACGTCGATCCGCTCGCTGCGGCGCAGCTTCGCGAGCAGGTCGGTGCCGATGTTGCCGGGGCCGACGATCGCGGCCACCGCTCTGGCTTCGCTCATGGCCTGGGACGCTCCTCCACGGCATGAGGGATTATCAATGTATGTGTCCCGCTGACCGGAACGCCGCCATCGCCTCCGATTCCTCCGACGCCTCCACCGCCGCACGCCTCGCGGCGCTGCTCACCGCGTTCGCCCCCGGCGACGACGCGCTCGGCGTGTCCGAACTGGCGCGCAGGACGGGCCTGCCCAAGTCGAGCGTCCACCGGCTCACAGGGCACCTCGTGACGACCGGACTGCTCGAACGCCAGGGCTCCGGCGTGCGGCTCGCGCTGAAACTGTTCGAGATCGGGCAGCTCGCGGTGCGGCAGCGCGGGCTGGTGGACGCGGCGCGACCGTACCTGGAGGACCTGCGGGAGGCCACGCGCAACACCGTGCACCTCGCGGTGCTGGAGGGCACCGAGGTGGTCTACCTCGACATCCTGCGCGGCCCCGACGCGCCCGCCCTGCCCTCGCGGGTGGGCGGCCGGTTCCCGGCGCACGCGACGGCCGTGGGCAAGGCGATACTGGCGTTCTCCCCGGAGTCCACTGTGGACTCGGTGCTGGGGGCGGGGCTGGCTCGGGTGAGTGAGCGGACCGTGTCAGGGCCGGGGATCCTGCGCAGGCAGCTCGCCCGGGTCCGCGAGGAGGGGCTCGCCTACGACCGCGAGGAGTCCGGCGCCGGGGTGGTGTGCGTGGCGAGCCCGCTGCGGGGCGCCGACGGCGCGGCACGCGCCGCGATCTCGCTGTCGGGCTGGACGAGCCGCCTGCGACCCGACCGGGTCGCCCCGGCGGTCCGCACGGCGGCCCTGGCCCTCTCCCGCACCCTCCCGTAACCCCCAGGCCGCCGCGCGCCGCCCACCCGACCCGCGAGTCCCCCGCTCCTGTGCGCGAGTCCCCCGCTCCAGACCGCGAGTCCCCCGCTCCCGTGTGCGAGTTCCCCTTTCTGGCACGCGAATTCGCTGCTCTCGCCGACGGGTTCCGCGGCTCGGGGCGATCGGCGCGGCCCCCTGAGCCGCTGTCTCGAGCCCGATGGCTGGCTCCCGCCCGCGGTGGAGGATCCGCAGCGGGCCGACAACGGCACAACTGGGCATCCGGTCACAGCATGAACGCGCGTGAGCCGGGTGGGTGCTGGCGGCAGCGCGAGCGCACCGCGCGGGCCGGAGCGCACAACTCGCGGGTCTGAGCGCACAACTGCGGGCCTGAGTGCACGACTGCGGGCCTGAGTGCACGACTAGCGAGGCTTGGCTCACGACTCGCGTCCCCACCGCACTACTCGGCGTCCAGAACGCATGACTCGCGCACCCGAGTGCATGACTCGCGCGCCCGAGCGGGCAACTCGCGCGCCCGAGCGGGCAACTCGCGCGCCCGAGCGGGGAATGCGCGCCTGGGCGGGCAACTCACGCACCCCGAGCGGGCAACTCACGCACCCGAGCGGGGGACTCGCGCGCCTGGGCGGGGGACTCGCGGGTTAGGCGGCGCCTACCGCGTGTTCGAAGGCCAGTTGCGAGAGGGCGGCGAAGCCGTAGCCGCGGCGGCCCGCCGCCTCGGCGTCGAAGTCCTCGAACGCGGAGCGGTCGGCCTTGAGGTCCGCGGGCGTCTCGCCCGGCGCGAGCGTGGACGTCGCCAGCTCTGGCACGCGCGACGCCGCCAGCGCCTCCCGCACCCGCGGGTCGGCACGGTAGGCGCGCGCCCGCTCGCGCAGGAGCAGGTAGCTGCTCATGTTCGCGGCCGCGCTCGCCCAGACACCGTCGGCGTCCTCGGTCCGCAGCGGCTTGTAGTCGAAGTGCCGGGGACCGTCGTAGCCACCGTTCTCGAGCAGGTCCACGAGGAAGAACGCCGACAGCAGGTCGCCGTGGCCGAAGATCAGGTCCTGGTCGTAGCGCGGCCCGCGCTGGCCGTTGAGGTCGATGTGGAACAGCTTGTCCTGCCACAGCGCCTGCCCGATGCCGTGCACGAAGTTCAGCCCGGCCATCTGCTCGTGCCCCACCTCAGGGTTGAGCCCCACCATCTCGTGGTGCTCCAGCTGCGAGATGAACGCCAGCGCGTGGCCGATCGTGGGCAGGAAGATGTCGCCGCGCGGCTCGTTCGGCTTGGGCTCGAGGGCCAGCCGCAGGCCGTAGCCCTGGTCGAGGACGTACTGCGCGAGCGTGTCGATGCCCTCGCGGTAGCGGTCGTACGCCGCGCGCACGTCCTTCGCCGCATCGGTCTCGGAGCCTTCCCGGCCGCCCCACAGCACATAGGTCGAGGCGCCCAGTTCGGCGGCGAGGTCCATGTTGCGCATCACCTTGCGCAATGCGTACCGACGGATGTCGCGGTCGTTGTTGGTGAGCGCGCCGTCCTTGAACACCGGCTGACCGAACAGGTTCGTGGTCACCATCGGCACCACGAGCCCGGTGTCGTCGAGGGCGGCGCGGAACCGCTTGATCTGCGCCTCGCGCGCGGAGTCGCTACTGCCGAACGGGATCAGGTCGTCGTCGTGGAAGGTGATGCCCCACGCGCCGAGCTCCGAGAGTTTGTGCACGGCCTCCACCGGGTCGAGCGGACCCCGCGTGGCGCCGCCGAACGGGTCGACGGCCTGCCAGCCGACCGTCCAGAGCCCGAAGCTGAACTTGTCCTCGCGAACCGGTCGCACGACCACGTTGTCCTCCAGAGCAGCCCAATAGTTTGGCGACTGAACTTATCGAGCACGAACGTGACGGGTCAAGACTTTCGTTCACCGGCTGAACTATTATGATCGGCTGGTGATCCACCCCCGGCCCGCAGGTCAGCACACCGTCCGCAGGCACAACTGCGCCCTCGTGCTCGGCGCCATCGCCGAGTCATCCGGGCTGTCCCGCGCCGGCGTCGCCGCGAGCACCGGGCTGACCAAGGCCACCGTCTCCACGCTCGTCGATCGACTCGCCGCGGCCTCGCTCGTACGAGACGAGGGGCCGCAGCGCCGCGACGGACCCGGCCGGCGCGGCACCTCGCTATCGCTGAATCCGGACGGGCCGCACGGGCTGGGCGTCGAGATCGCCGTCGACCACGTGGCGACGTGCCTGGTGGACCTCACCGGCCAGGTCCGGTGGTCCCGGGTCTCCCCCGCCGCCAACCGCGCCCAGTCCCCCGGCCGCGTGCTCGGACGCGTGGCGAAGGCCGTCGCGGCCGCGCTGGCCGAGGCGGCGCGGCGCGGCGTCGTGGTGGGCGGCGCCGGGGTGGCCGTGCCCGGGCTCGTGGAGGCCTCGACCGGGCTGCTGCGCCGCGCGCCGAACCTCGGCTGGCAGGACGTGGACGTGCCTGCCGAACTGCGCGCGCGGGCCGGGCTCGAGTCGGTGGAGGTGCTGGTCGGCAACGAGGCCAATCTCGCCGCGTACGCCGAACTGCAGGCCGGTGGACACGACGGCGTCCGCGACTTCGTGCACGTCTCCGGCGAGATCGGCATTGGCGCGGGCCTGGTGCTCGGCGGCGAACTCTACGACGGCACCCGAGGCTTCGGCGGCGAACTCGGGCACTTCCCCGTGAGCTCGCGCGGGCCGGAGTGCTCGTGCGGCGCGCGCGGCTGCCTGGAGCGGCTGGCGGCGCAGGAGGCGATCCTCGAGCGCGCCGCGGCACCGGATCTTCCGTCGCTGCTGGGCGCGCTGGAGTCGGGCGAGCGCAAGGCCGTCGCGGCGGTGCGTGCGGCGGCTCGCCCGCTCGGCACGGCGCTGTCGAGCGTGCTCAACCTCCTCGACGTGCCCGCCGTGGTGCTCGGCGGCACCTACGCCCGGCTGCACCCGTGGCTGGCCGAACCGCTGCGGGAGGAGCTCACGCGCCGCGTGCTCGGCGCGCCGTGGTCGCCCATTGACGTCCTGTGCTCGCCGCTGGGCACCGAGGCCGCCGTGCGCGGTGCGGCCGCGTCGGCCGTGCGCACGATCGTCGCCGACCCCGACACGTTCATCGCCGCGAGCGGGCGTGCTTAGCTGAGCGCATGCCGAGCGACGACCTCATCGACTTCTGGCGGGAACGCCACCTGGGCACCCTGACCACCCTGCGCGCGGACGGCAGCCCGCACGTCGTGCCCGTCTGCGTGACCGTGGACGAGACGCTGGAGATCGCCAGGGTCACGTGCTCGCGCGGCAGCGTGAAGGCGCGCAACGTCCGCAGGGCGGCGCAGGAGGGTGCCCGCGCGGCGGTCACCCAGGTCGACGGCAGGCGCTGGTCGACGCTCGAGGGGCTGGCCGTGGTCCGCGACGACGCCGAGTCGGTGCGGGACGCCGAGGAGCGTTTCGAGGTGCGCTACCAGCGGCCGCCGCGCGTCAACCCGCAGCGGGTGGTCATCGAGATCGCGATCGACCGGGTGCTCGGCCTGCGCTGAGCCCCCGGAGGCCCGGCCGAACCTCAGCCGAACATCGCCCGCCACTGCTCCAGGGAGCTGGCCCTGAACACGAAGTTCTCGCGCCGCACGTCCGACAACGGCGCCGACGGCGCGGCCGCGTAGAAATGCCCCGGGTAGACCACCGGGTCGCCCGCGAGCCCCGCGAGCTGCTGCAGGCTGCGGAACATGGCGTCGTTGTCGCCGCCGGGGAAGTCGGTGCGCCCGCAGCCCTCGAGGAACAGCGTGTCGCCCGCGACGAGCCGGTCGCCCACGAGAAAGCACTGGCTGCCCGGCGTGTGGCCGGGGGTGTGCAGCAGGCGGATGCCGACGGCGCCCACCTCGAGCAGGTCGTCGTGGTCGTGTGTCACCAGGTCGGTGTCGGAGACTCCGGTGGTGCGCCGCACCCACTCCGACTCGGCGCCACTGACGTGCACCGGAACCTGCTGGCGGGCGAGCAGCTCGGCCAGCCCCGGCAGCGAGAAGCCCATCAGGTCTCCGCCGACGTGGTCGGGATGGTGGTGGGTGGCGAGCACGCCGGTGAGCCGCATGTCATCGGCGGCGAGCGTGGCGAGCAGGTCGTCGACCGCGTACGCGGGGTCGACCACCACCGCCTCGCCGGTCTCGCGGTCGCCGATCAGGTAGGAGAAATTGCGCATCTGGGTGGCGATCGGGTCGCCCACGGCGAAGTCGTGGCCCGCGAGCAGCTGCCGGAAGTAGAGGCGGTCGGACATGCGCCGATCGTAGACGGCTTACAGTGACGCCCACGATGGACGCGACGCGACGCTGGCGAGAGCAGCTCGAGGCCTGGCGGATTCCCCAACCCATTATGGACGCCGCCGAGGACTCGCCGTGGGTGCTGCCTCGGCACGTGTTCTCGCGGCGCGCGGACGTGCTCGTCGCGGAGCCGGAGGGCGAGTCGTTCCCCGCGGCGTGGTCGGCGCTCGACCCGCCCGGCTCGGTGCTCGACGTCGGCGCCGCCGCCGGTGCCGCGAGCCTGCCGCTCGCGGCGCGCGCCAGGCACATCACCGCCGTCGACGGCGACGAGACGTTGCTGGCCGAGTTCGCCAACCGGGCCGCCGCGCTCGGCGTGCCCGCCCTGCGGGTCGCGGGCACGTGGCCCGACGTCGCGGGCGAGGTCGAGCCCGCCGACGTCGTGGTGTGCCACCACGTGCTCTACAACGTGCCCGACGTCGTCCCGTTCGTCACCGCGCTCACCGGCCACGCGCGCAGGCTCGTGGTGGTGGAACTGGCCGACGTGCACCCGCTCACCTCGCTCAACCCGCTGTGGCTGCGTTTCCACGGCATGGTGCGGCCCGAGGGGCCCACCGCCGAGGACGCCGTCGCGGTGCTGCGCGAACTCGGCATCGAGCCGCGGATCCGGCGGTGGCGGCGGGAGCGTTCGGCGTCGTCCGGCCACCCCGACTTCGCCACGCTCACCGACATCACGCGGCGACGGCTGTGCCTGCCGAGGGCGCGCGCCGGCGAGGTCGCGGACGCACTGCGCGAGGCGAACGCGACGGCCGAACAGGATCTCGGGTCCTCCGGCGACGACATCGTCACCCTGACGTGGAATCCTTGACGGGGCACGGCTGAATCCGCCGCGGCGGATGCGACAATCCCTGCACCCGAACCCGAGCGAAGGGAGCGCGCCCGTGGTGCGCGCGGCACTCGCCATCCTGATCGCGGTCGCCCTGCTGGCGACCGGTTCGGCGAGCGCGGCCTTCGCGCCGCCACAGCGGCGTCAGGCAGTGGCACCGCCGAAGCGCGCCCCGCAGCAACCGCACGAGATCCGGATCATGGTGTCGGGTCCCGACGACACGCTCATGCGCGTCGCGCGCGGTGGCGCGAAAACGCAGGTGGCGTTGCGCGGCGAGCCCTTCGAGCACGCGTTCACCGAACCCGCGGGCGGCAACGGGCACCTCGGCATCACCGTCGCGGCGGCCAGCGCCGAGCCGAAGGGCAGGGCGGTGACGTGCGAGATCCGCGTGGACGGCGCCGTGGTGTCGCGGGTGACGGCGAAGGACAAGGACGCCAGCGGGTTCGCGCAAGTCCTGTGCACCATCCCGACACCCGTCTAGCAGACTGCACGGCATGAGCGGAACGGTTGTCGTCCTCGGCGGACGCAGTGAGATCGGCCTGGCGGTGGCGACGAGGCTCGCGACACGGGGCGCGCGCCACGTCGTGCTCGCGGCGCGGCGCAGCGGAGACCTCGACGCCGAGGAGCAGGCGGTGCGGGACGCGGGCGCCACGACGGTGACCCGGGTCGAGTTCGACGCCGACGACGTCTCCCGGCACGGCGAGGTACTCGGTGACCTCGTGACCGCGCACGGACCCGTGGACACGGTGGTGACGGCGTTCGGCATCCTCGGCGACCAGGCGCGCGCCGAGCAGGACCCCGAGCACGCGCTGGCGATCGTGCACACCGACTACACCGCGCACGTGAGCGTGCTGACCCACGTGGCGAACCTGCTGCGCCGTCAGGGCAGCGGTGAGCTCGTGGTGTTCTCCTCCGTCGCCGGCATCCGGGTGCGGCGTGCCAACTACGTGTACGGCTCGGCCAAGGCGGGGCTCGACGGGTTCGCCTCCGGGCTCGCCGACGCACTGCACGGCAGCGGCGTGCGGCTGCTGCTCGTGCGTCCGGGGTTCGTGGTCGGGCGGATGACCGAGGGCATGTCGCCCGCGCCGTTCTCGTCGACGCCGGACCAGGTCGCCGACGCGACGGTCGCCGCCCTGCGCAAGGGCCGCGGTGTGGTGTGGGTGCCCGGGATCCTGCGGGCCGCCTTCGCGGTCATGCGCCTGCTCCCGCGCCCGATCTGGCGTCGTCTGCCGCGCTGACCGGCGTGCCGAGCGCTCGGCGCAGCGCCGGGGCGACCCCGGCCGGGTCGGTGAGCACGGCCGCGACGTGGGCGTCGGGACGCACCACCCACACCTCGCCGGGCCGGGCGTCGAGCGCCTCGCCGAGCGCACCGGTGTGGTCGAGCGCGGCGAGATCGAGCACCCGCACGGGCGCGCACGGCTCCGTGGCGGCCGCCGTCACCGCGGCGGTGTCCACACCCGCGGTGGTCAGGACCAGCACACCCGAGCTCACCAGCTCGCGGAACCGCCGCGCGTCCGCGGCGCGGACCGGTGCGTCAGGCACGAGGACGCCCGGCCCCGGCCGGGGCAGCGTCCCGCGAGGTGGCCTGCCCGCGAACGGCCGGGCGGCACACGGGGTGGTCAGCGGAGAGTCCACGTACCAGAACGGCTCCGAGAGCCGGCCGGAGTCCACGTCGGACCAGGCGGCCCGGTCGGTGACCGCCCGGTCGAGCACCGCGCGTCTGCGGACGTGCTCGGCGTCGGTGCCGGGCACGAGGAACCGCATGGTGGCGCCGGTGACGTCGAGGTTCTCCAGCGCCGCCGCGTGCCGTTCAACGTGGTAGGACTCGAGCAGCGACTCGGGCGCCCACCCACGCAGCACGAACGCCAGCTTCCACGCGGCGTTCTCCGCGTCGGCGACACCCGAGTTCAGCCCGCGCGCCCCGAACGGCGACAGCAGGTGCGCGCAGTCGCCCGCGAGCAGCACCCGGCCCCGGCGCAGCCGGTCGGCGACCCGCGACTGGAACCGGTACACCGACCGGAGACCAGGTCGAAGTCCCGTTCACCGATGATCGCTCTGATCCTGCGTTCGAGGGCGCCGCCGGCCTCCTCGGCGCCGAGGTCGTAGTCGCCGGGCACCTGCCAGTCGATGCGGAACGTCGAGCCGGGGCACGGGTGGATCAGTACCTGCCTGCCCGGATTCCACTGTGGATCGAAGTAGAACCGGCGCTCGGTGCGCCAGTCCGGCAGGTCGGTGCGGATGTCGCAGATGAGAAAGCGGTCGGCGAAGGACGTCCCGGCGAACGAGACGCCGAGCAGACTTCTGATCGCGTCACCGCGTGCCCCGGCACAGGCCAGCACGTAGGACGCCCGCAATGCCTCATCGCCGCACCGCACGTCGACGCCGCGCTCGTCCTGCGCCAGCCCGGTGACCTCGTGGGACCAGCGCACGTCGATCAGCGGCTGCGCCGCGACGCACTCGTCGAGGATCTGCTCGGTGCGGGCCTGCGAGAGGTTCACGAACGGTGGGAAGCGGGACCGGCCGTGGTCGGGCAGCGTGTAGGCGAATAGCTCCGCGTCGCGGTAGAACGTGCGCGCCGTGGTCCACGTGACGCCCTCGGCGGCGATGCGCGCTCCCGCGCCCACCGTCTCCCACACGTCCAGCACGTCGCGTTGCTGGCAGATCGCCCGTGACCCCGCCCGGTCACGGCGCGCCCTGCGGTCCAGCAGCAGCACCGGGATTCCCCACCGCGCCAGCAGCAGGGCCGCCGTCTGACCGACCGGCCCGTTCCCGACGACCGCGACCGGGTCCATCGCCTCAGCCCTGCAGCTGGTCCCAGACCTCGCGGTCGCGGGCGGCGGTCCAGATGACGGGGCGCTCGATACCGGAGAGCTCGTCCCACAGGCGCGAGACGTCGAAGGGCAGGCAGTGTTCGAAGATCGGCCAGCGCCCGTAACGGCCGCGCAGCGCGGCGTGCGTGCGCTCGAACGCGTCCTTGAGGGTGCCACCCCGGGCGTGCACGGCGCCGACCTCGTCGATCATCACCCGCAGGAAGTGCCGGGTCTGCTCGATCGCCTCCTCCACGGCCTCGCGGCCGCGGCTGACCGCGCCACGTCCGCCCACCAGCGCGTCGGCGCCGAAGGCCCGCACCCGGTCGAGCGTGCCCTCCGCCCACTCGCGGTGGAACGCGTCGCCGGTGTAGAGCGCGGCCTGGGCCTCCACGAGGTCACCCGCGAACAGGATCCGATGCCTCGGCAGCCACGCCACGATGTCGCCCTCGGTGTGCCCGCGCCCGCAGTACTGCAGCACCAGGTCCCCGCGATCGCCGCCGAGGTCGATGGTCAGCCGGTCGGAGAACGTCAGCGTGGGCCACGTGAGCCCGGGCACGGAGTCGGCCTGCTTGGCGAGCCGGGGCATGCGGCCGAACTCGCTCTCCCAGTCCTGCTTACCGCGCTCGGCCACGAGCGCCCGGGTGTTCTCGTGCGCGACGATCACGTCGGCGTCGAACGCGGAGGCCCCCAGCACGCGCACGGCGTGGTAGTGCGACAGCACGAGATAGCGAACGGGTTTGCCGGTGTGCTCGCGCAGCGTCGCGAGCCAGTCCCTCGCGGCGACGGGGGTGGCGAGCGCCTCGAAGCACACGAGGAAGTCCTCGCCCTCGATCGCTCCGACATTGGGGTCGCCCTCGGCCGTGAGCGCGTACACGCCGTCGGCCAGTACCTCGAGAGTCTGCTCCTTCTCCCCCAGGTCCGCCGACGACGCGAATGCCTTCCGGGACACGGAGCCTCCTTGATCAAAGCTTTGACTATCGGCTCGTCGGCGAGCGTAGCGCCGATCGCGACGACGCGGCAAGGGCCTAGCCTGAACGCCATGACCGCCAACCCGGCAAGCGCCGAGGAGCTCGACTTCCTGTCGTTCGTGGACTTCGCGGTGGCGAAGACGACCCGCGAGCTGGGCGCCGTGGATCCCGAGGCGATGCGACTCGTGCTCACGCTGCACCGGCTCACGAGCGCGCTCGTCTACGACCTCGAGTCGGCCGTGCACCGGCCACGCGGGCTGAGCTGGCCGGGTTTCCGCGTGCTGTTCGTGCTGTGGCTGGCGGGCCCGCTGGAGTCCAAACGCGCCGCGCAGCTCTCCGGGATGAGCCGCGCGGCCGTGTCCGCACTCGTCAACACCCTCGAGAAGGGCGGGCTCGTGGAGCGGCGGCAGGCCGAACACGACCGCAGGGCCGTGCTGCTGGAGCTCACCGAGGCGGGCCACGACACGATCACCCAGGACTACCAGGCGCACAACGAACGCGAGCAGGCCTGGGCCGAGTCGCTGAGCCACGAGGAACGCACGACGCTCATCGGCCTGCTCCAGAAGCTCATGACCGGTGCCGCCGCCTCGGAGGCCAAGCGCCGGTTCTGAGCCGCGGCGCTCAGCGGCGGCGCAGCCCGCGCGCGGCGGCTCCCGCACCGAACGCGATGAGCAGCATCGTCAGTGCCCACCGGCGTTTCTCCTCTGTCGGCGTGAGCAGGTCGGTCGCCGTGTCCTCCGGCGGGGGCGGAGGAGGTGCGGCCCCCGCCGGAGGCGGCGCCGGAGCCGGGGGCGGCGGCTCCGGGGTCTCGGGTGGTGTCGCGGGCGGCGGCCGCGACACCGACGGCGCCGGACTCATCGTGGGAGTCGGGGTGGGTGTCGGCGTGCGGCTCGGGCCTGGCGTCGGAGTCCGAGTCGGAGTCGGGGTCGGAGACGGCGGAGTGGTCGGCGGGGGCGGTGAAGGCGGTGGGGCCGGCTCCGGGATCAGGAGACAGCCCGTGGCGTCGGAGGCGCGCAGGGCAGGACCCGACGACACCTCGGCGACCGGACCGGCGTCGGTGAGCGGGATCCGGTAGAGCCTGGCGCGCCCGCCCGCCAGGCTGGCCAGTGCGTACAGCGCGCCGTCGGGACCGAACGAGACCGCACCCCACGACGTGCCCGGCGGCAGTGCGGGCGTGTCCACCACCGCAGTGGCTCCGGTGCGGGGATCGACGCGCACCACCACACTGCGCGGATAGCCGGGTCCGACGCCGTAGAGCAGTCCCGTGCGCGGGTCGGCGTCGAGATCGTCCAGCTCGCCCGCCGCTCGGGAGGACAGCCGCACCTCGCCGGTCACGCGCAGGAATCCCGGACTACCCCGATCGACGTCCACTGTGTACAGAGTGTGGTTCTTTGCTACGTACCAACGGTTTCCGACGACCGTTGCGGCCCTGGGCGCGACGAGGCCACCCCACTGCTCCACCGGAGCCCGCCCGGCGACGGTGAGCCTGCCGACCCGGTCGAACACCACCACGTGCCGCCCCGCCACGCCGTAGACCAGCTCCTGCTCGCGTGCGTAGCCGATCGCGTTGACGGAGTACTCGAGCACGCGAAGGGGCGTCACCTCACCACCGGGCAGGTCGACCCGGCTCAGCCGCGAGGGCCCGCCAGTCCACCGGTTCTCCACGCGCAGGCTCGGGCACCACGGCTCCGGATCGGGCCCGGCTCCCGCGAGCGGCGGCGCACTCCCGCCCAGCAGGACCAGCACCGCGAGCCCGAGCGGCAAGCGGCTCGACACGCCGTCAGCCCAGCCGCTCGCGGGCCAGCTCGAACGCCTCCGGCCCCAGCTTCGCGTCCTCGCCGAACGGGTTCTGCAGCTGGTAGATCGCGAACAGCAGCAGCATGATCATGCCCGCGAGTGTGGTCACGAGGATCATGTGCGTCATCAGCTTCGTGCCGCCGAAGAGGTTGGACAGCACCACCGTGATGAAGCTGCCGAGCCCGAGTACGAACCACACCACGGGCCCGAGCCCACGGTCGGTGGACTCGGCCACCCTGGCCTCGCGCTCCTCGTACACGGCCACCAGCTGGGTCTGTGCCTCGGCCTTGCGTCCCGCCTCCCATTCGTCGCCGGTGTCGATGCGCGCTCCCGCGATCGCGGCCCGCAGTTCGTCGAGCTGTGTCCATCCGGGACCGTCCACCTCCTGTTCGCGTTGCAACTGCGGCCATTCCCGCTCGATCACGGTGTCCGTGTAGTCCCTGGCCAGCCCGAGCACCTCGGAGCGCGCGGGCTCGGGCAGCGCGTCCGCCGCCCACGCCATCGCGACCAGGGAGTGCGACTCCGTGCTCGCGCCCTCACCGGCCTGCGTGACGCCGTCGAACAGCGAGATCAGCACGAACGACACCAGCACCGCCTGCAGCCCGCCGACGATGGTGAACACCTGCCCGGCCGCCTCGTTGTTGTCGGGACGGCCCTCGTCCAGCCCGATCCGGCGCACCAGAAATGCGATTCCCGCGCCGAGCGCGACGGCACCGGCGACCCACAGCAAACCGGCGATGTACACATTGAACACGGATTTCCTTCCTCAACGGAAAGCGATATCCGAAGGCTAATTACCGGACCCCGGGAGCACAAGAACGAACCGGAATAACTCGGTAGGTAATAGTCGACAGCCGCCGAATCGGCGACGAGCCGGGCACGGGAGGACCCGAACAGCGCAGTGCCGCACGTGCACTCACCCGGCGTGACAAGCCCTGACAGACCCCCGAGCGCGACCCGCCCGGCCCAGCGCGCTCACCGATCGTCGATCGGAACTCGCCCGCTCGGCCCAGCCATCTGGCATCCGGCGCGACGACACGCCGCCACCCGGGGTGCGGCTCTACTCAGCACAGCACCGCAAGCCCTCGAACGGAGGGAGCATTTTCGATCTTTTCCGTTGATTCATCCGGGGCGTTTCGTAACTGCACCTTCGGGCGACTGTACGGTCCGCGACGCCCGCTGATAGTGTCTTTTCCATCGGCATTCGATTCGACATTCACGCCGGTTGCGAAATCCCAATTACGAAACCTTCCTCACTGCGCACAGAAATGGTGGTGTGAATTGTGACGGTGACAGAACCCGGCCCCGGGGCCGAGCAGGACGCCCAGCTCAGCCTCGGCACGGCCGCGGCACGCAACCTGGCGACCACGACCAAGACCGAGCCGCAGATGCAGAGCATCTCCTCGCGCTGGCTGCTGCGCCTGCTGCCCTGGGTGCAGGCCGCGGGTGGGGTGTACCGCGTCAACCGGCGGCTCACGTGCGTGGTCGGCAACCGGCGCGTGACCTTCACGGGCACGGCGGGCGATCTGCGCGTGGTCACTCCGGAGCTGCGGGAGTTCGCCGTGCTCCGGGAGTGTCCCGACAGCGCCGTGCTGGACGCGCTGGCGGACAGGTTCGAGCAGCGCGAGTACGCGGCCGGCGACGTGATCGCCGAGTTCGGCGCGAGCGCCGACGAGGTGGTGCTGATCGCGCACGGCAAGGTGAACCGGATCGGACCTGGCGAGTACGGCGACCATGTGGTGCTCGACGTGCTCGCCGGCGGCGAGTACTTCGGCGAGGAGTGCCTGACCGAGCCGGACGCGCTGTGGGAGTTCACGGCCAAGGCGGTGACGGCATGCACGGCGCTGGCACTGCCACGGGCCGCGTTCGAGGAGCTGCTGGAGCGCTCCCCCGAGCTGCGCGGCCACGTCGAGAGCGTGCGGGACGGCGTCGTCGCGGCGGCCAACGAGCACGGCGAGGCGTCGGTGGAGGTGACCTCGGGGCACGAGGGCGAGGTGGCCCTCGCGGGCACCTTCGTGGACTACGAGCTCCGTCCGCGCGAGTACGAGCTGAGTGTCGCCCAGACGGTGCTGCGCGTGCACACCCGCGTCACCGACCTCTACAACCAGCCGATGAACCAGCTCGACCAGCAGCTGCGGCTCACCATCGAGGCACTGCGCGAGCGCCAGGAGAACGAGGTCGTCAACAACCGCGGCTTCGGACTGCTGCACAACGCCGACCCCGCGATGCGCAGGCCGACCCGCTCGGGACCGCCGACGCCCGACGACCTCGACGACCTGCTCGCCCTGGTGTGGAAGGAACCCACGTTCTTCCTGGCCCACCCGCGCGCGATCGCCGCGTTCGGCAGGGAGTGCAGCCGCCGGGGGCTCTATCCGTCCAGTGTGGACGTCTCAGGCAACAGCGTGCCCGCGTGGCGGGGCGTGCCGATCTTCCCGTGCAACAAGATCCCGGTGAGCCGCACCCGCACCAGCTCGATCCTGCTGGTGCGTGCCGGCGAGGAGAACCAGGGAGTGGTCGGCCTGCACCAGACCGGGCTGCCCGACGAGTACCGGCCCGGCTTGTCCGTGCGCTTCATGGGCGTCGACGACCGGGCCGTCACGTCCTACCTCGTCACGGCCTACTACTCGGCCGCAGTGCTCGTGCCGGACGCGCTCGGCGTGCTCGAAGGCGCAGAGTTCGGCCGGGAGAGCTGACCAGCCGCCACACCACCGACCCCGAGGAGGAGCTCCGGTGACCATCACCGACGAGGCCGCCCCGCGCCAGAGCCTCGCGCCACGCGCGGCGCGCAACCTGGCCACCACCACCAAGTCCGTGCCGCAGATGCAGGGCATCTCGCCGCGCTGGCTGCTGCGCGTGCTGCCGTGGGAGGAGGCCACCGGCGGCGCCTACCGGGTCAACCGGCGGCTCACCTACACCCTCGGCGACGGCCTGCTCACGTGTGTCAACACCGGCTCCGAGGTCTCGGTGATCGCGGCCGAGCTGCGTGAGCTGCCCGCCCTGCGCGGGGTCGCCGACGAGGCGGTGCTCGCCGCGCTCGCGAACCGGTTCGACCAGCGCGAGTACCAGCGGGGCGACGTGCTCGCCGAGGCCGGTCGCGAGACCGGCGAGGTGCTGGTGCTCGCGCACGGCAAGGTCAGCACCATCGGCACCGGCGAGTACGGCGGCGAGACCGTGCTCGACGTGCTCGCCGACGGCCAGGTCGTCGGCGAGCGCTCGCTCGCGGATCCGGCGGCCGTCTGGGACGTCACCGTCAAGGCCGTCACGCCGTGCACCGTGCTGGCGCTGTCGCGACAGGCGGTGGCCGAGGTCGCCGACGCGGCTCCGGCGCTGCGGGCCCACCTCGACACGGTGCGCGAGCAGGAGCCGCCCGCGCACAACAAGCAGGGCGAGGCCTCGATCGAGCTGGCTTCCGGGCACGAGGGCGAGATCGCGCTGCCGGGTACGTTCGCCGACTACGAGACCGTCCCGCGCGAGTACGAGCTCGCCGTGGCCCAGACCGTGCTGCGCGTCCACAGCCGCGTCACCGACCTCTACAACCAGCCGATGAACCAGCTCGACCAGCAGCTGCGGCTCACCATCGAGGCACTGCGCGAGCGCCAGGAGGCCGACCTGGTCACCAACCCGGACTTCGGCCTGCTGCACAACGCCGACCTGCGCCAGCGCATTCACACCCGCACCGGCCCGCCCACGCCGGACGACCTGGACGAGCTGATCAGCAGGCGCCGCAAGACCCGCTACCTGCTCGCCCACCCGCGCGCGATCGCCGCGTTCGGGCGGGAGTGCACCCGGCGCGGCGTCTACCCGGAACCGGCGGCGATCGAGGGCACGGCCGTCGCCGCGTGGCGCGGCGTCCCGCTCCTTCCGTGCGACAAGATCCCCGTCTCGCGCACCGGCACCAGCTCGATCATCGCGATGCGCACCGGCGCCGACGACCAGGGCGTGATCGGGCTGCGGCAGACCGGAATCCCGGACGAGTACCGGCCGGGGCTGTCGGTGCGCTTCACCGGCATCGACGACAGGGCGATCCTGTCCTACCTCGTCAGCGCCTACTACTCCGCCGCCGTACTGGTCCCCGACGCGCTGGGCGTGCTCGAGCACGTCGAGATCGGACGGTGAGCCATGGCCACCCCGACGGCGGTGCACATCCGCACCACCACGGAGATCCTGACCGACACTAGGTCCACTGTGGACCCCGAATTGCGGGACGCGGTGAACACGCTGCCGCCCCCGATGCGGCATCTCGGCGGCTACCACCTCGGCTGGTGGGACGAGCACGGCACCGAGGCGTCCGCACCGGCTGGCAAGGCGCTGCGGCCCGCGCTGGTGCTGCTGGCGGCCGAGGCCGTCGGCGGCAGGGCGGGCCGCGCGCTGCCCTCTGCGGTCGCCGTGGAGCTGGTGCACAACTTCTCGCTGCTGCACGACGACGTGATGGACGGCGACGTCACGCGCAGGCACCGGGCCACCGCGTGGAGCGTCTTCGGGGCCAGCCCGGCGGTCCTGGCCGGAAACTCACTGCTGGCGCTGGCCTACGAGGTGCTGGTCGCGGGTGGTGCGGGCAGCGAAGCCGCGCGGACGCTGGGGGCGGCCGTGCAGGACCTGATGGCCGGCCAGCACGCCGACCTCGACTTCGAGGACCGCACCGACGTCACACTGCCGGAGTGCGCGCGCATGGCCGAGCAGAAGACGGGCGCGTTACTGGGCTGCGCCTGCGCGCTCGGTGCGCTCGCGGGCGGCGCCCCGGCCGAGCAGGTGTCGCTGGTGGGCCGCTTCGGGCAGCGGCTGGGCCTGGCGTTCCAGATCGTCGACGACCTGCTGGGCATCTGGGGCACGGAGGCCGTCACCGGCAAGCCCGCGTACTCGGACCTGCGCAACCGCAAGAAGTCCCTGCCCGTGGTGGCCGCGCTGACCTCCGGCACGGCGGCGGGCGGCGAGCTGGCGCGGCTCTACGCCGGCTCCGACCCGATCGAGGGCGACGACCTGGTGCGGGCGGCGGAGCTGATCGCCGCCGCCGGCGGGCGCGGCTGGTGCCAGGCGCGGGCCGACGCGCTGCTGGACCAGGCGTGGCGCGACCTCACCACCGCCGGGGTCGTGCCGAGAGCCACGGCCGAGCTGGGCGCGCTCGCCCGGCTCGTCACCCAGCGCGACCACTGACACCGCACCGCGAACGACAGCGCCGACGACACCGAGGAGCGCGAACCGATGCCCTTCACCGCAGCGCAGAGCATCATGGCGGCGAACCGGCCCGGCGGGCCGGGCGCCGACGAGGTGCTCGTGGCCGACGAGCTGCTCACCCCCGGAGGTCCACCGGTGCCGTGCCCCGCCTCTGTGCTGCTGGCCGGTGAGCTGCGCAGGCGCGGCGTGCCGGCGGTGCGCGACCGGATGTGGCTGGACCACACGTCCCGCCACCGCGACCACGAGCTGATCCTGTGCGCCCTTCTGCCCGCGCGGGACGGGCGGCACGCGGGGCTCGGCCTGGCAGCCACCCGTGAGAACGGGGTGCCCGCCGAGGTGGTGTCGGCGGCGGGCGCGGCGATGGCGGCGTGCCTGGCGGCCGCGGGCCCTCGCACCGTTCTGCTCGCCGCGCCCCGCTCGTTCTGCGCCGGGGTGGAACGGGCGATCGAGATCGTGGAGCGTGTGCTCGCCGACCGGGGAGCACCGGTGTACGTGCGCAAGCAGATCGTCCACAACCGTCATGTCGTGCACGGCCTGGAGCGGCGCGGCGCGGTGTTCGTGGACGAGCTCGACGGCGTGCCGGACGGGGCGACGGTGGTGTTCTCCGCGCACGGCGTGTCCCCCGCGGTGCGCGCCGAGGCCGCGCGCAGGCGCCTCGACGTCATCGACGCGACGTGCCCGCTCGTGACGAAGGTGCACGCGGAGGCCCGGCGCTTCGCAGCGCGCGGCGACACGGTGGTGCTCGTCGGGCACGACGGGCACGAGGAGGTGGAGGGCACGCTCGGCGAGGCACCGTCGCGCACCGTGCTCGTGCAGAACGCCGAGGAGGCCACCCGGCTCGAGGTGCCCGACCCGCAGCGCGTGTCGTACCTGACGCAGACCACGCTCGCGGTGGACGAGACCGCCGAGGTCGTCGACGCGCTGCGGGCCCGCTTCCCCGCGCTGCGAGGCCCCGTCTCCGACGACATCTGTTACGCCACCACCAACCGTCAGCGCGCGCTCGCCGCCATCGCCCGCGAGTCCGATCTGGTGCTCGTGGTGGGCTCGGCGAACTCGTCCAACTCGGCCCGGCTCGTCGAGCTGGCACAGCGGCACGGCACGCGGGCGCACCTGATCGACGACGCGGGCGACGTCGAGCCATCCTGGCTCGCCGGTGCGGGCGTCGTGGGCGTGACGGCCGGTGCCTCGGCGCCGCCGAAGCTCGTGGACGACGTGCTCACCGCCCTCGGCGGGCTCGGCCCCGTGACCGTCGCCGAACGCGAGCTCACCACCGAGACCGTCCACTTCGCGCTCCCGCCCTCGGTCACGGGCAGGTGAGGCACCGCAACTGCCGGGTCCAACGGCCCTACCGCCCACGGCGTCCTGCCCTCACCGTGGATCTGGATCTTCGACCACGGGGGCTGCGCGTGATGCTCGACTCGTTCGGTCTCGAGGTACTCCACCGCGACGAATGCGTCGCGTTGCTCACCGTGGCCGACCTGGGCCGGGTGGTATTCACCCACCACGGGTTGCCTGCCGTGCAACCGGTGCGGTTCGTGCTCAGGGACGGAGCGGTGTTCTGCGCCGTGCCCGGCGGCAGCGCGCTGTACGCGGCCGCACGCGGCACCGTGATCGCGTTCGAGGCCGAGCTGTTCGCCCCCGATCTCAGCGGCGGCTGGTTCGTCACCGTGGTCGGCCGGGCGGGCGAGCCACGCGAGGAGGACCTCACCACCGGGCTGCCCGAGCTGTCGTGGCAGCCCAGCCCCGGAGACCGGTACCTGCGCATCCCGCTGGAGCGGATCTCGGGGCGCCGGGTGTGACGCGGATGCCGCTCTGCCAACGGTTTTCGCGGTTCCGGGTGGGCACACCACGCGCATAGACTCTTCTCGAGCACGACAGCGCCGGCCGAGTTGGGGGCGTCGTGAAGAACACCAGTTATCCACCACCCGCTCACCGCGGTGCGCGCCCGTGCGGCCCACCGGAGCGAACACGGTGTTGCCCGGGCCAGGCCCCGGTACCAAGCTGGAACGGACGGCGCGCCTGTCGCGCGGTCAGGAGAATGAGCCATGACGATCTCGGTGTTCCTGCTCGACGACCACGAGGTGGTGCGCGCCGGACTGCGCACGGTGCTGGAGGCCGAGGGCGACATCCACGTCACGGGCGAGGCGGGAACCGCCGCCGAGGCGCTCGCCCGCATCCCGGAGGTGCTGCCGGACGTGGCGATCCTCGACGTGCGGCTGCCCGACGGCGAGGGCGTGACCGTGTGCCGCGACATCCGCACCTCGATCGAGGTGCCTCCCGCGTGCCTGATGCTGACGTCGTTCTCCGACGACGACGCGCTGTTCGGCGCCGTGATGGCGGGCGCGTCGGGATATCTGCTCAAACAGGTCTCCGGCACGGCGGTGGTGTCGGCGGTGCGCACGGTCGCGAGCGGCGGCTCACTGCTCGACGCGCACCTGACCGAGTCGGTGCTGAACCGCCTGCGCGGCGAGCAGCAGCCCGATCCCCGCTACGCCACGCTCTCCCCGCAGGAACGCAGAGTGCTCGATCTGGTCGCGAAAGGACTCACCAACCGCCAGATCGCCGAACAGCTCGTGCTGGCCGAGAAGACGGTCAAGAACTACGTGTCGTCGCTGCTGCACAAACTCGGCTTCGAACGCCGCACGGAGGCCGCCGTGTTCGCGACCAAACGCCGTCAGCCGTTCGGCCGCTGAACCGCCGCCGCACCACCGTGCCGGCGCTCCAGCACCTCGCGCACCCGGCGACGCGGGCTCTGCGGCACCGGCTCCGCCGGGTGGCCCACACGCATCAGCAGCTGCGGGTGGCCGGGCAGGCACAGGTCGTCGATGAGCGCCGACCGGGCCTCGGACAGCTGGAAGGGCTGGGTCTGCACGGCCGCGGCGAGGCCCATGTCCACCGCGGCGAGCCACGTGTGCTCCATCGCGATCCCCGTGCGCAGGTGGTCGGCACGGGTGTCGTCGGGGGTCAGGAACACGAGCACCGTCTCCCTGCTCAGGCGCCGCGCCAGCGTCTCCCGGTCCGGCAACGCGGTACCGGGGCGCACCAGACCGGCCCACGGCAGCGTGGACGCGGCCAGCGTCGCGCTCGCGATCCCGGCGCCGAACCCGAGCCCCAGCTCGTCCTCGTGGAACGTCCACATCGCCAGCTCACGCTGGTAGCCCTCGTCATGGCGCAGCGCGGCCCCCGCGTACTCCAGGACGTCGGCGAGCGCGGCCAGCTCCTCCGCCCCGCGCAACGGCCGGGCCCGCACCCCCGCCAGCGGCGAGGCCGCGACGAGGTCGTCGAGGTCGTAGTCGGAGACAGACTGGCCGGTGAACGCGTGGCGGTAACTGCGCCTGCGTGCGATCGCCGAGTAGCGGTGCAGGTCCTTGTCACTGGGCACCCGCGCGCCGGTCACCGCCACGCGGGCGATCAGCTCGGGCCGCGCCGGGTCGGGCAGCAGCTCGACCCGGGTGGCCCAGCCGAGCACCCGCATCCCCAGCTGGAGATGGGTGATCGCGCCACCGCACGAAATGGCGCGATCCCGCCCGTGCGGGTCGTGGTAGGGCACGGCGAGGTCGCCGCGCTCGAACAGCAGCGCCTCACCGTCGGGCAGTTCCAGCGCCCAGGGCTGGATGTTGTGCACCGACGGCGCGTGAACGACCGCTCGGGCGAGGACGTCGATCTCGCCGGCAGACCACTCGTACGCCGTGGTTCCCATGCTTGGAGAATCGCGCACTCACGCCCCGTCAGCACCATCCGGAAGTCCTCTCCCCTAGGGTCTTCCGGCCCTCAGCCTGGACAAGGCCCCATTCGGCCCGATGTACGGGGCCACCAGGAGCGCTATCGTGATGAGGGTGTCCATTCGAGTCTTCCTCGTCGACGACCACGAGATCGTGCGCCGCGGCTTGGCCGACCTCCTCGACGACGAGTCCGACATGGAGATCGTCGGTGAGGCCGCCTCGGTGAGCGAGGCCCTCACCCGGATCCCCTCCTCCGGCGCCGGGGTGGCCGTGCTGGACGTGCGGCTGCCCGACGGCAACGGGGTGGAGCTGTGCCGGGACCTGCTGTCGCGCGTGCCCGGCCTGCGCTGTCTGATGCTGACGTCCTACGCCGACGACGAGGCGCTGTTCAACGCCATCATGGCCGGCGCCTCCGGATTCGTGCTCAAGCAGGTGCTCGGCTCGGACCTGGTCTCCGCCGTGCGCACCGTCGGCTCGGGCGGCTCGCTGCTGGACAGCCGCACCACCGCGGCGCTGATGAACCGGATCCGCCGCGAGCGCGTCGAGGCCGACCCGGTGGCGGCGTTGTCGGAGCAGGAACGCGCGGTGTTCGACCTCATCGGCGAGGGACTCACCAACCGCGAGATCGCCGAACGGCTCTTCCTCGCCGAGAAGACCGTCAAGAACTACGTGTCCCGCCTGCTCGGCAAGCTCGGGATGCAGCGAAGGACGCAGGCCGCGGTGCTCGCGACCGAGCTGCGCCGTTCGGGGGGCCCGAAGCCGAAGGTGGAGTAACGCAGCGGCCAGGTTCAGCGCAGCGGCGCCCGCCACAGCACCTTGGTGCCGCTCTCCCGGCCACCCCCACGGCCACTGATGACCGCGGAGCCGCCGCACTGCCGGGCCCGCTGCTCCAGGTTGTCGAGTCCGCTGCGCTTGCCGCCGGGCGGGATGCCGACGCCGTTGTCGAGGACCTCGATGCTCAGCTCCTCGGAGTTGGCATCCACGGCCACGGACACGTCGTCCCCGCCGGAGTGGCGCAGCGCGTTGCTCAGCGCCTCGCGCAGCACCGCCTCCGCGTGCTCGCCGACCTGCGGCGGCACGAAGGTGTCGACCGCGCCGGAGATGCGCATCGACGGCGAGACCACCGAGTCGGCCGTGAGGTCGGCCGCCACGTCGAGCAGCCTGCGCCGCAGGCTCGTCGGCTTGTCCGCGACGGTGGTGTGCAGGTCGAAGATCGAGGTGCGGATCTCGCGGACCGTGCGGTCGAGCTGTTCCACCGAGTGCTGCACCCGGCCGCGCGCGTACTCGTCGCCGATGCGGCGCAGCGTGCCCTGCAGGCTCATGCCCGTGGCGAACAGCCGCTGGATCACGTGGTCGTGCAGATCCTGGGCGATGCGGTCGCGGTCGGCGAGCAGGTCGAGCAGGCGCTGGTTCCGCAGTTTGTCGGCGAACTCCAGCGCCACGGCGGCCTGGTCGGCCAGCGACGCCAGCATCGGCAGCTGTTCGGCGACGAACGCGGACGCGCCCTTGGACCGCGCGACCAGCAGCAGGCCACCGGCCCCGGCCGCGCTGCTCAGCGGAACGGCCACGGCGGGACCGAACCCGCTCGAGGCGACCCTCGGTTCCGTCAGCGCTGACGACAGGTCGGTGAGGATGCGCGGATCGCCCTCGCGCAGGATCCGGGCGATCGTCGAGTCACCGCTGGTGTCCACCGCCAGTCCGGCGAGTTCCTGGGCGCGTTGCCCGGACACCACGCTGACCGACACGACGTCGAGGGACTCGTCACCTGGCAGCAGCAGGAACGCGTCCTCCGCGCCTGCCAGTTCGCGCACGCGCCGCACCACCAGCGCCAGCGTGGCGTCCACCGACGCACCGCCCAGCAGCTCGCCGTTGATCTCGGCCACCGCGCCCAGCCAGCGCTCCCGCATCCGGGACTTCTCGAACAGCCGCGCGTTGTCCACGGCGACCCCGGCCGCCGCGGCGAGCGCCTGCAGCACCACCTCGTCGTCGGCGGTGAACTCGGCACCGTCGCGCTTCTCGGTCAGGTAGAGGTTGCCGAACACCTTGTCCCGCACCCGGACGGGCACACCGAGGAAGCTGTGCATCGGCGGATGGTTGCGGGGAAAGCCCACGGACGCCTGGTGTTTCGACAGGTCGGCGACCCGCACCGGGCGCGGGTCGTCGATGAGCACCCCGAGCAGTCCCCTGCCCTCGGGCAGATGCCCCATCTCGGCTCTGGTCGGCTCGTCGATGCCCACGTAGACGAACTCGGAGAGGCCGCCGTCGTCGGACAGCACACCGAGCGCACCGTACTGCGCGTCGACCAGGTCCACCGCAGCCTGCACGATGCGCTGCAGGGTGGAGTCCAGCTCCAGTCCGGTCGCGACGGCGAGCACGGCGTCAAGCAGACCCTGCAACCGGTCGCGGGTCTTGACGATCTCGGCGAGGCGTTCCTGTACCTCGTGCAGCAACTCGTCCAGCCGCAGCCCCGCGAGCGCACTCGCCTCGGGTTTGCGGCCGTGGTCTTCGGACGGCGTCGGGTCTCTGGGCATGTCGCCTCCGATCGCGCAATGGCCCCCTGCTTCTCGCCACCATTGACATCGAACGCAGCGACTACGTTATGCCGAGGAACCGTCCCGCTCAAGCACCGCCGTCGCGTCCGAGCCGCAGCAGCAGCTGCGGGCTCCCACCGAGGCGGCAGGCACGCACCACGCGCTGGCGGAACTCGCGGAACTGGAACGGGCTGATGCTGGGGGCCACGGTGAGGCCGAGAGTCCGCGCCGCGAGCGAGGCCTCCTGCATCGCCGTCCCCGCGAGCAGCTGATCCCTTCTCCCGTCGGAAGTCGTGACGACGAGCAGTCCCGCCTCCAGCGTCTGCTTGCGCTGCCCCGTCGCCCCCGCCGACAGCGGCACCAGCCGCACACCGGCCATCGTGCCCGTGCGCAGCACCTCGGCCAGCACCTCCTCGGACAGCTCGGCCGGATCGACCGGCACACCGGGCTCGCCGCGGTCGAAGATGGCCTGGAACCGGCGGACGTCGGCACTCGTCGGCCGGTGCCGCCCTGTAGCCGCCACCCCGGCCACCAGCTCGGGCCTCGCCGGATCACCGAGCAACTCCGTCTCGGTCAGCCAGCCCAGCATCCTGGCGGCCACGACCACGCCCGCCAGTGCGGCGCCGCACGCGATCACCCGGTCCCGGCCGACGCCGTCATGCGTCCAGCTCGACGCGCCGAACCGTTCGGACAGCTCCGCCCGGTGACCGCGCACCTGCAGCGTCCACGGACTGCCGACCCCGCACGGAAAGGAGTGCATCGCGGCGCGGACCAGCACGCCACGCTCCTGTCCCGACCACGCGTGTGGTGCGGGGCGGGCGAGCAGGGTCGTCGACGTCATCGGCACGCTCCTTCCGCTGTGGTGTCACCGGACCCAGGATCGGGCACCTGCGGGGGCACGGGCAGCGGCAGTCGTCCCCGGCCACCAGGGCACAAGGTCCCTAGCGAGCCGGCCGACCGTCCACAATGGTGTGGTGTGCGCCCGTCAGCGCGTGCCATCGGGCCCCGGGCCCGGAAAACACGTACCGTGCGTAGTGAGCGTCGAAGATCGTGCACGAAGGGCGACGATGACCGCGAACACGGCTTCGGTCGAGCGCATGGGGACGGGTGACCTCATGACGCTGGCCTCCGACCTGGGCGTTCCGCCCATGCAGATCGCCGGGATCCTGGTGCTGGACGGCGGCTCCGGGCTCGACCCCACCACGGTGCGCAAGACCGTGGCCGAGCGCGCGCGGGGCATTCGCCGGTTCCGCCAGCGGCTGGTGCACGCGCCGATCGGGCTCGGAAGGCCGTACTGGAGCGACGACGCGGGTTTCGCGATCGAGAACCACTTCCGGCACGTGGTCTGTGCGCGGCCGGGCGACGACGACGCGCTGCTCGCCGTCGCGACCGACGCCGTCACCGCACGCCTGCCCCGGGATCGCCCGCTGTGGGCGGTCACCTTCGTGACGGGACTCGCGGGGGGCCACGCGGCGCTCGTGTACGTGGTGCACCACGTGCTCACCGACGGCATCGGCGGTCTCGCCGCGCTGGCCCGCATGGCCGACGGCATGCCGGTGGACGACGACCCGGCGTTCCCGCGCCGCGCCCCGGGCAGGGCCCAGCTGTTCACCGACATGGTCCGGGACCGCGCCGACGCGGTGCGCGCGCTGCGGCACCTGCCGGGCAGGATCGTGGGCGGGCTGCGCGAGCTACGGCTGCGGGAGCGGTCGGCGGCGCCGCGCTCGTCGCTGAACCGGCCGACCGGGCCCCGCAGGCGGTTCGCCGTCGCGCGCGCCGACCAGAAGGCCGTCCGCGCCACCGCGCGGGCGCACGGCGGGATGCTCAACGACGCGGTGCTCACCGCCTCGACCGGCGCCCTGCACCGGCTGCTGCGCGCACGCGGCGAGCGCGTGAACGACCTCGTGGTGTCGATGCCGGTGTCCACACGCGGTCGGGACGCGGGAGCCCATCTGGGCAACCACGCGTTCTCGGTGCCGATCGACCTGCCCGCCGCCGGCGAGACACTCGACCGCCTGGCGACCACCTCCTGGCTGACCCGCCACCGAGTGGGCAAGGCCAGGGGCGCGTCAGGCATGCTGGTGAGCCCGGTGTTCCGGCTGCTGGCCAGGCTGCGGCTGCTGCAGTGGTTCGTCGACCACCAGACAGTGCTGTCGACGTCGATCACGTACCTGCGCGGGCCGGTGACGCGGCTGTCGTTCCTCGAGGCGCCGATCCGGGACGTCATCCCGATCTCCACGGTCAAGGGCAACATGACCGTGTCCTTCGTGGCACTGTCCTACGGCGGCACGCTGACGGTCACGGCGGTCACCGACCCCGAGCAGGTCGACGACCTGCCGGTGCTGATGGACGCGCTGCGCGCCGAACTGGCGGTACTGGAGAACGGAGAGGGAAGGGAGCGCGGGTGAACGACGCCGGGCCGATCATCGCGGGTGTCGACGGATCGCCGGCGGCGCTGCGGGCCGTGCGGTGGGCCGCCGACACCGCCGCCCAGCACCGCGTTCCGCTGCACCTGGTGCATGCGGCGGGCTATCCCGACCTCTACACCGGCGAGAGCGTGCCGCCGCCCGCGCGCTTCACCGAGGACCTGCGCCTGCAGCGGTGGGAGTTCCTGCACGCGGCCCGCGAGGTCGCCGCCGAGACCAGCGGGGTGGAGATCCACACCGTGTTCGAGCCGGACCCGCCGATCCCGTCGCTGATCCACACGTCGCGGGCGGCGCGCATGATCGTGCTGGGCTCCTCCGGGCACAGCGGTCTCTACGGCCTGCTCATCGGGTCGACGACACTCGCGCTGGTCACGCACGCGCACTGCCCGGTGGTCGCCGTGCGCGGCGACGCGACGCAGGTTCCCGAACGCGGCGACCCGCGTCCCGTGGTGGTGGGCATCGACGGCAGCCCGCTCAGCGAGCGCGCCATCGGCTACGCGTTCGACGAGGCGTGCTTCCGCGATGTCGAACTGGTGGCCGTGCACACGTGGAGCGACGCGGACACGGCGGTGTTCAGCGAGGCGCGCAGGCACTTCGACTGGGAACCGGTGCGCGACACCGAGGAGCGCAGGCTCGCCGAGCGGCTCGCCGGCTGGCGCGAGCGCTACCCGGACGTGCACGTGCGGCGGGTGCTGGCCAAGGACCGCCCCCGGCACGAGCTGCTGGACTGGAGCCGCAGGGCGCAGCTCGTGGTGGTCGGCAGCAGGGGCCGCGGCGGGTTCCGCGGCATGCTGCTCGGCTCGACCAGCCAGGCACTGGTCCACAACGCCGAGTGCCCGGTGATGATCGCCAGGCCGCTGCCGGCCCAGTCCGCCTGAGCCGAACACACCGCCGCTCCGGTTGTCGCTAGGTTGCGAGGCATGGACCTCGATGACGACCCCGCCTCCGAACCCCGCTGGCTGAACGCGGACGAACTCGACACCTGGATGGCGTTCAGCGGCATGCTCCTGGTCCTGCCGGGCGCGCTCGACGCGCAACTCCAGCGCGACGCCGACCTGACGCTGTTCGGGTATCTCGTCCTGGCCGGTCTCAGTGACGCCCCCGAGCGAACGCTCCGGATGAGCGCGCTGGCGACCTTGGCCAACGGATCGCTCTCCCGGCTCTCCCACGCGGTGGCCAGGCTGGAACGAGCGGGCTGGGTGGAGCGGCGGCCCTGCCCCGACGACGGACGGTTCACGATCGCGACCCTCACCGACGACGGCGCCGCCAAACTCCGGGCGACCGCGCCGGGACACGTCGAGGCCGTACGCCGGCTGGTCCTCGACGTGATCGGCACCGACGACCTCGATCGGCTCGGTGCGATGTCGAAGCAGGTTCTCCTGGCCGTCACGGGGAAATCGGCGATCGCCTAGCCGCTCAGCCCAGCGAGATCTCGCGGTCGGCGCGCCCGATGGCCACCGGATCGTGACTGGCGATGAGCACGCAGGCGCCGCCGTCGGCGGCCGCGCGCAGCACATCGAGCACGAGTTCGCCGCGGCGGCGGTCCTGGTGGGACGTGGGCTCGTCGGCCAGCACCAGCGACGCCCCCGCGGCCAGCGCCCTGCCGACCGCGGCGCGCTGCTGCTCTCCCCGCGAGGTCTCCCCCGGCAGCCTGCCCGCGAGCACGTCCAGGTCGAGCGCCGCGAGCAACGCCGCGAGATCGGCGCCGCCCGTACTGCCGCGGCGGCGGGCGGCGAACGCGAGGTTGTCCGCGATGCTGAGCTCCTCGAGCAGGCTGATCGACTGCGGCACCACGCCGACGTGCTCCCACGGCTGCTCGGCCATCGCCACGTCCGCCAGCGGCGGGTGCGGGATCACCTCGCCCTCGTCCGGGGTCTCCCAGCCGCCCGCGATCATCAGCAGGGTGCTCTTGCCCGAGCCGGACGGCCCGGTGAGCACGGCGAGCTCACCGGGGACGAGCTCGAGACTGGTCGGGGCCAGCGCCGCTGTGCTCCCGTAGTCCTTGCGCACGCCGGACACCGTCAGGATCGGCCTCGCGCTCATGCCCGCTCCCTGCGCTCGCCGTCGACCAGGTCGATCACCTCGTCGGCCACGGCGAGGACCTCCGGGTCGTGGGTCGTGACGACGACCGCGTGCCCGCGTGCGGCGAGCTCACGCAGCGCACCCACGACGAGCCCGGTGGCGGCGCGGTCGAGCTGGGCGCTCGGCTCGTCGGCCAGCAGCACGGGCGGCTCGCCCGCCGCGGCGAAGGCGAGCGCGACGCGCTGCTGCTCGCCGCCCGAGAGCTGTGCTGGCCGGTGCCCGGCCCGGTCGGCGACGCCGAGCGCCTCCAGCACCGCGGCCGAGCCGCCGCCGGTACCGTCCCCGCCGCGCAGCCGCGCGCCGAGGGCGACGTGCTCGGCGACGGTCAGGTAGCCGAGCAGGTTGTCGGCGGGATCCTGGAAGACGTAGCCGATGCGGGCGCGGCGCAACGCCCGGCGCCGCCGGGTCGACAGTGCCGTGGTCACCACGCCCTCGACCTCGACGCTGCCCTCGTCGGGCCGGTCGAGGCAGCCGAGGATGCGCAGCAGCGTGGACTTGCCGGAACCCGACGGGCCCGCCAGCACGGTGACCGCGCCGCGCGACGCCGTCAGCGACACGTCGGCCAGCGCGCGCACCGGCGCGTCGTCGACGGGATAGCTGTGGCTCACCCGGCTACAGCTCAGCGCGTGGTCAGCGGGTGTCACGCAGCACCTCCGAGGGCCGGGCGGCCGAGGCCGCACGCTGGGCCGCCGCCGAGGCCAGCACCGCGGTGAGCGCGGTCGCCACCGCCAGCACGGCGACCACGGGCCACGGCACGGCCACGAGCGTGCCGGGTGCCGTGCCCGGGTCGAGGTCGTAGTCCGCCGCGGTCAGCGCGATCACGACGGCGGCGAGCGCGGTGCCCGCGGCGAACCCGGCCAGCAGCAGACCGCCGACCTCGAGCAGCAGCGCCCGCCAGTGCGCCGCCGCTCCGACGCCCATCCGGCGCAACAGCACCGAGGCACTGCGCCGGGCCCGCGAGCGCGCGTCGAGGTAGAGCAGCAGGCCCACCACGATCACCACCCCGGTGAGCAGCGAGACGGCGGCCAGGAAGTCGAACGTGTAGGTGATCCCGGCGTAGACGCCGCTGGCCTGCACGTCCTCGGCGCGGGCGACCGCGCTCACGGGCAGCCCCGCCGCCGAGGCCGCGGCCACGATCTCGTCGGGATCGCCGCGTGCCCACAGCTGAGACTGGGCCGTCGGCGCCAGCTCCTCGAGCAGAGCGCGGTCGACGAGCACCAGCGGATAGCCCGCCTGTTTGCCCGGCAGCTGCGCCACGGCGGTGAGCGTCAGTTCGCGGTGCCCGTCCCTGATCGTGAGCACGCTCCCGGCGTCCTCGGCCGCCACCCCGGCGACGGCGGCGCCGCCCGGCTCGGCCACGCGGTCGAGCAGCTCGGTCAGCGCCGGTCCCGGCAAAGCGGGATCCCAGAACGCGGCAGCCGCGAAGGTCTCCGGGTCCACGCCCAGCACGTGCACGGTGGTGTCGCCGAGCCGCGCGTCGACGTAGCGCGTCACGACACCGGCGCGCCCGGCCAGCTCCGGCGGCACGGGTGCCCGCTCCTCCAGCGTCAGCACGGCGTCGGCACCGACGATCAGCTGGCTCTCGGCGTGCATCGTGCGGTCGACCGAGCCGGTGACGGTGGCGCCGAACCCGGCGAGCGCGACGGGCACCGCGACGGCGCCGACGAGCACCGACGCCACGAGCGGCGCGGCGCTCACCCTGCGCAGCGCGAGGAACGCCGCGGGTCTGTTCATGGTCAGCGCGCGGGTGCGCAGCCTCGTCAGCACCCACCGGACGAGCCGGGCGCCGAGCATCGCGAGCCCGATGGCCAGCAGCACCGGCGCGACGATGAGCCGGGGCGGGATCCGGGCCACCGTGCCCACGGCCTCGGCGGCACGCACCTGCACGTCGGAGTCGAGCGCGAACCAGCACGCCACCGCCGCGCCCAGCGGCAGGACCTCCCACGGCACACGCGCCCAGCGCCGGTGCCGTGCAGGCCGCGTGTCGTGCAGCCGCCCGGCCCGGAACCCGGCGACACCCGCGACCGCCGCGAGCGCGGCCACCAGAGCCACCGCGGCCGCCACGAGCGACGCCCTCGTGGCTCCCGGTGTCACCAGTGGGCTCGGCCCCACGGCCGCGACGAGTCCGTGCGCGCCCGCCCAGCCCGCGACGGCGCCGAGCACCACCGCACCCGCCGTCTCCAGCGCCGCCTTGCCGCCGAGCGCGACCGGCCCCACCCCGCGCGCCGAGAGCACGGTGAGCTCCGCCCGCCGCCGGTCGGCCCAGAACGCGCCCGCCGCCGCGGCGATCACCAGCCCGGCGAGCGTGCCGGCCGCCGCGAGTGGCACCACCGTTCCGGTCAGCGCGGCCAGCACCAGCTCGGAGCGGTTGACCATGTCGCCCAGCGACGAGGTGAACGCGGCGCCGTACGGTGCGGAGTCGTCGAAGATGCCGGGTTCCGGCGAGGCGACGGTGGTCGCGCGCAGCCGGTCCAGCCCCTCGGCGGTCGGCCGCCCGCCGACGGTGGTGAGTCCCTCGGTGTCGACGGCCCGCTCGATGCGCATCCCCGCGTCGCCGTTCTCGGCGACGGAGAGCACCTCGTCGCGCGGCGCGAGTGCCACCGGGTACACCGGGGCGTTGCCGAGCGGCGTGCCGTGGATCGTCTCGCGCAGGCTGCACCAGTACGGCTGCTCGGGCACCGAGCGCAGGTCTCGGAACACCGCGGCCACGCGCGTACTCGTTCCCCCGTCCTCACCGAACAGCGTTACGCGGTCCCCGGCGGAAAGCCCCTGCGTGCGCGCGAACCGGTCCGGCAGCCACACACCGGGCCCGTCGCCGCCCTCGACGACATCGACGTGCCCGGCGAAGCCGTCGCGCGCCACGAGGGTCACCACCGACTGGTCGGGGTCCGCCGCGGGCGACACGGCCGCCCCGGTGGACAGCGTCACCACGGGCTCGCTCAGGTGCGGCAGGTCCCGGGTCTGCTCGCGCACGGTGTCCACGCGCCGGTCGACGAGCTCGGCTCCGGTCGGGTCATCGGGCGCCTCGGGGGTCGGCGACATCGGCACGGCGGCCGAGAGTTGCAGTCCGGACTGCCACGAGCACGACGCGTCGGTGAGCTGCCGCAGTGTCGCGTTGCCCGCCGAGGCGAGGAACAACGGGGCCGCGGCGGCGGGCAACGCCACGAGCAGCGCCGCCGCGGCGACGGCCAGCGCGACGACGGGCCTGCGCAGCAGCATGAGCGGCGCGCGCGACCACGGCGTCGGCATCCCCCAGCGACTCACCCGGCCGAGTCTGTCAGCGCGGCACCAGCAGCACCCACACGGGCCCCGTGGCCCGCGGCAGCGGGTCGCCCGCCGCGGTGGTGAAGGTCGTGCCCTCGCCCGCCGACGGACGCGACCAGGTGCCCTCGAACGCCCGGCCATCGCGCAGCACGGTGACCGCGCCGGTGCCGACCGTGCGCGCGACCGGCGAGAGCGAGCCCGCCGCGTCCTCGACCTGGGCGCCTGCCCTGGTCGCGACCCGCTGCACCACCACCGTGTGTGCCGAGGCCTGGCCCGCTTCCGTGGTCAGCAGCGGAGAGCCGTCGAGCGAGACCTGCCAGCGCCGCTGCTGCGCGGCCCACCGGAAGTCGTACGTGGCGGCCTGGAACCTCGCGGTGTGGTGGCCTTGCGGCGTGCCGCCCTCGGGCGCGGGGCCGATGGGCAACACGTGATCCGGTCCCGGACCGGAGCCCGTGGGCAGCCGGTCCGGTCTGACGAACAGGTTGTGCGGCATCGGCCGCGCGGGATCCCGGAAGTACGCACCGGGCACACGCTGCTCGGAGGCGGCCGTGAGCGGGGCGCGGCGCAGCATCGGCAGCAGTTCGGGCGCCACCCCGGAGAAGGCGAGCGTCGGATGGCCGTACTGGGCCAGCAGCTCCACGTCGGTCTCCCTGGCGCTGCGCACCGGGCCGACGACCTCGGGCATCCGCGACGAGTACACGGCGGCGAGCCGGGTGAGCCCGCCCTCGACCGGCTCGACATAGACGACGTCGGCCGAGGCCAGCCCGGTCTGCGGCCGGGCGGCGGCGACGTTGTCGATCTTCACGGCGAGCACCCGTTCGGAGGGCGCGGGAGCCCGCGTCTCGGACTGCCCAGGCTCGGCGCGGGGCGGAGCGGGCCGTGCCGACTCTCCGTCACCACCGCCGAACAGCAGCAGCGCGGCCACGGTGGCCCCGACGACCAGGAACACCAGCACGGAAGCCAGTAGTTGACGCAGCGGCGTGGTGAGCATCGCGCGGCCTCCTCCCGGCTGCGGTCACCCCTTCACTGAAGCAGACCCCGGGGGCCGGCGCTGCCCCCCGTTCGGCCGGTTCTCCAGCACGGCGGCGCCCTCGACCCCGCCCTCGGCGAGGTCGGCGAGCGCGCGGTCGGCACGGGCCAGCGCGTAGGGCGTGGTCGTGACCCGCAGCCGGTGCTCACCGGCGAGGCGCAGGAACTCGCGGGCGTCGGCGCGGGTGTTGGCGGTGACGCTGAGCAACCTGCGTTCCTGAAACAGGTGGCGCTGGTAGTCGAGCGGCGGAATGCCGCTGAGGTGGATACCGGCGACGGCGAGCGTGCCGCCCCGGTCGAGCGCGGCGAGCGCGACGGGGACGAGTGCGCCGGAGGGGGCGAACAGCAGCGCCGCGTCGAGCGGTTCCGGCGGCGGGCCACCGGGCGGGCTCGCCGAGGCGGCGCCGAGCCGCAACGCCAGTTCCCGCGCCCTCGGACTGCGGGTCAGCACGTGCACGGTGGCGCCCTCGGCGAGCGCGAGCTGCGCGGCGAGGTGGGCGCTCGCGCCGAAGCCGTAAACGCCGAGCCTGCCGCCCTCGGGCAGTTCGGTGCGGCGCAATGCGCGGTAGCCGATGATGCCCGCGCACAGCAGTGGCGCCAGTTCGGCGTCGGAGTAGCCCGGCGGCAGCCGGTGGGCGTAGCCGGCGGGCACGGTGGTGTACTCCGCGTAACCGCCGTCGGCGTCCCAGCCCGTGTACACCGACTCCGGGCACAGGTTCTCCGCGCCACGCAGGCAGTAGTCGCAGTGCCCGCAGGTGCCGCGCAGCCACGCGACGCCCACGCGCTCGCCGGGTACGAATCCGCCGGCCGCCGCCTCACCCGCCGTGACGACCTCGCCGACCACCTCGTGGCCCGGCACGACCGCCCGCCGATGCTCGGGCAGGTCACCTTCGGCGAGATGCAGGTCGGTGCGGCACACGCCGCAGGCGCGCACGCGCAGCAGCAACTCGTCCGGCCCCGCGCGGGGCACCGGGATCTCGTGCTCGGTGAGCGGCCGGGAGGTCATCGGCCCGGGGTGGCTCACCCGCCACGCGCGCATCGAGGACGGCACACCGGTCACGGCTCACCCCCTCGGGCGGGTCCTATCAGGACACCAGGACCCTACGCCGGGCGAGCGCTCAACGTCGGCTCCACTCGCGTTCCACCCGCGCCCATTCACGGGCCCATTGCGCGGCGCGCAGGCGCGACAGCAGTCCGCGCACGGCGGCGAACACGAGCGCGCACAGCGCGAGCACACCCAGCCACGCCGAGATCGCGACGCTCACCGCGTCGGTGGCGGCGCCCGACTTCGTGACGGGCGGGCTCGTCAGGTCGCCGCGCTCGTCGAGCCACACCGGGATCTCCGTGCCCCGGGTGCTGCCGCGGTAGGTGGCGACCTCACCCACACGGTCGAACCCGTCGGGCGTGCGCCAGCTCGCCCGTACGCGCACGTTCTCCATCTCCCCGGCGGTCATGCTCACGGGAGCGTCGGCGAGCAACACGGCCTTCGCCTGGTGTTTCGCGCCCGCTTCTCGTTCGGCCACCGCGAGCCGCGCCGCGTAGGTCTCGCTGCCCAGCGAGGCCATGACCGGAATGGCGAAGAGTGCCACGAGCAGGAACGTCACGAGCAGTCGCGCTTCGAGGCGATCTCCCCGGCGCGCCAGTGGATTGCGACCGACGTGCACCCGCCGCCACAGCCGCGCGGTTCTGCCTCCAGACGATGCCATCTGCCACGCCACCTGCCACCGACCCCCTTTTGCCCGGCGGCTTCCACGTCAGTCGCCGGTTTTCCATCCGGTACCGGCATTATCCCCGCTGAGGCGGTGGATGTTTCAACGTCATCGTTTCCTGGACCACACCAATTCCCTGTGACAATGGCGACATGTGCGTCGCGCGTCACCGATTCGGCCCAACGAAGCGACCTTCCCACAATCGTCCACAGTGGAACACCTCACTGTGGAGGCCGGACGACCGCGACCGGGCACCCGGCGTCGCGCAGCAGCTCCCCGCTCGCCGACCCGAGCGCGGGGGCACCGCCGCGGCCGTGGCGCCCGACCACGAGCAACTGCGCGTTCGCCGCCGCGGCGAGCAGCGCGGGCGCGGGCCGGTCGCCGCTCGCCACGAACATCGAGACGCGCACCCGGGGAAACTTCTCCCGCCAGCCGGTGAGATCGGCGCTCAGCCTGCGGTTCTCGCACTCCCGTGCGGCGGTGAGCCCGGCAGGCCCCAGGTCGTCGCCCGCCTCCGCCGCCCACGGCCCGCACCAGGCCCGCACCACCACGAGCCGGGCATTCCGGACAGCGGCGGCCTCGAACGCGAACGCGAGGGCGTCGCACGCGGCCGGGGAGCCGTCCGTGCCCGCCACGACCAGTCCGGTGTCGGCGCCGACGGTGCCGTCGCGCACCACGACCACCGGGCACGCCGCGCTCCCGGCGACGGCGCTCGCCACCGATCCCGGCCGCCGACGGCCGTCCAGTCCCTTCGAACCCAGCACCACGAGCCCGGCCTCTCGCGACTGCGCCGTCAGCACCGCCGTGGCGTCGCCGATCCGCACGCTCCAGTCGGTCTCCACACCGGGCGCCTCGGCGGCCGCGACCGACGCCGCGGTCACGAGCCAGCAGCGCCCCGACCCGGCCCACGACGCGGCCTCGGTGTCCTCGGGCACCTCGCTCTCCAGCGGCGGCAGGTCGCACGCGTGGGTCAGGCGCAGTGCGGCGCCGGTGCGCTCGGCCTCCCTGGCCGCCCAGCGCACGGCGTCGAGTGACGTGGCCGAGCCGTCGACGCCCACCACGATCGGCGGCGGGGGCACGAACTCGGCGATGCGCACGGCCTGGGGCGCGGTCAAGGTCGCTGTGGTCATCTCTCACCTCGTGTGTTTCCGCGTCCCAGGCTCCCGGCGCACCCGGCGAGCGACTAGGGACGAACTGCCCTGATTCCGCCGCGAGTCCCCCGCTCCCGCACGCGAGTCCCCCGCTCAGTACCCCGAGTCGCCCGCTCAGGACGCCGAATTGCCCACTCGGGAACCGGACCCCGCTTTACACCCCTGTGGGTGAAGGCCAGACTGCTGATCGTCACCGTCGAGGGACCACACACTGGGGGCACCGTGTCATCGCCGAGTCCTGCGCCGAGCAGGACCATCGCAGCCCGCGCGGGACTCGCCGCGCTCGTTCTCCCGCTCACCGGGCTCGTCCTGCCCGCGCCGCCGTCGGACGTGGTGCTCGCGGGCGGCGACACACCGCTGCCCGCGGGCACGGCCGGGGACGCGGCGTGGGATCTGCTGTTCCTCGCCGCGCTCGGCACCGCGCTGTGGCTCGCCGCCAGGGCGGCCCACTGGTGCGCGTGCGGCCCACGGGCGTTCCAGGCCGCGCGGCTGGCGCGCGTCTCGACCGTCATCACCGTCGCCGCGGGCGTTCTCGCCAACGTGCTGCTGCTGATCGGCACCGCGTGGGCGCGGGATCTGGCCGCGGCCGCGGCGGTGCTGGAGTTCAGCGCACTGCTGCCCGCCGTCGCGATCGGGCTCTGGGGCGTGGTGACGCTGCTCTGGCGCTGCGTCGCCCACTCCCCCTCCGCGCTGGCCGCCCGCACCAGGACGCGGCTGCGCACCCGTGCACCGAGGCCCGTCGAGGCCGACGACCCGCCCGCGCCACGCGACGGCGATCCGGAGGCCACCCGCTGGCGCGACGCCTACACCGTGCCCGGCGTGGACCCCGACGCCGTGAGCCGCCGATTCGCCGAGGGCACGCACACCACCGGCGTGTGCCTGTCCGGCGGCGGGATCCGCGCCGCGAGCGTCGCGATGGGCGCGCTGCAGTCGTTGCGCGCGGAGCTGCTCTCCTCCGACTACCTCGTGTCCGTCTCCGGTGGCGGATACACGGCCGGGGCGCTGCAGCAGGCACTCACCGAGGCGCGGCCCCCGACGCCGCTGCCCGGCGACGCGGTCCGCGACCCGGCCTCGGTGTTCGCCGAGGGCACCGCCGAACTGCACCACGTGCGCCGCAACTCGAGCTACCTCGCCGACACCCCGGGCCGGATGCTCGCCGCGCTCGGGCGCATCGCCAGGGGCCTGGTGCTGTCGCTGGCCGTGCTGTTCGGGCCGGCGGTGGTGCTCGGGGTGCTGGCGGGCGCGCTCTACGACGCCGTGCCGCTCACCCCGCTGACACTCGACCCGCTGACCTACCCGGCGCCGCGCCCCGGCGCACTCGTCGCCCTCGGCGCTGTCGGCGGGGCGGCGTTCCTGCTCGCCCTGTTCACGCGCGGCAACGCACATCGCCGGGCGCGGGCCGGGCGGCTCGTGGCGCCCCTCGCGACGGTCGCGCTCACGCTCGCCGTGCTCGCGCTGGCCGTACCGCTGCTGGTCTGGGCCGCGGCGGCCCTGCTGGAGTCCACCGGCAGGGTCTCGGCAGGCGTGGCCGGTCCGGTCGGCACCGTGGTGCTGACCTACCTCGCCGCGATCGCCTCGATGTTCTGGCGCCATCGCGCGATGCTCGGCAGGCAGGCGGCGGGACTGTTCCGGCGCGGCACGGGCGGCATCCCCGCGGCGCTGCCCGGCGGCGTGCTGCAACGACTGCTGGTGATCGTCACGACCGGCGTGCTGGCGGTGGTGTGGCTGCTGCTGTTCGCGGGATCGGCGACGACGCTGGGCGATCCGGAGGCACTGTGGACCGCGGCGCTCGTCGCGGCCGTGGTGCTCGTACTGGGCGCGGGTTTCGACGTGACGTCGCTGAGCCTGCATCCCTTCTACCGTCAGCGCCTCGCCTCGGCGTTCGCCGTGCGCTCCGTGCGACGCCAGGCCGACGGCCAGGTCGTCGCCGTGCCCTACGACCCCGCCGAGCGCACGTCGCTGTCGCGCTACGGCGCCGCGACGGCCGGATTCCCGAAGGTCGTGTTCGCCGCCGCGGCCAACCTCACGGGCGAGGCCCGGACGCCGCCGGGCCTCAACGCCGTGTCCTACACGATGAGCGCCGACTGGACCGGAGGCCCCGACGTCGGCTGGGTGCGCACGGCGGACCTCGAACGCGCGGTGACGCCACGGTTCCGGCGCGACCTCACCGTGCAGGGCGCGGTGGCCATCAGCGGCGCGGCGTTCGCCTCGGCCATGGGCAAGGCCAGCCGCTGGTTCCAGGTGCTGCTCGCCGTCTCGGGCGCGCGGCTGGGAGCGTGGCTGCCGAACCCGAAGTTCGTGCGGCACGCCCACGAGGCCGCCGAGGCCGGTGACTGGGCGCACCCGTGGCTGCCGAGGGCACGCAGGCTGCCCTACCTGCTGCGGGAGGTCTTCGGCATCCACCCGAACCGCGATCGGCTGCTGCACGTCAGCGACGGCGGGCACTACGACAACCTCGGTCTCGTCGAACTGTTCCGCCGCCGCTGCACGCTCATCTACTGCGTCGACGCGAGCAACGACCCACCGCCGACGGCCAGCACCTTCGCCGAGGCGCTCACCCTGGCGCGCCAGGAACTCGGCGTGCGCGTGGAGCTCGACGAGCCGTGGCAGGCCGAGGCCGGCCAGGTGGAGCACGTGCCCGGCATCGACACACTGACGCTCGCGGGCAGGCTGTCGGCCTCGCCGCTGATCACCGGCACGATCATCTACCCCCCGGAAAGCGGCCTCTGCGACGAGGTCAGGGGCAGGCTCGTGGTGGCCAGGGCGGTGTTGTGGCCGGAGCTGCCGTACCAGCTGCTGTCGTACGCGGCGCACCAGCCGGAGTTTCCCAACGACAGCACCGGCGACCAGTGGTTCGACGACGCCAAGTTCTCCGCCTACACCGAACTCGGCCGCCACATCGGAGCCAAGGCCCGCGCGGTGTCGACGGTCCCGACCATGCCCGCCACGCCCGCGGTGCCCGCCACGCCCGCCGCATCGACCGAGGCGGCCGTGCGCTGACGGCGGGATGCGCGAGAATCACCCCGTGTGGATCGGTCTGCTCGGCCCGCTGGAGGTGCGCGCGGGTACCGGTGAGCCCGTCGCCGTCGGCGGGCCGAGGGCGCGTGCCCTGCTGACGATGCTGGCGCTCGACGCGGGCCGGCCCGTGAGCGCGCACCGGCTGGCCGACGGGATCTACGGCACCGAGCCGCCCGCCGGCGCCGACAACGCCCTGCAGGCGCAGGTGTCGCGAGTCCGCAAGGCGCTGGGCGGGCCGGGTTTGGTCGAGTCCTCCGGAGCGGGCTACCGGCTCGCCGTCGACCCCGACACCGTCGACGCGCACCGTTTCACGCGGCTCACGAGCGAGGGCAGCCGTGCGCTCGCGGCCGGGGAGCCCGACGTGGCGCGCGGGCTGCTGCGCGAGGCACTCGGCCTCTGGCGCGGCGAGGCGCTGGCCGACGTCGCCGGGGCTCCGTTCGCCGAGGCCGTCGTGGCCCGGCTCGCCGACACGCGCACGGGCGCCGTGGAGGACCACGCGGAGGCGTCACTGGCACTCGGCGAGGCCGCCGGGCTGGTGCCGCACCTGCGCGAGCTCGTCGCGGCCCACCCGCTGCGGGAACGGAGCAGGGTGCTGCTGGTGCGCGCGCTGCACGCCACGGGCGGCCACGCCGAGGCGCTGCTGGCGTTCGAGGACGCACGGCGCACCCTCGCCGACGAGCTCGGCGCCGATCCCTCCCCCGAGCTGGCCGACGCCCACGTCGCGGTGCTGCGGGCGCATCGCCCGGCCGCCGAACCGGCCCCGTTTCCCGCGCAGCTCACCAGTTTCGTCGGCCGCGACGCCGACGTCGAACGGATCGCCGCGCTGCTGACCGACACCCGGCTGGTGACCGTCACGGGCCCGGGCGGCGCGGGCAAGACACGCCTGGCGATCGAGGTCGCGCACCGCGGCGGCGAGGCGTGCTTCGTGGACCTCACCTCGGTCGCGGAGGACCGCGAGGTGGCCCAGGCCGTGCTCACCGCGCTCGGCCTGCGCGAGACCGGGTTGTTCCGCACCGCGCCCGACGCGCCGCGGCCGCTCGACCGGCTCGTCGCCGCGCTCGCCGAACGAGCACCACTGCTCGTGCTCGACAACTGCGAGCACGTCGTCGACGGCGCCGCACTGCTCGTGCACCGGCTCCTCACCGCCGTTCCCGGACTGCGCGTGCTCGCCACCAGCCGGGAGGCGCTGGGCATCACCGGCGAGCACCTGTGCCCGCTCGCCCCGCTGGAGTCCGGCGAGGCGGACTCCCCCGCCGCACGGATGTTCGCCGACCGGGCCGCCGCCGTGCGCCCGGGATTCGTGCTCGATGCGAGCACCGCACCCGTCGTGCAACGCGTCTGTGCCGCGCTCGACGGGTTGCCGCTGGCGATCGAACTGGCCGCCGCGCGGCTGCGCTCGCTGCCGCTCGACCAGCTCGACGCGCGGTTGGACGACCGGTTCGCGCTGCTCGCCCGGGGCAGCCGGACCGCAGCGGCACGCCACCGCACGTTGCACGCGGTGGTGGAGTGGAGCTGGGAGCTGCTCGACGCACCGGAACAGGAACTGGCCCGCAGGCTCTCGGTCTTCGCGGGCGGTGCCACGGCGCCCGCGGTCGCCGCCGTGTGCGGGTTACCGCCCGGCGAGGCCGACCACCTGCTCGCCGGGCTGACGGACAAGTCACTCGTCGAGGCGGCCGGTGGCCGGTTCCGGATGCTCGAGACCATCCGCGCGTTCGGCGCCGCGAAGCTGGCGGAGTCGGGCGACGGCGCGGAGGTCGCGAGCGCCCACGCCCGGTACTTCCTGACGCTGGCGCGGGAGACCGACCCGCAGCTGCGTGGTCCGGACCAGCCGGACCGCCTGGCCGGGCTCGCCGCCGAACACACCAACCTCACCGCGGCGCTGCGCTGGGCCGTGGCCCACGACAGCGGGCTGGCGCTGGAGCTGATCGGCGCGCTCACGGCGTACTGGCGGCTGCGCGGCGTCCGGGGCGAGATCGCTCCGCACGCCGCCAGGCTGCTGGACGACCTCGGCCCGGCACCGCCGCCCGGGCTCGAGGAGGAGTACGTGCTGTGCGTCATGCACGCGGGCACCACCGGCGAGGCACACCTCGAGGCGCACCTGCGCACGGCCGAGGAGCTGATCGCCTCGCTCGACTGGCCGTTGCGCCAGCCGCACCTGCTCATCGTGTGGGCGCTGCACAGCGGACCACCAGACCCGCTGCAGCCGGAAACCCCGCTGCATCGCGCCTTTCTCGCCAGCACGGATCCGTGGTGCCAGGCGCTCGCGCAGTTCTCCCAGGGGTACCTGGCGTTGTTCAGCGGTGAGCTCGCCGCGGCCGAGACGCGGTTCGACCACGCGCTGGTGCGGTTTCGCGCCGTGGGCGACCGGTGGGGTCTCGCACAGTCGCTCGACGGGCTCGCCACCATCGCCGCGCTCCGCGACGACCATGTCCGCGCGCTGAGGCTCACCGACGAGGCCATCGGGCTTTTCGCCGAGCTCGACGCCAGCGAGGAGCTGGCGGACCTCTGGTATCGCAGGGCGGGGCAGCGGTTGCGGCGCGGCGATCTCGACGACGCCCGGCGCTGTCTCGACCGGGCCACCGAACTCGCGCGGCGCGCCGGGATTCCCGCCACCAGGGCGCTGGCCCACTCCGGCCACGCCGCGCTCGCGCGCACCCGCGGTGATCACTCCGGGGCGCGCCTGCGCGCGGAGGAAGCGCTGGGCCTGTGCGGCAGCGACTGGCTCAGCACCTCGGCCCGCGCCCGGATCCACACCGAGCTCGGCCACATCGCGCTGGCCGAGGACCAGGGCAGCCGAGCCACGGAGCACTTCCGTACGGCGCTGTCGCTGGCGCTCGGGCTGGCCTTTCGCAGCGAGATCGCCGACGCCGTCGAGGGCGTCGCCGCGGGCACGTTGCGCGCCGGTGATCCCGCCGCCGCGGCGCGCCTGCTCGGCGTGGCCGAGGGCCTGCGGGGCGCGGTGCGCGGCACCGATCCCGACGTCGCGCCGATCATCGCCGGCTGCGGATCGGCACTAGGTGAGGCGGGCTACGCCGCCGCGTTCCACAGTGGACGTACGCTGGATTTCCCGGCCGCCTGTGACTTCCTCACCGGACTCGGCGCCTGAGGCCAGGTGGTCACACCGCCGGTCTGGGAACCCGGCAGCCTCACGGGCCCCGAATCGGGACCTGGTGCGGACCGATCCGGTCACGACACCGACGGAGGCCACCCTCGCCGCGATCGACGAGGGTGGCCTCCGGGTTGGTTCTCTAGCTGACGCTCGCCAGGTACTTCTCGAATTTCTCCGGCTCGAAGAACCACTCGGCGAGATCGGCCGGGTTGTTCATGCCGTTGGCGAAACGGTCGGCGACCGCCTGGTTCTCCTGGGCGATGCCCAGGATCTGCTGGACGTGCTCGGGCGGCGGCTCGAGCATGGTGTTGGTGAACTTCGTGACCCACTGCGCGTGGTCCCAGTAGGACTCGAAGGTCTGCCGCATCCAGTCCCGGTCGAACGGCCCGTCGCCGTGGTCGAGGATCCCCCGCAGGTAGTACTCCGCGCACCGGGCGGCGTTGTTGGAGCCCTGGCCGGTCACCGGGTCGTTGGCCACCACCACGTCGGCCATGCCCATCACGATCTGGCCGGAGGGCAGCTCGCCGACGGGGTTGCGCACCACCGGCGTGTAGCCGCCCACGAGCGTGCCGCGCCCGTCGGTGATCTGCGCGCCGCGGAACCGCTCGTACTCCCACGGGAAGTGCTTGCGCATGTTCTCGAGCTGCCGGCTCCAGATCTCCTCCGGACCCGGCCGGTCGGCGAAGCAGTCGAAATCACCGCCGGGGATGCCCGCCATGAACACGATGTCGCACGCGCCGCTGAGCGTCAGGCCCGGGATGTTGATGTTCTCCCCGGTGCCCGGCGAGTTGTTCATCCACACGTCGATCGAGCCCGGCGGCCGCTCGGGCCGCTGCTGCGCACCGTGCACATAGGACACCGACAGCGCACGCTGCGGCCTGGTGTAGCGCGACCGCTCGTTGTCGCGGTCGAAGAGCTGCACGAGCTCGCCCTTGCCCGCGGCGACGATCGTGAGCTCGTACATCTTGGCCAGCGCGTTCAGGTCGGCCGTGGTCACGCCGTGGATCACGACCTTGCCACCGCGCTGCTCGAACAGCTCGAGCCAGTCGGCCATCTTCACGCGCTGGTCCACCGACTGCGCCGGGCTGATCCACTCGCCAGCCCAGTTGAGCAGCCGGTCGCCGCCGGGCCCCGCCAGCGACAGACCCTGGTGGGTGATCGCCGGAGCCTTGCCGTCCCAGAGGTTCAGCTCGTGCGACCGCTCGATGGTCAGCGAGTCGTGGAACATGCACTGGGTGGACATCACCCAGCCAGCCCTGATCTCCTCCGGCGTCCGCGCCGACATCATCGTGACGTCGTAGCCGTGCTGTTGCAGTGTGAGCGCCAGTTGCAGGCCGGACTGACCCGATCCGACGATCAGAATCTTGCGCATGGAACCGTGACCCCTCCCCGGTTTCTGTTGTCTCTCAGCTCGCGACGCTCGCCAGGTAGTCGGCGGCCTTCTGCGGGTCGAGGAACCAGTTCTGAAAATCGGAGGGGTCGGTGAAGCCGTTGGCGAACCGCCTCGCGACCGCGGGCAGCTGTCCGGCCGCCCCCAGGATCTCCAGCACGTGCGGGGGCGGCGGCTGCAGCATCGCGTTCGTCCACTGTGTCACGTGCTGGGCGTAGTCCCAGTACGCGTCGAAGGTGCCCTGCATGAACTGCCGGTCGTACGGCTTGTCGCCGTGCTCCAGGATCTTGTCGAGGTACACCGCCGCGCACTTGGCCGCGTTGTTGGAGCCCTGACCCGTGATCGGGTCGTTGGCCACCACCACGTCAGCCATCCCCAGCACCGCGTGCCCGGAGGGCAGCTCGCCGACCGGGCGGCGGACCAGCGGCGTGTAGCCGCCCGCGAGCGTCGCGCGGGGGTCGGTCAGCTCCGCGTTGTGGCAGCGCTCGTACTCCCACGGCAGGTACTGCTTGATGAAGCCGAGCAGCCGCGCCAGGTGCTCGTCCGGGCCGGGCCGGTCGTCCCAGCAGTCCAGCGGACCACCCGGGATCCCTTCGAAGAACAGGATCTCGCAGTTCCCGGTGAACGTGTAGCCGGGAATGATGAACAGCTCGCCGACGCCGGGGATGATGTTGAACCGCACGGCCGAGAAGTCCGGGTGCTCCGGCCTCGGCGTCATGCCGTGCACGTATGCCAGCGACAGTGCGCGCTGCGGCGCGGTGTAGGGGGAGCGCTCCGGGTCGCGGTCGAACAGCTCGACCAGCTCGCCCTTGCCGGCCGCTACCACGACGAGGTCGTACATCTCGGCGAGCTTGTTCAGATCGGCCGTGGTGACACCGTGGATCACGAGCTTGCCGCCGCGCTGCTCGAACAGCTCGAGCCAGCCCGCCATCTTCACGCGCTGGTCCACCGACTGCGCGTAGTCGTCGAGCCGCGAGACCCAGTCGATCACGCGGCTCGAGTCGGGGCCCGCGACGGAGAGGCCGAGTCCCTCGACCTTGACGGTCTGTTGCTCCCAGAGGTTCAGGCCGTGCTCGCGCTCGTGCTCCAGCGAGTCGTGGAACATGCACTGCGTCGACATGACGCGGCCCTTGCGGATCTCGTCCGGCGTGCGGGCCGACATCACGGTGACCTCGTAGTCGTGCTCCAGCAACGTCAGGGCCAGTTGCAGCCCCGATTGACCGGCACCGACGATCAGAACCTTAGGCATTCGCCCGCACCCTTCCCGGTTCCGTCAGCTCCGCCAGCGACAACGTGTAGGTGACGAGCGAGCGCAACGCCTCCGCGGTGGAGGCGGGCTCACGCGCGTCACAGGTGATCAACGGGATAGCCGGGTCGAGCGCGAGCGCGTCCCGCACCTCGTCGAGGTCGTGCTCCACGGCCCCGTCGAACTTGTTGACCGCCACGATGAACGGCAGGTCCGAGTCGTTCTCGAAGTAGTTGATCGCCGCGAAGGACTGGTCGATCCGCCGGGTGTCGACGAGCACGATCGCGCCGAGCGCGCCGCGCGAGAGGTCGTCCCACAGGAACCAGAACCGCGCCTGGCCCGGCGTGCCGAACAGGTACAACAGCAGGTCCGAGTGCAGCGTGATGCGACCGAAGTCCATGGCCACGGTGGTGGTGGACTTGGTGCCGTCGGGGGGCAGGTCGTCGACACCGGTTCCGGCCTCGGTCATCCAGGCCTCGGTGTTGAGCGGCGGAACCTCGGAGACCGAGCCGACGAACGTCGTCTTCCCGACCCCGAAACCACCGGCGATCACGATCTTCGCGGAAACCGTGAGCAGGCCGGCGTCGGCGTCTGGATCCGAGGCCCCGATCGCTGCCTCAGACCGGTAGCCGCTTGAGTCCATCGAGGATCCTCTCGAGTACGTTCCGATCGTGCTGGTAGGCGTGTGCCGTTGGGTGGATGTAGATCGCACCCTGCGTCGCGAGGTCGCTGACCAGGACCCGCACCACTCCGAGCGGGATGGACAGCAGGACCGACAGCTCCGCGATGGACACGCGTGTGCGCGCACGCTCGTACAGCAGGCGTGACTCCGGCATCAGCGAGTCACTCAGGCTCGGGTCGTAGTGCGGTACCGAGATCAGAGTCTCGACCAGCAGGTCGTACCGGGGCTTGGTCCTCCCGCCGGTGAGCGCGTAGGGGCGGATCCGCTTGCTGCGCATCTTCTTCTGCGCGGATCCGTTCTCTGTGGACACGTTGATCACTTCCTCGCCCGGGTCAGGCCTGCGCCCGCCGGGCGGTCAGCACGCGTCGCAGGTCGGCACGGATCTCGGGGGTCAGCGCGTGGCCGGCGTTTCGCACGAACTGTGTCATCTCGTACGCGACGACCTTCATGTCGCAGTCAGGACCGGTGAGCACGGCGAGACCCGCACCCGATCCGATGCCCATGAACAGGAAGTATCCGTGGGTGAGCCGGATGATGATCTGCTCGCACGTGCCCTTGTCGAACAACGTCGCGCTGTTGCGGGCGAGGCTCAGCAGCCCGCTCGAGATCGCGGCGAGCTGCTCGGCGTCCTCGTTGCTGACGGCCTCCGACGCCGTGAGGGGGAAACCGTCGGAGGACATGATCAGCGCATGCGTGACGCCGTGGACCTTGCGGACGAAATCATTGATCAGCCACGAGAAGTTCTGGTTCTGGGAGCTGTCGATGTCGGCTGTCACTGCTTTCCTTCAGAGCTCGAGTCCGCGTCACCACTGTCGCGCTGGTCGTCGCGCGCCGCCTGCTCCCCGTCGGAGAAGGCGTCGAGGTCGGCGAGGAGCTTGTCGTGCCCCTCCTCCGCCGTCTCGGTGCTCTCGACGGGCGCGGCCGGGGCCTCGCCCGCCTCGCCGGTGGGGTTCTTCAGGCTGCGCGAGACCCGCCGGGGCAGACCGCTGGCCGTGGTCCCGCCCACGACGGGCGAGGGAACGGACGGACGAGGACGGGGTGAGGGCTGGTCGGTGAGGCGGTGGGCACCGCGACGGGGCAGCTCGCCCGAGATGGCGCCAGGCTCCTCCGCCGGTTCGGTGAGCACCGCCGACGCGGGCACGGACTCTCCCGCGCCCGGCGCCGCGACGCGCTGCCGGTTGCCCTGCGCGAAGATCACGGTCTGGGTGCCCGACCACGTGGCCTCGGGCAGTTCGGAGACGAGACCCGCGGGCAGCAGCACCGTGGCGGTGGTGCCGTGCGGGAGCCTGCGGTCGAGGGTCACGCGCATGTCGTGCCTGCCCGCGAGCCTGCGGACCACGGCGAGTCCCATGTGCCGCACGGCGTCGTCGTCGAGCACCGGCGCGTTGGCGAGCCGGTCGTTGAGCTCCCGCAGGCGTTCCGGCGGAAGACCGATGCCCTCGTCCTCGATGCGGACGAGCACGCTGCCCTGCTCCGTCAGGTGAGCACTCACGCGCACCGGCGAGTTCGGCGGCGACTGGTTCGCCGCGTTGTCGAGCAGCTCGGCCAGCAGCCGGCTGAGGTCCTCGGCCGCGAATCCGACCACGCCGAGCGACACGATGCGCCCGATGGTGATCCGGGAGTACTGGTCGATCGACGACATCGCCGCGCGCACGGTGTCGACCAGCGACGACGTCTCGGTGGACGTGTCGCTCGCGTCCCGGCCGGCCAGCACACGCAGGTTCTCCGCGTTGCGCCGCAACCGCGCCGCGAGGTGGTCGAGCCGGTACAGCTGGCTCAGGCGGTCGTCGTTGTCCTCCTTGTTCTCCATCTCCTCGAGCTGGGAGAGCAAGGTGTCCACGAGGTTGAGGTCGCGCAGCGCGATGCTCGCGCAGATGTCGACCAGTGCTTCTTCCGGTGCGCTGTTCCTGGCCTCACCCGTCGCCTGCTGCACGGGGGCAGCCTCCAGCGCCGGCCTTTCCGAGCCATGTCTCGGAGGATCGAGGATGTGTGCCGCCGCCACCCGGGAGCGGTCAAGCAGCACACGGGAGCGGTCCAGGAGTTCTCGCGCTCTCGCCCGCCTCGCCATGCATCCACTACTTTCTCGTCGCGTACGGGCCCTGTGGATCGGCCACCCCCGATGGCCAACGGTCGATATGCAAGCAGACGCTGGGGGCCTTGTCCACAACCGGTCCGGGTTTCGTCGCTGGCAGTGAACCTGCTCTCCGTCGCTGGCCTCGGACGATCCGAATTGTCGTCACCGTCGGTGCTCGGATTTCCCTGCGCTCACCCAAATGTCGCAGTCGCGATGGGTGATCGGTCCACAACCCCCCTGCATCGACAGCAGGCGATGGGTGTTGGCAAGATACGGACCTCCGGGAGCCAGCTTGCAGCTCGAGTGGCACGCGACCGTGGAAGGATCCTGAGTGAACTCCCAGACCGCACAGGTGGACGACCTCCGGCTCGTCGCACTGCCCAGCGCACTCAACTGCACGGACCTCTTCGTCCGTTTCTCGCTGACCGAGTGGTCGCTGCCGGCACTGCGCGAGGAAGTGACGAGAGCGGCCCGCAGTCTTGTGCAGGCGGTGATCGACAAGACCAACCCGAGGGCACCGGGGTTCATGACCCTGCGGCTGCGCATCGCGGGCGACTGCCTGGTGATCGAGCTGGAGGACGACCAGCTGGCGCGCATGCACGAGCGCGCGCCCACGGTCGACGGGCGGCAGACCGGCGCCGTGCCCATCGACGGCCGCGGCAAGCTCGTGTGGTGCGAGATCCCGCTGCCCGGCGGGATCTCCGCCGCGGGCGTGCGGCTGCCGAGACGCGACGAGCGCCGCTCCCAGCTGGCCGACGCGGACCTCCCGGAACCCGCCCAGGGCGGTGTCGACCCGGCGCTGGTGGACCGCGTCCTGGTCGGCCTCAAGCGCGACGACTGGTGAGCTCGCCCCTCGACGCGCTGGGCGCGGCCTTCTACGACGTCTGCCATCGCCGCAGGGACGTGCGCGGCGAGTTCACCGGCGCACCCGTGGCCGAGGACGTGCTGCGCCGTGTCCTGTCGGCCGCGCACGCCGCGCCGAGCGTGGGCATGAGCCAGCCGTGGGACTTCGTGCTGGTGCGCGATCCCGGTACCCGCGGCCGCTTCCGCGACCACGTGCTCGCCGAGCGCGAGGTCTTCGCGAGCGAACTCGAGGGCGAGCGCGCGGAGACGTTCTCGCGGATCAAGGTCGAGGGCATCCTCGAGTCGACGCTGGGTGTGGTCGTGACCTACGACCCCGGCCGAGGCTCGCCCGCCGTGCTCGGCAGGCACGCGATCGCCGACGCCGGGCTGTACTCGGTGTGTCTCGCGATCCAGAACCTGTGGCTCGCGGCGACCGCCGAGGACCTGGGCGTGGGCTGGGTCAGCTTCTACCGGGAGCCGTTCCTGCGCGAGCTGCTCGGCATTCCCGAGGCCGTGCGGCCGGTGGCGTGGCTGTGCCTCGGCCCCGTGACGCACCTCGAGGAGGTGCCCGACCTGGAGCGCCACGGCTGGCGCGGCAGGCGGCCGCTGGAGGCCGTACTGCACGAGGAGCGCTACACCGACGCGGCGACGCGCAGCACGGCCTCCGCCGAACGGTCGATGTCGTCGGAGGTCGTGGAGAAGTTGGAGACCGAGACGCGCAGGTAGCGTCTCCCGCGCCAGGTGGTCCCGCTCAGCCAACAGGTGCCCTCGCGGCGGACGCCGTCGGCGATGCGGTCGGTCCGCGCGTCGTCGCCGAAGCGCACGAGCACCTGGTTGAGCACCACGTCGTTGGCGATCTCGGCACCACCGGCGGCGAGCGCGGCGGCGAACCGGCGGGCCAGCGCGCAGCAGCGATCGACGAGCGCGGCGACGCCGTCGCGGCCCAGTTCCCTCAGTGCGGCCCACACCGCGAAACCCCTGGCGCGCCGCGAGGACTCGAGCGTGAAGTCGGCCGGACCCATCGTGGCCCCTTCGGCCACGAGGTAGGGAGCCGTGTAGGACACGGCGGCCGAGTGCACCTCGGGCCTCGCGCAGAAGGCGAACCCGGAGTCGTAGGGCACGTTGAGCCACTTGTGGCCGTCGGTGGCCCACGAGTCGGCCAGCTCGATGCCGTCGACCAGGCTCGCCGTGCGCGGGCTCGCCGCCGCCCACAGCCCGAACGCTCCGTCCACATGCGACCATCCGCCGTGGTCGCGGACGAGGGAGCACCCCGCGCGCAGGTCGTCGCACGCACCGGTGTTGACATTGCCCGCCTGCAGGCACACGATCGCGGGCCCACCGCGGGCGAGCACCCCGGCGAGCGCGGCGACGTCGAGCGCCCCGTTCGGCCCGGCGGGAACCTCCTCCACCGCGGCGGTGCCGAAACCCAGCAGCCGCAGGGACCGGTCGATGGTCGCGTGCCGTTCCACGCTCGCCACGATCCGCACGGGCGGCGCCCCCGCGAGACCATCGCGCTCCACGTCCCAGCCCGCCTCGGCGCACAGGTGGTGACGGGCCGCGGCGAGTCCGACGGTGTTGGCGGACTGTCCGCCGATGACGAACCCCGTCGACGCCGTCGCGGGGAGACCGAGCAGGTCCTTGAGCCACTCCCCCGCGCACTGCTCGGCCGCCGCCGCGGCAGGCGAGGCGACGGTGAGGCCCGCGCACTGGTCCCAGCCGGCCGCGAGGATGTCGGCGGCGGTGGCCGACGGCAGCGACCCGCCGGTCACGAACCCGAAGAACCGGGGTCCCGCGGTGGCCACCAGCCCGCCCTCGGCGGCGCGGCGCAGCTCGTCGAGCACCTGCCGCGGCGGGCACGGCGCGTCGGGCAGCGCGCCGCCGAACGCGGCCTGGATCGCCGCGGCGTCACCGGACTCCGCGACCGGCCGGTCCGGCAGCGTCTCGCGGTAGCGGATCGCCGTCGAGGCCGCCTCTCCCAGCAGATCCCACGTGTTCGTCATGTCGTCGGACTCTACGCATCCGGACGGCTCCGACGCTCGCGACGACGACCAGCACGACACCGCAGACCTGTACCGCCGTCAGGTTCTGACCCAGGACCACGTACCCCGCGAACGCGGCGACCGCGGGCCCCAGGCTCATCAGTACCGAGAACGTCGCGGCCGGGAGCCTGCGCAGCGCCATGAGCTCCAGCGTGTACGGCAGCATGGACGACAACACGGCCACGGCGGCGCCGAGTCCGAGGGTCACCGGATCCAGCAGGGCCGTGCCGGTGGTCGCCGCGCCGACCGGAATGCTCAGCACCGCGCCGATGCCGAGCGCGAACGCCAGCCCGTCGGCTCCGGCGAAGCGCCCGCCGACCCGGGCACCCAGCACGACGTAGCACGCCCACAGCACGCCCGCGCCGAGCGCGAACGCCACGCCGACGGGGTCGAGCGCGGAGAACCCGCCCCGGCCGAGCAGCACCACGCCCGCCAGAGCGAGCGCGGCCCACGCGACGCTGAGCGCTCGCCGCGACGCGGCCACCGAGAGCACCAGCGGCCCGAGCACCTCCAGCGTCACCGTCACTCCGAGCGGGATGCGCTCGATCGCCTGGTAGAACAGGATGTTCATGCCGCCCAGGGTCAGTCCGAAGGCGGCGGCGAGCAGCCAGTCGTGACGCGTGCGGCCCCGCAGTCGCGGGCGGCACACCGCCAGCAGCAGCGCCGCGGCGATGGTGAGCCTCAGGGTCACCACCCCGAAGGCACCGGCGCGCGGGAACAGCAGCGCCGCGAGCGCGGAACCGAACTGCAGGGACAGGGCGCCGCCCAGCACGAGGGCGACAGCGGACGCGGGAGAACGAGACACCCCACCGAAGCTAGGCAGCGCGAAAACCGCTGTGAAATGCCGATTCAGCTCGGGTTATGCTCAGCACGCATGACCATCGAGCTGCGCCACTTCCACTGCTTCCTCGCCATCGCCGGGGAGCGCAACCTCACGCGCGCCGCGGCGGTTCTGCACCTCACCCAGCCCGCCGTGTCCCGCACGCTGCGCCAGCTGGAGCAGCGCCTCGGAGTCCGGCTCGTCGACCGCTCGACCCATCACCTGACCCTGACCGCTCAGGGCGAGGCGTTCCGCGAGCGCGCCGCCGCCGTGGTCACCGCCGTCGACCGGGCGCTCGATCCGACGCTGCTGGGCCACGCGCCGCTGCGGCTCGGGCACGCGTGGTCGGCGCTCGGACAGGCCACCCCGATCCTTTTGCGGCGCTGGGAACACGACCACCCCGCCACCCCGTTGGAGCTGCACCGCGTCGACGAGCGCACAGCGGGGCTGCGCACCGGTCTGGTCGACGCCGCGCTGCTGCGCGGCCCGGTCGCCGAGGGCGGACTGGTCACCCGCCTGCTCGGCACCGAACCGCGCGTGGCCGCGGTACCCACCGGCAGCGCGCTGGCGGCGCGGTCGTCGCTCACGCTCGCCGACCTTTCCGGCGAGCCGGTTGTGGTCAACACCGTGTCGGGGCTGACGACGCCGGAACTATGGCCACCGCGGATCCGGCCGGCCCGGCTGGTGCCAGTGGCCAACACCGACGACTGGCTCGCCGCGATCGCGGCGGGCCGGGGCGTGGGCGTGACCTCGACGGCCACCGCCCGCGTCCACGCCTACCCCGGTGTGGAGTTCGTGCCCGTCACCGACGCCGAGCCGATCCCGGTGGTGCTCGCGTGGCCGCGTGCGGGCGGGCATCCGGCCGTCCCGGCACTCGTCGAGCTGGCGCGCGAACTGCTCGCCTAGGTCCACTGCCTAGGCACGCAGCGCCGCGCGGATCAGTTCCAGCGGGTGCTGGGCCTGGCGCGTGGTGCCGTGCTCGATCTGCTGCCGGCACGACACCCCGGTGGCTGCCACCACCGTCTCGGCCGGTTCCGCCTTCACCGCGGGGAACAACCGGTCGGAACCCACGCTCATCGACACGTCGTAGTGCTCGGCCTCGAACCCGAACGAGCCCGCCATGCCGCAGCAGCCCGCGTCCAGCTCCACCACCTCGGCGCCGGGGATGCGCTTGAGCAACCCCACCGTGGCGGCGGTGCCGACCTCGGCCTTCTGATGGCAGTGCCCGTGGAACAGCACGCGCCTGCCCGAGGGCCACGCCGCGTCGTCGAGGTCGAGCGCGCCGTCGTCGATCGCCTCGGCGAGCACCTCCTCCAGCTGCCGCACCCTGCCCGCGACGGCACGCGCGGCGGGATCGTCCGGCAGCAGCGACAACGTCTCGTCGCGCAGCGTCAGCACACACGACGGCTCGCAGCCCACGATCGGCGCGTCCGAACTGGCCAGCTCCGCGACCAGCGCCGCAGCCTTGCGCTTGGCGTCGTCGACGAGCCCCTTCGACAGGCTCGAGCGGCCGCAACAGCCACGCGTCACCAGCCGCACAGAGTACCCGGCCCGTTCGAGCAGCTCCACGGCCGCGCGGCCGATGCCGGGCTCGGTGTAGGTGGTGAACGAGTCGGCGAGGAACATGATCTCGCCCCGGGATCCCGGGCTCGCGGGCGTGTGCTTGCGGAACCACGCGCCGAGGTTGCGGCGTTCGAACCGGGGCAGCGGACGCCGCGCCGAGATGCCGACGTAGCGTTCCATCAACTTGCGCAGCACGGGAATCCGGCCGGGCAGGTTGGACAGCGGCGCGGTGGCCGAGCCGAGCCGGTTGAGCGTGCGGATGGAGCCGAACACCCGCGAGCGCGCGGGCACGCCGTGCACGTCGTGGTGCTGCGCCAGCGTCTCGCTCTTGAGCTTGGCCATGTCCACGCCGAGCGGGCACTCGCTCTTGCACGCCTTGCACATCAGGCACAGGTCGAGCACCTCGTGCAGCCGCTCGTCGCCGAGCGCGGCCTTGGGGTCCGGTTCGGACAGTGCCTTCACGAGCGCGTTGGCGCGTCCGCGCGTGGAGTCCTCCTCCTTGAGCGTGGCCATGTACGACGGGCACATCGCGCCACTCTCGCTCTTGCGGCACAGCCCGATGTTCATGCACCGGTCGGCGGCCGCGCGCATACCGCCCACCACCTCGAACGAGAGCTTCGTCCGCAGCGGTCCCGGTTCGGGCAGCGCGGGATCGCGGAGGTTGTCGGTCATCGACGGCGCGTCCACGATCTTGCCGGGGTTGAGCGTGCCACTCGGGTCGAACAGCCGCTTCACCTGGCGCATCGCCTCGTAGAGCTCGTCGCCGAAGATCTCGCGGTTGAACTCGCTGCGCGCCAGACCGTCGCCGTGCTCGCTGGAGTTCACGCCGCCGTAGGCCGTGACGAGGTCCTTGACCTCCTCGGCGACCGAGCGCATCTTCTCCACCTCACCAGGCGCGGTCAGGTCGACGAACGGGCGGATGTGCAGGCAGCCCACGGAACAGTGCCCGTAGAAGCCCGCCTCCATCTCGTGCCGGTCGAGGATCTCCTTGAACTTCGTCGTGTACTCCGGCAGATGCTTCGGGTGCACGGCGGTGTCCTCGACGAAGGCCAGCGGCCGCCGCGCGCCGACGCTGGCCGCCATCAGGAGGCCCAGGCTGGACTTGCGGACCTTGAGCAGCGCCGACTGCTGCTGCGGGGTGACGGCCTCCAGCGTGTGGTAGCCGTGGTCGTGCTTGCGCCACAACGCTGTGAGCCGCTTGAGCCTGCCGACGAGCTCGTCGCGGTCGTCGCCGGTGAAGTTGACGAAGAGCAGCGCGTCCGGGTCGCCCTCCAGGATGTCACCGAGGGAGGAGTACTCGATCTTCTGCCGCGACAGGTCGAGGATCGTACGGTCCATCAGCTCCACGGCCGCCGGGTCGCACGAGAGCGCGTCGTCGGTGGCGGCGATCGCCTCCGGCGTCGAGGCGAAGTGCCCCACCGCGATCACCGTGTGCTTCGGCTTGGGCACCAGGTCCACGACCGCGCTGGTGCCGACCACGAGGGTGCCCTCCGCGCCGACGACGAACTTTGCGAGGTCGAACGGTGTCGGCTCGGCGAGGCGGTCGAGGCGGTATCCGGTGGCACGGCGCCAGAACTCGGGGAAACCACCCGCGATGGCGTCGCGGTTCTCCTCGACGATCTTCGGCAGCTCCCGGTAGAGCGCGCCCTCCAGCGTGGGCGCGGCGGCCCTGCGCGCGAGCTCGGCCTCGTCCACCGGCGCGAAGTGCGCCGTGGTCGCGTCGGAGAGCACCACCTCCAGCTCGCGCACATGGTCGATCGTCATGCCGTAGCGCACCGACCCGCTGCCCGCCGAGTTGTTGCCGATCATGCCGCCGAGTGTGGCGCGGTTGCTGGTGGAGGTGTCCGGGCCGAACATCAGCCCGTGCGCCCCCGCGGCCCGGTTGAGCTGGTCCTGCACCACGCCCAGCTCCACGCGTGCGGTGCGGCTCTCCGGGTCGAGCTCCAGGATCTTGTTGAGGTGCCGCGAGAGATCGAGCACGATGCCGGGCCCCACGGTCTGCCCCGCCAGGCTCGTGCCCGCGCCGCGGGGCACAACCGGCACGTCGTGGTCGCGCGCGGCGGCCACGGTCGCGGCGACGTCGCCGGCTGTGCGCGGAAAGACCACGCCCAGCGGCCGGATGGAGTACATGCTCGCGTCGCGGGAGAACAGGTGCCGCGTGTAGTCGTCGAAGGCGACCTCGCCCTCGACGTCGGCGTTGAGCCGCCGTTCCAGGTCCCCGCTCATGCTCCCGCCTTTCCTGTGAGCACCCGCAGCGCCGCGGCCACCCCCGAGTCGTCCACCGGCACGCCCGCGAGCTCGAGTCCCATCTGGACACCCGAGAGCGTGCCCGCCAGCGCGACGTCGTTGAAGTGCCCGAGATGTCCGATCCGGAACACGGTGCCCTTGAGCTTGCCCAGCCCGGCACCGAGCGACATGTTGAACTTCTCGAGGATCAGCTCCCTGAGCTTGTCGGCGTCGTGGCCCTCGGGCATCACCACGGCGGTGAGCGCGGGCGAGTGCTCACGCTCGTCAAGGCACAGGATCTCCAGTCCCCACCCGCGCACGGCCGCGCGGGTGGCCTCGGCGTGGCGCAGGTGGCGGGCATAGACCTGCGGCAGCCCCTCCTCGTCGAGCATCGTCAGCGCCTCGCGCAGACCGTAGAGCAGGTTGGTGGCCGGAGTGCTGTGGAAGAAGCCGCGCCGGTTGGCCTCCAGCACCGGCCGCCAGTCCCAGTAGGAGCGGCGCAGGCCCGCGCTCTCCGCGGCCCGCAGGGCCTTGTCGCTCACCGCGTTGAAACCCAGCCCCGGCGGGAGCATCAGGCCCTTCTGCGAACACGAGACCGTGACGTCGACTCCCCACTCGTCGTGCCGGTAGTCCACCGAGCCGAGCGAGGAGATGGTGTCCACGAGCAACAGCGCCGGGTGTCCCGCGTCGTCGAGCGCGCGCCGGATCTCCGCGATCCGGCTGGTGGCACCGGTCGAGGTCTCGTTGTGCACCACGCAGACGGCCTTGATCGCGTGGTCCGTGTCGGCGGCCAGGTGCGCGGCGGCGGCCTCGGGATCGGCGCCGTGGCGCCAGTCTCCTGGTACGAACTCCACCTCGAGTCCCAGACTCTCCGCCATCTCCCGCCAGAGCGTGGCGAAGTGCCCGGTCTCGAAGGCGAGCACGCGGTCGCCGGGGCTGAGCGTGTTCACCAGCGCCGCCTCCCACGCACCGGTGCCCGAGGACGGATAGATCACCACCGGCCCGGTGGTGCCGAAGACGGGTTTCACCGCCTCCAGCAGATCCAGGGTCAGCGCGGCGAACTCGGGACCGCGGTGGTCGATCGTGGGTGCGGACATCGCCCGCAGTACCTGCTCGGGAACGTTGGTGGGGCCGGGAATTTGCAGGAAGTGCCGGCCGATCGGCTGTGCCATCGGATTCTCCATGGGTCTATTCAGGACTCTTGACTGTCATTTGTGTCGCGCGCCATACTTCCTCGGTGCGAGACCCCGCTTTCGCATTACGGAATAGCTGATTTCCGTCGCGGCCGCGAGCCAACGCCTGCCTCGAGGAGCCACATGTCCATACAGTTATATTCGATCATCGGCCTGGTTCTCATTTTTCTCCTCGCGACTCTGCGCTCGGTGAATATGGGAGCGGTAGCCTTTCTCGGCGCCTTCCTGATCGGAACCTTCATTTACGACGAAACTGCGGAAGATCTCTTCTCCGGATTCCCCGGAGACCTTTTCGTGGTACTCGTCGGCGTGACATTGCTGTTCGCCATCGCCAAGGCCAACGGCACGGTCGACTGGTTGATCCATGCCGGAGTTCGGGCCGTGAGAGGCAGAATCGCGCTCATCCCGTGGGTGATGTTCCTGATCACGAGCCTGCTCACCATGGTGGGAGCGGTGGTCCCCGGCGCGGTCGCCATCATGGCGCCGATAGGGCTGAACTTCGCGACGCGCTACCGCATCAACCCGATGCTCATGGGACTGCTCATCATCAACGGCGCCACCGCGGGTGGCTTCTCGCCCCTCAGCATTTTCGGCACCATCACCAACGGTGTCGTGGAACGCAGCGGCCTTCCCGGGAACCCGGTGCTGCTGTGGGTGAGCTCGTTCCTGTTCAACGCCTTGCTCAGCGTCGTGGTCTTCTTCATGTTCGGCGGCAAGAAGCTGCTGGGCCGTCGCGAGACGCCCGGCGAGGGCGGCACGCCCGCCCCGGAACCGCAGGACGACGGTGAGCCCGTCGGCGGCGGTGCGGGCGGCGGAAGCGGCGCGACCGCCACCAAGACGCGCACGGAGGCGGGCGAGGCCACCGCGGTGACCACACTCAACACCCAGCGCTCCGTGACCCTGCTCGGGCTCGTCCTGCTCGCCGTGGGCGCACTGGCGCTGGAGTTCGACGTGGGCCTGCTCGCCCTGAGCATCGCGACGGTGATCTGCCTGCTCTCGCCCAAGGACACCAAGGCGTGCTTCTCGCAGGTCGCGTGGCCCACCGTGCTCCTGATCTGCGGCGTGGTGACCTATGTGGGCCTGATGGAACGGGTGGGCACCATCGAGTTCCTCGGCAACAGCGTCGCGGGTATCGGCGTGCCACTGCTGGCCGCGCTCGTCATCTGCCTGATCGGTGCGGCGGTGTCGGCTTTCGCCTCCACCACGGGCATCCTCGGGGCGCTGATCCCGCTCGCGGTGCCGTTCCTGCTGACCGGTCAGGTCGGCGCGGTCGGCATGATCATCGCGCTCGCGATCTCGTCGTCGGTGGTCGACTCCTCGCCGTTCTCCACCAGCGGCGCGCTCGTCGTGGCGAGCACTCCGGAGGAGCACCGCGACACGATGTTCCGGCGCCTGATGATCTGGGGCATGAGCATGATCGCCATCGCCCCGGTGGTCGCCGTGCTGATCTTCGTGATCCCCGGCTGGCTCTGACACCGACGGCCCGAGAGCCCGTCGGCATCTCTGGTGCCGACGGGCTCTTTCCGGGCCGATGCCGGTTAGACTCCGGTCATGAGCGAGGGAATGCGCACGGTCCTGTCCGCCTTCCGCGTGCTCGAAGAGGTCGCGTACACGCAGCCCGTCGGCGTCGGTGAGCTGGCCCGCAGGCTGCGACTGCCGAAGAGCACCGTGCAGCGCGCGCTCCGGACACTGTGGACTGCCGGCTGGATCTGCCCCGACGGCGCCGAGGTGACCCGCTGGGTGCTCACCACGCGCGCCCTGCACATCGGCCAGCGCGCGATCGCGGACCTCAGCGTGCGCGACGCCGCCGCGGCGATCATGCAGGAACTGCGCAAGGAGACCGGCGAGACCTCCCACCTGATGGTGCGGGAGGCCGACCGTGCCGTGCTGATCGAGCGGGTCGAGACCGAGCACCCGATCCGCGCGGTGATCCCGCTGGGCAGCGCGGTTCCGCTGCACGGCTCCTCCAACGGCAAGGCCATGCTCGCGTCCCTGCCGAGGCAGCGCGTGCGCGAGATCCTGGGCGGCAAGCTGGAACGCTACACCGGCAACACAATCGTCGACTGGGACCAGTTCTTCGCCGACCTCGACCGCGTGGCCGACCGTGGCTACGCGTCCAACGTCGGCGAGTGGCGCACCGACATCGCTGCCGTCGCGTCGGCGATCTTCGACCACGACGGCAGCCCGGTCGCGAGCATCTCGGTGTCGGCTCCGGGCAGCAGGATGACCGACGAGTTGCGGGAGACCTACGGCGCACTCGTCGTCGAGGCGGCGCAGCGGATCAGCGCGACGCTCGGCTACCGGCTTCCGGTGTGAGCGCGGCACGGCCCATCACCGGCCATGCCACTGCGGCGGGCGCTTCTCGGTGAACGCGGTGACGCCCTCACGGAAGTCCTCGCTGCCGTAACACATCGAGATCAGGTCGTCGCCGGGTGGCAGCGCATGCTCGCGCAGCCGGCGCAGCGCGATCTTGCTGGCGCGCATGGTCAGCGGCGCCTGGCCGGCGAGCTGGTCGCACAGCGCCGTCACCCGGCCGTCCAGTTCGGACTCCTCCACCAGCTCGGACACCAGGCCGATCCGGTGGGCGTCCTCGGCGCCGACGAAGCCCGCGGTGTAGATCAGGTGGATCGCCCTGCCCGCCCCGACCAGCTGCACCAGGCGGGCGTAGCTCGCCATCGACAGGCAGTTGCCGACGGTGCGGGCGATCGGCAGGCCGAACTTCGCCTTCGGACTCGCGATACGCAGGTCGCAACAGGCCGCGATGGACAATCCGCCACCGGTCGCGTAGCCGTCGACCACCGCGATGGTGGGCACCCGGATGCTCTCGACCTTGTCGAGCACACTTTCGATGCGTTGCTCGTAGTCGAGCCCGTCGGCGGCGCCCTGGAACTGTCTGAACTGCGCGATGTCGGTGCCCGCGACGAAGGCCTTGCCGCCCGCGCCGCGCAGCACGACGACGCGCACGTCCTCGTCGGCGTCGACGCGCTCGCAGAACTCGACCAGCGCGTCGTACATCTCCCACGTCATGGCATTGCGCGCCTCGGGCCGGTTGAACGTCGCGACCGCGACGGGACCGCTGAACTCGGTCAGCACCTGGTCGGTCATCCCACGGCTCCTTCGGCTCGCAGTGTCGCGATCTCGCTCTCGGTGCAGCCCGCCGCCTTCAGCAGCTCGTCGGTGTGCTCACCGAGCGAGGGCGCCGTGCGCCGGACCTGGCCGGGAGTATCGCTGAGCTTGATCGGAATGCCGAGCGCGCGCACCGTCCCCTCGGTCGGATGGTCCATCTCCACGACCATCTCGCGCGCGAGGGTGTGTGGGTCTTCGCAGGACTGCCGGTAGTCCTGGATCGGACCCGCGGGCACGCCCGCGTCGAGCAGCGCGTCCACCCAGTCGTCGGTGTCGCGTTCCTTGAGCGTGGTGGTCAGCTCGGCGGCGAGCACGTCGCGCAGCCGCACGCGCTCGGAGTTGGTGGTGAAGCGGTCGTCGGCGAGCAGGTCGTCGCGGCCGAGGACGTCGCACAGGCGCCGCCACAGCCGGTCGTTGTTGGCGCCGATGGTGAGATAGCCGTCGCGGGTCGGCAGTGCCTGGTACGGCGCGTTGACGCGATGCGCCGAACCCAGTCGGCCGGGCGCCTCGCCGGTGGCCCACAGCTCGGAGGTCTCCCAGATCGACAGCGCGAGCGCGGCGTCGTAGAGGGAGGTGTCCACGGCCTGGCCCTGTCCGGTGACTTCGCGGGACAGGCACGCGCTCAGGATTCCGACGGCGCAGAACAGGCCCGCGGACATGTCCGCGACGGGCACGCCGCACTTGACGGGCTCGCCGTCGGCATCGCCGGTGACGCTCATGACGCCGGACATCGCCTGGGCGATCAGGTCGTAGCCCGGACGCTGCGCGTACGGGCCGGTCTGGCCGAACCCGGAGATGGAGGCGTAGACGATGCGCTCGTTGACGGCGCGCAGCGACGGATAGTCGACGCCGAGCTTCGCCGCGACGCCGGGGCGGAAGCTCTCCACCACCACGTCGGCGTCGCGCACCAGACGGTAGAACGCCTCCCGGCCCGCGTCGCTCTTGAGATCGAGGGCGATGCTGCGCTTGTTGCGGTTGACGGCGACGAAGGCCGCGCTCTCGCCCTGGGGTAACCGGTGCCCGGTGGCCTGCCGGGTGGCGTCGCCTCTGCCGACCGGCTCGACTTTGATCACGTCGGCGCCGAGGTCGCCGAGGAGCTGACAACAATACGGACCGGCCATGACCTGGGTCAGGTCGACGACCGTCAGGTGTCCCAGCGCGAACGCCATAGTCCCTCGCTGACTGTGCCGCACCACGGCACGGTTGTTGTGCTACGGCACGACTCTACGATCGTGGCTCGCGGCCGGTCAAGGGAGTCGCATCCCGGCCTCGCGTGGGGCATCGTGGCGGCATGACGTTCGAGTCGATGACGAGAAGGCGCCCGGTGCCGGGCGCGACCGCCGTGACGCTCGGCGGGACGCCGGTGCGGCTGCTCGACCGCGCGCGGATCTACGCGTGCGGCATCACCCCGTACGACGTGACGCACCTCGGGCACGCGTCGACGTTCGTCTGGGTCGACACGTTGCGGCGCGTGCTGCGGGTGCTCGGGGTGGAGCCGGTCGTGTGCCGCAACGTCACCGACGTCGACGACGTCCTGGTCGACGCCGCACGGCAGTCCGGCTCGCCCTACGACCAGCTCGCCGCGTTCCAGCAGTTCCACTTCGAGGGCGACATGGCCGCACTCGGCGTGCCCGCGCCCGACTTCGAACCGAGGGCGCACAGCTACGTCGACGCGGTGCTGCGCCTGGCGGCCGCGCTGCTCGACGCGGGCGCGGCGTACCGGCGCGGCGGCAGCGTCTACTTCCGGGGCCGGGCGGTCGCCGAGCGCGCGGGCCTGGGCGAGGCCGAGGCACTGCGGCTGGCGGCCGAGTACGGCGGCAGGCCCGAGGACCCCGACAAGGAGGACCCGTTCGACGTGGCCGTGTGGCAGGCGGCCGAACCCGGCTACCCCGCGTGGGACTCGCCGTGGGGCACAGGCAGGCCGGGCTGGCACGCGGAGTGCGTGGCGATGTCGGAGTCCGTGTTCGGGGTGGGCGTGGACGTCCACGCGGGCGGGGCCGACCTGCGCTTTCCGCACCACGCCTATCACGCGGCGATGGCCGAGGCGCTCTCCGGCGTGACCCCGTACGCGCGGGCATGGCTGCACGTGGGCACGGTGGCCGTCGACGGGGCGAAGATGGCGAAGTCGGCGGGGAACCTGGTGCTGTTGGAGGAGCTACTGGCCAACCACACGGCGTCGGTGGTGCGGCTGGCGATCATCGATCGTCCGTGGGCCCAGGCCTGGGACTACGCGCCGTCGGTGCTGGACGCGGCGGGCACGCGCCTGGAGGCGCTGCACCGGGCCGCGGGCCGGCCGATCGAGGCGGGCGAGCCCGCGATCGAGCGGATGCGAGCCCTGCTCGCGGACGACCTGGGCACGTCAGCGGCCCTGGACGTGGCGATCGAGGAGGGCGGCAGCGCCGCCCGCCTCCTCACAGCGTCCCTGGGCCTGAGCTGACCCACCCGACACCCGACGCACCGCGAGTCCCCCGCTCCAGCCCGCGAGTCCCCCACTCCAGCCCGCGAGTCCCCCGCTCCAGTCCGCGACTTCCCCGCCGAGGCCGACGAGTTGCCCGCTCAGGACACCGTCGCCGGTCCGGAGCCTCCCGCGCGGGTCAGCACTGTGGCGGCGAGCGTCCACTCGCCGCCACAGCGGCTCTCCGTCGACAGCACCCCGTCCGCCCGCGACCGAACGCCCGACTCGAAGTCCCGAGCAGGCAACTCGCAGTCCCGGACGGGGAACTCGCGCGCCTGGACGGGGGACTCGCGCGCCGGAGCGGGGGACTCGCGCGCCGGAGCGGGGGACTCGCGGTTAGTTCTGTGGTTGGACGTTCGGGATGCCGTTCTCCGGTGGGGCGGCGTGTTCTTCGGTGTGCTCGGTGATCTCGGTGTCGCCGTTGCCGGTGACCAGGACCGGGCTGAGGTCCTCGGTGCCGCCGGTGCCCGCGATCCGGACCACCTTCACCCCGCTCAGGCCCGCGTGCGAGTCCGCCGAGTACCGGTACGGCACGAACGCGGGTCCGCGCAGCTCGCCGCCCATCTCCTCGAGCGCCGTCACGATGCCCTCACGGGTCGGGTCCGGACCCGCGGCCTGCAGTGCCTGCACGAAGGTGTAAGCCTGTGCCATGCCGTAGATCCGGTAGTTGGACAGCTGGCCCTGACCGCCGTGGGCGTCCCACACCCGCTGCCACAGCTTCGTCCAGGCGTTGTCCGGCGCGTCCACGCCCGGCAAGTACTCGGTGGTCATGACGCCCTGCAGCAGCGCCGCGTCGGTGACCTGCCCCTCGGAGAAGCGGCTCAGCAGAGAGCCGACCAGCGCCGGGTCGGAGCCCACGTTGCTGTAGATCCACTGTGGATCGTAGTTGAGCCGCATCGCCGTCAGCTGGCTCAACGCGGTGTAGGAGGGCACGTTGAACCCGATCACCAGGTCCGCGCCCGCCGCCTGCAGCGCCGCCACCTGCGGGCCGACGTCGGTGTTGCCGGGCGCGTACCGTTCGGCGGCCACGATCTGGTCGTCGATGTAGGCCCGCGCGCCCTTCTCGCCGTCCTCACCGAAGTCGTCGTCCTGCAGGAACAGCCCCACCTTCGCGTCGGGGAAGTTCTGCTGCACGTACTGGCCGATGATCTTGCCCTCGACCTCGTAGTCGGGCTGCCAGCCGAAGGTCTGCGGGTTGGTCTCGGGCTGGTCCCACAGCAGTGAGCCCGAGGACACGAACAGGTCGGGCACCTCGGAGCTGTTGAGGAAGTCCAGCACGGCACTGTGCGTCGGGGTTCCGAGCCCGCCGACCATCGCGAAGATCTCGTCCTGCAGCACCAGTTCGTTCACGACCTGGCTGGTGTTGGTCGGGTTGTAGGCGTCGTCGCGGTAGACGTAGTCGATGCGCCGCCCGTTCACGCCGCCGGCCGCGTTGACGAAGTCGAAGTACGCCTTGGCTCCCGTCGGGATCTCGCTGTAGCCCGGCGCCGCGACACCGGTCAGCGGGAAGTGCGCGCCCACCTTGACCGACTCGGCCGTCACGCCCACGTCGGACGCGCTGCCCCCACCCTGATCCTCCTCCGGCCGTCCGCCCGCACCGCACGACGTGATCAGCAACGTCACGATCGTGGCCAGGGCGCCGACCGCGAGACCGCGCTGTCCCGGTCGCCTCATCTGCTTCCTCCTTGGTTGATTCCCCGACGCCAGAACCGGCGGAGCAGTCCCATCGCCCCGCCGGGAGCGAGCAGCATCACGACCACCAGCACCACGCCGTAGACGAGCGGCGCGAGTTGCGCCGCCTGCACGCCCGTGAGCCCGGCGCCGGTGCCGAGGTTGGTCACCGCGGGCGGCAGGAACACCAGCAGCGCGCTGCCGAGCAACGCGCCCGCGATGCTGCCGAGCCCGCCCACGACCACGGCGGTGAGCAGCGAGAGCGACAGCACGATCGTGAAGCCGCTGGGCGCGGCGAGCCGCACCACCATCGCCAGCACCGCACCCGCGAGCCCGGCGCACGCGGCACTCACGACGAACGCGAGCACCCGCAGCCTGCCGAGGCGGAGCCCGGCGAGCTCGGCGGCCACCTCGTCGTCGCGCACCGCGCGCCACACGCGCCCGAACCGGCTCGCCATGAGGTTGGCCAGCAGCAGGATGACCAGCAGCAGCGTGAGCCAGCCGATGTAGGCGAGGTACTTCGCGCTGCTCAGGTCGCCCGCGGTGACGAAGTAGTGCGCGTCGGCGAACCAGTCGGGCGGCCTGGGCGAGCGCACGCTGAGCCCCTGCTCCCCGCCCAGCAGGCCGTCGAAGTAGATCGCGAGCCCGGGCACCCCCACGGCCAGCGCGAGTGTCGCACCCGCGAGGTAGGGGCCGTGCAGCCGCGACGCCGCGGCGCCCACCAGGATGCCGACCAGCGCGGTGACCGCGGCCGCGACCAGCATCGCGAGCGAGAACGGCACGGCGTCACCCTCGAGCAGCAGCGCCGTGGTGTAGGCGCCGACGGCCATGAGCGCGCCGTGGCCGAGCGAGATCTGCCCGTTGAGTCCGGTGAGGACGGTCAGCCCCGCGGCGGCGATGGCGTAGTAGGACATGGTGGCGAGCTGCGAGTTGCGGAACGGGCTCGTGGTCTCCAGCACCAGCACCACCACGACGAGCCCGGCGAGCACGCCGAGCAGGTTGCGCAGCAGCAGCGACCGGGGAACGAATCGACGCGGAAGCGTGCGCATCAGACCCTCCTTGCCGCGACCCGGCTGAACAACCCACGTGGCCTCACCAGCAGCACCGCGACGAGGATCGCCAGCGCGGCCAGTGTCACCAGCTCGCTGCCGAGATAACCGCTCACATAGGACAGTGCGAGCCCGATGATCAGCCCGCCCGCCACGGCGCCCCCGGGACTCTCCAGCCCGCCGAGCACAGCGGCGACGAAGCCGTACACGATCACGGCGTCCATGTAGGCGGGGTGCACGAGGTTGCCGCCCGCGATCAGCAGCCCAGCCAGTGAGCCGACGACGGCGGCGAGCGCCCAGCCGAGGGTCAGCATCCGGCCGACCCGGACCCCGAGCAGCCGGGACACCTCCTGGCTGAACGCCGACGCGCGCATCCGCAGCCCGAGGTCGGTGAACCGGAACAGCGCGGTGAGCGCGAGCATCACGACGACCACGGAGGCGATCACGAACACCGAGAACGGCGTGAACGCGATGGTCATCTCGCCGACGGTGAAGCCACGCAGGCCGAACGGCGCCGGAAACGACTGGAAGGTGGCGCCGAACAGGATCGCCGCCAGCGCTTGGAACGCCACGAACAGTCCCAGGGTGACGATCACGGCGTTGAGCTCGGGTCCGCCCTCGACCGGTCGCATCACGACCCGCTCGACCAGTGCGCCGAGCACGAGTCCGCCCGCCAGCGCCGCGGCGAATCCGGCCCAGTAGGACAGTCCGCTCTCGATGAGGGTGAGCGCGAGGTAGGTGGTGAACATGGCCATGGCGCCCTGGGCGAAGTTGATGATCCGCGTCGCCCGCCAGATCAGGACCAGTGCGAGCGCGAAGGCCGCGTAGATCGCGCCCTGGCTCAGCCCGCCGAGTGTGAAGTTCACGAACTGTTGCATCGTCTGCGTGGTCCTCTCCCAGAAGGCTAGAAACCGAGGTAGGCGTGCCGGAGGTCGTCGTCCGCGGCGAGCTCTGCCGCCCCGGCCGCCGCGACGACGCGGCCGAGGTTGAGCACGAACCCGGTGTCGGCGATGGACAGTGCGCTGCGTGCGTTCTGCTCCACGAGCAGCACGGTGAGTCCCTCGGAGTCGACGAGGTCGCGGATGAGCGCGAAGAGCTGCGCCACCACGCGGGGAGCGAGCCCGAGCGACGGCTCGTCCAGCAGCAGCACCTCGGGCTCCGACAGCAATGCCCTGCCGATCACGAGCATCTGCCGTTCGCCGCCGGACAGCGAGTGGGCCTCCCGGCGCCGCCGGTCGCCGAGCGCGGGGAACATGTCGTACACCTCGTCGAGCCGGCCCCGGCCCGCGCTGCCGCGCCGGGCGGTGCCGAGCAGCGCGCCGAGCCGGAGGTTCTCCTCGACGGTCAGCTCGGTGATGACTCCCCTGCCCTCGGGCACGTGGGCGATCCCCGCCCGCGCGATCGTCTCCGCGGGCGCGCCGGTGAGGTCGCGTCCGCCGAGCAGCACGCTGCCGTCGCTGCCGCGCACCAGTCCGGAGATCGTGCGCAGCAACGTCGTCTTGCCCGCGCCGTTGGCCCCCAGCACCGCCGTGATCCGTCCCGGGTTGGCGTGGATGTCCACGGCGTCGAGCGCGGTCACCGGACCGTAGCGGGCGGACAGGCCCCTGATCTCGAGCGCGCCGGATCGCTCAGTCATCGTCGCCTCCCGCCCGCGCTTCCTCTCCGAGGTAGGCGTCGATCACGGCCTGGTCGTCGCGGACCTGCGCCGGGCTCCCGGCGGCCACGACGCGGCCGAAGTCGAGCACGGTGATCCGGTCGCACACGGCCATCACCAGGTCCATGTGGTGGTCGACGAGAACCACGGCCATGCGCTCGGTGAGCCCGCGCACCAGCTCGCCGAGCTCGGTCATGTCGTCCGCGCCCAGCCCGCTCGCGGGCTCGTCGAGCAGCAGCAGCTCGGGATCGGCGGCCAGCGCCCGCGCCAGCGCGACCCGCTTGCGCACCGGGTAGGGCAGGCTGCCCGGATACCGGCCGGTGTAGGAGGCGACGCCCACCTCCTCCAGCGCGCGGTCGGCCCGCTCACGCAGGCTCCGCTCGTCGGCCGCCGCCCTGGGCAGGGCGAACAGCGACGACGCGAAACCGGTGCGGCGGAAGCGATCCGCGCCGACGAGCACGTTCTCCGCGACGGTGAGCCCGGCGAAGAGCCCGAGCCCCTGCAACGTCCTGGCGATGCCCATCCCGGCCAGCCGCGCCGGATGCAGCCCGCGCACGGGTTCGTCCCGCCAGCGCAACGTCCCCTGGTCCGGACGGACGAATCCACAGCAGACGTTGAAGAATGTGGTCTTGCCCGCTCCGTTGGGGCCGATGACGCCGTGCACCTCGCGGGGACGCGCGGCGAGCGAGACGTCGTCGAGCGCGGTGAGCCCGCCGAAGCGCACCGTCACACCCTCGGCGGTGAACAGGGGCGCCGGATCCGGTGGGGCGCTGGGCGATCTCGTCTCGGAAGTGTCCGGCAACGTCACGACCGCGCCTCCCACCGTTGGGGTTTCGAGGGTCCTAAGAGTGATGCGCCGCGCCCAATCGCGGCCATAGGCGCCCCGCCCAAAGATGTGTCCGATTTATGGGCTCCGCGCCCGGAATCGCTGGACCTTCCACCGAGGTCCGTGCCAAGGTCGGCGGATGAGACCCTCGGCCGAGGGCACCGGAGCGCTCGACTGCCCCGAGCCCGCGCGGGATGCGCTGCACACACTGAGCCGGGTGCTGCTCGGCAACCTCGAGGCTCTCGCCGACCGGCTGACGATCATCGTGCTGCAGCGGGAACCGGCCTACGCGCAGCTGGGGATCTCCGCTCCCGACGACCTGCGCGAGAGCCTGCGCGGCAACATCGAACGCGGGCTGCAGTCGCTCGGCGAGACCGTGCCCGTCGGCGAGGACCCGCAGGACACCTCCCGCGAGACGGGCAAGCTCCGCGCCCGCCAGCGCGTGCCGCTGGAGGCGGTGCTGCGCGCCTACCAGCTCGGGGGCCGGGTCATATGGGAGGGCCTGCTCCAGACCTCGCGCGAACGGTTCGGCGGGTACTACGACCACGCGCTGCTCGACGCGGCGGGCCACGTCTGGCGCGTGATCGACTCCAGCTCCTCGGCGCTGGTCGACGCCTACCGGCTCGAGGAGGCTCGGCTGCGCAGCCAGGAACTGAGCAGGCGGCACGCGTTCCTCAACGCCCTGCTGGAGGGCCGCGGCGGCGATCCAGCGCTCGCCGAGGAGGCCGCGACGGCACTGGGACTGCCGACGAGCGGCCCGATGCTGTGCGTCGTGGCCCCCGTGGACTCCCCTCGTGACGATCCGCTGCGCTCACCGCGCGATGTACTGGCCTGCCACGGAATCGTGTCGTCGTGGCACGTGCGGCCCTCCGACATCGTGGGGCTGGTCGTGCTCGGCGATCGCGCGCCCGCCGCCGTGCTCGACGCGCTGGCCCCCGCCGTGTGCGGCCGCGCGGGTGCCTCGCCCGTGGTGCACCGGCTCGCCGAGGTCGGCGACGCCTACACGCTGGCCCAGACAGCGGCGCGGACCCTTCGCGAGCCCGGCGTCGCGTTCCTCGACGACCGGCTGCCCGAAGCCTTGCTCGTCGGCAACCCGCACCTGACGCCGCGGCTGCAGCAGGTCGCCTTCCGCGAACTGCTCGACCTGCCCGAGCCCGAGCGGGAGACGATGTTCAAGACGCTCGAGGCGATGATCGACAGCGGCGGCTCCCCCACCCACGCCGCGCAGCGGCTGTACTGCCACCGCAACACGGTGATCTACCGGCTGCAGCGGATCGAGTCGGCCACCGGGCGCAAGGTCGGCGAACCGCGCGACCGGCTGCTGCTCACCCTCGGGCTCCTGGCGCGCAGACACCAGCACTGAACCACGGCAGGACACTGTGGACGGCGCGCGAGAGGGCGCGGTCGTGGTTGAATCGGGTACTGGCGCGGTTTCCCTGCTGAGGGGCGGTGGTGACGACGAGCGCGAATCCGGAGGCGAACGGGCCCGCCCGGCTGCTGATCGTGTCGGCGACCATGGGCGAGGGCCATCACGCGACCGGACGCGCTCTGGAGGCCGCCGCGCGACGGATCTGGCCGGGCATCGACGTGCAGTGGGTCGACGTGCTGGACGCCATGGGGCGCGGCACGGGCCCGGTGTTCCGCTGGATCTACGCGACGGCCGTGCGACGGTTGCCGTGGCTCTACGAGTTCTTCTACGCGTCGCTGTGGCATCACCGGTGGTTCGCGAAGGCCGCCAAGCGGGTGATCGGCGCGTGGAGCGGACGGCGGCTCGCAGGCGTCCTCGATGCCGCGCGCCCCGACGCGATCGTCTCGACCTACCCGCTGGGTACCACCGGACTCGAGTGGCTGCGGCGCCATCGCGGGCTGTCGGTACCGACCGCCGCGTGGGTCTCCGACATCGCACCGCACCCGTCGTGGGTGCACGAGGGCGTGAGCGTGAACCTGGTGATGCACGAGGTGGCCGCGGAACCGGCACGGCGCAGCGTGCCCGGCGCGCGCGTGGCCGTGTCGGCTCCCCCGGTACCGCCCGGCTTCTCCCCCGGTGACCGGACGGCCGCCCGCGAACGGCTCGGGCTGGCCCCCTCCGGGCCGCTCACCGTGGTCTCGTGCGGTTCGCTCGCCTTCGGGGCTCCCGGTGACACGGTGCGCGAGGTGCTCGGCGGCGATCCCAGCGCCGGTGTGGTCGTGGCGGCCGGGCACAACGCGCGCCTGCGCGTCCGGCTCACGCGCGAGTTCGCCGGCGACCAGCGGGTCACGGTGCTCGGCTGGGTCGACGACATGGCCACACTGCTGACGGCCGCCGATCTGGTCGTGACCAACGCGGGTGGCGCGACCGCGCTCGAGGCGCTCGCCTGCGGACGCGCCGTGCTGCTGCACGAGCCGATCGCGGGCCACGGCAGGGCCAACGCGCGGCTGCTGGCCGAGGCCGGCCTGGCCAGGGTGTGCGCGGAGCCCGGCTCGCTCGCCCGCACCGTCCGCGAGTTCGCGGCGCGGCCCGCGCTGCGGCGTGGCCTGGAGGACGCGGCCCGCGCATACGTCACGCAACGCGGTCTCGACGAGGATCTGCGGAACTTCGCGAACCTGCCCGCGACGACGAGGCCGCGCCCGCTCGCCTCGCCCGACGCGCTGTTCCTGCACGCGGGCACCGAGGCCGTCCCCCAGTACGTCGGCACCGCCCTCGTGTTCGAGGCCGGGCCGCCGTTGTCGCGCAAGGACGCCGCGGGCATGCTCGCCGCGGTGCCCGGCATCGACGGCAGGCTGGTGCCCGCGACGCTCACCCGGCGGGCCCGGTGGGATCCGGGCGAGCGGGCCGATCCGCTGTCCCTGGTGGACGAGGTGGTCTCGGCGGACCTCGCCGCCGCCGTCGACGAGTTCTTCTCGCTGCCGCTCGACACCACCCGCGCGGCCGGTGCCGGACGGCTCGTCACCGGGCTACCCGGACAGCGGCGCGCCCTGCTCGTCAAACTGCACCACGCACTCGGCGACGGCCTGACCGTGATGCAGTCGCTACTGTCCGACACCGACACCACTACGGGACTGTCGTGGGCGATTCAGCCACGGACTCCGTTGGGCGGCAACGTTTTCCGGCCCGCACCACGACTACTCGCCCACGGCCTGTGGCGGCTGGCGCGCGCGGGCAGGGCACCAGCGACCCCGCTCGACGTGGCGATCACCGGTCCGCGCAGGCACCACGCCCTGCTGCGGCTGCCCGGCAGGCAGGTCAGGCAGGCGGCCCGCTCACTCGGCGTCGCACCCGCCGACCTGGTCAAGGCGGTGTTCGCCGACGCCGTGCACGACGTCCTCGGCGCGCGCGACGGTGCGCGGTTCCGGCTCATGGCTCCGTGGTCGCTGCGCCGGACGGGCAGTATGCGCGCGGCGGGCAACCACACCGGCGCCGTGTCGGTGGACCTGCCGATCGGCCCCCTGCCGCTCGAGCGACGGGCCACGCTGGTGTCCGCCGCGCTCCGGGAGCGCATCGACGCCGGAGTGCCCGAGGCCGCGCACGCCGTGATCCGGCTCATCGGCAGGTTCCCGCCCCGGCTGCACGCCCGCGCCGCGCGGGCCGTCTACCGCGGCGACTGGTTCAACGCGATCGGCACGGTGATGCCAGGGCCGCGCCGCGAGATCCGCTGGCACGGCTCGGTGATGTCGGAGGCCTATCCCGTACTGGCCCTGGCGCCCGGCAGCGGCCTCGCGTGGGGCGCCATGACGTGGGGCCACTGGGTGACGATGGTGTTCACCGGCACTCCCGAGCAGGCGGAGCTCGTCGACCGCATCGCCGCGCACACCGACGCCGTCTTCGCCGAGCTGGCCGGTGCCCGCGCGGGACCATGACCGGCGGGGACACGGCCCTCGAGGTCGCGGTGCCCGCCGCGATCCTGGCCGCCGCCGCGTTCGGGCTCACCGGCGCGCTGCAGCACCGGGCCGCGCGGCGCGTCCCCGGCGGCGGACCCGTGCGCTGGGGACTCGTGTTCGCACTGCTGCGGCAACCGCTGTGGCTGGTGTCGCTGCTGGCCAACGCGCTGGGCATCGTGTTCCAGTGGCTGGCGCTGAGCGCGGCGCCGCTGGTGTTCGTGCAGCCGCTGTTGGTGACCTCGCTGGTGTTCGCGGTGTTCAGCAGCAGCGCGCTGAGGCGGGAACGGCCCGACGGGATGGTGCTGCTCGGTGCCACGCTGTGCGTCGCCGGTCTCGCGGCGTTCTTCCTCGTGGCCAGGCCGAAGGCCGGGCACGGGCGGCTGGAGCTGGGCGAGGTCCTGCCGCTCGCGGCCGGGCTCGCGGTGCTGATCGCCGCGGCGGTGGGCGTGGCCATCCGGTGCACGGGCCGGGCGCGGGTGATGGCCCTGGCCACCGCCACCGGCGTGCTGTACGGCGTCACCGCGGGTGTCACGAAACTCGCCGCCGACGACCTGCGACGCGGTGTCGCGGCGCTGTTGACGCACTGGCACTTCTACGTCGTGGTGGTGTGCGGCGTGACCGGTTTCCTGTTGAGCCAGAACGCGTTCCGGGTCGGGGTGGCGCTCGCACCAGCGCTCGCGGTGATCGTGGCGCTCGACCCGCTGATCAGCATCGGGGTCGGATCACTGTGGCTCGGCGAGCGGCTGCCCGGTGGCGGGGGGCCGATCGCGGGGCAGGTGCTGGCGCTGGCGGTGGCGATCGCGGGAATCGCGCTGCTCAGCCAGCGGGCACCGCAGGTGAGCATTCCGGAGGCCGCGGAGACTGTGGCGAGCCCGGTGAGCCCGGGGAGTCCGGTGGAGGAGGAGGCGTGTTCGGAGCGGGAACGACGGCGGTGGTGACCGGGGGTTCGTCCGGCATCGGCGCCGCCACGGCGGAGCGGCTGGCGGGCCGCGGGTGCGACGTGCTGGCGGTGGGTCGCGACACCGACGCGCTGGCGGACATCGCGCGGCGCACCGGCGCCCGGTGCTGCGCCGCGGACCTCACCTCGCCCGGCGCGGCGGATCGCGTGCTGGCCGAGGCCGGTGAGGTGGACCTGCTGGTGTGCAACGCGGGTGTCGGCTGGTCCGGCCCGTTGGAGGTCATGCCGGAGGAGCGCGTCGGCGACCTGGTGCGCGTGAACCTGCTCGCGCCGATGCTGCTCGTGCGCGCGGCGCTGCCGGGGATGCTGGCGCGCGGGCGCGGGCAGATCGTGCTCGTGTCATCGATCGCGGGCAGCATGAGCGTGGCGGGCGAGGCGGTGTACTCGGCGACCAAGGCCGGGCTCGACGCGCTCGGAGCGAGTGTGCGGGGCGAGGTCGCCGGCCGGGGCGTGGGGGTGACGATCGTGGTGCCGGGTGTGGTGGACACGCCGTTCTTCGCGCGCCGCGGCTCGCCGTACGCGCGGCGGGTGCCGCGGCCGGTGCCGCCGGAGCGAGTGGCGGCCGCGCTGGTGGCCGCGGCGGAGCGGAACCGGTCGCAGGTGTTCGTGCCCCGCTGGCTGCGGCTGCCCGCGCGCCTGCGCGGCGTGGCCCCCACCGTCACGGACGCCCTCCAACGCCGAACAACGTAACGGACAAGCCGTGCACGAGGACCCGCGAGCCCTGCGCCCGGCTGCGCGAGTCCCCCGCTCCGGTGCGCGAGTCCCCCGCTCCAGCACGCGAGTCCCCCACTCAAGACCGCGAGTCCTGCACTCCAGCACGCGAGTCCCCCACTCAAGAGCGCGAGTCACCTACTCAAGAGCGCGAGTCCCGCACTCCGGCCCGCGAGTCCTGCACCCAGGACTGCGAGCCCTGCGTTCCAGACCGCGAGCTCCCTACTCCCGCGCGCAATGCCCGTCGGGTGCGCAAGCTTCCGTGCCGGACCACGATCCGCCCAGTCCCGCGCGGCTGGACAGGAACGCACGAGCGGACTGCGATATCCGGCATGGCCGACCCGCGAGTTCGAGCAGAAGTTCGCGGGCCGGCCCGTAGGCCGCGCTGGGACCGGCAGACGCCGACGAGAGCGGACTACGCGGGTCCGGCCGCCGCCCTGCCGGTCCGGAGGGGGCAACTCGCGCGCCCGAACGCGCGACTCGCGCGCCCGAGCGGGCAACTCGCGTGCCGGAGCGGGCAACTCGCGCGCCTGAGCGGGCAACTCGCGCGCCCGAACGCGGGACTCGCGCGCCTGAGCGGGGGACTCGCGGGTTACCAGCGCGCGGGTCGGGGATTACGTTTCCCTGGCCGCTCTGATCGACTCCTTCAACGAGCTCATCGTCGCGAGGACCGACGTGGGTTCGTAGCCGCAGTGCGCCATGCAGTTGGCGCAGCGCGCGTCCCGCCCCCGCCCGTACCGCTCCCACTCGGTGGTCTCCACCAGCTCCCGGTACGTCTGCACATACCCGTCGCTCATCAGGTAACACGGCTTCTGCCAGCCGAACAGCGTGTAGAGCGGCACGCCCCACGCCGTGCACTCGAAGTCGACCTTGCCCTCGAGGAAGTCCAGGAACAGCGGCGAGTGCACGAGCCGCCACCGCTTCCGGTTGCCGCCCGCGAAGGTCTTGCGGAACAGCTCCCTGGTCTCCTGCACGCCGAGGAAGTGCTCCTGGTCGGGCGCCTTCTCGTAGGCGTAGGCGGGCGAGAGCATCAGCGAGTCGATCTCGAGCTCGTCGTTGAGGTAGTCGAGCACGTCGATCACGCTCTGCGGGGTGTCGGTGTTGAACACCGTCGTGTTGGTCGTGACGCGGAAGCCCCGCCGCTTCACCTCGCGGATGGCCGCCACCGCCTCGTCGAACACCCCTTCCTTCGCCACAGCCGCGTCGTGCCGCTCACGCAGGCCGTCGAGGTGCACGGTGAACGCGAAGTACTTCGACGGCTTCAGATCGAGCTTGTCGAGTTTCTTGCGCAGCAGCACGGCATTGGTGCACAGGAACACGTACTTCTTGCGCTTGACGAGCTCGTTGACCATCCGGTCGATGTCGGGGTGCATCAGCGGTTCGCCACCGGCGATCGACACCATCGGCGCGCCGGCCTCCTCGACGGCGGCGACGGCCTGTTCCACGGGCATCCGCTGTTTGAGGATGTTCGCGGGGTGCTGGATCTTGCCGCAGCCGCCGCACTTGAGGTTGCAGGCCAGGATCGGTTCGAGCTCCATGATGAACGGGAACTTGTCGCGGCCGCGCAGTTTCTGGGTCACGACGTGCCTCGCCACGCGCACCGCCTGGTGCAGGGGCATGTTCATCGGTGACGCACCTCCTTGGGAAGGCTGAAGTTCACGGTTTCGGTCGCGGTGGTGCGCTCCCTCGCCTCCACCGCTCCGAGACCGGCCAACGCGTCGACGATCTCGTCCACCAGCACTGTCGGTGCCGACGCTCCGGCGGACAGTCCGATGGTTCGGACACCCGCCAGCCATGCGAGGTCGATCTCGTGCACGCTGTCCACCAGGTAGGCCCTGGTGCCCTCCCGCTGCGCCACTTCCACGAGTCGGCGCGAGTTCGACGAGTTGGCCGAACCCGCCACGAGCACGAGCTCCGACTCGCGCGCCACCGCCCGCACCGCGTCCTGCCGGTTGGTGGTGGCGTAGCAGATGTCGTCGGAACCCGGCCCCCGCAAGGCTGGGAAGCGGTCGCGCAGCGCGTCCGCGACCTCCTCCGCCTCGTCCAGCGCGAGCGTGGTCTGCATGAGGTAGGAGACCCGGCCGGGGTCCTCCACCTCGAGCCCGGCGACGTCCTCGGGCCGTTCGACGAGCACGGTGCGGTCGGGGGCCTCGCCGAGGGTGCCCTCCACCTCCTCGTGTCCGGCGTGGCCGATGAGGAACACGGTGTCGCCGTCGCGGGCGTAGCGCCGAGCCTCGCCGTGCACCTTGGCCACGAGCGGGCAGGTAGCGTCCACCACGTCGAGACCGCGTTCGTCCGCCTCGTCCCGCACCGCGGGTGAGACCCCGTGTGCCGAGAACACCACCGTCGCGTTCTCGGGCACCTCGTCGAGCTCGTCGACGAACACCGCGCCCCGGCGTTCGAGGTCACCCACCACCCGGGAGTTGTGCACGATCTGCTTGCGGACGTAGACGGGCGGGGCGTGCCGGTCGAGCAGCCGCTCCACGATCTCCACCGCACGCTCCACCCCGGCGCAGAACGAGCGCGGTCCCGCCAGCAGCACGTCGCGGTCGCCCGTCGCGGCCGCCCACCGGTGCAGCGCGGGGCCGATGGCGCGCAGCGAGCGCAACGCCGCGATCCCGCCGGGCACGGTCGCGGGGTGCAGCAGCGACCGGGTGGGCGTGTCCACCACCGCCCGCACCACGGCCGCCGGCCGCGAGCCGATCAGGTCGAGCAGCCGCGACGACTCCATGTCCACGGCGATCGCGCCGTCGAGCGCGAGCCGCGCACCCTCCGGCTGCCACACGACGTGGTCGGTCTCCACCATTGGTCCGACGTGGACGGTCAGGCCCAGTGCGCGCAGCTGCGCCGCGACCAGTGGCGCCGAGCGGCAGTGGTGGGTCCCCTGCGCGGAGCGCACCTCGCTGGCCACCACGAGATCCCCCGGCTTGAGGTCGTGCACCAGCGCCCCGGCCACCCCCGCGACGGCCACCGGCCGGTCCGGGTACTGCCGCAGGGCTCGGGCCACCCGCGACGAGCGGCGCGCGTGCGGGCCCGCGAGCACGACGCGGCCCCCGGACAGTCCACGGCGGACGCTGAGGGCCTCCAGCAGCAGCGGAGAAACGACGATCAGGTCGTCATCCGGTGTGGTCATCGCTGGTCACCTCCACGTATCGCCCGAGCGCCGTGAGCGGGAAGACGAGCCGGTACAGGTGGTAGTTGATGTAGAAGTCGCCGGGAAAGCCGGTGCCGGTGAACTGCGGCTCGTCCCAGCCGCCGTCCTCGCGCTGGGTACGGGCGAGCCACTCGACGCCGCGCGTCACGGCCTCGCCGCGCTCCCCCGCGGCCAGAAATGCCAGCAGCGCCCACGCCGTCTGCGACGCCGTCGACTCACCGCGGCCGACCCATTCTGGATCCACATAGGACCGCAGATCCTCACCCCAGCCGCCGTCCGCGTTCTGGTGCCGCGCCAGCCAGTCCAGCGCCGCCCGGATCGCAGAATGGCCCGGCTCGATCCCGCACGCCACGAGCGCGGGCACCACGGCACCGGTGCCGTAGACGTGGTTGGCGCCCCAGCGCCCGAACCACGAACCGTCCCGTTCCTGGTGCCGCAGCAGCCACCGCACCCCCCGCTGCGCGGCGACCCCGTTCGCCTGCCCTCTCGCGGCGAGCATCTCCACCACGTGGGCGGTGACATCGGCCGACGGCGGGTCGATCACGGCGCCGAAGTCGCAGAACGGCAGCTTCTCCGGCAGTGTCCTGGTGTTGTCGGCGTCGAAGGCGCCCCAGCCGCCGTCGCGCGACTGCATGCCCGCCGTCCACTCCACCGCACGCTCGAGTACCGCGGCATGCCGGGCTCGCTCGGGGTGGGCCACGCGCTGGAGGCCGAGCACGACCTCCGCGGTGTCGTCGGTGTCCGGGTAGTGGTCGTTGGCGAACTCGAACGCCCAGCCGGACGGCCGCAGCGACGGCCTGCGCACCTGCCAGTCACCGGCGCCGCGGATCTCCTCGGCCATCATCCAGTCCGCGGCACGCACCAGCGCGGGGTCGTCCGGCGGCAGGCCAGAGTCGAGCAGGGCGATCATCGCGAGTGCGGTGTCCCACACCGGCGACTGGCACGCCTCGAGCCTGCGCACCATGCCCCGCGGTGTGCGCTCACGAACCGTGAACCCGTCGAGCCCGTCGAGTGCCTTGCGCAGCACTGGGTGGTCGGTGTCGTAGCCGCGCAGGCTCAGCGCGAGGATCGAGTACACCCACGGCGGCTGGATACCGCCCCAGCCACCGTCGGCCTCCTGCCGGTCGAGGATCCAGCGTTCGGCGCGATGGAGAGCGAGCCCTCGCAACGGCTTCACCGGAAGGCGTTCGAACGCGTGCAGCACACCGTCGAGCCGCTGGAACGCGCCAGCCCAGCTGAGCGGGGACGCCGGTTCCGGTGAGGGCCTGCCCGTGCGCAGTTCGGCCACGCTCACACCGAGCGCCCTGCGCGGCCGCGCGGCGGCGACGACGGTCAACGGCACCACGGTCTGGCGTGCCCAGCACGCCCAGTCGTAGATGTTGAGCGGGAACCAGTCCGGCAGCAGCACCAGCTCCGGCGGCAGCACGGGCAGCTCGTCCCACGACCACTCGCCGAACAGCGCCAGCCAGATTCGCGTGAAGACCCGGGTGGCCTCGAGCCCGCCCTCGGCGAGCACGAACTCGCGCGCGCGGTGCAGGTGCGGTGACTCGGGATCGTCGCCGGCCAGGCGCAGCGCGACGTAGGCCTCGACGGTGGTGGACAGGTCGCCGGGCCCGCCGTGGAAGGTGGCCCACGTGCCGTCCTCGCGCTGACACGACCGGATCCAGCGCGCCGACTCGGCCAGCGTCGGCTCGTCGAGGATGCCGAGGAAGCGCCGCAGCATCAGGTCCTCGGCGTCCATCGTCACGTTGGTCTCGAGCTCGCCCTTCCACCAGCCCTGGCCGTGCTGCAGGGACAGCAGGTACTCGCGGGCCTTCCCGGCCGCCACGCGGGCCACGGCGGGCGCGGACGCGCGCGTGGCGAGCCCGCTCATCGGTCCCGCTCCACGACGAAGCGCGTGAGCTCGCTCAGCGCGGCGTGGATGGGGACGGGCGGGCCGAGCCGGTCGAGGCACGCGCGCGCCTCGGCGACGTAGCCCTGTGCCCGGTCGCGAGTCCAGTCCAGCGCACCGGAGCGCTCGATCAGCTGTGCCATCGTGCGAAGCTCCTCCTCGGTGGGTGGCTCGGGTCGCCGGTACAGCTCCCGCAGCACCGCGGCGTCCGCGGTTCCGGAGCCGAGCGCGGCGACGACGGGCACCGACTTCTTGCGTATCCGCAGATCGGCCAGCACCGGTTTTCCGGTGACCTCGGGGTGCCCGCGGATGCCGAGCAGGTCGTCGACGAGCTGGAACGCCATGCCGAGGCAGCGGCCGAACTCGGCGAGCAGCTCCGCCGCGACCGGGCTCGCCCTGCCGAGCAGTGCCCCGACCTCGGCGGCACAGCGCATGAGCGCCGCGGTCTTGCCCTCGGCCATCTCCAGGCACTCCGCCACGCTGACGTCCACCCGCTGCTCGAACTCGACGTCCTGGCTCTGGCCCACGATCAGGTCCTGCACCGTGGTGGTGAGGCAGCGCGTCGCGGCGGGGTCGGCGGCCCGGTCCAGTACGTCCATGGCGAGCGTGAGCAGCGCGTCGCCCGCCAGGATCGCGGCCGGGGTACCGAACTGGCGCCACACCGTGGGCCGGTGCCTGCGTTCGAGGTCGCCGTCCATCACGTCGTCGTGCAGCAGCGAGAAGTTGTGCACCAGTTCGACCGCCACGGCGCCGGGCAGCGCGGCCTCCGGGCTCACCCGCACCGCCTCCGCGGCGAGCAACGCGATCGCGGGCCGCAGGGCCTTGCCGCCGTCACCGCCGTCGACGGCGTGACCCCGTTCGTCGGTCCAGCCGAGGTGATAGGTGACGAGGCGGCGCATCGGTGGCCGCAACCGGTCCACGGCCTCCCGCAGCGCGGGCTGGACGAGGACCTGGGTCGCGGTGACCTCGGCGGGCAGCGTCGCGGTCACCCGGCACCACCTCCGGCTCGGGCTCTGTCCCGGACGAGATCGGCCGCTCGGTGTCCGCTTCGCACGGCACCCTCCATCGTGTCGGGCCACCCGGTGGCGGTCCACGACCCGGCGAGCACGAGCCCGGGCAGCCGGGTCTCCGGCCGGGGGCGCAGCCGCCCCGTGCCCGGCGCCTGCCGGAAGGTGGCCCGCCGTTCGCGGGTGACGAAGAACTGTGTGCAGGGGGTGGCCGCGGCGGCGGGCAGCAGCCTGCCGAGCTCGGCCAGGAACACCTCGCGCAGCACCGGCGCGGGCGCGTCCAGCCACGTCCGCGCCGCCGACAGCGACACGGCCAGGTACTGCCCCTCGGTGAGCCCGGCGACCTCGGTCCGGTCGAAGATCCACTGTGCCGGGGAGCCGACGGTCGCGGCGAAGGGCAGATCGGTGACGGGCCGCTCGAAGACGGCGTGCACGTTCACGATCGGCGCGGCGCCGAGCCCGGACAACCGGGCGGCCGAGACGCCCGCGGCGTCGGGGCACATCCGCGCGGCGGCGTCGGGCGGTGCGGCGACCACGACGGCGTCAGCGGGCAGGTTCTCGTCGTCGAGCCGCACGGTGAACCCGCTGCGCCCGCGCTCCACCGCCCGCACCGCGCTGCGCAGCCGGATCTCGGCGCCGCGCGCGATCAGGTACTTCTCGGCGGGGCGGACGTGCAGGTCCTCCAGCGGCCACCGGGGCACGCCGATGTCGGCGCCGTCGGCGCGGTCGAGCAGCGCCGTGCGAAACACCGTGACCGCCAGTGCGAGCGAGGCCTCGTGCGCGTCACAGTTGAGCGCCGCCACCGAGATCAGGTTCCACAGCGCCGACAACGTGGCACTGTTCTGGCCGTGGCGGGTGAGCCAGTCGCCGAAGCTCTGCTCGTCGAGGGCGGGGTCGTCGGGGTCGAGCAGCCGCAGCGCGGCGGCGGCGCGCACCACGCGCATCCGGTCGGCCGGCGACAGCGCTCCGTAGCGTGCGAGCCCCGGCACGAGGTGCAGCGGCGCGGGCGCCGAGGTCCGGCCGAGCCCGGTGAGCCGCCCGTCCGCCAGCAACACCGGCATCCGGAACCGGTCCTGCAGGTCGATTCCCTCCGTGGTGCCGAGCCGCTCCAGCAGCGCCCGGTACTCGGTGCAGCAGCGCAACAGCACGTGCTGCCCGTTGTCCACCACGAGACCGTCGCGCCGGAACGAGAACGTGGCGCCCCCGAGTCTGCTGCGCGACTCCAGCAGTGTCACCCGAAACCCCGCGTCGGCGAGGTCGCACGCGGCGGTGAGCCCGGCCAGCCCGCCTCCGACGACGACCACCCGCCCCGTCATGGCCGTGCCCCGGCCAGTGCTCTCGCGGCGACCACGAGCTTCTCCCAGTCCGGCAAGGAGGTCCGGCCACGCAGCACGAGCGCGGGCCGCAACGCCATCCGGCGCAGCAGCCGGTGGTAGATGCCCGCCATCGCGGCGCAGCACGCGCGGCTGCGCCGGTCGAGAGACGCCAGCAACCGCAGCCCGCTGGCGTACCACTCCTCCGCCCTGGCCGCCTGGTACTCGAGTAGCGGCAGCAGTGCCTCGGGCGGATCGGCGAGCGCGCCGGTGTCGTCGAGGTCGAGCGTGCACCCGAACCTGCGCAGCTCCTCGCCCGGCACGTAGATCCGGCCCGCGCGCCGGTCCTCCAGCACGTCGCGCAGGATGTTGGTGAGCTGCAACGCGGTGCCGAGGTCGTCGGCCAGCCGCTCGTCACGAGCCCGGTTCGTGCTGCCGAACACCGCGAGCGAGAGCCTGCCGATCGACCCGGCGACGCAGCGGCAGTAGTGGTGCAGCTCGGCGAAGGTCTCGTAGCGGGTGCCCAGCACGTCGGCGCGACAGCCGTCGATCAGCTCGTCGAACGCCGTCAGCGGCAGCGCGAAACGCCACGCCGCGTCGGCCAGCGCGACGAGGACGGGATCGTCACCGGGCTCGTCGAGGGAGTGCAGCTGCTTGCGCGCGTTCTCCAGCTCCTCCAGCTTCACCTCGCGGGAGAGCTCACCGTCGCCGATGTCGTCGATGCGCCGCGCGAACGCGTACACCGCGCTGAGCCCCCTGCGGCGGGGCGGCGGCAGCAGCCGGATGCCGTAGGAGAAGTTGCGCGCCTGCCGCCGGGTGATCCGCTCACACTCCGCGTAGGCCTCGGTCACGATCATCGCGCACCGCCTTTCACCAGCAGCCGCCCCGCTTCGGCGGCCGTGCGTGCCCGCGTGGGTCTTGGCGTCGCGGCGAGGACGTCGAACCCCGCCTCGGCCAGCGCCACCGCGGTGGCCCGCCCGCCCGCGACGTATCCGGCGACGGCGACCCTCGCCGCGCCGCGCAACGTGGCCACCAGCGCCGCTCCCTCGTCGAGCAACGCCACGGCCCGCTGCACCTCGAAGCCGACGAGCGCGCGTACCTCCCGGGTCGCGCGAGGGGCCAGCAGATCGCGCTCAGCGACGCCGAAACGGCGCAGATCCTCGGCGGGCAGGTAGATCCGCCCCGCCCTGGCGTCCTCGACGACGTCCTGACAGTGCTCCAGCACCTGCAGCGCGCAGCAGACGAGATCCGACAGCCGGGCGCGCTCCGGTGTCGCGACGCCGAACACCCCGAGCACCAGTCGCCCCACGGGTTCCGCGGACAGCGCGCAGTAGGAGCGCAGCTCGTCGAAGGTGCCGTAGCGATGGGAGGTCTGGTCCCGTCGGCCCGCCTCGACGAGGTGCTCGAACGGTGCGCGCGGCAGCCCGCACGCGTAGACCGTGGTGGCGAGGCGCTGGTACAGCTCACCGTCGGGCGGCGCGCCCGTGTAGATCCGCCCGAGGTCCCGCGACACCTCGTCCAGCAGCCAGGGCCGGTCGCCCTGGGCCTCGTCGCCGAGGTCGTCGACCATCCGGGCGAAGCCGTACAGCGCGAGCAGATGAGCGCGTTGCGCGGAGGGGAGCAGCCGCAGCGCGACCGGGAAGTTCTCGCTGTGGGCCTTGGCAAGCACGCCCCGCAGTGCGGCGCGGTCCCGGACCGGTGAGTGCGCGGATGTCAAGCACGCCTCCAACACGAGACAGGGCTCCGGGTGAGCGGCGCCCTCGCGGTGCCGTCCGGAGGGGACGACGCGGGAACGGGCCGCAGGTACTGGACCACCGTGACCCTGGTGTCCTGTCCTGGGTGGATCTCGCCGAGCGCGTCCATACGATCCGCCTCGTCCCGTTCGGCCGGCGCTCCGAGCGTCTGAGCTTGGAAGACACCATTGTCTGTCAGTGCCGCGACTACGGGCAACTCTCCTCGCGCCCCGGTCGGCACCGCGATATCCGGCGACGGCGGTTGCTCCGGCGAGCCCCACCATTATTCCGGCTACCGAGTTTCACCGACCATGATCTTATTTCCGGGCTGGTGCGCGCAACAGTTTTCCGGAGGCCGAGCGAGCGAACTTTCGCAGCGGTGAAATGTGTTAACGAAGTGGTCACGCTCAACCGGGAAACGGGTATACTGCGTCAAGTCTTCCCCACTGCGGCCCCGCGCCTCGCCGAGCAGCGCGAACACCGGCGCGCGGCCGGAATTGGTCCGCTCCGCATCCACTGTGGTTTTTTCGAACTGTCCACATCGACCGCTCCCCGCCTCGGGAATTTACGGCAATACCCACCACCGCGGTCGCATTCCGGCCGGGTGGGCGTGGATAGGGACGAACGGCCCTAGGCCCCGGGCGGGCGCGACTGCGAGGGTGGATGCCGCGGTTCGAAGGAGAGACATGGCACGACTGACCGAGTGGACGATGTCCGTCGTCCTCGACGAGACCAACGGCACGACGCGCGCCCGGGTGAGGCTGGGAGACGACCGGGGCAACCACTTCGACGGCATCGGGCTCGCGCACCGGGGCGTGGACGTCGCTCGCGTCCCCCAGGTGGCAGGAGAACTGGCCGTCGCCCGCGCGCTGACCGACCTGACCGAGGAACTGCTCACCGCGGTGGCCGCCGACATCGAGTCGACGTTCGACGACGCGACGCCCGGCGAGCTGACGCTCGGCACCTCGCCCGCCGTGATGATCGTCCACTAACGACAGAAGTGACGGAAAAACCGTCAGAGCCCGTGCCGTTGCTGGTCCACCAGATGCCATTCGCGTTGCCAGCGCAGCCATCGGGCCCGGTCCAGCAACACCCGCACACCCCAGAACCCGAGTGCGGACACCACCACGATGCCCAGCCAGACCGTGATCGCCACGGCGATGGCGTTCCAGGTCACCATCGTCGCGGTGCGGGGAGCGTCCACGCGCTGACCGGAGCGGTCGAGCCACACCGGCACGTGACTGCCCTTGCGCAGACCCACATCGGCGACCACCCGACCTGTGCGGTGGTTGCCGTTCGGCAGCCGCCACTCACCCCGCACCGTGACCGTCTGCCTGCCGCCCGAGTACGCGCCCGGTTCGGTGATCGTGGCGTCGGCCAGCAACACGGCCGTGGTCTCGTGGCGGGTGGTCGCCTCCACCGCGGCCACCCGGGACTCCCTGGCGTAGGCGTCGGAGCCCAGCGTGACGGCGAACGGCACCGCGACCAGCGGGATGAGGAGCGCGAGGAGGAGCACCGCACCTTCGACCCGGTCCGAGGAGCGGGCGAGCGGATTGCGGCCGGGGAACAGCCTGCGCAGCAGCCGGGTCAGGCAGGTCGTGAGCGCGCTCATCGGGACCGACCTCCTCCCGTGTCTCGCCTTCAAGGATGACCGGGGGCCGGGTCCGCGCGAAGAGTCCTTCGGCCTCATCCGCGAGCGGAAACGCGCGCGCCGGTTCCACAGTGGAGCATCGCGGTCACGCTCTGTTTCCTGGTGTGACGACGGCACGGCCGGTGAGCTCGCCTCGCGCGAGCATGCGGTACGCCTCGGGCGCGTCGTCGAAGGCGAAGCGCGTGACGGTGGTGTGCAGCAGCCCCCTCGCGGCCAGGTCGAGCACCTCGATGAGCTCGGGCCTGCTGCCCCAGTACGTCGTCTGCACCGACAGTTCGTAGGGCACCGCGAAGAACGAGACACCCAGACTGCCTCCGCCGATGCCGACGATGGTGAGGTCGCCGAGCTGGCGCCCGCTGGCGGCGCCCAGCGCGAGCGTGGCGTCGTTGCCGACGCAGTCGATCACCACGTCCGCTCCGACGCCGCGTGTCGCGTCCTTGATCCGGGACGCGGTCTCAGGACCCGAGGGCAGCGCGAGGTCGGCGCCCAGCTCGCGCGCGTGGGCCAGCGCGTCCTCGCGCGCGTCCACGGCGATCACCCTGGCGGCCGTGGTGGCCTTGATGATCTGCAGCGCCAGGTGACCCAGGCCGCCGATCCCGATCACCACCGCGGTGGAGCCGGGCACCAGCTTCGGCCACGACCGGCGCACCGCGTGGTACGGCGTGAGTCCCGCGTCGGTCAGCGGCGCGGCGACCACCGGGTCGAGTCCGTCGGGAAGCGGCACGAGGTGGCGGGCGTGCGGCACGAGCATGAGATCCGCCATGCCGCCGTCGAGCCCCAGCCCGCCGCCACCGCCGGGCGCGGGAGCGGCGGCGGGATTCTCGCAGTAGGTCTCGATGCCGAGCCTGCAGTTGCGGCACGAGCCACATCCCCACGGCCCGTAGACGGCCACGGGCTGGCCGGTTTCGAGCCCGGTGACGCCCTGCCCGAGGGCGTGCACCCACCCGGCGTTCTCGTGGCCGAGTGTGAACGGCGGCCCCCACGGTGTCTGTCCCGCCTCGAAGTCGTGCATCAGATGCAGATCCGAGTGGCACACGCCGGCACCGCCGATGCGTACGACGACCTGCCCTGGGCCAGGGACCGGCTCCTCGACATCGGCGAACACCGGTTCCGACTTCCAGTCCGGCAGACGCAACGCGCGCATGCGAGCACCTTTCACGTGGTGGAGCAGGGTCGTCCTCCCACCATGGGACAACACTTGCCCGCTCGCCACCCCGCTCGCCACCAGGGACCTTCGACCCTTCACCCGGCGGGCCGGCGGGCCGACCATCGGCGGTAACCCACCGGAGGGACGTACGGCCATGGAGTTCGAGAACCGCCGGGAAGCCGGCCGCGAACTCGCCCGGCGGCTGGCCCCCCTCGCGGACCGGCACCCGATCGTGCTCGGGCTTCCCCGCGGCGGTGTGGTGGTGGCCAGGGAGATCGCCGACGCGCTCGGCGCACCGCTCGACGTCCTGCTCGTCCGCAAGGTCGGCGCCCCCGGCAGGCAAGAGCTCGCCATCGGCGCCGTGGGAGAGGGCGGCGTGGTGGTGACCAACGCCGACATCCTCCGGCGCCTGCGACTGTCTCCGCGCAAGGTCGACGAGGCCGTGAGCCGCGCACTGACCGAGCTGGATCTCCGGGCCGCGGTACTGCGCCGGGGCAGGGCGCCCCTGCCGGTGAGCGGTAAGACCGTGGTGCTCGTCGACGACGGCATCGCCACCGGCGCGTCGGTGCGGGCGGCACTGCGGGTGCTGCGCGCCCGCGGCGCGAGCCGGATCGTGCTCGCCGTCCCTGTCGCCCCCGCCGACGTGCTCGAGGAGCTCTCCCACGACACCGACCACACCATCTGCCCCAATCCCCGGGTGTGGATGCGGGCCGTCGGCAACTGGTACCGCGACTTCTCCGAGGTCTCCGAGCGAGACGTGCTGGCGCTGCTCGACGAACGGGCCGACGCACCGGAGCAGTTCTCCGGGCGCTCCGGCGACCGGTGAGCGCAGGCGCGCACATCACGGCCCGGGCCAGAGCGACCGGGCACTGACCCGAGTCGCCGCTCGCGCCGCGCTGCCGATCGCGGCCGAGGCCGCCTGTCGGCTACGGCCCGGCCCCGTCGGGAGTGACACCGGCGCCACAGAACCGGGAACGCGGTCCAGCTCGTCGACCTTCTCGAGGGAGGCGCTGCCCGGCCGGGACCGGGCAGCGCCTCCCTCGAGTCGATCTGCCTGGGCACGCCACGGTTCGACCGCGCACCATGACGTCGCCACCGGCCGCCTCCCGTCGGCACCACAGTGCGACCCGGTGCGACCCGGTGCGACCCGGTGCGACCCGGTGCATCCCAGCGCGGACCACGAACGGACCACCACGGTCGCGCGCGCGGCGGGAGCCGCTCGGCGGCGATACTGGAGCCGCACCGGTGTGGAGGAGTGTCGTCATGCTCAGGGCCGCTCTCGTCACCCCGTTGTCCGGCCCGCTGGCCGGATACGGGCGGGCGGGTGCGCTCGCGCTCCACCTGTGGTCGCAGTGGCGCGGTGACACCGAGCTGACCGTCGTCGACTCCCATCCCGGCGCCGCCGACGCCGTTGCCCGTGCCGAGACCATGAGCCCCGACGTGCTGTTCGGCCCGTACGGCAGCGGCCCCGCGCGTGCGGTGACGGCGGCGACCTCGCGGCTGGTCTTCAACCACGGTGGCGCCCGCCTGCGCGCGGGCCACCGAGTGGTGCCGGTGCTCGCGCCCGCCGAGACCTACTTCGCCGGCGCCGTGCGGCTCGCCTGCCACGCCGGCGGTGCCGTACGCGCGGTCGCGATCGCGCACTCCCCCACCGGATTCGGGCGAGCCGTCGCGCGAGGCGCGGAGACCGAGGCCCGGCGGCTCGGGCTCTCCGCCGCGACCACCGTGCTGCCGCAGCACCCACCGGACGCCGACGTGCTGCTCGTCGCGGGCGGTTTCTCCGACGAGCTCGCCGCGGCCCGGCAACTGCTGCCCGGTCCCTGGAGCCTGGCAGGCTTCGTCGGCGCGGGCGTGGAGGAGGTGCTCGCCGAACTGGGCCCGGACCGCGAGGGCCTGATCGGACCCGCACAGTGGCTGCCCGAGGCGGCGCCCTCACCCACCGACGGCCCCACCGCGGCCGGATTCGTCACCGCCTACCGCCGGGCCACGGGCGACGAACCTCCGTACCCGGCCGCCCAGGCCTTCGCGGCGGGTGTGATCGCGGATCGCTGTGTGCGGGACGCGGGCACCACCGACGATGACGCCGTGCTCGCCGCCGCGCGATCCCTGGACTGCACCACGATGTTCGCGCCGTTCCGGCTCGACCCCCGCACCGGGGAGCAGGCGGGCCACCGCGTGCTGACGGTGCAGTGCCAGGACGGCGAACGCCGGGTGGTGTGGCCGCCGGATCGGGCGCAGGCTCCGCTGCGCTTCCCCGCGACTGACGGCTGACGGCTGACGGCTGACGACGCGATCCGGCGCCGGCGCGCCTGGCACCGAGCACGAGCGCGCTACTCCCGCAACGGCTCCCCCGTCTCCAGCAGGGTCTTGAGACTCGACAACAGCTCCGGCCAGCCGCCACTCCTCTCGTTCGCCCCGCTGACGGTTCGCAACATCTCGGTCTCGCCCGCGAACCCGTTGTGCACGACGGTCAGCTTGACGTTCTGCCCCGCCGGTTCGAGCGTGAACGTGACGACCGACAGTGGCTCCTCGCGCAGTTCCGCCAGCCGCTCCGCGGACCACCCGAAGTGCTCCGCGTGCTCGGGCTGGTAGTTGTGCCAGCGATACGACAACAGGCGGTACGGATCGGCTTCCAGCACCTCCCCGCCGATATCTCGGAACTCCTGATCCGGACCGTGCTGCCACAGCACGGGCGAGCCGGGAGTCCAGTCCGAGCGCAGCGCCGTGCCACCCCAGTAGCGGCGAGTGAACTCCGGTTCGGTCAGCGCTCGCCAGAGCTGCTCCGGCGTGGTCCGGATGTAGCTGGTGTGGACGAACTCTGGCGCGACAGTGCTGTCGACAGCGCTGGTGTGGCTCATCGGTGATCCCTCCAGGACGAGTTTGAGGTCGGCGAGCGCGTGGATCCGGTCGCGGTCGTAGTGACCGATCCAGCGCTGCGAGATGTCGGAGATCGGTGCGGCGTTGAGGTAGTGCAACCGCTGCCTGCCGGTGCGCACGGCACTGACCAGGTTGGCCGCCTCGAGCACCGCGAGGTGTTTGGTGACGGCCTGCCTGCTCATGTCCAGCCCGACCGACAGCTCACGCAGGCTCTGCCCGTTGTCCGCCCGAAGACGGTCGAGCAGTGCCCTCCGGCTCGGGTCGGCGAGCGCCTTGAACACCGCGTCCAGGTCACTCATCGGATCGGGCAACCCTTTAGTTGCATGTCTCGACCATAGGCAACCATTCGGTTGCCTGTAAACCCCCGTAGCGTGCGCTCGTGACATCCGGTCTTCGCCTGCTGCAGGTCGCCGCGTTCACCAGCTCCGTCGACCGGCTCACGATCGCCGCGATGCTCACGGTCATCGCCACCGGCGTCGGCGCGTCCGTCGACGAGGTCAGCCGCGCCGCCGCCGCGTACTTTCTCTGTTACGGCATCGCGCAGTTCGGCTGGGCGATCGTCTCCGACCGGCTCGGCCGCGTCCGCACGATGCGCCTCGCGATGCTCCTGGCCGCCGTGGGCGGGCTCGCCTCGGCCGCCGCGCCCTCGATCGACTGGCTGATCGCCGCGCGCGGGGTCACCGGCGCGTGCTTCGCCGCGGCCATCCCGAGCGCACTGGTCTACATCGGTGACACGGTGCCGGTGCGCGTGCGCCAGGCTCCGCTGACCGATCTCATGACCAGCACCGCGCTCGGCATCACCGCCGCCACGGTGTGCGCGGGCGCGCTCGCCGACTTCACGAGCTGGCGCGTGGCGTTCGCACTCACCGGAGTCGCCGCCGGGGTGCTCGCGGTGCTACTGCGCAAGCTCGCCGAACCCGACCTCGCGGCCCCGGCGCCGGTGGGCGCCTCACTGCGCGCCGTCCTCGGCGACAGGTGGGGCGCACTCGTGCTCATGCTGGCGCTGACCGAGGGATTCGTCCTGCTCGGCCCGCTGACCTTCTTCCCGAGCACCCTGCAGGCCGCGGGGCTCGGCGTGACCCTCTCCGGGCTGCTGACCGCGGCCTACGGGATCGCCGTGCTCGTGTTCGCCCGCGTGGTCAAACGCCGTTCCCGCTCCACGGCTCCCGCGCGGCTGATCCTCATCGGCGGTCTGCTCGCCATCGCCGCCTACACCGGGTTGACGCTCGACCAGAGCGTGGTGCCGACGGTCGCGGCCTGCGTGCTGCTCGGTGGCGGCTGGGCGTTCCTGCACTCGACGATGCAGACGTGGGCGACCGACGTCGCACCCGGCGCGCGGGCCACCGCGGTGTCGTTGTTCGCCACGATGTTGTTCTGTGGCAGCGCGCTCGGCGCCGCCGTCGCGGGACCGCTCGTGGACGAGGGCCGCTTCGGCCTGATCTTCGCGCTCGCCCTCGCCGCCGCGGTTCCGCTCACCATCGTCGCGGCAACGGGAAGGCGCCGCTACACCCTGCGCGCGGCAGGATCGTAGCGGCGCCCCTCGGTTTCAGTGCCCCGTGGTCAGGACCGTCACGACCGCGTTCCGGTCACGTGCAGGTCCTTCAACCGCCCGACGTTGTCGAACGAGCCGAACCCGACCCGGCCCGAGGTGAACGTGGAGTCCACCGCCGTCATGACCGGCTCCGGCTCACCGTCCACGTACACCGCGATCTCCCCGGTCGACGCGCAGTGCGTCACCCGGACGTCGTGCCACTCGGCATCGGTGATCGCCGGGGCCGCGCCCCGCGACAACGTCTCGTTCCACTGGTCGTCGAGCCGTTCCCGGTCCCCGTTGTCCACCTTGAAGATCCCGTTGTGCGCGTAGATCGAGTTGTCGGTGGACAGGTGCGCGTAGTAGAACTCCGTGTCCGAGCGATGACCGAACACCAGCACCACGTCGCGGTTGGTCTCCTCGACCGGCGTGTCCAGCCGGACCTTCACGTCGAGCCGCACGGAGCCGTACTCCTTGCCCTTGCTCAGCACCGCGTACTCGTACGGCCTGCGCGGCCCGGGACGCTCGTCACCGGCCTCGGCGAGTACCACCTCACGGCCGGGGAAGCGCCACTTCTCCGGCGTCACGGGAGCCCAGCTGCCCTTGCCCGTCGCACCGTTCACGCTCGTGCCCGTGGTGGTGCAGTCGGCGAAGTTCTTCGCGCCGGTGACCTTCCACAGCTTGCCGTTGGCCTTCGACAACAGGTACAGCTCGCCGTCGGCGTCGCGGCCGAAGCGGAGGTCGACCCGGTCGTCGCCGGCGAGTTCCGGCATGCTGACGCGGTTGCCGTCCTCGTCGTAGATCATCAGCGTGCTGATGGTGGCCGGGTCCTGCCCGCGCTGCATCTCGCCGGACTCGGTGAAGAACACCCTGCCGTCCACCAGATCGGCGAAGAGGTACTTGCCCTGCAGCTCCGGAATCTCGCCCCGGTACACGAATCCACCGCTCACGGCACGGCCGACGTCACCGCAGTCCCAGTCGGGCGGCGGGTTGTGGTCGTACTGCGCCACCGGATAGACGTAGTCGTACTGGTCGTCGTCCTCGGGTAGTGCGTAGAGGTAGCAGCCGTCGTCGCGCTTGAAGCGGAACGTGCCCTCCCGCTCGCTCCAGCCGAGGTTGTCGCCCTCCTGGACCTCGTAGATCGACTCGATGGCGCGCTGTCCGATGTGGCCGAGATACATCCGGTGCGGGCTCTGCGGGTCCCAGCTGAACCGGTGCGGGTCACGCATGCCGTAGGCGAAGATCTCCCCGAGCGCGCCGTCCTGGCCGACGAACGGGTTCACGTCGGGAACGCCGTACTGGCCGTTGGGCCCGTCCGTGCCGTCCGGGTCGATCCGCAGGATCTTTCCGTGCGGAGTGTTCAGCTCCTGCGGCTCGGTGCTCGACACCCCGAGCCCTCCGTCGCCGACCGCGACGTAGAGCAGCCCGTAGTCCTCGTCGCCCGGTGCGGCCGTCGAGTTGAAGTCGATCTGCTGGATCCCGTGGATCTGCTGGGCGAACCCGAAGCGCAGCATCTCGCGACTGGAACCGCTGAACTCGTCGGCGGCCGGGTCGTCCGCGGTCCACTGTGTCACGATGCCGTGGAACTGGGTACCCGGCTGCTCCGGGTAGGTGGTCTCCTTCTCCAGCGCGGCACCGGCTTCGGTGTGCACGGTGTAGAAGACGCCGTTGCTCTCGAACTCGGGGTCGAACGTCACGAACCCGAATCCCTGCCCCATTCCCTTGCCGGAGAAGAAGTCCGGGAACTGAGCCTTGACATCGAGGTACACCTCCGGCTCGTCGCCGTTGCCCTCGCCGCCGAGGAAGTACAGGTTGCCATTGAGATCCGGCACGTACTTGCGACCCGATCCGTCCGGCAGCTCTCCGAGGTGGTTGATCCGCGCGTGCCGGATGATCCGGGGATCAGTGGCTTCCGGTGTCGTCTCGGATTTCGGGAACTGCGCGACCTCCTCCACAGTGAGCCCGAGCCCGGACGTGACCGGGTCCTCCGGGATCGGATCCAGAATCGGGTCGTCGGCCTGCGCGGCCGCCTGCGTACCGGTGAGCAACGTCGCGGTCAGTGCCACCGTTGCCACTAAAGACCATCTCGGCTTTGACATCACACTCATCCTCGAGTCCGTCCGCCTTGAAAGCGCTTTCCTGAAAGCGCTTGCAGACTCTACAATGCGTGGACGCGGGTAAGCAAGCAGTGACGCCCATACCTGGCATGATGGGCGAATGGTCCGGCTCGCGTTCGCCGTCCGGCCGCCAGAGGCGGTGCGCGAGGTCGTGGCCGCACTCCCCCGGCCCGCGCTGCCCGGCGCGACCTGGTCCGTGCCGGAGCAGTGGATCGTCAAGCTGCGCCCGCTCGGCCACGTCGCGGGATCACTGCGCGTACCGTTGCTGGAGGCCGCCGCCGCGGCACTCGACGGCGCTCCGGCCACGCGGGCCAGGCTCGGCCCGGCGACCCACCGGCTCGCCGGTCAGTGGCTGTCGGTTCCGGTGAGCGGACTCGACGAGCTGGCCGCCGACGTGTTCGCGGCGACGACGCCACTGGTGCCGGTGACCCATCCGCAACCGTTCCGCGGCGAGCTGGTGCTCGCGCGCGGACGGCTGCCCCGGCACGTGGCCGGGGCAGCCGTGGACGCGAGCTGGCTGGTCACCGAGGTGCTGCTGGTCGCCGACCAGTCGGCACCGTGCACACCACGCCTGCGCGACGTCGGGGTGGTACCGCTAGCCGAGTGAGTCGAGGTGCGAGCGCACCGGGCCCGAGAACGACTCACCGTCGCTGACGTCCCAGTTGATCGACCACGTCATCACGCCGCTGAGCTCGGGCGACGGCTCGGCGGGCACGTAGGAGCCGCAGTTCTCGCCGCTGGTGAGGCAGTCGAGCGCCGCGGTGACCACGTCGGGGCTGACGTAGCCGCTGCCGGCCGCGTTGCTGGTGGCGGGCAGCCCCAGCGAGACCTGGTCCGGCCGCAGCTGCTCGAGCAGGATGCACGCCTGCCCGGTGATGAAGTCCACCGTGCCCTGCGTGACGACCTGGCCGTCGCAGCCGTTCATCGATCCCGAGTTGTAGTACTGCGTGTGCACCACGGTGATCAGGTCCCCGACCTGCTCGATCAGCTCCAGGTAGGTGCCGCCGGGCTGCACGTCGAGGGTCTGCGGAGCCATGGTGAGCAGGAAGTCCTCGCCCATGCGCTCGCGCAGCTGCTCGATGGCGCTCGCCATGTTCGGGACGTCGAAGCCGTGCTCGAGGTCCACGTCGAGCCCCTGGATGCCGTACTCGTCGGCGATCGCGGCGAACGAGTCGACGAAGCGCGTGACGTTCTCGGGGCTGCTCAGGTCCACGTTGCCGAGCTCGCCGCCGATCGAGAGGACCACGGAGTCACCCTCGGACTGCTTGGCGGCGATGTCGGACTTGAGCTCGTCGTCGCTGTACCCGCCGAGCGCGTCGGCGAGCTCGGGGTCGACACCGAAGGTCACGGCACCCGGCTGCGCGGGGTCGGCTTCGGCGAAGGCGAGCACGAGCAGGTCGTAGGAGTCGGGGACGTCGGCGACCCGCAGCGGGGTGGCGTCGTTGACGAAGTTCTGCCAGTAACCGGTGAGCTGCTTACCTGGCAGGGCGGCGGTCTCCGGCGAGGAGTCGGCGCCCGCGGTGGCGACGGCCCCGGTGAGCAGGACCGTGGCTGCCGCGGCCGAGGCCGTGAACAGCCGGGCGAGTCGGCGCATGGTTTGTCCTTTCCTGGAACGGGGTGGGGTGGCCGAGACAGCGCTCGGCGGGAGTCCCTCGACGCAGGCGGGACTGGCGATGCCGGCAGAACTGTGTTGCAGCACAGGTTCTGACGGCACCGCCGCCGGAAGTCAGTCCGGAATGGATGTTCGAGGGGAGGCCGGTTCCGGCGACGCGGAGCGAGTGGGAGTCACCGGCGAACACGCCGATCACCGGCGGGAGCGTGGCCCGCGCGGCGGCTCTGCGACCGGACATGGAACGAAACCCTTCGTCGGTGTCAAAGTGGTCCGAACCAATATGCGCACCGACCGTGCCTGCCGCAAGAGAGACGCGAAAAGACGTCGCGTTTAGTCAGTGTTTGTCCCCCATCCGGACCGCGACGATCAGGTGGTCCTCGGCGTCGGGCCCCGGCCCCACCCGGGGCAGGCGCAGCACGAGCACCAGCCCGGCCAGCCACCACACGCCCACGATGGCCCACTCCCAGGGCCACGTCAGCGCGGCGGGCATCCCCGGTAGGAACAACACACCCGTGCCCAGGCTCAACACGATCGCGAGCACGCCGATCGTGCGCCCCGCGGGCACGCGGAACGGGCGCGGCATCCGCGGTTCACGCGCACGCAGCACCAGAAAACACAGAGCGACCATCAGATACGCCGCGATGATGCTCAGACTGCCCGCGTCGACGAGCCACGTCAGCATCTGCTCACCGAACAGCGGCGCCAGCATCGAGAGCCCGCCCACGAACAGCACCGCGTTGGACGGCGTGCCGAACCGCGGGTGCAGGCGCGCGAACCACCGCGGCAGCATCCCCGACGTCGCCATCGCGAACAGCAACCTGCTCGCCCCGATCAGGAAGGCGTTCCAGCTGGTCACGATCCCGGCGATGCCGCCGAGGACCAGCACCGTGCCCATCGCCGGGCTGTTCCAGAGCGAGGCCATCGCGTCGGCGGTGGGCAGTTCGGCGTCCGCGCGCTCTCCGTGACCGAGCCCGGCACCGACGGTGAGCATGATCATCACGTACCAGGCGATGGCGAGCAGCACCGAGACCAGCAGCAACGTGCCGATCCGGCGTGGCGGGAGGTTGATCTCCTCCGCCGACTGCGGGATCACGTCGAAGCCCACGAACAGGAACGGTGTCGCGACGAGCACCACCAGCACCCCGGACACACCACCGGAGAACAGCGGCTGCATGTTGGCCACGGAACCGCCCACGAACGCCCCCAGGGTCAGCAGCACCCCCACGGCGAGCAGGAACAGCACGGCGACGGTCTGGAACACCGCCGCGGGACGCACGCCGACGTAGTTGAGCACCGTGATCACGATGGCGCCCACGACGCCGACGGCGACCCACGTGAGGTGGACGTCGTAGCCCGCGATCGACCACAACCGGCCCGCCGGCAGGTCGGGAATCAGGTACAGCAGGGTCTGCGGCAACGCGACGGCCTCGAAGGCGACCACCGAGACGTAGCCGAGGACCAACGTCCAGGACGTGACGAACGCGGGTCGTGAGCCGAGTGCGCGCAAGGCGTAGTTGTGCTCGCCGCCCGCCGAGGGCATGGCCGAGACGAGTTCGGCATAGGTGAGGCCCACCAGCGCCACCACCGTGCCGCCGAGCACGAACGCGAGTGCCGAGCCGAGGCTGCCCGCGTCCTCCAGGAAACCGCCCGTGAGCACGATCCAGCCGAAGCCGATCATGGCGCCGAAGGCCAGTGCGACGATGTCGAGTCTGCCGAGCACCCGTACGAAGCCGCCGTTGTCGTGGCCGGTCATGAGCTCACGTCCCTTCCGCGCCGTCGCCGGAGATCAACAGAGTGCTGATCCCAGCGGGGCGCGTCAAGGCCGTGGTGTCACATCGGCGTCAGTTCGAAGTGGACGGTGCGGCCGGACTTCGACCTGCCCAGCCGGTGCGCCAGCGGCACCACGACTCCGTGCAGGAGCGGGTGCTTGCGCCGCAGCGCGCGGGCCGCGCGCCGGTTCTCGGCACCGTCCAGCAACCGCATCTTGCCTGCCACGGCGGGTCCGGTCGGCACGCCGCGACCCGTCGAGGGAGCCACCTCCACGCGCCGGTCGCGACGCAGGCGCCGGGTCTTGAGCGACGTCTCGAAGCTGCGGACGTAGGCGTGGTCGCCGTCGACGACGATGCTCACGGGGCTGCTGCCCGGTCTGCCGTCGCGCCGGAACGTGGTGAGGGTGACGGTCTTCTGGCCGACGAACGGCGCCAGGGCAGACACGGTCGCCGGGGCGACGGGACCGACGACGTAACCGCGCGCCCGCAACCGCAGCACCAGCGCGATGGCCGCGAGCACGGACTGCACCACCAGCAGCCAGGTCTGGTAGGCGTTGCCGCCGAGGTGGCTGTCCACGATGTGGTTGACGACGTGGATCGTATTGGCGAGCAGAAATCCCGCCAGCACCGTGGCGAGCGCGTCGGCCCAGATCAGCGCCAGCAGCAGGCCCGCTCCGATGCCGATCTGGAACGCCCCGGCATCGTGCGAGAAGTGAACGTGCACCGGGAAGCCCATGTAGTCGGCGAACGAGTACGGCCCGAGCAGCGCCCAGATCCCGACCGCGAGGACGCTCACCCCGATCAGGCCGGTCGCCGCCGTCACGAACACCCGCGTCCCGCGTTGCCCCATCTCCATCGTCGGTCACCTTCCACCGTCTCGACCGAGTTTCTGAGTGGTGGACGAGACGGCGACTGGGAAGGTGACAGCTCAGCCGCGGAGGGCGAGGTACGCGGCACCGCGCGGAGACAGGCGGTAGCCGACGTCGAGGCTGTGGGTGAGACCGAGGTTCTTCAGCTTGCGTACGTCGAGCTTGAACGGCTGCGTCTCGCGCTCCAGCATCGCGGCGAGGTCACCGGCTCGCCGCGCCGGGTTGGCCTCGATGAGCCGCAGCACGGCGTGGGTCCACGGGCCGTGCGCGCCGCGGCGGTCGAGCCGCTCCAGCCGGGCCGCGATGTCGTCGAGCTGGTCGTCGGTGAGGTCGGCCTCGGCGCTGAGCGCGTGCCGGGGATCGGGCCCCGCCCAGCTGACGCCGATCCGGTACACCGGGACACCTTCGGGCCCGCGCAACGAGGCCAGCACGGCGCCGGCGGAACGCTGTCCCGCCCTGGCCGCCTCGGCGTCGGTGATCGCCGAGGGCTCCACGACCTCGACCGAGTCGATCCGCACCACACCCAGCGCGGTGGTGAGCGTGTCGCCCTGCCGCACGTTGGGCTTCGCCCAGCGGCGGAAGACCACCGTGATAGTGCCGTCGGCGATGCCCTCGTGGACCGCTCTGGTCAGGATCACGTGCGCACTCCCCTCACCCGGGCCGCCGCGTACCCGCCGATGCCGAGCATGAGTACCGCCGCACCCGCGGCCAGCCAGCCGTAGGAGGCCAGGGCCACCACGACACCGGCCAGCGACCCTCCGACCGCGGCCACGCCGTTCATCACCAGGTCCGACACACCCTGTGCGGCGGTGCGGGTGGCCGCGGGCACCGACTCCGACAGCAGCGCCGAGCCCGCGACGAGGCCGCACGACCAGCCCAGCCCCAGCAGGAACAGCCCGATGCCGAGCTGCACCGCGTCGTGGGCGGGGGCCGCGCCGCTGACCACGGCGGCGAGCGCCATCAGGGCCGCACCCGCGACGATCACGGGCACCCGCCCGGCGCGGTCGGCGAGGTGGCCCACGATCGGCGAGAAGCCGTACATGCCGAGGATGTGCACGCTGATCACGAGCCCGATGACGGTCAGCGAGACGTCCACGTGGTGCATGTGCACGGGGGTCATCACCATCACCGACACCATGGCCACGTGCGACGCCGCGATGGCGCACAGTCCGACGAGCGCACGCGGCCGGGCCGCGAGGTCCCGCAGCGACGCGCGCAGCCCGGTGTGCGGCTGTCCTCCCGCGGTGCCCAGCCCGGCCAGGTGCAGCGGGTCGGGGCGCAGCAACGCGAACAGCACGAGCCCGGCCACGGTGAACGCGGCGAGGGTGACCAGGAACGGTCCCGCCAGCGGGGGCAGCCCGACCACCTCACCGAGCCTGCCGGCGGGCTCGGTGAGGTTGGGCCCGAGCACGGAGCCGACCGTCGTCGCCCACACCACCGTCGCCAGCGCTCTCGCCGAGTGCCGGGGTTCGGCGAGGTCGGTGGCGCCGTAGCGGGCCTGCAGCCCCGCGGCGGTGGCCGAGCCGAACAGCAACAGCCCCGCGAACAGCAACGGCAGCCAGCGCACCGCCGAGGCCGTGACCACCAGCGCCGCGCCGGCCGCGCCGGTGAGCAGCCCGCTCACCAGTCCCGCCCGCCTGCCGCGCGTGCGCGTGAGCCACGCCAACGGCACCGCGGCGAGCGCCGCGCCGAGCACACCGAGGGTCTGCGCGAGCCCCGCGACGCCCTCGGTGCCCGCGATGTCGGCGGCGATGAGCCCGCCGACGGCGATGCCGACCGCGACACCGAGTCCGCCGAGCACCTGGGCCACGGACAGCACCAGCACGGTGCGCCGCTGCACGGCGGCCCGGTCGGCGGGCACCACCGCACTCACAGCGTGGTTCCGGTCGCCGCGGCCGAGGCGACCGCGGCGCCCATTCCGGCGACGGCGCGTTCCAGGATCGGCCGGGGCGTCGCGAAGTTGAACCGGGCGAAGCCGCGGCCCGGCTCGCCGCACTCGGGGCCGTCGACGAGCACCACACCCGCGTGCTCGGCGAAGAAGCGGCCGGGGTGCTCGCCGAGACCGAGCCCGCGGCAGTCGAGCCACGCGAGGTAGGTGCCTTCGGGCAGCGCACAGCGCACGCCGGGCAGGTGCTCGGCCAGCAGCTCGCCGAGCGCGGCCCGGTTGTCGCCGAGATAGCGGAGCACGTCCTCGAGCCACGGTCCGCCGCGGGTGTAGGCGGCGGTGTTGGCGACCACGCCGAGCGTGCTCGCGCCGTGCATCGCGGGCTCCCCGACCTCGGCGAACCGGGCGGTGTCCGCGGCGTTGGTGGTGATCAGCTGCGCGCACTTGAGCCCGGGCAGGTTCCACGCCTTCGAGGCCGACACGGCGGTGATCGAGTGCGCGGCGGCGGTGTCCGACAGCGAGGCGTAGGGCACGTGCCGGTGTCCCGGGTACACGAGCGGGGCGTGGATCTCGTCGGCGAAGACGCGCCCGCCGTGCCGGTCGACGACCTCGCACACCGCGGCGAGTTCGGACTCGGTGAACACGCGCCCGAGCGGGTTCGCCGGGTTGCACAGCACCAGCAGGTTCCCGCCGGCACGGAACGCGGCCGCGAGCGCGTCGAGGTCGAAAACCGCCCGGCCCGCGTCCTCGGCCATCGGCACCGTGCTGAGCTGCCTGCCGAGCAGCCGCGGCACGTCGAGGAAGGGCATGTAGGCGGGAGTCGGCAGGATCACGGCGCTGCCGCGAGCGCTGAAGTGCTCGATGGCCGCCTCGAGGCCCTTGACGACGTCGGGCAGCGGGAAGATGCGCTCGGCGGGCACGCTCCAGCCGTGCCGGTGTTCCAGCCAGCTCGCGCACGCCTGCGCCAGTTCTCGCTTCAGCACCGGCGAGAGGTAGCCGAAGGCGAGCGCGTCGACGGCGGAGTGCAGCGCGTCGAGCACCGGCGGGGCCGTGCCGAAGTCCATCTCGGCGATGAACGCGCCGAGCCGGTCCTCGTCGTGCAGTGTCCACTTGACACCGCCACGGGCCCGCAAGTGCTCGGCGGTGACCGCGTCGAACGGGTGACTCACGGGCGTTCTCCCTCCATCGATGCCTGCCGGCAGCGATCGTGGCACCCCGGCGACCGCCGATACAAGCGCGTTCGGCGGTCGCCGGGACCGGAGAGGGGCCACAACTGTCCACAGAGGACGGTTGCGGAACGGCTCAGCCCATCGACTTGGCCCCGTCGATCGCCTCGCGGATGATGTCGGCGTGCCCGGCGTGCTGGGCCGTCTCCCCGATCAGGTGCAGCAGCACCCGCCGCGCCGACCAGCGCGCGCCCGGCTCGAACCACGGCGCCTCCGGCAGCGGGTGCGACACGTCGAGGTCGGGCAGGCTCGCCACGAGCGCCGCGGTCCGGCGGCCAACCTGCTCGTACGCCTCCAGCAGCCCGGCGAGCGTCTCGCCCTCCAGCATGCGGAAGTTGTCCTGCCAGCCTTCCTCGTTCCCGCCCATTCCCTCCGCACCGCGCTCGATGAAGTCGAGCCAGCTCCGCTCGGTGGCGGTCACGTGCTTGATGAGCCCGCCGATGCACAGCTCACTGGCGGTGGTCCGCTGCCCGGCCTGCTCGTCCGTGAGTCCCCGCGCGGGGAAGGTCAGGAAGAACCGGTGCTTGGCCAGGGCCTCCAGCAGGTCCGCGCGCTCGCCGGTGGTGACCTGGTCGGTAGCCGTCGTCATGATCTCGTCCTCTCGTACCGGGCTGACGAGAACGACTCTAGGAACCATTCCGGCCACTTTTCGACCTCAATAAAACGGGTCAGCGCTGGGTGGCCTTGCGACGGAAGATCCTGCCCGCCAGCGGCACCGCCAGGACGATGATTCCGCCCCACCACGCGAGTGCGAGCCAGCCCGTGTTGCCCAGCGGGGTGCCCATGAACAGCGCGCGCACGCTGTCGGCCACGAGGCTCACCGGCTGGTTCTCCGCGAAGACCCGCAGCCAGTCGGGCATGGTGCTCGGTGGCACCAGCGCGCTGCCGACGTAGGGGATGAACACGAGCGGCATCGCGAGACCGCTGGCGCCCTCCACGGTCTTGGCCAACAGGCCGAGGATCGCGGCGAGCCACGACACCGCCAGTGCGAAGACGGCGAGCAGCCCCAGCGCTACCAGCCAGTCGAGGAACCCGGCCCGGGGCCGGAACCCGATGAGCAGGCCGACGCCGACCATCACCGCGATCGAGACCGCGTGACGGGTCATCGCGGCGGCGACGTGGCCGACGAGCACGGCCGTGCCCCGCATCGGCATCGAGCGGAACCGTTCGACGATGCCCTCGAGCATGTCGTGACACACCGCGACGCTCGTGGCGGTGGTGTTGACCATCACCGCCACCACGACGATCCCGGAGATCACATAGTTGACGTAGGTGACGTCGCCGGTGTCGATCGCGCCTCCGAAGAGGTAACGGAACATCACCAGCAGCATGACCGGAAGAAACAGCATCAGCACGAGCTGCTCGGGGCTGCGCGCGATGTGGCGCAGGCAGCGGCCGATCAGCACCCGGGAGTCGTTGACGGCCCAGTACAGCGAGGATCGCCGCACGTCGGCGGGGACGGTGGTCATCGGGCGCCTCCGGTGGCGGTCTGTCCGGTCAGGGTCAGGAACACGTCGTCGAGCGTGGGCTTGGCGACGAAGAGCTCGCCTGGCTCCACCCCGGACCCGGCGAGCTGGTCGAGCACCCGCTTGATGTCCTTGGCGTGCTCGACGGGCACGCTCAGGGTGAGATCACCGTCGCCGCGTGGGCGGTCGGCGGTGAGCACGCGGTGGGCGGTGGCGAGCGCACCGGCGTCGGAGAAGGTGAGCTCGAGCCGTTCGGCGCCGACCTGCCGCTTGAGCTCGGCGGGTGTGCCGTCCGCGACGACCGCGCCGCCGTCGATCACCACGACACGGTCGGCGAGCTGGTCGGCCTCCTCGAGGTACTGCGTCGTGAGCAGCACCGTCACGCCGTCGGCGAGCAGCCCCCGCACCGTCGTCCACACGTCCCCGCGGCTGCGGGGATCGAGGCCGGTGGTGGGCTCGTCGAGAAACAGCACCGGCGGTGCGGTGACGAGGCTGATCGCGAGATCGAGCCTGCGGCGCATGCCGCCGGAGTAGGTCTTGACCTGCCTGCGGCCCGCGGCGGCCAGGTCGAACAGCTCGAGCAGCTCGCGGGCGCGCCTGCGCGCCGAACCCGCACCCAGGCGGAACAGCCTGCCCATCAGCACCAGGTTCTCGTAGCCGCTGAGCAGGTCGTCCACGGCGGTCTGCTGCCCGGTAAGCCCGATCGAGGCCCGCACTCGCGCCGCCTGCGTCGCGACGTCGAAGCCGTTGACCCGCGCCACGCCCGAACCCGGTTCTAGCAACGTGCTCAGAATCCGCACGGTCGTCGTCTTGCCCGCGCCGTTCGGGCCGAGCAGCGAGACGAGGCTCCCGCGCTCCACCCGCAGGTCGATGCCCTTGAGCACGTCCACCTCGCCGAAGGACCTGCGCAATCCCCGGACGTCGATCGCGTGTCCCGGATCCATCCGGCACCCCTCTCCATAACTGTGTATCGCATACGCGGTTTTGTGTAAGTGATACACAGTTCTAGGATGGGCGTCAAGCACGACGAGTTGGGGTGTGATGACGACCGATCCGAGGAAACGCCTCGAACTGCTGTGGAACGGGGCGCAGCGGCCGAGCCGCGGCCCCAAGCCCAAGCTGACGCTGGACCAGATCGCCACCACCGCCATCGCGATCGCCGATGCCGACGGTCTCGACGGCCTCTCGATGCAGCGGCTGGCCGCCGAGCTCGGCTACACGACGATGTCGCTGTACCGCTACGTGCCGGGCAAGGACCAGCTGGTCGAGGTGATGCTCGACCGCGCGGCGGGCGACCCGCCACGCTTCACCGGCGAGGTGCGGGACTGGCGCGACGAGATCCAGGTGTGGGTGCGCGAGCTGTGGGCCGTGTACCTGCGCCATCCGTGGAGCCTGCGCGTCCAGGTCAGCGGCCCGCCCTCGGGTCCGGGACAGCTCGCGTGGTTCGAGGCCGCACTGCGACCGCTCGCCCATGCCGGGCTGGCCGACGACGAACTCGTCGCCACCGTCATGTTCCTCATGGGCGCGGTCCGCCAGATGGCGCTGCTCGAGATCGACATCAGCGGAGCGCGCGCACAGTCGAACGTCACCACCGAAGAGGCCCAGACCGGCTACGAGACCACGCTGCGCGAGTTCGTCGACCCCCAGCGCTTCCCCACGCTCACCGCGCTGGTCGGCCGAGGGGGCTTCGCGGCCTCCGGAGACTCCGGCGAGGGCATCGACCTCGACCTCGACTTCGGCGTGCAGCGCGTGCTCGACGGCCTCGAGTCCTATCTGGCCGCACAACAGAACTGAACGCGCTTCGCCGACGGTGTCGAATTTCGGGCGCCTCGCTCGACATAGGAGTAGAGGAATCCGGAAGGAGCCCGACATGATCTCCGCGAACCGCCGGTCACTGGCCATGCTCCGCGCCGTCGCCTCCGGGCGCGCGCAGCTCACGTGCAGCAGCGAGCCCGACCTGTTCATCGACGGCGTGCCATGCTGCGACCAGTTCACCGCGCACGCGCTCAGCCATGACGGGCTCATCCGCCCGGCCGGACCCGGCGGCACCGGCCAGCGCGTGCCCGCGGAGCTCACGGAGACGGGCCGGGAACTGCTGACCACTCAGCTCGCCGTCGCGTGAGCCGATCTCGCTCCACCCGGACGGGGTATTGAACTCGACACGACGCGTCACCGATTCTCGGACGACGTGCCCGGCCCCGACGAGCGAGGTGGCTCGATGACGAGAACGGCGCAGTCCCTCCGCCGAGCGCTGACGGCCTTGACGCTCACCGCCCTTTTCCTGATCGGAGCCGCGACAACCGGCGCGGCGGAGGAGGAGCAGGAGCAGGACTTCGGCTCCGCGTTCGAGCAGTCGCTGCTGGACCCCACCGCACCACCGCCCGGCGCCAACGACTTCTCGTGCCGCCCCGGCGAGGAGCACCCGAACCCGGTGGTACTGGTGCACGGGACCTTCGCGAACCGGTTCAACAACTGGCTGTCGCTGTCGCCGCGGCTGGCCGATCAGGGGTACTGCGTCTTCGCGCTGAACTACGGCGGCACGCCCGGCAACGTCATCCAGGCGACGGGCGACATCCCGACGTCGGCGGGGCAGCTGGCCGGGTTCGTCGACGAGGTGCTCGCCGCGACCGGCGCCGACGAGGTGGACCTGGTCGGCCACTCGCAGGGCGGGATGATGCCGCGCTACTACCTCAAGAACCTCGGCGGTGCGGAGAAGGTCGGTACGCTCGTGGCGCTGGCGCCGTCCAACCACGGCACCACACTGCTCGGGCTCAGTGCCCTGCTGGGCGTGTTCCCTTCCGACCTGGTCGACGTGCTGTGCACGGCGTGCCGGCAGCAGTTCGCGGGCTCGGACTTCCTGACCGAGCTCAACGCGGGCGGCGAAACCGACCCCGCCGTGGACTACACCGTGATCGCCACGACGCTCGACGAGGTGGTGACGCCGTACACGTCCTCGTACCTCGAATCCGCGCCGAACGTCGACAACCAGACCCTGCAGGACAGCTGCCCTGGCAGGCTCACCGAGCACGTCGGAGTCGCCTTCGATCCAGCGGTCCACCGGCTGGTGTTCAACGCGCTCGACCCGGACGACGCGAGCGCGCCCGCCTGCTGACCCGGCCCCGGGCACCAACTAGTCGATGCCAAGATCGCGGGTACGATGCCGCCATGCCCGGAGCCCGCTCGTACCACCACGGCGACCTCCGGCGCGCCGTGCTCGACGCCGCCATCGACGTGATCACCACCGAGGGGCCGGGCTCGCTCAGCCTGCGCGACCTCGCTCGCCGCGCCGGTGTCTCGCACGCCGCGCCCGCGCACCACTTCACGGACAAGGCCGGGGTGCTCACCGCGCTGGCGGTGGAAGGTCACGAGTTGCTCGGCGACGCCTTCGCCGACGTGCTCGACGCGGGACCGGCGCAGCTGCAGGAGCTCGGGGTGCGCTACGTGCGCTTCGCACTCCAGCATCCCGCCCACTTCGAGGTGATGTTCCGCCCCGACCTGCACCGTCGCGACTCCCCGGAACTGCTGGCGGCCCAGGAACGCACCGGTGGCCTGCTGCGCGCGGGTGTCGCCGCGGTACCGGCGGACCGGCGCGGGCAGGACACCGAGCTCGCGACCATCGCGGCGTGGTCACTCGCCCACGGGTTCGCGAGCCTGTGGCGCGGGGACAACCTCGGCCGGCTCGCCGGGCGGCGCCCGCCCGAGGAGGTCTTCCGGGCGGCCGCGGAGCTGCTGTTCGGGCAGCGGCCTTAGGCGGCGAGCGCGGCGAAGACCAGATGCTTGAGCTGGTCGGCGTCGGCGTGCCTGCGCCGGGCCATCGAGAGGTCGTGCACGATGTTCAGCGCCGCGTGCACCGCCAGCCGCGCCGACGCGGCGTGCGTGTCCTCCCGCACCGCCACCACCAACCGCACCCACTGCTCGACGTGCTCGCGCTGCACCTTCCGCAGCGCGCGCCGGTCGTCCGCGGGCAGGTTCCCGTACTCCGACAGGTACACCGCCGCGAGGTCACTGTCGCCGTAGGCGTACCCGACGTAGGCGTCGACGAGCCCGCGCAGCGCCTCGCCGGGTTCCCGCGCGCCCTCGATGGCCGTGCTCGTGGCGACGGCGAGCCGCTCGGCGGCGCGGTAGTAGACGGCGGCCAGCAGGTCCGCCTTGCTCGGGAAGTGGCGGTACACACTGGACCCGCCGATGCCGGCCGCGGCGCCGATGTCGTCCATGGTGACCGCGTGGAACCCGCGTTCCCGAAAGGGCCGCAGCGCGGAGACCAGCAGCCGTTCCCGCCGGGTCACGAACTCGCCGAGCTCGCCGGGGTGCGGTGGTTCGGTCACCGCGCCGGTGAGCCGCGGCGGCAGACCTGTCGCCAGCACGCCGAGTGCGAGGGAGCGCAGGCCCGCCGACGCCGCCCGGGGCGAGATCTGGGTGCGGTGGGTCGACAGGCTCGCGATCGCGCTGCACGCCGCGGCCGCCAGTGTGGTGCGGTCGGCGGCGGGCAGATGGGTCCGGGCCTCGCCCAGCAGGTCGGCGACCCTGGCCACGAGCGCCGTGATGGTCGCGGTGAACCGGGCGTGCTCGGGCTCGTCGAGGTACCGGCGCTCCCACTGGTAGAGCTGCACGCCGTGCCGCCGCTCGACCACGAGCGCGCACAGGTCGCGCACCACGCGGTCGATCCGCTCCCACGGCGCGCCGTCCGACGGCACGTCCGCCAGCACCGTGTCGATCGCACCGGAGATCTCGGCGGCCGCGTGCGCGAGGATCGCCTGCTTGTTGCGGAAGTGTTTGTAGATCGCCGGGCCGGTGATGCCGGCCTCGGTCGCGATCTCACTGAGGCCCACGGTGTAGTAGCCGCGCTCGCAGAACAGCTCGGCGGCGATGGTGGCGAGTTGCGATTTGCGGTCACTCCGACGACGCCGCGACGCGGTGGGACGCGCTTGCGGCTGCTTCATCGCATGACCTCCGCCGTGCTCCGTCGTTGCTGACCGGTGAATCGGACTCTACCCCGCTGAGGTCGCCGCAGGCTTGACAACGACCGGTGTCAGAACGCTAGGTTAATCAAGATTCGCAACGGCGCTGGCGCACGGAGGCGGCGATGGACGACGGCACCACACCCGGCCGGGCCCCAGGACGCCGGGCACCGGAGCGGAAATGACGGACGCTTCGTGCCGTGCCACTCCCCCAGGACGTTGGCCGGAATCCATGAGATGCGGCGAAGAACCTCGCGCAGACCGCGTTCGCCAGGCGGTCGATGCGGCGACCTTGACGCACTTAATGTCCACTGTGGATCGCCATCTACCGAGGGTGATCAGCGGGAGCCGGGTCCCTGCCACGGGTGCTCACGCGACGAGCATCCGACGCGAATGCCGATTCACCCACGGGATCGCGTCGCGGGAGCGCGTCGATCCTCGATCCCCGAATGCCGTTGTGAGAGGAGCACTTCTGTGACCACCGCAGCCCAGGTGCGCGAGAGCGCGGGCACGTGGACGATCCCGTCGCTGATCCGCCGCAACGCCGAGGAGCACGGCGACGCCCCGGCCCTCACCGGCTCGGGACGTACGACGAGCTGGGCGGAACTGCGCGACGCCGTGGCCGCGGCCGCCCACGGCCTGCGGGCCGCCGGGCTGGGCCCCGGCGACCGCATGCTCATCGACGTCTCGGCCCGCCCGGAGCACTGGATCGCGGACTTCGCCGCCACGCACCTCGGCGCGCTGCCCTGCACGACCTACGCCACGCTCAGCACCGAGCAGATCCGGCACGTGGCCACCCACAGCGCCGCGACCGTCGTCGTGCTGGAGGGCGAGGCCCAGCTGCGCCGCTGGCGTCCCGTGCTCGACTCGCTGCCCGCACTGCGCGCGGTAGTGGTGCTCGACGGGGCCGTGGCCCCCGGGGGCGACGCGCGCTTCGTCGGCTACGACGACCTGATGCTCGGCGGTGCCGAACTGCACCGCGGCGACCGCGCGCAGCTCGAGCGCTGGACCGACGCCGTGCGGGCAGCCGACCCGGTGACGATGATCTACACCTCCGGCACCACCGGCGCACCCAAGGGCGTGGTGCTCAGCCACGCCAACGTGCTCTACCAGGCCGCCGCACAGGAACTGCTCAACCCGGTCGAGCCCAACCCGCGGCTGGTGGCCTACCTGCCGCTGGCCCACGTCGCCGAACGCGTGCTGGGCATGTACCTTCCCGTGTTCTCGGCCGCGCACGTCACCGTGTGTCCCGACCAGACCCAGCTGCTGCCCACGCTCAAAGCCGTGCGCCCGCACGGGTTCTTCGGTGTGCCGAGGGTGTGGGAGAAGATGGCGGCCGGCATCCAGGCCATTCTCGGCTCACTGCCGGAGGAGAACCGCGCGCCGATCGACAAGGCCCGCGACGTCGCCGCCCGCGTCTACGCGATCAAGGCCGACGGCAGCGAACCGCCCGCCGAACTCGCGTCGGCCTACGAGCAGGCAGACGCCGGAGTGCTGCGGCCGCTGCGTGAGCAGCTCGGCCTGGACCAGGCCACCCGCTTCGGCAGCGGCGCGGCGCCCATCCCGGCGTCGGTACTGGAGTTCTTCGGCAGCCTGGGCATCACGATCATGGAGGTGTGGGGCCTGTCAGAGACCACCGGCGCCGCCACCACCACGTTCGTCGACCGCTACCGGGCGGGCACGGTCGGCATGCCGGTGCCGGGCATGGAGCTGCGGCTGGCCGAGGACGGCGAGATCGAGGTGCGCGGGCCCCTGGTGTTCCCCGGCTATCTCGACGCCGACGGCAGGGTCGAGCCGGACACCGACGCGGGCGGCTGGCTCGCGACCGGCGACATCGGCACCATCGACGATGACGGCTTTCTGCGCATCACCGACCGCAAGAAAGAGCTGATCATCACCGCCAGCGGCAAGAACATCGCCCCGAGCAGGGCGGAAGGCCTGCTGCGCGCCCACCCGCTGATCGGCTACGCGGCGGTGATCGGCGACCGGCGGCCCTACCTCACCGCACTGCTCGCCCTCGACGACGAGGCCGCGCCCGCGTGGGCGAAGGCCCGCGGCCTCGAGACCACCGACCTCGGTGAACTCGCCGCGCACCCCGACGTGCGGGCCGAACTGGACGGCGCCGTCGAGGCCGCGAACGGCGAGCTGTCGCGGCCGGAACAGGTGAAGCGTTACTCGGTGCTCGCCGAGCCGTGGACGCCGGAGACCGGCGAGCTCACCCCGACGCTCAAGCTCAAACGCCGCGTGATCGCCGACCGCTATGCCACCGACATCGCCTCGCTCTACGACCAGGAAGGACAGCAGTGAGCAGCACCCTCACCCAGGATCAGCGGGACCTCGTCGAGGCCGTGGGCGACTTCTGCAGCCGGGAGCTGGCCGGCACGCCACAGCGTCCGCACGACGACGGCTTCTACCGCAAGCTGGCCGCGCTCGGGTGGCTCGGCATCGCGACCGCCGAGTCCGAGGGCGGCGCGGGCCGCGGCATGCGCGACCTCGTGCTGTTCCTCGAGACCACGGCCTACCACCGCGCGCCGATGGGCGGCTTCGCGACCTCGGTGATCACGGCGGCGACGTACGAGAAGTTCGGCAGCGACGAACAGCGGCGGCGCGTGCTCACCGACTTCCTCGACGGTGAGGTGCTCTCCATCTCGATGTCCGAGCCGGGCGCGGGCTCCGACGTCGGGGCGCTGACCTGCCGGGCGGAGCAGCGGGAGGGCGGCGGCTGGGTGGTCAACGGCCAGAAGACCTGGTGCTCCAACGCCCACATCGCCAAGCACATCCTGCTCGTGGCACGCACGTCCGGCGAGGGCGGCAAGCACGAGGGGCTGACGATGTTCTCCGTGCCCGCCGACGCCGAGGGGCTGACCGTCCGCGGCATCGACACGATGGGCGGCAAGGAGGTCAACGACCTGTTCTTCACCGACTGTGAACTCGGCGAGGACGCCGTGGTCGGCACCGAGGGCAAAGCATGGCCGCAGCTCATGACCGGCCTCAACACCGAGCGCATGATCCTCGCGGCGGTGATGCTCGGCACCGCGCGCAGGGCCTTCGACGACACCGTGGCCTACGTGCGCCAACGGGAGCAGTTCGGCCGCCCGGTCGGGTCGTTCCAGGCGCTGCGGCACCGGCTCGCCGATCACGCGACCGAACTGGAGTGCACGCGCCTGCTCGTGCACGACGTCGCCGAGCGCATCGACGCCGCCCCGGACACGCTGTTCGCCCGCGAGGCGTCGATGGCCAAGCTCAAGGCCACCGAGTTCGCCAAGGCGATGGCGCTGGACGGGATGCAGATGCTCGGCGGGTACGGCTACGCCACGGAGTACGGCATGGAGTCGCTCCTGCGCTCCACGGTGGTGTCGACGGTCTACGGCGGCACGAGCGAGATCCAACGAGACATCATCGGCAAGTCCTACGGCCTGTAACCCCACGCGAGTCCCCCGCACGGGCCCGCGAGTCCCCCGCCGGGGCGCGCGAGTCCCCCACTCAGGCCCGCGAGTCCCCCGCCGGGGTGCGCGAGTCCCCCGCCCAAGCACGCGAGTTGCCCCCTCAGGTCCGCGAGTCCGGCGCTCGCCCGTCGGCGCCGACAGCCCGGGTCCCGAGCGGGCACCTCGGCGCGGGAACGGGCAACTCGCGTGCCCGAGCGGGCAACTCGACGTCCCGGGCGGGGGACTCGCGGGTGGCAGGGCCGGGTGCCCGGATCGCGCCGGAATGGTCGGGCGTTTTCCCGGCATCGGCGGGAGCCGGTTTCGGACTTTTCGGGCGGAGGTTTCTCGTCGGCACCACGCGGCGACAACCGCACACACTCGAAAATCCGGCAATTCATTTCAGCATATTTGCAATCACCCTGAAAAGAATGGCGCCGGCTATGCCCCGAGAATCGAGAGCGGGTGGGCGTAGAGCTCGGTGAGCAATCCGGTACACGCCGCCATGGCCTGCACATCGGGACCGAACTTGGTCACCTCGACGAGGTCGGCGCCCGGCAGGGCGCTGGCGTCGGCGAAGGCGTTCAACAGCTCACCGAGGTAGGCCGGCGCGTCGGTGACGGCCTGCCCGCCCAGGACCACCAGGTCGGGGTTGACGACGTCGCGGACGAGGGCCACGGCCCGGCCCAGCGCCCTGGCGCGCTCGGCGAGGATGCGATCGGCCTCGGGGTCGCCGGACTCGGCGGCGGCCAGGAGCAGCCGGAAGTCCGGTTCGGCGATCACCCCGGCATGCACGGCCTGCTCCACTACCGCGCGCTCGGCGACGGTCGCCTCGAGGCAGCCGGTACGGCCGCACGAGCAGGGCACGGCGCCGCCGACGGGCAGGTGGGCGATGCTGCCGGACTGCCCCGGACCCCGGTGCAGGACGCCGTCCACGGCGATCGCGACACCGACCATCTCGCGTGCGTAGAAGTACAGCGAGCTCTGGGCGCGGCCCGCGGAGCCGAACAGCAGCTCGGCGCTGGCCATCGCGGGCACGTGCCCGTCGAGGTGCACGGGAAGTCCGGTGGCGCGCTCCAGCACCGCGCGGGCGGGCACGCCGTTCCAGCCAAGCGGGCCGTGGTGCAGCAGGCCGTGCTCGGCGTCGACCTGGCCACCAATGGCGAGGCCCACGCCGATGATCGTGCGCTCCGGCCAGCCCTGCAGGAACGCGCCGACCTCGTCGGCGATCTTGGCGAGCACGTCCTCGGGGTCGCCCGAGGGAGTCGCGATGCGCTCACTGCCGAGCAGACCGCCGCGCAGGTTGGTGAGGCCGTAGGTGGTGGTGGTGATGCCGATGTGCACGCCGCAGGCGGCGATGACGTCGTCGTTGAGGTCCACCGGAACCGTGGGCCTGCCGACCTCGCGCGTGGGCGGCAGACCGGAGACCTCGCGCAGGAGTTCCAGCTCCGCGAGCGCGCTCACCTGGCGGCTCACGGTCGGCATGCTCAGGCCCGTCCGCCGTGCGATCGCCGCACGCGAGAGCGGACCGTCGGTCCTGATCGCACCCAGCACCGCCGCCGCGTTGGACTCCCGGACCCCACCCGCTCCCGGGACGTCGCGGACGGCCGCAGGCAACCTCTTCGCCACACCCAACCTCGCTTTCTTCTGGGATGAAATCAATATGCCAGGCGCCGTGCTGTCAAACCGTTCCGATACCCGGGACACGAGGCGTACTTATTTTCATGGGGTTACAAAAAGCGATTCAGTGGCGTTCCTTTCAAATGGTGAGAAATGGTGGACCAGCCCTTGGGCGTCTGCCACGATCGGGGACATGGGAGGGCATCCGACCGTGCTTGTTGAACGTCGGCACATCGATCTGTTGTGGGTTTGTTCGGCTTTGTGCCGCGCTTTCTGACACCCATCCCGCCCTCGCCGCGGCCCTGAGCGCGCGGCTTCCTTCGATCCTGAGGTCAGCATGCAAACACTCCTGCTGTTCGGACTCGCCGGTTTTCTCGCGCAACTCGTCGACGGGTCGCTCGGGATGGCGTTCGGCGTGACGGCGACCACGACGCTCATCGCCGTGGGCACCGTGCCCGCGGTGGCCTCGGCCGCGGTCCACCTCGCCGAGGTCGGCACGTCACTGGCCTCCGGCATCTCCCACTGGAAGTTCCGCAACATCGACTGGCGCACGGTGGGCATTCTCGCGCTGCCGGGCGCGATCGGCGCGGTGCTCGGCGCGTACGTGCTGACCTCGCTGTCCACCGAGGGGGCCACGCTCTGGATCACCACGATCCTGCTCGTGCTCGGCCTGTACGTGCTCATCCGGTTCGCGTTCCTCAAGCTCGGCAAGCTGATCACCTCGAAACGTCCCGGCGCGCGCATGCTCGCGCCGCTCGGCCTGGTGGCCGGCTTCGTCGACGCCAGCGGTGGCGGCGGCTGGGGCCCGGTCGCCACCACGACCCTCCTCTCCTCCGGCAGGCTCGAACCGCGCAAGGTGGTCGGTTCGGTCGACACCTCCGAGTTCATCGTGGCACTGGCCGCCAGCATCGGCTTCCTCTTCGCGCTGTCGGAGGAGGACGAGCTGAACTACACCGTGGTCGCCGGGCTGATGATCGGTGGCATCCTGGCCGCCCCGCTGGCCGCGTGGCTGGTCCGCAAAATGCCGCCTCGCATTCTCGGCGCGGCGGCCGGTGGGCTCATCGTGTTCACCAACAGCAGGACACTGCTCAGCGAGTTCGACGCGGACACCACGCTCAGCACGGTCGTGCTCACCGCCGTCGGCGTGCTGTGGGCCATCGGCCTCACGGCGGCGATCCGCTCGATCCGCGAGGAGCGGCGCATTAACGCGCTCGCCGGGGAGACCGACCCCGACTCCGAGCACCAGACCACCACCTGAGCCGGAGCCGACGGGCCCTGCCGCCACAGCGGTGGGGCCCGTCGGCGTCTGCCGTGTCAGCCGCGCTGCTCGTACACGCCGAACTCGTCGAACAGCGCCTCGTCCTGCAACAGGGTGTCGCGCACCTCGTGACCCAGCACCTGGGCGACACCCGCCACGAGCGCCTGCACCAGCGCGGTGAACGCCGTCACCGACCGCAGCACCGACGGGCCGGCCGCGTCGACGAAGAACGCCTGCTCCACCAGCGGTACCAACGGTGACGACGCGTTGTCCGTCAGCGCCACGCACCGGGCGCCGCGCTTGCTGGCCCACTCCGTGGCACGGACCGTGTCGGCGCTGTAGCGGTGAATCGAGATCGCCACGAACGCGTCGCCCTCGCGCACCCGGCGCAGACTGTCGGCCAGCGACCCGGCCTCCCCGGTGATCGTCTCGGCCTCCTCCCGCACCATGCGCAGGAGGTAGCCGAGCAGGTACGCCGGGGCGTGGCACTTGCGCAGGCCCAGCACGTGGATGCGCGGCGCCTCGGCGAGCAGGCGCACCGTCGCGTCCCAGCTCCCCCCGTCCAGCCGCGCGAACGTCCTCGCGATGTTGGCGGCGTCCAGCTCGGCGGCGTGGCGGGGCAGCCCGCCCTCGGCGTCGCCGGCCCGCTGCTCGAGGCTGTCGAACCGGCGGAGCAGCTGCGCCTGCTCGCGCAGCCGCTCCCGGCACACCCGCTTGAGCTCGGGAAAGCCCTTGAACCCCGCCGCCGTGGCGAAGCGCACCACGGTCGCCTCGTTCACGCCCACGGCCGACGCGAGGTCGGACACGGTCATGAACGCGACGCCCTCCGGATCCGCCAGCACTCGCTCGGCGAGCAGCCGGTGCGAGCGCGACAGCTCCGGCAGGGTGCGGTGCAACCGTCCGGCGAGGTCGTCGAACGTCGCGGGAGCCTCAGTCGTCATACCTTCATTCTGCCGTCACCGCGCATCACCCGGTCAGACCCGCGCTCGACGGCGGCGATGATCTCCGGGCGCAGGTCCTGCGGCCGGATCACGGCGTCGACGGAGCCGACCTCGACGGCTCGCCGGATGCTGTGCACGCCGTCGAACTCTGTGGCCACCTCGCCCAGCTTCTCGGCCCGCACCGAGGCCCGGACGTCGGCGAGCTGGGCGCTGCGCACGGCCCGCTCCCCTCCGCTCGCCTCGGCGACGCGTGCCTCGAGCTCCCGCACGCGCTCGTCGCCCGCCGTCCGCGTGTTGACGTCGCCCGCGAACACGACCGCCGCCGCGGGCGCGCCACCGATCACCGACGCGAACGACCCGTCCACGGCCAGCACGGTCATCGCCGGGTTGAGCGCCTTGGAGAACACCACGAACGCGCCACCGTGGTAGCGCGAGATCACGCAGAACACGATGGGACCGGAGAAGTTCACGATCGCGCGCCCGATCTCGGCGCCGTACTCCAGCTGGAGCTTGCGCATGGACTCGGGAGAACCGTCGAACCCGGACAGGTTCGCCAGCACCACGAGCGGCCGGTTGCCGCTCGCCGCGTTGATCGCACGCGCCGCCTTCTTGGACGAGCGCGGGAACAGGGTGCCCGCGGTGTAGGTGTCGGGGCCGTCGGTGGGCGGGAAGCCGCGGCGCGGCACCGACCTCGACTCGATCCCCAGCAGGCACACCGGATAACCGCCCAGGTGCACGTCCTGCACCACCGCGGTCTCGGCGTCGGCCATCCCGGCCCAGCGCTCCAGGACGGGGTGGTCCTGGTCGGCGACCGCGCGCATCACGGTCCGGATGTCGAACGCCTTCTTGCGGTCGGGGTTGAACTCGGGCGAGAAGATCTGGCCCACGGTGGTGAAGTCGCTGTCCACCACGTTGTGCGGGAAGTCCGACACGTCCCGGTCGTGCGGGTCGGTGCTCGGCGCCCGGCGCGGGGCGCTCTCCCCCGGCGCGACGTAGGTGTGGTCGTAGTGCGACATCAGCACGTCCCGCGCACCGGCGAGATCGGCAGCCCAGTACTGCGCCTGACCGTTGGGGCCCATCACGCGGTCGTAGCCGCCGATGCCGTAGTTGTCCTCGGCCGACACTCCGCCGGAGAAGTCCAGCGACTGCTTGCCGGTCAGCACCATCGCGGAGTCCGGTGTCATCACCAGGATTCCCTTGGTGTGCATGAGCATCGTGGCCTCGGCGTTCCAGTACGGCTGGGCGCCGACGTTGATACCCGCCACCACGACGTTGATCTCGCCGCCGTCCTGGGTGAAGTGGACGATGCGCTTGAGCGCCGCCGCCACCCAGTCCATGTTCTCGGTGCCGGAGTTCATCGCGATGCGCGCACCGGCCGAGATGGCGAACCACTCGACCGGCACCCGCAGCCGCTCGGCGAGGTCCAGTGCGGCGATCACCCGCGCGCATTCCGGTTCGGACAGTGCGCCCAGCGCCTTGGTCGGGTCACCCAGCAGCACCACGCGCGTGACGCCCTCGGGGTGGCGCGGCGTCGGCGTGGTGATCACGCCCGCGACGATGCCGGCCTTGTTCTGTCCCTTGGGCCGGTCCACTTCTGCGAGCACGCCGGTGTCGTCGAGGTCGTACTCGGTGAACTCCCCGTCGCGACCGGCGAGCATCCCGGTGAGCTCGTACGGGTAGACGGTGTCGCGGCGCCGCGCGCGCAGCACCTTCTGGCCGTAGTCGTCGAGCGGCGCGATGAGCTCCGTGGGCGGCTCGTCCACGCTCACGCGCACGCCGGAGCCGACGTGGTAGGAGATCCGCACCGCGATGTCGGCGAGCTCACCGGTCTCGGCGTCGCGCTGGCGGCCGAGGAGAAGCACCTCCTCCAGGCCCGCGCCCGCGGTGGTGGGCAGCACGCGGCGGGCGATGGCCTTGAGCTCGTCCATCGTCAGCTCGCTCGGCGGCCACACGTAGAGCAGGACGCGGTTGGTGTCGAAGCGCTTCTTCGCCGGACGCCGCGCCTGCACCTTCCTGATCGCGTCGAGGCAGGCGTCGAGCGTGCCCTCGACCGCGGGCAGGGCGAGGACCCGGCCCTCGGAGTCCCGCAGCGGCGTCAGGTCCCGCACCTGGGCCATCGCGACGAGGCGCTCGTCCGACTGGTTCTGCGGGGCGACGCACCGGAACAGGTACACCTCCTCGTCCGCCGACGGCAGCCGGGTGAGGTCGAAGTTCTGCCAGCGCGTGAGCTGCAGCCGCTGTGCGATGAGCGGGTGCAGTCCGCGGATGAGGCGTTCCTCGGTGAGGCCCTCCGCCGACGGCCGGAACGTGAAGTGGTGGTGCATCGCCGCTCCGCCACTGCCCGCGGCGCTCACCGTGATGCGCCGCACCTGCCCGGGCAGCGGCACCGAGGCGAGCACCTCGCGCAGCCGCGCCGACATCGCGTCGACGTCGGAGGGCTGCTCCGCCCACGTGAGGTAGATGTCGGCCACGAGCGACGCGGGCGACGTGCCCTCGCCCGCCACCTCGCCCACGGCCTGCAGCGCGTCGGTCAGCTCCGCGAAGTCGGTGGCGGTGGCCACCAGCCGCAGCCTGCTGTCGTCGAGGTCGAACTCGGCGGTGACGCACGACCGGCCCGCAGCCGTGACGCTGCGGACGTTCTCGAGCCTGCGGCTGTGGTAGTACCGGCGGCTCAGCACCTCCAGCAACGGGCCCTGGTCCGCGCCCGGCCTGCCGATGCGCTGAGCGAGCACGCGCACCAGCGGTTCGGGGCTCGCCACCATCTCGGCGATGCGCTCCTCGCGGTCGGGCGCGCCCGGGTGCTCGTCGAGGTGGCTCAGGTGCTTGCGCACGCCCGCGTAGATCTGCGCGCGGTTGCGGCGCAGCATCGGCTGGGCGAACCAGCGGAACACCAGGCTGCGCGCCAGGTCGCCGACCACGGGGAACCGCAGCTGCGTGGCGACGATGAGGTGTTCCAGCGCCTGGCCGACGGCCTCGCGCACGGCCGGGCCCGGCGCGGGCTCGGTGAGCCACTGCTGCAGCAGAGTCGTCACCACCACCACGTCGGACGCGGAGCGCTGCTGCGCCAGGAAGATCCGGAAGACGGCGTCCTCCAGCTCCGGGGTGCGCTCCAGTTCGGTGACGCCGTAGTAGGCGAGCACACGCGAGAGCCGGGTGCGGAACGTGTCCGACAGTCCGGCCCGTTCCGCATCGAGGCTCTGCAGGTAGGTGTGGAAGAACTCGCGTGCGCTGTGCACGCGAGTGTCGGTGCGCTCCTCCTCGCCGGCGGGGCGGTTGCGGGTGAGCTCGGAGAGGTCGGCGAAGACGCGGAGCAGCTCCACCTCGCCCCCGACCGGACGCTCGGCGAGCTCGGCCCTGGCGGCGAGGTAGTCCGTCAGCACACGGCCCTTGTCGTGCGGGTCGGCGTCGTAGCCGAGCAGCAGGCTGCGCAGATCGGCCAGGCCGTGGCGCACACGGTCCTGGGCCGTGACGCCAGCGGGCTCGAGCGGCAGTTCCAGGTCGGCTCCGGGCGCGGCCTCGGCGCTGTCCTCGGCGTCGTCGTCGGCGAGCGGCTCCAGGCGCAGCAGCGGCGCGCCGGTCTCCACCTGGCTGCCGACGGAGACGGGGCGTTCCTTGAGCGTCGCGCGGAACGGCGCGCGCAGCACCGTCTCCATCTTCATGCTCTCCAGCACGAGCACCGGCGCACCGGCCTCGACCTCGGCGCCGACCTCGACGGGCGTGGCCACCACGAGCGCGGGCGCGGGCGAGCGCACGACGCCGCCCTCGTCGCGGCTGATGCGGTGAGTGACGCCGTCGACCTCGACGAGGTGGATCGGGCCGTGGGTGCCGGTGACGAACCGGAACCGCCGTCCGTTGACCGCGACCTGGCCTGAGCGCGGGTCGAACCGGTCGATCTCGACGTCGACGGGACGGGCCTCGGCTCCGTCGTCGACGGACACCCGGAAACGCCGGGGACCGGTGCGCGCCACGGTGACGCGGTAGCCCGCGCCGCGCAGCTTGAGGTCGATCGGGCGGCCGCTCTCGTGCTGGACCTGCGGCCTGCCGCCGTACGCGGTGGACAGCAGGCGCTGCAGCTCGGTGCGCTCCTCCTCCTCGTATGCCTCGATCGCGGCGGTGGCCAGCGCGACGCCGGAGTGGCGCGACAACACGAGGCGGCCCTCGCCGCGCACGCGGTCGATCCAGCCGGTGTCGGCGCTGGCGTCGATCACCTCGGGCTGGTCGAGCAGGTCGAGCAGGAAGCTCTTGTTGGTGGCGCCGCCCTCGATGAGCACGGTGGTCTCGGCGACCGCGCGGCGGAGCCTGGCCAGCGCCTCGTCCCGGTCGCGGCCGTAGGCGATGATCTTGGCGATCATGGAGTCGAAGTCGGCGGGGATCGTGTCGCCCTCGCTGACGCCGGTGTCGACCCGGATACCGGGGCCCGCGGGCAGGCCGAGCAGCGCGATGCGGCCGGGGGCGGGCGCGAAGTCGCGGTCGGGGTCCTCGGCATTGAGGCGGGCCTCCACGGCGTGGCCGAGCTCGCGCGGGATCTCGCCGGTCAGCGCGCCACCGGAGGCGACGTGCAGCTGCGCCTTCACCAGGTCCATGCCGGTGGTGGCCTCGGTGATGGGGTGCTCCACCTGCAGGCGGGTGTTCACCTCGAGGAAGGCGAACAGCTTCTGCCCGGGGTGGTACAGGAACTCGACGGTGGCCGCGCCGCGGTAGCCGACCGCGACGGCGAGCCGCTCGGCCGAGGCCTTGAGCTCGCGGGTCTGCTCCTCGCTCAGCAGCGGCGAGGCCGACTCCTCGATGACCTTCTGGTTGCGGCGCTGCACCGAGCAGTCGCGCACGCCGAGCGCCCACGCCGTGCCCTGACCGTCGGCGATCACCTGCACCTCGACGTGGCGGGCGCCGGTGACCAGGCGCTCCAGGAACACGACGCCGCTGCCGAACGCGCGGGCTGCCTCCTGGCTGGTGCGCTCGTAGGCGTCGGCCAGCTCGTCGTCGGAGGTGACGACGCGGATGCCCCGCCCGCCACCGCCCGCGGTCGCCTTGAGCATCAGCGGGTAGCCGATCTCCTTGGCCGCCAGCAGCGCGGCGTCGAGGCTCTCGACCGCTCCCCTGCTCCACGGCGCCACCGGGACGCCGACCTCCTCGGCGATGAGCTTCGCGCCGATCTTGTCGCCGAGCTTGCGCATGGCCTCGGCGTCGGGGCCGATGAACGTGACACCGAGCCGGGCGCACAGCTCCGCGAAGGCCGGGTCCTCGGCCACGAAGCCCCAGCCGACCCACGCGGCGTCGGCTCCGCTCTCGACCAGCGCGCGCTCGAGCACGGCGAGGTCGAGGTACGGACGCTCGGACGCGGGGCCCAGCAGGTAGGCGTGGTCGGCCTCCCGCACGAAGGTGGCGGTGCGGTCGGCATCGGTGTAGAAGGCGACGGTCTCCCGGCGCGGCCCGCCCTCCGCGTTGAGCTCACGGACGGCGTGGATCAGCCGCATCGCGGCCTCTCCCCGGTTGACGATGGCGATGCGACTGAACAAAACCGGCAAACCTCACAACCTACGAGCATCACGAAAGGCGACGGCCGGTTCGCGGCCGTCGCCTGCACCTTGCCTCGTACTCTTCCGGTTACCGGCGGGTCCGCAAATGATCGGACTCGCCACGTGCCGCGACCCAGCTTTGTAGGGTGTCGCCAAACGCGGCAGCCGCGGCCCCCGGCTAAGGAGCTCGCGGATCAGCGGAGGATGCCCTGCCGCGCGAGGTGCTCCACGAGCAGCTCGCCGATGTGCTGGATGTGCCCCCGCATCGCCTCGCGCGCGGCGTCGGCGTCGCGGGCGCGCAGCGCCGTGAAGATCGCCGCGTGGTCGTGTGCCGACGCCGAGGCCCAGCCGTCGATCCTGCCGAAGAAGCGCAGCGGCACGTAGCTCACCGTCAGGTTCAGCAGGGAGGCCATGCGCAGCGAGTCGGAGACCTTGTTGATGGTGCGGTGGATCTCGTGGTTGAGGCTGTCGACCAGTTCGGTGTCGCCGCGCCGCTCCGCGACGCCCAGCCGGGCCTGCACCTCGTCGAGCCGGTCGAGCTCGGCGTCGTCGAGACCGGCCGCGGCGCGGGCCGCGAGCTCACCGGCGATGAAGGACTGCACCTGGAAGAGGTCCTGGACGTCGCGGCGGGTCAGTGGCACGACCCGGTAGCCGCGCCGGGGCTCCCAGCGCACCGAACCCTCGCTGTGCAAGATCATGAGCGCCTCGCGCACGGGGGTCTGGCTCACGCCGAGCTCCGCGGCGAGATGCTCGGTGCGCACGAACTCGCCCGCGGGGAACTGGCCGACCATGATGCCCTCGCGAACGTAGGCGGCGACCCGTTCGCTGAGCTGCTGTTTGCCGCCGAACGCGGCGCGGCGCTGCGGCTGCGCGCCCGGCCGTTCAGGATCTCTCGCGACGGTCGGCATTTCTATATTCTATGCGGCCCTGCGACCGGGCTCACTCCGCCGCCTCGCGAGGATTCTATAGAATGCAGGGCGGATGACGACGTCCGACGGTTCCACGGAGGTATCGATGGCCGACCCGCTCGAGCAGTACCTGCGGCACTGGCGGCCGGAGCCGCGCGCCGAGACCGGCGTGGTCGCCGCCGCGCCCGTCGCCGCGCTCTCCGGGGTGCTCGACCAGCCCGTCGCCGCGCACGCGGGCGAGGAGCTGCCGCCGCTGTGGCACTGGCTGCACTTCCTCGACTGGCCGCCGCAGCGTGAACTCGGCGAGGACGGTCATCCCCTCGACGGGCACTTCCTGCCGCCCATCCCGGATCGCCGCCGCATGTTCGCGGGCGGCAGGCTCACCATCGCGACCCCGCTCGAGACGGGAGCCGACACCGAACGTGTGTCCACTGTGGCCGAGAAGACCGTGAAACACGGCCGTACCGGCGAACTGGCATTCGTGACGGTGCGCTCCGAGTACCGGCAGCGCGGCGAGCTCAGGCTCACCGAGGAGCTCGACTACGTCTACCGCAGCGGCGACGACGCGCCCCGCGCGTTCACGACCACCACCGAGCCGCCACCCGCGGACGAGGCGCCGTGGCGGCTCACCCCCGCGACCGATCCCACTGTGCTGTTCCGGTTCAGCGCCCTGACCGCCAACACGCACCGCATCCACTACGACCTCCCCTACGCCACCGGGGTCGAGGGCTATCCGGGGCTCGTGGTACACGGGCCGCTGCTGGCGGTGCTGATGCTGGAGCTGGTGCGGCGCAACACCTCCCGGCCGGTGGCGTCGCTGAGCTTCCGGCTGCGCCGTCCCGTGTTCGCGGGCGACCGGGTCGTGGTCACGGGCGGACCCGCGGGCGACGATGGCGCGGAACTGGCGGTGGCGAGCGCCGCTGAGGGGCGTCATGCCACGGCGTCGGTGCGGTTGGGGGGGTTGGGGCGGTGAGTATGGCTGAGCTGGATGTCGATGAGCGGGCGATCGTGGAGACGGTGCGGGATTTCGTGGACAACGAGGTCCGCCCGGTGGTCAGGGAGCTGGAGCACGCGAACACCTATCCGGAGGCGTTGATCGAGCAGATGAAGCAGCTCGGTGTCTTCGGGCTGGCGATCCCGGAGCCTTATGGTGAGGTTCGGGTGTCGACGCCGTGCTACGCGCTGGTCACCGAGGAGCTCGCCCGGGGCTGGATGAGCCTGGCCGGGGCGATGGGCGGTCACACGGTGGTGTCGAAGCTGCTGCTCGACTACGGGACCGAGGAGCAGAAGGCGCGTTACCTGCCGCGCATGGCCACCGGAGAGCTGCGCGCCACGATGGCGCTGACCGAGCCGGGCGGCGGTTCGGACCTGCAGGCGATGCGCACCGTCGCCGCGCGCGACGCCGGGGGTTCCGGGGGTTATGTGATCAACGGCTCCAAGACCTGGATCTCCAACGCCCGCCGCGCCGGGCTGGTGGCGTTGCTGTGCAAGACCGACCCGTCGGCCTCGCCCGCGCACAAGGGCATCAGCGTGTTGCTGGTGGAGAAGGTGCCGGGCTTCACGGTGTCGAGGGACCTGCCGAAACTCGGCTACAAGGGCGTCGAGACCTGCGAGCTGTCGTTCACCGACTGCCGGGTGCCCGCCGATGCGCTGCTGGGCGGTGTCGAGGGCGCCGGGTTCGGGCAGATGATGCGCGGGCTGGAGATCGGCCGCATCCAGGTGGCCGCGCGCGCCACGGGTGTCGCACGGGCCGCGTTCGACGACGCGTTGCGCTACGCCCAGCAGCGCGAAGCGTTCGGCACGCCCATCTGGAAGCACGAGTCGGTGGGCAACCACCTGGCCGACATGGGCACCAAGCTCACCGCGGCCCGCAGGCTGCTGCTGCACGCGGCGAACAGATACGACTCGGGCGAGCGCTCGGACCTGGAAGCCGGGATGGCCAAACTGTTCTGCTCCGAGGTCGCCATGGAGGTCGCGCTCAACGCCGTGCGGGTGCACGGCGGCTACGGCTACTCCACCGAGTTCGACGTCGAACGCTACTTCCGCGACGCGCCCCTGATGATCGTGGGCGAGGGCACCAACGAGATCCAGCGCAACGTCATCGTGTCCCAACTGGTCGCGCGCGGCGGACTGTGAGACCGCGACGCCGAGCGCTTACGGTGACACGCAGAGGACCCGAGTGAGGTGGAGGAAATGTGGCTGGACCGCTGAGCGGGCTCAAGGTCGTCGAGATGGCCGGTATCGGGCCGGCCCCGCACGCGGCGATGATCCTCGCCGATCTCGGCGCCGACGTCGTGCGCATCGAGCGACCCTCCGGTGGACTGAATCTCTCCGGTGACAAACCGGACCACCTGCTGCGCGGCAGGCGCTCCGTCGCCGCCGACCTCAAATCCGAGGAGGGCAGGGACCTCGTGCTGCGCCTGGCGGCCAAGGCCGACGTGCTGATCGAGGGATTCCGGCCCGGCGTCGCCGAGCGGCTCGGTATCGGCCCCGCCGACTGCCAGGCCGCCAACCCACGGCTGGTCTACGGCCGGATGACCGGCTGGGGCCAGGACGGCCCACTCGCCCAGCGCGCCGGCCACGACATCAACTACATCTCCCTCACCGGGGCACTGCACCACATCGGCCGCCACGACGAGCCGCCCGTGCCGCCGTTGAACTTTGTCGGCGACTTCGGCGGCGGGTCGATGTTCCTGCTCACCGGCCTGCTCTCAGCGCTGTGGGAGCGCGAGCGCTCCGGCCAGGGCCAGGTGGTCGACGCCGCCATGGTCGACGGTGCGAGCGTGCTCGCGCAGATGATGTGGGCGATGCGGGGCATCGGCATCTGGAACACCGAACGGGCCAGCAACCTGCTCGACGGCGCGGCACCCTTCTACGACACCTACGTCTGCGCCGACGGCCGCTACGTCGCGGTCGGCGCGCTCGAACCCCAGTTCTACGCCGCGCTACTCGAAGGCCTCGGCCTCGACCCCGCCGACCTGCCCGCACAGCTCGACCGCGCGGGCTGGCCCGCGCTGCGCGCGAGGTTCACCCAGCTGTTCTGCAGCCGCACCCGCGACGAGTGGGCGCAGGTGTTCGCCGACACCGACGCCTGCCTCACCCCCGTACTCACCATGGACGAGGTGGCGCAGCACCCGCACCTGGCCGCGCGCGAGACGCTCACGGAAATCGACGGCATCGTGCAGCCGAAACCCGCGCCCCGGTTCTCGCGTACGGTCCCCGCACAACCGAGCCCACCGCCCGCACCCGGCGCCGACACCGACGCGGTCCTGCGGGACTGGCTCGGATGACCGGCCCGAGCGCACGGCCCCGCGGCGAGGACGTCCTCGTCGAGCGAACCGGGGCGGTCCTGCGGATCACGATCAACCGGCCCGCGAGCCTCAACGCGGTCACCGCCGACATGCTCACCGTTGCGGCCGAGGCGGTGGAGGCGGCGGGCCGCGACACCGGCGTGCGCGTGATCGTGCTGACCGGAGCCGGGCGGGCGTTCAGCTCCGGCGCGGACCTCACGGGCACGGGCCAGGGCACGGCGCCGGGAGCCACGCTCGACGCGGCGAACCGGCTCACCACGGCACTGCGCACCGTGCCCAAACCCGTGCTGGCCGCCGTGAACGGACTCGCCGCGGGCGTCGGGTGCTCGTTCGCACTCGCGGCCGACCTCACCGTGGCCCGCGAGTCGGCATTCTTCCTGCTCGCCTTCGCCAACGCCGGACTGATGCCCGACGGCGGAGCCACCGCGCTCCTGCCCGCGGCGATCGGGCACGCGCGAGCGGCCCGCATGGCGATGCTCGCCGAACGCATCCCCGCACCACAGGCAGCGGAATGGGGCCTGATCGCGTTCGCGGTGCCCGACGACGAGTTCGACGACCAGGTCCAGCGCCTCACCACCCGGCTCGCCGAGGGCCCGACAGCGGCGTTCGCGCAGACCAAACACGCCTTCAACACCACGGTCCTCGACCGGCTCCCCCAGGCCCTCGAAGCCGAACGCGAAGGCCAGAACGCCCTGTTCCACAGCGCCGACTTCGCCGAGGGCGTGACCGCCTTCCGCACCAAACGACCCCCGGCATTCGAGGGTCGCTGAGCCGTCGGCGCCGAGGGGGCGCGGGCGTCCGTAGTGGACGCTGGCAGGATGGACCGCATGCCCGGAGCCGATCTATCCCGGCGACAGCTGCTCGCCATGGCCTCGATGACCGTGCTCGCGTGCGTGCTGTTCGTCGTGATGCTGGTGTCGTTCGAGCCCTCGCCGGTGCTGTGGTTGTGCAGCGCACTGATGCTGGGCAGCGCCGTGGCGTTCTGGGTGGGCTACGCCGTGCAGCGCGGACGGAACCGCTAGCGGGAACTCGCCCCGCGCCGGGTCGCCGCGAGGCTGCCCAGCAGGCTCAGCGCCTGCGCGCTCGGGCTGCCCGGCTCGGCCTGGTACACGATGAGCTGCTGGCCGGGCGCCGCACGGACCTCGAAAGCCTGGTAGGTCAGCGACAGCGGGCCCACGTCGGGGTGCGCCAGCTCCTTGGCGGCGTGGGTCTTGCCGCGCACGTCGTGGGCGTGCCACAGGGCCGGGAACTCCACGCTGCCCTCGCCGAGCTCGGCGAGGAGCTCGACCAGCCGCGGGTCGTGGGCGTCGTGGCCCGCGGCGACGCGCAGGTTCGCGACCGTGGCCTCCGCCGCCCGATGCCAGTCGGCGTAGAACGTCCGGCCCGCCGGGTCGAGAAACGTCATGCGCAGCAGGTTGTCCGCCTCGGCGAACGGCGAGAACAGCTCGGCGGCGATCGCGTTACGCGCCAGCACGTCGAGCGTGCGGTTGAGCACGAACGCCGGGCTGGCCGTCCACGTGTCGAGCAGCTGGAGCAGTTCGGGGCCCACGACCTCGCGCCCGCGCGAGCGGCCCGTGCCGGGACCCGCTCCCGCCACGCGGTAGAGGTGCTCGCGCGCGTCGTCGGCCAGGTCGAGCGCCCGGCTGAGCGCGTCGAGCACTTGCCCGGACGGATGCCGCTCCCTGCCCTGTTCCAGGCGCGTGTAGTAGTCGGCGCTGACCCCGGCCAGCACCGCGATCTCCTCGCGCCGCAGGCCCGCGACCCGCCGCTGGCCGTGCTCGCGCAGCCCGACATCGGCGGGACGCAGGCGGGCGCGCCGCGCGCGGAGGAACTCACCCAGCTCGTTGTCGGCCATGCCGTCACTCTACGAACGCACGGCCCCGCGTGCCTGGGTGCCGCGCACCCAGGCACACCGCGTCCTGGCCCGGCCCTCGCGACCCATCGAGAGTCGGTGCCATGACCAGCAACGCACACGTGATCGGGATGTGGGTGACGGCCGACGGCCACATCCGTCAGGAACTGCGCGCCGACGGCCGCTACGACGAGGCCCGCGGGAACCGCGCGAGCGCCTACACCGGCTCCTACACCCGTCATTGGCGATCACCTCGACTACGTCGACGACACCGGGTTCACCGCCACCGGGGACCTGCGCGACGGCGTGCTCCATCACGAACACCTCGTCCTCTACCGGGAGAGCTGAGCACATGACCACCGAGAGCAAGATTGTCCTGATCACCGGCGCCAGCAGCGGCATCGGCAAGGCGAGCGCCCGCCTGCTCGCCGCCCGCGGCCACCACGTCGTGCTCGGCGCCCGACGCACCGACCGCCTGCGCGCGCTCACCAAGGACATCCACGACGCGGGAGGAACCGCCGAGTTCCACGCGCTCGACGTCACCGACGCCGCGAACGTCCGGGAGTTCGCCGACGCCGCCCTCGCCGCGCACGGCCGGATCGACGTCCTGGTGAACAACGCGGGAGTGATGCCGTTGTCGAAGCTCGAGGCGGGCCGCGTCGAGGAGTGGGACCGCATGATCGACGTCAACGTGCGCGGGGTGCTCAACGGCATCGCGGCGGTGCTGCCCGTGTTCCAGGCGCAGGCACACGGGCAGTTCGTCAACGTCGCCTCGATCGGCGCGCACCAGGTGAGTCCCACCGCTGCGGTGTACTGCGCCACGAAGTTCGCGGTGTGGGCGCTGTCGGAGGGCCTGCGCCAGGAGGTGGGACCCGACATCCGCGTCAGCGTGATCTCCCCCGGCGTCACCGAGTCCGAGCTGGCCGACAGCATCGCCGATCCGGTGGGGCGGGAGGAGATGCGTGTCTTCCGCGCGGTGTCGATCCCCGCGTCGGCGGTGGCGGAGTCGATCGCGTTCGCGGTGGCGCAACCGGCCACTGTGGACATCAGCGAGATCGTGGTCAGGCCGACGGCCGCGTAGCCCAGGGCGCGCTGTGCCAGCTTGACAAATGCCGTTGCCGAAACTGGGATGGACGGCATGGACCACAGCGCGACACTGGACGAGGTCGGACCCCGGCTCAAACGACTCCGCACCGAACGCGGGGTCACGCTCACCGAGCTGGCCGGGGTCACCGGCATCTCCACGAGCACCCTGTCGCGGCTGGAGTCCGGGCAGCGCAGGCCCAGCCTCGAACTGCTGCTGCCCATCACGCAGGCGTACCGGATCCCGCTCGACGAACTGGTCGGCGCGCCCGCCGTCGGCGATCCCCGCGTGCGCCCGGTGCCGATCCGGATGAACGGGATGACCGCTCTGCCGCTGACCAACTATCCCGGGCCGCTCCAGGCGTTCAAGCTGATCGTGCCCTACCGCGGCGAGGAACCCGAGCCCCGGACCCACGAGGGCTACGAATGGCTCTACGTGCTCTCCGGACAGCTGCGCCTGGTGCTCGGAGAGCACGACGTGGTGCTCAAGACCGGCGAGGCCGCCGAGTTCGACACCCGCGTGCCGCACTGGTTCGCCAGCGCGCGAGCCGAACCCGTGGAGCTGCTGAGCCTGTTCGGCAAGCAGGGCGAGCAGATGCACGTCAGGGCCAAGCACAAGCACTGAGCCCGGCTCGCCACCTCCGTCAGGAGGCGGCGGCCAGGCGGGTGCGCCGGTGCAGCACCTCGGAGAAACCGTCCACAACGGACAGCAACCGGGCCTCGGCGTCGGCCTCGATCGTCACGCCGCGTTCCGACATGGTCACCAGCTGGTTGAGCAGGAAGTAGCCCTGCACCACGTGCTCGGCGCCCATCGAGTTCAACACGGGCCGGAACGCGTAGTCGATCGCGAGTACGTGCGCGAGGCTGCCGCCCGTGGCCAGCGGCAGCACGACCTTGCCGTCCAGTGCGAACTGCGGCAGCAGGTCGAGCAGCGACTTCAGCAGGCCACTGTAGGAGGCCTTGAACACGGGCGAGGCGACGATGATCCCGTCGGCACTGGCGAGCGCGTCGGCGACGGCGGCGATGTCGGGCTGCGTCGCGTCGCCGGACAGCAGCGCTCCCGGCGGCAGGTCCCGCACGGGGACGAGCGCGATCCGATGCCCCTGACCGCGCAGGCGCGCGGCCACGTGCTCGATCACGGCCTCGGTCCGCGAGGTCGCCGACGGGCTGCCGGTCAGCGCGAGGATTCTGGCCACGAGATCATCTCCCGGAGGGTACTTGCCGCCGCCGCGCGGAACGCGGCGGCGTGTCGACCGGTACGCCGGAGAGCTCCGGCGACCACCTCATGTGATGGCTGGAGTCACCTCGGCGCGCACCGGCAGCCCCGCCGCGGCCCACGCGCGGAAACCGCCGACGAGGTCGGTCGCGGCGGGGAGCCCGACCTGCTGCAGATCACGCGCCGCGAGGCTCGAGGCGTACCCCTCGTTGCACAACACGATCACGGTCGTCTGCTCGGTGACGCCCTCGATCCGGTGCTCACCCCGCGGGTCGAGCCGCCACTCCAGCACGATCCGCTCGATGGGGACGGAGCCGGGGATCTCTCCCTCGGCCTCGCGGTTGTGCCGCGGCCGGATGTCGACGAGCAGAGCACCGTCGTCCTGCAGGCGCAGCGCCTCGTGCGGCTCCACGCGCCGCAGTCCCGTGCGTGCCTCGGCGAGAACGGTCTCGATGCTCATGGGCCCTCCTCCTCGGTGCGGGCCAGCAGCTCTGAGAACGGCATGTCCAGCGCCGGCAGCGGCGGGATCTCCGCCGGGATGTCGTTCAGGCTCTCGTACTGGCGGGTAGGCACCAGCGGCGGCGAGTAGGCGTGCACGGTGACCGCAGGCGCGTCGCTGACGTTGCGCAGCTGGTGGGCGTGCCCGGACCCGAATCCGAGCGCCGAGCCGGTGGTGCGCACCGCCCTGCGCAGCGGGCTGCCCGGGTAGCGGTAGGTCTCATCCAGCGTGCCCGTGAACACGGTGAACGAGCCGGCCGCACCGCCGTGGTCGTGGGGGTCGGTCCCCTGCCCGGGCAGCCAGCTCAGCAGCCACAGCTCGACCCCTCGGGTCAGCGCCAGCCGCGACCACCAGCGCTGTTCGGATACGTAACGCACCAGTTCGGACAGAGGCGCGGCCAGGTCACGGGCCGTGCTCTCGGTGAGGTGCCGCAGTTGCTGAGGTGTCCACAGCGGCTGTTCCGGGTGCAGCTGCCGGTGCGGCAGCCATGCGTGCAGGGCCGGGTGGACGTCGACGTCCGCCGTCGTCGTGCTCATGAAGATTCTGCTCCCTGGTGCTCAGTGAATGCGGGCGCGCGAGAAACGGCTCTCGCGCGGACATTCACCGGAGGCCACCAGGACGAGCTCGATGGTCCGGTCTCTCCAGAAGTAGCGGACGGGTAGCACACCGAGATGATGCCACAAGTCGATTGTGGCGTGCATACGGTCCCAGCTCCCGGGAATTCTCATGGCGACGGATCATTTCTTTCCGAACAAAAAAGGAATCGTCAGGACGGCGCTCGCTCGCCGGCTTCGACCGCGAAGGGCAGCGCATTTCCGGCGGGCGGGCGGATGCAGGTACCGAAGGGGGTGAACGCCGAGGGCGGATTGAGCGCCCGGTTGAAATCGAGCACCGCGCGGCCCGCTCTCGGCCTGCGCACGGCGAGGGTGCGCCAGGGCGCCGTGACCGATCCGCGCGTGGCGTCGGTGAACGCGACGGACAGGTCGCTGCCCCTGCCCGCGGTCGCCGCGAGCGCGTACTCGGTGCCGCCGAGCTCCACGCGCAGCTCCCCCACCACCTCCCGGCGCCGCCGCAGACCCGGCTGAGCGGTCTCGGCCCGCATCACCGGGGGCGGCGTGAACAGCACGAACCGCGCGGGCACGACCCAGCCGGGGTCGTAGGCGAACGCGCTGACCCCGGAGAACGCGCCGAGCGCGGGCGAGTGCGGGTCGCGCACCCTGATCGCGTAGCGACCGTCCCGGCGCAGCAGCTCGAGCCGCAGGCCACCGGCTTCGGCGAACAGCGCCGACGCGCCTTCGGAGGTGCTGAGCTGCGTGGTGCCGTCGAGCAGCAGATCCTCCACGATCAGGCCCTCGTCGGCGGTCGCGGTGACGCGCGCCGCCCTCGGGCTGGCGCTCCACGCGCCGGGGATGCCGTCGAAGGTCCTGGCCTGCTCGTCGAGCCAGTGCAGCCCGGCGAGGCTGAGCCAGCCGTAGGGATCCCGCAGGCCCTGCTCACGGTCCGCGCGCCAGCCGAGCCATTCACCGGCGAGACCGGTGTCGAGTGTCGTCGTCATCATTCACTTTCCGCGTCGGGTGATTAATTGCGTCATGAATGTATTGGCGAACCTTTCTGGTTCACCAATCACTGACGGCGACAATGCACGCGGAAGACAATTTCCGGCAACGGTGTCCGAAGTGTGGACACCGTTGCCGGAACGGTGAATGAGCGAGGAAAGTGCTCTACTGCCAGTTCAGGGTGTCGATCAGCTGCTCGTCGAGAATGGAGGACATCGTCTCCATGTAGGCCGCCGTGACATGGTTGTTGTCCAGGTAGACCAGCACGTTGCCGATCACCGGAGGACACACCTCGACGGTGCAGAAGTAGTCGCTGAAGTCCAGGAAGTGGACGTTGGGCGGCAGGTCCGTCAGCTCGGCGTAGGGCGCCTCGGGTGCGAGCAGCTCGGCGCGCGGGGTGCTGCACTCCGGTGCCTGCGCGCCGTTGGTCTCGACGCAGTCCGAGGGACCATCGTCGTAGCGCGGGTTGTCCCGCACCGCGACGACGGGCACCCCGGCATCGGCGACCCTGCGCCACTGCTCCACGTAGCCCGGCGGCGTCCACTCGGTCAGACCGACGCGGACGTCCCTGGTGCCGATGGTGAACACGGCGTCGGGTTGCATCTCGATGATCTCGTCCGCCACGGCCGCGTTCCACGACGCGCACTCGGCGTCCTCGGGAGCGGACTCACCGTCGGAGGAGAACGGGCAGCCACCGCGGCCCATCGAGATGATCTGCCAGTTGCGCTCCTTGGCGATGGGGCGCAAGGCCGCGTTGTACTGCTGCGAATGCGAGTCGCCCGCCACCACGATGCGGCGTTCGGGCTCCCCCATCGTCTGCGTGGCGCACACAAGCAGCTCGGCGTGCTTGTCGGAGTCCTGGCACTCGTGTTCCTCGAAGAACGCGAACTGGTCCTGCAACGCCGCGAACGGCGGCATCAGCTTGCCCGTCTCCGGGACCGTCGCCGCACCGGGCAGCATCGACTTGGCGCCCGGGTACGCCGGGTCCTCTGGCATGAACGCGAACGCCGACTTCTGCTGGCTCGCGAACTGCCAGCCACCCGCCGCGACGAGCACCGGCACCAGCGCGATCGCGCCGAAGCGGTAGGCGCCCCAGCGGTGCTTGACCTCGACCTTCGAGTAGCGCACGGGGTTCTCGACCAGGTGGTAGGTCAGCACCGCGAGCACCACCGAGGCGGCGATCACCACGGCGCCGCCCCGCAGGCCGACTTCCTCCTGGTCACGGGCGATCAAGTAGAACAGCAGGACCGGCCAGTGCCAGAGATAGAGCGAGAAGCTGATGTTGCCCAGGTACTCGAGCGGGCGAGAGCCGAGGAGCCGGTCGGCGCCGATCTTGCTCCCCGTGGACCCGGCCACGAGCACGAGCGCCGCCGAGATGATCGGCCACAGTGCGGCGTACCCGGGGAAGACCGTGCCGACCTGGAGGACCAGACCACAGGACACCAGGCCCACCACGCCCAGCCAGCCCAGCACGACGCGGACGGCGCGCGGCAGGACAAGAGCGTCGATCGCGAGCGCCAGCAGTCCACCGAAGGCGAACTCCCACACGCGTGTCAGCGACGTGAAGTACGCGAACGGCTGGTCCACGGCCGTCAACCACACCGAGTAGGCCAGCGAGGCGGCCGAGACCACCGTGAGGGCGACGACCAGCGAGCGGCGCAGCTCCCAGCCGATGCGGCGGCCGAGGAACACGATGAACGCGATGAACAGCGGCCAGACGAGGTAGAACTGGCCCTGGATCGACAGCGACCAGAAGTGCTGAACGACACTGGCCTGGTCGTGCTGGGCGAAGTAGTCGGCGGAGTCCGCGGCCAGCTGCCAGTTCTCGACGAACAGGGCGGCCGCGACGACCTCGCGGATGGTCTGGAACCAGCGCCCCTCGGGCAGCAGCAGGTAGCCGAGCACCACGGTGGCGAGCAGCACGGTCATCGTGGCAGGGAAGAGCCGCTTGATCATGCGGCCCCACATAGGCTGGAACTTGATCCCGCCGCGCTGGGTCGCGCGGAACAGCTGGCCGGTGATGAGGAACCCGGTCACCAGGAAGAAGACGTCGACGCCGCCGGAGATCCGGCCCAGCCACACGTGGTAGATGACGACGAGCGCGGCGGCGAGCGCGCGCAATCCCTGCAGCTCCGGACGAAAACGGGTAGGTTGGGTCACACGTTCGACACTCTTGTCCGTCCCGCTCAGCACCCGGGCAGAGTACCGGCGGCCTGACACCGTCTGTCAGGCAGGCCGTTCCTTTCAGGACTGCACTGAATCCGCGAGTCGTGCACTGGGCCCACGAGTCGTGCGGTCTAGACCGCGAATCGTGCACTCCGGACGCCGAATTGGGCGCTCGAGACGCCGAAGGCGGCGTACCGGTGCTCCCACGTCGCCGACGAGTCTCGTCGCGCGCCCGGAGATCACCGGCCACCAGCACCCTGTGAGGCATGCCACCCGCGCTCACCGCCGGGTGGCGGTGAGCGCGGGGCACGGCTGGTGCCCGGGCGCGCCACTCACACTCCGGAGCGGGGGACTCGCGTGCCGGAGCGGGGGACTCGCGGGGCCGGGTGCGGGACTCGCGGGGCGGGTTGTCAGTCGGGTCGTGCCGGGAGGATGCGGCCGCGGACCTCGCCGAAGCCGAGGCGGCCGCCGCCCGCGGCGGGCGCCGTGGCCGAGATCGCCACCTCGTCGCCGTCGAGCAGGAAGCTGCGCTGCTCACCCGCCACCTCGACCGGCTCCTTGCCGCCCCACGTCAGCTCGATGAACGCGCCGCGCTGGTCCTGGGCGGGGCCCGAGATCGTGCCGGACGCGAAGAGATCGCCGGGGCGCGTGGTGGCTCCGTTGACGGTCAGGTGCGCCAGCATCTGGGCCGGTGACCAGTACATCTCGCGATACGGCGGGCGGGAGACCTCGTCGCCGTTCCAGACCACGGACAGGTCGATGTCCAACCCCCACGGCTCGCGTTCCCGCAGGTACGGCAGCGGTTCGGGGTCCTGGACGGGCGTGGGCACCCTCGCCGCCTCCAGCGCGAGGATCGGCACCACCCACGGTGAGACCGACGTCGCGAAGCTCTTACCGAGGAACGGACCGAGCGGCACGTACTCCCAGGCCTGGATGTCGCGCGCCGACCAGTCGTTGACCAGCACGGCGCCGAACACGCGGTCGGCGAACTCATCCGCAGACACCGGCGAGCCCAGCTCGGAGGCGGTGCCGACGACGAAGCCCAGCTCGGCCTCGATGTCGAGGCGGCGGCACTCACCGAACGTCGGTGTGTCCTCGTCGGGCGCCTTGCGCTGCCCGCGAGGCCGCACGACGTCGGTGCCCGACACCACGACGGTGCCGGAGCGCCCGTGGTAGCCGACGGGCAGGTGCTTCCAGTTCGGCATCAGCGGCTCGGCGTTCGGCCGGAACAGCCTGCCCAGGTTCGACGCGTGGTGCTCGGAGGCGTAGAAGTCCACGTAGTCGGCGATCTCGACCGGCAGGTGCAGCGTCACCTCGCCGACCGGGTGCACCGCCTCGTCCGGCACGTCGCCGGACATGAGCTCGGTGACCCGGCGGCGCACCTCCTCCCAGCGCGGCCTGCCCTGCGCCATGAACGCGTTGAGGCTCGGCGTGGCGAACACGTCGTCGCCCAGCGTGGCGGCGAGGTCCACCACCGAGTCGGCGACGCGCACGCCGACGCGCGGGGCGGTGCCCGGCGTCGAGAACACGCCGTAGGGCAGGTTGGCGAGCCCGAAGAGCGAGCCCTCCGGGATGTCGATCCTGGTCACGCGGTGACTCCTTCTCCACTCACCAGAGCCGGCGGGACCAGTCCCAGTCCCGCCAGCTCCTCGAGCGGCTCGGTGATACTGCAGGTGCCGAAGGACACGAAGGCCCGTCGCGCGGTGACACCGGCCTCACCGAGGTCCCGGACCCCGGCGGCGACCCTGGCGCCGTCGCGCTCGGCGAGCAGGGCGCGCAGCGCGGGCTCGTCCGCGCCGCGTAGCGCGGCGGCGGTGGCGAGCAGCAGGTTGAGGAACCCGTGCTGCTCGAAGCGAGTGGCCGGGTCGGTGTTGCGCAGGGCGTGGTGCAGCCCGGCCGTGGCCTTGAACGGCACCCCCGCCCCGACCACGGTGGCGATGGCCGAGGCCAGCTCCGCCTCATCCGGGTAGAGCTCGGCGCGCACTCCCCCGGTCCGGAGCTTGGCGCGGTACCCGGTCTCGGCGAGCGCCGCGACGACCTCGGCACGGCGCTCGTCCCGGGGCACCTCGACGTAGACCGTGACGTCGTGCGCGCCCGCGAGTGCCGTGTCGAGCGCCGCCAGGAACTCCGGGACGCCCGCGGGCACGGCCACCTCGACCGCGACCACGTCCACGGCCAGTCCGTTCGCCGTGGCCAGCGCGGTGGAGACCTGGGCGGGTCCCTCGGGCGCGGTGACCGAGAGCGCGAGCCGCCGCCCGGCGGGCAGCAGCGGGCCGAGCGAGGCCAGCGCGGGCTCGGCGAGCACCAACGGGCCCACCAGCTCGCCGTAGTCCGCCGCGCGATGCCGCACATGGGCGGGCACCGCGCGCTCCAGCGGCACGAGCCCGGGCGGGAACACCGCCGCGTCGTCGCACAGGCCACGCGCGAAGGCGGGCAGTGCGTTCGGCGAGTCCGGGGCGATCACTGCGCCGGTCCCCGGCCCGCCCATGTCCACGCGTAGTTCGGGTCTTCGCAGGCCAGGCCTCCCTCGCCCAGTTCGAGCGGGCGGAAGGTGTCGACCATGACGGCCAGCTCGTCGAAGAACTCGGCGCCGATGCTGCGCTCGTACGCGCCGGGCTGCGGGCCGTGTGCGTAGCCGCCCGGGTGCACGGAGATCGAGCCCTGACCGATGCCCGAGCCCTTGCGGGCCTCGTAGTCGCCGCCGCAGTAGAACATGATCTCGTCAGAGTCCACATTGGAGTGGTAGTACGGCACCGGGATCGACAGCGGGTGGTAGTCCACCTTGCGCGGCACGAAGTTGCACACGACGAAGTTGTTGCCCTCGAACACCTGGTGCACCGGCGGCGGCTGGTGCACCCGCCCGGTGATGGGCTCGTAGTCGTGGATGCTGAACGTGTAGGGATACAGACAGCCGTCCCAGCCGACCACGTCGAACGGATGCGTCGGGTACACCATGCGCGTGCCGACGATCGCGCCTCCCGCCCGGTGCTTGACGAGCACGGCGACGTCCGTGCCCTCGCCGCTGACCGGCGCGGTGGGACCGTGCAGGTCGCGCTCGCAGTAGGGCGAGTGCTCCAGGAGCTGGCCATAGCGGGAGAGATAGCGCTTGGGCGGCGCGACGTGACTGTTGGCCTCGATCGCGTAGGCCCGCAGCGGGCCCTCGCCGTGTGGCAGCCAGCGGTGCGTCGTCGAGGTCGGGATGATCACGTAGTCGCCCGGCTTCGCCTCCAGCGCGCCGAACACCGTCTCCACGGTGGCCTGACCGGACTCGACGTAGACGATCTCGTCGCCCACCGCGTTGCGGTACAGCGGCGAGTCCTGTGTGGACACCACGTAGGAGATCCGGACGTCGCCGTTGCCGAGGACCAGCCTGCGCCCGGTGACCACGTCGGTCTCGGCCCAGACCTCCTTGGGGAACAGCTCGTGCAGCTTGAGGTGCCGGGGCTTGAGCGGGTGGTTCGGTGTGGTCGTCTGGTCGGGCAGCTCCCAGACCTGCGAGTCGACGATCGCCGAGGGCAGGCCGCGGTGGTAGAGCAGCGACGAGTCCGACGAGAAGCCCTCCTCCCCCATCAGCTCCTCGTAGTAGAGGCCGCCCTCGTCGGTGTGGTGCTGGGTGTGACGTTTCGGGGGCACGGTGCCGACCTGTCGGTAGTACGCCATGACTGCCTCCTCGCTGTCGACGAACGGGCAGAGCTGCACCCGTTCATATAGTTCATGTCTTTACTACCTCGCGTCAAGAGGCAGCGGTGTCGGCCGTCAGTTCCGGCCGCGGACGTCGAACTGGTCCCGGTTGCTGACGAGCTTGTCGAGCAGGAGCACGAGAATTCGCTGCTCGGCCTCGGTGAGCACGCTGACCCACTCGTGCTCCCGCTCGTTCTGCTCACGGAAGAGCTCCACCATCTCGGTGCGGCCGCGGTCGGTGAGCGAGAGCAGCACCGACCGGCCGTCGCGCTCACCCGGCGTGCGCGCGAGCACCCCGTCGGCGACGAGCGACTTGGCCAGGTTCGACACCGCCGCCCTGCTCATCCCCGTGAGCTCGGCGGCCTTCTTGGCCTCGAGCGGACCGGCGAGCCAGGTGACGAACAGCAGCCGGAACCCGGACCACGACCGCCCGCGCGGGCGGTGCACCGAGGCCTCCAGGTCGTAGGTGACGATGTTGGAGGCGCGGTTCAGCGTCAGCAGCACCTCGGTGGCGAGCTGGTGGCGGAATCCGTACTCGGAGGCGAGCCTGCGGTTGGCGAGTTCGACGAACGACCAGAAGTCGAGCCCAGCACCCTCGTCGCTGTCCATCTCCATGCCCGCCACCTCGCCGCCAACTCGTAAATGCTGAAACTACTTTAGCGCAGCGGTGCTCGGCTCCGCAGCATCCGCGCCCCGGAGTTCCCTGGGCACGCGAGAGCGAGGACCGCGTGCGGATGCCGATGATCGTCGAACCGAGGCAGGCGCGGATGCACGTCGCGTTCCGGGCCGGGCAGGTCGATCCGATCGACCGTGGTTCCGCGGGGCTGGGGCTGCTCGCCGCCGCTGCCGGGCGAGCGCGACCAGATCACCCTCGCGCGCACGCGCGGCTTCGCCGTGTCCTCTGGGGAGATCGCCTCGTCGGTCGTCGGCATCTCCGCACCCGTGCCGCATCCCGGCACCACGCCGACGAGCATCGGACTCCCGCTGTTCGAGGCTCCCGACGAGGACCGGCTCGGCGCGCTCGTGGTTGACGCGGCCCGCCGGCCGGGCGAGCTGCTCCGCCAGTCCGGACCGGCTAGAGCCGCTCGCGGTAGGCGTTCACCGACTCGGTGAGCTCGCGCAGCGTGTCGCGCAACTCGTCGAGCTCGGCACCGTCCAGGCCCATCGCGTCACCGACCAGCCCGGGCAGCGGCACCGCCTTCGCCCGCAGCGCGTCACCCCGCTCGGTCAGCGCCACCCGCACGGAGCGCTCGTCGTCGCTGCGCCGTTCGCGACGCACCAGCTCGAGCTTCTCGAGTCGTTTGAGCAGAGGCGAGATCGTGCCCGAGTCGAGCTGCAGCGACCGGCCGAGGTCGGTCACCGTGAGCTCGTCGCGCTCCCAGAGGGCCAGCAGCACGAGGTACTGCGGGTAGGTCAATCCCAGGTCGTCGAGCAGTGGGCGGTACAGCGCGGTCACCGCGCGCGACGCCGCGTACAGGGCGAAGCAGACCTGGTCGTCCAGCACCGGTCCGTCCTGCCGTCCCATGCCACCCCGCCTCCTCGATATCCGACCGCCGATCATCCCGCGCGACGAAGGGGCCGGCAAGCCGGCTGTGAGCCATACCATTGCGCGAAATTAAGTTGTGCACAACTCAGTTATGGTCACTGAACCTGGAGGAACCATCCTCCGGCAGGCAGCACAGGAGACCGCGATGACCGCCAACCCGCACGATCTGGCTCTCGAACCCGCCGCACAGGCCTTCGCCGAGGCGACCGACTCTCCGCCCTACCTCTACGAGCTCGAACCCGAGCAGGGCCGCAAGACCGTCGACGAGGTGCAGTCCGGCGACATCACCAAGCCCGCAGCCGACCTCGAGGACCTGACGATCCCCGGCGGTCCCACCGGCGAGGTGCGCGTCCGCATCGTCCGCCCGCGGGCAGCGACCGGACCGCTGCCGGTGATCGTGTACCTGCACGGCGCGGGCTGGGTCTTCGGCAACGCCCGCACCCACGACCGGCTGATCCGCGAGCTCGCCGACGGCACCGGCGCCGCCGTGGTCTTCCCCGACTACGACCGCTCCCCCGAGGCCCGCTATCCCGTCGCCCTCGAGCAGAACTACGCCGCAGCCGTGTGGGTCGCGCGCCACGGCGGCGAGCACGGGCTGGACACCACCCGCATCGCGATCGCGGGCGACTCGGTGGGCGGCAACATGACCGCCGCCGTCACACTGCTGGCCAAGCAGCGCGGCGAGGTCGAGTTCCGGCAGCAGGTGCTCTTCTACCCGGTGACCGACGCGAACTTCGACACCGGCTCCTACGACCTGTTCGCCACGGGCTACTTCCTGTCGCGCGAGGGCATGCGCTGGTTCTGGGACCAGTACACGACCGATCCCGCGCAGCGCGCCGAGGTCACGGCCTCACCGCTGCGCGCGAGCCTCGACGAGCTCGCCGGGCTGCCGCCCGCGCTGGTGATCACCGCCGAGGCCGACGTGCTGCGCGACGAGGGCGAGGCCTACGCCGCGAAGCTGCGGCGCGCCGGGGTGCCGGTGGTGGCCACCCGCTACCAGGGCGTGATCCACGACTTCGTGATGCTCAACGCGCTGCGCGAGACCCATGCCGCGGGCGCCGCGATCGGCCAGGCGGTCGCCACGCTGAGGACCGCGCTGCGCGCATGAGACGGCAGCGGGGTGCCGGTGCCGGCACCCCGCCGTCCGTCAGCCCTTCCAGTTCAGGGCCTCCTGCTTGATGGCCTCGACGTCGAAGTCGTTGTAGCGCTCGGCCAGGCTGTAGTCCACGAGTCCGCTCGCGTCCAGGTCCACCGGCTGGTCCACCATCTCGTAGCGGGCGAGCTCGTCGACCGTGGTCTGCATCGCGGAGTCGTCCTGCACGCCGTACTCACCCGAGGGGCCCGGCCCACCGGTGACGTCGAGCCTGCGGGTCAGGATCTCCACGGCCTGCTCGCGTGCCACCTGCTCGTCGGTGGCGGCGGGCTTGGACTGCGGGAACTCCTCCCAGTGCAGCTGGATCGCGGCCTCCGGGTTCTCCTGGGAGAACACCATCGCCTTGAAGAACGCCCGCACCATGCCGGTGACGCGTTCGGGCTCGTTCTCGATGCTCTCCTTGCGCACGACGAGCGCCGAGGTTCCGGTGAGCTCGTTGAGCGGCGTGTCCAACGGCCGCAGCTCGGTGCCGAGCAGGTCGCCGATCACGACGTTCGGCCCGTCGTAGCCCACGTAGGCCTGCACCTGGTCGGTACGGATCGCCTCCGCCGCCTGCGCGCCGTAACCGACGGGCAGGTACTCGGCGTCGGCCTCGGGATCCAGCCCCGCCTGCGCGAGCACTCCCTTGCCGTAGAGATTGCTGATCGAGGCGAGCGTGCTCGACCCGATGGTCTTGCCCTTGAGGTCCTCGACCGTCCTGATCGGACTGTCCTCCGGCACGGCGATGCGGAAGATGTTGCCGTTGGTGAAGCCCACCACCGCGAGCCCGTCGTCCTGTCCCGCCGCCGAGATGACCGCGTTCACCGACGCGTACGTCATGAACGACTGGCCGGTGGCCACCGACTGCACCGCCGACAGTGCGGTGTCGACCGGCTGGATGGTGACGTCGAGCTCCTCGTCGGCGAAATACCCTGCCCGCAGCGGCACCGACGTGTAGGACGCCGTGGTGGCCGTCAGCGACTTGTCAGCGACGGCGAAGATCACGCCGCCTCCCGCCGACTCGCTGGAGGCGCCGCAGCCTGCGACCGTGGCGGCCGTGAGCACGGCCGCGGCAGCGCCGAGCAACCGCCTGCGCGGGGTGGTGATGGTCATGGGTTCTCCTCGGGGACGGGGACGGATCAGCGGTTGCGGCGCACGAGCCGCTCGGTCAGGGTCAGGACTCCGTAGATGGTCAGGCCGAAGATCGACAGAACGATCAGCGCCGCGTAGGTGGCGGCCACCTCACCAGTGGTCGTGAACTGCTGGATGGCGTAGCCGATTCCCGTGCGCGAGGCCACGAATTCGCCCACGATCGCACCGATGAGCGCGAGCACCGCCGCGCTGTTGAGAGCGGGGAAGATGAACGCGAGCGCGTTGGGAATGCGCAGGTAACGAAGCTCTTGCCACTTGCTCGCCCGCAGGGACCGGAAGAGGTTCACCTCGTCGTCGCTGACCTCGGTGAGCCCGGCGATGGTGTTGGTGAGCACCGGGAAGAACGCCAGCAGCGCCGCGAGCACCACCTTCGGAGCGAGGTCGTAGCCAAAGATCGCCACGATCAGCGGGGCGATCGCGACCTTCGGGAACGTCTGCGACACAAGAATGTAGGGGTAGACGGCGTTGCGCAGGATGGGCGAGAACGCGAAGGCCGAACCCATGACGAGTGCGGCGACCACGGCGAGCAGGAACCCGAAGACGGTTTCCTGCACCGTCGCCGACAGGTGCGGCCACAACGTTCCGTCGGACACCATCTGCCCGAGTGCGGCCAGGACGTCACCGGGCGGGGCGAGCAACAGCGGTGACACGGCCCCGGAGGTCGCGAGCACGTGCCAGCCGGTGATGATCGCGACGAAGATCAGCACGGCGAGTACCGCCGACTTCATCCCGGCGCTGCCGCCGCGCGGGCGAGGTGGGGTGGCGGTCTCGTCGGCCACGGACGGAGCGAGCTTGGTCGCCATCACCGCTGCCCTCCCCGCTCGCCGAGCCGCGCCTCGTCGAGCACGGCACGCGCGTGCCGGATCGCCTCGTAGAACTCGGGTGTGTTGCGCAACGCGCGCTCGCGCGGACGCGGCAGGTCGACCTCGATGTCGGCGTGGATCCGGCCTGGCCGGGCGCTCATCACCACGACCCGGTCGGACAGGAACACCGCCTCCGAGATGCTGTGGGTCACGAACACCACGGTCTTCGGCTCGTGCTGCCACACGCGCAGCAGTTCGTCGTTCAGGTCCTCGCGGGTGAACTCGTCGAGCGCTCCGAACGGTTCGTCCATGAGCAACAGCGAGGGCTGCGCGATGAGCGAGCGCGCGATGGCCACGCGCTGCTCCATGCCGCCGGAGAGCTCCTTCGGATGGTGCTTCTCGAACCCGGCCAGGCCCATCATGGCGAGCAGCTCGACGGCCCGCGCCTCACCGTCGGCTCCCCTGCCGCCGTCGAGGTCGAGCGGGAGACAGATGTTGTCGAGCACGCTGCGCCAGCGCAGCAGGGTCGGCTTCTGGAACGCGATCCCGATCTGTGGCAGTGGCTCGGTCACCGTGGTGCCGTCGATCGCGACCGTGCCCGCGGAGGGCGCGAGCAGGCCGGCGATCATCTTGAGCAGCGTCGACTTGCCACACCCGCTCGGTCCGATCAGGGAGACGAACTGACCGGCCTCGACGGTGAGGTCCACATCGGACAGGGCATGGACGACCTTGCCCTTTCCCTGGAACGTCTTGGACACGGCGCGCGCCGTGATGGCGGATGGCTCGGCGGTTGCGCGCGAGCGCGCGTCCGCCAGTGTTCGGGTGGCCATCGGCTACTCCTCTCGGCTCGGCTGGTCGCTGCTCTGCGGCAGCACGTCGGCGTAGAACCTCAGCCAGTTGCCGCCCATCACGGCGGCGACCGACTGCTCGTCGAACCCGTACCGCCGCAGGGCCTCCTCCTTGGCCGGGAAGGCCCGGGTGTCCGGGAACCACGGCAGCGGCGGCTGCTTGCCCGGATTGCTGGCGGAACCGGCTCCGTACTGCGGCCGGGCGCTCCAACGGCCCTGACGCATCCACTGCAGGTGCTCGAAGGTGACCTTGCGGCCCAGGTCGGTACCGATGCCGACGTGGTCGACACCGATGAGGTCGACGGTCCTGGCGACCATTTCGGCCCACGCGTCGATGCTCTCGGCGTAGGGGCCGGAGATGTTGCGGTACCCCGAGACGCCGAGCACGCCGCCCCGCGCGGCGAGTCCTTTCAGGACCTCGTCGGACTTGTTGCGCCGGTGAGGCACGAGCGAGGCCGCGTTGGCGTGCGTGATCGCGACCGGCGCGGTGGAGTGCTCAATGGCCTCGATGCTCGTGCGATCGCCGACGTGAGAGAGGTCCACCGCCATGCCGACGCGGTTCATCTCGGCGACCACCTCGCGGCCGAAGCGCGTCAGACCGCTGTCGGGGTCGTCGTAGCAGCTGGCGCCGATGTCGTTCTGGATGTTGTAGGTCAGCTGCGCCACCCGCACGCCGAGGTCGGCGAAGAGCTCCACGAACCGGATCCGGCCCGCGAGGAACGCGCTGTTCTGGAACCCGAGCAGGATCGCGGTCCTGCCCTCCGCCGCGATCCGCTCGATGTCCGCGGCGGTGCGCGCGATCCCGATGAGGTCCTCGTTGTCCCGTGCCAGGTCACGCCAGGCGGCGAGCGAGTCCATCGACTCCAGCGCGTCACCCCAGTAACCGCACGTCACGGTGACGCAGGTGAGCCCGCCCTCGCGCAACTCGGTGAACACCTCACGGTCGAACTCACTGCATTCGAGTCCGTCGACGTAGTGCACTTGGTTCTCCTGTAGGTCAGGACGCGGCTTCGGCCACGTAGTCGGGATCGGTCTCGGTGAGGCCCGCGTCGCCACTGAGCAGCGCCGCCCCCGCGTGGTTGCGCGACAACGGGGTGTCGACGGTCAGCGCGTCGTTGGAGCGGTGGTACAGCCGCCACCACAGCTCGGCGGACACGACGATGCCGTGCAGCGCCGCGTCGAGCAGGTGCGCGCCGCCCGCCATCGCGGCGCGCGAGCCTTCCGCGGTCTCCTTCGGTCGTGCTCGCAGGACGTGCAGGCCAGCCTCGGTCTCCACGTTCACCTCGGCGCCGAACCGGGCGGCGAGCGAGCTCACGGCGGGCAGCAGGCCCGCCTCGGTCAGACCGCTCACCCGGATCTCGGCCTCGCCGTGTTCGGTCGCGGTCGCGATCGCGAGATCCAGCAGCGCGGGCACCGCGAACGGCGCGGGGACGTCCTGGGCGGCCACCGTGATCCGGGGCCCGGACTCCCCGGTGATCGTGGGCTTGTCCCAGGCATCGGCCGGGCAGCGGTCGAGAAACGCCAGTCCACCCAGACCGGCCGCCTCGGCCGCCACCACGACCTCGCGCACCGCGGCCCAGCTTCCCTTGGGCACGCCGAGCAACATCACGATCCGCTCGGTGACCAGCCGGGTCTCACGCAGGCTCAGCCGCATCTCGTCGCCGCTCATCGCGCCCCGCCCTTCCCGGACAACACCTCGTTGACCTCCTCGGCCCGGCGCAACAGGGCAGTGGTGGCCTTGTCGACGTCGAGTCTGCTCGCTGGCCCGGCGAGGCTGAGCGCGCCGACGCAGCCGCCGTGCACGTCGAACACGGGAGCGGCGATACCGGTGACGCCATCGAGCCAGCGACCGCTGGACGTGGCGTAACCGGCCTCGCGGATGGCGGCCAGGTCGTCGGCGTCCGGTACCTCGACACCGCGGGCTCGCAGGTCGTCAAGGCTGCGCTCGTTGGCCCAGGCCATCAGCACCTTGCCCGACGCGCTGCGGCCCAGCGGCATCTGCGCCTCGGCCCGGAGGTCGACCTGCAGGGTGCGGCCGGGTTCGAGGCGCTGGATGATCGTGGCGGTGTCACGTTCGAGGATCGCGAGCGAGACCGCCTCCCGGATCTCCTCGACGAGCCGTTCCATGGCGGGCAGTACGCGGTCGCCGAGTCCGGCCTGCCTCAGCGCCGACTGGCCGACCCACGCGGCACGCAGGGTGAGCCGGTAGGCACCGTCCTCGGCCTGCTCCATCCAGCCCGCCGCGGTGAGCGTCACCAGCTGCTGGTGCACCGCCGCCCGCGACCACCCGAGCTCGCGGGCCAGCTCGGACACCCGGACCGAACGCTGCGCCTGCGCGACCGTCTCCAGCACGCCGAGGCTCTTCAGAGTCGTGGACAACGGCTGCGTGCGCCGCTTGCCGTCCTCACTCACGCCAGTCCCCCTTCTGTTTCCGTGGAACCCGGCTCCTCCGGCCACCACCACACGCCGGGCTCCCCCGCCGCGATGTCCTCGCGCGTGGGGGCGCCCTGGAAGATCAGCCCGCGCAGGGTCCGGTTGAGGTAGTCCTTCGTGCGGTCCAATCCGTACAGTGCTCCGTTCATGAGCCGGATCAGCCTGGCTGGCACGAACTCCACGTCCAGAGCGTCCACATAGGGCTGGGCGTACGGATTCCCGCGCAGCGCCTGGAACCGTTCCACGGCGGCGAGATGACCGGGATTGTCGAAGAGGAACCTGCCGACACGGACGCCGGGATCGTAGGTGTCCAGCCGCGCTCGCAGTCCACGCGCGAGGCCCGGCACGTCCACGGAGAGGTCGAACCCACCGGGTACCTCCTCCCGGGGACCCGAGCGCGGTTCCTCGGAGGAACGGGACTTGTACCAGATGCGCCTGCGATCGCTCTCCGGTGCGATGGGCAGTTCCAGCGCCCACCGGTAGTCCTCGTCGAGCACGGTGCGCAGTTCACCGACGGTCATGCCCGGTTCCCGGACGAGCTGTTCGTCCACGAGCAGCTCCTCGGTGAGGCGCGCACAGTCGTCCGGTACGAACTCCAGCAACACCGCGTCGAGTGTTTCCTCGGTCTCCTCCGTGACGGTGCCCGCGACGGCACGTCGAAGCCGTTCGAACGCGGGCAGTTCCGGCGCGTCGAGCGGGTCACCGTCACGCAGCCTCGCCACGAGCCCGCGCACTGTCTCCAGCTCGGTGGCGACCCGCGCGCTGGCGGGGAAGACGTTGTAGGACATCGGATCCTGACGCCGGTAGGTGATGGCGCGGTCCAGCAGGCCGAGCAACGTGGCGTAACGGTCGTCGCCGGGAGGCGGGTCGAGTCTGCGAGCGGCGAGCAGCGCCCGTTCGCGCAGGCTCAGCCAGCGATCGACCAGCCGGGGGTGGTTGGCGACGAAGAGCACGAGCCCCAGCGCGGAACCGTTGCCGAGCCCGAGGTAGCGACGGTACTCCGGCGCCAGCGGCACGGCGCGTGACGAGGCGCCGCGGGCGAGCCGTTCGCACAGGTCGGCACTGAACTCACGCATGAGATAGGCCGTGAGCATCTGGGCGTGGTACGGCACCCGCAGCGGGTGCCGGTCGCCGTACGACAGAAAGGTGCGGGTGCCGAACGTACCGTTGGCGTCGAGCCCGGTGTTGCGCATGAGGTAGCCGATACCGCGCAGCACAGCCGGATCCGGCTGGCGCCCGTCGGCCAGGGCGTTGACGGTGTGGTCGAACGCGCGGAGGCTGCGGTTCGAGCGGCACCACACGAGGGTGCCCGGCGCGGCCCTGCCGGCGTAGAGCTTCGGTAGCTCCCTGCGGGTCTGGTCGAGGCGTGCGGCGTCGGCCTCTCCCTCCCAGAGCGCACCGACCATGTCCCAGCTCTGGCCGATGATGCGCGGAGTGCGGTCGACCATCCGCGGTTCGGAGCTGAAGGCCGCGAAGGAGAAGACATCCCGCCCCGTGTCCACCCGGTACACGGCGACGCCGTCGCCGTCGTCTCCGACGTCCATCGTGGACAGTTCGATGGCCCAGCGCTCCCGGGTCATCTTCTCGATCAGGGACCGGCTCGCGCTGAGCCGGGTCGGCTGCATGGCCGCCAGTCGCCGCGGATCCATCAGTTCCGCGGGGTCGCGGAGCGCGAGCCCGTCCACAGTGGCCGCACCGGCGGGTCTGCCAGCAGTACGCATCCACCCAACCTTCGTTCGGAGTTGTCATAAATATCTTGACAGTGTTCGCTTTTCCATGACACTATGTCGTCGCGCGCGCCCACACAAGAGGTCCGTGTCCATTCACCGCACGACAGCCGAAACCCGGCACGCTCCAGCCCATCCGCGAGTCCCCCGCTCAGGAGCGCGAGTCCCCCGCCAGGACCAGCGAGTTCCCCGCTCGAGTCGCCGAATGGCGCTTTCGCGTGGAGAACCACGCAGCGCAGATCGCGAGTCATGTGCTCAGCAGCGCGAGTTGGACGTTGCGGTCTGGTCACGGCCTCACGGCGGGCTGGGAACGCACAGCGGCGGGCGGGTCCCCTGCCGGGATCACGACGAACAAGGGTGAAAGGCCGCGCCGCCACGGGGAACTTCGTGAGTCCGGTGTGGGGGCGGGCACGGAATCCGCGGCTGCCGGTCTCGACAGCAGGATTCGCGAGTGGAGAATCCGGCGGATCGTTCACGAACGAGAGCGGGCAGTCCTCGCGACGCCGGGAGCCTCCCGCGTGTCGCCACTCGTCCGCGGCTCGCGTGGCTGCTGGACAGCGACATTCCGCCAGGGTGCCTCGGTGCGCGAGTCGTGCACTCGGGCGCGGGACTCGCGGTCGGGACTGCGCGACTCGCGGTCCCGAATGCAAGACTCGCGCACCGGGCCGCACGACTCGCGCGTGACGGCCCGTCGTGAGCGACCGGACAGTTCGTTGCCCGGAGCGCGGAACTCGCGGTCCCGAGCGCGGGACTCGCGTGCCGGAACGTGGGACTCGCGGTCCCGAGCGCGGGACTCGCGTGCCGGAACGTGGGACTCGCGCGCCCGAGCGCGGGACTCGCGTGCCGGAGCGCGGGACTCGCGGCGGTGGGGCGCGGGTTGGCTAGTGGGGGCGGCGGCGGGGGGTCAGCCGGACGCCCGGGAGGTCCGGGGCCGGGATGCGGGCGTCGCCGTGGCCGTCGACCCGGCCGAAGCGGGACTCGTCGTGGGCCTCCCACGCGGCACGTGCCTCGGCGATCTCCTCGTGGCTGCGGCCCACGAAGTTCCACCACATCACGAGCTCGTCCGGGAACGGCTCGCCGCCGAGCAGCAGTGCGCGGGCGCCGGCCGACGCCGCGATCTCCAGTTCGTCGCGACCCGTGCCGAGGTACAGCAGCGGACCCGGCGACAGCGGCACTCCCGCCACGGTCACGTCACCGTCCACCACGAGCAGCGCGTACTCGAAGTCCCTTCGCAGCGGCAGCTTCGTGCGCGCACCCGGCCCCACCGTCAGCTCGGCGCCCACCAGCGGCGTGTACACCGTCGCGGGCGACACCGCGTCACCGAGCGAGCCCACCAGCACGGTCGCGCTCAGCCCGTCCGCCTCGAACCGGGGCAACGCGACGTGCTGCTCGAACGCGGGCTCGACTCCGGTGCTCTGCTCGGGCAGCGCGACCCACAGCTGCAGACCGTGCAGCTCGGGCTCGTCGCCGAGCGAGAACTCCGAGTGCGCCACGCCGCGCCCGCCGGTCATCAGGTTGAGCTGGCCCGGCCGCACCACCACGTCGCTGCCGAGACTGTCGCGGTGCCGGATCTCCCCCGCGAGCGGCCACGTGACGGTCTGCAGCCCGATGTGCGGGTGCGGCAGCACGCGCATGTCCGACCGCGCCGGCCCGAACTGGTCGAGGAAGCACCACGCGCCGACGGTCGGCAACGCGCGCTGGGGCAGCACCCGGTCGACCTGGATGCCGCGCACCCCGCCGAGCGGCACCGTCCGTGCCTCCAGCAGCTCGGTCACCGCGCCACCCTCGTCCCTGCCCCGGCACGGCGTCTCCTCGGGGCGGACATCGAGGTTGCTCATTTGCCGCTCTCGCGTCGTTTGACGTGCGGCTCGTAGCCGGGGTTCTTGTCCAGGAACTTTGCGATGAACGGGCAGATCGGCACGATCACCCTGCCGCGCTCCACGACGTCGTCGAGGGCGCCAGCGGCGAGCACCTTGCCCAGGCCCTGGCCCGCGAAGGCCTCGTCCACCTCGGTGTGGACGAACACGGTGCGGTCGCCGCGCTCGCGGTACTCGGTGAAGCCGGCGAGCCGGTCGCCCGACCACACCTCGTAGCGGTTGCGCTCCTCGTTGCGGACCACGCTCGGCGGAGTCGTCTGCTCGGTCATGTGCCTCATCCTTCCTGGGTCGTCTGTCCACGCAACACGCGAGTGGCAGCCGATCTTCCCGGCGAGGCGTGGCGAGCTCAGACCAGCGGCCTGCCGGTGCGCAGCCTGCGCCGCAGATCCCACAGGTAGGCGTTGTACGGGAACTCGCGCAGCGGCCTCGGCAGCCGTCGCACGACGGCCGCGATCGCGCGCATCAGCCGGTCCCAGCGCCGCTGGTGCCGCGGCGACCAGGGCAGGCGCATCTCGTCGCGGAAGCGCTGCGGCAGGAACCCGGTGGTGACGAACCGGTTTCCCGGGCCGAACAGCGTCCGCAGCGGCTTCGGCAGGAAGGCCAGCGTCGCGATGCCGAGCAGGTACTCGCGCACGGTGTCGTCGATCGAGACCTGCGCCAGCGCGCCGTTCCAGTACCGCTCGAACGCGGCCCGGTCGGCGGGCCACATGTCCTCGCGCACCTGCAGCGTGGTGCCCAGCGGGGCGGCGGCGCGGTAGACGGCGTCGAGCTCGTCGGGTTCCAGGCGTCCGGCGAAGACGTGGTAGACGTCCTCGAAGCCCTTGTACAGACACGCCGCGACCCAGAGTTGCAGCCGCGGGTCCATGGCGCTGTAGCGGACGGGACTGTCCGCGGTGGAGTACACCTGCCGGTGCTGCCGGTCGACCGCGCGGCGGTAGGCCTGCCGTTCCTCGTCGGTGCCGAGCGTGGCCACGGCCAGGTAGGTCAGCGTCGTGCGCGTGCGCTTGAGCGGGCGGGTGTAGACGTTGCCGTCGTCGACCCTGCTCTCCACCACGCCGTACCCGACGCCGGGCCGCGCGAGCTGCATGATGATGTTGGCCCCGCCCGCCAGGAGCCCCGCGCCGATCACCATGTCGTCGCGAACGGCCCGCATCGTCTCCGGTCTCGCCGTGGCACCCATCGTCGGCTCCCATCTGCTCACGACCGTTCGCAGATATGCAACCGCCTCGGGCGCGGAGGTGTCAAGATGATCGGCATGGACTCCACACCGCTGCGGACCTACGGCGGCGTCACCGGCGGCGACCGGCAGGCCGAGCGCAGGGCCCAGCTCGTCGAGGCCGGACTGGACCTGCTGGGCGCCCGCGACGGCGAGCGCACCGTGAGCGTGCGCGGGGTGTGCAGGCAGGCGGGACTGGCGGCGCGGTACTTCTACGAGAGCTTCGCCGACCGCGACGCGTTCGCGCTCGCCGTCTACGACCAGGTGGTGCGCGACATCGCCGCCACGACGCTCGACGCCGTGAACGCCGCGCCGCCGCAGGCTCAGGCGAAGATCCACGCGGGCCTGGCCAGGCTCGTGCGCGTGCTCGCCGACGATCCCCGGCGGGGCAGGCTGCTGTTCTCCCCCGCGCTCGCCGGCACCCTGCCGGCGACCAGCCGGGCCGAGTCGACCCGGCTGTTCGTGGAGCTGCTCGGGATGCAGGCCCGCGAGTTCTACGGCGTGCCCGAGAGCCCTCGCCTCGCCATCACCGCCGAACTGCTGGTGGGCGGTTTCGCGCAGACCCTCACCTCGTGGCTCGACGGCACGCTCGCGGCCACCGAGGAGGAGATCGTCGAGCACTGCGCCGCGATCTTCGGTGCGGTGGCGGAGAAGATCTGAGCTCGGAAGTCCACTGTGGTCACTCCTGGCCGAGGAACCGCAGTGCGTTGCCGGAGAGGATCTTGGCGCGCTGGGCAGCGGTGAGGAACTCCGCTCGGCGCACCACCTCGCCCACGGGCCGCTCCCCCAGCGGGTAGGGGTAGTCGCTGCCCACCATCACGCGGTCCTCGCCCAGCACGTCCACCAGCAGCCGCAGCGCGGCCGGGTCGAACACCACGGAGTCGGCATAGAACCGGTCGGTGTAGTGGCTGGGCGGCCGTTCCGAGCGCCCGCGCACCAGGTCCCCACGACGGTGCCAGGCGTTGTCGGCGCGGCCGAGCCAGAACGGGAAACTGCCGGCGCCGTGAGCGAAACACAGCCGCAGCGTCTCGGGTACCCGGTCGAACACGCCGCCCAGGATCAGCGCCAGCACCGACAGGTGCGTCTCGGCAGGCATGCCGGTGAGCCAGCGCGCCATCCACCGGTCCAGCCGCGGGCCGTCCGGCATGTCCCACGGGTGCACGAACACGGGCGCGCCGACGTGCGCGCAGTGCTGCAGGAACGTCACCACGCCCTCGTCGTCGAGATCGCGTTCGCCCACGTGGTTGCCGATCTCGACCCCGGCGTGCCCCGCGGCCAGGCAGCGGTCGAGCTCGGCGCACGCGGCGTCGGGGTCCTGCAACGGAACCTGGCAGAACGGCACGAGCCGGGGGGCGTCCGCCACGCACTCCAGCGTGAGGTCGTTGAAGATCCGCGCCATCGCTGCCGCCTGCGCGGCGGGCCGCTCGTAGCCGAAGAACACCGGCGTCGGCGACACCACCTGGACGTCGACGGCGTCGGCGGCCATGTCGGCGAGCCGGGTCGCGGGGTCCCAGCACTGCGCGCCGACGGGGCGGAACTCCTGCTCCCCCACCATGATCATCGCCTCGCGTTCGGAGTCGAGACGCAGCCACGGCCAGCCCTCACCCCCGCACGCGGCGGCCAGATCCGGCCAGCCGCGCGGCACCAGATGGGTGTGGACGTCGACGACGGGCGCGGGCGTCATCCCTTGCCCGGGTGCTTCGTGCCGCACTCGCGGCACACCCGCGCCTGCTCGTCGGTGTAGAACGCCTCGAACACCGGCGGCAGGTCGGCGACGATGTCGCGCACCTGCAGCTCCACCTCGTGCACGAGCGCCGAGCAGTTCGGGCAGTACCACTGGAACTTCTCGAGCGTGCCCTCCTCGCGGATGCGCTCGATCACCACGCCGATGGAGCCGGGTTCGGGGCGCTGCGGGGAGTGCGGCACGTTCGCGGGCAGCACCCACATCTGTCCCTCACCGATGTGCACGGGCTCCACCCCGTTCTCGGTGACGATGTCGACGCGCATGTTGCCCGTGACCTGGTAGAAGAACTCCTCGTAGGGGTCGACGTGGAAGTCGGTGCGCGAGTTGGGCCCGCCCACGACCATCACGATGAAGTCCTGCCCGGTGGGAAACATTTGCTTGTTGCCGACCGGCGGCTTGAGCAGCGACCGGTTCTGATCGAGCCAGCCGGGAAAGTGAATGGGAGCGGTGATGCCGGTGGTGTCGGTCATGTCGTCCTCCTACTCCGTTGCGGATCGCGGCAGTGCGGCCACCGCGGACATCTCGATCAGCAGGTGCGGATGCGGCAGCTGGTGCACCGCGACCGTGGTCCTGGCGGGGCCCTGCTCGTCGAAGAACTCGCCGTACACGGCGTTGTAGCCGCCGAAGTCGTTCATCGACACCAGATACGTCGTGACGGACACGAGGTCCTCCAGCCCGGCGCCCACCTCGGCGAGGACGTCGCGCACGTTCTCCAGCACCGAGCGGGTCTGCTCACGGATGTCGAGCGCGGTGGTGCCCAGCTCGTCTGACTCGGCGCCCGCGATGGTGTTGTCGGGCCTGCGGCTGCTCGTACCGGAGACGAACGCGAACCCGCCCGCCACCTTCACGTGCGGGAACCGCCCGCGAGGCCGCGCCTTGCCCGCGACCGTGCGCGCACCGTCGCCGCTCATGGAGTCCCCTTTCCGCCGAGGTCGACGCAGACGTTGGTGGTCTCGGAGTAGAAGTCCAGCGAGTGCACGCCGCCCTCGCGGCCGATACCGGAAGCCTTGGTGCCGCCGAACGGGCTGCGCAGGTCGCGTAGGAACCACGTGTTGACCCACACCAGTCCGACGTCGAGCGCCGATCCGGCGCGGTGGGCCCTGCCGACGTCGCGGGTCCAGACCGCCGCGGCGAGGCCGTAGTCGCTGTCGTTGGCCAGCGCGTAGGCGTCGTCCTCGTCGTCGAACGGCGCGACGTGACACACCGGGCCGAAGATCTCCTCGCGGTTGGTCCTGGCGTCCGGGCCCAGCCCGGTGAGCACGGTCGGGCGCACGTAGGCGCCGCCGTCGCGGGCGTCGCCGAACTCGGGCACGTCGCCGCCCGCGTGCACCTGCGCGCCCTCGGCGCGGGCCAGGTCGTAGTGACCGAGCACTTTGTCGCGGTGGGCGCGCGAGATCAGCGGCATCGTGGTGAGCCCGGGATCGGACGGCCAGCCGAACGCCACGTCCCGCGCGTGCGCGGCGAGCCGCTCGGTGAACTCCTCGAACACCGGCCGCTGCACGTAGACGCGCTCGGTGCACAGGCACACCTGCCCGCCGTTGGTGAACGCCGAGCGCACCGTGCCCGCCACCGCGGCGTCCAGATCGGCGTCGGCGAACACGAGGCCGGCGTTCTTGCCGCCCAGCTCGAACGACACGGCCTTCACCCCGGCCGCCGCCTCCCTGCCGATGGTCGCACCGGTGGCCGACTCCCCGGTGAACGTGATCGCGTCGACCCCGGGGTGGCGGACGAGGTGCTCGCCCGCCGAGCCGGGACCGTAGCCGTGCACGACGTTGAACACGCCCGGCGGCAGTCCGGCGTCGCGCACGATCTCGGCCAGCAGCGTGGCCGACGACGGCGTCTCCTCCGACGGTTTGACCACCACGGCGTTGCCACATGCCAGCGCGGGCGCGACCTTCCACGTCAGCAACAGCAGCGGCAGGTTCCACGGCACGATCACGGCCACCACGCCGACGGGTTTGCGCACCGCGTAGTTGAGCGCCCGGCCTCCACCCGCGGTGCCCGTAAGGAACGACTCCCCCGGCGCGGCGCTGACGATGTCGGCGAACGCGCGGAAGTTGGCCGCCGCCCTCGGCACGTCCAGCGTGCGGGCCTGGCCGACGGGTTTGCCGGTGTCGGCGACCTCAGCGGCCACCAGGTCGTCGAAGCGGCGCTCGGCTTCGTCGGCGATGCGGCGCAGCACGGCCGCCCGCTCCAGCTCGGTGGTGCGCCCCCACGGCCCTCGTAGCGCCTCCCGAGCCGCCCGCACCGCGTCGTCCACATCGGACTCACCGGCCTCGGCGACCTGGCACAGCGGCTCGCCGGTGACCGGGCTGATCTTCGGGAACTCCTTGGCGGAGGCGGTGAACTCCCCACCGACGAAGTGCCGCAGCAGCTCGCTCATGACCGCCTCCATCGCGTCGTCAGTGCGCCGACGGTGCCGAGCAGGCCGAGTACGCCCGCGGCGCCCGCGCCGAGCAACCGGTGCTGGAGCCGCACGCGGCGGCGCACCGCCGAGTACGGCGTGGTCGAGAAGGACACGAGCTCGTAGCGCGAGACGTAGCGGCCCGGCAGCGCCCGTTCGAGCGCGTGCTCCACGCGCTTGCCCAGCTTGAACGCGGGTGAGGCGACCTTGTCGCGCATCTCCACGAAGTTGGCCAGCGCCATCTGCGCGATCGCCTCGGTGTCGGCGCGGCGTTCGGCGTCGAACAGCGGCAGCGCCGCGCTCCAGTCGCCACCCGTACGGTCGAGGCAGGCGTCGAGCACCACCACGTCCTCGAACGCGCAGTTGGCGCCCTGACCGTAGAACGGCACGATCGCGTGGGCGGCGTCGCCGAGCAGGCACACCCGGCCGCCGGTCTGCCACGGCGCGCACTGCACGGTGCCGAGCAGCCCCACGGGGTTCTCGCGGTACTCGGTCACGAGGTCCGGCACCAGCGGCACCACGTCGGGGTACTGCTCGGCGAAGTAGCGCTGCACCGCGGCGGGACTGCTGAGCGAGGCGAACGACGCGGTGCCGCTGGTCGGCCAGAACAGCGTGCACGTGAACGAGCGGTCGGGGTTGGGCAACGCGATCATCATCGAGCGGCCCCGGGGCCAGATGTGCAGTGCGCCGGGATCGAGCGCGAACTCGCCGCCGACGGCCGGGATGGTGAGCTCCTTGTAGCCGTAGTCGAGGAAGTCGAGCGTCTCGGTGGTGGCGTCGTGGCGCAGCAGCTCGCCCCGCACCGCCGAGCCCGCGCCGTCGGCGCCGAGCACCACGGCGGCCTCGGGGCGCACCGGACCCGTCGGCGTGTCGAAACACAGCGCGCCGGTGGCGGGGTCGAACCGGTCGAGGCGGTGCTCGAAGAACACCTCCACCTCGGGCAGTGCCTGCGCGGCGTCGAGCAGCGCGTTGTTGAGCGCGCCCCGGCTGATCGAGTTGATCGCGCGCTCGCCGTCGGCGCTGTAGGGCTGGAAGTCGAGCTCGCCGTCGGGGTCACCCGCCGGGTGGATCATCCGGCCCCGCATCGGCAGCGCGTCGGCGAGCACCGCGTGCTCGAGTCCGATGCGCCGCAACGCGTCGAGCCCGCGTTCCGACAGCGCGAGGTTGATCGAGCGCCCGCGCTCGGCGCCCGTGAGCCGAGGGTCGGCGCGGCGCTCGAAGAGCCGCACCCGCTCGCCACGCCGGGCGAGATAGCAGGCGAGCAGGCAGCCGGTGAGCCCGGCGCCGACGATCGCGACGTCTGCCCCACTGTCTCCGCGCGAGTTCATGACTCCTCCCCGGCGAGCCGGGCCAGCGCGTCGGCGGCGCGCCAGCAGTCGTGGTGGGTCGAGTACAGCGGCGCAGGCGCCAGCCGCACGACGTCGGGTTCACGCGCGTCGGTGACCACCCCGAACTCCAGCCGGAGCCTGCGGGACAGTGCGTCAGCTCCGCCGCGTTCCACCCGCAGCGACAGCTGCGCGCCGCGGCGATGCGGCTCCCGAGGGGTGAGCAGCGTGAGCGGGTGGGTCGCGGTGACGGCACCGAGCAGCTCGGCGAGATAGCCGGTGAGCCGCTCGCTGCGGGCGCGCAGCGCGGGCATGCCGACCTCGTCGAACAGGCTCAGCGACGTGCGCACAGGGCCCAGCGCGAGGATCGGCGGGTTCGACACCTGCCACGCCTCGGCCGTCGCGGGCGGGCGCGACACCGGCGCCATCTCGAACCGCGTGGCCTCCTCGGTGCTCCACCAGCCCTCGAACCGCGGCAGCGAGCGGTCGCCGAGATGCCGTTCGTGCACGAAGACGCCCGCGGGCGCGCCGGGTCCCGCGTTGAGGTACTTGTACGAGCACCACGCCGCGAAGTCGGCGCCCCACTCGTGCATCCGCAGCTCCACGTTGCCCGCCGCGTGTGCCAGGTCCCAGCCCACCACAGCCCCGGCGGCCCGGCCCGCCGCGGTGATCGCGGGGATGTCGTACAGCTCGCCGGTCAGGTAGTTGACGCCACCGAGCAGCACGAGCGCGATCGTGTCGCCCTCGCGGGCGAGCAGGTCGAGCACCTCCTCCCCCGACCCGGGGCGCACCACCGTCGTGTCGGGGTCGAGCCCGTGGAAGCGGGCCTGGCTGCGCACCGCGTAGCTGTCGGAGGGAAACGCCGCGTCCTCGATGACGATGCGCGTGCGCCGCCCGCGCGGCCGGTAGAACGACACCATCAGCAGGTGCAGGTCGACCGTCAGCGAGTTCATCACCACGGTCTCGGCGGGCAGCGCCCCGACCAGTCGCGCGGCCGACTCCGTGAGCAGCGCGTGGTAGGGCAGCCACGGCCTGCGCGCCTCGAGATGACCTTCCACGCCGAGCCGCGCCCAGTCGTCGAGGTCCTCCAGCAGTTCCGCACGCGTCGCGGCCGGCTGCAGGCCCAGCGAGTTGCCCGCCAGGTAAGCGGACTCGGCGTAGTCGCCGCCCTCTGCGGGCGGCACGAGGAACCGGTCCCGGTGCCCCGGGTCGGCCTCGTCGCGGCGCAGGGCGGCGGCCTCCGTGCGGTCGAGCGTCGTCGTCATCAGGCCTCAGTCCATCAGCGTGCGGGCGGAGAACAGCTCGGGGAACACCGGCCGGTCCATGCTGCGCCGCAGCCACGAGAGCCCGGTGGACCCGCCAGTACCCACCTTGGCTCCCATAGTGCGCGCCACGGCCCGCAGATGGTGGTATCTCCAGTCGCCGAACTTCTCGGCGATCTCGGTGAGCAGCTCGCCGAGCTGGCGCAGCAGGTTCGCGGGCCCTGCGTCGCGATAGACGCGCACCCACGTGGCCTCCACCGCGGGATGCGGCTCGTGCTCGGTGGTGCGGTCGCGGTCCAGGACCTCGGCCGGCAGGTCGTGGCCGTGCCTGGCGAGCAGCGCGAGCACGTCGTCCCACACGCTCGGCTCCTCGAGCGTGGCCGTGAGCGCGGCGTGCACCTCGGGCTGGCGGCGGAAGGGCCGGATCAGCGGCGCGCTCTTGAGGCCGAGCCGGAACTCCAGGTGCCGGTACATCGCGGACTGGAACCCGGAGCCCTCACCGAGCAGGTTGCGGAAGCGGTTGAAGTCGGCAGGCGTCATCCAGCTCAACGTGCGCCAGCCCGCGGTGAGTCCCTCCAGGTGCAGAGCGGCTCTGCGCGCGGGCGCGAGCGCGCCCCACACGTCGTCGGCTCGCAGCCGCTGCTGGAGCTGGGTGAACTCGAAATGGATCAGCCCGAAGTAGAGCTCCATCACCTGGCTGATGACGAGGAACGACATCTCGCCCGCGTCGTCGGACAGCGTCCGCTGCAACCCGTGCAGGGTGCTCGCGTGCACGTAGTCGTCGTAGGGCACGCGGCCGAACTCGAGGGTGGGATCACCCGCGTTGCGCCGGGCCCTGCGCACGCGCTCGGCCTCGTTCGACGGGTGTACGGCCGGTGCCGTCCTTCCGGTCTGCACGTCCTCGCCTCCCTCACGTCGGCACCGGACAATGATCGCTGTCCGAGGCCCGCGACTGAATGCCGAACGAACGGCCTGCCCTCGATCTGACCTACGATTCGAAAGCACATCCGGCGATTCACGTGACGATGAGGTGGACGGCGTGGACGAGACCGACTGGGCGCTGCTGGCGCACCTGCAGGAGAACTCGAGGCTGTCGCTGCGCGAGCTGTCCCGGCGGGTGCACCTCTCGGCGCCGGCGGTGGCCGAGCGCGTCCGCAGGCTCGAGGAGTCCGGGGTGATCACCGGCTACCACGCGGCCGTGGACCTGGAGGCCGCGGGCAGGCCGGTGGTCGCGTTCATCCGGATGTCCTGCTACGGCTCGCATTGCGTACTGCGCGACCCGGACGTGCCGAGCTGGCCGGAGATCCAGGAGATCCACCGCGTCACCGGCGACGCGTGCAGCCTGCTCAAGGTCGCCACCGGCTCGATGGCCGGATTCGAGCGCCTGATCGACCGGCTCGCGCCCTACGGCCAGCCCTCCAGCACGCTGGTTCTGTCCACGCCACTGGCCCGCAGGCCCGTCATTCCCGAGCCGTGAGCTCCCGCTGCTGGAGCACCGTGTCGACGAAGCCGTACGCGCGCGCCTGTTCGGCGGTGAACCAGCGGTCGCGGTCGAAGTCGGCGACGATGCGCTCCACCGGCTGCCCGGTGTGGGTCGCGAGCAGACCGGCCAGCTCGGCCTTGCTCGTGCGCAGCATCTCGGCCTGGATGCGGATGTCGGAGGCCGTGCCGCCCACGCCGGCCGAGGGCTGGTGCATGAGGATCTGGCAGTGCGGCAGCGCGTAGCGCTTTCCGGGAGTGCCCGCCGAGAGCAGGAACTGGCCCATCGACGCGGCCAGCCCGAAGCCGTAGGTCGCCACGTCGCAGCCGACGAGCTCCATCGTGTCGAAGATGGCCATCCCGGCGGGCACGGAACCGCCGGGTGAGTTGATGTAGAAGGAGATGTCGGTGTCCGGGTCGTCGGCGGCGAGCAGCAACAGCTGCGCGGTGATGCGGTTGGCGACGTCGTCGTCGACCTCCTGTCCCAGCACGATGATCCGCTGCCGCAACAACCGGTCGAAGACCGAGTCCGACAACGTCACCGGGGAGCTCTGTGCCTGTGTCATGCCGCGGACGCTAGAGCAGCGAGCCGATCGTCCACAGTGCGCGGACGTCGAATTCGCTTGGGGCGAAACGGCTTCCTGGGAGTTTCGCCGAGGGCGGACGGCTCAGCCGCCCGAGCGGCGCCACCAGCGGCGCCGCTCGGCGCGCTCCGCGGGTGCCGGCGCGGAGTGTTCAGCCCTGGCCCGGCGCCACGTCTCGACGAGCTCGTCCGCGGCGGCGTCGTCGACGGGGACGACGTGCACGCGCGGGCCCGTGCCCGACCGCAACCAGTTCGCGATCCGCCGGTTCAGCGCGCTGATGGTGTCGCGCACCGCGGTCTCGGAGGCCAGCGACGCCACGGTGTCCGGCAGCTGCTCCACCTCCTTGCGCAGCTGCAGCGGCGTGGGCAGCAGCGCGTCGGCGGGCAGTCCCTCGCGGCGCAGGTAGTCCCTGAGCCACCACTGCTCCTCGACCGGGCGGTCGCGGCCGGGCAGCGGTTTGCCCGCACCGGGCAGGTCCTCGAACTCGCCGCGCTCCTGGGCCTCACGGATCTGCTTCTCGACCCACGACTCGAAGTCGACGCCGGGCGGTTTGCGTTCCGTCATGTCCGCACCTCGGTTCCGGGAATCCGCCGTTATGATACACCTGTATCACGAAGGGGGCGGGCATGCCGAGAACCGTCGACCACGCGCAGCGTCGCGCCACGATCGCCGACGCGCTGGTCCGGCTCGCCGCCAGGCAGGGCCTGCACACCGTGACGATGCGCGGCGTGGCGGCGGAGGCCGGGGTGTCGCTGCGGCTCGTGCAGTACTACTTCGAGACCAAGGCCGCGCTGTTGCACGCGGCCCTGCTGCACCTGGAACGCCAGAGCCACGCCCGCTGGCAGGCACGTCTGCGGGCGCTGCCCTCGCCCGCCCCGACGCGGCGGTTCGTCGAGGCCCTGCTCGCCGAAGCTCTGCCCGCCGACGATCCGAGCCGCGACTTCCACCTGGTCTGGACGTCGTACGCGGCACTGGCCCTGACCGATCCCGAACTCGCCGCGCAGCCGTTCGTGGCGGGACCCAACCGGCTCGAACAGCAGCTCACCGAGGCGCTGCGCGATGCCGAGGAGCGCGGCGAGCTCCCGGCGTGCGCCGACCCGGCCGCCGAGTCGGCGCGGCTGCTCGCCCTCAACCACGGACTCGGCACGAGCGTCCTCGTCGGTCAGCGCAGCGCGGCCTCCGCGGCCGCGGTGCTGCGCTACCACGTCGACCGCCTCTTCGGCGACGAGCGCTAGCCGCCGCGCGGCAGGTGCGCGACCGGCGGGAACCCTGGCACCATCGAGGGCGAGGGACCCACTGGAGGAACCGGTGGCCGATCGCGAGTTCACCACGTACGGCCTGTCGCACTGGCTGGTCCTCGTCGTCTTCGCGGCGGGGGCCACGGTGCTCGTCGCGTCCGGTCGTCGCACCCGGGGCACCGAGACCGAACGACGGGTGAGCCGGACGTTCGCCGTCGTGGTCCTCGCCTCCGCCGTGGTGTCGCAGTCGTACTCGATCCTCGTGCTGACCGATCCGGAGAACTGGGTCCCACTGCAGGTCTCGGACCTCGCCGCGCCCGTCGCCGCGTTCGCGCTGTGGACCCGGCGGCCCTGGCCGTGCGCCCTCACCTACTTCTGGTGCCTCACGCTGAGCACGCAGGCGCTGCTGTTCCCAGTACTCACGGGCCCGGACTTCCCCTCGCGCACGTTCGTCACCTTCTGGGGCCTGCACCTGCTCGTCGTGTGGGCGGCGGTCTACCTGACGTGGGGCGCAGGGCGGACTCCGGACTGGCAGGGGTACTGGTTCTCGATCACGGCCACCGCGGGCTGGGCCGCGGTGGCGATGGTGGTGAACACCGTCGCGGGCACGAACTACGGCTACCTCGGCAGACCGCCCGAGTCTGCGTCGATCCTCGACGTCCTCGGCCCGTGGCCGTGGTACGTGCTCTCGATCGTCGCGCTGGTACTGGCCTGCTGGGCGCTCATGACCTGGCCGTGGGTCCGCCGCTCTCCCGTCGTGCGAGCCGCCGGCGCTGGGAGTTGACGGCAGTGAGCCGGGCGGGCACCGCACCCGGCAGCGCCCGCCCGGCCCGATCGCTCACACCGCGACCGCGACCTGCCTGCGGCCCCGGCGCACCACGGTTGCCAGTGCCGCGAACCCGATCGCCGCACCCGCGGTCATCGTGATCGCCATCGCGGGCCCGTCGTTGCCGAGCACCCCGACCAGGGGAGCCACCAGTGCGCCGAGGCCGAACTGCACCGCGCCCAGCACCGCCGCCGCGGTACCCGCCGCTTCGCCGTGCCGGGACAGGGCCAGCGCGGGAGCGTTGGGCAGCACGAACCCGACCGCGGCCATCACGAACCACAGCGGCACGACGAACCCGGTGAGCCCGCCGATGCCGCCCACGGCGAACGCGGTCAGCACCAGTCCGGACACTGTGGCCGCCGCGAGCGCGCCGACCACGATCCGGCGCGGGCTGAACCGCCGCAGCAACACCACGTTGAACTGCGAGGCCGCGATGATCGCCACCGCGCCCGCGCCGAACACGAGCGCGAACTCCTGCTGGTTGAGCCCGAACTGCTCCTGCAGCACGAACGACGATCCGGAGATGTAGGAGAACAGCGCCGACATCCCGAGCGCGGCCACCAGCGCCAGCACCACGAACTCGCGGTCGGTCAGCAGCATCCGGTAGGTCCGCAGCACCGGCCGGACCTCGCGGGGCCTGCGGTGCTCGGCGGGCAGCGTCTCCTTGAGCGCGAACACGGCCACGACGAGCAGCAGCACACCGAGCACCGCGAGCGCGCCGAAGACCCCGCGCCACGACCCGGTGAGCAGGATGGCGCCACCGAGCGTCGGCGCGAGGATGGGCGCGGCGCCCATCACGAGCATCAGCCGGGACAACACGGTGGCGGCGGCGTTGCCGGAGAACAGGTCGCGCACCACGGCGAGCGCCACGACCATCGCGGCGGCCGCGCCGACGCCCTGCAGCGTCCGGAACACACCCAGCACCGCGATGTTGGGGGCGATCAGGCACAACACGGACGCCGCGATGTGCAACAGGGTGCCCGCGACGAGTGGCAGCCTGCGCCCGACGGCGTCGGAGAGCGGGCCGACCAGGAGCTGGCCGAGGCCCAGGCCCAGCAGGGTCCCGGTGAGGGTGAGCTGCACGGTCGACGACGAGGCCCCCAGGTCCTCGCCGATGGCGGGCAGTGCGGGCAGGTACATGTCGATGGTCAACGGACCCAGCGCGATGAGCGCACCGAGCACGAGGATCACGCGGATCCGCTCGGCCCGGGCCGGTTCGGGAGTGGGCGGACCTCCGGCCGAGGGGGCCTGTGGGTTCCGCACCGCGACTCTGTCCATCACTGCCTTTCGAGTAGGTGCACGCGAGGAAGGTCGGCTCTGACGGGACCTTCAGCACCCACCGCGCCGGCTTTGTTCCCCGGACAGGACAACTCGGACGTGTGTCCCCGGTTACATCGACGCAGCGTCATCACGCGGTGCCAGCCGTAACTCCATTATGGACACAGCTTTGTGTCCACTATAGATTCCGCACACAAAAACGGCCGACGTCGCTGGATCACGACGCCGGCCTGGAGGGTGTGGAGAATACCCTGGCGCTCAGCCCGTCGGGCGCTCGAACGTGACGAGCACCCCGTCCACGCCACCGGGGCCGACGCGGCCCTTCACCTCGGCGGCGGTGATCGCCTTGAGCTGCCAGCCGTCGGAGGCCTGCTCATTGAGCACCTTCTCCAGCCGGTCGCCCGACATCTTGCCGCCGAGCATCTTCTCGCGGAGCTCGACGACCTTGTACTCGTATCGCTGGGACACCGGCTCAGCCCTTCGCCCGCACGGCCAGCTCACCGAGCTCGGACCAGTCGTCCTGGTCGACGGTGGTGTTGACGATCTTCGGCGTCTCGGCGAGGTACTGCGGCAGTGTCTCCTGCGCGGTCTTGAAGTGCGCCGACTGCACGTGCGCGGCACCGGCGTCGCCGTCGCGGAAGGCCTCCACGAGCACGTACTCGTTCGGGTCGCCGATGCTGCGGGACCAGTCGAACCACAGGTTCCCCGGTTCGTTGCGGCTCGCCTGGGTGAACTCGGCGGCGATCTCCGGCCACCGGTCCGCGTGCTCGGGCAGGATTCGGAACTTGGCCGTAATGAAGATCATCGGACTTCCCCTCTCGCCTCTGTGCTGTTCGCACCGCTCACGATGCCAGGCACGGACCGCCGTGTCAGTCCTGGGTCGATCCTGGGTCAGTCCCTGGCCAGCTCGGGCGGGAAGCCGCCGGTCGCGACCGGCCCCCAGCGCTCGATGGTGATGCGGATGAGCGACTTGTCCTGCCGGACCATCGCCTCGCGGTACTCGTCCCAGTCGGGGTGTTCGCCCGAGATGCACCGGAAGTACTCGACCAGACCGTCGAGGGCATCGGGCATGTCGAGGACCTCGGCCCGGCCGTCGACCTGGACGTAGGGGCCGTTCCAGTCCTCGGAGAGCACGCACATCGACACCCGCGGGTCGCGGCGCGCGTTGACGGCTTTCGCTCGCTTGGGGTACGTCGACACGACGATGCGCCCGTCCCCGTCCACCCCGCAGCTCACGGGCGACAGCTGCGGCGAGCCGTCGGCGCGCGTGGTCATCAGCACGCCGCGGTGGCGCGGACGCAGGAAGTCCAGCAACGCGGCGAGGTCGACGCGGTCGGCGGTGGCGATGCTGGGTGCCATGGTCGGCTCCTTCACTCGGGGCGGGGCTCACTCACCGTAGTTGCTGGAGTGTGCTCCAGGTCAACCGGAGCGGCCCGATCCGGGCTAGCGTCTGACTATGGCGACGGACTCCGCGGTCGAGCTCGAGGTCGGCCACCGTACGGTCCGGATCTCCAATCCGGACCGCGTCTACTTCCCCGCGCGCGGCGAGACCAAGCTTGACCTCGCGAACTACTACGTGTCCGTGGGCGACGGCATCGTGCGGGCGCTGCGCGAGCGGCCCTGCATGATGCACCGCTTCCCGTCGGGCGTGGCCGGGGACAAGGTGCACCAGAAACGGGTCCCCCAGGGCGCGCCGCCGTGGCTGGAGACCGTCCGCGTGCACTTTCCCCGCTACAACCGCTACGCCGACGAGCTGTGCGTCACCGAGCTCGCGGCGGTGATCTGGGCCGTGCAGATGTCCACCGTGGAGTTCCACCCCTGGAACTCGCGGCGGGCCGACACGGAGTGCCCCGACGAGTGGCGGATCGACCTGGATCCGATGCCCGAGTGCGGGTTCGGCACGGTGCGCCGGATCGCCCACGTCGCCAGGGAGGTGCTCGACGACCTGGACATCACCGGCTACCCGAAGACCTCCGGCGGGGACGGTCTGCACATCTACGTCCGGATCGAGCCGAGGTGGGGATTCTCCGAGGTCCGCAGGGCGGCGCTCGCGTTCGCCAGGGAGGTCGAACGCCGCGCGCCCGACGACGTCACCACCGCGTGGTGGCGCAAGGACCGGGACCCGCGGACGCTGTTCGTGGACTACAACCAGAACGCCCGCGATCACACCATCGCGAGTGCCTACTCGGTGCGGGGCGTGCCGGAGGCCACGGTGTCCACCCCGATCACGTGGGACGAGATCGACGACGTCGAGCCGCGCGAGTGCACCATCGCCACGGTGCCTGCCCGGTTCGCCCGGCTCGGCGACCTGCACGCGGGCATCGACGACACGGCCCACTCGCTGGACACGCTGCTGGAGTGGGCCGACCGCGACGGCCTGGAACCCTGACCACGTGGCCGGTGGCGGGCCGGACCTCCGGGGGCCGATCTCGGGGGCCACTCGGGGTTCTCACCGATGCGAGCCGGCTCAGGCACGGGCAGGGTGAAGTCATGGCAACGACATTGACGAGGTCACGCACCAACCGGGTCTTCGGCGGCGTCTGCGCCGGGCTGGCCCGGCGAGTCGGTTGGGAGCCCCGCACGATGCGCTGGGCGTTCGTGCTCTCGTGCCTGCTGCCCGGCCCCCAGTTCCTGGCCTACCTCCTGCTCTGGATCGTCATGCCCAAGGAGCAGCGCGGCTAGCGCGGACACTGAGCCGGATGAGCCACGCGCGTCACGGGATCGGGGAGCTCGCGCCGAGGCCCTTGTCGGCGGCGGCGTCGCGCACGGCGTCGATCACGAACTGCAACGACGGCCTGCGCGTGGCGGTGGCCCGGTGGGCGATCGAGACCGTCCGCATCACCGGCTCGGTCAGCGCCACGATGTCCACCCCCGGCGGCAGCAGCGAGAGTCCCAGATCGGACACGAGCGTGACGCCGAGTCCCGCGCCGACCATCGCCAGCGCCGTCGCCTGCTCCCCCACCTCGTGGCTGATCTTCGGCTCGAACCCGTTGCGCTGGCACGCGATGCGCACCGCGCGGCCGAAGTGCGAGCGCGGTCCGGCGAGGATCCACGGGTGCTCGGCCAGCTCCGTCAGCGGCACCGTGCCGGTGGGCACCACGCCCATCGGCACCGCCGCGTGCAGCCGCTCCACCGCGATCACGACGCGGACCAGCGACGGATCCCACGGCATCGGGTAGTCCGAATAGTCGATCACGAACGAGAAGTCGAGCGTGCCGTCGCGCACGGCGCCCGCCGTGTCCTCCGGCGCGAGCTCCTTGCTGCGGACCTGGATGCCGGGGTGCTCGGCGGCCAGCGCGGTGAGCGCCGAGGGCAGCAGACCCGAGGCGACCGACGCCCACACGCCCGCGGTGAGCCGCGCCGAGACCGCGTCCTGCGCCTCCTCGAGTGACGTGGTGGCGCGCTCCACCGCCCCGAGGATCTCCTCGGCGTGCTCGGTCAGCAGCATGCCGAGCTCGGTCAGCTGTACCCGGCGGCCGAGCCGCTCGAACAGCTTCGCCCCCACGTCCCGTTCGAGCTGAGCGAGTTGCTGCGACACGGCCGACGCTGTGTAGTGCAACGAGGCCGCCGCCGCCGTGACCGTGCCACGGCGATGCAACTCGCGAAGCATTCGCAATCGGTGCAACGAAAGCTCCATGCGCACAGATTACGGACCGATCTCGCGCCGCGCACAAAGGGCGAAACAAAGTCGTGCAGGAAGCGTGAACAGAACCGTGCATGATCCTTAACTGGACGCAGCACGCTGCCCGGGCGCACTCTGGTGTCACCGGCAAGCACGGAGCACCGCTCGGGAAAACCGCAGTTCAGCCGCCCGTTATTCGGCCTGACCGAAACAACGGTGGCTGCCTCGCGCCCTCGTCAGTGCACCCGCTCAGCCGGAGGAGACGAAGCACTGACAGCACTGACGAGGCCGAGCAGAGAACTTTGGAGGTGGGTTGCAGGTGACCACGATGCACGACCCGTGGGGACACACGAGCACCGCGAACCGGACCGGCGCACCCGAGCCCGGTGTCGAGCAGACCGCGCGCCGGGGCGAGCCCCTGCTGCGCCTGACGTGGACCGACCCGGTGACCGGCGCTCACGGCTATCTCGTCGTTCACACGCTCGTGTCCGGTCTGGCCACCGGCGGCACGCGGATGCGCAAGGGCTGCACGATGTCGGAGGTCGAGGACCTCGCCCGCGGCATGTCGGCCAAGACCGCGACCTTCGAGCTGCCCGTCGGCGGCGCCAAGGGCGGCATCGACTTCGACCCGAAGGACCCCGCCGCCGTCGGCGTGCTCGAGCGCTTCTGCCAGGCCATGCGCCCGTGGCTCGACGCGCACTGGGTGACCGCCGAGGACCTGGGCGTGCCGCAGCACCTCATCGACGAGGTCTTCGAGCGGCTCGGCCTCGGGCAGTCCTACCACGCCGCGATCAGCCGGTCGGCCCAGCCGGAGCGCACGCTGCGCCGGGTGACAGCGGGCCTGAACGCGCCGGTTCCCGGTGGTCTGCTGCTCGGTGACGTCATCGGCGGCTACGGCGTGGCGCAGGCCTGCCTCGGTGCCGCGTACGCGTGGGGCTGGGACACCGACCAGACCACGGTCGCGATGCAGGGCATCGGCACCATGGGCGGCGGCGCGGCCTGGTACCTGCACGAGGCCGGGATACGTGTGGTCGCCGTGGCCGACGCGGCGGGCACGCTCTACCACCCGGAGGGTCTCGACATCCCGGCGCTGCTGGACCTGCGCGACTCGTTCGGCGAGATCGACCGCTCCCAGGTGCCCGAGGACGTCCAGCGGCTGCCGAGGAACGCGGTGATCTCCACCGACGCCGACATCCTCGTGCCCGCGGCCATCTCCTACGCGATCACGCCGGAGAACGAGGCCGACGTGAAGGCCAAGGTGATCGTGGAGGCGGCCAACGCGGCCACCATCCCCGAGGCCGAGGCGACGCTGGCCGCCCGCGGAATCCCGGTGATCCCGGACTTCATCGCGAACGCGGGCGCCGCGGCGTGGGCCTGGTGGCTGCTGCTGGGACAGGTCGGGGCGGATCCCGCCGACTCGTTCCTGCGGTTGCGCACCGAGATGCAGTCCCGGGTGTCGCTGCTGCTCGCACAGTGGATCGTCGACGGCGTCCCGCCGAGGGAGACCGGCGAGGGCCTCGCCGACTCCAACCGGCAGGCGCTGATCGCCTCCGGCGAGCAGACGCCGATCGTCATCCCGTAGTCGTGGACCGGTCGCGGCGCGCACGCTCCGGCGTGCGCGCCGCGCTCGTGCGCACCACGAGCACCGTGACGGCCACGGCCACCGCGAACACGACCAGCCCGACCCAGACCATGTCCGCCGTGACCGACATCGGGGCACTCGGCACGTCCGGGGTCCGGCCACCGTCGCGGCCGGTGACCACCACGGCGACGATCGCGGCGATCACGGCGAGCGTCGCCGTGATCGCGACGCCGCGCAGGACCCGGGTCCGCGGCGAGGCACCGCTCGACTTCTCCGCGCGGCGCGCGGGCTCGAGCAGGCGCGCCAGCAGGACCAGCGCGACGGGCAGTTGCAGCAGCCACAGCGTGGTCCTCGGCCAGCCGTCGAACCAGACGTTGGTGCCGTAGAGCAGGGTGTGCCACGCGCTCAGGACGTAGACGACGAGGACGAAGCGGTGCAGCGCCCGCCACATCCGGGCGCCCGTCCCTGCCCGGAAGTAGTAGAGCAGGCCCAGCGGAATCGCGAGGTACAGCGCGATCAGGCCCAGCAGGATCGCGACCTGGCCGGTACCCGAGGCGTAGCCGCCGGGCACGAACGAGTCGACGAACGCGCGCCACACCCGGCCGACGGGACCGAGCCCGTCCTCGTTGGAGCGCACCTGCTCGGCGAAGAAGAACGCCGCGTGGGCGAACATCAGCGCGATCGTGGTGAGGCTCGTCGAGCGGTGCCAGCGTTCGAGCCTCGCCGCCGACACCGGCAGCCGGCGCGGGCCGGGTCCCGAACGCAGCAGGCCCAGCATCGTCGTCAGCCACGCCCACAGCAACGCCGACCAGCCGAACGCCTGGCAGAGCCAGTACATCCAGTACTCGTTCGCGTCGGCGAGAAAGGGCATCACGGCGAGGGTGTCCGACGTCGCCGCCCGCACCCGCACGTACAGGAACAGGAAGATCGCCCCGGTCAGCGCGAGCGCCGCCGTGGCGTCGGGCAGCGCGGCCCGCAGGTCGGCCCGCAGGGCCGCCCGGTCCAGTCCCGTCCTGCTCCGAGCAGGCATGGCTCGCCCCTCTCGCGAATGAACCGCCCGGGCCCGCGGTGAGGCGGGCCCGGGCGGCGTGGGTCATCCGTTGTTGCCGTTGTTCCCCGTGCGCTTGACGGCCTGGACGATGCGTTGCTTCTCGTCCTTGGTGATGATGCCGTCGGCCACCAGCGCCGAGGTCACCTGCCGGACGTGGGTGACGAACGCGGTGTGGTTGGAGTAGTTCCCGCCCTCGTCGATCCGGTCCATGATCGTGCAGCCACCGCCGGTGTCGGCGTTGGCCACACCCGTGTCGTCACCGCCGACGACCACGGTCGCCCTCGTGTCGGACACGGTGCAGGTGGGTCCGGCGTCGACGATCCTGAACGTCGTCGCCCCGGCCTCCGACACGTTGCCCGCGTTGTCCGTCGCCCGGTACTGCACCGTGTAGACACCGGCGTCGGCGATCGTGATCGGGACGCGGTAGGGACGGAACCCGGCGTCGGTGAAGCTGTACTCGATCAGCGACACACCCGACTGCTCGTCGGTCGCCGTGAGCGTCAGCCTGGCCGACTCCAGGTAGTTCCAGTCCGCGTCCTGTTCACCGGACAGCGTCACCACCACCTCGGGCGGCGTGGTGTCCTCCACCTCGCCCTCGACGACGGTGAAGGTCACCGAACCGGGCTCCGCGACGTTGCCCGCGTTGTCGGTGGCCCGGAACTCCACTGTGTGCTCACCGGCCTCGGCGACCTCCACCGGGTCGGTGTAGGCGGTGAACTCACCCCCGTCCAGCGCGTACTCCACGGTGTCCACACCGGATCCGTCGTCCGCGGCCGCGACCGTGACCGTCGCGGAGCCGACGTAGTTGCCGTCGTCGTCCTGCTCACCGGCGACCTCGGCCGACACCTCGGGTGGCGTGGTGTCCTCCTCGCCGCCGCCCTCGACGACCGTGAAGGTCACCGAGCCCGGCTCCGAGGTGTTGCCGGAGTTGTCCGTGGCGCGGTACTGCACGGTGTGCTCGCCCACCGCGCTGACCACGACAGGCTCGGTGTAGGCGGTGAACTCACCCCCGTCCAGCGCGTATTCCACGGTGTCCACACCGGACTCCTCGTCGTGTGCCGTGAGCTCGACGATCGCGGAGCCGAGGTACTGCTCCTGCTCGTTCTGCTCGCCGGTCACCTCCGCCATCACGTGCGGTGGTGTCTCGTCGCCCTCGGGCGGCTCGACGACCGTGAACTCGACCGAACCCGGCTCCGAGACGTTGCCCGCGTTGTCCGTGGCCCGGAACTGCACGGTGTGGGAACCGATGTCGGCCACCCGCACCGGGCCCTCGTAGGACAGGAAATCACCGTCGTCCAGCTGGTACTCGACCGACGCGACACCGGAGTCGTCGTCCTGCGCGGTCACCGCGACCGTGGCCGAGCCGACGTAGTTGCCGTCCGCGTCCTGGGTACCGGTGACCTCGCCCGAGACCGTCGGCGCGGTGGTGTCCTCCTCGCCGCCGCCCTCGACGACGGTGAACGTCACCGAGCCGGTCTCCGAGACGTTGCCCGCGTTGTCCGTGGCCCGGAACTCCACCGTGTGCTCACCGGGCTCGGACACCGCGACCGGGTCGCTGTAGGGCTCGAACCCTCCGCCGTCGACCTGGTACTCGACCGACGCGACACCGGAGTCGTCGTCCTCGGCCGACACGGCCACGGTGGCCGAACCGAGGTAGTTGCCGTCGCCGTCCTGCTCACCGGTGACCTCGGCCGACACGGTCGGCGCCGTGGTGTCCTCCTCGCCGCCACCGCCCTCGGTGACCGTGAGCACGCCCTCCATCTGGCCGTGGCCGGGGATGGCGCAGAAGTAGCGGTACTGCCCCGGGGTGAGGTTCACCTCCATCTCCCAGCGGCCCTGGTTCGCGTCGAACGGGCTCGCGGTGATGTCGGTGTCGACGTCCTGGTTGTACTCCGGGTTGGAGACGTCGAACGTCAGCGTGTGCACCATACCGCTGGTGTTGCCGGTGGCGGTGCTGTTCTCGAAGACGATCGTCGTCGGGCCCGCGGTCGCCGTCTCCGGCACGGTCGCGTAATCGGTGATGCTGTTGTCGGCCGTCCAGGTCAGAACCTGTTGCTGGGCCTGGCGTTGCTCGCCCTGCTGCTTCTGCTCGGCCTGCTCTGCTTGCGCTGCCCGCGCCGCCTGCTGGTTCTCGGCCAGCAACTGGGTCTGGCGAGCCTGCTCGGCCTGCTGCTCACCGGCGACGGAGGCGGGGACCACCCACAACGCCACGAGCAGAAAACCCAGTAGACCCACCGATCCCCGGCGTGCGGCCACGCGCAGGGAGCCGCGTAATCGTCGAATCATGAGCGCGCTGCACCTCTCGTGAAGGGGGACACCGGCCGGTGCGGACGTCGCGCGCCCGCACCGGCCGGCGGGAACTACAGCTCCCGGACCCGGATGTTGCGGAACTCGATCAGGTCGTTGTCACCGTGGTTCTGCAACCCGATGAACCCGTTGCGGAACTGCCGCTGATCGGTCGGCGGGTCACCGGCCCTGGACGACTGCTTACCCGGGCTGTTCTCGAACTCGTTGATCACCTTGCCGTTGCGGATGATCGTGTACTTCTGTCCGACGGCCCGGATCTCGTAGGTGTTCCACTCTCCCTTCGGGGTGGCGCCGGACTCCGCGAGCCCGACCGGGTCGAAGTTGTAGACCGAGCCGGTCTTCTGTGGCTCGCCCGCCTCCCCGTCGTAGATCTGGATCTCGTGTCCACAGTAGATCCCGACCCAGGCCTGCGAGTCCCGCGCGGACCCGACGGTGCCACAGCTACCGGCGGGCCGTTGCTCGAGCGGCGTGGTCGGGTTCGGGAAGCGGACGAAGACGCCGCTGTTGGCCCTGCCCTCCCCCGGCGCGATGTCCTTGTACTCCAGCTTCATGGAGAAGTCGCCGTACGGTTTCGCGGCGTACCACAACATCCCGAGTCCGCCCGCGCTGCGCAGCGAGCCGTCCTCCTGGATGTCGAACCGGCCCGACGGTGCCATCTCCCAGCCGCGCAGCGACTCGGGAGTGCCGTTGAAGATCGGCTCCCAGCCCGAGTCACGGGCCTTGCCGATGTCCGAGTTCTCGGCGGCACCGATCAGCGAGTTCCGCTCGGTGGCGGTGAGGACACCCGCGCGGAACAGCTGACGCGCCGTCTGCGACACGTGCTTGACGAACTGCTGGTGCTTGTTCCACGTGCTCTCGTCATCGATGAGGTCGTTGACCGTGCAGCCGTTGCCGACCTCGTGGTTGCGCACCCCGGTGTCGGAGTCCCGCAGCCACACCGTGTCGCGGTTGTCCGTGACCTGGCAGCCGACCTCGACCTGGGTCTTGGTGGTCGACGTCTCGCCGTCGGCGTAGGTCACCGTCAGCGTGGCCGTGTAGGTCCCGATGCTGCCGTAGGTGTGCACCGGGTTGGCCTCGGTGGACCTCGCACCGTCGCCGAAGCGCCAGTCGTAGGACACACCACCGGACTTGGACCCGTTGAACGCGGTCGTCAGCGGCTTGTTCTGCAGCGCCGTGGCCCTCGCGGCCGGAGCCGGGGTGGCCGGCCCGCCCTCGTAGGTGACCCGCAGCAGCTTCTGGTTGGGCGTCAGGCTGAAGAACCCGCCGCCGTAGTCGACCATGTACAGCGCACCGTCGGCACCGAACTTGGCGTCCATCCACTGCTGCAGATCCGTGTCCTCGCCTCCGGCCTTGATGATCTTGCGCAGGTCCTCCGCGAACGCGGGCGGTCCCTGCTGCTCGATCGTGTCGGGGTTGAGCGTCACGGCCACGCGGTTGTTCGCGTTGGACTGGTCGCCGATCAGCCACTTGTCGTCCCAGTAGGACGGCCACGCGACCTCACTCTCGGGGTCGACCAGCTCGCTGTGGTAGGTCGGGCCCGACATGATGGCCTGTCCACCACCGGTGAGGTAGGGCTGCGTGAAGGTGCTGTCGCCCTCCTCGTAGGTCGGCACACCGCTGCCGTCGGGCCGCTCCGGGAACACCGGGCCACCACCCTGCGGCGAGTACCAGATCATGTTGTCCCGCGCGGGCGGGATGTCCACCAGGCCGGTGTTGCGCGGCGAGGTGTTCTTCAGGTTGTCGCAGTCGTACCAGCCCGTCAGCTCGGACGCGTCGGTGTCGCTGCGATCACGGTAGGGCTGCTGGTCGGCCATGCAGTACGGCCAGCCCTGGTTACCGGCCGAGGTGAGCACCGTGGCCGTCTCGTACTTCGCCGGGCCGAGCTCGGGGCTCGGGGCTCCCGCGTCGGGACCGACCCACGCCGTGGTGACCCAGTCGTGCACGGGGTCGACCTGCAGGCGCGCCGGGTTGCGCACGCCCATCACGTAGATCTCGGGTTGTGTCTTGTCGTCGGCGTCGTCCGCCTCGGGGAACAGGTTGCCCTCGGGGATCGTGTAGGTCCCGTCGTCCTCGGGGTGGATCCGCAGGATCTTGCCGTTGAGGTCGTTGGTGTTACCCGACGTCCTGCGGGCGTCCTGGAACGACACACCCTCGTAGTCCTGGGTCCAGTTGTTGCCCGAGTAGCCGTCGGAACCCTGCGACGAGTTGCTGTCACCCGTCGCGACGTAGAGGTTGCCCGCCTTGTCGAAGTCCAGGCCACCACCGGCGTGGCAGCAGCTGTGGATCTGGGTGTCCCACTGAAGCAGGTCCTTGCGGCTCTCGAGGTTGATCGAGTCGGCGGCCGCGTCGTAGGTGAAGCGCGAGACCGTGCGCTGGCCGATGCGCTTCTCCGTGTCGATGGAGTCGTAGGGCATCCAGTAGACGTAGATCCAGCCGTTCTCACCGAAGGCCGGGTCCAGCGTCATCCCGAGCAGGCCTTCCTCGGCCTTGACGAGCTCGCTGCCGCTACCGCGGTTACCGAACACGTCCAGCGTCGCGAGGAGCTTGACCTGGTCGTTCTCCGGATTCCACTGGTGGATCGTGCCGCAGCCGAGGCCGACGTTCTCGTCGTCCCAGTTCGGCACCGGACCAGACGGGCACGCGGCCTTGCCGACGTAGAACACGGTGCCGTCGGGCGCCGTCGTCAGGCCGTGCATCTCGCCGTTCTGGTCGAGCTGGCCCGGCTGGTTCTCGGCGGTGAGCCGTTCCATCTTGTAGTTGCTCGCGATGGTCGCCTGGCAGTCACCGCGCACGAGGCCGGTGGTCCACTTCAGCGCGCCGAGCAGGTGGGTGCGGAACGCGGCCTCGCCGTAGCTGCCCGCCGTGCCGCCCATCCCGGTGTAGAACGACCGTCCGCCGTCGTAGTCCCGGCACCACGAGATGGGGTGGAACGGACCGTTGCCGTTGTCACCCGCGTCGTAGGTGTGCTCCTGAACCTGGGCGATGGTGTGGACCTCGCCCACCGGGTTGGTCTCCCAGTTGAGCCACTTGTCCGAGCGCTTCACCGTCAGCGGGAGACCTTCGGTCGCGGGGTGCTGCCGGTCGACGATGCTCACCGTGGCCTGCTGGGCCTCCTGCTCGCCCTCCTGCGGCGGGGTCGCATCGGCGGTGTGCAGCGCCAGCTCGGCCAGCTGCGTGGCCGACTCGCCCGCGTTGCCGGTGATGTCGAGCCGGTAGTGCGCGTACGCCTCGGTGTTCTCGAAGCGGTACTCCTTGGCCTGGAAACGCTCCGGGAAGTCCTCGCCGCTGCGCTGGTCGAGGTCGGTCCAGTTCTCCCCGTCCTGCGATCCCTGCAGGGTCCAGTCCACCGGGTCACGGCCGGCGAAGTCGTTGGCCGAGGTCAACGAGTAGTGCACGATCGCGGCGGGCTCGGCGAGCTCCAGCGCGGCCCAGCCGGAGGAGTCGAACGTGAGCCACTTGGTGTTGGTCTTGCCGTCGACGAGGTTCGCGCCGGTCTCGTTGGGCGGGTTCTCGCCGCTCACGGTCACCGCGGCGACGTCCTGCGGCGTCGGCCGGTTGCCCGCGGGCCGGGCCCCGATGAGGCCGCCGAACCACTCGGAGCTCGCCTGCGCCTTCGCGGCGTCGCGGATCCCCAGGAACCCGCCACCCTCGCGGATGTAGCTCTGCAGCGCGGCCTCCTGGCCCGCGTTCAGTGCCCTGCCCTCGGCGGAGAGGAACACGACACCGCGGTAGCGCGCGAGGTTGTCCTTGGTGAACACGGCGGGATCCGTCGTGCGGTCCACGGCGATCCCGTTGCCCTGCCCCAGTTCCTCGATCGCGCGCGCGGCCTGGCGAACAGGGTCCGCCTGCTCGCCGGCGACACCGTGGAACACCAGGACACTCGCCTGGGTGTTCTGCGCGGCCTTGTTCTGCGTCGGCGCCGGCTGCGCGGGCGCCCCGGTGGCCGGCAACGCGGTGAGCCCCAGTGCCAGCGTCGCGCTCGTCAGCATGATCATGGTGCGCCGCAACGGCTTCGGCCGTAATCGACCGTCGCGGCGCAGGAGTGCCAACCTTCTTCGACCCATCCCTACTCCTTCACTCGTCGTGCACTAGTGGCCTGCGTGCGAGCTGTGTTCGTGCGCCTGGTAGCGGTCGAGCGCCTCCTGGGCACCGTCCGGCATCGAGCCGTCGGGGTTGCGGACCAGCCAGACCGCCGCCATTCCGCCCACGGAGTGGAACTGCACGTGGCAGTGGTACATCCACACCCCCGGTCCGACGCCCTCGCCTGCGATCACCTGGAAACCGAAGGAGTCACCGGGGTTCAGGTCCCGGTTGTCGATCGACGGAGTGAGGTCGTCGGGACCGCTGAGCATGCCGGTGCGGTTGTCCACCCAGCGGTGGGCGTGCAGGTGGAACGTGTGGAAGGTGTTGCCGTGGCCGATGGCGATGAACTCCACCCGCTCGCCCTGGTTGGCCTCGATCACCGGGATGTCCGGAGCGACCCGGTTGTTGATGGTCATGTCGTTGAACACCACGGTGTACTGCCGCTGCGGCAACAGGTCTCCCTCGCGGCGCACGATGAGCGCGCCGTAGAGGCCGGCCAGGATGCCGCCGGAGCCGTGGTCGTCGCCCATCGCGTGATCGTGGTAGTGCCAGTACCCCGCGCTGCCGGGCATCCACCGGCCGTCCTTCTGGAACGGCGCGCGGGTCTTCCAGACGTAGGTGCGGCGGGTTCCTGGCTCGTTGAACGAGTCGTTGAGCGGGCTGCCGTCGGAGTCCACGTCGTAGTCCACGCCGTGCGGGTGGATCGACAGCCGCCGGTCGGTGTTGTTCACCAGGTCGATCTCGAGCGTGTCGCCCTCGTAGACCTCCAGCACCGGCCCCGGGATCGTGGCGGTGCCCGGCGAGAGCCCGTAGCCGAACTGGCCACCGCCGAGCTCCTCCGCGTACACGGTGACGCGCCGGGTCACGCCCGCGCGCGCGGGACGCGAGGTCTCGGGGGAAGCCGACGCCGTACCGAGACCCGCGACGACCACGGGCGCGGCGACGCCTGCCGCCGCGGCACCCGCGAGCATCGACCGCCGGGACAGGCCTCGCCTGCGGGGGCGATCGGGTGTGTCAGCCATGAGGCCTCCATTCGCGTGCCCCGGGCACACGCGGCACCGGGGAGATCGGGGGGTGGGGAGCTGGTGAAGCGTCGACGTGCGCGTGCGGTCGCGTGTGGACGGTGGGGATCGGGCAGGGTGATTCGCCGCGCAGGGCGGTCTCGCCAGGGCGGGTGTGGCGCGCGCACGCGAGGCGGCGCGCTGTGCTGGGGACGGGGTCGAAGGGATGGGGGGCGGCGTGCGTCAGGGCGGAGCGGGGCAGGGCAGGAAGCCGATCGCCGGGCCGCGTCCGGGATGGCGGATGCGCGCGGACCGCAGCTGTCGCCGCGTTCGCGCCGTGTCCACCTGTCGCGACTTCCGTCTCACGCCTGCCTCGCCTTCAGCGCCGAGGGGTTCCAGGAGGGAAGTTAATTACTTCCGGTGCTCCCGTAAATATCTACGGTCAAAAAAGGCTGACTTATGCTGCGTTGAGACAGAAGTTTTACGACAAATGGAGTAGTACGTAAGCCCCGTGTAAACCGGGCACCGAGTTTTCCGCTGACGAGAGGTGAGCCGGCACGAGGGGGCCACCGGACGCGCGAATGGCCGCCCGGTCCGCGTGACTCGCGGTCCGGACGGCCATGTCTCGCACGACTCGCGGCGGGTTCAGACCAGGAAGGTGAACAGCGGGCTGTCGGGCGACACCTGCTCGATGCGGTGCGGAGCCGCGTCCATGCGCTTGAGCATGGCCTCGAGGTTCTCCGGAGCGCCCAGCTCGACCCCGACCAGCGCGGGCCCGGTCTCGCGGTTGTTGCGCTTGACGTACTCGAACAGCGTGATGTCGTCGTCGGGGCCGAGGACGTCGTCGAGGAACCGGCGCAGCGCACCGGGCTCCTGCGGGAACTCGACGAGGAAGTAGTGCTTGCGGCCCTCGAACACCAGAGCGCGCTCGACGATCTCGTTGTACCGGCTGACGTCGTTGTTGCCGCCGGAGAGGATGCACACCACCGTCGCGCCCGCGGGCAGGCCCAGGTCCTGCACCAGCGACGCCGACGCCAGCGCACCCGCGGGCTCGCTGATGATGCCGTCCGACTGGTAGAGATCGAGCATCTCGACGCAGATCTGCCCCTCGGGCACGGCGACCACCTTCGGCCGCTGCTCGGCGGCGACGGCGAACGTGTGCCTGCCGACCTGACGCACGGCGGCGCCGTCGACGAACGGGTCGAGCTGCTCCAGCGGCACCGGCGCGCCCTCGGCGAGCGCGCGCGCCATGCTGGCGGCGCCCTGCGGCTCGGCGCCGATGACGCGCACCTCGGGGTGCGTCTCCCGCAGCCAGGTCAGGGTCCCGGCGATCAGGCCGCCACCGCCGACCGGTACCACCACGGCGTCGGGGACACGGCCGAGCTGCTCGATCGCCTCCTTGACCACCGTGCCCTGGCCCGCGATGGTGCGCGGGTCGTCGAACGCGGGGATCAGGATCGCGCCGGTCGACCCGGCGTGCTCGCGCGCGGCCGCGGCACAGTCGTCGTAGGTCTCGCCCTCCACCACGATCTGCACGTACCGGCCGCCGAAGCTGGCCACGCGGTCGCGCTTCTGCCTCGGGGTGGTCCTGGGCAGGTAGACGCGGGCGCTGACACCGAGCGCGGCGCAGGCGAACGCGACACCCTGGCCGTGGTTGCCCGCACTGGCGCACACCACGCCCCGCGCACGCTCCTCCTCGCTGAGCGAGGCGATGAGGTTGTAGGCGCCGCGGCCCTTGTACGAGCGGACCGTGTTGAGGTCCTCCCGCTTGAGCCACACGTCCAGGTCGTGCCGCTGGGACAGCCGCTCGTTGCGCTGCAGCGGGCTCGGCATAATCACGTCGGCGAACCGGGCGGCCGCCTCAGTGACGTCCGCCGCGCTCACCACACCCGCATCCGGGGCGTTCTCAGACAACACGGTCCTCCTTGTCATAGTGTTCAGCCATGAGTAGCCGCAACGACGAGGCCGGCCGGGACCCTGCGAAGGCCACCGACGGGGCCACGCACACGCCGCTGCTCGTTCTGGGCAAGATCACGGAAATCCTCAACGCTTTCACGTTGAAGCAGCCGTCGCTGACCTTGCGCGAGATACAGCAATCTACCCGTCTGCCCACGTCGACCGTGCAGCGGCTGGTGACCAACCTGGTCGCGAACGGGTTTCTCGACCGGGCCGATGACCGTTTTCGCATCGGTGTCCGGATGGCCTACTGGGCGGCCGCCGCGGCCAAGGACTTCGACGTGCTCGCCGTGGTCAACCCTGTGCTCAAGGACCTGCGCGACCTGACCGGCGAGACGGCGTGCTTCTTCCGCGCCGAGGGCGAGCACCGGGTGTGCATCGCGGTGGCCGAGACCAGGCACGCGCTGCGCAGGGAGATGTCGGTCGGCCGCATCGCGCCGATCACCGTCGGCTCGCCGGGCCGGGTGCTGCTCGCGTGGAACCCCGACCTCGCCGAGGACGTGCTCAGCCGTGAGCTCCCCCAGCTCACCGACAGCACGGTGACCAACAGCGACGAGCTGCGCAGGCTCATCAAGCAGACCGCGGCCGACGGCTACGCGATCACGGTCGGCGAACGCGTGGACGGGGCGTCGGGACTCGCCGCGCCGGTGTTCGACTCGGCCGCCGACCTGGTGGGCGCGCTGATGATCCAGGGTCCGACGCTGCGCATGCCCTACGAGCAATGCGTCGAGTGGGTCGATGTGCTGGTGGAACATGCCGAACGGGTCACCCGCGCCCTGGGAGGCCGGTTCCCGGCGTGACCGCGGCCTGTGCCCAGGCCTCCGGGTTCACGAGATGGGCCGGGCGCCGTCCCGTCGCCATCGCGACGGCGTTGTCCGCGCACAGCCGCGCCATGCGCGCCCGCACCGACCGCGTCGCGCTGCCGACGTGCGGCAGCAACGTGGTGTTCGGGAGTTCGGCGAGCCCGTCGGCCAGCGCGGGCTCGCGCTCGTAGACGTCGAGGCCCGCACCCGCGATTTCGCCCGTGCGCAGCGCCTCGACCAGCGCGTGCTCGTCCACCACGGGACCCCGCGCGGTGTTGATCAGGCACGCGGTGGGCTTCATGGCGCGCAGCGTCGCCGCGTCGACGAGGTGGTGCGTGCCGGGCGACAGGGGCACGTGCAGGGACAGGAAGTCGCTCTCGCGCACCACCTCGTCCCAGCTCGCGTGGCGCACCCGCCCGGCGAGCGCTCCGAGCTCGGCCTCGGGCACGGGGCCCCGGCGGGCCCAGTACCGCACGTCCATGCCGAAACCCAGCGCCCGCTCCGCCGTCGCGCGCGCGATCCGGCCAAAACCCGCGAGGCCTAGCGTCGCACCACTGACGTCGGCGCCGAGCAGCAACTCGGGCCGCCAGCCGTCGAAGCGCCCCGCCCGGACGAACGCGTCGGCCTCCACGCACCGTCGCGCCGTGGCGAGGATCAGCAGCAGGGCCAGGTCGGCGGTGGCGTCGGTGAGCACCCCGGGCGTGTTGCCCACGAGGATGCCGCGGCGGGTCGCGGCGGGCACGGACACGTTGTCGTGGCCCACGGCGTAGTTGGAGACGCCGCGGATCCTCGCCGTGGCCAGCAGTTCCTCGTCGAAGTGGTCGGTGAGCTGCGCGACGACCACGTCGTGGCGGCCGGACGCGCACGCCTGGAGCAGCTGCTCCGCCGAGGGCGGGTGCGCGGGCACCACGACCTCGCCCGCCTCGCGCAGCAGCCGCATACCCGGCTCCGGCAAGGGCGTCGTGACCAGAAAGGACGGAGCGCTCACGGCTGTCCCTGCGAGGCCAGCGCCCACGGGAACGCCGTGGCGCTGGAGTGGGCGCCCTGCACGGCCCGCGAGCGGTTCGGCTCGCCGAGCTCGGCGAGCAGCCCGTCGGTGAGCCGCACGAGCGCGGCGAAGCGGTCCGGGGTGAGCCACTCGGGCCGCAGCGCGAACAGCAGGTCCTCGGTCGCCGCGTTGCCGCTGGCGCCGGGCGCGAACGGGCACCCGCCCAGTCCGCCGAGCGCACCGTCCACTTCGGAGGCCCCGGCCGCCGCCGCGGCGAGCGAGTTCGCCACGCCGAGGCCCCACGTGTCGTGTCCGTGGTAGACGATCCGCCGGGGCGGCGTCCGTTCGGCGACCTTCGTGACGAGGCTGGTGACCTGCGTGGGCACGGCCTGCCCGAGGGTGTCGCACACGACGATGTCGTCCGCGCCCTCGGTCCTGGCGTCCCCGGCGATCGCCAGCACGTGCTCCTCCGGGACCTCGCCGTCGAACGGGCAGGTGAACGAGGTCGCCAGGCACAGCTGGATCCGCCCGCCCACCCCGAGCGCGTGCTCCACGGCCGAGGGCATCGCCGCCAGGCTCGCGTCGGTGGAGCGGCCGATGTTGGCCCGGTTGTGCTTGTCCGACACCGACAGGCAGTACTGGAAGTTGCGCGCACCCGCCGCGGCGGCGCGCTCGACATGGCGCGGCGTGGCGACCCACACCCAGCACCGCTCCAGCTCGGCGGGCTCGAGACGCTCGACGAGCTCCACCGTGTTGGCCATGGAGGGCACCAGGTCCGGCCGCGCGAGCGAGCCGATCTCCACGCTCGGCACGCCGAGGCGCAGCAGCTCCCGCACCACCTCCACCTTGCGCTCGGTGGGCAGCACCTTGCCGGTCAGCTGCAGGCCGTCGCGCAACGTCACGTCGCGCAGGGTCACGGCGGTCATCGGCGCTCCTCGCTCTCGTGGACGATCGAGTCGATCTCGGCGTCGCTGCGGCCCAGCACCCCGGCGAGCACGTCGCGGGTGTCCGCGCCGAGGTCGGGCCCGGCCGAACGCACGGGCAGCGACCGTTCGCCGAGCACCGGCACCACTCCGGGGAAGCCGACCTCGGCGGGCTGCTCGGCCCCGACGTCGACGGGCAGCCGCTGGATCATGTCCCTGGCCGCGTACTGGTCGTCGGCGCAGATGTCGGCGGCGGTGTAGATCGGGCCCGCAGGCACGCCCGCGCCGTCGAGGACCTCGAGCACCTCGTCGCGCGTGCGCGTCTTCGTCCACTGTCCGATCGCGTCGTCCAGTTCGTCGCGCCGCGCCCAGCGTTGCGCGTTGCCGGCCAGGCCGGGATCGTCGGCGAGGTCGGGCCTGCCGATGGCCAGCATGTAGCGCCGGAAGATCGAGTCGCCGTTGCCCGCGATCACCACGCTGGAGCCGTCGAGACACTCGTAGGCGTTGGTGGGGGCGATCCCCTCCATGCGGCCACCGACCCGCTGCCGGTCCACCCCGTAGGCGAGGTGGTCCGGCACGAGGGACTCCATCATCGAGAACACTGCCTCGTGCAGCGCCACGTCCACCACGCGGTCGCCGATCGATCCGCTGTGGCCGGTGGTGGAACGCTGGAACAGCGACACCATCACCCCGAACGCGGCATAGAGACCGGCGATCGAGTCCCCGATGGACACCCCGACCCGCGAGGGCGGCCGGTCGGCCTCCCCCACGAGATTGCGCAGTCCGCCCATCGCCTCGGCGACGGCGGCGAACCCGGGGCGCTGCGCCAGCGGACCGGTCTGGCCGAACGCGGAGATACGGGCCAGCACGATGTCCGGGTTCGCCTCCTCCAGCACGTCCGGGCCGAGCCCCCAGCCCTCGAGAGTGCCGGGACGGAAGTTCTCGATCACGACGTCGCTGTGCCGCACCAGGTCGAGCACGATCTCGCGGCCCTGCTCGGTGCGCAGGTCGAGCACCACGGAGCGCTTGTTGCGGTTGATGGTGCGAAACAGCATCGAGGTGTCACCGGCGTAGAGCCGCCAGTTGCGCAGCTCGTCACCCCGCCCCGGCCGTTCCACCTTGATCACCTCGGCGCCGAAGTCGGCCAGCAGCCGCCCGGCCGTGGGCCCGGCGATGTAGTTGCCGAGCTCGACCACGCGCACGCCCTGCAGCGGCAGCGGTGTTCCCTCGTTGGGCATTGCTTGTCTTTCCCCTCCCTGCGCTGAACCGGCTCCTCGGTCAGAGGACCAGGCTCAGCACCAGAATCGGACCCATCGCGATGACGGAGGCGACGGAGACCCCGACCGAACAGGTTTTCAACGTCCCGCGCGTGGTCTGGCCCAGCAGCGACTGCAGCAGCCAGAACGTGTTGCTCGTGAGGTGCACCAGGAACAGCGAGCCCGCACCGGCGGCCAGCGCGATGAGCACCGGGTCCAGGCCCAGCGACGGCGCCACCGGCGCGAGCAGGCCCGCAGCGGTGATGGCCGAGATCGTCACCGAGCCCACGGCGACGTGCAGCAGCGCGGCGATCGCCCACACCACCACGAGCGGCGCCCACGTGCTCGCGGACAGGTACTTGCCGAGGATGTCGCCGAGCCCGACGGCCTCGATCACGGCGGCCAGCGACCCTCCGACGCCGCTGAGCAGCAGGATCTGGCCGCTCTGCCGCAATCCGCTGCCGAGCGACTCCTCGACCTTGGGCTGGCCCATGTACCTGCGGCCGATCAGGCATGTGCCGACGAGACCGATCAGCAGCGCGATCACCGGATTGGACAGGAACTGCACCACGGGGTTGCCCCACTCGGCGACCTCGGCGATCGCGCCGAGTCCCACCAGCAGCAGCGCGACCACCAGCGGCGCGAAGAGCACGACGAGCAGTGGCTCGGTGCGGACTCGGCGCGGCGTGAGCGTCGTCGTGTCGCCGCTCGCTAGGGCGCCGGGTGTGCCGGACCGGTCGGTGTTGCCGGCCGGGCCGGGCTCGTCGGGACGCTCGGCCGCGATGTCGCCCTCGGGAGCGTCCGACGGGACCGCGTCGCTCTGCTCGTCGAGCTCCGGTTTCCACCAGCCCCTGGTGAGCACGAAGGTCATGAGCGTCGTCGCGATGATCACGGTCGGGATCACGACGATCAGGCCGTAGAGCAGGTACGTGCCGAGCGGGACGTTGAGCAGCCCCGCCAGCGCGAGCGCGCCGACGCCGGGGATGGTGAACACGATGCCGCACTCGAGGCCGATGGCGAGCGCCGTCGCCATGCGCGCGGTGCCGTACTTGCCGAGCCGCGGCGCGATGCCCCTGGCCAGCGGCGCCGAGATCACGAGCAGGACGTCGAGGTAGATCGACTGCAGGAACGTCGAGATCGTCAGGCCCATGGCGGTCGGGATGCGTTTGGGCCCCACCACGCGCAGCAGTCTCTCCACCAGGCGCTCGATGGCGCGCAGGTCGCGCAGGATCGCGCCCATGAGCACACCGAAGGCGATCAGCAGGCCGATCTCGGCCATGATGTCGCCGAATCCGGTGGTGATCGCGTCCACCGTGCCGCCCGCGCCGAGCCCGGCCGCGAGGCCGAGGTAGCAACCGCCCACCACGAGGGCGATCAACGGGTTCAGTTTGAACCGAACGATCAGGACCACGATGGCCACGATCGCGACCGCTGTGTTGATCAGGATTGCCGTATCTGACATTCACCCGTCCGTCCGTCGTGCGACGTTGCACCGCGCCACGGGACCCCGCAGCGCCCCACATTATGAACACACACCCACAATGCGGGTCAACAACAGAGCCGGACGCCCGTCCGCCGCGAGTCCCCCGTTCCAGCGCGCGAGTCCCCCGCTCCGGCACGCGAGTCCCCCGCTCCGGCACGCGAGTTGCCCGTTCAGCGGCAGGGGTTCTGAGCCTGAACGCGAGTCGTGCGCCCTGACGCGAGCGCGAGCTGGCGCGGCGAGCGACCCGCCCCGCGCCCGGAGGACCGGAACGCAGAACTCGCGGTCTGGAGCGCGGGACTCGCGTGCCCGAGTGCGGGACTCGCGTGCCCGAGTGCGGGACTCGCGCGCCCGAGTGCGGGACTCGCGCGCCCGAACGGGGGACTCGCGTGCCCGAGTGCAGGACTCGCGGTTACTGGGGCTTCAGCGGCCGTGGGAGCAGGAGGCGCAGGAGGCGTTCCAGGATCGGCTCCAGGTCCTCGTCCGGGTGGGCGACCCAGTACTCGTGGGACGCGACGGTCGCCGCGAGCACCGCGTGACCGACCGCGACCGGCACCAGGTCGCCGATGGGCACACCGAGCCGCTCCGCGGCGAACGTGGCCACGACAGCACGCCAGTCGGCGTAGCGCCGCACCGCCTGCGCCTGCACCGCGGGCACGGTCAGCACCAGCTCCGCGCGGTGCAGCGCCCAGCGACGCTGGTCCGCCGGATGCCGCAGCGCCTCGGGAACCACGCGGTACAGCACCTCGGCGCAGGACTCCCCCGGCGGCGCCTCGGCGAGCAGCGCGCGGAGCCGCTCCTGCTCCGCCGGGGTCTCCACCCACAGCACGTCGGCCTTGCTGGCGAAATACCGGAAGAACGTCCGCCTGCTCACCCCCGCCGCCGCGGTGATGTCGGCGACCGAGGTCCGCTCGAACCCGTGCGCGAGGAACAGTTCCTGCGCGATCTCGGCCAGCTGGTGCGCACTGGTCTGGGCAGGCCTGCCACCGACGTTGACGCGGCTCGGCGACGGCTCCATCCCGGAATCGTCGCACGCCGTCGCCACGCCGGAAGCGCACCGTGATCGACCTTTACTTACGACACCCTGTGTCATAACCTCCTCACCAGCGAACATCCGAGGGTCAGAGTCGACATCACGGAGGCGGTCATGGGACGCATGGACGGCACGGTCGCATTCATCACGGGCGCCGCCAGGGGGCAGGGCCGCAGTCACGCGGTCCGGCTGGCCGAGGAGGGCGCCGACATCATCGCCACCGACACCACCGCGAAGGTCGGCAGCGTTCCCTACGACCTCGCCACCGCCGAGGATCTCGCGGAGACCGCCCGCCTCGTCGAGGCCACCGGCCGCCGCGTCGTCACGGGCGACGCGGACGTGCGTGACCTCGCCGCGCTCGGCGCCGTGGTCGAACGCGGCGTCGCCGAATTGGGCAGGCTCGACGTCGTGCTCGCCAACGCGGGCATCTCCAGCCCGGCGTCCACACTGGACATGAGCGAGCAGACCTGGCAGGACATGATCGACATCAACCTCACCGGTGTCTGGAAGACGCTCAAGGCCTCGGTCCCGCACGTCGTCGCGGGCGGGCGCGGCGGCTCGGTGGTGATCACCAGCTCGCTCGCCGCGCTCTACGCCAACGAGAACACCGCCCACTACAGCGCCGCCAAGGCGGGCCTGGTGCAGCTGATGAAGGTGCTCGCGAAGGAGCTGGCGCCCCACCGCATCCGCGTCAACACCGTGCATCCCACCACGGTCGCCACGGACATGATCCTCAACGAGGCCACCTACCGGCTGTTCCGCCCCGATCTCGAGAACCCGACGCGCGCCGACTTCGAGGAGGCCGCCCGCACGCTCAACCGGCTTCCCGTCGCCGCGCTCGAACCGGCCGACATCACCAATGCCGTGCTGTACCTGGTGTCCGACGAGGGGCGCTTCGTCACGGGCACCACGCACGTCGTCGACGCGGGCGGAGCGCTCTGACGGGAGCGCACGCCACGCGGCGGCGGGTGGGCTTCAGGCGTGGTGCAGGGACTTCCACGCCTCCTCGGGAAACTCTGTGGTGGTGTCGCCGAGGCTGAGCGCGCGGAAGGTCGCCGTGGCCGCCTCCTCCAGGTTCATGGCGCGCCGGAAGGCCATCCCGATGTCCTCGCCGAGCGCGGAGCACCCGTGGTTGCCCATGATCACGCAGTTGTGCACGCGCGCCTGTTCGGCGGCGGTGTCGGCGAGCTCGTCGGAGCCGTTCGGGTAGTAGCCGGTGCGGCCCACCGACTTCACGTACACGGCGTGGTCCAGGGTGAACAGCCGGATCGGATGGCCGAGCGCGTCGACGAGCACGGTGTGCTGCGGGTGCATGTGGATCACGGCGTTGACGTCGTCGCGCACGCGGTAGCTGCGCTGGTGCAGTTTCCACTCGCTGGACGGGTCGGGGTTACCACCCACGATCTCGCCGTCGACGGTCATCGTCGTGAAGTCCTCCGGCACCAGACGGTCGAGCCACGTGCCGGACGCGGTGACCACGAACTCACTCGCACCGGGCAGCCGGGCGGAGAGGTTGCCGCCGCTGGCGAGCACGAAGCCGCGCTCGACGGCGGTCCTGCCGACCTCGATGAGCTGTTCGACGAGTTCGCCTGCGGTGGTTGCCTTCTTCATTACCCACTCTTTCTTTCCGTGCCCGGCAGGGCTGTTCCGGTCTTGCCGGTGAGGGACTTCGCGGTGTCGACGTCGGTGACGACCATGTTCATCAGGCCGGTGCGCAGCGCGGTGTCGAGCGCGGCGACCTTGTGCGGGCCGAAGGAGACCGCGACGCGGTGCCGGATGGCGCTCAGCGCCTCGAGCGACAGGCCCACCACGCGCTCGTCGAGCCGGCCGGGCACGCCGCGTCCGTCGGTGTCGAAGAACCGCGCCGAGATGTCGCCGACCGCGCCGTCGGCCGCGAGCTGCGTCCGTTCGGCGGCGGACAGCGCGTCGACGAGAATGCCGGACGCGCGGTCCATGCCGCCGACGCCCGCGATCAGCAGGTCGGCACCACCCGCCAGCGCCATCGTCTCGCGCACGCCGGGGTCCTCGCGAAACGCCGCACCCGCCTCGGGCGTGGAGGCCAGGATGGGCGCGGGCAGATGGTAGGTGCGCGCACCGAACGCGGAGCCGAGTTTGAGCGCGAGCTCGTGCGGGTTCATCCCCCGCGACATGCCGCCCCAGCTACCCGCCAAGGGCACGAACCCGATGTCCGGCCGCGGTTCCGGGTGCAGGTGCGGCAGGATCGCGGCGACGCTGGACGACAGTCCGATCGCGACGGTCCCAGTGGTCGGCACCAGTGCCCGCAGGCATTCCGCACCCGCCATGCCCACCGAGTCCCAGGTACGCCGCGCGTCGGCGAAGCTCGGCGCGACCCACGCCTGCTGCAGGCCGTAGCGGCCGACCAGCGCGGTCTCCAGGTCCTCGAACGGGTTGCTCGAGCTGTGGATCCTGATCTCGACGATCCCGGCCCTGCGGGCGTCGGCGAGCAGGCGCGTGACCTTCACCCGGGACAGGCCGAGCAGGTCGCCGATCTCCTGGTGGGTCATCCCGTGCTGGTAGTGCAGCCGGGCGACCCGGCCCTGCAGCTCTCGTGACTCCATGAGATGAACATCCGTTCTTTCGATCGAGCGCGTGTTCAGCGACCATCATGCCGCACGATCACGGACCTCACGACCTTCCGGCTCGGGCTCGCGCGTGTCGTCGTTCTCGCGCAGGAACACGGTGAGCACGATGCCGGCGCCGTAGATCGCCGCGAGCAGCCACATCATCCCCGCGACGCCGATCGGCCCGAGGAACGCGCGGGCCAGCAGCGGCCCGGTGGCGTTGCTCAGCCCGGCGCCGAGGTTCAGGATCGCCACGGCCGCGGCCTTCTGGGCCGGGGCGAGCAGCGGGACGATGGCGCTCAGCGGGACGTAGGCCGCCATCGCCAGCCCCAGCAGGATCGCGACGGCCATCGCCGCGGCGAAGTTGGGCCCGAGCCACTCCGGCACGTAGTACATGCCGAGCACGGTGACCACACAGCCGAGCCCGCCGAACCACGCGACGACGTTGACCCGGCCCAGCTTGTCGCCGAGGTAGCCGGCGGCGACGTTGCCGACGATGTTGGCGAACAGCATCGTGCCCCAGATCGTCTGCCATTGCGGCAGCGAGAAGCCGACGTCGTTGACCATGTGCGTCGCCAGGAACACCGGGAACGCGTAGAAGCACAGGGTGTTGATGATGCGCACGACACCGCCGATGCCGACCTTCGGGTGCGAGCGCACGACGGTGAGGCCGCGCACGACCTGCCGGAGGTTGGTCAGCGCGCCACCGGTGGGCGCACTCGCGCGGGCGCGGACGGCGAACACGAGGATCAGCCCGCCCGCCGCGACGAACGCGAGCGAGAGCCAGAGGGTGGCGAGCTCTCCGAGCACCGGGATCACGGCGCCCGCGAGGTAGGAACTGACCACGCCGAGCCCGGCCGTGGAGGCGAACCAGTACCAGCCGACCGCGCGGCCGAGCAGCGCCTTCGGCGTGTCCATCGTGACCCAGACCAGGAAGCCGTAGGCGAAGAACGGATAGCCGAACCCACGGATGGCGTAGGAGACGAGCATGATCTCGTAGTTGCCCGCCGCGACACCGAGCCCGAGGAACACCACCTCGAACACGACCCAGATCGCGAAGCCGATCAGCATCACGCGCCGGGGTCCCCACGCCTCGGCGAGCGCGCCAGCAAGCCACGCCGCCACGGCCACCACGATGCCGTAGGCACTGATCAGCGTGGCCACTCCGGTGGCGTCGAACCCTTGCGACGTCAGGTAGGGCGCGAGGAAGCCGAGCTCGATGCCGTCGCCGACCATGAAGAGCAGCAGGGCGACATAGCCCCAGGCGAGCGGCCGGACGATTCCCTGCCGCGCGAGCGTGCCCGCGAATCCGGAGGCGCGTTCGTCGTCCGCTTCTGACATGGAGAACTCTCCCTTGAGTCCACTATGGCTGAACAATTGTTCAATTCATCGTACTTGCGCTCGCAGCTTCAGCCCTGCGGGCCGGACCTGTCAACCCCGGCACCCGGGTTTGACCGAGCGTCGCACCGGCCGTACGTTGACGAACGTTAGCGCATCGCATTGCACAATTGTTCACTGGAGAACATGATGACCGAGCTGCCGGACGCGATCGTGGGGATCGACGCGGGCACCACCGCGGTCAAGGCCACCGTCGTCACCACCGGCGGCGCCGAACTGGGCACGGCGCGCGTTCCGGTGCCGGTCGCCCGCTCCGGCCGAGGCCACGCCGAGCAGTCCATGACCGACGTGTGGGACGCCGTCACCGAGACCGTGCGCGCGGCATTGACCGCCGCGGGCGAGGTCCGGGTGCGCGCACTCGGCGTCACCGGCCAGGGCGACGGCGCGTGGCTGCTCGACGAGCACCACGAGCCGGCGGGGCCCGCCGTGCTGTGGCTCGACGGCCGCGCCGCCGACCGCGTGGAGCGGTGGGAACGCGACGGAAGGGCCGAGGCCGTCCGGCGCGCCACCGGTTCGTCACTGTTCCCCGGGGCGCTGCCCGTGCTGCTCGACGAGCTCGCCCACACCGACGAAGGCCTGCTGGCCCGCGCCCGCCACCAGGCCAACTGCAAGGACTGGATCCGGTTGCGGCTCACCGGCGTGCTCGAGACCGACGCGTCGGAGGCCTCCCGGACCTACCTCGACGTCGCCACCGGCGACTACTCGACGACGCTTCTCGACGCGCTCGGGCACCAACGGTTCGCCGCCTGGTTGCCCCCGATCGCCCCGCCGGGCTCGCACCGGCCGCTCACCGCCCGGGCCGCCACCGCACTCGGCCTGCCCGCCGGTCTGCCCGTGGTGACCGGGCTGGTGGACACCGCCGCCGCGGGGGTCGGGCTCGGCGTGACCGAACCGGGCCAGGTCTACTCGATCCTCGGCACCACCGCGTTCCTCGGCACCGTGCGCGCGAGTGCGGACGAGCTGCGCACCAACGTCGGCATCACCGTCGCCACCGGCGAGGAGCACGCCGTGCTGGAGTGCCTGTGCCCCATGTCGGGCACGCCCAACCTCGACTGGGTGCGCACGACCCTCGGGCTGCGCGACGCCGACTGGGACACCATCGAGCGGCAGGCGGGCGCGGTGCCGCCCGGCGCAGGCGGGGTGCTGTACCTGCCCTACGGCGCCGAGTCCGGCGAGCGCGCACCGTTCGCCGACGTGCACGCCTCCGCGGCCTGGCTCGGTCTGTCCACCGAAACCGGCGCGGGCCAGCTGTTGCGCGCGGTCTACGAGGGACTCGCGCTGAGCCTGCGCGAGTGCCGCGACGCACTGGGAGCACCCGGCGCGAACGGCACCATCCGGCTCTGCGGCGGCGCCGCCACCAGCGGACTGCTCTGCCAGATCGTCGCCGACGTGACGGGCGCGGTGGTGGAGCGGGCCGTCGCGGCCGAACCGGGTGCGCGCGGCGCCGCGGCACTGGCGCTGCGTGCGCTGTCGGGCACGGGACTCGCCGAGGCCGCCGCCGCGTTCGTGGGCGAACTCGACGTCTTCACACCCGATCCGGAGGCCACGGCCGCGCACGACGCCCAGTTCCGCACGTTCACCGCGGTGCGCGACGCCGTACGGCCGCACTGGCCGGCACTGCGGGCCCTGCGCTGACGCACAAGACCACAGTCCACACCAGACAAGGAGCGCACGAACCATGACCTCAGCGGGCAAGCCACGAGTGCTCGTCACCGCGGCGTTCGACCAGGCGGTGGCCGACGAGCTCGCCGCGGACTTCGACCTGGTGCTCACGCCGCCGTCGGACAGCGGACGGTCGCTCGCCGACGCCGGTCTCGACGACGAGCTCGCCGCGGCCGACGCCGTGGTGTGCGAGCTGGACCTGCTCGACGACCGCGCGCTGGCGATCGCGGGCGGGCTGCGGCTCGCGGTGTCCTGCCGCGCCGCGCCGGTGAACATCGACCTGGACGCCTGCACACGGCGCGGCATCCCCGTGGCCACCACGCCGGGGCGCAACGCCGACGTGACGGCGGACCTCACGTTCGCGCTGCTGCTGTCCACCCTGCGCAACACCTCCCGCGCCGAGGCGTGGCTGCGTTCCGGCGCGTGGAGCACCGACGATGTCTTCGCGCCCTACCGCGAGTTCCGGGGGCTGAGCCTCACCGGGCGCACGCTCGGCATCCTCGGCGGCGGGGCGGTCGGCAGGCGGGTGCTGGCGAGGGCGCGCGCGTTCGGCATGACCGTGCTGGTGTACGACCCGTTCCTGGCCGAGGACGCGTTCGGCGAGGAGGCCCGTGTCGTACCGCTCGAGGACCTGCTGGCCGCCTCCGACGTGGTCAGCGTGCACGTGCCGCTGGCCGAGTCGACGATCGGGCTGCTCGGCGCGGAGCAGATCGCGGCGATGCGCGCGGGTTCGTACCTGATCAACGCGGGCCGGGCGGCCGTCGTCGAGGAGGCGCCGCTGATCGAGGCGCTGCGCAGCGGGCACCTCGCCGGCGCCGGGCTGGACGTGTTCTGGACCGAGCCGATCCCGCGCGACCACCCGCTGCTGTCGCTGCCCACGGTGACCCTGACACCGCACATCGGCGGCGCCTCGGACGACGTGATCGTGGCGCATTCGCGCCTCGCCGCCGAGGCCCTGCGCGCCTGGCACAGCGGACGGCGGCCCGCTGCCGTCGCCAACGCCGACGCCCTGCGCACCGGCGCCTGACCTCCCCGCGGCCCGGCGAGCACGCCGGGCCGCGGGTGATCACCGGCACGGTGCTTGACTTCCATCGCGCTGGAGGTGTGAGCCTGGAGCCATGCCTGACACCGCGAAGACCGTGAACACCACGACGAGACCGGGCGGCACCGAGGTCTGGCACAGCGACGACCTCGACCTCGACGCCTACCTGGATCGCCTCGGGCTGCCGCACACCGCGCCCTCGGCCGCCGCGCTGAGCGACCTGCACGCGGCCCACGTCCACGCGATCCCGTTCGAGAACATCGATCCGCTGCTGGGCCGCTCGCCTTCGCTCGCGCTGGGCGACATCGCGGACAAGCTCGTGCGCCGTCGTCGCGGCGGCTACTGCTACGAGCACAACCTGCTCTTCGCGGCCGCGCTGGAGCAGCTCGGCTACGACGTGCACCGGCAGGCGGCGCGCGTGCAGCCCGACCACCCCGGCCCGAACACCCACATGAACCTGCGCGTCCGCGTGGACGGCGCCGACTTCCTCGCCGACGTCGGCTTCGGCGCGAGCGTCATGCGGCCCATGCCGCTGACCGACGGCAGCGAGCGCGACCAGGCAGGCTGGCCGCACCGGCTCATCGCCGAGGGCGCGGGCTGGCGCCTCGACAAGCTCACCGACGGCATGTGGGAGACGCAGTACTCGTTCGACGCGACCGCGCAGTACCCGATCGACTACGAGGTCTTCAACCACTACGTGGCCACGCATCCGCGCTCGCCGTTCACCGGCAGGCTCGTGGTGATGCGCCTGTCCGAGGGGATCTGCCGCAAGATCATCGGCGGCGACCTCGTCGTGGAGCACGCCGACGGACCGGACGAGCACCGCACGATCGAGCCGGATCAGCTCGGGGAGACGCTGCGCTCACTGGATCTCGACCTCTCCCCCGCCGAACTGGACCTCGTCCGAGAGCGCTACGCGGGCACCGAGTGAGCCCTCAGCGCCGCGTGTAGGTCAGGTACAGCACGCCGCTGTCGAAGCGACGGACGTCGGTGAGGTCGAAGCGCTGGGGGCCGAACTCTCCGCCGAACAGCGGGATTCCCGCGCCCGCCACCACCGGATGCAGCTTCACGATGAGCTCGTCGATCTCCGAGCGCAGCGCGCTCGCGAGCGTGCCGCCGCCGACCAGCCAGATGCCGAGGCCGTCGCGCCGCTTCAGCTCGCGCACGGTCTCCACCGGGTCGCCGGAGACCAGGTGCACGCCCGGATCGGGACACTCGGTGAGGGTGCGCGAGAAGACGTAGTGCTCCAGGTGCGGGTAGGCGTCGGTCACGCCCAGGTCGAGCCCCACCTGATAGGACGCCCTGCCTTCGAGCACGGTGTCGAAGCGCGTCGGGGGCGCGTCGATGCCGAGTGCGGCGCGGGCCGGCGCCGGCAGGATGTCGGGCCAGTCGCTGAGCAGGTCCCGCATGTGGTCGCCCTCCATGACGAAGAAGCCGTCCGGGCCGGAGGGATCGCCGCCGTCGGGCCCCGCGATCACGCCGTCGATGGTCGAGGCGACGAAGTAGGTCAGTGTTCGCATGCGGTGCTCCTTGGGGGCCGTCGTGCCGGACCATCCCGGCAACCACTCTATTTGTAGTACTATGTCCGGAGTGGTTGCAAGGACTTTTCCGGAGGCGGCATGGTGCGCAACGAGGCCAGGCGGACGGCACTGGCCGATGCGGCGATAGAGGTACTGGCACGCGACGGCGCCCGGGGACTGACGTTCCGCGCGGTCGACACGGAGGCGGGAGTTCCGCCCGGCACGGCGTCCAACTACTTCGCGGGCCGCGACGAGCTGCTGCACCAGGCGGGCCTGCACATCCACGTGCGGCTCACCCCGGACGAGACCGTGCTCGCCGGGCTGATGGCGGCGCCGCGCGACCGCGCGCTGGTCTTCCGCCTGATGCACGACCTGCGCGACCGGATGCTCGCCGACCGCGCGGGCTACCTCGCGCTGCTGGAGCTCCGGCTCGAGGCCACGCGGCGCCCGGCACTGCGCGAGGCGCTGACGGAGACGCTGCGCGACAACCTCGCCGCCAACGTCGGCTTCCACGTCGACGCCGGACTGCCCGGCGGCGCGGACACCGTGCTGCTGCTGTACTTCGCGATGACCGGGCTGCTCGTGGAGCACCTGACGACGCCGGACGTCCTCGCCGAGCACGACGTCACCGCGCTCGTGGATCTGATCGTCGCGAGCGCACTACCGGAGTAGTCACCCGGGCGGAGTCGTCACCGGGCACAGGAAATGCCCGGGATCCCCTTCAGCTCACCGAGCAGCATCGAGCTGACCGTGACGGGGTAGTCGTCGAGGGCGTAGCGGCGCTCGCGGCGGCCGGTGACCAGCGTCAGCCGGACGGGGGTGTCGCCGCGGTGGGCCTGCAGGGTCTGTTTGAGCTCGGTGACCACGCTCTGGTCGAGCCGCTCGGCCGAGGCCAGCAGCAACAACGGCGGCTCCTCCTCCCCCACGGCCAGGT
>NZ_JAENJH010000019.1 GCF_016595675.1 Prauserella cavernicola | reverse complement strand
TGCTTTACGCTCGGTGTCGTGTCGAAACAACCGTTGATCGCGCCGTCCATCCTCTCCGCCGACTTCGCCCGGCTCGCCGACGAAGTGGCTGCCGTGCAAGGACAGCCGGGCCGAGGAGCCGACTGGCTGCACGTGGATGTCATGGACGCTCATTTCGTACCGAACCTGACCCTCGGCCTGCCGGTCGTGCAGTCGCTGGTGGCCACCACTGCCCTACCGCTGGACTGTCACCTGATGATCGAGAACCCGGATCGCTGGGCGATCGGGTACGCGGAAGCGGGTTCCTACAACGTCACGGTGCACGTCGAAGCCGCCCATGATCCGGTCATGCTCGCGAAGGACCTACGCGCCGCAGGCTCGAAAGCGGGGCTGGCGGTCAAGCCGAACACGCCCCTGGAGCCCTACGCCGAGGTGCTCAAACACTACGACACCCTGCTGGTGATGTCGGTGGAGCCCGGTTTCGGCGGCCAGAAGTTCATCGCCGAGGTGCTCGACAAGGTGCGCACGGCCCGGTCAATGGTCGATGCCGGGCACCTCAATCTGATCGTGGAGATCGACGGCGGCATCAACGCCGACACGATCGAGCAGGCGGCCGAGGCCGGCGTCGACTGCTTCGTGGCCGGTTCCGCCGTGTACGCCGCCAAGGATCCGGCACAAGCCGTGGAGGGGCTGCGCAGTCAGGTGGAGGCCCTGTCCGCCCGCACGCGACAATGATCGTCACCGCCCAGCCGGACCGCGGCTGGGCTCTCACACACCGAGCATTCGCCGGAGCTCCGGTGCATGGCGTCGCGACACGGGAACGAACTCGTGCGAGCGAGAGTCCATGATCAGAAAGAGCTCGCCCTTGATACCCCGCTCCAGCTCCGCCACCCGGCGAAGGTTGACGAGAAAACGCCGGTGCACTCGCCGGAACCCGAATGGCGTCAGCAACCGCTCGACATTGTCCAGGCCGCGGTTCGCGGCTTGAATCCTTCCTCTTTCGGTGATCAACCAGACGATGTTGCGGTCAGCCTCGGCATAACGGATCTCCGACGGAGCGAGCAGAACCAGCCGATCATTACGCATTCCGATAACGCGCCGAGGAAGGGCTCCGGCCAGCTCGTCCGGATTGCTCTCATACGGTTCTCCCTCTTGCACGCCGAAGGAACACAGCATGCCCACGACGTGGTTCGAGACGACCACGGGCCGCAGGGTCAGCGACGTGGCGTCCTCCCCCGGGCACACCGGCAGGCTCGCGTAGCCGCTCCACTGCGCATTGCCCTGCGCCCGGTCCTTGGCCCACCGCACCACGTCAGGTAGCCCTGAGATGTCGGAGATCCAGCGTTCCGCCGGTTCGATCGCGCCGGCGACTATGGGCGCCTCGTCAGCCAGCCCGAGCAACGTGACAGCTGCCGCATTCGCGGCTATCACATTTCCTCCCCGATCCATCGCCATAAAAGGACCGTGGACCTGAGAGTTCTTTTTGTTGAATTCAGAGATTACTTTGTCGGCCTCGTAGATGGCGCGCCGGTAAATCTCCTGTTCGACACACGCGACCGCTTTCGTCAGCCACGGCGACACGAACTCGGACAGCGACGCGTTCCACCGCGAGATGTTGATCGAGGCGACCGGCGAGCCGGTCACCACGTCGCGGATGGAGATGCCCGCGCAGGCCCACTGATGGAACGCTTCGCACCAGTGCTCCGGCCCCGTCACGGTCACCGGGCCGGACATCTCGAGAGAGGTTCCCATCCCGTTCGTACCGGTGCACTCTTCCGACCAGGACGACCACGGAGCGAGGTTGTGCAACTCGGCCCGCCGCTGCGCGGAGGGGTCGCCCCAGGACCCGAGTACGCGCCCGTCCCCGTCCGTGACGGTGACGACGGCGCCGTCCCGCTCGACCTCCCGGCCGGCCAGCGCACCGAGACCGCCGAGCGCGGTAAAGATGACGCCGTTGTCGATGAGCTGAGTGTCATCGCCCCGCGCACCCGGCGCGACGTTCAACGTCCGGTCCACTTCGTACCGGTCGCGACATCGGTACCACGAAGCCAGGATCTCGGGCCGGACGCCCGCTTCCACGTCGTCGCCCGCGGCGAAGTTCTCCCAGGCGCGAGCCACCTCTCTCGCCGATGAGGTCGCCACCAGAGAGCCGTCCGCCACATGGCCACGTCCGGTGGGTCGACTCGGTGCGATCGCCAAGGGCGGCACTTTCCCGGTCATCGCGACCTCCTTGTCGCCTGGCGCGCCGGCGTTGCGGGGACCACCGGCCAGTGGCAGAAGTTACAAATTAACCCGACGCCGCGCGATATTACAAGCATGTTCGTGGCGTTCTGCCACATCGTCGTGGAACTATCCGGTCGGATAGGCCGGACTCCGGAAAAAAGTGCAATACGGTCAAACAGCGATGCCCCGCCCGAAACATTCTGCGGTGCCGGGATCAACCGTTTCGCCGTGATGATCGCGTCAGATTTGAACCCCGCGGTCGCACCCACAGCGATCGTGAAGATCCACAACACGACGGCACTGCGCCGTGTGAGTTACCGTGGCCCGCCACGAGATGGACCGCCGGGGCGAAGCAGGTCGACCGCTGGTAAGCCGGCGGCCACCGAATATCACCGATTTCCGACCGTTCGCGGGTCGTACGCGCGCGGTCATCCCACCCCGCTTGCCCTCAAATCGAGCGAGAGTCTAGCGTCCGTCGGCGGCCACACGACGCGGCCCGGCTCCACGGATCAGGCAGCACACGAGCGGTCATCGGCACCAGACGGCCGTGCCGTTCAGGGTGGCAACAGACCAAAGGCGGTCTCTTATGGCACAGGCACGCCGGCTCGACCCGGCCTCTCACAGTGGTGGCGAGGCGTCGGTGTACAAGGCGTGGGAGCGGTTCGCGCGAGGTGAGGACGATCTCCGTGGCGTGAGACCGGAGATAGCGATCTCGTGGCACCGGTGCCGGGACCAGTACCAGGTCGACCCCTGCCTCACCGAAGCTCCGGCGGCCGTCGCGGAGGTCGACCACGCACTGGAGCACGACGTCGTGTTCGCCGAGCTCGGCTTCCGCGCCGCCTCGCTGGCGCACGAGGTCAGCGCCCTCGGCGGCATCGTGACCATCACCGACGGCACCGGCCGGGTGCTGGCTCAATGGGGTGACGAGGCCACGCGCGCCGTCGCCGCCGAGGCCAATCTGGCTCCGTGGTTCTGCTGGGCGGAGGGCACCACCGGAACGAACGGCATGGGTACCGCGCTGATGTCCTACACGCCCGTGCTGATCCGCGGTGCCGAGCACTGGTGCCAGGCATTCCACGACTGGACCTGCGCCGGTGTGGCGGTACGGGACGTGGTGACCAGGGAACCGGTCGCGGCACTCAACATCTCGTGCTGGCGCAGCGAGCTACCCGCGACCGTGGGGGCATGGCTCGGCAACGCCGCCACGCTGACACAGCGCATCCTGCGACGGCGAGCCAAGGACGACGGCGCCGAACTGATGGCCGTCTTCAACCACACCAGGTCGGGCTCGAGCGCGCCGCTCGCGGCCGTGGATGCCGCGGGCCGGGTGGTGCTCGCCGACGACACGGCGGGCTTGCTCCTCGGCATCCCGGGCTCCACGCCGGCGCCCGATCCCGCGGTGCGGTGGAAACCGGAACTGCCGGAGTTCATCCGGGCCGCCAAGTACGCCGCCGAGCAGGCGGCGCACCATCCCGGCTGGGCCGGCTCGACGCAGATCTTCACCCGGCTCGCCCAGGAACCGACGTCGATCAGTTTCCGGCCGGTGTTCCTGGCCGGGCACCTGGTCGGCAACATCGTCTCCTTCGGTGTGGCCACAGGGGATCCGTTACCCCGGGTGGGAGGGGACGCGCCGCTTCGCGCGCAGCCGCATCGAATGGTCGCGACGCGCGAGAACCGCATGGTCCTGCTCCGGCTGCCCGAAGTCTCCTTCGCGCAGTCGGAGGGCAACGACGTGTGGCTCTCCACCGACCAAGGACGGTTGCGATCCGCCTCACCAGGCCTCGACCGGCTCGAAACCGAGCTGAGCGCGTCCGGTTTCCTGCGGGTGCACCGCCAGTACGTGGTGAACCTCAGCCGCATCCGGGAGGTCGAGCGCCGGTACAAGGGCGAGTTGTTCCTGGTGATGGACGACCAGGCCGAGACGATGGTGCCCGTCTCCCGGCGGAACACACCGGCTGTGCGCCGGGCACTGGAGATCTGACCCGAACGACCGCGGCCGGCCCGACGTCGGCGATATCAGCCTCGGTACCTGTGCACGTCGCACACGCAGTACATGAGACGGCATTCGTAACACGCGGGCTTGTCGACGCACGTGATGCAGGGCCCGCAGTGCACCGGCTCGGTGTGCCGCGCGACGTCGTGGGACCCGTAGCGCTCCCCGCAGTACAGGCACGGCGGCGGCTCATGTCCGCTGACCGGCACCGGCGACTGACTCATCCACATCACCCCAAGTTCTTCTGTCGCTACCTGCCACGAAAGCCACTTTCAGGACAGTGGACGTCCTGAAAGTGGCTTTCGCGGTATTACCTCGGGTCCGGCGTCGTCACAGGGCGAACACGATCAGCGCGGCACCGTGCCCCTGACCCGACATGCCGGGGACGATGCCTTCGAGCCAGCCACCCCAGCCGACCGGCACCGCGACGTGCTGCTTGCCGTCGACGGTGAAGGTGCTCGGGCTGCTGTGGTGACCACTACCGCACTGGAAGCTCCAGAGCTTCTCACCCGTTTCCGCGTGCAGCGCCAGGAACTCGCCCGACGGCGTGCCGGCGAACACCACGTCGCCCGCGGTGCTGAGGGTCGACGCGGCCATCGGCATGTTGTTGAGCCGGTGGCGCCACTTCTCCTCACCGTGGGAGTCGAACGCGCTGACCGACCCGGCCATGTTGTCGATGTCGACCTCGACGGCGGCACCCCAGTAAGGCATGCCTTCCTTGAACTCGCGGCGACGCCGGGTGGCGGTGGCGCCCACGTCGGCCACCGGGACGTAGAACAGGTCGTGCTCCGGGTTGTACGACGCGTGCGTCCATTCCTTCGCGCCGGCGGGGCCGGGGAAGAAGTGGCAGGGCTCGCCTTCCTTGTCCGGGTACTTACGCGGGGTCACCTTGCCGTCGCGGGTGATGACGCCCCAGTCGATCCGGTCGACGAACGGCGTGACGTGCTGCAGCTCGCCGTTGGTGCGGTCGAGGACGAACATGTACCCGTTCTTGTCGAAGTGGGCCATCAGCTTCTTGCCGTCCCGCTCGAACAGGGTCATCTCCATCGTGGAGTCGTAGTCCCACAGGTCGTGCGGGGTGAACTGGTAGTGCCACTTGATCTCACCCGTGTCGACGTCCAGCGCGACCACGCTGTCGGTGTAGAGGTTGTCGCCCTCACGGACCTCGCCGTCGAAGTCGGGAGCCGGGTTCCCGGTGCCCGCGTAGTAGAGGTTCAGCTCCGGGTCGTAGGTTCCGGTAACCCAGTGGTTCGCGCCTCCGCGCTGCCAGGCCTCACCGTCGGCGGGCCAGGTCTCCGAGCCGGGCTCACCCGGCTTCGGCACGGTGTAGGTGCGCCAGCGCTGTTCGCCGGTCTCCAGGTCCCAGCAGTCGATGTGACCGCGGACGCCGTACTCGCCGCCGGCGGAACCGGTGATGAGCGTGTCCTTGATGACCAGCGGAGCGATCGACGCGCTCTCGCCCGCGCGCACGTCGCCGATGGTCTTCTGCCAGACCTTCCGGCCGTTGGTGGCGTCGAGGGCCACCAGCTGGGCATTCTGCGTCACCATGAAGACCTTGCCGTTGGCCACCGCGCAGCCACGGTTGACGTTGGCGCAGCACAACGTCACGTCGATCGGAATGGCGTGCTTGTAGCGCCACAGCTGCTCGCCGGTCTTCGCGTCGAGCGCCCAGAGCCAGCCGTCCCAGCCGGTGACGAACATGACGCCGTCGACGACCAGCGGGCAGGCCTCGAAGGCGTAGGTCGAGGTGGAGGCGATCATGCCGGTCGCGCTCGCCTGGAAGATCCAGGCGACCTTCAGGTTCTTGACGTTCTCGGCGTTGATCTCGTCAAGCAGGCTGTGCCGCTTGCCGTCGTAGTCGCCGTAGTAGGTGATCCAGTTCTGGGATTCGCTGCGCGCCTGGAGGATGCGCTCGTAGTTGACGCCGCGCGTCACGTCCGGCGCGCTGTGCGGCAGATTGGACAGCTGACTGTGGTTGAACGCCTTACCGGCGTCGACGTATTCGAGAGTCATGGTGATTCCTGCCTTTCTACGGCCGCGGCTGGGCGGGTCGGTCGAGCTTGGCCTCCGGCGGCACTTCCCCGGTCACGACGATGGCGGCCTGCAGGCCGCGGCCCTCGTCGTTGCCGGCAGGCGAGCCGTACCAGTAGCAGCCGGGACCGTCCAGCTCGAGCGTCGCAGTGCCCTTCGAGTGGTTCAGCAGGCCGATGAACTGCCTGTCGCCGTTGCTGGGCAGCAGGCAGGCGTGGGTGTTCTTGTCGTCGTTGATGATCGTCAGCTCGAGAATGCCGGCGTGCGGCATGATCAGCACGCCCGGCTCCCACGCCATCGCGTCCTCGGGAATCCGGATGGTGGCTTCCATCGTCCCGTCGGGACGCTCGCTCGCCTTGGCGATCGACCCGGTCCCTAGCACGGCACCGATGGTCGCCTTGTTCTGTCCGCCGAGTTCGGCCAGGAGACTTTCTCGATCCTGGGCAATTGTCATCGGACTTCACCTCCTCGTCAGCAGGAAATGGATATTTCGACAGATGTCGCGAAAATATCGCTTACGCTCTCTAGCGCTCCGCCACAGCCAAGTTCGACGTGGCACGCCACATTACAGGTGCTGATTTAGTCTCGTATTCACCTCTGAGCCTGTAACGAGTCAGGACTCTACACCCGGGCACACCATTCCGAAATCCTTTACCACCGACCATCCCGACTCCGCCGTTCGCCCGGCAAGAGGTACCGTTCGTGCAATCCGGCGCGGGGCCGGAGGCTCGCCGCGCGGACACGCGAGACGACTGATGTTGTTGCGACGACTGGGTTCTGAGACTCCTGTACGCAAGCGCGGACACACGCCAGGGCACGGCTTCGTGGTTCGCCGGGCGCCAGAACGGAGAACGAACAGCAATTTGCATATCCGCTTCCACTGCCATCATCGCGTGCCGAAAGATTCGGTAAGGAACCCGAATCCGGACAAAAAAAATCCGCCTCGAAGAGGCGGATCGAACACGGTCTTCCACGAGGCTCGCCCGCCCCGGACACCAACGCTGGAAAATCAGCGCAGATCGAAACGGTCGAGCTCCATGACCTTCACCCACGCCGCGACGAAGTCCCGCACGAACTTCCCGCCCGCGTCGTCACTCGCGTAGACCTCCGAGAGCGCCCTCAGTTCGGAGTTCGAACCGAAGACGAGATCGACCCGGCTCGCGGTCCACTTCACCTCGCCGGTGTCGCGGTCGCGGCCCTCGTAGATCGCCGTCCAGCTGTTCCCGTTCTGCCTCGGAGCCCACTCGGTCCCCATGTCCAGCAGGTTGGCGAAGAAGTCGTTCGTCAACACCCCCGGCGCCGAGGTCAACACTCCCTCCGGGGAACTTCTGTGGTTGGCTCCGAGCACTCGCAGCCCGCCGACCAGCACGGTCATTTCCGGCGCGCTCAAGGTCAGCAGGTTCGCCCGGTCGACCAGCAGATGCTCGGGTGGCATCCAGAAGCCATCGCCCAGGTAGTTCCGGAAGCCGTCAGCCGTGGGCCGCAACGAACCGAAAGACTCGACGTCGGTCCATTCCTGGGTCGCATCGGTGCGCCCGGGGCGAAACGGAACGTCGACCTCGTGGCCACCGGCCGCGGCGGCACGTTCGACCGCGGCACATCCCCCGAGCACGATCAGGTCGGCCAGCGAGATCCGTTTGCCCGACTGCTGGGAGACGTTGAATCGCTCCTGGATCGCCTCCAGCGCGGGCAGGACGACACCCAGCTGTCCGGGTTCGTTGACCGACCAGCCGCACTGCGGTTCGAGCCGGATCCGCGCCCCGTTGGCGCCACCGCGCTTGTCGCTGTTGCGGTAGGTCGACGCCGATGCCCACGCCGTGGAGACGAGCTGCGCCACCGTCAGGCCGGATCCGAGGATCTCGCGCTTGAGGGCGGCCACGTCGTCGACGTCCACCGGTTCGTGGTCCACCTCCGGCACCGGGTCCTGCCAGATCAGCCGTTCGGCCGGGACGAGCGCCCCCTGGTAACGCTCGATCGGGCCCATGTCGATGTGGGTCATCTTGAACCAGGCCCGCGCGAACGCGTCCTCGAGTTGATCCGGGTGCTCGAGGAAACGCCGTGCGATCGACTCGTAGACCGGGTCCTCCTGCAACGCGAGGTCCGTGGTGAGCATGACCGGGTGGTGCTTCTTCTCCGGGTCGAACGGGTCCGGCACGGTGCCCTCGCCCTGGCCGTCGCTCGGAATCCACTGCCACAGGCCCGCCGGGCTGAGCTCGACGTCCCACTTGTACTCGAACAGCGTTTCCAGGAACGTGTGGTCCCACTGGACGGGCGTGCGCGTCCACATCCCTTCCAGCCCGCTGGTGACCGTGTCGGCCCCGATGCCGCTGCCGCACCCGCCGATCCAGCCCAGCCCCTGCGCGGTGAGCGGCGCGGCCTCGGGCTCGGGGCCGCCGGTCACGTTCGGGTCCGCCGGGCCGTGTGTCTTGCCGAAGGTGTGTCCGCCCGCGATGAGCGCCACGGTTTCCTCGTCGTCCATCCCCATCCGTTTGAAGGTCTCCCGGATGTCGCGGGCCGCCAGCACCGGGTCGGGATTGGTCGCCGGCCCCTGCGGATCGACGTAGATCAGTCCCATCTCGGCGGCCGCCAGCGGCTCGTCGAGCTCGTGCAGGCCGCTGTAGCGCTGATCGGCCAGCCACTTGCGTTCCGGACCCCAGTACGGTTCGTCGGGCTCCCATGCCTCGACCCGGCCGCCAGCGAATCCGAAGGTTCTGAAGCCCATCGACTCCAGTGCCCGGTTGCCGGCGAAGACCATCAGGTCCGGCCAGGAGAGCGCGTTCCCGTACTTCCTCTTCACCGGCCACAACAACCGGCGCGGCTTGTCCAGGTTGCGGTTGTCCGGCCAGCTGTTCAACGGGGCGAAGCGCTGCATCCCGGCGGCCGCACCGCCCCGGCCGTCGCTGACGCGGTAGGCACCCGCGGCATGCCAGGCCATGCGCAATACCAGGGGACCGTAGTGACCGAAGTCAGCGGGCCACCAATCCTGCGACGTCGTCAGCACCTCGTCGATATCACGCGCCAGCTGGTCGAGATCCAGCGTCCTGAACCGCTCGGCGTAGTCGAAGTCCGCGCCCAGCGGGTTGCCAACCGGCTGGTGCCGGCGCAATGACGTCAAGTCGACCCGGTGCGGCCACCAGTCGTTGGCATCGCCGCTCGCCACCGGATGATTCCGCCGCCGAGCCGTCTGGGTCTCGCTCAGCACCTTGTCGTACGTCCGGTAGACGTGAGTATCGGGATTCTCGGGCATTGGTGTCCTCCCAGGTGTTGCCGCGCCTGAGATATCGAGCGTGGCTCATCGTGCCGGAAAACCGGCATCCCCACGGTTCAGCCGAAGACCAGTGGCAGCAGGATCGCCGCGCCGAGCAGCGAGATCCCGCTGAACAGGTCGGCACGGATCGGGACGACCTTGGCGGCCATCTTCCCGACGAACAGGCCCGCGAACGTCATGACCACCGTCATGGCACCGAAGATCAGCGACGGGACCACGAGAGAGAACCCGGCGATCCCCAGGCCCGCGCCTGCCACGAAATTGTCGACACTCAGCGACAAGGGCATACCGAAGAGTGTCACCCACGGCTGGTCCATGTCTTCCGGCTCCGGATTCCGGATCGCTCCGACAATGAAGTAGATGCCGTACAACCCCAGTGCGACCGCCCCGATGTACTCCCCCCACTCCCCCAGGAAGTCACCCAGGACGCTGCCGAGAAGTCCCCCCAACAGCGGCCCCACTGCGTCCCATACGCCGAAGATCAGGGCGATCTGCACGGCGCGTCGCCAGCCGAACGGAATGGTTCCGATCGCGATCGACGAGCGAAAGTTGTCAAGACTGAGACCGAATGCGAGCGCAATCAGCGGTAGGAACTCAAGAGACATCTGAACCACCTCAAGATCACAACCAGAGACGACCGGGGAGGGAGAGACGGGGAGCGGGTTCGCGACGTCCGCCTGACGCCACGGGGCGGGCATCGTGGCTGACCAGCCTGAACCCGCACCAAGGTCGTCACGGGTGCGATTTTCGCCAGTGGGGCATCGAAACGGCGCAGCACACAGCTGTCGCCCGATTCAGACTGTGCGGCGCAAGGCCCCTCGATCGAGTACTCCGATCCGGGGCCCTGCGCCAACACAAATGTAGTCTTGGCGCAGATTTCAGCTACCTGCCGCGACTACGAGAAATCGGGCAACACGGGCGCTGCAGTCCAGCGGTCAGCCTCGGTAGAAGTAGCCGGTGGCCTCAGCGCACACCTCGACGACCGTGTACTCAGGAGTTTCCCAATTCATATTTTCCTCCTCGCTGTTGGCTACGCCCGGCGACGGGGCGAAACCGGGCGTTCGTGATCCGCGCAAAACTCGAGGACAACGTCACGAAATTTCGCGGTCACGAGGGAGCATCCTGGATTTAACGGAGTCGTTGCAACTGATCTTGAACCAGTGGTCGGCAACCAGTGCCGAACGGCGCCCTGGCGCCCACGAGTGGGGAAGGACACGTTCACGGGCGACGCCCGGCGCACCAGCCGGTCAACGTCGCCGCGACCAGCGAGAACGTGGATACGAGGAACTCCAGGGCGAGCCAGGGCAGCTGAGACACTGACAACAGGGCCACCGCGCCCGGCGATCGCCACCGGTGGGCGCCGCAGTGCCGACGACCGTCCCCGCACATGGATAGACTTCATTCGCACACTACGTTTTGTGCGATGAGGACGTCAAGAGCCACGGAGTCCCGCTCGGCGCCCATCAGCACGTCCCCCGGTCCTATAAGGCATTTCAATGCCCACGGACCGAATTCCGATCCACCAGTTCACGAATTCGGGATTAAACTGCCGACGTGCGAATTTATCTTGGCTCCGATCACGCCGGACTCGAACTCAAGAACCACTTTGCCGACAGGCTCGCCGGCCTCGGCCACGAGGTGATTGACGTCGGCCCCGCCGTCTACGACGCGGACGACGACTATCCCCCGTTCTGTGTCGAGGCGGCGCGGCGCGTTGTCACCGACGAGGGCAGCCTCGGCATCGTCATCGGCGGTTCCGGAAACGGGGAACAGATCGCCGCGAACAAGGTGCCCGGCGCGCGCGCCGCGCTGACCTGGAACGTGGACACCGCCAGGCTGGCCCGCCAGCACAACAACGCGCTGCTGGCCGGCATCGGCGCGCGGATGCACACGGTCGACGAGGCCGAACGCATCGTGGACGCGTTCCTCGCCACCGAGTTCGAGGGCGGTCGCCACCAGCGCAGGATCGACCTGCTGTCGGACTACGAGCGCACCGGTGAAGCGCCCGCACTGCCCGGAAACTGACCTGACGGCCGTGAGCGGCTGCGCCGGATCGAACCGGCGCAGCCGCTCACGAATGACCTAGGACGTGGCCTGTTCCGGCGGGACAAGTCCGAGCTGTCGTTCGATCCGTGCCCAGGCAGAGCCGTCGTCGGACACCGCACGACCGGCGTCGCGGGCGGCCCACGCCGTGGTGACGACGGACTGCAGCAGTTCTGCGTTGTCACCGGCCTTCGGCATACGGAACACGGCGTCCGGCTCGAGTTCGGCGACAGCGGCGGACGAGGTGGCGTGCAGGGCAATTCCAGGCGCGTGCAGCCCGCTCAGGTCGGCGGCGACATACGTCGGACGCGCGGAACGCTCGGCGAAGGCAAGGTCCCGGAGACGGGAGGCCCCGCTCAGTACGAAAAGCGAGTCGAGACCGGCCGAGTTGGCGCCCTCGATGTCGGTGTCGAGCCGGTCGCCGCACACCAGGGTGCCCGGCTGATCGGTACCGAGCCGGGCTCGCGCCAGGTCGAACAAGGCTGCCTGCGGCTTGCCGACCACGTGTGGCGATGCGCTGGTCGCCGTCCGCACCAGTGCGATCAGCGCACCGTTGCCAGGCGCGTGCCCGGTCGGGGTGGGCAGCGTGAAGTCGGCGTTCGTGGCCACCCAGGGAACTCCCGCTTCAGCCAGATAGCCCACCGTCGCGAGCTCGGTCCAGGTGACGTCGACTCCCAGTCCCTGAACGACCGCCTCGACCAAGGTATCGCCCAGCTCCGCGACGCGAACCGGCGTCAGCCCGGCTTCGGTGAGTGCTTGGGCGACGCCTGGGCCACCCACCGCGCACACGCGCGCTCCCTGAGCAAGGTGCTGCGCCAGATGCGCCGCCGCCGCCTGCGAACTGGTGACCACAGACCAGCCCTGCTGCGCGACGCCCAGCCCTCGGAGGCGATCGCCCACGTCCTCGGGCGAGCGGGATGCGTTGTTGGTCGCGAACACGACCGGCATGCCCTCTGCCGTCGTCCGGTTCAAGGTCTCCACCGCATGCTCGACTGCCACGGCGCCTCGGTAGACCACACCGTCGAGATCACAGATCAGTCCGCGGTAGCGCGTGCTGAGGGGCTCGGTAGGCACGGACGTCGTGCTGATCTCATCCGTCATGCGGATCGGAGCTCCTCACGCTCGTGCGATCCGGCAGGTCGGTGCTCAGCCGTGATCAGCCGCACCGTAGCCGGCGTCGAACACAGCACAATGGACTGTGTCGTGGTAAGGCCCGAGTGGTGCGCGACGCCGTGCAGCAGCTCGCTACCGGTCACCCCGGTGGCGCAGAACAGGATGTGGTCCCCACGCACCAGGTCACCAGTGTGGAGGACCTGGTCGAACTCGGGGCCGGTCTCGGGCCCGGAGACCTCCGGCCGCAGGCGGGCCTGCAGCGACCCGCCCAGACAGGACAGGGCGGCCGCGGCGAGGACCCCCTCCTTCGCTCCCCCGGTGCCCAGCAGGATGTCGACCGGGCTCTCGGGACGCGCCGCGGCGATCGCGCCCGCGACATCGCCTCCCTCGAGCAGGTGGACGTGCGCGCCCGTATCACGGATCTCCCGCACGAGCTCCCGATTCCGCGGCCGGTTGAGCACAGCGGCAACGACATCCGACGTGCCAACGCCCTTGGTCGCGGCGACCGCGCGCACGTTCTCCGCAACCGGGCGGCTGATGTCGACGACGTCGGCACAGTCGGGGCCGACGACCAGCTTCTCCATAAGCAGGGCAGGCGAAGGATCGTGCAACGCCCCACGTTCGGCCACCGCGATCGCCGCCACCGAGCACGGCACATCTCTGGCCGTCGACAGTGCGCCGTCGCCCGCGCTGACCGCGACGTCGTACACCGGCCGGTCGCCGTACCCGACCTCCTGGCCCGTGAACAGGACGGGCGATTCCTCCTTCTCGCCCTCGCCGATCACCACGACACCGCGCATCGGCACCGACATGATGAGTTCGTGCATCGCAGCGGCGGCGGCGACCCCGCCGCTGTTCGCCTCGCCACGTCCGACCCACCTGCCGGCCGCCATCGCGGCGGCCTCGGTGACCCGCACGAGTTCGAGAGCCAGAGTGTGATCGGGTGCCCCCGTTGCGGCGAAGGAACTCGCGTCCCATTCCTGAGTACTCATCAACCTCAATCCACTCGAACCAGAAGTGACACAAGACCGTGTGCGGAGTTCTCGACGCCCGCGGCCACCACGACGACGGTGGCCGGACCGGCAATCCATGACACCGGTCCGGCCACCCTCGACCGCGTCGCGCAGGCCGACTCGTCAGTTCGAGCGCTCAGCGGGCGGCGGCGTTCGCGACCGCTCGCGAAGACAGCGCCTCCTGGGCTGCGGCCCAGTTGGCGTTGTCGCCCCGCCAGGTCTCCAGGGCCGGTCCGACCAGTGCCCGCCCGAACGAGTAGGTGAGCTCCCAGGGGAGCTGACCGAGACCCTGCATCGCCCCGAGGTGCTTCGTCGCCAGTTCCGGGCTCTGACCACCGGAGAGGAAGGCGATGCCCGGCACGGACGCCGGCACCGTCGCCCGCAGAGCCTCCACCGTGGCTTGCGCGACGTCGGCCACCGCGGGCCGCTCCGGGCTGTCGGTCCCGGCGACCACCATGTTGGGCTTGAGCACGATGCCGTCGAGTTGCACCTGCATCAGGTCGAGCTCCTCGAACAGCGACTCCAGCGCGGCAGTCGTCACCTTCTGGCACTGCGCCAGCGAGTGAGCACCGTCCATCAGGACCTCGGGCTCCACGATGGGAACCAGGCCGCCTTCCTGGCAGAGACCGGCGTACCGCGCCAGCGCGTGCACGTTCGCTCGCACCGCGCGGTCCGACGGGCGGCCGTCGCCGATCGTGATCACGGCGCGCCACTTGGCGAACGTGGCTCCGTGCCGCACGTAGTCGGTGACGCGTTCGCGGAGCCCGTCGAGTCCCTCGGTGATCTTCTCGTCCGACGCTCCCGCCAGCGCCTTCGCGCCGGTGTCGACCTTGATTCCGGTGAGAATCCCGATGTCGTCGAGGAACTCCGGAAACGTGCGTCCATCGGACAGCTTCTGGTGGAACGTCTCGTCCGCGAGGATGATGCCGCTGATGGATTCCGAGAGCCTGGGGGTGGTGACGATCAGCTCGCGGTAGACCCGCCGATTCTCCTCGGTCGCCTCGACCCCCACCTGCTCCAGCCTGGCGGACATCGTCCCGATGCTCTCATCGGCAGCGAGAATACCGCGCCTGTTGGAGACCATTGTACGCGCAATCTTATTCAAAGCTGACATTCTATCGTTAATCCTCCTGCGCTCGACACCGGATGGTGTGGCATATTCGCGACTGGTTCAACAATCAGGACATCGACTCATGGACGTCGACCGTCATACTGGGTTTTGTCGTGGTTTTGGCCTCCGCGAGTCGAATACTCTTGATTTTGGGATCAGGCGCGAACACCGGCATCGGGCTACCCTTCGATGCCGCAATTTTTACAAGTTCGCGCGCATACTCCGGGAGACCCCGGAGTTCGCTCCACGCCGCATAGATCGGTTTCGCCGGCATCTCCTGGTCGACGGCCACCAGATGCAGCCGGCCCTCCGCGAGTTCGGACCTCACGGTGGAGACGTTCAGCACCGTCACCCGCTGGCTCGTCGCGACGGCCTGCTTGATCGCGGCACTGGAGGGAAACTCGACATAGCTTCGCGTGGAGCGCGCCGTTCCCAGCAGTTCGTCGGTGAACTCCCGAAGTCCCGAGCCGCGCTCGCGCAGAACAAGTGGAGCGGAAGCCAGTTCCTGCACCGTCAACGGAGTGGGCCTCCGTGCCCACGGGTGCCGTGAACCGACCACCACGGCCAGCTTGTCGTCGCAGATGTAGCGGGTGGCCAGGTCATCGCGGAACTGCTTCTGCACCTGGCTTCCGGCCTGACACCAGCCGTCGATGAACGCGAGATCGACATGGCTCGCACGGATCAGCTGGCTGAGCGTCTCGACGCTTCCGGTCTGCACCTCGACCCGCGCCTCGCCGAACGAGAACCCGGAGCGGTTCAACCACTCAGGGATCAGGTGCTCGGAGACCGCGGGGCTGCCGGCGACCCGTAGCCGTTTCGCATCCGCGGCCTGGGACCCGGATCCGAACTCCAGCAGCTCCCGCGCCGCCCGCATCACGTTACGGGCGTACTTCGCCAGCATCTCGCCTTCCTCGGTCAGTTTCGACCCCGCGGGCGAGCGCTCCAGCAACCGAAGGCCGAGCCGGCGCTCCATCGCGCTGATCCGGATGCTGGCCGCCGGCTGGGAAAGGCTGTGCGCTTGCGCGGCCTTTCCGACGCTGCCACAGCTCTCGACCGACAGCAGCAGATCGAGGTCGGCGAGTTGAGGCATCTTTGACGGAAGAACCATGATTTCACCTCTCGCCCCAGACTTCGTCTTGCTGGACCTGTGGTCAGAATGATCGGCTTGCGACGCCGTTGCCAGGAATCAGCCGTCGGCTACACCGGTGACTGGCGGTGTGCACCGAGACTGCCCGCACGCTGTCCGCGTGGTCAATCTGTTGGACACGAACGCGCACCGGGCGAGCATGAACGGTGTCCACAGAGGTACCTGCGGACCGCCTCGGAAAACAGGCGGCGGCGAGCGCACGCACCGTGAGCTCAGCCCGCCGGAAACCGCGGTGTGGAGGGCGACCGGAGACCGCGTCGGCACACGCGCGCCTCCGCTCGTGGCAACGCCAGCACCGTTCACCGTCGGTTCGCGACCATTCATTCGATCACGGTTGCCGACCTCGCGGTGCATCGATAATGGTTCGCCCCACAAGGTTTCCCCGACCGGCGCGAGACCCCGGCATGCCAGGAGCACCCGGGGTCTTGCGCCCTCCATCGAGGGGCGACCCGCGACGGCAGCGTCGAACGTCCGTCAGTGCCCCGTGTGCTCCGCGTCGCACGCGCGCGCCGCCAGCAGGATGAGCAGCTCGGCTCGCTCTTCTCTGACGACCTTGCGCACGTCGTCGGACAGCAACGTGCTCTCCAGCAGGGCGTCCGTATCCGCCAGTACGCGTCGCGCGACTCCCGTGAAACGGGGATAGAGCGCGCGAGCGAACGCGAGCACGAACTCGGGCTGGGCGGTGTCGGCCATGCCCTCCAACGCTCGCACGTAGCGATCCGCGTAGGGGGTGAGCACAGCCTCGTGCCCGGGTTGCCGCAGTCCCGCCATGACGGCCTTCTTCTCCGCGAGCGACAGGTCGTCGCTGAACAGCCGTGTCCACGCCTGCTCTTTGGCGGCGGCGGTGGGGCGTGCGGCTTCTGCCGTCAGGGCGTTGCGGCGCCCGTTGTCGCCTGGATCGGCCTCCCTCGCGATGTCCAGAAGGCCGTCGATGTCGCGTCCGATCGACGCGAGGCGGAACAATCCCCGCCATCGCAGATCCCGATCCACGTCCAGCTCCGCCCAGGGGGACCGCCCGCGCACCAACTCGCTCAGCAGCGCGTGACCATCGGCCTGGACGACATCCACGAGGGTGCGAGCGAACACCAGCTGACGATCACCACCGGCGACCGCGCCCGCCAGTCGATCGCGCACCTGGCGCTCCAGGACGTCGAGCTGGTCGCGGCAACCGGCCGGGTCGCCGTAGACCTCCACCGCCTGCACGGCGCGCTCCAGAAGAGCTTCCAGTACACCGACATCGCGCTCCAGCACGCCGTGCGTGAGCACCGCCCGCGCGTAGCTTCGCGCGGGCAGTCGCGCGTCGAGCACGTCGTCCCACAGGGCTCCCCACACGACCGCCCTGGTCCGTCGATCATCCAGTGTGGACAGACTGCGCAGTGCCGTTCGCCGAGAGCGCGGATCCAGCCTGACCTTGACGTGGCTCACCGCATCGTCGTTGGGCACCAGCAGATCGGGGCTCGGATCGCCGAACGCGGCGAGATCACCGTCCGATTTGCGGGGAGTGAGCGGCACGTGCGCACGTCGCCGTAGTACCAGTGTGGCGTCGTGGTCGTCGAACGCGGCCACGCGCAGGTTCACGTGGCGCGGCCGGACGTCCGGATCGGGACGCTGCACCACCCGGTCGCCGTCCGCGAGGCGGGACACCTCGATCGTGTTGACGCCACGGCGCAGCAGCCATTCGTCCACCCAGCGGTCCACGTCCTCGGTCGTCACCTGCCGCAGCGCCGCCACGAAGTCCTCGAGCGTCGCGTTTCCCCATGCGTGGGTCCGCAGGTAGGTCCGCACACCGGCGACGAAGGATTCCCAGCCGATCCGCTGCGCCAGATCGTGGAGTACCGCTGCGCCTCTCTTGTAGACGATCGGGCCGAAGCTCACCCGTGCGGCGTCGGTGTCGACGGTGTCGACCCGGATCGCGTGGCTGGTGGGCAACTGGTCCGCGTGCCGGGCCACCGGCAGGGCGTGGTGCGCGAACGCGGTCCAGCCTTCCCCGTACCGCGTCACCTCGCCCTGTGCGTCGATCGACATCATCGTCGCGAAGGCCTCGTTCAGCCACAGGTCGTCCCACCAGCGCATCGTCACGTAGTCGCCGAACCACATGTGCGCCATCTCGTGCAGCAACAGCTCGGCCCGTCGTCGCCGCTTGTCCTCGGTGACGCGATGCCGGAACAGGAACCGCTCGTTGAGCGTCACGCAGCCGGGATGCTCCATGCCTCCGAACGCGTACTCGGGCGCGAAGACGTGGTCGTACTTGGTGAACGGATACGAAATGGCGAACAGCCGGCTGTAGAAGTCGAGGCCGCGGCCGATCACCTCGAAGAGCTCGGGCGCGTCGGCGTCGAGTTCCGCGAGGAGCGAGTGCCGCGCGTAGAGCGCCAGCGGCACTCCCCTGTGGCTGGACCTCAGCCGGCGAAACGGCCCGGCCGCGAAGGCCACCAGGTACGGCGGCAGCGGTGGCGTGCGCCCGAAGCGCCACACCGCACGCTCGCCGGCGACGGGCGGGCACTGCTCCTCGGCGTCGGTGTTGGAGACCACCACCCACTGATCGTCGGCGACCACAGTGAGGTCGACCGTCGCCTTCAGATCGGGCTGGTCGAAGCAGGCGAACACCTTGTGCGCGGCGAACGGTTCGAACTTGGTGTGCAGGTAGACCTGTCCGTCGAGCGGGTCGCGGAAACGGTGCAGCCCCTCACCTGTTCGCGAGTACCCGGCGGAACCGGCCACCCGGACCGTGTTCGCACCAGGTCGCACGTCCAGCCGGACACGAGTCCCGTCGTGCGCGTCCGGCCCCAGCTCACGGCCGTTGCACTCGACCGACTCGACCTCTCCCGCGAAGTCGAGGAAAACGAGCGCAGTCCCCGTACGGGCTTGGAAGTGGACCACGGTGCTCGTCGCGAACTCCCGCTCCCCCAAGGTCAGATCGAGTTCCACCGCATAGTGGAGATCGAAGACCTCGGCCGAGCGCGCTGCCGCCTCGTCCCGCGTGAGATTGCTCCTGGACGCCGCACGACTGTCGAGTGACATGTGGTCAGCGCTCTCGCGCCGACGTGCGCGGCCGACGGTAGAGCAGCTTCTCCCTGATCGTGTCACCGTCTGCCGCGGCATCCTCCTGGTTGGCGCGAACGAGAGCGTCCTGAACCAGGTGGTGGTCGGGAGAGTGCATGCACACCGGATCGGTCCGTCCCGGATCACCGGTCAGAGCGAAGGCCTGGCACCGGCAGCCGCCGAAGTCCAGCTCCTTGCGAGAGCAGCTGCGGCACGGATCAGGCATCCACTTGGTTCCCCGGAACGCCTCGAACGCGGCGGACTTCTGCCAGATCCACTCGAGGTCGTGGTCGCGAACCGAGGAGAACTCCATCGTCGTGATCTCCGCGGCCACCGGGCACGGATAGACCACGCCGTCCGGTGCGACGGTCAGCGCTGTCTGCGCCCAGCCACCCATGCACGGCTTCGGATAGGGCTCGTAGTAGTCCGGGAGGATCCAGAGGAGTTCCATGCGCTCCGCCAGCTCGGCCTTCCGGCGTTCGTACACGCCCACCGCCTCGTCCAGCTGCGCCTTGCTCGGCATCAGCAGATCGCGGTTGCGCAGAGCCCACCCGTAGTACTGGGTGTTCGCGAGCTCCAGCCGCTCGGCGCCCCATTGCACGCAGACGTCGATGATCGCGTCCAGCCGGGAAAGGTTCATCCGGTGCAGAACCACATTCATGTTCAACGGCAGTCCGGACTCGCGGATGATGCGCGCGGCGTCCTCTTTCTTGTCGAACCGTTTGCTCGCCGCCACCAGGTTCGTCGACTCGGCGGCGTCGCCCTGGATGCTCAGCTGGGCGCTGTTGAGCCCCGCCGAGACGAGTGAGTCCGCCCGGCCCGGCGTGAGCCCGAGGCCGCTGGTGATCAGGTTCGTGTACAGGCCGAGGCCACGGCACTCGGCGACCAGCGTCTCCAGGTCGCCGCGGACGAGCGGTTCACCGCCCGAGAAGTGGACCTGCACGACGCCCAGCTCGGCCGCCTCGCGGATGACCCGCACCCAGTCGTCGGTGGCGAGTTCGTCCTGCCGATCGAGCAGCGCCAACGGGTTCGAGCAATAGACGCAGTGCAACGGGCATTGGTGCGTGACCTCGGCCAGCAGGCCGTACGGCTGCGGAGTCCCGTTCATGTCACCACCCAGCCCCGTCCGTGCGCATCCTGGAGAAACATCATCACGTCGTTCACGAGGTCGGTGGCCTCGAAATCGCGCTCGAGCTGGTCGACCAGCTGCCGCACGGTCCGGCTGCCGTCGCACAAGCCCAGGATCGCCGCGCCGGACTTGTTCAGGAGCACGACCCTCTCCGGCAACAGAAGCAGCTCCACGTCCCGGACGCGGTCGTGTTTGAGCATCGCCTTGGTCGCCAGCCTGGGGGTGGCCGTCAGATCGCTGTTGTCCATCACGAGCTCTTGCCGTAGGCGAGCTGCACAGCGTCCAGCAGACTCCACAGGACATCACACTTGAATTCCAGCGCTCGCGCGCACGCGTCCTGTTGCTCCCTGGACGTCGCGTGGTCGATCACGAGCTCGAGCAGATGTGCGATGTCCTTCGGCTGCTGGGTGAGTCGCGCCCGGAAGTACTCCAGGCCCTCCGTGGCGATCCACGGGTAGTGCTGACTGACGTCGGCGATCCGCCGGCTGAGCAGGTCCGGCGCGAACAGTTCGGTCAGCGCCGACGCCACAGACTCCAGCCACGGCTTCCGTCGGCAAAAATCCACGTACGCGTCCACGGCGAACCGCACTCCGGGCAGCACCGTGTCGCTGTCGAACAGCTCCTGGCGGGTCAGGCCGACGGCTTCGCCGAGGCGGACCCACTTCTCGATGCCGCCCTCGTCCCCTGTCCGCCCGTCATGATCGATGATGCGCTGAATCCACCGGCGGCGATTGTCCCGGCCAGGGATCTTGGTCAGGATGAACGCGTCCTTCACCGGCAGGTTCACCTGGTAATAGAAGCGATTGCGCACCCAGCCCCGGAACTCCTCCTCGGTCAGCGAGCCGGAGTGCATCCGCTCGTTGAAGGGGTGCAGATGGTGGTACTGCTTCTCTCCGATCGACCGCAGCCGCGCTTCGAACTCCTCCGCGGACCAAGCGTTCATACTTCCACCTCCAAGCCGGCTCGACCGATTTCGATGCCCAAGCCGGTCAACCAGCGCCGCTCCTGGGACCCTTCGTCGAGAATCGGATTCGTGTTGTTGATGTGCGGGTAGATCTTCCGTTTCGCGGGAAGCGCGGCCAGGGCACGGGCACCGTGGATGGACATTTCGTCGTCCGTCCAGAACGTCCCGTCCAGGAACACGCGGTCAGCCGACGCCACCTGCTCGGCGAACTCCGCGTCCCACGGGTGCAGCGTCGGCGCGTAGACCACGGACCCGCCCGTCGCCTTGTCCTCCAAGCGGAAGCCCACCTCCCACTCCGCCGACGGTCCACTGAGCCGTGAATGCCGCCACGACGTCAGCGCCTCCAGGACGGGGTACGTCGCATACGCGGTCAGCGCCGACTCCTCGCGGAGCATCAACAGGCCGATGGTGTGATCGAATTCGGCGTCCGTCAGGAGCACACCGGCGACCGGCGTCGCCCCGATCTGCGGTCCCGGGTGCAAGGAGGGATCCGCAGCTGTCTGGTGACGGACGTCCGGGGTCGCGTTCAGCAGAAACCAGTGTTCGCCGTCTCCGGAAATCGCGGTCGCTGCGTGCTTTGTAGCGATTTCGGACTTGGCCCGGGCCTTGCGGCATCCGGTGCAGGTGCAATTCCACGGCGGGAAGCCACCACCCGCCGCGACCCCGAGGCGATGAATGAACATGGCGCGAAAAATCCCTCAACGCCGACGCAGGTGGTCACGGTGTTCAACGCGCTCCTCGGCCACAGCGAAATCAAGCGGTTCCCACCTCATGGCGTCCTCCCTACAACAGCAGGCACCATTGCCCGTCCAGGGTTCGGCCAGGGCGTCTATTGGGTACAGTCGCCCCGAACTCGGCTTGTCTTTCCACAGCTTCTTCACCGTTGCCCGGCCTGGCAACCGATCACGAACGACCGGCACCGAATCACTGACGAACGGCTGCCGTGCCAGCACGAGCGGACGGCGGCGGCCACCGCAGGCGGACGCCCGACGACCAACTCGCCCGCAATACACTCCGACCTGCGACTATCCGGCGGCACCGGCGGGCGGTTTCGTGACACGAGGCCGACCGCGCTGCCGACCTCGGCACCTCAGGCGACCGAGCCCGGCCATGCGCCGCGACCAGCGCCATGCCGGACCGTGCGACAGCCACAACGATCCGGCGCGAATCCGTACCCG
>NZ_JAENJH010000018.1 GCF_016595675.1 Prauserella cavernicola | reverse complement strand
CATCCAACGCCGAGAGCCCCTCCTCCTCCATCGGATTCACGATCGGAGGCAGAAACGAACACAACAACCCATACGCCGAGTCATCCATACTCACCGTCTCCGCGGCCGACACCGCCACCCCCAACCGATCGGCGATCCCATCCAGATGACTCGCATGCGCCACCAAATCCGCAGGAACAACCTCATACGACATGACTGCAGACTCCCGGGTTCGATGCGCACCGACCGGCGTCCTTACCGGACGCTTACGGTCTCGCGCTGACGGTGGGCACGATGATCTTCCACCAGCCCGTTTCGACTTTAACAGCTCTGAGACCGGAACCAAGCAACCGCTCAGTAACCACTCATCCGGACCATGTGACCTGGCAGAACCGCACGGATAACCCCGACCGTCGCCGGGACCGTTGCCGGAGCACCGTGCCCGCGGACAGGATGGAGCGGATCGGGAACCGACCGGCAACCGCGATGGAGCGTGCACATGGTCAGCCAGCCGAACCGCCGTACCGTCCTGGGCGTCACCACCGGGGCCGTGCTCGCCGGGGCGGTCACCGCCCCCGCGACGGCCTCCGCCGAGCCCGCTCCCGCGCCGGAGCGCCCGGTGCTCGTGCACTCCCCTGACGGCAGCCTGCGGGTGAGCGTGCGGGTGGTGGACGGGCGGCTGCGGTACGACGTCACGCGGCGCGGCCGGGTGCTGGTGAACTCCTCCGGGCTCGGGCTCGACCTGGCGGGCAGGCCCTCGCTCACCGGCGGTCTGGTGCTCGACTCCGTCGAACGCGGCGTCATCGACGAGTGGTGGCGCCCCGTGTGGGGCACCGACGCGCGCGTGCACAACCACGCGCGCGAGTGCGTGCTGCGCACCGTGCAGCGTTCGAGCGGACTGCGGCTCGACCTTGTCGTGCGCGTCTTCGACGACGGCGTGGGCCTGCGCTACCGCCTGCCCGCGCAGCCCGGCCTCGGCGACTACACCGTCACCGCCGAGCGCACCGAGTTCACGCTGCCGCCGGATGCCACCAGCTGGTCGCTGGAAGCCGGCACCGACTGGAACGCCGACGAGCGGCACTACCGTCGCGCCCCGCTCGCCGATGTGCGCACCGCCCAGACCCCGCTCACACTGACCACATCGGACGGTCAGCACGTGGTGGTGCACGAGGCGGCCCTCGTCGACTACCCGAGCATGACGCTGGCCGCAGGCGCCGGGTCCGGCACGCTCACCAGTGAGCTGATCAGCCTGCCCGACGGCACCAAGGCCAGACTGTCCGGCGAGTTCTCCACGCCGTGGCGCACGCTGAGCATCGGCGACCGGCCCGGCGACCTCGCCGAGTCGCACCTGATCGAGAACCTCAACGAGCCGTGCGCGCTGCCCGACACCTCGTGGATCGAGCCGGGAACCTACGTCGGTGTGTGGTGGGAGCTGCAGCGGCGGCACACCACCTGGACCGAAGGACCCCGGCACGGGGCGACGACCGAACGCGTCAAGCACTACATCGACCTCGCCGAGCAGGCGGGTGCGCGCAGCGTGCTCGCCGAGGGGTGGAACACCAACGCGGGCGGTGAGTGGACCGGCCAGGACTTCCTCACCCCACGGCCGGACTTCGACCTGCCCGAGGTGCTGCGCTATGCCAGGGAGAAGGGCATCGGCTTCGTCGCGCACAACGAGACCCGCGGCTTCGTGGACTACTACGAGCAGAACCTGGAGACGATCTTCGCGCGCTACGAGGAGCTGGGGATCCGCGCGATCAAGACGGGCTACGCCACCAGGTTCGAGCTCGGCGGCGTGAACCGCAGCCACTACGACCAGGAGGCCGTGCGTCACTACCAGCGGGTGATCGACACCGCGGCGCGCCACCGGATCATGATCAACGCCCACGAGGCGATCAAGCCGACCGGGCTGGGCCGCACCTACCCGAACATGATGACCGGCGAGGGCGTCGCCGGGATGGAGCAGCACAACTACATGGGCCCCGAGGGCAACCCACCCGAGCAGGCCACGATCCTGCCGTTCACCAGGTTCATCGGCGGTCCCGCCGACTACACGCCCGGCGTGCTCAACGTGACGTGGGACCCGGCGGAGCTCGGCACCCGGGTGCAGACCACCTCGGCGGCGCAGCTCGCGCTGTACTCGGTGTTCTTCAGCCCGTTGCAGATGCTGGCCGACACCCCGGAGAACTACCGCGAGCACCCGGGATTCGCCTACCTGCACGACATTCCGGCGAGCTGGGACGAGACCCGGTTCCTGGACTGCGTGATCGGCGACTACACCGTCGCCGCCCGCCGCAAGGACGACACGTGGTACCTCGGCGCGATCACCGACGAGCACGACCGGACGCTGCGAGTGCCGCTGCGGTTCCTGGGGCCAGGCCGCTTCCGCGCCGAGATCCACAGCGACGCCGCCGACACCAGCTGGCACGACAACCCGCTGCCGATCGACGTCCGGACCCGCATCGTGCGCGGCTCGACCACGCTGACGCTGCGGCTCGTGGCGGGCGGCGGCACGGCGATCCGGATCCGCCCCGTGCGGCGCTGAGCGCTCAGGCAGGTTGGATCTCGTCCCACGTGACGGGCAGCCCCAGCGGCCCGTACACCGACGTGTCCTCGCGGTACTCGATCTCGGCGAACGGCACGGCCAGCCGCAGCGACGGGATCCGGCGCGGCACCGTCGCGAGCACGGCGGCCAGCTCCAGCCGCGCGACGTGCATGCCGGGGCACTGGTGCGGGCCGTGGCCGAAGCCGAGGTGCGCACTGCTCGCCCTGGTGAGGTCGAGCCTGCCCGGGTCGGCGAACCGCGCGGGGTCGTGGTTGGCGGCCTGCGCCGCGGCCACGACGTAGTCGCCAGCCGCGATGGGCGTGCCGGCGATCTCGGTGTCCACCGTCGCGACCCGCAACAGGCCGGAGCCGCCCGAGAGCAGCCGCAGGATCTCGTCCGCGGCGCCGGGCGCGAGGTCCGGATCGTCGCGCAGCAGCGCGTACTGGTCGGGGTGGCGCAGCAGTGCCAGCAGGCCGTGGGTGATGGAGGCCGCGGTGGTGTCGAACCCGGCCGCCAGCATGCCCGCCGCGACCTTGGTCAGCTCCAGCTCGGTGAACGGCCGCTCCGAGGCCTGCGACTTGGCCGCCATCACGCTGATCACGTCGTCGCCGGGTTCGCGGATGCGCCCGGCCACGAGTTCGTACAGGTAGCCGAACAGTGGCAGGCGCACGGAGTCGAGGTCGTCGACGTCGGTGGTGCCGTCGAACAGCGCCCTGGCGAGGTCACCGAACAGGTCCCGGTCGGCGTGCGGGATGTCGAGCAGCTCGGCGATCACCGACGAGGTGAGCGGGTTGGCGAAGCGCGCGTGCAGGTCCACCGGCCCGGACTCGGCGGCGAGCTCGTCCAGCAGCTCGTCGACGGTGCGCTGCACGACCGGCCGGAACAGCTCCGTGCGTTTGACCGTGGTGATGGCGGGCGCCATCACGCGGCGGAAACGCAGGTACTCCTGGCCGTCCATGCGATGGAAGTCGCCCTCCTCCACGGGGGCGTCCGGCGGCTGGTTGGCGAGCAGGTGGCCGCCCATGCCCGAGCGGCTGCTGAAGCGTTCGGAGTCCGCGAGCACCTCGCGGACGTCGGCGTAGCGCGTGACCAGCCACGCGTCGATGCCCGTGGGGCAGGCGACCCGCACCACCGGCGAGTGCTCCCGCAGCTCGGCGATCTCCGGAGCGGGCCCGAAGGGGCACTCCTGCTCGCGGGGCAGTGGCAGGGGACGAGCGCCGGCGGGCGAAGACACAAGACCGCTCCTTGTCGGGAGTACCTGCGGAGATGGCTGTGGGTCGATCGTGGCACAGGGGCGCCGATGGGATCTTCCTGGCGAGCCGCCGGGGGCATCATCGCGCAGCCACGACTGTCCGATCGTGAAACGGCCGCGCTCAGATGAGCCCCGCGCGCAGCGCGTAGGCCACGGCGTGCGCGCGGCTACGGAGGTTCAGTTTCCTGGTCAGCTCGTAGATCACGTTCTTCACCGTGCGTTCCGAGTAGGACAGCCGCGCCGCGATGCCGGGGGTGTCCAGACCATCGGCCAGCAGTCGCAGCACGGTGCGCTCCCGGGACGTCACCGGTGCGTCCGGCGAGACGTGCCGGTCCACGATGACGGCGGGGGACTCGAGATTCCCGGCACCGCCCGCCGCGCCGAGCACCGCCGAGACGAGCCGCTGCGTGCTCACTCCCGTGCGGCTCAGCACCGCGACGACTCCCCCTGCCGCGGGCGTGCTCGCCATCGTCTCGGCCACCACGTCGGTCACCACGACCGTGGGCACCGGCGCGGCCGAGCGCAGGCGATCGAGCTCCCTGGCCGAGAAGCGGTCGAGCGCGGCCACGAGCACTCCGCCATCGCCGAGCCGCCTGCGGGCGACGATCCGGAGTCCTGGCGCGGGCCGCAGCAGCCCGGCCAGCCCGGCCTCGCTGAACGCGTCGCTCGCCTCCACCGCCACGTCGACGGTCGGCATCGCTGTACTCACCTAGATCACCCCGGAACGCACGGCGAACGCCACCGCGTGCGCGCGGGTGGCGAGTCCGTGGCGCTTCATCAGTCCGTAGAGCACGTTCTTGACCGTGCTCTCCGAGTACACGAGCAACGTGGCGACCTCCTCGGTGCGATGGCCCTCCGCGAGCAGTCGCAGCACGTCCCGCTCCCGTGCGGACAGGCCGGACAGCGTCAAGCCGTTGGGCTCCAGCACGGTGCGGGAGATCCCGTCCAGGCGGCTCAGCAGGATTCCCTGCAGGCGGGGCGGCAGGCACCCCGCGCCCCGGCTCACCGCGAGCACCGTGCGCGCGAGTTCGTCACCACCGGTGTCGCGCCGTGGCAGCACCGCGGCGAGGCCGCATTCGAGCGCCGTCATCAGCAGGTCGGGCCGGAAGTCGTCGGTGACGAACACGCATCGCGGCGCCGGGTCCCTGCGGGAGTTCTCCCGTGCGCGCCGCAGGAGCGCGAGAATCCCGTCGGTGATCGACTCCTCCACCACCACGATCACCTCGGCCGAGGCGAGATCGTCCTCGTCGAGCACGGCCACCCGCGTCTCTTGCCGCAGCAGGTCCGCCGCACCGAGACCGGTGAGCGGGTCCGACGCGTGCACGGCCACCTCGACCGCCCCGGACGCAACGGGAAGCGCCTGCCGGGTCACGGGTGTCATTGTCGACCGCATCGCGTACCTCTCCTCGTCGGTTCATCCGGGCCTGCCTCCGATTCCAGCGGTTTACGCCGGGCGCGACCAGTGCGACCACGTCACGAGCTCGCCGTGACAATCCACCGGGGCAGGGCATGACGTGGCGTCACTTGTGTCCGGATTGGTCTGGACCCACGCACGAGGGGGCCGGGAGGTTGCCCGAGGGAGGGGAACTCCACGTTCACGCATCCTTTGACCGCCCCTGGGCATCCACCGTTTGTAAGCCAAGGGGAAGGAGAACACGATGAACACCACGCTCAGGACGATCGCCTCGGTCACCGCCGCCGGTGGAATCGCTGCCGGGACCCTGTTTCTCGGCGGTGGAGCCGCCAGCGCGATGCCGTCGGACAAGCCATGTGACATCGCGGATGTGAACGTCTCCATCAGCCAGGACGAGGGCCACGCCGCGGGGCACGAGGCCTTCGTCCTCCACTACACGGCCGCGAATCCCACGATCAACTGCCAACTGGACGGCTTCCCGAGCGGGATGACCTTCACCCAGGGCAGCGGCCACGGCAACGACCAGAGCGCCGACATGGAGATCGTGCCCGACCGCACCGACGGTTCCGCACCGATGCCGGTGAACCTGCGCGCCGGGCACCCGGCCGAGTCCCGCATCGTGCTGGACTCGCAGGCGCCGGTCACGTTCTTCCCGGACGTCGTGAACCTGAACCTGCCCGCGCAGTACGGAGACACCACCACCGTCGCGTGGCCCGAGGGCGCGCCGCTCACGGGCTACAGCGTCACGGTGACCGACGTCAGCGCCGCCTGACACACTCGCGACGGGGCCGGCCGCGCCGGGCGGCCCCGTCGCGGTCGCGGTGCGGCGACCGACACCGACGACAGGAGCGTGCAGGCGTGAGCGAGTTCGACATCCCGGACACCGACACCCTCCGGGCCAGGCAGAAGCTCGTACTCGACCACTTCCGCGACGAGGTGGCGCAGGACTGGGACTCCACCCTGTCGACGTTTCCGCACCCGCACTACGAGATCGTGCCGACCCTGACCGTCCACGACGGAGACTCGGCCGTGCGCGGATACTACGCCGACACCCGGCGCGCGTTTCCCGACCAGCACCACGAGCTGATCGCGCTGCGGCACAGCGCGGACGCCGTCGTGGTGGAGTTCTGGCTGATCGGCACGCACCTCGGCCCGTTCGGCACGCTACCGCCGACCGGGTCGCCGTTCCGGGTCCGCATGAGCGCCTACTTCATCTTCGACGCCGACGAACACCTGGTGTGCGAGCGCGTCTACTTCGACTCGCTGTCGATGCTCAAGCAGCTGATCGGTGGCCTGGACAAGCGCAAGCCCGGGAACTGGCCGCTGCTCGTCAAGCTGGTGCGCGGCCTGCTCTCGATGTCGGCCGAAGCTCCGGACCGGCGGCTGACGGAGACCACCGAGCCGACGCTGCGCGCGTGACTCACCCGGCCCGCAGGTTCTCGCGCGCCCACGCGGCGAAGCCGGTGACCGGGATGCCGAACGCCGTCGTGAACTCCGGGCGCGCGGGCTGTCCCGCCAGGTTGATCCACTCGTGCCCGGAGCCCATCGGCGGCATTCCCGCGGCGAGGGCCTGTTCGTCGGTCAGGTCCGGCGCGGACAGCGGCGTGCCCAGTGCGGCGGAGAGGACCTCGGCGATCTCGGTCATGGACAGGTAGTCGCTGGCCAGTTCCAGCTCGACCCGGTCGAAGCGCTCCGGGTCGAGCACGGCCGCGGCGGCCACGGCACCGATGTCCTCGACGGCGGCCAGCGACAGTTTCGTCGCCGGCTTCAGCACGCTCACCAGACCGCCCTCGAGTCCGCGCGGGAACAGGAATCGCGCGGAGGGCTGGAAGTTCTCCATGAAGAAGCCCGGCTTCAGCAACGTCCAGCGGGCGAACCCGGCCGCGCGGAGGTGGTCCTGGATCGCGGTCTTCGCGCCGAAGCTCGCCTCCAGTACCGGCCAGCGGCCCTCGGCCCAGCCGGGAGCGTCGGTGTGCTGGCCCGCGCCCGAGACGGAGGTGTGCACGAACTGCGGAACCCCGGCTGTCAAGGCGGCCTCGATGAGGTTCACGCCCTGCGCGACCTCGCCGTCGTAGTCGAAGCCGTCCTCGGTGAAGGCGGGCATCTGCACCGAGAACACGGCGCGGGCTCCCTGTGCCGCGGCGTGCACGGAGTCGCGGTCGTGCAGGTCGCCCGGGACCAGCTCGGCGCCGAGCGCCTCGACGGCCTTCGCGCGGTCGGCGGCCGGGTCGCGCACGAGCGCGCGGACGGGCACGCCCGCCGCGAGCAGTGCCCGGGCGGCGGCGCCGCCCTGCTTTCCGGTGGCGCCCGCGACCAGGACGGGTGCGGATTCGGTGGTCATGGATCTCCCCTGGGTCGACGAAAACGGCGGGGCCCGCCGTTTCTTGTTTGCTACGATACGGCGGGCCCCGCCACTTAACAAACCTGGAGGTGAGAGCCGTGCCGAACCGGCAACGCGCCGACGCCAAGCGCAACTACGAGCGCATCCTCGCCGTCGCCGAGAACGCGGTCGCGACCCACGGCGCGAGCGCCTCCCTCGAGCAGATCGCCCGCACCGCCGGGGTCGGCTCCGCGACCGTGCGCCGCTGCTTTCCCACCCGCCGAGCGCTACTGGAAGCCGTGTCGCACCAGCGCATCGACGCGCTGAGCGACCGCGCCCGCGCGCTGGCGGGTCAGGGCGACAGCCGCGAGACGCTGCTCGCGTGGCTGGGCGAAGTCGTCACGTACTCGGTCACCGCGCGCGGGCTCGCGGTCGCGCTGTCCTACGACGCCGCACCGGCCGACCCGGCCCACGCGAACTCCTGCTCGGCCGCACTCGAGGAGGCGGGCGAGCCGCTGCTGCGCGACGCCGTGCGCGACGGCGCGGTCACCCCCGGGGTCAGCGTCGCCGACCTGATCGCGCTCATCGTCGGCATCGTCCTGGCCACCGAGCACCACCCCGACCCGGAAGCCCAGGCACACCACCTGTTCCGGCTCGCCGTGGCGGGAGTGAGCCCGCGGCGCTGAGCCGAATCCCGGAAAGCCTCTGGCACACCTGCTTTTCCAGCAGCGCGTGACCGCCCGTCACCTCAGGACATGACGCAGCGTCACTGTTTGCGCAGCCCCGCCGGACCGATACTGGATCCCGACCACACTGTCCGATCCAGGAGGCCGCCCGTGGACACCAGACCCCTGCGCATTCTGCTGACCGCCAACATGGTCGTCTTCCTGTTGATCTGCGTGACGTTCCTGATCCACTACCTCGGTGTCGGCGTGTTCCCCGATGGCATGGAATCCTGGCTCGAGTCCAACCGGTGGCTGATGTGGACGGCCGCGGCGCTCGCCGCGGCGAGCGCCGCGACGGTCCCGCTGCTGAGCCTGCTCCCCCGGCCGCAACCCAGCGGCCGCTGACACCGTCCCCGGGAAGAGGAACACACGATGTCCGAGCGCGCCGATTCCATCAAGGGGCGGATGCGGCGGCTCAACCGCCTCATGCTGGTCCCCCCGCTCGCCGTGGTGGGCACGGTGCTGGTCGTGGTCGACGCCGAGACCTGGTGGGAGGCCGTGGTCCTGGCGATGGGGATCGTGGCGACCGTGCTCGTGGTCAGGCGGTGGGCGATGGAGGACCCGGGCGACATCGTGCTGCCCGGCCTGATCGTCACCGCCGCGGTGTGGCCTTTCGGTGCGCTGGTGAGCGGCAGCCACACGGCGTACTACGGCATCGGGCTCGTGGGCTCCGTGTTCGTGGTCAACCTGCAACGCCATCGGGGCGCCGCCATGCTCGCGATGGTCACCTACGTCGCCGGGGTGGGCGCGACCCGACTGCTGGTGGCCACTGGCGACCCCGCCGACACCCTGATCAGGTTCGTCGTCCTCCCCGCTGGCATCTCCGTGGTGACAATCGGTGGCGTGTTCGTCACCAAGCTGTTCTTCGACCTCGTCCAGGAGCTGGAGGAGGCACGGGAGCGGGAGACGGAGCTGGCCGTCGCGAGAGAACGGGTCCGGTTCGCGGGCGACCTGCACGACATCCAGGGCCACACGCTGCACGTCGTGAAGCTCAAGACCGCACTCGCGCAGAAACTGGTGCGCCCCGACCCCGAGAAGGCCGAGGACGAGCTGCGCGAGATCCACTCACTGGTCGCCGACACCATCTCTCAGACCAAGGAGCTCGCCTACGCCCAGCGCAGGCTCAACCTGTCCGTCGAGCTGGAGAACGCGAAGAACCTCTTCGAGGCCGCGGGCATTCTCGTCCGCGTCAACCGCGAGGCCGACGTCGACCCGAGGGCGAGCGAGCTGCTAGGCCAGGTGCTGCGCGAGACCACCACCAACATCCTGCGCCACGCCCAGGCCACGCGCGTGCGGATCACCGTGGAGCAGTCGGGCATCACCATCGTCAACGACGGGGCGCGCGGCACCACGCCACCCGAACTGCGTGGGCTGCACACGCTCAAGGGCCGCCTGGCCGACGACGGCGGCGAGCTCACGGTGGAGCTGGAGGACGGCCGGTTCGTGACGGCCGCGCGGTTCCCGAGCCCGCGGCCCGCGCTGCCCGCCCACTGACCGCGGTCGGCGAGGTCGCGCCACCCACGGCGGCAAGACCCGCGACACCGTCCGTTGTAGACACCACTGACCCCGGGGCGGTGATCCATGCCACTCTCCGCCGGTCCCGGGGGCGGGAGCGCTTGACCATGCCGCAGCGGCACGGTTTCGACTGGGAGCTACGACAGCGCGACAAGCACATCCGGCCCGGGAAGGAACGCCGCCATGGGATGGAGCACCCGACAGATCGCCGAGCTCGCGGGCACCAGCCTGCGGACCGTGCGGCACTACCACGAGGTCGGACTGCTGGCCGAGCCCGAGCGCCGCGCCAACGGCTACAAGCAGTACGGCGTGGCACACCTGATCCGGGTTCTGCGGATCAAGCGCCTGACCGACCTGGGCTTCTCCCTGTCCCAGATCGCGGCCATGGGCGAGGCCGACGAGCACCCCCGCGAAGCGCTGCGCACGCTCGACGCCGAACTGGCGGCCACGATCGAACGGCTGCAGCGGGCCCGCGTCGAGCTCACGATGCTGCTGCGCCAGGCCACACCGACCGACCTGCCGCTGGAACTGGCGCCCGCCGCGACGAACGCGGACCTCTCGGAGGCAGACCGCTCGCTCGTCGTGGTGCTGACGAGGGTGCTCGGCCCCTCGGGACTCGACACCTACCGGGGAGTGCTGCAGGCGGCGCAGTGGCAGCCCGACACCACCGATTTCGAGAACCTGCCGGCCGACGCCGACGAGCACACCCGCGACGACCTCGCCGCGCGGCTGTCCTCCCAGGTCGGCGACCTGTTCGCCGAGCATCCCGGCCTGGGCGGCATCTCCGCCGACGCGCCGGGTGGCGCGAACCATGCCGCCAAGACGATCAACACGGCGGTGCAGGACCTCTACAACCCCGCCCAGATCGACGTCATCCGCCGCGCGATCGACCTCGCCCGCGCGACGCCCCGTCCCTGACGACACCTCAGGAGGAGCCATGAACTGGACTCTGCCCCAGCAGCTGTACCTGCTCAGCTACGACCTGGACAAGGACAAGCTCGACCCCAACCCGGTGCTGGTGCGCGGTCAGCTGCTGCGCGCCGCCGCGGTGGCCGAGTTGACCATCCACGGCTGGCTCTCGGACGAGGACGGCAAGGCCGTGCGCGACGCGGCGCTGCCGCCGCCGGGTGACGCGTTCCTCGCCGAGGTGCTGGACAACACCACCGCCGGCAAGCCGCGGAGCTGGTTCAAGATCGTGGACCACCGGTGGGACAAGGCCGAGACCGCCGTGCGCGACCAGCTCGCCGAACGCGGCACCATCACGGTGAAGTCCCGGGCGCTGGGCTTCCTGCTGGGTGAGCCGGTCGTGCTCGAGGACCGTGAGCGCGTGCGCGCGCTGCGGGAGTCGGTGCGCACCGCGGCGCTGCTGGGCCGTGAGCCCGCCGACGTGCCGGTGGCCGACGCGGCACTGGCGATGCTCGCCGTCGAGGGCGACGTGCGCAGCCTTGTCACGCCGTCGGAACGCCGGGAGCGCAAGCGGGAGCTGCGCGCGCTCACCGACCACCTGGAGACCGTCCTGCCCGGGCTGCGCAAAGCGATCATCCAGTCCATCGCGGCGCGGCGAGCCGGTGCGGCGTGACGCCACGGGGCGAGTGTCCACGTCGGACACTCGCCCCGTGGTGTCCCCCTGTCCGTCAGTGCGCCACGGCCGCGAACATGCCCGGTTCGTAGGCACCGGCCGGGTTGCGCACGATCACGTTCATGCGGTTGGCCGCGTTGATCAGCCCCACCAGCATGATCAGCGCGGCGAGCTGGTCGTCCTCGTAGTGCTCGCGCACTCGCGCCCACGTCTCGTCCGACACGCCGTCGTGGGCGTCGGCGAGCCGGGTGCCCTCCTCGGCGAAGGCGAGCGCGGCCCGCTCGGCCTCGGTGAACACGATGGCCTCGCGCCACGTGGCGACCAGGTGCAGCCGGGTCGCGGTCTCCCCCGCCGCGGTGGCTTCCTTGGTGTGCATGTCGGCGCAGGCCCCGCAGCCGTTGATCTGGCTGGCGCGCAGCGACACCAGCTCCTGGGTGGCCTTCGGCAGCGTCGACTGCTCGATCACCAGGCCCGCTCCCGCGAACCGCTTGGCGAACTTACCGCCGATCTCGTTGCCCATCAGATTGAACCTGGCTTCCATGGTCTCGTCCCCTTGCCGTCGTCTTCCTGCGGCGCTCACGCGCTGGACGACCACGAGAACCCGGCGGACGGCTACGTGTGACAGCCCCGCACTGTGCCCTGCGTCACAGGCGCGACCCGGGCCGGGACGGCCACGAATTCCTGACCTCCGGGCCGCCGTGACCCCGGAGGGGCACCCCGGCCGTGTCACAGACACGGGCCACCACGACGGAGGAGGTGTCGGGTCCATGAACGTGTCCGGTCAGACGACCTCGCCGACGACCCTGGTCGAGGCCAGGATGCTGGCGCTGGCCTACTGGGCCGACTTCGGCTGGCCCGCGCTCGTCGGCCCGAACGGGATCTCGCTGCAGATCCAGGACCAGCAGTTCGCGGTGTCGGTGCCCGGTGACACCGGCCAGCCGCTGTTCGCCGCGCTGAGCGACGAGCCGGGCGCGGTGTTCGAGATCCCCGTCGCTCACGACCTGCGGTGGGTCTTCCTCGTGTCCGGTGACGGGCGCGCCACCGCCGCCGGGCGACTGCCCGGCGCCGACGTCGCCCTGCCGGGAATGACCATTCCCCTGCCCCCGACCGATCTCGTGCACGGCCGGGTGCGATGGATTCGCAGTCCCGAGCAGGATGGGCAGGGACTGCACTCCTTCGACCGCTTCGAGGAGGCGGTGCTGCGCCCGCGGAGGCAGTGAGCGGACGCCCCCTCCGCGACGCGGCATCGGCTCACGACACGGCGCGCGTCACCTCCGGCGGAGCCGGCCACTCGGTGTCCGCCTCGGGCCGCGCCACCAGCGAGGCGCCCGCACCGAACGCGATGTCGGCGAACCGCCGTCCGATCCGCAGGTGCGCCTCGGCGCCGGGATGCAGGTCGTCGGGCAACGGGAGTTCCTCGGCGTCGGCCGCACCGTACAGCTCTCGTCCGTCCAGATAGGACAGGAAACGGTCCTCGGCCGAACGCTCCGCCACGATCCGCGCCAGCTCCTCACGCACGACGGTGAGCGTGAGCTGCCCCTGGTCGACGCCCTCGGGGTCACCGGTCGCCCGGAACCGGAGCTCGCCCCGCGCCAGGGCGTCGAGGTCGAACGCCCCGGGGCCAGGGGTGTGCTCGTGGATCGGGCACAGGATCGGCGAGACGACCAGCAGCGGCGTCTGTGGGTGCCCGTCCCGGATCGTGTCGAGGAAACCGTGCACCGCGGACCCGAAGGCGCGCTTGCGCATGAGGTCGGCGTTCACGACGTTGATGCCGAGTTTCAGGCTGATCACCTGGGCCGGGGTGTCGCGGATGGTGCGCGCGACGAACGGGTCGAGCAGCGCGCTGCCACCGAAGCCGAGGTTGAGCAGGTCGACGCCGCCGTGCGTGGCCGCGACGACGGGCCAGATCCCCGTGGGGTGCAGCGCGTTCGAACCCTGGCTGATCGAGCTGCCGTGGTGCAGCCACACGGGCCGGTCCTCCTCCAGCGGCACCACGGGCGCGTCGGAGCGCAGCTCGAGGAGCTCGATGGTTTCGTTGTGCGGCAACCAGATCTCGACCCGCTTGGTGCCTGCGGGCAGCGGGTCGAACAGGACACCGCCCGCGTCGGCGTGGGTGATCTCCCTGGCGCCGGTCGCCATGTCGATGTTGACGACGGTCGCGGTGTCGACACTGGCCTGCCCGGTGAGCCGGCCGTCGACGACGAGGTCGAACACGCCGAAGGGCCGCGGCGGCGCACCCCGGTAACGGAACCGCGTGGCGTGCGCCCTGAGCTCGAGGGCCGTGGCGTCGGTGGCGAAACGTAGCCGCACCCCCGATGGCTGGGACTCGGCCATGGCGAGCCGCGGGTCGGCGGCCTGCGCCACGGCCCAGGCAGGCAGGCGGTGCGCGCGAACGCCGACCGGGGTGGCCTCCAGCTCGGGCGCCCCGCGCACGAGATCAGGGGTGATCGGCGTGCTGAGTGGTCGTGCAGCGGTGGACATGTGATCGCCTTCGTTCAGGGTGTCGGCGGGGAGGGGGGCCAGTTTCGGAGGGTGACGTCGAGTGCGTCGATGACGCGGCGCCAGCTGAGGTCGCTGCCGGGTTCGCTGTGGCTGAACCCGCCGCTCTGCTCGAGTGTGACGTAGCCGAGGAACGTGCTGCCCAGCAGCCTCACGGCATGCACGTGTTCGGACTCCGGCAGGTCGTAGGCCCGCAACAACGACGCGATCAGACGCGACTGGTACCCGCCAGCGCTCGCCCGCGCCGTGTCGGTGTCCAGAGGGAAGCGAGCGGCGGCGAACCGGCCGGGGTGCTCGTGGGCGTAGCCGCGGTACACCTCGCCGAGCGCCGCCAGCGCGTCCGCCCCGGAACGCCCGGCCAGTTCCCCGGCCGCACGGGCGGAGAGCTCCTCCAGCGCGCGCAACGCCATCCGCGTCTTGAGGTCCCGCAGGTCCTTCACGTGCGAGTAGAGGCTGGCCGGTCTCACGCCGAAGTGCCGGGCCGCCAGCGAGATGGTCAGGTTCTCGAAGCCGGAGTCGTCGGCGAGCTCGAGACAGGCCTCCACGACCCGGTCCGACGTCAGTCCCGCGCGTCCCACGCAACCTCCAACCATTAGTTGATTGCCTAAAGACTATAGGCACCGGTGTGGTTCGCGCAGCGCGATGTGCGCCGGGTCACCGGGGGGTTGAACGTGCCGTGGCGTCATGGTTTCTCCTTGGCATGCAAAGCCCGACAAATTCGTGGCGCACATAGTGAACCCGACAGGGCAGCGCAGCCGTGAGTGCAGTGTCAGACGAACACGGCGGGCTGGGAGCAGTCGGCGGGGTACGTGACGCGGTGGCGAAAGGCACCTGATGGTGATGTCGACAATGAACCCGAGGTCGTGGACAGCAGACGCCGAGGAGGCCGCGATTGTGGCGGTTGCCGTACATGCGACGGATCCGATCACCAGACTCGGGGCGGCCAACATTCTCGGCGGTGACGGACGCGTCAAGGTGCTCGCCGACGACGAGCTGGCGCGGGCCGAGGTGGTCGTGGTCATCGAGCAGTCCGTCTCCGACGGGACGTTCGCGTTCCTGCGAGACCTGCGCGCCGCCTCGCGGCTCGATCCGCCGCCGCGGTGCGTGATCGTCACCGACAACTTCCGGCCGGACGCCCTGATGTCGGCCGTCGAGTGCGGTATGTCCGCGGTGCTGCAGCGCGGCACCACCGGCGCGGACGAGCTCGTGCGCGCGGTCCTCGCGGTCAGCGAGGGTTCGGCGTACCTGCCGCCCCGGCTGCAGGGCACACTGCTCGCACATCTCGACCGGATGCGGCGCGACGTGCTGGAGCCGCACGGCTTCACCCTGTCCGGCCTGTCCGGCAGGGAACGGGACGTGCTCCGGCTGCTGGCCGAGGGCAACAGCACCGGAGAGATCGCCGCCGAGCTGGCGTACTCGGAGAGCACCGTCAAGAACGTGCTCTACGGCCTGATGAGGCGGCACGGCCTCACCACCCGTGCGCACGCGGTCGCGTTCGCGCTGCGCGGTGGGTTGATCTAGAGGGGGATGGGGGATGACTACGGTCGAGGTCGCGATCGAGGCGACGGATGTGTTCACCGCGACGGGACTCGCGAGCAGGCTGCGGCCGCGCGACGACCTGCGCGTCGTCCCGCGCGCGAAGCTGACAAGCAGGGGTGTGCTCGTGGTCGCGGTCGACCGGCTCTCGACGAGGGAGCTCGGCTATCTCAGGGCGCTCGGGCGCAAGCCCGCGGTGCCCAAGGTGCTGGTGACCGACGCGACGCTGGAGCCCGACTCGCACCCCGCCGGCGACTGGGGCGTCGTCCGGGCACTGACGCGGGCCGAGGCGAGCGCCGAAGTGCTCGCCTCCTCGGTGCACGCCGCGGCCGCGGGCGAGAGTGCCGCGCTCACGACGCTCGAGCCGATGGCCGAACACCGCCGTGACGAGCCGTCGTTCCGCAGCCCCGCCGCCGACGGACTCAGCCCGCGGGAGACGATCGTGCTGCGGCTGATGGCCGAGGGGCTCGACACCGTCGGCATCGCCAACCGGCTCTGCTACTCCGAGCGCACCGTCAAGAACGTGATCCAGGAGCTGACCGGCAGGCTGAACCTGCGCAGCCGTCCGCACGCGGTGGCCTACGCACTGCGCGAAGGCCTGATCTGACGACACGCTGACGTCGGCGTCCTTGTCACCGCTGCGGCATCATGGGTGCCGTGGGCGACGACGACGTGTGGGCGGCACTGGCGGATCCGTTCGTCGAGGGCGCGTACGCGACGGTGAAGGGCCGCGTGCGCACCTACGTGCTGCACCGCCAGCTCACGGCACACCTGCCCCCGCCACCGGCCACCGTGCTCGACGTGGGCGGCGGAGCCGGGCACCAGTCGTTTCCGTTGGCGCGCCTGGGTTACGAGGTGGTGCTGCTCGACTCGTCCGAGACGATGCTGGCCGCCGCGCGCACGCGCCTGGCCGCCGAACCCGACGACGTGCGCGCGCGGGTGCGCCTGGTGCACGAGCGGGGTGAGCACGCGGCCGCCGCGACGGGAGGCCGCCGGTTCGACGCGGTGTTGTGCCACGGCGTGCTGATGTACCTGGACGACCCCGAGCCGATGCTGACGGCGTTGTCCGACCGCGCCGCCGGGGGCGGCATCCTCTCGATACTGGCGCTCAACGCCGAGACGCTCGCCGTCCGTCCCGCGCTGGAACGCCGCTGGGCCGACGCGCTCACGGCATTCGACGCCCACGGCGAGCCCGGCGTGCTCGGGCCCCACACCCGCGCCGACACCGTCGACGACCTGTCCCGGAGGCTCGCCGCGCACGGCGCGGAACCGCTGGCCTGGTACGGCGTCTGGCTGTTCAGCGACTGGATGTCCCTGGACGCCGACAGCGACACCGATGACACCACCGACACTGCTGGCTCCGAGTTCGCGCGGATCGCCGAGGTCGAGCGGGAAGCGGCCGAGCGCGATCCCTACCGGCGTCTGAGCCGGGTCTTCCATCTCGTCGCACGGCGCTAGACCGCGTCCAGCACCACCGAGAGGGTGATCAGCCCGCACACCGTGCCGTTGAAGATCCGGTGCTCGACGAAGATCGCGATGAACTCGCGAAGGATGGCGCTGGGCCAGAAGTACCAGGCGGTGGGCGAGCCGATGACCTGGCCGTTGACCTTGGTCTTGCGGGCCAGCAGCGCCGCGCGCAGGACGTGGAAGTTGTTGGTGACGATCACGCACCGGTAGTCGTCGCGACGCTCGCGCATGAGCGCCCCGCTGAACGTCAGGTTCTCCGTCGTCGTCCGCGACTGGTCCTCGAGCAGCACCCGCTCGGCGGGTGCGCCGCCCGCCACGAGGTAGTCGGCCATGGCGCGCGCCTCGGGCACGTCCTCGTCCGGTCCCTGCCCGCCCGAGGTGATGAGCACCGGGTCCCGGCCGCGCCTGCGATGCGCGTCGAACACCCGCCGCGCGCGGTCGAGCCTGCTGGCCAGCAGCGGCGGCACGCGGCTGCCGTCGAGCAGTCCCGCGCCGAGCACAACGATGAAGTCGACGCCGCGGCGGCTACGGATCCGGCCGTAGACCACCGCGTACAGCAGGAAACAGAGGAACAGCACCGACACGTAGCCGAGCACGCCGGTGACGACCTCCGCCGCGATCGTCAGCGGCTGCCAGTCGATCAGCGCCACCAGGAACTGCAGCGGGACGAACGCGATGATGCCGATGCCCGCGAGCAACGACAACAGGTTGGCCAGTCGCCGCCCTTCGCGGCGGAGCATGGTGAAGCCGTTGAAGATCAGGAAGATTCCGAGTGCCAGCCCGGACACCGGGATCAGCGCCAGGCCGATGTACAGCAGCGCCGCGGCCGCGCTCTGCGACACCGAGGCCAGGACCAGGAGCGCGCCCGCCGCGAAGAACACGAGCGTGAAGAAGAGGTACACGCCGTTGCGCAGCTTGCGCCGGTCGCGCAGGAAGCTGATCAGAAAGAGCAGGAAGAACAGAGCAGCGGGCGCGAATGCGACCAGCTGGTGCCATTTCACGGAATCTCCAGCCTTCGCCAGCTCGCCAGGAACACGAGTGCCGTCGCGATCGATCCGAACGACGCGAACGAACTCGCCGCCAAGTAGACCACGTAGGCATCGTCGCGCACCGTCGCGTCCAGGCCTTCCGTGACGAGCGGGGCGCCGAGCAGGATCGTGCCCAGCGCCAGGAAGAACACGCCACCGAGACTCGCGAACGCCACGATCAGCACCCGGGGGACGCGCCGAGGCCCGTCGTGGCGGCGCACCAGACCGCGCCGCGCGAGCCACCACGACGCGAGGCAGGCCACGGCGAGCGACACCGCGTCGGCCGCGAGGGTGTCGGACAGGCGGTGCCACTTCGCGGTGACCGTGTACGCGCCGATCCCGACCGCCCACGACAGCACGAAGAACAGCGCCACGCCGCGCCAGCGGTACGGCACCACGATCAGCGCCGCGAACAACACCGTCATCGCGATCGTGGTGTGCCCGCTGGGCAGGCTGTTCTCCGCGTAGTGGCCGGTCACCTCGACCAGCGCGGGCCGGGGCAGCACGAACCGCTTGAGTGCCTGCGTCACCAGCTGTCCCGCGACGATCACGCCGACCGCGGCGATCGCCAGATCCAGCCGCTTGCGCACCAGGCCGATCACCGCCACCGCCACGACGGCGACTGCCAGCGAGTACAGCGTGATCTCGCCGAGCGCGTCGTCGGCGGTGCTCTGGTCGCGGGAGCCCGCCTCATCGGCGCCGCGCAGCGCGGCGTTCTCCAGCCGCTGCCCGGTCTCAGTCAGCACCGCGAGCACGTAGACGGCGACGGCCACCAGTGCGCTCAGCCCGGCGAGGACCTGCCACCGGCGGACGGTGGCAGCGGTCAGGTCGACGGTCCCCCGTGAGTCGAGCATGGCAGGGATTAGACCATGTGCAGTAACGCGACACGTTCGTGCGATACGCCATGGGGCCGCGGTGTCGCGGCCCTATCGCGGGCGCAGGCACGTCACGGCGGCCCGCCGGACGCCGCGTCCCCGGGCGGTGACTGGATGACCGGGCTCGTGCGCGGACGTCGCACCCTCGAGCGCCGGCTGTACCGCCTCGCCGCCGGGCTGGCCCGCGCCCGCGACGTGACGCTCGGCAACGCACCGGGCAGGTCGTGTCGTTCCTCGGCGAGAACGCCGACCGGGCGCGCACCGTCCGTGCCGGCGACGGGCTCGCGGTGGTGCGGAGCAAGGACGGTGAGCAGGTGCGGCCGGCCGAGGTCGAATCCGGTGCGCGAACGCCGATGCCGCGCCGCTACCTCCAGGTCGTTCCCGGCGCCGGTCCGCACTGTCCGGTGCGGCGCGACGCACCGCTCTGCGACGTCGCCGCGATCGCCGCGCGGTACCCGGTCTTCCGCCTCACCGATCCCGCGCCCGGATCGCCGCGACCGGTACAGGCAGAGCAGCACGGCCGTGGCAGCGCAGGGCGTGAGGTAGGCGGCCGCGGCGGTGACCCAGACGACGGCGGCGGTCAGGGAGTGCCACAGCGTGAGCACTCCCACGGCGAGAGCCGGGCCGCCCGCACCGAGGTAGAAGGCCAGGTACAGGGCGCCGTTGATCGCGCCGCGCTCGGCCGGGGGCGCGCTCGTCTCGATGGCCGCGGCGGCACCGCCGTAGGCGAGCCCGTGTCCGGCTCCGGCCGCCAGCGCGGCGACCAGCGTGGTGGCGGGTGACCCGGGGCCGGTGGCGAGCAGGCCGAGACTGGCGAGCAGCGCGCCCAGCCCGGTGAGCTGCGCGGTCCTCGCGCCGAGCGGCAGCACGAGTCGCTGCGTCAGCAGGGAGACCGCGAGCACGGAGCCCAGGATGCCGCCGGTGGCCGCGGGCCCCGCGTGGGTGGCGAGCAGTGCCGGGATGACCGCGAGGAACAGGCCTGCCACGGTCCAGGCGAGGAAACCGGTGGCTGCGGACGCGGTGAACACCAGGCGCAGCCCGAGGGGAATGCGCGGCCGCGTGGGACGCCACCGGCCCGCCCGCGCCACGCCGGGGACCGCGAGCGCGCCCACCCGATGCCAGGCGATCCCCAGCAGCGCCAGGTGCAGCACGAACGGCAGGACCCTCGGCGCGGGAACGTACTCGGCGAGCACGCCACCCGCGACGGGTCCGATCGCCGTGCCCGCGACGAACGCGGTGCTGGCCAGCACCGCACCGCCCACGCGGGCTCGCTCGCTGATCAGTACGCCCGCGGCCCCGGTGGCGGCGCCGAGGGCGAGTCCCTGCGCGGCCCGGCCTGCCAGGAGCCAGGCCGGGCCCGAGGCCAGCGCGAAACAGAGCGAGCCCGCCACCGCTGCCACGATGCCCGCGCGCAGTACCGCACGTGGGCCCAGCGTGTCGGACGCGGAGCCGCACAGCAGCAGCGCCGGCGCGCTCACCAGCGCGAACGTGGCGTAGACCAGCGTCATGGTCACGTCACTGAGCTCGAAGATCCGCTGGTACTCGGGATACAGCGGGCTCGGCAGGTAGGCCCCTGCCGTGAGCACGACGAGGACGAAGAACCCGGTGCGCAGTTCGCGGCGGCGGGCGGCCGGTTCGGAGCCGGCGGGATGGTGGAGGACGGTCACGCCGCCATGCTGCCGTCGTCAACTGGTGAACAGAATCAAATGCTTCTGGACGAAACCGTGCAAAATAGTTGCATGATCGACCCGAAGCTCCGGGTGCTGCAGCTGGTCGCCCACCACCGCACCGTGACCGCCGCCGCGGCGGCGTTGCACTACACGCCCTCGGCCGTGTCGTACCAACTCCGCCAGCTGGCCGAGGAGCTCGGCGTGGAGCTGGTGACCCAGTCCGGCAGGGGAATCCAGCTGACCGCCGCGGCGCGCACTGTGCTGCGGCACGCGGAAACCCTGTACGCACAGGTCGAACGCGCCTACGCGGAACTCGCCGCGATCGACGACGAGCCAGCCGGATCGTTCACGCTGTGCGGCTTCTCGACGGCCGCGACCCGGCTGCTGCCTCCTGCCGCGGCGGCGCTGCGCGATCGCTTCCCCCACCTGCGGGTGCGCATGATCGAGGCCGAGCCCGCCCGGTGCTTCGATCTGCTGCTGGCCGGAGACGCCGACCTGGCGCTGGTCATCAACAGCGCCGACACGCCACCGGCCGCCGACGAACGCTTCGACCAGCGCCCGTTGTTCGACGACCCACTGGACCTCGTGGTGCCCAGCGACCACCCGCTCACCGCAGGCCGCGGTGTCGCACTGGCCGACGCGGCCGACGAACCGTGGATCGTCGGCAGGCCGGGAAGCACCTACCACCAGCTGGTGCTGACCGCGTGCATGGGAGCGGGGTTCACCCCGAACATCGCGCACTACGCCGACGAGTGGGACACCGGAACGGCGTTGGTGAGCCACGGTTTCGGCATCATCCTCGTGCCGAGGCTGGCGCGGCTGCACGACGACTGGCCGGTGGTGCGGGTGCCGCTGCGCGGCGAGCCGGCACCGGCGCGTCGCATCATCGCGGCCACGCGCCTCGGCGCCCGCGATCACCCGGTCGCCGTCGCGGCGCTGGCGACGATCACCGAGACCGCGGCCGGACTCGCGCGCGGCTGACGCTCAGCCGGTGAAGCGTGCGGTGAGACCGCCGAGATCGGCCGGTTCGCGATCACCGCCCGACAACGTCATCGCGGTGATCAGTTCCCGGGGACCGGGCTCGAAGACGATCTCCGCTCCGGGCAACCGAACCCGGTTCCCGTCACGCGCGAGGCCGAGCATCGTGCTCAGCAGCTCCGCCGAGCCGGCGGGATCAGCCGTCTCCACGACGAGTCCGGCGAGGTCGTACTGTCCACTCTCGAACGCCGACGGGTCGATGCCGGCGAGCAGCTCGGCTCGGGGGGGTGTAGGTGATGAAGAACGGCGTCCACACGGGAGCGTTGCGCACGAACATCTCCACGAACGACACACCGTGCTCCGCCAGCGTCACGGCGAACTCGGCAAGCTCGAAACCCTGCGCTCGCAACCTGTTCGCGGTGGCGTGCGCATCGCTCACGTTCACCGCGAAGGTGAGCACCCCGCGGTCGCCGCCGACGGCGGCCATGGCCGGGCGCAGGTGCTCGATCCCCTCGGCGTAACGCGAGGTGCGCAGCCGCCGCTCGTCGGTGATCGTGAGGATCTCGACATAGCGCTCGTCGAGTCGCCAGCCGCCGTTCTGGAATCCGTCGAGCTCGTCGTTGACATGAGCGGGAAGCCCCGCAGCGCGGTAGCCCGCCACGGCCGTCGGAACGTCCGGCACCCAGTGCAGCAGGTGATCGAACTCGGGATTCTCGTCAGCACCGTCAGCCATACCAAAGGTTAGCCTAACCTTTGCGCGAGCGCCAGGGTGTCGGCCAGCCCAGGCGCGGACGAGAGCACGCTCGCGCCGCCGCGACGCGAGCTGAAACGCGAACCGCCCCGGGAACCGCGTGAGTGCGGCGCCCGGGGCGGGTGTTCTGACTGTCCACAGCAGACTTGTTCAGCGGCGGGGTTCCCAGCGGAAGAGGCGGGCGGCGAGGGTGACGGCGACGATGACCCAGGCCAGGGTGGGGCCGAGCAGCAGCAGGGAGTCGCCCAGCGCGACGCCGCCGTTCCAGGCGTTGGTG
>NZ_JAENJH010000017.1 GCF_016595675.1 Prauserella cavernicola | reverse complement strand
ACCGGTCTTCACCTGCGCCTTGACCACGACCGGCCCACCGATCTCCTCGGCGGCCACACGCGCTTCTTCCGCATTACTCGCCACGGCACCCGGCAAAACCGGCACACCATGGGCGGCGAAGAGGTCCTTCGCCTGGTACTCGTAGAGGTCCACTCTTTCAGTCTCCTGACGACACACGCCACTGTGGTTTTATTTGCAAACCGTGCTGCCGGACGCAGACGACCCTATCGAGAGGTCCGCGGACAAAGGCCGCCGCACCTGGTGAACTCGGTCACCGACAGCCTCCTGAGCTGGGATCTGTGGCGCACATCGCGTTGTCCATCACCCATCGGGTGACGTCTGTATCGGTTGCGAAAGCGGCCACGCGCAGTTCGGGCAGAGCAGCCGTCAGGTGATCGACGAGAACGTGATCAGCCGACGAGCCGATGGATACGGCGAGAATGTCCGGATCCTCTTCTTCCACGGTGGCCAGCACCTCCTCGAGAGAGCCCAGCACGCCGGCGTGCACCACCTCTGCTCCGGCGTCGCGCAGAGCCCTGGCGAGCACCGCCGCGACGGGACACGCTCCGGCCGGCTCGGCAAGCACGACCCGTGGGACGCGGCGCCCGCTCGTCACGCGGTCTCGCGAGACCGGCCCGACAACGCGATACCGGCGGCGATCACCAGCGCGACGATCCCGGCGAGCGCGAACCACACACCGATTCCCGCACCGGCGCCGTCGATGTCACCGCTGCTCAACGGCAGCGTCGCGGCGTGCACTCCGAGCAGACAGGCGGCTCCGCCCAGCAACGCGGCGGCAGGCACGGGCCTGCTGCGCGGTGCCAGCGCTACAGCACCAAGCACCGTCAGCGCGCCGGCGAGCAGACCCCAGGACGGCGTACCGAAGTCCGACCACAGACCCGCGGCCGCGTAGTCGGGCGCGACGATCACGGGAGTGCCGAAGGCAGCGACAGCGAGCACTGCCGCGGCGGCGAGCGGGGTCAGCATGTTCATCCCGGCCAGTTCCGAGTCGCCCCCGTCGCCGCCGAAGGTCTCGTCGTCCTCGCGCTCCACGACTCCGGCGACCATCGAGCAGCACGCGGTGACCGCGGCGCCGAACATCGCCAGCCACGTCCACAGCACCCCGGGCCCCGTCTCGAGCGCGCCCGGAATTCCGGTGGCGGTGATCGCGGTGTCGAGTACCGCGGTACCCGCGATCAGCACGCCCGCCCAGGCCACGGACAGCACGGGCCGGAGCAATGAGGCCACCGCCGGCACGAACATCGCCAGCCCCAGCACGCCCACGAGCAGTCCCGCGACCAGCAGAACCCAGCGAGCGGGGCTCTCGGGCACGGGGAACGCGCCCGTGTTGCTGAGCTGCGCCGTGGTGGCGCCGAGGCCCGCGGTGACGGCGGTGAGCACGGCGAGCCCACCAGTTGCCGCGAACAGCATGCCGCGGCCCGGCACCGATGCCTCACCGGCCGCGTCCGGACCCTCGTCGGTGTCCTCGCCCGAGTCGGGGCGAGTACCCGCCACGGCGAGCAGCACGGCGGCACCCACGAGCGCCACGATCGGCCCCGCGCCCAGACTGGCGGCGCCGACGGCCAGCCCGGCCACCAGACCGGGAACGGCGAGCACGAAGACCGCGGCCGCCAGACCGATGAGCCCGCCCCTGGCGAAGCCGCCGTTGCCCGAGGTCACGGCCAGTGCCGCGAGCAACGGCAACGCGCACGCGATCAACAGGGAACCGGCGAGCGCGACCGCGGGGCCCTCGAAGGCATTGCGCGCGAGGAGATAGACGTCGGTGGAGCCGAACGGCGCCATCAGCAGCCCGATGCCCGCCACCACGGCCGCGACGACGACCACCAACAGCCAGCGCTGCCGCCAGCGGACCGCGTCGTCATCGCTGCCGTCCTGCTCTCCGGCAGCCCGGGTGACGCGGAACGCGACAACTCCGGCCACCGCGGTCAGCACATGCCCGGCCAGCAGCAGCCACAACCCGGTGGTCGCCGGGTGCGACAACAGATCAGTGGCGAGGTAGAGCTCGGGGCGCACCGCCACCGAGGCGTCGACCAGGAACTGCAGGTCAAGCACCGCACGTCCCGGCGCGAGTGCGGCCGCGGCGACGAGGACGCCCGCCGCTACGGACGACCTGCCCCGCATCATGAACGCCCCGGCGAGGACTAGCGGCAGCAACGCCAGCACGATCAGCAGTGGAGCGCTGGCGAACCCTGGCTCCGCACCGTCGACGACCGGGACCACCGCGCCCGCTGCCAGGAGTACCGCCGCCAGCGCTGCAGCGCCCAGCGCCGCCAGCAGGATCGCGGGCCGCCTATCCGTTCCGGGGAGGACGCGCGAGCTCAACGGCGCGCGTCCGGCGGCTCAGGTAGCGGGCGGACGGGACGAGTCATCAGCTCACCTCGGGTGACTAGCAACGTGGCGCACGAACGCTCACGGCTCGCGTGGGTAGGTCAAGTGGACCGGGTCCGTGCCGACGCTAGCAACGGTCCTCCGGACCGAAATAACTTGACCTTGTTCCCCGAACTTCCGTTGTTTAGTCGCACGGTTGCGCTTATGTAACGCAAGTCACACCGAATGGAGCAACCCCCTTCCGACCTTGTGTCATTCCGTCGCGCGCCCCTCCGAGACCCTGCCTCGTTCGGCCCATGCGAGGGCTGCATCTTGCTCCCGCCCGCGCCCCTTCGTTACTGTCCCGCAGTCCCCATTACGGTCAGGTCACGAGCGGACTGGTGGGCAGGTCTCCCCCCGAGGCCGGCACGCCACAGAGTGGTTACCCCCGATTACCACTCACCGGGATCCCCCGCCCGGCGTCCAGAGATCTGGCTCCCCGAGTAACGGAAGGCTCTGTCTTGGCTCGACACCGCTCCCCCGGCGGCCAAGCTCCTTCCCCGGCGATCGAAGACGCACTGGACGGTGCCGTCGTTCGTGTCCGGGGTTCCCATAGGCTCCCCGCGCCCTCCTCGGCCCTGCGTGGCCGCGTTGTGGTCGCGGCTGTCGCCGCCGGCGCGTTCGCCGCCGCCGCGGCTGGACAGACTCTCCAGGCCGCCACGGGCTCCAGCACTGACTCGCACACCGACGTGACGCCGCTGGCGAACGCTCGTGACGCGAGCGCCTCGTTCGGAATGGGCGGCAGCGCCCCGGCAGGCGCCCCCGAGCTTCTCCAGGTGACCCGCACGACCGACGCCTCGGCCGAGGTGCAGCGCCTCACCGAGAGCACCGAGGTGACCGACGCCCGCCTCGCGGCAGAGGCCGAGGCCGCTCGCAGGGCCGCCGAAGAGGCCGCCCGCCCCAAGACCGTTCTTCCCGCCGAAGGCAGCTTCACCTCCGGCTTCGGCGCCCGGTGGGGAACGACCCACTACGGCATCGACATTGCCAACAGCATCGGCACCCCGATCGTCTCGGCCGCCGACGGCACCGTGATCGAGGCCGGCTCGGCCAGCGGCTTCGGCATGTGGGTCCGCGTCCAGATGGACGACGGCACGATCCACGTCTACGGCCACGTGAATGACTACTACGTCAGCGTGGGCCAGCGGGTGAAGGCCGGCGAGCAGATCGCCGAGATCGGCAACCGCGGTCAGTCGACCGGCCCCCACCTTCATTTCGAGGTGTGGACCGCCGACGGCCAGAAGGTCGACCCGCGTCCGTGGCTCGCGGAGCGCGGCGTCTCGGTCTGATCGGGCCTCAGCCCCTTCTCGACCGCTCAGCCTCCGGCAGCCGCCGGAGGAAGTACCCCACGGCGACCTGCCACACCGCGCACAGGCGCCTCCCCTGCGCCCGCCCGCACTCCCGGCAGCCTCCGCGCCCGGTGCGGCCGTGCAGCCGCAACAGGAGCTTCCAGGCCGAGACGAGCCTGCCGACATCCGGCGCCAGCGGCCCACCCTCCGCCAGAGCGCGATCGAGCAGCTCGTCGAGCGAGTGAGCAACGCCCTCGCCGATCGCCTGAAACCATCGCTCCACACCGGCTACCCCCAGTTCCGGGGCCACCTCAGTCGCCCCGTCCTTCGAACTTGTGTTCGAACAGAAGGTTAGCGTGGAGGTACGACAGTTTCGGGGCCGCCGAAGCGGCTCACCCGAAAGAAGTACCTAGAGCTTCACCATCGGCACGCTGCCGATGAGCATCAACCGCACCTTGCCCGACGCGCCGAAATCGATGGTCGCCGTGGCCCGGGGACCCGATCCGTCGGTGGACACGACCGTACCGAGGCCGTACTTGTCGTGGCTCACGCGATCGCCGACGTCCAGGTTCAGTGCGACCGTGTCCTTCCAGCCCTTGAACGACGTGCTGCGCATACCCCTGGCCGCGATCCCGGCCTGAGCCGAGTCGTCGCCGAAGCCCGACCTGCGGCCCCACGTCGTGGCGGCCCTCGGCGAACCACCGCCGGAGCCGGAACCGTTCGACGGCGCCAGCCGCCGCCAGTCGAGCAGCTCGGCGGGGATCTCGTCCAAGAACCGCGAGGCCGGGTTGGTCATCGGCTGCCCCCACGCCGACCGGACCAGGGCGCGAGAGACGTAGAGACGCTGCCGGGCGCGGGTGATGGCCACGTAGGCCAGCCTGCGCTCCTCGGCCAGCTCAGCGGGTTCGCCGAGCGCCCTCATGTGAGGGAAGACGCCGTCCTCCCAGCCGGTGCCGAAGACGACCGGGTACTCGAGTCCCTTCGCGGTGTGCACCGTCATCAGCGTGACCACCCCGGCGTCCTCCTCACCGTCCTCACCGTCCTCGCCGTCGGGCGAGGGGATCGAGTCGGCGTCGGCGACCAGCGACACCCGCTCCAGGAACGCGGGCAACGAACCGGGCTCCGGCACGCCCACGGCGTCGTCGACGTCCTGCTCGGCCTCCGCCTGCTCCTCGAGCACGGTGTCGGCGAACTCCGTGAACTCACGCGCGACCGTGACGAGCTCGTCCAGGTTCTCCAGCCGGGAGGCGTCCTGCGGATCCTCGGACTCCTCGAGCTCGGAGCGGTAGCCGGTGCGCTCCAGCACCGCCTCCAGCACGTCGGCCACCTCGACCCCGGACTCGACCAGCTCGTACAGCCCGTCCAGCAACTGCACGAAGGACGCGATGGACCGCTGCGAACGGGGGTTCAGCAACGGCACGTTGCCTGCCACGGCCTCGCGCAGCGCCGCCGCGAACGAGATGCGCTCCCGCTCGGCGTGGGTGGCCACGACGGCCTCCGCCCTGTCGCCGATGCCGCGCTTGGGCACGTTCAGCACCCGCCGCAGGCTCACGGTGTCTTCGGGGTTTGCCAGCACTCGCAGGTACGCCAGCGCGTCCCTGACCTCACGCCGCTCGTAGAAGCGGACGCCGCCGACCACGCGGTACGGCAGGCCGAGCCTGATGAAGATCTCCTCGAAGACCCGCGACTGATTGTTGGTCCGGTAGAAGACCGCGACGTCGGAGTACTTCACCTCGCCCTGGTCGGCGAGCGCGTCGATCTCGCTCGCGACGAACGCCGCCTCGTCGTGCTCGTTGTCGGCGACGTAGCCGACGATCTTCTCGCCGTCGCCCGACGAGGTCCACAGCCGCTTGTCCCGCCGGTTCGGGTTGCGCGCGATGACCGAGTTGGCCGCCGACAGGATCGTCTGCGTCGACCGGTAGTTCTGCTCCAGCAGGATCGTTCGGGCCGCGGGGAAGTCCCGCTCGAACTCCTCGATGTTGCGGATGGTCGCGCCGCGGAACGCGTAGATCGACTGGTCCGCGTCGCCGACGACGCACAGCTCGGACGGCTCGACACCCGATTCGGTCCGCTCCGTGCCGACGAGCTCCCGCACCAGCGTGTACTGCGCGTGGTTGGTGTCCTGGTACTCGTCGACCAGCACGTGCCGGAACCGGCGGCGGTAGTGCTCCGCGACGTCGGGGAACGCCTGGAACAGCTCCACCGTGCGCATGATCAGGTCGTCGAAGTCCATCGCGTTGGCCTGCGCCAGCCTGCGCTGGTACTCCCCGTAGACCTCGGCTGCCCTGCGCTCGTAGTCGTTCGCGGCCTTCGCAGCCGCCGTCTCGGCGTCGAGCAGCTCGTTCTTCAGGTTCGAGATGTGCCCGCCCAGCGCCCGCGCCGGGTAGCGCTTGGGGTCGAGGTCGAGATCGCGCGCGACAAGCGTGATCAGCCGCCTGCTGTCGTCGGCGTCGTAGATCGAGAAGTTCGACGACATCTCGAGTGTCTTCGCCTCGCGCCGCAGCAGCCGCACGCACATCGAGTGGAACGTCGACACCCACATCGCGTTGCCCCGGCGCCCCACCAGCTCGCTGACCCGCTCGCGCATCTCGGCCGCGGCCTTGTTGGTGAAGGTGATGGCCATGATCTGGCCGGGGTGCACGTTCCGCGCGCCGAGCAGGTACGCGATGCGCCGGGTCAGCACCCGTGTCTTGCCCGAGCCCGCGCCCGCGACGACCAGAAGCGGCGGTCCGCTGTGCTCCACGGCAGCGCGCTGTGCCGGGTTCAGATCGTCGAGCAGATCCGCGTGTTTGCCCGGTTCCGAGGGGAGATCGAAGAGGGTGTTCATTGTGATTCAACGCTACCTGGGACCTCTGACGAACCAGCGATGTGCCATACTCGGCCCGTGCAGTGCTACGCGCATCGATTTTTCTACGGGACCCGGACTCCGGCTCCCGTGATCGCGTAGTGCCAACCAGCCATCACAGCAAGCCCCGGAGTCCTCGGACCCGGGGCTTTCGTCTGCTCGGGGCCCGATGCGGATCCGGACACGACCGGAGGTTCACATGAGCGCGCAGACTCACGACGCCGACGACACCACGGCAGAGAACATCGACGACCTCCGCAAGGAGATCGACTGGCTGGATGCCGAGATCCTGAGGCTCGTCAAGCGCAGGGCCGACGTGTCGAAGACCATCGGCGCGGCGAGGATGGCCGCGGGCGGCCCGCGCATCGTCTACAACCGCGAGATGGACGTGCTCGCGCGCTACCGCGAACTCGGTCCCGAAGGCCGTCAGCTCGCCATGGCGTTGCTGAACCTCGGCCGCGGCAGGCTCGGTCGCTGAGCTCGAGCAAAATTCAGGGTGTTCCCCGAGCCGGGGCACTCCAGGACTCGGGCACACTGGACACATGGACACGATCATTCACCTGATCGCCTTCGTGATCGCACTGGCGAGTGTGCTCGCGGCCTTGGGCCACGCCGGTTACCTCGCCATGCTGAACAGCGCGGCGAGCAAGCGAGCCGGTGGCGCGCCGGTCGCCCAGTACGTGCGGTCGAGGTGGGGCGTCGCGGGCGCGACCACTGCGGTCTCACTGCTCGCACTGCTGTTCACCAGTGGCGGGGCCGCTCTCGACGTCATCGCGATCATCCTCGCGGTGGGCAGTGGCGGAACCGCGGTCAAGGCACTGCAGTCGACACAGGCGAAATACCGCAGCGGCGGGTAGTACCACACGTAGAGCTCGCCGGGTGGGTGCGCCCAGAGGGGTGATATCCGGGGCTGGATCGTGCCCCGGTACGCCGCTGGGGGCCAATGGCTCCTAATGTGGGTCGGGTGGGAGTTCTCGCGAGCGTTCTGTGCGCCTCTGGGCGCTTCGCACGTGCAGCGTGCCGTGCAGATGCTCATGCTCTCACTGCTCCGATCGGTCGAACCGGGGCGCGGACGGCGTCAGAGACCGTACGCCGAAGGGTCCAGCTGACATGAACGGCAGGGCCGACTTCCCCCAGCGCCACGTTCCGGACGACGACCGACCGACCTCGACCCAGAGCAGGCGCAGGCATGCGCCGGGTGCAGGCACCTGGACACCTTCCGTACCGGTTTCCCCTCGCCACCATCGCAGGCACGAGGGCTCCCTCAGGACGGCGATGGCGGGTGTGCTGCCCGAAGCGCCGTTCAGCGGCTCGCTCCCCGTGGCCACCGCGGGCCCCGCGGTGGACTTCGCAGCCTCGCGCGGTGAGCTGCCGATCCCCGCTCCGTCCCCGGCCGCGCCGGAGGAGCTGACCGACTCACTCGCCGCGATCCTCGATGGGCCAGACGTGCCCGACATGCCCGACGCCGCCGAGGCTCAGGGCGACGTGGACGACACGGACGACGTGGATGGCGAACCCACGAGCCGCAGGAAGAAGGTCACACTCACCACGTGCGAGCGGCCCGCGCGACGTGCCGACGACGAGGCCCGCGTGTACCTGGCCCCGCCGCCCGACGGCCTCGGCAAGTTCGACCTCGGCTCCGTTCCCGCGTCGGTGACTCCGCCGAGGAGCTGGCGTAAGGCCGCCTGGTTCGCGAGCATCTCCTCCGGCGGCGTGGTGGTGGCGCTGCTGGTGGCGGGCACCGTGCTCGTCGGCCAGCCGCCGTCGGACCGGCAGGCCATCGAGGGCTGGCCCGATCGCCACGGCGGGGTCGCACCGCTGCTGCCGCACGAGGGCTACGCCGAGGACAGCGAGAGCTTCACCGACGACGCCTCTTCCCTCGAGAGCTCCGACGATGGCGACCCCTCGTCCTCGTCGTCCAGCTCGGCCGACGAGCAGAACGAGACCGACACCCAGTCCGGACTGCGGTCCTCCTCCAGCTCCGAGTCGGCCACGTCGTCCGAGAGCGAGCCGGGGCAGCCCAGCCAGACCACCGACCCGCAGCCGACCACGCCCGAGCTGCGGAAGCCGCCGGTCACGCCTGCCCCGACGACGAAGGCGAAGCAGCGCTACGTGACCCTGCCGCCCTACGACGCCGATGAGCTCGGCGCGGCCTCGCAGAGCTACCTCGACACCGTCACCGAGGACTCGTCCACCGCGTACGCCATGACCACCGGCGAGCTCGCGGCCGGCGGCGAGGCCGGGCTGCGCGAGCGGTACGCGGACGTCGCCTACTTCGAGGTCAAGCACATCTACATCGACCAGAACGAGGGATACACCGTCAACACGGTCGAGGTAACCCACGCCGACGGCAGCAAGACCGAGGAAACGCGCAAACTCATGTTCGAGGACGACTCGAAGATTGCGAGTGACGGTCAGTAGAGGGAACGATTCCCGGCTGTTTTTCTGACCCCCGAATAGGCGCTTCACCTGCGAATGCACGCGCTTTTCGCACATTCTGGTGCACGTGCAGTGCGCCGAACGGTCACATATTGCTCTACGTGGGTGATGCCATTTGCCGTTCGTCGTGTCGGCACGACAGTCCACCGACAAAACCTGGAGATGAAACGCCCGGCAGGGTTACCTGAGAGGCGAGGGGTCCGAACTTCGAGTCCACGAGACGACACAGACGAGGGCCGAACCAGTGCACGACCGGCGCCACGCATCCGAGCCGACCGTCGCGGTCGAGGACGTCATGAGTGACGAGATCCTCGCCGACGACCTGGTCGACGACGAGTACCTGCGTGAGTTCTTCCGCGAACCGCGCAGGTACCTGCCACCCCCGGGAACCAGGGACGAGCGGATGGACGAGCCACCGCCGCCACCCGAGCCCGAGCGGCCGTTCGCCAGGCGCGCCAAGCTCGCGGCGCTGCTGCTGGCCCTCGCACTGCTGGGCACTTCCATCGTGGTCGCCGCCTCGATCGCCAGCGATCACGACCAGAGCAGCGGCGACGACGTCGGCGAACCGCTCGAGATCACCGGGGCCGCCGCGCTCGGCGGGTTCGCGCTGCCCGCGAAGAGCACCGCCGGGAAGGCCGTGGTCGACGATGCGGCTCCTGCGGTGGCGGGCGCGCCCGCCACCGCAGGAGCGGTGCGGCAGGTCGCCCAGCGCGACGACGCCGGTGAGGGCAGCCAGACCGGCGAGGCCGACACCTCGGCACAGGGCAGGGTCGGCACCGTGCGTGAGTTCTACGAGCGCGTGGACACCTCGCCCGACGACGCCGTGGAACTGCTGGGGCCGTCGCTCGCCGCCGAGCGCGAGTCGCTCGTCGAGGCGTGGCGCTCGATGGACTCCGTCGAGGTGGAGGACCTCCGCGAGGAGCGGGACGGCTCGGTGCTCGCGGTGGTGACGATGGTGCCCGAGCGTGGAACGCCACTGCGGGTCACCCAGCAGCTCGGCGTGGATGCCGGCCCGAGCGGCAGAATCAACGACGCGAAGCTGCTGTCGGCGCAACCCAACTGACCTCCGGGGCGTCTACCACACAGGAGCACAGCACCTGTGTCCGAGAGTGCCGCCTTCGTGTGCGCAGAGTGAGCGGCCTAACCTGTCACGAGTCGGTCTCGGTATTCCGGCACGCAATTCGCCGGTTTGTGCCTACGCTCCACCCCTGCTGACGACAGCCCCGAAGGAGGTCGCGTGAGCGACGAGGGTCGCCTGGTCGCCGGCCGATACCGCGTCATCAAGCGCATCGGCACCGGTGCCATGGGTGCGGTCTGGCAGGCGCAGGATGAGGTGCTGCACCGCACCGTCGCGATCAAGCAGCTCCTGCTGCAGCCGGGCCTCGAGGACAACGAGGCGGAGGACGCGCGCGCCCGCACTATGCGTGAGGGCAGGATCGCCGCCCGCCTGCACCACCCCAACGCGATCTCGGTGTTCGACGTCGTCACCGACGACAACGGGCAACCGTGCCTGATCATGGAGTACCTGGCGTCGACGAGCCTCGCCCAGGAGCTCCAGCAGCGCAGGACGTTGTCCCCGGTCGAGGTCGCCAAGATCGGCGCCCAGGTGGCGGCGGCTCTCAAGGAGGCGCACGCCGTCGGGATCGTCCACCGCGACATCAAGCCCGGCAACATCCTGCTCGCGGGCAGCGGGCTCGTGAAGATCACCGACTTCGGCATCTCGCGCGCCAAGGACGACGTCACCGTCACCAAGACGGGCATGATCGCGGGCACGCCCGCCTACCTCGCTCCCGAGGTGGCGATCGGCGGCGACCCCGGCCCCGAGTCGGACATCTTCTCGCTCGGCTCCACGCTCTACGCCGCCACCGAGGGCCAGCCGCCGTTCGGACTCAGCGAGAACACGCTGGGCCTGCTGCACGCGGTGGCCGCGGGGCAGATCAACCCGCCGAGGCAGTCCGGCCCGCTCACCAGCGTGCTCGCCGTGATGCTGCACCCCGACACCCGGCACCGCCCGACGGCGGACGAGTGCGAGGAGCTGCTCTCGGCGGTCGCCAGGGGCGAGACGCCGCTGGGCGGCTCCCCCGACAACGACGCCACGGCCGTCCAGCCCGCCATCGGCACCGGAACGGCCGTGCTCGGCGCCGCGGGCGCCGGTGCTGCGGGTGCCGCTCTCGGTGCGGCCGCCGCCGACGACGACTACCTGCCCGCGGGACACTCGGGCACCCTCGGCGAGGACGCCGGCGGGTACTACGACGACGCGGACGACCGGTACGAGCCCGGCAGCGGCTACCCGGACGAAGACTACGACGGCTACGGCCACCAGCAGGGCGGGCTCGAGGCCACCCGCGCGGTGCCGGTCGGTGCGGACCCGTACGCCGACTACGACGACTACGACCGGCACGACGACTACGACCGGCAGCCTTCGCCCTACGACGACCCGGCCGACGACGAGCCGAAGGAAAAGGCGAACTGGAAGCTGCCTGCCCTCGCGGGCAGCATCGTGGTGCTCGGCATGGCCGCGTTCGCGATCTGGGTCTTCGGCGGGTCCGGCGGCGGCGACGCCGAGGAGCCGCCGGCGCAGAAGCCGGTGGCGACCACGTCGCAGGTGTCGCAGACGACCACGACCCCTCCTCCCTCGACGACCACCACCGAGCAGCAGGTCGAGGAGCCCCAGCCGACCTACGAGGAGACGTCGGAGTACGTTCCGCCGCCGGTGGAGGAGACCGAGGAGTCGTCGTCGTACGTTCCGCCGGAGCCGCCGGAGCCGCCGTCCAGCGAAACGGAGGAACCGCCTTCCTCCCCGACGGACGATTCGCCGACGTCGGAACCCACGGAACCATCGACACCGACGTCGTGATGGTTCGGGCCTGTTGATGCCGGTTTGACCGACACTGCGGTACAAGGGGCTGCGTGAACGACACAGAAGGTGCTCTCGTCGGCGAACGCTACCGACTTGACCAACCCATCGGCCGAGGGCGAGCCGGCATAGTGTGGCTCGCCTTCGACTCGATGCTGCACCGGACCGTCGCCGCGAAGCGCCTCTACATCGACCCGGACCTGCCGGCCGAGCGTGCCGAGGAGGCCAGGCAGTCGGCGCTGCACGAGGGCAGGCAGGCCACGCGCGTCCTGCACGCCAACGCGATCGCGGTGTTCGACGCCTTCCGCGACGGCGACGACGTGTGGCTGGTCATGGAGTACGTCCCGTCGCGCAACATGGCCGAGTTCCTCACCGAGTACGGGCAGCTGACTCCCGAGCAGGCCGCGTTCCTGGGCATCCAACTGGGTTCGGCGCTGGCCGTCGCACACGCGCTCGGCATGCCGCACCGCCTGGTGGAGCCGGGCAACGTGCTGCTGGCCGACGACGGCGGCGTGAAGATCACCGACATCGGCATCTCCGGCGGACCTCCCGACCCCGCCTACCGGGCGCCCGAGGTCGCCAAGGGCGAGCCCGCGCTCGCCGCCGCGGACACGTACTCGCTGGGCGCGACGCTGTTCGCCGCCGTCGAGGGAGTGCCGCCGTTCGGGCCCGACGGGGTCAGCGAGCATGCCGTGCCGAACCGCACCGGAGCGCTCACGGGCGCGCTGCTGAAGATGCTGCGCGACGACCCCGACCTGCGGCCGACCATGGCCGACGCGGTGACGGCGCTCAAGGCCGTGACCCGCGGCCAGCACAACGGCTTCGTGCCTCCGACCGCACCCGCGATGCCGACCGTGCCGGTGATGCCCAGGACGCCGAGAGTCACGCCGCCTCCCGCGCCCGCGCCCGAACCGCAGCGGCGGCCGGGCCCGAGGGTGCGGCCGTGGCAGTGGGCGATCGTGGCGGCGGTCGTGGTGACGATCATCGTCGTCGGCGTGATCCTCGCGATCTAGCGGCTTATCCGGCGCTCATCGCGGTGAGCAGGGTCCGCACCGCCGGGTTGTCCCTGGCGTGGGCGGCCACGGCCGCGTAGATCACGCGCACGGGTTCGGGTTTGCGCACCTTGCGCACCACGACGCCGGGGTTCGGGGCGCCGAGCGCGAGCTCGGGCAGCAGCGAGACCCCCACGCCCGCAGCCACGAAGCCCTGCGCCGTGGCGTAGTCCTCGGACTCCACCACGAAGTTCGGCGCGAAACCCGCGGCACCGCACGCCTGCAGCATGATGTCGCGGCACGGGCCAGGCGGGTACTCGTTGCCCACCCAGGGCTCGTCGGCGAGGTCGGCGAGGTCGAGCAACCGTTTGCGCGCCAGCGGGTGGCCCTTCGGCAGCACCGCCCGGTACGGGTCGTCGAGCAGGTGCACCAGCTCCACGCCCTTGGCGGGCGGCTTGGAACGCGGGAACACCACGATCGCGACGTCGGCCTCTCCGGCCTCCACCTCGGGCATCGGGTCGTCCGGCTCGACGAGCTTGAGATCCACCTGGATGCCCGGGCACTCGCGGCGCAGGGTCGCGATGGCGGGCGGCACGAGCGCGGCGCCCGCCGTGGCGAAGTAGCGGATGGCGAGCCGGCCGGTGCGACCGTTCCTGAGGTCGGCCAGCGCCGACTCGGCCTTCGCGAGCTGCGTACCGAGCACCTCGGCGTGTTCGCACAACAACTCGCCCGCCGCCGTGGGCCGCACGCCGCGCCCGATGCGTTCGAGCAGCGCCGTGCCCGCCTCCCGCTCCAGCGTGGAGAGCTGCTGGCTGATCGCGGAGGGCGTGTAGCCGAGGTTGCGGGCGGCCTCGCTGATCGAACCGCTGGTCACGACCGCGCGCAGCACCTGCATCCGCCGTACGTCGAGCATGGCGCAATCTTACAGTTTTGCTTAACAAGTGTGCAGAAGAATTCGCTTGTCCTTATACCTGGGCGGGACGAACCTGGAGCCGTGGGAGAGACGAAAACCCTGCTCCGCATGGCCGCTCTGGCACTGATGTGGGGCTCCAGCTTCTTCTGGATCAAACTCGCGCTCGACGCGTTCAGCCCCGTGCAGCTCGTGCTGGGCAGGCTCGTGCTCGGCGCCGCCGTGCTCGTGCTGCTGTGCTCCCTGGCACGCGACCGGCTGCCCCGGTCGAAGCGCATCTGGGGCTATCTCGCGGTGGCGGCGCTGTTCCACAACGCACTGCCGTTCCTGCTCTTCGCGATCGGCGAGCAGACCGTCGACTCGGGCGTCACCGGCGTGCTCAACGCGACCACTCCCCTGTGGGCGCTGGCCGTCGCACTGGTGTGGCGGGTGGAGCGCAGGCTGTCCGGCACCAGGCTGGCGGGGCTGCTGCTCGGGCTCGCCGGGACGATCGTGATCTTCGCGCCCTGGCAGTCGTCCGGCCTGCTCAGCTGGGGTGCCGTGGCGATCCTCGCCGCCGCGGCCAGCTACGGCTGGGTCATGGTCTACGAAGGCCGCTATCTCGCGAACACCGGTGTCTCACCGTTCGCGCTCGCCGCGGCACAGATGATCACGGCGAGCGGATTCCTGCTGGTGGCACTGCCTGCGGGCGGACTGAGCCCCGTCCACCTCGACGGCACCGCGATGATCGCCGTCGCCATGCTCGGGGTGTTCTCCACCGGCATCGCGTTCGCGCTGAACTACCGGCTGATCGCCACCGAGGGCGGGGTCGCCACCTCGACCGTCGGCTACCTGCTGCCCGTGGTCTCCGTGCTGCTCGGCACGGTGTTCCTGGGCGAGGACCTCAACGTCAGGGTGATCATCGGCATGGTGGTGGTGCTCGCGGGCGTCGCACTGACCAGGGTTCGCAAGCGCGCGACCGTGGTGCCACCGCCCGCCGTCGGGGCACGGGTCGCGCCGGAATGAGGCGTCAGACGAGCCTGCGGTCGGAGGCCCAGCGGGACAGCTCGTAGCGGTTGGACAGCTGGGTCTTGCGCAGGACGCTCGACACGTGGGTCTCCACCGTCTTGACCGAGATGAACAGCTCCGACGCGATCTCCTTGTACGCGTAGCCCCGCGCGAGCAGGCGCAGCACGTCGCGCTCGCGTGGGGTCAGCAGGTCGAGCTCGGGGTCGCTGATGGGCTCGGAACCAGGCCGGTCGGCGAACGCGTCGAGCACGAAACCGGCCAGCCTCGGCGAGAACACCGCGTCACCCTCGGCGACCCTGACGACCGCGCGCACCAGTTCCTTCGACGAGATGGTCTTGGTGACGTAGCCCCTCGCGCCCGCGCGGATCACGGCGATCACGTCCTCGGCGGCGTCCGACACCGACAGCGCCAGGAACACCACGTCGGGCAGTTCGGTGCGCAGCCGCCGCAGCACCTCCGCACCGCCGCCGTCGGGCATGTGGACGTCGAGCAGCACCACCTGCGGGCGCATGCGGGTGATCCCGGCGACCGCCTCGGCGACCGACCCGGCCTCTCCGACCACGCGCACCTCGTCGGTGATCGACTCGAGCTCGGCGCGCACTCCAGCGCGGAACAGCGCGTGGTCGTCGACGAGGAACACCGTCACCGGCTGCCTGGCCTGCTGGTTGTCTGTCACGTTGCCCCCTGCGACGTCTTGGCGGTGGTCTTGCGCGGCATTTCCAGCTGCACCTCGGTGCCCTCTCCGGGAGCGGTGCGCAGCCGGACGGTGCCGCCGTTGCGCTCCATCCTGCCCCTGATGGAGTCGGCGAGGCCATGCCGGTCGTCCGGAACGGTGTCGGGGTCGAAGCCCTTGCCGCGGTCCCGCACGAACACGGTGACGGAGGTGGGCTCCACCTCGGCGTACACGCTGACCTCCTCGACGCCCGCGTGCTTGGCGGCGTTGACGATCGACTCGCGGGCCGCCTGCACGAGCGAGGAGAGCTGTTCGTCGAGCTCGGTGTCGCCGACCACCACCTGCTGCACCGAGATGGCGAAGGTGTCCTCCACCTCGCCGCACGCCGTGGCGACGGCCTGCGACAGCATCCCCGCCTCCCCGGCGGACTCCTCCTGCTGCGGTTTGCCGTAGCCGCTGGGGCCGTAGAGCCAGCCGCGCAGCTCACGTTCCTGCCCTCGTGCGAGCCTCGCGACCTCCCTCGGCGACTCGGCCTGCTTCTGGATCAGCGCCAGGGTCTGCAGCACCGAGTCGTGCAGGTGGGCGGCGATCTCGGCTCGCTCGTCGGTACGGATGCGGGCCCGGCGCTCCTCGCCGAGGTCGCGCATCATGCGCAGCCAGAACGGCACCGTCAGCACCGCGACCCCGATGAGCGTCGCGATGACGGCGATGAGCGCGAACTGCACCTGGGCGAAGCTGGTGCTGTCGCGCAGCACGATCACGCCGATGCCGGTCATCACCAGTGCGACGCCCGCGAAGATGCGGACGGCCGCGGACCAGCCACCACCACCGAGCAGCGCCCCGGCGACGCCCGACTTGGCCCCCACGCGCCAGCGGCGGCGCTGCGACTCGTCGGCCTCCCGCCAGACCACCGCGAGACCGACCAGGGCCACGGCGATCGGCAGGCCGACCCAGCCGCTGAACAGGCCGGTGATCGCCCCGCCCGCCACCGTGAGGCCGACGCCGAGCGCGACCATCCCGTAGGCCTGCTGACGTTCCTTCGGGTTCTCCGTCTGCGCGGGCTCGTCGCGCGAAGCTTGCGGGGCGAACACCCACAGCAGGGCGTAGATCGCGAGGCCGAGCCCACCGAAGGCCGCCAGTACCGCGAACGTCGCGCGGACCCACAGGACCTTGACCCCGAGGTGGTCGGCGAGACCGCCCGCGACGCCTGCCAGCACCCGGCCGGTGCGGCGGCGATACATCTTGGGCGGGCCGTCGGAGCTCTCCACGGCCCGCGACGAGGAGGCGGTGACCTCGGCCCGCTCGGGCGCGGGCGGTGCCGCGGTGACCGCGCGTTCCTCCGTGGGCTGTTCCTGCACGTCATCCATGTTCACAGACATCGGCGGACGTTTCATCAGGGAAACCCCTGACCCGATCCCCCACCCTGACCTCGCCCGTGGAGTTTCAGGGGTCTTCCCCGATGCGCGCCACGGCCCGCTACCCGCATTCTCTGTGTCATGAGTGGCGCGACGAACGCCTCGGGGCACATCGACAGCTTCGAGGCAACGGTGAAGGACTTCTGGAAGAGCAGGCCGCGGCGGCCGCACCAGGGCCGCAAGCTGGCGGGCGTGGCGGCGGCCATCGGCAACCGCTACGGCATCGATCCCGTGGTGATCAGGGTGGTCCTGGTCGCCCTCACGATCTTCGGCGGCGTCGGGCTGACGCTGTACCTGCTGGGCTGGCTGTTCCTGCCCGGCGAGGACGACGAGGTCTCCGGCTTCGAGCATCTGGCCGGCAAGGGCCGCAGCTCGGTGTCGAAGGGCTTCGCGCTGGTGCTGTGCATCATCCTGGTGCCCTCGCTGACCTGGACGTTCGCGGGCAACTGGTTCGACGGCGGCGGCTTCATCGGGCTCGCGCTGGTCGTCACCGGTGTGTACCTGCTGCACCGCAGCCGGGGGCACCTGAACCGGCCCGCAGCGACCGCCACCGCGGCGAGCACCTACGACTCCGTCGGCACCGCGGCCTACGGCTACTCGCCCATCACGACTCAGGAGCCGACGACGTGGGCGGGCTCGTGGGACCCGCTGGGTGCGGCACCGCTGGCGTGGGACCTGCCCTCGCCCGCCCCCGCTCCCGAGCCGCCCGCTCCCCCGCCGCCGCCTCGGCGCAAGTCGAAGGTCGGCCTGGTGACGCTGGCCGTGGCGCTGGTCGTCGGCGGTGTCGGTGCCGCGCTCGCGGCGAGCGTCGGCGGCTGGTTCACGGCGGCACACGTGCTCGGCCTGGTGCTGGGCGTGCTCGGCACGGGACTCGTCGCGGGCTCGTTCCTCGGCGGCGTCCGCGGGCTCGTCTGGCTCGCCGCACCGCTGGCGGCGGCGGCGCTGTTCTTCACCACGGTGCCGTTCGACCACTTCGGCGGTGGCCTCGGCAACCTGAAGGCCACGCCCACCTCTGCCGAGGAGGTGCTGCCGAGCTACGAGCGCACCGCCGGGCTGGTCGAGCTCGACCTGAGGGAAGTGCCGGAGTCGAGCACGCCGATCGAGACCACCGTGCGCAACGGCGCGGGCAACGTCGAGGTGATCGTGCCGCGCACCGCCGACGTCACCTACGTCTGCGACGCGACGGCGGGCAACGTCGACTGCTTCGGCCGCACGCAGTCCGGGGTCGGCAACGGGGAGCTGCGGGGCTTCGACACCGGACCGGACGGTACCGGTGGCCAGCGCATCACTCTGCACGTCGAGTCCGGAGCAGGAAACCTGGAGGTGTCCCGTGGCTGAGCAGGAGAAGCAGACCGCGCAGCGGTGCGGCAGGACGGGCGTGGACGTGTTCGCCATGCTCGCCGGGATCGCGACCCTGCTGGTCTCGGCCTACGTCCTCTCCGACGGCCACAACTGGTTCCCGTCGGTGGACATGCGCTGGGTGCTCGCGGGAGGGGCGGTGCTGGTGGGCACGCTGATGCTGGTGGCCTCGATGCGACCGGGACGCAACCGGGACTGACGCGACGACGAGAACGGGCCGGGTGGCAGCCACTCCACCCGGCCCGTTTTCTGTGTGCGGGTACTAGGTGACGATGTCGGCGACGACGAGCACGATGCCGATCAGCGTGCCCGCGATGACCCCGATGGACAGGAACTTGTGCCGCTGCACGCGGTCGTCGCGCAGCTCCTGCTCGGTACGGGTCGAGACGAGGTAGTGGCCGCCGTTCTCGGGCTTGCTGATCACCAGCGGGCCGATCTTGTCGTGTACCTCGCCGAGGATGTAGAGCCGCCGCCCCGGGCGGATGACCCACTCCTTGTACTGGTAGCCGATGGTGGTGCTGCCGCTGCCGAGCACGAACTGCGGCAGCTTGAAGCCGAACACCTCCACCGAGCCGCCGTTGCCCCGGTACGGCTCGAACCGGTTGACCGTCTGCTCCACGGCGTCGGGCTTGGTCCCGTTGGGGTCCACGCCGAGGGTGCGGCCCTCCTGATCGACGACCGCGTAGCCCTCCCACGACGTGTGCGAGGCGACCTGTTCGGTGCGCTTGGTGCGGTACCGCTTGCCGTCGCGGTACTCGACCGTCTCGTACTGCCGCTCGACCTGGAACCGGTACCAGACGCACTCGGTCTTCGACAGCTCCGACGTGAGCAGCCCCTCCGGCCGGGCGTGGGCGGCGCCCACGACCTCGGCCGTCTTGCGGAAACCGCCCTTGGCGCCGAGCTCGTCGGAGATGCCGCGAAGCCGTTCCAGCTCGGGAATCGAGAGGGTCTCGGTGCCGATCATCGCGTGCAGTTCGCTCTTCGTGTGCCGCATCCAGAAGAATCCGGCGACGGCGGCCACGACGAGCAGCGCGCCTACGATCCACATGACCCGGTTACCCCCAGTTCGGCTTCGCTGTCACTCCCACTCGATGGTGCCCGGCGGCTTGCTCGTCACGTCGAGCACGACCCGGTTCACCTCCGCGACCTCGTTCGTGATCCTCGTCGAGATGCGCTCGAGCACGTCATAGGGTAGCCGGGTCCAGTCCGCCGTCATGGCGTCTTCGCTCGAAACCGGGCGCAACACCACGGGATGGCCGTAGGTGCGGCCGTCGCCCTGCACTCCGACACTGCGCACGTCGGCGAGCAGCACCACGGGGCACTGCCAGATGTCGCGGTCCAGCCCGGCCGCGGTGAGTTCCTCGCGCGCGATCGAGTCGGCGGCGCGCAACGTCTCGAGCCGGTCGGCCGTGACCTCGCCGATGATGCGGATCCCAAGACCGGGGCCGGGGAACGGCTGGCGGTGCACGATCGTCTCGGGCAGGCCGAGTTCGAGCCCGACGCGGCGGACCTCGTCCTTGAACAGCAGCCGCAACGGCTCCACGAGCGAGAACTGCAGGTCGTCGGGCAGCCCGCCGACGTTGTGGTGGCTCTTGATGTTCGAGGCGCCGGTGCCGCCGCCGGACTCGACGACGTCGGGGTAGAGCGTGCCCTGCACGAGGAACTCAGCGTCACCGCTGGCCTTGAGGTCGCGGGCGGACTGCTCGAAGACGCGGATGAACTCCCGGCCGATGATCTTGCGCTTCTCCTCGGGGTCGGTGACCCCGGAGAGCGCGGACAGGAACCGCTCCCTCGCGTCGACCGTGACGAGCTTGACGCCCGTGGCGGCCACGAAGTCGCGCTCCACCTGAGCGCGCTCGCCCGCACGCAGCAGACCGTGGTCGACGAAGACGCACGTCAGCCGCTCGCCGATCGCCCGCTGCACGAGCGTGGCCGCGACGGCGGAGTCCACTCCGCCCGACAGCGCGCAGATCGCGTGACCGTCGCCGATCTGCGCCCGCACCCGCGCCACCTGGTCGTCCACAATGGACGCCGTGGTCCACTGCGGACGGATGCCTGCGATGTCGTGCAGGAAGCGGCGGAGCACCTCCTGGCCGTGCGGCGAGTGCGCGACCTCGGGGTGGTACTGCACTCCGGCGAAGCGGCGCTCGACGTCCTCGAACCCGGCCACCGGCGCGCCCTCGCTGGACGCCGTGACCGAGAAGCCCTCCGGCGCCTTGGTGACGCAGTCGCCGTGGCTCATCCACACCGGGTGCCGCGCGGGCAGCTCCTCGTGCAGAGCGCCGCCGCTGACACCCAGCTCCGTGCGGCCGTACTCACGCGTGCCGGTGTGCTCGACGTCGCCGCCGAGCGCCTGCGCCATCGCCTGGAAGCCGTAGCAGATGCCGAACACCGGCACACCCGCGTCGAACAGCGCGGGATCGACTCTCGGGGCGCTGTCGGCGTAGACGCTGGACGGGCCGCCGGACAGGACGATCGCGGCCGGCTTGCGCTCCAGCATCTGCTCGACCGAGGTCGTGTGCGGAACGACCTCCGAGTACACCTGTGCCTCGCGGACTCGCCTGGCGATGAGCTGCGCGTACTGGGCTCCGTAGTCCACGACGAGCACTGGACCTTCTGCCACTGCCGGACCTCCTGGCATTCACGAACGGGCGTCTTCATCGTCGCAGGTGAGCTGCCCGGCGCTGAGCGCAGGTGGCCGATACGGTGCTGCACTATGGACGCCATCACACCGCAGCCGCGAGCGGCCTGGATCGCAGGCAGCGCGGAGCACGGTGCCAGCACGTTCGCCGTCACGCACCCCGGCGACGACACCGAGGTCGCCACCGTGACGTTGCCGGACTCCGACCAGGTCGAACACGCCCTCGGCGCGGCCGTCGCCGTCGCGGCGGCCCTGCGCCGCACCCCCGCGCACACGCGAGCCACGATGCTGCGCGACGTGGCCGAGCGGCTCGCCGCCCGCGGTGACGAGCTCGCCGAGCTGATCACCGCGGAGTGTGGAAAGCCACTGCGGTGGGCCGAGACCGAGGTAGCCGACGCCGTCTCGGCGCTGCGGTCCGCCGCACGGGAGGCGGCGGCCTCCGAGGGCGCGCTGAACCGGCTCGACGCCGACCCGGCCGGGGAACAGCGGATGGGCCTCGTGCGCCGCGCCCCGAAGGGGATCGTGCTCGGTACCGTGCCCGCCCACAGCCCGCTCGGCGTCGCCGTGCACACGACGGCCGCCGCGCTCGCCGCAGGCGCACCCGTCGTGCTCGTGCCCGACCCGCGCGCGCCACTGTCGGCCCTCGCGCTCGGCGAGGTGCTCGCGGGGGCGCGGCTGCCGACGGGCTCCTTCTCGGTGCTGCCGCTCGAGACCGCCGAGAAGCTGTCCGCCGACCCCCGGTTCGCGGTGCACTACTCGGGCGCCGAGGGCAGCGCGACGGCGCTGGTGCTCGCCGACTGGACCGACCTCGGCGACGCCGCCGCACGCGTCGCGGCCTCGGCGACCAGGGAAGCGGGACAGAGCCCCTACGCCGTGCGCCGCGTGGTCGTCGAGTCGGCGATCGCCGAGGAGTTCACCGCGCGACTGACCGACGCGATGAGCGCGCAGCCGACGGGCGGGGTGTTCGACCCGGCCGTGTCCGTGGGCCCGCTCGCCACGCCGAGGGCGGCCCGGCGGCTCGCGGCGTGGCTCGAGGACGCCGTGCACGCGGGCGCGAAGCTGCTCACCGGCGGCGGGCTCGACGGCATCACCGCGGAGCCGACGCTGTTCGGCGGGGTCGCGCCCGAGGACACCGTGGCGGGCCCGGTGCTGGTGCTCTCGACCGCCGACTCGCTGGAGGACGCGTTCGCGGCGGCCGCGGGCACGCGCGCAGGAGTGTTCACGCGCGACCTGACGCTCGCGATGCGCGCCTCGGCCGAACTTGTCGCCGACACCGTGGTGGTCGGCGACGTGGCGGGCTACCGCCCCGACTCGGTCAGGGCGACGATCAGCGAGTTCACCACCGAGCGCCTCACGGTGCTCACCGGCGTGCAGCTGTGAGCGCACCCGGCGCGTGGGCCGGGACCGCCGGGGCGACCGGCGCGACCGGCTCCACCCGCCGGTAGGTCTCGCCCTGCGCGGGGCGAGGGTCGGCCTCGCCCTTGTTGGGCCACAACGAGAACGCGCGCTCGGCCTGCGCGGTGATCGTGAGCGACGGGTTCACGCCGAGGTTCGCCGTGATCGCCGCACCGTCGACGACGTGCAGGTTCGGATAGTTGTGCACGCGCTGGTACGGGTCGATCACGCCCTCGTCGGAGCTGGTCCCGATGGGCGCACCGCCGATGAAGTGCGCGGTGAGCGGGATGTCGAAGATCTCACCCCACGTGCCGCCCGCCATGCCGCCGATGTGCTCGGCCGTACGCAGGTTCGCCTCGTGCCCGGCCGGGATGAACGTCGGATTGGGCTCGCCGTGGCCCTGGCGGGACGTGAAGCTCCTACGCCCGAACGGACCGCGCCGGGTGTAGGTGGTGATCGAGTTGTCGAGGCTCTGCATCACCAGCAGGATCACCGTCCGCTCGCTCCACCGGTAGCCGTTGAGCAGCTTCAGCGTCTGCACCGGATGCCGGGCCAGGAACCGCAGGGCCTGCCGCCAGCGCGGCACCTCGGACGAGCCGTCGGTGGCGACGGTCTGCAGCAGGCTCATCGCGTTGCTGCCCCTGCCGTAGCGCACGGGCTCGATGTGGGTCGACTCGTCGGGGTGGATCGAGGACGTGATGGCCACGCCGCGGCTGTAGTCGTTCTCGGGGTCCACGCCGGGACGGCCCGCTCCGATGATGGCCTCCGAGTTGGTCCGGCTGAGCTCGCCAAGCCGGCGCGACAGGCGCGGGAGCGCACCGGTGTCGCGCATCTCGTGCAGCAGCCGCTGCGTGCCCCAGGTGCCCGCGGCGAACACCACGTGGCCTGCCGTGAGCGTGTGCCGGAAGCGGCGGGACGTGGTGCCGGTCTTGCGGAGGTCGACCTCGAACGAGCCGTCGCCCGCGGGCCGCACGGCGGTGACCGTGGTGAGCGGCACGACCTTCGCCCCGCTCTGTTCCGCGAGGTACAGATAGTTCTTGACCAGCGTGTTCTTGGCGCCGACCCGGCAGCCGGTCATGCAGGAACCGCACTCGGTGCAGCCGGTGCGCGCGGGCCCCGCTCCGCCGAAGAACGGATCCTCGGCGTCCTCGCCAGGCTTTCCGAAGTACACGCCGACCGGGGTCGGGTGGTAGCTCTCCGAGACACCCAGGTCGGCGGCGACCTTGCGCATCACCTCGTCCGAGGGCGTCACCGACGTGTTGGTGACGACCCCGAGCATGCGGCTGGCCTGGTCGTAGTGCGGTGCGAGCTCGGCCCGCCAGTCGGTGATGTGCGACCACTGCCGGTCGGCGTAGAACGGCTCGAGTGGCCGGTACAGCGTGTTGGCGTACACGAGCGACCCGCCGCCGACCCCCGCGCCCGCGAGGACCATGACGTCCTTGAGCAGGTGGATGCGCTGGATGCCGAAGCAGCCGAGCGCGGGCGCCCACAGATATCTGCGCAGGTCCCAGGAGGTCCTGGCGAACTCGTCGTCGGCGAAGCGCCTGCCCGCCTCGATGACCGCGACCCGGTAGCCCTTCTCGGTCAGCCGCAGGGCCGCGACGCTGCCGCCGAAGCCGGACCCGACCACGACGACGTCGTAGTCGGGCTCCGGCGTGCCATCTCCAGTGATGGTGTTACGCGAAGTCACACCAAAAACTGTAGCTCCGGGGAGCTTTTCTGACCAGGGGTAAGTTACTGGCCAGTTCAGTTACGGACGGTGAGACCGACCCGCTGGAACTCCTTGAGGTCCGAGTACCCGGTCTTGGCGAGCGCGCGACGCAGCGCGCCGAACAGGTTCACCACGCCCTCCGCGTCGGACGACGGCCCGTGCAGCAACGTCTTGAGGTCCGCGTCCCTGCTCGGCACGGGAGCCACGCGCGAGCGCGGCAGCGACGGGTGGGCCGCGGCGGCCGTCCAGTACAGGCCCTTGCCGGGCGCCTCGGTGGCGGCGGCCAGCGGTGCGCCGAGCATCACGGCGTCAGCACCGCAGGCGATGGCCTTGGCGATGTCGCCACTGCAGCTGATGCCGCCGTCGGCGAGCACGTGGACGTAGCGCCCACCGGTCTCGTCGAGGTAGTCACGGCGCGCCGCCGCGGCGTCGATCACCGCGGTCGCCATCGGAACGCCGATGCCGAGCACGCGGTCGGTGCTGGTCACGCCCGGCGTGTAGCCGTGGCCGACGATCACGCCGGCCGCGCCGGTGCGCATCAGGTGCATCGCGGTGCGGTAGTCGCTCACGCCGCCCGCGATCACCGGCACGTCGAGGTCGGCGATGAAGTCCTTGAGGTTGAGCGGGTCGTCCTCGGACTTGTCCTTGGTGACGTGCTCGGCCGAGACGATCGTGCCCTGCACGACCAGCAGCTCGACGCCCGCGGACAGCAGGTGCGGGGTGAGCTCGGCGGCGTGCTGCGGGCTCACCCGCGCCGCGACGGTCACGCCCGAGTCGCGCACGGTGCGGATCGCCTCGGTCAGCAGATCGGGCCGGATCGACGCCGAGTGCAGCTCCTGCAGCAGCTGCACGACGTCGTCGACGCCCGCGCCGTCCTTCGCGGCCGCGACGACCCGCGCGAGCACGCTCTCGGCGTCGGCGTGCCGGGCCCACAGGCCCTCGGCGTTGAGCACGCCGAGCCCGCCGAGCTTGCCGATCGACACCGCCGTGTCCGGCGAGACCACCGCGTCGGTCGGGTGCGTCACGAGCGGCAGGTCGAACCGGTAGGCGTCGATCTGCCAGCCGGTGGACACCACCTTCGACGACCGCGTGCGCCGCGAGGGCACGATGTCGATGTCGTCGAGGTCATACGACCGCCGCGCGGTACGCCCCATGCCGATCTCGACCAGATCCCGCACGTCAAGTCCCTTCTCCCCGCCGGAAATCCTGCGGGCTCATTCTGAATGCTGCCGTGGACGCGCACGTCCACGGGCTCCACGTCCCTGGTCAGCGCGTGGTGTAGTTCGGCGACTCGACGGTCATCGTGACGTCGTGGGGGTGGCTCTCCTTGAGCCCCGCCGCCGTGATCCGCACCAGCTGCGCCTTCTGCATCTCCGGGATCGTGGTCGCGCCCGCGTAGCCCATGCCGGAGCGCAGGCCGCCGACCAGCTGGTGCACCACGTTGGCCAGCGGACCCCGGAACGGGATCCGGCCCTCGATGCCCTCCGGCACCAGCTTGTCCTCGGAGAGGATGTCGTCCTGCGCGTAGCGGTCCTTCGAGTACGACCGCTGCTCGCCCCGGGTGCGCATCGCGCCGAGCGAGCCCATGCCGCGGTAGGTCTTGTACTGCTTGCCGTTGACGAGGATCACCTCGCCGGGCGCCTCGGCCGTACCGGCCAGCAGGCTGCCGAGCATCACCGCGGACGCGCCGACCGCGATGGCCTTGGCGATGTCGCCGGAGTACTGGATACCGCCGTCGCCGATCACCGGGACACCGGCGGGCCTGCAGGCCTTGTCGGCCTCGTAGATCGCCGAGATCTGCGGCACGCCCACACCGGCGACGACCCGGGTGGTGCAGATCGAGCCGGGCCCGACGCCCACCTTCACGCCGTCGGCGCCTGCTTCGACGAGTGCCTGCGCGCCCGCGCGCGTCGCGACGTTGCCGCCCACGACGTCGACGGTGTCGCCGAGCTCCTTCTTCAGCGTCGCCACCGTGTCGAGCACCGCCCGCGAGTGGCCGTGCGCGGTGTCGACCATCAGCACGTCGACCCCGGCCTCGGCCAGCGCCATCGCACGCTGGTGCCCGTCCACACCGACGCCGACCGCGGCGCCGACCAGCAGCCTGCCGTCCGGGTCCTTGGTGGCCATCGGGTACTGCTCGGTCTTGACGAAGTCCTTGACGGTGATCAGGCCCCGCAGCTTGCCCGCGCCGTCCACGATGGGCAGCTTCTCGATCTTGTGCCTGCGCAGCAGCCCCAGCGCCGCGTCGGCGGTGACGCCGACCTGCGCGGTCACCAGCGGCGCCTTGGTCATGACCTCGCTGACCGGCCTGGCGTGGTCCACCTCGAACCGCATGTCGCGGTTGGTGATGATGCCCACGAGCGAACCGGACGCGTCGGTCACCGGCACCCCGGAGATCCGGAACCGGGCGCACAGCGCGTCGACCTCGGCGAGTGTGTCGTCGGGCGAGCACGTGACCGGGTCGGTCACCATGCCGGCCTCGGAGCGCTTGACGATCTCCACCGCCTGGGCCTGCTCGTCGATCGGCAGGTTCCGCTGCAGGACCCCCATGCCGCCCTGGCGCGCCATGGCGATGGCCATCCTCGCCTCGGTCACCGTGTCCATCGCGGCCGAGAGCAGCGGCACGCGCAGCGTGACGTTGCGCGTCAGGCGGGTACTGGTGTCGACGGTGCTGGGCACGACGTCCGACTCGGCAGGCAGCAGCAGCACGTCGTCGAACGTCAGCCCCAGCATCGCGAACTTCTCCGAGGCGGCGCCGTTCGCGGCCTCCGCGGAATGAATGGCCTCAGCGGAGGTGAACTCGCTCGTCATGGCTGGCTGGCAACCTTCCTCGGCGGGTAAGCCAACAGGGGTATATGGACCTGTTAACGATGGTATCTGGACGTACCCCGGGTACAGCCCGGTACCGTGCAGGCCGTGCCGCACGACGTGTTGCCCCCAGACCCGTTCGCCGACGATCCCGACGACCCGGCGAAGGAGATCGCCGCCCTGGACGAACCCGGAGGCGAGCCGATCAGTCCCGATGAGCGCTCCGAGCTGCTCGCGGACCTCTCGGACCTCGCCGTGTACCAGGCTCTACTGGAGCCCCGTGGGGTCCGGGGAATCGTCGTGGACTGCGGCGAGTGCGACCAACCTCACTACCACGACTGGCACCTGCTGCGGGCCAGCCTGGAGCAGCTGCTCTCCGACGGGCACATGCGCCCGCACGAGCCCGCCTACGATCCCAATCCCGCCGACTACGTCAGCTGGGACTACTGCCGTGGCTTCGCCGACGGCATCACCGCGACCGAGAGCGCGTACTAGTCGACACACGCGAAAGGGGCGCGTGACCCGGTCCGGGTCACGCGCCCCTTTCGCGTGTCGTGGGAGCGGGCGTCAGTTCGACGACTCGACGCTGCCGCCGGAGATCGCGTTCGGCTGTTTGCCGAAGGGCTGACCGCTGCTGCCCGACTCCCCACTGGTCGTGTCGCCACTCGTGGACGTGCTCGGCGGCGGAGGCTCGCTCGACGACGTCGACGGGTCCGTGGTGGGACTCGTGGACGTGTCGGGAAGCTCCGTCGGGCCCGGCTCCGTCGGCAGCGGCAGGTGCGGTTCCTCGGTCGGCTTGGTGTCGGTGGCCGTCGAGGAGCTGCTGTCCGGCGGACCGGGCAACGGCGGCGGCTGGTTGTTGTTGTTCCCCGGGTTCGTCGGCGGCTTGTTGAGCTGGGCCATCAGCTCCGTGTGCCTGGCCTTGAGCTGGGCGAGTTCGTCCTCGGCCGTGACCTGGCCGAGCGAGGCCTCGGCAGCCTGCAGTGCGCGGCGCGCGTCCTCGTAGCGCTCCTGGGCGATCGCGAGGTAGGCCGCTTCCAGGTCGGTCCGCACGGAGGCGGCGGCTTCGACCGAGCGGGCGTGATCGGCGTAGAGGACTTTGGACAGGCCCCACAGGGTGTCGCCGGGCTGCGCGTCCCTGGCGGCCAGTGCGGTGCCGGTGAACCCGATGGCGAGCACGGCGGCGGCGGCCGCGACGGGGACGAGCATCCTGCGTCTGCGTCCTCTGCCCGCGTGCCGCTTCGCGATGGAGGCGGCCTTGATCGTGGTGACGGCGGTGGCCGTGTCGACCAGGTCGGCGATCGGCTCGCTGTCGATGTCGCGGCGCCACGCGAGCAGGAGCGCGTTCAGCTCCTGGTCACCGAGGCCGTCGGCGACCTGCGGGTCGGACCCGCCCAGCGCGTCGAGCAGAGCGTCGTCGGCCTGGATCGCCGACAGCTCGAGAGTGTCCGAGGACTCGTCGGGCTCACTCGCCCGCGGATAAGGCGACACTTCGCCGTTCTCCTGGTTCCCGCCTTCGCGTTCCGTCACTCAGACCACCTCCTCAGCGGCCAGCACCTTGCGCAGCCGCGCGAGGGCGCGATGCTGGGCGACCCGAACGGCACCCGGGGTGGACCCCACGGCCTCGGCGGTCTCCTCCGCGGACAGTCCGACGACCACCCGCAACACCACGATCTCGCGTTGTTTGTCCGGCAAGACCTGCAGAAGCTGTGACATCCGCGTGTTCAGCTCGCCCTGCAGGGCGTGCTGCTCGGGGCCGACGTCACCCTCCGCCTCGTCCGGAACCTCGGCGACAGGCTCAGCACGGTTCCTGGCCGCCGCGCGATGCGCGTCGGCCACCTTGTGCTGAGCGATGCCGTAGACGAACGCGAGGAAAGGGCGGCCTTGATCACGATACGAAGGCAACGCCGTGAGCACCGCGAGACACACCTCCTGCGCTACGTCGTCAGCCGAAGCGAACGAACGTTCTTGCCTGCCAACTCTGGCGCGGCAGTACCGCACCACAAGGGGACGGATCGCGGCCAGCAGCCGCTCTACCGCTTGTGGGTCACCCTCAACAGCGGCGGCGACTGACTCGTCCAGTCCATCCCCCACATTGGCCATCGCAGACAACAGTCCCGGTGTTACGTGTAGGCGTACATGAAGAACGGCGTGCGGCTAGTTATCCCTCACGCCGGTGATACCCACCGTACCTGCCAACCCCCCGGATTTCGCTCACGGTCGTTGAATGCGAAGAACGCATCCTGCAACCTGCAGAAACGCGACCTTACCGCACTAATCCAAGATTCAACGACCGACACTTGCAGGTGATACGGCGAACGTCACAGTACAACGCGGCGCGCCACGTGACTGAGGAGCCACGTGGCGCGCCGCGAACCGTATGCGATTAGCCGGCTGGGCCGTTGACGTCGGAGTGCGACGAACCGGTCAGGCCACCAGGCCGCGCCGGAAGCCGTGCGCGACGGCCTGTGCGCGGTCACGGACGCCGAGCTTGCGGAACAGCCGGCGGGCGTGGGTCTTGACGGTGTCCTCCGACAGGTACAGCTCCCTGCCGATCTGACCGTTGCTCTTGCCCTGGCTCATGCCCCGCAGCACCTGGAGCTCGCGCTCGGTGAGCTGGACGCCGGGGTCGGAGGGCTGACGGGGCGCCGGCACCGAGGTGCTCGCAAGGGTGTGAGCCAGTGCGGCGACGAGTTCGGGACGAGAGGCGTCCCAGCGCAGGTATCCGCGCGCACCGCCCGCGATCGCCGCGGCGATGCTGCCCGCGTCGTCGGGAGCGCCGAACACGATCACGTTCGCCTGGGGGTTCGCGGAGACCAGCCTGCGGGTCGCCTCCACACCGGTCGGCACAGCGCGCTGCGTGCCAACGAGCACGACATCCACCGGCTGCCGCGAGTAGCGGGCGAGCAACTCGTCACCGTGCGCTACACAGTCGATGCGACTGACGCCGGGAACGGCAGACATCACGCGCGTGAGACCTTCGCGGACACTGCGTCGGTCGTCGCAGATCAAGACCGTCGTCACGGGGTTTCCTTCCTGCAGCCGGGTGACATTCCACTTCCCCTATCGGACGCTTTAGGTCCCACCTTGACACGATCTGGTGGCTTTTTTTGAAAAATGCCTCGCCCAGATGTCGGTATGCCCTTTGTGACCCAGGTAACAGGTCAAATCGGTACCCACGGAGAAGTGCGCGCGAGCCGCCTTCCCTCGGGGTCGGACGCCGGTAACAGAGCGTATAACTCGCGAGTAACTCTGGAACGGTTCCAATCAGCGTGCGCGGGATCGAGCTCCGCCGCGAGCAGTCCCGCCGGCCACCCCAGCGACCCGAGCCGGTGCTCGTCGGTCGCGGCGACCGCGTCGCCGACGAGCCGGGCCGCCCGCTCCCGCGCGGCGACCTCGCCCGTGGCGGCCAGCGCCGCGCCGAGGACGAGCGAGGACTTCACCACGTGCCGCACAGCTCCCCGCTGGCGTGCCCGCGCGAGGGCTCGCTCCGCGTGCGGCACGGCGGCCGCGGCGTCGCCCGAGGCGAGTTCGACCTCCGCGCCGACCCAGCCAGCGCGGACAGCCGTGCGCCACGAGTCCACGTGCCCGGCCGCGGCCGCGATGAACCTGCGAGCGGCGGTGAGCCTGCCCTGGCCCAGGTTGTCGGCGGCCAGACCGAGCAGCGCGTCGGCCCGCGCGCCGGCCGGATCGAACCCGTCGTCGTCGGACGGCCCCGCCGCGGCGAAGGCCGGGCGCAGCGCGGCGGCGTCGAGCGGCAGCGCCGCCGCGTGCCCGCCGAGCTGACGCCGGTGCGAGGCCAGCGTCGCCGAGGCCAGCGAGGCGAGCAGTGGGTCGCGACCCCGCCGGAGCTGCTCGAGCAGGGTGGTGGCCGCGGCGTAGCGGCCGCGAGCCCCGAGCACCACCGCCGCGAGCCAACGTTGCCGCGGGCCGGTGACGGCGGTCAGCGCACGGTCGTCGAGGCCCGGTGTGTCCCCGAACGCCGCGCGGCGCAGCACACTCTCTCCCGTCAGCACGTCCTCGCTCTCACTCCGTACCGCCCAGCAGGACGTACTCGACGCGATCCGCGGCCGCTCGGACGTCACCGAGCAGCTCGACCTTCGGCGGCAGCTGCTCGGCGTGCCACGCGGGACCACACGCGAACAGCCGCCCGCGCTGGCGACCCCGGGAGATCCGCGTGAACAACCTCGGGTTGGCGTTGCCCCGCTGCGCCCACAGCACCACGGCGGACGGGGCGCTCCTGCGCACCGCGACCGCGAGGACGTCGGCCGGCAGCGGCACCCCGAAGAGCTGCGTGACGATGTGGCGCTCCGCGAGCGCGGCGGCGAGCACGTAGACCGCGAGCGTGTCCCGCTCCTCGGGCACGCTGCACAGCAGGACTGGACGCTGGTTCCTGGCGTCGGATAGCACCGGCGTGGCCCGCACCATGGCACCGAAGACGCACTCGGTCAGCAGGTAGCGCACCTCGGCGCGTTCGTCGGCTGCTCCCAGCGCCGTGACCACCGGCCGGACCACGCCCTCCCATGCCTCGAGCACGCCGAGCGAGCCGATGGCCTCGGCGAGCAGGTGCTGCACGGCACGGACGTCCATCGCGAGCGCCGCCGTGCTGAGCTGGCGGGCGAACCGGGGCGGGCCGAGCGCACCCTCGAAGTCGGGCGCCTGATCCCGGTCCGCGCCCAGCACCACCTCGCCGTCGGGCGGCCCGGCGAACAGCTCGGCGGCGGGCGGTGCGGTTTCGGAGATGGCTTTGGGCAGGTTGGCGAGCGCGTAGCGCGCGGCCTCCGCCGTGGAGGCGCCGCGCAGCAGCGCGCGCTGCATCAGTTCGAGGCGCACGACGTCGGAGGAGCCGTAGCGGCGGTGCCTGCCGCCCGTGTGCCTGCTGGGACCGAGCCCGTAGCGCCGGTCCCAGGTGCGCAACGTCGACGGCGCGACGCCGAGCCTGCGGGCGACCGCGGCGACGGGCAGCGTGGGTTCGGACGGCGTCAATGGCGCTGGAGGCACTGAGGATCGTGGAGGTACTGGGGGAATCGGCTCGCGCACAGCCGGCGGTCCGCCGGCTGCGTGATCTGAGCCGGACCCGGACCCCACCCGGTAAATATCCCTGGCCCACAGGGTGACGGCAACCGGACTGGCCTGCTCTGTGTGTCACCACTCACACCGGCGGGGGAGACCTAACGGCTGAAAAGATCCGCAACCCTTGAACAAGTATTGGCGCGCTTCTAACGTTACGCCCGGTTGCACCAAATGGAGTAGTCGCACCTAGTACAACTGCAGAATCCGGCCGCGTGGGGCCGGGTACCGGAGGCGGTCACGATGGCAGACACGCGCAGACTCCCTGGTCCGAACGCCGACGTTTGGGACTGGCAACTCGAGGGGTCGTGCAGGGGGATGGACAGCGGTTCCTTCTTCCATCCGGATGGCGAGAGAGGGCCGGCGAGAGCGCGGCGGGAGGCGAGGGCGAAAGCCGTCTGCCACTCCTGCCCCGTGCTGCAACTGTGCCGGTCGCACGCGCTCGCCGTGCACGAGCCGTATGGGATCTGGGGCGGCTTGTCTGAGTCCGAGCGGGAGAACATCATCAAGACCCAGAAGCGTTCACTGGCGCTGACCGGCTTCTGAGCCGGCCGGGCCGAACGAACCGCTGTTCACGACGAACGGGGCGGCACTCCGATGTGGAGTGCCGCCCCGTTTCGTGTCGGTGCTAGCGCGTCACTAGTGCGCGTGCCCGTGACCCTGACCCGCGTCGTCGTCCGCGGGCTCGGGCTTGTCCACCACGGAGCTCTCCGTGGTGAGGACCAGCCGGGCGATCGACGCCGCGTTGGCCACCGCGGAGCGGGTGACCTTGACCGGGTCGATGATGCCGCCCGCGAGCAGGTCGGTCAGCTCGCCGGTGGCCGCGTTGAGGCCGTGGCCCCAGTCCAGGTCCTTGACCTTGGACACCGTGACCGCGCCTTCCTGTCCCGCGTTGCTGGCGATCCAGTACAGCGGGGCGGTGAGCGCCTCGCGCACGATCTTCACGCCGGTCGCCTCGTCGCCGGTCAGGCCGAGGCCGTCCTCGAGCGACTTGGCCGCGTGCACGAGCGCCGAGCCACCGCCGGGCACGATGCCCTCCTCGACGGCCGCCTTGGTGGATGCCACGGCGTCCTCGATGCGGTGCTTGCGCTCGGTCAGCTCGGTTTCGGTGGCCGCGCCGACCTTGATCACCGCGACTCCGCCACCGAGCTTCGCGAGCCGCTCCTGCAGCTTCTCGCGGTCCCAGTCGGAGTCGGTCGTCTCGATCTCCTTGCGGATCTGCGCGATCCGGGCCTGGAGGTCGTCCTTGGTGCCCGCACCGTCGACGATCGTGGTGACGTCCTTGGTGACCTCGATGCGACGGGCCTTGCCCAGCACGTCGAGACCGGAGTCGGCCAGCTTCAGGCCCACCTCGGACGAGATCACCGTGGCGCCGGTGACGACGGCGAGGTCGTCGAGGAACGCCTTGCGGCGGTCGCCGAAGAACGGGGCCTTGACCGCGACCGCGGTGATCGTCTTGCGCAGCGAGTTCACCACGAGGGTGGACAGCGCCTCGCCGTCGACGTCCTCCGCGAGGATGAGCAGCGGCTTCTTGGCCTCCGCGACCTTCTCCAGCAGCGGGAGCAGGTCGGCCAGCGCCGAGATCTTCTCGCGGTGCAGCAGCACGAAGGCGTCCTCGAGGATCGCCCGCTGCTCCTCCGGGTTGGTGGCGAAGTGCGCCGACAGGTAGCCCTTGTCGAACTGCACGCCCTCGGTGATGTCGAGTTCGGTGGCCAGCGTGGAGGACTCCTCCACGGTGATCACGCCGTCCTCACCGACCCGCTCGACGGCCTCACCGAGCAGCGCGCCGATGTTGGCGTCGCGCGAGGTGACGGTGCCGACCTGGGCGATGTTGTCGCGGCCCTTCACGGGGGTCGCCTTGTCCTTGAGGACCTCGATGATCTTGTCCGCGGCGGCCTCGATGCCCCGGCCCAGCGAGGTCGGGTTGGCACCGGCGGCCACGTTGCGCAGGCCGACGCGCACGAGCGCCTGGGCCAGCACGGTGGCCGTGGTGGTGCCGTCGCCCGCCACGTCGTTGGTCTTCGTGGCGACGTTCTTGGCCAGCTGCGCGCCGAGGTTCTCGAACGGGTCGTCGAGCTCGATCTCGCGAGCGACGGTGACGCCGTCCAGAGTGATGGTGGGGCCGCCGAACTTCTTGTCCAGCACGACGTGCCTGCCGCGCGGGCCCAGGGTCACCTTCACCGCGTTGGCGAGCTTGTCCACCCCGCGCTCGAGCGCACGACGAGCGTCCTCGTCGAAGTTGATCTGCTTAGGCATTGCTGATGTACCTCTCTCCAAGCACGCGAAACGCCCCGGTCCCCGGCTTGCGCGGGGCCCGGGGCGTTATCGCATAGGCGGGGCGTCGTCAGTTGATGACGGCCAGCACATCGCGGGCGGACAGGATCAAGTAGTCCTCGCCGTTGTACTTGACCTCGGTGCCACCGTACTTGGAGTAGATGACGACGTCGCCTTCCTTGACATCCACAGGAATGCGGTTGCCCTTGTCGTCGACGCGGCCCGGGCCCACGGCCAGAACCTTGCCCTCCTGGGGCTTTTCCTTAGCGGTGTCGGGGATGACGAGACCGGAGGCAGTCGTCTCCTCGGCCTCGCTCGTCTGGACAACGATCTTGTCCTCGAGCGGCTTGATGTTCACGCTCACCGGGTTGACCTCCACGGGTCGTCGAAAGCGTTGGCAGGTACCTAGATGGGTACGGCTCCTACCACCCCCGCCGTCGCGGGTGCCGGGGCGTGTTTGGCGCCGTGTAATTAGCACTCTAGCTAGCGGAGTGCTAGCCACGCAACCAGGGTCCCCCACGGCGACGCGCCTGGTCAGGGGAGCCTCGTCACACCAAAGATTCACCACCTGATCACTCCGCCGGTGAAGGACGGCCATCAACGCCGTGCAGGCTGTGCGGGCTCTGACAGCCCCACCACCACGTTGGGAGTGCTCTCGTGCACGTAACAGGTGAGAACAGTCCACTCACGCCGTCCCGCCGCACCGTCCTCGCGGGCGGAGCCGCGCTCGGCGCCGTCGCCGTCGGCACGGCTCTGCCCCTCGGCGCCTCGGCGGCGCAGGGCGCGGGAAAGCCGGGCACCGGTGAGGTCTTCACGCTCGGCGTGGCCTCCGGCGACCCGGACCACCACAGCGTCGTGCTGTGGACGCGCCTCGCCCGCTCGCCGCTGGCCGAGGACGGCCTCGGCGGCATGAGCGGCACCATCGAGGTGGAGTGGGAGATCGCCAGGGACGAGCGGTTCCGCAAAATCGTCCGGCGTGGCCGCGAGCGCACCGACGCCGCCGCTGGCTACGCGGTGCACGCCGAGGTCGCGGGCCTCGCTCCGGGCAGCGAGTACTTCTACCGCTTCCGCATGGGCAGGCACGTCTCGCCCGCCGGACGCACCCGCACGGCCCCCGCGCCCGGCGTGCTCGGCGCCGGACTGGCCATGAGCTTCGCGTCGTGCTCTCAGTACGAGCACGGCTACTTCACCGCCTACTCGCACCTGGCCGCCGACGAACCGGACCTGGTGCTGCACCTCGGCGACTACATCTACGAGTACAAGGCCGACAGCTACGTCTCCCCCACCGGCAACGTGCGCGACCACTCCGGCCCGGAGACCGAGTCGCTGGCCAACTACCGGCAGCGCTACGCGCAGTACCGCACCGACGCCGACCTGCAGGCCGCGCACGCGGTGGCGCCGTGGCTCTTCGTGCCCGACGACCACGAGGTCGACAACAACTGGGCGAGCGACGTCTACGAGAAGCCTCAGCTCCCGCAGCCGAACTTCATCCAGCGCCGCGCCGACGCCTTCCGGGCGCTCTACGAGAACATGCCGCTGCGCAGGCGCAACCGGCCGAGCGGCTCGCACATCCAGCTCTACCGCACCGTGCGCTGGGGCGCGCTGGCGAACTTCCACATGCTCGACACCCGCCAGTACCGCGACGACCAGGCGTGCGACGACGGCTGGAAGGTGTGCGCCGACGCCGCCGACCCCGCCAGGTCGCTGACCGGCGACGAGCAGGAGGCGTGGCTGCTTGACCAGTTCCGTCGCTCGCGGGCGCGCTGGGACGTGCTCGGCCAGCAGGTGTTCTTCGCCAGGCGCGTCAACGCCGCGGGCGCGACGAGCATGGACGCCTGGGACGGCTACCGCGGTTCGCAGGAGCGGATCGCCGAGGGCTGGCTCGCCGCGGGCGTGCGCAACCCGCTGGTGCTCACCGGTGACGTGCACACCCACTGGGCCAACGAGCTCAAGGCGAACTACGCGGACGCGGACAGCGCCGTGGTGGGCACCGAGCTGGTGACCTCGTCCATCACCTCGGGCGGCGACGGAGCCGACTCCGACCCGAACGACGACAACAACCTCAAGCTCAACCCGCACATCAAGTTCCGCAACAACCAGCGCGGCTATGTGCGCACGAAGATCACCCGCGACGAGGTCCGGGCCGACTTCCGCGTGCTCGACAAGGTCACCGAGGCGGGCCTTCCGGCGCGCACGCGGGCGTCGTTCGTCGTCGCCGACCGCAACCCCGGTCTCACCGAGGCCACGCCCGGCTAGATGTGATGTCCAGGGACGTTGTTCGGGGTTGGGTTGATGTCGGCTTGTCGTTGAGACAGGCGAAGGCCTCTGGTTGTGAAGTGGAGCTGTCGAGGAACCGCTTCACGAACCGGAGGCCTTCGTGTCCC
>NZ_JAENJH010000016.1 GCF_016595675.1 Prauserella cavernicola | reverse complement strand
CGTTCGACTTGCATGTGTTAAGCACGCCGCCAGCGTTCGTCCTGAGCCAGGATCAAACTCTCCAACAATGCATTAGAGAAAAACCTGGCTATATTCAACATATAGCCTCAAGCAAACCCACCAAAAACGGCGAGCCAAACTCAAAGACTACAAGCTCACAAACACACTGTTGAGTTCTCAAACAACACAAAGTTGCATTTTTTGTCGTCTTGACCAGAGCGCAAGCTTTCCTAACTCAAATCTTCTGATTCGATGTTAGGGAGCAGAACTCCGGCCGGGGAATTTTCCCCTACCTGGTAACCCGTGCTTCGGAACCTTCTCGGTTCTTTCGGCCCGGTCTCCCTGGCGACGAAGAAAAGATTACATGCCCTTGATCGCCCCCGAAACAGGGGGGTCACTTAACCACGAATTCGCTGGTCAGACACCCCGTAGGCCCGTTCGGCGGTGGGTCAGCGCCCCGTCAGTCCGAGGGCCTGCTCCGGGTACCGCTCGCCGGCGACCGCGTCCGCGGGCACGGCGCGCTCGATCGACGCCAGTTCCTCCGGCGTCAGCGCGATGTCGAGCGCGGCGACGTTCTCCTCCAGATACCTGCGGCGCTTGGTGCCCGGGATCGGGACGACGTCCTCTCCTCTGTGCAGGACCCATGCCAGCGCGAGCTGCCCGGCCGGCACGCCCCGGCGCGCGGCCAGTTCCTCCAGCGCGCGCACGAGCGCGAGATTGTGCTCCAGGTTCCCGGCCGCCAGCCGCGGATGACCGGCTCGACGCACGTCTCCGTCGTCGAAGTCGTCCGTCGACGTGAACCGGCCCGTGAGGAACCCGCGCCCCAACGGCGAGTAGGCGACGATGCCGATCCCCAGCTCCCGGCACGTCGGCACGATCTCGGCCTCGAGCCCGCGCGTCCACAGGCTCCACTCCAGCTGCACCGCCGAGATCGGGTGCACCGCGTGAGCCCTGCGGATGGTGTCGGCGCCCGCCTCGGACAGCCCCAGATACCGGGCCTTTCCGCTCTCGACGAGGCGCGCCATCTCCTCGACGGTCTCCTCGATCGGCACCGTCGGGTCCACCCGGTGCTGGTAGTAGAGGTCGATCGTGTCGACGCCGAGCCTGCGCAGCGACGACTCCGCCGTCTGCCGCACGTACTCCCTGTCCCCGCGCACGCCGCGCACCGACGGGTCGCGCTCGTCGCGCACCAGCCCGAACTTGCTGGCGAGCACCACCTGTTCGCGGCGGTCCGCGATGGCCCTGCCCACCAGTTCCTCGTTGCGGCCGTAGCCGTACATGTCGGCGGTGTCGAGCAGCGTCACGCCCAGCTCGAGTGCCCGGTGGATCGTCGCGATCGACTCCGTGTCGTCGCCCGCGCCGTAGAAGTCGCTCATCCCCATGCAGCCGAGCCCCTCGGCGCTGACGGTGAGCTCGCCGAGGTTTCTGGTCCGCGTCACGCGCTGGCCTCCCTGGGCAGCGGCGCGCCCTGCTCGATGCGCTCGTAGTTGTCGATCTTGTAGTCGAGGATCTCGAGGGACGACTGGAGTTCGGCGATCCGCTCCGCGACCGCACCGCGCTGCTCCACGAGGATGGCCTTGCGCCTGCCCGCGCTCGCGAGCCCGCGTCTGCGCAGCGTCGCGTACTCCCGCATCCGCCGGATCGGCATGCCCGTGGTGCGCAGCTTGGTCAGAAAGCTCAGCCAGGCCAGGTCCTCCTCGGAGTAGGCCCTCCTGCCCGCGGTGTCCCGCGCGGGAGGCTCGAGCAGCTTGATGCGCTCGTAGTACCGGAGGGTGTCGATCGACAACCCGCTACGTCGCGCGGCCTCCGCTATCGAGTAGCTCATGAAATCGACCGTACGACCTGGAGCGCACTCCAGGTCAACTCCGGAGCGGGAGGTGTTCATCCGGTTCCGTAACACCGTCCCGTTATGGTGATCGACATGCCACGCCCGAGGACACACGACGAGGCATTGCGAGTACGACTGCTCGACCGCGCGAGCGAGCTGCTCGCCGCGGAGGGGGCCAAGGCGCTGAGCCTGCGCAGGCTCGCCGCGGCGGCGGAGACGTCGACGACGGCGGTGTACTCCCTCTTCGGCAGCAAGCCCGACCTGGTCAACGCCCTCTATTCGGAGGGCTTCCGGCACTTCGACCGGCGGCTGCGTTCGGTCTCCCGCACCGGCGACGCCGTGGAGGACGTGGTGCGGCTCGGGCTGGCGTACCGCGACAGCGCGCTGGCCGACCGCCGCCTCTACTCCGTCATGTTCAGCAACGCGGTGCCCGGGTTCGAGCCCAACGACGAGGCGAGCAAGCTGGCGATGGACGCGCTGCGGCCCCTGTGGGACGTGGTCTCCGACGGCATCGCGACCAAGGCGCTCGCGGACGTCCCGGTCGAGGTGATCGCGATGAGCTTCTGGGGCTGCGCGCACGGGCTCGTCTCGCTGGAACTGAACGAGACGCTGCCGCGCGAGATCAACTTCTGCCGCGCCTACGAGCCTGCCATCAGGGCCAACGCCAACGGCTGGCGCCGTTCCTAGACGGTGCCGTACTGCCGGTCCCCGGCATCGCCGAGGCCCGGCACGATGAACCCGGAATCGTTGAGCCGCTCGTCGATGCTCGCGGTGATGACGCGCACCGGCAGCCCCGAGTCCTCGAGGTGCTTGACGCCCTCGGGGGCCGCCAGCGCGCACACCGCCGTGACGTCGGTGGCGCCGCGCTCGGTGAGCAGGCGGATCGTGTACTCCATCGAACCGCCGGTGGCGAGCATCGGATCCAGCACGAACACGGGCCGCTTCGCCAGGGACTCCGGCAGCGACACCATGTACGGCGTCGGCTGCAGCGTCTCCTCGTCGCGCGCCAGGCCGACGAAGCCCATCTGCGCGTCGGGGATCAGCTTGTGCGCCTGGTCGGCCATGCCGAGGCCGGCCCTCAGCACCGGAACCAGCAGCGGCGGGTTCGCGAGGCGGTACGCGTCGGTGCGGGCCACCGGCGTGTGAATGCGCTCGGTGACCAGCGGCGCGTTGCGCGTGGCTTCGTACACCAGCATCACGGTCAGCTCGTGCAGAGCCGCGCGGAACGCCGCACTGTCGGTGCGGGCGTCACGCATCGTGGACAGGCGTGCGCGGGCCAGCGGGTGTTCGACCACGACGACATCCATGACCCGACACCCTAATCAGCGACGATGGTGTCGAGCCAGGTGACGGTCATCGCTAGGGTGTACTGGTGACGGAACAGCCTGGGGCGCGCGATCCGAAACAACTCCGCGCGTCGGACGCCGACCGCGAACGGGTTGCGCAGGTACTGCACAACGCGATGGGTGAAGGCCGAATCACCATGGCCGAGCTCGAGGAACGGCTCGGCACCGTGTACGGGGCCAAGACCCTCGGCGAGCTGGAACCGGTGCTGGAGGACCTCCCCGGAATCCAGCCCGCCCCGCAGCCGGGACAGTTGCCCGTGGTCGCGCAGCAGGCCCTGCCGCCCGAAGCCCGCATCGGCGGCAAGCCCGGCTCCACCACCTCGATCGCGATCATGTCCGGCGCCACCCGCAAGGGCAACTGGGTGCTGCCGCCGCAGCACAACAGCTTCGCCTTCTGGGGTGGCACCGAGATCGACCTGCGCAAGGCGCGGTTCGCGGAGAAGCACTCCACCATCACCGCGGTCGCGATCATGGGCGGGGTCGAGATCACGGTGCCCGACGACATCCACGTCGAGGTGACCGGCATCGGTTTCATGGGCGCCTTCGAGACCGTCGACAAGAAGAACGCGCGCCCCGAGGACGAGGTCCCTGCCGACGCGCCCACCGTCAAGATCAACGGCTTCGCCTTCTGGGGTGCCGTCGAGATCAAGCGTTTGCCCCGAGAGCCCAAAAAGAAGCAGATCGAGCAATAGCCGCAACGCGCTGGGGAACCGCGCAGGCGCATCCTCGGCCCCGCCGTCGCGACCACGGCTGTTCCAGGGCGCTGATCCACGGCGTCCGGTTACGCTCGTGCGCATGGCAACACCCACCTTGCCGGCCGAGCTCTCCGACGCCACCCGCGACGAGACGAGCCTGCGCCGGTTCCTGCACGGCTTGCCCGGCGTCGACCAGGTCGGCGTCGAACAGCGGGCCGCGGGCCTCGGCACCCGCAGCATCAAGAAGGGCTCCAAGCTCTGGGCGATCGACACGGCCATCTCCATGGTCGACCTGACGACGCTCGAGGGCGCGGACACGCACGGAAAGGTGCGGGCGCTGGCCGCCAAGGCGCGCCGCCCCGACCCCGACCGGCCGGACACGCCGCGGGTCGCCGCCGTGTGCGTCTACCCGGATCTCGTGTCCACCGCGGTCGGGGCGCTGACGGGCACCGGCATCGGGGTGGCGAGCGTGGCCACCGCCTTCCCGTCGGGCCGCTCGAGCCGGGAGGTCAAGCTCACCGACGTGGCACTGGCCGTGAACTCCGGCGCCTCCGAGGTCGACATGGTGATCGACCGCGGCGCGTTCCTCGAGGGCCGCTACGGACAGGTGTTCGACGAGATCCAGGCCGTCAAAGAAGCCTGTGCGGCAGCAGGCAACACCGCGCACCTCAAGGTCATCCTCGAGACCGGCGAGCTGGCGACCTACGACAACGTGCGCAGGGCGTCCTGGCTCGCGCTGCTCGCGGGCGGCGATTTCATCAAGACCTCCACCGGCAAGGTCTCCCCCGCCGCGACCCTGCCGGTGACGCACGTGATGCTGCAAGCCGTGCGCGACTGGTACGTCTCGACCGGCGAGCTGCGCGGCGTGAAACCCGCCGGCGGCATCCGCAACACCAAGGACGCGATCCGCTACCTCGTCGCGGTGCACGAGGTGGCCGGTCCGGAATGGCTGACGCCCTCGCTGTTCCGCTTCGGCGCCTCCAGCCTGCTCAACGACCTGCTGCTGCAGCGGCGCACCCAGCTCGACGGCCACTACAGCGGCCCCAAGTATGTGACGGTGGACTGACATGAGCATGTGGGAGTACGCGCCCGCGCCGGAGTCGCGCGAGATCGCGCGACTCAAGGAGAGTTACCGGCCGTTCATCGGCGGAGAGTTCGTCGACGGCGGCGGTGAACCGCTCAAGAGCATCAACCCGGCCACCGAGGAGGTGCTCACGGAGGTCGGCACCGCGTCCTCCTCCGACGTGGACGTCGCCGTGAAGGCCGCCCGCAAGGCCTACGACAAGACGTGGCGCAAGATGCCCGGCGCCGAACGCGCCAAGTACCTGTTCCGCATCGCGCGGCTCATCCAGGAGCGCTCGCGCGAGCTGGCGGTGCTGGAGACGCTGGACAACGGCAAGCCGATCAAGGAGTCGCGCGACTCCGACGTGCCCACCGCCGCGGCGCACTTCTTCTACCACGCGGGCTGGGCCGACAAGCTCGACTACGCGGGCTACGGTCCCGACCCGCAGCCGCTCGGCGTGGCAGGGCAGATCATCCCGTGGAACTTCCCGCTGCTGATGCTCGCGTGGAAGATCGCGCCCGCGCTGGCGACCGGCAACACGGTGGTGCTCAAGCCCGCCGAGACCACGCCGCTGACGGCGCTGGTGTTCGCCGAGATCTGCCAGCAGGCCGACCTGCCGCCCGGCGTCGTCAACATCCTGCCCGGCGCGGGCGACATCGGCTCCGAGCTGGTGGAGCACGCTGGCGTCGACAAGATCGCCTTCACCGGCTCGACCGAGGTCGGCAAGCTGATCCAGCGCTCGGTGGCGGGCACGTCCAAGCGGCTCACGCTGGAACTGGGTGGCAAGGCCGCCAACATCGTGTTCGACGACGCCCCGCTCGACCAGGCCGTCGAAGGCATCGTCAACGGCATCTTCTACAACCAGGGCCACGTGTGCTGCGCCGGTTCGCGGCTGCTCGCGCAGGAGTCCGTTGTGGATGAACTGCTGGAGAAGCTGCGGTACCGCGTCTCGACACTGCGACTCGGCGACCCGCTGGACAAGAACACCGACATCGGCGCCGTGAACTCGGCCGAGCAGCTGGCCAAGATCCGCGAGCTCGCCGAGTCCGGCGACGCCGAGGGCGCGCAGCGCTGGACCAGCCCGTGCCCGGTTCCGGAGCGCGGTTTCTTCTTCGCGCCGACGGTGTTCTCGGACGTCGAGCAGTCGATGCGGATCGCGCGCGAGGAGATCTTCGGGCCGGTGCTGTCGGTGCTCACGTTCCGCACGCCCGACGAGGCCATCGCCAAGGCCAACAACACCCCGTACGGGCTGTCGGCCGGGATCTGGACCGAGAAGGGCTCCCGGATCCTGTGGGCGGCGAACCAGCTACGCGCGGGCGTGGTGTGGGCCAACACGTTCAACCGGTTCGATCCCACCGCCCCCTTCGGCGGATACCAGGAGTCGGGCTTCGGGCGCGAGGGCGGCCGGACCGGACTGGAGGCGTATCTCGATGTCTGACAACAGGATCTCCGTCGCCAAGACGTACAAGCTCTACGTCGACGGCAAGTTCCCGCGCTCGGAGTCCGGCCGCACCTACCCGGTGACCGACTCGAAGGGCGCGTTCCTCGCCAACGCCTCGCACGCCTCGCGCAAGGACGTGCGCGACGCGGTGGTCGCCGCGCGCAAGGCCTTCGGCGGCTGGTCCGGCGCGACCGCCTACAACCGGGGCCAGGTGCTGTACCGGGTCGCCGAGGTGCTGGAGGGCCGCCGGGAGCAGTTCGCGGCCGAGGTCGCGGCGTCCGAGGGACTCCCCGCGCGCAAGGCCCAGTCCGTTGTGGACGCCGCCGTGGACAGGTGGGTCTGGTACGCGGGCTGGACGGACAAGATCGCGACCGTGCTCGGCGCGGCCAACCCGGTGGCGGGGCCGTACTTCTCGTTCACCGTGCCGGAGCCGACCGGGGTCGTCGGGGTACTCGCGCCGCAGGAGTCGTCGCTGCTCGGCCTGGTGAGCGTGGTGGCGCCGGTGCTGGCGACCGGCTGCACCGCGGTGGTGGTGAGCAGCGCCGACCGGCCGCTGCCCGCGATCACGCTGTCGGAGGTGCTCGCGACGTCGGATGTGCCCGCGGGTGTGGTCAACGTGCTGACCGGCAAGGCGAGCGAGCTCGGCCCGTGGCTGGCCTCGCACGGCGACGTCAACGCGCTCGACCCGACGGGAGCAGGCCCGCTGGGCCGCGTCGAGATCGCGCGCGAGGCCGCGGGCACCGTGAAGCGGGTGCTGGCCGTGCCGGAGGACGAGCCTGACTGGACCCGCCGCCCGGACATCGCGCGCCTGCGCCGCTACCTGGAGCCGAAAACGGTCTGGCACCCCCAGGGAGTCTGATGCCGCGCGAGTCCCCCGCTCGGGCGCGCGAGTCCCCCGCTCCAGTCCGCGAGTCCCCCGCTCCAGTGCGCGAGTTCTGCGTTCCGGAGCGGGCCCGCGGCGCCAGGTCGGACGATTCGACGAACCGAGCAAGTGTCGACAACCTGGGCGTTGAGCGGCGCGCGCTGGTTCCGGGCCTGGAGCGCGGGCAGTAGTACCGCAGCCGAGGCGGCAGCTGCCGACCGAAGCGTGGAACTCGCGGGTGCGAGCCGTCCCCAGCGGGGGACTCGCGTGCCTGAGCGGGGAACTCGCGCCCGAGTGCGGGACTCGCAGTCATAAGCGGAGAACTCGCGTGTCCGAGCCGTTCCCGGCGGGGAACTCGCGTGCCCGAGTGGGGGACTCGCGTGCCTGGGCGGGGGACTCGCGCGGGGCGCGGCGGGGGTTCGGTCAGAGTTGGTTGACCGACTTTATTCGGATCACCGCCGCGCCCTCGTCGTCCGAGGCGGCCAGGTCGACCTCGGCGCTGATGCCCCAGTCGCGGTCGCCCTCCGGGTCGTCGAGGATCTGCCGCACCCGCCACACGTCCTGTTCCTGCTCGATCATGAGCAGGGCCGGGCCGCGCGCGTTCGGACCGGTGCCCAGCTCGGCGTACTCGTCGAAGTACGCCTCGATCGCTTCCTCCCACGCGTCGGCGTCCCAGCCGGACGCCGCGTCGAGCGAGCCGAGCGTCTCGTAGTCCCGCCGGGCGGCGAGCTCCACCCTGCGGAACAGCTCGTTGCGCACCAGCACGCGAAACGCCCGCTCGTTGCGCGTCACCGGAGGTGGCCCCTCGGGCACGCCGTGCGGGCGCTCGCCGACCTCCTCCGGATGCCGCAGCGCCTCCCACTCGTCCAGCAGGCTCGAGTCGACCTGCCGCACCAGCTCGCCGAGCCACTCGATGAGGTCCTGCAGCGGCTCGGTCTTGGCGTCGTCGGGCACGGTCCGGCGCAGCGCGTCGTAGGCGTCGGCGAGGTAGCGCAGCAGCACGCCCTCGGACCGGGCCAGCCCGTAGAACCCGATGTACTCCACGAAGTTCATCGCGCGCTCGTACATGTCCCGCACCACGGCCTTCGGCGCGAGCTCGTAGTCGGCGACCCACGGATGCCCCTGCCGGTAGCGCGAGTACGCGGCCGCCAGCAGCTCCTCGAGCGGCTTCGGGTAGGTGACGTCCTCGAGCAGCGTCATGCGCTCCTCGTACTCGATGCCCTCGGCCTTCATCGCGGCGATGGCCTCGTTGCGCGCCTTGAACTGCTGCTGCGCGAGCACCTGCCTCGGGTTGTCCACCGTGGACTCCACGATGGACACCACGTCGAGTGAGTACGTCGGCGACTCCGGGTCGAGCAGCTCCACGGAGGCGAGCGCGAGCGGCGACAGCGGCTGGTTGAGCGCGAAGTCGAACTGCAGGTCGACGGTGAGCCGCACGGTCCGGCCCTGTTCGTCCGGCTCGGACAGCTGCTCGACGACGCCGGCGGCGAGCAGCGCGCGGTACACGGCGATCGCCCGCAGGATGTGCCTGCGCTGCGCGGGCCGTTCCTCGTGGTTGTCCTCGAGGAGGTGGCGCATGTGGTCGAAGGCGTTGCCCGGCCGCGAGATCACGTTGAGCAACATCGAGTGGCTGACGGCGAAGCTCGACGTCAGCGGCTCCGGCTCGGCGGCGACGAGCCGGTCGAAGGTGCTCTCCGTCCAGTTGACGAAGCCCTCCGGAGCCTTCTTGCGCACGATCTTGCGCTTCTTCTTCGGGTCGTCGCCCGCCTTGTCGAGCGCCTTCGCGTTCTCGATGACGTGGTCGGGCGCCTGCACCACGACGTAGCCGTCGGTGTCGTAGCCCGCGCGGCCGGCGCGGCCCGAGATCTGGTGGAACTCCCTGGCCTTGAGGTGGCGCTGCCGAACGCCGTCGTACTTCGTCAGCGCCGAGAGCACGACCGTGCGGATGGGGACGTTGATGCCGACGCCGAGGGTGTCGGTGCCGCAGATGAGTTTGAGCAGCCCCGCCTGCGCGAGCTGTTCGACGAGCCGCCGGTACTTGGGCAGCATCCCGGCGTGGTGCACGCCGATGCCGTGGCGCACCAGCCGGGACAGCGTCTTGCCGAAGCCCGCCGAGAACCGGAAGGCGCCGATCGCCTCGGCGATGGCGTCCTTCTCCGCGCGCGTGGTGACGTTGATGCTCATCAGCGCCTGCGCCCGCTCCACGGCCGCGGCCTGGGAGAAGTGCACGACGTAGACGGGAGCCTGACCACCGTGCAGCAGCTCCGACACCGTCTCGTGCATCGGGGTCAGTGCGTAACGGAACGTCAGCGGAACGGGACGCTGCGCCGAGGTGACCACGGACGTCGGCTTGCCCGTCCGCCGCGTGAGGTCCTTCTCGAAGAAGGTGACGTCGCCGAGCGTGGCCGACATGAGCACGAACTGTGCGTGCGGCAGCTCCAGCAGCGGCACCTGCCAGGCCCAGCCCCGGTCCGGCTCGGAGTAGAAGTGGAACTCGTCGGCGACGACCTGACCGACGTCGGCCTCGGCGCCGTCGCGCAACGCGATGTTCGCCAGAATTTCGGCCGTGCAGCAGATGATCGGCGCATCGGGGTTCACACTCGAGTCGCCGGTCATCATCCCGACGTTGTCGGCGCCGAAGATGTCGATGAGCGAGAAGAACTTCTCCGACACCAGCGCCTTGATGGGCGCGGTGTAGTAGCTCCGCTTGCCGTGCGCGAGCGCCGTGAAGTGCGCACCCACCGCCACCAGGCTTTTTCCCGAACCGGTCGGCGTCGAGAGGATGACGTTGGCGCCCGAGACGACCTCGATCAGCGCTTCCTCTTGTGCCGGATACAGCTCGAGGCCACGCTGTGAGGTCCAGGTGGAGAACGCGTCGAACAGCGCGTCGGGGTCCGCGTCGGCGGGCAGCTGGTCAGTGAGGAAGTCAGTCATCGTGCTCCCGATCGTGCCTGGCGGCCCTCCGGCCCGGCGAACGGGTACCGGGGGTGATCGCGGCCCGAGGTCGGAACCCGTAGGCTTTCGCCTGTCGCGTTCGGTTCGGCACTAATCGGGTCGGCACGAGCACAGGGTGTTTCCGGAGGGCGGAATGGCACAGGACATTATCCCGATCGAGCTCGGGCTGCCACAAGGCGATCTGGTGACCCTGTGGGCGCCACGATGGCGAGAGGACGGCGAGGAGTGGGAGGCATTCCTCGGTGACGAGGACGACCTCTACGCGTTCCCCGACGCGGCGCACCTCGCCGCGTTCGTGCGCACCGCGGAGCAGCACGACCTCGTCGACCACCCCGCGTGGGAGGCCGTGCCGGAACTGAACGTGCCCGAGCTGATCCCCGACGACGACCACTCCTTCGACCTGGTCGGCGTTCCGGAGATGGTCGCGGAGCAGCCCGACTCGTGGACGCTGGCCGAGCTGGCGGAGATCGTCGGCATCGTCCGCTCGCTCGCCGACGTGTGCGAGCTCGACGAGGTGCACGAGATCCTCGACGGCTGCGAGGGCTTCTCGCTGCTCGACCAGGGTCAGCTGCCGTTCACCGGTCGTGAGGGCGCGCGCCTGTGGAACGACCTGTCCGAGACCGTCTCCGAGAAGTGGGACGTCATTCTCGACAAGATCGACGAGCTGGTGACCGTTCCCGAGGTCGACGCCACGACGCTCGACCAGACGGCCGAGGAGCTCGCCGCGTTCCACGAGGAGTCGGCCGAGGCCGAGGCCGGTGTGGACACCGAGTCCGACGGTGACGACCTGGACGAGATCGACTCCGACTCCGAATCCACCGACGAGGACGACGACGCCGAGGAGCCGGTGGGCTTCTGGGCCGAGGTCGGCATCGACCCGATCAAGATCGTGCTGTCGGAGAAGGAGTACTTCACCCTTCGCTGCTACCTCGACGACGAACCGATCTTCCTCGGCTCCGACGGCACCATCGAGGTGTTCGGCTCCGAGAAGGCGCTCGCGCGCAAGCTCGCCGACGGCGGCGAGTTCGCCGACACCGACCTCGCCGACGTGTCCACTTGGGACGAGGTGCTGACGAAGGCGACGGCGGGCGAGCTCGAGATCGAGGTCGACCCCGACAACACCTACGTGATCACCGGGCTCGACGAGGACATCGCCGAGGGACTCGACGCGATCGACCCGACGCAGCTCGAACTGGCCGTGGAACTGGTCACCGATGCTGCCGACTGGGCGGGTGACGACAGCGTCGCCTCGGCACTGTCGAGTTCGGAGAGCCTGGGCTGGCTGGTGTCGTTCGTACTGCGGCCCGACCCGACGCGCCTGGCCCCGAGCCCGCCGTTCGACGCCGAGCAGAAGGCGTGGCGGGCAGTGGTCGAGACCTTCGAGGACCGGATCAACCTCAACTGAGGATCCGCTCAGCGGTGCTCCGGTTCGGCACGGACCGGAGTGAGCCAGATCGCGGCCACCGGGAACAGGGCGACGAGTGCGAACGCGGACGCGTAGTGCGACTCGCCGATCACCAAGCCGAGCAGCGGCGGCGTGAGCACGGCCGCGATGTTCTGCGCGGTGTTCTGCGCGCCCATCGCCCTGCCCGCCCACGAGATGCCCGCGAGTTCGGCCGAGGCCGTGAACCCGAGGCCGTTGTCGCTGACCGTGATGACGCCCGCGAGCACGAGTGCCAGCACGACGAGCCACGGCCAGCTGACGTCGCCCAGTGCGACGAGCAGCATCACCGCCGCGCTGGCCACCGCGAGCACCCGCATGGGGCGCATCCTGCTGCGGACGCGGTCGGACCAGTACCCCGTGGCGAGCCTGCCGAGCGCGCCGAGCCCCTGCACCACGGCGAGGAACCAGCCCGCGGACAGCGGGCTCCAGCCGTGCATCGCGACGAGGTAGATGGGCGCGAACGTCGAGACGGTGAACTGCGGGATGACGAGTAGCGTGCTGGCCCCGTGCAGTCGCCACAGCGCGGGTGAGCGGTAGGGCGACACCGGTGCGGGGCCGCTCGGGTCCTTCGCGGGCCGGGGCGGGTCGGTGACGAGCCACGCGACGAGCAGTGCGACGACGAGCGAGAACACCGCGGGGAACACGATCGCCACCCGGAACCCGCCGTGTTCGGCCAGCGGGGGCAGGGCGAGCGCGGCGACGCCGACGCCGAGCGGTTGCGCGGTCTGTCTGATGCCCATCGCCATGCCGCGCTCGTGCGCGCCGAACCAGCCCATCACGACGCGTCCGCTCGCGGCGTTGACCGACGCCGTGCAGGCGCCGGCCACGACGAGCAGCGCGAACAACGCCGCGAGCGAGTGTGTGCCGAGGCCAGCGACGAGCAGCAGCACACCCGAGGAACCGAGACCGAGGGCCATGATCAGGCGCTCGCCGTAGCGGTCGGCCGCCGCGCCCCACGCGATGAGCGTCAGCAGCAGCCCGATACTCGGTGCAGCCACCACGGCCCCGGCTTCACTCAATGAGAGGTTTTCGGCCTCGCTCATCGCGGGGACGAGGAACGGGATGCCGTAGAGGAACGAGCAGCTCGCCGTCTGCGCGGCGTGCCCGAGCCCGAGGATCAGCCAGCGCCTGCGACCGATGGCGTGCTGCCCAACGTCCGTCATTCCGTCCCACCATATGAGAATTGACTCTTATATAGTGGACTTTACTTCGCATGGCTAAGCAACGCAAGGTTATGCGTTGCCGGCCGGGAGGACGTCAGAGCAGAGCGGCGTAGCCCGGTTTGATGACCTTATTGATCAGGTCCAGCCGTTGATCGAAATCGATGAACGCGGATTTCATGGCGTTGATCGTGAACCACTGGACGTCGGCCCAGCCGAAGCCGAAGGCCTCCGACAGCGCGGCGAACTCCGAGGACATCGAGCAACCGCTCATCAGCCGGTTGTCGGTGTTGACCGTGATGCGAAAGCGCAGCTTCGCGAGCAGTCCGATGGGATGTTCGGCGATCGAGTCCGCGGCACCGGTCTGCACATTGGACGAAGGGCAGATCTCCAACGGGATGCGACGATCCCGGACATACGCCGCGAGCCTGCCCAGTTGAACCTCGCCGTCGGCGGAGGTCTTGATGTCGTCGACGATGCGCACACCGTGGCCGAGCCGCTCCGCGCCGCAGTGCTGAATGGCCTCCCAGATCGACGCGAGCCCGAATGCCTCGCCGGCATGAATGGTGAAATGCGCATTGTTCACGCGCATGTATTCGAAAGCGTCGAGATTGCGGGTGGGAGGAAAACCGGCCTCGGGTCCCGCGATATCGAATCCCACGACACCGGCATCGCGATAGCGCACCGCGAGTTCGGCGATTTGCGCCGCCCGCGCGTGCTGGCGCATCGCGCAGAGCAGTGTGCCGGTGCGGATCGGCGTGCCCTTCTCCTCCGCGCGGCGCTCACCCTCCGTGAAACCGGCCTGAACAGCCTTAATCACCTGGTCGAGTGAGAGACCGCGCTCGACGAAGAGCTCCGGCGCGTACCGGACCTCCGCGTAGACGACGCCGTCGTCGGCGAGGTCCTCCACGCACTCCGCGGCGACGCGGATCAGCGCGTCCTCGGTCTGCATCACGCCGCACGTGTGCGCGAACGTCTCCAGGTACGACTCCAGCGATCCGGAGTTCGCCGCGGCCCGGAACCACCGGCCGAGCTCGGCGACGTCGGTGGTGGGCAGCCCCTCGTAACCGGTGGATTCGGCCAGCTCAACGACCGTGCGCGGGCGCAACCCGCCATCCAGGTGGTCATGGAGCAGCACCTTCGGAGCCCTGCGCAGGTCCTGCGCGGTAAGGGCGGTTCTCGTCGACATGCGTCGACGGTACCCGCGCGCACCCTGACCACCGGGGCAACGCGACCGGTCACCTGGGTGGCCGTCGAGTCTCACCTTCGACCTAACACTCAGCCCGGTTGACCAATTCGTTATTCGGCCATCGGAGTTGCACGTCGATGCCGAATTCACGGGGGCGATACGCAGAGCAATTGCGCGGTAGATAAGCTTCCGCCCACGTCCCATCTCCTTTTCCCCGCCGATGAAGGACAACCGCAGTGACGACTGACAACCACCTCGCAGCTCCGTCGTTCGACCGGATGCGCAACATGTTGGTGCGCGCGGCCGAAGTCCGGGAGAGCGAGCAGCAGCAGATCTTCGACGCGCTCGATGACATCTACGCCCGGCTCGCTCCGGTCGACTCGCTCGGAGCTGTGCGCAAGCGGCTGTCCGAGCTGCCCGACCGCACCGAGGTCAGCGTGCTGGCCGAGCGCCTCGACGAGGCCATGACCCGGCTCGAAGCGCAGGACAACGCCATCGCCGACGTCGCGAGGGCGGTGGAGTCCATCGTCGACAAGCTGGCGAAGCCCTTCGCCCAGCTCGACGGAAGGCTCGACGGCGTCGCGGCCCGGTTCGAGGGCGTGGCGGGCCGCATGGACGGTCTCGAGGACAAGCTCGAGAACATCCACCGCAGGCTCGACGAGCTCGGCAGCCACCTGGACAAGCAGGACGACAAGCTGGACGCGATGCCCAGCACGGTCGGCGGCCCGGTGCGCGAGCGCATCGACACGCTGGAGTCCGGTGTCAAGGAGCGCGTCGAGCGGCTCGACTCCGACACCAAGGAGCGGATCGGCAACAGCACCGAGACGCTGCGCACGGCCCTGACCGAGACCGCCGAGATGGTGGACTCCTCGGAGCGCCTCGACAACCTGGGCCAGCGCCTCGAGCAGGTCACCGGCAAGCTCGACGACGTGACCGCCAGGCTCGACAAGGTCGAGGAGGGCTTCACGGCCCGGATCGGCGACCTCGACGGCTCGGTGAAGTCCGGGCTCGCCAAGGTGGAGGGCACGCTCTCGAAGCAGCCGGACAACGACTACTTCAGCTCCGTGGTGCGCAAGAGCAACGAGGAGTCCGAGCGTCGCATCGGCGGTCAGCTCGACGAGGCCATGGCGACCTTCGCGGAGCTGATGCTCGGCGGCGGGCCCGCCCCGCAGACCGTGGCCGTCGCTCCGCCCGCTCCCCGGCAGCCGCGGCGCCGCAACGGCCGCGCGCAGAAGGGCCCCGAGTCGAAGGCCAAGACCAACGGTTCGGAAGCCGACGCCGAGGACTGAGTCCCCGCGCAGCTGACGATGCGGTGAAGGGCACCTTTACTGCGTTCAACGCAGTAAAGGTGCCCTTCACCGCATCCGGGGTGTGTTAGCCGCGGATCACGTCAAGGACTGTGCCCTCGCCCACGGCGGGGGCATCGTCGTGTCCGGGGTTGTGCTCGCCGATGTCGTAGGCGCCCTGCAACGCCGCGAGAGCTCCCGCGACGGCGTCGGGGGTGTCGGTGTGCAGTTCCAGCAGCGGCCGCCCCCGCTCGACGCGCTCACCGGGTTTGGCGAGGCACCGGATGCCGGCGGCGAGCTGGACCGGGTCCTCCTTGCGAGCCCTGCCGGCTCCCAGCCGCCACGCGGCCAGGCCGACCGCGTAGGCGTCGAGCCGCGTGAGGACACCGGTCTCCGAGGCCTCCACCACGTGCACGTGAGCGGGTTTGGGCAGCTCCGCGTCGGGATCGCCGCCCTGCGCGCGGATCATCCGGCACCACGTCTCGTAAGCCTCTCCCGACGCCAGCGCCTCCTCGGCGTCCAGGTGGGACAGCCCGGCGAGGGTGAGCATCTCCCTCGCCAGCGCCAGCGTCAGCTCCACGACGTCGGGGGGCCCGCCGCCCTTGAGCACCTCGACGGCCTCGGCGACCTCGACCGCGTTGCCGACCGCCGACCCAAGCGGGGTGCTCATGTCGGTCAGCAGTGCCGTGGTGGCCACCCCGTGCGCGGCGCCGATGTCGACCAGCGACCTGGCCAGCACCCGCGCCTGCTTTTCGGTCTTCATGAACGCGCCCGAGCCGACCTTGACGTCAAGCACCAGCGCGCCGGAACCCTCGGCGATCTTCTTGCTCATGATCGAGCTGGCGATGAGCGGCACCGACTCCACGGTGGAGGTGACGTCGCGCAGCGCGTAGAGCTTGCGGTCGGCGGGAGCCAGCGTCGGCGTCGCCGCGCACACCACGGCGCCGATCTCGGCGAGCTGCCTGCCGATCTCCTCGGCCGACAGCTCGGCCCGCCAGCCCGGGATGGACTCGAGCTTGTCGAGCGTCCCGCCGGTGTGCCCGAGGCCCCTGCCGGACAGCTGCGGAACCGCGGCGCCGCACGCGGCCACGAGCGGGGCCAGCGGCAGCGTGATCTTGTCGCCGACCCCGCCCGTGGAGTGCTTGTCGACCGTCGGCCTCGCCACGTGCAGCGACAGCCGCTCGCCGGAGTCGATCATCGCTCCGGTCCAGCGGGCCGTCTCGGCGGAGTCCATGCCGTTGAGGAACACGGCCATGGCGAGCGCGGCCATCTGCTCCTCGGCCACGATGCCGCGCGTGTAGGCGTCGACGACCCAGTCGATCTGCTCGGAGGAGAGCCGTTGCCCATCCCGCTTGGCGCGGATGACGTCGACAGCGGCGAACGGTTCCATGGCACTCACCCCGGAAGGTCGGCGGGCCCGAAAGCGTCGGGCAACACCTGTGACATCGGCAGAACACCGCTCGGTGTGTCGACCAGACAGCTCGCGCCACCGAGTTCGAACAGGATCTGCCTGCACCGGCCGCACGGCATCAGCAGGTCACCGGCACCACTGCGGCACGCGACGGCCACGAGCCTGCCGCCTCCGGACAGGCGCAGCTGCCCCGCCATCGTGCACTCGGCGCAGAGCCCGAGGCCGTACGACGCGTTCTCGACGTTGCAGCCCGTCACCAGCCTGCCGTCGTCGACGAGACCGGCGACGCCCACCTGCAGGCCGGAGTACGGCGCGTACGCCAGCTGAGCCGCACGCACCGCCTCCTGCCTCAGCGCCTGCCAGTCGGGCGCGGCCGCGCTCATCCGCCCTCGCCCCTGCGATAGGTACGGCCGATCCATTTGGGTACGCGCAATCGTTGTGCCGCGAGCGAGAGCACCAGCAGCGTCACCACGTACGGCGCGGCGCTGACGAGCTCGGGCGGCACCTGGTCGGAGAGCGCGAACCACACGATGAACAGCACACCGATGACGGTCGCCACGCTCGCCACCGCGTAGCGCTTGCCCCTCAGCTGCACCACGGCGAGCACGAGCAGCGCGATGCCGAGCAGCAGGAGCAGCGCGTGCACGGCGCCCTCGCCACGCAGCTGCATGGCGTCGGTGTAGCCGAACAGGCCGGCACCCGCGGCGACGCCGCCGGGCCGCCAGTTGCCGAAGATCATCGACGCGAGGCCGATGTAGCCGCGGCCACCGGTCTGACCGTCGCGGAACTGGCTGGAGGCCACCGCGAGGATCGCCCCGCCCAGCCCGGCCAGCGCACCCGACATCGTGATGGCGGCGTACTTGTACTTGTAGACGTTCACGCCCAGCGACTCGGCGGCGAACGGCGCCTCGCCGCACGAGCGCAACCGCAGGCCGAAGGCCGTGCGCCACAGCGCGTACGCGGTGGCCACGAACAGCACCAGCGCGACCACGGTCAGCAGCGACACGTCCGTGGTGAGCCCGCGCAGCAGGCCCGCGAGATCCGACACGAAGAACCACTGCAGCTGCTCGATGTCGCCGAGCAGCGTCGACAGCCCCGGAATGCTCACGTGGGGCACGTCCTCGATCGGCGGCGACTGCTTCTGGCCTCCGCCGGGGGCGTCGGTGAAGTACAGCTTCGCGAGGAACAGCGTCAGTCCCGGTGCCGCGAGCGTGATCGCCACACCGGAGATGATGTGGTCGACGCCGAAGGTCACGGTGGCGACGGCGTGGATCAGACCACCGACCGCGCCGAGCGCCACACCGGCGACGATGCCCACCCAGGGGCCGTACTGGTAGCCGAACAGACCGGCCCCGAAGGTGCCGAGCACCATCATGCCCTCGAGCCCGATGTTGATCACACCGGCGCGTTCGGACCAGAGCCCGGCCAGACCGGCCAGCGCGATCGGCACCGCGGCCGTGAGCGCGGCCGCCACCGTTCCGCTGGAGGTCAGGTTGCCCGCGCCCGTGAGCACGCGCACCAGCGACACCACGACGAGCGCGGCGACGGCCAGTGCGAAGTAGATCATCGGCGACCTGCGCCTGCGCGACGGTGCGACGGTGTCCTGCACGCCGACGGCGAGTCCACTGGCGGTCATCCCTGCACCTCCTCCGGCGTCTTGGTGGTACCCAGCGCACGACCGACGTCGCGCTGCTCGAGCCGGAGCTTGTAGCGGCGCACCAGCTCGTAGGCGATCACGACGGACAGCACGATCACGCCCTGCATGATCACGACGATCTCCTTCGGCACGCCGGAGAGGTCCAGCACGTTCGAGGTCTGGTCCAGCGCGCCCCACAGGAACGCGGCGAACGCCATGCCGATGGGGTGGTTGCGGCCGAGCAGCGCGATCGCGATGCCCGTGAAGCCGAGGCCCGCGGGGAAGTCCAATGCGTACGAGTGCGAGTCGCCCAGCAGCTGCGGCAGGCCGACGAGCCCGGCGACGGCCCCGGAGAGCAGCATGCTCGCCAGCACCATCTTCTTGACGTTCACGCCACTCGCGACGGCGGCCGACTCGGACTCACCGGTCGCCTTGAGGTCGAAGCCGAACCGGGTGCGGTTGAGCATGAACCAGTAGGCCACCCCGACCACCGCGGCCAGCGCGACCAGTCCGTAGACGTCCGACGACGAACCCGAATAGGGGATGCCGGGCACCTGGCCGCCCTCGGTGATCGGCGCCGTGCCGATGTTGTTGCTTCCTGCCACCGTCACCGCGAGGCGGTCGGGGTTGAGCAGGAACGCCACCAGTGCCGTCGCGATCGCGTTGAGCATGATCGTCGAGATGACCTCGCTCACGCCGCGCGTGACCTTGAGGAACCCGGCGATGCCCGACCAGACCGCGCCGACCAGCATCGCGGCGAGGATCGTCAGCAGGATGCGCACCACCGACGGCAGCGACTCCATGAAGGAGGCACCGGCGAGCGCGGCCGCGAGCATCGCGGCGAGCCGGTACTGCCCGTCGACCCCGATGTTGAACAGCCGCATCTTGAAGCCGATGGCCACCGCGACCGCCGACAGGTAGTACGTCGTGGCACTGTTGAGCGAGTTGGCGATCGTGCGCGGCCGCTCGAGCGAGCCGATCATGTCCTCGGCCACCGAGAACGGCGGGTGACCCGTGATCGACAGGATGACGCCGCACACGAGCAGCGCGAACACGAGCGCGCCGACGGGAGCCGCGAGGCCGAGCCCGACCGAACGCAGCGAGATCCTTCCCATCAGTTCTCCCCTGTCTCGCGGGACACCCGCGCCCGGTCGGCCCGCATGATCAGGGCTGCGCGATGGTCAGTCATGCGGTCCTCCGTCCCCCGCACCGGTCATGGCGGAGCCGAGTTCCTCCGGCGTGACGGCCGTCGGGTCGTAGGAAGCGACGAGCTTGCCCCGCAGGATCACCGCGAGGCTGTCGGACATGCCGATGAGTTCGTCGAGGTCGGCGGAGATCAGCAGCACGGCGAGGTGCTCGGCGCGGGCCTTGCGGATCTGCTCCCAGATCGCGGCCTGCGCGCCGACGTCGACGCCGCGCGTCGGGTGCGAGGCGATCAGCAGCACCGGGTCACCGCTCATCTCCCTGCCGACGATCAGCTTCTGCTGGTTGCCGCCGGACAGCGACGCGGCTGCCACGTCGATGCTGGGCGTGCGGACGTCGTACTCCTCGACGATCCGCTCGGTGTCGGCCCGCGCGCCCGCGCGGTTGAGCAGCAGACCGCGCGCGCTCGGCGCCCTGGTCTGGTGGCCGAGGATGCGGTTCTCCCACAGCGTCGCCTCGAGCAGCACGCCCTGGCGGTGCCGGTCCTCGGGCACGTAGCCGACGCCCGCGTCGCGGCGCTTGCGGGTCGAGAGCTTGGTGATGTCCTTGTCCTGCAACATGATCCGGCCCGACTGCAACGGGCGGATACCCATCAGGGCTTCCACCAGCTCGGCCTGCCCGTTGCCCTCGACACCCGCGATGCCCAGCACCTCGCCCGCGTGGATGGTGAACGACATGGCGTCGAGCACCGCCCTGCCGTCGGGCGAGGTGACGGTGAGGCCCTCGACCTCGAGCACCGGCGTCTCGGTGACCGTGGACTCGCGCAGCTCCGGCACGGGCAGCGCACTGCCCACCATCAGCTCGGCGAGCTGGCGCGCGGTGACCTCGCCGGGGCTGACGCTGGCGACCGTGGTGCCCCGGCGCATCACCGTGATGTCGTCGGCGACCGAGAGCACCTCGTCGAGCTTGTGCGAGATGAACAGGATCGTCAGGCCCTCGGACTTGAGCTCGCGCAGGTTGCCGAACAGCTCGTCGACCTCCTGCGGCACGAGCACGGCCGTGGGCTCGTCGAGGATGAGGATGCGGGCGCCGCGGAAGAGCACCTTGAGGATCTCGACGCGCTGGCGTTCCCCGACCCCGAGCTCGTCGACGAGCCGGTCGGGCTCCACGCCGAGCCCGTAGCGGGCGGAGATGTCCTTGATCTTGGTGCGCGCGGCCTTGAAGTCGATGCCGCCACCCGAGCGGGGCTCGTCGCCGAGCACCACGTTCTCGAGGACGGTGAGGTTGTCGGCGAGCATGAAGTGCTGGTGCACCATGCCGATGCCGACCGCGATGGCGTCCGCCGGGGTGGTGAGGTCCGTCGGCGAGCCGTCGATCGAGATCGTGCCCTCGTCGGGGCGCTGCATCCCGTAGAGGATCTTCATCAGGGTCGACTTGCCCGCGCCGTTCTCGCCGACGAGCGCGTGGACTGTTCCGGTCCGGACGGCCACGTTCACGTCGGAGTTCGCCACGACTCCGGGGAAGCGTTTGGTGATGCCGCTGAGCTCGACGGCGAGCGCAGGTTCGCTGGTGCTGATGGTGCACGCTCCTTGCCGGTGCTACACGCGAGCCGACGGGCCCGAGGGGTCGCCCCAGGCCCGCCGGCTCACGCGCGCGTTCCGCTTACGTGGTCGAAGGAACCTCGATCTCGCCCGAGATGATCTTCTGCTTGTACTCCTCGAGCTGCGGCTTGATGTCCTCGATCTTGCCGCCGCTCGTGGCGTACTGCACGCCACCGTCAGAGAGGTCGTAGACCGTGTTGCCGGCCTTGAAGGAGTCGCCGTCGACCGACTTGATGAAGTCGTACACGGCCAGGTCCACGCTCTTGACCATCGAGGTGATGATCACGTCCTTCACGTCGTTCAGCGACGGGAGGTTGTACTGGTCGGAGTCGACGCCGATGCCCATGGCGCCCTTCTCCTTCGCGGCACGGAAGACACCACTGCCCGAGCCACCGGCGGCCGCGTAGATCACGTCGGCGTCGGCGTCGAGCATGCCGTTGGCGGCGGTCTCACCCTTGGCGGGGTCGTTGAACCCGCTGTAGTCCGGCGGCTGGGTCAGGTACTTGACCTGCACCGTGGCGTCCGGGGTCACGGCCTTGACGCCCGCGGTGTAGCCGGCCTCGAACTTCTGGATCAGCGGGGTGTTCACACCACCGACGAAGCCGACGCTGTCGGTCTTGCTCTTGAGCGCCGCGGCGACACCCACGAGGAACGAGCCCTGCTCCTCGGCGAAGGTGAGGTTGGCGATGTTGGGGCCGTCGTCGGTGCCCGGCGTGAAGTCGTCGACGATCGCGAACTTCACCTCGGGGAAGTCCGTGGCGACCTTGCCGAGCGGACCCGCGTAGGCGAACCCGACGGCGATGATCGGGTTGTACCCGCCCTCGGCGAGCTGCCGGAGCCGGTCCTCCTTCTGGGCGTCGGTCTCGCCCTGGCTGGCCTCGAGCTCGGTGGCCTCGATCGAGAACTCGTCTTTGGCCTTGTCCAGACCACGAGCCGCGGAGTCGTTGAACGACTGGTCGCCACGCCCACCGATGTCATAGGCGAGCCCGATCTTGAGCTCGCCCGATGCTCCGCCGGAGTCGCCGCCGTCGTCGGACGCTCCACAGCCGGCCAAAGCCAGCACGCCGGCCATGGCGATTGCCGCCAGCGCTCCACCACGCTTTCGACGCACGGTGTGTCTCCCTCCCCGCGGTTGTCGCGGACGAACTGAGAACGGCCCGGCGCTACTGCCGGGTCGACTGGCGAACCGTACCGCTCTGTGAGATTGAGGGCATACGGATGCCACCCCGCGTAACCCAAATGTTTACTGGTGGACCGCGTGCGCAGTCATTCACACACTGTCGGTGACGACGGTCGTGATCACCCGACGCGGTGAACTCCCCGTGAGGAGACCTGGGACACGTCCGTTGTCGTGCTCAGTGTCTGGTCCGTCACAGACAACAACCCGACGTTGAGCCGGCTCGTACGCGCGGGTCTAGCATCCCCTCGTATCCACGCTCGACGACCCTGACCACGGCAAAGTCGCGGTCCCGCCGGGCTAAGTCCATCAGTGACGTTGGAGGCCGTACACCGATGTCCACCACTGCGAGCACCGCCGCCGAGGCGGGAGCGAGTGATCGGGCTGGCGCCTCACGCCGGAGCGGAACGTTCTACCGCGGCGACCCGGGCATGTGGTCCTGGGTGCTGCACCGCATCACCGGCGTGCTCACCTTCTTCTTCTTGTTCGTCCACGTTCTCGACACCGCGCTCGTGCGGGTGTCGCCGAACGCGTACGACGAGGTCATCGAGACCTACAAGACGCCGTTCGTCAACCTGCTCGAGGTAGCCCTCGTCGGCGCCGTGCTCTATCACGCGCTCAACGGGATCCGAATCATCCTCGTCGACTTCTGGTCGAAGGGCCCGAGGCTCCAGCGACCCATGCTGTGGGGCATCGTCGGTATCTGGGTGGTCGTGATGATTCCCGGCACCTACTTCATGCTCGAGCGCACGCTCAGCGAAATGTTCGGAGGCGGACACTGATGGCTGACGCGCTCGCGCTCGACAAGCCGCGCGCCCCGCGCAGGCCCGCCGCCCGGCGGAGCAACTTCGAGCTCTACAGCTGGCTGTTCATGCGCATCTCCGGCCTCGCGCTGGTGGTGCTGGTGCTCGGCCACCTCTTCATCATGAACATCCTCGACGGTGGTGTGCACCGGCTGAACTTCGCGTTCGTCGCCGGTCGCTGGGCCTCGCCGTTCTGGCAGTTCTGGGACCTGTCGATGCTGTGGCTCGCCGAGCTGCACGGCGGCAACGGACTGCGCACGATCATCGACGACTACGCCCGCAAGGACTCGACGCGCTTCTGGCTGAAGATGCTGCTCTACGTGTCGATGGCCGTCATTCTCGTGCTCGGAACGCTGGTGATCTTCACCTTCGATCCCAACATCTCGGCCAGCTGACACCACCACACGGAGTTCGGACATCATGCAGGTTCACAAGTACGACGTGGTGATCATCGGTGCCGGCGGCGCCGGTATGCGCGCCGCGATCGAGTCCGGTCAGCGTGCGCGCACGGCGGTGCTCACCAAGCTCTACCCCACGCGCTCGCACACCGGCGCCGCGCAGGGTGGCATGTGCGCCGCTCTGGCGAACGTCGAAGAGGACAACTGGGAGTGGCACACCTTCGACACCGTCAAGGGTGGCGACTACCTCACCGACCAGGATGCCGCGGAGATCATGGCCAAGGAGGCCATCGACGCGGTGCTCGACCTCGAGAAGATGGGGCTGCCGTTCAACCGGACCCCCGAGGGCAGGATCGACCAGCGCCGCTTCGGCGGCCACACGCGTGACCACGGCAAGGCCGCGGTGCGCCGCTCCTGCTACGCCGCCGACCGCACCGGTCACATGATCCTGCAGACGCTGTACCAGAACTGCGTCAAGCACGGCATCGAGTTCTACAACGAGTTCTACGTTCTCGACATCGTCATGACCGAGACCCCGGACGGCCCGGTGGCCTCCGGCGCCGTCGCCTACGAGCTCGCGACCGGTGAGATCCACGTCTTCAAGGCCAAGTCGATCGTGTTCGCCACGGGTGGCTTCGGCAAGGTCTTCAAGACCACGTCCAACGCGCACACCCTGACCGGCGACGGCATGGGCATCTACGCGCGCAAGGGCCTGCCGCTGGAGGACATGGAGTTCTACCAGTTCCACCCGACCGGCCTGGCCGGGCTGGGCATCCTCCTCACCGAGGGCGCCCGGGGTGAGGGCGCGATCCTGCGCAACGAGTCGGGCGAGCGCTTCATGGAGCGCTACGCCCCCACCATCAAGGACCTCGCGCCGCGCGACATCGTCGCCAGGTCGATGGTGCTCGAGGTGCTCGAGGGCAGGGGCGCCGGTCCGAACAAGGACTACGTCTACCTGGACTGCACCCACCTCGGCGCCGAGGTGCTGGAGACCAAGCTGCCCGACATCACCGAGTTCGCGCGCACCTACCTCGGCGTGGACCCGGTGGAGGAGCCGGTGCCGGTGTACCCCACCGCGCACTACGCGATGGGCGGTATCCCGACCAACGTGCACGGCGAGGCACTGCGCGACAACGACCACGTCATCCCCGGCCTCTACGCCGCGGGTGAGGTCGCGTGCGTGTCGGTGCACGGCGCCAACCGCCTCGGCACCAACTCGCTGCTGGACATCAACGTGTTCGGCCGCAGGGCGGGCATCGCGGCCGCGGAGTACGCGCACGGCCGCGAGCACGTGGAGCTGCCGGAGAACCCGGCGACACTGGTCGAGGGCATGGTCGAGCACCTGCGCACCGCCCACGGCGGCGAGCGGGTCGCCGACATCCGCACCGAGCTGCAGCAGACGATGGACTCCAACGCGGCGGTCTACCGCACCGAGGACACGCTGAAGCAGGCGCTGACCGACGTGCAGGCGCTCAAGGAGCGCTACGGCCGGATCGCCGTGCAGGACAAGGGAAAGCGGTACAACACCGACCTGCTCGAGGCGATCGAGCTCGGGTTCCTGCTCGACCTGGCCGAGCTGCTCGTCAACGCGGCGCTGGCCCGCAAGGAGTCCCGCGGCGGTCACGCCCGCGAGGACTACCCGAACCGGGACGACGTCAACTTCATGCGGCACTCGATGTCGTACAAGATCCTGCCGGACGAGGTCGACCCGGACGCCCCGCTGGGCCTGAGCGGGTTCATCTCGGACATCCGGCTGGACTACAAGCCGGTGACCTTCACCCGGTACGAGCCGATGGAGCGCAAGTACTGATGCCTTCCGACGTACTCGTTCCCGCTGAGGAAGTGAAATGACAGCCGTAGCTGAGAATCCCGTCCACGACACCTCCCAGATCCCGGCGCCGGAGGGCTCGCTCACCATCACGGTGAAGATCCAGCGCTTCAACCCGGAGCTCGACGACGAGCCGCACTGGGAGTCCTACGACGTCCCGGCGCTGCCGACGGACCGGGTGCTGAACCTGCTGATGAACATCAAGAACTATGTGGACGGCACCCTGTCGTTCCGTCGTTCGTGCGCGCACGGCATCTGCGGTTCGGACGCGATGCAGATCAACGGCATCAACCGGCTCGCGTGCAAGGTGCTGGTGAAGGACCTGCTGGCCAAGAAGGGCAAGCAGACCACCATCACGGTGGCGCCGATCAAGGGCCTGCCGACGATGAAGGACCTCTACGTCGACATGGAGCCCTTCTTCGAGGCCTACCGCGCGGTGAAGCCGTACCTCATCGCGTACGGCAACGAGCCGACGCGCGAGCGGACCCAGTCGGCCGCCGACCGCGAGCGCTTCGACGACACCACCAAGTGCATCCTGTGCGCCTGCTGCACCTCGTCGTGCCCGGTGTACTGGGCGGACGGGTCGTACTTCGGCCCGGCCGCGATCGTCAACGCGCACCGGTTCATCTTCGACTCCCGCGACGAGGGGGCCGAGGAGCGGCTGGACATCCTCAACGACGCCGAGGGTGTGTGGCGCTGCCGCACGACGTTCAACTGCACCGACGCGTGCCCCCGCGGCATCCAGGTGACCAAGGCGATCCAAGAGGTCAAGCGCGCGCTGCTGTTCAAGCGCATCTGAGTCCGCGCCGAGCCTGCGCCACATGCGGTGAAGGGCACCTTCCGTGCGTTGAACGCACGGAAGGTGCCCTTCACCGCATCAGGGGTTAGAGCTCCGAGCAGGCGGCTCGGGCGGCGTCCAGTGCCGCGACGAAGTCGTCGCTCTCGGTGTCCATGCGGCGCTGGACGTACTGGCCCACCTCGCGCAGCGCCCCGTTCACCGGCTCGTAGGCGCCGTCCACCTCGGCCGCGGCGGCCGCGAGGGCGGAGGCGGCCGAGAGCCGGAAGAACCCGGACAGATCGGCGTCCAGGTCGACCTCGGGTGTGCGGTCGAGGATGTCGCACGCGGCCGCGGCGTCGGCCTGTGCACCTTCGTCGCCGCTGGAGGAGCTGAACAGCCAGCCCAGTCCCACGCCGCCCCCGCCGACGACGAGGCCCGCGACCAGCCCGAGCAGCACCGGTCCGCGCCGGGACTTCGGAGCGGGCGCCTGTGGCTGGTACTGCGGCTGGAACGGCTGCTGCGGCTGTTGTGGCTGTTGTGGCTGCGCCGACGGCTGAAACGGGGGCTGTGGCTCGGTCACGGCTTGCTGACGTCCTCCTGGTCGGCGGGGCGGTTCCGGTCCGCACGCAGGGCGCGCAGGCCGCGCCAGCCGATCACCCCGATGACGGTGCCGAGCACGAACGACACCACGGCGAGCAGCAGGTGCACCCAGAAAAAGGTGGTGGGCGAGCCGTCGGCTGCCCAGGCGTTGTCCCCGTTCCACAGGTTCCTGACGAAGGTGATCCAGATGACCCAGGACCACACGCCGAAAGCCAGCAGAAAGAGTGACGTGCGGCGAGACATTCGCATACCGCCCAGTATCTATCTCGGCCCCCGAGCTAGCCTTCTCGGGTGCGCAGCGCTGTTCCCGTCCGGGTTCTGATCGTCACTCTCCTGTCCGGGCTCCTGGTCTCGGTCGGGTTGCCCGCGGTCGCGCAGACCGTGCGCGAGCAGCCCCCGGCCTCGTGCCCGAACGAGCTGCTGCCGCCGCCCCCGGTCGACACCTCGGAGGAGCCACCGCCGGGACAGGCGTCCCCGGAGCCCCTCCCGGTGCCCGACCAGCCCGCGGGCGGCGAGCGCATGGCCGAGTGCGGCGTCGTCGTGCCGCCGACGGCCCCGGCCCCGCCGCAGCCCGACCCGGCGGCGGCCTGGCTGGTGCAGGACCTCGACAGCGGCCAGGTGCTGGCCGCGAAGGACCCGCACGGCAGGCAGCGGCCCGCGTCGCTGATCAAGACGCTGCTGGCGCTCGTGGTGATCGACGAGCTCTCCCCCGAGCAGGTCGTGGTGCCCACCGTCGAGGACGCCAACCAGGAGTGCACGTGCGTCGGCATCGTGGCCGGTTCGCGCTACACCGTCGAGGACCTGCTGCACGCGTTGCTGATGCGCTCGGGCAACGACGTGGCACACGCGCTGGGCACCGCGCTCGGCGGAGTGCCCACGGCGGTCGGGAAGATGAACGACCTGGCCAAGCGGCTGGGGGCCACCGACACACGCGCGGCCACACCGTCCGGTTTGGACGGACCGGGGATGATGACCTCGGCCTACGACATGAGCGTGATCTTCGGTTACGCGATGCGCCAGCCCGAGTACACCGACGCCGTCGGCACGCAGCACATGGACTTCCCCGGCGGCACCGGTCAGCCCGCGTTCCCCATCTACAACGACAACCAGCTGTGGGGCAGCTACGAGGGCTTCCTCGGCGGCAAGACGGGCTTCACCGACGACTCACGGCACACCTACGCCGGCGCGGCCGAACGCGACGGCACGCGGCTGTCGGTGATCATCCTGCGTTCCGAACAGCGTCCCGTGCGCATGGCCGAGCAGGCCGAGGCGCTGCTGGACTACGGCTTCGCGCTCGCCGCGTCGGGCGCGGGCCCGGTGGGCCAGGTGACCATCCCGTCGTCGGCCGACGTCGCCTCGGCCACGGCGAGCGAGTCCAACGGCGACGACGTCTCCGCGGCGTCCACGAGCGCCTCGGACCCGTTCGGCACCACGGGCTGGATCGTGACGCTCATCGTGATCGTCATCGTCGGTGTCGGCCTGTTCGTCGGCCACCGCAAGGGCCTGCTGCAGCGGCCCGACGCGTAGGAAGCGCCGGACACGCACTGGGCCGCTCCAGCGGCTCAGCCCGCGCGGGTCTCCGAGCAGTTGTCCGTGGCGGCATCCTGTGCGGTGTGCTCGGGTTCCTGACGGCTTGGCAGGGTCTCCTTCGCGAACGCCCACAGCGCCAGCGCCACGGCGGCCACACCACCGGTGATGACGAACGCGGCGGTGTAGGACCACTGTTCGGCGATGGCACCCGCCGCGAGCGGGCCCAGCACGGCGCCGACGTCGGCGGCCATCTGGAACCCGGCCAGCACCGAACCGCCCCGCGCCTTGGCACCGAGCACGTCGGCGACGGCGGCGTTCTGCGACGGGTTCAGCGCACCGGAGCCGACGCCCGCCACGAACGACGCGGCCAGGAACAGCCACGGGTCGTCGGTCAGCCCCAGCAGGACCATGCCCACGACGAGCAACGTGAGCCCCACCAGCGCGGGCTGTTTGCGGCCCCTGCGGTCGGCGAAGCGGCCCGCCAGCAGCAGCACGGCGGCGTTGGCCGCCGCGAACACCGCCAGTGCGATGCCGGTGAACGACTCGTCCTTGGCCAGTACCGCGGTGACGAACAGCGGGATCAGCGACATCCGCACACCCAGCACCACCCAGCCGTTGGCGAGGTTCGACGCCAGCGCGGCACGGTAGGTGGGGTGGCGCAGCGCCTCGCGGAACGTCATCGCGGGCGCGCCGTCGTCGGCCTGGCGCGAGGCCAGCGCGGAGTGCCGCAGCTGCCACCACACGAGCACCGTGGTGAGCACCAGCGCGAAGCCGTAGAACAGGAACGGCGCGCGCAGCGACACCGCCACGAGCGCGCTGCCGAGCACCGGGCCCGCGATGCCGCCGAGCAGGAAGCTCGTGCCCCACAGCCCGGACGCGCGGCCCCGCAGGTGCACCGGCGAGATGCGGATGAGCAGGCCGATCGCCGAGACCGTGAACATCGTGGAGCCGACCCCGCTCGCCGAGCGGAACAGCAGCAGCTGCCAGTACTCGGTCGCGAACGCGCACAGGATCGTCCCGACGGCGACGATCGACAGGCCCCACAGGTAGGTCGGCCGCTCGCCGAAGCGCGTCACCAGCCGTCCACTGACCGGCGCGAACGCCAACCGCACCAGCGCGAAGGCGCTGACCACGAACGACGCCGCCGTCACGCCGACGTCGAAGCTCGCCGCGAAGTTCGGCAATGCGGGCCCGATCAGGCCGTAGCCGATGGCGATGAGGAAGCTCGCCCCCACCAGCACGTAGATCTCTCGCGGCAGCTTCGTCTGTTCCGGCGCAGGCACCGTGTCGTTCACACTCACCCCTTTACTAACAGGGCGAGCTTAATTGAGCTTCCCGAGTAGGAGCTCTCAGCGACGGCGGCTGCCGAGCCAGGCGAGCAGAGCCCCGGCGCCGAACGCGCCGGCGGCCACTCCCGCACCCGGCCCCCGCTGCACGGTGACGTTCGGCCGGATGATCGCCGGGGCGGGCGGCTCGACGCGGCGCACCACGTTCTCTCGCGCCGTCGCCGTCCATGCCGTCACGAACAGCAGGAACCGCGAGACCAGGTTCGCGAACACCAGCAGACCGATGATGGGACCGAACAGCGCGCCGCTCGGCGAGCTCGAGACGCTGGTCAGGTAGACCGTCGCCACCTGCTTGAGCACCTCGAACCCGATGCCGGCCAGCAGCGCTCCCTTGACCGCGCTGCGCGCGGTGACCTTCTCCCTCGGCAGCTGGGAGATGACCCACAGGAACACGAGCACGTTCGCGGCGAGGCCCAGCACGATCGTCGCCAGCCTCAGCAGGAACCGGGCCCAGCCGACGTCATCGAGGCCGACCAGTCCCAGCAGGTAGCTGCCGACACCACCGCCCACGGCGGCGAGCCCGAAGGACACCAGCAGCGCGACGCCGAGACCGACCAGCGCGAGCAGGTCCTTGAGCTTGGTGGACAGGAACGGCAGCTGCTTCTTGTCCTGGCCCCACTGCGCGGTGAGCGCGTCGCGCAGGTTCGTCATCCAGCCGAGCCCGGAGTACAGCGCCAGCAGCAGACCGAACACCCCGATCCCGGCGCGTGAATCGAGCGCGGCATCGACGATGGTGGCCAGGAAGCTGCCCAGGCCCTCCGGCGCCGAGTTGATGATGCCGTCGCGGATCTCCTGCAGCGCACTTTCGTTGCCGGCCAGGATGAAACCCGCGACCGAGAAGCCGACCATCAGCAGCGGGAACAGCGACAGCACGGAGAAATAGGTGATGGCGGCGGCGTAGTGGTCGCCGTAGCGCTCGGTGAAGGCGTCGTTGGCTCTGAGCACGTGGTCGAACCACGGGTACTTCCGGCGCAGCCGCGGCAGCAGCTTTTCCTTCTCTGCCTTCTCTTCCGTCACGCGATGACGCTAACCAGGGCAAACCACGCTCGCAACGCGAGCGCTCACGAGCGGTGCCCGGTCGACACCGGCGAGGCGCGGCCGTGGCACACCGGCTGTCGTCGTGGCCGCTCGCCATCGGCGACACCGGTGCGCCACGCCTCGCCCGTCAGACCAGCAACAGGTTCCTGCCGTAGGTGGTGGAGCGCTGCCGGGAGGGCCGCCCCGCCAGCACCGCGAGCTGGTCGAGCTCGGCCGTCGTACGCGACGAACCGTGCTCCGAACCGGCCATGCGCGAGATGGTCTCCTCCATCAGCGTGCCGCCGATGTCGTTGGCCCCGCCCCGCAGGATCTGCGCGGTGCCCTCGTCGCCGAGCTTGACCCACGAGCACTGCACGTTGTCGATGCGGCCGTGCAGCGCGAGCCGTGCAAACGCGTGCACCGCGCGGTTGTCGCGCACGGTAGGACCGGGCCGCGCGACGCCGGCGAGGTAGATCGGCGCGTTGTGGTGCACGAACGGCAGACCGACGAACTCGGTGAACCCGCCGGTGTCGTCGGCGATCCCCGCGAGCACCCGCAGGTGGCCGAGCCAGTGCCCTGGATGGTCGACGTGGCCGTACATCATCGTGCTCGACGACTGGATGCCGAGCCTGTGCGCCGTGCTCACCACGTCGATCCACGTCTGTGCCGGCAGCTTGCCCTTGGTGAGCACCCAGCGCACGTCGTCGTCGAGGATCTCCGCGGCGGTGCCCGGGATCGAGCCGAGCCCGGCCTCGCGCAACTCCGTGAGCCACTCCTCCACGCTCACGCCCGCCTTGGACGCCGCCGACACGATCTCCATCGGCGAGAACGCGTGGACGTGCATGTCGGGCACAGCGGCCTTGATGGCACGCACGACGTCGGCGTAGTAACTCACCGGCAGCTTCGGGTCGATGCCGCCCTGCATACAGACCTCGGTGGCGCCCGCCTCCCATGCCTCCACCGCGCGGGCGGCGACGTCGTCGGTGGAGAGGCGGTAGGCGTCGGCGTCCCGCTCGCGCTGTGCGAACGCGCAGAACCGGCACCCCACGTAACAGACGTTGGAGAAGTTGATGTTGCGGTTGACGACGTAGGTGATGTCGTCGCCGACCACGTCGGCCCTGAGCTCGTCGGCGAGGCGGGCCATCGTCTCCAGCGCCTCACCGTCGGCGGTGAGCAGTGCCATCGCGGCCGCGCTGTGCGACTGTTCCAGCAGCGCACCCGGGTAGTCGGCGGCCAGGCGCAGGCCCTCGCGCACGTCGGCATCGAGCCGCTCCGGCGCGGAGCCCGAGCTCGGCACCTGGTCGCGCAGGATGTCCCAGTCGCCGTAGACGCTGTCGAAGTCGCCGCGCCGGTCGCTCGTGCGGCCCTCGGTGTCGATCGCGGCGTGCAGGTCGGCCCTGCCCACCGTGGCGAGGCCGCCGTCGGGCTCCTGCCACCGGTGTCCCTCGATCACCGCGTCGTCGTCGGCGAGCCCGTCCGGAGTCGCGAGCGCGTCGACGTGGGTGTGCAGGCGCACGTCGAGCCACTTCTCGCCGCCGCGCACGTACTTCGGGTAGACCGCCAGCCGCTCGCGGAGGGTGAACCCGGCCTGCGCGGTCCACTCGGCCAGCGAGTCGATCGCGGGCCACGGCCGCTCCGGGTTGACGTGGTCGGGGGTCACCGGCGAGACGCCGCCCCAGTCGTCTATGCCCGCGCGCAGCAGCATCCCGTGCTCGTCGCCGACGAGGTTCGGCGGCGCCTGCACACTCACGCCGGGCGGCATCAGCAGCCGGGCCACGGCGACGGTCGCGGCGAGGTCCTCGAGATCGGCGTCCGGGGCCTCGCGCATCGCCGTGTCCGGCTTGGCGCGGAAGTTCTGGACGATGATCTCCTGGATGTTGCGGTACTGCCGCGCGCGCTGCCGGATCGCGTGCAGCGACTCGGCGCGCTCGGTGAGCGTCTCGCCGATGCCCACGAGGATGCCGGTGGTGAACGGCACGCCCACGCGGCCCGCGTCGTCGAGCACCCGCAGGCGCACCGCGGGCTCCTTGTCGGGGCTGCCGTAGTGCGGCCCGCCCTTCTCCGACCACAGCCGCTCGGCGGTGGTCTCGAGCATCATGCCCATGCTGGCCGCGACGGGCTTGAGCCGCTGCAGCTCCTCCCAGCTGAGCACGCCGGGGTTGAGGTGCGGCAGCAGGCCGGTCTCCTCCAGCACCGCGATCGCGCACGCGCGCACGTAGTCCACAGTGGATTCGTAGCCGCGCTCCTCGAGCCACTGCCGCGCCTGCGGCCAGCGGTCCTCGGGCCGGTCCCCGAGTGTGAACAGCGCTTCCTTGCAGCCGGCCTCAGCGCCGGCCCTGGCGATCTCCAGCACCTCGTCGCGTTCCAGGTACAGGGAGTGCAGCTTGCCCGGCACCGTCACGAACGTGCAGTAGTGGCAGCGGTCGCGGCACAGCCGCGTCAGCGGGATGAACACGCTGCCGCTGTAGGTCAGCACACCGGATCGGCCCTGGTCGGCCAGGTGCGCGTCGCGGACCTTCGCCGCCGCGGCGAAGAGCTGTTCGAGGTCGGCGCCCCTGGCGTGCAGCAGTACCGCGGACTCGGTGACGTCGAGTGCGACGCCGTCCGCGGCGCGTTTGAGCGCGCGGCGCAGGGCGGAGGGTGACGGCGACGGCTCGGGGGGCGCGATCGACACGGGTTCAGGCATGAACCCGAGAGTAGGCGCGCGAAGACCGGACCGTTAAGTGCCGGAGCTGTGAGTGATTACTCGCCCACGCGGGAATAAACAACCGCCTCGGCCGGGATCGGCGCGGGCTCGACGGCGAGGATCGACTCGGCGCGGGTCCTGCGCCGCTGGCGGAGCACACCCGCGGTCATGCCCAGCACGCCGAGCACCACCGCGATCAGGCCGACGGGGCCGAGCAACCCGAACGTCATCGCGTTCGGCTCGGCCTGCGCGGCGGCCGCACTGCCCGCTCCCGCGACGAGCAGGCTTGCCGGAACACCGGTGAGGACAGCGGCGTAGCCGAGCACGCGCGCTGCCGGATGGACCGGCTCACTGTCTGGGTTGCGCACCGGAGTGCCTCCCGGGTCGAGACTGCGGTTCCTGCGTTCGCTCACCTGGACGAGTGAGCGCTGCGTGGAAGAAAGTTACCGAGAGTGTTGACCTCGGCGATCTTCGTGCAACGTCGGCAGACACTAGCGACCCACAGGGACTAACCAACGACGGGGTCGGTGTTGTCGTGACCCCGCTCGACCCACCCCCGGCGTTCCCCCTCGTCAACGAGGGTCCGGGCGAGCGAGCCCAGCGCGGAGGACGCCTCACCGATGCAGGACTTGCGTGCGCGCACCGTGTCGGCGGTGACTCCGGGCGTCCGCCAGGTGCCACCCTGAGCCATCCAGTTCAGCAACAGCGGCTGCAGGCGGTCCATGGCCTTGGCGAAGCGGGCCTCGGGCGTCACACGGGCCTCGAACTCGTCCCACCACGCGCGCAGCAGCTCGCCCTGGTCGGCGGGCAGCAGCCCGAACAGGGCGTCGGCGGCGGCGCGCTCGCGCTCCTCCTGGCTGGTCCGGCCCTCGTCGTCGTAGAGCGGGGTGTCGCCCGCGTAGATCTCGACCAGGTCGTGGACGACGACCAGCTCCACGGTGTGCCCCACGTCGACGGGCTCGTCGGCGTACTCGGCGAGCAGCGTCACCATCAGCGCCAGGTGCCACGAGTGCTCGGCGTCGTTCTCGCGGCGCGCCGCGGCGGCCAGCGGCGACTGCCGCAGCACGGTCTTGAGCTTGTCGACCTCGGCGAGGAAGGTCAGCTGCTCGACCAACCGGGCGGGCAACCCCTCCGGCAACGGACTGACGTCGATCAGGGGCGTGTTCTCGGCTGTCGTCACGGCCCCGAGGCTGTCAGGTGTGCTCGGCCCCGGACAACCGGGTTCAGGACCGCTCGGCGAACGTCGCCGTGACCGGCGCGTGGTCCGACCACCGCTGGTCGTAGGTCTCGGCGCGCTCCACGACCACCGACGTGCAGCGCTGCGCCAGTCCCGGCGTCGCCATCAGGTAGTCGATGCGCCAGCCCGAGTCGTTGTCGAACGCCTTGCCCCGGTAGGACCACCACGTGTACGGGCCGGGGCCCTCCGGGTCGAGCCTGCGCTGCAGGTCGACGTAGCCGACCTCGCCGACCACGCGGTCCAGCCACGCGCGCTCCTCGGGCAGGAAGCCGGAGCTCTTCCGGTTGCCCTTCCAGTTCTTGAGGTCGATCTCGGCGTGCGCGATGTTCCAGTCGCCCACCACGAGCACCTCGCGGCCCTCGGCCTCGGCCTTGCCGCGCAGCTCGGCGAGGTAGGGCAGGAACGCCGCCATGAAGCGCTCCTTCTCGTCCTGGCGCTCCGTGCCGACGTCGCCGCTCGGCAGGTACAGGCTCGCCACCACGAGACCGGGCAGGTGCATCTCGGTGTAGCGGCCGCTGTCCTCGAACTCCGGCTCGCCGAAGCCGACGCGCACCGACTCGGGCTCGGCCCTGCTGTAGAGGCAGACCCCGTTGCGGCCCTTGGCCGAGCTCACCGCGTGCACCGTGTGCCAGCCGTCGGGCTCCCGGAGCTGGGGCGACAGGCTGTCGGAGTCGGCGCGCACTTCCTGGCACGCGACGACGTCCGCGCTCGTGGCGGCGAACCACTCGGTGAAGCCCTTTTTGGCGGCGGCACGCAGCCCGTTGACGTTGACGGTGGAGACGGTCAGCACGTCGCGCAGGTTACCCGGCGGCACCGACAACGACGCGTACTAACCGCACTTCGCGCCGTCGACGGGCTGGAGGAAGTCGTCGTGTGCCCAGCGGTTCTCGCCGAGCTGCCGGAAACCGTTGCGCACCACCGTGGTCGCCTCGGCCTCGGAGTCGTGCTTGTACTTGCCGACGATCTCGGAGTGGGTGCCCGGCTCGGCGCGCACGTTGAGGACGTCCGCCGTCACCGTCACCAGACAGGCGTCGGAGTCACCGCCCTCCGCTCCGGAGGACTCCTGGTCCGAACCGATCGCGAAGACCACGACCACGCCCACGAGCAGCGCGACCAAAATGATCGTCTTCTTCGGAATCCCGAGTACCACTGGCACTCCCCTGGAGGACGGCGTCAGGCGCTTCTCCAGGAGAGTAAGGGCGGACCGGCCGCCGCGACAGGCCCCGACGGAGCAACCACCCGGGCGCGCCAAGATCGTGACCGGCCGATCACCCTACGTCACGAATGGTCCGCACCAGCTCGTCGACGGCATCCAGCCGGTGGGCACTCACCACCGCGTCGCAGTACGGCCACGCCGCCGCCATACCGCCGGCCAGCGGGCGGTAACCGCGCTTCGCCGTGCGCGGGTTGACCCACACCACGCGGTGCGCGATCCGCCGGAGCCGCGCCAGTTGCGTCTCCAGCTCCGCCGGATCACCGGCCTCCCACCCGTCGGAGATCAGCACCACCACCGCGCCCCGCGCCAGGCCGCGCGCGCCGTGCCGGTCGAGGAACTCCCGCAGACTCGCCCCGATGCGCGTGCCGCCGGACCAGTCGGGCGCGGCCTCGCCCGCCTCGCGCAACGCGGTCGCCGGGTCACGCGCCAGGACGTGGGTGATGCGGGTGAGGCGCGTCGCGAACGTGAACACCTCGGCCTTCGCCCCGCCCGCCGCGCACACGAGCACCTGCAGCATCGCCCGCGCCTGCGCCTGCATCGAGCCCGAGATGTCGCACAGCACCACCAGTTTCCTCGGCTTGTACCTCGGGACCCTCCTGCGCAGCAGCACGGGCTCGGCGCCGGTGCGGCGCGCCCTGCGCAGCGTCTCCCGCATGTCGACCCAGCGGCCCGCCGCCGCGGCGCGGTGCCTGCGCGAGACCCGCAGCGGCGTGGCGATCCGGAACCGCCGCATGGCCTCGGCGAGCTGCGCCAGCTCACTCTCGTCGAGCTCGGCGAAGTCGCGGGCGGCGAGTCGCTCCACCGCCGAGCCGAGCGACGGGGTCTCCACGTCGCGTCCCGACGCCCTGCCGCCCTCGGCGGTGTCGAGCCGCCGCGCGGTGCTGCCACCCGAGCCGGTGACGGTCGCCGTGCCGCCCGCTCCCGCGGCGACCACGACCTCGCCCGTCTGCCCGAACACGGCGGCGAACACGCGGTCCAGCACCGCGGTGTCGCCGGGCGCCGACGTCAGCGTCGCCTGCGCGCACCAGTACAACTCCGCCGCGCTCGACGGCGACACCTCCACCACCGACCTGGCGAAGCGGGCCGCGCGGTCGGGTCCCACGGCGAGTCCTTCCTCCCGCAGCAGCGCGCAGAACCGGGCGACGAGCTCAGCCAGCATCGCCGACGGCCCTCGCGAACCCGGCCGCCTCGGCGACCGCGCGGTCCTCCTCGTACTTGAGCACCGCCGCGAGGCTGCGGCGCACCGCGTCGGCGTCGAACGACTCCACGCCGAGCACGTGCAGGGCGCTCGCCCAGTTGATCGCCTCCGCCACACCGGGCGGCTTGTAGAGCCGGAGATCGCGCAGCCGCGCCACCGCGTCGGCCACGCGGGGAGCCAGCCAGCTCGCCGCTCCCGGCACGCGCAGCCGGATGATCGCCGCGACCCGGTCCGGCTCGGGATGGGCGATCCAGTGGTACAGACACCGGCGTTTGAGCGCGTCGTGCAGCTCGCGCGTGCGGTTGGACGTGAGCACCACGATCGGCGGGTGGGCCGCTCGCCGGGTGCCGAGCTCGGGAATCGTCACGCTGGCCTCGGCGAGCAGCTCCAGCAGGAACGCCTCGAACTCGTCGTCGGCCCTGTCCACCTCGTCGATCAGCAGCACCGCGGGGTTCGGGCCACGGTGGTCGATGGCCGAGAGCAGCGGCTTGGCCAGCAGGTAGTCGTCGGTGAACAGGTCGGCCTCGGCCAGCGGCGTCCCGCGCGCCTCGGCGAGCCGGATCGCCAGCAGCTGGCGCGGGTAGTTCCACTCGTAGAGCGCGTCGGCCGCGGCGAGGCCCTCGTAGCACTGCAGCCGGATGAGCGGGGTCCGCAGTGCGCGGGCGAGGGACTTGGCCGCCTCGGTCTTGCCGACGCCGGGCTCGCCCTCCAGCAGGATCGGCTGCGCCATGCGCACCGACAGGAACAACGCGGTGGCAAGGGACTCGTCGGTGAGGTAGCCCGCGCCCTCCAGCACGCGCGCCAGGTCCGCGACGTCGGTGGGTTCGGTGGGTTCACTCATGGGTGCCGTAGCGAGCGGGATCGTCGGTGAACGCCTGCAGGCAGCCCGGCCCGCAGAAGTAGCGGTCGCGGCCCTCGTGCGTCGTCCGCAGCGCGCCCTCGGTGACCGCGACGGTCATGCCGCACACCGGGTCGACGGACTCGGCGGGCGCGCTGACCCGTTCCGGGGCCTCGGCCGCCGCGCGGGGCCGGGTGGCGACCAGCTGCGCGTACACCGACAGCGCGATCTCCTCCGGGGTCCGCGCGCCGAGGTCGAGCCCGGCGGGCGTGTGCACGCGCCCGGTGCTCACGCCGAGCGCCGCGAGCACCTGCTCGCCCCGACGAGGGCTGGCGATCAGTCCGATGTAGCCGACATCGGCCTCCAGCGCGGCCGCTAAAGCGGTGTCCTCGCCCGTGCCGTGGGTCGCGACCACCACCGCGGTGGTCTCCGGGGAGATCGGCTCCCCTGGCGCCGCGGCTCTGACGTCGTAGCCCAGCGCCGCGCCGACGGTGTGCAGCGCCCGCGCGATCGGGGCGTCACCGAACACCTCGACGAGCGCGGGCGGCAGCTGCGGTTCGAGGAAGATCTCCACGGTGCCGCCGGACAGGCACGGGTTGACGACCGTGACGACGCCCTCGGCCACGCCCCGGCCCTCGGCCGCGGGACTGATGCGCAGCAGCGTCGACTCGCCGCTGGCGAGCTGACGCATGCCCTGCAGGCGCACGGACGACTCCGCGCACGTGCCCCCGACGAACCCCTCGAGGGTGCCGTCGTCGAGCACGAGCGCGCGGTCGCCCGGCTTGGCGCTGGTCGGGCGCTGCGCACGCACGACGGTCGCCAGGACGAAGGGTCTTCGCTGCGCCCTCAGCGACTCGGCGTGCGCGAGCAGCCCGGTGTCGGTGCCGGTCATGTGATCGCCAGATCCGTCCGAAGTGGAGTCCCCTGCGCCGCGCTCCACACGGCGGCCGGGGTGAGAGGCATGTCGGCGTGCCGGACGCCGAAGGGGCGCAGCGCGTCGACGACGGCGTTCACCACGGCCGCGGGGGAACCCACCGTGGCCGACTCGCCGATGCCCTTGGCGCCGATGGGGTGGTGCGGCGAGGGCGTCACCGTCTCGCCGAGCTCCCACGACGGGCACTCCATCGACGTCGGCAGCAGGTAGTCCATGAACGAGCCGCCGAGGTGGTTGCCGTCCTCGTCGAACGCCATCACCTGCATCAGCGCCATTCCGACCCCGTCGGCGAGACCACCGTGCACCTGGCCCTCGACGATCATCGGGTTGATGCGCACGCCGCAGTCGTCCACGGCCACGAACCGGCGCACCGTCACCTGCCCCGTGTCGGCGTCCACGTCGACCACGCACACGTACGCGCCGAAGGGATAGGTCAGGTTCGGCGGGTTGTAGACGCACGTGGCGTCGAGATGACCCTCGACGCCCTCGGGCAGTTCGAGGTCCGAGTGCGCGGCCAGCGCGATCTCCTGGATCGTCCTGCCCGCCTCGACGTCGCCGCGCACGAACCAGCGGCCCTTCTCCCACTCCAGGTCATCGGCGCTCACCTCGAGCATCGCGGAGGCGACGATGCGCGCGCGTTCCCTGACCTTCCTGGCCACCACGGCCGCCGCGGCGCCGGACACCGGCGTCGACCGCGAGCCGTAGGTGCCGAGACCGAACGGCGTCTGGTCGGTGTCGCCGTGCACCACGTCGATGTCGTCGGGCGAGATGCCCAGCTCCTCACCGACGATCTGGGCGAACGTCGTCTCGTGCCCCTGCCCCTGCGTCTGGCAGGACAGCCGCAGCACGGCCTTGCCGGTGGGGTGCACGCGCAGCTCGGCGCCGTCGGCCATGCCCAGCCCGAGGATGTCCATGTGCTTGCGCGGGCCCGCCCCGACGGCCTCGGTGAAGAACGCGACGCCGATGCCCATCTGCTCGCCGCGCTCGCGCTTGAGCGCCTGTTCCGCGCGCAGCGCCGGGTAGTCCGCGAGGTCGAGCGCGGCCCGCAGCGCCGTCGGGTAGTCGCCGGAGTCGTACTCCCAGCCGGTCTTGCTGCGGTACGGGAACTGCTCCGGCCGCAGCAGGTTCTTCATGCGCAGCTCGGCCGGGTCCATCCCGAGGTCGAAGGCGAGCACGTCGACGAGCCGCTCCACGAGGTAGACGGCCTCGGTGATGCGGAACGAGCACGCGTAGGCGACGCCGCCCGGTGCCTTGTTGGTGTAGACCCCGGTCACCGAGCAGTGCGCGGCCTCGAGGTCGTAGGAACCGGTGAAGACGCCGAAGAACCCGGCGGGGAACTTCGTCGGCTGCGCCGTGCCGTTGAAGGCTCCGTGGTCGGCGAGCACGTTCACCCGCAGTCCGAGGATCCGGCCGTCCTTGGTGGCCGCGATCTCGCCGTGCATGTGGTAGTCGCGGGCGAAGGACGTGCTCATCAGGTTCTCGGAACGGTCCTCCACCCACTTCACCGGCTTGCCCGTGACGATCGAGCCGACCACCGCGCACACGTAGCCGGGGTAGATCCCCACCTTGTTGCCGAACCCGCCGCCGATGTCGGGCGAGATGATCCGGATCTTGTGCTCGGGCAGTCCCGCGACGAGCGCGTAGATCGTGCGGTGCGCGTGCGGGGCCTGAGTGGTGGTCCAGACGGTGAGCTTGCCCGTGACCGCGTCCATGTCCGCCACCGCGCCGCACGTCTCCAGCGGAGCCGGGTGCACCCGCGGGTACAGCATGTCCTGCGCGGCGACGACCTCGGCGCTCGCGAACACGTCGTCGGTGGCCGCCGCGTCGCCGGACTCCCAGTCGAAGATGTGGTTGTCGGTACGGCCCTCGAGGTCGTCCCTGATCACGGGCGCGTCCTCGGCCAGCGCCTGCCGCGCGTCGATCACGGGCGGCAGCGCCTCGTAGTCGACGTCGATGAGCTCCAGCGCGTCGCGGGCCGAGTAGCGGTCCTCGGCGACGACGAAGGCCACCTCCTGGCCCTGGAAGCGCACCTTGTCGGTGGCCAGCACGGCCTGCACGTCGTGCGAGAGCGTCGGCATCCACGCGAGGTTCAGTCCCGCGAGCGTCTCGCCGGTGATCACGGCCCTGACCTTGGGATGTGCCTGCGCGGCGCTGGTGTCGATCGACACGATGCGCGCGTGCGCGTAGGGGCTGCGCAGCACCGCGCCGTGCAGCATCCCCGGCAGCGTGACGTCGTCGACGTAGGTGCCCCTGCCCCTGATGAAGCGCGCGTCCTCCTTGCGCCGCATGTTGCCGTGGCCCAGCGGCGTCTCGGGCTGTTCGACGGCGGTCATGCCTGCACCTCCGTTCCGGCCTCCTCGACGGTGTGCTCCCGCACGCCCGCCTCGTGCTCGGCGGCCCAGCGCACGGAACGCACGATGTTCTCGTAACCGGTGCACCGGCACAGCTGCCCGGAGATCGCCTCCCGGATGTCGCCTTCGGACGGTGCCGGGTTGTGGTCGATCAGCCAGCGGGCGGTCATCAACATGCCGGGCGTGCAGAACCCGCACTGCAGGCCGTGGCACGCGACGAACCCCTGCTGCACCGGGTCGAGCCCGTCGGCGCCCTCGAGTCCCTCGACGGTGCGCACCTGACGGCCGTCGGCCATCACGGCGAGCACGGTGCACGACTTCACCGGCACGTCGTCGAGCCACACCACGCAGGTGCCGCAGTTGGAGGTGTCGCAGCCCCAGTGGGTGCCGGTGAGCCCGAGCTCGTCGCGCAGGAAGTGCGTGAGCAGCAGGCGCGGTTCGATGGTCCGCGTGTACGCGTGGCCGTTGACGGTGACCGTGACCTCCATGATCATCTCGCCTCCTCCTCGGGGTGCAGTCCGTTCCAGCGGGTGCGCGCGACGCGCAGAACGCGGTCCACGAGCGTCGCGGCGAGGTGCCGCTTGTACGCCTCGGGACCGCGCTGGTCGGCGATCGGGTTGCAGTGCCGCGCGGCGATGCGGCCGGCCTCGGCGAACCGCTCGTCGGTCGCCGGGCCTCCGGTGAGGAAGTCCTCGGCCTCGCTCGCGTGGAAGTTCGGGGCGCCGAGGGCGGTGAGCCCGATGCCGGTCTCGGCCAGCACGCCGTCGGCCAGGCGCAGCTCGGCTCCCGCCGCGGCTACGGCCCAGTCCCCGGCCCTGCGTTCCACCTTGAGGTAGGCCGACGCCGACGACCGGATCGGCACCCGCAGCTGCACGAGCAGCTCGCCCGGCTCGACGACGGTCTGGTACGGGCCGACGAAAAACTCCCGCACCGGGACCGTGCGAACGCCGTCCGCGGACTGGATCACGGCTTCCCCTCGCACCGCGGCGAACGCGGCCGACAGGTCCTCGGAGGGATCCGCCTGACAGAGCGAGCCGCCGACCGTGCCGCGGTTGCGCACCACGGGGTCGGCGATCACGCGCTCGGCGTCGGCGAAGATCGGGAAGTGCTCACCGACCAGCGCCGAGGAGAGCAGATCGGTGTGCCGGACCAGCGCGCCGATGCACAGCGTCGACTGTTCGACGCTGATGGTGGCGAGCTCGTCGAGGTCGTTGATGTCGATGAGCGCTTCGGGCTGGGCCAGCCGGAGTTTCATCATCGGGATGAGGCTGTGACCGCCTGCCACGACGCGGCTCTCCGCGCCGAATCTGTCGAGCAGGGTCAGCGCGTGCTCGACGCTGCTCGCCTTCTCGTACCGGAACTGTGCGGGTACCTGCATACGGCGAGCCTCGCGCCGCTCCGGCGGCGCGGCAATGGCCGGTTAAGCGTTCGGTTATGTAGCCTGATCAGGTGACAGAGGTCACTGCTACGGGCGGTGCTTCATGACCCTCGGCCAGCTCAGCGCCTTCGTGCTCGTCGCCAGGCTCGGCTCGGTGACCGACGCGGCCAGGACCCTCGGGGTGAGCGAGCCCGCGGTGTCGCAGGCACTGGCCGCGCTGCGCAGCCGCCACGGCGACAGGCTCATCGTGCGCACCTCCACCGGGATGACGCTCACTCCGGGTGGCAAGCGGTTGCTGCCCATCGCCTCGCAGATGGTGGCGCTGGGCGCCGACGCCGACGCCGCCGTGCGCGAGGCCACGGGCGCGGCCGAGGAACTGCGCGTGGTGGTCACGAGCACCATCGCCGAGTTCGTCGCCAATCCGCTGCTGGAGGCGTTCGGCATGCGCTCGGGCAACCGCGTCGACTGCTCGGCGGGGCTGGCGAAGACCTCCGAGATGGCGGTGCTGGTGGCCAACCGGCTCGCCGACGCCGCGCTCGGCCCGAAGCTCGACGAGCCCGAACTGGAGAGCGAGCCGATCTTCCGGTACTCCCTCGTCGCGGTGGCCTCGCCGGAGTTCGTGCCCAGCGGCGGACCGCCGGCGTGGCCGTGGCTGGTGGACCCGTCCGGCGCCGACGCGGACAGCGACTCGGCCCGGCTGCTGCGGCTGCTCGGCGTTCCGGACGAGCACGTGCGGGTCTACTCGAACCAGACGGCGGCGTGGTCGGCCGCGGCGCGAGGGGCGGGCGTGTCGATCGCGCTGGAGCACCTCGTGGCCCCGCAGCTGCGGCGGCGCGAGCTCGTGCGGGTGCCGACGGCGCGCACCCCGCTCGCGCTGTACTGGCACGTGACGACCCCCGCGCGCGACCGCTGCTCGCCCGCGGCGGCGTCGCTGCGGTACTTCCTCGGTACGCCGGGGGCGATGCAGGTGATGCGCTCGCCGGGCGGTGGCGTCCCGCCCTCGCGGTTCAGGCCGCCGGTCTACGTGACGATCTGGTCCTGACCCGGTTCGCTAGCCCTGTTTGGTGACCGAGAAGTCACTGCAGGAGGGCCCGCCCACGCGGCCGGTCATCGTGTCGTCCTGCACAGAGGCGACGCCGAGGTCGACCATGACGAAGCCCTCGGGCTGCGAGATCCAGGCGTCCTGACGGAACACGAACTGCCCGTCGGTCTCGGAGCCGATCACGGAGAAGCTGCCCGTCTCCGTCGGCGGCCCGCCCTCGACGGGGAAGAAGGAGAACACGGCCGGCACGGAGTCGCCCTCGGGCTCGGAGATCTCGAGTTCGATTCCTGTCTCGCCCTGCGAACAGGTGTAGGTCCCGCGCCAGATACCGGGCAGCTGCGCGAGATCGATCGACGAGGTGTCCGGCGCGGAGTCCCCTGAGTCGTCGGGGGCTTCGGAAGCGCCGCTCTGCTCGGCCGAGGCGGGCGCGGACGCGGTGCCGGCGACGCGTTCGCCGCACCCGGCGAGTGTCAGCACGAGCAGCAGGGGAAGCAGAACACGGGACCAGGTCGGCACGGCGGAAATACTAACGGCGCGCGGCCCCCTCCGGAGTGTTTCCGGAGGAAACCGCGCGCCGCGTGGTGGTGGTGCGACAGTCAGCTCGCGGGCTCAGCCCTGCGAGATCTTGCGGGCCAGGTTGGCGTCCAGCGTCGCGAGGAAGTCCTCGGTGGTCTGGTACTCCTGCTCCTTGCCGACGAGCAGTGCGAGGTCCTTGGTCATCTTGCCGCTCTCGACGGTCTCGATGACGACCTGCTCGAGCTTGTTGGCGAAGCCGACCAGCTCGGAGTTGCTGTCGAGCTTGCCGCGGTGCTCGAGGCCCCGGGTCCACGCGTAGATCGAGGCAATCGGGTTGGTGGAGGTCGGCTTGCCCTGCTGGTGCTGGCGGTAGTGCCTGGTCACCGTGCCGTGGGCGGCCTCGGCCTCGACGGTCCGGCCGTCCGGCGTGCGCAGCACCGAGGTCATGAGACCCAGCGAGCCGAAGCCCTGCGCCACGGTGTCCGACTGCACGTCACCGTCGTAGTTCTTGCACGCCCAGACGTAGCCGCCTTCCCACTTGAGGGAGGCCGCGACCATGTCGTCGATGAGGCGGTGCTCGTAGGTGAGGCCCTTGGCGTCGAAGTCCGACTTGAACTCGGCGTCGAAGATCTCCTGGAACACGTCCTTGAACATGCCGTCGTAGGCCTTGAGGATCGTGTTCTTCGTCGACATGTAGACGGGAAGGCCACGGTCGAGGCCGTACTGCAGCGAGGCGCGCGCGAAGTCCTCGATCGAGCTGCGGTAGTTGTACATCCCCATGCCGACGCCGCCGCCCTCGGGGAAGTTCGCGACCTGGAACTCGATGGGCTCCGAGCCGTCCTCGGGGGTGTAGGTCATGGTCACGGTGCCGGGACCGGGGACCTTGAAGTCGGTGGCCTTGTACTGGTCACCGTGGGCGTGCCTGCCGACGATGATCGGCTTGGTCCAGCCCGGGACGAGCCGCGGGATGTTCTGGATGACGATCGGCTCGCGGAAGATCACGCCGCCGAGGATGTTGCGGATGGTGCCGTTCGGGCTCCGCCACATCTTCTTGAGGCCGAACTCCTCGACGCGGGCCTCGTCCGGGGTGATCGTGGCGCACTTCACGCCGACGCCGTGCTTCTTGATGGCGTTCGCGGAGTCGACCGTGATCTGGTCGTCGGTGCGGTCCCGCTCCTCGATGCCCAGGTCGTAGTACTCGAGGTTGATGTCCAGGTACGGGTGGACCAGCTTGTCCTTGATGAACTGCCAGATAATGCGGGTCATCTCATCACCGTCGAGTTCGACGACGGTGCCCTCGACCTTGATCTTGGCCATGAGCAGCGGGGCTCCTCTCGCGGATCTTCGCGTTCGTCTTTCAGGCACGTAGTAGCGGTACAAGCGTACTGCTATTTCGAGTCCACCGTCGGCGGGCCCTGGTTACTCACCAGTACGGTTTCCGCCGCGAACTCGGGTCCCCCGCAATCTACGACGCGCGTGGGGGCCCGCGCATGATCCTGTGCTCAGGTTCTCGGCACGAGCTCGCCGAACGCGAGAAGGTGGGCCCATGCGACTGGCGATCAAGACCAAGCCCGAGCACACGACGTGGGCCGAGCTGCTCGACGTGTGGCGGGCCGCCGACGACATCGAACTGTTCGAGTCGGCCTGGAACTGGGATCACTTCTACCCGCTCTCCGGCGACGTGACCGCGCCCAACCTCGAGGGCTGGACGATGCTCGCCGCGATGGCGCAGGCGACCCGGCGCATCCGCATCGGCTGCCAGGTGACGGGCATGATCTACCGCCATCCCGCGGTGCTGGCCAACATCGCGGCCACCACCGACATCATCTCCGGCGGCAGGCTCGAACTCGGCCTCGGCGCGGGCTGGAACAAGCAGGAGTGCGACGCCTACGGCATCGAGCTGCCACCGCTGAAGCAGCGCTTCGACCTCTTCGACGAGAGCGTGCAGGCGATCATCGGGCTGCTCTCCCAGGAGACGACGACGCTGCACGGCGAGCACGTCCGCCTGACCGACGCCCGCTGCGAGCCCAAGCCGGTGCAGCGGCCGCACCCGCCGATCACGATCGGCGGCAAGGGACCCACACGCACGCTCCGCGCGGCGGCGCGCTGGGCGCAGACCTGGCACGCGGGCACCGAGTCGCCGCAGCACTGGCTGGAGCTGAGGGAGATCCTGCACGGCCACTGCGCCGACGTCGGCCGCGATCCCGGCGAGATCACCTGCGCGGTGAACGTCCGCGTGCACGCCGATCGGGGCATCGGCCCCGCGATCGAGGAAGCGGCGGGCTACCGCGACGCGGGAGTCGACCTGCTGGTCTTCAACCTCCCCCACCACAACGAACCGGCTTTCCTGGAAACCCTGGCCACCGCGGCCACCCCACTGACCTGACCCCGGTTGGCTACGTGGTGGCGAACAGGCCCAGCGTGGCCTCGGGGCGGATGCCCCTCAGCTCGCGGTCCCAGATCGCGTAGAAGCCCGCCTCCTCACGCGTGCGCAGCTCGACGCCCTCGGCGGCGGCGACGTCGGGCGAGTTGCGCACGGCCGCCTCCAGCACCTCCTTGGCGCCCGAGCCGTCGCCGAACTGCTCCTTGCCCCGGTGCAGGATCGAGTCCGGCAGCCAGCCCTCGAAGGCCTCGCGCAGGAGCTTCTTCTCCTCGATTCCCGGCCCGATCATCTTGTGCTCGGGCGGAATCGACAGCGCCAGCTCCACCACGTCGCGGTCCAGGAACGGCTCGCGAGCCTCGAGCCCGAACGCCATCGACGCGCGGTCGCAGCGCTGCAGGTTCAAGTGGTGCAGCTCGCCGACGGTCCGCACGAGCTCGGCCTGCAGCGCGTCGGGGTCGGTGAACGGCTCCTCGTGGTAGTAGGGGTAGCCGGCGAAGAGCTCGTCGGCGCCCTCCCCCGTCAGCACCGCGTGCACCCGCTTCGAGGCGTACTCGGCCAGCAGCAGGTTCGGCACCGCGCTGCGTACGAGCGACGGGTCGTAGTGCTCGATCGCCGTCACCGCCCTGGGCAGCGCGTCCACCGCGTCCTGCGGGGACATGAGGATCTCGTGGTGCTCGATGTTGTGGTGCTGCGCGTCGAGGAACTCAGCGACCACCCTCGCGGCTTCCAGGTCGGAGCTGCCCTCGGCGCCGACGGCGAAGGTGGGCAGCGACTGCCCGTTCTTGGCCGCGTACTCGGCGGCCACGGCGGCCACGATCGCCGAGTCGAGCCCGCCGGAGAGGAAGACGCCGACACCGACGTCGCTCATCATGCGGTTCTCGACGGCGGTGACGATGGACTCGCGCACAGCCTTGACCAGCGTGCGGTCCCACACGCCCGCCTCCTCCGCGCGGCGCGCGGGGCGCACGTGGGCGGGAATGGCGTCGGCGAAGCGGACGAGCCCACCGGACGGGCTCCAGCAGTGTCCCGGCGGGAAGCTCTCGACGAGCGGCCGGTCGGCCTCGTCGAAGGCGCGCAGCTCGCTGGCGAACAGGATCACGTCGTCGCGCCGCGCCCAGTAGAGCGGCTTCACGCCGAGCGGGTCGCGCGCGGCGAGGAAGTCACCCTCCTCGGTCGCGAACGCCAGCGCGAACATCCCGCGCAGCCGGGCAAGGCCGACCGGACCGTCGATGATCAGCGCGTGCAGCGCGGCTTCGCTGTCGGACCCGGTCTCGAACAGCTCGTGACCCAGGTCCTCCCTGATGTGGCGGTGGTTGTAGATCTCGCCGTTGGCCACGAGATATGTGGTGGCCCCGGAGTCCGTCAACGGCTGGTGTCCGCCCTCGACGTCCATGATGGACAGTCGCTGGTGACCGAGCCAGACGTTTCCTCTGCGAATTTCTCCGGTGTCATCCGGACCACGGTGTTTGATCCGGTGCAACATTCTCTGGCACTTATCTGTATCGATGTTGCCTACGGCGGCAACGATTCCACACACTGGTGCTCAGCACCTCCTCGGTTACGACCGAGTGTAGTTGAATTTCGCTCAGAAAACCGTGGCGTGCATTACTCCTGGTCTCTCGACTGCCGTTCGACCTGCTCCTACCCTGGTTTTCGACGGAGGAGGTCAACGATGCAAGCTTCCGTGGGAGACCGGATCCGCGTACATGGCCGCACCGTGGGGGCCGGTGAACAGCAGGGCGAAATCGTCGAGGTTCGGGGAGAGCAGGGCCACCCGCCTTATCTCGTCCGGTTTTCCGACGGCCACGAAGGTCTCGTTTTCCCGGGGCCGGACTGCGAGGTCGAAGGTCACCTGGACTGAGCGGAAACCGGCGCGGGCGCGGATGCGCGCTCGCGCAGCCCGAACACGGCGAACACCCCACCCACCACGGTCAGCAGCGCGGCGATCTCCGGTAGCAGCGCCGCGCCGCCGTGCCGGAGCACGAGCCCGCCGACGACACCGGACAGCCCCACTCCGAGATAGATCGCCGAGGCGTTGAGCGAGAGCAGCAGCCCTGCCGACGACGGGGCCAGTGTGATGAGCCGGTGCTGGATGGGCGGGTTGAACGACCACGTAGCCACGCCCCACAGGAACAGCACCACCGCCGCGCTCGCCGTGGTCGTCGCGACGACCGGCAGCAGCGCGAGGATCACCACGATCGCGACGATGACCGCGTAGACCGGGCGCCGGGAGCCCCACCGATCGGTCACGCGCCCGCCGAGGACGTTGCCGAGCGCGGCGCCGACGCCGTAGCAGACCAGCAGCACACTGATCGCCGAGCCGCTGACGCCCGCGGTCGCCCCGAGCACCGGCGTGATGAAGGTGTAGACGCTGAACGCCGCGAGGCAGCCGAACACGGTGGTGGCGAGCACGGCCAGCACGCGCGGGTCGCGCGCGACGGCGAAGCGCTCCGCGAGACTCACGGCCGGTGGCGCCGCGACCGGCGGCAACAGCACGCGGACCGCGCAGGCCGCCGCGAACGAGAACCCGGCCACCAGCGCGAACACGCCGCGGTAGCCGAGGGGCTCGGCGAGCAGGTTGCCCAGCGGCACGCCCGCGACCAGCGCGAACGTCAGCCCTCCGAACACGAGCGCGACCGCCCTGCCCCGGCGCTGCGGTGGACTCAGCTCCGCGGCCACCGCGCTCGCCGCCGGCGTGAACACGGCGGCCCCGATGGCGGTGACCACGCGGGCCGCGAACAACGACGTGTAGTCGGGCGCGAGCGCCGCGAACACGTTGCCCGCACCGGTGACGGCCAGTGCGGCGACCAGCAGGCGTCTGCGCTCCCAGCGGCCGGTCGCGGCGGCGAACAGTGGCGAGCCGACGGCGTAGGCGATGGCGAACGCGGTGACGAGCTGGGCCGCGGCCGTCTCGGAGACCGCCAGTTCCCCGGTGAGCGCGGGCAGCAGCCCCGCCACCACGTAACCGCTGGTGCCCACCGCGAACGCACCGAGGGCGAGCACGGCGGTCCTGGGTACTGGGGTGCTCATCGAGCTCCTTGTTTCACGGCCATCGAAGTTCGACAGCGACCGTACTACGATTCCCGTCGAACTTCGAAGGTCGTCGTACAATCGCCCGCATGAGCACCGAGGCTGTCCCACCGCCGCGCCTGCCGGATCGGTCCGAGATCCGGATCGAGACCGTGCTCGCCGCGCTGGCCGACCCGGTGCGACTGGAGCTCGTGCGACAGCTGGCCGCAACCGACCGGGAGCTCGCCTGCGGGGCCTTTGACGTCTCGGTGAGCAAATCCACACTGACCCACCACCTGCGAACCCTGCGCGAGGCCGGCGTCATCGGCGGCCGCCCCCAGGGCACCGCGAGGCTGAACTGGTTGCGGCGCAAGGATCTCGACGAGCTCTTCCCCGGCCTGCTGAGCGGCGTACTGGCCGCGCGCCGGTAGTCCTCGCGTTACCGCGTGGGCCCCGTGGGGATCGTCACCCGCGAGCGGGATGACACCGTCGCCGCCTTGCGTTGACACTGGATCGGGAGACAGCCCAGCGACAGAGGGGTCACACGCTGGCCTGTCTTTCTTTGTGCCTTCGGCCTTTATCGATCCAGCTCTTGTTTTTCGGAGGAAGACTGTGCCCATAGCGCTGCTCGCGCTGGCCATCGGTGCCTTCGGCATCGGCACTACCGAGTTCGTCATGATGGGCGTGCTGCCGCAAGCCGCCACGGACTTCGGGGTCTCGATCCCCGCCGCCGGATACCTGATCTCCGGCTACGCACTGGGGGTGGTGGTCGGCGCGCCCCTGCTGACCGTGCTCGCCGTGCGACTGCCCCGCAAGACCATGCTGATGGCGATGATGGGGCTGTTCATCGCGGGCAACACCTTGTTCGCCCTCTCGCCCAACCACGAGCTGGGCGTGCTCTTCCGCTTCCTGGCCGGCCTTCCGCACGGCGCCTTCTTCGGCGCGGGCGCGGTGGTGGCGTCGAGCCTCGTCGGCAAGGGAGAGAAGGCCAAGGCCGTCTCGATGATGTTCATGGGCCTCACGCTCGCCAACGTGATCGGCGTGCCGCTGGGCACGCTGCTCGGCCAGCAGGTCGGCTGGCGCGCGACGTTCCTGCTCGTCTCGCTGATCGGCGTCGCCGCACTGGTCAGCATCGTCAAGCTCGTGCCGCATCAGGGCAGGCCGGCCGAGGCCTCGCTGCGCGGCGAGCTCTCGGCGTTCCGCAAGCCGCAGGTGTGGCTGGCGCTGGCGATCGTCACGTTCGGCCTCGGCGGCGGGTTCGCCTGCCTGAGCTACGTGACGCCGATGATGACCGACGTCGCCGGCTTCCAGCCCACCACCGTGACCCTGCTGCTGTCCCTGGCCGGACTCGGCATGACGCTGGGCAACTTCCTCGGCGGCAGACTCGCCGACCGCGCCCCGATGCCCGCGCTGTGCGGAGCGCTGATCGGGCTCGGCGTGGTGCTCACGGCGTTCACCGTGACCGCCGAGAGCAAGGTCGGCGCCGCGATCACGATCTTCCTCGTCGGCGTCTCCGCCTTCATGGTCGGCCCGATCCTGCAGGCCCGCGTGATGGAGAAGGCCGGCGGCAGCCCGTCGCTGGTGTCGGCGGCCGTGCAGTCGGCGTTCAACATCGCCAACTCGATCGGCGCCTACCTCGGCGGTCTGGTGATCGCGGCGGGCATGGGTCTCGTCGCGCCGAACTGGGTGGGCGCGCTGCTCGCCGCGCTGGGCCTCGGCCTCGCCGTGGTGTCGGCGACGCTCGACCGGAGGGAGAACGCGGCCCTCGCCGCGGAGGCCGCGGCGCTGGCCTCGAACTCGGGCTCACTGACCGCCCGAGCCTGACGCCCCGATACCGCGGTGAAGGGCACCTTTACTGCGTTGAACGCGGTAAAGGTGCCCTTCACCGCATTCGTCGTGGTCGTTCCGGGCCACGCTCAGCCCAGCGGGCCGCCGGTGATCGTCAGCGCCACGAAGAGGATCAGCAACCCCATGCCCGCGTAGCTCAGCACGTCGACCGCGCGCCCCCGGATCTGCAGCAGGCCCGCCTGCTCGTCCGACAGCGCCGCCCGCAGCACCGCGGCAACCAGCAGCGCGCCGCCGATCAACGCGGCGCCCTGGCGCCAGTGATACATCCCGATCCGCACCGCGGCGATCGCCACGAGCAGCATCACCACCGCGAACGGCAGGTGGACCAGTAACCGGCGGCGGTCCGGCCGCGGCGTCGTCACGCTCACCTCGCCGCGGCCCGCTCGGCGGCCTCGACGACGTTCGACACGAGCATGGCCCGCGTCATCGGGCCGACCCCGCCGGGGTTGGGAGCCACGTAGCCCGCGATCTCCGCGACGCCGGGCGCCACGTCGCCGGTGAGCTTGCCGTCGACCCGCGAGACACCCACGTCGAGCACCGCGGCGCCCGGCTTGACCATCTCGGGCGTGATCAGACCAGGCGAGCCCGCCGCGGCCACGACGATGTCGGCCCGCCTGACCTCGGCGGCCAGGTCGCGCGTGCCGGTGTGGCACAGGGTGACGGTGGCATTCTCGCTGCGCCGGGTCAGCAGCAGCCCCAGCGTCCTGCCGACGGTGATGCCCCTGCCGACCACGGCGACCTGGGCGCCGGCCAGCGGCACGTCATGGCGGCGCAGCAGCTCGACGATGCCCAGCGGCGTGCACGGCAGCGGCGCCGGCTCGTTGAGCACCAGCCTGCCGAGACTGAGCGGAGCCAGCCCGTCGGCGTCCTTGGCCGGGTCTATGCGCTCGAGGATCGCGCCGGAGTCGAGGTGCGCGGGCAGCGGCAGCTGGACGATGTAGCCGGTGCAGGCGGGGTCGGCGTTGAGCTCGTCGATGACGGCCTCGAGCTTCGCCTGCGAGATGTCGGCGGGCAGGTCCCTGCGGATCGAGTTGACGCCGACCTTGGCACTGTCGGCGTGCTTCATCTTCACGTACGCGTGCGAGCCGGGATCGTCGCCGACAAGCACGGTCGCGAGCCCGGGGACGATCCCCCGCTCGGCGAGCGCGGCCACCCGCGGAGCGAGCTCCGCGAAGATGGCGTTCTTGGTGGCCTTGCCGTCGAGAATCGTCGCCGTCACGACCCCGATTGTTTCAAAGCCGCGCCGGTCGGTCGCCGCCCGCCCATGCCCGCGATGACGATGGCGACGAGCGCCACGGCGCAGCCGATCACCGTGGCCGCGGTGAGCTGCGTGGCCCCGGCGGGCAGGAACGTGTCCAGCACGACCGAGCCGATGAGCTGGCCCGCCACCGAGCTGAGCCCGAGCAGCAGCACCCCGATCCAGGTGACCACGACCGAGGCCGTCGCGATGAACACGATCCCGACCAGTCCGCCCAGGTAGAGCACGGGGTTGGTCGGCCAGCCCTGCGGCCCGCCCCTGCTGAGCAACGAGACGATCCAGGCGAGCACGAGCATCACGGTGCCCGCGGTGAAGTTGATCAGCGTCGCGGCCAGCGCGCTGCCGGACACGGCTCCGACGTGGCCGTTGAACGCCTGCTGCACGGCCATGCCCGCACCCGCGGCGCACGGCAGGACCAGCAGCCACAGCCGCGACGGGTCCGAGCCGGCGCCGAACTCGCCCACGAGCGATCCGCCCACCGCGAGCACGGTGAGCAGCGCTCCGGCCACCCTCGGCCACGAGGTCGGTTGCCTGCCCGCGGGGCCGAGCCCGGCGCGGTCGACCAGCAGCCCGCTCACGGTCTGCCCCGCCACGACGCCGACTGTGAACATCGCGACCCCGATCACCGCCACGGTGACGGACTGAGCCAGCACATAGGTGCCTCCCGCGATGCCACCCAGAAGGTGCCACGGCCGCAGGACACCCGTTCGCACCGCGGTGACGGCCCTGCCGACCCCCGCGCGCATCGACCGGGACACCGCGAGCCAGAGCAGCAGCAGGAGCAGGCCACCCCCGAACGAGAGCACCGCGGCGAGCGCGGAGTCGTCGAGCTCGGTGCCGAGCTGCCCGTTCACCCTGCTCTGCACCGCCATGGCGAGGCCGGTGACCAGTGCGAGCGACACACCTCCGAGGCGTTTCGCTCGAGGCGTGGGATGAGTCGCGACGGTCGAAGGAAGTTTCGCCGCCCGACCTGTACGCGGGGTAGCCATCGCCGCCCATTGTCGGCCCGGCCCCTTCGATCCGGTTGCCTCGATGCGGTGATCTGTGGCGAGCCACACTTCTCAGGGTTGACGCCGAATGCGAAGTATCAGGAACAACGGCGTGGATGTCGCAGTGCCCCGTGCATTGGCGCCACTAATTAGTCAAGATGATGACGTGGCACTTCCGACCCAGCTGAACGCAACCGAGCAGGACACCCTGGTCAAGCAGATCGGTCTCTCCTTGCTCCGCGCCGCCCCACGCGACTGGCGGCGTGTGACCGCGGAGTACCGCGCCGTGGGGAGGTACCACGAGCTGACCGGCGAGGTCGTGACGTCCGACGGCACCACCCAGGAGTGGATGGCGACGCATGACATCGCGACCCTGTTCGGCAGGCTGCGCGCTGGTATGTACCGCGAGGGCCGGGGCACCTGGTTCAACGCGCGCTACCAGCTCGACCACCCGTCCAGCTACAACCTCGAGTACGACCGCGACGAACCGCACTGGGACCTGGCTCCACCTCCCCAGGCTTACGCGGACGAGCTGCGGATGTTCCCCCGATCCGAGGACAACGTGCCGGACTGGCTGATGCGGCGCATGTCCGGCCTCGGCCCGGAAAGGCCTGGTCCGCGGTTCCGCATGGCCCGGATCTTCGATGGCGTCGGCCCCAACGGCCCCGTGATCAACCGGCCCGAACTCGACGTCGAGGAGCAGGACCGGATGCTCGACTACCTCGACGGCGCGCCCGTCGTGGTGCCCGGCCGCGGCTACGACATCGACCGGCTGGCGAACACGCCGGAGAGCACCGTGCCGATCGCCTTCCACAGCGACGGCACGTGGATCTGGCCCGCGGCGGTCAACTACTACCTGCGCGAGTACGGCGTCGCGCCGGAGCCCGACCTGCTGCAGCACATCCACGCCAACGGGTTCGCCATCCCCGACGTCGCCGACCCGGTGCGGCAGGCGGCGGCCGCCCACATCACCCGAGGCCAGGGAATGCAGCAGCGGCCCACGCCCCCTCCGCCACCGCCGCCCGCACCCGAGCCCGTGGTCGAGGACGTGCAGCACGACGAGGAGCCGCCGTTCGACGCGCACTTCGACGAGCACGCCGCCGAACGCACGCGCCTCGCCGAGCCGGCCCGCTTCGAGGAGCCCCGGCACTTCGACGAGCCGGAACGGTTCGACGAGCCCGAGCACTTCGACGACGCACAGCGAGCCGACGAGCGCGAATCGGACGACTACGACACCGCCGAGCACGCCGCGACCTCCGACTACGTCAACGACCGCGAGCACTACGAGCGCGACGAGCACGAGGACGACCTGGCAGAGCAGGGCACCACCTTCACGCCGGTGCCCGGCTTCGACAACGGCGCGCCGACCACCATCACGCCGGCGGCGACGGCCATCGACGTGAACGGCGAGCCGCAGCTCGAACCGCTGGTGGAGCCGCACCTCGACCCGGAACCGCCCATCGAGGACGAGCCGTTCGTGCCGCCGTCGCAGCAATCGACCAAGGCGGAGCACCTGCCCGCCAGGGCCGCGCTGGACGACGACGGCGGCCCGCCGACCCAGTTCTCGATGGCCCCGGCGCCGCCGATGCACGACGATCCTGAGCTCGACGACCTGCAGGAGAAGCTCGACGAACTCGGTGTGCCGCAGTCGGCGTACCGCATCGGCGAGCCGACCGAGCGTGGCTGGAGCATCGAGGAGGTCCCCGAGGGCTGGCGGGTCGGCTGGTACGACGATGGGCTCAAGAGCCCCGCCGTGTTCGGTGACGCAGCCGACGCGACCGCGTTCATGCTGGGCAAGTTGATGCTCGCCCCGGCAGGCGTGGGTGAGGTGCCACACGCGGCGCCTCCGCCGCCTCCCGCGCCTCCGGCACAGCCGCCGTCCCCGGCTCCCGTGCCGGAGGACCGCGAACGCCAGGCAGCACAGGCGCAGCAGGCACCCTCGCCCGCCCGGCCCATGATGGCGACGCTCTCGCCCGAGGTGGCCACCGGCGTGCGGCAGCCGCCCCCGGTGCGGGAGGGCGCCCAGCCCGACGTTCCGGCACGTCCGGCTCCGCCAAGGGACGAGCCCCAGGGCGGCAGGCGCGCGGTCGGCGGTGCGGCGATCCCGGCCGCGTCGGGCGGCCTGCCTCAGCGGGAGGCACCGCCGGCACCTCCGGCACCGCCTGCGGCGCCGACACCGCCCCGGCGCGAGCCGAGGCCTGCCGAGCAGGCCGAGTCCCGGTCCGGCGGAGGCGGGGGCCAGCAGTGGCCGATCCAGCCGATGTCCGGCGAACCGCCGCTGACGCTGTTCCGAGGCAAGGAGCTGCAGACCCTTCCGGTCGGCAGCGAGCTCGACCGCTTCGGCGGCGCGAACGGCAACCTCACCTACGCGGCGGGCACGCCGTTCGAGGAACGTTCGCTGGTGCCGGAGTGGATCAGCCGTCCGTACCACCTGTACCGGGTGCAGCGGCCGCTGGAGGCGCTGCACGGGGTCGCGATCCCGTGGTTCAACCAGCCCGGCGGCGGCGCGGCCTACCTGCTGCCCGCCACCATCGAGGAGTTGCTGGCCGAGGGCGACCTCATCGAGCTCGACCCCGGCGAACCGCCCATCGACTGAGCGCGGTGCGGTCTCGTCGTCCGGCTCACTGGACGACGAGACCGTGCGCCGCCGCGTAGGCGATGGCGGTGTCCAGGTCCACCAGCGCACCGGTGAGCCGGGCCTGCCGCAGGCCGTTGGCGTCGATCCGCGCTCCGCGCAGGTCGGCGTCGGAGAGCCGGGCGTCCAGCAGGCGCGCCCCCGACAGGTCGGCGTCGCGGAGGTTGGTCTCGCGCAGGTCGGCCTCGGTGAGGTTGGCCTCGCGCAGCCGGAGTCCCGACAGGTCGACGCCCTTGAGCTTCGCGCCGCCCAGCGACGCGAGCGACAGGTCGCAGTCCCGCACCGTGATCGGCCGCAATCTGCAGTCCAAAAAGGACGAGCCGAGCAGCGAACAGCCTGTCCACGCCGACGAACCGAGCCCGGTCCTGTTGAAGGTGCACGACCGGAACGCCGACGACGTGTGCCGGGACTCCCCCAGATCGGCGCCACTGAAATCGCACTGGTCGAACGTGCACCCGCGCGTCACCAGACCTCGCAGGTCCGCGTCGGTGAAGTCGCAGCGCACGAACGTCCGCTTCTCCCATTCCGCGCCAGGCAGCACGGCGTCCCGGTAGTCTTCGTCCACTTCGGACTCACTCATGCGGAGATTATCCCACTTCCCTGGTTGTCACCACGTGATGCGGTCGTAGAGCGCACGCAGCTTCGCCGCACGGCCGGGGTGGGTCGAGCCGACCCAGGCGATCCTGCCGAGCAGGTGCGTGCGGAAGTCCGGGTGCCCGTGCCGGTTCTGAGCGGCCGGGCCGGTGCGAACACAGTTGTGCAGGGTCGCGCGCAGGGCGTCGTAGTCCTCTCTCGGCGCCGCGGGAGCGGTGTTCACCACGAGACCGGCGACCCGCTGCCGCTGATGCGCTCCGGCGACCGACGTTTTCGTATCCCTGAGCCGGAATCCCTCGTCACTCGCGATCCGGCGCACGCCGGGCAACAGCCGGTGCAGCGCGAGCCGCGCGTCACCGGAGAACGCCAGGTCGTCGGCGTACCGCGTGTAGGTCGCGCCGAGCACGCGGGCGAGCCCGGCGAGCCGGACATCGAGGTGACAGGCCACCGCGTTGGCCGCCGACGGCGACGACGGAGCGCCCTGCGGCAGGTGCGGTCTCGCGAGGTGCTCAAGCAAGCGTCGGCGGACCAGGGCGTCCCCGGCACGAGGTGCCGCCGAGAGCACGTCGGCCGGGGTCTCGGTGGCGAGCAGACCGGCCAGCAGCTGCGCGACCCCAGCCGGATATCCGGCCAGGGCCAGCAGGCCCTGCAGTCGAGTGGCGGGAACCGCCGCGAAGAACCCCTCCAGGTCCAGTCGCACCACCAGGTCCCGCCTTGCGTGCGGGCCAGCGCACGTGGCCGCCGACCTGCCCTTGCGGAAGCCGTGAGCCGCATCGTGCACCGGCAGCGCGGCCAGCACGTGCCGCACCACTCGCCGCTGCAGTTCGGCCAACCTCGGCTTTGGCTGCTCCAGCAATCGCACGCCACCACTGCGCGTAGGCACCCAGCGGTAGCGGTAGTGCCGCAGTGAGGCACGCGCCCGCCGATTCCACCCCCTCGCGTCCGCGAACCAGTAGAGCTCACCCTCGGTCAGGTCAAGCGCCTGCGCGCACTCCCGCACCGTCCGCCACCGCGGAACGTCCCACCGCCACACGGGCCACGGCTCCACCGGCACGACGGCGGAGCCGGGCAACGTGCGCACCGGCAGCGGCGGATACCGGCGCAGGGCGTCGACGAAGCCCGCAACCGACGGCGACCCGCCGGGGAAGGTCTCCAGCAACCGCTGCGCGAGCAGTCGCGCATCGTCCCCGTCGAGCCTGCTGTGCCCTTCCAGCCGGGACGCGAGCTCGGTCTGTTCCCACAGCCCTGCGAGAGCGATTGCGGCGAGTTCCTCAGCCTGACGGCGGCGCGCGGCGACCCGGCGTTCGACCGCGCTCATCCGGCGGTCCTCTGGGGGAGGTGGGCGACGCGGAGGTGACCGCATCTCCGTTCGTCCTCGCGCCGGAGCCACGCGGAGCATGCGTACGCGCGTGGGGCGCGATCGTCATCCGATGTCGAGCTCCCCGGGGTTGCCCCGGAGTGGGTGGGTCCTCCCACCTGCTCACCTCCGCATCGCCACACCACCTCGACCATAACCGCTGCGGCCGTGTCGGGGAGGGCAGACGACCGAGCCAGGTGACCACCGCGAGCACCAGGAAGTGGATCGGACCAGGGCCACGGGTCATTGGAAGTCCCTGGACTTGGACGAGATCCGCATCGGCAGGTGCTGCAGCCGGTCGGCCAGCAGACTCACCACACCATCGGCTCGTTCGACCACGCCCCGGATCAGCATCGCCTGGCTCGACCGCGCGATCCGGTGGTAGCGCTGCCACAGACCGGCGGTGCAGACGACGTTGACCATGCCGGTCTCGTCCTCGATGTTGAGGAACGTGATCCCGCCCGCCGTTCCGGGTCGTTGCCGGTGGGTCACCGCGCCCCCGATGAGCACGCGTTGCCCGTGCTCGACCTCCTGCAGTCGCACAGCGGTGACCACACCGAGCGCGTCGAGGCGGTCCCGGATGAACTGCGTCGGAAAGCTGTCCGGCGACAGCCCCGTGGCCCACACGTCGGCGACGGCGAGGTCGAGTTCTCCCATGCCGGGCAACGTGGGCGCACTCGCTCCCGGTGTACTGCCCGGCAGCTTCTCCGGCCGTTCCTCGGCCACGGCTCCCGCCGCCCAGAGGGCCTTGCGCCGATCGCCCTCGAGACTGCCGAAGGCGCCCGCCGTCGCGAGTGCCTCGACCTGGGGCGTGGTCAGCCGCACGCGCCGGGCCACGTCGGTCATGTCGCGATAGGAGCCACCGCTGTCCCGCTCCTCGGCGAGTCGTTGCGCGAGCTCGGCGCCGATGGTGCGCACGGCACCCAGTCCGATACGAACCGCGAGCCCGGAACCGCCGTCCCCCAAGGGTTCCAGGCCCGCGTCGGCGAGGCTGGCGTTGACGTCGGGACCGCGCACGGTGACCCCGTGCCGCCGGGCATCGGCCACCAGCGACTGCGCCGAGTAGAAACCCATCGGCTGCGCCCGCAGCAACCCCGCGCAGAACGCCTCGGGGTGATAGAGCTTGAACCACGCACTGGCGAACACCAGGTACGCGAAGCTCAGTGCATGGCTCTCCGGGAAGCCGAAGTTGGAGAACGCCCGCATCTTCTGGAAGATGTGCTCCGCCATCTTCTCGCCGACACCATTGCGTGCGGCTCCCTCGTAGAACCGCTGCCGTAGGCGTTCCATCTTCCGGCCCGACCGCTTCGCCCCCATCGCGTGCCTGAGTTCGTCGGCCTCGGCGGCCGTGAAGTCCGCGACGTCGAGCGCGATCTGCATCATCTGTTCCTGGAACAGTGGCACACCCAGCGTCTTGTCCAGCGCGTTGGCGAGCAGCGGGTGGTCGTGCTCCCACTCCTCCTTCTTGGTGTAGCGCCGGATGTAGGGGTGCACGGAACCGCCCTGGATGGGTCCTGGCCTGATCAGGGCGACCTCGATGGCCAGGTCGTAGAACGTCCTCGGCGCGAGCCTCGGCAACGTCGCCAGCTGGGCCCGGCTCTCCACCTGGAACACACCGATGGCGTCGGCGCGGCTCAGCATCCGGTACACCTTCTCGTCCTCGAGCGGCATCTTGCTGAGGTCCACCTCGATGCCCTTGTGCTCGCGCACCAGGTCGATCATGTAGTGCAGCGCGGAGAGCATGCCGAGCCCGAGCAGGTCGAACTTCACCAGCCCCACCGAGGCGCAGTCGTCCTTCTCCCACTGCAGGACGCTGCGGTCCTCCATCCGCGCCCACTCGATGGGGCAGACCTCGCTCACCGGCCGGTTGCAGATCACCATCCCGCCCGAATGGATCCCGAGATGGCGGGGGAAGTCCTCCAGCTCCGCGGCGAGCCCGAGCACGCTGCCGGGGATGTCGTGGTCGGTCTCGTTCCGGGTGTTGCGCAGCGGTCCCCAGCGGTCGATCTGCTTACTCCAGGCGTCCTGCTGGCCCGGCGAGTGCCCGAGCGCCCTGGCGGCGTCGCGTACCGCCGAGCGCGCCCGGTAGGTGATCACGTTGGCGACCTGCGCGGTGCGGAGCCTGCCGTGCTTGCGGTAGACGTACTGGATCGCCTCTTCGCGCCGGTCCGACTCGATGTCGAGGTCGATGTCCGGGTAGCCGTCGCGGTCGGGGGCGAGGAACCGCTCGAAGAGCAGTTTCCACTTCACCGGGTCGACCTTGGTGATGCCGAGCGCGTAACAGACCGCGGAGTTCGCCGCGGAACCCCTGCCCTGGCACAGGATGTCGTTGTCCCGGCAGAACCGCACGATGTCCCACACGATCAGGAAATAACCGGGAAACCCCAGCCGCTCGATGATCTCGAGCTCGTGGTCGAGCTGCCGGTAGGCGTCGGGCCGCTGTGCCCGGGTGCCGTACTGCTCCAGCGCGCCCGCGAAGGTCCGCTCGCGCAGGAAGCTCGTTTCGTCGTGACCGTCGGGGACGTCGAACGGCGGCAGTTCGGGTGCCACCAGGTGCAGCGGGAACGCGAACCGGGTGCCGAGCAGCGCCGCTCGTTGCACCGCGCCGGGATAGCGGGCGAAGCGCGCCTGCATCTCCGCGCCGGAACGCAGGTGCGCGGTGCCCGCGGCGGCCAGCCAGCCCTCCATCTCGTCGAGCCCCCTGCGGGCTCGGATGGCGGCCACCGCCTGCGCCAGGTACGCCCGTCGCGGCACGGCGTAGTGCACGGCGTTGGTGGCCACGGTGGTCAGACCCAGCTCTGCCGCGATTCGCGCGAGCGCGTCGTTGTCCGCGGTGTCGAGCGGCCTGCCGTGATCGATCAGTTCCACGTACACGTCGTCGTGGCCGAACCGGTCCACCAGGTCTCGCAGCCGCAGCGCGGCGGCCTCGGGGCCTCGCTCGGCCAACGCTCTGCGGACCGAGCCTTTCCGGCAGCCGGTGAGGACCGCGCACCGGCCGGCCACCTCGGCCGCGATCGTGTCGAGGTCGTAGACGGGCCTCCCCTTCTCGGCTCGCTCGGACGGTGGCAGGTCCTCGTCGTGCCCCTTCAACTGCCCCGCGGTGATGGCGCGGCACAGGCTCGCATAGCCCTGCTCGCCCTTCGCCAGTAGCAACAGGTGCTCACCACCGGGGTCGGCGACCCCGTTCTGCGGCCCGGAGAGGCCGAGACTGAGCTCCGTGCCGAACACCGTGCGCACGCCGACCTCGCGCGCTGCCTCGGCGAACCGGGCGACGCCGTACATGCCGTCGTGGTCGGTGAGCGCGACGGCGTCGAGCTCCAGCCGCGCCGCTTCCTCGACCAGTTCCTCCGGATGGCTCGCCCCGTCGAGAAAGCTGAAGTTGGAGTGGCAGTGCAGCTCCGCATAGGGAACGCGGGTGTCGGCACCGGTGTGGTCCTCGCTGCGCAGGGCACCGAGATCGGCGGGCCGGAGGTAGCGCTCCCGTTTACGTGTCCACGCGGGACTGTCGTTGCCGTCGCCCATCGGCTCGCCCGGCCGCGTCTCACCGGAGAGGCTGCGTTCCAGTTCCCGCCACGGGACCGGCGGATTGTTCCAGCCCATGGCTACCCGCGGTTCTCCGGCGATGTTCGCGGCGCGGGGACCACGGGACACAACGTCTGGGCCGCGTGCAGCTCGACGAGCGAGTACCACGGGTCGACCGGGCTCTCGGCCCTGCGCTCGGCACCGCCGAAGAGGAATTCGTCGTCCACTAGTCGTACATCCCTTCTACTGTCCACAGGGGACTTCGCTTGGCCTGCCACTCGAGCAGCAGCGCGATGTCGGACCGCGAGCCGCTCATTCCCTCGAGCACCACCTGCATTCGCACGCGGGTCTTCGCCTCGGGCATCCACCACCGCGCGAGCACGGGCCACGGCCCCGCCCAGCCGAGAACCCGGCGTGGGGCTCCGCCGTCGATCGCCACCCGCTGTGGTCTGCCGGTCAGCCGGTGGCGGTCGGTGACGCTCACCTCCACGCCCGCCGCCCCGGAGACGACGACCGGCACCCGTTCCTCGAACACCGTGGCCGGAGACGGTGCGGGCAGCTGTTCCGGCCAGGGCGCGTCGTGCCCCTCGGACGGCGTGCGCTGATCGCCCCACGGCACCAGGCGGAACCGCTCGGCGGGACCACGTCCGCCCTCGACGACGGCGGTGAAGACGCTGTCCGGCCCCAGCAGGCCCTGCACGTGGACCAGCGCTCTGGCCGCCCGGTCGGCCTCCGGTGTGTGTTCGCCGCCGTCGCCGCCCTGCCACAGACCGAGCTGCAGCGATCTGCCCTCGACCGTCTCCCCCGGTTCCAGCCGTAGCTCGGAGACACCGGCCGTGGGCCGCTGTCCGTCGCCGGCCCGCAACCAGCCCTCGAACTGCCAGCGCACGCGGTCGGCGATGCCCTCGGGGGTGAGCGGCTCCGCGCACCGCCAGACCCGGCTGAGCTCCTCACCGCGCTCGGTGGTGGCGTAGATGCCCAGCCTGGTACAGGCGAGCCCGCGGGCGGCGAGTCCGGAGTGGAATCTCCCCGCCAGCGTCTTCGCCATGAACGCGGCAACGTCGATTCGCTCGAGCGGAGGATCGAACGTCTCGGTGACGAAGAGCTCCGGCGGTGGCCGCCGCCGGTGTGGCGGCCGTTCGTCCTGCCCGTTCGCGAGCCGGTGCGCGAGCACCCCGACGCTGCCGAACCGCGCGACCACGTCCCGTTCGGACAACGCGGCGAACGCTCCGAGAGTGCGCAGTCCCAAGCGGCGCAACAGATCCACCAGCTCGGCCCGCTCGGACCCCGGCTGGTCGAGCTCGGTGACGCTCAACGACGCGAGGAAGCTCGCGCCCGTACCCGCCTCGACGAGCAGCGAACGGTGCGCGGCGAGCGTCGCGGCGAACAACCCGTCGGAGACCCCGATCTGGCACTCGACGCCCGTCTCCCCCGAGACGTGGTCGACGAGCAACTCGACGAGTGTGTCCTCGCCACCGAAATAACCCGCCGCGCCGCTGACCGGCACCGCCACCAGTCCGGGCCGGACGGCTTCCACTCCGACGACCAGCTGCTCCACCGCCGCCACGACGGGTTCGAACAGCCGCGCGTCCCGGTCCGGGTCCTCGGCGAACACCGCGAGCTCAGGGCAGCGGGACTGGGCTTCCCTCCTGCGCATGTCCCGCCGGACACCGGCGGCCCGCGCGATCGCCGAGCACGCCACGACCCGGTTGGCCGCGAACACCGCGGCGGGCAGGTGGGCGGGAAGCCCGGCGGCCGCTCCCGCGGCGACCACCGGCCAGTCCGGGCACCACAGCACCAGCATGCGCGGCGGCCGGGAGAGAACCGGAGCGGTCATCCCACCTTCACCTCCTCCGCGGAGGGCGCAGCGCCCCCGGAGGGAAGAGCCGGGCGGACGGGGTCGACTGCCCGCACCACCACCCCGTCCGGCCCGAGCAACAACGAGGTACGGACAGGCCGCGCCGCGGCTCCCCGACCTCCGACCTCGACGGCCACCTCGCGTTCCCGCAGGTAGCCATGGCCCTCCTCGAGCCCCGACCAACTCACCGGAGCACACCGCAGCTCCACCTCGGCTCCCGGCCACGGACCGAGCGAGAGCAGCACCGCACCGCGATGCCGGGCGCGCGCCGCCAGCCTGCGCGCGGTCTGGGTCCCGCCGAACCGCCCCGGTGGCCCAGCGACGACCAGGTCCACTCCGTCGAGCAGTGCGGCGGTCGCCGAGGCGAAGTCCGCGCCCGGTCTCGGCACCAGGGCCAGCCGGCTCACCTCGACCCCGAGCTCCCGCGCCGCACTCAGCCCGACTCTCGGTACGCCCACCACCGCTGCCCAGGACCCACTCGAGGTCGCCTCGGCCAGCAGCGCGAGCAGCAGCGAGGTGGAACCGTGGACCGCGACCGTGCTGCCCCTGCGCAGCCCGCCCCACGGCAGCAGTCCGGCGAGCGCGGGAAGCACCGGCAGCACACGGCCGGTGGCCTGCGCGTGCACGGCGGTGGCCGCCACCCCGCTGGCCGTGCTGACCCCGGGAAGCGAAGCCAGCCGCGCCACCGCCGACAGTTCAGACAGCTCCGACGACTCCGGTGCCTCACCGGACCTGACGGCCGACAGCTCCGCCACCGATCCGCCTGACATCGACACCACCTCCCCTCGCCGACAGCACGAGCAGCGCTCACGCCCGAGACCTGAGCCCTGCGTTCATTTCGGTCGCCGCGGGGAAGACGGCTTGTATCGAACATGTGTTCGATACGCTCAAGTCAACACTGCCCTCATCTCGCTGTCAAGGCGAACAGACCCGTTGGCGCGAACGGAGCGCGCACGGCAGGAACGAGAGCACGAAGAGCGCCGTACAGCGACGGCGAAGGGAGAAACGCACACGGCCGGCGCGATGGAACAGATCCACCGCGCCGGCCGGGAAACGTCAGTGAGCGAAGTGCCTGGTGCCGGTGAGGTAGAGCGTCACGCCAGCGGCCTCGGCAGCCGCGACCACCTCGGCGTCGCGGACCGATCCACCCGGCTGCACCACGGCGCGGACACCCGCGTCGAGCAGCACCTGAAGACCGTCCGGGAACGGGAAGAACGCGTCCGAGGCCGCGACCGACCCCTTCGCGCGATCACCCGCGCGCTGCACGGCCAGCCGCGACGAGTCGACGCGGTTCACCTGACCCATGCCGACGCCGACGGTGGCGAGCTCGTTCGCCAGCAGAATCGCGTTGGACTTCACGGCCCTGATGGCCCGCCACGCGAAGGCGAGATCCGCGAGCGTGGCCTCGTCGGCGGCGGCACCCGTCGCGAGCGTCCAGTTGGCCGGATCGTCGCCAGGCGCGTCGATGCGGTCAGCCGTCTGCACCAGCACGCCGCCGGAGATCGGCCTGATCTCGACCTGCGCGCCGACCGGCTCGGGCAGCCGCAACAGCCGCACGTTCTTCTTCCGCGTGAGCACGTCCAGCGCCTCGGCGTCGAAGGCGGGCGCGAGCACGACCTCGGTGAACACGTCGGCGATCTGCTCAGCCATCTCCAGATTCACCGGCCGGTTGCTGGCGATGACGCCGCCGTATGCCGACACCGGGTCGCACGCGTGCGCCTTGCGGTGCGCCTCGGCGATGTCGGCGCCGACCGCGATGCCACACGGATTGGCGTGCTTGATGATCGCGACGGCCGGGTCGGCGAAGTCGTAGGCAGCCCTGCGCGCCGCGTCGGTGTCGACGTAGTTGTTGTAGGACATGGCCTTGCCGTGCAGCTGCTCGGCGTGCGCCAAACCGGGTTCTGCGTGCTGGTACACGGCGGCGCCCTGGTGCGGGTTCTCGCCGTAGCGCAGCACCTCGCCGCGCTCCCACGTGGAGCCAAGGAAGTCGGGGAAGCCCGAGTCGTCGGCGGGCGCGTACGAGCTCGCGAACCACGAGGCGACGGCCAAGTCGTAGGCAGCCGTGTGCGCGAACGCCTGTGCGGCCAGCCGCTTGCGCTCGGCGAGGTCGAATCCGCCTGCACGCACGCGCTCGAGCACCCGGTCGTAGCCGGCGGGGTCGACGACCACCGCGACCGAACCGTGGTTCTTCGCCGAGGCCCGCACCATGGCCGGACCACCGATGTCGATGTTCTCGACACAGTCCTCGGGGCTCGCGCCGGAGGCGACGGTCTTGGTGAACGGGTACAGGTTCACCACCAGCAGGTCGAACGGCGCGATGTCGAGCGCCTTCAGCTGCTCGACGTGATCGGCCCTGGTCATGTCGGCGAGCAGCCCCGCGTGCACCCTCGGGTGCAGCGTCTTCACGCGCCCGTCGAGCGACTCGGGGAACCCGGTGACCTCCTCGACCGGCGTCACCGGCACACCGGCGTCAGCCAGTACCTTCGCGGTGCCGCCGGTGGACACGATCTCGACGCCCGCCGCGTGCAGACCGGTCGCGAGCTCGAGCAGGCCCGACTTGTCCGACACCCCGATCAACGCGCGCCGAACCGGCCGCTGCCCCGCTCCTGGGGTCTGCTCGCTCACGAGAACCTCACCTTCCGTCCCTCCACCGTGCACCCCGCACGGCCAAGCTTCGCGATCACGTCCACGAGCAGGCGGCGCTCGACCACCTTGATGCGCTCGTGCAAGCTCGCCTCGTCGTCGTCGGCGTCCACGGTGACGGCCTCCTGGGCGATGATCGGCCCGGTGTCGACACCCGCGTCCACGAAGTGCACGGTCGACCCGGTGACCTTCACCCCCAGCTCCAGCGCGTCCGCGACCGACCGGATACCGGGGAACGCGGGCAGTAGCGCCGGATGCGTGTTGATCACCCGGTTCGGGAAGTGCCCCAGGAACCGGGAACCCAGGATCTTCAGGAAACCCGCGGAGACCACCAGATCCGGCTGGTACGCGGCGACGGCGTCGGTGAGCGCCTTGTCCCACGCCTCGCGGTCGGGATGATCGCCCATCTTGATCGAGAAGTTGGGAAGGCCCGCGCGCTCGGCACGCGCCAGCGCCTCGATGCCGTCACGGTCGGCCCCGACCGCCACCACGGTGGCCGGGTACGAGGGCTGATCGGTCGCATCGAGAACCGCTTGAAGCAGCGTCCCCGAGCCTGACGCGAGTACCACCAACCTCGCTGGGGTAGGCAGCTCCAACCTGCTAGCCAGAACGGTCTCCTTGCCGGGCAGTGCGCCGCGGCGCACATAGCTTGACCTGGTGACTCCACCCTAAACTCCGACGAGTTGATCTTGGCGGAGAGGTGTCAGCCCTGCTTGCCGGAGTCCTCGTCCTTGCTGGAACCCTCGTCGTCGCGGGGCTTCTCGGTGGGCTCGCCGTCGACGGGCTGCTCCGCCTCGGCCTTCGCCGGTTCGTCGGCGGGCTCGTCGTCCGGCTCGTCGGCGGGCTCGGCGTCGGGCTCATCGGCCGCGGCGTCCGCGGTCTCCTCGTCCCGATCGGCCGAGGCGTCGTCGTCGAAGTCGTCGTCCTCAGGCTCGTCCTGCTCGCCGGTCTCGTCGGCGTCGTCGTCCTCCGGATCGGCTTCGGCGACCTCGGTCTCGTCTGTGTCCTGCTCGCCGTCCTCAGGCCCGCCGTCAGCGGACGGTTCCGGCTCGACCGCTGCCTCGGGTTCCGGCTTGGGCTCGGGCTTGGGTCGAGGACCGGCGAACCAGGCGACCAGGCCACCCGGCACCGCGATCCACAGGAACGTGGCGATCGAGACCAGGCCCAACGGGATCGACACGGGATCGAACACGCCCGAGCCGAGCCTGCCGCCCGCGAGCGTGCCCACGACCACGGTGCCGAACCCGACCAGCGCACCCGCGACCCCGACCGTGCGCAGTCGCGCGACCGGACTGTCGTGGCAACGCCGCAACGTCCAGCCCACGAGTAGCCCCGCCGCGACCGGCAGCAGCACGAACACCGGCCACCACGACGCCTGCTCCTCCGGCATCGCCGCGAGCAACGGCACGCCCGGCACCGGCCCGCCGGTGAACTCGTACGGGCTCAGCGCCACCTCGCCGAGAGAGAATCCCGGACCGGCCGCGAACCCGAGCGCGAGCACCACCGCGTTCGGCACGTACCCCAGGGACAGCAACAACATTCCCGCCGCACTGCCCACGCCCGGCGCGTTCTCGGCGAACAGGGTCCCCACCGTCGGCACCGACAACGCGGTCCCGATCAACAACGTCAGCGACCCGGCGGTCAGCAACGCGACCAGGCCGAGCGCACCGGCACGCATACCGTGCAGGGCGAGCGGATCGAGGTGCCTGCCGATTCCGTCGACGAAACCGCACCGGCGGGCCACCCCGGCCGTGGCCGACGCACCCGCGACCAACGCGGGCACCAGGAAGGCGGTGAGCGGCTCGACGCTGACGCTGGCGCCGTTGGAGAGCAACGAGATTCCCAGCCCCAGCACGCCGTGGGCACCGGCCATGGTCGCGACGACCGGGATGGCGTGCGCGGGATCCGTGCACTCCAACCGCTGGGCCGCGCTCGACGCGGTGCGCGCCACGAGCAGGCACACCGCGATGGTCGGCAGCAACGGCAGAGCGCCGAGAGTCTGGCCCTCGATCTGCAACGGCACCTGGTAGGCGCTCAGCCAGCCCGGTGCCGCCGCGAACAGCACACCCGGAGCGTGGAACTGAGACCTGGTCGCGATGGCCGTCACCAGCGCGAACAGCGTGGCCACCACCGCATAACCCGTGACGGGAGGCCACAACGCGGCGGCGAGCAGCGCCCGAACCCGTCCCCCGCCAGGCGCACGCTCGCCGGCGTCAGCGGCCGAGGCGCGCGTACGCGTGGCGAGAAGGTCCATGCTTTGACCATCGCATCGGGGTTCGGCCGTCCGAGTGAGCCACGCCGCCAGAGCCGGATGACGACGCCCACACCCCACCCGGTCGGGTCAGTGCGAACACGACGAAGGCGCCCACGGCCTCGGCCGCGGGCGCCTTCGTGAAACGCAGGTCAGCTGTTGGACTGGCCGAACCCACCGGGCGGCGTGCCCGGCTGGTTCTGCTGCCCGCCCTCGGGCGACTGCTGCTGGAAGAACTGGCCCTGCTGCGACGCGTAGGTCGTCGGCTGCTGGCCGGGCTGCGGCGGCGCGACGGGCTGCGCGAACTTCGTCGGCTGCGGAATGCCGCCCGACTGGTCCGGCGCGGGCTGCTGCTGGCCGTACGGCTGCGGCTGCTGCTGCTGGCCGAACCCGCCCTGGTGCTGCTGGGGCTGCTGGCCGTACGGCTGCTGCGGCTGCTGCTGGCCGTAGGGCGAGGCCGGCTGCGGCGCGGGCGGCTTGATCACACCGGCGTCGAGCAGGAAAGCACCCACCGCCACGAGCATCTGGATGATGCCGAAGATCAGCACCATCACGCCACCGGCCTGCAGGTCGAACGGCGCCGTGAACACGGTGAACAGGAACGGGAGGGCGCCGCCGACCGCGAAGACGGCAGGCCACGGACCGGGCTTGACGTCACCGGGGAGGACGACGAAGACCGCGGTGAGCGCGCTGATGAACAGCAGTGCCGGGACCCAGCCGTAGCCGGCCCCGTAGAAGCTGGTGCTGCCGCCGATGTTGGCGAAGGCGAGGAACAGGTTCAGCACACCGAGACCCGCGGTGGCCAAGTACAGAATCTGGGGCAGGCCCAGCTTGGGTCCGCCGCCGGTAGACGGCGCCGCCCCGGGGTAGTGCTGTTGGTGCTGCTGGGGGCCCTGGCCGGGAAATCCACCCGGCGCGCCGCTCGGGAAGGTCATCCGTGTTCTCCTGTCGTGTACTCGCTGACAACGCGCGGTCAATCCTGGCCGGTTCGCCCAGCGCCCCAGGCTCGTCGCCATCCCGAGAACCAGGACGACTGCGGCAACGGAACGTTAGCGCACAGCGAACCGGAGAAGCGGCCGGCTCTTAGACGCTTCACCCAGGCGATCGGTTTCCTCTCGCCCGGCCTTTGTAAACGAAGGAGCCGGGCACCGCGCGGTGCCCGGCTCCTGCCGTAATTGTGCTCCCCGCTCTACAGGGACTTGTACAACTCCCTCGCCAGTTCGGCGGTTTCGGTGGGGGTTTTGCCGACCTTGACGCCTGCGGCTTCGAGGGCTTCTTTTTTGGCTTGGGCGGTGCCGGCGGAGCCGGAGACGATGGCGCCGGCGTGGCCCATGGTT
>NZ_JAENJH010000015.1 GCF_016595675.1 Prauserella cavernicola | reverse complement strand
GTTTCGGTGGTTATAGCGGTGGGGTCACGCCCGGTCCCATTCCGAACCCGGAAGCTAAGCCCACCAGCGCCGATGGTACTGCACCCGAGGGGGTGTGGGAGAGTAGGACACCGCCGAACTTAACTTCGAAAAAAGACCCCAGAGGTCAGGTTGGTCGAGGAATTCCTCCCACCTCCTCTGGGGTCTTTTTTTTATGTCCACCCGTAGGCTGGAAATGTGAGCGCACCACGACTACTGGTCATCCAGCCCGATGAAACGGATCCGCTCGGCCCTCTCGGCGACTGGCTGAGCGAAGCCGGCGCCGAACTGGACGTCAGGCTGCCCCCACAGGACTCCCTGCCCGACGGGCTCGACGGCTATCAGGGGCTGGTGTGCCTCGGTGGCGCCATGAATGCCGAGGAGGATTCCCGGCATCCGTGGCTCGCCCAGGTCCGGCGACTGTTGAACCGCGCCGCGGTCGATTCTTTTCCAACCCTGGCCGTGTGCCTCGGTGCGCAGATGCTCGCGGTCGCCACCGGCGGGCGGGTGGAGCGCGGAAGTGACGGACCCGAGGTGGGGCCGAGCCTTGTCGCGAAGAAGGACGTGGCGTGGACGGATCCGCTGTTCGCGGACCTGCCGTTGATGCAGGACGTCTGGCAGTTCCACACCGACGTCATCGAACAGCTGCCCTCGGGCGCCGACCTCCTGGCGTCCGCGCCGCGTTATCCGCACCAGGCATTCCGGCTGAACCGGTGTGTCTACGGCATCCAGTTCCACATCGAGACGACCCCGGAGGTCGTGCGGAACTGGGCCGACGGAGCCCCCGAGACCGCCGCGTACGGCCGGGAACGAGACTTCGAGGACGACCGGCTCGCCGAGGTCCACGCCGACATCGCCGAGACCTGGCGGCCGTTCGCCCACCGCTTCGTCCGCCTGGCCGCCGGGGAACTCGAGCCCGCGTCGGACAAGCGTCGTACGCTGCCACTGGCCTGAGTCGATGCGGCTACGGTGAGGATCGATGGTAGAGAGCGTTCGGCCGCGAGCATCCGCGGCGAGGTTCGGCTTCACCGACGACCGGGCCGAGACGGATCTGCGAGCCGCGGGCTGGTGGAGCGACACCGGGCCGGTCAGCGGTAGCGAGCAGATCCTCACTGCGTTCTCCCGTGCGCCCGATCCCGACCTGGCTCTGCGCTCACTCGACCGACTCAGGGAAGTCGACGAGTCTCAGTGGCCCGAACTGGCCGAGGCTCTGCGGGACGACGCGAGGCTGCGCGGCAGGCTCGTCGGCGTGCTGGGCACGTCGACGGCCATCGCCGACTTCCTCGTCGGCTCGCCCTCGGACTGGCGACGCCTCAGCGCCAAGACGGTGACGCCCGTCGCCGAGTACACGCGGGCTCTGCGTGAGGCCGTTGCCCCGGAGGGCGAGGTGCTTACCGGGCTCGAGGCAGAGCAGGCGTTGCGCAAGGGCTACCGCGGACTGCTCCTGGAGATCGCCGCGGGCGACGTCGGGCACCTGATCGAGCGCGACCTGGAGCGTCCGTCCTTCACCGACATCACGAACGCGCTCACCGAGCTCGCCGACGCCGCGCTGCGGGCCGGGCTCGTCGTCGCCGACCAGGAGGTCTCCTCGGCTGACGAGGCGACGCTGGCCGTGATCGCCATGGGCAAGTGCGGTGGCCGCGAACTCAACTACGTCAGCGATGTCGACGTGGTCTTCGCGGGCGACGGCGATCTCCAGATCGCCACGCGCCTGGCGACCACGATGATGCGCGTGGTCGGCAAGGCCTGCTTCGAGGTCGACGCCGCGCTGCGCCCCGAGGGCAAGGCCGGCGCGTTGGTGAGAACGCTCGACGGGCACGAGGCCTACTACAAGAAGTGGGCTCGCACCTGGGAGTTCCAGGCGCTGCTCAAGGCTCGTCCCGCCGCGGGCGACGAGGAGCTGGGCCGTCGTTACGCCGAGCTGGTCGCTCCGATGGTGTGGGTGGCGGCCGAGCGCGAGAACTTCGTCGTCGACGTCCAGCAGATGCGCAGGCGGGTCGAGCGGCACGTGCCCTCCGAGATCGCCGAGCGCGAGCTCAAGCTCGGCGTGGGCGGCCTGCGCGACGTCGAGTTCGCGGTGCAGCTGCTTCAGCTGGTCCACGGGCGCGGCGACCCCGACCTCCGGTCCGCCACCACCGTCGAGGCGCTGGAAGCACTCGGCTCCGGTGGCTACGTCGGCAGGGCGGACGCGGCCGAGCTGCGCGAGTCGTACGAGTTCCTGCGGACGATGGAACACCGGCTTCAGCTGAGGGCTCTGCGCCGCACGCACCTCTTCCCCGAGTTCGACGACACCCCCCAGCTGCGCTGGCTCGCCCGTGCCAGCGCGGTCTCGCCGCGCCGGGACCGCTCCGAGAGCGCCATCCTGGTCGCCGAGTACCGGCGCCACGCGCAGCGGATCCGCACACTGCACGAGAAGCTCTTCTACCGGCCACTGCTCGACGCGGTGGCGCGCGTTCCCACCGCCGCGTTGCGGCTCACGACCTCGCAGGCCGAGAGCAGGCTCGCCGCGCTCGGCTACGCGGCACCGGACGGCGCGCTCCGCCACATCCAGGCGCTCACGTCCGGCATGTCCCGGCGGGCGGCCATCCAGCAGACACTGCTGCCCGTCGTGCTCGACCTGCTGGCCGACACCACCGACCCCGACGGCGGGCTGCTGGCGTACCGACGTGTGTCCGAGGCGCTGGCCGACACTCCCTGGTACCTGCGGGTGCTGCGTGACGAGGCAGCGGTGGTGGAGCACCTGGCGTTTCTGCTCGGCACGTCGCGGCTGGTGCCCGACCTGCTGGTGCGGGCACCCGAGGTGCTGCAGATGCTCGGCGAGCCGGAACGGCTGGCCGGGCGCACCCCGGCCGAGGTCGCGGTGTCGCTGCGGGCGGCGGCCCGCAGGCAGCCGGGTCTCAAGGCCTCCGTCGCCGCCGCCCGGTCGCTGCGGCGGCACGAGCTACTACGGGTGGCCTGCGCCGACCTGCTCGGTCTGCTCGACGTGCCCGCCGTGTGCGAGGCACTGTCGTCGGTGTGGGGAGCGGTGCTGCAGAGCGCGCTCGCCGCGGCGATCCGCCAGCGCGTCGCCGAGGTGGGCGCCGAGCCCGCGAAGATCGCCGTGATCGGCATGGGTCGGCTCGGCGGTCGCGAACTCAGCTACGGGTCGGACGCCGACGTGCTGTTCGTCTGTGAGAAGCAGGGCGAGGCAGGCGACACCGAGGCACTGAAGTTCGCGACGTCGGTCGCCGAGACCGTGCGCAAGATCCTCGGCGCACCCAGCCAGGACCCGGCCCTCGAGGTCGACGCCAACCTGCGCCCCGAAGGCCGCAGTGGGCCGCTCGTGCGCACGCTCGAGTCGTACCGCGCGTACTACGCACGCTGGGGCGCGGTGTGGGAGGCACAGGCGTTGCTGCGGGCCCGCTTCGTGGCGGGCGACGAGGACCTCGGCGCCCGGTTCATCGCCGTCATCGACCCGGTGCGCTACCCCGAGGGCGGGCTCGATGCCACGAAGATCCGCGAGGTGCGCCGAATCAAGGCACGGGTCGACACCGAGCGCATGCCGCGTGGCGCCGACCCGACCACGCACGCCAAGCTGGGCCGCGGCGGACTCGCCGACGTCGAGTGGACGGTGCAGCTGATGCAGCTGCGCTATGCCCACGAGCTCGAGGCCCTGCGCACGCCGTCCACGGCGGACGCCCTGCGCGCGCTCGCCGATGCCGGCCTCGCGGACGGCGATGACGTCGAGTCGCTGCTGGAGTCGTGGCTGCTGGCCAGCAAGGCCCGCAACGCGGCGACGCTCGTCCGCGGCAAGCCGATGGACCAGCTGCCCACGTCGGGCCGGGAACTGGCGGCCGTGGCCAGGGTGTTCGGTTATCCACCCGACGAGGACCCCGGCGAGTTCCTCGACTCGTACCGGCGGACGACGCGCAGGGCCCACGCCGTGGTGGACCGCCTGTTCTACGAGAGCTGATCAGTTGCTCACCTGGGCGGGACGCGACCGGGGCAGGAAATCTAGGGTGTGGCTGTGACTGAGCGCGAACCCTTCCGAGTCCAGATCAAGGTCCGGCAATACGAGCTCGACAGCCTGGGCCACGTCAACCACGCCGTGTACCACCAGTACGCCGAGGTGGCGCGCACCTCGCTCACCGAGGCGGCAGGCACGAACAACGGGGGACTGGACAAGCTCCGGCTCGCCACCGTGATGCTCGGGTCGCAGATCAGCTTCCGCAGCGAACTGCGCTACGGCGACGTCGTGGACGTGACCTGCGAGGTCAGCTTCGGCGAAGGCAAGACGTTCCGGATGGACTCCAACATCTACAAGGCCGACGGCACCCTGTCCGCCGAGCTCACCTGCACGCTCGGTCTCATGGACCTCGACCGGCGCAAGCTCGTCGCCGAACCACGTGCGCGCTTGGCGGAGGCCGGGGTGGACCTGGATATCTTGGGCGGCTGAGCCGCCGCACAAAAAAACGCCGACGGCGAGGGTGATGTCCACTCCTCGCCGCCGGCGTCAGATTGTGCCGCTAGCGACCGATCACACGTCGTAGTAGAGCGAGAACTCGTACGGGTGCGGGCGCAGGCGCAGCGGGTCGATCTCGTTCTCCCGCTTGTAGCTGATCCACGTGTCGATCACGTCGGGGGTGAACACGCCACCCTCGAGCAGGTAGTCGTGGTCGGCCTCGAGCGTGTCGAGCACGGAACCCAGGTCGCCGGGAACCAGCTTGACGTTCTTGGCCTCCTCGGGCGGCAGCTCGTAGAGGTCCTTGTCGATCGGCTCGGCCGGCTCGATCTTGTTCTTGATGCCGTCAAGGCCGGCCATCATCATCGCCGCGAACGCCAGGTAGGGGTTACCCGACGAGTCGGGGCAACGGAACTCGATGCGCTTGGCCTTCGGGTTGTTGCCCGTGATCGGGATACGCACGCAGGCCGAGCGGTTGCGCTGCGAGTACACCAGGCTGACCGGAGCCTCGAAGCCCGGCACGAGCCGGTGGTACGAGTTGACGGTCGGGTTGGTGAAGGCCAGCAGGCTCGGCGCGTGGGCCAGGATGCCGCCGATGTAGTGACGCGCCACGTCGGACAGGCCGGCGTAACCCGACTCGTCGTGGAACAACGGCTCGCCGTCCTTCCACAGCGACTGGTGGCAGTGCATGCCCGAGCCGTTGTCACCGAAGAGCGGCTTCGGCATGAAGGTGGCGGTCTTGCCCGCGGCGAACGCGGTGTTCTTCACGATGTACTTGAACAGCTGCAGGTCGTCCGCAGCGTGCAGCAGCGTGTTGAACTTGTAGTTGATCTCGGCCTGACCGGCGGTGCCGACCTCGTGGTGGGCACGCTCGATCTCGAAGCCCGAGGCGGCCAGGTTGTTCGAGATGTCATCGCGCAGGTCGGCGAAGTGGTCGACCGGCGGGACGGGGAAATAACCGCCCTTGAACCTGGTCTTGTAACCCAGGTTGCCGCCCTCTTCGTCGCGGCCGGTGTTCCACCAGCCCTCGACCGAGTCGATCTCGTGGAAGCTGCCGCGCTCGGACGAGTCGAAACGCACCGAGTCGAAGGTGTAGAACTCGGCCTCGGGGCCGAAGAACACCGTGTCGGCGACGCCGGACTCGGCGATGTACTGCTCCGCCTTGCGCGCGATGTTGCGGGGGTCGCGGCTGTAGGCCTCGCGCGTGAACGGGTCGTGCACGAAGAAGTTCAGCGACAGGGTCTTGGACTTCCGGAACGGGTCGATGCGAGCGGTCGCCGCGTCCGGCAGGAGCATCATGTCCGACTCGTGGATCGACTGGAATCCACGCACCGACGAGCCGTCGAAGGCGAGACCCTCTTCGAACGCGTCCGCGTCGAAAGCCTTGGCGGGGACGGTGAAGTGCTGCATGACGCCCGGCAGGTCACAGAACCTCACGTCGACAAATTGCACGTCCTCGTCAGCGATCAGACGCAGGACATCGTCTGGAGTAGTGGACACCCTCGGTGACTCCTTCATGTTCGAGCATGTTCGAGCTCGTGCGGCAGTACTCTCTTCGGCTAGACGCTAAGAGCGCGGTGTTGCCCGACCGTCACCCGTATGTTTCGCCAGTGTTAACGGGTCGTCCGATAGCGCCTATAGCGGATAGGGGACCAGGTTCCACGCAGGTCAGGCCAGCGACATACCCTGGTCGGGTGGCTAGATGGACCGGAGAGTGGCTTACGTCTCTCGCCGCTGCGGGCAGCACCGATCGGGAACCTCCTCGCTGGCCGGGTGAACACCTGGGCCTGCCGGAGGACGGCCCCGGAGCAGCGGCGGGCAATGGCCGCCGGTTCCTGGGCCTCGTCATCGACCTGCTCCTGGCGTCGCTGCTGACCGCCTTGTTCATTCGCCCCGACTACTCGAACGTCGACGCGATGCAGAGCTACAACCTGTGGTCGCTCGCCGTGTGGGGCGTGCTCACGGTGGTGCCTGCCGCGTTCTTCGGCTTCACCCCCGGCATGGCCGCGGTCGGCATCCGGATCGGACGACTCGACGGCGCCGTCATCCCCGGGCTCTGGCGCGCCGTGGTCCGCGGCGCCATGACCTTCCTGATCCTGCCCGCGGCCGTGCGCAACGCCGACAGCCGCGGCTGGCACGACCGGCTCACCGGCACCGTCGTCATCCGCCTGCGCTGAGCCTCGCACTCCTCTAACAGCAACGCGCCGCGGCGGGCGGGGCTCCCTTCGCCAGAAGCGAGGGCCTCCCTGCCCGCCGCGGCGCGGCGTCGGCGGGTGTCCGGAAAGGTCAGCGCCGGCGGATCGTCCGCTGCACGTTGCGCATCTTGGCGCCCTGGGGCATCGGGCCCTTCGGCAGCGCGGCGCCCCGGTTGCCCAGCGCCGCGAGCTTGGTCTCGAGCGCGTCGATTTCCTTCGGCTTGAGGTTGCGCGGCAGCTTCATCATGTAGTTCTGCAGCTTGCGCAGCGGGATCTGGCCCTCGTCGTGGCCGATCGTGACGTCGTAGATCGGCGTCTCACCGATGAGCCGGGCGATGCGCTTCTTCTCCTGCGAGAGCAGGTTCTTGACCCGGTGCGGCGCGCCCTCGGCGACCAGGATGACGCCGGGGCCACCGAGCACGCGGTGCACGGCGTCGAGCTGCGTCGTCGCCGCCACGGTCTGCGTCACGCGCCAGCGCCCGCGGAGGTTGTCCAGTGCCCACGCGCCGGCACCCGGCTGCCCGTCGGCCTTGGTGAACACCGTCTTCTGGACCCGTCGCCCGAAAATGATCACGGCGGCCAGCAGGCCGAGCATGATCCCGATCGGCAGCAGGATCCACTGGATACCGAGGAGCCAACCGATCCCGAACACGACACCCGCGACGACCAGGATGGACCCCAGCATCCACGGGATCAGGGCCTTGTCTTCCTTGCGCTGCATCTTGAACGCCTGGAAGATCTGGCCGCGACGTGCCTTGCTCGCCGCCCGCTTTTCCTTCTTGGCCTGCTTGGCAGCCTCTTTGTCCAGCTTCTCCGCCATAATGAACCAGGATACGGGCGGCCGGGTCGGCGTGGCTCTGTCGGTCCCCTCTGCGAGGATGCGGCAGTGGGAAGTGCGCTTGAGTCGAACCGTCGTCCGGACCTGCTCGAGGGGCTCGACCCGGAGCAGCGTGCCGCCGCCTGCGCCCCCAGAGGGCCCGTGTGCGTGCTCGCTGGAGCGGGCACCGGCAAGACCAGGACCATCACCCACCGCATCGCCTACCTCGTGCGTTCGGGGCACGTTTCCGCAGGACAGGTCCTCGCCGTCACCTTCACCGCACGGGCGGCGGGGGAGATGCGCGCGCGACTGCGGCAGCTCGGCGTCGAGGCCGCGCAGGCCCGCACGTTCCACGCCGCCGCGCTCCGTCAGCTCCGCTACTTCTGGCCCCGCGTCGTGGGCGACCGGCAGTGGGAGCTGATGGACGGCAACAAGCTGCGGCTCGTCGGGCAGGCGGCGAACCGGCTGGGCCTGCCCACCGAGCTGGAGGTACTGCGCGATCTCGCGGGCGAGATCGAGTGGGCGAAGGCCTCGCTCGTCAGCCCCGACGACTACCCAGCGGTGGTCGCCAAGCTGAACCGCGACATCCCCGAGCCGGCCGAGCGGCTCGTCGAGGTCTACCGCACCTACGAACAACTCAAGAACAACGCCCAGCTGCTCGACTTCGACGACCTGCTCCTGCACACCACGGCCGCGCTCGAGGAGCACAAGCCGGTGGCCGACGAGTTCCGCGACCGCTACCGGTGCTTCGTGGTCGACGAGTACCAGGACGTCACGCCCGCGCAGCAGCGGCTGCTGGACGCGTGGCTCGGCGCGCGTGACGACCTGACCGTCGTCGGCGACGCGAACCAGACGATCTACTCGTTCGGCGGCGCCTCACCCCGGCCGCTGCTCGACTTCACCCGCCGGTTCCCCGAGGCCACCGTCGTGCGGCTTGAGCGGGACTACCGCTCCACCCCACAGGTCGTGGCACTGGCCAACCGCGTGATCGGCGCGGCGAGGGGACGGCCTGCGGGATCGCGGCTGGACCTCGTCGGCCAGCGGGCCGACGGCCCGCCGCCGCGCTTCGCCGAGTACGACGACGAGATCGCCGAGGCCACCGCCGCCGCGGGACGCATCAGGGAGCTGCGGGACTCGGGCGTGCCCGCCAGCGAGATCGCCGTCCTCTACCGAGTCAACGCGCAGTCGGAGGCCTACGAGCAGGCGCTGTCCGAAGTGGGCATCCCCTACCTGGTGAGGGGCGGCGAACGTTTCTTCGCCAGGCGCGAGGTGCGCCAGGCGATGGCGGCGCTGCGCGCCGCCGCCGCAGGTGGACCGGAGGGCGACCTCGTCGACCTCGTTCGGCGGGTGCTCGCCGCCGTCGGTCTCACCGAGCAGCCACCGCCCGGTGGCGCCGCGAAGGAACGGTGGGACGCGCTGCTGGCGCTCGTGGAGCTCGCCGAGGAGCTGGCGGCCACCACCGAGGGCGCCGACCTGGCCCGGTACGTGGCAGACCTGGACCAGCGCGCGGCCGCCCAGCACCCGCCGACGGTCGAGGGCGTCACCCTGGCCTCGCTGCACGCGGCCAAGGGGCTCGAGTGGGACGCCGTGTTCCTGGTCGGGCTGGCCGAGGGCACGATGCCGATCCAGCACGCCGACGGCAACGACGACGACGTGGAAGAGGAGCGCAGGCTCTTCTACGTCGGGGTTACCCGCGCCAGGGAACACCTGTCGCTCACGTGGGCGCTGGCCCGCAACCCGGACGGCAGGCGCAATCGTCGGCGCAGCCGGTTCCTGTACGGACTGATCCCGGAGGACCACCCCGCCGCGCGCGTCGCCAAGTCGCAGCGGCAGACGGCGCTCAAGGCCCGCTGCCGGATCTGCGGGGGTCCGCTCATCGCCACGATGGAGATCAAGCTGGGCCGCTGCGGCAAGTGCCCGGCCGATGTGGACGAAGAACTGCTCGAACGACTCAAGGACTGGCGCGTCGAGCGTGCGCGCGAGCTCAAGGTGCCCGCGTTCGTGGTCTTCACCGACGCCACCCTCGTCGCGATCGCGGAACAGCGGCCGCTCGACGACAGCGCTCTGGTCTCGATCTCCGGGATCGGCGCGACGAAGCTCGACCGGTTCGGCGCGGAGGTCCTCGCCGTGGTCCGCGACTGCCACGCCAAGTAGCCGCGCGGGCACGACGAGCCAGCTATAAGCGCAGGTCAGGACTTTTTTCCGCCACTTGGGTGGAACTTCCTGAAAATCAGTTGCCCCGGCTGTGCCGCGAGCAATAACCTGCAGTCACTGGGTGGAGCATCCGTCATTTCCGGACGCCGTAGACGGCTTCCGGCGGACAGCGAGAGGAGGTGCCTGACTGATGAAGCTCATCGAGCAGATCGGCATCGCTGGCACCCCGCTGTCCTGGACCGAGGAAACCGCCATGACCGCGCGCCGGCGCCCCCGTGCGTCCTCGGCCGGTCAGCTACACGTCGAGTCGCTCGTGCGCGTTCGTGGAACGCGTGTCCGTGCTGACGACGCCGCTGACTACAACACCGGGGCCATGGACCCGGTGTTCCGTCCGGCCACCACTGCGCTGCCGATCCAGGACAAGCCCTGGGTTCCGTTGTGCTCTCGTGAGAGATGCCCTTGACCTGCCCGTCAAGGCACATGGCTCACGAAGGCCGCGGAACCGTACATCGGATCCGCGGCCTTCTTGCTGTTCAGGGCCTTTTGTGGCCGCCAGAGTAAAACCCTTACAACACAAAGGAGAACGGGAAATGCCATCGGCAACCGCCTTCGCGTCAGAGAGGGCGCTACCCGACGAGTTGTCCGGTACGACCGGCGTCGCAGAGCTACTCGACGCGGTGTCGACTCCGGACCTCGACCTGCCCTGCCAATCCGGGAACGCGGACCTCTGGTTCGGCGAGACCCCCGCTGAGCTCGAGCACGCCAAGGTGCTCTGCGGTGACTGCCCCGTCAGGTCGTCCTGCCTCGCAGGCGCGCTGGCGAGGCGCGAGCCCTGGGGTGTGTGGGGCGGCGAGATCTTCGAGCGAGGCGCCGTCGTGGCCCGCAAGCGGCCGCGTGGACGTCCCCGCAAGAACCCGGTGATGGAGCACGTCACCTCTGGACAGCGGAGCGCCGCATGACAACGCACGTCGATTACCCGCAGCCGGAGATCCACGAGTTGCTCGAACGACCGAGCAGCGCGTCCACGACTCACAAAGGAATGTTCCGAATGTTGCTTCAGGAAGAACTGGCCAGAGCCCGAATACGGGACGTGCAACGGGCTGTCGACGGCCAACGCGACGCGCGGCTCGCCAGAGCCGCGCGCCGCTGGGAGCGATTGGCCCGCTGGGCATCGAACAGATCTCGCCGGTACGCCCGGCCGTGACCACGGTGGGTGGGAGAGCAGCGGGAGGTCTGCTTTCCCACCCACCCGGTCGTAGTCGTTGGTGTTCAATGGATCGGTGTCCGCACATACCCACGACGACGTGGACTGGGCCTCCCGGCTCTCGTCGATGCGCAGGCTCGACGCGCTCGAACGCGAGTCGCTGGCCTCGGTCGCCACGAGACTGACCAACGACCTGCCCGCAGACGCGACCGTCGTCGACGTCGGCTCCGGCTCCGGTGGCATGAGCGCGGCGCTCGCCGCGGCGCTGCGCGAGCGGGGCGGCGGCACACTCGTGCTCGTCGACGCCGTGGACGAGTTGCTCGCGGCCGCGCTGGAAGCCGCGCGCGATGCCGGTGGGTCCACTGTGGCGGTCGAGACCGTGGTCGCCGACCTCGGCACCGCCATGTTGCACGACCTCGTCGATGGCGCGGACCTGATCTGGGGCTCCGCCGTCGTTCATCACCTCCCCGACCAACAACTCGCGATCACCCGGCTCGCCGACGCGCTGCACCCGGGCGGATTGCTGGCCATCGCCGAGGGCGGGCTCGAAGCCCGTTGCCTGCCCTGGGACCTGGGAATCGGCGAGCCCGGTCTCGAAGGGCGCCTGGCGGCCGCGCGTGAGGACTGGTTCCGGCAGTTGCGGGCCACGATGCCGGACTCGGTCCGGATGCCGTACGGGTGGGGCACCGCGCTGCGCCAGGCCGGGCTCACCGACATCGGTGCCTTCAGCTATCTGCTCGACCACCCCGCGCCCACGACGCAGGCGGTCGTTGACTTCACCGTCGAGCGCACGACCTGGCTCTCCGAGATCGTGGAGGACCGGCTCGGCGATGGCGACCGGGCCGCGCTGCGGCGGCTGCTCGACCCGGCCGGACCCGACTATCTCGGTTCACGTGACGATCTCTACCTCCTCAACGTCCGCACGGTCCACTGTGGATGGCACCGGTGACCGGGGAGACCGAGGTGGTGTGCTCGGTGTGCGCCGCGCGTCGTGCTGACGGTGACGCGGTGGCGGCCCTGGCGTGGGTCCGCGAGGTCGAGGACCGGCGAGCTCGCTGGCTGTGCCCCCGCTGCGCCCGGGAGCACGTGCGCGACATCGAGGCGAAGCTGCCCGCCGAGTACTGGTGAGGCTCATGCGGCCACAACCGGCATCGCGCACTGGACAAGGGGCCTGCTGCGCTTCGCGGCCGTCCGGAAGGCGCTCGCGAGCTCGGTGATGACAGCGTCGCCCTCGGCGCGCAGCCGCCGCGCGGAGGTGCGCAGCAGCACCACGCCCGCGGCGGTGAGCGCGAGGTGGCCCAGATGCCGTTCGGCGTCGGTACCGGGCGGCTGGGTGAACTGCCAGCCCATTCCGATCTCGTCCCACCACGCGTCCACCGTGCCGATGGGCCGGCCGCGCTGGTCGCACACCGCGACGTTCCAGCGTGGCGGCGGGAGCGGTGAGCGCCGCGTGAGCTGCCGCGCGAGGCCGTGGAGGTAGGTGCTGCTGCCCGTACGGCCGAGTCGGCGCAGCTCGGCCCGCACCGCCGACGAACCGCGCTGGCTGCCCGCCTCCAGTTCCGAATGCAGCTCGTCGACCGTGCACAGGCCGTAGTAGAGCGGCAGGGAGAGCAGGTCGTGCAGCTGTTCGGGGTCGTTCTCCCTGCGGGCGGCGTCCAGTGCCGCCCTGGCAGGCGGGGCGAACGGGAGAACGCCGGACAGCGTCGGATCAGGAGGCCGGGCGGTGCGTTCCAGCAGGATGAAGTCCGGCGGCAGGATCCGTCGATGTGACGGGACCAGGACATGCACCGTGCGCGGAAGCGGCAGCTCCAGCCCGTGCGCGGCGAGCGCGTCGATTCCCGTGACGACGCCGTCGTGGCCGAGATACGTCGTGGCCGCGCGCAGGATCTGTCTTCGGGTCGGCTCACCCGGCGCCAGCATGACGATGCCGGGCATGAGTCGCCGCCACGGTCCGCCAGGGCGGCAGCGTTTGAGGATGGACCGTTCGGACATACCGCTGGCCCGGAGCTCGGCGATGGTCGTGACGTTGTCGGTGGTGCTGGGCACCGGGCGCGTGATGCAGCTCGCTGTGGTCATGACCCGAGCGTGCCGCCCCGCGCATCCGTCCGGGAGTCATCGCCGGAAATGTGGATGACTTCGCGCCGCCAACGGTTCGTTCCCGCCGATTCGCGCCCACCTGTGGACAACTCGGCCGGATCGGCGGCTCAGTCCGCGAAGCCCGGCTGCCAGCGTTCGACAATGGAGCGCAGGGCCAGTTCGGCGTCGAGCTGGCACAGGATGCCGATGGCTCCCGCGGTGACCCGGTGGATCAGCAACCAGTGCGGCGGCAGGTTCAGCGATCGGCCGGTGCGGAAGTCCTGGCTGCGCAGGTCTCCCATTCGCAGGGCCTGCTTCTGTGCCCATCGGCGCGTGAAGTGGAACCGCTCCTCCGTGAGCGGAGCGACGAGAGGAAGGAGGTACGAGTAGACGTCGTCGGCGTCGACCTCGGCGCCGGGGCGGACGAAGCCCTCGGCTCGCAGGACGTCGAGCAGCTCAGCGGATCGACCCTCGAGCGCGTGGCGCATCATCAGTCCCAGGGCGGGCGGCGCGCCCTCCGGCAGATGCGCGACGGCACCGAAGTCGATGACGCAGATCCTGCCGTCGTCGAGCAGCATGAAGTTGCCGGGGTGCGGGTCCGAGTGCAGCAGCTTCGCACGGGCGGGCGAGGAGTAGTGGAACTCGGCGAGCAGCCTGCCCGCCTCGTTGCGCTGGTTCTCGGTACCGGCACGGATGATCTCGGCGAACGGCGTGCCGGTGACCCATTCGGTGACCACGACCTTCGGCGCGCTCGCGACGACCCTCGGGACGAACACCTGGTCGTCGCCGGCGAAGGCCTTGGCGAACCCACGCTGATTGTCGGCCTCGGTGCGGTAGTCGAGCTCCTCGTCCATGCGGGTGGCGAGCTCGGCCAGTAGCGGCTTGACCTCGGTGCCGGGCACGAGCGCCTGGAACATGCGGCTGAACCGCTGGAGCTGGCGCAGGTCGCTGCGCAGGGCCTGGTCGGCGCCGGGGTACTGGACCTTGACGGCGACCTCGCGGCCGTCGTGCCACACCGCGCGGTGTACCTGGCCGATGCTGGCCGCTGCCGTCGGCTCGTCGTCGAAGGAACTGAACCGCTGCGACCACGAGCGGCCGAGCTGCTCGGCGAGCACTCGGTGGGTCTGCTTCGTGGGCATCGGCGGGGCGGCGGCCTGGAGCTTGGTGAGCGCGTCCCGGTACGGCGCGGCGAGCTCGTCGGGCACCGCGGCCTCGAAGACGCTCAGCGCCTGGCCGAACTTCATGGCGCCGCCCTTGAGGCTGCCGAGCACCTCGAAGAGCTGTTCCGCCGCCTTCGCGGAGAGCACCGCGTTGACCTCGTCGGCGCTCTGCCCGGTGAGTTTGCGGCCCCATCCACCGACGGCGCGGCCGGCGATGCCCAGCGGCAGGCTCGCCAGCTTCGCCGTCCGCGCAGCCGTCCTGCGCGGCATCGCCGCATCGGCCCTGTCGTCGGAGGAGTCGCGGAATTCCGTCACAGGCACGATTCTGCCTTGCCGATCACCGGTCCCGCAGCCGTTGGAGCGCTACTTCGAGGCTATGTATCGGATCGCACCTTGCTGGCGCCACATGGGCACTCAGGATGGGGCAGCCAGTCGCGGTGAGTGACATCGCCCGCGTAGGAGTCGACCTCCACCGTCGCGTTCCAGGTCGGTGGGGGAGTGTCCTCGGGCGTCAGCACGCGCAGGACCTGGCCCGCGGCCACGGCCGCGGTGGCGAAGACGTTGCCCAGTTCGGCGCGCTGGTACCGGCCGGCGAGCTGGCTGGCCACCCGGGGCCAGCACGCGTCCATCGCGGTGCGGCGCAGGTCGGCGCAGCGCAGGCAGCTGCTGCGGCCGGGCAGCACGAGTGGGCCGACGATGCCGATGCCGTCGCGGACCCGGACCGGCAGGTGCGGCAGGCCCTCCGCGAGCAGGTCGGTGACGACTTCTGGCGCGGGGACCACCGCGTCGGTCAGCACCACGAGGTCTGGTCGACGGTTGCCCCGGAGCTTGCCGGTCTTCGTCGCGGGGTTCGCTCTTCGTACCGCCTCGGTGAGCGCGTGTCTGCGCGGGAGGCCGACATCGCCGTCGATGAAGCCGGAGCCGAGATCCTCGGGCCCCACCCTGCCTCCTGCCTCGGAGTCGAGGTGACCGACGCCCGCCGAGGCCAGCAGCGTGCTGAGCGCCGCCGCCAGGCGGCCTCCTCCGTGGACGAGCACCGTGCTCTGCGCCCGCTGCTCGGCGGTGGCCCTGCGGTGCCTGCCCAGTCCGAGCGACCACAGCTCGGGCTCGTCGGTGCGGGTGTGCGGATGAGCCGGTGGTTCGGCCTCCTCGATGAGCCCGCGCTCCGCGAGCCCGGTCAACAGTTCGCGGAGGCGCTCGACGTGTTCGCTCTGGGCGAGCGAGAGCAGAGACGTGGTGCTCTTACTGCCGTCGAGGCCGCGCAGGATGTCCATCAGGATCGGCGGGAGATCGGTCGCGACGACCGCGTGCCGTGGGTCGAGGCCGATCTGGATCTCGTTGGTGCGCCGTTCCAGCACGTCGAGACCTGGCACCAGGCGGGGCCGCCGCGGCAGGTCCATGTTGCGTAGCGAATTCGTCATGTCGCACAGCGTGACAAGAGATCGTCTCTCACTCACCCGCTACACCCAGGGTTATCCACAGGCGGACGCGAATGTGGACAACTCGGGGTTGTGACCTTGCAGCCATCCTCGTTGTCGGTATCTGCCCTTACGGTGGACGGGTGGCCGATGCACGGGTTCCCTCGTTGAGGAATCGGGACAAGGACAAGCGTCAACCTGCAGTCCCCGAACAGAAGATCGAGGTGCGGCGGAGCGCGCGACGCCGTCGGACTGTGACCGCCTACCGAGACGGCGACACACTCGTGGTGCTCATTCCCGCCAAGATGAGCCAGGCAGAGGAAGAGCACTGGGTCGCCGAGATGCAGCGCAAGCTGCAGCGCACCGAGAGCAGGCGGGCCTCGCCCGCACGCGCGTCGGACGAGGCGCTGCTGCTGCGGTGCGCTGAACTGTCCCGCCGGTACCTGGACGACACGACCAAACCGGCCAGCGTCCGCTGGGTGCCGCCGATGCGCACCCGCTGGGCGTCGTGCACACCGGTCGACCGAACCATCCGTGTGAGCGAGCGACTGCGCGACGTCCCGCCGTGGGTACTGGACTACGTCCTGGTCCACGAGCTCGCGCACCTGCGCGTCGCCCAGCACAACGCGAAGTTCTGGGCACTCGTCCAGCGCTACCCGAAGACCGAACGGGCCATCGGGTACCTGGAAGGCCTCTCCTCCGCGGCCGGCCTCGGCATCACCGGGCTGGACGCGGAGGACTGACCGATCCTCAGCCCTTCGTGCCGGACTCGCCCTGGTCGTCGCCCTTGTCGCCCTCGGAGCTGCCGGAATCCTCGCCGGGCTCCTCGGACTTGGCCTGCTCCTCGGCCTTGCGGGTCCGCTCGAGCTCGGCGATCGGGTCCATGTCGTCCGTGGCGTCTCCGGCGCGGCCGAGCCGCTCGGCGAAGTCCATGGGGTCGTCCAGATCCTCGGCCCTCGGCATCAGGTCCGGGTGCGACCACAAGTGATCCCGCTTGTCGATGCCGTGCTGGTCGCCGACCAGCTTCCACAGCGCCGACGCAGCGCGCATCCGGCGCGGCCGCAGCTCGAGCCCGACCAGCGTGGCGAAGGTCTGTTCCGCGGGGCCGCCGGTGGCGCGCCTGCGCCGCAGCGTCTCCCGTAGCGCGTCCGCGCCGGGCAGCCGGTCGCCGACGGCCTCCGCCACGACGACGTCGACCCAGCCCTCGACCAGGGCCAGCATCGTCTCGAGACGGTTGAGGGCCACCTGCTGTTCCGGGGTCGTCTGGGGCTCCAGCAGTCCGGAGGACATGGCCTGCTCGATGCTCGCCGGGTTGCTCGGATCGACCTGGCCCGCGAGCTGCTCGAGCGCGGAGGTGTCGACGGTGATGCCGTGCGCGAACTCCTCGACGGTCGCCAGCAGGCGCTGCCTCAGCCACGGCACGTGCGCGAAGAGCCGCTGGTGGGCGGCCTCCCTGGCGGCGAGGAACACCATGACCTCGCTGCCGGGGCGCTCGAGGCCCTCGGTGAACTTCTCGATGTTCGCCGGGAGCAGTGCCGAGGTGGTGGCCGGGCCCAACGGGAGGCCGACCTCGGTGGACGTCAGCACCTCGGAGGCCAGCTCGGCCATCGCGTTGCCCAGCTGCGAGCCGAACGCCATGCCACCCATCTGGCCGACCATCGACAGCAGCGGTCCCGCGGCCTGCTTGGCCTCCTCCGGCAGCGCCTGCATCCACGCTCCGGACACCTGCTTCGCCACCGGGTCGCACAGTCGCTGCCACGTGGGCAGGGTTTTCTCCACCCAGTCCTTCGCGGTCCACGCGACGGTCGTGGTCGCCCCCGCGGGCAGGATGGTCGCCTCGTCGAGCCACAGCTCCGCGAGGTGCGCGGCGTCCCTGACGGCGGTGTCACCGGACTGGTCGCCGGTGCCGAACCCGAGGGAGGACCCGCCGGTGCCGGCGAGCCGTTGCAGGGCGATCTGCTTCGCCAGGTCGTAGTTCACGGGGCCCGACGAGGTGCCCGCCTGGCTCAACATCTGGCCGAGCTGGCTGAGCATCTGCCCCAGCTGCTGGAAGGCGTCGCCGCCCGATCCGGGCGGCTGCTGGCCGCCGGAGTCCGACGGCTCGTTCTCACGGCCTTTGTCGGGATCGGGAAGGCCGAACCCGAACGGTGGGTTGCTCATACGTCCACCGTACGCGGAGAAGACGCGTCGCGACCTGCCAGCTAGGTGGACCTTCGCCCTGAGCTGACATCCGTCACCGTACGCTGTCCGTCGTGAGCGAGCCCCGCGACAACACGTCCTCGACAGCAGCCGTGCGAGCGGACGCCAACCCCGAGGCGAGCAGCGGCGAGCACACCCCGCCGAAATCGCGAAAGCGCCTGACCCGACGTGGTTGGACGCTGGTTTTCAGCGGTGTGCTCGTGCTGGTGTTCGTCCTGCTCGGGGCGTTCGTTCGAGTGCCCTACGTCGCGCTGGGCCCCGGGCCGACCTACGACACGCTCGGTGAGGTCGGCGGCGAGGAGGTCGTGTCGATCAGCGGTCAGCGCACCTACCCGACCGATGGCGAGCTGCGCATGACCACGGTCTCGCTGAACGACGAGGTGACCCTCTTCGGGGCGCTGGGCCTGTGGATCAGCGGGCGCTACGCCGTCGCGCCGCGGGAGGACTACTTCCGTCCCGGCGAGAGCGACGAGGAAGTGCGCAAGCAGAACGTCCAGCAGTTCCAGGACTCGCAGAGCAACGCCGAGGTCGCCGCGCTGCGCAGGCTCGGCTACCCGGTGAAGGTCATCGTGCAGCAGGTCGTGTCGGGCAGCCCCGCCGACAAGGTGCTCGAGCCCGGTGACCAGATCGTCCAGGTCGACGGCACGCGCGTCGCCAACGAGGACGAGGTGCTCTCGGCGCTCTCCGACACCAAGCCGGGGCAGACCGTGTCGCTGACCTTCAAGCACGAGGGCCAGCCCGAGCGCACCGAGTCGGTCACGCTCGCCAAGCACCCGGACGGCGAGCCGCAGGGCTTCGTCGGGATGCAGCCGATCGACAGGGCCGACGTGCCGTTCGACGTCGACATCTCGCTCGAGGACGTGGGCGGACCGTCGGCGGGGCTGATGTTCGCGCTGGCGATCGTCGACCGGCTGACCCCGGAGAACCTGGTGTCCGGCGAGCACGTCGCCGGCACCGGCGAGATCGACGAGAAGGGCCGGGTCGGCGCCATCGGCGGCATCTCGTTCAAGCTCGTCGCCGCGAAGGAGGCGGGGGCCACGGCGTTCCTCGTCCCTGAGAAGAACTGTGCCGAAGCGTCGGCCGCGGCCCCCGACGGACTCAAGCTCCTGAAGGTCGGCGACCTCGACGACGCCGTCACCTCGCTGGAGCGCCTGCGCGCGGGGGAGTCGACGCCGTCGTGCTGAGCCCGGCCGTGGACCGGCGGGCGAGGGTGGTTCCCCGCCCGGCCCGGTACTACGGCAGCAGGGTGGCGCGCAGTGCGTCGACGAGGTTCGGGGCCAGTTCGGGGTGCTCGACGATCTCCTCGGCGGTCCCGTCGGCGGGGTCCTCCGCGTGCACGCCGCGCAGGCGCAGCACGCAGGCGGCGGAGCCGTCGCGCACGACCAGCGCCACGAGCCGGGCCTCGGTGCGGCGCGGGTGGTCGGCCGCGGCCTGGCGGAGTCGGTCCACGTCGTGGGCACCGGCGCCGTCCTCGACCTCGGGCAGCTCCGACTCGGCGTCCGGCGGGAGCACGATGATCTCCTGCGCCAGTGCACAGCCGTGTACGGCGTCGGGCCAGGCGATCGTCGCGAGAGCCTCGGCCAGGTCGCCCTCGGGCAGTGACTCCTGGGCCACGGGGGTGAGCTCGCTGCTCGCGTCCAGCTGGCCTGCGAGTTCCGGCTGCTGGCGCAGCAGCTCCGAGGTCGGCACCAGCGCGAAGAGCTGCGGTTGCTGCTCCCACCCCGCGGCCGCGACGAACTCCTCGACTTCCCTGGCGAGGGCAGCGACGTTCACGGGGGCCGCCTCGTTTCCGGTCTCGGTCATGGACACCATCGTGGCAGGCGCGCGGGTGGGTCCCGCGCGCGCCCGGTTTGGGGGGTTCCGGGAACTCTGGCGGCCATCCGTACAGTTAGGTAACCATGGGACGCTCGCAGCGCAGGCGCCCCGAGAAGCCCAATCTCGACCACTGGAGTGTGCGTTGTGGCCACCCGGCCCCCAGTAAGCCTGCCCAAGCTGTCCCGGCGAGCGCGTGTTCTGCTGACGATCGCTGCCGTCATCATCCTCGTGCTGCTACTCGGCGCGCGGTTCCTCGACACCTATGTCGACTGGCTGTGGTTCGGTGAGGTCGACGCTCGCGGCGTCTTCACCACCGTGCTGCTCACGCGGGTCGCGATGTTCTTCGCCACGGGCATACTCGTCGGTGGCCTGCTCGCGCTGAGCCTCTGGATCGCGTACCGGAACCGGCCGGTGTTCGTGCCGGTGACCGGCGCCGACGATCCGCTCGCGCGCTACCGCACAGTGGTCGCGGCCAGGGTGCGGCTCTTCGGCATCGGCATCCCGGTGGTCGCCGGCCTCATCGCCGGAGTGGCGGGCCAGGGCAACTGGGAGATCGTGCAGCTCTTCTTCAACAGCACTCCGTTCGGGCAGACGGACCCGCAGTTCGGCCACGACATCGGCTTCTACGTCTTCCAGCTGCCGTTCTTCGGCTGGCTGCTCGGCTGGCTGTTCGTCGGGATCGTCGTCGCGTTCATCGGTGGTCTGCTCGCGCACTATCTCTTCGGTGGCGTGCGGCTGGCAGGCCGCGGCGGCCAGATCTCCGGTCCCGCGCGCGTGCACCTGTCGGTGCTCATCGGTGTCTTCGTGCTGTTCAAGGCGGCCGAGTACTTCCTCGACCGCTACAACCTGCTGCTGTCCGACCGCAACAGCCTGTTCACCGGCGCGACCTACACCGACCTGAACGCGGTGCTGCCCGCCAAGCTGATCCTGCTGTGCATCTCGGTGTTCTGCGCCGTGGCGTTCTTCGTCGGTGCGTTCCTGCGCAACGTGCAGCTGCCCGCGATCGCGCTCGTGCTGCTGATCCTCTCGGGCATCATCATCGGCGTCGCGTGGCCCGCGGTGCTCGAGCAGTTCTCCGTCCGGCCGAACGCCAACGAGCGCGAGGCCGAATCGATCCAACGCAACATGAACGCGACCCGCTACGCGTACGGGTTGGAGAACGTCAACTACGAGGACTACACGGGTAACTCAGAAGCAGGGCCGGAGGAGGTCAGGGCCGACCAGGGCACCATCCCGAACATCCGGCTGCTCGACCCGAACGTGCTGAGCCCGACCTTCACCCAGCGAGTCGGCCGCGAGAACTTCTACGGCTTCCCGGACAAGCTCGACGTCGATCGCTACACCGTCGACGGTGAGCGGCAGTCCTACATCGTCGCCGCCAAGGAGATCAACACCAGCGGCCTGCGGGAGAACCAGCAGACCTGGATCAACCGCCACCTCGTCTACACCCACGGAAACGGCTTCGTCGCCGCTCCGGCCAACACGATCGACCGGGCGCTCGAGGAAGCCAACAGCGATGGCGGCTACCCGATCGCGCGCACCAGTGACACCCAGAACCCCGACGGTGCCGGGATCACGGTGGACGAGCCGCGGATCTACTACGGCGAGCTCGCCACGGACTACGCGATCGTCGGCGGCCAGGAGGGCGAGGCGCCTGGCGAGTACGACACCGCCAACGACCGCAGCTACCTGTACGAGGGCAACGGCGGAGTCCCGATCGACAACTGGTTCAACAGGCTGGTCTTCGCGGCCGAGCACGGGGAGCGCAACATCCTGTTCTCCGACGCCATCGGCGAGGGCTCGAAGATCATGTACAACCGCGACCCGAGGGAACGCGTCGAGAAGGTCGCGCCGTGGCTCACGGTCGACGGCGACCCGTATCCCGCGGTGATCGACGGCCGCATCAAGTGGATCGTCGATGGCTACACGACGCTGAACAACTACCCCTACGCGCAGCGCACGTCGCTCGGCACGGCGACGGAGGACTCGCTCACCGGCGTCGCGCGGCAGGAGGACAACCAGATCAACTACGTCCGCAACTCGGTGAAGGCGACCGTCGACGCCTTCGACGGCAACGTCACGATGTACGAGGTGGACGACAAGGATCCGGTGCTGGACGCCTGGATGAAGGTCTTCCCGGACATGGTGAAGCCCAAGGCGGAGATCTCCCCGGAGCTGGAGGAGCACTTCCGGTACCCGGAGGACCTGTTCAAGATCCAGCGTGAGCTGCTCACGAAGTACCACGTGCAGAACCCGCAGGAGTTCTACTCGACGCAGACGTTCTGGAACGTCCCGCAGGACCCGACCCAGCCGGGCGGGCTCGACCCGAACTCCGACGCGGCGAAGCAGCCGCCGTACTACGTGCTCGCGCAGTCGCCGGGCCAGACCGAGCCGACGTTCCAGCTGACGAGCGCACTGACTCCGCTGGCGAGGCAGTACCTCGCGGCGTGGGCCACGGTGTCGTCGGACCCGAGGAACTACGGCGAGATCACCGTGCTGCGGCTGCCGACCGGCGGTAACCAGCTCGAAGGTCCCGTCCAGGTCCAGAACGCCTTCCAGAGCAACCCGGCGTTCACGCAGGACCGGACGCTGCTCGGGAACCAGAGTGTCGACATCATCTACGGCAACCTGCTGACCCTGCCGGTGGCCGGTGGGTTCCTCTACGTCGAACCGATCTACATCCAGCAGCGCAACGCACAGAGCTATCCGCAGCTCGCCCGTGTGCTGGTGTCGTTCGGCGGCAAGATCGGGTTCGCCTCGACCCTCAACGGAGCGCTCGACGAGCTCTTCGGCGAGGGCACCGGTGACGCCGCCACCGGGCCGGCCCAGGGAACCCCGGATCAGGGCAACCAGGACCAGGGTGATCAGAACCAGGGCGACCAGAACGGGAACCCGCCCGAGACCGACCAGCAGGGGCAGCCACCTGCCAACGGCGGTGGCAACGACAACAACAACCCGGAACTGGCCCAGGCCGTCGCCGACATCCAGGCGGCGCTCGAGCAGCTCCGGCAGGCGCAGCAGTCCGGTGACTTCGACGCTCAGGGGCAGGCGCTGTCCGAGCTCGACGCCGCCGCGCAGCGCTATCAGGAGCTCGAGAACTCGGGTGGCTGACGTCACCAGCTGACACGTGACACCCGCTTTGCGCCTGGCGGAAACCCAGGCGTAAGGTGGGTGTCACCAACGCGGGGTGGAGCAGTTCGGTAGCTCGCTGGGCTCATAACCCAGAGGTCGCAGGTTCAAATCCTGTCCCCGCTACTGAGGTGGGAGGTCCGTCTCTGCCGGAATAGGCAGAGCGGGCCTCCTTCGCTTTTTCGGGGGTCGAACCCCCGCGCCCCCGCCAGGCGGGCTCCGCCCCCTGGACCCCCGCCGCGGGGCTCCGCCCCGTGGACCCCCCCCGCCTCGGGCTTCGCCCATTGGCTTCATCGCACTTGGCTACGTCACTGTCGGCGCGGCTTTTGGAGTATTCGGGTGCTGCATCCGGGGTAGTGGGGGGTGGGTGTTGAGGGTGGAAATGCGTGGGGTAAGGTTGTTTTCACAACGACGCGGGGTGGAGCAGTTCGGTAGCTCGCTGGGCTCATAACCCAGAGGTCGCAGGTTCAAATCCTGTCCCCGCTACCAGGTGAAAGGGCCCGGATCGGAAACGATCCGGGCCCTTTTCGCTGTCCGGGGTGCGGGCGGTGCGCTCTCTGAATCACGGGTTCCACAGTGGACGGAATTCCGGACCACAGTGGACAGATGCCCGAAAGCGTGGCACGGTAGATGCGTGTCCGATTTGAACGCAACCGCCGCAGCACTGCTTGGACTGCTTCACGATGGCCCCGCCACCGGTGGCGAGCTCGTCGCAGGAGCTGAGGAACGCTTTGGCACGTTCTTCAGCGTGACGAGGAGCCAGGTGTACCGGGAGCTTCCCGCCTTGCACAAGGAAGGCCTCGTGAGGCTCGGCAAGCAGGGTCCCCGATCCAGCCAGCAGTACCTGATCACCGCCGCGGGCAAGAAGGCCTTCAAGGCCTGGGTGACGAGCGACTCCGGTCCCGATCACCTCCGCAGCCCGCTGATCCTGCGCGTCGTGCACGCGAGCGTGCTCACGCCGAAGCAGCGCGCCACGCTCCTCGACTCGGCCAAGGCCGAGTACAGCGCCGAGCTCGACGAGGCCAAGGCCGCCGTCAAGGCGGCGGGCGACCCGGTCGCCAAGGCCGTCGCCGAGTTCGGCCAGGCGCACGCCAGGGCGGCGCTGAAGCTGCTGGACTCCGTCTCCGCGTAAGTCCGCGTCCGGCGATCCCCCCTCGCCGGCCGTACGAGGCCGACGGAAAGCCCGCGCACCCTTTCGGTGCGGGGGCTTTCCCTGTCTCGGCCCCTGCCGTTCATCCCCGCTCGCCGCCGGACGGGACCGGCTACGTGCGGCCGCCGCGAGCAGCCGCACGATTTGCCGTAGCCTTATGGGTTGTGAGTGCAGACTTCGAAACCGTCCTCAAGGAGCTCGGCGGCAAGCTGACCCAGGTCGAGTCCGTCATGGACATCGACTCCCTGCGCAAGGAAGTCGCCGAGCTGGAGGAAGAGGCTGCGCGCCCGAACCTCTGGGACGACCCCGAAGCCGCTCAGAAGGTCACCAGCCAGCTCTCGCACAAGCAGGCGGAGATCCGTAAGGTCACCGAGCTCCGGCAGCGCCTCGACGATCTGGGCGTGCTCTACGAGCTCGCTGAGGCCGAGGGCGACGCCGCGAGCAAGGCCGAGGCCGAGAACGACGTGACCGGCCTGTCGAAGGACGTCGACGCGCTCGAGGTGCGCACGCTGCTCTCCGGCGAGTACGACCAGCGCAACGCCGTCGTCACGATCCGTTCCGAGGCCGGTGGCGTCGACGCCGCGGACTGGGCCGAGATGCTGCTGCGCATGTACCTGCGCTGGGCCGAGCGCCACGGTTACCCGACCGACGTCTACGACATCTCCTACGCCGAAGAGGCGGGCATCCGCTCCGCGACCTTCAAGGTCACCGCGCCCTACGTCTACGGCACGCTCTCGGTCGAGCAGGGCACCCACCGGCTCGTCCGCATCTCGCCGTTCGACAACCAGAGCCGCAGGCAGACCTCCTTCGCTCACGTCGAGGTGCTGCCGGAGGTCGAGGAGGTCGACCACGTCGAGGTGCCCGAAAAGGACATTCGCGTGGACGTGTACCGCTCGTCAGGACCCGGTGGACAGAGCGTGAACACCACCGACTCCGCGGTCCGCATCACCCACCTGCCCACCGGCGTCGTCGTCTCGTGCCAGAACGAGAAGTCGCAGCTGCAGAACAAGGCCGCCGCCATGAAGGTGCTGCAGGCCAAACTGCTGCAGCGGAAGAAGGCCGAGGAGCGTGCCGAACTGGACGCCCTGCGTGACGGCGGCTCCAGCTGGGGCAACCAGATGCGCAACTACGTGCTGCACCCGTATCAGCAGGTGAAGGACGTGCGCACCAGCTTCGAGGTGGGCAATCCGACCGCCGTTCTGGACGGTGAACTCGACGCGTTCCTCGAGGCCGGGATCCGGTGGCGCAAGCAGCAGGAGGCCGACGCGGCCTGAGGTTTGCGGAGGCAACCTGGCCTTAACGGCCGCCCTGAGTAGGATGCGGGACCGTGATCCGGCTCGATTCTGTTTCCAAGGTCTACAAGACTTCGGCGCGCCCCGCACTCGACGGGGTGTCCGTGGACGTGGACAAGGGTGAGTTCGTCTTCCTCATCGGCCCCTCGGGGTCCGGCAAGTCGACGTTCCTCAGGTTGTTGCTGCGTGAGGAGGTTCCCAGCAAGGGCCGCGTGATGGTGTCGAACTTCGACGTCGCCAAGATGGCCCGCCGCAGGGTTCCCCGGCTGCGGCAGACGATGGGCTGTGTCTTCCAGGACTTCCGCCTGCTGGCGAACAAGACGGTCGCAGAGAACGTCGCGTTCGCACTCGAGGTGATCGGCAAGCCCAAACGCACCATCACCAAGGTGGTGCCCGAGGTGCTGGAGCTGGTCGGTCTCGAAGGCAAGGCCGACCGCATGCCCAACGAGCTGTCGGGTGGTGAGCAGCAGCGTGTCGCGATCGCCCGTGCGTTCGTGAACCGGCCGCTGGTGCTGCTGGCCGACGAGCCGACGGGAAACCTGGACCCCGACACCAGCCAGGACATCATGCTGCTGCTGGAGCGGATCAACCGCACCGGCACCACGGTGCTCATGGCAACCCACGACCACTCGATCGTCGACTCCATGCGTCGCCGTGTCGTCGAGCTCCATCTCGGCAAGGTGATCCGTGACGACAAACGAGGCGTCTACGGCGTCGGTCGCTGATCCCCCGCAGCGCCGAGCTCTCCCCCACACCCCCGCCCCGTTAGCCCCCGACCCAAGGAACTGCCCCTCCGATGCGTGCCAGCTTCGTGTTCAGCGAGGTCGTCACCGGTCTACGCCGGAACGTGACGATGACCATCGCGATGATCCTCACCACCGCCATCTCGCTGGGCATGTTCGGTGGTGGCCTGCTCTTCGTCCGCACGATCGACAAGATGCAGGCCAGTTATCTCGACGACGTCGAGGTGACGGTCTATCTGACCGAGGACATCAGCGCCAACGACCAGGACTGCACCGGCGAGCCCTGTGCGTCCATCCGCCAATCCCTCGAGAGCAACCAGGCCGTCGAGTCCGTGGTCTTCGAGGACCGCGCCCAGGCCTACGAGCGCTTCCAGCGCATCTTCGAGGGCCAGCCCGAGCTCGTGGAGCTCGCCAGGCCCGAGGCGCTGCCCGCGTCCCTGCACGTCAAACTGTTCGATCCCGCCCGCAGTGACGTGATCGTGCAGGAGTTCTCGGGACAGGCGGGCGTCGCCAACGTTGACGACCAGAACAAGTTCCTCGACCGCTTCTTCGACCTGCTCAACTCCGGCCGCAACGGCACGTTCATCATCGCGCTCATCGCCGCGCTGGCCGCCGTGCTGCTGATCGCCAACACCATCCAGGTCTCCGCCTACACGCGGCGAACGGAAGTGGGGATCATGCGGTTGGTGGGTGCCACGCGCTGGTACACACAGCTGCCGTTCCTCCTGGAGGCGGTGGTCGCGGGCGCCCTGGGCGCGATCCTCGGCGTCGCGGGGCTGGTGGCGTTGAAGTACGTGGCGCTCGACCGGATCCTCGAGGCGACCGGCGGCGCGATACCCAAGATCGAGCTGTTCGACGTGCTGTTCCCAGTGGCGCCGATCCTGCTCATCACGTCGATGCTGATCTCGGCGGTCACCGGCTACGTGACGTTGCGCCTGTACGTGCGCCACTAGAGCTAGAGTCGAAGGTATGCCCAAGGAAGTCGGCCGCAAGGTGATCGCGTCGAACCGTCGTGCCCGCCACGACTACGCGATCCTCGACACGTACGAGGCGGGCGTGGTGCTCGTCGGTACCGAGGTGAAGAGCCTGCGGGACGGCAAGGCGTCGCTGACCGACGCGTTCGCGACGGTCGACGACGGCGAGATCTTCCTGCGCGGCCTGCACATCGCGGAGTACGCCCAGGGCACGTGGACCAACCACGCGCCCCGGCGTACCCGCAAGCTCCTGCTGCACAGGGGCGAGATCGAGAAGCTCATCGGCAAGACCAAGGACAGCGGCATCAGCCTCGTCCCGTTGTCGATGTACTTCAAGGACGGCAAGGTGAAGGTGGAGCTGGCGCTCGCCAGGGGCAAGAAGGCCTACGACAAGCGCCAGTCGCTCGCCAAGCGCGACGCCGACCGTGAGGTGGCCAAGGCGATGGGCCGCGCCGTGAAGGGCAAGTACCGCCGCTGATGGGACCCGAATCGGACGCCGACGTCGCGGGCTGGGTGCGGGGGCTCGGGCTGGACGGGCTCGTGGACATCCACGTGCACTTCCTGCCCGAGCGGATGCTCACGAAGGTGTGGGCGTACTTCGACGACGCGCTCGCCAACTACGGCATGGAGTGGCCGGTGTTCTACCGGCTTCCCGAGCAGGAGCGGCTCGACGTCCTGCGCTCGTTCGGCGTCCGCCGGTTCGCCCCGCTCGTGTACCCGCACAAGCCCGGCATGGCCGAGTGGCTCAACCAGTGGGTGCTCGACTTCGCCGCCCGTGAGCCCGACGCCGTGCCCACGGCCACCCTGTTCCCGGAGCCAGGTGCCGCGTCTTATGTGGATTCGGCGCTGCGGGCCGGGGTGCGCTGCTTCAAGGCCCACGTGCAGGTGGGCGCGTACGACCCGGGGGACCGGCAGCTGGACGACGCGTGGGCGGCGATCGCCGACGCGGGCGTTCCGGTGGTGATCCACTGTGGACACGGTCCCCGGCGGGGCAAGCACACCGGGCTCGACGTGTTCGGCGAGGTGCTGGCCCGGCATCCGAGGCTGGTGACGGTGCTCGCGCACGCGGGCATGCCCGAGTACGAGCAGGCGCTCGAGCTGGTGGCGAACTACCCGAGGGTCTATCTCGACACCACGATGGTCGGCGTGCCGTTCACGGAGAACTTCATGCCTGCGCCGGCTGACTGGCCCGCCAGACTCGCCGAGGTGCCGGACCGGATCGTGCTGGGCACCGACTTCCCGAACATCCCGTACGACTACGCGACGCAGCTGCGGGCGATCGCGCGGTGGGCCGACGCGGACGAGCGGCTCGGTGAGCCGTTCCTCCGCGCCGTCCTGCACGACACGCCCGCGAAGCTGCTCGGGGTCTAGTTCGGGGACTAGGCCGCCTTCGCGGGTTCGCGCGTCACGGCCTTGCCGCTGAGCACGAACGCACCCGCGACGAGAGCGATCCACAGTTCGGGGCCGTTGGCGAAGCCCTTCGCGGCCAGTCCGAGCAGCCCGCCCGCGGCGAGCAGGCCCGCTGTCACCAGCTGCCAGGCGGGAGCGGTGACCGTGGCCGGGCGGGGTGCGGCCTCGAAGCGGCCGAACAGCCGCAGCAGGCCGACGAGCACGAGTCCGGTGAGGACCAGCCAAGCGGGCAGCGCGGCGAGCCACAGCAGACTGCCCGGCACCGGTGTGGCGTAGTCCAGTGCGAGCACCGTGACCCCGGAGACCACGACGAGTGCGGGCATGTGCCACAGGTAGATGCTCATGAACCGCGGGCCGACCCAGCCGAGCGCGGAGCCGATCGCGGGCCGCTCGGCGAGCCTGGTCAGCGCCCGCTTCGCGGCCAGCGCGAGTCCGATCTGGCCCAGCGCCAGGCTCACCAGGCACACGGTCGGCGGGCTCATGTTCGACACGGGCGCGCCCGGCATGCCGATCATGCTCGCGGCGTAAGGACCGAACGCGACGAGCAGTGCGGTGACGCCGAAGCCCACGGCCGACAGTCCGAGTGCGAGGCGAGGGGAGAGGCGGCCGAGCCTGCCTTCGGCGTAGTAGAAGCCGAGCTGGTGTACCGCGAGCCAGACGAACACGGCGTTGGCGTAGCCGACCAGCGGCACGCCGTCGAAGCGGGCGACGTCGACCGCCGCGGCGGCCACGGACAGCGCCAGCGGGGCCCAGAGGCCGATGCGGCGGTGGGCCGCGGCCATGATCGGGGTCGCCAGGATGGTGAGCAGGTAGACGGCGAGGAACCACAGCAGCTGCGCGGCGATCGAGCCTGCGAGCGCGACGGGCTGCTCCGGCACGCCGAGGTCGCGCAACAGCCTCGGGACCACGAGCCAGACCGCGAACAGCGGCAGCACGGGCAGCAGCAGCCTGCGCAGCCGCCCGGCGAGCCAGTCGCGAGTGGAGCTCGCGCGGCGCAGCGAGATCAGGTTCGCCGCGCCACCCGCGAAGAACACGAGCGGCATCACCTGCGACAGCCACGTGACGGCCCACCAGCCGGGCGTCGTGAGCGCGTTGCCGGTGGTGAGCTCGCCGCCCGAGTAGTCGAGCACCGGCATCGCCCAGTGCTGGACGACCACGCCGAGGATGGCGAGTGCGCGGACGATGTCGAGGAAACGGTCCCTGGCGCGTGGCGGGCTCAACTGGCTCGTGATCATGCGTCAAGCCTGGTCAACCAGGGTCTTTCCCACAGCGGTGCAGACCGGCGTCTTGGTGTTCCGGTTTTCGCCGGTGTGCCGGTGGGGCTCGCCCTACCCTCGCACCAGACGTCAGCGGCCGAGGTAGGTGAGCACCGCGCGCACGCGGCGATGCTCCTCGGAGCTGGCCTCCAGACCGAGCTTGGCGAAGATGTTGCCGATGTGCTTCTCGACGGCGCCGTGCGACACGACGAGACCGGTCGCGATCGCGGTGTTGGACAGGCCCTGCGCCATGAGGCCGAGCACCTCGCTCTCGCGGGCCGTCAGCGAGTCGAGCGGGTTCTTCCTGCCGCGCGCCATGAGCTGCGCGATCACTTCCGGGTCGATGGCGGTGCCGCCGCCGGCGACGCGGCGCACCGCGTCGAGGAACTCGGTGACATCGGCGACCCGCTCCTTGAGCAGGTAGCCGACCCCGCCCGCGCCCGCGGAGAGCAGCTCGACCGCATAGGTCTCCTCGACGTACTGCGAGAGCACCAGCACCGGCAGCCCCGCGATGTTCTCCCTCGCGCGCAACGCGGCCCGCAGCCCCTCGTCGGTGAACGTCGGCGGCATGCGCACGTCGACGATGGCCAGTTCCGGCCGGTGCTGTTCGACGGCGGTCAGCAGTTCGTCGCCGGAACCGACGGCGGCGACGGTGTCGATGCCCTCATCGGCGAGCAGGCGTTGCACCCCAGCCCGCAGCAGAACGGCATCCTCGGCAATGACCACCCGCATCCAAGCTCCCCAGTGGTGAACAACAGCAGCTCACCACGTGCAGGGAAGGTCCGCTCGGATCACCGTGGGACCGCCGGGTGGGCTGACGACGGAGATGACGCCGTCAATCGTGGCAGCCCGGTCCGCGAGGCCCGCAAGGCCACCCCCTGGCCGGATCTGCGCGCCCCCGCGCCCGTTGTCGGTCACCTCGACCACCACGGTCTCGTCGGTCCGCCACACCCGCACTCCCGCCTCGGAGGCGCCCGCGTGCTTGGCGACGTTGGTCAGCGTCTCGCCCACGATGAAGTAGGCGGTGGTCTCGACGGCCGCTGGCGGCCTCGGGTCCACCTCGACGTCCACGTCGACGTGGATCGGGGACTTCGCGGCCTGCGCCGAGAGCGCCGCGTCGAGTCCCCGGTCGGCCAGCACGGCCGGATAGATGCCGCGGGCGAGGTCGCGCAGCTCCGACACCGCGAGCTTGGCGTCGGTGTGGGCTTCGTCGATCAGCGTGCGCAGCGCGACCGGATCGCCCTCGAGCTTCGACTTCGCGCGCCCGAGGCTCATCGCCACCGACACCAGCCGCTGCTGGGCACCGTCGTGCAGGTCGCGTTCGATGCGCCTGCGCTCGGCCTCAGCGGCGTCGACTCCGCGGGCCCTCGACGCCTGCAGCTGCGACGCCTTCTCCTGCAGCCGCCGCGCCTTCGGCGGCCCGAGCAACGACAGGGCCAGCCTGCCGTGCAGGTAGCCGATCCCGGGAACGACCCAGATCGCGATGGGCAGCAGCACGATCGCCACCAGGCCGATCGCGAACTCCAGAATGCCGAGCGGGAAGGCGATCAGCAGGTAGCCGAGGTCTCGCCAGGTGGTCGGGTCGGTGAGCTGGCCGAACCAGCGGCGCAACCAGCCGCCCTCGACCTGCAGTCGCTCGACCGGCGGCATCCGCGTGCCGAGCGCCGAGCGCACCCAGGCACGCTCGACATCGGCGAACCAGCGGGTCAGCCACGTCACGGTGAGCAGGATCGGAATGCCGACCCAGATCACCACGGTGCCGATACCCACCGTGACGAGGACGACCAGCAGGACGAACTGCACCAGTCTCAACGGGAAGCTCGCCACCATGAAGCCGATGGCCTTGAAGGCCTGCGGCCGCGGCTGGCGCGCCTCCGGTCTGGCGTCCGTCATGGGTGGGTCCTCCGTCGCCGAACTGGTCATCATCCTGCCACCGGGCTCATGGTCGCGGTGCCGGGAAAGGACGCATCGGACTCCTCCCGCTCCCTGCCAGGGCCGAGCATGAGCTCCGCGAAGCGGGCGTGTGCGGTGGCGATCCCGCGGCACACCACGGCCGAGACACCTAGCAGCAGCACGCCCAGCGCGGCCCACGGCAGCGCCGACACCACCGAGTCGACGGTGAACCAGCGGACGTCCCAGGCCGGGAAGTAGTAGGCGCCCTCGGGCAGGAATCGGTAGTAGATGGGCAGCGTGGTCAGGCCCAGCGCCGCCGCCCACAGGGTCACTGTGATGACGAACTGCGCGATGCCGATGGGGAACAGCAGCAGGAAGTACGTGACGTCCTTCCAGGTGGCGGAGTCCTTCAGCCGCGCCTTCCACCGCTCCTTCTGGCCCTCCTCCGGCAGCGGCCGGTAGGGCAGGTGGATGTAGGAGTCGAGCAGCGCGTAGATGCGGGCCCGCTCCAACCGCGCCGCGCCGCGCGTGGCCAGGATCGTCACCGCGAGCAGGGGTACTCCGACCCAGATGATCGCCGTCGACACCCCCACCGCCAGCATCGTCACCAGGAAGACGAATCCCACGATGCCGACGGGCAGGTTGAGCAGGAGGTAGGCGACCGAACCGCCGATCGACGGCCTGCGGCCGGACTCGGTGCGTGCCGGGTTCATGACTGACTCCGTTCTCGTGGCTGACGGTATCCAGCCTGGCCCGGTTGACCTGCGGGAACCATCATGCTCACCGGCCGGTCCGGGGTGGGGCTCGCCCTACCCCCCGACGGCGGGATTACCGAGTTGCGCCGGAGCGTTATGCTGATCGGAAAGCAGAACCTGACAAGGGGGTGAACGGTCTCGACTCTGGACGTTGATCCAGGGGAAGCGTGCCGGTGCAGGCAACGACCACCGTATGAGCGTCGTCGCAACTAAAATAAGCGCCAAGACGAACAGTCAGCGCGACTTCGCCCTCGCCGCCTGAGCGAGTGCGAGTCTGTCGGCCCGGGTAAGCCTCCGTCCCGGTCTGCCGGCATCAGCTAGGAGGCTCACCGCCAGCCCCGGCCACGGGAGCTGGTAGGGAAACAAACAGTGGCTGGGCCCGTCACACCGGCTTGTTCGCGTGACCGGTGGGGCCGAGTAGAGGCACAGCGAACTGCGCACGGAGAAGCCCTGGAAAGGCGACAGAGGACCCGGGTTCGATTCCCGGCACCTCCACTCGATGGCCGGCGAGTGCTCGCGGAGAGCGCTCGCCGGTTTTTTCGTGTTCGGTCTTCCTTCTGGGGGCGCAGCCCCCAGACCCCACCCGGGGGGTTCCCCGGACCCCCCGTCGTGGTGGTCGGCTTTCGCTGCTTGGCTTCGGCTCTTGGGCTGATCCTTTAACAACCTTCTGGTTGACAACGTTGTGGGCGCGGTCTAGCTTTGTATTCAACCAGTTGGTTGTTTAAGGAGGCGTGGTGAGTGAGGACCGGCTGTCCAGGGTTTTTTCGGCCCTTGCGGATCCGACCCGGCGCGACATCGTGGCGCGGCTCTCGGTGGGTGACGCGACGGTCGGCCAGCTGGCCGAGCCCTACGGGGTGTCCGTGCAGGCCGTGTCCAAGCACCTGAAGGTGCTGGAGGAGGCAGGGCTCGTGAGTCGCAGCCGCGAGGCCCAGCGCAGGCCCTGCCACCTCGAGGCGGAGGTGTTCGACCTGATGACCAAGTGGATCGAGCGGTACCGCCTGAGGGCGGAGGAGCGGTTCAGCCGCCTGGACACCGTGCTGGCCGAGCTGAACGCCGACGAGAGCACGACGGACCAGGCACAGCAGTCAGAGCAGTCACATCAGCGACGAGGAGCAGCATCATGAACGCGACCACCAAGTACGAGACCAAGATCGAAGCCGACCCCAGCCTGCCGACCGTGACGATCACGCGGGACTTCGACGCCACGCCGGACAAGGTGTTCCGCGCCTGGATCGAGCCCGAGCTGGTCTCGCGCTGGCTCGGCCCGAAGGACCTCGAGATGCGCATCGACACCTGGGACGGCCGCACCGGCGGTGCCTACCGCTACCGGGCGGTGCGCGACGGCGAGCAGATCGCGTCGTTCTACGGGTCCTTCCACGAGGTCCGGCCCTCCAGCAGGCTCGTGCAGACCTTCACGTTCGACGGCGCGCCCGACGGCGTCAGCCTCGAGACCGTCACCTTCGAGGACCTCGGCGACGGCCGGACCCGCGTGGTGGCCCTGTCGGTGGTCGAGTCGCTCGAGATCCGCGACATGATCCTGGCCAGCGGCATGGACACCGGCGTCGTGGAGGGCTACGAGCAGCTCGACCAGCTCCTCGCCGGGGACTGATGCCGGGAACTGATCAGGCCTGCCTGCCGCCGATGCGCGAGGTCAGCTCGTCGGCGGCACGGCGCACCTGATCCGCGAGCTCGGGCCAGGTCTGCTCGCAGCCGTCGCACACGTGGCGGAACGTGACGCTGATCGAGGCCATCGGCCTGCCGCCGTGGTCGAACACGGGGTGGGCCACCGACGCGAAGCCCTCGGTGACGTGCCCGTCCTCGACGGCCCAGCCCAGCCTGCGCTGCGCGGTCAGCGCCCGCCGCAGCGACGCCAGGTCGCGGGGACCTCGGCCGGTGCGGTTCACGAACGCCGACGCTGCCGGGAACAGTGCGCGGACGTGCGCGTGCGGCAGGTGCGCGAGCATCGCCCTTCCCGACGCCGTAAGGTGTGCCGGCAGCCGCACCCCGACGTCGGTCACGAGCGTCTCCGGGCGTGCCGGCCGTTCCTTGACCAGGTACAGCAGCTCGTTGCCGTGCAGTACGCCGAGGTGGGCGTTGTGGCCGGCCTGGTCGACGAGCCTGCGCAGGATCGGGCCGGCCAGCCGTTCGAGCGGGTCGTGGCGCAGGTACGCCGAACCCAGCTCGAACGCGGCGATGCCGAGTCCGTAGCGTCGTTCGGCCGGCAGATGCACCACGAATCCGGCGGCCTCCAGCTCCGCGAGCAGGTGGTACGTCGTGGAGCGCGGCAGCTCGAGATCGCGGGCGAGCGCCGCCGCCGAGACCGGGCCCGCGTGCCGCGCGAGCGCACCCAGCAGCGAGAGACCTCGCCGCAACGCGGGGACGTTGCCGCCGTTCATGGACCCTCCTGTCTGGAATCCGAGACACAACCCGGGTAGCGCCGATGATGCGCCAGGCCCCGCGAGGAGTGGAATAGGGGGTATGCCGGACCAGGTACTGCTCACAGGTGCGCCACTGCGCAGGGACCAGGTGCTCACGGTCGTCCGCGAGCACACGCCCGTGGCTCTAGACGCACTCGCCGAGAAGCGGCTCGCCGAGGGCAGGCGTCATGTCGACGCGCTCGCCGGGGCCACGGAGCCCGCCTACGGAATCTCCACCGGGTTCGGCGCGCTCGCCGTGCGCCACATCCCGCCCGAGCGGAGGGTGGACCTGCAGCGCTCGCTGATCCGGTCGCACGCGGCCGGAGCGGGACCCGCCGTGGAGCGCGAGGTCGTGCGTGCGCTGATGCTGTTGCGGCTGCGCACGCTCACCACCGGGCACACGGGGGTGCGGCCGGTGGTGGCGAGCACGCTCGCGGCGTTGCTCAACGCGGGTATCACGCCCGTGGTGCACGAGTACGGCTCGCTCGGCTGCTCCGGAGACCTCGCGCCGCTGTCGGCCGTCGCGCTCGCGCTGATGGGCGAGGGCGACGTGCACGACTGCGAGGGCAGGTCGCTGCCTGCCGCCGAGGCGCTGCGCCACGCGGGCGTCGAGCCGGTGACCCTGGCGGAGAAGGAAGGGCTCGCGCTCACCAACGGCACCGACGGCATGCTGGGCATGCTCGTGCTCGCCGCAGAGGACCTGGGCAGGCTGCTCGACATCGCCGACCTCACCGCGGCGATGAGCGTGGAGGCGCTGCTCGGCACCGACCGCGTGTTCGCCGACGACCTGCAGGCGTTGCGGCCGCACCCTGGGCAGGCCCGCTCGGCGCGGAACATGCGCGAGGCGCTGGCCGACTCCGAGATCGTGGCGAGCCACCGCGGCCCCGACTGCCCGCGCGTGCAGGACGCGTACTCGCTGCGCTGCACACCGCAGGTGCACGGCGCGGCGCGCGACACGCTCGCCCACGCCGAGACCGTCGCCGACCGCGAGCTCGCGTCCGTGGTGGACAACCCCGTCGTGCTCGCCGACGGGCGCGTGGAGTCCAACGGCAACTTCCACGGCGCGCCGCTGGGCTACGTGCTGGACTTCCTCGCCATCGGCCTCGCCGACGTCGCGAGCATCGCCGAGCGGCGCACCGACCGGATGCTCGACGTCGCGCGCTCGCACGGGCTGCCCGCGTTCCTCGCGGCCGACCCCGGCGTCGACTCCGGGCACATGATCGCCCAGTACACGCAGGCCGCGATCGTCAGCGAGCTGAAGCGGCTGGCGGTGCCCGCGTCGGTGGACTCGATCCCGAGCAGCGCGATGCAAGAGGACCACGTGTCGATGGGGTGGTCGGCCGCGCGCAAGCTCCGGCGCGGCATCGACGGACTCACCACGGTGCTGGCTGTGGAGCTGCTCACCGCGGCGAGGGCGCTCGACCTGCGGGCTCCGCTGCGGCCCGCGCCGGTGACCGCCGCGGCGAGGGATCTGCTGCGGCAGCGGGTCGGCGGGCCGGGCCCCGACCGGCATCTGGCACCGGAGATCGCCGCCGCGCAGGACCTGGTCGCGTCGGAGGAGCTGCTGCGTGCCATTCGCTAGTCGCGGTTCTCGACCCTCTGCCGAGCAGGCGCGGGCGGTCTAGGTGAGCAGGGCGTCCCGGATCGGGCCGAGGTCGTCCAGCAGACCCAGGTCGCTCGCCTCGTCGGCCGCCGTGGCGCGGACCTCAGCGGGCAGCGCCGCCGCGACGAGCGCGAGCCTCTCGTGCGTGTCGGCGTCGAGGCGCACCAGCAGGTCGAACAGGGCGTGGAAGAGGTCGTGCTCGAACGCCGCGGTCACGATGCCGGCGTGGCGCTCGTCGGGCAGCGTTCCGAAGAGGACACCGGCCCTGCCCTTGTCCTCCAACAGGAACGCGACCCGCAGCAGCGCGACGTCGTCGAGCACCGAGAGTCCCGTCGCGGCGATCTCGTCGGGCACCTGACCGACGAACCGGCCCAGGGTGATCCAGTCCTCGCGTACGCGCAGCACCGCGCTGACCTCGGTGACCGTGGCGGCCGGCAGCTTCGTGATGATGTGCGCCGCGCGCCGAGGGTCCAGTTCGGCGGCGACGTCGGCGAGGAACCCCGTCGAGAGCCTGCTCGCGATCTCGACGCCCCTGCCCGCGTCGACGATCCCGGCCATGCGCGCGCTGAGCAGCGGCCCGAAGGCCTTCTCGGCGATGCTCGCCAGCGGGCCCGCCGGGAGCAGCTTGCTGGCGGTGGCCATGCGGCGCAGTGCGCCGAGATTGGCGTCGAACAGCGTGTCGGTGGCCTGCTCGCGCAGCCTCCTGATGTCGGCGGAGGCGACATCGTGCAGGTAGGTGAGGCTCTGTGGCTCCACGCCGAGCACGCGGGCCAGCTTGAGGACCTCGGCTCGCGCTTCGAGCCGGTCGAGCGCATCGCTCACAGGCCTGCCGCCTTGCGGACGGCGCCGCGGAGCAGGAACGGCACGTGCGAGAGCGACTCCTCGGCAGCGGAGCTCAGTGCCGCGGCCTGCCGTCGCCTGGCCTGCCGCAACGCGTCGCCGAGTGCCTCCTTGTGCTCCTCGGCGAGCGCCTCGATGCCCGGGGGAAGTGGACTCCCGAGCTGCTCGGCGAGGGTGCGCTTCGAGCGGGCCATAGTCGGTCATGATGCCTCACCTCGCCGGCCGGGGCACCCGACGATCGAGGCTTCCACGATCAAGGCCGTGACCCCTTGACTTTCGGCAGTGCAGCCGGCTCGGGGGGCCTTGTAGCGTTCGCGAGGTGAAAGCTAGGGGGCGGCGCAGGGCGGCGGTACTGCTCGATGTCGCGATCTGGCTCGCGGTGTGCGCGCTGTGCGTGGAGGAGACGCGGGACAACGCGGCGCCGTGGGAACTGATCGGCGGGCTGGTGAGTGCCACGGTCGCGATGGCCACCGCACGGCGCCTGCCGGTCGTGTCGCTGACGGCGGCGTCGCTGTCGGGCATCGCGGTGCTGTTCGACTACTCCGGCCGGTTCCCGATCTGGCCCGTGCTGCTCATGATGGCTGCCGGGTACTTCGCGGGCAGACGGATGCCGACGGTTCGGCCCGCGCTGTTCGTGTTCTCCGGGGTGGCGCTGGCCGGGGTCCCGGTCTCGCTGGTGGTGACCGACGACGGCGTGCTCAGCTGGCCGACGCTGCCGCTGACGTTGCTCTTCGCCGGGTTCGTGCCGTGGCACCTCGGCCGGTACGTGCGGCTGCGCGAGGACCTGGTGAGCACCGGCTGGGACCGGGCCGAGCAGCTGGAGGCCCAGCAGCGCAGCACCGCCGAGCAGGCCAGGCTCAGGGAACGCGCGCGGATCGCCAGCGACATGCACGACTCGCTCGGTCACGAGCTGAGCCTGATCGCGTTGCGTGCGGGGGCGCTGGAACTGGCACCCGAGCTGGCGCAGCGGCATCGCGCGGCGGCGGGAGAGCTGCGCGAGAGCGCCGGGATCGCCACCGAACGCCTGCGCGAGATCATCGGCGTGCTGCGCGAGGACGCGCCACCGGTCGATCCCGTCGGCGGTTCGCTCACCGATCTCGTGGAGCGCACGAGGGCGTCGGGGCTGGTGGTGGAGGCCCTCGTCGACGACGGCGCCGCGCCGCCGATGGTGGAGCGCGCCGCCTACCGCGTGGTGCAGGAGTCGCTGACCAACGCGGCCAAGCACGCGCCCGGCGCCGCGGTGACTGTGCGGGTGCGACGCGGTCAGGACGAAACGCTCGTCACCGTCCACAACGGAGCTCCGGACGGTGAGCCCGAGCCCGCCGCGTCGGGCCAGCGCGGGCTCGCCGGGCTGCGCGAGCGCGTTCGGCTGCTCGGTGGCACGTTGCGCGCCGAGCGTTCCGACGACGGTTTCGAGGTCGCCGCGCGGCTGCCGCACCACGCTGAACCCGGGTCGCGGGAGCCGGCCGACGGTGCCTCCGAGTCGGCCCGCCAGCTCGCCCACGCCCGCCGTCAGGTGCGGCGGACGCTCGTGGGCGCCGTGGTGATCCCCGCGGCCGCGGTGTTCGTGCTCGTGGCCGTGAGCGCCGTCTACTACGTCTTCAACATCATCGCCTCGACGCTCGACGCGGAGGACTACGAACGACTGCACCTGGGCCAGTCGCGGGCGGACATCGAACTCGTGCTGCCGAACCAGGAGCGGCTCGAGCCGCCCGAGGCCGTCGAGCCGTCCGGCGCGGTGTGCGAGTACTACGGCACCGACGGCGGAGTGCTCGGCTGGAGCGGCGACGCCTACCAGCTGTGCTTCGCCGACGCGAGGCTCGTGTCGAAGGAACGGATCTTCCACGCGGAGGGGGACGAGACGTGATCAGGGTGCTGCTCGCCGACGACGAGGCGATGGTGCGGGCCGGGGTGGCCGCCATCCTCGCGGCCGACGAGGGGATCGAGGTGGTGGCCGAGGCCGCCGACGGGCACGAAGCCGTCGAACAGGTGCGCCTGAGCAGGCCCGACGTCGCGCTGCTGGACATCCGCATGCCCCGGCTCGACGGGCTCGCGGCGGCGAGGGAGATTCGCGCCGTGCGCCCCGAGACGGCGGTGGTGATGCTGACGACGTTCGGCGAGGACTCCTACATCGGCACCGCGCTGGGCGAGGGCGCGAGCGGGTTCCTGCTGAAGTCGGGCGACCCGCGCGAGCTGATCACGGGTGTGCGCGCCGTCGCCGACGGGGCGGCGTTCCTGTCGCCGAAAGTCGCCAAACGCGTGCTCTCGCAGTTCTCCGGTGGCGGGCAGCTCTCCCGCGGTGCGCAGGCCCGCGACCGCATCGCCGGGCTCACCGAGCGCGAGCGGGAGGTGCTCGCGCTCGTCGGGGCCGGACTGTCCAATGCCGACATCGCGAAGCGCATCCACGTCGTGGAGGGCACCGTGAAGGCCTACGTCAGCACGATCCTGAGCAGGCTCGGCGCCCGCAACCGCGTGCAGGCGGCGATCACGGCCTACGAAGCGGGCCTGGTGTGATCGCCGCCTGACGAGCTCTAGGCGTCGCGCCGCCGCAGCAGCGCGTCGCCGACGGCGAGCGCCACCGCGGTCCACGCCACCAGCACCGCGAACCCGACGAACTCGGAGTAGGGCACCGGCGCACCGGTCAGCAGGCTCGGCGCGCCCTCACCGAGCATGACGTTGGTGCCCGCGACGCCGGGCAGGTAGTCCACGATCGCCATGAGCCCCATGCCACCGGCCAGTACCGGTGCCACGAGCAGCAGCAGGAACGTGACCGTCAGCGCGCCCGCCACGCTGCGCAGCGCCGCCGCGATCCCCACGGTCAGCATCCCGAGCAGCGCGCAGTAGCCGCCCACCGCGAGCGCCGTGCGCAGTACCTCGCCACCCGAGACGTCCGGTGCCCGTTCTGGCTGCAGCGGCACGATCACCGCGACCGCCGCGGCCGCCAGCACCGTCCCGAGCGCGAACAACGTCGGCGCGAGCACCGCGCACTTCGCCGCCGGCACCCGCCTGCGCACCGGGACCCACTGCAGCGTCGAGCGGATGCTGCCCGTGGAGTACTCGCCCGCCATCGTCAGCGTCGCCAGCGCCAGCACCACGAACTGCACCAGGTAGAACACGCCCTCGACCGCGATCGCGGTGGCCGACGAGTCCGCCGACTCCGAGATCGCCGTGAGCGCCGACTGCCCCAGCATCAGCGCCGCCGCACTGCCGAGGCACCACCACGTGGAGCGCACCGACCACAGCTTCGTCCATTCCGCCCGTGTCGCGGCCATCCTCAGACTCCCACCGATTCCGCGGCGCCGTACTCCACGGTGCCTGCCGTCAGTTCCAGATACGCCTGCTCGAGCGAGGCCGAGCGGGTCGTCAGCCCGTGCAGCCGCAACCCCAGCGCGTGTGCGGCATCGCCCACGCGCTCCGCGGACATCCCGTGCACCACGAGCTCGCCGTCGGCGGGCAGCTCCACCTCCGCGCCCCGCTCGCCGAGCCGGTCGGCCAGCACCCGCCGGTCGCCCGCGGCGGGCAGCCGGACGTGCACCGTGGACGTGCCGTGGCCGGCGATGAACTCGTCCAGCGCGGCGTCGGCGAGCAGCCTGCCCTTGCCGATCACCACGAGCCGGTCGGCGCTGAGCTGCAGCTCGCTCATCAGGTGACTCGACACGAGCACGGTCCGGCCCTCGGCGGCCAGCGAGCGCAGCAACTGGCGGATCCACAGCACGCCGTCGGGATCGAGTCCGTTCACCGGCTCGTCGAACATCAGCACACCCGGATCGCCGAGCAGCGCGCCCGCGATCCCCAGCCGCTGCGACATGCCCAGCGAGAACGTGCCCGTGCGCCTGCGCGCCGCCTCCGCGAGCCCGACCCGTTCCAGCACCTCGCCCACCCTGGCGGGGTCGACGTCGTTGCTGTGCGCCATCGCCAGCAGGTTCTTCTCCGCGGTCCGGCCGGGGTGCAGCGCCTTGGCGTCCAGTAGCGCGCCCACCTCGCGCAGTGGATGCCGCAGGCTCGCGTAGGTGCGTCCGCCGACCAGCGCCTGGCCTGACGTCGGATGGTCGAGGCCGAGCACCATGCGCATCGTCGTGGACTTGCCGGCCCCGTTGGGCCCGAGAAAGCCCGTCACCGTGCCCGGTTCGACGTCGAACGTCAGGTCGTCGACCACCGTCTTGTCGCCGTAGCGTTTCGTCAGCGCGCGCAGCGTGATCATGTTCTCCTCCAGGTCCTTGTGCAGGTCACGAAGGTAGGAGCGGGCGAGGCGCCGACACACTGCCCGATAGCAACGAGCAGGGATCGACTTTGGTGGGGCACAATGCCGCCCATGAACAGCGGTGCGGCCCTGCGCGGGCGGAATGCGAACATCGTGGACTACGTGATGCTCGCGCTCGCGGTCTTCTCGGTGGCCCTGCTGTGCTACGTCCTGTTCTTCGACGTCTCGCCCGAGGTCTCGCACACGATCTTCGTCATCGACACGGCGATCTGCGGGATCTTCCTGGTCGAGTTCCTGTGGCGGTGGCGGCTGCACAGCTGGGACAAGAAGTTCCCGCTGCGGCACTGGTACGAGATCCTCGGCATGATCCCGATCGCGCATCCCGCACTGCGCGGTTTCCGGCTCATCCGCATCGTCGTGGTGGTGGTGAGGCTGGCGCGCACCGCCGACCGCGCGTTCGGCGAGCGGTTCACGCAGCGGCTGATCGAGCGGTTCTCGCGGCCCATCGTGCTCGCGATCAAGAAGCCCATCACGGTGGCGGTGCTCGACGAGGTGGTGAAGGTCCTCGAGACTGGCAACTATCCCGAGAACCTCGCGCGTTCGCTGGGCAGCAACAAGGAGATGCTGCGCGAGATCGTCACCGAGAAGCTCCGCAACGACCCGCAGGCGGGCAGGCTCTCGAAGCTGCCGTTCCACGACGAGATCGTGAGTTCCGTTGTGGACACCACGATTCGCGTGGTGCTCGACGTGCTCACCGACGAGCGTATCGACCGCTTCTTCGCCGAGGTGGTGCGCGAGAATCGCGAGCAGATCCGCGAGGCGGTGCAGCTGGGGCTGCACGAGGACGACGACGAGGAGCTGGAATCCACGCTGCCCGCACGCCCCGAACGCCGGCTCTACGACTAGCGACGACTAGCGACGACTAGCGCCGTCTGGTTCCGCGCGCGGGCTCGGCGGTGAGCGGGTCCTCCGGCCACGGGTGCTTCGGGTACCGGCCGCGCAGTTCCGCCCGGACGCCCGGATATCCGTTGCGCCAGAACGAATCCAGGTCGGCCGTCACGGCGGCTGGCCGTCCGGCGGGGGAGAGCAGGTGCAGCACGACGGGTACCGTTCCGCCGCCGATGCGGGGTGTGGCCAGCCAGCCGAACGTCTCCTGCAGCTTCACCGCGAGCACCGGTTCTGCTCCCGAGTAGTCCACCCGCACGCGGGAGCCCGTCGGCACCTCGATGCGCTCGGGTGCCAGCTCGTCGAAGCGGCGTGCCTCGGGCCAGGGCAGCAGTCGGGTCAGCGCCGACTCGGTGTCGATGCGCGCGAGGTCGCCCCTGCGGCGCACGGCGGAGAGCTCCGGCTCCAGCCATTCGTCCAATCTGGACAGCAGCGCCTCGTCGGCGACGTCGGGCCACGGCGTGCCCGCGTGCTCGTGCAGGAACGCCAGCCGCTGCCGCAGCCGAACCGCTCCCGCGGGCCACGACAGCAGGTCGAGGCCGTCGCGGCGCAGGCCCTCGTGCACGGCCTCGCGCACGCGCGCGGGGTCCGGGTCGGGCAGCGGGCGCTCGGCGAGCGTGATCGCGCCGAGCCTGCGCACCGCGCGCGCCACGAGCTCGCCGCCGGAGAAGGTGATCTCGTCGCTCTCGCTCACCAGGTTCGCGGCGATCCTGGTGGCGAGTTCCTCGTCGGCCGTGGCGGCGAGCCGGATCACGCCGTGCACGCGGCCTGGCTCGCGCGTCGCCTCGGCCACCGCGAGCCACTCGGGCTCGCCGAGTCCGCTGCCCGGCGGCAGTTCGGCCGCCGTGCCGCCCGCCAGCAGGTACACCCGGGATCCCTCGGCGCGCCGCCTCGCGAGCCGTTCGGGGTGGGCCAGCGCGACGACGGCCGCGGCGTCGGGTTTCTCGCGACCTCCGTCGACGAGACCTTCGAGGCGGCGGACCTCGCGCCGCCACCGTGCGTCGGCACCCGCGCGGCGCCTGCGCAGCTCGGCGTCGACGTCGGTCAGCTGGGCGCCCTCGTCGAGCACGGACACCACCTCGGCGGCGGCGTGCGCGCCCACCTCGGCCGCTCCGTCGAGCAGGGCGCGAGCCAACCGGGGATGCAGCCCGAGCGCCGCCATCCGCGCGCCGCGGTCGGTGACCGTGCCGTCCTCGCCGACGGCGTCGAGCGTGTGCAGCAGCCGCCTGCCCGCCGTGAGCGCGCCGTCGGGCGGCGGGTCCCACCAGGCCAGCGCGCTGCCGTCCGGAGTCGACCAGCACGCCAGCTCCAGCGCGAGACGGGAGAGCTCGGCGGTCCGGATCTCGGGCTCCGGGTAGGCGGGCAGGCTCGAGTGCTCGTGGGCCTGCCAGCAGCGGTACACCGTGCCGGGCCCCTGCCTGCCCGCGCGGCCTGCTCGCTGGTCGGCCACCGCGGCGGAGACCCGCACCGTCGCCAGTCCGGGCAGTCCGCGCCGGTGATCCACCCTCGGCACGCGCGCGAGCCCGGAGTCGACGACGGCCCGCACGCCAGGCACGGTGAGGCTCGACTCGGCGACCGCCGTCGCGAGCACCACCCGCCTGCGCGCTCCCTCGGTGAGTGCGGTGTCCTGGCGGGCGGGGGAGAGGCGTCCGTGCAGTGGCAGGACGTCGGCGTCGATCCCGGAGAGCAGGGCGGACACCCTCCCGATCTCTCCCGCGCCCGGCAGGAACACGAGCACGTCACCGTCGGTTTCGGACAGTGCGGTGTGGACCGCGCGCGCCACGCACGCCTCGATGCGCTCGGTACGTGCGGGTGGCACGTGCCGGACGTCGACCGGATACGTCGTGGCGTGCGCCGTGACCACCGGGGCGTCGCCGAGCAGCGCCGCGAGCCTGCCCGCCGCCACGGTGGCCGACGTCGCGAGCAGGCGCAGGTCGTCGCGCAGGCCCTCCCGCACGTCGAGCAGCAGCGCCAGCAGCAGGTCGGCGTCGAGATGGCGTTCGTGGCACTCGTCGAGCAGCACGGCCGACACCCCCGGCAGTTCGGGGTCGTGCTGGAGCCTGCGCACCAGCAGGCCCGTGGTGACCACCTCGATGCGCGTGCGCTTCGACGTCCGGCGGTCGCCGCGCACCGCGTAGCCCACGGTCTCGCCGACGTCTTCGCCCAGCAGCGCGGCCATCCGGCTCGCCGCCGCGCGGGCGGCCAGGCGCCTCGGCTCGGCGACCACGACCCGGCCCTCGGCCTCGCGCGCGAGCGCCAGCGGCACCACGGTGGTCTTGCCGGTGCCCGGCGGCGCGACGAGCACCGCACTGCCGCTCCCGTCGAGCGCGGCCAGCAGGTCGGGCAGCACGTCACGCACGGGCAGATCGGGCAGGCTCGCTGTGACGAGGCTCGCGATCGGCACGGCCGCCTCCTCACAGTGTTCTCAGACTCGGTCACTAGCCTAGGTGGAGCAGAGCACGAGGAAGGACCCCAGTGGGCGGAGCGGAACGGACCGCGCGCAAGCGCCGGCAACAGCAGCAGGCGGCCGGCAAACAGGCCGTCGCGAAGGCCAGGGGCGGCATCGACTCGAAGCGCATCGGCATCATCGTCGGCGTGGTCGTCCTGATCGCCGCCGTGGTGGTCGGCGGGCTCATCTGGACCAACTCCTCGCAGAACGCCACCGAGGGCCAGACGATCCCCACCAGTCAGGTCCCCGCCTCGCAGTACCCCGAGCAGCGCGACGGGCTCGTCGCCGTCACCGGCAACCCGGACGCCCCGGTCACCATCGACGTCTACGCGGACTTCCTGTGCCCGGTCTGCGGCCGGTTCCAGCAGGAGTTCGGCAAGCAGATCAACGAGAAGGTGGCCCAGGGCGAGCTGCTCCTGCGCACGCACATGGTCCCGCTGCTGGTGGACGCCTCGACTCCGGCGGGCTATTCGCTCGACGCGGCCAATGCCTCGCTGCTGGCCGCCGACGCGGGCAAGTTCACGGCCTTCCACGACAGCCTCTTCGCGCACCAGCCCGAGGAGGGCAAGCGCGGCTACAGCAAGGAACAGCTGATCCAGCTGGGCCGCGACCTCGGCATCACCGACCAGGCCTTCGCCGCCGGCATCAACAACGGGAAGTTCGACCAGCAGCTCACCGCGGAGATGCAGCGGATCAGCGAGGACTCCTCGCTGCACCAGGACTTCGGCGGCAGGAGCGGCTTCGGCACCCCGACGGTGACCCACGACGGCAAGATCGTCGACTTCGCCGCCGACCCGCAGTGGCTCGACAAGCTCACGGCGAACGCGGGCAGCTGACCGGCCTCGCCGATTCCGCCCGCTCGTGTACCCAGGGTGTTCTAGGCTGAACCCGGAGTGCCCGGGGGAACCGTGTGCGGGTCACCGCCGTCGCACTCCCCGGACGACAAGGGGGACGCGTGGACGGGACACCACACCGGGGATTCCGGGTCGACGAGGGGGCCTACGCCGACTACGCGCGGGCGATCGACCCGGCGGGTGACGACCTTCGAGGGGCGGGCGACTCGCACGTCGCGCCGCACGTGGAGCTGGCGGGGGACGGCTTCTCCTCGATGGGCTCCGAGGCCGGGTTCGCCGGCGCCTACTCAGCCAGGATGCGCGGGCTGAGTGAGCGGCTGGGCAACCTCGGCGGGCAGTGGCGGCAGATGGGCGACGCCGCACGGGCGACCAGCGCCAACTACGACGCCGTCGAAGCCGACCAGCAGGCCGAGATCGACCGGCTGGGCAGGGAGCTCAGATGACCGAGACGGCACAGCTCATGCGCGGCTCGCTGGACCTGCCAGACCAGTTCGCGGGCAAACTGCGCACCGACGACGGGGCCATCGACGGCGCGGTCGGTGGGCAGGGCGCGCTGCGGAGCTCACTCGACGGGGTGCAGGGTTCGGTCGGAAACCAGCGGGTTTCGCTGGCGTCGCGCTCGTCGGGGCACGCGACCGACCTGGCCACGGGCACGTCGGAGAGTCTCGAGCGCGAGGTCGAGTCGCTGCTGCGGGAGAGCAGGGAGATCGAGGACGCCGTCACCGAGGCAGCCGAGGCGCTCAAGGTCGGCCAGGTCGAGAACGACCGCGTCCGCGAGGAGATCATCCGCGAGATCAGCAACACCATGAAGGCCGTGGCCGCTGCGCGGCAGACCCCGCCCGCGCCCACCGGCGGCCAGGCCGCGGTGCGCGAGCTGATGGTGGGCCTGCAGCGCAAGATCGGTGAGCTCACCGGGCAGGCCGCCGACAGCAGCGCCGAGACCCTCGGCGCGCTCACCGGCATCGCGGGCAGGCTCGGCGGCGGTGAGTCCACCAGCGCGAGCAGCGCGAGTGGCGGGAGCAACACCCAGGTCGCGTCGTCGTTCAACGCGCAGGGCAGCGGCGGTGGCGGCGATTCCGGCGGCTCTGGCGGCAGTGGATCCGGCGGCAGCGGCGGTGCCGTGACCAAGCCGAGGCTGCCGGTGGCGATCCCGCTGCAGCCGGGCAGCGGCGTCGAGATCAACCTGCCGGGCGGCACGACCGTCGAGGCGCCGAACGAGACGGCGGCCAAGGCCGTGCGCGCGGCGATCTCGCAGCTCGGCGTGCCCTACGTGTGGGGCGGCACGGCGCGCGACGTCGGCCTGGACTGCAGCGGCCTCACCATGACCTCCTACGGCGAGGCGGGGCTCGAGATCCCGCGCATCGCGAAGACCCAGACCGTCGGGGCCGAGGTGCCGTCGATGGATCAGCTGCTGCCGGGTGACCTGGTGGTGTGGTCGGGCCACGTCGCGATGGTGATCGGCGACGGGCAGATGATCGAGGCCGGCGATCCCGTGCAGATCGGCCCGATCCGGACGGACAACGCGGGCCAGCAGTTCATCGGCTTCTACCGCCCCACCGGCTAGTGTTTGTCCGGGATCTGGCTGGGAGGGCCGCGTAGTGGGGGAGATCGACATCGACCGGGAGGCGTCCCGGATCGACGAGCAGATGAACCGCACGGCCGCGCAGGCGCAGGACCGCTTCGCGCGGATCGGCAGCGTCGCGGGCAAGGCGGAGTCCGGCGACGGCTCCATTCGTGTCGAGGTGGCGCCCGGCGGTCTGCTCACGGACGTCACGTTGACGCACGCGGCGCTGCGGTCGGGCACCGACGCCGTCGCGCGGCAGATCGTCGAGCTGGCGAACAAGGCCACCCGAAGGGCGGGCGACCGCATGTACCGGGCGCTCTCCCCGGTGCTCGGTCCCGGCAGTGACCAGCAGCTGGCCTCGCTCGGCTACGAACCGCTGCCCGACGACGAGGACGACGCCCCGTACGTCGGACCAGGGGGAAGGTGAACCTCGCGATGACCGAGCCGACCACGAAGCAGCTCATCGGGCAGGCCTACGCCCGGCAGGACGCGCTGGCCCAGGTCGAGAGCCTGATGGCCAAGGCGACGGGCACGGCCCACGACCTGGATGGCACCATCCGGCTCACCGTCGACGCGCGCGGCAAGCTGCTCGACCTGCGACTGTCGCCCTCGGCCGCGAACTGGGGCCCCGACCGGCTGGGCTCGCTGATCGTCGAGGTGGCACAGGTGGCGATGCAGGAGGCCACGCAGGCCGGCTACAACCAGGTCGCGCTGCTGCTCGGCGAGGACATGACGTACCTGATCGAGCAGCTTTCGGGCGCGCCCGCGCCCGCGCGGGCCGCGAACGACGACACCGGCCTGACGGTGGAGGAGTTCCAGCGCCGCAGGGCGGAGCGGCTGGGCGAGCGCCGGCCGCACCGCGAGGAGCGGGCCGAGGACCCCGGTGACGGCTACGACCTGGACACTTTCGACCCCGCCTCACTACGCTCGGATCGCTGAACGACCCCCGCGTGAGCCCTGGTTGGCGGTGGGGTAAAGTATTCAACACGTGAGCGGCACTCCCGCTTCACTTCGGGGCTATGGCGCAGCTGGTAGCGCACCTCACTGGCAGTGAGGGGGTCAGGGGTTCGAGTCCCCTTAGCTCCACATCGTAAAGAACCCCTTTGATTCAGTCGTTTCGGCTGGTCGGAGGGGCTTCTTGATGTATGCGGCCGATCTTGGGTGATCCGCTTCGACAAGTGATCGACTGTCCCTGCTGGGGTGTTTCTGGAGCACTTCGCTCCAGCCCGCCGGATGTCTGGTGCCATGTTGCCGCTGCTCGGGAGGTATTGGTGCCGTTGTTCCTCCTTCCAGCGGTGATGGGGGCAGTGGAAGCTGGCCGGTTACGTTTGGCTCGCTGAGTCGTCTGCGGCCGGTTGTTCGCTGCCGTCTTCTGCTTCGGCCCCTTCGGGTAGGGGCTGCGGGTGGCCTTGTGCCAACGACGTTGCAGGTCGGCCAGTAGCCGCGTCTCCACCTCCGGCGCCACGTGCGAATAGACCTCGACCACTCGGTTTGGCAGGTGATGGCCCAGTCGGCGGGCCTGGGCGATCTCGGGCGCTCCACCGGCGATCAGCCAGGTCTCGTGGCTGTGCCGCAGCCCGTGGAATGTCAGCCCCGGACACACCGGATACGCCCGCACACCGGGCTTACGGATGCCGTCGATCGCCGGACGCAGTACCCGCCGGTCGAAGGTCGAACGCCACAGCCAACTCCCGCAGGTGTTCGCGAACACGAACTCGTAGGGATGCGTCTCCAGATGCCGGCGCAGCAGCCTGATCAGGAACGGCGGCAGCACGATGGTGCGGGCCGATGAGGGAGTTTTCGGTGGGCCGAGCCACCGCCGACCCCGAGACTCGTGCAGGGACCCGACCCGAGCGTCGACGACAAGCCGACCGTTATCCAGGTCGAGATTGTCCCGGTGCAGCGCTGCGAGCTCGCCCCATCGGCAGCCGGTCCACGCCGCGGTGATCACCAGCAACCGCGCTATCTGCCCGCCGAGCATGCCGGCCTGGTTCGCGATCCGGAGCACCTGCTCCGGTGTCGCCCAGATCCGTTCCCGCGCGATCGTCTGGCAGCGACGCCCACGACGGCGCCGCTGCCGAACCGGATTGACCGGGATCAATCGCTGGGCGACCGCGTCATTGAGGATCATCGAGAGCAGCTTGACCCAGCTCACGACCGTCGCAGCGGCATAGCCTTCCTCCCAGGACTCCTTGACCCAGGCATCGATGTCCAGTGCGGTGATCTCCCCCAGCGGCGTCGCGCCGAAACGGACAAGGACGTGGCACCGCAGGTAGCTCTCGTAGTTGTCCACCGTTCGCGGATCCAGGTCCTGGACCGGGAGCCACCGCTCCACCCACGATCGCAGCGTGAGTCGACCGCCCGCCGGGTCGATCCACAGCTGGCGACGTTGATCAGTCTCCACATCGTCGGAGCGGGGCGTCGACGTCCTGCTCAACCCCAGCGCCACCACGTCCCCGCGCGTGCTGGCCGACGCCGTCCGAGCGGCCGTTGCGGGTGGATCAGAGATCTGAACCCCGGCTCGCGGAGGCCAGGCGCTCACGGTGGGTGCGATAGAGACGGGTCCCGAGCGGGCGACCGGCATGCCAGACGACGGCGGGGACGGCGGCGCGCAGGAGCTGGGCCTGCTCCTCACTCGCCCCGTGCAGGGCCATGCCCAGCATCAGCAGACGCCGCGCGAAGGTCACCTTGCCGAGGGACGCCTCGGCGGTCGCCTTCCACTCGCGTTCGGTCAGGTGGCGATCGATGAGCGGCAGGACCCTCTCCTCCTCCAGTTCCAGATGCTCGTACAGCGGCGGCAGCAGACGCTCCGCGACGGCGGCGACGGCATCCCTGTCGGTGGCGTCGGCGGAGGCCTGCCAACGCCGGCCGCCCGCGGCGAGCGCCTCCAGCTCGCCGTCTATGAAGGCGTGCTGCCGGTCCATCGTCTCGATGAGGGGCTCGACGTCGTCGGGGCAACGCTCCCGCAGCCGAGGCCACACATGGTCGTCCTCGCTGGTGTGATGGGCGTGCAGGAAGTCGACCATCATCAGGACGTGGCCGGCGACGACGGCGGTGCCGTCCGCGTCACCCGCTGGCACGCCGGCGATCAGCGCGGGCAGATCGCCGAATTCCCGCCGCATGGCGTCGTGCACGCCGATCATGTCGCGGCTGTCGGCCATCTTCTCGTTGTGCATGGAAGCGAGCTTCGAGGCCGTACCTTTCAAAGCGCATACAACACGGATACGGCGCGGCCGCCGCGCCATTTGCCGCCGTCGGTGACATCGGCTTACATGGTGCGGTGCTGACGTTCGCGGTGCTGGGTCCGTTGGAGGTCCGTGCGGGCGATCGGCCGGTCGACGTCGGGGGCCGGCTTCCACGCAGGCTACTGGCGATCCTGATCGCCGCGGAAGGGCGGCCGGTCTCTGAGGACAGCCTGGCCGAAGGACTGTGGGGTGACCGTCCGCCACGCAATCCCGCGGGCGCCCTGCAGGTGTACGTCTCCCGGTTGCGCGGGGTGCTGCCGGGCACGGCGTTGCAGCGCTCCGCCGGTGGCTATCGGCTCCTTGCCGCCGACACCGACGCCGAACGGTTTCGCGGCCACCTCGTCCGCGCCCGTGCGCTGGTGGCCGGTGACCGCCGCGCCGATGCGCACGAGGCCTTCGACGCGGCGCTGCGATTGTGGCGCGGGACACCGTACGAGGATCTGGCCGACGACGAGTCGACGACCGCGATCCGTGCCGCCCTGGTGGAACAGCGTGACAGCGCCCAGGAAGAGGGCGCCGCGGCGCTGCTGGCCACCGGCGACCACGCCGGTGCGGTGGCCATGCTCGAGCTGCTGGTGCACGCCGCGCCGTACCGCGAACGCCGTTGGCAGTTGCTGGCGCTGGCGCTCTACCGTTCGGGACGCCAGGCCGACGCCCTGAACGCGGTGCGCCGGGTCCGGACCCTGCTGGCCGAGGAACTGGGTGTCGACCCCGGACTGGAGTTGCGGCAGCTCGAAGGCCGCATCCTGGCGCAGGACCCGGCCCTGGCGGCCACCGGCGTCGCGACCGCGGCGCCCGGTGATCGGCCGCTGTCGTCGTTCATCGGCCGCGACGCCGATCTGGCCCTGCTGGACCGCCTCGTCGGCATGCATCGGCTCGTCACCGTCGTCGGGTCTGCCGGGGCGGGCAAGACGCGCCTGGCCGTGGAATGGGCCGGGAGGGACGCCGTCGTCCGGCTCGCCGACGTGGCCGACCCCGCCCCCCTGGTCTCGGCGGTCGCCGCGGCGGTCGGCATCACCGGGTTCGCCGGGGATCCGTACGAGGCACTCGTCAAGCGGCTGCGCCTGCGCGGGGAACCCTTGGTGCTCGACAACTGCGAGCACCTCGCCGGCGAGGTGGCCCGGCTCGTCGTCGACCTGCTCGACCGGATTCCCACGCTGCGGGTGGTGGCCACCAGCCGCGGCCCGCTCGGCGTCGACGGCGAGCATATTCTGCCGCTCGGGCCGCTGGCCGCCGACGACGCCGTGACGCTGCTGACCGATCGCATCCGCGCGGGCAGGCCCGGCTGGTTCGAGCAGGACGCCGACAGCCGGGATCTGCGCCGCCTCGCCGACGCGCTGGACCGTCTGCCGCTGGCACTGGAACTGGCGGCGGCGCGGGTGCGGACCTTCGGCGTACGAGGGCTGATCGAGCAGCTGGACGACCGTTTCACCGTGCTGGGCCGGATCCCGCACGGCACGATGACCCCGCACGCAACGTTGCAGGAGGCCGTCGCCTGGAGCTTCGATCTTCTCTCCGGCGACGAGCGTGACCTCGCGGTGCGGCTCTGGCCGTACGAGGGTGGCTTTCCCTTGGAGGCCGCGGCTTCCGCCGCCGGGCTCGGCGCGCTCGTCTCGCTGGTCGACCAGTCCGTGGTCACCGCCGAGACCGGCGGCAGCACGGCGCGCTACCGGATGCTGGAGACGATCCGGGCGTACTGCCGGTCCGTGGACGGAGATCCGGCGGCGACCCAGGCCGCCCATGCCGTCTGGGTCCGCGAGCTGGCCGCCAGGGCCGCGGGCGATCTACAGGGCGTGCGGTCCGCGACCACGATGGCGGCGCTACGTCTGGAGTTGCCGAACCTGCGCGCGGGGCTCGCGCACGACCTGACGCATGCCCCGGTCGAGGCATTGCGCACGGCCGCGCGGCTCATGTGGTTCTGGATCCGCAGCGGCCTGCTCGCCGAGGGCAACCGGATGCTGACCGCGGCACTGGCCGCCGCGCCGGACGCCCCGCTCGGCGACGTCGTGCGGGCCAAGACCTCGTCGGCCGGCCTGCTCTACTTCACCGGCGACGACACCACGGCACGGCACATGCTGTCCGAGGCGTTCCGGGCGGTGGCCTCGGAACCGGAGCATCGCAGCCTGCTCGCCGAGGTCCGCTACTACCAGGCTCTGGTCCAGTTGCCGGGAGGCGACCCGGCGATCGCGCTGACCGCGTCGGCCGAGGCGCACGCGATCGCCACCGAGACGCGGACCTCCTGGCTGATCGCGGCCAGCTCGATGGCGTGGGGCGCCGCCCTCGTCATGGCCGGCCGGATCGCCGACGGCCGGCACCGGCTGCGGGCCGCCGTGCGGCTCGCCGACGCCTCCGGGCTGGTCTGGACGGCCGCGCTCAGCGAGCTGATGCTGGCCCAGACCCTGGTCGACGCGGGGGACGGCGAAGCGCTGCCCCTGCTGCGGACCTCGCTGCGGCGCTTCCTCGACGAAGGCGACCTGAGCAACCAGCTGGCCGTGCTGCACAACGGGGCCCTGGCCCTGGATGCGGCCGGTGATGCGGCAGGCGCCGCGCTGCTCCGCGACGTCGTCCATTTTCACCAGGCGCGCAGCGGCATCCGGCCGGCCGGTACCTACCTCCAGTCGATCATGCCGCACGGCTGGTACGCAGGCGCCCCTCCCGCACAGCCACCGACATTCAACGACGCCGTCGCCGTCCTGACCGCCCCGGCGCACGCTGTCTGACGGTTGCAACCTGGGTGTATGGGCGCCTGACGAGGATCACGGTGCGGGCCGGGCCACGGCCCGTGCAACGTCGACACCCGTACCAGCTAAGGAGCGCCTCGATGCGCATTGGCATCGGATTACCCAACCAGGTCCGCGACGTCCACGCCCCGGTGATTCCCGCCTGGGCCCGCCGGGCGGAGGAAGCGGGCTTCGCCACTCTGGGCACCACCGGCCGGGTCGCCTATCCGGGCGTGATGGACACCGTCGCGCTGGCCGCGGCCGCAGGTGCCACCACCACGATCGGGCTGCTCAGCCAGGTGCTGGTGGCGACCACCTGGCCGGGCGCACTACTGGCCAAGGAGGTGGCGTCGATCGACGGGGTCTCCGGCGGCAGGCTCACCCTCGGTATCGGGGTGGGCATCCGCGAGGACGACTTCGTCGTGCCCGGGTACGGACCCAGGGACCGGGGCGCCCGGATGGACCGCGACCTGGCGACCTACCGGTCGATGTGGGCAGGCGAACCCGTTCCGGGAAGCCCGAACCCGGCGGTTCCGGCCGGAGGACGGCAGGTGCCGCTGCTGTTCGGCGCCACCACCCCGGCCGCCTACCGCCGGATGGCCGAGTCGTCGGACGGTTACATCGCCGGGTCGGTGCCGGCGGCACTGGCGTCCGGCTATTTCGATGCCGCCCGCACCGCGTGGCAGGCGGCCGGGCGGCCGGGACAGCCCCGGCTGGTCGGCCTCAACTACTTCGCGCTGGGCGATCCCGGCCGCGGCCGGGCCAACATCGCCGATTACTACGCCGCTACCGGCGAATACCAGGAGGTCGTCGTCGGTGGCGTGCACACCGACGCGGAATCGCTGCGCGACGCCGTCAAGCAATTCGAGGCCCTGGGCGTCGACGAACTGATCCTGGGCCCCGGAACCGACGACCTCGACGAGGTCACCCGACTGGCCGACGTAGTCCTCTGACTCGAAGCTCACGCCTTTCCCGACGACCCCTGGCTGAGGCGGCGTAGGCCGGTCGGGGTGAGGCCGTGCTGCTTCTTGAAGGTCCGGCTGAAGTGACCGCTGTCCGCGAAGTGCCACAGTTTCGGAATCCCGCTTGGCCTGGGTGTACCAGGTAGGCGGGATTTTGTTGTGCCGTCAATCCCCTCTGCTGCGAATCTGGTTTCGGCCGCGGTTTGGTAGTCGCGCTGCTCGGCGTGATCGGTGTCCTCCGCTTCGTGGGCAACGTCGTCGCGGAGCTGGCGAGTGCGGCATTGTCAGCTTTCGCCGAGATAGGTGGTCCAGCTGCCGTGCCGCGTGATGTCCTCGCCGTCGCGTGCGGTGTCGGGGTCGCAGTGGAAGCCGAGCACCTGCCCGCCACCGTCCACGGTGATCGGTCCGAGCGACATCGGCGCGGGCAGGCCCGCGAGGAACGCGCCCAGCGCGGAGGAGGAGAGCGTCCAGCGTTCCCCCGTCAGGCTCGCCCCCTCGGTGGTGTCGCGGACGATGCCGGGCTTCGGTGGTGTAGTCGGCAGCGCCACCATCCGGTACTCGGGCGCCGTCCGCACCGCGCTGCGGAACCTGGCGCCGAGGTCGGTGAGCTGGTGGTTGAGCGGCTGGCCCCGCAGGTGCGCGCCGAACACCACGAGGTCGGTGCCTCCGGTGGGGTACGGAGTGGCGGGTTCGTCGCCGGTGAGCAGCGCCGCGAGGTCGAGGGCGATCTGGTCGTCGAAGGCGCGGGTGATCACGCTGACGCCGAACGGGCTGCCGTCGGCGGTTCCCGCGGGCACCGCCGCGGCCGCGAGGTCGAGCAGGTTGACGAAGTTGGTGTAGGTGCCCAGCCGGGAGTTCACCGCCACCGGATCCGCCTCGACCTCGGCGATGGTGGGGTGTCCTGTGGTGGTCGGCAGCAGCAGCGCGTCGAACCCGGTGAGCAGCGCGGCAGCCTCGGTCCGGTAGCGGTCCAGGCGTTCGAGGTCGGCGGCGAACCGGTGTGCTGGCAGGTCTCGCGCGGCGAGCACGATCCTCGTGACGGTCGGGTCGGCCCCGGCGGGCTCGCCCTCCAGGAACTCGCCCACCGCGGCGTAGCGTTCGGCCACCAGCGCGCCGTCGTAGAGCAGGGTCGCGGCGTCGAGAAACGGCCGCACGTCGATGCGCTCCACGGTGACGCCCCGCTCGCGCAGTGTGGCGACGGCGGCGTGGAACGCGGCGGTGGCCTCCGCCGAGAGGGGCGCCAGGCCCGCGTCGTCGGGAATCGCCAGCCGGGAGACGGTCGCGGCGAACCGCGTGTCCGGGGGCCAGGTGCGGCTGGTCGGATCGGCGCTGTCGGGTCCGGTCAGTACGGCGAGCACGCGCTGCGCGAGGGGCAGCGCCTGCGCGAACACGGTGACGCAGTCGTAGGAGCGGGCGGCGGGCACCACGCCGGTGTTCGGCACGAGCCCGAGCGTCGGCTTGAGCCCGACGATGCCGTGCAGCGCGGCGGGGACCCGGCCGGAGCCCGCGGTGTCGGTGCCCAGCGCGAAGTCGGCGACGCCCAGCGCCACCGCGACCGCTGAGCCGGAACTGGACCCGCCGGAGACCTTGTCGGGCTGGTGCGCGTGCCGCACCGCGCCGTACGGGCTGCGGGTGCCGACCAGGCCGGTGGCGAACTGGTCGAGGTTGGTCTTGCCGAGTACGAGTGCTCCCGCGTCGAGCAGCCTGCGCACCGCGGTCGCGCTGTCGGCGGGGGAGTAGGCGAACGACGGGCAGCCCGCCGTGGTCGGCAGGCCCGCCACGTCGATGTTGTCCTTCACCGCGAACACCAATCCCGCCAGGGGAAGCTCGTCGCCCTCGGTGAGTGCGCGTTCGAGCGCCTCGGCCTCCCGCAGCACGTCCTGTTCCTCGCGCAGGGCGATCCAGACTTCGGGCCGGTCGGCCTCGGTGATGGCGCGGTAGGCGGCGCGGACGCGTTCGGTGGGGTTCATGGGGTCCTTTCCGTGGTGTGCGGGGTCGCCGAAGTTAGGCTCGGCAGGTGACCGCAGCCGAGGGTGTGAACCAGTCCGCGCCCCGGGAGGCGATCGCGCAGGCGGTGCGGGAGGACATCCTGGCCGGGCGGCTCGCTCCGGGCGACCGGTTGCGCGAGGCCGATCTGGCCGAGCGCTTCGGTGTGTCCCGCGTGCCGATCCGGGAGGCGTTGTCCCAGCTGCAGAGCGAAGGATTCGTCACGCTCGTGCGCTACCGCGGCGCGACGGTCTCGGCGACGTCGGGTGAGGCCGCGCTGGAGCTGTTGCAGATCCGGCGCGGCCTTGAGGTGCTGGCCGCTCAGCTCGCCGCCGAGCGCGCGGGTGGCGACGTGGCCGACGAGCTGTCGCGGGTGGTGGAGCTCGGCCGCTCGGCCACCCTCAACCACGCCCACGACGAGTTGCCGCCGTTGATCCTGCGCTTCCACAGCCTGGTTGCCGAGGCGGCGGGCAACCACCAGTTGCGGATCATGCTCTCGCAGGTGCTGAGCCGGGTGTCGTGGATCTTCGACCAGCGCCTCGAGTCGCGCACCGGCACGTCGTGGAGCGACCACGCCGCCATCGCGCAGGCGATCCTCAGCGGCTCGCCGGTGCAGGCCGGCTACCTGATGGGGGAGCACATCGCGCGGGACGAGGCGCTGCTCGCCGAGCTCGATCATGGATAGATCGTATACGAAACTGGCAGCGATTCCGGCCCCGTAACGTCGAATGAACTATCGGTAACCCGAGCGAAACAACGTTCGTATACAAAACCGGGAGTCAGTCCTCGTCCCCACGGAGGCGTCTCCCATGTCGACCGAAACCACCCGCGGTGAATCGCCGCCGGGCGTGCCCTCACCGCGGCTGTCCGTGTGGCGCACGCTCCTCTTCGGACTTCAGCACGTTCTGGTGATGTACACCGGCTGTGTCGCCGTGCCGTTGGTGTTCGGTGAGGCCCTGGGCCTGCGGCAGTCCACGATCGCCACGCTCGTCAACGCCGACCTGCTGGTGGCCGGGATCGTCACCGTCATCCAGGCGGCGGGGATCGGCAAGCTGCTCGGCGCGCGGATGCCCGTGGTCGCGGGCGCCTCGTTCACGGCCGTCACCCCGATGATCCTGATCGGAGAGGAGTACGGGCTCTCGGCCGTCTACGGCGCGATGATCGCCGCCGGAATCTTCGGTGTGCTCGTCGCCATCCCGTTCGCCCGCCTGATCCGGTTCTTCCCGCCGATCGTGCGCGGCGCGGCCGTCACGATGATCGGGCTGTCGCTCATCGGCAAGGCCGTCAGCATGATCTTCGGCGACGAGCCTGCCGGCGGCGCGCCGCTGGCACTGGCCGCGGGCGTGGTGCTGACGATCGTCGCGCTCATGCGCTACGGCAGGGGCATGCTCGCGCAGTCCGCGGTGCTGATCGCGCTCGTGCTCGGCACGATCGCCGCGGCGGCACTGTCCATGACGGACTTCTCCGCGGTCGGCTCGGCCGACTGGCTGGGGCTTCCCTCGCTGTTCCTGTTCGGCACGCCCACGTTCCCGATCCCGGGAATCATCTCGATGTGCCTGGTGATGCTGGTGATCTACACCGAGTCCACCGCGTACCTGCTGTCGGTGGCCGAGACCACCGGCACGCCACCTGAGTCGAAGTCGCTCTCCCGCGGCCTCGCGGCCGACGGTGTCTCCTCGGTGCTGGCCGGTTTCCTGACGTCCTTTCCGGACACCGTCTTCGCGCAGAACGTCAGTCTCGTGCGAATGACCGGGGTGACCAGCCGCCGCGTGGTGGTCGTGGCGGGCGGCATCCTGATCGCGCTCGGCCTGGTGCCGAAGATGGGCGAGGTGGTGGCCAGCCTGCCGGGACCGGTGATCGGCGCGGTCAGCCTGGTCATGTTCGCCACCGTCGCCGGGGTCGGCATCGCCACGATCTCGAAGGTCGACTTCTCGGGCAACGACAACCTGCTGATCGTCTCGATCGCGATGGGCGTGGGAATGATCCCGATCGTCGCACCCGACGTCTACGACGGGCTCCCGTCGGCCGTCAAGATCATCCTCGGCGGCGCGATCACCAGCACGGTCATCGTCGCCTTTGTTCTCAACCTCGTGTTCAACCACCTGCTGCCCCGCCGGTCCGGAAAGGACACCGCGGCATGAGCGCCGTCACACTCGTCGTCTCACCCACCGACGGACCCGATGACACCGCAGCGCTCGGCGTGCTCGCCGAGCTCGGGTACTCGGCCGCCGACCTCGTGGCGGTGATCGGCAAGACCGAGGGCAACGGGTGCGTCAACGACTTCAGCCGGACCCTGGCCGCCGCGGCATGGGAGCCGCGCCTGCCCGCCTCCGCCGTCACCGTGTTCTCCGGCGGCACGGAGGGTGTGCTGAGCCCGCACGTCAACCTGTTCGTGCGGGACGAGACCCGGCACGAGGGGTTCGACCGCGGCCTGGTCGCCGCCGCCGGCCGCACCCGCGTGCTCTCCCCGGCTGAGCTCGGCAGGACGGCGCAGGTGGACGCGGTCACCGAGACGGTCGGCAAGCTCGTCGCCGAGCTCGGGGTGTCCACCGGGGACGTTCACTTCGTACTCGTGAAGTGCCCGCTGCTCACCTCGGCCAAGATCGCCGCGCTGCGCGCGGCCGGGCGGGAACCGGTGTCGGGTGACACCTACGAGTCCATGGGCCGCTCCAGGGCCGCCAGCTCGCTGGGCATCGCCGTGGCGCTGGGGGAGTGCGACCGCGCTGCCGCGCTCGCGGCACTGTCCGGCGAGGCCGAGGTCTCCTCCGCGCGAGCGTCGGCGAGCGCGGGCGCGGAACTCGACGACTGTCACGTGCTCGTCGTCGCGGAGAGCACCGCGGCCGCGAACCCCTTGCGCGCACTGCACGGCGAGCTGACCGACGCCATCGACCTCGCGTCCGTCACCGCGCTGCTGGACGAGGTGGAGCGTCAGGGCGGGCGCGTCCGGCAGGTCTTCGCCAAGGCCGAGGCCGACCCGTCCGGCTCCGTGCGCGGGCTGCGCCACACCATGCTCACCGACTCCGACGTCAACTCCACCCGGCACGCCCGCGCCGCGGTCGGTGGGCTGCTCGCCGCGCTCAAGGGCGACGGCGCCGTCTACGTCTCCGGCGGTGCCGAGCACCAGGGCCGCTCCGGTGGCGGCAGCATCACCGTGATCTACGAACTGCCCTCCCGCGGTGGGGAGGCGACATGACCGCCGCCGTCCGCGAGTCCCGGCCCGACGCCGGGATCGACGAGTTCGAGGACACGGCCGTACCGCTCGACCGGCGCCGCGGCCTCTGGTCGGTCTCCGCCGTCTGGTTCGGGTTCCCGATGGTGCTGACGTGCGCGATCTTCGGCGGCCTCATCGTGCACTCGCTCGGTTTCTGGCCCGGCATGCTCGCCATCGCCACGGGCAGCCTGTGCCTGATGCTCTACGTCGGTTCGCTGAGCGTACTGGCGGGGCGCACCGGCAAGAACTTCGCGCTGACCGCGGCCGAGACCTTCGGCAGCAGGGCTGCGGCGATCCCGTCCGGTTTCCTCGCCACGATCGTGATCGGCTGGTTCGCGTTCCAGACCGGGATGGCGGGCTCGATCCTGCACGGCAGCCTCGGCTGGAACGAACGGCTGACCACGCTGGTGGCGGGGCTCGCGTTCGTCGCCGTGACGTTGCTGGGCATTCGCGCGCTGTCGGTGATCGGCATGGTCGCCGCGCCGTTCTACGTGGTACTCGGCCTGGTCGCGGTGTTCCTCGCCGCCGCCGAGAGCGACGCGCCCGCGACGGCGTATCAGGGCGGAGGCGGCCTGCTCAGCTTCGGCGCCGCCGTGACGCTGGTGATCGCGTCGTTCATCGACTCAGGCACCATGACCGCCGACTTCACACGCTGGTCCCGTACCGGCCGCGAGGGTCTGCTGGCCGCGATGTCGGCGTTTCCCGTGAGCCAGGTGATCGCGCTCGTGATCGGCGGGTTCGTGGTGGCGCTCGGCGGCGCTGCCGACCCGGGCACAACTGGCGGCGACTTCCTCGGCCTGCTGATCGAGCACGGCGGGCTGCTGGTGCCGCTGGCGGTGGTGTTCGTGTTCGTCAACCTCGGCTCGGTGTGCGCGCACTGCCTCTACAACGGGGCGGTCGGCTGGAGCCAGCTCACCCGGGGCCGCATGCGCAGGCTCACGCTGATCCTCGGCGCCGTCGGCGTGGTGCTGGCGGTGGCGGGGATCTGGTCCTACTTCGAGCAGTGGCTGAACCTGCTGGGGGTGATCGTGCCGCCGATCGGCGCGGTAGTGATCCTCGACCAGCTCGTGCTGCCGCGCTTCGGCCTCGGATCGCGCGGCGCGGTGCGAGCGGTGCGCTGGCCGCCGTTCGCCGGCTGGGCGGCCGGTGCCGCCGCCGGGTTGCTGACCCACACGTTCGCGCCGTGGCTCTCCGACGCGGTGCTGGGCTTCGTGGTCGCCGCGCTCGTCGTCACCCTCGCTTCCGCACTGAACTCCCGAGCAGACAAGGAGATCCCCGCATGACCACGTTGTCCACCGTGGACGCCGACCCCTACACGTGGCCGTTCGACGGCGCCATCGACCCGGCCCGCACGGCCCTGCTGCTCATCGACTGGCAGACCGACTTCTGCGGCAAGGGCGGCTACGTCGACCAGATGGGCTACGACCTGGCACTGACCCGCGCGGGACTGGAGCCGACGGCGCGGGTGCTCGCCGCGGCGCGGGAGCGCGGGCTCGCCGTGTTCCACACCCGCGAGGGCCACCGTCCGGACCTGTCGGACCTGCCCGCGAACAAGCGCTGGCGCTCGGCGCGGGTGGGCGCCGAGATCGGCAGCGACGGGCCGTGCGGCCGGATTCTGGTGCGCGGTGAGCCGGGCTGGGAGATCGTGCCCGAGGTGGCTCCGCTGCCGGGCGAGGCGGTGATCGACAAGCCGGGCAAGGGCGCGTTCTACGCCACCGACCTCGATCTGCTGCTGCGCGCCAGGGGCATCACGCACCTGATCCTCACCGGCATCACCACCGACGTGTGTGTGCACACCACGATGCGCGAGGCGAACGACCGGGGCTACGAGTGCCTCGTGCTGTCGGACTGCACGGGTGCCACGGAGCGCAGGCACCACGAGGCGGCGCTGAGCATGGTGACCATGCAGGGTGGCATCTTCGGTGCGGTGGCGACCTCCGAGCAGCTGCTGGTCGCGCTCGGCGCGATCCCCGCCCCGGCGTGAGGCGCGTCGTACTCGTGCACGGCGCCGCGACCGATTCGCGCGTGTGGGCCGCCACGGCGGCGGCGCTGCGCGGCCCGGTCGAGGTGCTGTGCCCCGACCGTCCGCAGTCGGGCGACCTCGACACCGAGATCGCCTTCCTCGCACCGTTGTGCGAAGGGGCGCTGGTGGTCGGCGTCAGCGGCGGGGCGACCCTGGGACTGGAACTGGCCGCGCGTGGGGTGCCCATCGAGGGAGCCGTGCTGCACGAGCCGGCTGGCGGTTCCCTCGCGCCGGGAATGCTCGACCACGTGGCCGAGGGGCTGCGGACCGGCGGCGTCGCCGGGTTCGGCCGGGCACTCTACGGGCCGGCGTGGAACCCGTCCCGCACCACGGCGACGCGGGAGACCGTCGCCGCCGAGTTCGCGATGTTCGGCGCGTTCGAACCCGCGCCGCTCGGTGAGCACGCCGCGCGCGTCACTCTCACCGTCGGAGAGCACTCTCCGCCGTCGCGCCACCGCTGCGTGCGCGCGCTGTGCGAGCACCTCGGCACGCGGCAGCGGGTGCTGCCGGGCGTGGGGCACGCCGTGCATCTGGAGAACGGCGCCGCGCTGTCGGCGCTGGTGCCGACGGGGTGAGCGGCCCGCGCTCGCCGGCTGCTCGCCCTGACAGACCTCGGTGTGTCCGCGGACGGGTACCGCTGCTCAGAACAGGGTCGCGGGCTCAACCGGCTCCGGCTCGGGCAGTGCGTCGAGGCCGGGCACCAGCGTTCGCACGTCGTCGTGGAACCGGCGGGCGAGCGCCGGCGCGTCGTTGTTGTCGGGGGTGTGCAGGAAGACCGTCGGCGACCGGCCCTCGCGCAGCCAGCCGGCGACCACCGCGGTCCACGGCCGCCACCCCTCGACCGTCTCCTCGACCGAGTCCCGGCCCAGGTAGCGGACGATCGGCTGGTCGGTCAGCGCGCGCGTTCGCCGCGGCAGCCGCGGTTTCTTGGCCCAGGCGTCCTGCTCGGCCTCGCTGGCCGGTGGGCTCTGGAAGAAGACGGTGGTGTCGAACGGCACCCACTCGGCGCCCGCGTCGGCGAGGACCCCCTCCAGCAGCGATGTCGAGGCGGGGTCGGTGAAGAACGCGGGGTGACGCACCTCCACGGCGCGCCGCCGGTCGGTGGGGAGCCGGCGCAGGAAGCGGCCGAGAGCATCGACGTCCGAAGGGCCGAACGAGCCGGGTAGCTGAGTCCACAGGACCGCCCGTGCGCCGAGGGGTTCGATCGCGTCCAGGAATGCTCGCATCTCGGCCTCGACCCCGACGAACCGGCGCTCGTGCGTGGCGACCTTGGGCAGCTTGACCACGAACCGGAAGCCGGGGCCGGTCTGCTGCGCCCACGTCGCGACGGTGTTCCGCGCGGGAGTCGCGTAGAAGGTGGTGTTGCCCTCGACCGCGTTGCACCACCCGGCGTAGGCCCGCAGGCGCTCGTTGGCCGGAAGTGACTGCGGCAGGAACCGCCCTGGCCACGCCTTGTGGGTCCACATCGCGCAACCGACATGAAGACGTGCCACTGCGTCAGCTCCCATCGATCGTGGGTCGAAATTACTACCCGGGCAGCTGTTTCCACTCGCGGCCCCGGCAGGGAGTTCGGGGTCGGACCTGAGCCAGCGCGTTCACGGCAAGGATCCCGCCCACCTGGGGTGAACACCAGGTAGGCGGGATCCTTTTGTTGTGCCGTACGTGCTCCCGTCAGTTCGGGTTGGTGTGATGGATGTACGGCTTCGACTTCGGTTTGCAGCCATCCGGCCAGCTGCTCGGCCCTTGCACGGAGTACTCGCCCCTGACGCCGAGGCCCATGATCTGATGTTGGTCGATGCACATCGAATACGTGCCACCCGGAATGCTGACATTCTTGATGTACAACGTGGTGCCCGCATTCCTGGCGCAGACGTTCGTCAAACCAAAGAACTCGCCGTTACGCATCAGCTCGAAGCAGCTGGCGCCCGGGATCTTCCGAACGAACTTCCACGCCTTCGGGCCGACCTCGCCTGCCGCGTCGGCCGCGACCTGTGGGTCCGCCCAGGCCACCCCGGCCGATCCGGCAGCCGGTGACGAGGCGTCGGCGCGCGCATCGAGCGAGGAGCTCGCGGCTACGAGTCCCACGGCCGCGGCGAACGCGGCCACGGCCACGTGAATCCTCTTCCGCCATGTCATCCCACATGCCTCCATTTCCCATTCATCTCCGGGCGCGGAACGTGAATCGCGGAAACATAGTCCTTATCGGAATACGCGAGGCACATCAGAGGAATATGCCAGGCCGGATTGCCTGGCGGATCGCCGACGAAAGTCGTCCGACGACCACGTCACCGTGCTGCGCCGCGTCCTGACCGTCCGGCGTAGCGGGCCGGGCGGCGCGCCAGGCTAGCGCGAGCCCGCTGACCACGACCGCCACGGCCACGGCGATGCAGACGGCGTACCACCAGTAGCCGGTGCGCTCGATGGTGCGCGACCACGCGGGAGCGGGGCCTCGCATGGTGTCGAGCCGGGTCACCGCATCGTCCACACCGGATTCCTCGCCCGGCGCGATGACGATCGCTCGCCCGGACCGGGGCGCTGTCACCAGCCAGCTCAGCTCAGCCGTCATGGCTTCGCCTCGTCACGTGACGGACTCCGCCGACCCGATCTCCTCGCCGCTGCGCCAGTACTGCGTGCACGCCCATAGACCGAACGTCATCGCGGGCACGCCGATGGACAGCAGCACGATGGTGATCCCCCTCGCCGCGAGGATGTCGTCGGCATCGCCGAAGTCGTCGGCCGGGATGTAGGCGAGCGCCGCCGCGAGGCCCGCGCCCAGCACGATCAGCAGGCTCGCCGCGCCGCAGAGCCACAGATCGAACCGCCACCGGTAGGAGAACCAGCGCCAGAACTCCTGCTTCGTGCGCACGACCTGGCCGTCCGGGCTCGCGGCCAGCTGCCGCCGGTACCAGCGGGCGTAGCAGATCTTCTTGATCAGCGAGCCGAGGACGGCGCCGTTCACCGGCACCATGATCGCGGCCCACAGGTACCAGACGAAGAAGATGTCGAAGTCCCACTCCACGGTCAGCGGCAGACCGAGGAGTGCGACGCTCAGCGCCGCGAGCCCGACGAACCACGCCAGGTGCAACGGCGTCGGCAGCAGACGCACCTGGGACTGGAAAGTGCCCGTGGGCGCCGGTTTTCCCGGTCGATTCGCTGTCGTGGTGATCGGCCCGCGCCGGATCTGCTCCAGGATGACCATGGCGCACATCAGGAGCATCCCGGTCCAGGCGAAGACGTGCGGGTTGTTGATCACGCCGAGCAGCCCGTCCGAGACCTGTGCCTGCTGCCGCTCGGTGTGCCAGGACACCAGCGTGACCGCGCCGGGAAGCAGGGTGGCGACGAAGAAGACCACGCACAGCGCGAAGGTGATCCACCAGAAGACGGTGGGTCCGCCCTTGCCGCCCTCGAGCCTGCCGTCCTCGCCAAGGATCTTGTGCCCGATCAGATTGCCGGGGCTGGACTTGCGCACGGCGGTCCCTTCGGGCGACGTGGGTCAGCGGTTGCCGGTGGCCACGCAGGCGCGCCGTCGGTAGCTGTCGAAGACGTCGATCGCGTTGTCGCCGAAATCCTCCCACGGCCTGCCGGACGCGTCGGTGCCCAACTGGGCGAACAACGGCACCGCCTGGGCGCCCCGGTCGGCGCTGACCAGCCCGTACGCCGCCCAGCGCCGGTCGCTGCTCGCATCGACACCACCGGAGGGGGTGACCAGGCGGTGCAACATCACGTCCAGGGCGCGGTTGACGCGTGCGTCGCGCCAGATCTTCTCGTCGTAGTCCTCGGCGGCGTAGGCGGCCTGCACGATCAGAAACGCCAGCGACGGGGACGCGGCGGCGGCCCGCTCGGCGAAGGCGAACAACGATTCGTGCGAGCCGGGGCTCTCGGGCGCCAGATACATCATCGCGAAGTCGTGCCCGGCGCGGTGCAGCGGGTCGCGGGCCTGTAGCTCGTTCCAGAGCGAGCCGAAGGTGTTCTGGTCGTAGCTGCGGGCCCGCGCCATCGTGATCAGCGTGCACCACGGCGTCGGGTCCTCCGGCGCCAGCTTGGTCGCGTGCAACGCGGCCGCCTCGGAACGCAGCACCGTCTGGTGGAACGCGTCCTGCTGCTGGGGTGAGGTGTACTCGTCCGGCTTGTTGCCGCGCAGTTTCCAGGCCAGCCAGAAGAGACCGTGCGCGTCGACGACCGCGGTGTGCCGGTCGTCGCCCGTGGCCGTGCGCCACGCTTCCAGCCAGGTGCCGTCGTCCGCGGCGGCCGCGCCGAGCGCGTGCACGGCTGCCGCACGCATCGCCCAGTCGCCGTAGCTGCGGTTGAGCAGGTCGGCGGCCGGTCGCCAGTCCCGGGCCCTCGCCGCCGCCACGGCCGCGGCGATCACGGGGACGGGCTTGCTGAGGTCCGTGCTCAGCGCGTGCTTGGGCGGCATGCCCCAGCCGGTGACGTCAACGGCCGGCAGGTCGGGCAGGCCAGGAATGATCTCGCCCGGGTTGGCCGTGGGGTCCACCCGGTGGATCAACGCCATGATGTCCTCCATAGACACCTGCTCCATGTAGACCTTCAACGACACGTTGTGGCGCTTGGCCTCCTTGCGCATGGCCATCAGGACGCGGGTCTTCGTCCCCAGTTGAAGTGCCACGATGTCCTTGCCTTCCCTGTGGTTGTACTGCGGCGTTGAGCAGGGCGCGCAGGCCCGAGGTGTCCGGCCGTTCGGACACTGCCGACTCGATCAGTCCGGACAGCGAGTTCTTGTGCTCCTCGGCCAGTTGCAGGACGCCGCCCGATGGCCACGACTCGATCCAGCGTGCGACGCCGGCGTCGGTGAGTACGGTCGCGACCGCGCCGAGTAGTCCTCCGCGGACGATCAACTGTGAGCGCTCGCGACGCACCCTGGGGCCGTCGCCAGGACCGGACGGAACGGCCGGGTCCTCGCCCAGTTCGGTCAGCAGTCCCGCGTCCAGTGCGTCGAGCAGCGTGCGCAGCGACGGCGGCCCGGCCCTCAGCCGGGCCGCCGCGGCCAGCACCCGGCCGGTGTGCTCGGTCAGCGAGGCGAGACCGCAGACGCGAACCAGCGTGGGCCAGTCCACTCGCCGCTTGGTGCGCGCTTCCGGCGGGAGCTCGGCCAGCAGCGCCGCGTCGAGCAGCGGCATCGGATCGCGCAGCAGGCCGAGTGCGCTGCCGGCCGGTACCCGCACCGTGCCGGGCGCGCCCAGCGCGCCGATGGCGGCGATCCGCTCGCGCATCGGCGGGTGTGTGTCGAAGGGATCCGACTCGTTCGGAGGGTTGGCGCGCAGCGCCGCCTGCTCGTCGTGCAGCGAAGCGCGCAGCTTGCGGTACCCGCCGAACGGGTCGGCGGGCAGGTAGCCCGCGGACCAGCCCATGACCAGGTGATTGCTCCGGAACTGGTTCCACGACACGGCGATCGGAGCCAGCTCCTGGAACGCCGTGATGGTGGCCGCCGAGCCGACCGCGATGGCCGAGGCCTCGTCCGCCAGTCGTTCCTGTCGCCTGCTCAGGTCCGCGCCCACGCGCAGTGCGGGTGCGCCACTGTGCCGGAGCAGGAAGTGCAGCCCACGCTGGAGAGCGTCGCCGCCGTTCAGCGTGGCGAGTGTGTGCGCGAAGGCGCGCCGGCTGCGGTAGGCGATCCCGGCGAAGCGGGTGTCCCGGTTGCTGTAGTGCGCGAGCTCGTGGGTGAGCACCGCCGCGAACTGGGCCGTGTTCAGCTCCGCGAGTAGCGGGGCACCGATGAACAGGTGCCGCTTCGTGGAGATCAGGCCGAGCAGGCGCGTGTCCTCCATGACCGCGGCGTTCGCGTCCTCGATCACGTAGATCGCGTCCGGTGGCCTGGTGTCCGCGACCTGGGCGAACCCGCGGACCATCGCCCACAGTCGCGGCTGCTCGTGCTCGGACACCGGCACGCCGTGCACCGGGTTGTCGATCTTCGAGGCGAGCACCCACAGCCCCCGGCCGAGCACCAGCACGGTCGGGACCACGCCGATCGCGATCTTCACGGCGGTCACCGGGGACACGATGAACGCGTAGACGTTGAGCGCGATCAGGGCGCTCATGATCACGATCATCAGCACGGGGACGATGCTGACCAGCAGCAGCCAGGACAGCGTGCGCGAGAACAGCTTCACGGACGACGCGTAACCGAATAGTGCACTGCTCGTCCTTCTGTCCCTAGTAGTGCGTCGACCGCACGGAGCTACCCCGTGGTCGAGGCAGACTCCGGATACCGGATGCCAGGACTTCGCCGGGGGACGTCGGGCACGGTAACCTGCGCCGCCCTCCGGGTGTGTGGGTCGTTTGCCCCACACACCAGCGGCCGTTGTCCAACGGTCAACTATCCTGACCCCGTGCGGCGTGGGGGGCGAGAGGGAACCGGTGCTCGGGCCGCCGAGTCGTCGGACGGCCCCGGCTTCAGCGAACGCCTCGTCACCCGCACCCTCGAGCGGTACGGGGTGTGGCTGCGCTCCGGTGTGGTCTTCCTGTGCAGTGCGCTGGGAGTCCTCTCGGTGGACACCGCGCAGCTGCCCCTGGCGGTGTCGCTGCTCCTGCCCGTGCTGCTCTTCTGCGGGGTGCGCCTCTACTCGCTGCGCAACCCGCTCCCGTTCGCTCTGCTCTGGACACTCGACGCGGCCGCGCTGGTACTGACGGGGCTGTCCCAGCTGGCGCTCGATGGTGTGGGCGTCGAGGTGATGGTCGCGGCGATCATCAGCATCAGTGCCATCACCTTCCAGCACGAGTGGGCGGCGCGCCCGACGACCGGGATCGCACTGGCCGGGCTGGGTCTCGCCGTCACCGCGCTGGCCGACATTCTGTCCTCGCCGGGGCTCGAGGTGTCGGCCCTGGTGCGCATCCTCATCCCGGCGGGGCTGTCGAGAGCCGCCTTCCTCATCGTCAGGGCCCGGGCCCGCTCGGCCGACCGGGCGGCCGCGGCCAGGGCGGCGTCGCGCCGGGAAGCCGAGGCCGCCGCCGCCAGGCGGGCGACCGAACGCGAGTACCTCGCGACCCTGCACGACACGGCGAACGCGACGCTGCTCACGGTCTCGCACGGCGACGGCCGCGACTGGTCGTGGCTGCCCCAGCGCGCCCGACGAGACCTGGAGGCGTTGTCCGCCGTACCCGGATTCGAGACCGGCAGCATCGACCTCGCCGCGCTGCTGAGCTGCGTGCCCGAAGGCGAGGGACCCAACAGGGTGCGGCTCACGACGCACATCGAGGGTCCGCTCGTGCTCCCCTCCGGCGCGGGACTCGCGATCTTCAACGGGGTCCGGGAGGCGGTCAGCAATGTGGCTCGCCATGCCGGAGTGCGGGAAGCCGAGCTCAGGGCCTGGATGGACGAGGGCGGCACCGTCGTCGAGCTGTCCGACGCGGGGCGCGGATTCGACCCGGCGTCGGTCTCCCCGAGGCGACGGGGCGTCTCCGGTTCCATCATCGGCAGGATGGAGGCCGTCGGAGGCTCCGCGTCCGTCACCTCGCAGCCCGGCGGCGGGACCCGCGTGCACTGGCGTTGGCACGACCGGGCCCGCGCGGCGTGGGCGGGTGACGAGAGCGTCGAGCGTCCGCAGAACGCACCGGCGCCGCAGTCCGCCGCGGTCAACCTGATCCGCAAGCAGCTGCTGTTCGGTGCACAACTGGCCGCGCTGCTCATCAGCCTGGTGTCGCAGTTCAGTTTGTCCCTGCACCAGCTGACGGCCTACCAGAGTGTGTATCGCCCGGGGTGGGCCCAGACGGCGGCTTTCGTCGGTCTCCTCGTGGTCGCGGTGGCCGGCGCCGCGTATCTGCTGCGGGGCAGGCCGATCCCGCCGATGGTGCGCTGGTGCAGCCTGGGCGCCGTGCTGGCGGTGTCGGCGACCTGCGCGTTGACGCTGCCCGCGGAGCGGTTGCTGGGGCCGGAGGACTGGGCCTTCGGGCTGATCGGCTGGTACGCGCTGTTTCTACTGGCGGACCTGCGGGTCAGGGTGTTCGCGGTGTTCCTCGGAGTGCACGTCGGACTGAACGCCGTCGTGGTGTTGCTGTCGGCGTCGCCGACGGCCGAGGCCGCAGCGGTGCTGGGGATCGCCACGGTGTCCAACTGCGGATTCCAGCTCTCCGTCGGTGTGCTGACCCGCGTGTTCCACAACACGGCGCCGATCGCGGGGACCGCGGCCGCGCGGGAGGAGGAACTGCGCCTCCGGGAACGCATCAACGAGGACAGGCAGAAGGACCACAAGGAGCGCTACCGCGCGCTGACGGCGACGACGGTGCCGCTGCTCGTCGGCCTCGGCCACGGCGTGCTCAGCCCGCACGACGAGGAGGTCAGGCTGCGCTGTGGCGTGGAAGCCGCTCGGATGCGCCGCCTGTTCGCCGAGGGCGACTCGGTCTCGGACCCGCTGCTGAACGAGTTGCGGGCCTGCGTCGAGGTGGTCGAACACCAGGGGGTGACGGTGAACCTGGCCGTGCGAGGCCAGCCGGGCGATGTGCCCGTGGAAGTACGCAGGGAGCTGGTCGACCCGGTGGCCGTCGCGTTGGGCCGTACCCGCTCGACCGCGCGGCTGACAGTGGTGTGGACCAGTCGCGAGGTCTGTGTGAGTGTGGTCAGCGCGGACTGTGCCGACGGCCTCAGCGCGGGAGACACTGCCGGGCCGCGGCGCAGCACGCCGGATGCGGCGGTGTCCGTGGCCAGAACCGCACTCGGCGGGAGTGTGTGGGTGGAAGCCAGTTGGACAAAATCGACGGTCTCCGGGAGTGACCCGACATGAGTAATGACGCACCGGTCACAGTGGTCATCATCGACGATCATCCCGCCATTCTCTCCGGCATGGAGGCGTGGTACGCCGCATCGCGACGACCCGTCACCGTGGTCGCGTCGGGCGGCTCCGTCAAGGAGGCCTGGGTCGAGCCGGGCAGTTCGGCCGATGTCGTACTCCTGGACCTGCAGCTGGGCGAGGAGGGCCTCGCCTTCAGTAGCCTCCGCCGGCTCGTCGACGCAGGCAGGCAGGTGGTCGTCTACTCGATGCGCGACGACGAGAAGACCGCGGTCAAATGTCTGGACCTGGGAGCCGCGACCTTCCTGGCCAAGAGCGAGGGCAGGGAGCACCTGGTCGAGGCGACGCTGGCGGCAGCCGACGAGCGGCCCTACGTGCCGCCCGCGCTGGCCGGTGCGCTGGGAACGAACGCCCGCCCCGACCGTCCCGCGCTCTCCGCACGCGAGGAGAACGTGCTCATCGAGTGGTTCAAGTCGGAGTCCAAGGAACTGGTCGCGCTGCGGCTCGGCATCTCGGTGAAGACGGTCAACTCGTACCTCGACCGGGTGCGGATCAAGTACGCGAACGTCGGCCGCGAGGCGCGGACCAAGGCGAGTCTGGTGGCGCGCGCTGTCCAGGACGGGCTGGTCGAGGTCGAGGACCTCTGAGCGGTTCCAGCCGCACCTTTTCGCACACGCAAAGAATGTGCCGGCGTGAGCGAATGAGCCCCGCATTCATCCGCGAGTGTCCGTTCGGCGATTCTGGCGAGAGTGCCGTTGTTCGGACCACGTCGGCAGGTCAGATGGGGTGGGCAGGCGAGTTCTCGTCCTCATTGGGCACTCATTTGTGACGAGTGGGTCGGTTTCCGTTCGCCTTCGGCATTCGCGCGCCTGGGATGTGTTTCGTGCGAGTATGAGGGCTCACTGCCGCCGCCAGTGTGCGGCGGCGGTGAGCGCAGACGTTCCAGCGATCTCAAGGAGTCAGGTGTGGACCCGAACCTGAGGCCCGGCGAGGACCTCCAGCACTACATCGAGAGGCAGGTCGAGGAGCAGAAGAACCGGGCGTACGAGTTGCAGGACGCGTTCGCGTCGGCCGCGGCAACTGTGACGTCACGGGACGGCTCCGTCACGGTCTCGCTGGAGCCCAACGGTGGTCTGCGCAACATCCAGCTCGGCAAGCGTGCTTGTGAACTGGGAGAAGCCAGACTTTCGGCGACCATTATGGACACTGTGCGGCAGGCGCAGAGCCAGACCGCGCGTGCCGTGGCGGCATCGGTCGAGTCCATCATGGGAGATGGCGAGGTGCTGGAGATGATGCGGGGCTTCCTGCCTCCCGACCCCGCAGCGGGCCAGAGTGGCGACGTCGACCAGAACAAGTTCGTCGAGAATCCCGAGCCGGAGGAGACGCCTCCTCCGCAGCCGAAGCCGCCGACAACGCCGCCGCCGTCGGCTGGACCTCAGCCACGGCGCCGCCCCAACCGGGACAACACCGATGACGACGAGGTGAACCCCTGGTGAGCGGTGGGTTCACAGCGGACAATCCGGGCGAGGCGTTCGGCGAGTTCGGCAAGAAGTTGGACGAGGTCGCGGACAACGCGCGCGAGACTCGCAATCTGCTGAGGGGCATGGTCGCCGACCCTGGCCTGTTCGGCATCTTCCTCGGCCAGATCATGGGCGCGGCCGCGAGTGCGGCTTGTGACGACTCGGCCGACGGCTTCGACAAGTTCGGCGAGGCGCTCGAGAAGCACCGGGAAAAGCTGGACAAGGCCGCCAAATCCTACGAGGAGCAGGACCAGAGCGTGAAGGACGAGATGTCGGAGTTCGTCTGGTGAGCGAGACAAAAGAAGAAGAAGAGACGAACGACTACTCCGACAACGACACGTACTCGAAGAACGACTTCTGGCACGACCCCGGCGACCTGGTCGGCAGTGACGACACCCGCACCAGCGGCGCGGGCATCATCAACACGATCGACCAGCTGAAGATCGCCTGCGACGACAACGACCAGGTCGCGATCGGTATCGGGTCGGCGGGTCTCGCGCTCGACGTTCTCGGGCTGGTGATCGACCCGCTGGGCTCGGTGTTCGCGGCCGGGATCGGCTGGCTCATCGAGCACGTCACGCCGTTCCGGATCCCGCTCGACCTGACGATGGGCGACCCCGAGGGCATCTCCACGGCGGCGGCGGCCCTCGAGGGCGAGAAGGAGAAGGTCGACGAGTGGTCGGCCAACCTCAAGAAGAACCTCGAATCCCTCATGAAGTCCTGGTCCGGTGACGGGGCCGACCAGTTCAACAAGAGCACCGGTGAGCTCGCCGACCTGCTCGAGGGCATGGGCAAATCGCTCGAGAGCACGGGCAAGACGATGGAGATCGTCGGTGCCGTCGTCGGCGCGGTGCGAGGAATCATCCGTGACCTCGCCGCCGGTGTGCTGGGCGGCATCATCGCCGGTGCGCTCGCCGCACTAGCGGCCATGCCGTTCACCTTCGGTGCGTCGGTGGGCATCTTCCTCGGCACCGTCGCGGCGACGGTCGGCATCGCGATGGCCAAGATCGGGACCCAGATCGCCAACGTGGTCAAGAAGGTCACCAAGGTCGCGAAGTCGCTCTCGGACCTCGGTTCGAGCACCAAGGGTGCCGGCGGCTCGGCGTCCGACGCGGTCGGCGACGCCGCCGGGTCGGTGCCCACCGGTGGCGGCGGCGGTGGTGGTGGCGGGCGGCCGAGTGGCGACACCGGCAACCCGCCGGATGTCAACGGCAACGGCGGCGGTAACGGCGGCGGCGGTAACAGCACACCGGATGGCGGCGGTAACAGCACGCCGGATGACGGCAGCCAGGGCGGTGGCAACAGCACGCCGGATGACGGCAGTCAGGGCGGTGGCAACAGCACGCCGGATGACGGCAGCCAGGGTGGCGGCCAGGACACCGACAGTGTCAACGGTGACCAGGACGAGTTCTTCGACGCGGTTGAGAACCAGGACCCACCGGGCGGCGGTAACAGCACTCCCGACGACGGCAGCCAGGGCGGCGGTAACAGCACACCCGATGGTGGCGGCCAGGATGGCGGCAGCGGGGGCAACAGCACTCCCGACGACGGCAGCCAGGGCGGCGGCAACAGCACGCCGGATGGCGGTGGCCAGGATGGCGGCAACGGCGGCGGCCAGGGCGGCGGTTCGATCTCGGACGCCCTCGACGGTGGTGGCGGTTCGACGCCCGGCAGCAACGGCCCCGGCGACAGCCCCGGCGGCAACGGCGGCGGCAACGGGGGCGGCAACGGGGGCAACCAGGGCGGCGGCCAGGACGGCGGTCAGGGCGGCGGCAACCAGGACGGCGGCAACGGGGGCAACCAGGACGGCGGTCAGGGCGGCGGCAACGGCGGCAACCAGGGCAACGGCAACGGGGGCTGGAAGTGGCTGACCGAGAGCCCGCAACAGACTCGTGACGTGTTCAGGGAGGGGCTCGAGAAGTTCGCCAGGGAGAATCCCGGACAGGTCACTCCTGACCAGGTCAACGCGTACACGCAGAAGATCGACGACATCCTGCGACTGGGGCCGAACGCACTGGAGAAGGCGGGTGTCAAACCCGAGCACGTGCACCAGTTCGAGGAAATCGGCAAGACGCTGACGTCGCCGACCCATTCCTGGACCGCGGCCGGCTTCAAAGTCTTTTCCAGCTTGATCCGGGGTATCACCCCCGGCGTCAACAAGGCCTTGGACGACGAGGAGGAGTAGGTCCGGGGTCGTTGCCTCGCGGCGACGCTCCGACAACAGTCCCGCCGGAGTGGGAGTTCCTTCCACTCCGGCGGGACTTCTTTGTGCCGCACCGTCTCCGGTGACCGATCTCCGTCCGTAGCTGTGCCGTTACGGGAGGGTTGCCCTTCCGTCCCGGGAAAGCCGACCGCACGAACCCGGCGCGCTCGGCCGCGCGTGTCACCTATGTGAGTGATAGAACCAAGCGGAGGAGTAGGGGTCTCGGCTTTGGTGCTCTCGCGGTCGCGGTGATGATGGGGGCTACTCTCGCGTTTCTCGTCACGGCCGTCGGACGGGCGCCCGCCGCTCGCCAGCAGGCCGCCGCTGCCGTCTCCGAGAAGCCGGAACCCAGGAACATCGAGGCCGAGGCGCCGCCCGCCGAGCCGCCACCGGAGCTGCCGTTCAACGCGAAGCTGTTCTCCCCGGACATCCCGGAGCCAGGTGGCGGTGTCCGCACCGGCGGCTGCAGCGGTGCGCTGATCGCGCCGGACTGGATCATCACCGCCGGGCACTGCTTCCACGACGGCAACGGTGTGCGCCGCAGCGGCAAACCCGTCTACACCACCGAGGTGACCGTGGGCAAGCTGGACGTCGACGACCCTGGTGGCCAGGTCACCACCGTGGTCGACGTGCGCCAGTCCGAGGTCAACGACATCGCGCTGGCCAAGCTCGACAGCGCGGTCGAGGACGTCGTGCCGCTCGCGCTGCCCGAGTCCGAACCCGCCGTCGGCCAGGAGCTGCGGTTCGTCGGCTGGGGTTCGCTCTCCCCGACAGAGGTGAAGCCGACGCCGCGGATCAAGAGGGGAGAGTTCGTCGTCGTCGACCTCGACTCCGCCAACGTCGAAGCAGAATCCACTGTGGACCGGACCGTGGAGAACAGTCCCTGCCCACAGGATTCGGGTGCACCGTTGTTCGTGTCCGACGACGACCGGACCGGGACACTCGTGGCCACCGTCAGCACCGGCCCCGACTGTCCCCAGCCTGGACTGGAGACCCTGGCCAGGGTGGACGTCGTGGTGGACTGGATCCGGCACCAGGTCGGCCGCTGAGCACGAGTGGTGCGACGAAGAAAGGCCTGCCCCGGCGCCGGACGCCGGGGCAGGCCTTTTCTCGTGGGCCGGCTCGTTACTCGGACTTCGCCGATTCCGAGACGACGCGCTGGATGGCGTCGATCGCGACGTCGGGCTCGTCGACGTGGATGTAGTGCTCGCTGTTGGCGGCGGAGCTCAGGTTGCTGTTGCTGGAGAGCGCCAGCCACTTCTCCTGGCCGTCGGCCCAGGCCTGCTCGAGGCCTGCTCCGTACTCGGGGATGGCGGAGAGGTAGGGCTTGCCGTGCTGGATGACCTCGACGGGGATGTCGCCGGCGGAGCCGACCTCGGCGTCGGGGATCACGAGCTGCTCGGGGCTCTGGCCCTCGAAGATGGCGAGGGTCTGGGCCTTGACCTCGGCGGCGGGGCCGGTGGCGTCGGCGGGGACCTCGCGTTCGAAGTCGGCGATCTGGGTGGGGGAGGTGGCGTCCAGGAGCACGAGGCCCGCGACGCGGTCGGTGTGCTCGGGCGCGTAGCGGCCCGCGATGAGGCCGCCGAGGGAGTGCCCCGCGAGGACCACGGGGGCGTCGCCGGCGACCTGGTCGATCACGCCGGTGAGGATGGCGCCGGTGCTGTCGAAGGACTGCGGTCCGTCGGGCTGGTCGCTGGCGCCGGCACCGAGCCGGTCGTAGGAGCAGACGCGGTCCTGCTCGCCGAGTGTCTTCTGCAGGTCGGCGAACGTGTCGAGGGAGTCTCCGCCACCGTGCAGGAGGATGATCACCGGTTTGCCCTCGGCTGCCTCGCCGGTGCAGGACACGTTCACCGACGAGCCCTCGACCTGGATCTTCTGCGTTCCGGTGACGAGGTCTTCGCCCTGCTCCTCGGACGCGGCGGCGGAGGCGGGGGCTTTCGGCTCGGCGGTCGAGCCTTCGTCGCAGCCAGTCAGTGCCACACCCGCAACGCTGACGGCCAGCGCGAAGACGGCGGATGCTTTGACATTGCGGTTCATCGAGTTCTCCTGGAAGTTCTGCGGCGACCACCGCGGTTCGTGTGCTGCGGCCGTAATGAAAACTACGGATTCTGCGTCCCGGAGTCGTCACCTCGCGGTGGACACCCGGATGTAGCTCCCACGGGGGACGAGCCGTCCAGGCTTCAGTGCGGGCACAATGTCCTTTAGGGACATCGCAGGACTTGACCGTGCCGCGAGGGCACAGTTTTCACTGGAGGTTTCGTGTTGGGACACGCCGAAGGAGCGCTCACGCCGCCGCCGTTCGATCCCGAACTCGCGGTGGCGTTGGAGGAACTGCGGGAGGAGTTGTCGAAGCGCTCGCCGGATGCGGACCTCGCCGCTCGCCGGGCGGAGAACGCCGAACGCGATCTGACCGACGAGCAACTGCGCCGCGACGGGCACTTCGAGATCGAGGACGTGAGCGTGCCCCGGTCCGATGGGTCCCGGCTCGGGTTGCTCGTCTGCCGAACGGACAGCGGTGCGACCGGCGTGATCTACTTCGTCCACGGCGGCGGGATGATCGTCGGCGACAACCGTTCCCCCGACGTGGCCTTCGCCCTCGGCTGGGCCGCGCAGCTCGGGTTGGCCGTCGTCTCGGTGGACTACCGCCTCGCGCCGGAACACCCGCACCCGGCGCCGGTCGAGGACTGTTACGCCGGTCTGCTGTGGACGGCCGAGGAGTTCGCGCCGGGCCCGATCGTGCTGGCCGGTGTCAGCGCGGGCGGTGGCCTCGCCGCGGCGACCGCCCTGCTCGCCCGTGATCGCGGTGGCCCCACCCTCGCGGCGCAGGTGCTGTTGTGCCCGATGCTCGACGACCGCAACGACTCCGTGTCGGCGCGGCAGATGACGGGGCTGGGGATCTGGGACAGCGCCGCGAACGAGCAGGGCTGGAGCGCGCTGCTCGGTGATCAGCGGGGCACGGCCGAGGTCTCGCCGTACGCCGCGCCCGCGCGCGCCGAGGACCTCTCCGGTCTACCGCCGACGTTTCTCGACGTCGGCTCGGCGGAGACCTTCCGCGATGAGGTGGTCGACTACGCCACGCGCCTGTGGCAGGCGGGCGGACAGGCCGAGCTGCACGTCTGGCCGGGCGCCTTCCACGGGTTCGACCTCCTGGCTCCGGATGCGGCGATCTCGGCCGCGGCCCGCGCTGCGCGGGTGCCGTGGCTCCGGAGGGTCCTCGGGCGCTGAGCCCGAGGGCCGGGTCACCGGCCTGACAGGGTCCGGAGGACCACACCCGCCGACGCGCCCGCCGCGAGCGTCGCGCTCGCGTGGCCCGCTTCGGACGCAAGGCCGCCGTCGGCCGGTTCCTCACGCGTGGAGGTCCACACCGTCACCAGCATCAGCCAGCGCACCACGAGGTAGACGAACAACAAGAGCCCGACGAGCGCGCCGAGCGTGGCAACGGCGGGGGAGTGGCCGAGCAGGCGCATGTAGAGACCGCCGGCCTGCTGGAGCGCGGCCAGTCCCACGGCCGCGCCCGCGGCGGCGCGCAGTCCCTCCGTCACCGGTCGCCGGGTGCGGGGGAGCTTGGCCAGGCACCAGGCGACCACCAGCCAGTTCGCCACCAGTCCGAGCAGCAGCGAGCCCGCCACCAGCAGCACGTGCGCGCCGGTGGTGCCCGCCAGGCCCGTCCACGCCAGCAGCTGGGTTCCCGCCGCGCCCGTCAGCGCGGCCAGTCCGAACGACACGAGCAGCGCGAGACCCACGCCGAGCAGGGTGCCGACGTCGGCAAGGACGGTGCGCAGCATGGGCCGCTGTTCGCGGGCCTGGCCGAGCAGTGCGGTCACCGCGTCCCTGAGGTTGCTGATCCAGTTCCAGCCCGAGTACACGCACACGGCCAGCGCGAGCACTCCCAGCCTGCCGCGTTCCTCCACGACCACGTTCATGATCACCGAGATCTGGTCGGCGGCCGCCGCGGGCAGGGCCTGGTCGAGTGCGCGGTCCAACTGCGTCGCGAGCGCCTGGTCGCCCGCCAGGACGAACCCGGCGACCGACACGGCGATCATCAGCAGGGGCACCATCGACAGCAGCGTGAAGAACGTGACCGCGGCCGCGTAGTGGTCGCCGTCGCGCTCGCGGTAGCGGGCCAGCGTGAGACCTGCTCGGCGCCACCCGCGCGACCGCGACACGCGGCGCCACAACCTGCGGATTCGGGACATGGAACGCGCACACCCTTCCTGCCTGCTCTCGTCGTGGTGAAGACACCGGGACGCCGAGATCGTCACGCCACCATATCTCTCTGAGATATATTGGACCGCGTGAAGTTCCTGATTCTCGGATTGTTGCTGGCAGAGCCGCTGTCGCTATATGACGTGCACTCCCGCTTCGCGTCGGGTCTGCGCCACATCTACTCCGCTAGCTACGGCAGCATCCACCGAGCCCTGCGGCAGCTGCACGACACGGGCCACGTCGAGCTGCTCGCCAGCGCGGCGACCGCGCGCAACACGAAGCGCTACGCGATCACCGAACAGGGAACGGCGGCCTGGCGGGAGTGGATGCTGCGGCCCGCACCCGCCGAGGACTCCGAGGCCTCGATGCTGGCGCGGGTCCTGCTGCTCGGCCGGCTCGAACGCGCCGAGGACCGGCGGGCCGTGCTGCTCGCGCTGCGCGCCCGCGCGCTCGGCGACCTCGAGGATCTTCGCTCGGTGCAGGCCGGGGCTCAGGGCGCCGGCCCGGAGTCGAGGTACCCGAGAGCCACCGCGGACTACGGCGTGCGCTCCGCCGAGCAGGTCGTGAGCTGGCTCGACGAGCTGCTGCGCGATGTCACCCCCGGCGGGCAGCGGTGACCGCGGTCGCGCTGGCCGCGGCGTTCACGCTGCTGGCCGGCCTCGCCGTGATGCAGGTGCTGATCATCGGCGGCCTGCCCGTCGGTGAGTACGCCTGGGGCGGGCAGACGCGCGTGCCGACACCGCGGCTGCGCCGGGCCGCCGCGGTGGCGATCGTGCTCTACCTCGGCTTCGCGGCGCTGCTGGCGAGCAGGGCCGGGCTGCTGCCCGGCGGCGGCACGACCACGGTGGTGGTCGCGACCTGGCTCCTGCTCGCCTACTGCGCGCTCAGCGTGGTGCTGAACGCGCTGTCCCGCAGCTCCCGCGAGCGCCTCGTCCAGACGCCCGTCAGCGTGCTGCTCACCCTCAGCGTGCTGGTGATCGCACTGGCGTGAGCCCCGGTCAGGGGTTTGGCTTCTGGTACGGGCGCGTCGCCCCGGTCTCGGCGTTGTGCTCGGTGACGGGAATGCCCTGCTCCTCGAGCTTCGGGTACTCGATCTTGTCGAAGATGTTGTCGGGCCTGCGGTAGTCGTAGATGTCGCCGGGGTTGTCGGTACCCGTGCTGGTCTGGGCACCCGGCTTGTCCGGGAACACCACGTGGGTCTCCGAGGCGTCCTTCGAGTTCTTCGCGAACGTTTCCGAGGCGTGGTCCCACTTCTCCGAGACGAACTTCTTCTGGTCCTGGTTCGAGCTGCCGTGATCGCTGTGCGACCAGAAGCCCTTGTCCGAATCGTTCATCATCTTCTGGTCGACCCAGCCGGGCATCTTCAGCTTGTTGTCGGCGATCAGGCCCTCGAGGGTGTTGCCGCCGTGCTCCTTGGCGACCTGGTTGGCCTTGAACTCGATCGAGTGCAGGTACTTGTCGTCCGGGTTGCCGGGTCCCTGCTTGTAGCCGCCGGACCAGAAGAAGTGCTTGTCGGCCCTCATCATGCCGTCCAGCTCGGGCTTGAACTTGTTGAACTCCTCCGGCGTCATGCGCAGCACGTCGACGCCGTTGTCCTGCCGCTTGGCGGGCGGCACCTCGAAGTCGTCCGGCGCCGGCCGTTTCGGGGCGTCCGGCCCGCCGGTCTTGCCGCACGAGCCGTGGAGCCCGAGCGGGTCGCCGATGAGCAGCGGCTCGGCGACGTAGCCGACGGGGTTGGGCGCCGCGGTGAGCCCGAGCGGGTCCTGGCTGAGGTAGCGCGCCGTCTCCGGGTCGTAGTAGCGGAACACGTTGTAGTGCAGCCCGGTTTCCTCGTCGCGGTGCTGTCCGGGGAAGGCCAGCGGCACGGCCGCCGTGTCGGCGCCGGGCAGCGGCGCGCCCCAGAAGCTGCTGCGGTCCTGCCAGACCAGCGCGCCGTGCTCGTCGAGCAGTTCGGTCGGCGTGCCCGCGGGCGAGGTGATCACGGTGCGGTACCGCGTCTCGGCTCCGGTCTGCTCGACCTGCGCGATCGGGCGGTTGTCGGTCAGATGGCGTTCCCAGGTCAGGATGCGGTGTGAGCCGTCCGCGCCGCGCTCCACCCGTTCCACGAGGTCGAACCCGCTCCACAGGAACCGGGTGTCGGCGGCGAGTTCGGGGTCGCCGCCGGCGCCGGTGACCCAGCGTCGCTTGGCGAACCGCCTGCCCAGCGGGTCGTAGTGGTAGGTCCAGCGCGCGCCGTCGGGCGTGCGGACGCCGCGCATCCGGTCCAGCTGGTCCCACGAGTAGGTCCACGACCACTCGCCGTCGGGGCCGGTGCGGTGGCGTCCGGTGACGCGACCCTGCTCGTCGCTGGTGTAGCGGGTGCCACCCGCCGAGAGCAGCGTGTTGGCGCGGTGGACGCGGGGACCCGGTACCCAGGGAGTGGCGGCCGAGACGATGGTGCCCGCCGCGTCGTGGGCGAACTGTTCGACGCCCTCCGGGCTGCGTGCCTCGCTGACGCGGCCTGCCTGGTCGAACGCGAACCGCCACGGCCGCGTGGTGTCGTCGACCGCGGCGAGCCTGCCGTCGGGCCGGTAGCCGTACGTGCGCGTGCCGATCCCGGCGATCGCCTCCTCGGCGAGCCGGTCCTCCGCGTCGAACCGCCGCCGCAGTACCGGCACCGCGTCGACACCGCGGGCGATCTCCCTGCCGACGGCGTCGTGCTCGAACTCGATGCCGTGCCCGGCGATCCGCAGCGACCGCGGCAGGCCCGCGGGGTCGAGACTCCACTCACTGTCCACACCGGACGACGTACGGCGGCGCAGCACCGTGCCGCCGTAGTCCCAGCACACGCCGATGCCGTTGACCGTCTCGACGACGACCCTGCCGCGCCCGTCCCGGACGAGCTCGAGGCGCGACTCGGGGTTCTCGGCGAAGATCAGCCTGCCGAGCGCGTCGTAGGCGTAGCGCGTGGCCTCCTCGGTGGTGCGCCGCTCGATCAGGTTGCCGAGCGCGTCGTAGTCGTAGACGGTGGGCTGGCCGAGGCCGTTGGTCATGATCCGCAGCTGCCCGGCCGCGTCGTAGTCGTAGGTGAGGCGGCGACCGTCGTAGTCGGTCTCCTCCACCAGCCTGCCCGCGGCGTCGTAGTCGTAGCGCCAGGTCAGGCCTTGCGGGTTGGTCACCGAGGTCAGCCGCAGCTCACCGTCGTAGGTGTAGACCGTGCGCGCGCCCGCGGCGTCGACGTCCTCGAGGGCGAGGCCGAACGGCCCGTAGCCGCGGCGCCGCACCCCGCCAGCCGCGTCGCGGTACTCCACGACCTGGCCTTCGGCGTCGTAGATCCAGGCTTCCCGGTGCCCGTGCGGGCCGATCCGCCAGGACCGGCGACCCTGTGCCGTCCAGCCCAGCCTGGCCGCGCCGCCCGAGGCGGTGTGGACGAGCTGGGGACGGCCGAACAGGTCCCGCTCCTCGGGGCGCACCGATGCGTCCGTCGCCTGCTCGTCGGCGAGCGGGTCGGGAGCGACGGCGTGCTCGGCGGGCAGCGCGGCGCCGGGGACGCCCGCGAACGGGTCTGCCGCGGGCACCAGGCGGTGGACGGCGGCGTCTCCCTCGCCCGCCTGCATGCGCACTTCGCCCTGGTTCGCGGGCGCGATCGCCACCACCGAGCCGTCCGGCCTGGTGACGGAGACGAGTTCGCCGCCCGCGTAGTCGTACCTGGTCTCGCGGCCCAGCTCGTCCAGTTGGGACAGCAGCTGGTCGTAGCGGCTCCAGACGTAGCGGCGGGAACCGCCCAGCGGGTCGATCCGCTCGACGAGCTGGCGCGCCTCGTTGAGCCGGTAGACCCACGTGTGGCCGAGCGCGTCGGTGTAGCGGGTGACGCCAGGCTCGTAGGCGAACGCCGAGTTGTAGTACCCGTTGGCCCCGACGGTGCGAACGCAACGGCCCTCGGCGTCGTAGACGTAGCGATACCAGGTGCCGGTGCGGTCCTGCCAGCCGACGAGGCGGTGCTCGAAGTCGTAGTCCAGCCGCATCGGGCGGCCCTCGAAGTCGGCGATCGCGCTGAGCTGGCCCAGCCGGTTGTAGCCGAAGCGCACGAGCGGAGCGGCACCCGGCGCGCCGAGGGTCACCACGCGGCCGTCGGCGGTGCCGAAGCGGATCTCGGTGCCGTCGTCGCGGCGCAGTGCGGTGGGCGCGCCGTCCGCTCCATAGGCGAACTCCGTACGACTGCCGTACTGCTCGATCGCCGTGAGCGCCGCGATCCGGCCCGCGCCCGCGAAGTCCAGCTCGCGCTCGCCGGTGGAGAGCCGGTAGCCCTCCGGCGTGCGCCACAGCGGATAGCGGGGGCCCTCCAACGGCAGCACCGGCTGACCGGTGGGCAGCGGGTAGACCAGCACCATGCCGTCCTCGGAGTAGAACCGCACCCGGTCGCCGCTGAACTCCAGTCGCTGGTCCACTGTGGACGCCCAGGAGCGGCCGAACCAGCGGCCCGCTCGGTAGGACGACAGGTGCGTGCGCGACAGCTCCAGGTCGCCGGCGTCGCCCGGCAGGACCAGGTCCACCTGGGTCATGAGGACCTCGCCGGTGGCGACGTCCACCGGGTCCGTCACGCAGGTCTTGGAGCCGTCCGGCAGCGCGCGGTCGCGCGCGTCGTAGTCGGGCGGCCGGTTGCCACCGTTGTTGGTCTCGTTCCTCGGCGGGGGCGGATTGCCCGCAGGGGGAGGGTTGCCGCCCGGCGGCGGGTTGCCCGTGGTGTCGCTCTTCGGCGGGTCGTTTCTGGGCGGCGGAGGCGGCGGCGGGTCGGTCTTGCCGCCGTCGGCGCTGCTACTGGTGGTGCTGCCGCCGTTGTTGCCGGGGCCGTCGTACTTGTCGCCCTTGATGTCGGTGTTGCCGGGCTTGGGGTCCGGTCCGCTGCGCACCCCGTCCGGGGTGTCGATCTTGCCGCCCTTGATGTTCTTCAACGC
>NZ_JAENJH010000014.1 GCF_016595675.1 Prauserella cavernicola | reverse complement strand
CCAGGTCGGCGCGGCCGGTGACAACGCCGCCATGGAGAGCTTCTTCAGCCTCCTGCAACGCAATGTGCTTGACCGCCGCCGCTGGGACACCCGCGAAGAACTCCGGATCGCGATCGTGACCTGGATCGAACGCACCTACCACCGTCGACGCCGCCAGAACAGGCTCGGACGCTTGACCCCCATCGAACACGAAACCATCATGACCACGCCGGCCCAGCAGGCCGCCTAACCACTGTCACAGTTTCCTTCAGCAGCCCCAATCGGCGGTTTACCGGGTGGGATCTTCGTGATCCCCAACACTGAATCTCGCAACTGTCACAGGTTGGGTTTTTGGGGCTTCCCGTCTTGAGGGAAGATGGTCGTCATCATGTCGAAGCGTTATCCGCCCGAGGTCCGTGAGAAGGCTGTTCGTCTGGTCTTGGAACGGCTGGATGAGTTTGAGTCCTCATATGCTGCGGCGAGGGCGATCCCCGGCAGCGGCTTGCAGTCCGGCGATGAGCAGCGTGCGAGGCCGCCCGGCGGCTGAGCATGACGAGTTGCAGAAGTTGCGCTAAGAGATTCGGGACTTCGTTGCGGGCTGCGACGGCACTGCCCTCGTCGCACTCGCCGGCCTACCTCGGCCCTGCCCGTCCCGCGACGGTTCGGGCATCATGGGAGTCCATGAAGTATGTGTTCCTGATCTGCGACGACGAGACGACGTCGCCGTCCATGGAGGAGATAAGGACGGACCCGGCGTTCCAGGCGTACGACACGGAGGTGGACCGGCGGGGAGGCAGCTTCGGCGGCGCGCGGCTGCGGCCGGTGGCGGCCGCGACGACAGTCCGCGTCCGGGACGGCGAGACGATGGTGTCCGACGGCCCGTTCGCGGAGACGAAGGACTTCGTCGGCGGTATCGACATTGTCGAGTGTGCTGATCTCGACGACGCGCTCGCGCTCGCGGCGTTACACCCCTACGCGAGCCGGGGTTGTATCGAGGTCCGCCCGGTATGGGAGTGACCGCGCCGGAGACGGTTCGTGCCGCGGTCGACGCGGCGTACCGGGACGAGTGGGGCCAGGTGGTCGCCACGCTGATCGGGCTGACCGGGAACTGGGACGTGGCTGAGGACTGCGCGCAGGAGGCGTTCGCCGCCGCGTTGGCGACGTGGACGCGCGACGGAGTTCCGTCCCGTCCAGGTGCGTGGCTCACGACCGCGGCTCGTCACCGGGCGATCGACCAGCTGCGGCGGGACACGACGGGCGCGGCGAAGGTGCGGCAGCTCGCTGTGCTGGAGCGGGTGCCGAACGAGCCCGAGTCGGAGGAGATTCCGGACGAGCGGCTGCGGCTGATCTTCACGTGCTGTCATCCCGCGCTGCCGTTCCAGGCCCGCGTCGCCCTCACGTTGCGCACGCTGGCGGGATTGAGCACGGGTGAGATCGCCAAGGCGTTCCTGACCGCCGAGCCGACGATGGCGCAACGCCTGGTGCGTGCCAAGCGCAAGATCGTCGAGGCAGGGATCCCGTATCGGGTCCCACCTGCGGAGCTCCTGCCGCGGCGGCTGACCGCTGTCCTCGCGGTGCTGTACCTGATCTTCAACGAGGGCTACGACGAGCAGGACGGGCGAAGGGCGCTGGCCGCCGAGGGGATTCACCTCGCACGGACGCTCGCCCGGCTGATGCCCGGCGAGCCCGAGGTGCGCGGCCTACTGGCGTTGATGTTGCTGCTGGAAGCCCGTCGCGCGAGTCGCACCGTCGACGGCGTCCTGGTCACGCTGGAAGACCAGGACCGGTCCCGGTGGGATCACGCGCTGATCGCCGAAGGTGTCGCGACACTCGACGAAGCGCTGGCCATGCGGCGCTTCGGGCCGTACCAGGTGCAGGCTGCGATAGCCGCCTGTCACGCCACCGCTCCGGACGCGGATGCTACCGACTGGCCCCAGATCGCGGCACTTTACGCCGAGCTCGCGCGGCTGGCGCCGTCTCCCGTCGTGGACCTCAGTCGCGCCGTGGCGATAGCGATGGCCGAGGGCATCTCCGTGGGGCTCGCGCTCGTCGACGAGCTCGCCGAGTCCGGCCGACTCGACGGCTACTACCTCCTGCCCGCCACCCGGGCCGACCTTCTGCGCAGGGAAGGCCGCCTCACCGAGGCAGCCACGGCCTACGAGGAAGCGCTGGAACTGGCGCCGACCGACCCCGAGCGTCGTTACCTGAAGGCACGTCTTTGTAGCCTCTGACCAGCGTCTTCACGTCTGTCGTAGATTTTCTCCAGTTTCTTCGGCGCCGATGTCGATCCTGGGCGTTCTCCTTCGTCGGTGGGCAAAGCCGCCAAACGGAGAGAAGTGAGAACCCATGTCGAACACCGAGTACCTGACCGCCACCATGACCGTCGACCGGACGCCGGAGGAGGTCTTCGAGGCCATCACCAACGTGCGTGGGTGGTGGAGCGAGAACCTCATCGGCCATTCGACCGCACTGCACGATGAGTTCGTATTCACCGACGACTTCGAATACGCCGGCGAGACCGCCCGAGCCAAGACTGGCATCCGTTTCGCCCGGTTTCAGCTCACCGAGGTCGTGCCAGGCAGTCGGATGGTCTGGCACTGCGTGGACTCCCTGCTGACCTTCGTCGACGACCCCGACGAGTGGACTGGCACCACCGTCGTCTTCGACATCGGTGTCACGGATCAGGGCACGAGGGTGCATTTCACACATGAGGGTCTCACCTCGGCCGAATCCGCCTGTTTCGAAGCGTGCTCGGCCGGCTGGACTTTCTATATCTCCAAGAGCCTGCCTCAGCTGATCACCACCGGCGTCGGCCAGCCCATGCCGAGCTACCACCGCTGATCCGCCGCAGGTCGACGGGAAAGCCCAACCAGGAATCTCGTGAACACCGTCGCGCGCCGGAAAGCGACGCGCGTCCACGCGCCGTCCGAACCGGAGCGCGTGCGGGAACACCTGGCGTCACCGCACATCCTCGCCGAGGGGCTGCACCTGCGCCGCGGTAAGGGGCTCGCGCGGTTCACCGTGGTCTCGTGCGACTACGTCCCCGGCAACGGCGGTGTCACCTGCCGCGCGCTGGTGTTGTGGGCGCTCGAGGCGCTGCTCCGGTCGTTGTCGGCGATGGTGTGGTGAACATCAGGCCGTGCGCGACCGCGGCAGACGGTGACCGCCAGCATGCACGTAATGAGATCGCAGGCCGCAGGATCACGCGGACGGATGGTTCTGGAACTCGGTAACCGGGCCTGGTGGGGGCTTGCCCGGGGGTACGCGAGATGATGACGGGATGCGAGACGTTGCTGTCAGTACTGACTCCATCCGACTCGGTCAGTTCTTGAAGCTCGCCGGCGTTGTCGACGTCGGTTCCGATGTCCGGTCACTGTTGGGAGACGGTCGCGTCCGGGTCAATGGCGGGGCCGAGGACCGCCGGGGAACGCAGCTTGTGCGCGGCGACATCGTCACCGTAGACGACACCGAGCTTCGCGTCGGGTGACTCGACAAGTTCATGATCCAGCTCCTCGACGACCTTCCGGAGCAGAGGCGGATCGATGGGGGAACGGTCATGGATTGGTGTCATCCTCGATGCGAAAGAATCCACGATGTAGTGATCAGCTGGGCTTCGATCTTCATGAAGGTTGCCGTTCGTGCCCACGTCCTACCCTGTAACGATCACCGCAGCCCAAGTACTGGCGCGCGTTAGCCGGACGGTCGGTGGCACGCTTGGCGCCGTGTTGAACGTGCGGATGAACGAGGTGGCGGTCAGGGCGCTGGGGCATGCGGGGCTGCGGGACGCTGAGCCGCCTGCGAAGTTGGCTCCCGGACTGCGGGAGATCCTGGCCGATGGACTCGCTTGCCGTCGCGATGTCCTGGTGTTCGGTGCTTACTCGGGCTGGGCGGGTGAGCCGCCGGGCAGTCAGGGGGATCTGACCGGGTGGGAATGCTTCGTGAGCAGCCTCCATCTGGACGACTTGGTTCCCGTGGAGATCGGTTCCCTGGACGATGGGGAGCCCGTGATCGACGAGGAGAACCAGGTCGTGTTGTTGCGGCACGGCCTGGGGTTCGCGCTGGAGGTCGCCCGGCTGGCCGGGGAGATGTCGATGGCGGTGCGGTGCATCGTGGCCACCAACAGCACGAACGGGACATTCCGGTTCCATCGCGCTCGGGCAGGCGAGTCGTGGCTCGGCGCTGACCTGGACGTCAACTCGAGGGAAAAGCTGATCGTTGTGGACAGCGGGCCTGCCAGCCTGGGCGGGACACCGTGGTGACGGCCGCGGCGCGCTGTAGATGACATCCGATACAGGCGCTCTTCGGGGGCTTGCCGAGACCGACAGTTCGCAGGTAACGAACGTAATCATCGCGAGTCCGGCCCCGGCCACCAGCAGCGGGTGCTGATGGTGGGAGTAGGCCACTGACAAGTCCTTAGCACGGTGGATCTCGTCGCGGCTGATACCGATGGCCTGCTGAACCGTCCGTCCCGCCTTGACCCGCCAGGACGCCCGTCGTCTTTCTTGCCCGCTCCGAGCAGGCGGCGTACAGCCACCTGGATCGGCCGGATCTTGTATTCGCCCGTGCGCTGCCGTCGGCCACGAGCCCGGCCTCCGTCGCGGCTACAGACGAAGAGCGGCATGGTGGTGAAAGGTCGACGCGGGTTGAGCGCTTCCCCACGAGTGTTGCCCACCGAAACCCGCAAAATGGGGATAGGCGGCTGCGGCTCTGGGGCCGCCGGTTGGGGACGGAGCATCGGAAACGCTGCCGTCCCCACCGTCGGCGCGTGCTCAGCCCCAGATCTCCTCGGCCAACGTGATGTTGACAGCCGAACGCCACCCGGTCTCCGGGTCACTGCCCCACTTCTCCCGCCACCCGGCCGCGTGCTCGAGGATCGTTGGGTCGCCGAAGTGGAGCGCGCCGTCGGCGTGAAAGGCGTCGAGATCGTCGACGAACACGAGATCGAAGTGTTTGAACCACTCCTCGCCGCGGGCGTTGCGCTTGACGACGTAGTTGGCGTAGTTCTGGATTCCGGGATTCTGCCGGAAGATCGGATAGTCGACGGTGCGGGTGTACTCCGCGTACTCCTCCAGCGGGACGCCGGGCTTGACGTTGTACGTGATCAGGGCGAGCTTGCGAGCCATCATGACCTCCTGCGGTCGGGGTTGGGTTCCTACAGTGCGCGGCCGATTGCGTGGCCTTCGAACATGGCTTCGAGCAGCGAACGTGGCGCGACCGCGTCGCCGATGACGTGGACGGTGGGGACCGTGCCGTCGAGGTGTTCGGCCAGTACGTGCTCGGTCTCGGGGATGGCGAGCGCGACGACGTCCGTGACTCCGTCCACTGTGGTCGCCTGGCCGGTCAGCCCGGACGTGACGGTCGCACCGCCGTGGGCGAAACCGGCCGTCGCCGACGTCCACAACCGGACGCCGAGCGATCGCAGCCGTTCCACGATCGTCATCCGGCTGTACCACCCGATGTCCCACAGCGGGGTTCCCGCGGCGGCGACCACGTGGACCTCGGCGCCGCCCCGCGCGGCGGTCTCGGCGACCGAGGCCGCCGTCCAGCTCCCGTCGTCGTCGAGGACCACCAGCGTGCGGCCGGTCCAGGTCCGGCCGTCGAGCGCCTCGGCGGCGGTGAGCGTGCGGCCCCAGCCCGCGACGGCGGACGGGCGATCGAGCGCCCCGGTGGCGACGACGACCGCGTCCGGCCGCTCGGCCAGCACGGTGGCCGCACCCACCACCCGGCCGGTGCGCACGTCCACGCCGAGTTCGGTGAGCCGGTGCTCGGCGTAGCGCCGCAGGCGGTCGAGCTCTCCGCGCCCGCTGCCGCGGCGTGCGGTACCGAGCCGGCCGCCGAGCTCGCCCGACCGCTCCCACAGCTGCACGTCGTGACCGCGCTCGGCCGCCACCCGTGCGGCCTCGAGTCCGGCGGGCCCGGCGCCGACGACCACGACACGTCGGGGCACCTCGGCCGCGGGCGGCTCCACCGGCCACTCCGCCTCCCTCCCGACCGTCGGGTTCATCATGCACGTGATCGCCCGGTGCCCCGCCACCTCGCCGATGCAGAAGTTGTGCGCGACGCACGGGCGGATGTCGTGCTCCCTGCCCGCCAGCGCCTTCCGCACCAGGTGCGGGTCCGCCAGATGGGCACGGGTCATGGCGATGGCGGTGAGCCGCCCGTCGGCCAGTGCGTGGTCGGCGTCGGCCAGGTCCACGAACCGGCACGCGGTGAGCACCGGGACCGAGTCGCACGCGTCGGCGATGGCGTAGGCCAGCGGCAGGTAGGGCGCATGCCCCTCGTTCATGTCCGCCACGTGGTGGCCGATCGAGGGCACGGTGTAGGACGCGACGGACACGTTCAGGAAGGCGATCGGCCGCGTCGTGTCGAGCAGTCGCGCGAGCCTCGTGCCCGCCGCGAGATCCTGACCGCCCTCGACGAGCTCGTCGGCGCTCATCCGCACTCCGACGGCGACGCGGTCGCCCACCGCGTCGAGCACCGAGTCCAGCACCTCGAGCGGGAAGCGCAGCCGATTCTCCTCGCTGCCGCCGTAGGCGTCGCAGCGGTCGTTCGACAGCGGGGAGATGAACTGGTGCAGCAGGTGTCCGTGTCCGAAGTGGATCTCGATCCCCTGGAAGCCGGCGTCGGCCGCCAGTCGTGCACCGTCCACATAGGCGTTCCGGACCTCGGACATCTCCCGCCGGTTCACGGCGTGCGGAACGGCGCCGGCGGCGTGGAACCTCCGGTTCGTCGGTCCCCACGACGCGGTGCGCTCGAAGACGTTCTCGCTGTGCCTGCCCGCGTGCGTGAGCTGGGTGAAGATCGCCGATCCGGCGTCGCGCACCGCGGTGACGAGCCGTTCCAGCATCGGCAGGCTGTCGCGTGAGGTGCCCAGACCGCCCGCCCTGCCGAGACTCGTCCGGTGCACCCGCAGCGGTTCGGTGACGATCAGACCGACTCCGCCTCGCGCCCGCTCGGCGTGATAGGCGACATGTCGTTCGGTGGGCAGGAAATGCTCACCGAAGTTCGTCGTGTGCGCCGAGACGAACACCCGGTTGCGCAGGGGCACCCCGCCGATCTCGGTGGGCCGGAAGACGTGCGGGTAGGCGGTGCCGGTCATGGGCGCTCGGGCCGTTCGTCGCGGTGCTGGGCGCGCCGGGCGGCCGTGCGCACCGCACGCAGGATCGTCGTGTAGCCGGTGCAGCGGCAGAGGTTGCCGTCGATCGTTCGCGTGATGTCCTCCTCGGCGGGGTCGGGGTCCTCGTCGAGCAGTTCACGGGTGGCCAGCAGCATGCCCGGAAGGCAATAGCCGCACTGGAACCCGTTCTCCTTCCAGAACGCCTCCTGGACGGGGTCGAGCCCAGCGGGCGACGCGAGTCCTTCGATGGTGCGGATCTCCGAGCCGTCGGCGGTGACCGCGAGCACCGAGCAGGATTTCGCCGTCCGCCCGTCGAGGGTCACCGTGCACGCGCCGCAGTCCCCGGTGAGACAGCCGACATTGGTGCCGGTCAGGCCGATGCGTTCGCGGATGACGTAGACGAGCAGGTCCCGGGGGTCGACGGTCACCTCGTGCTTGTCGCCGTTGACCGTCAGTCGGATCGGTTGCATCGCCTACCGCCTCTCGTCGTCTCCGCGCAGCGCCGCGACCGACCGTGCGGCGATCGTGCCCGCGATGCGCCTGCGGTAGGTGCCCTCCGCCAGCTCGTCGGTCCAGGTCCCGACCGAGTCCAGTTCGGACTCGACGCGTTCGCGGATGTGGGCCAGCCATTCCGGGTCCGCGGGGTCGGCGGGTTCGGTGAGCATCACGGCGACGGGCACGCGCCCGGCACCGCCGACCGCCACGCGGAGCCCACCTCCGGACTCGGCGACCGCGGTCGCCGTGACGATGGGCCAGCTGCCCACGGAGAGCTTGAACTTCACGTAGCCGAAAGACGCGGCCCCGGGGTCCGGGAGCGTGATCTCGATCAGGGCTTCGTCGTCGCGTCGCACCGTCGCGAAAGGACCCGTGTAGAAGTCGGACGCGGGCACCTCGCGGACGCCGTCGGGCGAGAGCAGGCGCATCCGCGCGCGCAGTGCGAGCAGCGCGGCCGGAACGTCGGACGAGGGGTTGGCGAACGCCGCCGAACCGCCGACCGTCCCGCGATTGCGGATCTGAGGTCCGCCGGTCACCCCGGCGGCCAGCCGCCGCAGCAACGGCACGGGCGCAGGGGCCGTGGTGAGCAGGTCGCGGTAGGTCGTCATCGCTCCGACGACGACCTCCCCGTCGGCCCGGCGCAGCCCCGAGAGTCCGGTGCGGGCCAGGTCGACCACCGTGTCCGGCTGCGCGGTGCCGTGCGAGATGTCCGGCACCAGCATGGTGCCGCCGCCGAGCACACTGACCGCTCCCCGGGCGGTCCCGAGCGCGTCGGCGAGGCCGTCCAGGTCCTCGGGCGCGCGGTAGTCGAAGGTCGTGCGGGTCGCGGACGGCGTCTTCATCGCGTGGCCTCCTCGATGAGGTCGAGTACGACCGGAGGGGTCAGCGGGAGCGACCGGACGCACGCGCCCACCGGCGCCAGCGCATCCTCCACGGCGTTCGCGACCGCGGCCTGTGCCCCGCCGACACCGGCCTCGCCCGCGCCCTTGTTGCCGTGCATCGTGAAGGGACTGGGCGTCACCTGGTGTTCGAGCCGGAACTCGGGGACGTCTCCGGCGCGGGGCAGCAGATAGGATTTGAACCGGTCGGAGACGAGCCTGCCGCCGGCGTCGAAGACGAGCTGTTCGGTCAGGGCACTGCCGATCCCCATCGTGATGGCGCCCCATGCCTGCCCCTCGACCAGGTCCGGATTGATCATCGTGCCGCAGTCGTGCGCCATCGCGTAGTCGACGACGTCGACCTTGCCCGTCTCGGCGTCCACCTCGACGACGGCGATGTGCAGACAGCTCGAGTAGGTGGGGTACGGCTGGATCCGGCCGAGCTCGTCGGGACGGTGGTCGATGTTGCCCGGCTTGTAGGCGCGCGTCGACTCCAGCACCGGCTCGACCTCGGCCGCCGCGGCGAAGGCGCGGGTCAGCACGGCGTGCGCGACCTCGGGCACCGGGACCGCACAGTCCGGTTCGGACACCGAGCGCACCGTTCCGTCGACCACCTCGCAGGCCTCCGGGTCCCGTTCGAGCAGGCGGGCGCCGACCGTCCGCAGGGTCGCGCGCACGTCGCGCGCGGCCAGTGCCGCGGAACCCCCGCCGACCACCATGCTGCGCCCGCTGAAGTTGCCGAAACCGGTGGGACAGCGGTCCGTGTCGCCCTGCACCACGTCGATCCACTCCACCGGAACGCCCAGTTCGGCGCCGACGATCTGGGCGATACCGGTGTCGTTGCCGCCCCCGGGTGAGGTCACCCCGGTCAGCACGGTCACCCGGCCCGTGAGGCTCATCCGCACGGTCGTCGTGTCGAAGCCGGAGACGAACGTTCCGGGGCTGTCCGAGGACTCGGGCGTGAGTTCGAACGCGATCCCGACGCCCAGCGGGCGGCCCTGCTCGCGGCGGCGCCGCTGGAGCTCGCGCACAGCGGGATAGTCGATGGCGGCCTGCGCCTTGTCCAGCAGTCCGGCGAAGTCGCCGCTGTCGATGTTGAGTCCGGTGGCGGTGCGGTAGGGGAACTCGCCCGCGCGGATGAAGTTCCGCCTCCGGACCTCACCCGGGTCGAGCGCGAGCCGGCGCGCGACGAGGTCGACCGCGCGTTCCATGACGAAGTGCGCCGCGTCCTTGCCGAACCCGCGCGCGGCACTGAGCGGCGGCTTGTTGGTGGCGACGAGGCGGAGCTCGACGCGGCAGTCGGGGACGCGGTATCCGGACGGGAACGTACTGGCCGACATGTTGCACATGGCCCAGCCCGCTTGCGCGGTCATGGCTCCGGCGTCGGCGACGATGCGGTTGACCAGTCCGGTGATCGTGCCGTCGGCCTTCGCGCCCACGCGGATGCGGTGGATCTGCTCCCTGGCGCCCGACATGAGCGATTCCCGCCGGTCCTCGATCCACTTCACCGGCCGCCTGCTGAGCATGCTGAGCAGGCACACCAGGGTTTCCTCCGGCAGCCCCTGCATCTTCAGGCCGAAACTGCCGCCGATCTTCGCCGTGACGACCCTGATCGCGCTCTCTGCCAGCCCGAGGCTGGCCGAGAGCATGTACCGCAGCTGGTGCGGGTTCTGGCAGGAGCCGTGCACGGTGAGCGCCTCGTCCGTGGCGTCCCAGGACGCCACGTACCCGCGGGGTTCCACCGGCGCGGTCGTGGAGCGGGCGATGCGGAACTCGCCGCTCACGACGACGTCGGCACCGTGCAATGCCTCCTCGGCATCGCCAGCCCCGTAGGTCTTGGCGAAGACGACGTTGTCCTGCCAGTCCGGATACACCCGCGGAGAGTCAGGGAGCAGAGCCGTGTCCGCGTCGAGAACGTGCGGCAGCGAGTCGTACTCCACCCGCACCGCCGCGGCGGCCGACTGCGCCTCGACACGGCTGCGCGCGACCACGGCGGCGACCGGCTGGCCGACGTAGGTGACCAGTTCCGGCTCCAGACAGCGGATGTCGACCTCCCGGCCGCCGCGGGTCGCGGGGCTGATGAAGTACGGGATCGGCCCCGCGTGCCGGGCGGCCTGCTCACCGGTCAGCACGAGCACGACACCGGGGGCGGTCTCGGCGCCGGAGACGTCGACCGAGCGGATCCGGCCGTGCGCGACGGTACTGCGTACGACGGCCGCGTAGTGCAGGCCGTGCGGGCGGTAGTCGTCGACGTAGCGGGCCCGGCCGGTGAGCAGCGCGGCGCCGTCCCGTCTGCGGGTGGAGGCGCCGATCCCGGCAGCGGGCGTGGACGCCGTCATGCCGGCATCTCCACGTGCAGTCTGCGCTCGGTGCGAAACACCGGATTGCGCTTGTCGACGTCGAACAGGTGGACCTCGCCGTTCTCGTCCACGCTCGCCTGCAGGCCCTTGGTCACCTCGGGCTGGCTGGTGAGCAGGAACTTCTGCCCGTCCCGGGTCGGGAACGGCGGCTCGTGCCAGGTGCCTCGATGGATGTTGAGCACCACGTCGCCGGGCACGTGGAACGCGTGCACGCTGTCGAAAGCGGGGAAACCGCTCTCCAGCGGCGCGTCCGGCGCCGCGACTACGATCACGTACGGAACGCCGCCGAGCGGGATGAAGGTCTGCGTCATGCCGGTGTGCCGTTCCAGGTAACGGATGTCGCCGCCGCGGTACCCGACGCGGAAGTAGATGAACTCGGGGGTCTCGTCCGACTGCAGCACGACGGGACCGAGCACGGCGTTCTTCCCGCCGTAGAGGTTGATCGGCAGCCGAGGGGTCTCGTCGGCGGAGATCACGTCGCCGAACGGTGCGAACCCTTCCGCGGTCACGGGTCGGGGGACGATCGTGTGCACGGTGTCCTGGGGCACGGGTTACCTCCTGGGTTGCGGGTCGGTGGCGAGCCGGTCGACGAGGTCGCGGACCGAGCCGGCGGCCGCCGGGTCCAGCACCGCCGCGGCGATCGCGCGTCCGGCGTCCTCGCCGTGCGACGGGGCCGTGTAGCCGAGGAACTTCGCGACCAGCTCCTCGTCGCTCAGGGGCGACCGGCAGTCACCCGCGGGCACGGTGACCAGGCGCGTGTACCGCGCACCATCGCGGGTGCCGAGCGTCACGCGGGTCGCGGTGTGCTCCGGGTACCGGGCGTCGAGCTCGTCGCTCGTTCGCATCCGCACCGTGTCCGCGAGGCGGTGCACTCCGGGATCGGTGACGGTCTCGGGGGAGTACTGTGCACCGCTCATCCCGCGGTGCACCACCGCTGCCGCCGCGACGTAGGGCAGGCTCAGCGTGCACCCGATCGTCGTCATTCCCGGGTGGACGGGCCGGTCGACGAGCTGCATCGCCACGCCGTAGGTCTCCACGTCGATGTCGTCGACCTGGTCCGGACTCAGGTCGTGCTCCCGGGCGAGCTCGGCGCAGGCCTGTGCCGCACCGTGGGTGTGCCGGCATCCGGCGAACAGCTTCTGATGGACGTCCAGCACGGTCCACTCGCTGCCGAGCGTGTCGGCGGCGAGGCCGCCGCGGTCCCCGCCGAGCAGCGAGACCAGCCCGCGTGGGCCGTCCACCGCCTCTCTCCAGCCGGTGAGTCCGGCCTCCGCATGCAGCGCACCCTCCACACCCGCGCGCGCCAGCTGTCCCGCGAAGGCCGGTTTGCTCGTCGGGCCCGCGAAGATGGATTCGATCAGGACGGCGGGCACGAAAAAGGCGGTGGCACCGAGCGCGTCCTCGATCCGTTCGGGCGGAAGGCGGAGCAGCCTGGCGCATCCGGCCGCGGCACCGAACGCGGCAGCCGTCGGGAACCAGCCCCGCTGGGTCGCCTGTGGATGCAGCGCGCGGCCGATCCGATTGGCGATCTCGTAGGCGACGACCGCCGCCGTGAGCAGTTCGCGCACCGTACGGTCGCGGCTTTCGGCGACGGCCACGAGAGCGGGCAGCGTGTGGGACGGATGGAATCCGCCGAAGCGGTAGCCGTCCTGGTGCTCAAGGACGTCGGCGGCGGCGCCGTTGCAGAACGCCGCATCCGGTTCCGGTGCCGCGAAACCGCCGCCGAGCACGGTCGCGGCAGGCCGGCCGCCGCGGGCGCGGACGAGCTCGACGACGGACCTGGCCTCCGGTACCGCCATGCCGCCCAGCACCGTGCCGAGGTGGTCGAGCAGCAGCCTGCGGGCCGTGCTCGCGACCTCGGCGGGCACGGCGTCGACGTCGACGGTCGCGGCGAACCGGGCCATGGCCTGCGCGGTCGTCACGCGTGCCCGCCCAGCGCACCGCGCAGGGAGCCGACGATCTCCCCGAAACGCGGCTCGTTGGCCACGCTCAACGGCCGTGGACGGGGGAAGTCGACCTCGATCACGTCTTGGATCCGGCCGGGACGCTGGGACAGCAGAACGATCCGGTCCGCGAGGAACACCGCTTCCGAGATCGAGTGGGTCACCAGCACGATCGTCTTGGCGGTCTCCAGCCACAGATCCTGCAACTGCACGTTCATCTGGTCGCGCGTCATCGCGTCGAGCGCACCGAACGGTTCGTCCATCAGCAGAATCGACGGATCGTGGATCAGGGCGCGGGCGATCGCGACGCGCTGTTGCATACCGCCGGAGAGCTGTTTCGGGTAGTGGCCCAGGAAGTCGCCGAGGCCGACCATCTGTGCCATGTCGGCGGCCCGCTTCCTCCGTTCGTGCTTCGGCACCCGGAGTACCTCGAGCGGCAGCGCGATGTTCGCCCACACCTTCCGCCAGGGCATCAGGTTGGCCTGCTGGAAGACGAAGCCGAGTGAACCCAGTGCGTCGCGTTTCGGCTCGGTGTCACCGCTGGTGAACAGCGGCCGGTCCCCGATGGTGATCGTGCCCTCGGTCGGCGCGTGCAGACCGGCCAGCATCCGCAGCAGGGTGGTCTTGCCGCACCCCGACGGTCCCAACAGGACGATGAACTCGCCGGGTTTGACTTCCAGGTCGGTCGGCAGCAGGGCCTGCACCGGCCCCGCTCCGGACGCGTACGTCTTCGCCACGCCCTGTACGGAGATCGCCGCACCGCCGGTGTCGCGCGCGGCCGCGGTGTCGGCGGCTGTGCCGGAGGGGATGTCCGTAGCGCTCATGGTTGCTCCAAGTCTCGATCCTGGTTTCGGCTCGCCGCGGACGTCACCGGGAGTAGGCGTTTCTGGCGAGTTCGTGCCAGGTGCCGCCCGCGGGCGGTTCGCGATACGTCGTCGTGGTCGGGCCGTCGGACCGGATCAGTGACATGGTTCCCGACCGGCTGTACAGCGGCCCGTGGAACACGTCGGGTGAACGGAAGAAGTAACCGCCCTCCCGGATCACACCCCGCGAGCCCATCAACACGTCCCCGTGGATCTTGAACGACTCCTCGTAGACCGGATGCGACTCTTCCTCCTCGCAGTGCCAGCCCGGCATCATCGCGGCGAGATAGATGTTCACGCCGTCGCCCTGCCGCAGGCGCTTGACCATCGCGCCCGGATGCAGGGCAACGTCACCGCTCCAGCCCGCGGGCTCCCATTCCATGGTCTCCGGCCGCAGATGCCGCAGCCCCGCGCCGTCCCCGGAACCCGCGGTGAGCGCCGAAGGGCCCCAGAATCCACAGTAGAGGGCCAGGCCGCGCACGGACGGCCGGATGTCGATTCCGGTTCCCGCGGGCACGTGGACGAAGTCACCGGTGAGCAGCTCCTGCCCGCCGATGGTTCCCTCGCCCGCGTGGACGTAGAGGTCCACATCGGATGCGAGAATCCCGGACTGCCTGTCCCGGACCCGGATGATCGCCGTCTCGGCACCGTCGGATTCGTCCCGGCTGAGGACTTGTTTGCGTCCTCCGCCGAGTGCGCCGAACATGCCCTCCGGAATCGGATCCCACGGAACCTCCTGGGTGTGGATGAAGTCCACGTCCGTTCTCTGCCACATCACATACTCCCGGGGTCGTGTGGTTCTCCCGCCAGCTTGCGGCCGAGCATGCGCCCGAAGCTGAGCGCCGGCGTCACGCTCATACCGCTGACGAAGGACTTGCCGGACATCGAGCTGCCGCCGATGGCCTCACCCGCCGCGTACAGGTTCGCGAATGCGCCGTCCGACCCGAGCACCCGCAGGGAGTGGTCGACGGCGAGCCCCGCGGGGCTCTTCAGCGTCGTGCCGTGGTTGCGGACGGCGTAGAACGGTGGCGTGCCGATCGGGGCGGGGAAGTGCCTGCGGCCGAACTCGTCGCCACCGGACTCGACGGCATCGTTGTACGCCGCGACGGTCGCGCGCAGTCCGTTGGCGTCGATACCGGCCGCCGCGGCCAGAGCGCCGACGTCACCGGCCCGCGCGAACGACGGATGCCGGTCGAACGCCGCCTCGAGGTCGAGATCCGACCACGTGGGCAGCAACGGCGGCGCGGCGCGGCGGATCGCCTCGTCGTAGATGATCCAGAACTCCAGCCGCGGCTGTTCGAGCAGCGCGGTCTCCCGGACGTCGACGCTGTGGGAGTCCTCGGCCACGAACCGCGTGCCGTGCCGGTTCACGTGGATCTCCCACGGCGGCCGTTGCTGCGGGGTCAGCGACGGGTAGTCGTCGAGTCCCTCGGTCTCGTGCGTGCTGTCGGCCAGCAGCACGCCGCCGTAGGTGGGCAGGAACAGGTCCTGTCCCCGGACCTGCGCACCCACGTCGGTCGCGGCGAGGATGCCCCGGCCGGTGGACGTCGGTGAGCCCGGTCCGACCAGTGGCGCACCCCGGGTGAGGGCGGGGAAGAGCTCGGCGTTGCCGGAGTAACCTCCGGTCGTCAGGATCACCGCGGCGGCGTCGAGATCGGTCGTCGTGCCGTCGGGCGTCCGCAGCGTCACACCGGCGATCCGCTGCGCGCCGTCCTTGCGCAGGGCGGTCATCGTGGTGTGCAGGCGCAGATCGATCGCACCGTCGGCGCACGCCCGCTCGAACCTCGGCAGCAGCACCTCCAGCACCGACCGGCCCGCGTTCCGACCCCAGTAGGTGCGGGGGATCGAGTACGGCTCGTGGAAGTGCAGAATCGCCGGCGCGTCGGGGTGTATGTCGAACCGGGCGTTCATCAGCCAGTCGACCGTCGCGGGCGCATGCTCGACCGCCAGCCGGACCAGCTCGGGGTCCGCGGTCTGCTTGCTGATCCGCATCGCGTCCTCGAAGTGCAGGCGGGGACTGTCGAGGATTCCCTTGCGGCGCTGCAACTCGGTGCCACCGGCGGAAAGCTGGGCCCACGAACGCCACAGGGTGCCGCCGACCTGGTCGGCCTGCTCCACCACCGTGACCCGCAGTCCGTGCTCCGCCGCCTCGATGGCAGCGGGCAGTCCCGCCGTGCCGGCGCCGACGATGACGACGTCGGGCGCCGGATGGCCGTCTGTCCGCCCGGTCACAGCCGCTCCAGGACGGAGGTGGTGACGAAGTCGCTCAGCGGTCGTTCGGTGTCCTCGATGATTCCCGACTTCCGCATCAGCTCGATCGCCGATTCCCACGCCGCCATGTCGATGTCGAGGAAGTCACCGGATTTCGGGGTGGACAGCTTCGCGAATCCCTCGATCTTCATCTTCGCGAGCTCGGTGTCACTGACCTCGGTCTTGTTGTACGCGGCCATCGCCGAGATGACCTTGTCCTCGTTCTCCGGGTCCGCGACGAACTCGAAGCCCTTGCGCGAGGCACGGAGGAACCCGGCGATCGCGTCGCCCTGCTCGTCGAGGTCGGACCTCTTCACGAAGTACGAATCCCCGGGCATCTTCGCGAACTCGTCGGTGTTGAGGTAATGCAGCTCCTTGCCCATCTTCCGCAACGCGGTCTCGGAGCCGATGAACGTGATGAACCCGTCGACCTCTCCGCGTTCGAGGAACTCCAGTGAGCTGACGTCGCTGCCCGTGACGACCTTGCTGACCTTGCCGGGGTCGAGACCGACCGCCACGGACATCGCGTCGAGCAGCAGCTCGGTCGCGCCGCCCTTCGAGATGACACCGATGGTCTTGCCCTGCCACTGGTTCGGGTGCGTCAGCGGGTTGTCCGGCGAGGAGGCCACGCTGTACTGGCTCACCTGGTCGCCGACGGCGACGGTGATGATGTCGGCGCCCTGGTCGGCGATCATGGGGCAGGTGACGACTGCGGCCGCCTTGCCGAACGTGCCCTGCCCGGCGAGGATCTGCGATGCCGAGCTGGCGGTTCCGGTCCCGCCCACCGGCTCCACCCGGAGGCCCTCGGCCTCGAAGTACCCCTCCTGGATCGCGACGTAGACGTCGGAGTAAGTGAGGATGTGCTGGAAGGGCGTGACGAACACGAGCTCCTGCAGGCCGTCGGCACTCTCGCTCTGGGAACTTCCGGGTGCACAGCTCATCAGGAACTGCCCGCCCGCCATCGTGGTGACCGCGAAGAGCCCGGTCCTGGTCAGAAATGTACGACGATCCATTGTTTCCACTCCCGGAAGGATTCAGAGCGCGGTGGCGCGGCCCGAGGACTCGTGCCACGGAATGGCGTAGCGGCGAACGCCCGCGACGATCGCGTAGAGCAGGAATCCGAGCAGCGTCATGATGATGACCACGGCGAAGAGCTGGTCCGTGCGCAAGGCCGACAGCATCACCGTTGCCATGGCGCCGAGCCCCTGGTCACCGCCGAGGTACTCGCCGACGATCGCGCCGGTGATCGCGAACACGATGCCCAGCTCGACACCGGTGAGCACATAGGGCAGTGAGGACGGGATGTCCAGGGAGATCACGCGCTTCCACCACGGTGCGCGGATGACGCGCATCAGGTCTCGATGACCCTGGTCGATCGAGCGGATGCCCAGGATGGTGTTCTGCATCATCACGAAGAAGGCGATGATCGCGGCCATGAAGATCTTCGAGGCCAGGCCGAATCCGAACCACAGCAGCAACAGCGGCACGATCGCGACCTTCGGCACGACCTGGGTCGCGACCAGGAACGGCGAGAGAATCCGTTCCAGGGTCCTCGCACGGCCGAGGACGATCCCCAGTGCGATGCCGACGACGGCCGCCAGTGCGAAGCCGACCACCGTCTCGTACAGCGTGACGTACGTGGCCTGCCAGACACTCGCGTCGCCGAGCAGCTGCACGAGCGCGATGCCGACCTTCTCCGGCGGCGGCAGGATCAGTTCACCGACTCCGGAGACGACGGTGTAGAGCTTCCACAGCCCGAGGAAGGCGATGAGGATCAGGGGTGTCGTGATCCAGAGGATCCTGGAACCGGATCCGCGCCGCGGTGTGACCGGACTGGTCGTCTCGTCGGTCAACGGCCTCGTAGCGGTCATGCATACCTCCGTGGGACGAAGCACGGGAATCCTTGTACCGCTCGGCGGAACGTTGGTCCCAGGTGGACTCATCCTCAGTGGACGACAGGTGCAAGGAGACCGTAAGGGTCAATGCGCAAGAAACGAATAGGGATCCCGGAACGTTTGCACATCCGAAACATTCATGTATCGCTGTGCGGAACGGAGCTACGGTGCGTGATATTCGGGGACCCCGCGAAGTCGCCGTCCCGCGCGAATGTCCACAGGAGATAATCCACTCAGGACCCGATACGCGGGCATAGGTCGGCGGGGGAGCGGTATCGCGCTGTCAGGCGTGGTGCCCGAGCCGGGTGGAGAGTTCCCGGGTGGCGTGGCCGACCAGCTGGCCGTACCGCTCGATGAGGTCGTCGCGCATGCGGGCGAGTGGGATGCAGATGGACATGCAGCCGAAGACCCGGCCGGTGCCGTCGAAGACCGGAGCGGCGACGGAACCGGCGTCCAGCTGGCGTTCGCCCTTCGTGGCCAGGTAGCCGCGACGCCGTGTCCGCCGCATCTCGGCGAGCAGGCCGGCCTTGCTCATGATGGTGACGAAGCCGTCGAACTGCCGGTCGTAGTAAGCCTCGATCTCGGCGTCCGGCAGCGCGGCGAGGATCGCCTTCGACGATGCGCCGACATGTAACGGAAACATCCCGCCGATCGGGACGGACATGCGGAACTCGCTCGGCGAGAGCACCTGGGACACGTACATGCGCTGATCGCCGCAGCGCATCGAGAGCGCGGCGGTCTCCCCGGTGTCGGCCACCATCTCCTCGAGATACGGACGCGCCGGATCGGCCACGTCCAGGCGCGCTGTCGCGGCGAGTCCGATGCTCAGCGCTCCCGGTCCCAGGCGGTATCGCCTGGTGGCCGGGTCGTACTCGAAGAATCCCGATTCCGTCAGTGTGCGCACGACCCGGTGCACGACCGCCTTGCCCAGCCCGAGCGAACGGGCCAACTCGGTGACCCCGACGTCGCGCTGGCCGGAGTGGGCCACGGCGAAGATGATCCGCATTGCACGCTGGAGGCCCTTGCCGGCATGGGAATCACGCGCCTCGTCCGGTTCGACGGGTGCCGCGATGGAGGCCGGGTGACCGTCCGTAGCAGACACGTCTCAGCCCAGTCCGGTTGTCAGCACGGGGAAACCGGGCCGGTTCCGCCACCGGTTCACAGTGGCCGTGTCGGCCGGGCGTGCTAGAAAACGGTCATGGAAGATGTGACGCTGGTCGTCGGCGGCGACGGCGGAATCGGACGGGCTTGCGCGGAGTGGTTCCGTGCTCGAGGCGAGCACGTGGTGGTCATTGATCGTGCCCGGGGGCACGACGCCTGCGATCCGGACTCCGTACGCGACGCCCTCGGCGACGTGACCGGCCTGCGCTGCGTCGTCCACGCCGCCGGGTCGGTGGGCAGTGGCGGAATCGATGAGGGGACACCGTCCCAGTGGCGGCGGGTGTTCGAGGACAACCTGGTGTCGGCGCTGGTCGTGGCGCAGGTGTCGGTGCCACTGCTCGCCGAGGGCGGATCGATGGTGCTGTTCGGCTCGGTGAACGGGCGCCACGGTGGGAACCGGTTGTCCGGCCCCGCCTACGCGACGGCGAAGGCGGGTATCGTCGGTCTCACGCGCCACCTCGCCAAGGACCAGGCTGCCCGCGATGTCCGGGTCAATGCGATCGCTCCGGGTCCGGTGCGGACACCGATGCTGGACCGACTGTCCACGGAGGACATCACCACTCTGCGGGATTCCATACCACTGGGCAGAATCACGACGGCCGACGAGATAGCGGGCACGGTGGGATGGCTTTGCTCGCCCGCTGCCGCCTCCGTCACGGGTGCGGTCATCGACGTCAACGGCGGGCTGTGGATGGGCTGACGGCCCGTTCTCGGCGTCCGGACTGCGGGCCGGTGCAGGGGAGGACGTCGCGCGGACGGCGCGCGAAGGCCGGGAGGCGCACCGCACGGTGGTCAGCGGGAGCCGGATGTCCGGGGCGGAAGCGTGGTTCGGGCGCACGGGCGTCATCGACGAGGCGGGAGGCATGGGGTGGTACCTGCCTTTCGTGCCGTTCACGATTCGCGGATCCAGCGGCCCGTGTTTCTGTTACCGGAACATCCCTGTGTATCAAGTTGACGTTTGCGACACGTTCGCATCGGAGTGACTCCCAAGTCAAGATGTTGCAGCACATTGCGGCGCTGAACGGTGCGCTCGTTCGGGAACGTTCCACGGAGTCAATGTTCCCGCATGCGGAACGTGACGCGGGGCGGGCCGAGCTCAGCCCTTCCGGCGGGCGGCGTGGGTTTCGCCGAGCCAGCTCTCGCTGCGGCTGATCTCGTCGGCGGCCGTCGTGACGAGCTCCTGGTACCGGCCGCATTCGGCGTCGGTGAAGCGGTAATCCGGTCCGCATACGCTGATCGCGCCGCACACGCTCTCGTCCGGCCCGAACAGCGGCGCGGCCACCGATCCCGAACCCGACTGGCGTTCGCCGACGGTCACGGCGACACCGGCGGCGGCGATGTCGGCGAGTTCCTGGCGGAGCTGCCCCTCGGTGTGGACCGTGCGTTCGGTGAGCGAGGGCAGCGGGCCCGCGAGTACCGCCTCGCGGGCTTCGGCGGACAGGTGCGCGAGGATCACCTTGCCGGATGCGCCCGCATGCAACGGAAACCGCCTGCCGATCTCGACGGTCATCTTGATCTCGCGCGGGCTCTCGAACTGCTCGACGTACACCCGCTGGTCGCCGACCAGACTGGACAGCGTCGTCGTTTCGCCGGTCTCGTCGCGGAGTCTGCGCAGCACCGGCCGTGCGGCGGCCCTGGCATCGAACCGCGAGAGCGCGGTCGCGCCGATCGCCACGGCCGCGGGGCCGAGCCGGTAGCCGCCGGTCCGCGTCCCGGCCGTGAGCATGTGACGGGACACGAGGGACTGCAGGATGCGGTAGACGACCGCCTTGGACAGCCCGAGATTCCTGCTGATCTCGCTCACTCCGAGCTGTGCGGGGCCGCCGGCGAATTGCAGCAGCACGTCGGCCACCCGCCCCGCGGCCTCCGTGCCGGTGCCGCCGTCCTGGCCCGTGATGTACTGGCTGGTCATCGCTGTGCCCCTCGGAGTTCGCGGCGGAGAACCGGATCGCGTCGGTCGTGCCCGGCAGTGCGGGCCTCGAACGTCTCTGCTGTTCGCATGGGTCCCGAGCCCCGCTTCGGGCGTCTGCGCCTGAGGGTCAACTGTCTACCGGAAACCGTGCTGACCGGGCAACCGTTCCGGTCGCGGCCGGTTCGTATCCTGTGACCGGGTCTGGCCGAACGCCGGGCTCAGGCAGGCGCGCGGTGAGCCCCGTCCGCCGTCCCGCACCTCCTCCGTCGCCGTTGTCAGCGGGCGGCGGGCAGGAACTCGAAGTTCTCGATCGTGAACTTGTTGTCGGTGCCAGTCTCGTTCTCGTCGAGGTGCGGCGAGCACGTCGATACCTGCACGGTCTTGTCGGCAGGCATGACACGCATGTGGCTCAGGAAGCCGTTGGAATCGGCGTTGTGAGGTTCCTGGTGCTGGGTGGGGCAGAACACGCCGCTGATGGAACACCTCGCCAGCCACGGTATCCGGACGGTGACTTGGTCAAATACGACGCTCACTTCCTCCAGAAGTTCGCCGGTCTCGTCGCCGAGCCCGGATATCGGGACAAGCTCACGGGCGACATCGCGACGCGCTTCGAGCTGACTTCGGCCTTCCTGGACGACCACGCCATGGGACCGTGGTCCCAGCGCTGGGTCGACGACCTCCGCGCGGTGATCGACGCGATCGAGGCCGGATCCGTCCTCGGCGCCGCCGCGGACGTCGCCACGGCGAGCGGCACCTCGTCGCTCGGCGTGCTCGGCATGTCGTTCGGCGCCGCTGCCGCTGCTTCCACCGCACAGCAGGACCGCCGGGTGCGGGCGGTGGTGAACCTCGATGGCGGGCAGTTCCTCTCCGACCTGCTCGACGTCGACATCCGGGTGCCGTTGCTACAGCTGGCCAGCGACCTGCGCGGCCAGCTGCGGGCCATGGGCATCCCGGACGTCACCACCATCGACGCCAACGAGTTCTTCTTCGAACCGCTGCACACCGCCGGTACCAGACGCGACGTGCACCGCCTCTGGGTCCAAGACCTCACCCACCTGGAACTGGCCGACTTCCTGCTGATTCCGGCCGAGGAACGCGCCGGAGTCCTGCCAGGAGGCGGAAAAGCGGATCCGCAACGCACGGTCGACCTGCTGAACTCCTTTGTCCGAGGGCATTTCGACTCGATCCTGAGGGGAGCCGACAACAGCTTCCCCCAGCGGCAACTCGGCGAGTTCCCGGAGGTCGAGGCGATCGACCTGAGCCCCGTCCGCGACTGGGCGCGATCCCGGCGGGCACACCGTGCCCCTCCTCCCACGACGGCGTGACGAGCTCCGGCGGGACGCGCCAACGGGTCTCGCCGGCCGCTCGGTGGCGATCGGCGACCGCGACACACATCCACCGTCGGCGGCGCCAGCATCAGAGGATTCGACTGCTGGTTGAGCGGCATCGTCCTCGATCGCCGAGAAGCCGCCATCGCTGTCCCCGCCCGGCTAAAACGACGTAGCGCCATTCCACAGCGGGAATCAGAGTCGCGGCAGGTCAGCCTTTTCCTTCGCGGACATCCTTCCCCTGTTCGGCGAACGCCTTGAAATCCTGCATGTGCTGTTGCGACTGCTTGTGGAAGGCGCTGGGCATGAGACGGCCCATCAGCCGCATCAGCAGACCACTGAACTGAAATTCGCTCTCGCTCTCCCAGAGCGTCGTCTCTGGACTGGCTTCGGTCAGCCGATCCCGCACGACGCTCGACATGCCCGCGCCGACAGTCTCTCTGTCGAAGTGAACGACGATCTCTTTGGGGATTCCGTGCAGGTCTGCCGGATCCCGGCGCGTGATCGTTTCGGTGCACTCGATCTTCCGCTTCCCCGACTGCAACACGACCCGCGACTTGGTGCCGACCTGCCCGTGTTTCCCATTCACGGGCTCGTGCAGCACCATCCCTCGCAGCCACATCGGTAGGTGTGCCGGGTCGGCGAGCAGCTGCGCCACCTTCTCTCGCGGCAGGGCGATCTCGATCGAGTTGGTGTACTTCATGGCGCTAATTCCTTCTGTGCAGGGGAAGATGCTGTTGTGCTGATCGGCTTGCTCCTCGGCGGTACAGCAGGCCCCAGGAACGCCGGTCAGCCCAGCGCATCGGGGAAGTCAGGTCGGGTCAGGTGCGTAGAACTTGGTGGTGGCCTCGACCGCGGCCGCGACGTGCTCCGGTTCGCCACCGGCGGCCAGGTGAGCCTCGCCCCAGGCCGCGGCGCTGCGTCGGATGAACTCGCGCCCTTCGGGCGACTTCTCGACCACCTCGTGGTCGGCGGTCTCGCCACCGGCCAACAGCTGGGCCAAGGTGAGGAGAGCCAGGTCCCAGCCAACGCCGCCGGCACCGGGGCCGTAGGTCGGGAAGAGGGGCTCATCGACGATCGCTGCGTGGATCAGCGCGAATTCGGTGTCGCCGGTCGGGCCCGGGACCAGGCGCACTTCCACCTCGCTCGTGCCGGGCCAAGCGTCGGCGTCCGGCCCGTAGAGCCAGGACACCTTCAGTAGACGCGGCGGCTCGCACCGGAGGATCTCGCCGTGCTCACCACCGTCCAGCTCGAACTTCCCGCCAAGCCGCAGGTCCCCGGTGACCGGTTTCAACCAGCGATGCAGCCGCTCGGGGCTGGTCAGGGCGTCCCAGACGTCGTCGATCTGCGCGTCGTATCGACGCCGCAGCTCGATGGTGTACGCGTCTCCGGCGGGCACACTGCCTGTGCCCATCGCCCGGCGCGCGGCGGCCAGTTCATCCAATACGTCTTTCATGTCATGTTCCCTTAGCTGATGGATCGGCCTGGGTCCGAGCTGCACGCCTGCCCCTGGCCAGCTCGGTTTCCAGGGCGTCGAGGCGTTGTTCCCAGAACCGGCGAAACCGGTCCAGCCATGCGTCGACCTCGGTCAGCGGCTCGGGTTCGACGGTGTAGAACCGGCGAGCGCCTTCAGTCCGCACCGACGCGAACCCGCTGTCACGCAGCACGCGCAGATGCTGTGAGACGGCCGGCTGGGAGAGCCCGAATTCGGCCCGGATCACGTCCGTGATCGCGCCAGAGGTCTGCTCACCGTCGGCGAGCAGCTCCAGAATGCGCCGGCGTCGAGGGTCGCCGAGGATGTCGAACGCGTGCACGAACACGGATTGTACCCGTCACTACTTATATAAGTCAATACTGGTATGCCAGGCGTCCTGGCAGGGGAGGAAGTCGGCCCGCTGGATCATCGAACGCGCCATGGCCTGGTTTCGCGTGGGATCCGCACCGGGCGGATTCCGATTCCCGCGCTCGCGCCGGTCATCGTCGAGACACACGTAGGAGTCGAAGGCGTGAACAAGGGGTCGCCAGCAGGTGCCACCGGCATGACTGCGACGCCACATTTCCGGTCGCTGCGCGCCGCGTGAGATGGGCGTCGCCACCGCCGCGCATCGCTGGCGTCGACCCGCGGGTACGAGGTTGGCCCCGCCAGGCGACCGGACCACGTCTGCGGTGCTCATCTGCCGCCGATCCAGCGCGAGCCGCGCGAACACCACCAGCGCCAGGGCGTCGTGACGCAGGTGCGGAGCCCGATTGCTCAGGTCAAAGGACTCCTCGGCCGCTGGAACTGTCCACACTGGCCGATCGACACGGCAAGTCCACCGCGTAGCTCGTGCTCTGGTGACACCTCCAGCTCGGCAACGTCGTGTTCCCGAAGTCGAACCACCCGGAACGGATGAAGGAACTTCGACGTTGTCGACTTCGTCCTTACCGGGCACGACTTCGCCGCGATCGAGAGCCTGCACCCGACTCGGACCAGACCTTCTCCGGGCTCAGAGAGTCTCGGTCACGGGCGTGCTCGCGCGGTCCAGCCGCTCGAGTGCCTCTGCGGGCAGGTTCAAGGTCGCGGAGGTGAGCAGGGCGCCGAGTTGCTCCACGACGCGGGCGCTGGCCAGCGGGGCGGCGACACCGGGACGGGACCGCAGCCAGGCCAGTGCGACCGCGGCGGGCTCGGCGCCGACCTGCTCGGCGACCGCCACCAGCTCGCCGACGACGTCGAAGGTGCCGGCCCGGAGGTAGCGCGTGACCTGACGTTCGCGATCGGCGTCCGCGATCGCGTCGCGATCCGCGTACTTGCCGGTGAGCAGCCCCGCGGCCAGCCCGAAGTAGGGGAACACCGCAAGCTGGTGCTTCTCGGCGAGCGGGGCGTAGCCGGACTCGTACTCCGCCCGGTGCAACAGGTTGTAGTGCGGTTGCAGGGCCACCGGGGCGGCGACGCCGAGCCCGCCCGCGACGGAGATCCACTTGTCGATCCGCTCGGGGGAGTAGTTAGAGAGCCCGACCTGGCGGACCTTGCCCTGGTCGACGAGCGCGGCGAAGGCGGCGACCGTCTCCTCCAGTGGAGTCTCGGAGTCGTCGAAGTGGGCGTAGTAGAGGTCGATGTGGTCCGTGCGCAGCCGTCGCAGCGACGCGTCGGCGGCGGCGACGACGTTCGCGGCGGAGAGCCCCCGGTAGGCGGGGTGGCTGCTCACCTTGGTCGCGAGCAGAACGTCGTCGCGACGCCCTCGGGTACTGAACCACGCGCCGATGACGGTCTCCGACTCTCCACCCTCGTTGCCGGGCACCCAGTGGGAGTACCCGTCGGCGGTGTCGACCAGGGTGCCGCCGGCGTCGAGGAAGGCATCGAGCACGGCGAAGGAGGTCGGTTCGTCGCTGGTCCAGCCGAACGTGTTGCCACCGAGCGCCAGCGGCAGTGCGTCGAGTCGGGTGGAGCCGAGGAAGGTCATGAATGTCCTCACGAGGATCGGTCGCCGGTGCGGCGAGTGCGGTTATCGGTGGCCGACGACATGGCGGGTGCGGTCGCGTGGGCCAGGATCGTCGCCCAGCCGGGGAGTACTCGGTTCTCGTAGCCTGCGGACCATCGCGCGGCGTTGGCTCTGGTCACGGTACAAGTGGGCGGGACGACCTCCGATGGAACCGGCTCGCCGCCGAGGTGCCGGACGAGGCCCTCCAGCGCCGCCGCCACCATGCCGGGGGCGTCGAAGGCCGCCGTCGCGACCAGGTGACCGGCCCGCACCGCGGCGACTCCCGCGGGTGTCGCGTTGATTCCGGCGACGGTGAGGGCGTGCTCCCGGGTGGACAGTGCGTCGAGCACGCCCATGGCCATGAAGTCGTTCGCCGCCAGATTCCCGTCGAGGTCCGGGACGGCATCGAGCGAGCGGGCCGTGAGGCTGCGGGCGGGAGCACGCAGGAAAGCGCCGTCGCCACGCGACACCACCCGGACGTCCGGGTACTCGGCTAGGGTGTCGTGAAATCCGTTCGCGCGGGGCCGAGCCTTGGCGCTCAACGCGTTTCCATCGAGGATGCCGATCCGCCCACGTCCGCCGAGCGCCGTGCAGAAGGCCTGTGCGAGGTCGCGGCTCATCGCCCGGTCGTCCGAGCCGACAGTGAGCACCGCCCGCTGCGGTGTCGTGCGGCCGACGGCCAGCGCCGTCGGCACCCCCGCCTCGGCGAGCGCGGCCAAGGCGGGCTCGAGGCGGCGGGTGTGCGCCGGGACGAGCAGCACGGCCGAGGGCGGCTCCGCCACCAGGTTCCGCAGCAACGCCAGCTGTTCGTCGACGTCGTCGGGAGTGCGGGGCACAGCCGGGGTGAGCCGGACGCCGAGTCGCCGGGCGGTGCGCTCGGCCGCAGCGACGGCGCCACGGAAGGCGGGGTTCACGTCGTTCTTGCCGACGAGCGCGACGGTCGGCGTCCGACCCCGGTTCACCGGACCGAGCCTGCCTGCCCTGCCGCGTCGCCCGCCGGCCGGGCCGCAGCGGCGGGGTCGCGGCGGGTGACCCTGGGCAGCAGGAACGCGCTCAGTGCGGCGAGCACCGACGTCGCGGCGAATGTGTAGATCCCTGCCGTGACCGTGCCCGTGGCGTCTTCGACGAAGCCGAACAGTGTCGGGGCGACGAAGCCGCCGACATTGCCCATCGCCGTGATAAGGGCCAGGCCCGCCGCTGCGATCCGGACGTCGAGCAGCCGCTGGGAGATCGCGACGGTGATGGCGTTGACGCTCTTGAAGCCGATCGCGGCCAGTGACAGCGCGGCCATCTGCAACACCGGATTGCCCAGAGTCGACACGTACATCCCGATGGAGGCGAGGACGAAGCACGCAGAGATGAGGGGACGCCGGTCCGTGACGCGGTCGGAGGAACGGCCGAACAACCACATGCCGCCCATGGCGACCACCCACGGGATGGAGGAGATCAGTCCGACCTCGATGTCCGAGAGCCCGCCGAAGCCGTGCACGATCGTCGGCAGCCAGAAGGTCGTGGCGTAGATCAGCGTGACACCGCTGAAGTAGAGCCAGGCCAGGAGCACCACGCTCGGCTTCATCAGCAGGGACCAGACCGAAGGCTTGGCTGGGCCGTGTCCCCGGTCGCGTTCGGCCTGCTCCTGGCGCAGTTCCTCGGCGAGCGCGGACTTCTCGGCCGCGCTGAGCCAGGGGACCTCCTGCACGGAGTTCATGGTCAACCGGTACATCAGCGGGGCGAACACCAGTGCCATCCCGCCCTGGATGGCGAACATCCATTGCCAGCCGGTGACCCCGGCGAACCCGTCCATGCCGAGCAGAAGACCGGAGAAGGGGCCCGCGATGATCGTCGCGAACGCGGAGCCCATGAGGAAGATCGACACGGCGCGGCCCCGGTGGCTGTTCGGCAGTACCTGGCTCAACAGCAGGTAGACGCCGGGAACGAAGCCCGCTTCGGCAACACCCAGCAGGAAGCGCAGCACGAAGAACGAGACCTCACCCTGCACCAGCGCCATCGCGACGCTGACCACGCCCCAGCTGACCATGATCCGGGTCAACCATGCCTTGGCACCGACCCTGCGCATCAGCAGATTGCTGGGCACTTCGAACAGCGCGTAGGCGATGAAGAAGATCCCCGCGCCGATGCCGTAGGCGGCAGCGCCGATCCCGAGATCGGCCTCGAGGGCTTCCCTGGCATAGCCGACGTTGACGCGGTCGATGTAGGCGATGACGAACGCGGCGGTCGTGAGCGGAACGACACGGCGGAACATCTTGGCCGCCCCCGACTGCAGCGGGGATATGTCCACTTCGGATGTGCGCATCGACGCTCCTTTGGGTCGGGCCTCGCGGCCGCGGCGGTCGAGGACGTTGACCGCCGGTGCCACGGTTGCATAGGGTTTCGCGACAGGCAAGGGATTGGTTATTGCGCAACGAAAGGTGGTGGGCGATGCATCGCATCGGCCTGGTCGGCACGGGACGGATCGCGCACTGGCACGTCGCGGGGATCCGGGAGGTGCTGGGTGCGGATCCAGGGCATCCCGGCGAGGCGGCCACCCCGGCCCGGCCGGCGCGGGCCGCCAGAGCGGTGATCACCGCCGTGTGCGACCCGGACGAGGGCGTCCGGACCGCCTTCGCCGAGCGGCACGGGATCGCAAGCCGGTTCGCCACCGTCGCGGACCTGGTGGCGAGCGGCGAGGTGGACGTCGTCATCGACGTGACCCCGCCCTCGGCCAGGCCCGACGTGGTGCCCGTCGTGTTGGAGGCAGGGCTGCCGATCCTGGTCGAGAAGCCTTTCGGCAACTCGGCGATCGAGGCGCTCGGCTACACCGAACTCGCGCGGCGTCAGGGCGTTCCGCTCGCGGTGAACCAGAACTTCCGCTGGTTCCCCGAGATCGAGGCGACCAAGGCGGCGCTCGCGGACCCGGACTTCGGCTCGCTGCGCTATCTGCACCACAGCAACTTCCAGGACCGCGTGCTGCCCGAGGGGGACTGGCGGGCCAGGGACGAGCGCCTCGAACTGGCGATCTTCGGCGTGCACATCCTTGATCGGGTGCTCTGGCTCGCCGACCGGCCCCCGGTCGCCGTCAGCGCTGTGCTGCGCCGCAGCCCGAGTCTCGGTTACCAGGGTGAGCTGTTCACGGCGATCCAGCTCTTCTTCGCCGACGACCTGGTGGCGTCGATGACCTCCAGCTGGCTCTCCGCCGGGCTGCCGGAGGCGCGGCTGCGCGTCGACGGCGAGCACGCGAGCATCGAGGCCACCCGCTGGCACGCTGCCCGAGGGGACGCTCGATGGTCTCTCGGCTACCGCGGAGCGGACCCGGTGTCGCGCTACTACCGTGACACCGGGCATTTCGCACCCGCTTTCGGCACCAGTCTGGCCAGGTTGCTCGACGCGATCGAGACGGGCACCGAGCCGGTGCACAGCGGCCGGAACAACCTGCGCACCATCGGCGCGCTCGACGCGGCGTACCTCTCGGCCTCCCGTGGGGGCGCGATCACCACGCTCGAGGAGGTGGGGCTCGACCCGGCGGCCCTGCTGCCGGGCGTACCCGTGGGATGACCACGCGCCGCACGGGGCCGGGCCCGCGAGGTGACCCGGCCCCGTCGAGGTCAGGCGAGCGCGCTCATCGGCTCACCAGCTCCTGGAGAGCGACGACGTAGCCATGGGACTTCAGGCCGCACAGGTAGACGTCGGCGAGATCGGCGAACAGATCCACCGAGTCGTACTTGAAGTACGCGGACATGTGCACCACCGCGACCGGGAGGTCGGCGTCGGAGAGGGTGTCGTAGAGGGACTTGCCGTAGGTGGTCAGCCCGGCCGGATTGACGATCACCCCAGCGACCTCGTCCTGCACCGTGCGGAACCAGTCGATCAGCGCACCCTCGTGGTTGGACTGAACGTGCACCGCCTCGACGCCCAGCTCGTCCGCGGCCTTGTCGATCTCCGCGGTGACGTCGTCGAGGGTCCGCGTTCCGTAGCGCTCGGGCTTGCGCCGCCCGAGCCGGTCCAGGTTCGGTCCCTGGATCACGGCGATCTTCATGCGTGCTGCTCCTTCCCGCCCGAGGACGACGGATCGGCGTCGGTGAGTGCGAAGTGGAGGGTGTAGACGGAGCGCGCGGCGGAGCGCACGCCCGCGATCGCGCCGAACTCGGCCACCAGTGCGTCGGCGGCGGCGACGGCGTCCTCGCGGCGGAGGCTCTCGACCATGGCCACGGCGGCGAAGGGCTCCTGGCCCGCGCCCGCGTTCCCGCGCAACCTGCTCTCGGTGGTCTGCCTGCCGAGTCTGCTCGTGTCGTAGGTGCCGGTGTGCGCCCCGACGAGGCCCGCGGCGCCGTCCGCGGCTCCGGTCACCTTGCCGACGACCGCCTCGATGTCGGCGGGGTCGGGCTCGCCGTAGAGCCGCACGGTGGCCAGATGGCCGCCGGTGCCGGTCCCCGCGGTGCTGCGCAGGACGCACATCGATCGCAGGTAGTTCCGGAACGAGCCCATGTTCTGTGCGCTCCACCGGGTCGGGCTGTCGAGGTGGGCGAGGTACTCGGCGCCGTCGAGGACGGTGAGGTCGTCGATCTCGTAGAGGCAGAAGTAGGGGTGCTCGGGGTCGGTGGGATCGAGCCAGCGCCGGGCCCGGCGGAAGCCGGGGGTGGCGATGCGCTCGGGAATGTGCTCGGCCGAGTGCCAGTGGCTCCAGGCCTCGTGGGTGCCGTCGGCGAGGTCGTTCCAGATCGCGAGGAACGCGCGTCCGATGAGGGCCATGATCGTCCTTTCTGGTCAGTAGTCCGGCCAGCCGAAGGCCGGTTCGGGATGTGGCAGGGGCGGCAGCGCCCAGGTGGCGACGGCGGGCGGGTGAACGGCGTCGTCGACCCGCACGTCGACCACAACGGGAGCGGGGGAGGCGAGTGCGGTTTCCAGCGCCGGGCCGAGATCGGCGGGATGGGTCACGGTGATGCCCTCGCCGCCCATCGACCTGGCCATGGCAGCGAAGTCGGTGCGGTGCGGCTCGCCGGTCGCGGCGATGCGGAACGTGGTGGCGAGCTCGCGGTCGGCGCCGAAGTACGCGTGCTGCTGGTCGCGGATCGACATGTACCCGCCGTTGTTCCAGACCAGCCACACGGCCGGGATCGCGTACTGCACCGCGGTCGCGACCACGCTCGGCAACATGAGGAACCCGCCGTCCCCGACGACCGCCACGGCGGCGCGCTCGGGGGCGGCGAGGTGGGCACCGAGCACCCCGGCCGGGCCGAAGCCCATCGAGGCGAATCCCCAGCTCTGCAGGAGAGTTCCGTGCTCGACGGGCCACTCCTGCACGATCCAGTTGTGGTGCACGCCCACGTCGCTGACCAGGATCGCGTCGGCTGGCAGCACTCCGCGCAGGTCCGCGAGCACCCGCTCGGGCCGGATGGGTACGGCGTCGCTGCTGCGGTGCGGCGCGACGTGCGCTTCCCACTCCCGTCGCCACCGCGCTGTCCGGTCCAGCCAGGCGTGCCTGCTCGGCGGCACCTGCCGGGGAACAGCGGCGGCCAGCTGGCGCAGCACTTCGCGCGGGCTCGCCGGGATCCCCACGGTGGGCGGGAAGTTGCGGCCGATCTCCAGGGGATCGACATGCACGTGGACCAACCGGGACTTGGGGAACGAGTAGGTGTAGCCCGGCAGCCACGAGCTGGTGGACCGGTCGTCGAACCGGGTCCCGAACGCGAGGACGAGATCGGCGTTGCGGGTGGCGCGGTTAGCCTGCAGCGTCCCGTTGCGGCCAGCGGCGCCGAGCGCGAGGGCGTGGCCGGAGGGCAGCGCCGGCTTGCCCAGCGGCGAGGTGACCACCGGCGCCTGGACGAGTTCGGCGAACGCCGCGAGCTCGGCCCTGGCCTCGTCCGTCTCGACCCCCGAACCCGCCACGATCACCACCCGCTCCGACTCGGCGAGCAGCTCGAGCACGGCGTCGACCTGCTCTGCGGCGGCGCCGGTGCGGGCGGCCGTGGTACCCGCCCACCCGGAGGTGTCGGCATCGGTCCGTTCGACGAACACGTCCAGCGGGACGTCCAGGTGCACCGGCCCGGGCCTGCCACCGCGCATCGTGTCGAAGGCCTGGCGCAGCATGACCGGCAGCTGCTCCGGGCGGGTGGCCTGGAAGCTGCGCTTGACGTAGGGCTTCACCACGCTGGGGAAGTCGGCCTGGAAGTGCCGCCCGGACTCCTGGAACGGCCCTCGGCTGAACTGGCTCGTGGCCACGTTGCCGGTGATGGCGAGAAAGGCCGAGTCGTCCATCAGGGCCGATCCGAGCGCGACCGGCAGGTTCGCCGAGCCCGGCCCGCACGAGGTGAACGTGGCCAGCGGGCGGTGCCGGATGCGGTAGTAGGCGTCGGCGACGAACCCCGCCGCCGACTCGTGGTGCATCGAGATCGTCGCGATCTCGTCCTGGCGGTCGTGAAGTGCGTCGAGCAGCCCGAGGTCCCCGTGCCCGCACAGGCCGACCACGTAGGGGACGTTCTCCCGGACCAGGTGCTCGACGATGACCTCGGCTCCGCTACGGGACATCGGCGACTCCTTCATCGTCGTACGTTGCATATAAGCCAACCCCTTGTCTCATGCGAGACAATAGGTAGTCTCGGGGTGACGACGCAAGGAGGGCCTCGATGACGGTGACCCGACCGACAACCCGATCCGCCTCCGCGGAGACCGGGGTGCTGATCGACGGCGAATGGCAACGAACCCGCGCGACCTTCCCGGTCCGCGACAAGTTCACCGGCGAGGTGCTGGCCGAGCTCGCGCAGGCCGCGCCGGAGCAGGTCGCGGAAGCGGTCACGGTGGCATCCAGGGCGAGCCGAGTGCCGCTGCCGCCAGCCGACCGCGAACGGATCCTGCGCCGCGCCGCGGAACTGGTGGCCGACAGAGCCGTCGATCTGAGGGAGACCTACGTCGCCGAGACCGGGTTCACGCCCGCGGACGCGGACGGCGAGATCGCCCGCACCGCCGAGCTGTTCCGGCTCTGCTCCGGCGAGGCCGTGCGGGTCGCGGGGGAACAGGTACCGGTCGAGGCGACCCCCGGCAGCGAGCACCGGCTCGCGTTCACGATCCGCGTCCCGGTGGGTGTGGTGGGAGCCATCGCGCCGTTCAACGCTCCGCTCTCGACGGTCGTGCACAAGGTCGGCCCCGCGATCGCGGCCGGCAACGCCGTGGTGCTCAAACCCGCCGAGCAGACCCCGCTGTCCGCCCTCGCCGTCGCCCGGATCCTGCTCGACGCGGGCCTGCCTGCTGGACTGCTGCAGGTGGTCTGCGGGCCGGGAGAGACGACCGGTGACGCGCTGGTCAGGGACAGCCGGATCCGGTTCTTCACCTTCACCGGCTCCACGGCCGTCGGCAGGAGGATCAAGGCGGCGTCCGGGCTTGCTCGGCTGCACCTGGAGCTGGGGTCCAACAGCGCGTCGATTGTCGCCGCCGACGCCGACCTAGACCTGGTCGCGCGCCTGGTGCGGCGGGCGGGCTTTCGGAAGGCGGGCCAGGTGTGCACGAGCGTGCAGCGGCTGCTGGTGGACCGGCGGGTCGCGGACGAGCTCGCCGAGCGGCTGAGCCGCGCCGTCGCGGAACTGCGTGCCGGAGACCCACGGGACCCGGCGACGGACGTCGGCCCGCTCATCGACGCAGCCGAGGCACGGCGGGCGGGCGATTGGGTCGCCGAGGCGGGGGGCGCCGTCGTCGGCGGAGCGGTGGACGGTGCGGTGCTACGGCCCGCACTGGTGGTCGATCCCGCGCCCGGGTCGCGGCTGCTGGAACACGAGGCGTTCGCACCGGTCGTGGCGCTGGTCCCGGTCGACGGCCCCGACGAGGCGGCCCGGATCGTCGACGAGGGCCCTTACGGCCTGCAGACCGGCGTGTTCACCCGCGACCTCGACCGGGCCTTCCATCTGGCCCGCACGCTGCGGGTCGGCGGCGTGATCGTCAACGACACTTCCAGCTACCACGCCGACCTCATGCCCTACGGCGGTGTGAAGGACAGCGGCCTCGGCGTGGAGGGTCCGCGCTACGCCGTCCAGGACATGACCGATCCCAAGATCATCGTGCTCAACCTGCGCCGACCGGAGGACTCGTGACCAACGTCGAGGACCACTACGACTGCCTCGTCGCCGGTTCGGGCGCGGCGGGACTCATGGCCGCGATCACGGCCGCGAGTGCTGGGCTCCGCGTACTCGTCGCGGAGAGCGGTGCGGAACTCGGCGGCACCACCGCGCTGTCCGGCGGCCGGGTCTGGATCCCCGGCTACCGGTCCGCGGCGGACACCGTGGAAGCGGGCATTCGTTACCTGGCACAGGTTTACGACCCGGCGCACCCGGAGTTCGTCGAGGCGCTCGCGCACACCGCACCCGAGATGGCGGAGTTCGTTGAGCGGACCACCCCGCACCGGTGGCGAGTGTGCCCGAACTACCCGGACTACCTGCAGCACCTCGATGGCGCGACCGCGGGCGGGCGCTGCTTCGACATGGAGCCGATCACGCTCGGCAACCTGGTCCCACAGGCCGGGCAGATCCGCGTCGCCCCGGGATACCGCCCGATCACCCACGCCGAGTGGGAACGCTGGCGGCGCCCTGATCGGTTCGACCACGCCTTACTCGAGCGTCGGATGGCTGCGGGCATCCGCACCGGAGGCCCGGCGTTGGCGGCGGCGCTCATCGACGGCGCGGTGCGGGCCGGGGTGCGAATCGTCGCCTCCTGTGAGGTCACCGGCCTGCGTGAGGACAAAGAGGACCTGGTCGTGACGCTCGGCGGGGCCCGCCAAGTGCGCGCCGGCGCGGTAGTCCTCGCGACCGGCGGCTACGACCGCGACGACGCCCATCGCGGCCGCATGCCATCCGCCTTGGCCGTGTCCGCTTCGGCGCCGGGCTGCACCGGAGCCTCGCTGGAGCTTGCCGAGCGGCTCGGCGCCGCGATCGACGACACCGGCGAGGGCTGGTGGATGCCGATGACCCAGGTGCCGGGCGAGAGCGTCGACGGGGCCGCCTACCCACGTTCCCTGGTGCGGGAGCGTGGGGTGCCCCGGCAGATCGTGGTCGACGCCGACGGACGCCGGTTCCTCAACGAGGCACTGCCGTACAACGAGATCGGCAAGGCGCTGCATGCCCACGGCGGGACCGCCCACCTTGTGGTCGACGAGGGCTTCCGGCGGCGTTATCCCCTGCCGGGGCTGCCCGCCGACGGCCCCGTGCCACCGCACGTGGCCCAGGGCGCCGACCTGCGCGAGCTGGCACTGGCGGCGGGGATCGACCCGGACGGCCTCACCGAGACCGTGGCGAGGTGGAACGGTGTGTGCGCCGAGGGCCAGGACCACGACCACGGTCGCGGCGAGTCGATCTACGACCGTTACTACGGCGACCCGGACCTGGCGCACGCGCCGAACCTCGGACCGCTCGACCGCCCGCCGTTCTACGCCATCCGGCTGCTGCCCGGCACGATCGGCTCCAAGGGCGGTCCCCGGACCTCGGTGGACGGTGAGGTCCTGCGCCCGGACGGGACCTCCATCCCTGGCCTCTACGCTGCGGGCAACGCGGCGGCCGCCTGGACCGGTGACGGCTACCCCGGTCCTGGGGCGACGCTCGCCGTGGGGATGACCTTCGGGTACCGCGCGGGCCGGGCGATCGCGCGCCGGGCCGGCAGCAGTACGCTCGACGCCGTCGTGAAAAGCGGATCACCGTCATGGTGAGCCGCGGGTGAACAAGCCGGTGACCGGCCGGATGGGGCGGACAATGGTGACGGAATCGACGGCCTCGGAGGGGCGTACGGCCGATCGACGGCTGGTCGGCGCCCTCCTCCACGGGCTTGTCGTGCTCGACATGTTCCGCAGGGACCGCCCGACGGTCGGGATCGGCGAGATGGCACGCCATCTCGGGGTCCACAAGTCCAGCGCGTCGCGCATCGCGGCGACCCTGGCACACGCCGGGTTCCTCGAGCCGGGCGACACCGTGGGGACCTATCGGCTGGGCGGCAAGCTGGCCGCGCTCGGTACGCTGGCCAGTCAGGACCTCGACCTCGAACGGGTTGTCGTACCGCATCTCGCCCGCCTGACCTGGCAGACCGGTGAGACCGGGCACATGGCCGTGCTCGAGGGGGGCAACGCTCGTACGGTGTCCGTCACCGACGGCTGGCACACCGTACGGATGCATTCCTGGGCAGGCAAGATCGCTCCCGCCTACGTCAGCTCGATGGGCAAGGCCCTGCTTGCGGGCCTCGACCCGGCCGAACTTGACGGTCTCTACTCCGGTGGGGAACTGGAGGCGCGGACGGAGCGGACGGTCCGGTCCGTCGACGCGCTCGTCGCGGACCTCACCCGGCTGCGCGCCGACGGGTTCGGGCTCGACGACGAGGAACTCGAGGAGGGCCTGCGGTGCGTGTCCGCTCCGATCGTCGGCCCTGAGGGCACGGTCGTGGCGAGCATCAGCGTGTCCGGTCCCGTGCAGCGGCTGAGCCTCGAACGCGTTCCGGCGATCGCCGGCCACGTGCGGTGCGCCGCGGCCGCCGCGAGTCGTGCGCTGGGAGGCCCACCGGTTCCGGCCGGCTGGGCTTCCGTGGACGACGTGAGCCCGGAGGCTTTGCCGTGGGTCGAGACCGTCAGGCCCGAGGATCTTCCCGCTCCTGCGTAGCTCCGCGTGGCCCGATCCGGCCCAGCTCGCGGTGGAGCCGTCGTTCGTCCAGTTCGGTGCCGCCGGGTCCTAAGTCGAGCTGGGAACCTCCGGTGCCGGTTCAGCCGTGGCGATGGTAGAAACGCCGCGCGCGTTCGTTGGTGCCGAGCACCCACAAACCGGCGTGGGTGAAGCCGCGGGACCGGAGCGACAAGAGGTGTTCGGCGGCGTTGTTTTTGTGGCCGCACAGCGGCTTGCGACTCAGTGCTGGTGCTGCTCGGCGAGCAGCTTGAAGTTGAGCAACTGCCGTCGAGCCATGACGAGATCGCCGATGGACAGCCCGACGGCCACGCAGCGGTTGGTGCGCATGACCAGCTTCAGCAGCAGGCGCGATGTGTCGTGAGCTTGCGGGACGAGCACATAGGACATGACGGCGCCCATGATGACGCCCGTCAACTGTTCTCCCGGGGCGACCGAGACGATCCGGCCGAGTTTGCGCCCGCCGGCGGCGGTGAACTTCTCTCCGACCCGAGGTTCGGGAAGCGCGACCAGCTCGCGGGGTGAGCGGCGGCCGAGGTTGTCGATCCAGTCGTACGAGTACGGTGCGAGCCGCACTTGCGCGACCCACGGCCACACTGCGTCGGCGGGCGCCTCGACACTCACCCCTCGCCAGGCCTGCAGCGTGGGTGAGGTGACGAAGTCGTCGCACGGATAGGTTCGCGCGATCTCGCTGTCGCTCACACCCCAGCGATCACCGATCATGCATCCATCCTCCACTAACCATTCCGGGGCGAAGCGTCGGCGGCCAACACGACGAGGACGGGACCGCGGCGACGGCTCGCGGGGTCAGGCGTGCTGGCGTCGCACGATCTCGGCGATCCAGGTCGGGGCGAACGGGGACGTGCAGTTCGGTGGCGTCGGATAGTCCTTGAGCACTTCCAGGCGCTCACCGATGTCGATCGCGCGAGCGCGGTGCTCGGCGTGCTCGATGCCGATCTGGGCCAGGCAGTGGTTCATCGCCCACTGCAGCCGGTCCGGGGCGTCCTTCAGCTCCACCTCGATGACATCGAGCAGCCCCGCGAAGTCGAGGCCCTCGGGTCGCTTCGCCACGCGTTCGGTGGTCAGCGCCCAGCCCGCGCTCGCGACCACCGGATCCGGATCGGCGGACCAGGCCAGGCGCAGGTCCTCGGCGTGCGGGCTCTTCTTCACCACGTAGTTCACGACCCAGTCGTGCACCTTGGGTGTGCCCGCCTCGCGCACCATGACGTCCAGCTCGTCGCGGTCGAACGCCTTCGGACGGCAGATCAGCAGCGCCAGCAGCCGCGCGGCGGAGTCGGTCGTCGCCCAGAGCTCGCGCGCCAGATCCTGCTGCGTCTTCAGCTGTTTCGCCAGCGCGCGCAGCTTGCTGAGGTTGACGCCGTGGTCGTCACCGTGCCGCTCGTTCACCGCGCGTGCCTTCGGGTCCTCGAGCGCGGCCAGCTCGGACATCACCTCGGCCACCGTCGTCTCGGCCACTCGCCCTCCTCCGTCGTACGGCGGATTTCAGCCTACGTCAGCGTCTCCGACCTCGATCGCGTCATTCGAGGGCACGGCACGCAGTCCGGCCCTGCACCGCGGGTTCACCCAGGTTGGCAAGGCTCAGTGCGAACGGTCCGGGTGCGCCTGCGGGTTCAGCCGCCGGTGTGGTCCGGCAGGAGTTGAGCCGCGAGTGATCGTGCTGTGGCAGTGAGTGTGGCCGTGTCCAGCCCGGTCCGGCTCATGAACACGAGCCCTTGTTGCGCGGCCAGGAGGGCCCGCGCCAGAGCGATCGGATCCGCTTCTGCCGGTAGGTCTCCCTCGCGTTGGGCGCGGGCGGCGCAGTCGGCGATCAGCGCGGTGGACGCCTCGTAGGTGCGGTGGGCGTGGTCGAGGACGTCCGGATCGGCGTTACCGAGTTCGCAGGTGCTGTTGGCCATCAGGCAGCCACGCCGCGGGCCGGCGCCGGTCGAGTCGTCGATCGGCGCATCGAGGAGCGTGCGTAGTGCGTCCAGGGCGCGTGGAGCCTCGGCGAGGGCTTCGCGAAGGTGGCCGAGGAGTTCATCGGTGTAGCTGGTCAGGACCCGGAGAAAGAGCTGACGCTTGTCGCCGAACGCCGCATACAGGCTGCCTTTGCCCAGGCCGCTGACCCGCATCAGGTCTGCTAGCGAGGTCGCGGCGTAACCGGCGTCCCAGAACTGATCACGGACGGCGTTCAGGACCTGCTTCTCGTCGAACGCTCGCGGACGTGCCATGCGAACCAGGATACGGATTCTTGACCGTACGGTCCACCATGCTTATGGTGGACCGTACGGTCAAGAACTCCGTGACACGTTGCATCTAGGGGAAATGAGAAGCACATGGGAAAGCTGGACAACAAGGTGGCGATCGTGACCGGAGGCTCGCGGGGGATCGGGGCGGCGTCGGCTCTGGCGCTGGCCGACGAGGGAGCCGACGTCGCGATCAGCTACTCGTCCTCGGCGGATCAGGCCAAAGCCGTGGTCGCCGACCTGGAGGCGAAGGGTGTGCGTGCGGTGGCTTTCCGGGCCGACCAGGCGGACGCGACGCAGGCGGCGGGCTTGATCCGGAGCGTGGTCGAGCAGTTCGGGAAGCTGGACATTCTGGTCAACAACGCGGCCGCGAGTGGTGGCGGCCTGGTCAACAGTGAGCTCGTCGACCAGGCTGCGATCGATCGGCAGCTCGCCATCAACTACACCAGCGTGGTGGCCGGGATCCACGCGGCGGTGCCGGTGCTACCCGATGAGGGACGGATCGTCAGCATCAGCTCGGGTGTCGCTACTCGGGCGGGTTTCCAGGGGATGGCGTACTACACGGGCACGAAGTCGGCCCTCGAGGGCTTCAGCCGGGGCGCAGCCCGCGATCTGGCGCACCGGGGCATCACGGTCAACGTCATCCAGCCCGGGTTCATCGACACCGAAGGAAACCCCGCCGACAGCCCGGCCGCGGCCATGTTCCTTCCGACAACGGCGATGGGGCGGTACGGCAGGCCGGAGGAGATCGCCGCAGGCGTCGTGTTCCTCGCCAGCCCGCAGGCCTCCTACGTCACCGGTGCGGTGCTGAGGATCGACGGCGGCTACGGCGCATAGTCCGGCCTCGCGGCAGGCGGCCACGGACGGCGGTGGCGGCTGGGCGACGGCCCCTTCATGACAGATTCCCGGGCCACTTCTGTCACAGCCGTCCGTGGCCGGCGTCGCCCCGAATCTGGAACTGAGCGGATCCGGATTGCGCGCCGGAAGCCGCCACTTCGCAGCCCGGGGGGCTCCGCAACGAGGCGGTGCCACCCGAGTGATCGTGGCAGTGTGGCTCCGGCTTGATCAGGCGTATGTCGACGACCAAGGCCGGCACCGGCACGACCACCAAGGAGCAGCTCGTGAGCGACCTACGCGGCTTCGTGGCCGCCAGGTTGTCCGAACACCCCGCTAGTGACGCCCGTCCGCATCAGCGACCACATCCGTGCGGCCCTGGCCCGCACCTGGTGTGAGCACCGTGACTACGACGTCGCCTGGAACGACCTTGCCGCCGTCCCCGCGCCGGGGGCGGAGCAGTGAATGCGTCCCCAGCGCGCCGTTGCCTCGGTGAGTCGGCAGTGAACGCCACCTTCAGTGGCCCCATGTCGAATTTGTAGCTCCCGCCGACCAACTGCTCGGTCACAGCTGTCCTTTCTCCCGACGCCGGAAATCCGTTATCCGTGGTTCTCGGCGGTTCCGTCGGGGGCGTCGGCCACGGTGAGGCTGACCGCGTTCGCCCACGGATCTTCGAAGTTGACCGTTCGGCCGTCGTCCTGAACGGGGACCTGGTAGTGCCGCATGCGTTCGATCAGTTCGCCGACGTCATCGGCGGACGGCACTTCGATGTCCACTCGGCCGAGGCCGAGGGTCTGCTGACGCCGGCCCGCACCACGGCTCTTCCATACGTTCATCGCCATGTGGTGGTGATATCCGCCCGCGCTGACGAACACCGCCTGATCACCCAGGGTCAGCGTCACGTCGAAGCCCAGCTTGGTGGCGTAGAAGTCGCGCGCCATTCCTACGTCGCCGACGGAAAGATGGATGTGGCCGACCCGCGCATCCCCGATCGGCTCTCCTGCGAGCCCGCGCTCGTCGAGGTGGTCACGCAGGAACACGTTCGGATCCAGGAAGAGAGTTCCCATCTCGAGCTGCCCGTGGGTCCAGCTCCACTGGGTGCGATCGCGGTCCCAGTACAGTTCGACACCATTGCCCTCGGGATCGTCGAAGTAGAAGGCCTTGCTGACCAGGTGGTCGCTGGAGCCGGTGAACGATGCGGGGCGCCGACGCGCGACAGAGTAGACCGCCGCGGCCAGCGCGGCCTCCGTGTCGAAGAGGATGGCGGTGTGGAACAGGCCGGCATCGCGAGGCGAGGCGTGCCGCAGGCCCGGGGTGTGCACGAGTACGACGACCGGCTGGCCAGACCGCCCGAGGGTCACCTGCGACCCTGTGTGCGCCAGCACGGCCAGGCCGACCCCATCGCGGTAGTACGCGGTCATGCCGTCCAGGTCTGCGACGTTCAGGGTGACGGCGCCCATCGACGTGTCGGCCGCGAGGCGTGTGTTTGTGCTCATGCCATCGTCAACTTTATTGAATGCTCAACTATTCCGCTGGATGTGAGTTCGTCGAGCCGACGGGAAGATCGGCGCATGGCAGGAGAGGGCGACGTCAGCGGTCGGGGTGGGAGGGGGCCGGGTTCACGAGGGACAGTGGGCCCGTGCCGGTTCGGTGGGCGCGCAGCACCAGGCACGCACGGTCGGCTGAGCCCTGCCGACCGGAGCCGGGCAGCGCGCCCGGCCGCGGTCTGGTGCGTCGATCACCGCGGCCGCCACCACCCTCACCGCGGACGCGGTGTCCGATCAGCTCGCGCCCGGAGGGCCAGACCACCGGTGCACGCCGACGTCCTCGGCCGCGCAGGTCCGGTACATGCGCTCGAACGCCTCGTGGAACACGGTGTTGCGGCTCTCCACCCGGTCCTGCTCGGCCTGGATCCCGGGCAGGCGGTCGCGCAGCTCGGCCAGCAACGCCTCCTCGTCGACGGTGGTGACCCGACCGTCGTCCACCACGATCTCGCCACCGACCATGACCTGCCGCAGCGAGCTGCCGTTCTCGGAGTACACCAGCTGCAGGTCGAGCCTGTTGCGCGGCGTGAAGGCGAGCGTGTTGAGGTCGTAGACCAGCAGGTCGGCCTTCTTGCCCGGCTCCAGGGACCCGATGTCGGTGTGCAGCCGGGCGCTGCGGGCACCGCCGAGCGTCGCGGCCCGCAGCACCTCGTCGGCGGTCGACCAGGCCGTGTGGTCGGGCTCGGTCACCTTGTGCAGCAACGCGGCCGCCTTGAGCACCTCGGGCAGTCGCGGGGTGTCGCTGCTGGAGCAGCCGTCCGAGCCGAGGCCGAGCGTGACCCCGGCATCGTGGTAGCGGCGCCACGGCGCGATGCCCGACCCGAGCTTGAGGTTGGACACCGGGTTGTGCGAGACGCACACGTCGTACTCGGCGAGCGTCGCGATGTCGGAGTCGGTGGTCCAGATGCCGTGCGCCAGCGTGGTGTTGGCCGACAGCGCGCCGATCCGGCGCAGGTGCTCGACCAGCGTGGTGCCGTAGAACTCGCGGCCGGTCACCGCCTGCGTCTTGGTCTCCAGCACGTGCACGTGGCATTCGGCGTCGTGCGCCAGCGCCAGCTCGGTCGCGCCGGCGAGCAGGTCGTCGGTGCAGCGCTGCGGCCCCGACGGGGCGAGCATGTAGCGCAGCCTGCCGTCCGCCCTGCCCGCGTAGCGGCGGAAGGCCTCCTGGCTGAAGTCCAGGTAGTCGGCCGCGCTCAGCAACGGCGTGGCCCGCACCTGATCGACCACATCGGACGGAAGCCACTCCGCCGCGTACGGCACGGTGTCGATGAACGGCCGGTTGATGACGTGGCCCGAGATGTTGGCCCGCACCCCGACCGCGTCGTAGGCGTCGAACACGGCGTCCAGCTGGGCGAAGTCCTGGCTCGGTGTCTCCAGGACGTCGTCGACGAGCGTGGTGACGCCCGAGCGCACGGACTCCACCGCGAACAGCAGGCTGCGCAGCCGAACCAGGTCCGGCGGCAGTGGCTTCCCGCCGAGGATCGGGTAGGAGTACAGCATCCACAGCTCGAGCGGGAGGTTGTCGTAGCGGCCCTTCGCCAGGTACTCCCACGAGTGGGTGTGCGCGTTGACGAAACCGGGGCACACCAGCCGGTCGCGGCCGTTCACGACGGTGTCGCCGTCCTGGACCCGGACGGTGGCGCCGAGCTCGGCGACCACACCGTCCTCGATCCGGATGCTGCGCGTGACGGGCGTGCTGCCCGTCCGCACGTCCATCGTGATGACCTCGGCGTCGCGGATGACGATGGCCATGCTCGTGTCCTACCTGCCTTCCTGCGTGTGCTCGCCACGGCCGGCCAGTCCTCGCAGGGCGGGGGCCAGCAGCATGGCGACGACGATTCCCTGTACCGCGGGTATTCCGACGTCGAAGGTGGCTCCCGCAATCGCCACCGCGGTGCCGCCCAGATAGGACAGCAGTCCGGGCCACAGCACCAGCGGCACCGAACCCAGGTCCGTGCCGGGGTCCTTTCGCTTCCACACGAACACGAACGTGCCGATGATGACGCCGCCCAGCGGCGGGATGAGCACCCCGAGCACCGTGAGGAACGCCGTCAGCGCGTCGGCGATCCCGGTGATCGCCATGATGATCCCGATGATCACACCGCCGACGACGAAGGGCCGCTTGTCGGGCTTGCCGGTCAGCTCCGCACCGGCGACCCCGAACGCGTAGGCCGCGTTGTCGTTGGTGGTCCACAGGTTGGAGATGATCAGTAGGACCGCGATCCCCACCGAGCCCATGAGCAGCAGCACGTTCGCGAAGTCGGGCTCGCCGTAGCCGACCGCGCCGATGCCGCCGAAGAAGAACATGGCCGCCTGGACGACCAGGATCGTGCAGGCGGTGACGACGAAGGCCAGCCGGCCACCGCTGGCGAACCGGGTCCAGTTTCCGATCTGGGTGCCGCCGCTGATGAAGGTGCCGATCATCAGGGTCAGTGCGACACCGATGCTCGTGCCGCCCGTGCCCACGTGGTCGAACAGGCCCGCCCAGCCGCCCGCTTCGTTCACGGCGGAGAACGAGATCCACACGCACAGCGCCGTCATGAGCGGGACGGAGAGCCAGGAGAGCAACTCGATGCCCTTGAAACCGTGGTAGGCCGTGACGGCCATCGCGATGCCGCCGACCACCACGATGGGCCACGTGGTGTCCCAGCCGAACGCGCCGCCCAGCAGCGTCGCGAGCACGCCGATGGTGATGCCGTACCAGCCCACCTGGGTGCCGCCCAGCAGCACCGAGGCCCACTTGCCGCCCAGCTTGCCGAGTACGAGGCGGGCCAGCAGGACCGTGGTGAGGCCGGTGCGGGCGCTCGCGACACCCATGGTCGCGATGTAGCAGGCCAGCACGAGCGCGGCGACGAGGGCGAGGCCCAGGAACTGGGCGAAGGTGAAGCCGACGGCGACCTGGCCGCCGGTCACCATCGTCGGTGTGAAGAAGCCGAAGCCGGCGATGACCACCGCCACGGAGGCGACGCCCTTGCGCTCGGCGACGGGGACCCGGTCGAGCGGGTAGTCGCGGTCGACGGGCGGTGATGGCGGAGCGGGAGTGGAAGGCACTGCTGTCACGATGGTTCCTCGGAAGCGGTGGGGGACCTGGACCCGCGTCGGCGCGGGAGTGGATCTCCGGATTAAAGGGCCATGAGGGCCGCGCGGTGAAGCCCCGGGGCGCAGATGTAGCAGAGCTGTACCACGGCCGGGCCGCCCGGTGTCCGATCGCACACCGGCGCGCAACATCACCGACCTCGGGGTTAACGTGCGAGTCACAGGACGCTCGTAGCGTCGCGCCGTATGACAGCGGCCCTCGACGACAGCGCGGCACCGGCGATCCGCGTACTCGACGTACTCGGCTGGGCCGAGGGGCTCCGGCTGGTCGGCCGTCCCGTCGGGCTGGAACGGCGGGTGCGCTGGGCGCAGGCCTCCGACCTGCTCGATCCGTCGCCGTACCTGCGGGGCGGGGAGCTCGTGCTCGTCACGGGTCTGCTGCTGCGCGACGCCAGGGCGTGCGCCCAGTTCGTGACGGCGCTGGCGGCCACCGGCCCCGCCGCGATCGGCTACGCCGTGCATGTCGTGCACGACTGCGCTCCCGACGCGCTGGTGTCGGAAGCGAACCGGCTCGGCATCCCGGTGTTCGAGATCCCGCCCACGGCGCCGTTCATCCTCTTCACCGAGCGGCTGGCCAGGGAACGGGTGCTGTACCGCGAGCGCAGGGAGAACGGCTACCTCGTCGAGCTGGTCCGCACGGGCAGAGCGCGTCCTGACGCACTGCTCGCGCGTGCGCCGTTCCTCGACGGCGCCGACCTGGAGGTGACGGGGCTGCAGACCGGCGACCTGTCCGGTGTGGACCTTCCCGAACAGGCGCTGGTCGCCGACCTGGGAGACGAGGTGCTGGTGCTGCACCGAGGGACGCTGCGGTGCCCGGCGAGCCTGGTGCACGCCGTGAGCGGGCGCGGGGAACCCCAGGACGTGCCGAGGCTGATCCAGCAGGCCCTCGACGCGCTGGCGCTGGCGCGCACCCGGCAGCTCCCGGCCACCGCGGCCGATCTCGCCTCACTCGACTCGCTGAGCCGGTGTCTGCCGGCCGGGTACCTGCAGCCGTTCCGTGAGTTCCTCTACCAGCCGCTGGCGCGCTACGACCGGTTGCACGACGCGGACCTGGTGGTGACGCTCGAGGAGCTCCTCCACTGCGACGGTTCGGTGACCGCGTGCGGCAGGAGGATGTTCCTGCACGCCAACACCGTCCGAAAGCGCCTGCGCAGGATCCACGCGCTGACCGGCAAGAACCCGGCGGTGCCCACCGATCTGGCCGCGCTGGCGCTGGCGCTGCCGAGAACCGAGGTCGCCGGATCCGGTCAGGTCGTGGGCGCGACGACGAGAAGCCCGGCGAAGCCGGTGCCGTTGCCGGCCTGGCCGACCGGCGCGCCGTCGACCTCCACCCGGGCGTCGGCGTAGCACGGCGGCGTCACGCCGACGCCGGTGCTCGACGTGGGCCGGCGCGGCCGCGATCGAGCGGAGCGTGTGCGGTCTGGAATCGTTCACCCGGTGTAGAACCTGGTGAGCACGGATCCGAGAACGGCAGGGTCGGGGACGTGCCCGGGGAGTTCGAGCGTCGCGTGTCGCCCATTCGGCAGGCTGGCGGCGGTGGCCTCGGCGGCGGCCGCGAAGAAATCCGTGGGCAGTTCCGCGGAATGGGCGTCGACGGTCGCGCCAGTGGTCAGGAGCACGGGCTGGGTCACGGCGGCGAGTCGTGCGGTGGGAGGTCGGCCGTCGCCGAGGCACGCGGCGTCGTAGCGCAGTGTGGGCGCGAGTGTTCGCAGCTCCGACCAGACCGGTGCGGTTTCGGCGGCCGCGATCTCCTCGTCCGAGGAGCCGGCGAGGCGCATGAACAGTCGCAGTGCCTGGTCCCGGTGGTCGGCGTCGAGCGCCGTCGCGAGGTCGGCGAGGTAGTCGCGCCACGCGGCGACCATCGCGTCCCCGAGCAGGTAGGGAACTTCGTGGACGGCGATCCGGTCGACGGGCAGCCCGGCGGCGGCCGCTTCCAGGGCGAGCGCCCCGCCGGAGGACGCGCCGAACAGGTGCGCCCGCCCTCCGGCCGCCTCGATGACGACGGCGAGGTCCTCGATCTCGCGGTGCACCGAGTACGGCTGCGTGTCGCCGCTGTCGCCGCGTCCGCGCCGTCGGTAGGTGACCACGGCGAACGTGTCCGACAGGCGCTTCCCCACGGGGATGTTCTCGGTGCCGTCGTCCAGTCCGCCACCGACGAGGACCACCGGGGGGCCGTCGTCGCTGAGCCGGTCGTACCCGATCGCCGTGCCGTCGACCGATGTCACCTGCGGCATGATTCACCCCTCGGCTCAGTGCTCCTACCCTAGGACTGGAAGGTGGTGGGGGAGAAGGGGAACGAGCGGATGCGTACCTGTCGTGACCGTCAGCGGGCGTACACCTGCGCTCCCTCGATCCACGTCTGGTCGATCCGGACCTGGTCGATGTCCTCGTGCGCGACGGTGAAGACGTCGCGGTCCAGGACGACGAAACTGCCGTCGTAGCCCGGTGCGATCACCCCGACCTGGCCGAGCGGGGCGACGTGGCGTGCCCTGCCCGTGTAGAGCGAGAGCGCCTGCGGCACCGTGATCGCCTCGGCCTGTCCGATGTCGGCGCCGTTGTACGCCCGGCGCGCGACCGCGGCCTTGACCGAGACGAAGACGTTGTCGGCGTCGCTCCACGCCGTCGCGGGGCAGTCGGACGCGAGCGCGAGCGGCCGCACACCGTGGTACAGCGAACGGATCGGGTAGGCCACCCGCGCCTGCTCCGCACTGAGATTGGCGCGGTAGCTGTCGTGTTCGGCGTACAGGAAGATCGTGTGGGTCGCGATCCCGAAGGACATCCTCGCGCTGGTGATCCGCTCGATGAGCCCGGCGGAGACCAGCGTCGCGTGTTCCAGGCGGATGGAGGGCCTGCCAGCCAGCCACGGTTCGGCCTCGCCGAACAGCTCGACGACGTGCTCCAGTGCCTGGTCGCCCATCGCGTGCACCGCGACCTGGACCTGGTTGCGCCGGGCCCAGTCGACGGCGGCACGCGCGTCCTCGTCGGACACCGTGTGGATTCCGTGCTCACACGAGTCCGGATAGGGATCGTTCACCCAGGCCGTGCGGTTGGAGTACGCGCCGTCCATGAAGAGCTTGAGCCCGCCGATCCGCACCGGGCCCAGTCTGTCCTCATCGGACAAGTCGTCCGGTGGCCTGCCCGGATCCCATTCCAGGTACAGCGTGCAGCGTGGCCGGAGGCCGCGGGCTCGCGCGGCACGGAACGTCGCCAGTGGATCGGGCAGGGTCGACGCGCGCAGGTCGCAGACACCGACGATGCCGCGCGACAGAAAGCGCTCGTCGAGACCGGCGAGCCGGTCTGCCAGGTCGTCGCCGCCGAGCGCGGGGAGCAGCCGCTCCACGGCCCGCACCGCTTCCAGCTCGGTCAGGATCCCGTTGGGGCGGCCCTGTTCGTCGCGCTCGAAGCGCGCGCCGACCGGGTCGGGCGTGGCCGAGGTGATCCCGGCCAGCTCCAGCGCCCGGGTGTTGCAGACCGCCGTGTGGCCGTCACAGCGCTTGACGATGACGGGCTGCGTGAGCGACACCTGGTCGAGATCGTGTGCGGTGGGGGAGCGGCCCTCGGGGTAGCGCGCTTCGTCGTAACCCCTGCCGATGATCCACTGGTCGGCGCCGCCACCGAGGTTGCGGTGGGTGCGGAGCCGATCCAGCAGCTGAGCCAGCGAGACCACCTGCGGCGGCAGGCAGTCCACGGCGTCGGTGAGGGCGGCCAGCGCGGCCGGATGCGTGTGCACGTCCAGCAAACCGGGGAGCACGGTCCGGCCGCCGAGGTCGACGGCCTGCTCGCCGCGAACCTCCGAGTGATCGCCGACCCAGCTGAACGATCCGTCCGTGATCCGGAACGCGGACGCGAAGTCCGTCTCATCGCGGCCGGTGAACACCTTGGCATTGACGAACAGATGGCTGACCACCGTTCTCCTTTCCGCGTGTCGTCGTGCTTCAGGCGCCCCAGACCGTCTGGTAGAGGCGCAGCCAGTTGCCGCCCATGATCTTGGCGACCTCGTCGTCCCGGTAGCCCCGCTCCCGCAGGCCCTCGGCGACGTTCGGCAGATCAAAGCTCCCCTGCAGGCCCTTGATCACCGGGTTGGCCGCGGGAACGGAGATGTCGAAGTGCGGGGTGGTGCCGTGCAGCCTGCCGAGATATGGCCAGAAGTCCCACCCGCGCCCCTCGCAGAAGTCGGAGGCGATGCCGACGTGGTCGACCCCGGCGACGTCCACGAGCCGTTCGACGCCGTCGAGGTACTCGGCGAGGTCGGCGTCGAAGCCGCTCGGCAGGAACTGGGGGAAGGCGTTCGCGCCGACCACACCGCCCTTCGAGACCAGGGCACGGATCAGCTCGGCCGGCTTGTTGCGAGGGCTGTCGAAGAACTCACGGAGGTTGGTGTGCGTGAACGCCACCGGCTGCTCGGAGACCTCGATGGCGTGCAGGCTGCTGCGGTCGCCGACGTGCGAGAGGTCCACGAGGATCCCGAGTTCGTTGAGCTTGGTGACCGCCTTCACCCCGAAGAGGCTCAGCCCGTCGTCGTTCGGTTCGTAGCACCCGTTCGCGACGAGGTTTCTGATGTTGTAGGCGAGCTGGACGATGCGCACGCCGAGGACGTGGAACGCCTCGAGGCGTTCGAGGTCGTTGCCGATGGGCGAGATGTTCTGCCAGCCCAGGATGATCCCCGCCTTGTCCTGGCGGTGGGCCGCGCGGATGTCCTCGGCGCGGCGTACGTGCACGATCTTGTCGGCGTGCTCCCGGAACCGGCGGTGCCAGGCCGCGGTGGCGTCGACGGTCTCGGTGAACCCTTCCCAGATGGCGATGGTCGCGTTGGTGGCGCTCACCCCGCCCCGGCGGAGGTGGTCGAAGACCTCCGGTGAGTCCCAGTCGCTCGGGTTGCACCCGTCGATCGTCACGCCCGGCTGCGGAACCGGCGGGCCGTTGTCGTCAGTCAAGGCTGAAGCCCTCCGATCCGGGGACGGAGGCGAGCAGCCCCCGGGTGTAGTCGTGCCGGGGCTCGCGGTACACGTCGTCCACACTGCCCTGTTCGACGACGACACCCTGGTACAGCACGACGACGTACTCGCACAGCGCCTGGACGACGGCCAGGTTGTGGGAGATGAACAGCATCGACGCCTCCGTCGTGCTTTTCAGCGATCGCAGCAGGGTCAGGATCTCGGCCTGGACAGAGACGTCCAGTGCCGAGGTGATCTCGTCGGCGATGATCAACCGGGGCTGGAGGATCAGGGCGCGGGCGATCGCGATGCGCTGCCGTTGCCCGCCGGAGAACTGGTGCGGGTACTTGCCCATCGCGTCGGCGCCGAGGCGGACCTGCTCGAGCACCTCGGTGATCCGGTCCTGGTGCTGCGACGTCTTGGCCTTGCCCGGGTCGAGGGCCTCGGCGAGGGTCTGCCCGATGGTGCGCCGAGGACTCAGCGAGGAGAAGGGGTCCTGCGGAATGTACTGAACCTGGCGCCGCAGCTCGGCACGACGGCGCTTGCCCGCGGAGGCCACGTCCTCGCCGTCGACGAGGACCTGGCCCTGGCGTGGCCTGTTGATCCCCACCACGGTCTTGCCCAATGTGGACTTTCCGGATCCGGATTCGCCCACCAGGCCGACGGCGGTGTGGGACGGCACGACGAGGTTCACGTCCCGCAGTACCGGGTTGTGGCCGAACGACACGTGCAGCTCGCGGGTCTCGAGGGCCGGCCTCGTGCCGACCCTCGCGGGTACCTGGTTCGTGTTGTCCACCGTCGTCATGAGAACTCCTGCCGCACGGGCGAGGTGTCCACCACGAGAACCGCGTCCATGAGTGCTTGGGTGTAGGGGTGGTGCACGTCGCCCTCGCGCAGCTGGCCGGGCGTGAGCTGCTCCACGATCTCGCCGTGGCGCATCACCAGGATCCGGTCGCACAGTTCCTGGACGACGCCCAGATCGTGGGAGATGAACAGCATCGCGGCGCCCTGCTCGCGGTGGATCCTGCGGAACTGCCGCAGGACCTCGTGCTGGACGGTGACGTCGAGCGCCGTGGTCGGTTCGTCGGCCACGATCAGTTTCGGGGTCGTGACCAGGGTGGTGGCGATCATGCCGCGTTGTCGCATGCCGCCGGAGAGTTTGTGCGGATGCTGGCGCAGCCTGCGCTCGGGCTCGCTGATGTTCACCTGCGCCAGCGCGTCGGCGATGAGCTTGTTGGCCCGTCCTCGCCCCACTCCCAGGTGTGTGCGCAGCACCTCGGTGAGCTGCACACCCATCCGTAGTGACGGGTTGAACGTGGTGCCCGGGTCCTGGTAGATGATCGAGATCTCCCGGCCGAGCCGGCCCCGGTCCGGGTGCCCCAGCATGTTCAGGTCGTCCACGCGCAGGACGTCCGCCCGGACCTCGAGCTCCGCGGGCGGCAGCCCGGCCACCGACATGGCGGTGAGCGACTTGCCGGAGCCGGACTCGCCGACCAGCCCGACCACCTCGCCGGGCTCGATCGTCAGCGAGACCCCCTTGACGAGCTCCGCGCCGCCGGGAACCCGGACGCGCAGGTCCTCGACGCGGACCAGCGCGGTGTCCCCGTCCGGGATCTCGACGACCGGCGGGCCCGCGGGGTTGCGCACGGCCCGCCTGCCTTGTCTGGGGTTGGCCCTCGCGGCGAGCGCGTCCCCGAGCAGCATCACGGCCACTCCGGTGAGCACGATCATCACGGACGGACCGAGCACCGACGTCGGCTGGGTGTAGATCTGCGTGAGACTCTCGTTCAGCAGCAGGCCGAAGTCGTAGTCCGGGGACTGGACACCGAGTCCGATGAACGACAGCGCCGACAGCTCCACCAGCGACAGCGAGAAGACCGTGGTGGCCAGGATCAGCAGCGGCTCGGCCATGTTCGGCAGCACGTGGCGCAGGGCGACGGCCCTCGGCGAGACCCCGAGCAGCCTGGCCGTGGTGACGTAGTCGGTGGTGGAGATCTTCGCCGCGAGGTTCGCCGTCAGCCGCGCGAAGCTCGGGATGCCCGCCACTCCGATCGCGACGACGCTCGAGACGACCCCTGGCCGCAGGATGGCCGCGATGACCAGTGCGAAAATCAGGCTGGGATAGGCCACCGCCGTTTCCAGCAGCCGCAGTCCGACCTTGCGGACCCGCGGCCCCGACAGCCAGACCCCCACGCCCACGACGATGCCGCCCACGACGGCGATCGCCGTGGCGCCCGCCGTCATCAGCAGGGTGAGGCGGGTGGCCACCAGCGCCCTGGCCAGGTTGTCGCGTCCCAGGTTGTCCGTGCCCAGCCAGTGCTCGGCGCTGGGTGGTTGCCCGGCCGCGTCGGTCAGCTGCTCGGCGGGCTCCGCCAGCAGCACCGGTGCCAGGATCGCGGCCACGAGCAGGCCCAGGCCGAGCAGGAGGCCACCGGCCATGGACGGAGTCCACAGCCCTCGGCGCGCGAGCTTAGTCATGGTCGGCCTCCACCGTGCGGGGGTCGACGATCGCGAGGATGACGTCCACCACGATGATGATCAGGGTCGCCAGCAGGCCGAGGACGAGGATCGTGCCCCGGATGACGGGGTAGTCGCGCGCCAGGAAGGCGTCGACGATGCCCTGTCCCAGCCCCGGCCACGCGAACACCGTCTCGATGACCACCGCACCACCGAGTTGCGAGGCCAGGATGAGGCCGGACAGGGTGAGGGTGGTGGTGATGACGTTCGGCAGCACGTACCGGCCGAACATGCGGACCCTGCCGATCCGCCACCCCCGTGCGGTGCGGATGTAGTCCTGGTCCAGCACGACCGTGGTCTCGCGGCGTACCACCCGGGAGACGACGCAGATGGGCAGCAGCATGAGCGCCAGTGTCGGAAGTACCAATGACAGCAGGGTTTCCGCTCCGGCCGCCGGAAAGATCCGGAAGCCGACGGCGAAGACCGAGACGAGCAGCGTGGCCATCACGTACTGGGGCACCGAGTAGACCAGGCTCGTCACCGCGTTGAACACGTGGTCGAGCCAGGGCCTGCGCCCGCCGTGGGTGAGGACGGCGACCAGCATGCCCACCGGCACCGAGACGATCAGCGTCAGCAGGATGGCGAACAGCGCCAGCTGCCCGGTGAACGGCAGCCGGGCGAGGATCATGGCCGAGACGTCCTGTCCACTCGCGAACGACGTCCCGAGGTCCAGAGTCAGCAGCCCGCCGACGTAGTCGAAGAACTGGACGTGCAGGGGCTGGTCCAGTCCGAGCTCCCCGCGGATCCGCGCGATCTCCGCTCCGCTGGCCTCCGGGCCCGCGATGGCCGCCGCCGGGTCCCCCGGGATGAGCGGGATGATCACGAACGTCACCGTCACCAGCAGGACGAACGACACCAGCAGCCCGGTCAGCCGCTGGAGCCCGAACCGCAACCACGGACTGTCCCGCAGGGCCGTCCGCGGCACTGGGTGGGGTGACTGCGAGATGCTCACGGCTCAGCCCTCGCCGTCGATCTGCATCGTCGCCACGTCGACCTGGTCGTTGTGGACCTGAACCGAGAAGCCGGACCGGGTGGTGAGCTGAGCGGGGAGATAGGACAGGGGCATCACGTGCGCCCCCTCGATCAGCGTCTCCTGGACCCGTTGGTAGATACCGCATCTCGTGCGGTCGTCGGGCTCCCGCATCGCCTCGTCGACCATCGCCAGCACGTCCTTGTGCTCGGTGCCCGACCAGTTCGCTCCGCCCGCCTCGGTCGGTGGCCCCACCACGGGCGAGAGCGCGCCGTACATCGTGCCGCCCGCGTTGATCCCGGCGAAGACGGTGAGGTCCCACGCGTCGGGTTCGCCCGTACCGGTGGTCGACCACGTGGCGACGTCGACGTTGTCGATCTCCACCGTGGCCCCGGCCGCGCGCAGCGCCTCGGCGATGTAGGTGTTGCCCGCGCCCTGCGGCCCGATCACCTCCAGCCCGAGGATCCGGATCGTCTTGCCGCGCAACACCGGCTTGGCCGCCTCGACGTCCTGTTCGATGAGGACGGAGGAATCGGTGCTGGCGCAGGGGACCGCGTCGTGGCTGAACGTGGTCGCGAGATCTCCCAGACCCGCGGTCGCGGCACTGTTGAACGACTTGCGGCTCAACGTCTGGACCACCGCCCTGCGGACCTCCTCGTCGGCGAAGACGGTGCCCTCACGTTCGTTGAAGAGCACGAACAGGCTGCTGGAGGGCAGCCGTTGCGCGGTGTAGCCCTCGTCGCCGTCGAAGCGGGTCATGTCCTGCGTGCTGATCGTCCCGATGTCCATGCCGCCGGTGAGCAGAGCGTTCGCCCGCGAGGATCCGTTCGGCATCACGTCGACCTGGACGGTCTGTGCCGGCTTGCCCCGTGACGCCGTGTCACCGTAGTCCGGCCAGCCCGTGAAACCCTTGCGCAGTGCGAAGGTGTAGGACACACCGTGCGAGCTGGCGCTGAGCACGTACGGCCCGGAGAACGCGCCCTTGACCGAGCCCCGACGCAGTCCCTCGGGGTTCTCCAGGCCGGCGGGGCAGACGATGCCGGTGGCCACGAGGCTCATCCCCTGCACCAGGTCCTGCCACGGCTGTGCCAGCTCGACGGTCACGGTCTTCGCCGCGTTGTCGGCCGAGATCGTCGGCCGGCCCGGTCCGAACACGATCTTCCGGAACACGGAGCCCTCGGCCGTCGCCATCGCGTGCAGCGAGTTCTGGACCACCTCGGCCGTGATCGGAGTGCCGTCCGCACACGTGGCTCCGTCGCGGATGGTGAACGACGCCTCGGTCGGCGTCGATTCCCAGGAGGTCGCCAGCGCGGGCACGATCTTGTTGTCCGCGCCGCGCCGCACGAGTGTGTCGAACAGCAGGCGGCTGACGTCGTAGTCGTCCCGGGTCTCCGCCGTCCACGGGCTGAACGTCGTCGGAGCGGCGTTGATCGCGGTCTGGATCGTGCCCGTGCCGCCGGCGCCGCCCGTGGTGCACGCGGAGAGCCCGACGGTGACAGCGGCCGCGACGCCGAGCGCTCGAACCTTGTTCGTCATGAGAGTCCTCGAGGTAGATGGTGGTGGGGTCGGTGCCCCGGCTACCTGGGGTGTGGCTCTGCCGCGCGCGGTGCGGCCTGGTCACCGCGACCGCGCTGCGGCCCGTGCGGCGGCGTTGCCTCCGTTGACGTCACGGAAAACCGTGTCGCTACAAGCGAACATGCGTACGCTTAAACAGGTAGAGTAGCCCGGAATCCGTGTGCGTCAAGATCTTTGGCCGACGGGTTTCAGTCGTTCGACCACCAGCAACAGCCGGGCCGCGTGGTGCGACTCGTTGCGGACCTCCCGCACCGGCTGCCGCGGGATCGCGAGTGCGTCTCCCTCGCCGAGTTCGTGCCGGACTCCGTCCACGACGATCACGAGTGTCCCGCCAACGACGTGGTAGTGCTCGACGCCGATCCCGTCGGCACGGTGGTCGTGCGGCCCCTCGCTGGTGCCGGCGGGAAACTCCCAATCCACTGTGTAGAACGGCGATCCGGGAGTTCCGGCGACGCGGCGATACCGCGTCGTCCCGTGCCCGCCGTGCGCGCATCGGATGTCCCGGACCTCGCCCGGGGCGCGGTCGAGCACGGGATCGGCTGGTGCTGTGGGCATCAACGGCCTCCTGTCCTGGCTCGCGACGCGGAACCCGTGCCGCTACGCGGCCGGGGCCGGTTCGGTGAAGGTGGAGATGTCCTCGCTGGTGCTGCCGTCGGTCGCGAGCTCGGCCAGTACCCGGCCGATCGCCGGCGTGAACTTGAAGGCGTGCCCGGCTCCCAGCCCGACGATGATGTCCGGGTGCTTGCCCACGGGGCTGATGACGAACCGGCGGTTCGGGGTGAGCGCGTACTGACAGGTCACAGTGCGCAGCGACTGTCCACTGTGGGGAATGAGGCCGCGCACGAACGACGAGAGCTGCTCGAGCAGTTCCGGTGACGGCACAAAAGTACGCTCGTCCGGGCTCATCAGGTTGTAGGACGCATCGCGTGCGGCCTTGATCGTCGGTTCGCCGTAGGTCGGGAATCCGTAGAAACACTCGGCGTCCTCCCAGATCCACACGGGGAAGCGCTCGCGGTCGAACGCGTCCACCTCCGCCGGTTTGAAGTAGGTGACCTGCTCCTGCATGGTGACCAGCGGGATGGCGGCGCCGAGCGGCTCGAGCAAGGTGTTGGTCCACGCGTCCGTCGCGAGGACGACCTTTCTCGCGTGCACGTCGCCGTGCTCGGTGTGCAGGACGACGCCGGAGTCGCCGGGGGACAGGCGGTGCACCGGAGTGCGGGCCTTGATCACGGCGCCGTGTGCCCTCGCCTGCATCTGCAGTGCGGCGACCGAGCGGGACGCGTTGACGATGCCGGTGTCGGGGGTGTAGACCGTCTGCACGTTGTCCGGGATCCGGAACTGCGGCCAGCGGGCGTGCACGTCCTCCGGCCGCAGCAGTTCGTAGGAGACGTCCTCGGCGGTAAGGCTCGTCGCGAAGTCGTCGGCGGAGACGGTTCCGTCCACCGGGCAGAAGACGAGACCGCCGGTTGTGGTCACGAACCGTTCGCCCGCGACTTTCTCGAGGTCGGCCCAGTCCTCGTAGGCCGACTTCGCGAGGCGGACGTACTGTGGCGCCCCGTACGAGGTCCTGATGATGCGCGAGGTGTCGTGCGAGGCTCCGCGCACGTGGCCGAGTTCGAACTGCTCGAACGCGACGACCTCGACGCCCTTGCGCGCGAGGTGATAGGCGGCGGCGCTGCCCAGCGCGCCCATGCCGACGACGGCGACGTCGAATGACTCCATGCGGTGGTTCCCCTTCCGGTGGCGCTGGCGAGTCGCTGATCAGGGATCGAGGAGGTGCTCGTCGAACTCGTGGGTGTCCGGCGGCCCCGCGGTGACCGCGACCGACCTGCGTTCGAGGTCGATCAGGATGGCGTTGAGGGTCGCCGTGCTCCCGGGGGTGTCCGGGTCGGCCCTGGCACAGAGCAGCGGGTCGGCGAGGCATTCGTGGAGGTGCTTGCGGTCGAGCGTGGCGTGGCGGCGCAACAGCCGGTCCAGCCGAGGGCCGCGATACACCGTGCTCGGCCACTCGCGCAGCGCGTTGCTGTCGATGTCCAGCCGCGCGAAGTGGTTGGCGTGGGTGAGGATTCCGTCGGCGGGCAGCAGGCAGGCCGCCGTGTCCGGTCCCGCCTCGATGTCGACGATCTCGTCGAGCCGATGGCCGATCAGGAAGTTCATCGACACCGTCCGGTTGCTGCCGGACACGGCCTTGATCGCCTGGCCGAGCGTGGTCGCGCTGAGGATGTCGCGCACCCGGAGCCGGAACGGCCGCTGGTAGGGGTGGCGGGAGTCGCCTGCCGCCATGAGCGCGTTGATGACCACGCCGATGCCGTGCTCGTTGACTCCCTGCTGGGTCGCCGCTCCGGTTCCGGCCTCGGCGTGGCCGAGGAAGTCCGGCCCGCCTGTCCTGCGTACCCGCGCGACGTAGGTGCGCGCGCCGGGCATCCAGTCCCAGTTCTGGCCGAGCACCGGGGTTCCGGTGTCGCTGCGGTGGGCGAGCAGACCGAATGACGTGCACCCGTCGACACCGGCCGGTGCGCGGCCGCGACGCGCCAGCATGCCGATGATCAGCTCGTAGCGGACGTTGAGCATGACCACCTCGGCGAGCGGGCGGGCAGCCCCCTCGGCGATGCCCTCGACCTCCGCGCTGAACTCGGCGTCCTGGCGCCGCAGGTGGGGTAGCCAGCACAGGGCCTGCTCCGTGAGCTCCTCGATGTCCAGGCCGAGGCTCGCGAACACGTCGAGGTATAGCGCGATGTTGTGTTCGATGTCGGCGCGCAGCGCCTCGCCCTGCTGGCTGCCGCGCAGCGCCGGGTCGTTCGCGAGATCGAGTACGGGAACGCTCATCGGTCTCCCTCTCGGTGTGCGCGACCGGGACACGGCGGCCACGGTCAGGCCACCGCGCGCGCCAGTCCGCTCCTGTCTATTATGGACAAACGGTCAGCTTTCCGTTCCTTCGTGGGGCAACCCGAAAACCGGGTCACCGAGCCGTTGCGCGAGCTTCTCGGCCGCGTTGAGCACGCGAGCGGGCAGCTCGCGTTCCATCGCGGTGGTGAACCGTTGCTGCGGGACGATCAGCGCGAGACTGCTCGTCACGCCGGTGTGCGTCGTGATCGGCGCGGCGACCCCGACGGCGCCGAGATTGACCTCGTTGCGGCTGATTCGGTACCCGTCCGCGCGCACCTGGTCCAGTACCTGGTCGAGCTCCGCGCGGCTGGTGATCGTGGTCTCGGTGAACCTGCCGAGGCCGCGCCGTTGCAGTTCGTCGAGTTCGGTTTCGGGGCGGTGGGCCAGGATCGCGAGCCCGCCCGCTCCCGCGTGCGCGGGCAACCACTCGTAGAGCCGGGGAACGAAGCGGACGCTGTGCTTGCTCGCCGCGGTGGCGACCCACATCCTGGCCAGTCGCTTCGCGTCGTAGACGGCGAGCAGTGCCGATTCGCCGGTGCTCGTCGCGAGGTCGTCGAGGATGTCGGCCGCCGCGGCGCGGTACGGCGTCTTGCGGGCGGCCAGCGAGGCGATGCGGTGCAGCTCCCAGCCGAGTTCCCAGCGGTCGGCCGCGTTGGGCGAGACGAGGCTGACCTCCTGTGCGGCCGCGAGCGTGCGATGCACCGAACTGGGTGCGGAGTTGAGAATCCTGGCCAGTTCCCGGACACCCACACTGTCGTGTTCGGACTCGGCGAGCGCTGCGAGCACTCGGGACAGTGCCGCGATGGGGTTGCGTTCCCGCTGTCCCGCCCGAGCGCTCCGCTCCGTCATGCGACCCTCCAGACCGCTGAATTGGTGTACCGTAACAGCGTACAAATGTTCCTCACAAGAGGAGGATTGGCGATGAGTCTGGCGACGACGCTGCGCGGAATACGCGTACTGGACCTCACCCGCAACCTCGCCGGTCCCTTCTGCACCATGACCCTGGGGGACCTCGGCGCCGAGGTCACGAAGATCGAGCACCCCGCCGGTGGCGACGACACCAGGAGGTGGCGTCCACCGGAGTGGGACGGTCGCAGCGCCACCTACCTGGCGGCGAACAGGAACAAGCGAAGCGTCGCCGTGAACCTCGACGACCCGGGTGGCCGGGAGATCGTGCGTGCCCTCGCCGCCTCCGCCGACGTGGTCGTGGAGAGCTTCAAGCCAGGAGCGCTGTCCCGCCGCGGCCTCGGCTACGAGGAACTCGCCGAGACGAATCCACGCCTGGTCTACTGTTCCATCAGTGCCTACGGCGACCGGGGGCCCAAGAGCGAGCTGCCCGGCTACGACCCGATCCTGCAGGCGGACACCGGAATCATGGATCTCACCGGCGATCCGGACGCGGACCCGGTGCGCCTCGGCATCGGCGCGATCGACCTCGGGGCCGCGATCTGGAGCGTGGTCGGCATCCAGGCCGCACTCGCCGACCGGGAGCGGACCGGGCGGGGCGCTCACGTGCGGAGCAGTCTCTTCGAGACCGCCACGTGGTGGCTGTCCTACCACCTGGCCGGCTACCTCGGCACCGGAGTCGCCCCGCGCCGCCAGGGAACCGCGACCCCGTTCATCTCGCCCTACGAGGTCTTCGACACCGCGGACCACCGGCTCATGCTCGCCGCGCCCAACGACGAGCTCTTCCGCAGGCTCGCCGGTGAGCTCGGGCTGCCCGAGCTCGTCACGGATCCGCGGTTCACCACCAACCCCGACCGCGTCGCCCACCGTTTCGAGCTGTGCGGGCTGCTCGCTCCGGCGCTGCGGCGACGTCCGGCAGGGGAATGGGAGAAACGCCTGCAGGCCAGGAGCATTCCCTGCAGCCGGGTGCGCTCGATCGCCGACCTGGCCACGGATTCCCAGCTCGCCGCGCTGGATCTGCTGCGCGCCGTCCCCGGTTCACCGATCGACGGGTTGCGGCTCGTGGACACGCCGATCACCGTCGACGGCGCGCGCGGCGACCGCGGGCTGCCGCCGCCGGAACTCGGCGAGCACACGCTCGAAGTCCTGGAGGAGCTCGGTGTCCGGCCCGACCGGGTCGCCGAGCTCAGGGAGCGGGGTGTGATCACCTGTCCGGCCGGTTCGGACTGAGCGGACCGGCCCTTCGCGCCGGCGGGAGAGGGTTCGCGGCGACGTGCGTCGCCGCGAACCTGGCTCTGACTCGACGGTGACCCTGTCCTACTCGGCGTTCGCCTGGTGACTCTGCCACCGCGGCTTCGTCACGGACCTGGTGATCGCGGTGGTGCCCGGTACGGTGTTCTGCGGGAAGTTCAGGTTGATGCCGCCGTGCGATGGGGCGGGCCAGCGGGAGGTCACGACCTTGCCGTGGGTGAAGAAGTGGAATCCCTCGGTGCCGTGGGCGTGGGTGTCGCCGAACAGTGAGTTCTTCCAGCCCCCGAAGGAGTAGTAGGCCATCGGGACGGGCACCGGCACGTTGATGCCGATCATCCCGACCTGGACCTCGTTCTGGAACCTGCGCGCCGCACCACCGTCGTTGGTGAAGATCGCGGTCCCGTTGCCGTACGGGTTCGCGTTGATCAGCTCGACGGCGTCCTCGTAGCTGTCCACGCGGACCACCGAGAGCACCGGTCCGAAGATCTCGTCCGTGTAGATCGACATGCCGGTCTCGACGTGGTCGAACAGAGTCGGGCCCACGAAGAACCCGGACCCGGTGGCGTCGAACGATCCCTGACGCCCGTCGACCACCAGCGTGGCGCCCGCCGACTCGCCCGCGTCGATGTAGGCCGAAACACGCTGCTGCGCAACGGACGTCACCAGCGGCCCCATGTCACACCCGCGAGTTCCGTCCCCGGTGCGCAGTGCGACCGCGCGGTCCTTGATCTTCGAGACGAGAGTGTCCGCGATATCGCCCACGGCCACCAGTGCCGAGATCGCCATGCATCGCTCACCGGCCGAGCCGAAGCCCGCGTTGATCGCTTGGTCGGCCGCCAGGTCCAGGTCGGCGTCGGGCAGCACCACCATGTGGTTCTTCGCACCGCCCAGGGCCTGCACCCTTTTTCCGTGCGCGGTGCCGGTCTCGTAGACGTAGCGGGCGATCGGGGTCGATCCGACAAAGCTGATCGTTTTTACGTCGGACGAACTCAGCAGGGCGTCGACGGCGGTCTTGTCACCGTTGAGGACGTTGAACACGCCGTCGGGCAGACCCGCCTCCTTCCACAACTCGGCGATCCACAACGCGGCGGTCGGAACCTTCTCCGACGGTTTGAGCACCACGGTGTTTCCCGCGGCGATCGCGATCGGGAAGAACCACATCGGCACCATGGCAGGGAAGTTAAACGGGGAGATGATCCCGACGACGCCCAGCGGCTGCCGGATCGAGGCCACATCCACGTTCGTCGACGCGTTCTCCGTCGACGACCCCTTCAACAGATGCGGCGCGCCACACGCGAACTCCACGACCTCCTGGCCACGGGCGACCTCACCGGCGGCGTCGGAGAGGACCTTGCCGTGTTCGGAGGTGATGATGGCGGCCAGTTCGGCCGAGCGCGCGTTGAGCAGCTCGCGAAACCGGAACAGGATCTGCGACCGGCTGGCCAGCGAGGTGTCCCGCCACGCCGGGAACGCGGCCGCGGCCGCCGCGATCACCTCGTCGGCTTCCTCGGACGAGGCGAGCGGTAGCGACGCGGTGACCTCACCGGTCGCCGGGTTGGTGACGTCCGAGAACCGGCCGGACTTGCCGTCGACCTTCTGGCCGTCGGCCCAGTGGTACAAGGTGATCATCGACTCTCCTAGGTGAGCAGATTCAGAGAACGCCGGCGGCGTCGGTGAGCGTCTGGCGCAGGATCTGCTCCATTTCGGCGAACTCGGCCGGGCCGCAGATCAGCGGCGGCGCGAGCTGGATCACCACGTCGCCGCGGTCGTCCGGGCGGCAGTAGAGCCCATTGCCGAACAGTGCGGCCGGCAGGAAGCCCCGGACGAGGCGTTCCCGCTCCGCGGCGTCGAAGGTCTCCCTGGTGGACTTGTCCTTCACCAGTTCGATCGCCCAGAAGTACCCGTCGCCGCGAACATCACCGACGATCGGAAGGTCGAGCAGCTTCCGCAACGTGTCGCCGAGCGCCTGCTCGTTGTCGAGGACCCGCTGGTTGAGCCGTTCCCGCTCGATCAGGTCGAGGTTCGCCAACGCCACCGCGGCGGACACCGGGTGCCCGCCGAAGGTGTAGCCGTGGGCGAAGGAGACCTTGTCGGCGAGGAACGGCTCCATCACGCGCTCGCTCGCGATCATCGCGCCGATGGGGCTGTAGCCCGAGGTCATGCCCTTGGCGCAGGTGATGATGTCGGGCACGAAGCCGAACTTGGTGCAGGCGAACGTGTGGCCGTGCCGGCCGAAGGCGCAGATGACCTCATCGGACACGAGCAGAACGTCGTGCCGATCGCAGATCTCCCGGACTCGGGCGAGGTAGCCGGGGGGCGGAGTGAGGCAACCGCCTGAGTTCTGCACGGGCTCGAGGAACACCGCGGCCACCGTCTCGGGGCCCTCGAACAGGATGGCCTCCTCGATGCGGTCCGCCGCCCAGCGGCCGAACCCTTCCGGATCGCCGTCGAACTGCGGGTTGCGGTAGGCGTTGGTGTTCGCCGCACGGAACGCGCCCGGCGTCAGCGGCTCGAAGTCCTTCTTCATCTTCGGCACGCCGGTGATCGCGAGCGCGCCCTGTGGCGTGCCGTGGTAGGCGACGGCCCGGCTGATCACCTTGTGCTTGGCCGGTTCTCCGCGCAGTTTGAAGTACTGCTTGGCCACCTTCCACGCCGATTCGACGGCCTCGCCGCCGCCGGTGGTGAAGAAGACCCGGTTCAGGTCGCCGGGGGCGAGGTCGGCGAGCCGCTCGGCGAGCTCGGCCGCCGGCGGTGTGGCGAACCCCCAGACGGGGAAGTACGAGAGTGTCTCGGCCTGCGTCGCCGCGGCGTCGGCCAGTTCGCGCCGCCCGTGGCCGGCCTGGACCACGAACAGGCCGGAGAGGCCGTCGAGGATGCGGCGGTCGCGGTCGTCGTAGATGTAGGCGCCCTCGCCGCGGGTGATCACCGGCACCGGGCGGGCCGGGTGGTCGCCCATCCGCGCGAAGTGCATCCACAGGTTGCGTGCGGCGCTGTCCGCGGCCGGGCTCGGCGTGCTCGCGACGGACTGCTCGGTGGTCGTCATCTCGTCACCTCGGGTGAGTGTGGTCAGCCGAGTGCCTCAACGGGCTTCGGCGGGAAGGCTCGTCACTTGCGACGATCATGCGGTGGGCGGGCGCACACCCGGGACCGGCACTGTGTCGGGCGGTGTGCCGACCTCTGAACACAGTGTCGAAGGGTCGGCAGTGTCGCTGTCCAGACCCCGAGCCTGCTCGGCTACGCCGTGAGCACCGGCGCGATCGCAGCGCGTTCCTCGGCGCTGAGGTCGTCGTCGTAGTACGCCACGATGCCGGTCCTCACCGCGTGGGCGGCCCGGGCTCCGTCTTTCACCTCGATGGCCTGGAGGACCTGCCCCGCGTAATGGTCGGCCACCCGGATCCGCTCGGCACGATCCTGGGGCGCTGACTCGAGTCGCTGGTCGACGAGTTCGCCGATCACCCCGGCGAGGACTGCACCGGTGATCTCGATCAGCTGATTGCCGGAGGCGCGCCGGATCGTCGCCTGGTACGCCTCGATGATGCGGCCCGCCTCGGAACCTGGCTGGGCGATGCCGAGGATCGCTGTGCGCGCCGTCCGCATGTCGGCGAGATCCTGGTCGGTGCGGTTGTGCGCGGCGAGCAGGCAACCGGTGGACTCGAGGGAGAGCCGGAACTGCAGGAGCTCGACCCGTGAGGTCGAGCCGGTCCGCGCCAGCCGGCCGAGTGACTTGCGAAGGACCACGGGGGAGTAGCCGAGTACCTGGGGGCCTCGCGGATCCCCGGCACCCGAGGACAGCACGCCGGTGGCCTGGAGAACGCGCATCGCTTCGCGCACCGTGGGGCGGCTGACCCCGAACTGCTCCATCAGCCGCCGCTCGCTCGGCAGGCGGTCGCCCACCTGGAACTTGCGCTCATCGATCGCCTGCTCGATCTGCGCGACGATCGACTCGTAGGCGCTGCGCTTGGTGACCTCGGAGAACTCCACGACCCTGTCCTCCATGCTCACATGCTTCCCCGGCGGCGACGGCGCCGTTGGACCCAGGGTGGCGGCGTGACCGAGCTGCGATTTTACCAGTCGGCTCCTGGTCCCGGTGACTAGTCGAGGCGCTCGGGCAGCACTCCGGGCGGTCCTTCCGGCAGGTCGAACACGATCCGTGCCAGGTCGCCGGTGAAGGGGAACGGGCCCTGGTAGCGGGTGCTCACCGGTGACCCGGCGTCCTTGCCGACGTCGAGCCCTTCGAAACCGAGGAAGTCGGGCAGCACCGCCGGGAACGGCAGCTCGTCGCGGACCGCGCCGTCGATCAGCAGCTGGCCGACCCCCTCGCGCGGTCCGGTCCGCCGGAAACGGAACCCCAGCTCACTGGGCCCGGCCGGCACCGGCCGGTCGGAACGCAGCTCGTATCGGGTGCCGACGTGGTTGTACTCGTACAGGAGGTGACCCGACTGGAGGTACAGGACGTAGCCGCTGCTCACCCCGCCGAGCGCGACCAGCACACCGTCATCGGTGACCTCCCGGTGCCGGACGACAGCGGTGATGTCGTGGCTGACGTCCATCGTCGGCGGGGCGACCATGACCGGGACGTGGCTCATCCCGGCGTGGTAGACGAACCGACGGCGCATCCGCGGTGAGCCCGCGTGCGGAACCTTGGCGCGCACGGCGAAGCGTTGGTCGTCGAGCGGTAGGACCTCGTACCGCTCGGCCTGCTGCCAGAACACCCGCTCCAGCTCCGCGACGCGTTCGGGATGCCGGCCCGCCAGGTCGTGGAGCTCGGTGGGATCGGCGGCGGTGTCATAGAGCTCCCAGACGTCGTCCTCGTACGGCGCCCCGCGCGTGTGGCGGGCGACGGCCTTCCAGCCCTCGTGCCAGATCGCCCGGTGGCCGAACATCTCGAAGTGCTGGGTGCGGCGCTCGCCCGGGGCGTCCGCGCGACGCAGCACGCCGGCCATGTCGGCACCGTGGACGGGCATCTGATCCACTCCGCCCAGTGTCGTGGGCACCGGGACGCCGACGAACCCCAGCACGGTCGGCAGGACGTCCACGACGTGCTGGAACTGATGCCGCACTCCGCCGCGGTCGAACCCGCCGTCGGGCCAGTGCACGATGAGCGGCGTCCGTACACCGCCCTCGTGGGTGTACTGCTTGTACCACTTGAACGGGGTGTTGCTGACCTGTGCCCAGCCCCAGGGATAGTTGGTCTGCGACAGTGCGGTCCCGATCGTCGGGATGCGCCGGATGTTCTCCTCGACGTCCTCCGGGATCCCGTTCTGGAAGGCGGTCGTGTTCAGGCAGCCGTGAGCGCCGCCCTCGGGGCTGGCGCCGTTGTCGGACAGCAGGACGAGGACGGTGTTGTCGAGCCTTCCGAGCTCACGCAGGTGCTCGATGAAGCGACCGAGCTGGTGATCGGTGTGCTCGACCATCGCCGCGTAGGCCTCCTGCAGCGCGCAGGCGAGCCGACGCTCGTCGTCGCCGAGCTCGTCCCACGGCCGGACACCCTCGTTGCGCGGGGCCGCTTCGGTGCCCTCGGGCAGCAGGCCGAGCTCGATCTGGCGGCGGAGCCGGCGGGCCCGCTCGGCATCCCAGCCCTCGTCGAAGCGGCCGCGCTGCGCCTCCAGGAACTCCTGTGGTGCCTGGTGGGGAGCGTGCGCGGCCCCGAAAGCCAGGTGCAGGTAGAACGGCTTCTCGGGAGTGATCGACGTCTGGTCGGTGACGAAGGTGATCGCGTTGTCCACGATGTCGGCGGACAGGTGATAGCCCTCGGCCGGTGTCCGAGGCTGGTCGACGTGAGTGTTGTCCCTGGTCAGTTCCGGGTAGAAGCTGTCGGTCTCCGCGTCGATGAAGCCGTAGTAGCGCTCGAAACCGCGCCCGAGCGGCCACTGGTCGAAGGGGCCTGCCGCGGAGGTCTGCTCACCTGGCGTGAGGTGCCACTTGCCGGCGCACATCGTGCTGAAGCCCGCGGGCCGCAGCATCTCGGCGAGGGTGGCGGCCGATGTGGAGACACGGCCGCGGCCGCTGGGAAAGCCTGTATCCAAGTTGGACAGCATCCGCATGCCGACGCTGTGGTGGTGGCGTCCGGTGAGCAGCGATGCGCGGGTCGGCGAGCACAGCGGGGTGGTGTGGAAGTTCGTGAAGCGCACGCCGTTCGCGGCGAGCCCGTCCATCACGGGGGTCCGGAGCGCGGAACCGAAGCAGCCCAGGTCCGAGTAGCCCACGTCGTCGAGAACCACGAACACGACGTTCGGCGTGCCCTCGGGCAGCGCTTTCGGCGCCGGCCAGTCCGGGCGAGAGTCGTAATGGGTCCGCCCGATGACCCCGGCGAATGACGGTTCCAGTCGGCTGGCGTTCATCGCCCACCTCTCCACATCGACGCTTCTCGACGTCCGGCGCACGAGCCCCCGACGGGGTCTGGCTATCCGCATCGGTCGGCAGTTTTTTCTGTACAGCCCGGACGGTGTGGGCTAGCTTACGGGGCAGCTGGTAAGACCAGTAACCAGGATGACGCACGACACATCCGCCCCCCACGAGGTCCGACCGACGCAGTCCCAGCGAAGGAGCCGCGCTATGAACCGAGCGCCTGCGCGCCCCACGTCTGCGCGGGGACGCCGCGCCCCCGGGTCGATCAGGGGAAAACGGCGGCGGAACATCGTCCTTCTCGTGCTCACGCTCATGCTGCCGTTGGCGGGATGCGCCGTGGGTCCCGCACCGTCGGCGTCCGCGCCCGGCGAGGTGACGATCGCGCTGAGCCGGGCGCCCGCGCACCTCGACTACACCCGCGACGCCGGCGCCTCGATCGCTCAGGCGTTGCTCTACAACGTCTACGAGACGCTCGTGAAGGTCGACGACGAGGGTCGTATCCAACCGTTGCTCGCCGAGTCCTGGACGGTGAGCGCGGACCGGACCGCGTACACCTTCGAACTCCGGGACGGTGTTCGGTTCTCGGACGGGCGGCCCATGACCGCCGACGACGTGAAGTTCAGCTTCGACCGGTTGCCGGAGTGGACCAACGGTGTCGCCAAGAACCTGTCCGGAATCACGGCGACCGAGGTCGTGGCACCCGATGTCGTGCGCATCCGGATCGCTGAGCCGGACAACGCTCTGCTCACCACCCTGGCGACGCGGCCGGGCACGATCTACCCCGAGAACGACGTGGACCGGCTGACCACGCGGACCAACGGCACCGGCCCCTACGTCGTGGAGAGCTACGATCCCGGCGCCACCATGCGGCTGGTCGCCAACGACGACTACTGGGGCGGCCCGCCGCCGCTGCGCCGGATCACATTGGACTACTACACCGACCCCACGGCGCAGACGAACGCACTGATGACCGGTGGGGCGGACGCGGCGCTGGGTGTCGACGCCCCTCAGTTGCTGCCCCAGTTCGACGACACACCCGCCTTCCGGGTCACCACGGGGACGACGAACGGCGAGATGGTCCTGTCGATGAACAACCGAACCGCGCCCTTCGACGACAAGCGGGTCCGGCAGGCGGTGATCCACGCGATCGACGCGAACGGCGTGCGGGCCGTCGCGGCCGAAGGGCGCGGGACCATGATCTCGTCGATGGTACCGCCGACCGACCCCTGGTACGAGGATCGGCCCGAGCCGTACCCCTACGATCCGGAACGAGCCCGCCAGCTGCTCGCGGAGGCCGGGACGCCGCATCCCACCATTTCGTTCAAGGTGCCGAATCTGCCGCAGTACGTTCGAACCGGGCAGACCGTCCAGTCCTATCTGGAGGCTGCCGGCTTCCGGGTGGACATGCGAATCCTGGAGTTCCCCGCGGTGTGGCTCGGTGAGGTGCTGACCTCACACGACTATCAACTGGCCGTGATCATTCACGCCGAGCCACAGGACATTCGGCAGTTCTCGAACCCGAACTACTACTTCGGCTACCAGAATGCACAGGCCGACGCCGTACTGGCGGAGGCGCGCTCCGGGCCGCCGGAGGACTACGCCGCGGGCATGAGGCGGTACGCGCGGATCATCGCCGACGACGCGGCCGCGGGCTTTCTCTACCTGACCGACTGGATCGACATTCTCTCGGACCGGGTGACGGGAGTGCCGACCAATGCGTCGTCGGAGTCCATCGACCTCACCCGACTTTCCCGTACCGACGGCGGGAGCTGACATGATCCTCTCCATCGGACGCCGCATCGGCGTCTTCCTGCTCACCGTGTTCGTCGCGTCCCTGATCATTTTCCTGTTGCTGTCCGTGGTCCCGGGTGATCCCGCCCAGGTCGCCCTCGGTGTCACGGCTACTCCCGAGGCGCTCGCCGCGCAGCGGGCGGCGATGGGACTGGACCAGTCCTTGCTCGTGCAGTACCTGGACTGGATCGGTGGCTTGCTGGCCGGTGACTTCGGGACGTCGCCGGTGACGAACGCCCCCATCGGGGCAGAGCTGCTCAGCAGGCTCGGGATCACGACCGTGCTGGTCCTGTGTGGAATGGCGGTGGCGCTCATCATCGCCGTACCGCTCGGTGTGGTGGCGGCTGTGCGGCGCAAGCGGCCGGACGGGGTCCTGCTCAGCGCGCTCAGCCAGGTCGGCATCGCGGTTCCCGCGTTCCTCGCGGGACTGCTGCTCATCACCGTGTTCGCGGTGCAGTTGCGCTGGCTCCCGGCGGGTGGCTGGGCACGACCGGACGAGGGTCTCGGATCCACGCTGGCGCACCTGTTGCTGCCGGTGGTGGCCCTCGGGTTCGTGCAGGCCGCGGTGATCTCGCGCTATGTGCGGTCCTCGGTGCTCGACGTCATGCAGGAGGACTACCTCCGCACGGCCCGCGGCAAGGGATTCACCGCGCCCGAGGCCCTGGTCCGTCACGGTCTTCGCAACGCGGCCATCCCGGTGCTCACCATCTCCGGGGTGCAGCTGGGTCACATGCTGATCGGCGCCGTCGTCGTCGAGAAAGTCTTCGTGATCAACGGACTCGGTTCCATGTTGCTCGAGAAGGCAGCCAACCGGGACATGCTGGCCGTGCAGGGGATCGTCATGGTCGTCGTCACCGCCGTGCTCCTGATCAACCTGGTCGTCGACGTGCTCTACACAGTCGTCGACCCTCGACTCAGAGAGGCCTCGTCATGACTGGAAGCGCACCCCCGCACGCACGTGCTGAGGAGCGTCGGCCCGCGGTGTCGTCCGAATCCGGCGCGACCGGCCGCCGACGGCGCTCGTGGCGCGGCGGCAGCGGCAATCTGGTGACGGGCGGGACGATCGTCGTACTGGTGGTCCTGCTCGCGCTGGTGTCGCTGGTGTGGACTCCGTACGACCCCATCCCGGTGAACCCGGCCGGGCGGTTGCTCGGAATGACCTCCGCGCACCCGCTCGGCACCGACCTGTACGGGCGGGACGTGGTGAGCCTGCTGATGTACGGCGCGCGGATCAGCCTCCTCGTGGGTGTCGCGGCCGTTGTCATCGCCATGGTGATCGGTGTGCCCGTCGGGGTGCTGGCCGGCATGCGGGGCGGCTGGGTCGACCAGGTCCTCATGCGAGCGACCGACGTCGCGCTCGCCTTTCCCGCGCTGTTGCTGACGATCGTGTTCGGCGCGGTGTGGGGCGCGGGCACGACGACCGCGGTGATCGCGCTGGGGATCAGCGCCGCGCCCTCGTTCGCCCGCGTGTCCCGCAGCGGCACTCTTCAGATCATGTCCCGCGAGTACGTGGTCGCAGCCCGTGCGGCGAACCGTGGTCCATTCTGGATCGCCACCCGGCACGTGCTGCCCAATATCGCCGGCCTCGTGATCGTCCAGTCGTCGGTGGCGTTCGGGATCGCTGTGCTGGCCGAGGCGGCGCTGTCCTATCTCGGGTTCGGCACCACGCCGCCCACACCGTCCTGGGGCCGGATGCTGCAGGAAGGCCAGAGTTACCTCTTCGACCACCCCATGCTCGTGCTGTGGCCGGGCATCGCGATCGCGCTGACCGTGCTCGGCCTGAACCTGCTGGGCGACGGATTGCGTGACCGCCTTGACCCGCGAGCGGGGGGAGCCCGATGACCGCCACACCGACAGCGCCCCCGCCGCAGGCGGCCGCGCCCACCGTGCGGATCCGTGATCTGCGCATCGACGCGGCCACCGGCACCCTCGTCCATGGAATCGACCTCGACATCGCCCCGGGGGAGCGCGTCGGGCTCATCGGCGAGTCGGGCAGTGGCAAGTCGATCAGCTCCTACGCGCTTCTCGGGCTGCTGGACGAGCAGCTGAGCGCCCGGGGCGATGTGCGCATCGCGGGTGTCGACGGGAACGTGCTCGACTGCTCGGACTCCACGTTGAGCGCGGCGCGCGGGCGGATCGCGTCCATCGTCTTCCAGGAGCCGATGACCGCCCTGAACCCGCTGATGCGGATCGAGGCGCAGATCGCCGAGACCATGCTGAGGCACCGGACCGTTCCGGACCGGCGGTCGGCGAGGAGGGCGGTGCTCGAGTTGCTGGCGCAGGTCAAGGTCCCGGACCCCGACCGCGTGGCACGCGCCTTCCCTCACCAGCTCTCCGGCGGGCAGCGGCAGCGCGTCGTGATCGCCATGGCGCTGGCCAACGATCCCGCCCTCTTGATCTGCGACGAGCCCACCACCGCGCTCGATGTCACCGTGCAGGCCCAGGTACTGGACATCATCTCCGACCTGGTCCGAGACCGGGACACTGCGTTGCTGTTCATCAGTCACGACCTGGCCGTCGTGTCGTCGGTGGCGGACCGGGTCGCCGTCATGCGGCACGGCCACATCGTCGAGCACGGCGCCACCGAGACGGTCTTCGCCGCTCCGCAGCATTCCTACACCAAGGCGCTGCTCGCGGCGTCCGACCTGAATGCGGCCGACGGTCGCGGCCGGTTGGTCACGGTGGACTCCGCGCCGGACTCCGAGCCTGGCTCTGCGCCCGGTGGGTCCGAGGAACGCCCCTCGGCGGGGCAGCGTCCCGTTGTGGCCGCCTCACCGCACCTCGTGCTCGATCCGGGGGAGGGCGGGTCGCCATCCGCTCAGGTCTTCAACCCCGCGCCGTCCGACACGGTGCCGTTGATCAGGGCGCGGGGCCTGAGCCGCGTGTACCCCGGGTCGCGCGGCGGGCACCGCGGGGAGGGCGTGCATGGGCTGCGGGCGGTCTCGTTCGACGTCGTCGAAGGGCAGAAGCTGGGGATCGTCGGCGAGTCCGGATCCGGCAAGTCGACGCTGTTGCGGATCGTGGCCGCGCTGGACAAGGCGACCGCGGGCGGGATCGAGGTGGGCGGCACCGACCTGGGCCGTGCCTCACGGGCCGAGCTGCGCCGGCTCCGCGAGGACGTCGCGGTGGTCTTTCAGGACCCGATGAGCTCGCTCGACCCGCGGATGAAGGTGTCGGCCATCGTGTCCGAGCCGCTGCGCGGGGTCGGGCGGGCGGAAGCGGCCGAGCGGACGCGCGAGGTGCTCGCGGCCGTCGGGCTCGACGACGATGCGCTGACCCGTTTCCCGCACCAGTTCTCCGGCGGGCAGCGCCAGCGCATCTCCATCGCGCGTGCGCTGATCACGCGGCCGCGGATCCTCATCGCGGACGAGCCGGTCTCCGCGCTCGACGTGTCGGTGCGGGCCCAGGTGCTCAACCTCATCGCGGATCTGTCGGACCAGTACGACCTGACGCTGCTGTTCATCTCCCACGATCTGGGCGTGGTGAGGCACGTCTGCGATGCGCTGCTGGTCATGTCGTCCGGCGAGATCGTGGAGTCCAGGGGGACCGCGGACCTCTATGCGGCGCCCCGGCACCGGTTCACCGCCGACCTCGTGTCGGCCACGCCCACACTGAAGTACGCCCGCACCACCGTTGTGACAGGAGAGGATCGTTGACCTCGATCACCGGGACCGAACTCGTCGATCTGTCCGCGGCGCAGCTGCGCGCCGGCTATGCCGAGCGCCGCTTCTCACCGGTCGAGGTGCTCGACGCGGTACTGCGGCGCGTCGAACAGCACGAACCGGATCTGAACGCCTTCTCCCACCGGGAGACGGACACCGCGCGGCGGCAGGCGATCGCGAGTGCGCGGCGCTGGGCCGCCGGTGAGCCGCTCGGGGAGCTCGACGGCGTGCCGTTGACGCTCAAGGAGAACATCGCCACGGTGGGCGCTCCCCTCACCTCGGGTACGGCGGCCTATGAGGATGCGCCGCCGCAGACCGTGGCCGGTCCGACGGCACTGACCACCGACGCGGCCAACGCCGTGAGGCTCGGCAAGACGGTCATGCCGGACTACGGGATGCTCTCGTCCGGGGTGTCGAGCCTGCACGGCATCAGCCGCAGCCCGTGGAATCCGGGCTGGACCGTCGGTGGTTCCAGCGGAGGCGCCGCCGCGGCCGCGGCGGCGCGGTTCGGCCCCATCCACGTGGGCAGCGACATCGGTGGCTCGATCCGGCTGCCGGCCGGCTGGCTGGGCCTGGCTTCGCTCAAGCCGACCTTCGGCATCGTTCCGGTCGACCCGCCCTACCTCGGGAGAGTGGTCGGCCCGCTGGCCCGGACCGTGGACGACGTCGCCACGGCGATGCAGGTGCTGGCCCGGCCGGATCCACTCGACCGCGACCACACGAGGGTTCCGCTCGGGGCCGACGCCTGGCACCTCGTCGCCGGCTCGCCGCTGACCGAGAAGACGGTGGCCGGGCTGCGCGTCGCGGTGCACACCGACGCGGGCGCCGGAATCCCCACCGATCCCGCCGTCGCCGCGATCGTGCGGGAGGTGGCCCGGACGTTCGAGCGGGCGGGCGCCGATGTCGAGGAGCTCCCGCCCTTCGTCACCCCGGACCTGTTGCGCCAGCTGGATCTTTTCCTGCGAATTCGGTCCTCGAGCGACCTGCGTGCGCTGTCGGCCGAGCGCCGGGCCCGGGTGCTGCCCTACATCCGAGAATGGGCGCTCGGGGGTGCCGACCGGAGCGGGGCCGAAGCGTTCGCCGCCTTCTCCGCCGTGCAGGAACTGCGGGCTGTCACCGCGGCGGCAACCCGTGCTTTCGACGTCGTACTCTCGCCGATCGCGGCGGTGGCGGCCTTTCCGGCGCACCACCACTCGCCGACGAACGACCCGATCACGGCCCTCGATCACATCGCGTTCACCGCGCCGTACAACTTCGCTGACATGCCGGCCGCGACCGTGAACGCGGGCTTTCTCGAGGACGGACGTCCCGTGGGTGTTCAGCTCGCGGGCCGCCGATTCGCCGATGTGGAGCTGCTGCGCGTCGCGCGCTGGTACGAGCAGGCCCGACCGCCGGCCGCCGTGCCCGAGTGGCCGCTCTGAGGGCGTCGTCGCATCAGCGCCGGAGCCCGGGAACCGGTCAAGGCCGGTCCTCGGGTCCGTCGAGTATCCGTTGGAGCGCCCGGCGATCCGCCGGGCGCTCGACGACGGCGTCGACGGCGTCGAGGGCATAGCCGGACAGCGCACGGTAGGTCGGTACCAGCTCCGGCGCCGCCTGCTCGAGGACAGCGACGTGCTCGCCGACGGTCCCGACGTCCCCGCGCACGAGCGGGCCGGTCGCCGCGCCGAGGCCGAGCTCGATCGAGTTCTCCAGCGCCGTCCTGAGTAGCGGCGCCAGCACCGGGGCGGGATCGGGGACCCCCGCCCGCAGGAGCGCGACCGTCGCCTGGTGGACCAGGTAGACGAGCAGGTTGCTGCCGTGCGCCAGTGCCGCGTGGTACAGAGCGCGATCCTGTTCCGCCACGGCGAGCACGCGGTCGCCGATCCCCGAGACCAGCTCGCGGGCCCGCCTGGTTCCCTCCGGCCGCCCGGTGACGGCGAACGTCGCCCTGCCCAGAGCCGCGACGTCGGTCGCGACGTCACCCACGAACGCGGACACGGGGTGCAGTGCGGCCGTCGCCAGGCCGGCCGCGGCGAGCGGAGCCAGCATCCCGGCGCCGTGGCGCCCACAGACGTGGACGGCGAACACGGTGCGCCCGGTGAGCACCGCGGCGGCCGCATCGACCGTCGCCGCCAATGCGTCGTCGGGGACGGCGAAGACCAGCGTGTCCGACGACGAGACGAGCGCCGCCAGGTCCGGAGCCGCGACGGCGCCGAGCGAGTCCGCGGCCGATCGGGCCGATCCGGCGTCGACGTCCCACGTCCGGCTGATGGTCCGGCCCGCGGCGGCGAAGGCGGTGCCGAGTGCCCGGCCCACCCGTCCCGTCCCGATGAGGCCGATCGGCCGGACGTCACTGGTCACCGGGCTGTGGTCTCGATCGGGCATGCGGACCTCGCAGTCGGTCGCTCGTCGCCCGGCGACCGGGCGGGGCGAGCAGCGAAAACGGAGCTCCCCGCCAAGCAACCGCGCTTGGGAGCGCAACTGTATCCAATCGTCGTAACCGCGTCTATGAATGCCCAGGCGCAGGTGTGGTGGCGGTGGCCGTCAGGCGTCTGTGGAGCCAGCGAATTGCTTGACGTGGTCTCTGTCCTGGCTATACATTCCGCGCTCATGGCGAGCATCACACCGTTGTGGTGCGGAGACGGGAGATGTTATGTCTGCTACCTGGTCTGACCAAAAGAAGGTCGGTCACGTAGGCGAGACCACGTTGCTCGAGGTGGCTGGGGTTGCCATGGCTTACGGCGAGTCCGCCGAGCCGGTGCTCCGCGACGTCGATTTCAGTCTCACCAAGGGAGAGCGGTGCATGCTCCTCGGCCCGTCGGGCTGCGGGAAGTCCACGCTCCTGCGGGCCGTGGGTGGCTTTCATGCCCCCGCGGCCGGGCACATCAGCCTCGGTGGCGTCGAGGTGGTCAGACCTGGACCGGATCGCGCGTTCGTGTTCCAGGAGTTCGATCAGCTCCTGCCGTGGAAACGAGTCCTGGCCAACGTCGCCTATCCACTGACGATCAACGGCCACCGAAAGGCCGACGCGAGCGAGCGGGCCCGGTCCTACCTGTCGATGATGGGGCTCGACGCGGCGACCGAGAAGTTCCCGCACCAGCTCTCGGGCGGGATGAAGCAGCGCGTGGCCATCGCGAGGGCGATGGCCCTCGAGCCCAAGGTCCTGCTGATGGACGAGCCGTTCGGCGCGCTCGACGCGCAGACCCGCAGCCGGCTCCAGGAGCAGTTCCGGGAGGTCACGTCCGCTCTGGGCACGACGGTCATCTTCGTGACCCACAGCATCCACGAGGCCGCCTTTCTCGGCGACACCGTGATCGTGCTCGGGGGAAAGCCGGCACGGGTCATCGGCCGGGTGCCGATCGAGCGCGTCGACGGGCGCAACGAGAACCAGCAGCAGGTCGAGGCGCGGCTTCAGGAGCTGTTGACCGACGCCCACGAGGACGGTGGGAGCACGCCATGACACAGGCCACGATCAGCCGGCGCGGCGGTGGGCACACCCGGCCGCGGCGAAGCGGCGCCCGCAAGGGCTTCTGGGCAGCGCTGCCCACTCCCGCGAGGCTCGGTATCCTGACCGTCGTCGCCATCGCGGCCTGGCAGCTCTACGTCTCCCTCTCCGGTGTCGACGCGCTGCTGTTCGTCGGCCCCGTCGATGTCGCCGAGCACCTCGTGGCGGGACTGGCCGACGGGACCCTCACGCAAGCCACACTTACCACCCTGCGCATCCTCGGGCTCAGCTTCGTCATCGGTGCGTTCGTCGCGGTCGCGCTGACGATGTGGGCGATGTGGACGCAGTTCGGGTCCGATGTGCTCACACTCCTCGGCGCCACTCTCAGCCCGATTCCGGGGCTGGCGATCCTCCCTCTGGCGATGCTGTGGTTCGGCATCTCGACGACCTCGCTCGTCGTCGTGCTGCTCAACGCCATCGTCTGGCCGATCGCCTACAACCTGCGCACCGGTATCGAGACGATCAGCCCCACCATTCGAGCCGTCAGCCGCAACATCGGCCTGCGCGGGGTACGGGAGGCCGTGGCGGTGCTGCTTCCCGGCTCGCTGCCCTACATCCTGGCGGGCCTGCGGTCAGCCTGGGCGTTCGGCTGGCGCACCATCGTGGGCGCCGAGCTGATCTTCGGCGCCTCCGGCCAGGGTGGCGGCATCGGCTACTACCTCAACCAGCAGCGCTTCTTCCTCGAGGTCGCGAACCTCTTCGCGGGCCTGGTCCTCATCGCGGTCGTCGGGGTCCTTCTCGAGTGGCTCTTCGCCGTTGTCGAGCGCGTCACCGTCCGCCGCTGGGGAATGCAGGCCTCGGCGTAGTCGCCGGGCACGACGAAACGGAGAACAACGATGTCCATCCTTCCTCGTCGGCGACGGTCCAGGGGCCGGCGCCCGCTCGCAATGCTCGGTGCCGTGCTCGCGAGCCTGGCCCTGCTCTCCGGCTGCGCGGACAGCGGCGGCGCCAGCGGTCCGTCGACCGTGAAGATCGGATACCAGCAGTCGGTTCTGTACGTCCCGCTTCTCGTCATGAAGGAGAAAGGCTGGCTGTCCGAGCAAGTTCCCGAGGTCGATCTGCAGTGGACACAGCTGGCGAGCGGTGCCGCGCTGCGTGATGCCATGGTCACGGGAGACCTCCAGATCGGGATGATCGGCATCGGTGCCTTCAACGTCGGGCTCTCCAAGGGCCTGGACTGGAAGTACATGATGTCGAACGCGGACCTCGACGCGGCCGTGATGGTGTCGGACCCCGGCATCAAGACATTCGAGGACCTCGCCAGGAGCAAACCCCGGATCAGCACGATCGCGCCGGACTCGCCGCAGGCGTTCATGCTCAAGATCGCGGCTCGGCAGTATCTCGGCGACCCCAATGCCTTGGACGAGTCACTGGTGACCCTGGACGCGCCGAGCGCGGTGCAGGCGCTGCAGGCCGGTCAGATCGACGCCGACACGGCCACCTCGCCCAGCCGCTACCTGGAGGAGGGCGCGGGCGCGCACGCGGTGCTGACGTCGAACGACGTGTTCGCGGGTGGCCTGCTGGGTGTCGGCCCCGTCGCGCGGGAGGGCTTCAAGGAGGACAACCAGGCCTTCTCCGAGGCGTTCGTGCGTCAGCTCGGCCGGGCGGTTCGCTGGGTACAGGACAACCCGGAGCAGGCGCTGGATCTGGTGAGCGCCGAGCTGTTCGGTCCGAACTCGAACCGGGACCTGCTGCTCAAGTCGGTCAAGAACATCAACTGGACCGTCGAGCCGAAGAACGTGCTCGACTACAGCACGAAATCGGCGGAACTCGGTGTCACCGACAGGGCCGCCTCGTCCGAGGACGACATGATCTTCGCCGATCTCGTGGAGATCGCGAAGAATTCCTTCGACAGCCCCGCCCAGGAGGACTCGAAATGACGCACGCGAACGGATGCGGCTCGTCGGCGGGGGCCCGGCGACCCAACGTCGTCCTGGTGCTCCTGGACGACATGGGCTTCGGAGCGTCGAGCGCGTTCGGCGGGCCCTGCCGGATGCCCTGTGCCGAGACGTTGGCGTCGAACGGGCTGGCCTACAACCAGTTCCACTCGACGGCGCTCTGCTCGCCGACCCGCCAGGCGCTGCTGACGGGCCGGAATCACCACGCGGTCAACATGGGCACGATCACCGACCGCGCCGTGTCCGTGCCCGGGTACTCCTCGGTCCGTCCGGACGGGGCGACGCCGCTGGCTCAGCTGATGCGGCGGGGCGGCTACCGCACGGCGGCCTTCGGCAAGTGGCACCAGACCCCGGACTGGGAGACGAACCCGCTCACCGGGCCGTTCGACCGATGGCCCACCGGTGAGGGTTTCGACGAGTTCTACGGATTCTGCGCCGCGGACACCGACCAGTTCCAGCCGACGCTGATCCACGGGACGCGGCCGGTCGATCCCCCGGCGCGTCCCGACTATCACCTCAGTGAGGACCTGGTCGACCGAGCGGTGGAGTGGATGTCGCCGGAGCGCGACGATCCCGCGTTCGTCTATCTCTCCTTCGGGGCCACCCACGCACCGCATCAGGTGCCCGACTCGTGGCTGCACCGCTACCGTGGCGAGTTCGACGACGGCTGGGACGTGGCCCGTGAGCGCACTTTCGAGCGGCAGAAGGCGGCCGGAGTCATCCCGGCGAGCGCCCAGCTGACCCCGCGACCCGCTGACATCCCGGCCTGGAGCAGTCTGTCGCCCGACGAGCGGCGACTGTCAGCCAGGTTCATGGAGGTCTATGCGGCCTTCGCCGAGCACACCGACGCTCAGGTGGGCAGGCTCGTCGAGCATCTGCGTACCACCGGTCAGCTGGAGAACACGCTGATCTTCTACATCCTCGGCGACAACGGTGCCGCGTTCGCCGGCGGCGTGGACGGAGCCGTGAACGAGAACGCCGCTCTCAACGGCGAGCGCCCGACCCCCGCCGAGATGCTGCCGCGGATCGACACACTCGGCACCCGCTACGCCTACAACGACTACCCGGTCGGCTGGGCACACGCCATGAACACGCCGTTCCAGTGGACGAAGATGGTCGCGTCCCACCTGGGCGGGACCAGGCAGGGGCTGGTCGTGCACTGGCCTCGCGGCATCGAGGCGGCAGGCCAGCTGCGGACCCAGTGGCACCACGTCGTCGACGTCGCGCCGACGCTGGCCGAGATCCTCGACCTGCCGGCAGGCGACCAGGAGTTCGACGGATTCAGCATGGCGCGCACGCTCGAGCGCGACGGCGACGACGACCACCCGCCGCAGTACTTCGAGATGCACGGCAACCGGGCTGTGTGGTCGGACGGTTGGTGGGCCTGCGCCAAACACGCGACCCCCTGGAAGGCGCGCCTTGGCTCGGGCGGGAACTTCGACGCCGACGTGTGGGAGCTCTACGCGCCGGGGGACTGGAGCCAGTGCGACGACGTGGCCGGGCAGCATCCGGAGAAGCTCGCCGAGCTACGCGAACTGTTCGACGACCAGGCGAAGCGGAACAACGTCTACCCGCTCGACGACCGTCATCTGGAACGGTTTCTCCCCGAGCTCGCCGGGCGCCCCGACGACCTGCTGAGCGCAGGCTCCGTACAGCTTCCCGCCACCGCGTGGGGCCTCGGTGAGGGTGCGGCGCCCAACGTGAAGAACCGGTCGTTCCGGCTCACGGTCGAGATCGAGGGAGGCGGCACACCCGAGTCGACCGGCGACGGGGTCCTGGTCGCCCAGGGTGGCCGATTCGGCGGCTGGGTGCTCTATGTCGAGGATGGCTTCGTGACCTACTGCCACAACTACCTCGGCCTCGACCGGACCTTCGTGCGGTCCGCGTCGAGGCTCAGTGGCGCGCGCCAGCTCGTCGAACTCGATGTCGGCTACTCCGGTGAGGGATACGGCGGGCCCGCCGACGTGGCGATCCGGATCGACGGGAGCACATCGGCGGAAGGCCACCTGGCGCGGACCGTGCCGTTCCTCTACTCACTGTCCGACGGCATGGACGTCGGCGGCGACCACGGGACGCCAGTCGTCGACACCTACCGGCGGCCCTACGGCGAATTCAGCGGCACGATCCTGTCGGTGCGGTTCGACCTGGGGGACGGGCACGCGCCGCCTCCTGCGGCGGTCGAGGCCGTCGAGGCCGTGGAGTAGCGGGGACGAGCGCTGCGGTCCTTCGCGATCACTCAGCGGGCGGAGCCGCGTCCTCGCGGCTGCGCAGCTGGGTGATCGTCGCCTCGATGTGGGCCCTGGCGAGCCGCTCGGCGGCGGGGCCGTCGCCGGCGTCGATCGCGTCGACCACGGCGCGGTGCTCACCGATGGCCCGCCGGGCGGCGTCGGGGCCGACCAGTGCGACCGGTGCGAAAACCTGAGCGGTGAGCCGTATGATCGCGCTCTGTTTGACGAGGAACTCGTTCTCGGACAAGTGCAGCACGTGTTCGTGAAAGTCCACATTAGACTGTGTGTACTCCCGCGGCTCCCACGGATCGAGAGTGCCGAGCTGGGCCTCGATGGCGCGGCCGAGCAGGCGGCCACTGGCGGGGTCGTTGCGCTCGGCCACGAGCCTGGCGGCCAAACCGTCGATCACGGCCCGCAGCTCATAGGCCTTGAGCAGGGTCGGGAGGTCGCCGGTGATCACCCGCGCGCCCTGGCTCGGGTGTACCTGGATCAGCCCTTCGCGGTCGAGGATGCGCAGAGCCTCTCGCAGCGGGGTCCGGCTGACGCCGAGCTCGGCCGAGAGCTGCTCCTGCCGCAGCCAGGAGCCGGTCGCGTAGCGCTGGGTGTAGATGCGCTCCCGGATGACCGCGGCGAGCTCCTCGACGAGGGGCACGCTCGTCGCCGGTGAGGCCTGTGTGCGTTCGGAGGACATCGCCCGCCTTCATCTTTGGATACAGTCGATTCAACTGGGTCGGTGGCCGCGCTGGCGCCAGGTCGATGCCACGTCGTGCTTGCGTCCCATCCAGAATAATTCCTGCTAGGGCAAGTTCACAACAATCGTGGCTTGACCAGCTCGCGCGGGAATGTGCACTCTAGTGTCGCGGAAGCTGGTCCGACCAGAAGCGCCGATCATGACCACCAGCACTCGCGACGATACCGTCCGGAGGAAAGTTGATGAGCTCGAGAACGAGTCTCGTACCGCCCGGCCTGCCCGCCGGGCTGCCGATCGGTCCCGGCTGGGTGACCGACGTCGAGACCGAGCCGGTGGTGTTCCCCTACGACGGCACCGTCGTGGGCGCGGGGCCAGTCGGCACCACCGTCCATGCGGAAGCGGCCGTGGAGGCCGGGCTCGCCGCGGTCAGGCCGGCCGGGAAGCTGAGCTCTGCGGTTCGCCGGGCCGTCCTGCTCGACGTCGAGGCGGAGCTGGCCGCCCACCGCGACGAGATGGTCGACCTGCTGGTCGGTGAGACCGGCAAGACCAGGGCGGACTGCGCCGTCGAGTTCGCGCGAACCGTGTTCACCTGGTCGGCGACAGCCGAGGAGGTGGCGCACCTGCACGGCGAGACCGTGCCACTGGACCTCCAGGAGGCCGGAGCGGGCATGATCGGCTTCTGGCAGCGCAAGCCGATCGGCCTGGTGATCGGCATCGCCGGGTTCAACGCCCCGCTGCTGCTCGCCAGCCACAAGATCGCGCCCGCGATCGCGGCGGGCTGCCCCGTGATCTGCAAGCCCGCCCCCGCAACGCCGTTGAGCACCCTGTGGCTCGCCGACATCGTGCGCCGCGCCGCGGTACGGCACGGGGCGCCGAGCGAGATGGTGCAGGTCGTCACCGGAGCCCCCGAGGTCGGTGCCCGCCTGACCACCGACCCTCGGATCGGCGCGGTCTCGTTCACCGGGTCGGCAGGGGTCGGCCACGCCATCGCCAGGGACGCGGCGCCCCGCAAGGTGCTGCTGGAGCTCGGTTCCAATGCCGCACTGGTGGTCGACGTGGACGCCGATCTCGACAAGGCGGCGGATGCCGTGCTGCGAGGCGGCTTCTACTTCAACGGCCAGGCCTGCATCGCGGTACAGCGCGTCATCGTGTGCGCGCCCGTCCTCGACGAGTTCGTGGCCAGGCTGAGCGGCCGGATAGGGGAGCTCACGGTCGGCGATCCGCGCGATCCCGGCACCCGGGTCGCGCCGTTGATCAACGGTGCCGCGACCGAGCGGGTGCTCCGGTGGGTGGCCGAGGCCGAGTCCGGCGGTGCCAAGGTCCTGCACGGCGGCAGGGTCGTCGACCGCACGATCGAGCCGACGATCCTGCTCGACGTGCCTGAGGACGCGAACGCGTGGTGCGAGGAGATCTTCGCGCCGGTCGTCGCGATCCGCTCCGCTCCCGATCTCCGCAGTGCCCTCGACGCGGTGAACCGCTCGCGGTACGGACTGCACGCGAGCGTGTTCACGCGCTCACTGGCGACCGCCTTCGCCGCGATCGAGGACCTGGAGGTGGGCGGTGTCGTGATCAACGAGGTTCCCGGATTTCGCTCCGACATCATGCCCTACGGCGGTGTGAAGGACTCGGGAATCGGCCGCGAGGGCCCCAGGTTCGCGATCGAGGAACTGACTGTCACCCGGATGGCCATCATCCGACCGGAATGAGGAACGACATGACCGAGAACCCCTACCGCACCCTGTTCCGGCTCGACGGGAAGCGAGCCGTCCTGATCGGGGCGGGCGGCATCGGCCGTGAGGTCGCGCTCGCTCTCGCCGCGCACGGCGCGTTCGTCGTCTGCGCCGACAAGGACCCCGAGGTCGCCAAACAGACCGCGGCCGCCGTGTCCGGTGAGGCGGTCAGCCTGGACGTGACCGACGGAGCCGCCGTGCGCGACGCGGCCCGCAGCCTCGGCGACGTGGACATCCTGGTCCTCACCGCGGCGACGAACGTCCGCAAGCGGATGCTCGACTACACCGAGGAGGAGTTCGACCGCGTCACCGGCCTCAACCTCAAGGCCACGTTCACGGTGCTGCAGTCCTTCGGCCGCGCGATGGTCGAGCGCGGTTCGGGAAGCATCGTCGTCTTCTCCTCGGTCCGCGGTTTCGTGGTGGAGCCCGGCCAGTCGGTGTACGCGGCGACCAAGGCCGGCGCGATCCAACTGGTCAAGACCGCCGCCGTGGAGTTCGGCGAGGCCGGTGTCCGCGTCAACGCCGTCGCGCCCGGCGTGGTGGAAACCCCGCTGACCAACCAGATCAAGGCCAACAAGGAGTGGTACGACGCCTACGCCACCAAGGGGGCGCTCGGCCGCTGGTCCCAGCCCTCGGAGCTGACCGGCGCCGTCGTGTTCCTCGCGTCGGAGGCCGCCAGCTTCGTCACCGGCTCGACCGTCGCGGTCGACGGGGGCTGGACCGCCGTCGACGGCCGCTTCACCCCGCCGACCTGATCCGACCCACACCTGACGATGAGAGAGGACAGGCATGAGCAAGATCGCGATCCTGGGCACCGGTGCGATGGGCTCGGTCTACGCCGGCCTGCTGGCCGACGCCGGCAACGAGGTCTGGGCGGTCGACACCTGGGCGGAGCACATCGAGGCGATCCGCCGTAACGGTCTCCGAGTGGAGGGCGCCAGCGGTGACCGTGTCGCCCACCCGCACGCGACCACCGACGTGTCCGACATCGGCGACTGCGAACTGGTCGTCATCGCCACGAAGGCGCGCGACGTCGTCGAGGCCGCGGCCTCGGCGAAGCACCTCGTCGGTGACAACACCACCGTGCTGACCATTCAGAACGGACTCGGCAGCGCCGAGCGCATCGCCGGGGTGCTCGGACGCACGGGCGTGGCCGTCGGAATCGTCGGCGGGTTCGGCGCGTCCATCCCCGAACCCGGCCACGTACGGCACGAGGGCTGGGAGATGCTGCACATGGGCGAGCTGGACGGCCCGGTGAGCCCGACGCTCGCCGGGATCGCGTCGGTCTGGTCAGACGCCGGCTTCCGGGTGTCGACCTACGACGACATCGAGCTGATGGTCTGGGAGAAGTTCATCTGCAATGTGTGCTTCTCCGGCACCTGCGCCGTCACCGGGCTGACGATCGGCGAGGTGATCGCCGACGAGCAGGCCTGGAAGATCGCCTCCGGTTGTGCCACCGAGGCGTGGAACGCCGCCCGCGCCCAGGGAATCGGGCTGACGATGGACGATCCCGTCGAATACGTGCGGACCTTCGGTTCGGCCATTCCCGACGCCCGCCCGTCCATGCTGCTCGACGTCCTGGCCGGCCGACCCACGGAGATCGACGTCATCAACGGCGCGGTTCCCGAGCAGGCTGAGCGCGCCGGGCTCCGGGCTCCCTACAACGAGGTCGTCGCGGCGCTGGTCCGCCGCCTGGACGCCCGCCTGCCGAGATCGGCCTGACCATGAGGAGCATGACCATGTCCCCATCCGCCACACCACATTCGCTCGCCGGCCTACGCGTCATCGACGCGGCCTCGCTGGCCGCCGGACCACTCGTCGCGACCTGGCTCGGCGAGCTCGGCGCCGAGGTGATCAAGATCGAGCAGCCGGAGGGCGGTGACGCCGTCCGGCAATGGGGGACGCAGAAGGACGGCGTCGGGCTCATGTGGAAGAGCTTGGGGCGCAACAAGAAGTCGGTCACACTGAACCTGCGCACCGAACGCGGTCGCGACATCCTGCGCGAGCTCGCCGGGGGCGCCGACGTCCTGATCATGAACCTGCGACCGTCCACGATGGAGCGCTGGGGCATCGACTACGCGTCGCTGTCGGCTGCCAACGAGCGACTGGTCATGGTGCACATCACCGGTTTCGGTGCCGGGGGCCCCAAGTCCGACCGCCCCGGTTTCGGCACCCTCGGCGAGGCGATGAGCGGGTTCGCGCACATGACGGGGCAGCCCGACGGCCCGCCCACGCTGCCGTCGTTCATGCTCGGCGACGGGGTGGCCGCGCTGAACGCCACCTACGCCGTGCTGGCCGCGCTGTATCACCGCGACGTCCACGACGGGTCCGGCCAGCTCATCGACGTCAATCTCATCGAGCCGCTCGCGCGCCTGCTCGAGCAGCCCGTCCTCACCTACGACCAGCTCGGCACGATCCCGGCCCGAAGCGGGAACCGGTGGGACATCTCGGCTCCGCGCAACACCTACCGCACCAAGGACGACCGCTGGCTGGCGATGTCGGGCAGCGCTCCGTCCATCGCCATGCGCGCACTGCGGGCCGTGGGGCGGGAGGACCTCACCACCGACCCACGGTTCGCCGAGGCGCAGCAGCGACTCCGCAACGCCGCCGAGATCGACAAGGTGATCGCGGACTGGGTCGCCGAGCGCACGCTCGACGACGCCATGTCGGTGTTCGAAGAGGCCGGCGTCGCGGCCGCACCCGTCTACGACGCGGAGCAGCTTCTGGCCGATCCGCAGCTGCGGGCCCGCAACGTCTACCGGCGGATGGCCGACCCCGAACTGGGGGAGATGACCGTGCAGGGGCCGGTCCCGATGCTCTCCGCGACCCCGGGCCGCGTCGACCACCTCGGCCCAGAGCTGGGCGCGCACACCGATGAAGTGCTGGGTCAGCTGCTCGACCTGACCGCCGAGGATCTGACGTCGCTGCGGACCGAAGGAGTGATCTGACATGGCATCCACGCCCAGGCCTCGCCGTTCGGAGCTGGCCACCCCCGCGTCGAACGACGGGATGTTCGCCAAGGCCGCGGCCTCGGACGCCGACCTGGTCTTCCTCGACCTGGAGGACGCCTGCGCGCCCGCGGAGCGCGAAAGTGCCCGGGGCAAGGCCGCCGACGCGCTGCGCGACCTCGACTGGGGCCGCACCCTGCGCGCCATCAGAATGAACGCGATCGACACCCGCTGGGCCTACGGCGACGTCATCGAGACGGTGACCCGCGCCCGTGAGGCTCTCGACGTGATCATCGTCCCCAAGGTGCGCCGTGCCCGCGATGTCTGGTGGGTCGACACTCTGCTCACCCAGCTCGAGGACACCCTCGGTCTGCGGAAGCGGATCGCGCTGGAGGTGCTGATCGAGGAGACCGAGGGACTCGAGAACGTCGGGGAGATCGTCCGGTCGTCCGACCGCCTCGAGGCCGTCATCTTCGGGGCGGGGGACTTCTCGGCCTCCCAGGGAGCCCGGGTGAACACCAACTTCGACCCGGTCGTCGACTACCCGGGGGACATGTGGCACTACGCCCGTGCCCGGGTCATCGTCGCCGCGCGCTCGGCGGGGATCGCCGCGATCGACGCCCCGTTCCCGAACTTCCGTGATCCGGACGCCTACCGCGTCGCGTGCGAGCGGGCGGCGGCCATGGGCTACGTCGGGAAGTGGGCGATCCACCCGAGCCAGGTCGAGCTGGCGAACACCGCTTTCGCGCCCACGACAGCGGAGATCGAGCACGCGCGACGGGTCGTCGCCGCGTATCGCGAGGCGGAGGCGGCAGGCAAGGGAGCCACCAGCGTGGACGGCATGCTCGTCGATGCCGCCCACCTGCGCCACGCCGAGACCGTCTCGACGATGGCGCGGTTGCTGGAGAACACCGCGAGCTGAGTGCGGTGCGGCGGCAACGATGCCGATCGCCGGGCCCGAGGTGGCTGATCGTCAGCTCTCCGCGTTCCCGCGGTGCGCGGGAACGCGGAGCCGCGGACTAGGCGGAGGGGAGCCGTCCTCCGCATTCCCGGACGAGTTCGGCCATGATCTCCCGGTCCTCGGCGTCGACATGGTCGGCGTAGTAGGCGTAGAGGGTCTCGCGGGCCAACCGGGAAGCCCGCGGCCCGTCTTGATCGCAGATGGCGTCGAACACCGCGCGATGGTGCTGGATGGTCTGCAGCATGTGGGCGGTCTGGTCGGAGGCGTCGCGCACCGCCGCCTGGATCAGCGACACGATCGCCTCGCGGGTGACGCCGCCGTACAGCTGGACCAGCTGGTTGCCGCCGATGTCGGCGATGAGCTCGTGGAACTCCATGTCGGCCCGGCCGAACGCCTCGTAACCGCGCGGCATGGCCTGCCGCATCCGCGCCATGTTGCGCTCGAGCGCGACGATCTGCTCCGGGGTGCGGCGACTGGCCGCGAGCAGGTTGGCTGAGGCGTCGGCGATCATGCGGAACTGGACGAGCTCCGCGAGGGAGAAGACCTTCGCCGCGGCCAGCATCGAGATGCCCCGGCGCACCGGACCGACGGAGACAGGCAAGATGAGCGGACCGCGGTGGTCTCGTGGCTGAGAGCGGACGAGTTCCATGTTCTCGAGGACACGGAGCGCCTCGCGCACGGAGGTGCGCCCGATCGAGAACTTCTCCACCAGCTCGCGTTCGCTCGGAAGGCGGTCACCCGGCCGCAGCTCGCCACTCGCGACGGCGTTCTGCACGTAGTCGACGACGCGCTGAAACACTCGTTCGTTCGGGGTGGATCCCGCCTCTGACACCTGGCTCCCCTCGTCCGTCGCCCGTTGCGGCGGATCGTCCTTCGCACGATACCTGCCGCTCGGGACTACGGATTCCCGCCAGTCACCACGCGGTCATAGGCTGAGATCGTGCGGCTGACGGTGCGGGAGGTCCTGGAGCTCCCCGAGGTATCGCGGGGCAGGCCCCGGGTGCGGGCGGGATCGGACGCGCTCGATGGCGAGGTCCGGTGGGTGCACGTGAGCGAGCTGGCCGACGTCGCGGGCACGCTCAGCGGTGGTGAGCTCGTGCTCTCGATCGGAGTGGTGCTGGCCGAACCGGACACCGATTTTCGCGCCTACGTCGCGTCGCTGCACGCGAGCGGCGCCGCCGCGCTGCTCGTCGAGCTCGGCCGGCATGTGTCGGAGCTGCCGGAAGGACTGGTGCAGGCCGCTC
>NZ_JAENJH010000013.1 GCF_016595675.1 Prauserella cavernicola | reverse complement strand
TCGAACTGGCGGGCGAGCTCTCCGCGGCGCCCGGCAAGGACGGCAAGCCCATCCACGAGTGGCTCGAACTGCGCCCGTTCCTCACCGCGCCGCCCACCGTCACCGAGTGAGCTCCGCCATCGACGAGCCCCGCCTCGCCTCCGGTTCGGGCGAGGCGGCGCGCCGGAACTCACTCGGGTTGAGGCCGCGGACCCGTTTGAAGGCCGCGCTGAAGCCGAACGGGTCGGAATAGCCCACGGTGCGGGCGACCTCGGCGATCGTCGCGGCGCCGCGTTCGACGAGCAGGTCCGCCGCGAGGGTCATGCGCCAGCGCGTCAGGTAGGTCAGCGGTGGTTCGCCGACCAGATCGGCGAACCGCTTGGCCAGCGTCGAGCGGGACACCCCGGTGCGCTCGGCCAGCGTGGCCACCGACCACGGCGCCGCCGGGTCGGCGTGCAGCAGGCGCAGCGCATCGCCGACCACGGGATCCCGTTGGGCGGCCCACCAGGCCGGAGGCTCGCCATCGGGCCGGTCGAACCACTCGCGCAGCGTGCAGACCAGCATCCAGTCGAGCAGCCGGTCGAGCACCACCTGCTGGCCGGGCGCGTCGACGGCGACCTCCTCGGCGAGGTGGTCGAGCACGGGGTCCGGTTTGCCCCCGGCGTCGACCCGCAGCACCACGGGCAGTGCGTCCAGCAGCCTGCGGCTGATCTCGCCGCGCACCGGGTAGGCGCCGACGATCAGGGTCGTCGCGGCGGCACCGCCGTCGCCAGGGTCGTTCCAGCCGAGCCGGTGGCGGGTGCCGCCCTGCTCGGGTGTCGCACAGTCCACGCCGCACTCGATCGGCTCGGCCTCGGTGCCGACCTCGTCGACGAAGGTGAACGTCGCGGGACCGCGCACGACGATCGTCTCGCGGGCGCGCAGCAGCTCGGGCGGGCGGTCCTCCGGCACGATCCAGCCCGCGCCGGTGAGCACGGTGCACAGCGTCAGCGGAGCGCCGTCCACGAAGTGCAGTGACCACGGCGGCGACAGGGTCGAGCTGCCGAACAGCGAGCCGTGCGCTCGCACCCCACGGAACAGCTCGCTGAATGCGTCCACCCCACGAGATTAGACGAATACACAGGCACGGCGGTGTCTCGACCATGGGATCGTCCAGGCTCGGCGCGTTGACTGGAGAGCATGAACACCGGATCGCTGACCGAAACGGACCTCGAGTTCCTCCGCCGCCCGCTGCACGGGTTCCTGACCGTGGCCGCGGGCCCACTGCCACCGCAGCCCCGGCCGGTGTGGTTCGAAGCCACGCCCGAGGGCACCGTCCAGCTGTTCACGCCCCCGGACACGCTCAAGGTGCGGCGGATGCGGCGCGACCCCCGCGCCTCGCTCGTCGTCGCCGCGCCCGTGGGTGAGCGCGAGCGCTGGGTGTCGGTCGCGGGCAGCGTCACGATCGAGCCCGACGGAGGGCACGACCTGGCCGCCCGGCTCGCCCCGCGTTACTGGGACCTCGACGATCCCAAGCGCGCGGACCTGCTCGCCGGGATACTCGCCGAGGACCAGCTGCGGCTCGTGCTCCACCCGGAGACGGTGAGCCGCTTCGACTTCTGAGGCACACCCGTGCCTCAGCGGCGCTCCAGGAACGGGCCGAAGAGATCGGGAACGGCCGTGTCGGCGAACGCGAGGCCCTCGCTCTCGCCGACGTCGTGCACCGAGTAGGCGCCCGCGCCCGCCGCGGTGGTGGCGGTCAGGGTGATCAATCCCTTGCGCCGCTGGAAGATCGACTGCCGTGCCGTCAACCCGATCACGCCGCGGCGCTGGAGCGCGACGGTGCCGCGGCGGACCGATCCGCTGCGGGCGACCAGGTAGTCGCCGGTGATGCCGTGACCGAGGTTGCGGTAGGCGTCGATCGCGAGCACGACCGACACCGGCACGAGCACCACGGCGGAGATCCACGCCAGGTGCAGCAGCACCTGCACCGAGAGCACCCAGCCCAGCACGAGCAGGGGCATCACGACGGCGGCGGCGCTCGCGAGTCCCCACCGGATCCGCCTGCCGCGCGCCGCGACCGGGTGTCCGGCCAGGCGCACCGACGAGGTCGGCGAGACCTCCTCGCGCAGCACGTCCGCCGCCACGCGGTCCACCTCGTCCTTCGGTGCGGCGGGCAGCAGGGTCTTGTGGTCGGAGTTCTCGTTGTCCTTCTGCTGCACCAGTCCGGTCGCGACGGCGTCGATCCTGGCGGCACCCACGAGCCGGTTGCCGAGCGGCTCGACGAGCTCGACCCCGCGCAGTCGCTTCTCCTCCAGCGAGATCGACCGCGACGTGAGCAGGCCCCTGCGCACGCGCAGCGTCCCGCCGGGCTCGCGTTCCAGCCGGAACTGCCACCACATCTCGACGAACAGCGCGCTCGAGCCGATGACGCCGACGATCATCCCGACCGCGATCAGCACGAGGATGGCTACCACCAGGTGCAGCTCGCTCATCAAGTCGATCGTCCAGGAGATGACGCCCTGCTGGAGGCCGAACCACTCGGAGGCCTGCAGCACGGCACCGAACGCGGCGACGCCGAGTGTGGGCGTCAGGAACGACATCGGCGCGAAGCGGATCCAGCGGAGGTCGATCTGGGCGAGCAGCCCGGTGCGGTGTCCCGGGCTCTCGGCGACGGGCTCGCGGTCGAGCAGCTCCGTGCGCAGCCGCTCGGCCTCCTCCTTGGTGACGGGGTTCAGCATGAGCGAGCTGGTGCCCGCCTCGGTCTGCTCGCCGGTGCCGATCTTGACGTTGACGAGCCCGAAGTAGCGCAGCAGCGGGCCCGCGGTGAGGTCGACGCTGCGGATGCGCTCGCGCGACAGCGACCGCCGCGAGCGCACCACGATGCCCTTGTTCAGCTGGACGCGGTCGGCCAGCACGCGGTAGCGCGTCTTGCGCCAGCGCACGTAGTCGCCGACCGCGACGGCGGCGATGATCACCAGCGCCACCGGCACGATGATGGCCACCGCGAGCCCCGGCGAGGTGCCGCCGCCGAAGCCGATGCCCGCGGGTACACCGGCGGCCACGCACACCCCGGCGGCGCTGAGCGAGCTGACGATCACGGTGCGCCGGTCGAGCTGCTTCCAGTCGACGTCGGGGACCGTCACGTGGCATCACCCGGCGTCGCGTGGGTGGTCTCGGTGAGCTGCTGCACGAGATCCGCGGCGAGCTCGTGGTCCAGACCGGGGATCTGCACCGCGCCCTTGGACGAGGCCGTGGTGACCGTGACGGTGGCCAGGCCGAAGTACTGTTCGAGCGGCCCGCGCTTGGTGTCCACCGTCTGGATGCGCGACATCGGCGCCACGCGCCATTCCTGCCACACCGCGCCGGTGCGCGTGTAGACCGCCTCGGCGGTGACCTCCCAGCGGTGCACGCGGTACCACCACAGCGGCAGTCCGATCGCGACCGGAACGAGAACCACCGTCAGCACGGCCGCGGGCAGCAGCAGCCAGAAGCGGGCTGGCAGGAACACCGCGAGCACCACGAGCACGAGCGTGGGTACCGCCCACAGCAACAACAGCTCGGTGCGCCACCACGCCACTGCCCTGCGGTCCACCTGATGGTGAGGAGGCCGCAGCCGCAGCGGGCCGCCCTCCCCCTGAGACGTCCCCGACAACCGATTCCTCCTGGATTCCCCCTATGAGTGGCTGGAGGCTAGCACTTCCGCGAGAACGGGGAGCGCCACGTTGCGCCCGGACACCACGGCCACCACCTGCTCGCGCGACTCGACCTTGCCCGCCAGCACCGCGGCCAGTGCCACGGCTCCGGCCCCCTCGGAGACGAGACCGTGCGTGCCCGCGAGGTACCGCAGTGCGGTGTGCAGTTCGGATTCGGTGACGGTGAGCAGTTCGTCGACGTGCTTGGCGACGAGGTCGATCGTGACCGAGCCCGGTTCGAGGTTGGCGGCGATCCCGTCCGCGAGCGTGGGACCGACCTCGATGGGCACCTGGTGTCCCGCCGCGACGGCCGCCGCCATCGACGGCGCGGCGGCGGACTCGACCCCGATCACGCGGACGTCGGTGCGGGTGGCCGCCCACAGCCCGATGCCCGACGCCAGTCCTCCCCCGCCCAGGGCGCAGACGACCGTGAGCGGCCCGGAGGTCTGCTCACCGAGTTCGAGGCCGAGCGTGCCCTGTCCCGCGATGACGCCGGGATCGTTGTAGGGCGAGACGAACCGGGCGCCGCGCGCGCCGAGCTCCAGCGCGTGCGCCTCGGCCTCGGCGTAGGTGGTGCCCGTCTGCACCAGTTCGATGTCGAAACCGCGCAGCGCGGCGACCTTGGCCGGCGAGGCGTTGGCGGGCACCACGACGGTGGCGCGCCTGCCCAGGCGGGTCGCGGCGAAGGCGACGCCGAGGCCGTGGTTGCCCGCCGAGGCGGTGACCACGGGCTGGTCGTCGCCGGCCTCGGCCAGTGCCGCGAGCGCGCCGCGCACCTTGAAGGAACCGGTGGGCTGCATGGTCTCGAGCTTCAGCGCGGGCCCGCCGGCGGCCGGGCGCACCAGCGGGGTCGCGGGCAGCACGCCACGCACGACCTCCCACGCGCGCTCGACGTCCTCGGTGTCCGGGGTGCGTACGTCACGGATAGCCATGAGCCCAGCGTGCGCCCGCGGTCAGGGTCGATACCAGGGTGGTCTTCTAGGTCTGAGCGTAAGGTCGGCTTGTGCTCGATCCACGACGGCTGCGGTTGCTGCGCGATGTGGCCGCGACCGGTTCCATCGCAGGCGCCGCGCAGCGCGACGGCTGCACGGCGGCCGCGGCCTCACAACAGCTGGCCGCCCTCGAACGGCAGACCGGCGTGACGCTGCTCGAACGCGGCGCACGCAGCGTGCGGCTCACCGAGGCCGGCCGGGTGCTCGCCGAGCACGCGGGGCGGGTGCTGTCCGAACTGGACAGTGCGGAACAGGCGCTGCTCGCGGTGGCGGGGCTGCGCGGAGGCAGACTGCGGGTGTCGGCGTTCGGCACGGCAGCCGGCTTCACCGTGCCCGCGCTGGCGGCTTTTCAGCGGCACCATCCCGCGGTGGAGCTGACGTTCGTGGAGCTGGAACCCGAGCAGGCCGTGCCCGCCGTGCACGCGGGCGAGGTCGATATCGCCGTGACGCATCAGTACTCCCAGCTGCCCAAGCCCGACCTTCGCGGGCTGCGGCAGACGCCGCTGCGCAGCGAACGCCTGCTGCTGGCCGTGCCGCCGAGCCTGCGGCCCGGCGACGAGCGGCCGGTCCGGCTGTCCGACTACGCCGGCGCGCGGTGGATCGCGCCCCGGCCGGTCGCCGGGTTCCAGGCGGTGGTGGAGCTGACGTGCCGGGCCGCCGGGTTCGAGCCCACCGTGGCCTTCCGCACCGACAACTTCGACACGATGTTCACGCTCGTGGCCGCCGACTTCGGGGTCGCGCTGGTACCGGAACTCGCGGCCACACCGACCCCGGGCGTCACGTTCCTGGAGGTGGCCAGGCCCGCCCGGCTGGTGCGGGAGGTGCACGCGACCACGCGGGCCGCGGGCGTCTCGCCCGCCGTCGAGGACCTGCTCGGACTGCTCGCCGAGCGGGTCAGTTCCCGGGCCGGCTCAGGCCGTCCTCGGCGCCACCGCGGCTGAGCACGATCTCGTCGGTACGCTCCAGCGCCTCGGTGCGCCGGTCGTCGGGCTCGGCGTCGGTGAGGTCGGTGAGCCGGATCGGCGGGCCCAGCTCCACGAGCGTGGGCACGTACTCGGCGGAGTTCACGCGCCAGCGGCCGCCTTCGCGCGTGAACTCGAAGCGCGACGCGATGCCCTCCTCGGACACGCCCTTGGGCTCCTCGTGCCGGGCCACCGAGTTGCCGTGGCCGTAGGCGACCCACTTGTCGCCGATGCGCTCGATGGGCTGCACGACGTGGGCGTGGTGACCGAGGATCAGGTCCACGCCGCCGTCGCCCAGCAGCTGCGTGGCCAGGTCCTGCTGCTCCTGGGTGGGGTCGTGGACGTACTCCTCGCCCCAGTGCAGGCTCGCGAGCACCACCTCGGCGCCGGCCTCGCGAGCGGCGTGCGCGGCCTCGACCACCGCGTCGGCGTCGAGCGGGTTCGACATCCACGGCTTGTCCGAGGGCAGCTCGAAACCGTTGAAGCCGAACGTGAACGACACGTGCCCGACCTTGACGCCGCCGACGTCGTAGACCTGCGGCGTGGCGGCCTCCTCCTCGGTGCGGGCGGAGCCGGTGTGCTCCAGCCCCGCGTCGTCGAGCGCGTCGAGCGTGTGCGCGACGCCCTCCTCACCCTGGTCGAGGGTGTGGTTGGACGCGGTCGAGCAGCCGTCGTAGCCGACGTCGGCGAGGTCGCTCGCGAGCTCGGGCGGCGAGGAGAACATCGGGTAGCCGCTGTAGGGCCCGCCGTCGGGCGAGAGCGGCACCTCGAGGTGACACAGGGCCAGGTCGGCGCCGGAGACGAGCGGGCGGACCCCCTCGAACAGCGGGCCGTAGTCGAAGTCGTCGGCTCCCCCGCCCGCGGCCTGCGCCTCCTGGGCGGCCTGGTCGGTCAGCGGCGGGTGGATCAGCACGTCACCGGTGGCGACGACGCTGAACGACTCCGGCTCGGCGCTCGTCGTGGGCGCGCTCGACGACGAGGGTGCGGGTTGCCCGGTGGGGTCCGCGCTGCAGGCGCTGGTCACCAGAGCCACAGCAAGTACCGCACAGACGGCACGACGCGTCATGAATCAGCCTTTCGGGGACGGTGGCGCCATCCTTCCCGGTCACCGAAAGTGATCTTAGGGCGTTCAGTGCGGCGGTGTGCCCAGGGCCTGCCACCACGGGTCGACCGGTGCTGCGGTACCGGCGGTACCGGCGGCACGAGCATTCAGGCGCTGGCCGGGGCGCGGGACCGCCATGCTGACGCCGCGAGCCTTCGCCTCCTGCCACGCCCGGTCCACCGGCTCGGTCCAGCCGTGCACGGAGAGGTTGAACGTGCCCCAGTGCACCGGGACGAACAGTCGTCCGTCCAGCTCGATGTGGGCGGCGACGCCCTCCTCGGGCAGCATGTGGATGTCGGGCCAGCTGGGCGCGTAGGCGCCGATCTGGACGAGCGTGGCGTCGAAGGGGCCGTGCTCGCGCCCGATCTCGGCGAAGCCGGAGAAGTAGCCCGTGTCGCCGCTGTAGAAGACGCGGTGGTGCGGACCCGCGAGCACCCACGACGCCCACAGCGTGTTGTTGCGCCGGAACGCCCTGCCCGAGAAGTGCTGGGCGGCGGTGGCGACCAGGCGCACGCCCGCGACCTCGTGCTCGCCGTCCCAGTCCAGTTCCACGATGCGGTGCTCGGGCACCTTCCAGCGGCGCAGGTGCGCCCCGACCCCGAGCGGGACGACGAACGGCGCCTCCTGGGTCCGGACGAGCTCGCGCACGGTGGGCATGTCGAGGTGGTCGTAGTGATCGTGGGAGATGACGATCGCGTCGAGCGCCGGCAGGTCGGTCAGCCGGTGCGGCACCGGGTGCAGACGCTTGGGGCCGAGCAGCCGCGACGGCGAGGCGCGGTCGCTCCACACCGGGTCGAGCAGCACCCGGGCGCCGTCGAGCTCGACCAGGGTCGAGGCGTGGCCGAACCACGTCAGGTGCAGACCGTCGGCGGACGTCGCGCCGCCGGGGGCCACGAGGGGCACGGGGCCGGAGGGGTGCCGCTGCTGTCCGCCGAAGACCAGTTCGCGCAGTGCCGCCCTCGCGCTGCCGGGCGGCAGCCAGCGCGGCGGGGCCGCGTTGTGGAACGTGCCGTCCCGGAACTGCGGCGAGTCGAGCAGGTACGGACCCACGGGCCTGCCTCCCAGTGAGGGCAGCACACCCCGCGCGGCGACCGCCGTTCCCGCCACCACGGCGGCACCCACCCCGGCCGCCATCGCACCCCAGACCTTGCGCATGAGCACTCCCCTTCCGCCACTCCCCTGCCGGTCACAACGCGCGATCGAGCACCGGTGTTCCGGCCCTGCGAGTCGCTACGCTGAGCGGTATGGACGCGCTGGGCCGCCTGCTCGACGGACCGAGGGCACACGGTGCTTTCGTGCTCAGGGCGCTGCTCGACCCGCCGTGGTCGATCCGCGTCGTGGACCGGGCGCCGCTCACCGTGGTCGCGCTCGCCAGAGGCGAGGCGTGGCTCGTGCCCGATTCCGGCGATCCCGTGCGGTTGCGGGAGAACGACGTCGCGCTGCTGCGCGGGCCCGCGCCCTACGCGATCGCCGACGACCCGGCGACCGCGCCGACCGTGGTGGTCCACCCGGGACAGCGCTGCACCACACCCGAGGGCGACGAACTCTGCGAACCGCTGCGGCTCGGCGTCCGCACGTGGGGCACGGGCGGCGACACGACACTGCTCGTGGGGGCCTACGAACAACCGGGGGCGGTGAACCGGCGGCTGCTCGCCGCGCTGCCGCCCTGGCTGGTGCTGCCTGCCGGGGACTGGGACTCGCCGCTGGTGCCGTTGCTGGCGGCCGAGCTGGCGCGCGACGAGCCGGGCCAGTCCGTGGTGCTCGACCGGCTGCTGGACCTGCTCGTGATCGCGGCGCTGCGGACCTACCTCGCGGGAGCGGGCGCGGAGGCGACGCGGTGGTACCACGCGCAGGGCGATCCGGTGGTGGGCACCGCGTTGCGGCTGCTGCACGACGAGCCCGCGCTGCCGTGGACGGTGGCCACGCTCGCCGCCAGGACGGGCGTGTCGCGCGCGGTGCTGGCGCGACGGTTCACCGACCTCGTCGGAGAGTCACCGATGGCCTACCTCACCGGCTGGCGGCTCGCGCTGGCCGCGGACCTGTTGCGGGAACCCGACGCGACCGTCGACGCCGTCGCCCGCCGAGTCGGCTACGGCAGCGCGTTCGCACTGAGCACCGCGTTCAAGCGGGTACGCGGGGTGAGCCCGTCGCAGCACCGCGAGAGCTCCGTCGTGTCGGTGAGCTGACCGCGCTCAGCCACGGTCTTTGAGGGCGCGGCGCAGGATCTTGCCCGTCGGCGACTTCGGGATGGTGTCGACGAACTCGAGCGCGCGCACCTTCTTGTACGGCGCCACGCGGTCGGCGACCCAGGCGAGCAGCTCGTCGCTCCCGGCCCCGGGACGCGCTGGTGCGCCGCGACCCGCATCCCGAGGACCGGCGCACGCGGCTCGTGGTGCTCACCGAGCGGGGACGCGACACGCTGGCGAGCGCGCAGCGGCTGGCGCGCGAGGTGGACGACGCGCTGCTCGGCGAGCTCGACGACGCCGAGCGGCGCACGCTCGAAGGACTACTGGCGCGCCTCGGCTGACACCGCGTGCGCACAGGACACGGGCAGGATGCCCGCGCGGGGCATCCTGCCCGTGAGCCGCGATCGGGCTGGCGCGGCGAGAGCCACGTTCGCGACGTGGTGAACCGCGGCCGCATCCCGAACACAGCGCTCAGGCGTAGTGCGCGCCGATCCCCGCGCGACCCGGCGCCAGGTGCGGACGGAGCACGAGGTCGGAGTCGTAGTCGCCGCCGTCCTGGTGGCGAAAACGCACCGGCTCGCCGTCGGAGAGCTCCGCGAGCCGGTCCCCCAGCCGCCGCGCGGCCACGGCGTAGTCGGCCTCGGCGGCCCGGTCCGCGCCGTAGATCGCCAGCGGAGGCAGCACGTCCATGCCCGTGTAGAAGAAGATGCCGTGCTGGATCGGGAAGAGCACGTCGTTGAGCTCGCCGTGGATCCCGCGCGGGCCGAACGCGGCCTCCCTCGCACCGATGGTGGTGACGAGCAGGGCGCGCTTGCCACGCAGTCCGCCGTCGCCGTAGCGCAGGGTGTTGCCGGTGGCGGGGTCCTTGACGCCGAACGCGAAGCCGTTGAGAAAGACCCGGTCGAACCAGCCCTTGAGGATGGCTGGCATGCCCATCCACCACAGCGGGAACTGCACCACGAGCGCGTCGGCCCGGCGCAGCTTCTCCTGTTCCTCGGCGATGTCGGCACTGAGCGTGCCCTCGGTGTAGGCGCGCCGGGCCTCGTCGCCGACGAGCAGCCGCTCGCCGGGGTCGTGGTCGAAGTCGCCCGCGCCGACCACCGGGTCCCACTTCATGGCGTGCAGGTCGGAGACGACCACGTCATGACCGAGGTCGGTGAGCGCGCGGACGCCGTCGTCCTTGAGCGACGCGGTGAGCGAGCGCTGGTCGGGATGAGCGAGAACCCAGAGAACGTTCATGGCCTCGATCGTGCGCGGTGCCCGCACACGCGGCGAGTGGCCCGATAGCCACGATGTGAAAGAATCGGGCCATGCGCCCGCACCGCGTCGCCGTCCTCGTCCGTCACGGCGTGATGCCGCTCGAGCTCGGGCTGGTGCACCAGCTGTTCGGCTCGGCACGCTCGGCCGGCGGCGAGCCGCTGTACGAGGTGAGCACGTGCGCGCTCGAACCGGGCCTGGTGCGCACCGACGCCGACTTCCCCATCCACATCGAGCACGGGCCGGAGGTGCTGGGCGAGGCCGACACGGTGGTGGTGCCCGCGACCCACGAGCTCGACGAGACGGAAACGGAAGGGGTGCTCGGCGAGCGGCTGACCTCGGCGTTCGCGCGGATCCGGCCCGGCACCCGGATCGCGTCGATCTGCACCGGCGCGTTCGTGCTCGCCGCCGCCGGGCTGCTCGACGGCAGGCGCGCCACCACGCACTGGCAGTCAGCCGACGACTTCCGCCGCCTGTACCCGCACGTCGAACTCGATCCCGGCGTGCTCTACACAGACTCCGGCGACGTGCTCACCTCGGCGGGCGAGGCCTCCGGCATCGACCTGTGCCTGCACCTGATCCGCCGCGACCACGGCGCCGCCATCGCCAACGACGTGGCCAGGCGCACCGTGGTGCCGCCGCACCGTGACGGCGGCCAGGCCCAGTACGTGCCGAGGCCGGTGGCCGAGCCGCACGTGTCCTCCACGGGCGCGGCCAGGGCGTGGGCACTACAGCGGCTGCACCGCCCACTGTCGCTGCGGGAGCTCGCGGGCCAGGAGTCGATGAGTGTGCGGACCTTCACGCGCAGGTTTCGCGAAGAAGTGGGACTATCTCCGGTGCAGTGGCTCACGCAGCAACGACTCGCCCGCTCCCGACAGCTCCTCGAGGAGACGGACCTGCCCGTGGACCGGGTGGCGGAGGAGTCGGGATTCGGCACCGCGGCCTCGCTACGGCAGCACCTGCACGCGGCGCTCGGCGTGTCACCGAGCGCCTACCGAACGACGTTTCGCGGGCAGCCCGAAAGTGGAATGCGGACGGGGTGACAAGCGTTGTCAAGACCGAGAGAGGTGACAACGATTGGCCAACGCCACTGTGACGCGCCGGAGCAGCACCCGCGACAACACCGATCTGGTCCGAGTCTACCTCGATGAGATCGGTGCGACGCCGCTGCTCACGGCCACCGAGGAGGTCGAGCTCGCCAAGCGCATCGAGGCCGGGGTGTACGCCGCCGAGCTGATCACACATGCCGACGCGGGGGGCCGCGCCCTGCCCGCCGACCGGCGTGACCTGGAGGCGATCGCCCACGACGGCGAGCTCGCCAAGGACCACATGATCCGCGCCAACCTGCGCCTGGTCGTGACGGCCGCGCGCAAGAGCCGCAACACCAATCTGCCCCTGCTCGACGCCGTGCAGGAGGGAAACCTGGGGCTGCTGCACGCCGTGGAGAAGTTCGACTACGCCAAGGGCTTCAAGTTCTCCACGTACGCGATGTGGTGGATCCGGCAGGCGATCCAGAAGGGCAACGCCTTCCACAGCAACACCATCCGGCTGCCGATGCACACCGCCGAGCAGGTCGCCAAGCTGGACCGGCTCCAGCGCGCCCTCGAGGCGAGCGGCCAGACTCCCACCGTCGAGGAGCTGGCCGAGGCCGCGGGCATGCCCGTGGAGAAGGTGGTCGCGCTGCGCAAGGCGGGACAGTCGACGGTGAGCCTGGACGTGCCGCTCGACGAGGACGGCGAGCTGTCGCTCGGCGACCTCGTGACCGCTGGCTCGGTGCCCGAGGTCGGCGAGGCGCTGGAGCACGAGCTGATGGTGGACGACCTCAACGCCGCGCTCGACACGCTCGAACCGGCGGAGGCCACCGTGGTGTCGCTGCGCTACGGGCTCGCCGACGGCAACCAGCACACCGTGCCCGACATCGCCCGCAGGCTCGGCGTGACCCGCAAGCGCGTGCGCGCGCTGGAGGAGCACGCGCTGACCCAGCTCCGCGACCCGGAACGGCACAAGCCGCTGCTCGCCTGGGCGGGCTGACAACTGCGGTGAAGGGCACCTTTACTGCGTTCAACGCGGTAAAGGTGCCCTTCACCGCGTTCGGGGTCACCTGGGCGAGAAGGGGTGCTCCGGGTCGTCGCAGGTCATAGGATCGGGTCGTGGACCTGCCCGTGATGCCGCCGGTCAAGCCGATGCTGGCCACACTCGTACGCGAGCTGCCCATCGCGTCCGAGCTGGTCTACGAGCCCAAGTGGGACGGCTTTCGCTGCCTCGTCTTCCGCGACGGCGACGAGGTGGAGCTCGGCTCCCGCAACGACCGGCCCCTGACGCGGTACTTCCCCGAGCTGGCCGAGCTGCTGGCCGAGGCACTGCCACCGCGCTGCGTCGTGGACGGCGAGATCGTGATCGTCACCGACGCGGGCCTGGACTTCGACACCCTGCAGCTGCGCCTGCACCCGGCGGCCTCGCGGGTGCGCAAGCTCGCGGCGGAGACCCCGGCGAGCTTCGTGGCGTTCGACCTGCTCGCACTCGACGACCGTGACCTGACCGGTGAGCACTTCGGCGAACGTCGGCGGCTGCTCGAGCGCATCCTCGACGTCGCGCCCTCCCGCGTGCACCTGACGCCGTTGTCGGCCGACCCGGACGTCGCGCGCGACTGGTTCACGCGGTTCGAGGGCGCCGGTTTCGACGGCGTGATGGCCAAGTCCACGCAGGCGCGCTACGAACAGGACCGCCGCGTGATGTGGAAGGTCAAGCACGAGCGCACGGCCGACTGCGTCGTGGCGGGCTTTCGCGTGCACAAGGACGGCGAGGGCGTCGGCTCGCTGTTGCTCGGACTGTTCGACGACGAGGGCACGCTGCACCACGTCGGCGTCGCCAGCGGGTTCACCGCGGCCCGCCGACGCGAGCTGGTCACCGAACTGGCCCCGCTGCGGCAGAACGCGCTCGATCACCATCCGTGGCGGGAGTGGGCCGCCGCGCACGCCGAGGCAGGAGGCCGCATGCCGGGCGGGCTGAGCCGGTGGAGCGCGGGCAAGGACCTGTCGTGGGAACCGCTGCGCACCGAGCTGGTCGCCGAGGTTCGCTACGAACACCTGCAGGCCGGCCGGTTCCGGCACGGCGGCAGGCTCGTCCGCTTCCGGCCCGACCGCACCCCGGAGTCGTGCACCTACGCGCAGCTGGAGGAGGCGCCGCCCGCGGAGCTGGCGGCGCTGTTCGAGGAGGTGTCGTCCTCGTGAGCGAGGCGGCGACGATCGACGTCGACGGCACCGAGGTGACGGTGTCCAGTCCGGACAAGGTGTTCTTCGCCGAGCGCGGCGAGACCAAACTGGACCTGGTGCGCTACTACCAGGCGGTGGCGGGGCCGCTGCTGGCCACTCTCGGCGGGCGGCCGCTGCTGATGGAGCGCTACCCGCAGGGCGCGGGCGGGAAATCCTGGTTTCAGAAGCGCGTTCCCAAGTCGGTGCCGGACTGGCTGCGCACCACCGTGGTGTCCACCCCGAACGGCACCACGAGCGACGCGCTCGTCGCCGCCGACCTCGCCCACGTGCTGTGGGCGGTGAACCTCGGCTGTCTCGGCTTCCACGTCTGGCCCTACCACGCCGACGCCCCCGACGTGACCGACGAGCTGCGCATCGACCTCGATCCCTCCCCCGGCGTCACGTTCGACCAGGTGCGCGAGGCCGCCACGCTGACCAGGGAGCTACTGGACGAGCTGGCCATCACGGCCTATCTCAAGACCACCGGTTCGCGCGGCCTGCACGTCTACGTGCCGCTGGAGCCGCGGTGGGACAGCTACGCCGTCCGGGCCGCCGCCGTGGCGCTGGCACGGGAGCTGGAACGCCGTCATCCCGCGCTCGTCACCGCGCGATGGTGGAAGGAGGAGCGCGGGTCGCGGGTGTTCGTCGACTTCAACCAGAACGCCCCGCACAAGACCGTGTTCGGGGCCTGGTGCGTGCGGCCGAAAGCGGGGGCGCCCGTGTCGGTGCCGATCGGCTGGGACGAACTGGCCGACGTCGAACCCGCCGCGCTGACGATCGCCACGGTGCCCGCCAGGGTTGCCGAGCGCGGCGACCCGTGGGCGGACAAGAACCGGCTTCCCCAGTCGCTGGAGCCGTTGCTGGAATGGTCGCGACGCGACCTCGCATCGGGACTGATGGACGCACCGTGGCCGCCCGTGTACCCGAAGCAACCCGGCGAGCCGCCCCGCGTCGCACCCAGCCGCGCCAAGCGCGACTAGCTCGTTCTGTCCGATGTGGAGCGCGGGCACGCCGGATTTCCCGGCGCGCCCGCGGTCTGTGCCGAAGCGGATCAGGCGCCCTCGTCGCGGGCTCGGTCCGGTTCGGACGAGTCGTCACGCGATGCCGGCCCCCAGTGATCGCCGGTTTTGCCGTAGGAGTGCCGCAGTGCGAGCCCCATGACCCGTCGCGCGCGCTTGCGCTGTCCGTAGTGCCGCAGCGTCGATCTGGTCCGGTGCGCCATCGCAGCCTCCTCGCTTCGTGGAGCCAGGATTGCCGATCCGCCCGAGTCCAAACGTGGGGATTCACCCCGGATGGTCGACATAGCCCGGGTTGGCCACCGCGAGCCGGTCGGTGACGTCGGCGCGCACGGCGGCCAGCACGACGGGATCGGCGACGTCGAGGCACCCGCTGCGCAGCGCGATCGCGAACTCCGCCGTGCTCGCGACGCCGAGCGCGGCGAGCCGGGCCAGGTGCCGGCGTTCCTGCGCGGCACCGAGGCGCAGTTCGCGTTCGACGACGGCGAGGACACCCGCCGCGACCCTGGCGTGAAAGCCGAGCGCCTCACCGGTGCCCGGCTCGACCTCGTCGCGCAGGAACTCGGCAACCGCGGCGAGCAGGTCGCCCGCCGTCGGGCTGCCGTGCAGGTCCAGGCGTGCGTCCGCCTCCTCGGGCCGTGCCGGTTCGGGCTCCGCGCGGGGGATGCCGAGCGCCAGCAACAGGTCGTGCTCCTGCTCGCACACGCGCCTGCCCACGGCCGCGAGCTCCACCGAACGCGTCTGGCCCGACAGGTGCCGCTGCGCCTGCACCAGGCACAGCACGGCCCAGCGCGCGGTGCCATAGACCTCCCACCAGTGCACGGCCTCGCGATCGGGCGCCTCGCCCGCGATCTCGGCGTAACCGGCGAAGAGCTCCTCCCTGCTCCCGAACCCGCCCACCGCGAGCCCCGAGCCGAACCGCCACGCCTTGACGCACAGCCAGCCGAGATCCTCGAGCGGATCACCGCGGTGCACCAGCTCCCAGTCCACCACGGCACGCAGCCCGTCCGCGCCGACGATGAGATTGCCGTTGCGGAAGTCGCCGTGCACCACCGCGTCGCCCGACGGCGGCGGCCGGTGCTCCCGCAGCCAGCGCAGCGCGAGCTCGAGCGTGGGCAGGAGCTGTCCGGTCTCGTCGTAGCGGGCGGTGAGCCAGTCGAGCGGGTCGGTGGCGGGCAGTCCCGGTACGTGTGCCAGCGGGATTCGGTGCAGGCGGGCGAGCACGCGGCCCAGCTGCGCGGACAGCGACGAACGCGCCGCGGCGTAGCGGTGGTCGCGCAGCAACCGCCTGGGAATCGACTCGCCGTCGACGTGGACGGTGAGCACGTACGGTGCGCCGAGCACGCGGGAGTCGACGGAGTGGTCCACGAGCCTCGGCACCGGAACCCCGGCGGCCGCCGCGGCGCGCAGTGCCGCCGCTTCCAGCGCCATGTCCTCGGGCCGCAGGTGCCCCCCAGGATCGCGGCGCAGCACCAGGCGCACCGGCTCGGCGTCCCGTAGCCGCGCCTCGAACTGCCACGTCTGCTTGCTCGCCCCGCCGGTGAGCCGCCGCAGCCCGCTCACCCGGACCCGCGTGCGCCACAGGGCGCCCAGCCGGAGGTCGAGGCGGTGCGCCAGCTCGTCGGGTTCCATCATGGCCCCCGGGACATATCAGTCCAGTGTGGACGAAATCGGTGGTGCCGCGTGACCCTCGCGAGCTGTCCGGCGCGCGGCGGGCCCACGGGGTCGGCCCGGTCCGGTCGCCGCCTGCCACCGCCCTCGACGTCCATGCGCGCACTCCTGGTGAGATCGGACCCGGTGCTCGCCGTGCCTTGCCCTCACGTCGGTGTGCGGCCAGACTACGAGCGAAAGCCGCGATACGGCAAGGGTTCCCGCCGCGAGGGAGGGCATGTGACCGACCCGGGAGAGCAGCGCGTGAGCTGCACCGTGACCGATGGCGTCGCCGACGTCCGGCTCGATCGCGCCGACAAGCTCAACGCGCTCGATCCCTCGATGGCCTCGGCGCTCATCGCCACGGGCGAGCGGTTGCGCCGCGACCCGCGCGTACGGGTCGTGGTGGTGTCCGGCAACGGCCGCGCGTTCTGCGCGGGCCTGGATCTGCGGTCGTTCCAGGCGATGGCGGGCGGGCAGGCCGTGCGGCTGCGCCATGACGACGAGCAGCCCTACACCGGCGCCGCGAGCTCGACCGGGCAGCGCGCCGCGCACGTGTGGGCGGAACTGCCGATGCCGGTGATCGCCGCGGTGCACGGAGTGGCCTTCGGCGGGGGCCTGCAGATCGCGCTCGGCGCCGACATCCGGATGGTGGCGCCCGACGCGCGGCTGTCGGTGATGGAGATCCGCTGGGGCCTCGCGCCCGACATGACCGGCACGCAGGTGCTGCCCGAGCTGGTGGGGCGCGACGTCGCGAAGGAGCTGACCTTCACCGGCCGCATCGTCGACGGCGAGGAGGCCGGGCGGATCGGGCTCGCGACGAAGGTCACCGCCGAACCGAGGAAGGCCGCGCTGGAGCTGGCGCGCGAGATCGCCGGGAAGAACCCGCAGGCGATCCGGTGGGCCAAGCAGCTGCTCGACCTCGCGGGCCGGACTCCGATCGCCGACGGCTTCGCCGCCGAGCAGCAGGCGATCGGCGAGCTGATCGGCAGCCGCAACCAGGTCGAGGCCGTGCGGGCGAACCTGGACGAACGCACGCCGGTGTTCACCGACGATCCACAGTAGACGCCTCACCGTCGATCCTCAGTGCGAGGCCGTGTCGCATGTCGTCAGCCCGCTCGTCACGAGCGTCACCGGTGGGTGTGCGGCAACTCCGGACCATCGTCCACAGTGGATGATTGTCGCACCGCGGCCCTGGCCGCCTCAGCCACCGGTTACGGTGACGGCGCCGAGGGTGGTGAACTCGGCGCTCACCTCCTGGCCAGGCTCGACGAAGACGGCGTCGGTGAGCCCGCCGGTCAGCACGATCCACCCCGGTTCGAGCGCGATCCCGCGTTTGCCGAGCGCGTTGGCCGCCAGCGCCAGCGCCTCGGCGGGATGTCCCTGCACCGCCGCGCCGGTCGCCGAGGCCACCACGGTGCCGCCGACCCGCAGCAGGCACGCCTCGAGAGCGAGGTCCAGGTCGCCGGGCGACACCGACTTGCCCCCGAGCACGAACCGCGACGACGACGCGTTGTCCGCCACCACGTCCGGCAGCGCGAAGCTGAAGTCGGTGTAGCGGCTGTCGATCACCTCGAACCCGGCGTAGACGCTGCGCACGGCCGACAACGCCGTCGCCGCGGTCACCCCGGGCCCCGCGAGCCGCTCCCCCAGCACGAAGACGATCTCGGGCTCCACCCGCGGATGGATGAGCTCCTCGGCCGGCACCGGAACCCCGGCCGGCAGCACCATCGCGTCGGTCAGCCACGCGGTCAGCGGCGAGTCGATGCCCATCCGGTCCTGCTTGGCCTTCGAGGTCAGGCCCAGCTTCACGCCGACGACGGTCTCGCCCGAGTCGACCTTGCGGCGCAGCAACGCGTCCTGCACCTCGTAGGCCGTCGCGAGGTCGAGCGCGGGCCACTGCTCGGTGATCCGGCCGCCGTCGCGCCGCGACGCCTCCCGGTCGAGCAGTTCGGTGACGGCACGGTCGATCGTCCAGTCGGTCATGCCGGAACCCTAGCCCGGCGGGCCAGGATGCGGGAGCTCTGTTGATCGGTGACGTCGGTGAGCACGTCGAACCCGGCCGGGAGCCGAGCGCGCAGCTCGCCGGGGCGGACGCGGAACGGGCGCGGCGGCTCCCCGGCCGCCGCGGCCAGCGCCTCCCACGCGAGCAGCCCACCCTCGGCGACGAGACCGGCCGCCGAGGTGAAGGCCGCCGTGTCCCAGTAGCGCGTGGCGAGCACGAGCGCGTACGAGCCCTCGTCGGCCGCGGCGAAGGCGGGCGCGTCGGCCTCGACCAGCCGCACGGCCAGTCCTCGTCGCCGCGCTTCCGCGCCGAGCTGGGACAACGCGACGTCGGAGATGTCGACGGCGGTCACCGCGCGGCCGCCCGCGGCGAGTGCGAGCGCGCTGCCCGAACGGCCGCAGGCGAGATCGAGCACGGCTCCGTCGGGAATGCCCGCCCGCTCGGCCTCGGCGACGAGCCGATGGGGCGTGAAGTCCGGCGGAGCCGCCGCGTAGCGCTCGTTCCAGCGGAGCCGGTCGGCCTCGGCGCTCACAGTTTCTGTGCGAACTCGACGATGTTGCCGTCGGGATCGGCGACGTGCAGCGTCCGTTCGCGCCAGGGGCGGTCGACCGGTCCGGTCAGGATCGGCGCGCCCGCCGCGCGGAGCCGATCGGCGTGGGCGTCCACGTCGTCGACGATGAAGCCGATCTCGCCGCACGGTGCCGTCCCTGCGGGCCTGCCGATCAGCTCGCCCAGCTTCGCCTTGTCGAACAGGGAGAACTTGGTGTTCTCCAGGTCGAACTCCACGTAGCCGTCGCCTTCTTTGCGGACGTCGAGGCCGACGACGTCGCGGTAGAACGCCGTCGAGCGCGGCAGGTCGTCCACGTACCAGATCGTGTAGTCCAGGCGGCGCATGCTGGGATCCGGGCTACGAGGCGGCTTCGAGCGGCAGGCCGCTGCCGAGCCAGGTGGCCGCCAGCTCCTGCACCGGCAGATCGAGCGCCTCGCCGAGGCAGATGATCGTGCCGAACCCGGGAGAGGGCAGTCTGCCGGTCTCGATCTTGCGCAGGGTCTCCGGCGAGATACCGGCCGCGCGGGCGACGTCGGCCAGGTCGCGGCCCGCTCGCGCCTGGCGCAGCAGCGCGCCGAGCCGCCTGCCTGCTTCGATCTGCTCGGGCGTGAGCGGTTGGCGAACCATGGCTCCAGCATAGGGTTGGTATTACTATACCGACAAGTGTTAGGGTCTCGGTATAGTAATACCAACACGTTGTGACGCGAGGTAACCGTGATCGAACTGAAGACGCCCGCCGAGATCGAGCGCATGCACGTGGCGGGGCGTTTCGTCGCCGAGGTGCTCTCCGAGGTCGGCAGGCTCGCCGACGTGGGTGTGAACCTCATGGACCTGGAGCACCACGCGCGCGCCATGATCAGCACGCGCGGGGCCGACTCGTGCTACTGGGACTACGCGCCGTCCTTCGGCAAGGGTCCGTTCCGCAACGTCATCTGCCTCTCGGTCAACGACGCGGTGCTGCACGGCCTGCCCCACGACTACACGCTGCGCGACGGCGACGTGCTCACCGCCGACCTCGCCGTGAGCATCGACGGCTGGTCGGCCGACTCGGCGCGCACGGTCATCGTCGGCACCGCCGCCGAGGAGGACCTGCGGCTCATCCGCGCCACCGAGGAGGCACTGGAGGCGGCGATCGAGGTGAGCCGCCCCGGCAATCGCCTCGGGGACATCTCGGCGGCGATCTGGGACGTGGCCCGCGACTACGGCTATCCGGTCAATACCGAGTTCGGCGGCCACGGCATCGGCCGCACCATGCACGAGGAACTCCACATTCCCAACAAGGGCAGGCCGGGCCGCGGTCTGAAGCTCCGGCCGGGCCTGACCCTCGCACTCGAGCCCTGGTTCGCCCGCACCACCGACCGGATCGTCTTCGACCCCGATGGCTGGACCATCCGCTCGGCCGACGGCTCGCGCACGGCCCACTCCGAGCACACGGTCGCCATCACCGACGACGGCCCCCTGGTGCTCACGCGGCGCGTCCAGGACAACGCCGCGGCGAACGGCGAGTCCGCCGCACGTCTGTCCATCCGGGACTAGGTGCCGAGCCCGTCCCGGGTGTCGACCCGCTCGCGGAGCCGGTCCTCGGCGAGGTCCACGGCTCAGCCGAACAGGCCGGTCCAGTACGACCAGAACCGTTGCCCGATCAGGATGGCGATGAGCAGCAGCCACAGCAGCAGCGGCGAGAGGTGCCTGCGCGCGAGGGTCTCGCCGAGCGCCCGGGCGCCGGGCAGGTATCCGGCCGCGAGGTTGTGCACGGTGGTGTACCAGAAGATGGGGATGGTCACCGCCCACACGATCATGCAGTACGGGCACAGCGCGCCGATCTCGTAGAGGCTCTGCGCGATGAGCCAGTGCACGAAGCCGACCGCGAACAGGGTGCCCGCCTGGAGCCCGAGCCAGAACCACCGGGGCAGGCGCGCGCCGGCGAGCAGGGCGACGCCCACGGTGGCGACCACCGGGAAGCCGACGAGCCCCAGCAGCGGGTTGGGGAAGCCGAACGCTGCGGCCTGGGCGCTCTCCATCACCGAGCCGCACGAGAGCGTGGAGTCGATCGAGCAGGAGGGCTGGTAGAAGGGGTTCTCCAGCAGCGCGATCTTCTCGACCGTCAGCACGAACGCGGCCCCGGTGCCGATGATCCCGCCGAGGGTGAGCACCCAGGCGGCGATCGCGCGCAGGCGCGCGGGCGCCCCGGTGTCGACGGCCGGGCCGGTGGCCGGTGCGGACATGCCGCGTCCTCCTCGCCTCGCAGGTCAGCGTCCTGACAGCTACGACGGTACGCACGTCACTCGTCCGGTGTGGCGGTGGGGACGTGACCCAGAGCTCGTTGATCGGCCGCGACGGCGCGGGTTATGTTCGAAGGCGTTTACGGACGACGACCGTCTAGAAAGCCGGTGAGCCATGTCAGCGAATCCCGCCGATCCCGGGGTGCCGGGAATCAGCGTCCTCGGCACGGCGCAGCGCGCGGCGTGGCTGGAGAAGACGCTGCCGCCGGTCGAACGGCTCGCGGGCGGGCTCTGGTCGGTGCCGGTGCCGATCCCGGACAACCCGCTGCGCTACACGCTGAGCTACCTGGTCCCCGGCGACGACGGCCTCGTGGTGGTGGACCCGGGATGGAACGCCGACGAGACCTGGACGGCACTGCTGGCCGGGCTGGCCGAGGCCGGTGCGACGCCGAAGGACATCACGGGCATCGTGGTGACCCACGTGCATCCCGACCACCACGGGCTCTCCGCGCGCCTGCGCGACGAGTCCGGGGCGTGGGTGGCGATGCACCCCGCGGAACGGGACACACTGCGGGTCACCGGGTCGGGCGGCTCGTCCCCGACCGCCGAGGGGTGGCTGCGGCTCGCCGGGGCCGACGACGCCGAGGTCACCGAGCTGGTCGCGTCGCTGGACGGCGCCGGGAACCGGGACCGGCCCGCGATGGCGGAGCCGGACGTCCTGCTGGAGGACGGCGACCTGGTGCCGATGGCAGGCCGCACGCTGCGCGCGGTGTGGACGCCGGGACACACTCCGGGGCACCTGTGCCTGCAGGAGCCCGACGCGCGGCTGCTGCTGACCGGCGACCACGTACTGCCACGGATCACCCCGAACATCGGGCTGTACCCGAACTCGGCCGAGTCTCCGCTGGCCCGGTTCCTGGAGTCGCTGGAGAAGATCCGTGCCTACGACGACCACGACGCGCTGCCCGCCCACGAGTACCGGTTCCGGGGCCTCGACGCCCGCGCCGGGTACCTGGCCGAGCACCACGAGCAGCGGTGCCGCGAGCTCGTCGCCGTGGTGGAGGACCTGGACGAGCCGGTGGTGTGGTCTGTCGCCAAGAACCTGAGCTGGTCGCGGCCGTGGGAGCAGATCGGGCACATGCGCTTCGGCGCGCTCGCCGAGACCGGCGCCCACATCGAGCACCTGGTCCGCCGGGGCGAGCTGGCCTGGCGCCGCGACGAGAAGGACCGGCCCGTCCGCGTCAGGAGCGCCCGATGACCGAGCTCGACCCCCGCACGCCCGTCCTCGTCGGCGCCGGGCAGGTGTCGGAACGCATCGACGAGGACGGCTACCGGCGACTGTCCGCTGTGGACCTCGCGGCCGAGGCCGCGAGCGCGGCGCTGGCCGACTCGGGCGCCGAGCCGAGCGCGGTGGCGGCGGCGCTCGACATCGTCGCGGGCATCCGCCAGTTCGAGATCTCGGCGCCGGGGGCCTTCGCGCCCCTGGGCCGCTCGGACAACTACCCGAGGTCGGTCGCGCACCGGCTGGGCGCCTCGCCCGCGAGGGCGATCCTGGACGTCGTGGGCGGGCAGGGGCCGCAGCACCTGGTCACCGAGCTGGCAGCGAGCATTGCCGCAGGCGAGGCGGAGGTGGCGCTGGCCTTCGGGTCGGAGGCCATCTCCACCGTGGCGCACCTCGCGGGCGCCGAGGACCGCCCGGACTTCACCGAAGACGTCGGCGGGCAGCTTGAGGACCGCGGACTCGGCCTGCGGGGACTGGCCACCCGCCAGCAGGTGCTGCACGAGCTGATCGACCCGCCCACGCAGTACTCCCTGTTCGAGAACGCGCGCCGCGCCCGGCTCGGCCTGTCGCGCGAGGACTACGCGGCCGCGATGGGCGAGCTCTTCGCCCCGTTCAGCAAGATCGCCGCCACCAACCCGCACTCGGCGGCTCCGCTCGAGCGGAGCCCGGCCGAGCTGGTGACGCCGTCGGCGTCGAACCGCCCGATCACCGACCCGTACCCGCGCTACGTGGTGGCGAGGGAGAAGGTGAACCAGGGCGCGGCGGTGCTGGTGATGTCGGTGGCCGCGGCGCGCGAGCTCGGGGTACCGAGCGAGAAGTGGGTGTTCCTGCACGGGCACGCGGACCTGCGCGAGCGGGATCTGTCGCGGCGCCAGGATCTCAGCGCGGCGCCCGCGGCCGTGCGGGCGGTACGGCACGCGCTGGAGGTCGCCGGCATCGGGCTCGACGACGTCGCCGCGATGGATCTCTACAGCTGCTTCCCGATCGCGGTGTTCGCGCTGTGCGACGGACTCGGCCTCGCCACCGACGACGTGCGGGGGCTCACGCTCACGGGCGGGCTGCCGTTCTTCGGCGGCGCCGGCAACAACTACTCGATGCACGCCATCGCCGAACTGCTGGCGCGCCTGCGCGAGCAGCCGGGTGCCTACGGGCTGATCGGCGCCAACGGCGGGCTGCTCAGCAAGTACTCGGCGGGCGTGTACTCGACCACGCCCAGGCCGTGGCACGCGAGCAGGGACGCCGAACTGCAGGCCGAACTCGACGCGGGTCCCGCACCGGAGGACGTCGTGCACGCCGACGGCTGGGCCACGATCGAGACCTACACGCTCAAGCACGGCCGCGACGGCGCGGGCACGGGCGTGGTCGTCGGCAGGCTGGAGTCCGGGCAGCGGTTCCTCGCCAACACCGAGCCCGGCGACGACGAGATGCTCGCGCGGCTCGGTAAGGGCGAGCCCATCGGCACGCGGGTGTTCGCGCGCTCGTTCGGGTTCGGCAACCGCGTCACCACGACCCCCGGGCGGATGGCCGGGCTGTTCCCGCCGAGGCCGCCCGGGTTCCGCGAGTCCTACGAGCACGTGCTGGTGCGCCGCGACGGGCACGTGCTCGAGGTGACGATCAACCGGCCGCAGGCGCGCAACAGTCTTCATCCCGAGGCCAACAGTGAGCTCGACGAGGTCTTCGACGCCTACTTCGCCGACGACGAGCTGTGGGTCGCGATCCTCACCGGCGCGGGCGAGAAGGCGTTCAGCGCGGGCAACGACCTCGCGCACACCGCGTCCGGGAAGTCGTTGTGGGTGCCCAAGAACGGCTTCGCCGGGCTCACCTCGCGCCGGGAGCTGCCGAAACCGGTGATCGCGGCGGTGAACGGCTACGCGCTGGGCGGCGGCCTGGAGATCGTGCTGGCGTGCCACCTCGTGGTGGCCGACGCGCGGGCACGGTTCGGGCTGCCCGAGGTGCGGGTCGGCCTCGCGGCCGCGGCGGGCGGACTGGTGCGGCTGCCGCGCGCGATCCCGAAGGCCGTGGCCACCGAGCTGATCCTCACCGGACGTCGCCTGGACGCCGACGAGGCCCGTTCCTACGGGCTGGTCAACCGCGTGGTCGAGGCGGGAACGGCGATGGAGGGCGCGCGGGCGCTCGCCGCGGAGATCCTGGAGGGCTCCCCCACCTCGGTCCGCGCGTCGCTGCGGATCATGGCCGAGACCGAGGGCATCGCCGACACCGCCGACGCCGTGAACCTCCCGTCCGGCGCGCTCGACGAGCTGCTCGTCAGTGAGGACACCATCGAGGGCGTCACCGCGTTCGCGCAGAAACGCCCGCCGCGGTGGCGCAACCGATGACGGCCGCGGGCCGTCCCCGCGATCCCGGAGTGGACCGCCGCATCGCGCTGGCCGCCGTGGAGCTGTTCGGCGAGGCGGGCTGGGCGGGGTTCAGCGTCGAGTCGGTCGCGCGGCAGGCGGGCGTCGGCAAGGCGTCGATCTACCTGCGCTGGCAGACCAAGGAACAGCTGCTGCTCGACGCGCTGGCCGCCCACGTCGCCAACGTCGCCGACGCCGACACGGGCACGCTGCGCGGCGATCTGGTGGCGCTGGCGCGCCAGCTGCTGCGGCTCTACGTGGGCACCAGCCGCAAGGCCGCGTTGCGCATGAGCGTGGAGGCGCCGACGATCCCCGGGCTCGCCCAGCGGTGCGAGGAACTGCGGCAGGCGCAGATCAGGGCGGCGCGCGCGATGGTGAAGCGCGGCATCGCCCGCGGCGAGCTGCCCGAGGACACCTCGGTGACGCTACTGCTGGACACGTTGTGCGGCGGCGTGGTCATGCACGTCATGTCCACACCCTCGCACCTGCAGTCGACGCTGCCGGACCAGATCGACACCTACGCCGTGCGGCTCGTCGACTTCCTGCTGCGGCCGCCGCTCACGGCTGTGTGACGGCGAACCGCCTGCTGCTGGGCACCAGTGCCGCCGCGGCGGGCGCGGCGACGCACGCCAGCGCGCACGCGCCGAGCACCGCCGTGGTGCCGAACGCGTCGACGGCGGGGGCGATGAGCGCGAGCCCCACCGGGGCGAGGCCGTACGAGAGCAGGAAGTCCAGCGACGAGACGCGGGCGAGCTTGTCGGGCGCCACCTCGCGCTGGATCGCGGTGAACCACGGGACATTGAACAGCTCGACGCCGATGCCGGTGAGCACGTAAGCGGCGACGACCACCGCGGGGTGCACGGGCAGCAGCAGGCTCAACGGCGCGACGCCGTAACAGGCGAGCCCCGCGAGCGCGACCCAGCCCTGAGCGCGCGGCCGCCAGCGGGCCACGATCAGCGCGCCAACGAGCGCTCCGGCGGTGTAGGCCGTCAGCGCGGCGGCGAGCACGACCTCGGTGCCGTAGCGGTCGCGGCTCACCAGCGGCAGGAGCACGCTCGTCGCGGAGTAGCCGAGTGCGATCACCGCGGTCAGCGCGCCGAGCCCGGCGAGCAGCCACGGGTGCCTGCGGGCCTCGCGCACGCCGTCGGCGAACTCGGTGACGACCCCGGCGCGCGGGCGCGCGGGCTCCGGCGGCCCACTCGGCTTAGCCGCGCCGGTCCACGGCGGCAGCAGCGCGGCGACGAGCCACAGCACTCCGGTGCCGACGAGCAGCGCGCCCGGATCGACCACCGTGGCGAGCAGCGCGGTGAGGCCTGGCGCCACCAGCGTCGTGACGCGCACGGCGAACGTCGTGGCGGCGTTGGCCTCCTGCCGTCGCGGCTCGTCCACGACCTCGGCGGTCAGCGCCTGGAACGCGGGCCTGCACGCGCCCTGACCGGCGCCCACCACGGCGGCGGCGATCGCCATGAGCGGCAGTGACGCGCCGAGTCCCAGCGCGATCAGCGGGGAGCCCACGGTCGCGGCGAGGCCGGAGACGAGCACGACCCCGCGGCGCGAGTACCGGTCGGCCAGCACCCCGCCCACGGGCACCGCCACGAGGAATCCCGCCGTGCGCGTGGCGAGCACCAGCCCGAGACCGGCAGCGCTGAGCGTGTGGTCGAGCACCGCGAGTCCGAGGACGAACGGCAGCGCCCAGGTCGCGAGCCCGGACGCGGTGGTGCCCATCCACAGGCGCAGGAACGAGGGATCGCGCAGGACGGACGTCGTCCTGGCGCCGGCGGTGTCGGTCACGGGGCGGGAACTCCTCGGTGTTTTCGGCCATTCTGGCACGCACAGACTAGACGATAACGATTTTCATTTGTAGTATCGCTCCCGCCGGAGGGCCGACGCGCCACTGGCCGGACATCGACAAATCCACTGTGGAGGGTTGGCGTGACCGTGACGGAACCGGCTCTCCGGACCCCGCCTGCGCGCACCTCGCGCTCGGCGGGAGTGCTTCCCGTGCTGGTACTGGTGCTCGTGCTGGTCGTCTCGGTGATCGGCGGGATCTCGCTCGGCCCCGCTGTGGTGTCGCTGCCGGACACGCTGCGCTACCTCGGCGCCGCGCTCACCGGGGGCACGATCGGCCCCGACGACGTCACCGGGTATTCGATCATCTGGCAGGTCCGCACCCCGCGCGTGCTGCTGGCCGTGGTGGTCGGTGCGGGCCTGAGCGTGATCGGCGTCGCCGTGCAGGCCATGGTGCGCAACGCGCTCGCCGACCCCTTCATCCTCGGCGTCTCGTCCGGGGCGTCGGTGGGCGCCAGCGCCGTCGTCTCGTTCGGCCTGTTCGCGGGACTCGGCGTCTACGCGCTGTCGGCGGCCGCGTTCATCGGCGCGCTGGTGGCCTCGGTGCTGGTCTACGTCGCCGCACACGGCCGCGCCGGGCTCACGCCGCTGCGGCTCGTGCTCACCGGCGTCGCGCTGGCCTACGGGTTCCAGGCGCTGATGAGCGTCATCGTGTTCTTCGCGCCGTTCGGCGAGGCCGCGCGCTCGGTGCTGTTCTGGCTACTCGGCAGCCTCGGCGGGGCCGCGTGGGGGTCGCTGCCCATCGCCGCGGCGACCGTCGCGATCGCGATCGTGGTGCTGCTGCGCCACAGCCGCGCGCTCGACGTGCTGTCGATGGGCGACGAGTCCGCCGCCAGTCTCGGGGTCGACGCCGCGGCCGTGCGCCGGTGGCTGTTCCTGCTGACCGCCGTGGTCACGGGCGCGCTCGTGGCCGTCAGCGGCGCGGTGGGCTTCGTCGGGCTGGTGATGCCGCACCTCGTGCGGATCCTCGTCGGCGCCGACCATCGGCGGGTGCTGGTGATCGCCCCGCTGGCCGGCGCGATCTTCCTGGTGTGGGTGGATCTGGCCTCGCGCACCCTGTTCGCTCCCCGCGAGCTGCCGCTCGGCGTGATCACGGCGCTGATCGGCGTGCCCGTGTTCGTGACGCTGCTGCGCCGCCGCGGCTACCTGTTCGGAGGCCGCTGACATGGAGCTGACCCTCGACGCCGTGTCGGTGGAGATCGCGGGCGCGACGCTGGTCGACGAGCTGAGCCTCAAGGCGGGCGACGGCGAGGTCGTGGGCCTCGTCGGGCCCAACGGCAGCGGCAAGTCGACCGCGCTGCGCTGCGTGTACCGCGCGCTGCGGCCCACCTCGGGCGCCGTGCTGGTGGACGGCTCCGACCTCACAGCGATGTCCATTCGCGACAGTGCACGCTCGGTGGCCGCCGTGACGCAGGACAGCACGACCGACCTCGACTTCACCGTCGCCGAGGTGGTGGCGCTGGGCCGGTTTCCCCATCAGCGCGGCAATCCCTCGCTCAGCGAACGCGAGCAGGAGCTGTGCGCCGAGGCGATGCGCCGCACCGGCGTCACGCACCTGGCGCGGCGCGGTGTGCTGTCCCTGTCGGGCGGCGAGCGCCAGCGCGTGCTCATCGCCCGCGCGCTCGTGCAGGAGCCCCGGCTGCTGGTGCTCGACGAGCCCACCAACCATCTCGACGTGCGCCACCAGGTGGAGCTGCTGTCGTTCCTGCGCGGCTGCGGGCTCACCGTGCTCGTCGCGCTGCACGACCTGAACCTCGCCGCGTCGACGTGCGACCGGCTCGCGGTGCTGTACGAGGGCTCGCTGGTCGAGACCGGCCCGCCCGCCGACGTGCTCACCCCCGAGCTCGTCCGGCGCGTCTTCGGCGTCACCCCCACGGTGGTGCCCCATCCCCTCACCGGTGTGCCGCAGCTGCTCTACACCGTCGCTCCCGAGTCCCCGTAACCCACGAAAGGCACCGTCCCCGTGAACCGGCTCCCCACCGCGCTGCCCGCGCTGCTCGCCGTCTGCCTGCTCGGCACGGCGTGCGGCGCCGACGTCAGCACCCAGCAACAGCAGGGCCCCGAACCCGTGACACTCGAGAACTGCGGTCGCCAGATCACCTATCCGCCGCCGCAACGCGCCGTGGCCTACGACATGAGCGCCACCGAGAAGATGTTCGCCCTCGGGCTGGCCGACCGGATGCGCGGCATGGTAATGCCCAGTACCGCCGACCCCGCCGTCGAGCGCTCGTCCTACGTCGGGGACTACCGCTCGGTGGAGACGCTGTCCACCGACGTGCTCAGCTTCGAGACCGTGGTGGCCGCCGAGGCCGACTGGGTGCTCGCGGGCTGGAACTCCGGCTTCAGCGAGGCGCGCGGCATCACGCCCGACCGGCTCGACGAGGTCGGCATCCGCAGCTACCAGTTCACCGAGAGCTGCTTCGACTACGGCGACGACCCGGTGCGCGTGCCGCCGCTCGAGGCGCTCTACACCGACCTGCGCCAGATCGGGCAGATCTTCGGCGTCACCGACCGCGCGGAGGAGCTCGTCGCGGACCTCGAGCAGCGGGCGTCCACGTTGGAGCAGAACCGGCCCGACGGCGACCCGGCGCGGGTGTTCGTCTACGACTCGGGCACCGACCAGCCGTTCACCTCGGGCGGGCAGGGCGCGCCCGACGCGATCGTCTCGCTGGCCGGAGGCCGCAACATCTTCGGCGACTTGACCGAGCGCTGGACCACGGTGGGCTGGGAGTCCGTGGTGCAGGCCCAGCCCGAGGTGATCGCCGTGGTCGACTACGGCGACCAGCCCGTGGAGGACAAGATCGCGTTCCTCGAGTCGTTCCCGCCGCTGGCCGACTCCCCCGCGGTGCGCGACAAGCGCTTCCACATCCTCGACTACGGCGAGGCCGTGAGCGGGCCCCGCAACATCGACGGCGCGGAGAAGCTCGCGGAGTACCTGCGCTCGATCGGCCACTGACCGGTTGGTGCCACCGCCGCCGCCGGGCACCGTGCGCGGGCGATCATGAGCCGTGATGACGGCGACGACGGTGCGGAGCGCGGCACGCAGGAGCGCGGTGGTGGCCATGGCCGCCGCGGGCGTGCTCACCCTGACTCCGGTGCCTGCCCAGGCGGCGCCGCCCGAGGGCGCGTGTACCAACCCCGACCCCGCGCGCCCCGCCGTGGTGGAGCAGCCCTGGGCACAGCGGGCACTGGACCCGGCGTCGGTGTGGCGACACAGCACCGGCGCCGGGGTGCTCGTCGCCGTCGTCGACTCCGGCGTCGACGCCGACCACCCGCAACTGCGCGCCGACGGGAAAGTGTTGCGGGGACAGGACTTCTACCTCGTGGGCGACCTTCCGGGCAACTTCGACTGCGTGTCGCACGGCACCGCCGTGGCCAGCATCGTCGCGGCCTCGCGCGCCGACGGCGTCGGGTTCTCCGGCATCGCCCCCGGCGCCCGGATCCTGCCCGTGCGGATCAGCGAACGCGACCTGACCGACAACGGCGCGTCCGAGCCCGTCGACCCCGCCGTGCTGGCGCGCGGAATCTGGTACGCGGCCGACCAGGGCGCGAAGGTCATCAACCTGTCGCTCGCCGGCACCGTGGACGACCGCTTCGTGCGCGACGCCGTCGCCTACGCGCGCTCGAAGGACGCGCTCGTGATCGCCGCGGCGGGCAACGCCCAGGAGGACACGCTGCCGGGCGAGCCGTCCTACCCCGCGGGCTACGAGGGTGTGCTCGGTGTCGGCGCCGTCGAGGAGAACGGCCAGCGCCTGGGCAACTCGCAGATCGGCCCGCAGGTGGACCTGGTGGCGCCGGGCGGTGCCGTGCTGGGCGCCACGCGTGCGGGTGGCCACGAGTACTGGCAGGGCACCAGCTTCGCGACCGCGTTCGTCTCGGGCACCGCCGCGCTCGTGCGCGCGGCGTGGCCGGAACTCTCCGCCGACGAGGTGGCGCGGCGGCTGGTGGCCACCGCCACCCCGGCGCCGGGCGGCGCGGACAGCCAGGCCTACGGCGCGGGACTCGTCAACCCTGCCCGCGCGGTGAGCGACGGGCTCAGCGACGAGGTTCCTCGCCGAATCGCCGATCCCGAGGTGCCGGAGCCCGATCCCGACGCCGTGGCCGCCGCGGCGTGGTGGGACCGCATGGGCACCACCGCACGCCTCACGGCGGGCGCCGCCGGAGCCGCGGCCGTCGCGGCGGTGGTGCTGACGTGGCTGGTCGTGCGCGGCCGCCGGGGCCGGTTCCGGGCCAGGCGCGCCGAACCGCCAGCGGCGCGCGCGTCGGCGGACGAGCTGCCCGAGGAGATGTTCCTGCTCCCCCGGCCCGCGCCGGAACGCTGAGCGCTCAGGGCTTGCGGGCCTCGATCAGGGTGCGGCTAGCGTGGGCCACGAAGCTGCCGTCGCGCCGGATCAGCTCGTGCAGTGCGCGCAACCGGTCTCGGTGGGCCTCGACGGTGAACCCCGGCACGGTCCAGACCACTTTGCGCAGGAAGTAGACCACCGCGCCGATGTCGAGGAACTCGGCGCGCAGCCGCTCGGTGCGCAGGTCCACCACCTCGAGTCCCGCCGCCCGCGCGTCGGCCGCCTCCGTCTCCGGATCGCGCAGGAGGCGTGCCTGCGGCCGCGGGCCGAGGAAGAACTCGACGAGCTCGAACATCGTCGCGGGGCCCACGTGCTGGGCGAAGTAGGTGCCGCCGGGCCGCAGCACCCTGGCGAGCTCGTCCCACCACACCGTCGCCGGGTGGCGGCTGCTCACCAGGTCGAACGCACCGTCGGCGAAGGGCAGCGGCGGCTCGTCGGTGCTCGCCACCACCACACCGCCCAGCGGAGCGAGCCGCCGGGCCGCCTCGGCGACGTTGGGCGGCCACGACTCGGTGGCCGCCTGCACGGGCGGGAACGGGGCGGCGCCCGCCAGCACCTCGCCGCCACCGGTCTGCACGTCCAGCGCCGAGGACGCGGCCGCGAGCCTGTCGCGCAGCAGCCGCTGGTAGCCCCACGAGGGCCGCCGCTCGGTGGCGCGGCCCGCCAGCCACGCGAAGTCCCAGCCCGCCACCGGCACCGCGGCGGCCTCGGCGAGAAGATCGTCGAAGGACCGTGCCATGCACCGATCGTCCCAGCCGCCGCCACCCGTTTTCCGGGCATGAGTCGGGCCCGGGAACCGCAGGGGAGGTTCCCGGGCCCAACAGCAGCCACGCCGAGTCGGATCGACTCAGATCGTGGTGCTTCCCACCCTCGCCATCGCCGAGGAGAGCGCCTGCTGCAGCTCGGTGTTCGCGGTCTGCACCCCACCGCGCAGCGCGTCGAGCATCGCCTGCTGCGCACTCGACACCTGCTGCCAGGCGGCGCTGATCTCGCTGAACTCGCCACCGGCCCGGTCGAGCCAGTCGGCCGAGGTGGCACCCGAGGTCGAACGCCAGCTGTCCATCTCGCTCTCGACCTTGCCGACGGTCGCCATGATCTGGCTGGCGAGGTCGTCGAGCTGGCCGAAGTTACCCTTGATCAACATCGTTGCGGCTCCCTTGGTGAGACCGGTCAGGCCTTGAGCGCGCCGCCGAAGGGGCTGTGCCCCTGCACGGCGTTCAGGCCGGAGGCACCGGTCTGGTCGGCGGCGAGGTAGGTGTTGGACGAGAACCGCGTGTTCTCCCCCAGGCTGTTCAGAGCCGCGGTCAGCCGCGTGATGCCGGCCTCCCACTGCGCGTGCGCCTGGTCGAACATCGGGCGCGCCGTGCCCTCCCACTGGCCCTTGAGTGAGTCGACCGTCGGCCGCAGCGACGACCGGTGGCCCTCGATGTTGCCCGAGACGGTGCCCGCCATCGCGGCCGCACGCTCGAGAGTCTCTGTCACACCGTGAAGCTGATCCCCAGCCGGCATGCGCTGGCTCCTTCCGCTCGTGTCCCGGCACACACCGGGTGTGGGAGCGAACGTATCCGCGCCGGGCCGTGGCGGGGCCCGTTCGTCACCTTCCTGCCAGCGGCGCCGCCCGGCCCGCGCCGTCGGCGACGATCAGAAGCCACGAGCGGCGACGAGGAGGAACGCAGTGGCCACGGTGGTTGTGCGGCGGCCCGCGCGCAGGGCGTCCCCGGAGATGCCCTCCGGCGAACTGGTGCTGGACGCGCCGCCGGAGATCCCGGCGCCGGGCGGCAGGCAGTGGACACAGGCGCTCACGATGCTGCCGATGCTGGCGATCATGGGCGCGATGCTGCTGATGTTCTCCGGCTCCATCGGAGGCACGCTGCGGCTGGTCGTGTTCGGACTGTTCGGTGTGGCGATGCTGGCGATGGTGCTGGTGACGTTCCTCAACAGCTCCGCCGCGGGCAAACGCGAGATGGGCCAGGCGAGGCGGCTGTACCTGCGCAGGCTCGCGCAGCACCGGGTGCGGCTGCACCGCAGCGTGCGCAAGCAGCGCGACGCCCTGCTGTACCTGCATCCCGAGCCGGACTCGCTGTGGTCGCTGGCCGACAGCTTCCGGTTGTGGGAGCGCCGCACCGAGGACGCCGACTTCGCCGCCGCGCGCATCGGCACGGGCCCGCAGAGCCCCGCGACCGCGCTCGTCGCCCCCGACACGCAGCCGCTGGAACAGCTGGAGCCGCTGTCGGCGCTGGCGCTGCGCCGGTTCCTCACCACCTTCAGTTCGGTGCCCGGCCTGCCGCTGGCCGTCTCGCTCACCGGGTTCGCGCGCCTGCACGTGCGCGGCGACCGCGAACGCGCGGTGGGCCTGACGCGCGCGATGCTCGCCCAGCTGGCGACCCTGCACGCACCCGACGACCTGCGCATCGCGGTGTGCGCGGCCCCGCACGAACTGCCCGGCTGGGACTGGGTCAAGTGGCTGCCGCACGCGCTGCACCCGGAGAAGTCCGACGCCGCCGGTCCGCTGCGGCTCGTCGCCCCCGCCGTCACCGGTATCGAGGCGATGCTGGAGGACGTGCTCTCGACGCGCCCCCGGTTCGACCCGGACGGCTCGCGGGGCGCGACGCCGCACCTCGTGGTGGTGCTCGACGGCGGCGACGTCGCGGGCTCCGACCACCTGATGACGGGCGGTGGCGTGGAGGGCGTCACCGTGATCGACCTGACGTCAGTGCCGCCGCGCCTACCGGAGCGGCCGACGCTGATCCTCGACGTCGCCGCCGACGGCGCCCTCGCGGCCACCACCGTCGAGGGCACCGCCGAACTGGGCATCGCCGACACACTGGACGCCGTCGGCGCCGAGTCGCTGGCCCGTCAGCTCGCGCCCCTGCGGCTCACCGGCGGTGCCCGCGGTGAGCAGCCGCTAAGTGTGGACCTCGGCCTCGGCGAACTGCTCGACCTCGGCGACCCTTACACGTTCGACCCCGCCGCGACCTGGGTCCAGCGGCCCAACCGCGACCGGCTGCGCATCATGATCGGCATCCAGCCCGACGGAGCGCCGCTCGAGGTGGACCTCAAGGAGTCGGCGCAGGACGGCATGGGGCCGCACGGCCTGCTGATCGGCGCCACCGGCTCGGGCAAGTCGGAACTGCTGCGCACGCTCGTGCTCGCGCTGGCCGTGACGCACCCGCCGAACTCACTGAACTTCGCGCTGATCGACTTCAAGGGCGGTGCGACGTTCACGCGGCTCGACGCACTGCCGCACACCAGCGCCGTGATCACCAACCTCGCCGACGAGCTGCCGCTCGTCGACCGTATGACCGACGCGCTCAACGGCGAGCTCGTGCGGCGGCAGGAGCTGCTGCGGGCGGCGGGCAACTTCTCGTCGCTGCGCGAGTACGAGCGCGCGCGGGCCGCGGGCGCACCGCTGCCCGAGGTGCCCACGCTGCTGGTGATCTGCGACGAGTTCAGCGAGCTGTTGTCGGCCAAGCCGGACTTCATCGACACCTTCGTCCAGATCGGACGCGTCGGCCGCTCGCTGGGCGTGCACCTGCTGCTCGCCTCGCAGCGGCTCGAGGAGGGCAGGCTGCGCGGCCTCGACACGCACCTGTCGTACCGCATAGGACTACGGACCTTTTCGGCGATGGACAGCAGGACCGTGCTCGGCGCCACCGACGCGTTCGAGCTGCCGCGCGCGCCGGGTCACGGGTTCCTGAAGTTCGGCACCGACCCGATGACGCGCTTTCGCTCCGCCTACGTGTCCGGCGTGCACCGCAGGGCCGATGCCACCCGCGGCGCCCACGCCGACGACCGGGGCCCGGGGCTACTGGAGTACTCCACCGCCTACCAGGCGCCGCCCGTCGTGGCCGCCGAACCGGCCGAGCCCGCCGCCGACGAGGCGCAGGGCGAGAGTCTGCTCGACATCCTCGCCGACCGGCTCACCGGCCGCGGCACGCCCGCACACCAGGTGTGGCTGCCTCCGCTGGGCGACCCGGCGACACTCGACGAGCTGCTCGGCGAGCCGGTGCCCGACCCGGCGCGGGGCCTGCGCGCGCCACGCGAGGACCTCACCGGCGCGTTGAAGGCCGTCGCGGGGATCGTGGACCGGCCGTTCGAGCAGCGCCGCGACCCGCTGACGTTCGACCTCTCCGCCGCGGCGGGCCACGTCGTGGTGATGGGCGGTCCGCGCAGCGGCAAGAGCACCACACTGCGCACGCTGGTCACCAGCCTGGCGCTGACCAACACCCCCGGTGAGGCGCAGTTCTACTGCCTCGACTTCGGTGGCGGCGGCCTCGCGGCGCTGCGCGGACTGCCCCACGTCGGCGGCGTGGCGAGCAGGCAGCACGCCGGCGCCGTGCGCCGCACCGTCGCGCAGCTGCACACCGTGCTCGCCGAGCGCGAGCGGCGCTTCGCCGACGGCGAGATCGACGGCATCGCCGCCTATCGCGCCGCGCGCGCCCGCGGCGAGCACGCCGACGACCCGTACGGCGACGTGTTCCTCGTGGTCGACGGCTGGCAAACGTTGCGCAAGGAGTTCGAGGACGTCGAGGAGGCCGTGTGCGACCTGGCCGCGCGCGGACTGGCCTACGGCGTGCACGTGATCGCCTCGTGCGGGCGCTGGTTCGACCTGCGCCCCGCCGTGCGCGACCTCTTCGGCAGCAGGGTGGAGCTGCGCCTGGGCGATCCCATCGACAGCACCGTGGACCGGCTCTCGGCGCTGGCCGTACCGGAGGACTCCCCCGGCCGCGGTGTCACCCAGGGCAAGCACCAGATGCTGCTCGCGCTGCCCCGCGCCGACGGCGCCCGCTCCGCCGACGGACTGCAGGCGGCGACGGCCGAGCTCGTGGCCTCGATCGCCGCCGCGTGGCACGGGGCTCCGGCCCCGCGCGTGCAGCTGCTCCCGTCCACACTGGACTACCCCGAGCTGCCCGCACAGGACGAGCCGGGGATGCGCGTCGCGATCGGCATCGCCGAACAGGACCTGGCTCCGGTGCGGATCGACTTCGGCGCCGACCCGCACTTCCTGCTCCTCGGCGACGCGCAGGCGGGCAAGACGGCGTTCCTGCGCCTGCTGGCGCGCCGGATCGTGGACAGCTACGCGCCGAGCCAGGCGCGGATGGTGCTCATCGACCACCGGCGCGGACTGCTCGGCGACATCACCTCCGAGCACCTGCTCGGCTACGGCACCGACCCGGCCACCACGCGGGAGCTGATCTCCGAGGCGGCCAGGGGCATCGAGGAACGCCTGCCCGGCAAGGACATCACGCCCGAGCAGCTGCGCTCGCGCTCGTGGTGGAAGGGCCCGGAGCTGTTCATCCTCGTCGACGACTACGACCTCATCGCGTCGCCGCTGGACAACCCGCTGCAGCCACTGCTCGAGTACCTGCCGCAGGGCCGCGAGCTCGGCCTGCACGTGGTGCTCACCCGGCGCACCGGCGGGGCGAGCCGCGGTCTGTACGAGCCGTTCCTGTCGCGGGTGCGCGACGTCGGCTCGCCGGGTCTGCTGCTCTCCGGCGACAAGGACGAGGGCCCGCTGCTGGGCGGGCTCAAACCGGAGTTCCTGCCGCCGGGACGCGGCAGGCTCGTCGGCAGGGGCCACGCCCCGAAGTTGTTGCAGCTGGCCTGGCTCCCGCCGACGGAGTCGTGATGGCCGGAAGCTGTCGCACCGCCCCGGCACCGGCCGGGCGGTGGTTGGCTCGCAGGTATTTCCGCAGATCCACCGGGAGCAGACATGGCCTCTTCGCTCGGTTCCATCAACGCGGCGACCGCTGACGTCGGCGCCGCCGCCGGACAGCTCGATCCCGCGGGTGCCGCGCAGGCACGCGCGGCGGCCGAGCAGATCCTCGCCGGCCACACGCCGTGCGCGAAGGCGCTGCCCGGCTGCCAGAGCCTGCTGGCGGCCGAGCAGGAGGTGGCGAGCCGCTTCACCGAGTTCCTCACGCAGGTCGAGCAGGGCGTCGCGGCCTACCAGGGCATCGCGGTGGCCAGCGCCGACGACTACGTGGCCCGCGACGGCGCCGGCCGCGCGGCCGTGTCGGGCGCCGCGGGCGGGGAGGGCGGCCGGTGAGCGCCATCGCAGGGCTCTCCCAGGAGCTGCAGGAGATCCTCACCACGGCCGTCGCGCAGCGCGCGCACGAGGCGCACCTCTCGTCGAGCCAGGCGAAGTGGGCCGAGCTCGAACAGGGCATGCGCGCCACCATGCAGAGCCTCAGCGGCGGGTCCGCGGCCATGCGGCCCGCGTGGCAGGACGCCGCGGGCGACGGCTACGTGCAGCGACTGGACCGCAGCGCGACGTCGGTGGGCACGTGGCTCGAACCGGGCCCGTCCACCGTCGGCCCCGCGATGCAGGCACTGGTCACGCAGATCGGCACGTCGGTGACGCGCATCGAGGAGCTCGCCGAGCAGTTCAACGAGCTCGTCACGCGGTACAACGCCGTGCGGACCGCGCCGGGCGCGAGTGTGGTGGTGCCGGGCCTCGAGTCGGAGATGCAGCAACTGGTGGCCGACGCGCGCGCCGAACTGACCACACTGGACCAGAAGTTCACCGAGACCGCGAACGTCGTGCGCGGCACCGGACAGGGTGAGGCCTGGGATGGTCCCCTCGCCGCCGGCGGCGCCGCTGGGGGTGGCGCCGGCGGCGGTGCCGGTGGCGCCGGAGGCGCCGGGGGTGCTGCCGCCATGAGCGCCGGTGGTGCCGGAGGTGGCGCCTCGGGCGGTGGCGCCGGGGCTGGTGGTGCCGGTGGCGGTGGCGCGGGCGGCGCGGGTGGCTCTGCGGGCGGCCCCGGATCGGGCTCGCCGGAGGGCGACGCGCCGTCGCTGGCCGGGCTCGGCACACCCGCTCCGCCGGTGTCGGTGCCGCCCGTGGCTCCGGTGGGTGCTCCCCCGGCGACGACGGTGCCTCCGGTCGCTCCCGTGGCCCCGATCGCCGTGCCGCCGGTACGTCCGGTGACGACGGCGGGCGGGGTTCCGCCGGTGCGGCCCGTGACGGCCGCGAGCGCCGCCGCGATGCGCGCGCCGATCGCGGGCCCCGCGGGTGCGGTGAGCGCCGGTATCCCGAAGGCGGCCCGGCCGCCGGGTCCCGCGGCGCCCGAGGCCGCGCAGGCACCGGGGAGGCCACCTGTCGCGTCGGGTCAGGCCGGTGCGGCGGGTCAGAGCGGGGTGGTCGGGGGCAGGATGCCGATGATGGCTCCGATGGCGGGAATGCTCGGCGCGGGCCGCGGCGCCGCCGGAACCGGCGGCGGTGCCCCGAGGGCAGGCACCGCCGCCGCCGACGGCGGGCACCGCAACCGTCCACAGCGGACCGTACCCGGTGTGCCGCCGAAGCTGCGGGGCCGCGGGACTCCGCTGAAGGGCTCCCCCGGCTTCGTGGGCACCTCGCGACGGGCGGGGCGCGACGACGAGGGCACCCTCGACGAGGAGCTCTGGCACGTCACCGCGCCCGCCCAGGCCCCGCTGGACAACTCCCGCTGACCCAAGACCCGGACGTGGCCGGGGACGTCAACTTCCCCCGGCCACGTCCGCCCCCAGCCGGGGACCCTCCATATGCGGTGAAGGGCACCTTTACTGCATTGAACGCACTCAAGGTGCCCTTCACCGCATCCGGCACCGGGCCCGCGGAGAGCCACTCACTCAAAGGGTCGCGGCACAGTCGCACTGCCCGGCCAACGCGGTGAAGGGCACCTTTACCGCGTTGGATGCAGTAAAGGTGCCCTTCACCGCACCGCACGCACGCGGCGGGAGCGACCCGGAGAGTCAGGTGCGCAGGGCTGCTTCCGGGTCCAGGCCGCTGCCCATCGGCAGGCGGGTCACCAGGCCCGCGGGCAGGCGGACGGGCTCCACACCGTCGTAGCCGAGGATCCCGAGCACCTCCCTGGCCGCCAGCGGGTACGCCCGGCCCTGGTCGGTCACGAGCAGCACGGTGCCCGCACTCGCCTCGGCACTGGGCATCACCTCGACCAGCGCGGCCCGGCCCGGCGGGACGAACACGCGGTCGGCCAGCGGCGACCCGCCGTCGGTGCGCAGCGGTGTCTCCATCAGCGAGCCCTCCGAGGGCAGCGCCGCACCCGTGCGCACCGCGGGCGTCGTGGCACCGGGGTCGTAGCTCACGCACACCGCGCGGCTGGCACCGTCCTGCCCGGCGAAACTCGGCCGCCGCACCGGCGCCGAACCCGGGTCGGAGCCCGCCGGCGGCGACTGCCTCGCCTCCGCGGCCGCCGCGAGCCCGAGGGTCACGCCGACGGGCTCGCTGCCGCCGTACGCGGTGGTCGTCGCGGGATCGGCGAGCTGGATGTCGTACTGCAGCGGGGAGATCGGGCGCAGCCGGTCGGGCTCGGCGAGGTAGTGCTGCACGCCGCCGCCCGTGGTCTCGGCCTCGAGCACCTGACCGGCGCGCAGGTCCGGCAGCCGCGGCACCGCCGTCGACGGCGAGCCAGCGCGCGCCACCTCGATGGGTCCGAGCGACTCGCCCGGGGGCAGCACGTCGATCAGCGACATGCCGACCCTGGCCTTGGGCTGGGAGCGCAGCGCCAGCGCCACCGACACCGCGTCGGGCTGGCGGATCCGGTGCCGGTGCCCCTGCCAGATCAGGTACTGGTCACCGGACTCGGGCACCTCCACGAGCAACGCGGCGTCGCCCAGCCCCTGCCCGCCCTCGGGTTCGGCGCCCACCATCAGCACCGACTCGTCCACAGTGGACCCGCTGACGTCGGCGCCGGGCCGCGAGCACAGCGACCATGCGCCGTCGAGCAGCTTGTCGGTACCCGGCAGCGAGTCCGGCGCGTCCGGGATGCCGATGAGCGGCCCGCGCGGGACGTCCATGAGCGACTCGCGCGACACCGAGTGCGTCTCGGCGTTCGCACCGAGCGCCAGCAGCGCCGACGAGTAGTTGAGCACGGGGTGCAGCCGCTCGTTGAGATACACGTAGCGGGTGCCGGTCTCCTTCACCACGAGCACCGAGTCGCCGTCGCGCCAGGCCTTGTCCCCGCCGGGCACGATGAAGCCGTAGACCCCGACGGCGACGAGCGCGAGCACCGTGATGACGATGCTGCCGAACGCCGCACCCGAAGGCCGTTTGAACGGCGGCTGCTCCGGATCGGTCTCCCGGGTGACCAGCGCCGAGATGACCCGCTGGGCCAAGAACTGGTGCGCCTGGAGCTGGTCGCGTTTGGACGCCATCGGCCTCAGCCACCCAGTCCGCGCACGAGGCCGTACAGCCCGAGCACCGAGCACACCACCGGCACGCACGCCAGCACCAGCACGATCTCGAACAGCTCGGCGTAGCGGCCGAGGTAGGCACTGGGCCGTCGTCTGCTGTGGACCAGTCCCAGCGCCGCGATCGCGGCCGCCAGGGCGATGAGCACCGGCACAGCGACCACGAGCAGCCGCGACTGCTCGGCCATGAGCGCGCCCGTGGCGAGCCCGGCGGCACCGGTCAGCCCCGCCGCCAGCACGGGCACGCGCTGCCGCAGCGCGGGGTAGAGCCGCGCGCGCACGCAGAACCCGGCCGAGAGCACGAACAGCAGCACGATCGCCGACACGTCGCCCGCCGCGGAAAGCAGCACCTGGGCGCACGCGGCCACGAACGCGCTCCCCGCCAGCAGCCCGGTGAGCAGGCCGTCGGCCCGCAGCACCGCGGCGTAGACGGCGCGCCGGGGCGGTTGCGGGTCGTCCCTGACGAGGTCCGCCGCGGAGTGCGGCAGCACGGGCATCGGCAGCCTGCCGAGCCGGATCGCGAGCGGGCCGAGCGTGGGTGAGAACACGAGTGCCGCGCCAGCCAGCACGGCAGCGGCGCCCCGGCCGTCGGTGAGCCCGCCGGTGACGGCCCACGCGCCGAGTGCGCCGAGCAGCCCGGTGACGGCACCCGCGACGAACAGCGCGGCGCGTTCGACCACCGCCAGCAGGCCTGCCACCGCCGTCAGCACCAGTGCCGCGCACCCGCCGAGCAGCTGCGCCGCGCCGAACGAGGTGAGCGCGAGGTCACCACCGAACAGCAGTGCACCGCCCGCGAAGGCGCACGGCATCGCGACTGCCGCCGCCACGGCTCCGGCTCCGGCGTCGCCGACCGCCCTGGCCAGCCCGGTGCCCGCGGCGAGCAACAGCGCGGCCAGTGCGAGTGCGGCCCAGCCCGGCGCGGTCCACCCCGGACCCGCGCTCAGGATCGCGACGAGCGCGAGCGCGACCGTCACCGCGCCCGCGGCCAGCCCGGCGCCACGCGTGTCCACGGGGGTCCACAGCCTGCCGGTGCGGCCCGCGCCCGAGGCGATCGCGTCGACGACGTCGTCGTACTCCAGCTCGGGCCAGTGCACCCGGCGGGGTACGAGGTGCAGGATCTCGCCGTCGCGCACGCGCTGGGTGCCGAGTGGACGGCCGTGTTCGAGGGCGGAGCCGTCGGCCCGGTGCAGCACCCAGCCGCTGCCGGTGGCGCCGTCGTCGGCGAGGCCCTCGCCCGCGTGCCGCAGCAGCACCGGCAGCAGCTCGGCCACCGGCGACTGTTCGGGCAGGGCCAGGTCGATCCGCCGGTGCGGGGCCGCGACGGTCACCCTGACCAGACCTGTGGTCGTCATCGGGTCCCTTCCGTGTCCTCGGCTGCGGCAGCAACCTGCCGATCGCGCCGCGCCGCGTGTGGTGCTTCCTACGATGGGCGAGTCCCGCGCCCCGGGGAACGCCCACGGCAGCTAGCGGACACGGCCGGATGACAGACTCGAGTGGCGAAAGCCGGATTGCGAGCACGAGGATGAGCATCACGATGGCCACCGAGGAGACGTTCGGCGAACTGGTTCCGCTCGGCGAGGGACCGGTCGCGACCGTGCTCGCGGCCGTGGACGAGACCAGTGGTCAGGCCTACGCCCTCAAGGTCTTCCCCGGCCGCATCGACCGGCGCACCCGCGCCGAACTGGACGCCGAGCTCGCGATCCTGCACACGCTGCGCGCCACGGTGCCCGTGCTGGCCGCCGACGGCGTCGAGGACACGCCCGACGGACGCAGCGCGCTCCGCATGGAGCTGTGCGCGCAGTCGCTGTCCGAGCTGATCTCCTCGTTCGGGCCGCTGTCGGTGCCCGACGCGCTCGCGCTGGGCGAGGCGCTCGCGGGAGCGCTCGCCGCCACACACCGCGCCGGGCTCGTGCACGGTGCCGTCACACCGGGCAACGTGCTGTTCCGGCCCTCCGGCGAGGCCGTGCTCTCCGACGCCGGGCTCGCGCTGCGCCGCGTGTTCCCTCCCGACCCGATCCGTGCACTCGACTTCCTGCCGCCCGAGACCGTCCGCGACGGCTCCGCCGACGAGCGCTCCGACCTGTACGGACTCGGCGCGATCCTGCACCTGGCACTGTCCGGGGTTTCGCCGCACCAGGGCAAGCCCGGCGAGCAGGAGGGCGAGCGCGTGCTGCGCGTGCTCGCCACCCCGGTGCCGCCGTTGGAGCGGCCCGACCTGCCACCCGGACTGGCGCAGCTGGTGTCGTCGCTGCTGGAGAAGAACGCCGACGCCCGGCCGCTGGACGCCACCTCGGTCGCCACCCGGCTCGGCTCGCTCACTCGGCCCTCCGCGCCCGCCCGGCAGGACAGCGCGTTCGACGACTTCGCCGCCGTCGCCGCACCCCCGGCGGCCACCGGATGGCCACCGCCGCCCGGCCCTGCCGAGCAGACCCAGCCGGTTCCCCGCGTGCGCGCTACGCACCCCGCGCCGTCGGTGCCGTCGGTGCCGTCGGTGCCGCAGCCGAAGCTCGGCGAGCCGGTGCTGGTGTACGGGCCGAAACAGCCACGCAAGCGGCGTTCCCGGCGCGCCCCGGTGCTGGTGGTGATCGCGTCGCTGTCGGTGCTGGCGGTGGCCGCGGTGCTACTGCTCGTGCGCACGCCGAGGGAGGTCACCGAGCCACCGCCGTCTGCCCAGATCGGCGGGCAGGCCGTGCCCGACGCGGCGCAGCCCGATGCGGCACAGCTGGAACTGCTGGACCCGGTCGACCAGGGCAACTTCGTGGAACTGAGCTGGCGCAGCAGCGAAACGCTCGACTACGCGATCATCGTCGTCGCCGAGGGCGCGCCGCAGGAGACCGTCTACGCCCACCGCAAGACGAGCCACCGGCTGCCGGTCGACCCCGTGCTCGGCTACTGCTTCCTCGTCCAGGGCATCAACAGCAACGGCGTGGTCACCGAGAGCCAGCCGAAACCGATCCGCGACGCCGAGTGCGGGTAGTCCCCGGTCTCTAGCGGGGCGCGCGCAGCGCGCGCGGGTTGAGCGCGGCCCGCACCCTGGCCCGCAGGCCCCGGCGGGCGAGCCCGCGGCGCACGTCGCGCACCGCGGCCCACGCACTGGGCCCGGTCTCCTGCCCCACCGGCGCTCCCGACCACAACGCCAGGTCGACCGTCGAGCCGAGCCTGCGCACGCCGTGCACGGTCTCCGCGTCAGCGATCCGGCCCGCCTCGGCGGCCAGGTCGCGCACCGTCATGCCCGCCGACACGACCACGCCGTGGGCCCGCAACCGGTCGCGCGCCTCCTCCCACGCGCCGACCACCGCGCCCGCGCCGTCGCGCCGCCGTCGCCCCCACGCCCGCAGGGCCGTCACCAGCGGCACCCCGGCCACCCAGACCAGGCCCAGACCGAACGGGACACCCAGCAGCAGCCACCACGGGAACGGGCCACCACCGTCGTCCGCGCTCGCGGGCTGCTCGCCCTCCTCGCTCGGCGCCACGGGCGGATCCCGCAGGTCCTCGGGTGGCGGCAGCTGTTCGCGGGCCTCGGCGGTGGCGGCGGCCAGCCCGTCGTCGGAGTCCGATCCGCCCTCACCCTCGGTGCGCGCCGGGTCGAGCGACACCCAGCCGACGCCCTTCACCGCGACCTGCGGCCACGCCAGTACGTCGCCGTTGCGGACCGTGCGCGCGCCATCGTCGCCGGGGGACGGTGCGCGGTAGCCGACCACGAGCCGCGCGGGGATGCCCAGAATCCGCGCCAGCGCCACATAGGACGCGGCGAACTGCTCGCTGGTACCGCGTTTGCTCTCGAGCAGGAACGTCCGCAACTGGGACCACGTGTGCCCCGTCGGGATGTCCTCACCGGTGGCGAGCGAGTAGTTCTCGTGGAAGAAGTTCTCGAGCATCAGGGCGGTGCGAAACGTCGGCCGCATCCCGCGCACGGCCTCGTCGGCGAGCTCCCCGACGCCCTCGGGCACGGTGCCGATTCCGGCGAGCCCGCCCGGAGCTCCGGGGTCGATCCCCGCGCCGCTGAGCACCTCGCCGGTGATCTCCGGCGCCCACCACGTCAGCGAGTAGCTCTCGGCGGCGCCCTGCTCCGGCAGGATCAAACTGCCCTGGTTCTCCTCGACGAGCGGGTCGGCTCCGCGCACCGCGGCGGGCCACGGCTGGCTCGGCAGCCACGGCCCGTCCAGCCCGGTGGGTGCGATCTCCGCGGAGCGCTTGTCCACGTCCACGGTCACCTCTGGCCCGGGCTCGAGCTCCGTGCCCAGCGCTCGGTAGCGGGCTCCCGGCGTCCAGTTGGCGCCGTCGAACTCGGAGAGCACCACCACCGGCCAGCGGTCGGGACTGTCGCCGCGCACCTCGAAGACCGGGGTGTCGGGGTGGGCCAGCCGGTAGGCGATCTCGTCGAGCGGGTTGGCCACGTGCAGGTCCTCGAGCGGCGCGAGCCGGTCCTCCTTGAGCGAGTAGCGCGCGGGCGGCGAGGGCAGCAGCACCCCGGCCACCACGGCGCACACCACGGCGATCCCCACCGGTGCCGCGGCCGCGCGGGCGCGCATCGCGAGGCCCGGTTCCCGCGGCCCTGCGTCGTGCCGGGTCAGCGCGAGCAGCGTGCCGCCGACGGCGGCGTAGGCCAGCGCCGCGAGCGTGGCCGTCCAGCCGGACAGCGCGGCGTAGAGCTGGCTCAGCACCACCACGACCAGGCTCGGCGCCAGCGCGGCGAGCGGTTTCTCGCTGCGGTACCACAGCTCCAGCCCCAGCACGCCTGCCAGCACCACCAGCAGCGGCACGAACAGCAGCAGCGCGGGCACGGGCCGGGCGGGCCAGGTGGACTGCAGCGCCAGCTGCCACGACTCCGTCACGCCGCGCGCGAGCGCCCCGAGCGTCTCGCCGGTCGGCAGGCCCGCCGCCGTCGTGGCGAACACCGTGGTCTCGGCCACCGCGAGCAGGCCGACCAGCACGAGCAGCAGCGGCCGCCACGGCACGAGCGACTCGCGGCGCGACGCGAACACCGCGACGGCGAACAACACCAGTGCGGGCACGAGCACCGGCAGCAGCAACGCGGGCACCCCGAACACGGGCGCGAACAACAGACCGGCGAGCGCGGCCGCCAGCGCGACGCAGAGCGGGGGCACGATGCTCACGAGGCCACCTCGTTCCACTGCCGCACCGCCTGCTCGGCGCCGGCCGCGCTCAGCACACGCGCACCGGCCACCGCGGCGGCGTGCTGTTCGAGCTCGCCGAGCGCGAACAGGAAGATCGCCGAGAACCGGTTGCGCAGCCAGGACAGCGACGTCAGCTCGGCCTCGGGCGAGGTGACCAGCACCAGGCAGCCGCCGGTCCCCCGGCTCGCCGAGAGCAGGTCGGGCACCACGGCGGCACCGGCCTCACCGGTCTGCGTCACCTCGGCCAGCTCGTCGAGCAACAGCCGCGCCGCGTGCACCCCGCCTGCCGTGGGCAGGTCGCTGCCCGCCGACGTGACGAGCCTGCTGTGGTGCCCGGCCCGCGCCGACGCCGACAGCAGCGACGCGGCGAGGTCGACGCCCTCCTCGAAGCTCGACTCCGACAGCGAACCGGGCCGCGTGTCGAGCAGCACCGTGAACCGCGGCTGCTGAGGATCGGCGAGGTCGCGGACCATCAGGCGCCCGGTGCGCGCGGTCGCCTTCCAGTGCAGGTGCCGCACCTCGTCGCCGGGCACGTACTCGCGCACGTCCTGCAGGTCCACCGACCCGCGCAGCGAGTCGTCGGTGGAGGCTCCCTCGTGGTGGTGCCGAGGGTGCCCGCCCACGAGCGCCCGCGCGGGCAGCTGCCGGGGATGCACCCACAGCGCCGAGGTCTCCCCCGTCGGCAAGCGGTTGCGGGCCAACGCGAACGGGTCCACGCGGTGCAGCGTCAGCGGGCCGACGGTCAGCCTGCCGCGCCTGCGCGTGGGCAGCTCGTAGTGATAGGTCGCCTCGGCGCCGGGCTGCAGTGGCCGCACCCGCACGGTCTGCGGCTCGTCCCCGAGACCGTCGGTGGCGAGCAGTGCGGGCTGACGTCCCGTGCCGGGGTTGCGCACCCGCAGCCGCGCGACGGCCGGGCTGCCGCGCTCGACGCGGTCCGGGTACACGATCCGTTCCACCGCCACCCGCAGCCCGCGCGCGGTGAGCACGATCGCGGCGACCACCGCGCCCAGCAGCACCGCGCCGAGCGCGCGCAACAACGGATATCCGCCCCAGTGCCCGCCGGCGAGCAGCACGACGGCCAGGACGAACACGACGACACCGCGCCGGGTCAGGCGCATCCTCACCTGCCGGCGGCGTTGGTCGCCGGAGCGGGCGTGGAGGCCAGCACCTCCGTGACGACCTCGGCCGTGCCCCGCTGGTTCAGCTCGGCGTCCGCGGTGAGGATCAGCCGGTGGGCGAGCACGGGCACGGCGACGTCCTTGATGTCGTCGGGCGTGACGAACGTGCGGCCGTCGGTGGCGGCCAGCGCCTGCGCGGTGCGCACCAGCGCGATGCTGCCGCGCGGGCTCGCGCCGAAGCGCACGGCGGCGTGCTCGCGCGTGGCCGCGGTGAGCCGCGCGGCGTACTCGACGACGGCGCGGTCGAGATAGGACATCCGCACCTCCTCGATCGCCTCGCGCAGCGCGCCGATGTCCACGACCGTCGGCAGCTGCTCGGGGCTCACGCCCGCGCACTCGCTCATGATCACGAGCACCTCGGAGCCCACGTCGGGATAGCCCACCGACAGCCGCATCAGGAACCGGTCGAGCTGCGCCTCCGGGAGCCGGTAGGTGCCCTCCATCTCGATGGGGTTCTGCGTGGCCACCACGAGGAACGGCCTGGGCACCTCGTGGGTGACGCCGTCCACGGTCACGCGCCGCTCCGACATCACCTCGAGCAGCGCCGACTGCGTCTTCGGCGTGCCGCGGTTGATCTCGTCGGCCACCACGACGTTCGCGAACACGGCGCCGCGGTGGAAGCCGAACTCCTCGGACTTCTGGTGGTACACGTTCACGCCGGTGACGTCACCGGGCAGCAGGTCGGGCGTGAACTGGATGCGGCTCCACTGCCCGCCGATGCTGCGGGCGATGCAGCGCGCCAGCGTGGTCTTGCCGAGCCCCGGCACGTCCTCGATGAGCAGATGTCCCTCGGCCAGCAGGGCGGCCACGGCCAGCCGGACGAGCTCCGGCTTGCCGCGGATGACCTGCTGGACGTTGGTGGAGATCAGCGAGGAGATTTCCCCGGCCTTCGTACCGTTCACCCTGACACCCAGACGATCTCGTTCGATTTGTACTGCCCGTCTACCACGACCCAGACAGTGTCACCGACACCGCCATAGTGGAACGCCTCGAACGTCACCGAACCGGTGGAGTCGGTGGTCCAGGTCGCCCCGCCGTTGTTATAGATGGGATCGGAGGAGTCAGGGACGATGGTGTAGTCGGTGTTCGGCGCGAAGCCGGACATCGTCACCAGCATCAGACCGCAGACCGGGGCCTCGCAGTTCTCGTCGTAGGTCTCCGTGCGGCCACGTTCCACCGTGACGACGGGCTCCTGCTCCACCGGCACCAGCGTCTCCGTCGTCGCCGGGGCACCGCGGCCCGCGCTGTTCTCCGCCACCACGGTGACGGTGTAGACCACACCCTGTTCGAGTCCGGAGAGGACGGTCGAGCGGCCGTCGCCGCCGAGGCTCGTCGCCCCTCCGCCACCGTTCGCCGACGACCACGACACGTGATACGCCGTCACGGCGGCGCCGTTGGCGGGGGCCTCGCCCCACGAGACGAGCACGTTGCCGTCCTGGGGCGGCGCCGCGAGACCCGGCGGAACGCCGGGCGGGCTCGCCGGCACCGGGGGCGGTGGCGGCGGTGGTGGTGGCGGCGGTTCCGGCGGCGCGGGTGGCGGCGCCGGTTCCTCGGTGGGCTCCGGCGGCGGCTCGGGAGCGCCGGTGTCGTCGCTGGCCACCACGTCCGGGTTCGACGGCGGCGGTGGCGGCGGTGGCGGCGGGTCGGGCTGACGTTCCGGCTCGCCCTGCGGCGGCGCGGGCTCGTCCGGCGGCGGCTGGGGCGAACCCTCACCCTCATCGTCGCCCTCGCCCACCACGGGCACCTCGTTGAGGGCGCCGTCGTGGTCGACCACCAGCACGTGCTCGCCCTCGGCACCGTCGACGTAGACCCGCGAGTCGGCGCCGCGCGTGAGCCGGGGGTCGCCCGTCTCCTTCGGTACCTCGCCGGTCTCCTTGCGGGAGCCGTCGCCGTCGTAGGTGAACACGGAGTTGCCCTCGCGGTCGAGCAGCACCACCGTGTTGCCGCTGACCGTCGGGGGCGCGAAGTCGCCCTCGGGCAGCGAGACCGTCACGGGCGCGCCGGGTGAGCGGCCCTCGTCGAGTCCCGAGGTGTCCACCAGGTGCAGGCGGCCGGCGTCACCGTCGAGGACCGCGAGCTTGCCCGCGGCGTCCACGGGCGCCACCTGCGCGGAGCCCGGCACGTCGAACCCCAGGTCCATCGCCTTCTCGCCCAGACCGTCGCCGCTGACCCTGCGCAGCGTGTCGTCGGTGGTGTCGACGAACGCCGGGCCGTCGCCCACCACGGTCAGCGCGCCGTCGTGGCCGGTCGGCGCCGCGGCGGGGCACGAGATGCGGTCGGCGTCGGAGGGCAGGCTGCAGAGCACCCCGGTGTCGACGCGGTGCAGCCACAGCGTCCCGTCCGGGGTGGTCACCGGGTCGGCCAGCTGACCGCCCGCGGGGATCGTCTTGGCGGGATCACCCAGCCGCACGACGGTGCCCGCCTCGCGGTACACGAGGTACGGACCACCGGGCGCCTCCACGGCCACCGGGCGCTCCCCGGTCGGCGGCGTGAGGCTGCGCTCCACCGTGAGGCTCGACTTGCCGAACTCGATGATCCGCGAGTCGCCGACGACGTATCCGCTGGTCTCGCCCTGCACCACCTGGCTGCCCGGCTCGATGCCGGGCACCTTCGCGCGCGCGTCGACGGTCTTGGCCGAGCCGTTGACGTGGAAGACCAGCCCCAGGTCGGCGTGAGCGACCCAGTGTCCTTCCTGCACGAACTGCAGCCCGGTCGCGGGCTGGTTGGCCGAGGTGAGGGCGGCGACCACGGCCCCGACGCAGACGGCGACCAGCGCCACCAGAGGGAGCCGTCGCCGCACACCTGTCCCGTTCACGCGTCGAGCATAAGAGAAGAGGTACACGGATGGTCTACTTTCGATACACCGTCGATCAGGAATCAGCAGGTGGAAGCGCCAGCTCGAAGATCGCGCCGCCCTCCTCGGCGTTGTAGACGCGCAGCACGCCGCCGTGGGACTGGGCCACCCATCGCACGATGGACAGGCCCAGACCACTCGAACCACCGGTGCTGGCGAAGCGGTCGAAGTTGTTCTCGGCCACGGACGGGTCGATGCCCGGCCCGTGGTCGGCGACGGTGACCCGCCCGCCCGCGACGGTGATGTGCACGATCGCCTCGGCGCCGGGCTGGCGACCGTAGCGCAGGGCGTTGTTCAGCAGGTTGCTGACGGCACGCTGGACCAGGGCCGGATCGGCGTTGACCCTGGTCGGGGCGGTCGTCACGGTCACCCGGGCGCCCTCGGTGGGGGTCTCGTCGACGACGGTGGTGACCAGCTGGTCGAGCCACACCGGCTGCAGCGAGATCACCTCCACCCCGGCCGCGAGTCTGGCGCGCACCAGCAGGTCGTCGATGATCCCGCCCATCCTGGCCGCGAGCCGCACCGTGCGCGGCAGCAGCTCGGGACTCTCCGCGGGGTTGCGCATCGCGGTCTCGGCCAGCGCGCGCAGCGCCGCCACCGGCGTGCGCAGGTCGTGGGCGGTCTCGGCGAGCAGCACCTCCTGCTGTTCCAGCGCGGCCGTGGCCGGCCGGATGGCTCTGCCCGCCAGGAACCAGCCCGCGCCCCCGACCGCGGCCAGCAGCAGCACGCAACCGCCGATCACGTACAGGATCATGTCGTTGTGCCGGTCCAGCTCGGGTTCGGCGTCGCTCACCGCCACGACCGACACCCCGAACTGGCCGGTCGAGACGCGGAACGGCTCGGCACCGAAGCGCAGCAGCCTGCCGTCGGTGGCGCGCGTGTACCCGGCGATCCACCGGCCCGCGGCCGAGGCCTCCTCGGCCAGCGTGCGGTAGGTGCCCTCGGCCACCGGCACGCACGAGCGCTTGCTGAGGTGACCGTCGAACTGTTCGAGCCCGCCGGGCATCACCGCGAACTGCGGGCACAGCGAGTTCAGCTCGTCGGTCGACACCCTGGCGGTCGTGAGCGTGCCGTCGTAGTCCAGCAGCCGCGAGACCGTGGAGGTGACGCGGCGCAGTTCGGAGTCGAGACGCTGTTCGCCGTGCTCGGCGTCGGCGCCCAGGATCAGCCAGGCGAACACGATGAGCCCGACGGCGTTGAGCGCCGTGAACAGCGCGGTGAGCAGCAGACGCAGCCTGCGCAGCCGGTCGGTCGACGAGTTCACGAGGCCAGCCGGTAGCCGACACCGCGCACGGTGTGGACGAGCTCGGGCTCGCCGAGCTTGCGCCGCAGCCGCCGCACCACGACGTCCACCACATTGGACATCGGGTCGGCGGTGGTGTCCCAGCAGTGTTCGATGAGCTCGCCCCTGGGCACGGCCTGCTCCGGCCGGGCCAGCAGGTACTCGAGCACCGCGAACTCCTTGTCGGTGAGGGTCAGCAGCACACCGTCACGGCGCAGTTGCCTGCGGGCGCAGTCGAGCTCCAGCCCGGCGTGCGAGAGCACCGAGGGCCTGCCCGCGCCCGAACGGCGGCACAGCGCCAGCACGCGCGCGCTCATCTCCGCGACGGCGAAAGGCTTGACGAGGTAGTCGTCGCCGCCGTGCTCGAACCCGGCGACGCGGTCGGCGAGCGAGTCGCGCGCGGTGAGGAACAGGACCGGCACCGCCCACCCGGCCTGCCTGCGTCGGTGCACGAAACCGATGGCGTCGCCGTCGGGCAGCATCCGGTCGAACACGGCGCAGTCGTAGTCGGCCGCGCTCAGCGCCGCGTCGGCTGCCGCGAGGTCGGCGGCGGTGTCAACCCGCAGGCCAGAAGCTGTCAGCTCGGTGCTCACGGCCAGCCGGAGATCCTCGTCGTCCTCGATCACGATCACCCGTGCGGGTGAGGTCTGGGCGGCTCGTGTCATCGGATCCTCATGTGCACCCAGAGATCGTAAAGGCCAGACCCAGCGCTGCCGATCCGAACGAAAGGTGCGTGCACGGTGCTGTTCCTTGTCCTGGGCCCTCTCGAGGTACGCGGTCGCGACGGCGCGGCCGTGCGACTCGGCGCCGGCAAGCCCGCCGCGGTACTGGCGGCTCTGCTGGTGCAGCCTAACGCCTGGGTCGGCGTGGAACAGCTGATCACGAGCACCTGGCAGGAACAGGCCGCACCCGCCTCGGCGGAGTCGAACCTCAAGACCTATGTCTGGCAGCTGCGCCGGGTCCTGCCCGCCACCGAGGGCGAGGCGCCCCGCATCGAGAGCAGGCCCGGCGCCTACCGGCTGCGCGTGGCCGACGACGAGCTCGACGCCGGGCTGGCCGACACGCTCGCGGTGACGGCGCAGCGGGCCGCCGAGCGCGGCGACGCCGCGGCGGCGGAGAACGCGGCCGAGCAGGCACTGGCGCTGTGGCGCGGCGACGCGTTCGAGGGGCTGGACCTGCCCGCGTCCGCGGGCGAACACTTCGGCGAGCTGCACCGGCGGCTGCGCGAGACCCTCGCCGGGGCGCGGCTGGCCCGCGGCGACGCGGCCGGAGCCGTGCCGGTGCTGCGCGAGCTCACCGCCACCGACCCGCTGCGCGAGAGCGCCTGGGCGTTGCTGGTGCGGGCGCTGCACGCGCAGGGCCGCCGCGCGGAGGCGCTGACCGCCTACCGTGCGGCCAGCGAGGCGCTCGCCACCGAACTCGACGCCGAGCCCGGTCCCGAACTCACCCGTGCCGCCCGCGTCTGCGCCGGCGGCGCCCCACGCCGGGAGCTGCCTCGCGACGTGCCCGCCTTCACCGGGCGGACACGCGAGCTCGCCGCGGTGTGCGAGGCCTCGGGCCCGGTGCTCGTCGACGGGATGCCGGGCACGGGCAAGACGGCGCTGGCCGTGCACGCCGCGCACCGGATCGCCCGCCACTACCCCGGAGGGCAGCTCTTCGTGGGCCTGCACGGCTCCGGTCCCCGGCCGGTGACCGCGGCCGACGCGCTGGCCCGGCTGCTGCGCGCGTTCGACGTGCCGGTTCCCTCCGATGTGGACGAACGGGCCGCGCGCTGGCGCGACGTCACGGCCACCCGGCGCGTGCTGCTGGTGCTCGACGACGCGGCCGGCGCCGCACAGGTGGAGCCGCTGCTGCCCGCGGGCGGCGGCTGCCGCACGATCGTGACCACGCGCGACCGGAGCTGGCACGTCGACGGCGCCGTGCGTGTCGCGCTCGCCCCGCTGGGCGCCGTGAGCGCGGTGGAGCTGTTCCGTACGCTCGCGGGCTCGCCCACCGCGCGCCACGCCGACCTCATCGCGATCACCCGCGAGTGCGGCGGCCTGTCGGCGGCCGTGCGCGACGCCGCGGCGTTCCTGCACTCGCGTCCACACTGGACTGTGCAGCGGCTCGCGACCGAGTTCGACCCGTGCCGCGTGTTCGCCGGCACGCTCACCTCGCTCGCCGCGCAGCTCGGCCCGGAGCGGCTGCGCAGACTGGGCGACCTCTCCCAGACGGGCACCGCGGCACGGGAGCAGCTCGTCGACGAGGGGCTGCTCGACGCGGAACCCGCGGGACACCGTGAGCACGCGCTGCTGCGCCATCTCGCCCGCTGCGGCAGGTGCGCACCGGCCGGGCTGCTCCGGAGCACGGAAGGCAGGGCGGCATGACGGCGACAGCGACGGCAACCCCGGCCACACCATCGACCGAGCAGGCGCAGCTGCCCGTGCTGCGCATCGTGTGCTGGCAGCTCAGCCTGGTGCTCGTCGTCACCGGCCTCGGCACGGTGTGGCCCGTCGCGGCCGCCGGTGTGGTGCTGCTCGCCGCGAGCGCCGCCCGGTTCCGCGGCGAGTGGCTGTCCACAGTGGCCGCACGGCTGGTGCGGCTCTCGGTGCGCCGCAGGGCGCGCGACCTGCCGGCGCAGTCCGGCGCGCTCGCCCTGCTGGAGTCGCTCGCCCCGGGCTCGCGGGTCCGCACCGCCGAGCTGGCGGGCACCGAGGCGGCGGTACTGAGCCGACCTGAGGAGCTGCTGACGGTGCTCGGCCCCGCGGGCGCCAACCCGGCCGAGCTGGCCAGGACCGCGCTCACGGGCTCGCTGCTGCCCGAACCCGCCGCGCCAGGACCCGCGCTGCGGCTGCGGCTCGTGCTGCACCGCGGTCCCCGCCAGCAGGAGCCCAAGGTGTGGCTCGCCGTACGCGCGGAGCGCGAGCCCGCGTTTCCCGGCGACGAGGACCTCGGCGTGGCGCTGGGCAACACCGTGCGGCGCGTGTCGCGCAGGCTGCGCGCGCTGCGCCTGACCGTCGCCCCGCTGACCGAACAGGAACTGCTCGCCACGATCACCGCTCTCAGCCACACCGGCCCCGGCCGCGAGGCGCTGCGCGAGAACCGGCGCTTCTGGCGGGCGGGTCCGGTGACGCAGGCCGGAATCCGCGTGACCGGGCTGGCCGCGCGCCCCGGCCGGGAGGGGCTTCCCGTACTGGAGAGCCTCGTCGCGTCGGTGCCCGCCGTGGCCTGCACCGCGGCGCTGGACTGCGCGCCCGGCGCGCCCGCGGTGCTGCGCCTGGCCGCCACCACCGAGCACGCGGTGGACGCCGCCGTGGACCAGCTGGCCCGCATGGCGCCCGCGCTCGGCGTCGCGCTCGAACGTCTCGACGGGCGGCACGCGCCCGCACTCGCCGCCACACTGCCGATCGGAGGGAGCTCAGCATGACCACCCACACCCTGTCCCGGGTCTCGGTGCTGCGCGCACCGGAGCGCGTGCCGACCCACGCCGGGATCGACGCCCACCTGGCCGCCGCCGACCACGAGGTGATCATCAGCGCCCCGTGCGCGCTCGGCACGGGTGATCCCATCGCCATGGTGCGCGGACTGGACCACCACAACCTGCGCCGCGGAGTGCGCTACCGCGTGCTGCTGCCGGACCGCGCACGCACCGCGCCGGTGCTCGCGGCCCGGCTCGGTGCGCTCGCGCTGGCGGGCGCCGAGGTGCGCACGATGCCCGAGGTGCCGATGGCGGCACTGGTGATCGACGGCGAGCTCGCCGTACTGCCCAGCGGCAAGGGCGAGAGCGGGGTCGCACTGTTCCAGCTGCCCAGCGTGGTCAACACGTCGGTGGAGCTGTTCGAGCGCGTGTGGCCCTCGGCCGTGCCGCTCGCGGCGGGCGAGGTGCCCGCGGACGGGGAGCTGGGCGAGCGCGAGCGCGAGCTGCTGTCGCTGCTCTCGGCGGGCTGCACCGACGAGTCCGCGGCGGCCAGGCTGGGCATCTCGGTGCGCACGGTGCGGCGCATGGTCTCCACGATCATGAGCAAGCTCGGTGCGCGCAGCCGGTTCCAGGCCGGGGTGAAGGCCGCCGACCGGGGCTGGCTGGAGCTGCACGCGAGCTGAGCCACACCGGGCGGGCCTGAGCGTGCCCGGCCGGGCACGGACCGCTACCGTGCAGGGGTGCGCGTGCTGGTCACCGAGGACGACGAGAACCTCAGGGTGGCCGTCGAGGCGTCACTGCGTGGTGCGGGGTTCGCGGTCGACGCCGCCACCGATCTCCCCGCGGCCGACGAGGCGCTGAGCGTCAACGCCTACGACTGCGCCGTGTTCGACCGGATGTTGCCCGCGGGCGACGCGCTGCACTACGTGGAGCGGCGGCGCCAGGGCGGCTGGGGCGTCCCGGTCCTGTTCCTCACCGCGCGCGACGCCGTCGCCGACCGCATCGCGGGACTGACGTGGGGCGACGACTACCTCGTGAAGCCCTTCGCCGTGGCCGAGCTGGTCGCGCGCGTGCGCAGCCTGTGCCGCCGGGGCACCACACTGCCCGCGCCGGTGCTGCGCGTCGCGGACATCGAGCTCGACAGCGGGCGCCACGAGGCGAGCCGCGGTGGCGAGCGGCTTTCCCTGACCACCAAAGAGTTCCTGGTGCTGGAGCGACTGCTGAGCGCGGACGGCGAGCCGGTCTCGCGCGCGGAGCTGATCGGCGCGGCGTGGGACGAGCTGGTGGCCCCCGCGTCCAATGTGCTCGATGTGCTCATCGCGCAGCTGCGCCGCAAACTCGGTGCGCCACCGGTGCTGCACACGGTGCGCGGCGTCGGCTACGTGCTCGAGGACCGGTAGGCAGCAACCGGACAGTGCGGTTGCCGCGGCACCGGCGACTGATCGACGCTTCCTGCCGGACCACACCTGAATCCGGGGAGGAATTCACATGCGGGCTCGATCGCTCAGGGCGCTGGCCGCCTGCGGCGCCGCGGCACTGTTCCTGATCACCACCACCGGCGCCGCGCAGGCGCCGGACCAGACCGGCGAGGGTGCCGCACAGGCGCCGCGACAGGCCGACAGCGCGGCCGAACGCTACGGATGGGGCGCTCCGATCGAGGAGGGCACGGACGAGTTCAACTACGGCTCCCCCGAGGAACCGGCCGTGCCCGACCAGGCGAAGTGGAACCTCGCGGGCGGCGAAGGCGAGTGCTGGCCGGGCCACGACGGCAACGGGCAGCGCTGTGACAAGAACTCGAGGGTCGTCGGTGGCGTGCTCCAGATGACCGGCGAGGCGAACGGCGACTCGGGCTGGATCGGCTCGACCTTCGGCCAGCAGTACGGCCGGTGGGAGGCGCGCGTGCGCTCGGAGCCGACCGGAGAGAACAACGGCAGGCAGTACCACCCGCTGCTGATCCTCTGGCCCGACTCCGACCGCTGGCCGCAGGACGGCGAGTACGACTACCTCGAGAACATGGCGCCCGGCGAGGACTGCGCCGAGGCGTTCATCCACTACCCGCACAACCCGGACGTCGAGGTGCAGCAGGAGTTCGCGCAGCAGTGCGGCGTGGACCTGACGCAGTGGCACAACGTCGCCGTGGAGTGGACGGCCGACCACATCAAGGGCTTCATCGACGGCGAGGAGTGGTTCAGCTTCTCGGGCGGCGCCAACGACGTGCGTGAGTGCATCCAGTGCGCGCCGTCGATGCACCAGACCATCCAGCTCGACAACTTCGACGGTGAGGACATGCAGCCCGCGCTGTACGAAGTGGACTGGACGCGGGTGTACCCGCCTTCGGCGAACTAGCGGATCACGCGGACCGACGGCTCCTCGTCGTGCGAGCGCTGTTCGCGCGACGGGGCCGTCAGGTCCAGCTCGACCCAGCGGGTGGCGCCATCGGTGCCGTCAAGGTCGCTCGCGGCGGCGAGCGAGGTCACGAGCTCGACTCCCGTGCGCTGCCCGGAATCCTCCGGCACGAGCTCCGCGGGCACGCCGTCCAGTTCGATCCGGACGCACTGGCCCGGTGTCAGGGTCAGCCCGATCCGCACGGGCTCGGCCGACACCGACAGCGCGAGCGTGGCGAGTTCGTTCACCACCAGCTCGGCATCGGTCACCACGTGCTCGTGACATCCGGCCAGCAGGGTCCGGAGGTCCCGTCGCAGAGACGACAGTTCCCCCGCACTGGTCAGCGTCCGTTTCGACTCGTAAGTCCGCGGACGTGCCATGTCTGTCACTTCTCCATCACCATCCGCTGTGGTCTCAACGTTGGAAACGGGGACGTACCCCATCCGGCTGACACTGAAACACGCGTTGTGCGACGCCGGTCACACTCGGCCCGCACCCGGCGGGATTCCGTCCTTTTTGCCCGCTTTTGCTGCGGTGCGACGTGCTCCAGGTCGCCGGCGGAGCTGACTCAGCGCAGGCCCCTGACCACCCTGGCCGGAGGTTTCGACCCCTGGATCACCGACACCATGTCCAGCGTCTGGCGCGTCTCGGCGACGTTGTGGGCGCGGAACACGGCCACGCCCTCCCACGCGCACACCGCCGTGGCCGCGAGCGTCCCGTAGAGGCGATCCCCCACGGCGGCGCCGAGCGACTCGCCGACGAAGTCCTTGTTCGACAGCGCCACCAGCACCGGCCAGCCGGTGTCCACCAGCCTGCCGATCTCGCGGGTGAGGGCGAGCGAGTGCCAGGTGTTCTTGCCGAAGTCGTGGGTCGGGTCCACGAGCACGCCCTCGGCGGGCACACCGAGCGCCACCAGCTCGCGGGCGCGTGCGGTCACCTCGTCGATCACGTCGGCGACGATGTCGGGGTAGCGCACCCGGTGCGGCCGGGTACGGGGCGTCGCGCCGCCGGTGTGGGAGCAGACGTAGCCCGCGCCGAACTCGGCCGCCACCTCGGCGAGCCGGGGATCGGTGCCCTCCCACGTGTCGTTGATCAGGTCGGCGCCCTCCTGGCACGAGAGTCTGCCGATCTCGTGGCGCCAGGTGTCGACGCTGATGGCCAGCTCGGGGAACCGGGCCCGCACCTCCGCGACGAAGGGCACCACACGCCGGGTCTCCTCGGCCACGTCGACGTCGTTGCCGGGACCCGCCTTGACCCCGCCGATGTCGATGATGTCGGCGCCGCCCTCGACGGCCCGCTCCACCGCGGCCAGTGCCTCCCCGGTGCCGTAGGTGGCCCCGCGGTCGTAGAACGAGTCGGGCGTGCGGTTGACGATCGCCATGATCAGCGGGCGGTCCCGCCTCATCGGGCGGCCCCGGAACCGGATCTCACGCGGCGTGACGCCTTCCATACCACTTCCTAGCACTGTTGCGAACGACGTCACCGAGTATCGCGGCCCCGCCCGCGAGTCCCCCACTCCGGCCCGCGAGTCCCCCGCCCGGACCAGCGAGTTGCCCGGTCTGGACCCCTCCGACCGGCGAAGATCACACGAATGCCCCAGTTTGAGCGGTCTCTCGACGCGGGTATCCCCTCATCACCCCACTGAAGGAGGCCCTGTGTCCCTCGACCTGCCGCGCGCGGAGAACGACGTAGACGAACCGTACGACACCGAGCCCTGGCTCTCCAGCGAAAGCCGCTGGGCCGTCAGTGTCATCCACGATCGCGTCTCGTCGTTCGCCGGCGCAGAGGACGACTGACGCGAAAGTCTACAGTGGACTAACGGGAGCCGCCGCACACTCGCACGGTGAACCCGTCCGTCCCTCGCAGCAGCGCGACATCGAGGTCGAGCTGGTGGGCCAACCACAGCCCCAGTCCGGAGCCGGTGATCGTGCCGATCGCCGGTACGAGTCCGGCGAGCCGGTTCTCCGGGCCGGGGCCCCTGTCCCGCACGTGCACCACGACGCGGTCCGGTCGCGCCCAGATCCGGACCAGCAGCGGTGGTTCACCGTGCAACAACGCATTGCTGGTGGCTTCCGAGACGGCGAGCACGAGGTCGTTGACGATGCGCTCGGCCACGTGCGCGGCGGCGATCTCGCGCACCGCGGCGCGGGCGCTCGCGGCGCTCGGATCGGCGAGCTCCACCAGCGGCTCACGCGCCTCCAGCGGGTCGGGCACCGGAGCCAGGCCCTCGAAGGTGCCCGGCTCCTCGTAGCGCGGGTTCGCGGTGAGATCGTCGCCGCCGGTCACCAGGTACGGGTGGGTCCGCTCGACAACGTCGGCGACCTCCGGCGCCGTCGCGGTGGCGTCGTACAGACAGCGACCGAGGACGGGGAACTCGTCCCACACCACGTTCACGGCCGACTCGTAGCGGTCCCAGCCCGGATAGCGGGCCCGGTCGTGCGCGTGCGGCACGTCGCCCGCGATCCTGATGCGCGCCGCGCCCTCGCCCACCAGCCGCGCGAACAGTTTCCGGTACGTCGCGATCGCCGCGGCCGGGCATCGGTAGAGATCGTCCACGTAGAGGGCGCCGGGCGGCTCGCCCAGCCAGTCCCGCAGCAGTCCGGCCCGGCGCGGGTCGTAGGCGATGACCACCGGCTCGCCCCGGATGAGTCCCCGTTCGAGGAAGGGCATGACCAGCGCGCGGAACTGCTCGTCCGAGCTGTAGAACCCGCCCTGGTGGACGTGGCCTGGCCGCGGAACCGGGTCCGACACGGCGGTCATCCGGGCCTCCCAGGCTGCTGAAGACCGTGCGGTCGCCGGTCCGGCGGAGTCGCACCGCCACATTCGGTGCCCACGATAGCCGGGAGGACGAGCGCAGGCTCGCCAGTGCTGGCCTCTCCGCTACAGATCCGCCAGCGCCGAGGAGGGCGCCTCGATCGCGTCGGCGACGAACCGCAGGAACCCGGCCGCCGTGCCGCCGTCGCACACGCGGTGGTCGAACACCAGCGACAGCTGCGTGATCTGCCTGGCGACCACCTCGTCCCCGACGATCCACGGACGCGGCAGGATCCGGCCCACACCGAGGATCGCGACCTCGGGGTGGTTGATGATCGCCGCGCTGCCGTCGACGCCGAACGAGCCGTAGTTGTTGAGGGTGAACGAGCCCCCGGTCAGCTCGGCGGCGCCCGCCGACCCGTCCCGCGCGGCGGCGACGGTCCGGCGGAGCTCGGTGTCGAGCTCGCGGGCGGTGAGCCGGTGGGCGTCGCGGACGACGGGCACGACGAGACCCCGCTCCGCCTGCGTGGCGACGCCGAGGTTGACGCCGTCGAGCACCTGGATCTCGCCGTGGTCGGTGTCGACACGGGAGTTCAGCACGGGATAGCGCCGCAGCCCTGCCACGGTGAACCGCGCCAGCAGCGACAGCAGGCCCGTGCCGAGCGACTCGCGCGCGGCGAGCAGTGCGGTGGCGTCGACGTCGACCCACGTGGTCGCCTCCGGGATCTCCCTGCGGCTGCGCGAGAGTGTGCTCGCGATCGCCGCCCGGATGCCCGTCAGTGCCACGCGCCGCGCGATCGGCAGGCCCGTGCGTGCGTCGGTGTCGGCGGTGTCGCTCCCCGGCGCCACGGGAGCCGCCGCGCGCTCGACGTCGGCCCTGGTGATCAGCCCGTCCTGGCCGGTGCCGGTGAGCAGAGCGAGGTCGACGCCCCGCTCCTTGGCGAGCTTGCGCACCAGCGGCGACTTCGCGCGCGGCCGCTCGGCGGTCCCGCTCACGGCGCGGTCGCGCGCGGGCGTCCTGCCACGCGCGCGGCGCCTGCGGGTGCGGCCCGGCTCGCTCGTGCCGTAGCCGATCAGCACGTTGCCCGAGCCCGCGCGCTCCTCCTCGACGTAGGTGGCCGCGGCCGGTTCGGTGGCTCCGGTGCCCACGGTGATCAGCGGCTGCCCGACGAGGATCGTCGCGCCCTCGCTGCCGTGCAGCGTCGCGACCGTGCCCGCGTAGGGCGAGGGCACCTCGACCATGGCCTTGGCGGTCTCCACCTCGGCGACCGGCGCGTCGATGGCGATCAGCTCGCCCTCGGCCACCAGCCAGCGCACGAGCTGGGCCTCGGTGAGCCCCTCGCCGAGGTCGGGCAGGGTGAAGGTCAGCTCGCTCATGTCTCGTCCCACTGCAGTGCGTCGACGGCGTCGAGGATCCGGTCCGGTGAGGGCAGGTGGTGGCGTTCCAGCTTCGGCGGCGGGTACGGGATGTCGAAGCCGGTGACCCGGCGCACGGGCGCCTCCAGGTGGTGGAAACAGCGCTCGCCGATGCGCGCGGCGATCTCCGAGGCCACCGACGCGAAGCCCTGCGCCTCGGCCACCACCACCGCGCGGCCCGTGCGGCGCACCTGCGCGAGCACGGTCTCCTCGTCGAACGGCACGATCGAGCGGAGGTCGACCACCCCGAGGTCCCTGCCCTCGGTGGCGGCCAGCTCCGCGGCGGCGAGCGCGACGGGCACCGAGGGCCCGTAGGCGACGAGCGTGGCGTCGCGGCCCTCGCGCCGCACCACCGCCTGGCCGATCGGCGGCACCGGCGTGGCCGTGTCCACCTCCTCGCGCGTGAAGTAGTGCCGCTTGGGCTCGAGGAAGATCACCGGGTCCGGGTGCTCGATCGCGGCGCGCAGCAGGCCGTAGGCGTCGGCGTTGGTCGCGGGCGCCACCACGGTCAGGCCGGGGGTGTGCGCGTAGTAGGCCTCCGAGGAGTCGCAGTGGTGCTCGACGCCGCCGATGCCGCCGGCGTAGGGCACGCGCACCACGACGGGCAGCCGCACCCTGCCGCGCGTGCGGTTGGCCATCTTCGCCAGGTGGCTGGTGATCTGCTCGAACGCCGGGTAGGCGAACGCGTCGAACTGCATCTCGATCACGGGCCGGAAGCCGTTCATCGCCATGCCGATGGCCAGTCCCGCGATGCCCGACTCGGCCAGCGGGGTGTCGAAGCAGCGCTGCTCGCCGAAGGTCTCGGTGAGCCCGTCGGTGACGCGGAAGACGCCACCCAGCGGGCCGACGTCCTCGCCGAAGACCACCACCGACTCGTCGGCGGTCATCGCGTCGCGCAGCGCGGTGTTGAGCGCCTGCGCCATGGTCAGTTTGGTCGCGGTCATGAGTGCACCTCGGCGGTGAGTTCGGCGGCCAGCAGCTCGGCCTGCGCGGCCAGGTGCGGCGCCGGGCCCGCGTAGACGTGGGCGAACAGCTCGGCGGGGTCGGGCTCGGAATCGGCGGACAGTCCCGTGCGCAGGTAGGCGGCGGTCTGTTCGGCGGACTCGGCGATCGCGCGTTCCTCCTCGTCGTCGAGCACGCCCGCCGCCCGAAGGTGGGCGCGCAGCCGCACCAGCGGGTCGCGCCGCGCCCACTCGGTGACCTCGGCGTCGTCGCGGTAGCGGCTCGCGTCGTCGGCGTTGGTGTGGGCGTCCATGCGGTAGGTGTCGGCCTCCATCAGCGTCGGCCCGTCGCCGCCCGCGGCGCGGCGCACGGCCTCGCCGAGCACGGCCGTCAGCGCGGCGACATCGTTGCCGTCGACCAGCGCCGAGGGCATGCCGTAGCCCTCGCCCTTGGCCGCGAGCGAGCTCGCCACCGACTGCCGGGCCAACGGCACCGAGATCGCGTACTTGTTGTTCTGCACCAGAAACACCACGGGCGCGCGGAACACGGCCGCGAAGTTCAGCGCCTCGTGGAAGTCACCCTCGCTCGTGGCGCCGTCGCCGCACAGCGCCAGCACGACGGTGTCCTCGCCCTTGAGCCGCGCGGCGTGCGCCACGCCGACGGCGTGCGGGAGCTGGGTGGCCAGCGGCGTCGCCTGCGGAGCGACGTGGTGGCGCATCGGGTCGTACCCGCAGTGCCAGTCGCCGCTCAGCAGCAGCATCACCTCGACGGGATCGACGCCGCGCTCCACCGCGGCCACCGAGTCGCGGTAGGTCGGGAAGAGCCAGTCGCCGTCGCGCAGCACCGCCGCGGCCGCCACCTGGCAGGCCTCCTGCCCGTGTGAGGACGGGTAGACCGCGAGCCGTCCCTGCCGCACCAGCGCACTCGCCTGCTCGTTGAACCTGCGGCCCCGGACCAGCGCGCGGTAGTGCTCCAGCAGCTCACCGGGCGCGGGCAGCGCGTACCGGTCGTCGCCGGACGCGCTGCCGTCGGGTTCGATCAACCGCACCAACCGCAGCTCACTCATGGACACCTCCGCAGAAGACAGAACGCCACAATCGTCGCGATGCTGGTAACTTCTGCATAGCATCAGCACTGAATCCGAGACGGACAGCCGAGTTTCGAGCGAAGGAACGCCAGATGTCCAACCCGATCGACGCTGCGGCCCCCGAGACTGGACGGATGGCCGCACTGGACACTGTGGACACAGCGATCCTGCGGGAGCTCACCCAGGACGGGCGGATCGCCGTGCGGGCGCTGGCCGAGCGGCTCAACATCTCGAGGGCCAACGCCTACAACCGGCTGGAGCGACTGAAGAAGACCGGTGTCATCACGGGATTCACGGCCGTGATCGACCCGGCGCGCGCGGGCCTGTCGACGTCTGCCTACGTCACGCTCAACGTGCGCCAGAACTCGTGGCGCGACCTCACCGAGCACCTGCGCAGCATTCCCGAGGTCAGGCACATGGCACTGGTGGGCGGCGAGTTCGACGTGATGCTGCTGGTGCGCACCACCGACAACGAGCACCTGCGGCGCGTGGTGCTCGAACAGTTGCAGAGCATCCCGGGCGTGCTCGCCACGCGGACGCTGCTGATCTTCGACGACATCGGCAACGGCGGCTGAGCACCGCCGCCGATGTCGTCTCGCTCAGACGTCGTAGTCGACGGTGAGGCTCTCGGACACGGGAAGAGACTGGCACGTCAACACGAAACCGGCGTCCACTTCGGACTTCTCGAGCGCGTAGTTGCGGCGCATGTCCACCTTGCCGTCGGTCACCTTGGCGCGGCACGTGCCGCACACGCCGCCCTTGCACGCGAACGGCAGGTCGGGCCTGGCCCGCTGCGCGCCGTCGAGCACGGAACGGTCCTGCTCCAGCGCGACGGTGGTGGACCTGCCGTCCAGCACGATCGTCACCTCGCTGGTCGGGCCGGTGACGGGCGCGTCCTCGTGGCGCACCGGTGCGGGTGGCGTGGCGTCGACGAAGAACAGCTCCTGGTGGATCCGCTCGGCCGCCACCCCGGCCCGGCTCAGTTCCTCCCGCGCCGTGGTGACCAGGTCGAACGGGCCGCACAGCCACCAGTGATCCACGCGGTCGAGGTCGCCGAGCAGCGGCCGCAGCGCCGTCAGCTTCTCGGCGTCGAGCCGCCCGGAGAACAGCTCCGCCTCCCTCGGCTCGCGCGAGAGCACGTGCACCAGCTCGAGCCGGGACGGATAGCGGTCCTTGAGGTCCGCGAGCTCGTCGGCGAACATCACGGTGTCCGTACGCCGGTTGCCGTAGAGCAGGGTCACGGTCGCGCCGGGCTCGCGCAGCACCGTCGCGACGATCGAGAGCACCGGCGTGATCCCGGAGCCCGCCGCGATCAGCACGTGATGGGCCGGCACCGCGGGTTCCGGCGTGAAGGTGCCGGCCGGGGTGCCCACCTCGATGCTCTCGCCCGGCCGGACGTCGCGGACCAGCCAGCTGGAGAACAGACCGCCGGGCACCTCCCGCACGCCGATCCTCGGCGCCGTGCCCTCGGCCGCGCAGATCGAGTACGAGCGGCGTTCCTCCCGCTCGCCCTCGCGCCGTCGCAGGGTCAGCGACTGGCCCGCGCGGAAGGCGTAGCGCTCGGCCAGCTCCGGCGGGACGTCGAAGGTGATGGCCACGGCGTCGTCGCACAGCGGGGTCACCTCGGCGACGGTGAGCGCGTGGAACTCCCCGCGCAGCCGGGACGTCGTGCTCGCGGTCAACTCAGATCTCCTTGACGTGGTCGAACGGTTCGTGGCACGAGCGGCAGCGGTGCAGCGCCTTGCACGCGGTGGAGCCGAACTCCGAGAGCAGCTCCGTGTCGCCCGTGCCGCAACGCGGGCAGCGCACGCTCCGCGCGGGCGGGCCCAGCGTCAGCGGCACGGGCCCGGTGTGCCGCGGCGCAGCGCCGGGCGGGGAGATCCCGGCCTCGGCGAGCTTGCGGCGCCCGTCGTCGGTGATCCAGTCACTCGACCACGCGGGCCGCAGGACGGTGCGCACCTCCACCTCGGCGTATCCGGCGCCCGAGAGTGCGTGCACGAGGTCGTCGCGCATGGTGTCCATCGCGGGGCAGCCCGAGTAGGTCGGCGTGATCGCCACGACCACGCGTCCGTCCTGTTCGGACACCTCGCGCAGCACTCCGAGGTCGGCGAGGGTGAGCATCGGCAGCTCCGGGTCGGTCACGGTGGCGGCGACGGCGTGCGCGCTCACCTCGTCGCTCGCCACGGCGCTCACCACGTCGCCCCCGGGTTCGCCCTGGCCACGCTCTGCAGCTCGGCCAGCAGGAATCCCATCGACTCGGTGTGCACGCCGTCGCGACCGGCCCTGCCCGCCACGCCGGGAATCCCGGGCACCTCGGGCGCGTCGAGGGTCGCGGCACGCAGCACCTGGCCGAGCACGTCGTCGAACTCCGCGCGCAGCACCGACGGGTCCACGGCGACTCCGGCCTCGGCGAGCCGCAGCTCCACGGCGTGCGGGGTGAACAACTCGGCCACGTAGGGCCACACCGCGGCCAGGCCGGCCGTCATCCGCTCGCGGGAGAACTCCGTGCCGTCGCCGAGGCGCACGGCCCACTGGGCGGCGTAGTCGCGGTGGTAGGTCAGCTCCTTGACGCCCTTGGCCGCGATGGCCGCGAGCACCGGGTCTCGCGAGCCGGTGAGCCGCTGGACCAGCGCGAGGCGCCACGTGGAGCACACCAGCAGCCGCGCGATCAGCTCGCCGAAGTCGCCACGGGGCAGCTCGGCCAGCCGCACGTTGCGGAACTCGTGCTCGGCGCGGAGGAACGCCAGCGCGTCCTCGTCGCGGCCCGCGTCCTCGGCCCTGCCCGCGCGGGCGAGCAGCAGCCGCGCCTGCCCCAGCAGGTCGAGGCCGATGTTGGCGATCGCGACCTCGTCCTCCAGCTCGGGGGCATGGGTGCACCACTCCTGCAACCGGTGCGACAGGATCAGCGCGTCGTCGCCGAGCATGAGGCAGTACGCGGCCAGATCGGCACCGTCCACACCGGACGGAACGGTGGTGTCGACTCCCTCGAGCGGATCGGTGAAGCCGGTGCCGAAGGCCCAGCGGGAGTCGTTCTCCTCGGTGATCGCCTCGTAGGCGTTGTCGAAAGACACGGGCGGTCCTTAGATGTGCGGAACGTCGTCGGGGATGTCGTAGAACGTGGGGTGGCGATACACCTTGTCTCCACTCGGCGCGAAGAACGGGTCCTTCTCGTCCGGGCTCGACGCGGTGATGTCGGCGGCCCTGACCACCCAGATGCTCACGCCCTCGTTGCGCCGCGTGTAGAGATCACGTGCGTGGTGCAGCGCCATCTCGTCGTCGGCCGCGTGCAGCGACCCGACGTGCACGTGATTGAGTCCGCGCTTGCCCCGCACGAACACCTCGTAGAGCGGCCACTCGCTTCTCATGCCGCGCTCCCCCGCCTCTCGTCGTTCTTGCGCGCGTGCGCCGCGGCGGCCTCCCGCACCCAGGCGCCCTCGTCGTGGGCGGCCTTGCGGTGCGCGACGCGCTGGGCGTTGCACGGCCCGTTGCCGGACACCACCTGTTTGAACTCGGCCCAGTCGATCTCGCCGAAGTCGTGGTGCTCACGTTCGGCGTTCCACCGCAGGTCCGGGTCGGGCAGGGTCACGCCCAGCGCGTCGGCCTGTGGCACGCTCATGTCCACGAAGCGCTGCCGCAGCTCGTCATTGGTGTGGCGCTTGATCTTCCACTCCATCGACTGCGCGGTGTGCGACGAGTCGGCGTCGGGCGGGCCGAACATCATCAGCGACGGCCACCACCAGCGGTCCACGGATTCCTGCACCATCGCGCGCTGCTGCTCGGTGCCGCGCATCATCGTCATCAGCAGTTCGTAGCCCTGCCGCTGGTGGAAGGACTCCTCCTTGCAGATGCGGATCATCGCCCGCGCGTAGGGACCGTAGGAGCTGCGGCACAACGGCACCTGGTTGCAGATCGCGGCGCCGTCGACGAGCCAGCCGATCACTCCGACGTCGGCGAAGGTCAGCGTCGGGTAGTTGAAGATCGACGAGTACTTCTGCCGCCCGGTGACAAGCTTCTCGGTGAGCTCAGCCCGGTCGGCGCCCAGCGTCTCGGCCGCCGAGTACAGGTACAGCCCGTGCCCCGCCTCGTCCTGCACCTTGGCGAGCAGGATCGCCTTGCGCCGCAACGACGGCGCGCGCGTGATCCAGTTGCCCTCCGGCTGCATCCCGATGATCTCGGAGTGCGCGTGCTGCGCGATCATCCGCACCATCGTGGAGCGGTAGGCGTCGGGCACCCAGTCCCTCGGCTCGAGGCGCTGGTCGTGCGCGATCGTCTCCTCGAACTGCAGTTCCAGACTCACTTCGCCTCCTTGGACACCAGGGTGAGCACGTCGTAGCGCGCCACCGAGTCGCCGTCGGCGTTGGTGACGTCGGTGTCCCAGCGCACCTCGCCGTAGTCGGCGTTCTCGCGCGGGGTGATCTGCTTGCACGTCAGGGTCACGCTCAGCGCGTCGCCGGGCTTGACCGGCGTGAGGAACCGCAGGTTCTCCAGGCCGTAGTTGGCGAGCACCGGCCCGGGCTCGGGCGAGACGAACAGGCCGGCCGCGAACGACACGACCAGGTAGCCGTGGGCCACGATGCCGCCGAAGAGCGGGTTGGCCGCGGCCGCCTGCTCGTCGGTGTGGGCGTAGAACGTGTCGCCGGTGAACTCGGCGAAGTGGGCGATGTCCTCGGGCGTGACCGTGCGCGGGCCCGCCACCACGGTGTCGCCGACGCGCAGCTCGGCCAGCGGCTTGCGGAACGGGTGCGTGCCCTCGCGCCGTGGCGCGCCGGGAACGAACTGCCCGGTGACGGCGCTGAGCACCGTCGGGCTCGCCTGCACCGCGGTGCGCTGCAGGTGGTGCAGCACGCTGCGGATGCCGCCCAGCTCCTCGCCGCCGCCCGCGCGACCGGGGCCGCCGTGCACCAGCGCGGGCAGCGGCGAGCCGTGCCCGGTGGACTCCTTGGCGTTGTCGGCGTCGAGTACCAGGAGCCTGCCGTGCCACGGCGCGGCGCCGAGCACGACCTCGCGCGCGAACTCCGGGTCGCCGGTGACGACCGAGCCGGCGAGGCTGCCCTGACCGCGCGCGGCGAGCGCCACGACCTGCTCGGCCGAGGTGTAGGGCAGCAGCGTCGACACGGGCCCGAACGCCTCCACCTCGTGCGGCTCGGCGCGGTCGGGATCGTCGGCACGCAACAGGATCGGCGACAGGAACGCGCCCCGTTCGGCGTCGGCGTCGACGACGTCCACGCGCTCGGGGTCGCCGAAAACGATCCGGCCCGCCTCGTTCAGCGCCTTGAGCGAGCGGCGGACCTCCTCACGCTGCTCCAGGCTCGCGAGCGCGCCCATGCGCACGCCCTCGCTCGCGGGGTTGCCGACGGTGGTCTTCGCCAGGCGGGCGCTGACCGCCTCGGTGACGTCGTCCAGCAGCTCGGCGGGCACGAAAGCGCGCCGGATCGCGGTGCACTTCTGGCCCGCCTTGACGGTCATCTCGGTGACCAGCTGCTTGACGTAGAGGTCGAACTCCGCCGTCCCCGGCGTCGCGTCGGGGCCGAGGATCGAGCAGTTCAGCGAGTCGGCCTCGGCGTTGAAGCGCACGGAGTTGCGCACGATCGCCGGGTGGGCGCGCAGTCGCTGCGCGGTGGAGGCCGAGCCGGTGAACGACACCAGGTCCTGCCCGCCCACGTGGTCGAGCAGGTCGCCCGCGCCGCCGCACAGCAGCTGCAGCGTGCCCTCGGGCAGCAGCCCTGAGCCGAGCATCAGCTCGACGAGCTTCTCGGTGAGGTAGGCGGTCTGGCTCGCGGGCTTGACCAGGCTCGGCACGCCGGCCAGGAACGCGGGAGCGAACTTCTCCAGCGGTCCCCAGACCGGGAAGTTGAAGGCGTTGATCTGCACCGCCACGCCGCGCAGCGGGGTGGCGATGTGCCGGCCGACGAACGTGCCGCCCCTGCCGAGGGGTTCAACGGGGCCGTCGACGTAGACCGTGTCGTTGGGCAGTTCGCGGCGACCCTTGCTCGCATAGGTCAGCAGCACACCGATGCCGCCGTCGACGTCGAACTTCGAGTCGCCGAGCGTGGCACCCGTGCGTGCGGACAGCGCGTACAGCTCGTCGCGGTGCTCGCGCAGATGCCCGCCGAGGGCTTTGAGCAGCGCGGCGCGCTGGTGGAACGTCAGCTCGCGCAGTGCGGGACCTCCGACGGTGCGGCCGTGCTCCAGCGCGGCCGCCTTGTCGATGCCCTCCGAGGAGACCCTGGCGACGACCTCGCCCGTGACCGCGTCGTGCAGCGGCGCCCCGTCCCCTGACGGCGTGTGCCAGCCGCCGCTCACGTAGCTGCGCAACAGCGCCGTCGCGTTCCCACCCATCGAGCCTCCTCGATTTACCAACCGAACGTTCAGGAAATCATGGTAGCGTGCTCACAGCGCGAGCGAAAGCGGCCGTGCACTCTTGACACTGTGCCGGGTGCTGGATTTACTAAGTTCGCCCGAATAACCGTCCATTCGGTCAGTAAGCACCGCAGCGGCGCGGAGGAGTCCCAGCATGACGACCACGTACGGCGACGCCCCGGGGGCCGGACGGCGCGCGGGCGCCCCGGCGACCGACGAGCTCTCCGCGGCCGAGCGGCTCAGCACCGACGAACTGCGCGCGCTCCAGCTCGAGCGGCTGCGATGGACGCTGCGCCACGCCTACGAGAACGTGCCGAGCTACCGCGCGAAGTTCGACGCGGCCGGCGTCCACCCCGACGACTGCCGGGAACTGTCCGACCTCGCGAAGTTCCCCGCCACCACCAAGGACGACCTGCGCCAGAACTACCCGTTCGGGATGTTCGCCGTCCCGCAGGAACGGGTGCGGCGCATCCACGCGTCCAGCGGCACCACCGGCAAGCCCACCGTGGTCGGCTACACCGAGGACGACATCGACACCTGGGCCACGGTGATGGCGCGCTCGATCTTCGCCGCGGGCGGGCGACCGGGACACAAGGTGCACGTCGCCTACGGCTACGGGCTGTTCACGGGCGGGCTCGGCGCGCACTACGGCGTCGAGAAGCTCGGCTGCACGGTGATTCCCGCCTCCGGCGGCATGACCGCGCGGCAGGTGCAGCTCATCACCGACTTCCGTCCCGAGGTCATCATGGTGACGCCGTCGTACATGCTCACGCTGCTCGACGAGTTCGAGCGCCAGGGCATCGACCCGCGCACCAGCTCACTGCGCGTCGGTATCTTCGGCGCCGAGCCGTGGACCGAGCAGCTGCGCACCGAGATCGAGCAGCGCGCGAACCTCGACGCCGTGGACATCTACGGGCTGTCCGAAGTGATGGGTCCCGGCGTGGCACAGGAGTGCGCGGAGACCAAGGACGGGCTGCACGTGTGGGAGGACCACTTCTACCCCGAGGTCGTCGATCCGCTCGACGGCTCGGCGCTGCCCGACGGCGAGTACGGCGAGCTGCTGTTCACCTCGCTCACCAAGCAGGCGCTGCCGATCATCCGCTACCGCACGCGCGACCTCACCACACTGCGGCCCGGCACCGCGCGGCCCGCGTTCCGCCGCATGGACAAGGTGACGGGCCGCAGCGACGACCTGATCATCCTGCGCGGGGTCAACGTGTTCCCCACGCAGATCGAGGAGATCGTGGTGGGCACGGCCGGACTCTCGCCGCACTTCCAGCTGCGGCTCACGCGCCGGGACCGCAGGGACGAGCTGACGGTCGTGGTGGAGGCGCAGGCGGACACCGCGGCGGACCGGCGGGCGGGCGCCGCGACCGAGATCGCCGCGAGGATCAAGGACGGGGTCGGCGTCACCGTGGGCGTGGACGTGGTGGACCCCGAGACGCTGGAGCGCTCGGTCGGCAAGCTGCGCCGGGTGATCGACCAGCGCCCGTCCGACTGAGCAGAGCTGGGACAATCGGACCATGACCGACACACCGCGAGCCAGACCCGCCCGGCGCGGCAGACCTGGCTACGACCTGGAGTCCTTGCTGACGGTGGCGGTCAAGCTGTTCAACGACCGGGGCTACGACGGCACGAGCATGGAGGACCTCTCCCGCAAGCTCGGCATCACCAAGTCCGCGATCTACCACCACGTGCCCAGCAAGCAGGAGCTGCTGCGGCTGGCCGTGAACCGGGCGCTCGACGGCCTGTTCGCCGAGGTCGGCAAGCTCGAGAACGTCGAGGGCAGGGCGATCGACCGGCTGGAGCACCTCGTGCGCGGCAGTGTGCTCGTGCTGGTCGACCGGCTGCCGTTCGTCACGCTGCTGCTGCGTGTGCGCGGCAACACCAAGGTCGAGCGCGACGCGCTGGCCCGCAGGCGCGAGTTCGACCACATCGTCACCGACCTGGTGGGCAAGGCGATCGCCGACGGCGACCTGCGCACCGACGTCGATCCGGCCACCGCGGCCCGTCTGCTGTTCGGCATGGTCAACTCACTGATCGAGTGGTACCGCCCGCGCGGCGGACTCCGCGGGCCCGAGCTGGCCGACATGGTCGCCACCGTCGCGTTCGACGGCCTGCGGGTGCGCGACCAGCAGTGACACCGACAGCCCGCATCGGGTGACGGCGATGCGGGGTCCATGCGCAACGCCTAATGTCTCGACTGTCAGCCCTTCTCGACCGACAGGAGAGCACGATGACCACCGCGCACACCGAGCACGCGGGCCACGACCACCTGCACGGCGACGGGTGCGGCCACGTCACCGTCCCGCACGGCGACCACGTCGATTATGTCCACAATGGCCATATGCACCGTGCGCACGACGGGCACTTCGACGAGTGCGAGCCGTCCGGGCACCACAGCCACGACGGGCACGACCACGCACACGGTGACGGCTGCGGGCACGTGGCGGTGCCGCACGGCGACCACGTCGACTACGTGCACGACGGTCACCGTCACGCCACGCACGGCGACCACTACGACGAGCACTGACGAACACTGACCAGTACTGAGAATTTCCCCACCGTGCCGCCGACGGCACACTTTGCGGGACCTCTCCGACCCTGATTAGGTTTCTGATCATGAGCGGATATACGACTCATGACCAGCAAGCAATGGTGTCGGTGATCAGCGGGCACTTCGTCAGTCAGATGGCACGAACACTGGCGGAGCTGCGCATTCCTGATCTCCTGCACGACCAACCACGATCAGCGAAGGAGATCGCCGACGCGGCGGGCACCCATCCTGAGGCGACCAGGCGGCTCATGCGGTGCGCTGTCTACACGGGTCTCGCCGCCTTTTCCGACGACACCGAGAACTTCTCGTCGACACCACTGCTCGACCGGCTCCGCGCCGACGCGCCGGACTCACTGCGCAGCCTCGCGATCGCCTGGAACAGCCCCGGCCACTGGAAGCAGTGGGAGCGCCTGCCCGACGCCGTGCGCGCCGGGCACGAGCAGTCGAAAGCCGCTCACGGCAAGCCGATCTGGGAGTATTTCGCCGAGAACCCCGGGGAGGCCGACCTCTTCTCCCAGGGCGCCGCCGAGCTCACCGCGCCGGTGGTCCGCGAGGCCATCTCCTCGATCCCCACCACCCCCGGCGATGTCGTCGTCGACGTCGGCGGCGCCACCGGCACGTTCGTACTGGAGATGCTCGAGCGGCACCAGGGCACCACCGGAGTCGTCTTCGACCTCCCCCACGTCATGGACGCCGCGAAGCAGACGATCGCGGACCGCGGACTCGCGCAGCGGTGCAGCGCCGAGTCCGGCGACTTCTTCACCTCGGTGCCCGAAGGGGATCTGTACCTGTTGAAGTTCATCCTGCACGACTGGGACGACGACGCCTGCGTCACGGTGCTCGAACGCTGCCGCGCCGCGATGAAGCCCTCCGGCCGCATCGTCATCGTCGACATGGTGATCGGGCCCCCGGCCACGCCCGGTTCCGCGGCGCTGATGGACCTGAACATGCTGAGCATGACCGAGGGCCACGAACGCGAACTCGCCGATCTGGACCGGATCTTCGCCGCGGCGGGTCTGCGCCGTTCGACCACGACCGCGCTCGCCGAGCCCTACTTCGCCGTCGAAGCCGTCGCCGTCTGATCGGCCCAGCGGCCTTGCTCCGCGTGGTGCGCGACGTCGTTCGCGCACCACGCGGCCCGGGGGCCACGCCGACGTCTCTCCGTCGCGCCCCCGGCCTCGCGCACGTCCTCGAATCCGTGTGACACAAACGATCTTGTGTTCAACACGGACATCTTTTTGTTGACTGCGATCACAAGTGCCCTTACTGTTCGACACTGCGAAGACACCCGGCGTGGGGCGCTCGCGGCGACCCCGCTTTGAGCACTACCGAGTCGAAGAAGGTAGGGGTCACCGCGTGAGCATCCGCTCAGGTCCGCGCCGGCGCGACCGATTTCCCCAGCGCGGAACCTTCTTCAGCACGCTCTTCCCACCTGCCTGTGTCCGGATCCCGAGGTGGCCGACCCCGGTCTTCGCGCATCGAGACCTGGGCCGGTGCCCAGGTCTCGTCTCCTGGATCGAATCCTCCCCATCTCCACCGACACAGTGACGAGAGGTAGGTGACCATGCGAATACCACGCATGGTGGCACTGGTTGCCGCGGCGGGAGTTGTCCTCGCCCTCACCCCCGCGACATCCACGGCGACATCGGCGTCGGCGCGGAAACCCGCGCCACCGCCCGATTCCGCCTTCCAGAAGGTGACCCTCAACGACTCCCCCGGCGAACCGGTCGACCTGGCGGTACTGCCGGACGGCCGGGTCCTGCACACCACGCGCGCCGGCGAACTCTGGCTGCACGACCCCGACACCAGGCTGAACACGCTCGCGGCGGAACTGGACGTCTACACCCACGACGAGGAAGGGCTCCAGAGCGTCGCGGTGGACCCCGGCTTCAACGGCAAGAGCAACCGCTGGATCTATCTGTACTACGCGCCACCGATGGACACGCCGGTGGACGACCCGGCCACCCCTGACGTCAACGAGGGCGACGCACCGTTCACGGGAACCCCGGAGGATTTCGCGCCGTTCGAGGGAATCCAGCGCCTGTCGCGGTTCCAGCTCAAGGGCAACGAACTCGACCTGTCCACGGAGCAGGAGATCCTGGAGGTCGACGAGGACCGCGGGATCTGCTGCCACGTGGGCGGTGACATCGTCTTCGACGGCAAGGGAAATCTCTATCTCTCGACGGGCGACGACACCAACCCGTTCGAGTCCGACGGCTACACGCCGATCGACGAACGGGGTGACCGCAACCCCGCTTTCGACGCCCAGCGCACGTCGGCCAACACCAACGACCTGCGCGGCAAGGTGCTGCGGATCCGTGTGCAGAAGGACGGGTCCTACACCATCCCCGCCGGCAACCTCTTCAAGCCCGGCACGGTGTCGACCCGGCCGGAGATCTATCTGATGGGGCTGCGCAACCCGTTCCGGATCGAGGTCAGCGACTCCGGCGAGCTCTACGTCGCCGACTACTCACCGGACGCCAACGTGGCCGACCCCGAGCGGGGACCCGAAGGTCAGGGCCGCTGGTTCGCGACCAGGGAAGCCGGCAACTACGGCTGGCCCTACTGCGTCACACCGGACCTGCCCTATGTCGACTACGACTTCGCCACCGAGCAGTCGGGCGAGCCGTTCGACTGCGCGGAGCCGGTGAACGAGTCACCGCACAACACGGGCCTCACCGAGCTCCCACCGGTCGAGCAGCCCGACGTGTTCTACACCTACACCGAGTCGGAGCAGTTCCCGGAGCTCGGCTCCACGGGCGGCATCGGCCCGATGGCCGGGCCCTCCTACGACCACGACCCGCGCACCGAACGGGGCCGCGCACCGGTGGCCTGGCCGAAGTACTACGAAGGCATGCCGCTGTTCTACGAGTGGACCCGCGACTACATCAAGGGATTCCGTCTCGACCGTGGCCGTGAGCTGACCTCCATCGAGGACGTAATTCCCTCGATCCCGGTGTCCGGTCCGATCGACATGGAGTTCGGCCCCGACGGCGCGCTCTACGTGCTGGAGTACGGCAAGGGCTACTTCGCCGAGAACCCCGAGGCGCAGCTGGCGCGCATCGACCACATCGGCAGGAACGGCAACCACACGCCCGTTCCCGTCGTGACGGCCGACGTCGACAATGGACAGTCACCGCTCACCGTCAACTTCTCCAGCGCGGGAACACAGGACCCCGACAGTGACCGGCTGCGCTACGAATGGGACTTCGACTCCGACGGCGACATCGACTCCCGGCAACAGAACCCGCGCCACACCTACCGGGAGAACGGCGTCTACACCGCGACGCTGAAGGTGACCGACATCGGCGGCAAGCACCGTGGCCGCAGCGCCTCGGCCGAGGTGGACATCGTGGTGGGCAACGAAGAACCCGTCGTCACGTTCGTCAGTCCCGTGCAGGGCCAGCCCTTCTCGTTCGGTGACGTCGTGCGGTACGAGGTCGCGGTGACCGACGACCAGGCCGTCGACTGCTCGCGGGTGCAGGTGACCTACATCCTCGGGCACGACGACCACGGCCACCCGATCACGACGGCGACCGGCTGCACCGGGTCGTTCGTCACAACTGTGCCGGAGGGCCACGATCCCGAGACCGACAACCTGACCGGCGTGTTCAACGCGACCTACACCGACCCGGGCGGCGACGGAGCACCGCCGCTCACCGGATCGGCCCAGGTCGTACTGCAACCGACGCACTAACAGCGACCCGTGGCGTCCCGGGCCGGTCCCGGGACGCCACGGGCGCACGACCCGGCACAATTTAAATCAATCACTTGACTTACTCCCCGGATCGTCGGTTAACTGACCACCGAGTCGAGGCCGATCCGGAGGAGGACCCACGGTGAGCGAGACCCGCACCGCGACGGTGCCGAGCAGTCCGTTCGCCGTGCCGGACGGACCACGCACGGTCCCGGCGAGGTGGTGAGCGTGCCGGGCGGAACGGCGCGCGCCGACCGGGTCAGCGCCACCCGCGAGGCGATCCTCACCGCGGCGGAGCGGCTGTTCGCCGAGCACGGGGTGTTCGCCGTGTCCAACCGCCAGATCAGCGAGGCCGCGGGTCAGGGCAACAACGCCGCGGTGAACTACCACTTCGGCACCAAGGCCGACCTGGTGCGCGCCATCGTGCGCAGGCACAGCGACGAGATCGAACGTATCCGTGCACGACTGGTCGACGAGAGCGGCGACTCCACGGACACCCGCGACTGGGTGGCCTGTCTCGTGCGTCCCTCCACCGAGCACCTCGCCGACCTGGGCCCGCCCACGTGGTTCGCCCGCTTCGGCGCGCAGGTGATGACCGACCCGACGCTGCGCGAGACCATGGCGGCCGAGTCGCTGACCTCCCCGCCCCTGGTGCGAACACTGGACGGGCTCAACCGCTGCCTTCCCGAACTGCCGGTCGAGGTGCGCATGGAGCGCGGCGACATGGCCAGGCAGCTGATGGTGCACCTCGTCGCCGAGCGCGAACGTGCCATCGCCGACGGCACGCCCACCCCCCGGGCGAGCTGGCACGAGGCCGCCGACGGCCTCATCGACGCGATCGTGGGGCTCTGGCACGCCCCCGTCGTCTCCCGCGACTGACGCGCGGACCCACCACGAACGAAGGAGAACCGAGGATGAAGGTCGTTGTCGACGAGGACAGGTGCTGCGGCGCGGGGTCCTGCGCAATGGTGGCGCCCGAGGTCTTCGACCAGCGCGAGGACGACGGCATCGTCGTCCTGCTGGACGCGGAGCCGACGGACGGACTGCGGGCGACGGTGCGGGAGGCGGCCGACCTCTGCCCCGCCGGCGCGATCACGCTCGGCGACGCCTGAGTCCGTTGTAGACCGTCCCGATTGGAGCCGACCGTGACCACCACGCACAGCGCCGAGGCCGACGCACCCGAGTTCCCCATGCCCAGGGCGGCGCGCTGCCCGTTCGACCCACCACCCGAGGCCAAGGCCAAGCAGGAGGAGGGTCCGCTGGCCCGGGTCCGGCTATGGGACGGCAGGACACCGTGGCTGGTGACCCGCTACGCCGAACAACGGGCGCTGATGGCCGATCCCCGGGTGAGCTCGGACATCCGCAGGCCCGGCTACCCCAGCCCGGCGCCGGTCACCGGCGAGGGCTCGAAGATCAGCTTCATCCTGATGGACGATCCGGAGCACGCCCGGCTGCGGCGCATGGTCACCGCGCCGTTCGCGGTCCGGCGGGTCGCCGCGATGCGGCCCGCCATCCAGAAGATCGTCGACGACCTCATCGACGAGATGCTCGCCGGGCCGAAGCCGGTGGACCTCGTGGAGGCGTTCGCGCTGCCGGTGCCGTCGCTGGTGATCTGCGAGCTGCTCGGGGTCCCCTACTCCGACCACGACTTCTTCCAGGACAACAGCAAGGTCATGATCCGGCAGACCACCGCTGTCGAACAGCGCCAGGCCGCGATCGGCGCGCTCGCCGCCTACCTGGACGAGCTGGTGGGAGCCAAGCTCACCGAGCCGGGCGACGACCTGCTCTCCGGGCTGGCCTCCCGCGTCGAGGCGGGCGAGCTGACCCGGGCGGAGGCGGCACAGATGGGCGTGCTGCTGCTCGTCGCCGGGCACGAGACCACGGCGAACATGATCGCGCTCGGCACCCTCGCACTGCTGGAGCACCCCGAGCAGCTGGCCCGCCTGCGCGACACCGACGACGAGAAGCTGGTGAGCACGGCGGTCGAGGAGCTGCTGCGCTACCTCAACATCACCCACAACGGCCGCCGCCGCGTCGCCACCGAGGACATCGAGATCGCGGGCGAGACGATCAAGGCGGGCGAGGGCATCATCCTGGCCAACGACATCGGCAACCGGGACCCGGAGGTCTTCGCCGACCCGGACCGGCTCGACGTCGGCCGCGACGCCAGGCGGCACATCGCGTTCGGCTTCGGCGTGCACCAGTGCCTCGGCCAGTCACTGGCCCGGCTGGAGCTGCAGGTCGTCTACAGCACGCTCTACCGCCGGATCCCGACCCTGCGCGCGGCGACGGAGCTGGATGAGATCCCGTTCAAGCACGACGGCGCGGTCTACGGCGTGTACGAACTGCCGGTGACGTGGTGAGCTGAGCGCCCGGTGCGCCTCCATGCCGAGGCGCACCGGGCCCGCCCTGCTACTCGACGAGCTTGCCCTCCGACGAGACCTCCCGCATGAGCGCGGTGATCTCGTCGGGCACCGGGGGCAGCTCCTCCCGTTCGATCCGGCCGGGGCCCGCCCACACGAGGTTCACGCGCTGTGCCGGGTCGAGTTCCGGGAAGTCGGCGCGGTTGTGGCAGCCCCGGGTCTCCGTGCGCGCCAGCGCCGCCTCGAGCGTGGCGCGGGCCGCGAGCGCGGAGGCCTTGAGGTCGAAGGCGTGTGCCAGGTCGCCGTAGCCCGCCAGGTCGGGGTGCACGCCGACCTGGGTGATGCGTTCCTCGAGCTCGTCGAGCTCGGCCAGCCCCTTGCGCAGTCCGGTCTCGTCGCGCACCACGCCCGCGTGCTCGGTCATCGTGTCGCGCACGGCCCGTTGCAGGGCGCGCACGTTCTCCGGGCCATCGGCGGCGAGCAGCTCGTCCACCTCCGCACGGGCCTCGGCCAGCGCCTCCCGCGACCGGCGCTGGGCGGGCAGCTCCGCCGAGTAGCGCGCCGCGTCCTCGCCGACGATCCTGCCGTACACCAGCAGCTCGATCAGCGAGTTGCCGCCGAGGCGGTTGGCGCCGTGCAGCCCGCTGGAGGCCTCGCCGATGGCGTAGAGGCCGTCGACACCGGTGCCGTGGTCCTCGGGCCGCACCCACACGCCGCCCATCGAGTAGTGCGCGGTGGGCGCGATCTCGATCGGCTCGCGGGTGATGTCGAGCATCTGCAGTTCCAGCAGCGTCTGGTAGACCCGCGGCAGCCTGCTCATGATCGTCTCGCGCGGCAGGTGCGACACGTCGAGCCAGACGCCGCCGCGCGGGGTTCCCCTGCCCTCCTTGATCTCGGTGAAGGCGGCGAGCGCGACACGGTCTCGGGTGGACAGTTCGAGCCGTTCGGGGTCGTAGCGGGCCATGAACCGCTCCCCGTCGGCGTTGCGCAGGATTCCGCCCTCTCCCCTGGCGGCCTCGGACACGAGCGTGCCCGCCGCGTTCTCGGGCTCGATCAGGCCCGACGGGTGGAACTGCACCAGCTCGGGGTCGCGGATGCGCCCGCCCGCGAGCACGGCGAGCCGGAACGAGTCGCCGGTGTTCTCGTCTCGCCGCGACGACGTGCGCCGCCAGATGCGGGTGTGCCCGCCCGCGGCCAGCACCACCGCGTCGGCGTGGATCACGTAGCGCTGCCCGGTCTCGAGGTCGAAGCCATAGGCGCCGAAGACCACGTTGTCGCGCACGAGGATCCTGGTGACGTAACACGTGTCGAGCACAGGGACCTTGAGCTGCGCGGCCCTGTTCACCAGCGTCCGCTGGATCTCCAGCCCGGTGTAGTCGCCCGCGAACGCGGTGCGCCGGTAGGTGTGCGCACCGAAGAAGCGCTGCGAGATGCGGCCGTCGTCCTCCCGCGCGAAGGGCATCCCCCAGCGCTCGAGGTCGCCGATGCCGCGCGCGCCCTGCTCGGCCACGGTCCGCACGATGTCGGGATGGGCGAGCAGATAGCTCTCCTTGATGGTGTCGGCGGCGTGCTGCTGCCAGCTGTCCTCGACGTCCATCGTGGACAGTGCCGCGTTGATGCCGCCCGCGGCGAGCGTGGTGTGGGCGTCGGAACGGGGCCGCTTGCCGAGCACGAGCGTGTCCACGCCGCGTTCGGCCAGCTCGATGGCGGCCCGCAACCCGGCTCCGCCCGTGCCGATCACGAGCACGGAGGTGGCGAGCTGCTTCTCGGGATGGGTCATCGGTACTCCTTCGGTCAACGTACGTCGAGTGCAAGCCAGTCGGCGAGGCGGGTGCTCGCGATCTCGGCGCCGGGTGCGGGCAGCAGGCTGTCCCGTCGCACGGGCGCGCCGAAGTACCCGGCGGCCGGATCGGTGACGACCTCGCGCGGGTCGGAGCGCGCGGCGAGCACGGTGCGGATCCACTCGTCGAGCCCGAGCTCCTCGGGCCCGGCCACCTCGAGCGTGCCGTCGAGCGGCGGCCCGGCCGCGACGCGGGCGACGGTCGCGGCGACCTCGGCGGAGGCGACCGGCCGCACCCCGGCACCGGGCAGCCGCACGGCGCTGTCCTGTGTGGACGTATCGGCGATGCCGCCCGCGAACTCGAAGAACTGGGTGGCGTGCACCAGAGAGTAGGGCAGGCCGGAGTCGGTGATCAGTCGTTCCTGCGCCACCTTCGCGCGGAAGTAGCCGGACTCGGGCAGGCGGTCGGTGCCCACCACCGACAACGCGACGTAGTGGCCCACACCGGCCTCCTTCGCGGCCTCGATCAGCGTGGTGGTGGAGGTGCGGAAGAACGCCATGACCTCGTCCGCGGCGAAGGACGGCGAGTTCGACACGTCCACCACCACCTGTGTACCGCGCAGGGCCTCCCGCACGCCGTCACCGGTGACGGTGTTCACGCCGGTTCCCGGTGAGGCGGGCACCACGTCGTGGCCGTGCTCGCGCAGCCACGTGACGACCTGCGAGCCGATCAGGCCGGTGCCACCGATGACGACGATCCTCATGGCTGGTCCCCTTCCGTACTGGGTCTGCTGGTTGGAGCGGGTGGGATGGGTGGAACGGGTGGTGCGGCCGGTCGCGGGGCGCCACCGGAGACGAACGCGTCGCGCGGGTGCTCCACCGAGGCCAGCGACACGACGTCGCGGCCGAAGAGCCCGGCGGTGAGCCAGACGACGAGCACGCGGACCTTGCGTTCCCAGGTCGGCACGGCGAGCACGTGATAGCCGCGGTGCATCAGCCACGCGAGCACCCCCGTGATCACGATCCGCCGGTACTGGAAGATTCCGTGCCCGATGCCGAGCGTGGCGATGGCGCCGAGGCTGCGGTGTACGTACGGCTCGGGTTCGCGCCCGCGCAGGCTGGCCACGATGTTGCGAGCGAGCAGCTTGCCCTGGCGGAACGCGTGCTGCGCGTTGGGCACCGTCCGGGTGCCGGCCGCGGGCGCGACGAGGTCGGGCACGGCGGCGTCGTCGCCCGCGGCCCAGGCGTCGGCGACGGGCTCGGCCTCGGTGCCCACGCGCAGGTCGGGGCGCACCACGATGTGGCCGTGCTCGTCGACGGGCAGGTCCGTGTGCTTGTCGACGACGGGGTTGGCCGCGTTGCCCGCGGTCCACACGATGAGCTCCGAGTCGAACTCCTCGCCGGTCGAGAGCACGACGTGCCCGTCGACGGCGGAGGTGACCGTGGTGCGCAGGTGCACGCGGGCGCCGCGGCACCGCAGCGACTCGACCACCCAGCGGCCCGGCCGGTCGGTGACCTCGGGCAGGATCCGCTCGCCCGCCTCCACGAGGTGGAAGCGCACCTCGTCTCGCCGGATCTCGGGGTAGCGGCGCACCAGGGCGTGGGCGAGCGAGAGTGCCTCGCCGAAGCCCTCGACGCCCGAGAACCCGCCGCCGACGACCGTGACGGTGAGCAGCCGCTGCCGCATCGGCCCTGGTGGCAGCACGGCCGCCCGGTCGAACGCGGTCAGCAACCGGTCGCGGATCGCCACGGCCTCCTCGACGTGTTTGAGGCCGATCGCCTCCTCGGCGATGCCGGGCACCGGGAACTTGCGGGTCACCGCGCCCGCGGTGACCACGATGACGTCGTAGCCGAGCTCGAACTCGGTGCCCTCGGCCGGTTGCACCGTGACCCTGCGGTGCTCGTGGTCGATCACCGTCACCCAGCCGGAGACGAGCCGGGTGCGGCGCAGGTGCCTGCGATGCGACACCGCGGCGTGCCTGGCCTCGACGGAGCCCGCGACAACCTCTGGCAGAAAGGGCTGGTAGGTCAGGTAGGGGCGGGGGTCGACGACGGTCAGCTCGGCCTCACCCGGCCGGAGCCGCCGCTCCAGTTTCCACGCGGCGTAGAACCCCGCGTACCCACCGCCGACGATCAGGATCCGCTTCATGGCGTCTCTCCCGTTCTGGTGCCCACACTGTGAGGACTACGCGGCGACCAGGAATGTGACAGCTCGTGCAGTCTTCTGGGTCACACGTCGAGCGGGCAGGGGCCAGCGGCCCCATTAGTCCACAATGGACGACGCTCGCCCGTGGTACCGTCGCGGTGCGGCCGTCGACGGGAGCGAGGAACCTGTGGGGGATCAGTACGCGGGGTTTCACCTCGCCGCGCAGAAGCGGGCCGCGCGGGGCGACCTGCACCGCATCCGGAGGCCACTCGGCCACGGCGCGTTCGACCTGACCTACGTGCGCACCGGCAGCGGCGACGGACCACCGGTGTTCGTGCTGCCCGGTGGCCCCGGCCTCGCGTCGGTGCTGCCCTACGAGCAGTTCCGCGACCTCGCCACCGCCCGCGGGCTGGACGTGCTGATGATGGAGCACCGCGGCGTGGGCTTCTCCCGGCGCGACGTGTCCGGTGTGGACCTTCCGTGGGCCGAGCTGTCCGTCGACGCCGTCCTCGACGACATGGCCGCCGTGCTGGACGACTGCGGCGTGCGCCAGGCGATCGTCCACGGCAGTTCGTACGGCTCGTACCTGGCGGCCGCCTTCGGTGCCCGGCATCCCGAGCACGTGGCCGGGATGGTGCTCGACTCACCGACGCTGGGAGCGAGCACGGAAGCCGTGGCCACGGCCACCATCCGCAGGCTGTTCTGGGACGGCGACGACGAGCGCACCCGGGAGTCCGCGCGCACGGTGCGGTTCCTGGTCGAGAACGGGCTGGTGCCAGCCGGCGAGGCGGCGCGGGTCGTCCAGGTGACCTACGAGTTCGGCGGGCTCGCGCTACTGGACCGGCTGCTCGGCGCGGTGCGCGACGGCCGGGGCGGGCGCACCTGGCGCTGGATCGCCCAGAGCGGCGAGTCCGAACTGACCACGCCCGTGCCCTACGTGATGGAGTTCGATCTCGTGGGCGCCATCGCCTACCGCGAACTGGGTCACGGCACCGCCTCCGACGGCGGGCCCCTGGACCTGAGCCGGTCGCGGGCCGCGCGGCAGGGCGACTTCCCGCTCTACGAGGGCGACGCCGTCGACCTGCCCGCCGCACTGCCCCACTTCACCTGGCCGACCGTGGCCGTCTCGGGCGAACGGGACCTGCGCACGCCGCGCAGTGTGGCCGAGCAGGTGGTGGAGCTCGTCCCGGACGCGGTGCTGCTGCCGATCGACGACCTCGGGCACAGCGCGCTGGACGGCCACCCGCTCGCGACCCTGCTCGCGGCGGACGCGATCCGGCACGGGTCCCACACCCGGCTGCCGGAGCTCGCCGGCCGCATCTCCACGATGTCCCGGCACGGCAGGCAGCGGATGCTCGACCCGCTGATCAGCGCCCGGCTGGTCCTCGACCGCGTGCTGCCCAGAACCCCGCCTGGGTCCGGGTGATCGTCGCGAGCCAGGCCGGGGCGCCGTCCTCGTCGTGGAACCGGGTGCGGATCCGCTCGCGTTCGACGGCGGCGACGTGCCAGTCCCCGGTGCCGAACGCGGCCCGCACGTCGTCCTCGCGCACGGGGTGCGGGCCGGTGCCCGGGCCCGCGTCGCTGAAGCACAGCACGTACACCGTCGCACCGGGGCCGGTCACCGACGCCAGGCTCGCCGCGTAGCGGGGCCGCTCGACGCCGTCGAAAGTGTGCAGCAGCCCGCAGTCCAGCACCGTCGCGAACCGGCGGCCCAGGAGGTCCAGGCGCAGCGCGTCCGCGACGGCGAACTCGGCGTCGACGCCGCGGGCTCGCGCCTTCTCCCGGGCCATCGCCAGCGCCGTCTCGGCGACGTCGACGCCCAGCACGGTCAGTCCCCGCGAGGCGACGAGCAGCGCGTTCTCTCCGGTGCCGCACCCCGCGTCGAGCACCGGACCCGTGAGCCCGGGCGCGAGACGCACGAAGGCGGGCTGCGGAGCGCCGATGTCCCACGGCGCGGGGCCATCGCGATACGAGGCGTCCCAGTGCAGGCCCGTCATCCGCTCGTGACTGGTCGGCGGGCGGGCCGCGAACGGTTCTCCGGCCGGGTGCGTCATCGTCATCGCCTCCCTCACCTCATCGTGACACGCTCGCGCGCCGCGACGGCGGCTCCGTCGGGCACGTGCAGCAGCGCGTCGGCTCCGGCGACGGTCGCGTCGTCGAGCGGGACATAGCCCTGGCCGGGGTCGAGGTCGGTGCGGGTGCGCGCGGGGCCGACGGCGGTCTCCGCCACGAGGTTCCAGCCGCCGTCGCGGTGCTGGAGCCTGCCCTCGTAGGTGTCGGCGGCCGGCTCGCCGAGGCCCAGCGCGTCGCTGCGGCCGAGGCTGCCCGCGACGAACGTGTAGCGCTGCCCCAGCAGTGGCGCGACGATCGAACCCGCGCCGTTCCAGGAGACGTCGAGATCCCCGAGCCGCCAGGAGCTGCGGTTGCGCTGCAGGTGCAGGTTGTGCGCGAACACCAGTGCCGGCCCCCGGCGCGCCTCGAACTCGGCGAGCTCGAGCAGGTTCCGGGCCATGAGCGCGTCCCGAACGGCCGACTGGCGCGACAGCCGCGCGCCCTGCTCCCCCGGCTCGGCCGAGGTCCGGTGGTAGCGCAGCAACCCGATCCCGGCGTTCAGGTGGGTCCTGGCCCGCAACCAGTCGGCGCGGGAGGTCGCCGCGATCAGCTCCGGCGCGCGGGTGTGCAGCGCGGTGAGCAGGTCGTCGGCGAGCACGCGCAACCTCGACGCCTCGGGTGTGGCGCCGACCGAGTCCGCCGCGTTCGGCACCGCCTCCTGGCGGCTCCACCGCTCGTCGTCGCCGGCGAGGGCAGCGAGGTCCAGCTCCTCGCCGAGGTAGGCGCGGGCGTGCTCGAGGTAGCGCAGCGGGCTGGGCGCGCTCGCCAGGTCCGTCGGGGCATCGAAGCCGTGGAAGGCCAGCCGCCGCCCGGCCGGGCGGCACCGGTTGTACTCGCGCATCCGGCAGACGAGCTGCCGGTTGCTCTCCGCCTGTCCGAAGCCGTGGGAGAAACCGTGGCGCAGCACCGTGTCCAGATCACCCTGGCCGTGGCGGACGTAGTCGTCCACCATGAATGCGGCGACGCGATCGGTCTCCAGCACGATCGAACGGAAGCCGCACCCGGCGAGTCCGAGGAAGAGCTCGTTGCGGATCCAGCCGAAGGCGGGTTCCGCGTGGGCGGGTTCCCCGAAGGCGAGCAGGTCGCCCGGGGTGGCCGAGAGGTGTCGCAGGTCCTGACTCATGTGGCTCGATCGTATCGTTGACATCCACGTTGAAACTTGCTCCGAGAACACGTCAGTAGACGTGCGGTAAAGTCTCAAACCGGTGAAGACCTTGCGACCGACCGACCTCGCCCGCGAGCACGGCATCTCGACCCAGGCGGTGCGCAACTACGAGCGCGACGGGTTCCTGCCCGCGGCCGAGCGCACCGCGAGCGGCTACCGGATGTACACCGAGGTGCACGTGGCCGCGCTGCGCGCCTACCTCGCGCTGCTGCCCGCCTACGGCTACGCGGTGGGCGGCGAGATCATGACCGCGCTCAACGGTGGCGCGCTCGACGAGGTGCTCACGGTCATCGACCGCGGGCACAGCCAGCTGCTGCGCGACCGCGAGACGCTCGACGCGGTCCGTCTGGCCGTCGGCCACCTGACCGAACAGCCCCGCACCGCGGCGGAACCGGCGGGAGGGCCGTTGAGCGTCGGCGAGCTCGCCCGCAGGCTGCGCGTCACCCCGGCGACACTGCGCAACTGGGAGAGCCACGGCGTGCTCACTCCCGAGCGCGACCAGGCAGGCTACCGCCGCTATCACGCGGTCGACGTCCGCGACGCCGAGCTCGCGCACCTGCTGCGCCGCGGCGGGTACCTGCTGGAGCACATCGCCGGCGTCGTCGAGCAGATCCGCACCGCGGGCGGCACCGAGGCGCTGGCGGACGCTTTGGGGAGCTGGCAAGCGAAACTGACCGCACAGGGCCTGGCGATGTTGCACGCCGCCACCCGCGTCGGCGAGTACCTGGCCCTGCTCGGCCACCCTCTGCCGCGGCGCGGTCCGGCGTTGCGCTGACCCGGTGGCGCGCGCACTCCAGGCTTGACAGCGCACTCGCGCTCGGGCAAACATGGTTGCCAACCTGAGTGAAACGATTCAAAAAGTCGCTTCACGGTCGACGGCGACGAAGGGACAGGCGCAGTGGCCTCACCCGTGTCCTTTCCGGATCGACGTCTCTCCACCGTCGACTAGCCCCGCGCCCCAAGGATTATCTCTGTCCGAGAGCGGCCACAGTGGAACCTCGTCGCGCTCGGACGTTCGATCTCGGACTCGATGAGGAGTGTGCAGATGCGCCGACGTGATGTGCTCCGTGGTTCGGCCGCGCTGGCGGTGTCCGTCGCCGTGGCCAGGGTGGGCACGGGAACCGCCGCCACCCGGCCGGTCGCCGCGACGGCGCCCCGGGGCGCGCTTGGCTGGTCGCCGTTCACCGCCGAGACGCGGCCGTGGACCCGCTGGTGGTGGCTGGGCAGCGCGGTCACCGAGGACGGGCTCGCGCGGCACCTGCGGCAGTTCGCCGATGTCGGCTTCGGTGGCGTCGAGATCCAGCCGATCTACGAGGCACAGGGCTACGAGGACCGCGTGCTCACCTACCTCGGCGACGACTGGCTCGCCGCGCTCGACGCCACCACCCGCCACGCCGGCGAGCACGGACTGGGCGTGGACCTGACCACCGGCTCCGGCTGGACGTTCGGCGGGCCGTGGATCTCGCCGGAACTCAGCGCCGGCCGCGCGCTCACGGAGTTCTGGGAACTCGGTGAGGGGCAACGACTTCCGGCTCCGGTCCGGACCACGCAGCCACCGCACCCGGACCTGCTCGACGAGGAACTGCTGTCGCGGCCCGACCTGCGACCGCCGATGGACCCGCTGCCCGAACCCCCGCTCGTGGCACTCGTCGCGACGGAGAAGACCGGCGGCGACACTGTCGACCTCACCGCGCGCGTCGGCGCGGACGGCACGCTCGACTGGACGGCCCCGGCCGGGCACTGGCAGCTGACCGCGGTGTTCAGCGGCCTCGTGCTCAAACGCGTCGAGCGGGCAGGCCCCGGCGGCAAGGGGCTCATGGCCAACTACTTCGACGCCGAGTCGATCCAGCACCACCTGGAGAACTTCGGCACCGCGCTCGGCGAGGGCCCGCGCGGCATCCGCGCGCTGTTCCACGACTCGTTCGAGCTGGAACGCACCGACTGGACGCGCGACGCGGTCGCCGAGTTCGCGCGGCTGCGCGGCTACGACCTGGTGCCGCACCTGCCCGAGGTCTTCGGCGACGCGGGCACCGAGGACACCCGCTCGCGGGTGCTCTCCGACGTCCGCGAGACGTTCTCGGACCTGTTCCTGGAACGCTTCGCCCAGCCCTGGACCGAGTGGAGCGAGGCACGAGGCTGGCAGACCCGCAACCAGGCGCACGGCTCCCCCGCGCACCTGCTCGACGTCTACGGCGCCGCCGACATCCCCGAGACCGAGTTCCTCGGTGGTCAGATCCTGCCGATTCCCGGCCTGCGCGAGGGCGCGGGCCCGGCCGAGCCGCCGGTGTCGCTGGTGTGGCGGTGCGCGTCGTCGCCCGCGCACGTACTGGGCAAACGGCTCGTCGGCGCCGAGAGCCTCACGTGGCGCGACGAGCACTTCCACGTCTCGCTGTCGCAGGCCAAGCCGACGCTGGACCTGCTCTTCACAGCGGGCATCAACCACGTCGTCTTCCACGGCACCGCCTACTCCCCCGAGGACGCGCCGTGGCCGGGCCTGGCCTTCTACGCGGCCACGGAACTGCAGCCCGCCAACCCGTTGTGGGGCGATCTTCCCGAGCTCACCGGCTACCTCACCCGCTGCCAGTCCGTGCTGCAGAGCGGCGAGCACGACAACGACGTGCTCGTCTACTTCTCGCAGCACGATCTGTGGGCCGAGACCGACGGCGGACTCGGCGACGGGGCCGAGGACCCCGAGCTGACCCCGGACTTCACGTGGCAGGGCACCGAGTGGATGTACGACCACCCGAGCGGCGCCGGTGCCGTGGCGCGGGAACTGGAGCGCCGCGGCTGGCAGTTCGACTGGGTGTCCGACCGCCAGCTCGCCGGTTTCCGCGGCTCGCGCTCGGGGGTGCGCAACGACCACGGCCACTACGCCGTGGTGCTGGTGCCCGGCACGCGGCTGATGCCGGTGGAGACCCTGGAGCGGCTGCACGACCTCGCCGCCGACGGGGCCACGGTGGTGTTCGCCGGAGAACTTCCGTCCGACGTTCCCGGCCTGGCCGACCTGGACGCGCGGCGCGCGCGGCTCACCGAGCTGACCGACGCGCTGCGGCGCAGGCCGTCCGGGCGGGGCTCCTACCGCGTCGGCCGCGGCCGGATCGTGGTGACCGAGGCGGGCGTCTCGGTCGACGACGCGCTGAACACCACAGACGCGCGCCGCGAGCCGATCGCGGACTCCGGACTGCGCGTGCTGCGCCGGACCCACGACGAGGGCAGGCACTACTTCCTCGTCAACGCCACGGCCGAGCGCGTCGACGATTGGTTCCCGCTCGGCACGCCCGCGGTGTCGGTCGGCGCGCTCGACGCGCTGCGCGACACCCACGGTCGAGCCAGGACGCGATGGTCGCGAGGCCGCCTGCACGTGCGGGTCGCACTGGATCCCGGCGAGTCGCTGATCCTGCGGACGTTCGCGCGGCGCAGGCTCGCCGACCCGGTGAGCCCCGTGTTCGCGCCCAGCGGCAGGCAGCGGGCGATCGAGGGGCCGTGGACCCTGCGGTTCCGCGAGGGCGGACCCGCGCTGCCCGCCGAGCGCACGCTGACCGAGCTGGTGTCGTGGACCGACCTGGGCGAGGCCGAGACGAACTTCTCCGGCACCGGAAGCTACGGCACGTCGTTCGAACTGTCCACTGCGGACGCTCACCGCACCTGGGAGCTCGACCTGGGCGATGTCAGGGAGTGCGCCCGGGTGCGGCTCAACGGCCACGACCTCGGCACGGCATGGGCGCTGCCGTTCCGGCTGCCGGTGGGAGACCTGTTGCGGGCGGGCCGCAACGTCCTCGAGCTCGACGTCACCAACCTCGCGGCCAACCGCGTGCGGGACCTCGCCCGGCGGGGTGAGCTGCAGGCGAACTACTACCTGCGCTGGCGCACCACCCCGCCCGAGCAGTGGGAGCCGATGCCGTCGGGTCTGCTCGGCCCGGTGCGGCTCGTCGAGTCCCGGGGCCGCTAGCCGAACTGGCCGACCCGGTAGTCGCCCGCGGGCTGCTGGATCAGCACGTTCAGCCGGTTGTAGGCGTTGATCGAGGCGATCAGGGCCACGAGCGCGGCGAGCTGGTCCTCGTCGTAGTGCTTGGCGGCCAGTTCCCAGGCCTCGTCGCTGACGCCACCGGCGGCGTCGGCGATGCGGGTGCCCTGCTCGGTCAGCTCGAGCGCGGCGCGCTCGGCCTCGGTGAAGACCGTGGCCTCGCGCCAGGCGGCGACCAGGTACAGCCGCTGCGGGGTCTCACCGGCGTGCACGGCCTCCTTGGTGTGCATGTCGGTGCAGAAACCGCAGCCGTTGATCTGGCTGGCGCGCACCTTGACCAGTTCCTGTGTCGCTACGGGCAGCCCCGACTCCGACACCGCCGCGTTCGCGGCGTTGAGGTGGCGCAGGTACTTGCCCGCGATCTTGTTGCCGAACAGGTTCAACCGGGCTTCCATGTCGATCTCCTCCGTCGTCGTGCACGGTCTACGTGGTCTACACAGCCCTGACGGAGCAGCCGCCGCGAATGCGACAGCGTTGGATGTGACCGTGGTCACGGCCTTAAGCCGACATCTGTCGGACTCTGTTGGTGATCCTCTCACCGCGCACTGCTACGGTTAAATCAATCAGTTGATTTAAGTGAGCGTAGAAGGGTGCCCATGTCGACACCGGAACCTCCGCCCGTCCCCGACTTCGACCCCGACGCACTGCGCGCGCGGTACCGCGCGGAACGCGACCGTCGCGTCCGGCCCGAGGGCGCCGCGCAGTACCGGGCTCCCGAGGGCGCTTTCGGTTACTACGCCGACGATCCGCACGCCGACCCGGAGTTCGACAGGGAGCCGCTGAGCGACCGCGTCGAGGTGGTGGTCGTGGGCGGCGGGTTCGGCGGGCTGCTCACCGGCGCGCGCCTGCGCGAGGCAGGCGTCGAGAGCATCCGGGTGATCGAGAAGGGCGGCGACTTCGGCGGCACCTGGTACTGGAACCGCTACCCCGGCATCCACTGCGACATCGAGTCCTACGTCTACCTGCCCCTGCTCGAAGAGGTCGGCTACGTGCCCGAGTGGCGGTACTCGCCCGGCGAGGAGATCCGCGAGCACGCCCGCGCGATCGGCAGGCACTACGACCTCTACCGCGACGCGTGCTTCCAGACCGGCGTCACCGAACTGACGTGGGACGAGCGGGAATGGGTCGTGCACACCGACCGCGGCGACCGCATCCGCGCGCGCTACGTGGTGGTCTCCAGCGGCACACTCGACCGGCCCAAGCTACCGGGCATCCCCGGCATCGAGACCTTCGCCGGGCACACGTTCCACACCAGCCGCTGGGACTACGACTACACGGGCGGATCCGCGGAGGGCGGACTCACCGGGCTGGCCGGCAAGCGCGTGGCGCTCGTGGGCACGGGCGCCACCGCGATCCAGGTGGTGCCGCACCTGGCCGAGGCCGCCGAGCAGCTCTACGTCTTCCAGCGCACACCGTCCACTGTGGATGTCCGGGACAACCGGCGCACCGACCCGGAGTGGGCCGCGTCCCTGGAGCCGGGCTGGCAGTGGCGGCGCAGGGAGAACTTCCTCGCGGTGCTCACGGGCAGCGAGGTGGACACCGACCTCGTGTCCGACGCCTGGACGGGCAGCGCGCGGCTGCTGCACAGCCTCGTGCCGACCAACGCCTACGACGACGTGCCAGCCGAGGAACGGGAACGTCTCGAGGAGATCGCGGACTTCCACAAGATGAACGCGCTGCGCACCCGCGTGGACGACGTCGTGGACGACCCGGAGACGGCGGAGCTGCTCAAGCCCTGGTACCGCTACCCGTGCAAGCGGCCGACGTTCAGCGACTCGTACCTGCAGGCGTTCAACCGGCCCGGCGTCACGCTGGTCGACACCGCCGACCACGGCGGCATCGAGCGCGTCACCGAGACGTCGGTGGTGGTCGGCGAGCAGGAGTACCCCGTGGACTGCATCATCTTCGCCACCGGTTTCGATGTCGGGAAGTCCGACGTGCTCACCGGGCGCGTGCCGGTGCGCGGACGCGACGGGCTGCCGCTGCTGGCGTCGTGGCGCGAGGGCCCGAAGACCCTGCACGGCTTCTACAGCAACGGTTTCCCGAACCTGTTCCACCTCGGCCCGCTGCAGAACGCCAGCTCCGTCAACTTCGTGCACATCCTCGACGAGCAGGCGATCCACGTCGCCGGTGTGGTCACCGAGGCCCGCAAGCGCGGGGCCACGCGGGTCGAGCCGAGCGTCGAGGCCGAGGCGGCCTGGGTCCGCACGATCGAACAGAAGTCGCCCGACCTGGAGACGTTCCTCGACGAGTGCACGCCGGGCTACTACAACAACGAGGGCGGGCCGAGACGTCGTCGGCAGTCGTTCGGTGACGGGCCCGTGGTGTTCCACGAACTGCTGCGCCGGTGGCGCGAGGACGGCGGCATGGACGAGGTGTTCGCCGATGCCGACTGATCCCGTCCGGCCCAGCCGGTTCGGTCCCGTCCGGCCGCGCGGCGGCGACGGCGTGACCCGGCTGACCCCGCCGAGCCGCCTGTGGGGCTCCAACGGCGTGGCGTTCGGCCCCGACGGCAGGCTCTACGTGGCGCAGTTCCTGGCCGGGCAGATCAGCGCCGTGGACGTGGCCTCGGGCGACGTCGAGGTCGTGGTGCCCGCCGACGGGCCGGTCGCCTCGCCAGACGACCTGGCGTTCGGCCCCGACGGGTCGATGTACATCACCGACCTCGTGCCCGGCCGGGTGTGGCGGCGCGATCCCGGCGGCGAGTACACGCTCGTCTCCGGCGATGTGGCGCTGCCCAACGGCATCGCGTGCGCGGGCGAGCGGCTGTTCGTCAACGAGATGCGCATGGACGGCCGCGTGCTGGAACTGTTCCCGCGGGACCAGGACGCCAAGCCCGTGGTGCTCGCGGACGGGCTCGCGATGGGCAACGCGATGCAGCTGGGCCCTGACGGGTTCCTCTACTACCCGCACATGCTGACGGGACAGGTCTTCCGGGTCTCGCCCGACGGCGGCGAGCCCGAACTGGTGGCCGGCGAGGTGCACGAACCGGTCGCGGTGCGGTTCGACAGGGGCGGCGTGCTGCTCGTGCTGTCGCGGGGCGCCGCCGGGTTCGTGACGCGCATCGAGCTCGACAGCGGACGGCGCTCGGTGGTGGAAAGCGGCGTGGTGGGCCTCGACAACGCCGCGTTCGACGACGACAACCGCATGTTCGTGTCCAGCTTCGCCAGCGGCGGGATCGCCGAGCTGCACGAGGACGGCCGCACCCGCCAGGTCGTGCCGCAGGGGCTCGGCGGGCCCTACGGCGTCGCCGTCGACCGCGCCGGCACCGTGTTCACCGCCGACCACTACCGCCTCGCCAGTGTCGACGGCGACGCGGTGAGCACGCGGGAGCTGTTCCTGTTCAGCCACGGTGTCGTGGCCGACGGGGAGCTGGTGCACGTCACGTCCCAGTACGGCGACGTGTCGACCTACGACCCGCGCAGCGGCGAGGTCACGGTCCGGGCGCGTGGGCTGGCCGCGCCGTGCGGTCTCGCGGTGCGCCCCGACGGCACGCTGCTGGTGGCCGAGTCCGGAGCAGGGCGCGTCGTGGCGCTCGGCGGCGGCACCGCCGAGGACGTGCGAGTGGTCGCCAACGGGCTCAGCCGCCCGGTCGATGTCGCAGTAGACACCCGGCAGCGCTGGTACGTCAGCGACGAGGACCTCGGGGCCGTGCTGCGGATCGACGACGGCACCCCGGTGTCCGTCGTGGACGGACTGGACGCACCGCAGGGCCTCACGATCCGCGACGGCGAGCTGCTGGTGGTGGAGAGCGGACGGCGGCGGGTGCTGGCGATCGACCCGGACACCGGCGAGCGCGGGATCGCGGTGGACGACCTCGCGCTGGGACTTCCGGCGGGGGCCACCCGAGAGCCGCCCGCGTTGTTCAGTCACGGCCTGCCGGGCGTGCCACGGCAGTTCGCGGGGGTCGCGGTGGGCCCGGAGGGCGCGCTCTACGTCTCCGCCACCGGCGAGGGCAGTGTGCTGCGCGTCGATCCGGACTGAGCGCCTCGCGCCTCGACCTGCGGTGGCGGCCTAGGATGGCGGCATGGTCAGGCCGTCCGGGAGATCGACGCGAGACGAGATCCACTGGGCCGCCTCGCAGCTGTTCCGGGAGCGCGGGTTCGCGCGGACCTCGGTGCGCGACATCGCCGCGCTGGCCGAGACCAACCCGGCACTGGTCATCCGCCACTTCGGCACCAAGGAACTGCTGTTCCTCGAGACGATGCACCTGAGCCTCGACGACGAACCACTGCTGGACGTGCCGCTGGAGTCCTTCGGCGAACGGTTCGTCGAGGTGCTGCTGTCCACGGAGGACGACATCAAGGGCGTCTACCTCGCACTGGTGCGCGGCAGCAACGAACCGAACATCGCCGCCAGGCTGGACGAGGTGCACCACACCGCGTTCGTCGCGCCGGTGCGCGCCCGCCTGTCCGGCCCCGACGCCGATCTGCGAGCGCGACTGGCGGCGGCGGTGGTCGGCGGGCTGCTCTACGCGCTGTGGGTGGTCGGCGACACGCACCTGGCCGCCGACCACCGCGAACTGGTGGTGCGCTACGGCGCCCTGTTGCAGGAGATCCTGACCCCGCACGGCTGAGCCGGGCTCACTGCACCGACCAGCCGCCGTCGGAGGGCAGCACGGCGCCGGAGATGTTCACGCCGTCGTCGCTGAGCAGGAACGTGATCGAGGCGGCGATCTGCTCGGCGGTGGCGATCGCCGGGATCAGGCGCAGGAAGTCGCCGGTGCGGTCCCTGCCGAACTCCGAGGTCCTGGCGTCGGCGCCCAGTCCGGTGGCCACGCCGCCGGGAGCGACGGCATTGACACGGATGCCCCGCGGGCCGTACATGAACGCGGTGTTGCGCGTGATGCCGACGACGGCGTGCTTCGAGGCGGTGTAGGCCACACCCGCGGCGTTGCCCCGCAGGGCGGCCTCCGACGCGACGTTGACGATCGAACCGCCGCCACCGGCGAGCATCACGGGCAGCACGGCGCGGGTGAGCCGGAACGTCCCGTCGACGTTGACGGCGAACACGCGCCGCCAGACCTCGTCGGAGGTCTCGTGCAGCGGCGAGAAGTCGTCGACGATCCCGGCGACGTTGGCCAGTCCGTCGATGCGCGGGCCCGCCGCCGCGACGATGCGCTCGACGTCCTCGGCGCGCACGATGTCGGCGGCGATGGGCACCACGGAGTCCTCGCCCAGCCCGGCGACCAGCTCCGTCAGCCGGTCCTCGGCCAGGTCGGCGGCGATCACCCGGCCGCCCTCGCGCACCACTCGCGAGGCGACGGCCCTGCCGATGCCGGACGCGGCGCCGGTCACCACGATCGTCCTGCCCTCGAACCGGCCCGCCACCACGCGCTCGCGCCAGCCCTCGGCCCGTTCGGCGTCGTCGGCGGGGACGACCCCGCCGTTGACGGAGGCCACGAGGTCGTCGACGACGCTCTGCGGCAGGCGGCCCTGGCTCAGGTCCACCAGCTGTTGCAGGGGCAGGTTGCTCACGGGAGCGAGCACGGTCTCGTCGAACCCGCTGGCGGCGAGCAGCTCACGCAACGCGGCGGCGCCCTCGGGACGCGCCAGCCAGTCGCCGACGGTGCTCGCCGCGGTGAGCGGCCTCGGGGTGTCGGTCATGGAGTGCCCTCCTGGAGATCGAAAAGTAAACTTAGTTTACTCGATCTCGCGCACTGCCTCTCCTGGCCGCGAGGCCCGGCGTCCGGGCAGTGGACCGCTCAGCGCGACAGCAGCAGCGACTTCGTGCCCTGCTGCACCACCTCGTCGCGCTGGTTGAGCACCTCCACCGCGAACACCACGACCGCGCGGTCCCGCCGCGAGCGGCTCGGCCGCAGTTCCGCCACCGAGTACCGCACATGGATGGTGTCGCCGAGATGGATCGCGCCGGTGAACCGCCAGTCGCCGATGCCGAGGAACGCCACGATGCAGTCGTCGAGGGCGCCCGTGCGCGCCCACATCAGGCCGTGGGCGTAGCTCAGCCCGAGCAGGCCGTGGGCGACACGGGTGCCGTACTCGGTGCCCTTCGCGTACTCCTCGCTGGTGTGCAGCGGGAAGAAGTCGCCGGTCAGGCCCGCGAACGACACCACGTCGGACTCCGTGATCGTCCGCGAGGGGCTGTCGAACGTAAGCCCGACGCGCAGGTCGTCGTAGGTCAGGCTCATGCGCGCTCCGGCACGATCACGACCTTGCCCTTGATGCCGCCGTCCTTCACGGCCTGCAGCGCGTCGCCGGTCTTGCCGAGCGGGAACGTGCTGTCCACCGGGATCGTGATCCTGCCCTCGACGAAGAGCTGGAGCATCTCCTCCATCGTCGAGCGCATCAGTTCCGGGGTGCGGTCGCGGTAGTCGCTGCTCTGCAGGCCGACCACGGAGATGTTCTTGACCAGCAGGTGACCGGGCTTGATCGGGTTCTGCCCTCCGGAGGCGAAGCCGACGATCACCACGCGGCCCTCCCAGGCCGTGGCGCGCACGACCTGGGTGAGCACGTCACCGCCCACCATCTCCAGCGTCACGTCCACGCCGTGGCCGCCGGTGACGCGCAGCAGGTCGTCGCGCAGTGTCGAGGCGTCGGAGGTCAGTGCCACGTCGGCGCCCTGCTCGCGCGCCAGCCGAGCGCGTTCCTCGTCGCGGGCGAGCGCGATCACGGTGGCGCCCAGCGCTTTCGCGAGTTGCACGCCCGCCGAGCCGACACCGCCGCCCGCGCCGGTCACGAGCACCCACTCCCCCTCGCTCAGCCGCGCCCTGCGCACGAGTCCGAAGTAGGCGGTGCTGTAGACCAGACCGAACGCGGCGGCCTGTTCGAACGTGATCTCGTCCGGCAGCGCCACCACCAGTTCCTCAGGCACGAGGAGCTGCTCGGTGAAGGCGCCGTGCTCGACGAGGGTGAGCACCCGCTGCCCCACGGCCAGCCGCTCGACGCCCTCGCCGACGGCGAGCACGGTGCCCGCCGCCTCTTTGCCCGGGCTGAACGGCCGCTCCGGCAGGTTCTGGTAGGTGCCCTCCACCACGAGGATGTCGGGGAAGTTGACGCCGGCCGCCGCGACCGCGATCACGACCTCGCCGGGACCGGGCTCCGGGTCGGGCACCTCGGCGACGACGAGACCGCTGGGCGGGCCGAACTCCTGGACCTGGACTGCGCGCACGAATGGTTCCTTTCTAGGCCGGGGTGGACCAGAGACGCCCGGTGTCGGCGGGCAGCGGCTCCAGTCCGGGGTAGGCGACGCCGCCGGGCTCACCGCGCAGCGCCGGGTCGACGGGACTGCGCAGGGTGCCGACATCGACGCCCGGCCCGGTGATCCGCTCGGGCCGGTCGGGCTCCAGCAGCCCGGCCTCGACGGCCTCGTCGAACGTCGCCACCACGACGGTGCAGACGTCCTCGCCGTCGAGCACGGTGCTCCAGTGCTCGGCGGAGTGGGCGCCGATGCGCTCGGCGACCGCCGCGATCACGTCGGCTTCCCTGCCCTCGTCGGCGATGTAGGTCTCGGGCAGTTCGATCAGCCGCGCGAGCCGTTCCCAGAACTTCTGCTCCAGCGCGGCCACCGCGACATGACGTCCGTCCGATGTGGAGTAGATGTGGTAGCGCGGACTGCCTCCGGTGAGCTGCTCGGCGCTCGGCCTCGGCCACCGGCCGCTGCCCTGGTGGGCCGCGATGTAGCCGTAGGCGAGCACCTGGAGGTTGTGCGCCATCGAGACGTCGAGCAGGCAGCCCTCGCCCGTGATGTCGCGCCGGCGCAGCGCGAGCAGGATGTTGACCACCGCCGGGTAGGTGCCGCCCGCGATGTCGGCGAGCACCGTCACCGGCAGCTGCGGCGAGCCCTCGCGGTCGGTGACCACGCCGAGCAGCCCGGTCTCCGCCAGGTAGTTCAGGTCGTGACCCGCCTTCGCCGCCTGGGGCCCGTGCTGGCCGTAGCCGGTGATCGAGCAGTACACGACACCGGGGTTCACCGCGCGGACCTGCTCGTAGCCGAGCCCGAGCCGGTCGGCCACGCCCGGCCGGAACTGCTCCATCACGATGTCGGCCTCGGCGGCCAGCGCCAGCACGCGGTCGCGGTCGGCCGGGTCCTTGAGGTTCGCGGCGTAGGCCCGTTTGCCGCGGTTGAGCACGGCGTAGTTGGCGCTCGTGTCGCCCAGCCTCGGCTGGTACGAGCGCATCTCGTCGCCCGCACCGGGACGTTCGATCTTGATCACGTCGGCGCCGGCTTCGGCCAGCATCAGGGTGCCGAGCGGCCCCGGCAGCAGCGTCGAGAGGTCGAGTACGCGCACGCCCGCGAGCGGCCGCTGGTCAACGGTGGAGGTCATGTCCTGCCTTTCAGCGCGCGACCAGCTGGCGCAGCTTGAACTTCTGGATCTTGCCGCTCTGGGTCACCGGCAGCTCGTCGAGCAGCACGAGCCGTTCCGGCAGGTAGTGCTTCGACAGGCCCTGGGCGAGCAGGTACTCGCACAGCGACTCCAGGTTCAGCGTCGCGCCGGGCCGCAGCGCCAGCACGGCGCACGCGCGCTCGCCGAGACGCTCGTCCGGGTAGGCCACCACCGCCGCGTTGAGCACGTCGGGGTGGTCGAACAGCACGGTCTCCACGTCGGTCACCGGGATGTTCTCACCGCCGCGGATGATGATGTCCTTGCTCCGCCCGCGCAACGACAGCCAGCCGTGCTCGTCGACGCTCGCCGTGTCGCCGGTCTTGAACCACAGCCCCGGCAGGAACGCTTCGTCCGTCGCATCAGGACGGTCGTAGTAGCCGAGCACCACGCCCGGCCCCTTCATCAGCAGATCACCCGTGACGCCGGCCGGGACGTCGTTGCCCTCGGCGTCCACCACCCGCACCGCCGAGCCCGCGAAGATCGAGCCGTCGGTGAGCTGGACGTCGTCGGACTCCTTCGGCGTGGCCGAGCTCATGATGCCGCACTCGGTGAGACCCCATGCCGAGGCGATGTAGGCGCCGAACGCCGTGCCCGCCCTGGCGGGCAGCGTCCTCGGCACCGACGAGCCCGCGATCACCAGGCACTCCAGCGGACAGTCGGGATCGTCGACCAGGTCCGTGCGCATCATGTCCTGCAGGAACGTCGGTGCGCCGAAGAACGCGGTGATCCGCTCCTGGCGGATCACGTCGACACCCCAGACCGGGTCCCAGCGATCGACGTGCACGCCGGTGCCCGCGAGGTGCACGGTGAACAGCACACCCCACATGAAGCCCGTGTGGTGCCCGGCGGGCGAGGCGACGAGCTGCACCATCGGGTCACCGTAGGCTTTCGGCCCCAGGTGCTCGGCGATCGCCATCGCCCCGTAGAGCAGCGTGTCGTGCGTGTGCATCGCGCCCTTCGGCTCGCCCGTCGTACCCGACGTGAAGCCCAGGTAGCAGAGCTCACCGGGATCCGGCCGCGGGAACTCGCGCACGGGCACATCGGCCAGCGACGACCACAGCACCTCACCCTCGCGCAGCCCCTCGGGGTCGTCGTCGAGCACGACCACGGTCTCCAGCTCGGGCAGCTCCGCGCGCAGGGTCCGCGAGAGCTCCAGGTGGCCGGTGCTGCGCCACGAGCGCGGGATCACCAGCACCTTCGCCTTGCTCCGGCGCAGGATCGCCGCGGCCTGGCGCTCGCCGTAGGCCACGGGAACACCCGCGTAGATCGCGCCGAGCTCGTTGATGCCGTACACCAGCGCGGCGTACTCGATCCAGTTCGGCAGCATCAGCACCACCGCGTCGCCCTTGCCGACACCGAGGCTCGCGAGCGCCGACGCCGCGTGGTGGGCGGCCGCGTCGAACTCCCGGTAGGTCTGGCGCACCACGGGACCGTTCGTGCGGTACCCGACCAGCGCGGTGCGGTCGGGGTGCTCGGCGGCGACCTCGGACAGCACGGAGCGGACGGTGCGGTTCTGCCACATCCCCGTCGCGCGAAACGCGTCGGCGTCGGCGTCGGTGAGCGGGGTGTGCTGGTGGCCGAGCAGCTCGGCGAGGGAGGAACTCATGCTGATCCTTTCGCGGAACTCGCGAGGTCGAGTGCGCCCGAGCGGCGCGCGGCGGCGACGTCGCACGCCGCGCGCAGCGACACCGCGTCGCGCAGCAGGCGCTCGACCGGGTACTCGGTGAGGTAGCCGTAGCCACCGTGGGACTGCAGCGCCCGCGCGGCGGCGTCGATCGCCGACTCGCAGGCCGTGTCGAGCACGGCGGCGGCCTGCCACGGCGTGGCGGGGGCGTCCTGCTGGAGCTGGCGCAGCAGTCCGGCGGCCGTGCTCGCCGAGGCGAACAGCGACTCCCTGACCGTGGGCAACGCGGTGAGCGCTCCGCCGAACTGCGTGCGCCCGGCGCTGTAGTCCAGTGCCGCCTCGGCCGCGGCGTCGGCGATCCCGGCGGCCACGGCCGCGGCGCCGAGCCGCAATCGCACCCTGGCCGCGGCAACGTCCCCGCTCAGTGCCACGCCCTCGCCCGCCGGTTCGGCGAACCTGGTCAGCGCGCCGTCGAGCCCGGTGCGGCGCAGCGGCCGGTAGCTCAGTGACTCGGGCGAGTACAGCACGGCACCGTCGTCGGAGAGCACGATGACGTGCGGCGTCTCACCCGCGGCGTCGACGCGCCCGTTCTCGGTCACCGCCACGGCGACGTCCCCGGCGTGCACGCGCTCGCGCACCTCCGGATGCTCGCCCAGCAGCTCCGCCGCGGCGTGGGCCTGCACGGCCGCCCAGCCGAGCGCGGCGTGCGCGCGGCCGAGCCGGGCGAACACCGTGGCCGCGAGCGCCACGTCCGCTCCCCCGCCGCCGAGCCGCTCGGCGACGCCGAGCGTCCACACTCCCAGCCCGGCGAGCTGGGAACGCAGCGCCGCCACCTCGGCGGGCCGCTCGTCGTCGCGCGCGGAGTCCACATCGGACAGCACGCCGTCGAGCATGGCCACCAGGTCGGCCTGCTCCCCGGCGAAGTCGGGCGCGTTGCGGCTCACTTCCAGAACCTGTCGGGATCGGGCTCGCGACGCTCACCGAACGACGCGCTCACCTCGTGCGCCTCCTGCGTGGTGAGGTAGACGCTGAGCAACTGGTCATGCGCCATCCTGGCCTGGCCGGAGACCCCGTTGTGCTTGCCGGAGAACGCGGCCTTGAGCCCGCCGAGCGCCAGCGGGCTGCGGGTGGTCAGGGTGCGCGCGACCTCAGCGGCGCGCGTCCGCAGCTCCTCGGCGGGCACGACCTCGTTGACCAGTCCCATGCCGAGCGCCTCCGTGGCGGAGTACTTGCGGTTGAGATACCACATCTCCTTGGCGCGCTTGCGGCCGATCGTGTCCTCGAGGTACCAGCTGCCGTAACCGGCGTCGAAGCTGCCGACCATCGGGCCGACCTGCCGGAAGACGGCGTTCTCGGCGGCGATCGTGAGGTCGCAGACCGTGTGCAGCACGTTGCCGCCGCCGACGGCGAACCCGTTCACCGCGGCCACGATGGGCTTCGGGATGGTGTCGATCGCCTGGTACACGTCGATGATCGGCAGGACCTGCGACTGGTCGAGCGAGGTGGTCTCGTCGTGCTCGCCGCCGATGCAGAAGAACTTGTCGCCGGTGCCGGTGAGCACGGCGGCCCGCAGCGCCGGGTCGAGCCGGAACCGCTGCAGCGCGTCGGAGAGCTCCAGGCACGTCTCGTGGCGGAACTTGTTGCCGGCCTCCGGCCGGTTGATCGCGATCGTGGCCACCGGGCCGTCACGCTCGACGGTGATGTCGGTGTAGCTCGTCACTGAGCGTTCCCCTTCTCTGTGCGGAATCCCTGGCCGTTCTTGTCGCCGTGGTAGCCCGCGGCCACCATCTGCCGCAGCAGCGGCGGCGGCGCGAAGCGCGGGTCGAGCGTCGCGTCGTAGGCGCTGCGCGTGGCGTGCTCGTGGACGTCGAGCCCGATCAGGTCGAGCAGCTCCAGCGGGCCGAGCTTGTAGCCGAGGCCGAGCCGCATCGCCGTGTCGATGTCCTCGGCGCTGGCCAGCTCCGCGTCGTACTCGGCGATCACGTCGTTGAGATACGGCAGGAGCAGGTGGTTGACGAGGAAACCGGGGCGGTCCTTGACCACCACGGGGTCCTTGCCGAGGTCCTCGACGAACGCGCTGAGCCGCTCCGCCACGCCCGGCTCGCTCTGCAGCGCGCGGACGACCTCGACCACCTTCATCAGCGGCGCGGGATTGAAGAAGTGCAGCCCGGCGACGCGGCCGGGGTTCGGCACCGAGCCCGCGAGGTCGGTCACCGACAGTGCGGAGGTGTTGGTGACGATCAGCGCGTCGCCGGCGACGACGGCGGCGACCCTGGCGAGCAGGTCCCGCTTGACGTCGGCGCGTTCGGTGACGGCCTCGATCACCAGGTCACAGCTCGCGAGCGCGGCGAGGTCGGTGACCGGGCGGACGCGGTCGAGCAGCTCGTCGCGGCCGGCCTCGGTGAGCTTGCCGCGCCGCACGCCGCCGTCGAGGAACGCACGCAGCCGGGCCAGGCCGGCGTCGGCGCGGTCCTGGTCGGTATCCAGCACGGTGACCGGGCGGCCGGAGGCGGCCACGACCTGCACGATCCCGGCGCCCATCGTGCCGAAGCCCAGTACCGCGACGTTGTGGATGTCGGACATGAGCACTCCTTAGGAACCGAACAGGCGGTTGTCGTCGTAGGTGTAGAAGCCGCGCCCGGTCTTGCGGCCGAGATCGCCCGCCGAGACCATGCGGTCGACCATCGGCGGCGGGAAGAACTTCGGGTCGCGCAGCTGCTCGTAGAGCCGTGTGGCCACCTGCTGGTGGATGTCCATGCCGACCACGTCGAGGAGCTTGAACGGGCCCATGGGGTGGCCGAGTGCGCCGGTGACGGCGGCGTCGATCGACTCCTTGGTGCCCAGCCCGTTCTCCAGCGCCTGGATGCAGCTGTTCTCCCACGGGATGAGGAAGCGGTTGACGATGAAGCCGGGCCGGTCCTTGGTGACCACCGTGGTCTTGCCGACCGAGGCGAGGAACTCGAGCGTCGCCCGGTGGGCCCAGCTCGCGGTGTGCCTGCCGCCGGCCACCTCGACGAGCTTCATCAGCGGCGCGGGGTTGCAGTAGTGGGTGCCCACGACCCGCTCGGGCAGCGACGAGCCCGCCGCGATGCCGGTGACCGACAGCGTGGAGGTGTTGGTGTGGAAGAGGGTGTCCTTGCCGACGATCCCGTCGAGCTCACGGAAGAGCTCCCGCTTGGCGTCCAGGTTCTCGAAGATCGCCTCGATCACCACGCCCGCGCCCGCGAGATCGGTCAGCGCGGTGGTGCCCTCGATGCGCGCCGAGGCGGCGGCCGCCTCGTCCTCGGTGAGCTTGCCGAGCTTGGCGCTCTTGGCGAGGAAGCCGCGCACGGTCTGCACGCCGCGAGCGACGCGCTCGTCGTCGAGGTCGTGGATGAGGGTCCGGTAACCGGCCCTGACGGCCACGGTGGCGATGCCGGATCCCATGGTCCCGGCGCCGAGCACCGCGACGGTGCGGTCGTGCGAAGTCACGTCGTTGTCTCCGTTCTCTGTCCGCGGTGTCCGCAGTCTCCGCGGTGTCCTTATCGGACGGTCTGGCCGCCGTCGAGCACGATGTGCTCGCCGGTCATGAAGTCGGACTCCGGGCCCGCGAGCAACAGCAGCCAGGGCTTGATCTCGGCGGGTTCTCCCATGCGCCGCGCGGGGATCGCGCGCAGCACCTTGTCGGTCGCGTCGCCGTCGGCGCGCAGCCCTGAGTTGAGGTCGGTGGCGAAGTAGCCGGGCGCGATGGCGTTGACCTGCACACCGTGGCGGGCCCATTCGATCGCCATCGACCTGGTGAAGGCGATCACCCCGGCCTTGGACGCCGAGTAGGCCGCGTGGTGGGACACGCCCTGCAGCGCGAAGTTGGACGCGATGTTGACGACCTTGCCGGACTTCTGGGCCACCAGGTGCCTGCCCACCGCGCGCGTCGCGAGATACACGCCGCGCAGGTTGGTGGCGATCACGCGGTCCCACTCGTCCGGCTCCTGGTCGAGCAGCGCCGTGGTGGCGACGATGCCCGAGTTGTTCACCAGGATGTCGACGCGGCCGAAGCGCTCCACGGTCGCCGCGACCATGCGCTCCACGGCCTCGGGGTCGGTGATGTCGGTGGGGCACGCCAGCGCCTCGCGTCCCGCCCGCTGTTGCTCGGCGACGAACTCGTCCAGCTGCTCCGCCGTGCGGGCCGCGACGGCCACCTTCGCGCCGGCCTCGGCCAGCGCCTCGGCCATCGCCCTGCCGAGCCCTCTGCCCGCTCCGGTGACGATGGCGACTGTGCCCTGCAACGAGGTCATTGCTGCTCTCCTACCTTCCGTGCGGTGTCGCGCGCGATCAGCAACCGCTGCACCTCGTTGGTGCCGTCGTAGATCTGGGTGACCTTCGCGTCGCGCAGGCAGCGCTCGACCCCGAGGTCGGCGAGGTCGCCGTACGGACCGAGGATGCGCATCGCCTCGAGCGCGGCGTCGAAGCCGAGGTCGGTGCAGGTCTGCTTCATGATGCCGATCTGACCGGCGTCGGGTGCGCTGGAGCGGTCGACCTCGCGGGCGACACCGAACAGCAGCAGCCTGCCCTGCAGGATCCGGCCGCGCAGTGTGGCCAGCGCGAACGCCGCCTCGGCGGGCAGTGTGGGGCCGTGGACGCGAGTCAGCGCCCGCAGCGCGCGCCCGTACGCCGCGCGCGCCAGGCCGATGCCCTGGGCCGCCGCGCTGATGCGGGACTTGATGACGGAGTTCATCACGACCTGCCAGCCGCCGCCCTCGTCGCCGAGCCGGTGGCCGGCAGGGATGCGCACGCCGTCGAAGAACAGCTCCGCCGTGCTGGAGCCATGCATGCCGAGCTTGTCGAACGGCCTGCCCCGCTCCAGACCGTCCCAGGCGCCGTTGAGCACGAACGCCGTGATGCCCTTGCGGCCCAGCGACCGGTCGACGCTGGCGAAGCAGATGATGACGTCGGCGCGATCGCCCGTGGTGATGAACGTCTTCGAGCCGCGCAGCGCATAGCCGTCATCGGCGGGTGCGGCGACCGAGCTCAGCCCGGCCACGTCACTGCCGGCGCCCGGCTCGGTGATGCCGAGCGCGCCGTAGGAGCTCCCGTCGAGCAGGCCGGGGATGTAGTGCTGGGCCAGCTCCTCCGACCCGGCGATCAGGATCGGGTAGGCGGCGTGCATCTGGGTCATGTAGACGAGGCTCGTCGCCGCGCAGCCCGCGGTGATCTCCTCCATCGCCGCTGCGTAGGCGACGTTGGTGTCCCCGGTGCCGCCGAGCCGCTCGGGAAAGACGAGCCCGGCGAGCCCGGCCGAGGCGAGCGCCTGGTAGCTCTCGTGCACGAACTCGTGCGTCCGGTCCACTGTGGCCGCTCGCGGCGCGACCTCGTGGGCCACGACGTCACGGACCTGCGCCCGCACGCGCAATTCGCGCTCGTCGAGCAGCGCGTCGGCGGCGGACTCGTCGAGGCTCTCGTGGTGGGCGAGGTAGGCCAACGGGTCGGAGTCGATGTCGAGTGGTGCGGTGTTCATGCCCGCTCCCCGAACCTCGGTGCGCGTTTGTCCTTGAACGCTGCGACGCCCTCGCTCGACTCGCCGCCGCCGATGGCGAGCGCGGCGAGCCCGGTCTCCAGCGCCAGGCCCGCGTCGAGCGGCACGTCCAGGCCGCGGTCGACGACGTCGAGGATCGCGCGGCAGGCCCGCGGGCCCTTGGTCGCGATGGTCCCGGCCAGCTCCAGCGCGGTGGGCAGCAGCTCAGCCGGCTCGGTGGGCGGCAGCACGGCGAGGCCGAGCTGGTAGGCGCGTTCGGCGTCGATCCGGCTGCCCGTGAGCATCACGTGCCTGGCCACCGCGGGACCGGCGACGCGGGCGAGCCGCTGTGTGCCGCCGTAGCCGGGGATCAGCCCCAGTCCCGCCTCGGGCAGTCCGAGCGAGGCCTTGTGCGAGACCACGGCGAACGAGCAGGCGAGCACCAGCTCGAACCCGCCGCCGAGCGCGAGTCCGTTGACCGCGGCGATGACCGGGACGGGGCTCCGTTCGATCTCGCGGAACACGGCCTGTCCGGCGCGCATCACGGTGTGTGCCGTCTCGGCGTCGAGCGTGGCGAGCTCGTCGAGGTCGGCGCCCGCGCTGAACGCCTTCTCCCCCGTGCCCGTCAGCACGATCGCCCTGGTGCCGTCGGCGGCGAGCGCACCGATCTCGGCGCCCAGCCGCCGCACCAGCCGCGCGTTGAGCGCGTTGTGCACGGCGGGGCGGTCGATACGCACGGTCGCCACCGCGCCGTCGCGCTCCACGACCACGAAGTCGTCACTCACCGACACTCACCTCGGTCCCATCTTGCACGGCCCCACCGGCCAGCAACTCGTCGATGTCGGTGCCGGTGAGTCCGCACTCGCCCAGCACCTCCCTCGTGTGCGCGCCCAGTGCGGGAAAGCGCACGTTGCGTGGCTCCGGCATGGACGCGAAGCGGAACGGGCTGTGCACGCTGTGCATCGCGCCCTCCGTTCCCGGCACGGGAAGCAGCGCTCCCCTGGCCACCACCTGCGGGTCGGCGACCACTTCGGACAGTCGCTGGACGAGCGAGCAGGGGATTCCGGCCTCACCGAAGATCTTCTGCCACTCGGCGGCCGGGCGCTCGGTCAGTGTGGCGGTGACCGCGGTAACGAGCCGTTCCCGGTGCTCGCGCCGGCCCGCGTTGTCGGCGAGGTCGGGATCGGCGCCGAGCTCCGGCAGTCCGATGACGTCGCAGAACCGCCGCCACATCGGGTCGTTGCCGATCGCGATCGCGAGATCCCGGTCGGCGGTGGGAAACGACTGGTACACGGCGAGCACCGAGTCGGTGCCGCCGCTGGGTGCGGGCTCGCGCTCGCCTGCCAGGTACGAGGCGATGCGCGGCGCCATCACGGCCAGATCGGAGTCCAGCAGCGACACGTCGATGAGCTCGCCCTCGCCGTGCTCGCGCTGCCGCACCACGGCGGCGCTCACCGCGAGCGCCGCGCACATGCCCGTGACCACGTCGGACAGCGCCGACGACACGCGCTGCGGCGAGCCGCCCCTCGCGCCCGTCACGGACATGATCCCCGAGCGGGCCTGCGCGGCGAGGTCGTAGCCGGGCAGCGCGTGGTCGGGCCCGTCGAGGCCGAAGCCCGACATCGCGCAGTAGATGAGCCTCGGGAACTCGGCCCGCACCGTGCGGTGGTCGATGCCGAGCGACTCGAGCTTGCCGGGGTTGAGGTTCTCCATGAACACGTCCGCCGAGCCGATGAGTCTGCGCAGCGTCTCGAGCCCCTTCGGGTCCCGCAGGTTGATCACGACCGAGCGCTTGTTGCGGTTCGCCGAGGCGAACCACGCGGAGGCGTCCTGCACGAACGGCGGACCCCACGACCGGGCGTCGTCACCGGCGCCCGGCCGCTCGACCTTGATCACGTCCGCGCCCAGGTCGGCGAGGTACATCGACGCCGTCGGGCCTGCGTAGGAGGTCGTCATGTCGATGACCTTCAGTCCCGCGAGCGGCCCACCGGCGGGCGCCTGCTCATCCTGGTCGTTCATTACCACGTCCTCATATTGTTGGACATTAGTCTTCGCGTCAAGGTGCTCAGGCGGAAGCGGACTCCCGCTCGGACGCGCCCGGCTCGCGGCTGGCGTCGTCGATGTCGTCCCGGTAGGACTCCTTCGCGACGTAGACCGCGACGAACGTCAGCACCCCGCCGAGGACGATGTAGAGCGACAGCGGCCACGGGCTGCCGGCCCACGAGAACAACGCGGCGGAGATGAAGGGCACCGGACCGCTCATGAGCATGCCGCCGACCTGGTAGCCGATCGCGGATCCGCTGTAGCGCAGGCGGGTCTCGAACAATTCGGGCAGGAAGCTCGCGAGCGTGGAGTACGTCAGCGAGTGCGCGATCGGCAGCGCGATCACCATCGCGGCCACGATGCCGAGCGTACTTCCCGTGTCCAGCAACCAGAAGAACGGAAAGCCCATGAGCGCCGTCACCACGCACCCGGCCAGCAGCACCGGCCTGCGCCCGTAGTGGTCGGCGAGCATCGCCGTGGCGGGGATCGTGAAGATCTGGACGAACGAGGCGATGCAGACCGCCAGCAGCACCGTGTCCCTGGTGACGCCGTCGTGCTGCGAGCCGTAGCTCAGCGCGAAGACCGTGGCCATGTAGAAGGGGATGTTGGCCGCCGCCATGGAGAACACCGCGATGAGCACGGCCTTCCACGACGTGCGCAGCACCTCGATGGCGGGGAACTTCGACTGCTCCCCCTTGTCCTGCACGGACTTGAACGCCGGGGACTCCGAGATCTTCATGCGGATGTAGAGGCCGAGCAGCACGAGCACCACGCTGGCGAGGAACGGGATGCGCCAGCCCCAGGTCATCATCGCTTCCTCCGGCAGCTGCTCCACCAGGAAGAACGCCGCCGTGGCGAGGACCAGACCCGCGGGAACGCCGCACTGCGGCCAGCTGCCGTAGAACGCGCGCTTGCCGGGCGGGGCGTGCTCGACGGCCATCAGCACGGCGCCGCTCCACTCACCGCCGATCGCCACACCCTGCAGCAGCCGGGAGAGCACCAGCAGCAGCGGCGCCCAGATGCCGATCTGCGCATACGTCGGGAGCAGGCCGACCATCGCGGTTCCCACGCCCATGAGCACCAGGCTCAGCACGAGCATCGTCTTGCGCCCCAGCCGGTCGCCGAAGTGGCCGAACAGCACGCCGCCGAGCGGGCGGGCGGCAAAGGCGACGCCGAAGGTGGCGAACGAGGCGAGCGTGCCGGCGAGCGGGTCGAGCGCCGGGAAGAAGATCTTGTTGAAGATCAGGGCCGCCGCGGTACCGAAGATGAAGAAGTCGAAGAACTCGATCACGGTGCCGATGAAGCTCGCGAATGCGATCTTCCGGATCGACGCCGGAGGGGCCGGGGGCTGATTAGCCATGGTGCTCACTCCTGGTCAGGTCGCCCATGCGCCCGGGACGACGCGTCTTTGCGATGGGGGCAACCGTAGGACAGAAGGTCCACTTGTTCAAGGTCCAACATTTAAAAGACACACCGACCCCTGACCGGCTCCGCGCAGCACTCGAAGCCCGCCGCGCGAGGCACGACGGGCTGGGGTTACCGCAGGTCAGCGTTGGTTGTGTGCGGCGAGGTGCTTGCGCAGATAGGTCAGGTGCTTGACGATCGCGTCCTCGGCGGCATCAGGATCACGCTCGGCGATGGCATCCACGATGGCCTTGTGCTGACGCACCGTCGC
>NZ_JAENJH010000012.1 GCF_016595675.1 Prauserella cavernicola | reverse complement strand
CGTTCGACTTGCATGTGTTAAGCACGCCGCCAGCGTTCGTCCTGAGCCAGGATCAAACTCTCCAACAATGCATTAGAGAAAAACCTGGCTATATTCAACATATAGCCTCAAGCAAACCCACCAAAAACGGCGAGCCAAACTCAAAGACTACAAGCTCACAAACACACTGTTGAGTTCTCAAACAACACAAAGTTGCATTTCCAGATTTTTAGCCCGAAGCATTAGCCAACTTCATGACTTATGTCGTAAGACTTAACTCGGAAGTTGTCCTGCTTCAGGGCCGACCAGTTACGCTACCCGGTCCGTTTGGCGGTGTCAACCCGCTTCGTCCCGGCCGCTCCTGGCGACGAAGAGAACATTACACGTGCTGGAACACCCCGAAACGAGGGGGGTACCTAAGTGCTAAAACCCCAGGTCATCGGCCTTTTTTTCACAGCACGGGCAGGAGCGTGCGCAACTCGTAGGGAGTCACCGCGCTCCGGTAGTTGTCCCACTCGACGCGCTTGTTGCGGAGGAAAAAGTCGAAGACGTGCTCGCCCAGCGCCTCCGGCAGGAGCTCGGACTGCTCCATCTCCGTGAGGGCCTCGCCGAGGTTCTGAGGCAGCTCGGCGTAGCCGGCGGCCTTGCGCTCGGAGTCGGACAACGTCCAGATGTTGTCCTCCGCGGCGGGCGGGAGCTCGTATCCCTTTTCAACGCCCTTCAGTCCCGCGGCCAGGATCACCGAGTACGCGAGGTAGGGGTTGCACGCCGAGTCGAGCGTGCGCAGTTCCACCCGGCGCGACGACGCCTTGCCCGGCGAGTACATCGGCACCCGCACCAGCGCGGAGCGGTTGGCCCTCCCCCACGACACCGTGGTCGGGGCCTCTCCTCCCCGGATCAATCGCTTGTAGGAGTTGACCCACTGGTTGGTGACCGCGGAGATCTCCCTGGCGTGGTGCAGCAGTCCCGCGACGAACGCCTTGCCCGTCTCCGACAGCTCGTATGGGTCCTCGGGGCTGTAGAAGGCGTTCTGGTCGCCCTCGAACAGCGACATGTGCGTGTGCATCCCCGAGCCCGGCTGACCGGTGAACGGTTTGGGCATGAAGGTGGCGCGCACGCCCTGCGTCAGCGCGACCTCCTTGACCACGTACCGGAACGTCATGACGTTGTCGGCCATCGTCAGCGCGTCGGCGTAGCGCAGGTCGATCTCCTGCTGGCCGGGGGCGCCCTCGTGGTGGCTGAACTCCACCGAGATGCCCATCGCCTCGAGTGCCTCGATGGCGTGCCTGCGGAAATGGGTCGCTGTGGCGTGGCTCGCCTGGTCGAAGTACCCGCCGTTGTCGGCGGGCTCGGGCTCCCGCCCGTCGTCGGGCAGGTTGGCGAGCAGGAAGAACTCGATCTCCGGGTGGACGTAGCACGTGAACCCGGCCTCGCCCGCCTTCGACAGCTGCCTGCGCAGCACGTGGCGCGGGTCCGCCCACGACGGCGAGCCGTCGGGCATCGCGATGTCGCAGAACATCCGCGCCGAGTAGTGCCCGCCCTCCGGGGTCTCCCACGGCAGCACCTGGAACGTCGAGGGGTCCGGTTTGGCGACCATGTCGGACTCGTAGACGCGCGCGAAGCCCTCGATCGCGGAGCCGTCGAAGCCGATGCCCTCGCTGAAGGCGCCCTCGAGCTCCGCGGGCGCCACGGCGACCGACTTCAGAAAACCCAGCACGTCGGTGAACCAGAGCCGCACGAAGCGGATGTCGCGTTCCTCCAGCGTGCGCAGCACGAACTCCTGCTGGCGATCCATGCCGCGACCCTAAACGCGGCTTGTTAACTCAATGTTTCGGGGCCACGCGCCCGTTCGAGCGAATTCGCAACGACATCACCGTGGCGAGCAGGCACAGGCCCCCAGCGACGTACCAGGCCAGGTCGTAGGACCCGAGGTGATCGCGGGTCAGGCCGGCCGAGAACGCGGCGATGGCGGCGCCGACCTGGTGCGACGCGAACACCCAGCCGAACACGATGGGGCCCGCCATCCCGAACCGCTCCCGGCAGAGAGCGACCGTCGGCGGCACCGTCGCCACCCAGTCCAGGCCGTAGAAGACGATGAACGCCCACATCGGCGGTTCCGTGGTCGGCGCGAACAGGTGCGGCAGCACGAGCAGCGACGCACCGCGCAGCGTGTAGTACGCGCCGAGCAGCCAGCGCGCGTCGACGCGGTCGGTGAGCCAGCCCGACGCGATCGTGCCCGCGACGTCGAACAGCCCCACCAGCGCCAGCAGCCCGGCCGCTGTGGTGTGCGGCATCCCGTGGTCGTGGGCGGCGGGCACGAAGTGGGTCCCGATCAGGCCGTTCGTGGAGGCTCCGCAGATCGCGAAGCCACCTGCGAGCAGCCAGAACGTCCGGGTGCGAGCCGCGTCGCGCAGCACGGTGAGCGCGCGGACGACGCTGCCGCCCCGCACTCGCGGCGGTTCCTGCTCCGCCTCACCTCCGTACGGCGTGGTGCCGACATCACTCGGCCGGTCGCGCAGCAGGAGCAGCACCACGGGCACGACCGCGAGCGCGGCGCCCGCGACGGCCAGCGACGCGGGCCGCCAGCCGTGGTCGGTGGCCAGCGCCGCGACGAGCGGCAGGAAGACCAGCTGTCCCGCCGCTCCCCCTGCCGTGAGCACCCCGCTCACGAGGCCGCGATGCCGCACGAACCACCGGCTCGTGACGGTGGCGACGAACGCGAGCGCCATCGCGCCGGTACCCGTGCCGACGAGCACGCCCCAGCACAACAGCAGCTGCCAGCTCGCCGTCATGAACACCGTGAGCCCGCTGCCCGCCGACACCAGCAGCAGCGCCGACGCGACGACCTTGCGCATGCCGAGCCGCTCCATCAGCGCGGCGGCGAAGGGCGAGATGAAGCCGTACAGCAGGAGATTGATCGACACCGCCGCCGAGATCGTGCCTCGCGACCAGCCGAACTCGCGGTGCAGCGGGTCGATGAGCACGCTCGGGGCCGCCCGGAATCCCGCCGCGCCGACCAGCGCGACGAACGCCGCGAAGGCGACGAACCAGGCCCAGTGGAGTCGAGGAGTACGCCGCGCCGCGGCACGCACATCGGTCACGGGCACCAGCTTGGAGACTCCGGAAGGTCTGAACTAGTGGCACGAATGCCAATATGTGTAAGAATTCGGCCATGCACCGAGTCGTCGTACTCGCCATCACCGAAGCGGTCGGCTACGACCTGCAGATCCCGCCGCAGATCTTCAACTCCGCGCGCAGGAACGGGCAGCGGCTCTACGACGTGCGCGTCTGCGGCGTCGACGACCGGCCCGTCCGCATCAGCGCCGGCTACACCGCCGTACTCGACCACGGCCCCGAGGCACTCGAGCAGGCCGACACCGTGATCGTGCCCGGCACCCGCGTCGAGGGCCCCCGCTTCCACGGGACGCTGCCCGACGACGTCGCCGCCGCGCTCGACCGCGTTCCGGCGCACGCGCGGATCATGTCGATCTGCACCGGCGCGTTCGTGCTCGGCGCCGCCGGCCTGCTCGACGGCAGGCCCGCCACCACGCACTGGGCGCACGCCGACGCCTTCCGCGCGCTGTACCCGAGGGTCCTCCTCGACGAGAACGTACTGTTCGTCGACGACGGCGACGTACTCAGCTCGGCGGGACTGGCCGCGGGCGTGGACCTCTGCCTGCACGTCGTGCGCGCCGACCACGGCAGCGAGGTCGCCAACGTGGCCGCCCGCTACTGCGTGGTGCCGCCGTGGCGCGACGGCGGGCAGTCGCAGTTCATCGACCGTCCCGTCGTCGAGGCGGGCGGCGGCAGCACCGCGCCGACAAGAGCCTGGGCGCTGGAACGGCTTGGCGAGCAGCTCGACCTGACCGTGCTCGCCGCGCACGCCAACATGAGCCTGCGGACGTTCAGCAGGCGCTTCCGCGACGAGACGGGCCTGCCGCCCCACACGTGGCTCACCCGCCAGCGCGTGCTGCACGCCCGGCACCTGCTCGAAACCACGGACCTGGCCGTGGATCGCGTCGCCGCCGAATCTGGCCTCGGCAGTGCCGCGTCACTGCGGCAGCACCTCAACGCGGCCATCGGCGTGTCACCGCTGGCGTACCGGCGGACGTTCTCGCGACGCGCGGGAGGTCTGAACGAAAGGGTCGAATCGCCCCGCTAACGTAAGCACCATGGTGTCCCGACGGATCCTGGTCGCCGCACTCGCGCTCGGACTGCTCTCCGGCTGCACGTCGGCCCCCGACGCCGAATCGCTGCCCGATGGCGCGTCGCTGGTCGACGCCTCCGCCGAGACGCTGCGCGACCTCGAGAGCGTGCGGTTCGACTTCCGGGTCAGCGGCGCGATCCCCGGCCTGTCGGTGCGGGGAGTCAACGGCGTCGCGCAGCGCTCGGCAGGCGAGTTCGGCTACGCGAGCGGCGAGGTCGACGTCCAGCGGACGACGGAGCGGACCCAGTACGAGTACGAGCTCTCCGGCGACCGGCTGCGCCTGACCGGCCAGGACGGCGAGGACGAGGAGCTGCCCGTGCCCGAGCAGTTCGGCCCCGCGCGCGTGCTCGACCCCGAGCGCGGCCTGCACGAGCTGCTCACGCAGGCCACTGGACTCGAGACCGAGAGCCGTGAGGAACTCGACGACGTGGCCGCCTACCGCGTCAACGGTGAACTGTCCCGGCAGGCGGTCTCCCAGCTCGTGCCGGGCGTCCACGCCGACGTCGACGTGAAGTTCTGGGTGAGCGAGCAGCAGAGCCGTGACCTGCTGCGCATCTGGATCCAGGTGCCGCCGCGGCAGAAGAACGAGGGCTCGGTGATGATCGAGCTCGCGCTCTCCGACCACAACGAGCCGATCGAGAGCATGCGGGACTGACCCGCTAGCAGCGCTTGCCCTCGTCCGGCAGCGTCCCGTCGACCAGATAGTCGACACCGGCGTCGTCCACGCACTTCAAGCCCTGCAGGAACACCGTGTGCTGGTTGCCCTCGTAGGTGAGCAGGCGACCGTTCATGGCCTTCGCGAGGTTGACCCCGGCCTGGTACGGCGTGGCCGGGTCGTTGGTGGTGGAGATGACCAGTGCGGGCGGCACGCCCTCGACGTCGGGCAGGTGCGGCTCCGAGGTGTTGGGCACCGGCCAGAACGTGCAAGCGTCGCGCGCCGACGACGCGGGCGTTCCCGGGTCGAGGAACGGTGCGACCTCGGCGTAGCGGGCCTGCGCCTGCCTGATCTTGTTCTTGTCGGTCACCCTCGGGTCGTCGACGCAGCGGATCGCCACGAACGCGTCCTGGGTGGTGGCGTACTCGCCGTCGTTGCCGCGCTCGTTGTACATGTCGGCCAGCCCCATCAGCGTGCTGCCGTTGTTCTGCTTCAGCTCGGCGAGCCCGGTGTTGAGGTAGGACCACAGCTGCTCGGAGTAAAGCGCCTGCACGGTGCCGGTGGTGGCGTCCTCGTAGGAGAGACCGCGGCCGTCGCCGACCTGGACCGGGTTCTCGATCAGCGGCCGGGTGAGGTCCTGGAAGGCCTTGGTCGCTCCGACCGGGTCGGAGCCGAGGGCGCAGTCCTCCCGCGGTGCACACCACGCGGCGAACTCTCCGAACGCCTTGCCGAAGCCTTCGCCCTGCGCGACGAGCGACTCCACGATGTCCTGCTCCGGGTCCAGCGCGCCGTCCAGCACGAGCGAGCGGACGTTGCCGGGGAACGCCTCGGCGTAGGTGTAGCCGATGCGCGTGCCGTAGGAGTAGCCCAGGTAGTTCAGCTTCTCGTCGCCGAGCACCGAGCGGAGCACGTCGAGGTCCTTGACGACGTCCCGGGTGCCGAGGTGGGCGAGCATCTCGTCGCCGTGCTCGGTGCGCTCGGCGCACCGCTGCGCGAACTCGCGCTCCTGGTTCTCGGTCGCCGCGACGCCCTGGGGGCTGCCGTCGAGCTCGGAGTCGTCTCCGCGGTCCTCGTCGCGCTCCTCGGCGGTGAGGCAGGTGACGGCGGGCTCGCTCGCCCCGATCCCGCGCGGGTCGAAACCGACGATGTCGAAGCGCTGCCCCAGCTCCTGGTTGGCGACGCCCGGCGCGATCGACGCCGCGGCCGTCATGCCCGAGGCTCCGGGACCGCCCGGGTTGAGCACCAGCGAGCCGATGCGGTCGTCGCCGCTGGCCTGCTGCCGCAGCACGCCCAGGGTGATCGTGGTGCCCTCGGGGTCGGAGTAGTCGAGCGGCACCGTCAGCCGCGCGCACTCGAAGCCGTCGCCCGACAACGCCGACTGTGTGCTCTGCGAGGTCGAGAAAGGCTCGCACCCGCCCCAGTCGAGCGTCTGCCCGTAGTAGCGGTCCAGACCGTCGGGAACCGGCCCGACCGGGCCTGTTCGCTCCTCGCGGGGCTCGGAGTCCGACGAGCACGCCACCAACCCGGTCAGGGCGAGTAGACAGGCTGCCAGGGACAGGTAGCGTTTCTGAGCAGGCACAGCTCGATCGTGCCATTGGTACAGGAACCGGACGGCACCAGCACCGCGTTGGACGGGCAAGGACTCGAGAGGGGAGACCACGGGTGGCCTTGATGAGCCGGGTGGGCAAACGGCTGCGCAGGATCATCCAGCGCCCGGGCAGCGTGGAGCTGACGCGTTACGAGGCGCTGCTCCCCGCCGTCGAGAAGCGGGAGCCGGACCTGGAGGAGCTGTCGGACGAACAGCTCACCGAGGCCGCGGCCTCGCTGCGGGACGCTGAGGTGTTCGGCGACAAGCAGCTGGTCGAGCTGTGTGCGCTGGGCCGGGAGGCCGCGCGCAGAGGACTCGGCGAGCGGGCGTTCGATGTCCAGCTGCTCGGCACGATGGGCCTGTTGTCGGGCCACGTGGTGCAGATGGCGACCGGTGAGGGCAAGACCCTCGCCGGCGCGCTCGCCGCGGCCGGGTACGCGCTGCAGGGCAACCGCGTGCACGTCATCTCCGTCAACGACTACCTCGCCCGGCGCGACGCCGAGTGGATGCGCCCGGTGTACGAGCTGCTCGGGGTGCGGGTCGGCTGGGTCGAGCCGTCGCTGTCCGCGCGGGAACGGCGCGACGCCTACGCCTCCGAGGTCTGCTACGGCGCCGTCAGCGAGATCGGGTTCGACGTGCTGCGCGACCGGCTGATCACGGCCGAGGACGACCGCGCACAGGCCGCACCCGACGTGGCGGTGGTCGACGAGGCCGACTCGGTGCTCGTCGACGAGGCGCGCGTACCGCTGGTGATGGCCGGTTCGGTCGACGCCGGTGTCGCGGACGAGGAGGTCGCCAACATCGTCCGGCGGCTGCGCCTCGGCCTGCACTACGAGACCGACGCCGACGGCCGCAACGTGTGGCTCACCTCGGCCGGCGCGTCGGTGGTCGAGAAGTCGCTGGGCGGCGTGGACCTCTACGACGACGAGGGCTCCGAGCGGCTCGCCTCTGTGAACGTCGCCCTGCACGCGCACGCACTGCTCACCCGCGACGTCGACTACCTGGTGCGCGACGGCAAGGTGCAGCTCATCAACGCCTCGCGCGGCCGCGTCGCCGAGCTGCAGCGCTGGCCCGACGGGCTGCAGGCCGCGGTGGAGGCGAAGGAGCAGCTTCCGCCCTCGGACCACGGCGAGATCCTCGACTCGATCACCGTCCAGGCACTGCTCGCCGGGTACCCGCAGGTGGCGGGCATGACGGGCACCGCGGTGGCCGTGGCCGAGCAGCTGCGGGAGTTCTACAGGCTCGAGGTGGCGGTGATCCCGCCGAACACGCCGAACGTGCGGGAGGACTCCGCCGACCGGATCTTCGAATCGCCGGGCAAGAAGCTGCGGGCGATCGTGGAGGAGATCCGCACGGTGCACGAGTCGGGGCGACCGATCCTCGTCGGCACCCAGGACGTGGCCGAATCGGAGGAGCTCGCGGACAAGCTCGCGAAGGCCGGGCTGCCGTGCGTGGTGCTCAACGCGCGCAACGACGCCGAGGAAGCGGCCATCATCGCCGAGGCGGGCACCTACGACCGGATCACCGTGTCGACCCAGATGGCCGGTCGCGGTACCGACATCCGGCTGGGTGGCGCCGACGGCGCCGACCGCGAGCGCGTGGCAGAGCTGGGCGGACTGCACGTCATCGGCACCGCGCGCTACCCGAGCAGCAGGCTCGACGACCAGCTGCGCGGACGCGCGGGCAGGCAGGGCGACCCCGGTAGCTCCGTGTTCTTCGCGAGCCTCAACGACGAACTGGTGCTGGCCAACGCGCCCGACGTGCCCGACGGCATCCACTCCGACGAGGAGACCGGCGAGATCACCGAGCAGGCCGCGCACCGCCAGATCAACCACGCGCAGCGCGTGGCCGAGGGCGTCGACCTGGAGATCCACCGCAACACGTGGCGCTACACGCGGCTGATCGAGCACCAGCGCGCGGAGCTGCTCAAGCAGCGCGACGAGGTGCTGGGCACCGACGTGGCGCGCGAGAAGCTCGAGGCGGCCGAGGCGGAGCGCTGCAAGGAACTCGCGGAGTCGGTGGGCGAGGACGTCCTGACGCGGGTGTGCCGGGACGCGTTGCTGTTCCACCTCGACCAGCTGTGGGCCGACCACCTGGCGTTTCTCACCGACGTGCGGGAGACGATCCACCTGCGCGCGATGGCGAGGGAGACCCCGCTGGACGAGTTCCACCGCGCGGCGATCCCCGAGTTCCACAAGATCGCCGATGAGGCCGAGCAGCGGTCGGCGAAGACGCTGCTGGAGGCCGAGGTCACCGACGACGGGGTCGACCTCGCCGCGGCGGGCGTGCGCAGGCCGAACTCGACGTGGACCTACCTGGTGCAGGACAACCCGTTCGACTCCGACGCTGAGCAGGCGCTGAAGAAGGTGCGGGGGATGCTGCGCAAGAAGCGCTCCTGACCGGGGTGCCACCCGACACAGGGACGCGGCGGCGCGGGTGCGCGAGAATGGGCGCATGCCGCAACTGCGCATCGCACTGGCCCAGGTGAACCCGACCGTCGGCGACCTGACGGGCAACAGCGATCTGATCGTCGACTGGACTCGCAAGGCCGCCGAGGCGGGGGCGCACGTCGTCGTGTTCCCCGAGATGTCCGTGACCGGATATCCGGTGGAGGACCTGGCGCTGCGCAAGGCGTTCGCCACGGCCTCCCGGGGCCAGGTGGAGACGCTGGCGCAGCGGCTCGCCGAGGCGGGCTGCGGGGAGGTGCTGACCTACGTCGGTTACCTCGACCGGGACGACGACGGCCCGCGCAACGCCGCCGCCGGCCTGCTGCGTGGCGGGATCGTGGCCTCCCAGTACAAGCACCACCTGCCCAACTACGGCGTCTTCGACGAGCGCCGCAACTTCAAGCCGGGGCACACGCTCGACGTCGTGCGCTGGCACGGTCTCGACATCGGCATGGTGATCTGCGAGGACCTCTGGCAGGACGGCGGTCCGGTCGCCGCGCTCGGCGAGGCCGGGGTCGACCTGGTGGTCTCGCCCAACGCGTCGCCGTACGAGAAGTCGAAGGACGACGTGCGGCTGCCGCTGGTGGCGGGCCGGGCCCGCGAGGCCGGCGCGCCGGTGCTCTACACCAACCAGGTGGGTGGCCAGGACGACCTGGTGTTCGACGGCGACTCGATCGTCGTGGGCACGGACGGCGAACTGCTGGCGCGCTCGCCGCAGTTCGCGGAGCACCTTCAGGTGCTCGATCTCGAGCTGTCCGCCGGCGGGCACACCGCGGAGGGCGAGTTCGCGGGACTGCGGGTCGCGCGCCGGGTGCTCGACGCCGACCCGCTGCCCGCCTACGAGCCGCTGCCCGCGCCCGTGCTCAGCGAACCGCTGCCCACCGAGGCGGAGGTGTGGTCGGCGCTGGTGACCGGGCTGCGCGACTACGCGCGCAAGAACGGTTTCCGCTCGGTGATCTTCGGTTTCTCCGGCGGTATCGACTCGGCGGTCACCGCCGCGCTCGCGGCCGACGCGCTCGGCGCCGACGCGGTGCACGGCGTGTCCATGCCCTCGGAGTACTCGTCGGAGCACTCGCAGTCCGACGCGGCGGAGCTGGCCCGCAGGCTCGGCTGCCACTTCCGCACCGAGCCGATCGCCGACATGGTCAAGGTCTACGTCGACCAGCTGTCACTCGCCGGCACGGGGCTCGCCGAGGAGAACATCCAGGCGCGCGTGCGGGGCATGCTGCTCATGGCACTGTCCAACCTGGAGGGTCACCTCGTGCTGGCGACCGGCAACAAGACCGAGCTCGCCGTGGGGTACTCGACGATCTACGGCGACGCCGTCGGCGGGTTCGCGCCCATCAAGGACGTGTTCAAGACCCACGTGTGGGAACTCGCCAGCTGGCGCAACGCCGACGCGGAGAAGCGCGGCGAGACGCCGCCCATCCCGGAGAACTCGATCAGCAAGCCGCCGTCGGCGGAGCTGCGTCCCGGCCAGCTCGACACGGACTCGCTGCCGGACTACCCGCTGCTCGACGACATCCTCGACGACTACGTGGAGGGCGACCGCGGCTTCCAGGAGCTGCTCGCCGCCGGCTTCGACGCCGAGGTGATCGACCGGGTCGTGCGCATGGTCGACCGGGCCGAGTACAAGCGCAGGCAGTACCCGCCGGGCACGAAGATCACGTTCAAGGCGTTCGGGCGCGACCGCAGGCTGCCGATGACCAACGCCTGGCGCGAGACCCACTAGCGCGGGCCGGTTTCTGTCACAGCCCGGGCGTACCGTTCGGAACATGGCAGCACAAGGGTTCGCGGTCTTCGACACGGCGATCGGGCACTGCGGCATCGTGTGGGACGAGCACGCCGTGCTCGGCAGCCGGCTGCCCGAGGGCGGGCCGGAACCCACGCGGCGCCACGTCCTGGAGAGGTTCCCCGGGGCGGTCGAGCAGGAGCCCCCTGAGGCGGTGCGCTCCGCGATCGAGGCCGTGCGCGCGCTGCTGCGCGGTGAGGACCCGCCCGAGCTCGACGACGTGCGGCTCGACCTGAGCGGCGTGCCGCCGTTCCACGCCAAGGTGTACGAGGTCGCCAGGGCGATCCCCGTCGGGGCCACGATGACCTACGGCGAGATCGCGCACCGCCTCGGCGGCGGTCCCGGCGCCGCTCGCGCCGTCGGGCAGGCGCTGGGCGCCAACCCGTTCCCGCCGATCGTGCCGTGCCACCGCATCCTCGCCGCCGGTGACAAGAAGGGCGGCTTCTCGGCGCACGGCGGCACGAAGACGAAGCTACGGATGCTGGAGATCGAGGGCGTTCACGTCGAGGAGCCCACGCTGTTCGACCTGTAGCGCCAGGGCGTGAGCCACGGCGTCCGCGGCCAGTCCTCGGCCGCGGCCATCAGCGGCAACGCCCTCGCCCCGTCGATCGACTCGCGGATCACGTCGGCGTGGCCAGCGTGGCGCGCGGTCTCCTCGATCACGCGCAGCAGCACCCACCGCACCGACCACGAGCCGACGTCGTCGGGAAACCACGGCACGTCCTCGGGCACCGGCACCGCCCGGCCGAGGTCGTCGATGCCGCCGATGATCTCCTCGGTCTCGGTGGCCACCAGCTCGTACTCGCCGATCACGTCGGCGAGGGTTTCGGCGGGACCGAGCCGGAAGTCGCCCGTGTCGTCCGGCGAGTGGCCGAGCACCGTGCCGAGCCAGCCGCGTTCAGTGGCCGCGACGTGCTTGATCAGCCCGCCCACGCTGAGCGAGCTGACCGTCGGTGTGGCACTGGCCTGCGCGTCGGTGAGTCCATACGCCGCGAGGCACAGCACGTATCGCTGTTGCGCGAGATACGCCAGGAGCGCGTCGCGCTCGTCGGCGACGGGCCCGACCAACCCCGGCATGCCGGTACCTCCTGCTCCGCACGGATGATCATTGCCGCGCATCCTGCCAGCGGTCCCGCACGTCGCGGGCCACGGTGAACAGGTAGAACGCGCCGGTGACGAGCACGGCCGTGCCCGCGAGCAGCTGCAGCCGCAGCACCAGGCCGAGGAACTGACCGGAGCCGACGAGCCGCACCACGACCACGGCGAGCAACGCGGCCGACTCGACCGCGGCGACCAGCACGGGCACCACCCGCCAGCGGCCTTCCCACCAGAGCAGCAGGCTCAGCGGGCCTGCCACGTAGATCACGTGCAGCAGCACCGACGTGGCGACGTGCACGTGGTGCGCCGGCGAGAAGTCCGCCGTGCACGCGCCGGTCAGCGCCCCGGCGCAGTCGAGGGTGAACGCCGACCGCGCGACCAGGACGACGCCGAGCACGGCGATCACGGCGATGGTCGAGCGTGCCTGCCACTGGACGGGTGCGAGCCGGGCCAGCGGAGCGCAGCTCAGCAGGAACGCGATGCCGGCCACCAGTTCGAGCGCACGGAACAGCTCGCGGTAGGGCTGCCCTGGTGCGCTGAGGTCGTCCGGCGCGGAGTGCGCCGGCGAGAGTCCCGTATCGAGCACGAACTCCAACGCCCAGCCCAGGTGCGCGAGGGTGGCTACACCCACCAGGGTGAATCCGACCACCCGAACCGCCGCGAGCGTGTGCAGACGGTGAAGTGCGGGCGGCATGGCGATCGTCATATCACGACAGCGATCGCTCCGGAACCCAGCGTGTTCACTCGTTGGGAGTCCCGCACCGCCGTGTGAAGCTGGTCGCACGGCCTTGGAGCGCGGTGGTGGCGGTGCCACGCTCGACGCATCAACGATCCACGACCCGGGGACCTCGTCCGAGGCCTCGAGGGAAGGACGGTCGACAACGATGTCCGTATCCGACAACGAGCGTGCCGGCGAAGTGTCCGCACCCTACGGTTCCGGCCCGTCCGCGCAGGCGACTCCGCCGCGCAAGAAGGTCCGCATCCACCACCTGCGGGAGCTCAAGGACCGGCGCGAGCCGTGGCCGATGCTCACCGCCTACGACATGTACACCGCCGAACTGTTCGACGAGGCCGGGATCCCGGTGCTGCTGGTCGGCGACTCGGCCGCCAACAACGTGTTCGGCTACGACACCTCGCTGCCGGTGACGGTGGACGAGCTGTTGCCGCTGGTCCGCGCCGTGACCCGCTCGGTGACGCGCGCGCTGGTTGTGGCCGACCTGCCGTTCGGCTCCTACCAGCTCTCGCCGGAACAGGCGCTCGAGACGGCCGTGCGGTTCATGAAGGAGGGCCGCGCGCACGCCGTGAAGCTCGAGGGCGGACGCCGGTTCGCGCCGCACGTCGAGGCGCTGACCGCGGCGGGCGTGCCGGTGATGGGCCACATCGGGTTCACGCCGCAGAGCGAGCACAACCTCGGCGGCTACCGGGTGCAGGGCCGCGGCTCGGCGGCCGACGACCTGCTCGCCGACGCACTCGCACTGCAGGAGGCGGGCGCGTTCTCGGTGGTGATGGAGATGGTGCCCGCCGAGGCGGCCAAGCGGGTGACGCACGAGCTCGCGATCCCGACCATCGGCATCGGCGCGGGGCCGGACTGCGACGCGCAAGTGCTGGTGTGGCAGGACATGGTGGGTCTGCGCCGGGGCAAGGCGCCGAGGTTCGTCAAGCGCTACGCGGACGTCGCCGGTGCGCTGAGCACCGCGGCGCAGTCGTTCGCCGACGAGGTCAGGCGCGGCGAGTTCCCCGCCCCGGAACACGCCTTCCACTGACCGGGGTGCTATGAACGTCTCTTCCGAACGGGACGTTCACAGCGAAAGGCGTGGCGGCACATGGAGGAGCTGTACCCGGCACTCGCGCCGCACGCCTCAGGGATGCTCGAGGTCGGCGACGGCAACTCCCTCTACTGGGAGGTCAGCGGCAACCCCGACGGCAAGCCCGCCGTGGTCCTGCACGGCGGGCCCGGCAGCGGGAGCGCGCCGCTGAGCCGTCGCCACTTCGACCCCTCCGCCTACCGGATCGTGCTGTTCGACCAGCGCGGAGCCGGGCGCAGCACGCCCCACGTCAGCGAGCCCGGCGTGGACCTGAGCGGCAACACCACCTGGCACCTCGTCGCCGACATGGAGCGCCTGCGCGAGCATCTGGGCATCGACCGCTGGCTGGTGTTCGGCGGTTCGTGGGGCGTCACGCTGGCGCTGGCCTACGCGCAGACGCACCCGGCCAGGGTGAGCGAACTCGTGCTGCGCGGGGTGTTCACGGCGCGGCGCAGCGAGCTGGACTGGATCTACAACGGCGGCGCGGCGCACCTGTTCCCGGAGGAGTGGGCCGACTACCTCGCGCCCGTGCCGCAGGACCAGCGCGGTGACCTGGTCGAGGCGTACCGGCGGCTCGTCGACGACCCCGACCGCGCGGTGAGCGAGCGCGCCGCGGTGGCCTGGAGCGCGTGGGAGGGCGCGATCGTCTCGATCGTGCCGCAGCTGAGCTACCGCACCGGCTACAGCGCGCCCGCGTTCGCGGTGCCGTTCGCGCGCATCGCGCTGCACTACTTCACCAACGACGCGTGGCTGTCGGACGGGCAGCTCATCCGCGACGCCGGACTGCTCTCGGGTATCCCGGGCGTGCTCGTGCAGGGCCGCTACGACGCGGTGTGCCCGCCCACGACGGCTTACGAGCTGCACCGGGCGTGGCCGGGCTCGCAGCTGATGCTGCTCGACGGCGCGGGCCACGCCATCACCGATCCCGGCATGCTCGCGGGTCTGCGCATGGCGCTGGACTCCTTCTCGGGTTCCTGATCAGACCTGCAGGGCGAGCCACAGTTCGGCGCGCACTCCTGGCGAGTCGAGGTCACGGCCAGTGAGCTCGGCGACCCTGGTGATGCGGTTGCGCAGGGTGTGCCGGTGCACGCCGAGGCGCGCCGCTGCCGCGTCCCAGTGCCCGTTGTGCTCGAGCCAGCAGCGCAGTGACGCCAGCAGCTCGCCGCGTCCGGTCCGGTCGTGCTGGCGCAGCGGCGCCAGCAGTTCCTCCGCGAACGCGCGGGCGGCGTGCGGTTCGACGAGCCCGAGCACTCCGGAGCCGGCGTGCTCGGCGAAGCGCACCATGGGCTTGTCCGCGGCACGCGCGGCCTCGGCGGCCTGCCGTGCCTGCTCGTACGCGGTCTCGACGTCCACAGAGGACGACGAGAGCCCGGCGTGCAGGCCGGAGACGCGCTCGGGCAGCGTCAGGACCGCGGGGTCCTCCCCCAGCACCACCAGCACGTCGCCGTGCTCGGCGAAGAACGTACGCTCGTGCTCGCTCTCGAGGACGTCCACGGCGAAGGCACGCGCCCGCGCGGAACCCACCAGCACCACGACGGGACAGGGCAGGGCTGGCGCGGCACCGAACACCGTGCGCAGGGTGCGCAGCGCCAGGTCGGTCCTCCCGTCGAGCAGCAGGTCGAACAGCCCCGAACGGAGCCCGCGCACCGTGTCTCCCCGCGCGCGGTCGCGCTCCTGCGCCAGCGAGAGCAGCGCCGTGGCCGTGGTGACGACGTGCTGGGCTGCCGCGTCGAGCCGGGTGGCCGCACCGACCGCGAGATACCCGCGCGTACGCGTGCCGAGCGGCTGGACCACCACCTCCTGTCCCGCGACCGTCGCGAGCCGGGAGCCGCCGCGGGGCAGTTCCGACCGCAACGGCTCGGCGAACGACCTGGCGGACGCGGGAGCGGCCTCGCGCACGGCACCGGTTCCGTCGAGCAGCAGCACCCACGCGTCGACCAGTTGCGCGAGCTTGCGCACGAGCGCGCCGGGCCCGCTGCGCCGCAGCGCCGTCCTGGTGAGCTCCTGCTGGGCGCGGCCGGTGCGCACGAGCGACTCGTACTGCTCGGCGGCCAGCGCCGCGGACACCGCCTTGGTGATGGCGATGAACGGCGTCGGGACGGGCACTTCCAGCAGCGGCAACCCGGCGGCCTCGGCGGCTTCGATCAGCGAGGGAGGCACCGCGTCGTGGCTGAGCCCGATGCCGAACCCGAGCCCGCTGGCCCGCGCGCCGACGAGGCCGCGCACGTAGTCGGCCGCGCGCCCGTGCTCGAACGCCAGGCCCGTGGTGAGCAGCAGCTCCCCGCCGTCGAGGAACTCGGACGGGTCGGGCAGCTCGGTGGGGTGCACCCACGTGATCTCGCGGTCGATTCCGCCGGCGCCCGCGAGGACGGTCAGCCCGAGCGCGCGATTAGCGACGAGCGCCCGCAACGTCAGTGCCATGATGGCGAATTGTAGTGCCGAAATTGGACAACTCGGCAGGCTGACGTCGCGTGGCCGTGGACTCATCCTGGGGGCATGACCGCCACGACTCACCGCAGGCTGCTCACCGAGATCCCCGGCCCGGCCTCGAAGGCGCTGCAGCAGCGGCGCGCGGCCACCGTCGCCGCCGGAGTCAGCTCCGTGCTGCCCGTCTACATCACGGCCGCCGACGGAGGACTGCTCACCGACGCCGACGGGAACACGCTCATCGACCTCGGCTCCGGCATCGCGGTGACCAACGTGGGGCACGGCGTCCCCGCCGTGGTCGACCGCGTCCGCGAGCAGGCATCGGCGTTCACGCACACGTGCTTCATGGCGACGCCGTACGAGGGCTACGTCGAGGTGTGCGAAGCGCTGGCCGAGCTGACGCCCGGCTCGTTCGACAAGCGCTCCGCGCTGTTCAGCACCGGCGCCGAGGCGGTGGAGAACACCGTGAAGATCGCGAGGGCGGCCACCGGACGGCAGGCCGTGGTGGTGTTCGACCACGCCTACCACGGCCGCACCAACCTGACGATGGCGTTGACCGCCAAGTCGATGCCGTACAAGCACGGCTTCGGCCCGTTCGCACCCGAGGTCTACCGCGTACCGGGTTCCTACCCGTTCCGGGACGCGCCCGGCCTCACCGGCGAGCAGGCGGCGGCAGCGGCGATCGACCGGATCGAGAAGCAGCTCGGCGCCGACGCCGTGGCCGCCGTGGTGATCGAGCCCATCCAGGGTGAGGGCGGCTTCATCGCACCCGCGCCCGGTTTCCTGCCCGCGCTGTCGCGCTGGTGTTCCGACAACGGCGTGGTGTTCGTCGCCGACGAGGTGCAGACCGGGTTCTGCCGGACCGGCGACTGGTTCGCGTGCGAGGACGAGGGCGTGATGCCCGACCTGGTGGCCACGGCGAAGGGCATCGCGGGCGGACTGCCGCTCGCCGCCGTCACCGGCAGGGCCGAACTGCTCGACGCCGTGCATCACGGCGGCCTCGGCGGCACCTACGGCGGCAACCCGCTGGCGTGCGCGGCCGCGCTGGGTGCGATCGAGACGATGCGCACGCGCGAGCTCGCCACGGCGGCGCGCGGCATCGGCGAGACCGTGCTGCCGAGGCTGCGGGCGCTGGCCGCCGAGACGGGTGTGATCGGCGACGTGCGCGGACGCGGCGCGATGCTCGCGGCGGAGTTCTGCACACCCGGCACCACCGAGCCGGACGCCGAGCTGACCAAGCGGGTCGCCGCGGCCTGCCACGCGCAGGGCGTGGTGGTGCTGACCTGCGGCACCGACGGCAACGTGGTGCGGCTGCTGCCGCCACTGACGCTGCCACCGGACCTGCTGGAGGAGGGCCTGAGCGTGCTCGAGCAGGCCGTGCGGACTGAAGCGGCCCGATGACCACGCCGTTCTGGATCGCGGGCAAACAGGCGAGCGGAGACAGTACCGCCGTCGTGCGCAGCCCCTACGACGACACCGAGGCAGGCCGCTACGCCATTCCGTCCACATCGGACATCGAAGCCGCGGTGGCGGCGGCGCACGCCGTGCGCCGCGAGGCCGCCGCACTGCCCGCGTACGTCAGAGCGGGCGCGCTCGACCACGTGTCGAGGGTGCTCGCCGAGCGCGCCGACGAGTTCGCCGCGCTGATCACCGCGGAGTCGGGCAAGCCGCTCACGTGGGCGCGCGCCGAAGCGGCCCGTGCGTCCTCGACGTTTCGCTGGGCCGCCGAGGAGGCTCGCCGGTTCACCGGGGAGCTGCAGCGCCTCGACACCGACCCCGGCTCGACCGGGCGGCTCGCGCTCGTGCGACGCGTGCCGAGGGGCCCGGTGCTGGGCATCACGCCGTTCAACTTCCCGCTGAACCTGGTGGCGCACAAGGTCGCGCCCGCGCTCGCCGTCGGCGCGCCGATCGTGCTCAAGCCCGCGCCGGCGACCCCGCTGACCGCGCTGGCACTCGGCGAGGTGCTCGCCGAGACGGGCCTGCCGGAGGGGATGTGGTCGGTGCTGCCCGTCGGCAACGACCAGGCCGCCGCCCTGGTGAGCGACCCCAGACTGCCCGTGGTGTCGTTCACCGGCAGCGTCCCGGTGGGCTGGGAAATCCGGGACTCGGTGCCCCGCAAGCACGTCACGCTGGAGCTCGGCGGCAACGCGGCCGTGCTCGTCTGTCCCGATTGGACCGACCTGGACCACGCGGCCGAGCGCATCGCGACGTTCGCGACGTACCAGGCAGGACAGTCGTGTGTCTCGGTGCAGCGCGTGTACGCCCACGCCGACGTGGCCGCCGAGCTCACCGAGCGGCTCGTCGGCAAGGTCCGCGCGCTCGGCACCGGCGACCCGGCCTCACCCGGCACCGACGTGGGCCCGCTCATCAACGCCGCGGCGGCGGAGCGCGTGCAGACGTGGGTGGCCGACGCGGTCGCCGCGGGCGCCCGGTGCCACGTCGGCGGGCAACGCGACGGCGCGACCGTGGCACCCACCGTGCTCACCGGCGTGCCCGAGGACGCGAGGGTGATGGCCGACGAGGTGTTCGGCCCCGTCGTCGCCGTGAACTCCGTCGACTCCGTCGAGGAGGGGTTCCGGCGCATCAACGACTCGCGCTTCGGGTTGCAGGCGGGCGTGTTCACCCATGACCTGAGCACCGCGTTCGCGGCGTCGGCCGAGCTGGAGGTGGGCGGCGTGGTGATCGGTGACGTGCCGAGCTTCCGCGCCGACCAGATGCCCTACGGCGGGGTGAAGGACTCCGGCGTCGGCAGGGAGGGTCCCGCCGCCGCGATGGCCGACCTCACCGAGGAGCGCGTCACCGTGCTGACCGGAGTGCGGCTGTGAGCTCGCGGTGGGCATCGACCAGCGACGGCCCGTACCAGGTGAGGTAACGGCCCGACACGAGCACGTACTCGGTGCCGGGAAACGACTCGGGGCCGTCGTCGTCGGTGAACTCGTACGGCTCGTCGGGCAGCACCAGCAGGTCGGCCTCCCCCGCGTCGAACCAGCCGCGCAGCTCGTCGAGTTTCGGACGCGGGTAGCGGTCGGTGTGCTCGCCGTAGACGGTCGCGACGCCGAGGCGGTGCAGCACATCGCCGCCGAAGGTGTCGCGGCCGAGCACCACCCACGGCTTTCGCCAGACGGGCACCACGGCGCGAGCCCGGATCGGCACTCGCTCGGCCCACAGCGCCTCGGCCTCGACGAGCCAGCCGGGCGCGTCGACGGCGAAGGCCTCGGTGAGCAGCGCGCGCAGCGACGCGAGCGCGTCCGGCACCGTCGCCGGAGCGGCCATGACCCACACCGGCACGCCCTCGGCGCGCAGCCGCTCCACGTCCTCGGGCCGGTTCTCCTCGGAGTTGGCGAGCACCAGGTCGGGGCCCAGCTCCAGCACCGCGTCGACCTTCGGATACTTCGACCCACCGACCCTGGACACGGCGAGCTCGGGCGGGTGCGTGCAGTAGTCGGTCGCACCCGCGAGTGCTCCGGGGACGGTGGCCTCCACGGCCTCGGTCAGCGCGGGCACCAGCGACACCACACGAGACGGCACGCCGCGCAGGCCGACCTCGGCGCCCAGGTCGTCCTTCATCGGCGGTACTCCAGCAGCACGTCGGCGTGACACGGGGCGGGCGCGCACCAGCAGCCCAGCGCGCGGCCGCTGAGCTCACCGTCGCGCAGTCGCCGCAGCAGCTCCGGCTGGTCCTCGAGATAGGACCGGTAGTGGCGCACCATCGCCTCCCTGTCGATCTTGGCCTCTTTGACGAACGGGTTCGCGAAGTCGGACTCCGGCCACGAGTGCCGGTTTCCACGATGTCCGATGTAGACGATGAGGTCGTTGTCCACCAGCCACGGCACGAGATGCTTGTGCGGACCCGACTTCCGGACGTTCACCGCCGCACCGCGCCCGGCTAGCACGTCGTCGCGCAGCTCCTTCTCCGTGTCGGTCCACGCCTCACGCGCGCTCAAAGGACACCTTCCGCTTGGTGACGTCCACCGCCGTCAGCCGCACCGAGATGCGGCCGCTGTCGGGAAAACCCGTGCCCGTGCACTTGCCGAGCACCGGCGGGTTCTCGAGGAACACCTCCGCCTTGGTCTCCTCGGCCCGCAGCACCACGGCGTCGAACGTGCGCCCGATGTGCTCGGCGAGGATCCACGCCTCCACCTGGTCCAGGCACGCGCGCTCGACCCTCGCCGCCCGGTTGTCGGAGGCGTTCATCAGTTCCGGCAGCTCGGCGAGCGCGGCCCGCACCCACGTGGGCACGGGCCGGTCGTGGGTCACGGCGAGGCAGATCTCCGCGGCGAATCGGTCCACCAGCCGCCGGATCGGCGCCGTCACGTGCGCGTACGGGCTGGCCAGGCCCGCGTGCGTGGCGAACTCGGGTTCGGTGCCGTCGAACGACGTGTATCCGGCGCCGCGCAGTAGTCGCGTGGTGCCCGCGTAGAGCGCCAGCGACGCCGGGTTGGCCGGGTCGAGCCCGGCCAGCAACTCGGCGACCGTCGCGTCGGTGGGCCAGTCGATACCCAGCGCGGTCGCCGAGCGGCGCAGCCAGTTCACCGTGTCGTCGTCGGCCTGCGGCAGTGTGCGCAGCACCCCGATGCCGGCATCCAGCATGATCGAGGCGGCGACCATGCCCGTGAGCAGCGAGACCTCGGCGTTCCACGCCTCGACGTCATGGCGAGGACGGCGGGTGAGGACCCACCCGCCGTCCGGTCCGGCGCCGATCTCCTGCTCGGGCAGTTGCAGCTCCACCGCGCCGCGGCGCACGGCCAGCTCCCTGCGCAACCTGCCGAGCGCGGGCAAAGCGGCGATCGACGGATGCGCCTCACCCACGGCGAGCGCGGCGGCCACGGTGTCGTAGTCGAACCGCTCCGTCGAGCGCACCAGTGCCCTGCGCACGTGCACCGACACGGGCTCGCCGTCGGAGTCGGTGTCGATCGTCCACAGCACCGAAGGGCGGACCATGCCGGGGAGCAGGCTCGCCGCGCCCTCGCTGAGCTCGGGCGGGTGCAACGAGACGTTGCCGTCGGGCAGGTACAGCGTCTGGCCGCGCCTGCGCGCCTCGAGGTCGATGAGCCCGCCCGGCGGCACGAACGCGGCCAGATCGGCGATGGCGTAGTGCACCCGGAAGCCGCCGAGCGGTCGCCGTTCGATGCAGACGGCCTGGTCGAGGTCCTTCGCCCCTGGCGGGTCGACGGTGACGAGGGGCAGCCCGGTGGCGTCCTCTCTAGCCCCGTCGTCGGCGGGGTCGCCTGCGACGGATTCGGCCTCGGCCAGCACCTCGGAGGGAAAGGATTCCGGCAGCTCGAACTCGGCGCGCAGCGAGGCGAAGTCGCCGGCACCCGGCCTGTGGACCGTGAGAGCCACACCTGAACCCTAACTCGCCGAACCGGGTGGATGACCTGATCGAGTCCTTCCCACGCGGGTGTACCTTCCCTCCCACACGTAATGAAAATCAACATCGTTTTCAGGAGTTAGCTGTGAAGGTCGCCTTCGTCGGCAAGGGCGGCAGCGGGAAGACCACGCTGGCGTCGCTGTTCACGTCCTCGCTCGCCGCTGCCGGACACCCCGTGCTGGCCATCGACGCGGACATCAACCAGCACCTGGCGGTGGGCCTGGGCGCGAGCCAGGACGAGGCGGACGCGCTGCCCACGCTCGGGGACAACCTCGGGCTGATCAAGGAGTACCTGCGCGGCGACAACCCGAGGATCGCCGACGCCGCGGCGATGATCAAGACGACACCGCCGGGGCGCGGCTCGCGGCTGATGACGCCCACCGAGGACAACCCGATCACCGACGCCTGTGTCCGCGACGTGGCCGGGGTGCGACTGGCCGTCACCGGCCGGTTCGCCGAGGACGACCTCGGCGTGGCCTGCTACCACTCGAAGACCGGCGCGGCGGAACTCCTGCTCAACCACCTGGTCGACGGTCAGGGCGAGTACGTGGTGGTGGACATGACCGCGGGCGCCGACGCCTTCGCCTCGGGCCTGTTCACCCGCTTCGACGTGACGTTTCTGGTGTGCGAGCCGACCGTGCGCAGCGTGGGTGTCTACCGGCAGTACACGGAGTACGCGCGGGACTTCGGCGTGCGGCTCGCGGTGGTGGGCAACAAGGTGACCGACGACGAGGACGTCGACTTCCTGCGCGAGTCCGTGGGCTCGGACCTGCTCGGCTGGATCGGAGCGTCGAAGCACGTGCGAGCGGCCGAACGCGGTCAGGCGCGGCCGATCACCGAACTGGAGCCGCACAACCTGGGCACCCTGCGCACGATGCTGTCCACAGTGGACGCGACCGAGCGCGACTGGGAGCGCTACCACGCGCAGGCGGTGGAGTTCCACCTGCGCAACGCGCGCTCCTGGGCGGGCCCGGAACTGGCCGCCCAGGTGGACCCGGACTACACCCCGGGCCCCCTGGCCACGACCCGATAACCCACCCGCGCGAGTCCCACACCCAACCCCGCGAGTCCCCCACTCAGGCTCGCGAGTCCCCCACTCCAGACGGCGAGTCCTGCACTCGGGCTCGCGAGTCCCGCGCTCCAGACCGCGAGTCTTGCGTTCAGGGCCGCGAGTTCTGCGCTTAGGAAGGCGAACTCGGCGCTCCGGGTTGCGGCCCCAACGGCGGCGGGCCGCTTCGATGCCGCCGGGCCTGGGCACAAGCCCACACGTCATCGAGCCAAGCCACGCGACCCAGCGTTCGGCGTCGGACGGGCTTCCGCCGCCCAGGCTCCAGCGACCAGCCCCGTCGAATGCACGACTCGCCGTTCGGAGCGCACAAACCCGCGGTCCCGAGCGGACGACTCGCGAGCTCGAATGCACGACTCGCGATCGCGGTCAGTCGTCGGCTTCCCAGTCTGCGTCGGCCTTGTCGGCCGCCTTGGTGCGTTCCCTGGCGATGTCCAGGGCATGACGAGCGGACGCCTCGTCCGGGTAGGGCCCCAGCCGGTCGATCGAGCGTGACAGCTCGCCGTGCTCGACCTCGCCGGTGCGCGTGTTGTACCACCAGCCCGCGGCCGGGTTCGGGTCCTTGCTCATCGGTGCCATGACCCGAGCGTCGCACGCCGCGACCGCCCGGGCCACCGCTCAGCGGTCGTACCGATACGGGATCTCGGTCGGTTCGTCACCGGTCGGGCCGAACTCCCCGCCCCGTGCGGCACCGGCGGCACCCCGACCCGCACCCGGACCCGAGCCTGCGTCCGACATCTCGTCGAACCACCCGCGCTGCGACTGCTCCCGCCCCGACTGGGGTTGCCGCACCGGGCGTTCGGCATCACGCTCGCCCGCCGTAGTCACCGGCTGGGCCGGTTCCGAATCCCGCGGTGCACGTTCCGGCTGGGCCGTGGACCGCGGTTGCGGCGCCGGTTCCCGCGGCGGCTCGACGACGCGCGGTTCGGGCTGCGACCCGGCCTGCGGCGCCTGCTCGGGCTGCGACCCGGACTGCGGCAGCGCGCGTCCGGGATCCGCGGGCGACTGCGTCACGTCCGGCGGCGCGGCCTCTGGCGCGTCCTGAACCGGGGTCGAACCCGGCGCGGCGGACGCCGGCTCGGGCCGCGAGACCGGCTGCTGCATCGGGATTCCCCTCGGCGGGGTGTCCAGATCCAGGTCCAGGTCCTCCACCGGAACCCGCTTCGGCGCAGCCGTCTCCGGCTCCGCGACCTCAGGCTGCTCGGGCGACTGCCTCGGTTTCGGCGACGACACCGAGCGCGCGGTCGGCGGGGGAGGCAACGGCGGCGCGGGCGGGTTCGCCGACCCCGACGTAGTTCGCCACACGGGCTGCGGACCGATGTTCATCGGAGCGGGCCTGCCCTGCGACGGCGCGGGCGCCTGCTGCACGGCCTGCTGGGCGCCCCGCACGATCGGGTCGAGGCACGACACGAGCACCGTCGTGTTGTCCGGATCCTCGACCCGCTTGCCGCTGCGCTCGCGGTAGACCATCTCGCCGTCGGAATCGATCTCGACCAGGTAGCCGGCCTCGGCGAGCTGCTCCTCGTCGAGGTCGATGAGCCGCTCGGGCCGGGACGGCACCACGCGGTACGTCGGCCAGGACAACCGGGCGTGCGTCTCGTGGAACTGCGCCAGCAGGTTCGCCATCTGCTGTTGCCAGGGCAGCGGCATGGACTCGGCGATCGAGCGCGGCAGCACGACATACCCGGGGTCGATCCCGGGCCCGCCTCTGCGCAGGTGGTCGGCGAGCGGAGTGCTGGACGCAGGCGGCGCGCTCCTCGGCGCCTGCGGCATCCCGAACATGTTGCGCGGGTCGGCGTCGAGTCCCGAGGACTGGCCAGCCTGTTTCCCGCGCTTACCCCACTTCTTCGCCACGACACTCACTCCACGTAGTACTCACACGCCGGGCCTGACCGCCTGTGGGAGGAGGCCGCCCTCGTCCCACGAGATGTCCCTGGTGTGCACCGGCACACCCGATTGCTGTGCTTCCACCATCTTCCCGTCACCGAGATACATCGCCACGTGGTGGATGGTGCTCGGATCGGACGAGTCGTATGCCCAGAACAACAGGTCGCCGGGCTGAGACTCCTCGACCGGCAGCATGGCGCCCGCCTTGTACTGGTCCCGCGACACGCGCGGCAGGGTCACGCCCGCCGCCTCGTACGCCCGCAGCATCAGCCCGGAACAGTCGTAGGAGTTGGGGCCCGTCGCGCCCCAGACGTAGGGCTTGCCCTGCTCCCTCAGCGCGAACTGGATGGCACCGCCCGCGACCTCGTTGGGCGGCAACACCGCACCGGCGCCTTCACCACAACCCGACGCGTTCTCGATCTGCCCGACGTTCTCGATCAGATGGACGGCCATCGGCTCCCACGAGTGGTACCGGTCGGGGAACGCGGAGCGCTCGACCGCCTGCGCGACGTCGCCGGGCCGCATGTTCTGCCAGTCCGGGACCTCTTCGAGCACGTCGTAGAACTTGTTGACCTGGTACGGCGGGTTGGTGACCTGCTGCACGGTGCCCCAGCCCATCGACGGCCGCATCTGGAAGATGCCCAGCGAGTCGCGGTCGCCGTAGGTGAGGTTGCGCAGCCGCGACTCGGTCATGCCCGCCTGGATCGCGATCTGCCACGCGCGAGGCGACAGCTCACGCTCCTTGCCGATCGAGATGATCAGCGCGACGATGCCGCGTTGCTCGTCGTCGAGTTCGGACGCGTCCGCGACTCCCTTGCCCGCTTGGCCGGGCTGCGTCGGTCCGATGGAGGCCTCACAGCTCAGCGGAGTCACGCCCTGCGCCTGCTGCCGCTGGCTGTCGATGATCGTGACCATCCCGACGGCGAGCAGCACGGTGAGAACAGCCGCGGTGATACACGCGACCAGCAGCCCCGCGCGCACGCTAACCCGCCTGGTCGTAGTGAGCGACCCGCCAGCCGGCGTTGGTGCTCACCACGGTGATGGTCAGGGTGGGCCCGTCGGTGTCGACCTCCACCTCGGCGGAACTCGTGTAGGACGCGGTGGCGCGCGGCTCGCCCGTCACCTTCGTCGCCGGAATGTTGGCGGGGTTCACGCTGCGCATCACCGGCAGGTACTCCTCGGTGGTGTAAGGACGCAGGCCGTCGAGCCACTTCTCGTTGGTGATGCCGTCGGGGTGGTTCACCCACGCCGAGGCCCAGTCCGCCGCCGCCTTCAAGGCGCCGGGCTTGGGCGGAGCCGTGCTCGGCGTGGCGAGCGGCTCGGTGAGCCTGGTCGGCAGCGCGCTGCTGCTGGTGCTGCTCGTCTCGTCGTCCTGGGACGAACCGCCGGCGGCGGGAGCTTGCGACTGCCCGCCGGGTGTCGGCGACGCATCGGCGCCGGTGTCACCGACCAGCCTCGGCACGAGGATGCCCGCTGCCACGAGCACTCCGACCACCACGATGAACGTGCCGATCAGGTGCGTCGGCGAACGCAACGGCCAGCCCCAGAGGCGTCGGTAGACGGCCGCGCGGCCGCGGTTGGTACGAATCGGCATCGCGACCCCCTACCGCACCAGGTGGTCGGTGTCGCGGGCGTCGTCGCCCCGTACCTCGAGCCCCCGCGAGGGCCGGTACAGCACGAACACGGGCTTGCCTGCCACGAGTTCCGGCTCCACGCGCCGCGGCTGCTGCGGCGCGGCGGCAGCGGCTCCTGGCGGAGGCGGCGGCGGTGGGTTCGGCATCTCCCTGGCCGCCTGCGCGGCGGGCTCTCCGACGCCGGTCGACGCCATCCGCGACGGCACGACGAGCGGATCGGGATCCTCCCGGTCCCAGCCCCGGTCGGTGACCGGCGCGGTGTCGACCCGCCTGCTCGCCATCATCACCGGGCGCGCCTCCATGTAGTCGCCGGGCGAGCGGCCGGGCGTGTACTCGGAGAACGCGCCTGCGGGTGCGCTGCCACCGGCGGGCAGACCGGGCCGCTGGTCCATGCCACCACCCACCTGGCCTGGCCAGTGTCTCGCGGGGTGGATCGCGTTGCCGCCCGGATCGAGCCGTTGCGAGTTGGCGAACACGGTGGCCTCCGGCCGGAACCGGGCGCCGTTCGTGGCGCCCGCGTGCCCTCGGGTCGCCGTTCCGCCGGCGGCCTCGTCGTCGTCGCGGACGTTGCGCCAGAACTCGTCCTGCGGTGTGGGTTCGTCGCTCTTCTTGCGTAGTCGGGAGAACAGGCCACCGCGAGGAGTCGGCACCGCGGACCCGACCATGCTCACGGACATCTCGACCATCTGCCACAACCTGCGCGCAGGTCTGCCGACGAGGAAGAGCAGAATCGTCACGAGCCCGGCGAGCGCCATCTGCGTCAGCATCGACAAGGAGTTGCCTGCCGCGAAGATCGCCTGCAACAGCAACGCGTGCACGCCCGCGAGCACCGAGAGCACGATGAGGTTGAAGGCCACGGAGCCGATCACCTTGCCGACCCTGCGCAGGATGTCGTGGTGCAGGATCGCGACCAGGCCGATCAGCGGTGCCGTCAGCGTGAACAGTCGCACCAGGATCTGCGCGAGCAGCACCGCAGCCTTGGCGAACAGCTGGAAGAGTGCGTACGCGAGGCTCTGCAGCATGGAGAGGAAACCGGCGCCGGTTCGGCTGCCGTCCTCACCGGTGAAGTAACCGGCGGCTGGGCCCAGCTGCGTGGAGATGTTCTTGAACTCTTCCTTCTTGCCGTTGATAACGTTCTCGTCGGCATCGTCTCCGCCGCGCATCTGTTCCCAGGTGAACGCCTGTGCGTCCAACAGCGGTCTGCCGAACTGCTCGGCCTGGGGTGCTTCCGGCGAACCGAACGTGCCCCGAAGCCAGTTCTCGTAGACGACCTTGTCGTGCAGGTCGGTCGGCAGCACGTGGCGCACGACCCGGTCCTCTGTCTCATCGACGAACCCGGCCTGGATGTTCGTGGTGGTCTGAACGATCGCGCGGTCGATCTCGTCGTAGTAGCGCAACAGGGCCATCGACGACGCGGCGAGCCAGAGCCCGCCGATCGCGAGGAGGGCGCGTTTGCTGACCGTGGACAGGTCGCCACGCCAGATGTTGCGGAACATGATGAGCGCGAGGATCAGCGCCGCGAGCCCGAAGAGTTGGGCGTAGATGTTGTTGTAGACCGCTTCGGCGCCCTGGGAAACCGCGTTGTAGATGGGGTTCAGCAAACCGCCCTCGAGCACGGTGTAGTGCAACGAGTTGGTGGCGCCGACGATGTTCTTGCCGATGTTGAAGAGCTGGTTACCGGCCCACGTGTCGACCGTCGTGTTGGGATCGGTGATGCCCAGCGCGCCGTTGTCGCAGTCGTAGACGTTCCAGACCATGCCGGCATAGCCGTAGTCGAGGTAGGCGCTGCCCGCCTCACCCTGTCCCTTGGTCGGGTCGATCGCGCCGACCATGCCCGAGCCCGGGCGTTCCGGGTTCGGGGCCTCGCAACCGCCGCCCTGTGCCATGGCGGGGGGTGCGGTGACGACGGCCTGCAGGCCGAGCATCGCGATGGCGGCGATCAGGGCCGGGAGTCTCTTGCGGCCCCGGCCGGGGCCCTCACCTCGCTTCCGCCGGTCCCGTGCGCGGTGCCAGCCCCAGGCGCACAGGAACACGACGAGCAACGTCAGCACGGTGTTCATGCCGCGTCCCGGCCGGTGCCACCGTTCTTGCCCGCCCTTGCTGGTTGCTTGTCCCCGTCCTGCTCACGGGCCCGTTCGTCGACCGTGTCGTCGAGGACCTGCTCCTCCGTGAGGCCGACCTCGAGTTCGGCCGCGCGCTCGAGGTCCTCTTCCAGGTCCTCCTCCGGCATCGGGGGCTCCGGCGCGCGGTGCCCGGGCTCCTCCTGCTGCCGCTGCGGCTTCGCGGGAGTTCGTTCCTGCACCGAGCCCGGCGTCGTGTCGAGCGCGTCGCGCAGGTGCTCCAGGTGCGGGCCGGAGAAGTCGACCCGGATGCGTTCCACGCCACCGGCGCCGTCGGCGAAGATGAACTGCCTCGGGTCGCGGTCGCGTTCGACGCCGCGCTGCGCTCCGGGACGCCTGCCCAGCGCGGACACGACCTGCTCGTAGCCGACGCCCACCGGCACCTTCAGCAGGCGCAGCGCGTCGGACTGGGTGTCGTCGTCGTCCAGCCTGCCGACGAAGACCGAGTCGAGCAGCGCGACGAAGCCCTGGATCCGCAGGAAGTCCGCGGGGATCTGCGACGACAGCAGCACGCGGACGTTCCACTTTCGCGAGTCACGCGCGAAGCGGTTCATCAGCACCCGGCCGGTCGGCACCTCGGACAGGAAGAAGGCCTCGTCGATCCAGACGCCCTTGCGCTGGTCCTTCGGCTTCTCGTACACCGAGCGCTGGGTGAGCCAGGCCGCGAGGTTCAGCATCTCGACACCGAGCGCCTCGGCGTCGGTCCAGTGCTCGCGCCCGACGCCTTCCTTCGGCAGCGCCAGTCCGGCCATCGTGAGCACGGTGAGCCGGTCGTCGCGGGTGTCGGAGTACGGGTCCTCGCCCGCCTCCGGGATCAGCAGCGACATGCGCTCGCGGAGCTCGTCGAGGAAGTCCGCCACCACGACCGCGTGCTCGTGGTGCTCGCTGGAGTCCCTGCGCAGGGCGTCGATCACCTGCCCGGGGTCGGCGTCGAAGCGGCCACCGACGGTCCGCACCGCACGCAGGAGCACGATGCGCGTCTGCGGCATCCGGGCCACGTCGTAGGGCAGCACGCCGGTGAGCACGTCGAGCACGAGGCGGCGGCGGGTCGCGCCGGCCAGCGCCCGTTCGCGACGCCACGCGCGCTCGGGATCCTCGTCCTCGATGAAGTGCTCGAGCATCGGCTCTGCGACCACGCGGTACGGGTTGAGGATGCCCGGCTGCGCGTTGAGCAGGTTGATCGGCCGCGCGTACGGCCGCAGTTCGGGTAGGTCGCACAGTCTCGACAGCGGCCCGGAGGGATCGAGGATCGTCCAGCTCGCACCGGCCCGCAGCGTCTTGTAGACGACGCCACCGCCGAGGAAGGACTTGCCGCCACCGAGCCCCGCGACCATGGCACTGAGGCCGGATCCGTCGCGGATCTCCTGCGCCATCCACGGGTCCCACGCGACCGGCCTGCGCGTGGCCGTGCACGTCTCGCCGAGCAGGATGCCGCGCCGGTCGCCGACCTCCGCGGTCGCCGTCGGCACCGTGGACGCGGCCCACACCACCGAGCCGCGGCGCATGTAGGCACCGGACGACAACGGCTCACCGGGGATGAACTCCCTGGCCAGCGCGTACTGCGCCTCGGGGTGTTCGATGGCGACCTTGGGCTTGTAGAGGTCGAGCAGCTGCTGGGCGAGCCGCAGCGCCTCGCGCTCGGTGGGTCCGGAGACGGCCAGCCGCCACCACGAACGCACGCGGGTGGCGAGCGCCGTGAAGCCCGTGGTCATCTCGTCGTCGATCTCGAGGACCCGCGACGCCTGCCGCGCAAGCGATTGCGGCGGCTCCAGCTCGTGTTCGTCGGTGTAGTGCTTGACCTGCGAGCGCACCTTGTTCATCTGGCGCTGAAGCTCGCCCGCGACCTCCTCGGGCCTGCGCACGTAGATGCGCGCGGACCACTCCACGGCCGCGGGCAGCCGGTCGGCGTGCTGCACCCACGGGTCGTCCACCTCGGGGATCTGCAGGCCGTGCATCTGGCCGACGGTCAGCACCGCGACGTGGCGCTTGACGCCCGCGTTGGAGCCGGTGCGGCCGCGCACGGTGACCGTCGGGGCGTAGGGATCGCTGTGGAAGTCGGCGGCGTCGGTGAAACTCGCGAGGTCCTCCGGCTCCCACGCGGCGCCGGGAACGGCGGGCAGGTTGCGCGGCGCGGGCAGGCCCAGCGAGCACGACCGGTGCATCAGCCAGGACATCTCCTCGGCGTCCACCGGCCTGCCCTCGAACCCGCTCGAGCCGATGACCTGGTCGAGATGCTCCACTTCGGAGTCCAGCGCGGACAGCTCGGCATCGACGGCCTCGGGCAGGATCTTGCGCAGCAGCGGAGCCGCACGCTCGACGGCGCGGTCCACGACCCGGCGGGTCTGGACCTGGATGCCGATGTAGACCTCTTTCTCCGCCATGGAACGGCCCATGAGCTGCTGCTGCTCGCCGACGAGGTAGTCGTCGAACGACAGCGAGCCGGGGACGTCGCCAGGCCGGTTGCGCGCGTTGTGCACGTGCGCCTCGGCCCACATCCGGATGGGGTACGGCCTGGTGGTGACGCGCAGGTGCATCCACCGGCCCTGGAGCTCGGCGTACTGGCCCGCGATCGCGGCGATCAGGTCGCGGCGCTGCGAGTCGGAACGGAACGACCAGCGCTGTGGCGCGAGCCGGTACCAGGCGTAGACCTCGTGGCCGGTGCGGAGCAGGTGCCCGTCGATCGTGCGCGCCGCGATGGAGGGCGTGTAGGTGGGTATGGCCTGCTCACCGGGCAGCCGCCTGCCCCGGCGGCCGCCTTCGGCCTGGTTCGACTGTGCCGGCTGCTGGGTGTTCCGGCTGCGGTCGCGACCGAACAAGGACTACCTCCCCACCGGCGCCGACGAACGGCGGCGGCGTGCTCGTGCTGTGGTCTCTCGTGACGGGTAGATGACCGGGCTCGCCGTGCTCACAGCGCGTCCCGGCCCTGCCGGGCGGTGACCTGTGCGCCGGGCGGTGCCCCTGGCTCGCTTCGGCCTCGGCCGATCGGTGCGCACCTTGATCTTGCTGGCGCTCGCGGCGCCGCCGGTGCCCGCCGACTTCTCGCGGGGCGCCTGCAACTCCCTCATCCACATGGCGAACACCGCGCCGAGCGGGCGTTCGTGGCTGATCTTCGAGGTGATCAGCCGGGTGAGGGCGATCGTGATGACGAATGCCCACGCCGTGGTGAAGAAGCCGAACCCGAACCCGAGTTGGCGTTCGACGCCCAGCGTGACCAGGAAGAGCGGGATCCCGACGCCCCACGCCACATAGCGGGCGCGCCACGGGAACGTGGCCTTGGGCGGACCGAGCCAGACCGCGTCAACCCGGTAGACCTCGTCATCGGTTCGAATACGCACTGGGGCGGTTCCCGATCAGCCTGTGAACAGGCCGGCGATCCATTCGCCGACGTTGACTCCGAGGCCGCTGACCGCGAGCCCGATGATCGCGAGCGCGATCACCACACCCGCGAGCCTGCGCATCACGCCGGCGTTGTCGCCCTTGCCGCCGCCCAGCCACAGCAGCAGCAGTGCGACCGCGAGCAGAACCAGCGGGACAATGTTGTCTAGGAGCCATTGCCGGACGTTGCCGGTGCCGAGCTCTCCGCCTTGCGCCAGTGCCGCAAGCGTCATCGTGGTCATCGCGTACTCCCGAGTGCCCGGAGTGTGGTGCGCGACACACTGGTGTGTGCCACACAGAGGTTCCAGCACTTGCCGTGTTCGAACAACATCATGGCGTGACGACAGAGAGCGGTCAAAGGCCTGCCGGCCATCCCGGCCTCATCCGCTCCGTTGCCGTCACGATCGCGCTCACTGAAATTCGCCCGCCCTCCATCATCGCCGCAACGGCGTCCAGGATTAACCCTGTCCACCCGGATTTCCTAGTGTGCGCATGGACTCACTCACATGCGTAGATCCTTCTCACTGTGAGTACGGGCTTTCACCGCTTCATGATGGCGAGACAAGTGAACCATGCCCCGATCGGCGGCAGAAGCGGGCTCCGCTAGGTCACTGCGCTTGTCCGGACCACTCCCGATCTCCGTCAACCGAAAGAGCGACAACGACTACGGCGCGCACAATCGCACCCCGCGTTTCGCGCACTCTCCGTGACGCTTAGCCCGTTGTGGGGATTTCCGGGCCGGATCACTTACCCCGAGCGAAGACCCCTGGTGGGAAGGCTCCGTTGGCGAGCACCTGCCGGGTCAGCTCCTTGCCCAGCTCCCGCATGCGCTCGGCCTTGTCGGCACCGACCCACCGAAATGGACCCGTGGCGGCGGCGTTGGTCTGTTCCTCGATCCGTTCCCGCGTGGCGAGACCGAGTTCGGTGAGCCCGCCGTCGGCGTCGAGCTGTCCCTGCTCGCGCAGCTCGTCGGTGGCCGCGGCCCATTCGTCCTCCGACCAGCCACGCAGCTTCCGCGCGACATCGGGGATGAAACCCTTGCCGGTGGCGCAGTGAGTGATCAGTGCGGGCAGCCCACCGAGGCCGTTACCGACGAGCGCGGCGATGTGCCCGTCGCCGCGGTGTTCCCGGAGCAACGAGATTCCGTGCCACAACACCAGTACCGGATCCTCCGGCCAGTCCAGCGCCGCATGGGCCGCGTAGAGCACCCTGCCGTCACCGTCGCAGCCGTCGGCGGCCTCGCGCACGAGTGCGGCGAGCTCGGTCAGCGCCTCGGACTCGGCGAGCTCCGGCCCGAGCAGCCGCCGCAGCGCCGCGCCCGCGGCCAGGAACCGCGCCTCGACGATCGCCTCGGGGCTCGCGAAGGTCCACGCGCTCGGGATGTGCCTGGCGACGAGCGCGGGATTGAAGTTGTAGAACGTCGCCGCGACGACGGCGGGACCGACCGGCCCGAGTGGCGCTCCGCGGCTGGCGAAGTAGCCCATCCGACCACCGGGAAGACCCAGTTCGGTGTAGGCCTGCTCTGCCTCCGGTGCGAAGTAGACCATCGAGTGGAGGGGTTCGAGAGCACGGTTGCAGCGAGCCGCGACAGCGCGGGCTTCTTCGTGATCCATGGCAGGCAGCGTAGCGGCGAGAGGCGGGCCGCGGGGTGGACGAGTCGGCCGCGGACCGGATCTGTCCCGCACTCCGGACTCCAGCACTCGACTACACGATGTCGTCGACCAGGCTCCGAACCCGCTCCGATATCTCGTCCCGGATGGGGCGAACGGCCTCGATGGATTCACCCGCGGGATCGCCTACCGCCCAGTCGAGATAGCGCTTGCCGGGAAAGACCGGGCACGCATCACCGCAGCCCATGGTGATCACCACGTCCGATGCCCGCACGGCGTCGACGGTCAACACCTTCGGTGCCTCGGCCGAGATGTCGACACCCACTTCGGCCATGGCCTCGACCACGGTCGGATTGACGGCGTCCGCCGGAGCGGAACCGGCCGAGCGCACCACCACGCGATCTCCGGCCACGTGGGCCAGGAAGGCGGCGGCCATCTGTGAGCGGCCTGCGTTGTGCACGCAGACGAACAGGACCGACGGACGAGGCACCTGGGCACTCACGGGGCACTCCTTTCCACGGGCCGCGAGATAGCACGTACGGCCGGGTCGTACGCAGCCTGAGCCGGACGTGCGAACACGGTCGCGACGACGCCGAGAGCGATCACGGCACCGGCGAACTGGGCACAGATGAACGGCAGGACGGAGCCGGGTGCGATCCCGGCGAAGGTGTCGGTGAAGGCCCGGCCGATGGTGACAGCCGGGTTCGCGAACGAGGTCGACGAGGTGAACCAGTAGGCAGCACCGATGAAGGACGCCACCGCGAGCGGCGCATGGTGCGCACGATTCGCGCGTGCCAAACCAAGGATCACCAGCAGCAGCCCGGCGGTGGCGACCGCCTCCGCCAGCCACAGGTGCCCGCCCGAGCGATCCTGAGTGGACCAGCTCACCAGCGGTTCGGCGAACATCGCGTTCGCGAGCACGGCCCCACCGATGGCGCCGGCGATCTGGGCCGGCGCGTACACAGCAACGTCACGCAGCGAGAATCCACCATCGGAACGACGCTCGCTGAACCACACCGCCAGCGACACCACCGGGTTGAAATGCGCCCCCGACACTGGGCCGAACACGATGATCAGCACCCCGAGTCCGAGGACGGTCGCCAGGGAGTTCGCCAGCAACCGGACACCAGCGTCGGACGAGAGCTCGCTCGCCTGAATGCCCGAGCCGACCACCACCGCGACCAACGCCGCCGAGCCGAGCGCTTCGGCGGCGGCCCGACGTGCGAGTGAGGTGCTCACACGCCGATCTCGACGGTCCGCGGGGACGAGGCCAGCAGTGCCGCCAGCCGATCCGTCGCGGCAGGCAGCGCGCGGTAGTAGACCCACGTCCCGCGCCGCTCGCTGGCGATGAGTCCGGCCTGACGCAGGAGTTTGAGGTGGTGGGAGATCGTCGGCTGCGACAGCTCGAAAGCGGGCGTGAGTTCGCAGACGCAGATCTCGCCGCCCTCACGAGACGCGATCATCGACAACAGCCGTAGCCGTACCGGGTCGCCCAGCGCCTTGAACGCGCGCGCCAGCTCGTCGGCCTCGCTCTCGCCCAGCGGCGCAGAAGCCAATCCGGCGCAGCAACCAGAATCTTGCATCGACACCTGTCTATCTTGACGTTTTTCGATACAAGGCGCAAGCTTGTTTCCACAAACGTCGATACAAGCTGGTTGGCGAGTCGCTGATACCAGCAGGACAAGGGGTGTGTGATGAGTCAGCAGTCAGCAGACCTGCGGGAGACCGTCCGGCAGCGCTACGCCGAAGCCGCTGTGCAGGTGACCACAGGTGGCGCAGGTTGCTGCGCGCCGGAGCCGATCGAACTCGACGAGAACTTCGGCGTCGCGCTGTACGACGACACCGAGCGCGGCACGCTCCCCGCCGACGCCGTCGCCGCGTCGCTGGGCTGCGGGAACCCGACCGCCGTCGCCGACCTGCACCCCGGAGAGCGAGTACTCGACCTGGGTTCCGGTGGCGGGATCGATGTCCTGCTGTCCGCCCGGCGGGTCGGACCGACCGGCAAGGTCTACGGCCTGGACATGACCGAGGAGATGCTCGCCCTCGCGCTCGCCAACGCCGCGAAGGCGGAGGTCACGAACGTCGACTTCCTCAAGGGCACCATCGAGGCGGTCCCGCTGCCTGCGAACACCATCGACGTCGTGATCTCGAACTGCGTGATCAACTTGTCCACGGACAAGCGCGCCGTGTTCGCCGAGACCTTCCGCGTCCTCAAACCCGGCGGCCGGATCGGAATCTCCGATGTCGTCTCCGACGACGCCCTGTCCCCTGCCGAGCGGGCCGAACGCGGTGACTACGTCGGCTGCATCGCCGGAGCTCTCTCCTTCACCGAGTACGGCAACGGCCTCGAGGCGGCCGGGTTCACCGACGTCGAGATCACGCCGACCCACTCCGTCGCCGACGGCATGCACTCCGCCATCATCCGGGCGACCACACCGGCCTCCGCCCAGCCACGCAGGCCGTAGCCCCGCGGGAGGGGGTGGGTGGACGAGTTGGCATGTAAGCCGGATTCTGTCCCCGCGTACGCGGGCGGCGGCCATCCATCTCGGCCTGCCGTTGCCGGCAGGCTCCAGCGGCCTACCCGCAGGCATCGGGCGGGCTACCCTCGAACGCCTGCGCAGGAGCCTGAGCTCCCTCTTGGCCTTGCTCCGGGTGGGGTTTACCGAGCCGTCCCGGTCGCCCGGGACGCTGGTGGTCTCTTACACCACCGTTTCACCCTTACCCCGCGTTGCCGCGAGGCGGTCTGTTTTCTGTGGCACTGTCCCGCGGGTCACCCCGGGTTGCCGTTAGCAACCACCCTGCCCTACGGAGTCCGGACTTTCCTCGACCACTCAGGTCGCGGCCGCCCTGCCAACTCGTCCACCCGGAGAGGGTACCGCCTTCGCTCGCGCGATCAGCGGAGGTGCGAGATGTCGTTGACCAGCCGCACCGAGGCGTTGCCGTCGGGGTAGAAGTCGGCGATCGAGAGCGACGCCGGGTCCAGGTGCAGCCTGAAAAGCAGCGAGGGACCCGCCTCGAGTGCGACTCGCAGCAGGGACTTGATCGGCGTGACATGGCTGACGACGATGACCGTGCGGCCCGGGTGGGTCTCGAACAGCTCGTCGGCCGCCGCGCGCACCCGCTTGTGCACCTGGTCGAAGCTCTCTCCGCCGGGCGGGGGCACCGAGGTGTCGCTCATCCAGCTGGCGTGCACGTCGGGGTCGCGTCGCGACGCCTCGGCGAACGTCAGCCCTTCCCACTCGCCGAAGTCGGTCTCCACCAGGCCTGGCAGGGTGCTCACGCGCGTGCCGACGGCGTCGGCGACGGCCTGGGCCGTCTGCATCGTCCTCGTCAGTGGTGACGCCACGACGACGGGCGGCTCGTCGCCGAAGCCCTCCATGCCGGCCAGCCGCTTGGCCGCCGAGGACGCCTGCCACCTGCCGTGCTCGGTCAGACCGATGTCACCACGGCCCGAGTAGCGACGGTCGACCGACATCTCCGTCTGGCCGTGCCGCAGCAGCAGCAACCGCGTCGGGGTACCGGTGGCGCCGGTCCAGCCGGTGGGGCTGACGCGGTCCTGCTTCGGCGCGGCGGAGGGCTCCTTGCCGGAGCCCCCCGCCTGCGCGTCCATGGCCTCGTTGGCGAGGCGGTCGGCATGGGAGTTGAGCGCCCGCGGGATCCACTCGTAGCGCACGCGAGCGAACGCCCCCGCCAGCTCGCGCGCCTGGTCGGCGAGCGGCTGCAGGGCGGCATTCTTGATCTTCCACCGCCCGGACATCTGCTCCACCACGAGCTTGGAGTCCATCCGCACGTCCACAGTGGACGCACCGACGTCCCTGGCGGCCTCGAGTCCCGCGATGAGCCCGCTGTACTCGGCGACGTTGTTGGTGGCCACGCCGAGGCCCTTCTTGCGCTCGGCGAGCACGTCGCCGGAGCCGGCGTCCTTGACGACGGCGCCGTAACCCGCGGGCCCGGGGTTGCCCCTCGACCCGCCGTCCGCCTCGACGACGACGTGCTCGGTCACAGACCCGACTCCATCGTGCGCACCATGATGGCGCCGCAGTTGTCGCACCGGACGACCTCGTCGTCGGCGGCCGCCTTGATCTCGGCGATCGCGGCGCGGTCGAGCTCGAGCTGGCAGGCCCCGCAGCGGCGCGACCGCAACAGCGCGGCTCCGATGCTCTTCTGCTCGCGCACCCGCTCGTACAGGGCGAGCAGGTCGGCGGGGAACCTCGGGACGAGGCCGTCCCGGTCGCCCTCACGGCGGCTCTGCGTGACGTCGAGGTCGGCCACCGCCTCGTCACGCCGCTTGGCCGCGTCGGAGAGCTTCTGCTCGGCGTTGCTCACCTCGGCGCCCGTGCGCTGCATGTCGAGGTCGACCGCCTCGCGCCGCTCCATCAGTTCGAGCAGGTCGTCCTCGAGCGCGGACTGGCGCCGGTCGAGCGTCTCCAGCTCGTGTTCGAGGTCGGTGAGCTGTTTGGCCGACACCGAGCCGGACTCCATCAGCTTGCGGTCGCGGTCGGCACGCGCTCGCACCGACTCCACCTCGCGCTCCTGGCGCTGTACCTCTCGGTCGAGGTCGGATGCCGTCGTCTGCACGGCGACCAGCGCGTCGCGGCGCTCGCGCAGGGCCTGCTCGGCCTCGGTGATCTCGGTCAGCTCGGGCAGGGTCCGGCGCCGGTGCGCCACCCGGGAGAGCTCGGCGTCGACCTTGGCGAGGTCGAGCAGCTGGCGCTGCAGGGCGGCGTCTGCCTTCACTTCGTACTCCCGTTCGCTCGGACGTTCCACGGGTCGGTACACCGCGTGGAGACGTGAACGTCGACGTTACCCGCACTCCGGATCACCCCGGCGGCTTGGCCGCACCACGGCCATTCACTCGCCCAGTGCGTGACGCCGACCAGAGCGGGCGCGGGTCCGTGCTGTTCGAGGTGCTCTCCGGCGGGGTGGTGGCGGAGGTCGGCGGTGACGTAGGCGTCGACGCCCGCCTCGGTCGCGGCGGCCAGGTAGCTGTCGCCGGCGCCGCCGGAGACGGCGACCGTCCTGATCGGACGATCGGGGTCGCCCGCGCCGTAGACGCCGGCGGCGGTCGGGGGCAGTGCCGCGCCCACGCGCTCGACGAAGCGCGCGAACGGTTCCGCCTCGGGGAGCTCCCCGATCCGGCCGATGCCGGTGTCGCCCTGCGGGTGCGGCGCGAGCGGGCGGCGCACGGTCAGGCCGATCGACGCGGCGAGCGCGTCGGAGACACCGGGGTTGGCCGAGTCGGCGTTGGTGTGCGCGCAGAACAACGCGATGCCCGACCTGATCATGCGATGCACGAGCGAGCCCTTGACCGAGTCGGCAGCCACCCCGTGCACCCCGCGCAGCAGCAACGGGTGGTGCGCCACGATCAGCCGCGCGCCCCGCTCGACCGCCTCGTCGACGGTGGCGGCCACCGGATCGACACACACGAGCACACGTTCGGCGGGCTCGTCGGGATCACCGCAGACCAGACCCACCGCGTCCCACGATTCGGCCAGGTCCCGGGGGTAAGCCGCGTCCAGCGCGGCGATGACGTCGGCGACTGTCACGGACATGCGCCGATCCTCGCATGCGCTCCAGCCCCTTAGGCCAACCGTCTGAACTTGCCTCGTGGCCACCCAGCTCGACCAAGATCATCGCTAGCCTCTGACGGTCATTTTCCGGCTGACCGAGGAGCGCAATGACCGCCGCTCGCGAAGTACCTGACATTCTCTCCGCCGAGTTCGCGGAAGATCCCTACTCCGCCTACCGGCTGATGCTCGAGGACGCGCCCCTGATCTGGCACGAACCGATGCAGAGCTACATCGTGTCCCGCTACGAGGACGTGGCCAGGGCGTTCAAGGAGCCCGTTTTCACCACCGACAACTACGACTGGCAGCTGGAACCCGTACACGGCAAGACGATCCTGCAGATGAGCGGACGCGAGCACGCCGTCCGCCGCGCGCTGGTGGCACCCGCGTTTCGCGGCACGGAACTACAGCTGAAGTTCCTGCCCGTCATCGAGCGCAACTCCGCCGAGTTGATCGACGGCTTCCGCGAACGTGGCACCGCCGACATCGTCAACGACTACGCGCGGCACTTCCCCATCAACGTCATTGTCGACATGCTCGGCCTCGACCGCTCCGCCCACGCGCGCTTCCAGCGCTGGTACACGTCGATCATCGCGTTCCTCGGCAACCTGAGCCAGGACGAGACGATCGCCGCCGACGGGCTGCACACGCGCGACGAGCTCGCCGAGTACATGATCCCGATCATCAGGCAGCGCAGGGAGAACCTCGGCGACGACCTGCTGTCCACACTGTGCGCCGCCGAGGTCGACGGCCAGAGCATGAGCGACGAGGACATCAAGGCCTTCGTCAGCCTGCTGCTCGCCGCGGGCGGCGAGACCACGGACAAGGCGATCGCCAGCATCATCAAGAACCTGCTCGAGCACCCGGACCAGCTGCGGGCGGTCCGCGAGGACCACGAGCTCATCCCGAGGGCGTTCGCGGAGACCCTGCGCTACACGCCGCCGGTGCACATGATCATGCGCCAGCCCGCCGAGGACGTGGAACTCGGCGGCGGCACGGTGCCCGCGGGCAGCACGGTGACGTGCCTGATCGGTGCGGCGAACCGCGACCCCAGCCGGTTCACCGACCCCGACACGTTCGACATCTTCCGCGAGGACCTGCCCACCGGCACGGCGTTCTCCGCCGCGGCGCAACACGTGTCCTTCGCGCTCGGCAGGCATTTCTGCGTGGGAGCGCTGCTCGCCAAGAGCGAGGTGGAGGTGGGCGTGGCCCAGCTGCTCGACGCCCTGCTCGACCTGGAGCTCGCCGACGACGAGACTCCGGCCGAACAGGGCGTGTTCACGCGTGGACCGGCATCGCTGCCGGTCCGGTTCAGCCCAACTCCACGGGTACGTACGTCGGCGTGAACCGCACCGGCAGGCTGCCGAGACCTCGCATCCACACCGAGGGGTGCCACCGCAGCTCCTCGGCCGGGACGGCGAGTGTGAGGTCCGGCAGCCGGTCGAGCAGCACCTCGACGGTGGTCCTCGCCATCACCTCGGCCACCTCGGGCGCCGGGTAGGGGCAGCCGTGTTCGCCGTGCCCGAACGACATGTGGGCGTGGTTGCCCGCCGAGGCGGGTGAGTCCAGGCGCACCTTCGGGTCGGCGTTCGCGGCGGCCAGTCCGAGCACGAGCATGTCGCCGGTCCTGATGCGCATGCCTGCCAGCTGCGTGTCGCGGGTCGCGAAGCGGCCGATGAAGTTCTGCGTCGGGGTGTCGTGCCAGAGCACCTCGTTGAGTGCCTGGCCGACGCTCTCCCTGCCGCCCGCGAGCGTGAGCGCGAACCGCTCGTCGGTGAGCATCAGCCGGATCGTGTTGCCGATCCAGTTCGCCGTCGGCTGCTGAGCCGCCGCCGTGACCACCAGCAGGTCCTGCACGATCTCGTCGTCGGTGAGTTCGGCATCGTGCTCGAGCAGGTACGACGGGATGTCGGCTCCCGGCATCGAGCGCTTGGTGTCGAGCAGCCCCGCCATCGCCTTCTGCACCCGCATGTACGCGTCGGCGGCGCCCGGCCCGGTGTCGAGCGACTCCGAGATGTCGCGCACCAGCTCCGGGGTCTGCGACTCCGGCATGCCGAACATCTGCGCGATGACGTTGAGCGGGATCCGCGACGCGAACTGCGCCATCAGGTCCGCCTCGCCCCTGGCGGCGAACGCGTCGATGAGGGCGTCGGCGACCCGCTCCGAGTACTGCGACAGCTCGAACTGGTCGAACGCACCGAGCGCGTCGCCGATGGCTCCCGCCCTGCGCTGGTGCTCGGTGCCCTCGGTGAACATCACCGACGGGTTGTGCGCCACGTAGGGCAGCAGCGGCCAGTCCGCGGGCACGTGCTCCCACATGTTCCAGCGCCGCGTGTCGCGGGCGAACAGCTGCGAGTCGCTGGTGACCTGGTGGATCTCGCGGTAGCCGCAGACGAACCACGCGGGCACGTCGCCGTCGAGCAGCACCGGCGCGACCGGACCATGGGTGTTCCTGATCTCGGTGTAGAGGGCGGCCGGGTCCTGTTGGAACTGCGGCCCGTAGAGCCGCACGGGCCCGGCGTGGTGTGCGGGTGGGACGTCGGTCATGAGGCGGTCTCCCTGGCTGACGAGAGCGCGTAGAGGTGGTTGACGAGGGTGATGAGGACGTTCTTGGCCGACTCGCGGCTGCGGGCGTCGCAGTCGATCAGTGGCACGTCCGGGGACAGCGTGAGTGCGTCGCGCACCTCTTCCAGGCCGTGCTGCGCGCCGGGAAAGTTGTTGCGCGCCACGATGAACGGCGTTCCGTGGTGCTCCAGCCGGTCGATCGCGTACCACGAGTCCTCGAGCCTGCGCGTGTCCACGAGCACGACGGCGCCGAGGGTTCCGGCGAAGAGCCGGTCCCACAGGAACCAGAACCGTTCCTGGCCCGGCGCGCCGAACAGGTAGAGCACCAGCTGCTCGCTGAGGCTGATCCGGCCGAAGTCGAACGCGACCGTGGTGGTGGTCTTGTCGGCGACGCCGCCGGTGTTGTCGATCCCGAGTCCGGCCTGGGTCATGGTCTCCTCGGTGTTCAGCGGACGGATCTCGCTGACCGAACGGACCATGGTCGTCTTGCCGACGCCGAAGCCGCCCACCACCACGATCTTGAGGCCCTCCATGGCCGTGCTCGGCAGTGGCGTCCTGGTGGTTTCATCAGAGATTGTGGAGTCCAACGAGCACCTTCTTGAGGAATGCGGGATCCGGGAGTTCGGCGCTGGCGCGGGGCGCCGTGGGATGGCGAGCGGAGACCTGACCCGACTCGAGCAGGTCGGACACGAGGATCTTCACGACGCTCACGGGCAGCGCGAGCTCGGAGGCGATCTCCACGACCGCGGTCGGGAACCGGCAGATCCGCAGAATCCTGGCGTGCTCGGACTGGATGCCGGTGGCCGCGTCGGCCTCGCTGACGATCAGGGTGACGAGGTCGAGGTCGCGGGACTCGGCCCTGCTGCGGCCGCCGGTGACGGTGTAGAGCCGGTCCGGGTCCTCGCTGTCGACTGCCCCGCGGACCATCATGCGGGCTGGCTGTGCCGCGGGTGCCGGGGCGGCGAGGTGAGGAACGCGCCGATCTGCTCCACCAGCTCGTCCATCTTGTGGCCGATCAGGCCGACGTCGGCGTCCTCGGACGCGAGTACGGCGAGGTGCGCGCCCTCGCCGGCCTCGACGATGAACAGCACGCCGCCGTGGAACTCCGTCATGGACTGGCGGACACCACCCGTGCCGTCACCGAACTCCACCGACGCGCTCTGCGACAGCGCCTGCACGCCCGCGGCGATGGCGGCGAGCTGGTCGGCCCTGTCGATGCCGAGCGCGCGGGTGTGACACAGCTTCAGGCCGTCCCTGGACAGCACCAGTGCGTGGTTGGCGCCCGGCGTGCTTTCCACCAGGTTCTCCAGCAACCACTCGAGATTCGGGTTCGTCGTGGTCATCGGGATTTCCGGGGCGCACGAACACCGCCCCTCACTCCAATCTGTCTAGGCTCAGCTGTCGGGGTTGGCGGAGGGGGACGCCGGGCCCTGGTCCGGCCGGTGGTTGCGCGAGGTGCCCTGGCGGAAGGCGCCGAACCGCGCACCGGCGTCGGTGCGAGGCTTGGGCGGGTGCTGCGGCCTCGGCGCGGGCGTCGGCTGCCCCGAGTTCGCCAGTGTCTGTCCCCGGCGGCGCTTGGGCAGGGATCGTTGCGGTGCCTGGCTTTGCTCGCCGTCGAGCACCGCGGTCATCGTGTCCTGCGCCGGTGCGGCGTGCGTGGCACTCGCGAAGGCCTGCCTGACCGGGTTCGCCGCCGGGACCGCGGGCTGCGGCGCCGTGTCGGGGAACTCCTGCCGCTGCTGGGTGACGAGCTGGTTCGGAACCCGCACCACCACACCGGTTCCGCCGCGCGACGACGGGCGGAAGAACACGTGCAGGTCGTGCTTGCGCGCGAGACAACCGACCACGGCGAGGCCGAGCCGGGTGCCCGACAGTTTGGTCAGGTCCAGTGTCTCACTGGTCGAGACCGCTGTCTTGGCCCGCTCGAGCGCCTGCGGCTTCATGCCGAGCCCGCCGTCCTCGATGGTCACGACGAGGCCGGTGTGCAGCTCCTCGACGTAGACGTGGACCTCCTCCGACGGCGCGGAGAACTTGGTGGCGTTGTCCATCAGTTCGGCCAGCGCGTGCATCACGTCCTCGGCGGCGTAGCCGACGATCGCGGAGGTGCTGGCCGAGTGGATGCGCACGCGCTGGTAGGCCCTGATGCGGCCCATGGCGCCGCGCAGGATGCTCTCCATGACGATTGGCTTGGTCCAGCGCCTGCCGGAGCGCGCTCCGGTGAGCACGGCGATGCTGTCGGCGAGGCGGCCCGCCTGCGCGGTGCTGTGATCGAGTTTGAGCAGGTCGCCGAGGACTTCCTCGGAATGCCGGTTCTCCATCTCGCGGAGGTCGGCGAGCATGCTCGTCGCGAGCGCCTGCACCCGGCCCGCGGCGTTGGCGCAGGCCGCCATCGCGGCGGCGCGCTGCCGGTGCCCGACGCTGATCTCCTTGGTGAGAGTGCGCAGGATGCGTTCGTGAGTTTCGTTGCCTGGCAAGGGAATTTCAGTAAATACGGTGTCGGCCGATGCGCCCTCGCGCAGCCTGCGGGCCGCGGCGGGCAGGGTGTCGTCGGCGAGCCGGTCGAGCTCGGCCCTCAGCTCGGCGACCTCATCGGTGGCGGTACGGATCTGGTGGTGGCGCAGTGCGGCCAGGAATGCGGCGGCACAGAGCAGAGCGGCGGTGACCCCTCCGGCCACGGCGACCGGAACCCGGTCGGCGGCGGACGTCTCGAGGGTGATCCACAGCCACGCTCCACCCGTGACGAGCACCGTGGCGAGAAGGACGAGCAAGGCCCGGTTGAGCGGCGATCGCTCGTCGTTGACGCGGTTCGCGGTGGACAGGGAAATGGGAGCCCCCAATGACCTGTGGTGTCTGCTTGCTCCCGCCAACAAGGGCGAGACTCGGGCTGTTGACGAGATCGGGAGCTTAGTACGTTCGCAGACCCGGCGGCTAGGGCTCGCACCGGGTGTGTCCCCTCGTTCGGGGAACCGAGCGCTTGGGCACACTGTGGGCATGCACGTTTGTTTCGTGTGCTCCGGAAACATCTGCCGCTCGCCGATGGCGGCGAGCGTCTTCCGCGAGCAGCTCCGCGCGGCGGGACTTTCCGATGCGGTCCGCGTGAGCAGCGCGGGCACTGGTCCGTGGCACGCCGGCGAACCGGCCGACCCACGGGCGCGCGCGACACTGCGCGCCCACGGCTACGACGACGGCCACGTCGCGGCGCAGCTCGGTGAACAGCACCTCGACGCCGACCTGTTCCTGGTCGCGGATGAGGGGCATCTGCGCGACGTGCGCGCCGTGGTCGACGATCCGGAGAAGGTCGTGCTGCTGCGCGACTTCGATCCGACGGCACCGCCGGGCTCCGAGGTGCCCGACCCCTACTACGGCGACGGCGACGGGTTCGCCGACGTGCTCGGCATGATCGAGCGCGCGGTGCCCGGCCTGCTCGACCGGGTCTCCGAGGACCGATGACCGGCGACGTGGCGGACGCGAGGGCGGCGGTGTCGCGGCTGCTCGGGGTCGAGCCCGGTCGCACCCACTCGCTCGGCGGCGCCGAGCTGGTGACGCTGTCCGGCGGCGGGCAGGTGGTGGCCAAGCGCGGCAGCGGCGAGGCGGCGGTGGCGGCCGAGGCCGCGGGACTGCGCTGGCTGGCCGAGTCCGGCGACGTCCCGGTGCCCGCGGTGCGCGGCGCCGACGACGAGTGGTTGCTGCTCGACTACGTTGCGCCGGGCGCGGCGAGCGTCGAGGCCGCCGAGGCGTTCGGCAGGGGCCTCGCGGCGCTGCACCTGCGCGGCGCGCCCGCGTTCGGCTCGCCGCCGCCGGAGGGTCCCGCCGACGCGTGGATCGGGCTGGCCCCCATGCGCAACGAGCCGCACGAGGACTGGGCGAGCTTCTACGCGGGCGAGCGGGTGGAGCCCTACGTGCGCGCGGCGGTGGACGACGGGCTGTTCACCACAGAACAGGCCGCCGTGTTCGGCGAGGTCTGCGCCAAGCTGCCCGACCTCGTGCCCGAGCCGGAGCCGCCCGCGCGGCTGCACGGTGACGCGTGGAGCGGCAACGTGCACTGGGGCGGCGACGGCCGCGTGTGGCTGCTCGACCCGGCCGCGCACGGCGGGCACCGCGAGACCGACCTGGCGATGCTGCGCCTGTTCGGCACGCCGTTGCTCGACCACGTCCTCGGCGCCTACGCCGAGGCGGCCGTCGACGCGGGCTCGCGGCTGGCCGACGGCTGGGCGAGCCGGGTGCCGCTGCATCAGCTGTTCCCGCTGCTGGTGCACACCGTGCTGTTCGGCGGCGGGTACGCGCGTCAAGCCCTGGCCGCGGCGAGCACGGCACTGCGCGTCTAGCCTGCCGGGCCGATCACGCTCGGTCACGCCGACGCGGGCTGCTGCGCGGAGGCCTACGCGTCCCCCGCGCTCTGGGTGTCGCGGGACACGGCATACCGTGGAAGGGTGCGGTGGAAGCTCCTGCTCAGGCCCAGCTGGCTGGCGTTGACAGCGGTCGTGTTCATCTTCGCGATCTGCTGCTACACGCTGCTGGGCCCGTGGCAGTTCGACCGGCACCGCGAACGCGCCGCCCAGAACGAGGCCGTGTCGAGTTCGTTCGGCGCCCAGCCGCAGCCGCTGGCGGCGGTGCTGTCCGAGAACCAGACGCCGCTGGAGGACGCCGAATGGCAGCGTGTGCTGATCAGGGGCACGTACCTGCCCGACGACGAGGTGATCGCGCGCCTGCGCACCGTGCAGGGTGAGCCCGCGTTCGAGGTGCTCACACCGCTGCAGACCACCGAGGGCTCCGTGGTGCTGATCGACAGGGGCTACCTCCGGCCCGACGACCGCACCAGGGTGCCCGGCTACGCGGCGCCCCCCGAGGGTGAGGTGCAGCTCGAGGCGCGGGTCCGGATGGACGAGCGCGACCCCGGCAACCGGGACGCGTTCGCCGACTCCTCGACCGACGGCGAACTGCACGCGTACTCGGTGAACTCGCAGGTGGTGGGGCGCGCGACCGACCTCGACATCCAGCCCGGTTATTTCCAGCTGGAGGGCGGGCAGCCCGGCGTGCTCGGCGCGCTGCCGCTGCCGCAGCTGCAGGCGGGGCCGTACCTGTCCTACGCGCTGCAGTGGATCGCGTTCGGCACCATGGCCCTGCTGGGCTGGCTGTACTTCACGGTCAGGGAGCTGCGTCCCGGCGGTGCGCTGGCAGGCGAGCGCACCGGCCAGGAGAAGGTCCGCCGCAAGTCGGTGGCCCAGATCCTCGCCGAGGACGAACAACGCGAAGAGGCGAGCACCCACTCGTAGCCCCCGGTGCCTACGCGGTGAAGGGCACCTTTACTGCGTTCAATGCAGTAAAGGTGCCCTTCACCGCATCCAGGGGGTGAGTGCGCGGGGTCAGCGGCGGCGCAGGCCCAGGGTCAGGGCCAGTGCGGCCGAGGTGGCTCCGGCCAGCCAGCCGACCACGCGCGACAGTTCGACGGCGCGCGTCACGTGACCGGCGTCGGGGTTGCGGCCGTTGCCGAGCACGGGCTGCTCCTCGACGCCGTGGGGGTACACCGTCCGGCCGCCGAGTCGGATCTCCAGCGCACCGGCGAACGCGGCCTCCACCCTGCCCTCGTTGGGGCTCGGGTGCACGACCGTGTCGCGATGCCACGCCTCCCAGGCCCGGTTCGCCGACCCGCCCACCACGGGAGCACCGGTGACCGTCAGCAGCGCGGCGACCCGGGTCGGCAGCAGGCCGACGAGCTCGTCGAGGCGAGCGGCGACCCAGCCGAACCGGCGGTAGCGCGGCACCCTCGGCTCGGCGGCCGCGCGGGCGAGCGTCACCGCGCGCGAGCCCAGCAGCCCGGGCACCCCGGCGATCGCGCCCCACACGAGCGGGCTGACGACGGCGGCCGAGGTCTGTCCGGCCACCGTCTCCACCGACGCCCGCGACAGGGCGGGCACGTCGAGGTCCTCGGTGGACCGGCCATCCAGTGTGGACAGTGTGCCGCGTGCCGAGTCGAGGTCGCCGGTCTCGAGGTCGCGCGCGAGCTCGGTGCCCTCGGTGACCAGCCTGGCCCCGCCGAGCACCGACCACGTCGCCGCGGCGGTGCCCGCGACCTGCAGCAGCGGATGCCTGCGGCCGACGCGTTCGACGAGCACCCCGGCCAGCACGGCTCCGCCCGCGAGCGTGCCCGCGTAGGCGATGCCGGGAGCCGGGTGGTCGGCGTAGAGGCGGTTCCTGGCCGCGGCGGCGACGGTCGCGAGCCCGGTGCCGGGCCGTCCGCGTCGCGGGTCGCCGATCGCTCCGTCGGCGACCACACCCAACAGCAGTCCGATGGCCCGTGCCGCGCTCACTCGGAACTCCCCCGATCTCCAGCCCGAATGCGGCGAGACTACTGGACCGCCCGGAGGCCTACGGCTCGGCCCGCGCCCAGGCCCTCAGCATCACGTGCGCGATCGAGGAGTTGCCAGGCAGCAGCAGGTCGGGGTTCTCGCCCGCGAACGCCGCGCGCACCTCGGCCCTGCGCACCCACTTCGCCTCCTCGATCTCGCCGTCGGCGGGATACAGCGGGGCGTCGACGTCGGCCCTGGCCGCGAAGCCGAGCATGATCGAGCGCGGGAACGGCCACGGCTGGCTGCCGAGGTAGCGGATGCCGAACACGCCGACGCCCGCCTCCTCGCGGATCTCCCGCTCGACGCAGCCTTCCAGCGACTCACCGGCCTCGACGAACCCGGCCAGCACCGAGTAGCGCTTCGGCGGCCAGACGGGCTGGCGGGCCAGCAGCACGTGCTCGCCGTTGTCCGCGACGTCGTCGTGCACGAGGCAGATCACGGCGGGGTCGGTGCGCGGGTACTCCTCGCGTCCGCACTGTTCGCACTGGGTGGCCCAGCCGAACTGCCTGCGCCGGGTCGCGCCGCCGCAGCGGGCGCAGAACCGGCCTCGCCAGTGCCAGTTGCGCAACGCCTCGGCGGTGGTGAGCAGGCCGGCGGAGGTGTCGTCGAGCAGCGAGCCGTGGCCGCGCAGCTCCACCCACGCCTCGCCCTCGGCGATGGGAGCCTGCTGACGCACGCCCCAGCTGCCCTCGATCTCCACCGTCTCAGCGTCCTCCGGCGGATCGGCGGGCACCGCCCAGTAGTCGGTGTCCTGCCACTGTCCGAGGAACGACGCCGTGTCGGGCGGCTGTTCACCCAAGCTCAGTGCCTTGCGCGTCGACAGCGGGATGGCCTCCGCCGACCGGGGGACCACGCGCTCGAGCGGCACCGGGGTGCGGCCGTACCTGTCGACCTGCAGCACCCTGGCGTCCGGCCAGCGCGAGCGCAGCCGCTCCGGATCGGTCCGCAACGTCTCCTGACGATCCACAGTGGACCGAGACAGCGCGGGCAGCGCACCCAGCTGGAAGGGTGCGCCGGTCATGACTCGGAGCTCTCCACGGTCACGCCGCCCAGCGACCTCAGCTGCGGAGCCAGCGTCTCGGCGTCACCCACCACCACGCCGGTGAACCGGCTTGGCGCGAAGAAGTCGAGCGCCGCCTGCGCCACCTCGTCGGTGGTCACGGCCGCGATCCGCGCGGGGTGCCCGCTCAGCCACTCCGCCCCGAGACCCACGGCGGCGAGGCCGAGGAGCTGGGCCGCCAGCCCTGCCTGCGACGAGGCGCCGATCAGGAGCGAGCCGATCGCGTACTGCCGCACCGACTCCACGTCGGCGTCGGTCGGCGGCACGAGCCCGAGCCTGCCCAGCTCGTAGCGCGTCTCGAGCAGCGCGGCCGCGGTGACCTCGTTGGCGGTGTCGGCCTCCACCTGCACCGTGGCGTTCTGCCCGGTGAACTCGAAGCCGGAGTGGGCGCCGTAGGTGTAGCCCTTGTCCTCGCGGATGTTCTCCACCAGCCGCGACGAGAAGTACCCGCCGAAGGCCAGGTTGGCCAGCTGCAGCGCCGCGTAGCGCGAGTCGGTCCTGGACACCGACTGGGCCGAGAGCCGCAGCTGCGACTGCACGGCACCGGTCCTGGGCACGAGCAGCAGATTGCCGCCCGCCAGCTCCGGCAGCGAGGGCAGCTCGCGAGCGGCCTTGTCGGAGCTCCACGCGGACAGCGCCCGCTCGATCTGGCCCGTGACGGCGTCGGGGTCGATGTCGCCGACGATCACCAGCACCGAACCCCGCGGCAGCAGCGCGTCGGCGTGCAGTGCGCGCACGAGCTCGGGCGTCACCTGCGCGACGTCGTCGGGCTCCGGCACCTCCCGCGTGTAGGGGTGGGTGCCGTAGCGGTGGCGCTGCAGCGCCTCGCGCGCGATCACGCGCGGCTGCGTGCGGGCGACGGCGAGCCGCTCGATGAGACGCTCGGCCTCCCTGCTCACCTCGTTGTCCACATAGGACGCCTCGGTGAGAATGTCGGCGAGCACGTCGAGCAGGGTGGGCAGGCCGCTCGCCAGCGAGCTGGCCGACACCGAGAGGTGCTCGGGGTCGACGGCCGTGCCGAGGTCGCCGCCGATGAGCGCGAGCTCGGTGTCGATCGCGACCCGGTCGCGGCGGCGGGTGCCGGTCGCGATGGTCTCCGCCAGCACCTCGGCCGTGGCCGAGTGCAGCGGGTCGTCGCCCGCGAACGGGATCGCCATCCGCACCTCGACCATCGGCACGTTGGGCTTGCGCACGGCCAGCACGCGCAGGCCGTTGGCGAGCACGGTGTCGACGTGGGTGAGGTCGGCGGCTGCCCGCTGCTCGCCGAGCGCGGGCAGCTCGCGCGGCCCCGCCGCGGTGCGCCCGATCTCCTCCGCGCTGCGGTGTGTCGCTGCGGTCACTGGGCCTGTCCCTCCTGTGGCTTGACGACGAGCACGGCACGCGAGTCGGGGCGCAGGCCCTTCGCGGCCTCGGCGACCTGCTCCGGCCGGACGGCCGCGATGCGGTCGGCCACGCCGTAGGCGAGCGCGGGGTCGCCGTAGAGCAGTTCGAACGCGCCGAGCGCGAGCGTGCGCGACACGAGCCGGTCGTGTTCGGAGTGCAGGTTGGCACTCCACCTGGCGGTGATCTTCGCGAGCTCCTGCTCGCCGGGCGGGGTGCTGGCCAGCGCCTCGAGCTCCTCGTCGAGGGCGCCGAGCACGCGGTCGGCGCTGACGTCAGGCGCGTGGACGGCCGTGACCGAGAACGTGTCCGGGTCGCGCGCCTCGAACGGGCCGAACAGGCCCGCGCCGGCGTTGATGTCGGTGACCAGCGGCTCCCGGTGCACGAGCCGCTGCTGCAGCCGCGAGCCGTCGCCGTCGGAGAGCACCCCGGACAGCACGAGGTGGGCCAGGTAGCCGTCGAGCTCGTTGACCGGGTCGGGCATGCGGTAGCCGACCGCGAGGGCGGGCAACGGCGCGTGCGGGTCGGTGTGGATGTCGCGCAGCTCCGACGTGGGCCTCGGCTCGGCGAAGGAAGGCCGGTGCGGCTTGGGCCGCGCGGGCACGTCACCGAAGTGCTTGTCGATGAGGTCGCGGGCGCGGTCGAGCTCGAAGTCGCCTGCGACCGTCAGCACCGCGTTGGCCGGCGCGTAGAAGGTGTCGAAGAAGGCCGCGCAGTCGTCCAGCGTGGCCTGTTCGAGGTCGGTGAAGTCCCCGTATCCGTTGTGCGCGTTGGGGAACGTCGAGTAGAGCACCGGCGGCAGGAGGATCCACGGGAACCCGCCGTAGGGCCGGTTCAGCACGTTGAGGCGGATCTCCTCCTTCACCACGTCGATCTGGTTCGCCAGGTTCTCCTGCGTCAGCTTCGGCGCGCGCATGCGGTCGGCCTCGAGGAACAGCGCGCGCTCGAGCGCGGCCGAGGGCAGCACCTCGAAGTAGTCCGTGTAATCCGGATGGGTGGAGCCGTTGAAGGTTCCGCCGCTGCCCTGGATGTGCCGGAAGTGCGCGAGCTTCTCGAGGCTCTCGCTACCCTGGAACATCAGGTGCTCGAACAGGTGCGCGAACCCGGTCCGCCCCTCCGGCTCGGAGCGAAAGCCCACGTCGTAGTGCACGCTGACACCCACGACCGGTGCGGTGCGATCGGGGGCGAGCACGACCCGCAGGCCGTTGTCGAGAGTCAGTCTGTGTAGCTCGGGTACGGCCATGTTCACACCCTACGGGAGTGCGGCCGCTCCGCTGTCCCGCCCGGACCGGGTAGGTTCGGGGATTCGAGACAGGAGCCACGCACGTCGACGGGCGGCACATGAGACCCCTCAGCGAACAGACGATTCTCGTCACCGGGGCCACCGACGGGCTGGGCCGCCACCTGGCCGGTGAGCTGGCCCGACGCGGAGCGACGGTGGTCGCGCACGGCCGCGACGCCGCCAAGCTGCGGACCCTGCGCACCGAGCTCGGGGTGGAGACCGAACGCGCCGACCTCGCCGAGCTGCGTCAGGTGGACCGGCTGGCCGAGGAGATCCTTCAGCGCTACGACCGGCTCGACGTGCTGGTCAACAACGCGGGCGTCGGTTCGGGAGCCGAGCCTGCGGCCCGCGAGGAAAGCGCGGACGGCGTCGAGCTGCGCTTCGCGGTCAACTACCTCGCCGGCTACCACCTCACGCGCAAGCTGCTGCCGCTGTTCAGCGCGCCCGCGCGGATCGTCAACGTCGCCTCGGCTGGCCAGCAGGAGATCGACTTCGCCGACCCGCTGCTGCACGAGAGCTACGACGGTGGCCGCGCGTACCGGCAGAGCAAGCTCGCGCAGGTGATGTTCACCGTCGACCTCGCCGAGGAGCTACAGGGCAGCGGCATCACCGTCAACACGCTGCACCCCGCGACGTTCATGCCCACCACGATGGTGCTCGAGACCGGAACCGCACCGCACAGCACACTCGACGAGGGCGCCGAGGCGACGCTGCGGCTGATCACCTCCGGCGACCTCGACGACGTCAGCGGTCGCTACTTCGCCGGGACGCGGCTCGCCGAGCCGCACTGGCAGGCCACTCACCCGAAGGCCAGAGAGAACCTGCGGCTACTCAGCGACGAACTGGTGGCCGCCGCGCTCAGCTAGGCGGCGCGAACGGCGAGTCGCCCGGCTGGTCCGAAGTGGACTGCACTGGCGGCGGGGACTGTGGCTGCTGTACGGGCGGCTGAACCGGCTGCTGAACCGGAGCAGCGGGCGACAGCCTGGCCCAGTCGCGGGCCTGTCGTTCGGCCAGCACGGCCGTCAGATACGCCCAGCCCGGGGTGTAGGGCGGCACCGGCGCGCCGATGCTCGCGGCGACCTCGCCAGCCAGCTCGGCGCCGATCCGATCACGCGAGACCTGGTTGAGCTCGTGATAGCGCCCGAGGTACTGACGCGCCGAGAGCGCGAGCGCGGGCGTCAGCCCGGAGAGGTCGAGCGAGGCGGCCCAGCCCGCCAGCGCCGGTGGCATCGAGAGCCCTGGCTCGTACTGCTGCGGCACGCGTTCGCGGATCACGACGGTGCCTGCGAGGTGATCGCCGACGCGCTTGCTCGTCACCGAGGCCAGCGAGGTCGAGAATCCGACGACGCTCCACGCGCCGAAGGGACCGAAGTCCACGAACGCGCCCGCGAGTGCCCGGATCAGCGCGTGCCGGAACCGGATCGGGCCGCCGTCGTCGCGCACCACGCGCAGGCCGCACGCGGCCTTGCCGAGCGTGCGCCCCCTGGTGAGGGTCTCGCAGATCGTGGGATAGCCGACGAGCACGAGCAGCTGCACGGAGGTGACGATCGCGATCACCAGCGCGGTGTCGTCGGGTACCCCCGCGAACAGGAAGACCAGTCCCACGAGCAGCAGCGAGGCGAGCTGCACGCACAGGTCGAGGCCGTAGCCGAGCGCACGGCTGGCCGAGCGGGCCAGTCGCAGTTCGAGCACGACGGCATCGCCGGTGACGAGATCGGATTCCTGCTGCACACCACCAGTATCGTGTGCGTTCAGGTGCTCACGTCGCGGCAGGGGTGTTCGCGTGGATCTCGATGTGTTCGTCGCCGCGCACCACGCCGAGTGGGACCGGCTGGCCGAGCTCGTCCGCAGGGGCAGGAGGCTGCGCGGCGAGGAGGCCGACGAGCTGGTGCGGCTCTACCAGCGCGCCTCCACACACCTGTCGATTGTGCGCTCCACGGCTCCGGACCCGGCGTTGCTGGCGAGGCTGTCGTCGCTGGTGGCGAAGGCCCGCGCAGCGGTGACGGGCACGCACACCCCGGCCTGGCGCGAAGTGGCGTCGTTCTTCACGCGGCGCTTTCCCGCCGCGCTGTACCGGAGCGGCCCGTGGTGGCTCTCGACGGCGGCCGTGTTCGTGGTGGTCACCGGCGTGCTCTCGGCGTGGGTCGCGGGCGACGAACGCGTGCGCGCCACCATCGCCGCCCCCGAGCAGATCCGCGCGATGACCGAGCCCGGCGGCGACTACGAGTCCTACTACTCCAGCGGTCCGGCCGGTTCCTTCGCCGCCCAGGTGTGGACGAACAACGCGCAGGTGGCGGCCGCGTGCCTGCTGCTCGGGGTGCTGCTGTGCGTGCCGGTGGTGCTGATCCTCTGGCTCAACGCGCTGAACCTCGGGGTCGGTATCGGGCTGATGGCCTCGGCGGGCCGGGGTGAGTTCTTCCTCGGGCTGCTCGCGCCCCACGGGCTCCTGGAGCTCACGGCGGTGTTCGTCGCCGCGGGCGCGGGACTGCGGCTGGGCTGGACGGTGATCGACCCCGGAGGCAGGCCCCGGTCGGTGGCGCTGGCCGAGACGGGCCGCGCGGTGGGCGCGATCGCGCTGGGGCTGGTGTGCGTGCTGCTGATCTCGGGCGTGATCGAGGCGTTCGTGACGCCCTCGGGCCTGCCGACGTGGGCGCGCGTGGGCATCGGCTGTCTCGCCGAGGTCGCGTTCCTCGCCTACGTGTTCGTGCTCGGCAGGCGCGCCGCGCACGAGGGCGAGACGGGCGACATCGCCGCGGCCCACACCGGGGACACGCTGCCCGCGTCCGGGTGAGGACCGAATACACCTAGAGCCTGCCCGCGGCCTTGAGGTCGAGGTAGCGGTCGGCGAGTGCGGGCGGCAGCGCGTCGGGCTCCGCGTCCACCACCTCGGTGCCGTGCCGGGTGAGCAGCGCCGTGACGTGGCGGCGTTCGGCAAGCGTGCGCTCGGCCGCGGCGGCTCCGTACACGGCCTCGGCGTCGCCCCTGCCGCGCGCGAGTGCGGCCACCGCGGGATCGGCGACGGCGGCGACGAGCAGCCGGTGCCGCGCGGTCAGCGAGGGCAGCACCGGCAGCAGTCCCTCCTCCAGCGGGGCGGCGTCCAATCCGGTCAGCAGCGCCACGAGCGAGCGGCGCCGGGTGCGGCGCAGGATCTCGCCGGTCAGCCCACGCGCGTCGGACTCGACGAGCCTCGGCTCCAGCGGCGCCATCGCGGTCACCAGCGACGGCAGCAACTGCGCCGCGGCGACGCCCTGCACGCTGGCCCGCACCTCGCGGTCGTAGGCGAGCAGGTCGACCCGGTCGCCCGCGCGGGCGGCGAGCGCGGCGAGCAGCAGTGCCGCGTCCATCGCGGCGTCGAGCCGGGTGCCGTCGCCGATCCGGCCCGCCGCCGTGCGCCCGGTGTCGAGCACCAGCAGCACGTGCCGGTCGCGCTCGGGCCGCCACGTGCGCACCATGACGTCGGACGCCCTCGCCGTGGCGCGCCAGTCGATCGAGCGGACGTCGTCGCCGAGCACGTACTCGCGCAGCGAGTCGAACTCCGTGCCCTGCCCGCGCACGTGCGCGGCGCTGCGACCGTCGAGCTTGCGCAGCCGGTCGAGTCTGCCGGGCAGGTGCCGTCTGCTGTGGAACGGCGGCAGCGCCCGCACCGCCCACGGCACCTCGTGCGAGCCCTGCCGCGCCGCGAGCCCGAGCGGGCCGATAGCCCGCACGGTGACCCGGTGGGCCAGGCGGTCGCCGCGCCGCGTGGGACGCAGCAGCGTCACCACGGTGCGGGACTGGCCCGGCGGCACGTCGAGGTCGTGGGCACGCGGGCTCGCGCCCGCGCTGGGCTGCCACGCGTCGCGCAGCATCCCGCGCACGCCGCGCCCACCGGGGTTGGTCACCCGCAGCCGCACCTCGGCCTCCTCGCCGAGCCGCACCGCCGTGGCGCCGTCGCGCGCGAACGTCAGCGCCCGCACGCTGCCCGCGAGCGCCAGGTCGGCGAGCACACCGGCGAGCAGCACCGCGCACACCACGAGCACCCCGGCCACCGACGGCGCCAGCAGCGCCACGACGAGCGCGCCGACGAGGGCGAGCAGCGGGGTCCGCGCGGTGAGCGCCATCAGCGGGGTACCGGGACGGTGGCGAGGACGCGCTCGAGCAGTCCGTCGGCGGTCGCGCCCTCGAGCTCCGCCTCGGGCCGCAGCTCGACGCGGTGCCGCAACGCGGGGCGCGCCAGCGTCTTCACGTCGTCGGGCGTCACGTACCCGCGTCCGGACAGCCACGCCCACGCCCGCGCGACCGACAGCAGCGCCGTCGCCCCGCGCGGCGAGACGCCCAGCCGCACCGACGGCGCCTCACGCGTGGCGCGGCACAGGTCCACGACGTAGCCGGTGACCTCGGGGCCCACGGTCACCTCGCGCACCGCGGCCCGCGCGGCGGCCAGCTCCGCCTCCCCCGCGACCGGCCGGACCCCCGCCGCGCCGAGGTCCCTCGGGTCGAAACCGTCTGCGTGCCTGGTGAGCACGGCGATCTCGTCCTCCCTGGACGGCGCGGGCATCGTGAGTTTGAGCAGGAACCGGTCGAGCTGGGCCTCCGGCAGCGGGTAGGTGCCCTCGTACTCGACGGGGTTCTGCGTCGCGACCACCACGAACACACCCGGCAGCGGCCTCGGGGTGCCGTCGACCGACACCTGCCGCTCCTCCATCGCCTCCAGCAGCGCCGACTGCGTCTTCGGCGGGGTGCGGTTGATCTCGTCGGCGAGCAGCAGGTTGGTGAACACCGGGCCCTCGCGGAACGAGAACTCCGCGGAGTTCGGGTCGTAGACGAGCGAGCCCGTGACGTCGCCCGGCATCAGGTCCGGGGTGAACTGCACGCGGGTGGTGCGCAGGTTCAGCGCGGCGGCGAGGGTGCGCACGAGCAGGGTCTTGGCGACGCCCGGCACGCCCTCGAGCAGCACGTGGCCCCGGCACAGCAGCGCGAGAATCAGCCCGGTCACGGCGGCGTCGTTGCCCACGATGGCCTTGGCGACCTCGGAGCGCAGCGCGATGAGCGACTGCCGGGCGTCTGTCGGTGCGGTCACAGGCGAACCTCGTTCTCGAGTGCGTCCAGGTCGTTCGCGAGCCGCACGAGCGCGGCGTCGCCGGCAGGGGGCGGACCGTACAGCAGCGCACGGGCGGGCCGGCCCGTCCTGGCCTCGACCGCCGCGACGACGGCGTCCGGTTCCGCGTCGGCGGGCAGGCCCAGTGCGGGCCGCAGCCGGTCGATGCTCGCGCGCCGCAGCGCGTCGGCGGCGTGGTCGGTGGCACCGGCGCCGCGGTAGAGCCGGGCCCTGCCCTCGACGGTCTCGGCGGCGCGCACGGCCACCGGCAACGGCTCGGTGACCACGGGACCGAGCCGCCTCGCCCGCCACAGCGCCACCAGCACGGCTGCCACGGCCACCTGGACCGCGCCGAAAACCCACGCGTCGGGCAGCAGGTCGGTCAGGCTCTCGGTACCGCCGCGCAGGCCGGGATCGCCCGCCGAGGGCAGGTACCAGACCAGCCGCTCGTGCTCGCCGAGCAGGCGCAGGGTCAGTGCCGCGTTGCCCTCGTCGTCGAGTGCGGCGTTGGTGAACGGGGTCGACGTACCGAGCACGGTCACCGGGCCCGCGGTGGCGAGCGCGCCGTCGTAGCAGGTGACGGTGGCGGCGTAGCGGACTCCACCAAGGGTCGCCGCGCCCGCGGCGGTCGCGGCGGGCACGGCACAGCCGGGCTCGCGCACCTGCTCCGGCAGTGTGCCCGCGTCGGCGAGCTCCCTCGCCACCGCGTCGAGGGTCGTCTGCGAGGGCGCGAGCAGCACCACGGAGTCCGCGCTCTCGGTGAGCCGCCGCAGGGTGCCGACCGACACCAGCTCCGGCCGCGTCACGAGCAGCGTCGCGCCCGACGGGTCGAGCCCGTCGCTGCTGTGCGCGGGCTCCACGCGCACGCCCTGTTCGGTCAGCAGGGTGGCCACGGCCCTGCTGCCGTTCTCACCCGCCGAGCCGGTGTCGAGCTCGCCGGCGTCATCGCTGTTCGCCAGCGTCAGCACGACGGCGGTGACGAGCACGGCGACGGCGATCACCAACGGGGCCCTCGCGGCACGCCAGATCCTCGCGGCGTCAGGAGAGACGGAGGTGCTCACCGCGCCACCGGCCGCCGCTCGCGCACCGACGCGTCCAGCGCGGCGAGGCGCTCGACGGCCTCTGCCGACGCCGGGCGATCGCCGTAGTGCACGTCGTCGAACACCGTCGCAGCCGCGCGAAGCTCGGCGGCGACACCGGGCAACTGCCTGCCCGCGTCGGCCGCGGCCTCGACGGCTGTGCGACCGGAGCGCTCGTCGAGCACCCCGCGTTCCTCCAGCTCGCGCACCACGGCGCGGAACCACTCACGCACGGCCTCGGCGTGGCCGCCCTCGGCCTGCGCGCGCTCGGCGGCCAGCCGGTGCTCGACCGCCGTCCTCGGCGCTCCGGAGAACACCACGGCACCTCGGACGCGGCGCGGTCGCGCGAGCTTGCCGGTGCGCAGCCGCACCACCACCACGAGCACGACGACCAGCGCGAGCACCAGCACCAGCCCCGCCACGCCGCCCGGCGTGCCACCGAGACCCGCGAAGAAGTCCGCGATGCGGTCGGCCACCCAGGTGACGGCTCGGGTGAACCACCCCGGCTGCGCCGCCTGGTACGCCGGGTCCGCGAGCTCGGCACGCGCGGCCCGCTGGGCCTCGTCGCGGCCGAGCTCGACGGGAACCTCGGCGAGTCGGATCATTCGCCGCCGGCCGCGCGCGCGAGCTCCCTGTCCAGTCCCTCGCGGCGCATGCGCTGGTCGATGTAGAGCAGCGCGGTGACGGCCGCGGCGAACGGCACCGTGATGGTCTGGGCCACGGCCCTGCCGACCTCGCCGATCAGCAGCTCACCGGTCGAGGCGCCCTGGCCGATGTCGGCTCCACCCGCGAAACCGAACGGGATCTGGATGATCAGGCTGATCACCACGGTGATGATCAGCGCGACCAGCAGGATGCCGAACACGCGCCACCACGAGCCGCGCACCAGCCCGGCCGAGCGGCCGAACGACTTGCCGACCTTGCCGCGCTCCAGGATCAGCGCGGGCGGAGCCAGGCTCAGCAGCACGTACACGACGATGCCGGGGATGATGAACAGCAGCGTGCCCACCGCGACGATCACCGAGATCAGCAGCGTGAGCCCGAGCAGCGGCAGCACCAGCGGCTTGAGCTCCTGCCACGCCTCGCCGAACGAGATCGAGCGCCCGAGCACGGCCCTGCCGACCACGACCATCAGCAGGCCGGTGAGGAACGTCTGGGTCAGCATGTTGACGACCAGGATCACGATGTTGACCGGCAGCGTCTGGCCCAGAGCCTCGAAGAGCGCGTCGAACTGTTCCTGCTCCGACGCGTTCGGGTCCACGGGGACGGGGTCGATCGCCTCGAGCACCCACATGTCCGCCAGGATGAAGAGCAGCGCGCTGACCAGTGCCACGACGGCCGACGAGCCGAACACGACGCCCGCGTACTTGCGCATGGTGCCGATGGCGCCGTCGAGGATCTCGCCGAGCGCGAGCGGCCGGAGCGGGATCACGCCCGGCTGCTGCTGCCCTCCGCCGCCCGAACCGGGGTACTGCGGGTATTGCGGGTACTGGGGGTACTGGGAGCGGCTTTCGTCGCCGGCGTCCGGCGAGGACCAGCCACTGGAATCAGTCATGGAGCAATCCTCGCATTTCGTCCCCATCGTGCATGTCGCCGCCGCCCGCCAGATTAGGCAAGGCGCGCCCGGCACGCTCACCTGATCGTTATGCTGGCCCGGAAATCGATCTAGCCTGTCGGGACGAGCACATGACGCAACCGCCGCAGGGCCCGTACGGCCCCCAGTGGCAGCAGGGACCACAGGGGCCCTACCAGCCTCCGGCGCAGCATCCCTACGGGCACGCCCACGGCGGCTACGGCTACCCGGGCTACCCCGGTCCTCCTCCGCCCAAGAAGTCGCGCGGTCCGCTGATCGCCGCGGCCGTCGGTGGCGTCACGTTGCTCGTGTTGAGCCTGATCGTGGTGTTCACGCTCACCAGCGGCGACGACGAGGACTCCGCGGGCGGCTACACCAACAACGCCACCACGAGCACCTCCGAGACCACCAGCGCCCCCACCGAGACGAGCTCGCCGACCATGAGCTCGTCCGAGAGCAGCGAGCCTCCCAGTGAGACCAGCGCCTCCGAGGTCGAGCGCGGGCCGCAGAAGGTGCTTGCGCTGGCCGACCACCCGATCCTGCAGGACCCGGACGCCGGACTGCAGAACCTCGCGTGCAACCTGCCCGGCTGGGAGAGCAACCCGGCCGCCGCGGAGGCCTTCTTCACGGCCGCGGCCGGCTGCCTCGACGCGGCGTGGGGCCCGTTCCTGCAGGCCTACGACCTGCCGTTCGAGTCGCCGGCCCTGCACTTTCCCTCCGGCAGCAGCTTCGAGACGGCGTGCGGCACGATCGAGGTCGGCATCGCCACGGCGGCGTACTACTGCGAGAACAACCTGTACGTCCCCTTCGCGGGACTGCAGACCGAGCAGTACGGCAACAACCCCGGCGTGTACCTGGCGCTGTTCGCCCACGAGTACGGCCACCACGTTCAGGAGGTCGCCGGGATCATGGACGCCGCGTGGGAGGAGATCTACGCGGCGGGCCAGGACACCCCGGCAGGCCAGGAGATGTCGCGGCGCAAGGAGCTGCAGGCGCAGTGCTTCTCGGGCATGTTCCTCGGCGCCCACGTCGACCGTGGCGGCACGGTCACCAGGGACATGTACGACAAGGCCTGGTACGACCAGGAGACGCGCGGCGACGACACCTCGGGCACCAGCGACCACGGCAGCAACGAGAACTACGCGTCGTGGTGGCGAGCGGGCGCCTACGACAACCGCATCGTCGACTGCAACACCTTCTCGGCCAGCAGCGGCGACGTGGGCTGAGGTCGGCTGACGAGGGCCCAGGCGGGCTCGCTCAGAGAACGGCGGGGAGCCTGCGCGGGCCTCTGACGACCAGGAACGCGTAGCTCCCGCCCGCCGCGCAGCTCACCACCAGCAGCGCGAGCCCGACGGGACGCCGGAGATCGCTGCTGCCCATCGCGGCGTTGGCGAGCTGCACGTCGATCAGGCCGTCGGGCGCCTCGCTCGGCACGGCGATCTCGATCTGCTCGTCCTGGTCGTGCCCGCAGCCGTTGAGCGTGCCGTTGCGGGTCTCACCGTCGAGCTCGAAGCTCACGGTCTCCTCGGCGTCCGGAGCGGTGCAGTCGGCGGGCAGCGTGACGGTGGCCTCGACCGTGCGGCTCTGTTCGGTCTCGACGGCCCCGAACAGCGATGGGCCCGCCCACCAGCAGCCGAGCACCACGAGGATGCCGGTGACCGCGGCGACGCCGAGTACCTTCCAACTCAGCTGCGGCATCGGCCGCCCCGCTCCGTTCGCTCGCTGCCACACGGGATCAATCGTTCCAGATGACGACGGCGAAACCCAGGACACGGCCTGCTCGCAACATCACACGACCCGGGCACCTCAGCGCGCGCCGTCCTTGGCCGGTGCGCCCTTGCGGACGTAGAGCAACCGGTCGCCTGGCTCGATGGCGTCGGCCTCCGGCGCGTCCACGCGGTACAGCCTGCCTCCGCGCACCACACCCAGCACGATGTCGGGCAGGTGCCGCGGCGAGCCGCCCTCCTCCGAGGGCTCCACGGGGCGCTCGGCGATGGCCAGGCCGGTCTCCGGCGTCAGCAGGTCCTCCACCATGTCGACCACGAGCGGGGTGCGCGTGGCGATCCCGAGCAGCCTGCCCGCGGTCTCGCTGGACACCACCACCTGGTCGGCGCCCGACTGCTTGAGCAGGTGGACGTTCTCCGCCTCCCGCACCGACGCGAGGATGCTCGCCTTCGGAGCCAGCTCGCGCGCGGTGAGCGTCACCAGCACGGCGGTGTCGTCGCGGTTGGGGGCGATCACGATCGCCCTCGCGCGCTGGACACCCGCGACGCGCAGGACGTCGGACTTGGTCGCCGACCCGTGCACGGTGATCAGCCCGAGTGCGCTGGCGGCGTCGAGCGCCTGCTGGTCGGTGTCCACCACGACGAGCTGGCCGGGGTCGGAGTCCTCTTCGGCGAGCAGCGAGTTGACCGCCGAGCGGCCCTTCGTGCCGAACCCGACGACCACCACATGGTCGCGCACCCTGTGCCTCCACTTCTGGATCCGCAGCGCCTGCCTGGAGCGCTCCGTGAGCACTTCCAGTGTGGTGCCGACCAGCACGATCAGAAACATCACGCGCAGCGGCGTGATCACCACGATGTTGACCAGCCTGGAGGTGTACGTGACCGGCGTGATGTCACCGTAGCCCGTGGTCGACAACGACACGGTCGCGTAGTAGACGCAGTCGAGGAACGACAGTCCGTCGCCGTTGACGTCGCGGTAGCCGTCCCTGCCGAGATAGACGATCAACACGGCCGCGAACAGGAACAACAGCGCGCCGATGACGCGACGCCCGATCGAGCGCAGCGGGCTGATCTTCGTCTCCGGCATCCGCAGGACGCCGACGAGCGCATGGCCGGGTTGTTCCGACAACGGCGGTCGCAGGCGCTTCATCACGCGCGAACTTTAACCGGCACCGGGAATCCCCCGCAGAAGTCGCCGCAGGCCCTCGGCGTCGAGCAGGTCCACCGGGCGCACTGTGCGATCCGGGCGCACGTAGTGGAACGCGGCGCGCACCTGCTCCAGCGGCGCCCCGGACAGTCCAGCCCACGCCAGCCGGTACGCGGCGAGCTGCACGGACAGCGCGGGCAGTTTGCCGTCCTCGGGCACCGCCCCGGTCTTCCAGTCCACGACGGTCCAGCCGCCGTCGTCGTCGGCGAACACGGCGTCCATCCGGCCGCGCACGGTGACACCGTCGATGTCGGTGGAGAACGGCACCTCCACCTCGTGCGGCGTCCGGTGGCCCCACGAGCTGCGCTCGAACGCCTCCCGCAGCGCCTCCAGCTCGGCATCGGGCGCCTCACCGACGTCCGCGGCACCCGGCAGGTCGTCGAGCTCCAGCAGCCGCTCCCCCGCGAACCGGCGTTCGAGCCAGCCGTGGAACGCGGTGCCCCGGCGCGCGAACGCGTTGGGAGGGAAGGGCAACGGCCTGCGCAGCTTGCGGGCCAGCGCCTCGGGCTCACCCGCGAGCTCCACGAGCTGGCTCACCGACAGCTGTCCCGGCAGCGCCACCTGGTCGCCGCCGCCCGAGGCGCGTTCGCGCTCGGCCAGCAGCACGTCGGTGTCGGCGATCCAGCCGTCAGGGTCGTCGTCGGTGATGGGCAGGTCGAGCTCGTCGAGCGCGGCGAGCACCAGGTCGGCGCCCTCGCGCACCGACTCGCGCCGCGCGCCCAGCGGGTCCACCGGCCACAGCACCGAGCGCGTGGCGGTGACCAGCGGGTTCTCCTCCTCCTCGCCGGGCGCCTCGGCCCAGTGCACGACGGTGCCCACCCCCTCGGTCTCGGTGAGCACGTCCGCGATCTCGACGAGGAACTCCGACGGGCCCTTCGGTTTGGCGCTGCTCTCGTTCCACCAGTGCCCCGACGCCAGCAGGCAGTGCTCGGCGCGGGTCAGCGCGACGTAGCAGAGCCTGCGCTCCTCCTCGGCGTGCCGCGCGGCGAAGCGCTCCTCGTGCTCGGCGCAGACATCGAGCACCTCCTTGCGGTTCTCGTCGCCGTGCAGCCGCAGGTCGGGCAGGTCCTGCGAGTCGCCACGCAGCGGCGCGGGCAGCTCGGGCACGGTGCGCAGCCACGACGAGGAGCGCCGCCTGCCGGGGAAGGTGTCCTTGACCAGGTGCGGCACGGCCACGACCCGCCATTCGAGCCCCTTCGCCGAGTGCCCGGTGAGCACCTGCACGCGGTCGGCCACCACCTCGACCTCTCCCGGGGGCAGCCCGTCCTCGGCGTGTTCCGCCGTCGACAGATAGTCCACAAAGGACAACAGGGTGCCCGTGGGTGCGTGCTCGGCGTACTCGGTGACCACGTCGGCGAACGCGTCCAGGTGCGCGCGGCCCGCTCCGCCCGGCCGCGACAGCGCCTCGACGTCGAGCAGCATCGTGCGCTCCACGTCGGCCACCAGCTCCGGCAGCGGCTGGTCGAGCCTGCGGCGCAGCGCCCAGAGTTCCTTGCTGAGCCTGCGAATCCGCGCGAAGCCCTGCTCCGAGTAGCGGTCCGGCCCACCGGGGTCGTCGATCGCGTCGACGAGCCCGGCCTGCTCGGCCCGCTCCGCCACCAGCACGTCGTCGGCGGCGGAGAGCTCGCCCGCGCGCCGCCACAGCGCGCCGAGATCGGCGGCCGCGAGCCGCCAGCGAGCCCCGGTGAGCAGGCGCGCGGCCGCGGTTCCCGACAGTGGCTCGGCGAGCACCCGCAGCGTCGCGACCAGATCGGCCACCTCGGGCTCGTCGAGCAACCCGCCGAGGCCGACGACCTCCACCGGCAGCCCGCGCTCGCGCAGCGCCGCGGCGATCGGGGCCATGTCCGCGCGCCTGCGCACGAGCACCGCGGCCGTCGGCGGCGTGCCGGTCTCGTCGCGCTCGGCGAACCACGTCGAGGCCAGCTCGTCGGCCAGCCAGTCGCGCTCGGCGCGCACGTCGCCCAGCAGCGCGCACCGCACGTCGGCGGGACCCGCGCCGTCTCGAGCGCGCAGCTGCTGCACACCGAGTCCCTGCGCGCGCAACGGTTCCGCGATCGCGTTGGCCAGCGTCAGCACCTCGGGCGGGTTGCGAAAGCTCGTGAGCATCCCGTACTCGCGGGCGGGCAGCAGACCCTCGGCACCGTTGCGGGGGAAGTCGGTGGTGAAGCGCGGCAGGTTGGCCGCGCTCGCCCCGCGCCAGCCGTAGATCGCCTGCGCCGGATCCCCGACCGCCGTGACCGGCATCGGGTCAATGCCACCGAACAGCGAGCGCAGCAGCACGCGCTGCGCGTGGCCGGTGTCCTGGTACTCGTCCAGCAGCACCGCGCCGTAGCGGCCGCGCTCACCGGCCACCACCTCGGGCTGCGAGTCGGCGAGCGTGGCCGCCAGCGACATCTGGTCGGCGAAGTCGAGCGCGCCGTCGGCGCGTTTGCGTTGCTGGTAGGACTCGATCAACGGCAGCAGATCGAGCCGGAACCGTTGGGCCACCAGGATGTCGTTCAGCGCGACGGGCAGTGCGTCCCGCTGGCCCTTGGCGCGCGGCGCGTTCTCGACGATGCGGCAGAACCACGCCGTGAACTCCCGCAGCTTCGCCTCGTCGACGAGGTGCTCACCCAGCTCACCGGCCAGCCCGAGCAGCTGCGCGGTGACCGAGGCCGGCACGCGGTCGGTGTCCAGGTCACTGTCCCAGGTGGACACCACGCGGTGGGCCAGCTGCCACGACGCCGTCTCGGACAGCATGCGCACACCGGGCTGCACGGGCAGCCGCAGCCCGTGCTCGCCGAGCAGGCGGCCGGCATAGGCGTGGTAGGTCAGCACCGTCGGCTCGCTCGTCAGCACCGCCATCCGCCGCTCGCCGCCGGGGTCGATGCGCTCCAGCAGCCCGGAACCCGCGAGGCGGCGCAGCCTCGCGCGCACCCGCTCGGCGAGCTGGCGGGCCGCCTTGCGCGTGAACGTCAGGCCCAGCACCCGTTCCGGTGACACCAGCCCGTTGGCGACCAGCCACACCACGCGCGCCGCCATCGTCTCCGTCTTGCCCGCACCCGCGCCGGCCACGACCAGTGCGGGTTCGGCGGGTGCGGCGATCACGGCGGCCTGCTCGGGCGTGGGCGGGTGCAGGCCGAGCGCCGTGGCGATCTCGGCGGGACCGACCAGGGTCATGACGCCTCCGCGGGAGGACGTGCGTCGGTGCGGCTCATGGTCCCGTCACCTGCCTGCCCTCGGGGCGCACCGGGCACGCCGAGCGGCCGGGACAGCGGTCGCAGTCGGCGTTCTCCTGCGCCGGGTACTCCGGCCCCGCCGTGGCGGCAGCGGCCTGGCGGACCAGCTCGAGCCACTGCTTGCCGCCGTCGTCGTCGAGCGGGGGCTGGGTGCGCTGCGACGAACCGGTCTTGTTGTGCGCCTTGGCGACGTAGACGAGCTTCGCGCCGCCGGTCTGCTCGCCGTGCTCGGCGAACGCGCCCAGCAGCAGCGCCAGCTGGTAGGCCGCGAGCTGCGGATGCTTCTCGGCGTCGGCGGCGCTCACCGGCGTCTTGCTGGTCTTGACGTCGACGATCACCGGCCTGCCCTGATTGTCGAGCTCCAGCCGGTCGACCCGGCCCGCGAGCTTGACCCGCAGTTCGTCGGCCGCGGCGGGCAGCTCCACCTCCATGTCCCGCTCCACGGCCAGCTGGGTCAGCTCGCCCCTGCTGTTGCGCAGCCACGCCAGGAAGTTGTCCACCATCTGCTCGACCCTGCGCCGCTCGCGCCGGGAGAACCACGGCGCACCCGCGTCGACCTTCGCCCACGCCGAGTCCAGCTCCGCCTTGAGCTGCTCGTCGTCGGCCCCGCTCGCGGCCGCCTGCGCGAGCGCGTGCACGAGCGTGCCCGTGACCGCCGCGAGCTGGGCGGGATCACTGCCGCCGTGGCGTTCGAGCAGCCAGCGCAGGGGGCACTTCGCCAGAATGTCCACAGTGGATGGAGAGACGCGGATGAGCGCGTCGGCCGCGCGCAACGGCGCCGAGGTGCTGGCGTCCGGCAGTCCGTACCACTGGTCGGGGTGCGCGCCGGGCACTCCCGCGCGGGCGAGCCGCGAGAGCTGCCGCACGGCCACCTCCCTCCGGCGCGGCTCGGCGCCGGAGTCGCACGCCACGGAGCGCAGTTCGCCCACCAGCTCGGAGAGCACCAGCGAACGCTCGCGGGTGTAGCGGCGAACGTCGGGGCCCGCGTCGTCGCCCCCGTCGTCGAGCAACTCGGCGACGAAGCGTGACGGCTGCTCGTCCTCGCCCTGCACGGCGCTGACCAGCAGCATCCGGCTGGCTCTGCTGGCAGCGACGTAGAACAGCCTGCGCTCTTCGGCCAGCAGCGGCGCCGTCGCGGACAGGTGCACACCGTCCACTCCGGACAGCAGGTCGACGAGCCGTTCGACGCCCAGCAGTGTGCCCCGCAGCCGCAGGTCCGGCCAGCTGCCCTCCTGCGCGCCGACCACGGCCGCGACCGTCCACTCCCGGCCGGCGGCGCCGTGGGCCGTCAGCAGCGAGACGCCCTTGCCGCGCGCGGCGGTGGGCGCGAGGCTGTCGCCCGCGATGTGCTGCGAGGTGAGGTACTCGGCGAACCCGGCGACACTCGCCTTGGGCAACCTGTCGACATAACGACCCGCGGCGTGGAACAGCGCCACCACAGCGTCCAGGTCGCGGTCGGCCTGCGCGGCGAGCGAGCCACCCCGCGCGACCTGCCGCAGCAGCCGGTTCTCGAGCTTGCTGGTCTGCCACACCTGCCACAGCACGTCCTCGACGCCGAGGCCCCTGCCGACGCAGTCGCGCGCCGTGGCGAGCAGCCCACCGACCCGGCGCACCGGCGCGGCCTCGGCGTCGGCGAGCCCGGTGAGCATGTCGTTGTCCCGCAAGGCTTCCACGAGCAGCTCGTCGCTGGAGCGTTCGCCGCCCGAGGCCAGCTCCAGCCTCCGCAGTCCCCGGCGCAGCCTGCGCAGCGCGAGTGGGTCGGCCCCACCCAGCGGCGACGACAGCAGCATCTCGGCGAGGTCGACGTCGAGCGCCTCCGGCTCAGTCGACAGGCGCAGCACGGCCAGCAGCGGGCGCACGCCCGACTGGCGGGCCAGCGGCAGCTCCTCCGTCGCCGACGCGATCGGCACGCCCGCGGCGCCGAGAGCGCGCTGCAGCACGGGAAACGACCGCGACGGCGAGCGCACGATCACCGCCATCTCCGACCACGGCACCTCGTCGAGCAGGTGCGCGCGCCGCAGCTGGTCGGCGACCCAGCTGGCCTCCGCGGCGGGCGTGGGCAGGAGTTTGGCGCGCACCACGCCCTCGTCGTCGCTCGCGGGTTCGAGCGCGCGGTGCGGGCGGGCGCCGGGCAGGTTCGCGGCCACGCGGGTGACCGCGGCGTGCACGGCCTCGGTCATCCGGTGGCTGCGGGTGAGCGTGATCGTGCGGTCGCCATCGTCGTCCAGTTCCGTGAGCTGGCCGGGATCGGCGCCACGGAAGGAGAACACGGACTGGTCGGGATCGCCGGCCACCACGAAGTCGTCGGCGGCACCGCCGAGCAGGTGCACGAGCCGGAACTGCAGCGGGTCGAGGTGCTGGGCGTCGTCGACGAGCAGGTGCCGGATGCGCCGCTGCTCGCGCGCGAGCAGGTCGGGATCGCCTTCCAGCTCCACGAGCGCGCTGGACACGAGCTCGGCGGCGTCGAGCGCGGGTGCTCCGGGTTGCCCCAGCGCGTTGCCTCCCGAGCCGAGCAGAAGGGTGACCTCCTCGTACTGCCGCCAGAACCGGCCCGCGGCGACCCACTGCTCGCGCTGCTGCTGCTTGCCGAGCTTGATCAGGTCCTCGGGCCCGAGGCCGCGTTCGGCCGCGCGCAGCAGCAGATCGCGCAGCTCCTCCGCGAAGCCAGGGACGAGCAGCGCGGGCCTCAGTGTCTCCGGCCAGTCCGGCGCACCCTGCTCGAGATCACCGGCGAGGAGTTCGCGCACCACGACGTCCTGCTCCGGGCCCGACAGCAGCCGGGGCGCGGGCAGGTCGTTGAGCCCGGCCTGCAGGCGCAGCACCGCGAACGCGTACGAGTGCACCGTGCGCACCAACGGCTCGCGAATGGTGCGGCCACTGTGTTCGCCGTCGGCGGTGAGCCTGCGCGTGATGTCGGCGCGGACGGCGTCGGCCGCGCGGCGCGACGAGGTGAGCACGAGCAGGCTCTCCGGATCGGCTCCCTCGCGCACGCGCGCGGCGGCGATCGACGACAGCAGCGTGGTCTTGCCCGTGCCTGGTCCGCCGAGCACGCGCCGGAAGCCGCCGGGTGCGCCGAGCAACGCGGCCGCGTCCCCCGCCCACACGTGCGCGCGAGGGGGCTGAGCCTGCGAGCGCACCAGCCTCGCGTTCAGTCCACTCCTGCTCACGATCTGATGGAACCACGACGTACCGACGAAACCGCACAGCGCCACGGTGGATCACAGTTGACCAGGGCATCTGCCTAGAGTGGACGGCATGGACGAGGAGCTGCACGAGCGTGTGCGCGACATCGTCGCGTCGATCCCGCCGGGCTCGGTCGCGACCTACGGCGACGTGGCCGCGGCCGCGGACGCGAGCACGCCCCGGCTGATCGGGCGGATCCTCTCCGAGGACGGACAGGACGTGCCGTGGCACCGCGTGCTGCGCGCGAACGGAACTCCCGCGCCGCATCTGGTGCACCGGCAACTCGAACTGCTGCGCGCGGAGGGCGTGCTGGCCGACGGACAGCGGATCGATCTCAGGCGGTATCGCTGGCGCAATCCAGTAGGTTAGCCTCGCCTAATGACGACGGCCTCGCCTCAGCTGACCTACCGAGCGCTCCAGGTGACCGCGGTCAGGCGGCTCACGCCCCACATGGCCCGGATCACCTTCACCGGAGACCTCCACGACTTCGTCAGCGCGGCGCCGGACCAGTACGTCAAGGTGTTCTTCCCGCGGCCGGGCCAGGACCGGCCACAGCTGCCGCCCGCGGCGAGTTCCGACGTCATGTCCTGGTACCGCACCTACCTCGCGATGCCGGACGACGATCGTCCGCCGATGCGCACCTACACCGTGCGGGCGCACCGCCCCGACGACCTCGAGATCGACATCGACTTCGTGCTGCACGGCGACAGCGGCCCGGCGTCGGCGTGGGCCGGGCTCGCGACGGTGGGCAGCGAGGTGGCGCTGCTCGGGCCGCACGGGCTGTACGCGGTGCCCGAGGGCACGTCGTGGCAGCTGCTGGTCGGTGACGAGACGGCCGTGCCCGCGATCGGCGCGATCCTGGAGACGCTGCCCTCCGAGTCGTCGGCGCGGGTGTTCATCGAGGTCGACGACCCGGACGACCGGCAAGATTTCGCCACCGCCGCCGACGTCGAGATCCACTGGATCAGCCGCGGCGGCTCCCCGCACGGCCAGCCCGTGCTGGACGCCGTGCGCAGCGCGCGCCTGCCCACCGGACGACCGTACGCGTGGGTCTCGGGCGAGGCGGGAATGGTGAAATTCGCGCGCAGGCACCTGGTTCGCGAACGGGGCGTCGACAAGCGCGCGATCACCTTCACGGGCTACTGGCGCATCGGCCGCAGCGAAGAGGACACGGGCAGGGAGAACCTGCGCCAACTCGACAAGGGAGAACCGCCGCCGGAGGCGGAGGCGTAACCAACCCGCGCCGCCCGCGCCCGGGTCCGCGAGTCCCCCGCCGGGGCACGCGAGATGCCCGCCCAGGCACGCGAGTCCCCCGCCCCGGTTCGCGAGTTGCCCGTCCGGGACTGCGAGTTGCCCGTTCCGGCACACGACCCCGCCCGGGCACGCGAGTTGCCCGCCCCGGTCCGCGAGTCCCCCACTCCGGCATGCGAGTCCCTAACCCGGGACCGCGTGTTCACCGCCAACGCACGCGAGTCCCATTCCTGAGCGCGAGTTCCCCGCCCAAGTCCGCGGCGGCCCCGCTCGGCACTCGAGGCCACTCCCCGTTCGGTGAGCCATCTGCTCCGGGCTGCTCCGGGCTGGTCCGGGCGCGAATTCTCGCGCAGCTTGCGAATCCCGATCCCGAACCTTCGGTTCGAGCCGCCCGCTCCGAGCCGGGCATCGAACGGGCACTGCACCGGCGCCCCGTTCCGGAACCGCACCGCACAACTCGCGGCCCTGAGCGCGCAACTCGCGTTCGAGAGCGCACGGCTCGCGCCCCGGAGTGCAGGACTAGCGGCCCGCACCACACGACCGGCGCGCCCCGAGCGAGCCACTCACGCCCCCAGCGGGCAACTCACGCACCCGAGCGAGCAACTCACGCCCCCAGCGGGCAACTCAGGCACCCGAGCGAGCCACTCACGCCCCCAGCGGGCAACTCAGGCACCCGAGCGAGCCACTCACGCCCCCAGCGGGCAACTCAGGCACCCGAGCGAGCCACTCACGCCCCCAGCGGGCAACTCAGGCACCCGAACGCGCAACTCACGCCCCCAGCGGGCAACTCACGCACCCGGGCGGGCAACTCGCGCACCCCAGCGGGGGACTCGCGGCTCGGGCTTGCCGTGGGGCTACGCGCTCAGGTCTGCCGCCAGGAGTTTCACCAGGGCGCCCAGGCGTTGGCGGTCGGGTTGCCGCGTCGGGATGCCCAGCTCCGTCAGGGGCGCCGCCGTCACGGGACCGACGCAGGCGCACACCACATCCGCACCCAGCTTCGCCACGAACTCGGCGTGCACACCCCGTTCGCGCGCGAGCGTGAGCAGGTTCGCCGTCGCCGGGGCGCTCGTGAACGCCAGCGCGTCGACCTCACCCGCGAGCACCCCGTCGAGCAGCCGGTACGCGGGCTCGAGATCGGCGGGCCACTGCCAGCGATACGGCTGCAGTTCGACGACCTCCGCCCCGGCCGCGCGCAGCCGGTCCGTGAACTCCGGCAGCGGCTGGCCGTGCAGCTGCACCGCGACCCGCGACCCGCGCACGCCCTGGTCCAGCACGTGCTCGAACAGCTCGCGGTTGCTCTCCTCCGGCGCCGACCACCGCTCGGTCAGTCCCCTGCCCCGCACGGCGCCCTTGGCCTTCGGCCCTCGGACGTAGAGCCGCGCCGCCGCCAGCGTGTCGTGCAGCCGTTCCGCGAGGCCCCATTCCTCCGCAGCGTCGAACCAGCCCCGGAACCCTGCGCCCGTCGTCACCGCCGCGAGGTCGACGCCGTCGGCCACCACAACTTCGGTCGCGGAGCGCAGCCGCTCGTCGCCGGAGAGCGGCACGATCCGGATCGTCGGGGCGTGCCACACCGTGGCGCCGTGCCGTTCGAGCGCGCCGATGAACTCCTCCGCGCGCCGCTCGGCGGTGATACCGATGGTGACTCCGCCGAGATCACCCATAGAGCGCACCCATCCTCGCTACCGCTTCGGCCATCTGGTCCCGGAGCTCGGCGGGCTCGAGCACCTCGAGGTGCGGCCCGAAGTGCAGGAGCTGACCGAGCGCGGGCGGCCCCGGTTCCACCGGCAGCTCCGCTCGCGACCACCCGTCCTCGCCCGGTTCGCCGCCGCTCTCGCGCAGCGCCCGCGCTCCGACGGCTCCGAGGTAGAACGGTACGAGGTCCCTGCCCAGCGGCGAAAGCCGCACCAGCGCGACCGCGGCGAACAGCCTGCGTTCGAAGCGTTCCGACCACTGCCGCCAGTACTCGGCCAGGTCGAAACCGTCGGGACGGGCGAACTCTCCGTCGTCCGTGAGCTCGTCGATCCGGGAGACGCGGTAGGTCCGTTCGCTGCCCTCACACCGCGCCGCCAGGTACCAGTTGCCCGCCTTCAGCACGAGCCCGAGCGGTTCGAGCACACGGTCGACGGGGCTGTCGTCCCACCGCCGGTAGCGCACCCTGAGCCGCCGTGAGCGCCACACCGCGTCGGCCACCTCGGCCAGCCGGTCGAGTCGTTCGATGCCACGGTGCCAGCCGGGAACGTCGAGGTAGAACCGCTCCGCGACCTGCCCGGCCCTGGCGCGCAACTCCTCGGGCAGCGCGGCGTAGAGCTTCAGCTGCGCCGCTGCCAGCACGGTGCCCAGCCCCAGCTCGGCCGCCGCCACGGGCAGCCCGGCCAGCGCCAGCGAGCGCGCCTCCTCTTCACTCAGGCCGGTCAGCCGCGTCCGGTATCCGCCGACGAGCTGGTAACCACCCGCCCGGCCGCGGTCGGCGTACACGGGCACGCCGGCCTCGGTGAGGGCGTCGATGTCGCGGTACACGGTGCGCACCGAGACCTCCAGCTCGCTCGCCAGTTCGTCGGCCGTCATCCGGCCCCGGTTCTGCAACAACAGCAGCACCGACAACAACCTGCTCGCGCGCATGTCTCCGATTGTCGCTCACAAACCTGACAGAAGATGACAGGTTTGGGTGTGAAGCTCGAGCGCATGAATGACAACACCTTCACGATGCGCAGCTGGGACGAGCAGGTCGTGAGCGGCCCCGAGGACGGACCCCGCTACGCACACGCCCACGCCACCTTCGCCTACACGGGCCTCATCGAGGGCACGTCGAGCTGCGACTACCTGCTCTACTACGCCACGCCGGGTTACGACGACGGCAACGGGCAGTCCGCGCCGGGCTACGAACGGGTCGAGGGCAGCGTCGCCGGCCGCACCGGCAGCTTTCTGATCCGGCACGACGTACGTTATGGAGCGAACGGCATTTCCGACACGTGGTCCGTGGTGCCGGGCTCGGGCACCGGCGAGCTGGCCGGGCTCTCGGGCACCGGCACGGCGAGCGGCAGTTCGGAGACCGTGGACTACACGTTCGACTACTCGCTCAGCTGACCGAGGGGGCATCGTGCTCGACGTCGATCGCAGGCAGGTCCTCGCCTACCGGATCGCAGCGCACGGCCTGCACCGCGAGGTCGCCGACCCGGACCGGCTCGCCGTGTTCGACCTCGGCGTGCAGGACGTCACGAAGCGCGACACGGCCGTGCTCGCGCTCGTGGCGCGTCTGCCCGACGCCGCGCGGGCGCAGACGCTGCTCGACGACGCCGGTTTCACGCTCGGCTGGACCCACCGGGGCGCGCCGCACTACCACCGCAGCGCCGAGTTCCGCGCGCTCATCCCCGCACTGCTACCGCTGGACGACGCCGACGCGGAGGTCCGGATGTTGTGGCAGCGCAAGGAAATCGCGGCCGCGGGCCTGCCGGGCACGACGGTGCTCCACACGGCGGCGACGGCACTGCGCGACGTCGTCGGCGAGCCGATGACGAAGGGCGCGGCGAGCACCGAGGTCACCACCCGCATCCCCGAGGGGCTCTCGCGGTGGTGCCGGGGCTGTCAGGCCACGCACATCCACGAGCAGCTGATGCGGCTGGCGACGCCGATCGCGGGAATCAGGCTGGAGCCGGGCACGAGTCCGGCCACGCTCGCGCCGCTCGCGAAACGCCCGCGCATCCCGACAACGGCGGACGTGGCCGGCGCGACGCGGATCGTGCAGAGCTACCTGCGTCTGCACGGCCCCGCCACGGCGAGCGACGCGGCCGGGTTCGTGGGTACCACGCGCACGACGGTCGCCGACCGGCTGTGGCCTGCCGACCTCGCCGAGGTCACGGTGGACGGGCGCCCGGCCTTCCTGCCCGCCGAGCACCTGCCGGAGCTGGAGAACCCGCCGGAGCCAGCGTTCGTTCGGCTCCTGCCGCCGTGGGATCCGCTGCTGCAGGCCCGCGACCGCGCGGTGCTCGTGCCGGACAAGGCGCACCAGAAGGAACTGTGGAAGATCCTCGGCAACCCGGGCGCAATCCTGGCCGACGGGGAGATCGCGGGCTTCTGGCGCACCCGCTCGGCGGGCAAACGGCTGGAGTTCACGATGACGGAACTGTGGCCGCTCCCGACGTCGGCGCGCGCGGCGACGGAACAGGAAGCCGAGCGAGTAGCCCAAGCCCGCGAATACGGCGATCTCCGCATCACCTGGGCTTAGACCGCGGTGAAGGGCACCTTTACTGCGTTCAATGCAGTAAAGGTGCCCTTCACCGCGTTTGGACAGCGGGCGAGCTACGCGGCGTGGGAGGCGCGGAGCGCGTCGCGGTAGCGGCGCAGCACCAGGTCGATGATCGCCGGGTGCGCGCCGAGCGGCTCCGCGGTGACGTCAGCGCCCGCGGCGGCCACTCGACGCTGGAACAGCCCTGGCGCCAGCAGCCACGACGCCACCGCCACGCGCGAACGGTTCGCCGCCACACCGTTCGCTTCCGCGGAGTTCGCCCCAGTGGTGTCCCGCGGCGCGCTGCCCACGCACACTCTCCGCGTCACCGCGTTGTCCAAACGCGAGCTGCCCGCCCGCACACTGTCCGCCGCAGCCACTCGCTCGCCCCGCGTCTCCACTCCGATCGCCCACTCGCCGTCCGACCGCACGTCCGACACCACGTCCGCCACCGACGGGGTCGCCGTCGCCGCGTAGCCGACGCGCACGGGGGTGCGCAGCCGCCCGGCGAGGGCGTGCGCGGCGGCGGCCACGTCACCGAGCGCCCTGGAGTCGCTGGAGCCCGCCGCCGCGAGCACCACCGCGTCGCCGGGCCGGAAACCGGCCTCGCACAGACGGTCGTGCAGCGCGTCGAGCAGCTCCGGCGCGGGCCCGAACGCCTCCGCCACCACGACGTCGGTGTTACGGCTCGCCCTCACCTGGGCTGGGATGTCGACGCGCACGTGATAGCCGGACGCGAGGAAGGCGGGGACCACCACGGCTGGGCGGTCGACGGCGTCGAGCACCGTCGTCACGTCGGGTGCCCGCACGTCTGCGTAGGCGACCTCCACGTCGACTCCGCGCGCCCGCACTCCCGCGGCCAGCCGTTCGATCACCCTCGGCCCCGCCGGGTCGCGGGTCCCGTGGGCGGCGAGCACGATCACGCGAGTTCCTCCTCGGCGACGACGGCGAGCCGGTAGCCGCGCTTGACCACCGTCTGCACGAGCCTGCCTTCACCGAGCGACGTCCGCAGCCTCCCGATCGCCGTCTCCACCGCGTGCTCCTCCCCACCACTCGGCAGCGCCGCCGTGAGTTCACGCCGCGACACCACCCGGCCAGGCTGCCGCGCGAGCGCGCGCAGCACCGCCATCGGGGCGGGCGCCACCTCGCACAGTTCGCCGTCCACGACGGCGGCCTGACCGCGCAGCTCGATCTGCCTGCCCGCCGCGCACAGCCGGGGCGACCGCGCGATCAGTCCCTCGGCCACGGTGCGCGTGAGTGCGCCGATGCGGGCCCGCTGCGGCTGCACCGTGGGAACGCCCAGCGCAGCGAGCGGGCCCGCGGTGATCGGGCCGACGCACGCCACGAGTACGCGGTGCCCGAGCGCTTCGACCAGCGCGGCCTGCCTGCCGGTGCGCTTCGCCATCGCGAGCGTGCTGGCGACCGCGGGCGCACTGGTGAACGGCAGCGCGTCGATCGAGCCGTCCAGCACGGCGTCGATCAACCGGTCGAGCGGGCCGGGGTCGGTGGGCCCGACCCAGCGGTACACCGGGATCTCCACCACCTCGGCGCCTGCCGAGCGCAGCGAGTCGACGAAGTACGGCAGCGGTTCCCCGTGCAGCTGCACCGCGATCCGCTGACCGTCCACACCGGAGTCGAGCAGGTGCTGCAGCAGTTCCGCGTTGCTCTCCGAGGCTGGCGAGTACGCCTCCGACAGTCCCGCCGCGCGCACCGCTCCCTTCGCCTTCGGCCCGCGCGTGAGTACCTGCGTCGCGGCAAGCCGGTCCAGCAGTGCCTCGCCGAGTCCCCAGCCCTCGGCGGCCTCGACCCAGCCGCGGAAGCCGATGCCGGTGGTGGCCACCACCGCGTCGACGGGGTGTTCGAGCAGCAGTCTCGTGGCGGCGTGCAGTTCGGTGTCGTCGGCGAGCGGCACGATGCGGATCGCGGGGCCGTAGCGCACGGTCGCGCCCTTGCGCACCAGCAGCGCGCCGAGCTCGTCCGCCCGCCTGGCCGCGGTGATGCCCACCGCGAAGCCCGCGAGCGGCATCGGCTCGGTCACGACGAGCCCACGTGCACGACGCCGTCGATCACCCGCACCGGGTACGTCGCCACGCACACGGTGTCCCCGGTGTCCGCGTCGAGGCAGCGCCCGGTGCTCAGGTCGAACCGCTGTTTGTACACCGGTGAGGCCACCACGGGCACTCCCCCGGCGTCGCCGACGATCCCGCGCGAGAGCACGGCCGCCCCGCTGAACGGGTCCACGTTGGACAGACCGTGGAAGCGGTCGTCCTCGGTGCGGAAGATCGCCACCTGCGTGCCGTCGTCGAGCAGCGCCGCGACCCCGGACGCCCTCGGCACGGCCTCGGCCGCACACACCGCCACCCACGTCTGCTCCGCCATCGCGGTCATCGGCTCACCACCTCGGGAACACCCAGCAGCACGGGAACGGGCTGCTCCCGCTCGGTCCGGAAGGAGATCGTCGGGTCGGGCGTGCCCGGCGCGTTGACGAACGACGTGAACCGCGCCAGCTTCTCCGGGTCCTCGAGCACGCCCCGCCACTCGTCGCGGTAGTTCGCGACGTGCTCGGCCATCGCCTCCTCCAGCTCGGCGCAGATGCCGAGGCTGTCGTCGACGATCACCGCGCGCAGGTGGTCGAGCCCGCCGTCGAGCTCCTCCACCCACGGCGCCGTGCGCTGCAGCCGGTCGGCCGTGCGCACGTAGAACATCAGGAACCGGTCGATGATCCGGATCAGCGTCTCGGTATCCACATCGGACACCAGCAGGTCGGCGTGCCGGGGAATCGCGCCGCCGTTGCCGCCGACGTAGAGGTTCCAGCCCTGCTCGGTGGCGATGATGCCGAAGTCCTTGCTCCTGGCCTCGGCACACTCGCGGGCGCACCCGGACACCGCGGACTTGAGCTTGTGCGGCGAGCGCAGGCCGCGGTAGCGCAGCTCCAGCTCCACCGCGAGACCGACGCTGTCCTGCTGTCCGTAGCGGCACCACGTGGTGCCCACGCACGACTTCACGGTCCGCAGCGCCTTGCCGTAGGCGTGGCCCGACTCGAACCCGGCGTCCACGAGCCTGCGCCAGATCAGCGGCAACTGGTCGACGGTGGCGCCGAACAGGTCGATGCGCTGCCCGCCGGTGATCTTGGTGTAGAGCCCGAAGTCCTTGGCGACCTGGCCGATCACGATGAGCTTGTCGGGCGTGATCTCGCCGCCGGGGACGCGCGGCACCACCGAGTACGTGCCGTTGCGCTGCAGGTTGGCGAGGAAGCGGTCGTTGGTGTCCTGCAGTGTCACCTGCTCGCCGCCGAGGACGTGCCCGTTGCCGAGCGTGGCGAGGATCGAGGCCACCGCGGGCTTGCAGATCGCACAGCCCGCGCCGGTGCCGTGCCTGGCGATCAGCTCCGAGAACGTGGTGATGCGGGTGGCTCGGACGATCTCGAACAGCTCGGCGCGCGACTGCGCGAAGTGCTCGCACAGCGCCCTGGACTGTTCGACCCCGCAGGCGTCGAGGAGCTTGCCGAGCATCGGCACGCACGAGCCGCACGAGGTGCCGGCGCGCGTGCACGCCTTGATCGCGCCGACGCTGTCGCAGCCCTGGTCGGTGACGGCGTGGACGATCGCGCCCTTGGTGACGGCGTTGCACGAACAGATCTGCGCCTCGGCAGGCAGTGCGTCCACCCCGACGGCGGAGTCCCCCGCACCCGCGGGTGCGAGCAGCGCGGCGGGTTCGGCGGGCAGTGGGTTGCCGACGAGCGAGCGCAGCAGGTTGTACTCGCTCGCGTCGCCGACGAGCACGCCACCGAGCAGCGTCGTGGCGTCGTCGGACACCACGAGCTTCTGGTAGGTACCGCGCACGGCGTCGTTGAACGCCACCTCCAGCGCGCCGTCGGTGGTGGCGTGGGCGTCGCCGAAGCTCGCCACGTCGACGCCCATCAGCTTGAGCTTGGTGGACGTGTCGGCCCCGGGGAACGACGCCGGGGTGCCGAGCAGCGTCGCCGCCGCGACCTCGGCCATCGAGTAACCGGGCGCCACCAGGCCGTACACCCGGCCCTCCAGCGCGGCGCACTCGCCGATCGCGAAGACGTCGGGGTCGCTCGTGCGGCACGTGGCGTCCACCAGCACGCCGCCGCGCTCACCGACGTCGAGGCCGCAGTCGCGAGCCAGGTCGTCGCGCGGCCGCACCCCGGCGGAGAACACGAGCAGGTCGACGTCGAGTTCGGTGCCGTTGCCGAGCTTGGCGACGAGCCTGCCGCGGTCGGCTTCCACCGCGTCGGTGGACGTGCCGGTGTGCACGGTGACGTCGAGCTCGGTGATGAGCGAGCGCAACAGGCTGCCGCCGCCCTCGTCCACCTGCAGCGGCATGAGCCGGGGCGCCAGCTCCACCACGTGCGGCGAGAGTCCCATGTCCCGCAACGCCTTCGCGGCCTCGAGTCCGAGCAGGCCACCGCCGACCACCGCGGCGGCGGCCCTGCCCCTGCCGTCCGTCGCACGCTCAACGGCGGCCCTGATGTCGTCGAGGTCGGTGATTGTCCGGTACACGAAGCACCCTGGCAGGTCGCGGCCCGGCACCGGCGGCACGAACGGCCTCGACCCGGTGGCCAGCACCAGCGCGTCGTAGTCCTGGGTGAACCCGCTCGCGGTCGTGACGCGCTTGGCTGCCCGGTCCACCGACACCACCGGGTCGCCGAGCCGCAGTTCGACGTGCTCGTCACCGGAATAGGTGCAGCCGGGCAACGCGAGGCGCTCAGCGTCCCAGTCGTCCACATAGGACGTGAGTGCGACCCGGTCGTAGGCGGGCCTGCTCTCCTCGCCGAGCACGACGATCCGCCACGTCCCGTCGACGTCGTCGGAGCGGACGGCCTCCACCAGACGGTGGGCCACCATCCCGTGCCCCACGACGACCAACGTTCGATTCATGGACCAACCTCCGTAGAAACCGTCCCCATGCTCGCCAGGGCTCGTATCCGGTGCGCTTCTGCGACGTTGCGGCGCGGTAACCAAAAGCTCCCCTCGCAGGTCAGGAGTGCGTCAGATCCCAGCGCCCGCGAGCGCCGTCCGCTGCTCGTTCGCGGCGCGCACGATCGGCCCGCGCAGGTAGACGGCCCACGTCGTGACGAAGCACAGCCCGTAGAACACGAGGAACGACACGAACGCGGGCACGCCGCTGCCGGTGCTCGTGAACGCCGAGCGGAACGCGAGGTTGATGAACAGCCCGCCGAGCGCGCCGATCGCGCCCGCGATGCCGATGAGCGCGCCGGAGAGCCTGCGTGCCCTCCGCAGTGCGGTCTCCTGGGCCTCGCCGCCCGCGATCGCGGTGAGCGCCTTGGTGCGAAAGATCGCGGGGATCATCTTGTACGTCGAGCCGTTGCCGACGCCGGAGAACACGAACAGCCCGATGAAGCCGGTCATGAACAGCGGCAGCGAGTCCGAGGTGGAGGCCAGGATGCACAGCACGGTGGCCGCGGCCATCCCGAGGAACGTCCAGAGCGTCACCTTCGCTCCGCCGAGCCGGTCGGCCAGCCAGCCGCCGACGGGCCGGATCAGCGAACCGAGCAGCGCGCCGATGAACGTCACCTGCGCGGCCTGCAGCGGGCTGCGGTCGAACTGGTTCTGCAGCACGAGACCGAACGCGAAGCTGTAGCCGATGAACGAGCCGAACGTGCCGATGTAGAGAAACGACATCACGTAGGAGTGCTTGTCGCGCAGCACCTCGCGCATCGCGTTGCCCTCTGTGCGCACGTCGGCGATGTTGTCCATGAACAGCGCGGCGCACGTCATCGCGACGACGATCAGCGGGAGGTAGAGGTAGAAGATGATCTGCGGTGCCGACGGGCCCGCGATGCTGATCACCAGCAGTCCGACGATCTGGATCGCGGCCACGCCGAGGTTTCCGCCACCCGCGTTGAGACCGAGCGCGGCGCCCTTGAGCCGCTCGGGGAAGAACGAGTTGATGTTGGTCATCGACGACGCGAAGTTGCCGCCGCCGACGCCGCCGATGGCCGCGACGAGCAGGAACACCCACAGCGGCACGCCCGGCCGCAGGACCACCGCGGCCAGGATCGTGGGCACCAGCAACAGTCCCGCACTGATGATCGTCCAGTTGCGACCGCCGAACTTCGCCACAGCCAGCGTGTACGGAATGCGCAGGAACCCGCCGACCAGCGACGGCGTGGAGACGAGCAGGAACTTGTCCGCCGGCGAGAACCCGTACTCGGGGCCCATGAAGAGCACGAGAACCGACCAGAGCGTCCAGATCGAGAACCCGATGTGCTCGGCCAGGACCGAGAACCAGAGGTTGCGGCTCGCGATCTTCTTTCCGCCGTTGTCCCAGAACGCGGTGTCCTCGGGATCCCAGTGCTCGATCCACCGCTTGCCGGGGCGCCTCGGGGTCGTCGCTGAGGTCATGGTGTCACTCCTGTCGATCGGGCCGGGAGGCCTGCTGAAAGCGAAGGGCGCGGCGAGTGCTCAGGCCGTGCTCGCGAGCCAGTCGGCGATGCCGCGGACGGTGTCGGCGCAGCCGCCGCACCCGGTGCCCGCTCTGGTCGCGGTGGTGAGCTGCTCCGCGGAGGCCGCTCCGGCACGCCAGGCGTCCACGAGCTGGCCCTTGGTGACGGAGTTGCAGCGGCAGACCGTGGTGGCGGCGGGCAGGTCGGCGGGGCTCGCCGCGGCGGGGGCGGCCGAGGGCAGTGCCCTGCCGAGCAGGAGCCCGAGCCGGTCGCCCGGCGCGGGCGAGCCGCGGTCGTGGAGCTGGGTGATCGTGGCCGCGGCATCGGGAAGGCCGAGCACGATCGCGCCGGTCACGCGGTCGTCGCGCAGCACGAGCTTGGCGTAGCGCCCGCGGGCGGGATCGTCGACGCACAGCACCTCGGCGTCGGGATCTCCGGTCTCCACGTGGGTCTCGCCGAGCGCGGCGAGGTCGATGCCGCGTGCCTTGAGCCGCGTGACCACGGACGTGCCCCGGTAGCGTGCCGAGGGATCGCTGCCGGTGAGCAGGTCGGCGAGCACGCCTGCTTGCTCCCACGCGGGCTGCACGAGCCCGGACACCGTTCCCGGATGCTGCGCGCAGTCGCCGATCGCGTGCACCCGGCCGTCGCTGGTGCGCAACGCGTCGTCCACCACGATCCCGCGGTCGACGGCGATGCCCGCGGCCGAGGCGAGTGCGGTCTCGGCGCGCACACCAGCCGACACCACCACCAGGTCCGCGTCGACGTGACTACCGTCGTCGAGCTTGAGCCCGTCGCCCGGCAGGTACTTCGCGGCGGTGCGGCCGAGCCGGAAGTCGATGCCGAACTCGCCGAGTGCGCGCGCGAGCACCCGTCCGGCGCCCGCGTCGAGCTGACGTTCCAGCACGTGCTCCGCCGGGTGCACGACCGTGACGAGGTTGCCGCGTCCGGCGAGACCGCGCGCGGCCTCGAGCCCGAGCAGCCCACCGCCGAGCACGGCGACGGGCGCACCGACGCGGGCCGCGTCGAGGATGCGCTCGCAGTCGCCCAGCGAACGAAACGTCACCGCGCCCTCGGCGAGCTCGCCGTGCTCGCCCGTCAGTCCCTCGACCGGCGGCAGCCACGGCGTGCTGCCGGTGGCGAAGACGAGCGCGTCGTAGCCGACGCTCGTGCCGTCGTCGAGCGCGACCGTTCGTGCGGCGCGGTCGATTCCGAGTGCCGCGACGCCGAGTCGCAGGTCGATGCCGTGCCGCCGCGCCCACTGCTCGTCGTGCAAACGCACGCTGTCCGGTCGCATCGATCCGGCGACCACGGCCGAGAGCAGCACGCGGTTGTAGGCGTGGTGCGGCTCGTCCCCGATCACCGTGAGCCGCACGCGCTCGGCACCGGGATCACGGCGGCGGATCTCGTCGGCCAGCCGGGCGCCCGCCATTCCGTACCCGAGCACCACCACCTCGCGAGGGCTCATGCGGCACCGTCCTCTGTGGTCATCCGGACGGCACAGACCTTGAACTCCGGCATCCGGCTGGTGGGATCGAGCGCGGGGTTGGTCAGCAGGTTCGCCCGCTGGTCCCCGGGGAAGTGGAAGGGCAGGAAGACCACGTCGGTGCGCATCGAGGCGACGCAGTGCACCCGCGCCGTGGTGGCGCCGCGCCGCGAGGTGACCCGTGCGAGGTCGCCGTCCGCGAGCCCGGACCGCGCGGCGGTGTCGGGGTGCACCTCGACGTAGGCCTCCGGCACGGAGTCGGCGAGCTCGGCGATCGCCCGGGTCTGCGCGCCGGACTGGTAGTGCTGCAGCACCCGGCCGGTGGTGGCCAGCAACGGATAGTCGGCGTCCGGAGGCTCGGCGGGACCCTTGTGCTCCACCGGCTGGAAACGCGCACGCCCGTCGGCGTGGGCGAAACGGTCGAGGAACAGCCGCGGCGTGCCGGGATGCGCCTCGTCCGGCACCGGCCAGTGCAGCGCCTCGCCGTCGCGCAGCCGGGCGTAGCTGACGCCGGAGTAGTCGGCGGGTCCGCCCGCGGAGGCGGCGCGCAGCTCGGTGAACACGGTCTCGGCATCGGCGGGAAAACGCCCGTCGGGCTGGCCGAGCCTGGCCGCGAGCCCGGACAGCACGTCGAGGTCGGTACGGACCCCTTCGGGTGCCCGAACCGCCTTGCGGCGCAACAGGATCCGGCCTTCGAGGTTGGTCATCGTGCCGTCCTCCTCGGCCCACTGCGTCACCGGCAGCACCACGTCGGCCAGTGCCGAGGTCTCCGAGAGCACCAGGTCGGCGGTGACGAGCAGGTCCAGCGACGACAGCCGCTCGGCGACACGGCGGGAGTCTGGCGCGGAGACGGCCACGTTGCTGCCGAACACGAGCAGCGCCTTCGGCCCGTCGTCGGTGCCGAGCGCGTCGAGCAGCTCGTAGGCGGAGCGCCCCGGCCCCGGCAGCGTGTCCGCGGGCACGCCCCACACCCTCGCGACGTGCTCACGGGCCACCGGGTCGGTGATCGCGCGGTATCCGGGCAGCTGGTCGGCCTTCTGGCCGTGCTCGCGACCGCCCTGGCCGTTGCCCTGACCGGTGAGGCAGCCGTAGCCCGAGCCCGCACGGCCGGGCAGGCCGAGGGCGAGTGCGAGGTTGATCCACGCGCTCACCGTGGCCACGCCGGTGGCGTGCTGTTCGGCTCCGCGCGCGGTGAGCACGTAGGCATTGCGGGCACCGGCGAGCAGCGCGGCCACGCGGCGCTGGTCGGCCGCCGCGACCCCGGTGATGCGCTCGACGTGCTCGGGCCAGTACCCGGCCACGATCCGCCACACCGCGTCGAACCCGCTCGTCCGTTGATCCAGATAGGACTGATCGAGCAACCCGTCGGCCACGACAGCGTGCAGGATTCCCAGAGCCAGCGCCAGATCCGTGCCCGGCGCGGGGGCCAGGTGCAGGTTCGCCTGCTCCGCCGTCGGCGTGCGCCGGGGGTCCACCACCACGAGCCCGCCCGCGGCCGCGGCACCGCGCAGGTGCTGTCCGAACGGCGGCATCGTCTCGGCGGGGTTGGCGCCGACCAGCACCACGGCGTCGGCGTCGGCGAGATCGGTGAGCGGAAATGGCAGACCGCGATCGAGCCCGAACGCCTTGGTGCCCGCCGCCGCGGCCGACGACATGCAGAACCGGCCGTTGTAGTCGATCTGGGACGTGCCCAGTGCGACGCGGGCGAACTTGCCGAGCAGGTAGCTCTTCTCGTTGGTCAGCCCGCCGCCACCGAAGACGGCGACCGAGTCGGCACCGTGCTCGGCCCGCAGTCGCGCGAGCCTGCTCGCGACCAGGTCGAGTGCGTTGTCCCAGCTCGCCGGGCGCAGCTCGCCGTCGACCCGGACGAGCGGTGTGGTCAGGCGCGCCGGAGACCCCAGCAGTGCGGCCGAGGTCCAGCCCTTCTGGCACAGCCCTCCCGCGTTGGTGGGAAACGCGCGCGGCGCGACCTCGGCCGTGCCGCTCACCGTCATGCCGCACTGGAGTGCGCAGTAGGGGCAGTGCGTGTCGGTCTGGGTCCGCGTGTCGGACGGGGTGGTGGACTCGGCCGTCAGCGTCACCGGGCACCTCCTGCTGCTCGCCGGAAGGCCCGACGGTAGGTAGCCCGTGTTACTCGGAAACTCCCCGATGTTTCAGGCGTGCGACATTGCCCGCGCAGCGCTCACGACATCCGGTGAAGCCTCAGACGAACTCGCTCACCTCGCTGGCCGCCGCACGCAGTCCGTCGAGGGCGGAGGCGGTCGAGCGCGGGTGCAGTGCGTTGAAGGCCAGGCGGAACAGGGCCGCACGCAACAACAACTGGGGCCATTCCGGCAGGTGCGACCAGCGGCGCAGGAGCTCGCCGTCCGCACCGCCCCAGGCGATGGCGTCCACCGCGGCCACGGCGGCGCCCCATTCGGCGGGCCGGAAGTGCGGGACGAAGTCGACGAGCCCGGGTGGGGCGTCGCCGTCGAAGAGGATGGTGCCGAACAGCTCCGCGTGCACGAGCTGGTCGGGAAGGTTCACGGGCCTGCGCGCGGGGGCCAGGATCTCGAACCAGCGCCCGCCCTTGGTCTCGTCGAGTTCGATGTCCTGCTCTTCCCAGGCGATGCGCTCGGCGATGGCGGAGACGTCCTGGCGGCGGGAGAGGAAGTCGGGGCGCGGCAGGCCCGAGGTGGCGCTGTGCAGCTTGACGGCGGTGAGGACGACGGCGTCGGGCCGGTCCTCCGGCGTTCCGGTGACGTGCCGGCTGGCGCTCCAGCCTGCGATGACCCACCGTCCGTCGGTGGTGCGCAGCGGCTTGGCGAGCCGGAGATCGGGGATGTCGATGGCGGCGAAGGTGCGGGCGAGCCACACGGCGTGGGCTCTGTCGCTGACCTGTCTCAGCACGATGTCGCCGCTCAGCCAGGCATTGCCCTCCCCTGGCAGCGGTTCGGCGTCGGAATGGCTCACGCCGAACGCCGTGCACACGTGCGCAGGCGGGGGTTCGCGCGTAGGAGCCACAGCGATCGACGTTACCGCGACCACACCCGGCCGGGGGGTAGCCACCCCGGACCGAAAAAACGCGAAAGCTCCGTTCGCAGCACGCGAACGGAGCTTTCACTGCACCCGGAAAAACGCACGCACCGACGCATCGGTACCTGAGAACGTCCTAGGTCTGGTTACCCGTCTTTTCGAGTCCCAAACCCCCGGATTTCGATCAATATGTCGGGAGGCTCTGGTCGATCTGCTTCGCCCAGGCCAGCACGCCACCACCGAGGTGCGTCGCGTCCTTGAAACCCGCCCGGTGCAGCGCGGCCAGCGCGTCCGCGGAGCGGGCGCCCGACTTGCAGTGCAGCACGATCGGCTTGTCCTGCGGCAGCTCGGCCAGCGCCTCACCCGAGATGATGCGGTCCTTCGGGATCAGCTTCGCGCCCTTGATGTTGACGATCTCGTACTCGTGCGGCTCGCGAACGTCGATGAGCTCGAAGTTCTCGCCGGAGTCGAACTTCGCCTTCAGCTCGGCCGGGGTGATCGTGCTGCCCGACGCGGCCTCCTGCGCCTCGTCCGACACGACGCCGCAGAACGCCTCGTAGTCGATCAGCTCGGTGATCTTCGGGGTCTCCGGGTCCTTGCGGATCTTGACCTCGCGGTACTTCATCTCGAGCGCGTCGTAGCTGATGAGCCTGCCCAGCAGCGGCTCGCCGATGCCCGTGAGGAGCTTGATCGCCTCGGTCACCATGATCGAGCCGATGGACGCGCAGAGCACGCCCAGCACGCCGCCCTCGGCGCACGACGGCACCATCCCGGGAGGCGGCGGCTCGGGGTAGAGATCGCGGTAGTTGAGGCCCCTGCCGTTGGGCGCGTCCTCCCAGAAGACGCTGACCTGGCCCTCGAACCGGAAGATCGAGCCCCACACGTACGGCTTGCCGAGCAGCACGGCGGCGTCGTTGACCAGGTAGCGGGTGGCGAAGTTGTCCGTGCCGTCCAGGATCAGGTCGTAGTCGCGGAACACGTCGAGCGCGTTCTCGGTCGTCAGCTGCGCCTGGTGCAGGATCACGTTGACGAACGGGTTGATCTCGGCGACCGACTCCTTCGCCGACTGGGCCTTGGGCTTGCCCACGTCGGACTGGCCGTGGATCACCTGACGCTGGAGGTTCGACTCGTCGACGATGTCGAAGTCGATCACGCCGAGCGTGCCGACTCCGGCGGCGGCGAGGTACAGCAGCGCGGGGCTGCCAAGACCTCCGGCGCCGATCACGAGCACCTTCGCGTTCTTCAGCCGCTTCTGCCCTTCCATCCCGACATCCGGGATGATGAGGTGGCGGCTGTAGCGCGCAACCTCCTCCTTGGTGAGCTCGGCGGCCGGCTCGACGAGCGGCGGCAGCGTGCCAGACATCGGGTCCTCCATCTCGCGCTGATCGCGGTCCATCAATCTATAACCGCTCGGCACCGTCGAGTCTTCCCCGCGTCCACATCGTGGACGCCGGCGTCAGCGGCCCTGAACCTGCGGGTTCGGCCACGCGTTGGGCTTACAGGTCTTGCCGTCGGCGGGCACCGTTCCCTGGTCGCCGCCGGGGCCGTCGTTGAGCTGCGCGACGTAGTCGTTGGCGACGCCGAAGGTCTGCTGCATCATCACCGGTGCCAGCGCGCCGTCCGTGCCGCACCCCTCGTGACCATTGTCGAGGGCGTGGCCCACCTCGTGGTTGATGGCGTACTGGCGGTAGCCGGTCATGTCCGAGCTGAACGCCAGCGCACCGCGCACCCAGCGGGCCAGGTTGATCACGACCCGGTTCTCGCCGTCGACGTTGCGGCGGTAGCAGGACGACTCGAACGGGATCGAGCCGCCACAGATGTCGGGCCGGTGCGTGGTGTCGGACGTGGTGAGACTCACCCGGAAGTCGGGGTCGGGGTAGCTCGCGTCGACCCGCCGCAACGACACCTCGCCGCTGCCGATCCAGCTCCTCGGGTCCGACAGCGTGCCCTCGACGGTGTCGGCGAAGCTGTCGTCGCCCGCGTAGCTGGCCGGGTCGATGCCGTCCTCGACCTCGACGGTGTAGGTCCGCACGTTGTCGCTCTCGCCCACCGGGTCGCTCGCGCCCGGAACGACGTGCCAGGTGCCCGCGCCCTTGGCCGTGAAGTCGCCGCCCTGGGGCAGCTTCGCGGTCGGGATGTCGAGGTCCACCTGCCCGGCGGGGTTCTCCGTGGCGACCGGACTGCTCGACGAGCCGCCGGTGTCCACGGCGTTCTCGGACGTGCCGCCCGCCGCGCTGCCCGACTCGCCCTCCGGAGCGCCTCGGGTCGTGTCCACCACCACGAGCGCGGTGATCACCAGCAGCACCGGGATGGCGTAGGCGCGCCAGCCGTAGGTCGAGACGAGCCTGCGCAGCGCCGACGGCTTGCGCGGCTTCTCGTCCTCGGCTGGCTCCTCGGGCTCGTTCGCCGGCTGCCACGAGGCACGCAGCGGCTCGCCGGACGCCCTTCTGGCACCCGGGCGGTAACGGTCCTCGGACGGCGACTTCGGCCGGTAGTGATACGAGGAGGACCGGCGCGGATACTCGGTCCGTCCGCCGTCCTTTCGCACCCCGTGCGTCACCCGGTCCACTGCCCCAGGGTGCCACATACGCAGCGCAACACACCCGTCGACCGGCCGCCGGGAGACCGGGAGCCGGCCGTTACGTCATCACCCGAACAGCCCAGAGCTGGTCACCACGTGTCGGCGTCGACGCTCTCCCACATGCCGAGGATCGCCCTGGCCACGGTCACCGGGCGCTCCATCTGCGCGATGTGCCCGGTCTTCGGCAGCACCAGCAGGCGCGCCCTCGGCAGCAGCTGCGCCGTGCGCGCCGCCCGCCGCACGGAGATCACCTTGTCCTCGGTTCCCCACACCACCAGCGAGGGCATGTCCACGGTCGGGGCCACCGACCACAGCGAGCGCTGCCCGCCCGCGAACCAGGTGCGAAAGATTTCGAACGTGCTGCGCGCCATCGCCGTGTTCGCCCAGGCGAGGCGCGCGCGGGCGCTGTGCTCCTCGGCGAGCTCGTCGAGGCGGTGCGGCGGGAACGCCGACGGGTCGGCGAAGCAGAGCCGGATCACCTGCTCGGCGCGCTGCTTCGGGCCCATCGCCGCGAGTTGCCTGCGCACGCGTTTGCCGAAAACCGGCAGGTAGGCGAGCACCATGCGCGGGTCCGAGAGCCGCCGGGGGTCCGGCCTGCGGTCGGGCATCGCGGGCGAGATGAGCGTCAGCGTCCGCACCAGCTCTGGCCGGTTGGCGGCGAGCAACAGCGCGATCGCGCCGCCCATCGAGTTGCCGACCACGTGCACGGGCCCGGTCGCGCTGCGCTCGATGAACCGGGCCACGACCTCGGCGTGGGCGGAGAGGCTGAACGTGAAGCCGTCCCCCGGTTCGGAGAAGCCGAAGCCGGGCAGGTCCAGCGCGACCCCGTCCGCGTGCGGGGCGAGCAGCGCCGACAAATCCGTCCAGTTGGTGGACGATCCGCCCAGTCCGTGGACATAGACCACGGTCGCGTCGTCGGAGCCGGGTGTCCTGCGGACGTGCAGCTCCAGCTCACCTACCCTTTCCAGGCTGCCCGACCACGGGGGCAGGGTCGCGTCGAGCGGCGGCAGCGGGGTGTTCGAGAGGGGTACGTGAGTCAGGGGCGTTCGCTTCGTGGAGCGGGCGGCCGTCTCGCGGGACAGTGTTTCGGACACCGTTCCAGGATGCCTCAAGTCCGCCGCCTTTGGCGTTCACCGTGTACCGACGAGTAATGTGCCATGGGATGTGGAGTTGGAGGCGGGATGACTGAGACGGCACGCTCTCGATCGCAGGGGGCGAGCGAGAGCACCGGATCGGCGCAGTTCGGCCGTGGTGTTCGGCTTCCGCGCACGGAACGCCGCGCGCAGCTACTGGCGGCCGCGCAACAGGTCTTCGCCGCGAACGGGTACCACGCCGCGGCGATGGACGACATCGCCGAGCGCGCGGGCGTCAGCAAGCCCGTGCTGTACCAGCACTTCCCTGGCAAGCTCGATCTCTACATCGCGCTGCTCGAGAGCCATGTCGACCACCTGGTCTCGGCCGTGCAGGAGGCGCTGTCCTCCACCACCGACAACAAGCAGCGCGTGAACAACGCGGTCGGCGCGTTCTTCGACTTCGTCAACGGCGACGCCGGCGCGTTCCGCATGGTCTTCGAGTCGGACCTGCGCGGCGAGCCGTCCGTGCAGGAGGCCGTCGACAGGGCCACCTCGGCCAGCGTCGACGCCATCACCGAGACGATCACCGCCGACGCGGGCCTCGACGAGGACAAGGCCCGGCTGCTCGCGGTCGGACTGGTCGGCCTGAGCCAGGTCAGCGCGCGGTTCTGGCTCACCCACCACAGCTCGATGAGCCGCGACGACGCCGTAGCACTGACCTCGACCCTCGCCTGGCGAGGAATCGGCGCGGGCTTTCCCCTCCAACACCAGTAGGCACAACTGCGGTGAAGGGCACCTTTACTGCGTTCAATGCAGTAAAGGTGCCCTTCACCGCGGTCGCCGCTAGTGCGTGCGGGTGGCCACCAGCGCCGTGAGCCGCTCCGCGACCTCGTGCGAGCGCTCCTGCGGCAGCATGTGCCCCGCTCCCGGGTACACCACCAGCCGGGAGCCGGGCAGCTCCGCCGCGATCGCCTTCGCGTGCGGCACCGGGCACAACCGGTCCGCCTCCCCCGCGAGCACGACGCCGCGCGCGGTCCGCAGCGCCGCCAGCGCCACCCTGCGGTCGTGCAGCGAGATGGCGTTCTGAAAACCCCCGATGCTGGCCGGGTGCGCCTTGAGCAGCTGGTCGACCACGCACGAGACGTCCCGCCGTCGCGGCCTGCGGCCGAACACCAGCCAGCGGGCCCCCGCCCGCGCGGCACCGGGTCGCAGCGGCAGCACGTCCTTGCGATAGGCCAGCAGGAGCTTCGCCAGCCGCCGCTCGACCCTGGCGGCCCCGCTGCCCGCCACCCCCGGCAGGCCCAGCGTGATGCGGTCCATGTTCCCGCTCGAGGTCGCCACGAAGCCGACACCGTCCACCCGGCCCGCCACGAGCCCGGGATGCCGGTCGGCCAGCGCCATGATCGTCATTCCGCCCATCGAGTGACCGGCGAGCACGAGCCTGCCCTCCGGAACGCGGTCGGCGATCAGCTCGGCCAGGTCGTCGGCCAGCCGGTCGATGGTCGTGGTGCCGGGCGGGGCGGCCGCCGACCGGCCGTGTCCGCGCAGGTCGTAGCGCAGCACGCGCAACTCGCGCGGCAGCTCGTCGACGACGCGGTCCCACGTGCGCAGGTCCTGAGTCCACCCGTGCACGAGCACCAGCGTCACCGCGGAGTCGGCGGGCCCGGTCAGTTCGGCGTGCAGGCGCGTGCCGTCGCCGGTCACGAAGTCCCGCGCGCCGGGGGCGACCCGCTCCGTCAGCGTGGTCACTGCTCACCCACCAGGAACGAGCGCCGCCACCAGCGCATCCCTGGTCCGCCGACCAGCCCCGCCTCGTCGAGGAAGGGCATGATCCGCTCACCGGCGTAGCGAACCGTCCGCTGCCAGTGCGGGTTGGTCATCGCGGCCTGGTAGCCGTCCCTCGGCCGGATGCCGACCGACTTGTAGACGGCCGGATTGACGAGGCTGCGGGTGACCTCGTGCGACACCAGCGCGATCAGCAGCCGCTGGTAGGCGAGCTCGCGCTTGGACAGCTTCGCCATCCCGCGCGTCACCTCCTCACGGGCGAACGTGACGTGCCGCGCCTCCTCGAGGACGTGGATGCGGTTGACCATGCGCACCAGCGGCTGGATCTCCGGGTCGTTCATCTGCTCGCGCTGCAGCCGGTCGAGGACCTCCTCGGCGACCAGGATCGAGCCGTAGAGCGCGGGCCCGTAGCCGATGACGGGCAGGAGCTTGCCGAACCGCCGTCGCCACTTGACCGGGCCGTAGGGCGGGCAGCCAATGCGTTCGGCCATGCGGGCGAACATCGTCGAGTGCCTGCACTCGTCGGCGACCTCGGTGAGTGCGTACTGGGCGTGGTTGCTCGTGGGGTCGGCGTTGTAGACCTCCTTGAGCAGCATCTGCATCAGCAGGATCTCGAACCACAGGCCGTTGGTGGCCACGCTCGCGAGCTCGTGCTTGCCGAGCTCGATGCGCTGCTCCGGCGTGAGCCGCTCCCACAGTTCGGTGCCGTAGAGGGTGGAGCGGTGCTGCGGGACGTAGTGCTTGCCCTCGACGAGGGGCGCGTCCCAGTCGATGTCGACTTCGGGGTCGTAGAACTTGTTCGCCGACGACTTCAGCAGTCGCTCGGCGGTCTTCTCGCGGCCTGCGTCGTCGAGGGTCCGCGTCATCGTCGACACCCACCTTCCCCTTGTGTGTAACCTTCGGTAACAGTTACTTTTGGTAGCATGAGGTGCATGTCCGACCGTGTCAAGCGCACCAGCAAGCAGCAGACCTCGACCGGCTCCGGGGACGCGCGTCGCGACCGGTGGCGCAAGCACCGCATCGCGCGCCGCGCCGAGTTCGTGGAGGCCGCCCTGCGCGCGCTCGACGAACACGGCCCCGAGCTGGGCATGGAGGACGTCGCGGCCGCCGCGGGCGTGACCAAGCCGGTGCTGTACCGGCACTTCGAGGACAAGGCCGACCTCTACGTCGCGCTGGGCCAGCGCGGCACGGAGTTGTTGTTCGAACGGCTGCTGCCCGCGATCAACGCCGAACTGGCGCCCGTGCCCCGCATCCGGATGGCACTCGACGCGTTCTTCACGGTCATCGAGGAGCACCCGAACCTCTACCGGCTGCTCGCCCGCAACTCGTTCGCCGACAAGCCGGTCGACGCCGACGTGGTCGCCGAGGACAAGGAGGTCATCGCCACCGCGCTGACCGCGCTGCTCGGTGACTACATGCGAATGTTCAATATGGACTCCGGCGCCGCCGAGCCGTGGGCCTACGGCATCGTCGGCATGGTCCAGAACACCGGGGAATGGTGGCTGGACAAGCGGACGATGAGCCGCGACAGCGTCGTCGAATACCTGACGAAGATCATCTGGGCCGCCATCGACGGCCTCGCACGCCAGCACGGCGTGACCATCGACCCCGACCAGCCGCTCGACGCCAACAAGGTCGTCAAGCTGGCGCACGTGCGCACCGAGAAGACGGGAGACGAATCGTGAGCGAGCACGACGACGACCACGAGGACGGTTACCGCGGCCCGGCCACGCTGGTGGTCGGCGACACCGAACTGGCCGTCGAGGTCCAGCTGCGCGGGCACTTCCAGCCCATCGACGGCTACTACCACTGGTACGGGCGGGTGAAGGCCGACGAGCGGCTCTCCTCGCTGGCCGGAGGAAAGAAGCACAAGGTCGAGATCCGCACGCCGCAGGGCTCCGCGCGGGGCGAGATCTCCGACCCCGACCCGTGGGACCGCTACCGGGTCATGGGCACGAGCACCCCGCCGTTCTCGGTGCCGACCTCGCTCGAGGCCATCGGCGGCTGAACGCGAAAAAAGTCCGCTACCGGACCAGGGACCACACGGCCCCTCGCCCGGTAGCGGACTCGGAAGAACTGGTGACGCGCCGCGTCAGGAGCCGACGGCGAAGCCGACCTTGCGCGCGTCCGACGGAGCGATCTCGACGTACGCGATCCGGTCCGCCGGGACCAGGTACTTGCGGCCCTTCTCGTCCGTCAGGCGGAACAGGCCGTCGGCGGCACCCAGTGCGTCGGCGACCAGCTGCTCGACCTCCTCGGCCGACTGACCGCTGGACACCACGAGCTCCCGCGGGGTGTCCTTGATGCCGATCTTGACCTCCACGTGCAACCTCCGCCTGGGTTCATGCCGGTTCGTTCGCCGTCCAGGCTAGCCGAGACCGAGCACCTGCATCCGTTTGGTGTGACCCTGCTGCAGCCTCCGGAACAGCGCCGCGATGCCGGAGAGATCGCCCGTGCCGGTGACGATCAGCTCCGCGAGCCCGTCGCGCTCGGCCACGATGTACTGGGCCTGCGTCAATGCCTCGCCCAGCAGCCTGCGGCCCCACAGCGCGAGCCGGTCTCGCTGCTTGCCGTCGGCCGCGATCGCCGCCGCGACTTCGCGCTGGGCGAACGCGGAGTGCCCCGTGTCGGCCAGCACCGTCAGCACGAGGTCACGGGTCTGCTGGTCGAGCACCTGCGACAGCTCGCGATAGAGATCGGCCGCGAGATTGTCCACGACATAGGCCTTGACGAGCGATTCCAGCCACGACCGCGGCGCGGTGGAAGTCTGGAACGCGTCGATGTGGCGCATGAACGGCTTCATGGCCGTCTCGACGTTCACGTCGTGGTCGCCGAGGTGTCTCTCGAGCATCTCGTAGTGGCCGATCTCGGCCGCGGCCATCGACGCGAGCGCGGCGCGCCCGGCCATCGTCGGTGCGGTTCTGGCGTCCTCGGCCAGCCGGTCGAACGCGGACAGCTCGCTGTACGCGAGCACGCCCAGCAGATCGGCGACGCCGGGAACGATCTGTGCCTTCGCCTCACTCACAGTGTCACCGTAGTGGTGAATGCCGTCCCCGTAACCGGGGAGACCAACAACACGTGACCGTCTGCGACCACTGTCACCAACCGCGCAGGTAGACAAGCTACACTTCGGACTGATAGTGAAGTTGTCACTTCATCGTGTGCCGCCGGACGTCGGTGACTACGCACGTCGGTGAATACACAGACAGTGTGCGTGCACGCCTCGGCGGTGCTCCCACGCAGGACGCGTTTCGCGTGACCAACCGCGAAGCGGACCGCAATCCGCGTGGTCGAGTGCCGCGTAGTGCCTGGCCGTGCGCGCTGGTATGAGAGAGGCGATCGACAATCGACCAGAACCCCAGCCCAAATACAGACCCCGTCGAGCTCGAGCACAGCGAGACCGGCCAGCCGGAGACCGACACGTCGCATCCGTTGCAGGCGGGCGCGCCCGTCGAGGCCGAGTCCCCGACGTTCGCCGAGTTCGGCGTCCGCCCCGAGATCGTGTCGGCCCTCCAGAAGGCCGGCATCGAGCGGACCTTCGCGATCCAGGCGCTGACGCTGCCGCTCGCGCTGGCGGGAGACGACCTCATCGGCCAGGCCCGCACCGGCATGGGCAAGACCCTCGGTTTCGGTGTGCCGCTGCTGCAGCGGCTCACGATTCCCGGTGACGGCACCCCGCAGGCGCTGGTCGTGGTCCCGACCCGCGAGCTGTGCCTGCAGGTCACCCACGACCTGACCGACGCGAGCAAGGATCTCGGCATCCGCATCGCGTCCATCTACGGCGGCCGTCCCTACGAGCCGCAGATCGCGGCGCTGCGCAAGGGCGTCGACGTGGTCGTCGGCACCCCCGGCCGGCTGCTCGACCTCGCCGAGCAGCGCCACCTCGTGCTCGGCAAGGTGCAGTCCCTCGTGCTCGACGAGGCCGACGAGATGCTCGACCTCGGCTTCCTGCCCGACATCGAGCGGATCCTGCGGATGGTGCCCGAGAAGCGGCAGACGATGCTGTTCTCGGCGACCATGCCCGGACCGATCATCACGCTGGCCAGGACGTTCCTCGACCAGCCCACCCACATCCGCGCCGAGGAGAACGACGCGGGCGCGGTGCACGAGCGCACCACCCAGTTCGCCTACCGGGCGCACTCGCTGGACAAGCCCGAACTGGTCGCCAAGGTGCTCCAGGCCAAGGAGCGCGGCCTGACCATGGTCTTCGCGCGCACCAAGCGCACGGCCCAGAAGGTGGCCGACGACCTCGCCGAGCGCGGGTTCGCCGCCGCCGCGGTGCACGGTGACCTCGGCCAGGGCGCCCGCGAGCAGGCGCTGCGCGCGTTCCGCACCGGCAAGGTCGACGTGCTGGTGGCCACCGACGTCGCCGCGCGCGGCATCGACGTCGACGACGTCACGCACGTGGTCAACTACCAGACGCCGGAGGACGAGAAGACCTACGTCCACCGCATCGGCCGCACCGGCCGGGCGGGCAAGACCGGTGTCGCGATCACGCTCGTCGACTGGGACGAGATCCCGCGCTGGAAGCTCATCTCCGACGAGCTGAAGCTCGAGATGCCGGAGCCGGTGGAGACCTACTCCACCTCGAAGCACCTGTTCTCCGACCTCGACATCCCCGAGGACGCGTCGGGCAGGCTCCCGCTGGCCAAGCGCACCCGCGCTGGACTCGGCGCGGAGCCGGAGGAGAACCTGGGCGGCAAGCGCCGCAACGGTCGCTCCTCGGGTGGTTCCGGCGGTTCTTCGGGGTCGTCGGGGTCGTCGGCGCGGCGCTCCAAGCCGCGCCGCCGCACCCGGGGCGGCCAGGACCTCGACGGCTCGGCTCCCGCCGAGGGCGAGAACGCCTCGAACTCGGACTCGCCGTCGGAAGGCGGCCGGAGCCGCTCGCGCCGTCGCACGCGCGGCGGTGCCAAGCCCGCGGGCGAGGCTCCCTCGACGGGTGAGAAGACCGAGGCAGGCTCCGGCGAGGCGGGCGAGCGTCCCGCACGCCGTCGCCGCAGGCGCCGCGCCGGGGCGCCCGCCAACACGGCCGAGACACCGGCGAGGGCAGACTGAGCACGTGAACTCCTCCTCCGGGCGGCATCGCAAGCGCGACGACGGCGAACCCGACGACACGGGAACGCCCGTGCACGCGACCGGCTCGGAGGACGTGCTCGCCCCGGCGGCGCAGCACGAGGGGCACGACGACAACGACGACACGGACAGGCCTGCGGGCGGGTCCCGCCACTCGGCGGCCCCGCCCGGCAGGCCTTCTCCGTGGAATCGCCGCCGCGACCGCGTGGCGGCAGCGCTGATCGCGGTCGTCGCGCTCACGGCGAGCCTGCTGGTGTGGGTGTTCAGCGACCAGCGGGCCACGAGTCACGAACTGGCCGACGAGCCGCCCGCGCTGCCCTCGGCTCCCGCGTCGGTCCCCGACTCGCTGCGGGAGAGCTGGCGGGCGCAGAGCGAAGCCACCCCGGTCCCGGTCAGCGAGGGATCCACCGTCGTCACCGGCTCAGGCGGCGAGGTCGCGGGCCGCGACCCGCTGACCGGTGAGGTGCGCTGGAACTACACCCGCGACCTCGAGCTGTGCACCGTCGCGAGCGGCTGGAGCAAGGCGCTCGCCGTGTATCGCAAGGACACCGGCTGCAGCGAGGTCACCCAGCTCGATCCCGGCACCGGACGGCGCACCGCCCAGCGCAACGGCGACGCCGAGCTCGGCACGCGGCTCGTCAGCGACGGCGGGCACGTCACCGCCACCGGCGAGCACGTGCTCAACACGTGGCGCAACGACCTGGTGAAGAGCCTCGAGTACGGCGAGGTCTACGCGCTGGTCAACCCCGACAAGCAGCCGCGAACGGGGTGCACCTACGGCACCGTCGCGGCCGGTTCCGGCGACGTCGGCGTGATCGAGGACTGCCCCGGCGATCGCGCGGCCAGGCTGACCGTGCTGAAGTCCGCGGGCGAGGAGGCCGACGAACCCGAAGAGGAGTACTCGGTGGTGCTGCCCGAACGCTCGGCCCGGCTCGTCGCCATGGCGGGCGACACCGCGGCCGTCCTGTTCCCCGACCGGGGACAGCTGGCGCTCTACGGCTCCGACGGCAAGCAGGAGGCCGCCTACCCGCTGGACGTGCCGACGGCCGATCTCCAGCGCAAGGCGGAGCACGGTGTGCTGCCCATCGCCACGGGCGTCGACAACATCTACTGGTTCACCGGCTCCACGACGGTCGCGCTCTCGCGCAAGGACCTCACACCGCAGTGGACCATGGACGGCACACGCGGCCCCGGCACGCAGTTCGCGGGGCAGTACGTGGTGCCGATCGAGGGCGGGCTCGCCGTGGTGGACGAGGGCACCGGCGCCGTCGAGCGCACGGTCGGCGTCGAGCGCGACGGACATCGCGGCGAGGTCGAGCTCGCCGCCGCGGGCCCCGTGCTGCTGGAGCAGCGGGGCGGCACCGTGGTGGCACTGCGATGACCACCGTGTTCTCCCAGCTTTCACCGCACGGCGCCGCCACGACGACCCTGACGGGGCGGTACGGCCCGGTCGCCGCGCTGTCCGGTCCGGTGCCGGCGAAACCGCTGGCGACCGCGCTGCTGCTACCCGGCTACACGGGCTCCAAAGAGGACTTCGCTCCCCTGCTCGACGGGTTCGCCGAGGGCGGCATCCACCCGGTCGCGATCGACCTGCCCGGCCAGAACGAGTCGCCCGGTCCCGGTGACGAGGCGCTGTACCTGCCCCTCGCGCTCGGCGAGGCGGTGGCGGAGCTGGCCGGGTCACTGGCCGCGAACGGCGGCCCCGTGCTGCTGCTCGGACACTCCTACGGCGGGCTGGTCGCCAGGGGCGCGGTGCTGGCAGGCGCCCCGATCGCGGGGTTGACGCTGCTGGACAGCGGGCCCGGCAGGCTGCCGCGGGGCGCCCGCCTCAGCGCGCTCGACGTGGGCGAGCCGCTGCTGCGCGAGGAGGGCATCGAGGCCGCCTACGTGGTGCGCGAGCAGGTCAGCTCTCGGGCGCCCGGCTGGAGAGCCATGCCGCAGGATCTGAAGGCGTTCCTGCGCGCCCGCTTCGTCCGCTCGAACGCGGCCTGTCTGCTGGGCATGGCCACCGGCCTGCGGTCGGAGCCCGACCGGGTCGACGAACTCGCCGACGCTCTGCGCGCACGGCAGGTGCCCGGAGTGGTCGTGACCGGCGAGAACGACGACGCCTGGAGCGTGGCCACGCAGAAGGACATGGCGCGGCGCCTGGACGTGCCGTTCGCCGTGGTCGAGCGCGCGGCGCACTCCCCGAACACCGAGAACCCGGGCGGGCTGCTGGAGATCCTGCTGGCCGAGTGGCGGTCGTGGACGGCCTGAGTCAGGCCCACCAGTAGAACCACAGCACGGCTCCGGCCGCCGCGAACACGCACAGCGCGGCCACGCCGGCAACCCTGCCGCGGCTGCGGTCCACCACCACCTGGGCGATCACGGCGACGACGGCGCCCACGAGGTGGCCGATGACGGAGGCGATGCCAGGGCCCTCGGACTCGCCCATCGCGCTCGCGATGTAGACGCCGAGCACGAACAGCGCGAGCACGAGCAGACCGGCGGCGAGCGAGCCGGTGAGCCCGCGCCACCAGCGGCCGGTTCTGTGTACGGGCGGCCCCGCCGCCCGGTCAGGCGTGGCCAACTCGACCGTCTCGCGCGTTGTCGTGTTCGCCCCGTGCACTCTCACTCCACGTGTGTCGGCCGCGCTCACGGCGCGAGTAGTTCCCACGAGCGGGCGGCCGGTGCCGCTTGTTGTCCCTCGGCACAGCTCGGTCGGAAGTCACACCAGGAACATCGCCGTGACGTACGCGCGGGAAACAGTTCATCCGCATTTCCGCCCGCCTCAAGGGTATCCGTTGCGGTCTGCAGCTCGGTCGCCGTCTCGTCCGCACGGCTGAGCTGCCTGCGCAGACTCTCGTCGGTGTGCTCTGCCGCGGCGACGGTGCCCGTCGGCACGTGGTGCAGCTCCACGCGATGGCAGGGCCTGCGCAGCGTGCGTGCGGCGGCCACGGCGTACAGAGCGAGCGCCTGCGAGCCGCGCGCCTCGTGCTCGTCGGGGGTGCGCCTGCCGGTCTTGTAGTCGATGATCACGAGCTCGCCGTCGCGCTCGTCGATGCGGTCGGCGCGGCCCTCGACGATCAGCGACGGCGGTCCCTCACCGGGGCTGACGGGCGCCGACACCCAGCGTTCCAGCCCGACCGGGTCGGGAGTCACGTCGCTGTGCTCGACGTACTCGGCGACCCAGCGCTTCGCCCGGTCGCGGTAGGCGCCTGCCTGCTCGGCGTCGAGGAACCCGGCGTCGTTCCACTGGTCCGTGACGAGCGCGGCCGCCCGCTCCGGGGTACGGCGGTCGACGGGCAGGTCGAACAGGGCGCGCAGCGCGTTGTGCACGACCGCGCCGAGGGTGCTGTGCGCCCACGCACCCGTGCGCTGCGGCGTGGGCCGGTCGAGATAGTTCAGGCGGTACCGGCGCGGGCAGTCGTCGAACGTCGCGAGCCGCGCGGGCGTCACCTTGGTCAACCGCTTCGGCTGCACGCCGAAGTCGAAGCCCAGCTGCGCCATGAACACCACCTTGTTTCAGCTGTTCTCGAGCCTACGATCCGGCACCGACGATGCCGTGCCGCCACGACGGAGACGGTAGTGAAGGGCCGAATGCGCGCCGTCACGCCCCGTCGATGAACCCTCGCACCGAGTCGGCGACCAGCTGCACCGCGATGGCGGCCAGCAGCAGACCGGCGATCTTGGCGAGCAGCGTGATCCCGCTTTCCCTGATCACGCGGATGAGCACGCCCGAGTAGCGCATGCAGGCCCACAGCACCAGGTGCACGGTCACGATCGCGAGTCCCAGCGCGATGTAGGCGCCCACGTGGCCGTCGGCCTGCCGCACGAACACGATCGTCGCCGCGATCGCGCCCGGCCCTGCCAGCAGCGGTGTGCCGAGCGGCACGAGCGCCACGTTGACGTCCTCGGCGAGCTCGGGTTCGGTGCTGCCCCTGCCGGTGAGCAGGTCGAGCGCGATGAGCAGCAACAGCAGCCCGCCCGCGCCCTGCAACGCGGGGATGCCGATGCCGAGGTAGGTCAGGATCGCCTGGCCGGCCACCGCGAACAGCGAGATCACCAGCAGCGACACCAGCACCGCCTGCCGCGCGGCCTTCGCCCTCGCCGCGGGCGGCTTGCGGCCCACCAGGCTCAGGAACACCGGCACCGTACCCGGCGGGTCCATGATGACGATCAGCGTGATCGCGGCCTCGAAGAACAGTGTCGCGTCGAAGTAGTCCGCGAACGTCATCGTCAGCCCACCTGGACGGCGGCGCCGGAAGCCTGCGCCACCAGCGCCTCGAACTCCTCGGGGTCCGTGGTCTCCTGGCCGATCCCGATGGTCTTGTTGGTGCCGTGGTAGTCGCTCGACCCGGTGCGCACCAGGCCGAGGCCCTTGGCGAGGTCCCGCAGCTCGGCGCGGGTCTCGTCGTCGTGGTTCGGGTGGTCGACCTCGACACCGGTGAGCCCGCGCTGCGCCAGCTCGGCGATCACCTCGGGCGTGACCATCGGGCCCCGCGAGGCCGCGAACGGGTGCGCGAGCACGGTGACGCCGCCCGCCTCGGCGATCATCTCGATGGCCGTCTCCACCGGCGTGTCCCGCCGGGAGACGTAGTAGCCCCTGCCGTTGGCGAGGTAGCTGGAGAACGCCTCGTCGACCGAGTCGACCAGACCCGCGCGCACCAGCGCCTGGGCCAGGTGTGGCCTGCCTGCGGGCGCGTCGGGGTGCAGCAGCCCGAGGATCTCGTCGGGGTCCACGGGCAGTCCGTCGGCGGCCATGCGCACCGCCATGGCCCGCAGGCGGTCGCGCCGCTCTTTGCGCAGCCGCTGCTGCTCGGCCACGATCACCGGCGAGGTGGGGTCGAACAGGTAGGCCAGCAGGTGCACGCTCACGCCGCGCCCGTAGCCGTCCACCGACTCGCACGACAGTTCGGCTCCCGGCACCAGCCGCAGTCCAGGAGGCAGTGCCTCGATCGCGGGCTGCCAGCCTGCCGTGGTGTCGTGGTCGGTCAGCGCGACGGCACCGAGCCCCGCCGCGGCGGCCGTGGCGACCAGTTCCGCGGGGCTGTCGGTGCCGTCGGAGACGGTCGAGTGGGTATGCAGGTCGATGCGCACGCGCACCATTGTCCAGCGGCGGCCCCGGCGGGACTCAGCCGACCATGCGCTTGCCGCGAGCGGCCCGCTGCGCCTTGATCATCGAGAACCGCTCAGCCTGCTTGGCCTTGTCGCCGAACACCAGCGCCGAGATGGTGTCGTAGAACTCCTCGGGCTTCGGCAGGTACTCGATGCGGTTCAGCGCCTGGATCTGACCGGCCGACTCCACGACCATCGTCCCGTAGCCCAGCATGCGGCCCCAGAACGAGCGCTCGTAGGTGAGGTCGGTGACCTTGGTGATGGGCATCATCAGGACCTTCGTGGTCCACACACCCTTGGTCATGATGAACCGTTTGTCGGTCACGACCAGTCGCTCGACCCACCACTCGATCGCCTGGTAGGCGAAGCGCAACACCACGAGCAGGGCGAGGTACCAGAGGATGTTCTGGACCACCCACATCGACGGCGGAAGGATGTACGACACCATCACGCAGATCGCGATCAGCGCGATGGCCTCGAACATGTCCCAGGCCAGGCAGGACCAATGCCGCCTGATCCGGATAACCCTCCGCTCGGTGTCGAGGAGGTACTCGTCTGGGTCGCGCGGAGCGAACATAGAGGAAGGGTAGCGTCGATCAGCTGAAGATGTTGCTCACGAAGGTGATCACGGCTTCGGCTGCGTCGCGCAGGAAGCCGATGATGTTGTTCACGAGGCCCGCCGCTTGACCGGGTTGGGCGATCACGAAGAACAGAACCAACGCGATACCAGCGATAATCGCGAGCTTTTTCGCGTTCACGGCGATCAATCCCGTCTCTCGAGTGCAGACCTGGTGGCAATGTGCCACTAAGTTTGTACCGCACTGCGCAGCGTTACGGGAGGAAAGTCCTGCGCTTGGGTCAGCGGACTGGGCAAATCGGCCCCAATGACTACTCAGCGTCACATGGAGGCGGCCACATGGGCGGTGTCAGGTGCGTCGGAGGCATCGTCCACGACGACGCGGGCAGGCTGTTGCTCATCAGGAGGGCGCACGAGCCGTCGGCGGGTCTGTGGTCCCTGCCCGGCGGTCGCGTCGAGGCGGGCGAGACCGATGCCGAGGCCGTGACCAGGGAGCTGTACGAGGAGACCGGGCTCGACGTCGTCGCAGGTCAGCTGGTCGGCAGCCTGACGAGAGGGCCGTACGACATCCACGACTACGCCTGCACCGTCCACGGTGGGGTGCTGCGCGCGGGCGACGACGCCGCGGATGCGCGCTGGGTGGACGCTGAGGCCTTCGCCACACTCGACGCGGCCGGCGAACTGACCGACGGCCTCGCGGACACCCTGCGTCACTGGGGTGTCCTCCCCCACGTCCGCGCGAGCGGTTAACCCTGGACCCTCGTCGCCCGGCCGGCCCAGTCGCGCTCGCGCAGCTGGAACTTTTGGATCTTGCCGGTGGAGGTCTTGGGCAGCTCGGCGACGAACTCGACCGTTTCGGGCACCTTGTAGCGCGCGATCCGGCTCCTCGCGTGCTCCAGCAGCTCCCCGACGCTCACCTGCTCGTCGTGGCGCAGCACGACGTAGGCCTTGGGCCGCTCGCCCCACTTCTCGTGCGGCACACCCACCACCGCCACCTCCAGCACGGCGGGGTGCGAGTCGAGCGCGGCCTCCACCTCGATGGTGGAGATGTTCTCGCCGCCCGACACGATGATGTCCTTGGCCCTGTCGCGCAGCTCGATGTAGCCGTCCGGGTGCCACACGCCCAGGTCTCCGGAGTGGAACCAGCCGCCGCGAAACGCCTTCTCCGTGGCTTCCGGGTCGGCGAAGTAGCCCGACATCACGTTGTTGCCGCGCATCACGACCTCGCCCATGGTCACCCCGTCGCGGGGCACGTCGGTCAGGTCCTCGGCGACCACGCGCACGCCGTCGGTGACGACCATGCCGACCCCCTGCCTGGCGAGCAGCTCGCTGCGCGCCTCGACGTCGAGCCTCGGCCAGCCCTCCTGCCACTCGCACACCGTGTAGGGGCCGTAGGTCTCGGTCAGGCCGTAGACGTGCACCAGGCGGGCGCCCAGCGCCGTCATGCGCTTGATGACGGTGGGACTCGGCGGCGCGCCCGCGGTGGTCACCACCACCTCGCGCGCGAGCGGGTGTGCGCCCTCGTGCTCGGCGATGGTGTTGAGCACGGTCGGCGCGCCGTTGAGGTGGGTGATGCCCTCGGAGTCGAGCAGGCGCCAGATCTCGGTGGCGTCCACGGCACGCAGGCACACGTGGGTTCCGCCGACCGCGGTGACGGCCCACGGGGTGCACCAGCCGTTGCAGTGGAACATCGGCAGAGTCCACAGGTAGCGCGACTCGGTGGTGTGCCGGGAGTGGACCAGCTCGGCCAGAGAGTTCAGGTAGGCGCCGCGGTGGTGGTACATCACGCCCTTGGGCTTGCCCGTGGTGCCGGACGTGTAGTTGATCGAGATCGTGGAGCGCTCGTCGTCGACGGCCCAGGACAGCTGCTCAGCACCGCCTCGCGCCAGCAGGTCGGCGTAGGAGGTTCCGCCGAGCGCCGGGTCCGGGCTCGCGCCCGACGCAGGGTCGGTGACGGTGACGAGCCGGACCTGCGCGTCGGGGGGTACCGAGGCGTGCAGGGCGGCGTCGACCACCAGCACCTTCGCGCCCGAGTGCTCCAGGATGTGCCGGATCTCGGCGGGCGCGAGGCGCGTGTTGATGGCGACGAGCACCGCGCCCGCCAGCGGCACGGCGAAGTGCGCGACGAGCATCTCCGGGATGTTGGGCAGCAGGTAGGCCACCCGGTCGCCCGGTTCGACGCCGGCCGCGCGCAGGCCGGACGCGACTCTCGTGGCCTCGTCGGCGAACTCGCGGTAGGTCAGCGTGCGCTCGCCGTAGACGATGGCGGGCTTGTCGGCGAAGACCTCGGCGGAGCGGTGCAGGAACGCCAGCGGGGTGAGCGGCGTGTACCAGGTGTCGGCGGTGCCGGAGGTGAGCGCCATCACCCCATCCTGGTCAGCGGCGCCTTACCCGGCAAGCCACGTCATGCGCTGGCCGTGTGACGACGCCAGCGCGAGCGCCTGCGCCTGCACAGTGCCGCCGTCCCAGGTGGCCACGCCGAGCGCGGCCTGCGAGGTGCGGCTGTAGGCCAGTTCGTCGCGCCCCGGCAGCACGTGGGCGAGCGCCGACTCGTACGGCTCCGCCGTGACCCACCACAGTGGACGGTCGGCGGCGAGGCCGCGCAACGCGTCGACGAACTCGGTCCGTTTCTCGGCGGGCAGGTAGGCCAGCAGCCAGCTGGTGAACACCACCAGCGGCAGCTCCTCAGGCACCCGGGCGGCCGCCTCGGCGAGCCCGGTCACCGCGTCGCCCGCGACCAGCTCGGGAGGGTCCTTGCGCTGGGCGGCTGCCGCCGTGCGCAGCAACCGGATCCGGTCCGGCTGGTCGGCCCACACACAGGCCTCCAGCCACGCCAGCTCGTCCTCGTCGGCGGCGTCGACCGGGGCACGGTCGAGCCCGACCTTCGCGCCGACGGTGAGTTTCTTCGGCAGTTTGGGCAGCGTCGCGCCCTCGGAGAGCTCCAGCGCGCAGTGCAGGCCCACCGGCGTGCGGGTGGGCCCGGCGGCGAGCTGCTCGCCACCGTCGCACTGGTAGTGAAAACCGTACGAGGCGAGTCCGAGTAGCAGTCCCGCGCTACAGCCGACCTCGAGCAGACCGACGGCGCCCTTCGGCCCCTTTGCCTGCTTGGCGACCATCGCGATCGCCGGGTAGAGGACCGTCGCCCTGCGCACCTCATTGGTCTGCGTGAACCGGGTGCTCACGAGCTCGCGCACCCGGTCGGAGCGCTCGAGCAGGAACTCCCTGAACAGCGGCCACGTCTGCGAGTCGACGCCGTCGAAACCGCCCAGCGACGGGTAGTAGCGCGACAGCGGGTGGATCGGGTCGGCCTGCACCAGCCGGTGCGCGGCGGCCAGCAGCAGCGTGGGCTGCGCGTCCTCGCTGTCGGCCGCCGCCAGCAGACCGGCGACCTCGTCGTCGGCGGCGGCCTCGGCCGCGAGGTGCTCGTACAGCGGCGACGTGCCGCCCGCGTCGTGCTCCGCGAAGCGCCGCAGGCGGTTCTTGATCCGGTCGAGATCACTCATGCGGCACCGGACGCCCTGGCTGCTCGCCGCCCCGGGTCTCGCCGTAGGAACGCTTGGGAACCATGACCTTCCTCCGGAATGTGCACACGACGGTGCCGTCCTGTTTGTAGCCACGAGTCTGCACGGACACGACGCCCCTGTCGTCCTTCGACGTCGACGGCGTCTTCTCCAGCACCTCTGTCTCACCGTAGATGGTGTCGCCGTGGAAAGTCGGCTTGATGTGACGCAGCGACTCGACCTCCAGATTGGCGATGGCCTTGCCGGAGACTTCGGGCACCGACATCCCGAGCAGCAGCGAGTAGATGTAGTTGCCCACCACCACGTTCTTACCGAAGTCCGTGGTCTCGCCCGCGTAGTGCGCGTCGAGGTGCAGCGGGTGGTGGTTCATGGTGAGCAGGCAGAACAGGTGATCGTCATACTCGGTCACCGTCTTGCCGGGCCAGTGCTTGTAGACGGCGCCGACCTCGAACTCCTCGAAGTACCTCCCGAACTGCACCGCGGCCCCCTCTCGCCAGTAACGCCACCCGGCCCTGCGGCGACGTCCAGTGATGTTGAGGAGTACCCTTGACCATTGGCGCGCGGTGCGTCAACGCGAGTAACACCACCATCACGGCCCAAGGAGGTGAGGAACCCGAATGAGTAGTGGCGATAGTCCGCTCCCTAGTTCAGCCGGCGTTCCCCCCTGGGCCGAGTACGACTTCTCTCGGTAACAGGCCCGGTCCGCTGGCAGTGCCGGACGGACGTTCTTCCACGTTTCGTCTGGCGCGTCGTCCTTCTCAGCGACGTCAACAGCCAGGAGATGTGCCATGCCTGCGATTCCCTCCCTCGGTGGCCTGCGCGGCCGGGGCAACGGCCGTGCGGCGCGCGCGGTCACCCCGCCGAAGCCGGTACCGCCGTCGGCCTACGTGGTCGACTGCGGGGTCTACGTCGACGGCGTCCGGCAACCTGGCCCCTACACCCACGCCGAGGCGATCGGCGAGGTCCGCGGCCGCGGCGAGGGCTTCGTGTGGATCGGTCTGCACCAGCCCGACGCCGAGCAGATCCAGGGTGTCGCCGACACGTTCGGTCTGCACGAGCTGGCCGTCGAGGACGCCGTGCACGCCCACCAGCGGCCCAAGCTCGAGCGCTACGACGACACGCTGTTCATGGTGTTCCGCACGGTCCGCTACGTGGAGCACGACTCCCCGACCACCGCCAACGAGATCGTCGAGTCCGGCGAGCTGATGGCCTTCCTCGGCGAGGACTTCATCATCACCGTGCGGCACGGCAACCACGCCGGGCTGGCCAACCTGCGCAAGGAGCTCGACGCCGACCCGGAGCGGCTGCTGCCCGGCCCGGCCTCGGTGCTGCACGCGATCGCCGACCACGTCGTCGACCACTTCCTCGAGGTCACCGACAAGATCGAGGACGACATCGACGAGATGGAGACCGAGGTCTTCGCGCCGAGGACCAGCGTCACCTCCGAGCAGATCTACCTGATGAAGCGCGAGGTGCTCGAACTGCGGCGCGCGGTGTCACCGCTCGCGACGCCGCTGCGGCGGCTCTCCGAGGGCTACACGCGGCTCGTGCCCGACGCGGTGCGCTCGTACTTCCGCAACGTCCACGACCACGTGACGACGGTTGCCGAGCGGGTGGAGTCGTTCGACGAGCTGCTCACCACGCTGGTCGACGCGACGCTGGCCAAGATCACGCTCCAGCAGAGCTCGGACATGCGCAAGATCACCGCGTGGGCGGCGATCATCGCGGTGCCGACGGCGCTGGCCGGGATCTACGGCATGAACTTCGACTACATGCCGGAACTGCATTCCCGGTACGGCTATCCGATGATCGTCGCGGTCATTCTCCTGATCTGTCTGCTGCTTTATCGAATATTCCGCAAGAACCGCTGGCTCTGATCGGAAACTTTCGATATGCGACTGGAGATCGTCATGCCACGCATGCTGACCAACATCAAGTTCTGGGCGCTGGCCGCCGCGGTCACCTGGATCGTCGTGGTCGTCGCCGTTATCGCGAAGAACCCCGACTACGCGCTGGGAACGCGTTAGCCGCTTACGCTGGCTGCCATGCCGCGAGCGCTGGTGGTGGCCGACGAGGTCGACGAAAGGCTCTGGACCGACCGTGCCCGGCGTCTGTCGGTCGACCTCGTCCTGGCCGCGGGTGACCTCCCGTTCGGCTATCTCGAGCACCTCGCGAACGCACTGGAGAAACCGCTCGTGTTCGTGCCGGGCAACCACGATCCCGAGCTGACGGGCTACACGCGCCGCCGCGGGCTCGTGCTGCGGGCCGGTTTCCCGGCGCGCTGGCCGGGTCCGGAAGGTGGGGTCGACGCCGACGCGCGGGTCGTCGAGGTCGCGGGGCTGCGCGTCGCCGGGCTCGGCGGCTCGCTGCGCTACAACGACGGCCCCAATCAGTGGAGCCAACGGCAGCAGGCCCGCCGTGCGCGGCGCCTGGTCCGCAGGGCCGGGGCCGCTCCGGTGGACGTGCTGCTCACCCACGCGCCGCCGCGCGGCGTCGGCGACCGCGAGGACCGTGCCCACCAGGGCTTCGACTGCCTGCACCGCGTGGTGCGGCGGCTACGTCCGGACTGGTTGCTGCACGGGCACATCCATCCGCACGGCGAACGGCTCGCCGAGCACCGCATCGACGGGACGCGGGTGCGCAACGTCGTCGGCGCCCAGGTGCTGGAACTGGGCAGGCAGGAGGTCGAGGTGCCGTGAACGCGCGCGAGACCGGCTTTCCGAGGGCCGACGCCGAGCACGACTTCCTGCGGGCGCGCAGGCGGCAGGTGCTCTCGCGTCTCGCGACGTGGCTGCGCAGGGAACCCGACGACGTCAACATCATGCTGCCGTTCCACGAGGTGGTGGAGGCGCTGGGCTGGGAGGGCGAGCGACGGCTCGGGCCGCGCGTGATCCGGCTCGACTCGATCGTCGGCAGCGTGGACAGGGGCCGCGACTTCGACCGCCGGTTCCGGCCGACATCGAGCCGCGTGCGGCAACGCTGGGAACGGCTCGCGCTGGCGAGCAGGCGGGGCGAGGCGATCCCGCCCATCGAGGTGTACCGGATCGGCGACCTGCACTTCGTGATCGACGGCCACCACCGCGTCTCGGTGGCGCACGCGCTGGGGCTGGAGTCCATCGAGGCCTACGTCGTGCAGGTGCGCACCAAGCTCAACCCGAGCGGCATCCGGCATCGCGGCGACCTGATCGTCAAGGACTACCGCAGGCTGTTCCTCGAGCGCGTGCCACTCGCGGGCGAGGCACGCGCGGCGATCGTGGTCACGGAGCCGGGACAGTACGGCGAACTCGGCGAGCACATCGAGGCGTGGGGCTTCCGGCTGATGCAGGACGAGGGCGCGTTCCTCGACCGCACGACGGTGGCGACCCGCTGGTACGAGAGCGAGTACGAGCCGGTGGTGCAGATGCTGCGGCAGGCCGACCTGGTGGGCGATCGCACCGAGGCCGAGGCCTACCTGTGGGTGGCGTGCGAGCGCTACCGCCTGATCCGCACCCACCGCTGGGACGACGAGGTGTTCGAAACCCTCCTCCGCGACCGCGGCAGGTGAGGGCCCGACTGCGGTGAAGGGCACCTTTACTGCGTTGAATGCAGTAAAGGTGCCCTTCACCGCACTGGGCGGGCGGAGCTGGGCGGAGCCGGGGCGGGGTGAGGCTCAGGAGCTGTGGGCTTCGCCGCGCAGGCGCCTGCGCTCGACGGCGTCGGGGTGGTGCCGGGCGAGCACCACGATGCCGCTCACCGCGATGAAGCCGCACACGACGAGCGTGGTGAGGAAGTCGCGGCTGAGCCCGCCCGCCTCGTCGAGCACCGCGAAGCCGATCGTGGTGGCGACGGCCGGGTTGAGCATCGTCTGCGCGCCCACGACCACGTCGGGCGGGCCGCTGGCATAGCCGAGCTGGATGAACCACGAACCCGCGAGGAAGGCCACCACCAGCCCTGCCAGCGAGAGCAGCGGCAGGTGGGAGAAGCCCTCGGTGCGCAGCGTGTAGGTGACGTCTCGGACGAGCACGGCCACGAGCCCGTACGCCGCACCCGCCGCCATCGCCAGCGACACGCAGCGCACGATCCCCTTGGTCAGCGCGGCGGCGATGCCGAGCACCGTCACGCCGAGCGCCACGAACTGTCCCGCGACCAGCACCGCGCTGGCCGGGATCTCCTGCTCGGTCACCTGACCGGCCGTGTGGGTCACGAACAGCACGATGGCGGCGGTGGTGGCGCCGACGGCGATCCAGCCGGGCACGTCGAGCTCGCGCGCGTTGAGCAGGGCGACCATCGGCAGCGCGAGCACGACGATCGGGGCGACCACGGTGACGGGAGCGAACGTCAGCGCCAGCACCTGCAGCACGGCACACGCGAACAACACGGCGAACCCGCGGATCCACAACGGGTTGCGCACCAGGTCGCCGAGTTTGCGCAGGCTGAGCTTGCTGTCCTGGGTCTCGGCGCGGACGCCGTCGTGCTGCAGCTGCGCGCCGATCGCGCTGCACGCCGCTCCCAGGATGGCGAAGAAGATCGCGACGGTGATCATGGCGTCACCACCGGCTCGGCCGCGGGCCTCCTCGCGGCTCGGATCGCAGCCCACGACACCAGCAACAGCCGGGTCGCGAGCACCAGCAGCATGGCCAGCTCGAGCGCGAACAGCGCCCGCTGGATCAGCCCGGACACCGAGCGCCAGTCGAGCACACCGGGGAACTGCCACCACCACAGCAGATCGGGCAGCCGCGCGGCGAGGTAGGCCAGCGCGAGCACGACGCCGCCGAGGGCGAGCCCGCGCACGACGCGCGCCGTGCCCGCCCAGGACGGCTGGGCACCGAGGCTGCGGGCCAGTGCGATACCGGCCAGCGGCAGTGCCGCGAACAGGGAGGCTCCCGCGAACTGGTGAATCCAGCCGCTGGCCGTCTGGATCGTCGGCGAGTTGTCGGTGGGGAACACAGCGCACAGGACCAGCGCGACACACCACGCGCCGAAGCCCACGACGGCGCGCGCTCCCAGGCGGACGCGCAGCTGCGCCATACCCACCAAGATAGTCGCGGTCGCGGTGGCCACCGCGAACAACGTGGCCGCGAACGTTTCGGCACCACGTTCGACGAAGACGTAGTAGCTGACCGCGCGCGACAACGGGTCGACCTCACCCGCGAAGTGGATGTTGAGGTAGGTCATCGCGAGCACCGAGCGCACGAGTATCAGCAGCGCCAGCACGGACAGCAGGCAGGCCAGCACCGAGAACGCGCCCACCCAGCGCGCCCGTCTGACGCTCGGACCCCCTGCGTCCACTCCCGGACCTCCCCCTGCCGTGAGGCTCGTCCTGTTCAACGCCGTGATCGTCGCACCTGTTCCCTGAGAACGCGCGGAGAAACGACCAGGGCACCCCGGTCGGGTGGACCGGGGTGCCCTGGGTGCGTGTGCCCGGACTACGCCGAGTACGTGAGGTTGGTTCCCTTCGCCGGGTCGAAGAGCTGGATGCGGTCCGGGTCGAACCACACGTCGAGCGGGCTGCCCTCGCGGGCCTCCGAGCTCGCCGCGAGCCGCGCGACCACCGCCGAGCCGCCGCCGGGAACGTCACCGGCGCCCGCGTCGGCGGCGAGCTCCTCGAGCTCGGCTGTGGTGGCGAGGTCCTCCTCCAGCGAGAAGTACGCGTACTTCTCCGCTCCCATCGACTCCAGCACGTCCACCGTGGCACTGAACGAGACACCGCCGTGCCGGTGCGCGTCGTCGAGCAGCGCCGCGTCCTCGAAGTGCTCCGGCCGGATGCCTGCCACCACCTCGCGGGGCGCGTCCGCCGCCTCGGCGAGCCTGCGCACGCGGTCGGTCAGCGGGATGGTGCCCAGCGGGCTCTTCAGCGTGCCGTCCTCCAGCGTGGCCGGCACGAAGTTCATCGACGGCGAGCCGATGAACCCGGCAACGAAGAGGTTGGCGGGGTGGTCGTAGAGGAACTGCGGCGAGCCGATCTGCTGCACGATCCCGCCACGCAGCACGACAACGCGGTCGCCGAGCGTCATGGCCTCGGTCTGGTCGTGCGTCACGTACACGGTGGTGGTGCCGAGCTGGCGCTGCAGCTTCGACACCGACGTGCGCATCTGCCCGCGCAGCTTCGCGTCCAGGTTGGACAGTGGCTCGTCCATCAGGAACGCCTTGGGGCTGCGCACGATCGCCCTGCCCATCGCCACGCGCTGCCGCTGACCGCCGGAGAGGTTCGACGGCTTGCGGTCGAGGTGCTGCGTCAGGTCGAGGATCTCGGCAGCCTCCTCCACCTTCGAGCGCACCGTGGCGTCGGCGACCTTCGCCAGCCGCAGCGGGAACGCCATGTTCTCGCGCACGCTCATGTGCGGATAGAGGGCGTAGGACTGGAACACCATGGCGATGTCTCGGTCCTTCGGCGCCTTCTCGTTGGCGCGGGAGCCGTCGATGCGCAGCTCGCCGGAGGAGATGTCCTCCAGCCCCGCGATCATGTTCAGTGCGGTGGACTTGCCGCAGCCGGAGGGTCCGACCAGGATCACGAACTCGCCGTCGGCGATCTCGATTTCCATTTCGGACACTGCCAGTGCTCCGTCCGGGTACCGCTTGGTCACCTTGTCGAGCACGATCTCAGCCATTGCGTTACCCCTTAACCGCACCGGAGGTCAGCCCCGCGACGATGCGGCGCTGGAAGAACAACACGAACAGAATGATCGGGATGGTGATCACCACGGCGGCCGCGGAGATCGTCCCGGTGGGGTCCTCGAACTGCGAGGTACCGGTGAAGAACGACAGCGCCGCGGGCACCGTGCGCGACGCCTCGGTGGACGTCAGCGAGATGGCGAACAGGAAGTCGTTCCAGCAGAAGATGAACACCAGGATCGCCGTGGTGAACACGCCGGGCGCGGCCAGTGGGGCGATCACCTTCCAGAACGCCTGCCCCGGCGTGGCGCCGTCCATCTTGGCCGCCTTCTCCAGCTCCCACGGGATCTCGCGGAAGAACGCCGACAGCGTGTAGATCGCCAGCGGCAGCGCGAAGGTGATGTAGGGCAGGATCAGGCCGGGCCACGTGTCGAACAGCCCCAGCTCGCGCTCGATGTTGAACAGCGGCGTCACGAGCGAGATCTGCGGGAACATCGCGATCAGCAGCGAGACACCGACGAGCGCCTTCTTGCCGGGGAAGTCGAGCCTGGCGATGGCGTAGGCCGCCATCATCCCGAGCACCACGGCGATGAGCGTCGCGATGATCGAGATGCCCAGCGAGTTGATCAACGGCCTGATGAACTCGTCGGTGGCGAAGATGTCGGCGTAGTTCTGGAGCGTCCAGTCCCTCGGGATGAAGTTGCCGTCGGCGAGGGTGTCCTTCGTCTTGAACGACAGCGACACGATCCAGAGCACGGGCACCAGCGCGTACACCACGACGATGATGTCGATGATCGCCCACTTGGCTTTGCGGCCGGGCGTGACCGCACCTCCGATGGCCATCAGCGCTTGCTCCCTTGGTCACTGCCCGGCGCCGCCGTGCCGAACACCTTGATGAAGATGAACGCGATGAGGGCGACCGTGACGAAGATCAGCACGGCCATCGCGGAGCCGATGCCGAGGTTCAACCCCTTGATGAGGTTGTTGTACGTCTGCATCGACACCGATCCGGTGTCGTTGGCGCCGTTGGTCAGCACGAAGATGTTGTCGAAGACGCGGAACGCGTCGAGCGTGCGGAACAGCAGCGCCACGAGGATCGCGGGCTTCATGACCGGGACCATGACCTTGGAGAAGCGCTGCCACGCGTTGGCGCCGTCGACCGAGGCCGCCTTCAGCAGGTCGTCCGGCACGAGTGCCAGGCCGGCCATCAGCAGCAACGCCATGAACGGCGTCGTCTTCCAGACCTCGGCGAGGATGATGATCCACAGTGACGGCCACTGCTCCGTCAACGGAGCGCCGTCACCCGCGAGCGCGTTGGCCAGGTAACCGGTCTCGGGCGTCCACGCGTAGAACCACGAGAACGCGGCCACCACGGTGACGATGCCGTACGGGATCAGCGTGACCGTGCGGACCAGTCCCCTGCCCACCAGCGTGCGGTGCATGATCAGCGCGAGCGCCATACCGAGCACGAGCTCGATCGCCACCGACACGACGGTGATGAACATCGTGGTGCCGAAGGCGGTCCACCAGTAGGAGTTGCTGAGCACCGCGACGTAGTTGTCGAGGCCGACGAACTGGCGCTCGTCGGGGAACCGCAGGTCGTAGCGCTGCAGCGACAACCAGATCGAGTAGATGATCGGGTAGCCGGTGACGGCCAGCATCACCAGCGCGGCGGGCGCGCAGAGCAGCAGACCAAGCTTGCGCTCGGCCTTCTTTCCCTCGCTCAGCGCGGGTTTTCCCTGTGGGCGCGCCGGTTGTCCCGGCGCCTCGGTGACTGCGTGGCTCATGGGATGACGCCCTTCGAGTCGAGCGCGTCGGTCAGCTGCTCACGCAACTCCTCCGCGGTGCCTTGCGGATCGATGCCCGAGGGCGGGGAGAGCACCTTCGACATCACCGTGGACAGATTCTGGTAGGCCGGGGTGAGCGGCCGCACGGCCGCGTTCTTCAGCGCCTCCCTGATCGTGTCCTTCATCGGGTACTCGGTGGCCATGCTCGGGTTGTTCTCCGGGTCGGCCGGTTTGGAGGGGTCGAGCGGGCTCGGGTCGGTGTAGACGGACTCGATGGTCGGCGGGACACCGTCGTTGAGCGCGGAGAACTTCTGGTTCTCGGCACTGCGCAGGCACAGCGTGGCCTCGAATGCCTCGGGCTTGTGCTGCGAGGCCGAGCTGACCGCGAGGTCGTAGCCGCCGATCGTCGTCCTGCCGCCGTCGTCGCCGACGCCGGGATAGGGCGCCCACTTGAAGTGCTCGAGGTCCTCGGGCTTCTCGGCGGCGTAGGAGGCGTAGACGAACGGCCAGTTGAGCTCGAAGGCGCCGCGGCCCTCCTGCATGGCGAGGCGGACCTGGTCCTCCTCCATGTTGGTCAGCGACGGGTCGGTGAGCCCCGTTGAGCTGACCTCCTTGAGGATGTCCAGCGCGCGCATCGCGCCGTCGTCCATCACGACGGACTGCCCGTCCTCGGACAGGATCCGGCCACCCGCCGACTCGACGATGGAGTTGAAGACCACGACGAGGCCCTCGTACTGCGCGCCGGTGAACAGGATCTGGTGCGGTTCGCCGCGCTGTTCGAGCTCGCGCGACATCCGCATCATCTCGTCCCACGTGCGCGGCGGCTCCGGCGTGATGCGGTCGTCGTACCAGAGCAGCTGCACGTTGGTGTTCTTCGGCGCCGCGTAGAGCTTGTCGTTCCAGGTCGCGGTTTCCAGCGGTCCCGGCAGGACGTCACGTTCGGCCTCGGCCTTGTTCTGGCCCGTCCACTCCTCGACCCAGCCCGCCTCCGCGAACTCGGGGACCCAGGTGACGTCGAGCCCGAGCACGTCGAGGGTGTCGTCGCCCGCGGCGAGTCTGCGCACCATCTGCTCCCGCTGGCCGTCGGCGTCGCGGGGCAGCTTGTTGTAGACGATCTCGTAGCGGCCGCCCGCCTGCTCGTTGCAGTTGTCCACGACCGTCTGGAAGTTGTCCTCGGGCGCGTAGTAGACGTTGATCTTCGTGCCGTCGTCGGTCCCGCATGCCGTGAGCAACCCGGCGCCCACGACCGTCGCACCGGCTAGCGCGGCAACTCTGGCCGGCGATCGGCCTCGCCGAAATCGCGTACTGGCCATTCTCATCTGGTCTCCCTCCACATCGGCACACGAGGAAGGACACACATCGCACCCCGTCGTGCATGAGAAATCCAAGCGCACGGAAGCAACCGTGCCGGTGACCGGTTCGAAGAATTTATGCCCAGCGAGTAGGCCGCGCAAGCACGGTCAGTAACGATTCAGTGCGGAGGTTGCTCCGTTCGGCCGAACGGAAGGGAGAAGCGCTCAGCCCGATGTGCCCATCGCGAGCTTGGCGAGCAGCTCGCGGCCCTTCTCGGCGTTGCGCGGCTGACACAGGACGTCGTAGCGCCCCGCGACGAGCTGACTCGACGAGGAGAAGTCGCGCCGCCCCTTCGACGACGCGTAGCTCAGCGCCGCGAAGATGACGCCGAAGAACACACCGGCGACCAGGCCGACGAGGATCGGCGCGTAGGACATCCCGTCGGAGCTGTTGAACATGCTCAGCAACAGACCGACGAAGAGGCCGAACCACGCGCCGGACAGGGCGCCCGTGCCGAGCACCTTGCCCCACGAGAGCCTGCCGATGACGCGCTCGACGAGCATCAGGTCGACCCCGACGATCGTCACGTCCTGCACCGTGAAGTTGTTGTCAGCGAGGTAGTCGACGGCGCGCTGCGCCTCCTCGTACTTGTCGTACGAGCCGATCGGCCAGCCGGTGGGCGGCGTCGGGAGGCGGGGCAGTCCGGGCGCCTGTCGCCCCGACGAGAGTGGACCGGTCACGATCATCACCTGTGCCTCGAATAGTCCGCGCTGTGGGCCCTCACCAGCGCTCCGCCCATTGTCTCATCCTGCCAACACGGACGTAACCACGCGAACACGGCAGGCGGAGTGGCCTCGGCGACTAGCCCGTTCGGACTAACAACGAGCGGCCCCGGCCCGTAATGGGGGCCGGGGCCGCTCGCTGGCCGGCTACTCGGCCGCCTTCTCGTGCAGGCCCTTGAGGTGCCGGTAGGCCTCGCCGTTGAGCAGGGTGCCCTGGCGCTCCTCGTCGGTGAGCTCGCGGCGGACCTTGCCGGGGACGCCCGCGACGAGCGAGCCGGGCGGGATCTGCGTGCCCTCCAGCACCACGGCCCCCGCGGCGATGAGCGAGCCCTTGCCCACGACGGCACCGTTGAGCACCACCGCGCCCATGCCGATGAGCGTGTCGTCCTCGATGGTGCAGCCGTGCAGCACGGCCCTGTGCCCGATGCTGACGCCCTCGCCGATCGTCACCGGGAATCCCGGGTCGGCGTGGACGATGGTGCCGTCCTGGACGTTGCTGCGAGCGCCGACGGTGATCGAGTCCATGTCGCCGCGCAGCACCGTCGTGTACCAGACGCTGACCTCGGCATGCAGCGTCACCTGGCCGCACACCACGGCACCCGGCGCGACCCACGCCGCGTCGTCCACCTGCGGGCGATGACCGTTGATCTCCACGTTCGAGTCCCTTCCGTGCTAGAGCGACGACGGCAGGATCGCCACTGCCCAGGACAGTAACGGGGCTCCGGCGACGACGAGTCCCGTGTAGCCCAGCATCTGCCGCTGGAACCGTCGTTTGTCGGGTACCTGCGCCTGTGCCAGCACGATCACGCCGTTGGTCGAGAACGGGCTCACGTCCACCACCGTCGAGCAGAACCCGAGCACCACGACGAACCCGGCCGCGCCGAGCTCGCCCGAGGCCAGCAGCGGGAACGCGAGTGGCAGCGCGATACCGAGCGTGCCGATCGACGAGCCGAACGCCGAGACGATCGCGACGGCGAAGCACAGCAGCAGCGCGGCGAGCACCGGCGAGCCCAGTGCCACGGCCGCATCACCGAGCAGGTCGAGGGTGCCGTTCTGCTCCAGCACCGCCATGTAGCTGAGCATGCCGCACACCAGCAGCACGGCGGGCCACGCGACCTGCTCACCCGCGGTGCTGTGCCGGTTGGGCGCCAGCAGCAACAGCGCGGTGGCCACCACGAACGACGCCACGCCGACGTCGATCCCGAACGCGCCCAGCACGAGCAGCACCACCATTCCGGCGAGTGTCAGCAGCCGCATGGGCGTCACCTCGACCTCGGGCGTCGTGCGGGCACGCGTCGCGACCACTGCCCCGGCACCGCCGGAGGGCTCGCCGGGATCATCGAGTTCGACCCTGTCGTCGCCGCCCCTGAGCAGATCCCGGCCCAGCGCCAGGAACAGCGCCACGGCGAACACCACGTTGAACACGAACGGCACGGCGAACATCAGCAGCGGACTCACGTCGAGTCCCGCGTTCGCCACCAGTTCCGAGCTGAACGCGCCGTACACCGTGATGGGGCTGAACGCCGCGGACAGCGCGCCGTGGCTGAGCATCATGCCCATCAGGAGCGGGTTGATGCGGTAGCGCGCGGCGATGGGCATCGCGATGGGCGCGAGCATGCCGACGGCGAGCACCGAGCCGAGCGACATCAGCACCGCGGCGAGCGCGAACATCAGCCACACGATCGCCCAGCGGCGGCCTTTCACGAGTCTCAACGACGCGGCGACGACGAGGTCGATCGTGCCGTTCACCTTGGCGACGCCGAAGAGCAGCGTGATGCCGACGATGAGCACGAACGTGTCGCCGGGGAAGAAGCCGAGGACGTCCTCGAGCGTCACGCCCGAGACGGTGCCGACGAGAAACGCCGCGACGAACGCGAGGATTCCCATGTTCACCGGCGTCACGGTGGCCACCGTGAACACCGCGACGAGTACGAGGATGGACAGTGTGTGAACCATTGCCGACCTATTCCGGTACGCACGACCCGGCTCGCTGCGCTCCGGGCCACGTCACCATTGACGGGAACTGCGTGTGCGGCTGCCGACCTGTCAGGTCAGCGGCGTCGCGCGGGCCAGCGCGTCCCGGAGGACGGCGACGGCGTCGGTGAGAGCACGTTCGTTGATCCCGGTGGGAATGCCGCGAGCGTGCAGGTGGGCCACGAGGTCCTCGGTGGCGATGTTGCCGTGCGCGCCGGGGGCGAACGGGCAGCCGCCGTAGCCGCCCGCGGCGCTGTCGAAGCGGGTGACGCCCTCGGCGATCGCGGCGTCGACGGTCTCGAGCGCGCGGCCGTGGGCGTTGTGCAGGTGCAGGCCGAACTCGGTGCCCGGCAACGCTTCCCTGGCCGCACGCAGAGTGCGCAGCACCTGCGCTGGATCGGCGGTGCCGAGGGTGTCGGCGAGCCCGATGCGGCGGATGCCGAGCTCGGTGAAGCGCCGCGCGATCCGCACCGCGGCCTCGGGCGCGATCTCGCCGTCGAACGGACAGACGAACGCCGTGGAGACGCCCGCGACGAACTCCACGCCGGGATGTGCGGCCACCACATCGGCCACGTCGGACAGAGCGGCGTCGGGGTCCTTCCCGGCGTTCGCCCGACTGTGGCCCCGGCTCGCCGAAGCCACCAGCACGACCTCGCGCGCACCGGCCGCCACGGCCCGCTCGACACCGCGCGCGTTGAGCGCGAGCACGCTGTACCGAGGCCCCTCCGGCAACGCCGCGAGCAGGTCCTCCGCGCCGCTCATCCGTGGCACGCGCCGAGGGTTGACGAACGAGGCGACCTCCAGCTGCCTCAGTCCCGCCGCGGTCAGCGCCTCCGCGATCGCGACGCGGTCGGCCACGGGCACCACGACGGGCTCGTCCTGCAGACCGTCGCGCAGCACGACGTCGGTGATCGTGACGCTCATCCTCAGACCACCTTCCTGGCGCGGTAGCCGGCAAGGCGTTCGCCGGAGATGCCGAGCTCGGCCAGCACCGACTCGGTGTGCTCGCCGAGCTCGGGTCCCGCCCAGCGCACGTCTCCCGGTGAGCCGGGCAGCGCGGGGACCACGCCGGGGAACCGGATCTCCTCCGGCTCTCCGTCGACCACCACCTCCATGGGCCGCAGCATGTCGCGTGCCAGGTAGTGCTCGTCCTCGGCGATGGCGCGCGCGTCGTACACAGGTCCCGCGGGCACTCCCGCCTCGTTCAGCAACCGGACGGCCTCCGGCGCCGGGTGCCGCGTGGTCCACGCGGTGATGGCGTCGTCGAGGTCGTGTTCGCGCGCGTATCTCGCATCGCCGTCGGCCAGTCCGGGGTCGTCGGCGAGGTCCTGCCTGCCGACCGCGGTCATCAGCCTGCCGAACGCGCCGCTGGAGTTGCCCGAGATCATCACGGACTGTCCGTCGGCGGTCGGGTAGACGCCGCTGGGCACCACGCCGGGCAGGTTGCCCGCGGTGCGCTCGCGAACCATCCCGTAGGCGTCGTGGTCGGGGATCAGCGACTCCAGTGCCATGAACACCGACTCGTACAGCGCGACGTCCACCACCTGCGGACGCTCGTGCCGGTGGCCCTTCGCCTTGGCCAGCAACAACATCAGGGCACCGATGGCTCCGTAGAGCCCCGCAGCGGCGTCGCCGATCGGCGCGGCGGGGCGCACTGGAGGACGGTCGGGGTAGCCCGTGATGTGGCGCAGGCCCGCGAAGGCCTCGGCGACGCCGCCGAACCCGGCACGGTCGCGGTAGGGCCCGGTCTGACCGTAGCCGGAGATGCGCACGAACACGAGCTCGGGGTTGACGTCGGCGAGGTCGTCGGGCCCGAGGCCCCAGCGTTCGAGCGTGCCGGGGCGGAAGTTCTCCACCACGACGTCGCTGCGCCGCACGAGCTCGAGGGCGATCTCCTTGCCTTCGGGCGAACTCAGGTCCAGCGTCACCGACTTCTTGTTCCTCGCGATGGTGCGAAACATCATCGACGTCTCGCCGCGCGTGCGGCGCCATCCCCTGAGCTCGTCACCGGCACCGGGCCGTTCGATCTTGACGACCTCCGCGCCGAAGTCCGCGAAGATCCGGGTCGCGAACGGGCCCGCGATGAAACTGCCCAGCTCGAGCACGCGGATTCCGGTCAACGGCGGCTCTGCCATCAGCACTCCTCGTTCTCAAATAGTGAGTACAACTACTCATTTAACGAGAAAGACGATAAGCGCACGACTCCCCAGGGAGCAAGGTCCGAGGTTCGAATCGACTGCGGTGAAGGGCACCTTTACTGCGTTGAACGCAGTAAAGGTGCCCTTCACCGCGCATGGCGCGAGTCGGGGTCAGCGGGCGCGGAGGGCTTCTTCGAGCTCGTCGGCGGCGGCCACCACGAGGTGGCCGTAGTCGGCGCCGGGACCATCGGCACTCACCCGCGACACGGGCGCGGCGAGGCACACCGCCGCGATCACCTCGTCACCGTGGCGCACGGCGGCACTGACCGACGAGAGCCCCGGAGTGCGTTCCGAGACGCTCTGCAGCCAGCGCGGTGAGCCCGCGTCGGCCACGGTGAGCACGAGTGCCGCGGATCCCTTGGCGGACAACGGAAGCACGGTACCCACGGGAACCGACGCACGCAGCTCCTCCGGCGACTCGACGCTCGCGAGGCACAGCCGGTCGGCGCCTCGGCGCGCCCACAGCTGCGCGGTCTCCCCCGTGGTCCGGCTCAGTTCCTTGAGCACCGGCACGGCGGCACCCGCGAGCGCCGACGACGTGAACCGGTGCCCGACGTGGTGGCGCCCTTCGGCATCCCGGCGCAGCAGGCCGTGCCGGACCATGCCGGAGACGAGCCGGTGCGCGGTCGGCACGGACAGCCCGAGATGCCGCGCCAGTTCGCTCGCACCCATCGGCGCCCGCTCCACCGCGTCGAGGATCGCGACCACGCGGTCCAGCACACCCACGCCAGTGGACACTCCGTTGGCACCGGTCTCGCCGGATTCCTCAGCCGCGCTCGTCACCACGCCGCCACGGTAGTCCGGTGCGGTTCAGCAGCGGGATTCGTGCTCGCGGAGGCTCCTACCGCTGAGTGTGATCCCTCCCCGTCTCGTCACCCGGGGTCAGCCCGACGGGGCCTCGCTCACCGTTGATGCCGGTCCGCTGCTGTTCGGGGACCGAGGCCTCGGCAGGCGGGGCAGTGGCCTTGTCGAGGAAGCGCAGCAGCTCGACCGGGAAGGGCAACACGAGCGTCGAGTTCTTCTCCGCGGCCACCTCCACCACGGTCTCCAGCAGACGCAGCTGGAGCGCGGCCGGGGTGTGGGCCATCTGCTCGGCCGCCATCGCGAGCTTCTCCGACGCCTGCAGCTCGCCGTCCGCGGCGATGACCCGGCCACGACGTTCGCGCTCGGCCTCGGCCTGGCGCGACATCGCGCGCTTCATCGTCTCGGGCAACGCGACGTCCTTGATCTCCACGCGGTCGATGTGGATGCCCCAGCCCAGTGCCGGGCTGTCGATCAGCAGCTCGAGCCCCTCGTTGAGCCGCTCCCTGTTCGAGAGCAGGTCGTCGAGGTCGCTCTTGCCGATGATCGAGCGCAACGACGTCTGCGCCACCTGCAACATCGCGAACCGGTAGTTCTCGACGCCGACGATGGCCTGCCGGGGATCGATCACTTTGAAGTACACGACCGCGTCCACCCGCACGGTGACGTTGTCGCGTGTGATGCCGTCCTGGGCTGGCACGGGCAGCGTCACGATCTGCATGTTGACCTTGGTCATGCGTTCGGCGATCGGGAGGATCATCGTGAGCCCCGGTTCCCTCGGTGCCGTGTCGACTCTGCCGAAGCGGAACACGAGCCCGCGCTCGAACTGCTTCACCACGCGCACGCTGGCCGCGAGCCCGATGGCTACGACGATGACCACGATGATCAGGATTTCTACCAACATGGCGGCTCCCAGGTGGAAACACCGTTATAAATCGGATCGTACTCCGCACGAAAAGGGTTTGATCCCGCTGAAATGCTGAGGATCATGCGCGAGCCGACCATTCCGCCCGCCTTCGCCGCACAGCTCGTGGCGGCCGAGGGCGAACCGGGCAGGCGCTGGCTGGCCAGGCTGCCCGGACTCGTGCGGCGGTACTGCCTGCGATGGGGCCTCGAGCCCGACGGCGACCCGATGCACGGCTATGTCGGCCTCGTGCTGCCCGTGCGGCGCGGTGGCGAAGCGGCGGTGCTCAAGCTGACGTGGCTGGACACCGAGACGCGCGACGAGCCCGTCGCGCTGGCCGCGTGGCGAGGCGAGGGCGCGGTGCGGCTGTGGGAGAGCGATCCCGGCGAGGGCGTGCTGTTGCTGGAGCGGCTGGCGAGCGGCCGTTCGCTCGCGGACGTGCCGATCGAGCGGGCCGTGGCCGTCGCGGGCGGCCTGCTCCGCAGGCTGTCGGTGCCGCCTCCGCCGCTGAGCAGGGACCTGCGCGACGACGCGGCGGGCTGGGCCGAGGAGCTCACCGCCAGCTGGGACGCACTCGGCAGGCCGGTGCCGAGGCGGCTGCTGGACGCCGCCGTCGCGGTGTGCCGCGAACGGGGGCCGCACCGCGCGAACCTGATGGTCAACGAGGACCTGCACTACGAGAACGTGCTGGCGGGCACCCGCGAGGACTGGCTGGTGATCGACCCGAAGCCGATCGTCGCCGATCCCGAGTTCGGCGTGATCCCGCTGCTGTGGAACCGGCGAGCTGAGTCCGGACTGTCCGGGCTGTCCGAACTGTCCACGCTGTCCGAGCGCTTCGCCGCGGTCGTCGGCGCCGCCGGGCTGGACGCCGACCTCGCACGGGACTGGACGCTCGTGCGGGCGGTGGTGAACTGGCTGTGGGCCGTGGAGTCGGACGTCGATAACGTCGACGACTTCGTGCTCGCCGCCGTGCGCGAGATCGCGCCCTGGGCCGCCGGCCCACGGCGCGTAGCCGGGCGGGTGCCCTGGTGAGCGCCTAGTCTGACCACATGGCTGCCGTGAACAGGGTCTTCGCAGCTCAGCTCGCACGGTTGCCGGTGTTCGGCCCCGACGGCGAATCCATCGGGAAGGTCCGCGACCTCGTCGCGGGCCTGCGCCTCGACCAACAGCCGCCGCGCGTGCTCGGGCTGGTCGTGGAACTCGCCACCCGACGTCGCGTGTTCGTGCCGATGCTGCGCGTCACCGCCATCGAGCCCAACGCCGTCACGCTCGCCACCGGCTCGGTCAACATGCGCCGCTTCACCCAGCGCCCCAACGAGGTCCTCGTGCTCGGCCAGCTCTTCGACGCTCGGGCGAGTCTCGCGCAGTCCGGGGAACGGGTGACCGTCGCCGACGCCGCGATGGAACCCACCCGCACGCGGGACTGGGTGCTGGCCAAGCTCGCGATCCACGAGCGCGGCGGTCCGCTCGGGCTCGGCAGACGGCGCTCGTCGCTGCGCGTGGTGCCGTGGGAGGAGGTCGCGGGCCTCGGGCTGTCGGACCTGACCGGCCAGCCGCAGGGCGCGGGCCAGCTGCTGATGCTGTTCGACACCATGCGCGCGGTGGACGTCGCCGCGACCCTGCGCGACCTGCCGCTCAAGCGCAGGCAGGAGGTCGCCGACGCGATGGACGACGAGCGGCTCGCCGACGTAGTGGAGGAGCTGCCCGAGGACAACCAGAAGGAGCTGCTGGCCTACCTCGCCGAGGAGCGGGCCGCCGACATCCTCGAGGCGATGAACCCCGACGACGCGGCAGACCTGCTCGCCGAGCTCGCCCCCGGGGACCAGCGCCGGCTGCTCGACCTGATGCACCCCGACGAGTCCGCGCCGGTCAAACGGCTGCTGGAGTACTCCTCGCACGTCGCGGGCGGGTTGATGACGCCGGAGCCGGTGGTGCTGACGCCGGACGCGACGGTGGCGGAGGCGCTCGCGCACATCCGCAACCCCGACCTCACCCCTGCGCTGGCGAGCATGGTGTTCGTGTGCAGGCCGCCGAGCGCGACGCCCACCGGCCGCTACGTCGGGTGCGCCCACTTCCAGCACCTGCTGCGCGAGCCGCCCGCCGACCTGGTGGCCGCCGTCGCCGACACCGGACTGCCGCCGCTGCGCCCGACGGCGACACTCACCGAGGTCACGCGCTACTTCGCCGCCTACAACCTCACGTGCGCCCCGGTCGTCGACGCCGAGGACCACCTGCTCGGCGCCGTCACCGTCGACGACGTGCTCGACCACCTGCTGCCCGAGGGCTGGCGCGAGACCGGCCTGCACGACGTGGGCACCGAGCCGACCATGGAGAACGACCATGCCTGAGCTGCTCGGCCGGCGCCGACTCGACCAGCCCCGCCGGCCACGGCGGTTCGCGGTCAACGTCGATGTGGAGGCGTTCGGCCGGTTCTCGGAGCGGCTCGCGCGCTTCCTCGGCACCGGCAAGTACCTGTTCTGGCAGACGCTCATCGTGATCGTCTGGATCGCGCTGAACCTCACCGCGGTGTCGCTGCGCTGGGACCCGTACCCGTTCATCCTGCTCAACCTGGCCTTCTCCACGCAGGCCGCCTACGCCGCTCCGCTGATCCTGCTGGCGCAGAACCGGCAGGACGACCGCGACCGCGTCTCGCTGGAGGAGGACCGGCTGCGGTCAGCGCAGACCAAGGCCGACACCGAGTACCTCGCCCGCGAGCTGGCCGCGTTGCGGCTGGCCGTCGGCGAGGTCGCCACCCGCGACTATCTGCGCGGTGAGCTGGACAAGTTGCGGGAAGACCTCAACGGGCAGCCACGTAGCATGAGAAGAGCAAACGCAACCGCCAGCGACAGAAGGTCGGTGCCCGAGCAGTGACCACTACGCAAGAGACCCCCAGCGTCGAGGACGTCCAGACTGCGTTGAAGGACGTCCAGGACCCGGAGATCCACAAACCGATCACCGAGCTCGGCATGGTCAAGGACGTCACCGTTGGCGAGGACGGTGTCGTGACCGTCGCCGTGTACCTCACGGTGGCGGGTTGTCCGCTCAAGGAGACGATCACCCGCGACACCACGGCGGCCGTCGCGAAGCTGCCCGGCGTGACCGACGTGAAGGTCGAGCTCGACGTCATGAGCGACGAGCAGCGGACCGAACTGCGCAAGCGCCTGCGCGGCAACGCCGAGGAGCCGGTGATCCCGTTCGCCCAGCCGGGATCGATGACCAGGGTGTACTGCGTCGCGTCCGGCAAGGGCGGCGTCGGCAAGTCGAGCGTGACGGTGAACCTCGCGGTCGCGATGGCCGAGCGCGGCCTCTCGGTCGGCGTCGTGGACGCCGACATCTACGGGCACTCGGTGCCGCGCATGATCGGCGCGGGCGAGAAGCCCACCAAGGTCGAGCAGATGATCATGCCGCCGCAGGCGCACGGTGTGAAGGTGATCTCCATCGGCATGTTCACGCCCGGCAACACACCGGTGGTGTGGCGAGGGCCGATGCTGCACCGCGCGCTGCAGCAGTTCCTCGCGGACGTGTTCTGGGGCGACCTCGACATCCTGCTGCTGGACCTGCCTCCCGGCACCGGCGACATCGCGATCTCGGTGGCGCAGCTGGTCCCCAACGCCGAGATCCTGGTGGTCACCACGCCGCAGCAGGCGGCGGCCGAGGTGGCCGAGCGGGCGGGCGCGATCGCGCTGCAGACCCGTCAGCGCATCGCGGGCGTCATCGAGAACATGTCGTGGCTGGAGGCGCCGGACGGCTCGAAGATGGAGATCTTCGGTTCCGGCGGGGGCCAGACGGTGGCCGACTCGCTGTCGAAGTCCGTAGGCTCCGAGGTGCCGCTGCTCGGTCAGGTGCCGCTCGACCCGCGCCTGCGCGAGCAGGGCGACGCGGGCACTCCGCTGGTGCTGGCCGAGCCGGAGGCTCCCGCGTCGCAGGTGCTCAAGGGCGCGGCCGAGAAGCTGAGCGTCCGTGCCCGAGGTCTGGCCGGGATGATGCTGAACGTGAGCCCCGCGGGGCGCTGAACCCCGCTGATCCCCGCTGAGCTCGACGAGAGTCTCGCCTGCTCGTGCCGCCGGGTGCCGCGAACGCGGAACTCGGGGGCACGAGCGGGGAACTCGCGGTCCTGGGCGGGGGACTCGCGTGCTGGAGCGGGGGACTCGCGCGCTACGTGGCGTCCGGGTCCACCGGGGGGCGCTCCCCCGGCTTGAGGGGCTCCGGCGCGGCGGGCTGGCCCACCGGCTTCGCGGAGCCGTTCGAACCGTTGCCGTGCCCGTTCGTGCCGTTGACGTTGTCGAGGCCGAGCGGGTCGGGGTCACCGTCGAACAGGTGCTGGGTCACGGCCCGCTTGGGGTCGAAGTTCCGCAGCGACCGCAGGTCCTCGAGCGGCTTGCGGTACTCGTCGAACTCCGGGCCCATCTCGTCGCGCAGCTGCTGGCGCGCGCCCGAGGCGAAGTCCCTGACCTTGCGGACCGACTTGCCCAGCCAGGCCGCCGCCTCCGGCAGCCGCTCCGGACCGAGGATGAACAATGCGGCGACGAGCAAGATCAGGATCTCGCTCCAGCCAACGTTCTCGAACACCCTGGCAACCTCCGCTCGGAACCGTCCCGTTCAGCCTACCCCGCTAGTCTGAACCCAAGGTGACGTCGACCGTAAGCGGACGTCCGCCACGAATTACCCGCACCGGCACGACCTCGCCGATCTCGTGCTCGCGCACCGCGACGGTCAGCTCGGCGGCGTTGCGCACCTGCCGCTCCCCGACCTTGGTGATCACGTCGCCCTCGGCGATACCCGCCTTCGCGGCGGGACCACCGTCGATGACGTTCTGGATCTGCGCGCCCTCGGACGTGTTGGCCGCGACCGACGAGGCGTTGACGCCGAGGTCGGCGTGGTTGACCTTGCCGTCCCGCACCAGCGACTCGCTGATCCGCATGGCCTGGTCCACCGGGATGGCGAAGCCGAGGCCGATGCTGCCGCCCTCACCGCCGGTGCCGACCGTGCGGATCAGGGAGTTGATGCCCACGAGCGCTCCGGTGGAGTCCACGAGCGCGCCACCCGAGTTACCGGGGTTGATCGCGGCGTCGGTCTGGATCGCGTCGTAGGTGACGGCGGGGTCGCCGTTCTCGCCGGGCGCCGTGACGGGCCGGTCGAGAGCGCTGACGATGCCCTCGGTGACCGTGTTCTCGAGCCCGAACGGCGAGCCAACGGCGATCACCGCGTCGCCGGGTGCCAGGTCGGCGGACTTGCCGACCTCGATCACCACGGGGTTCGACACGTTCACCTTGATCACGGCGAGGTCGGTCTTCGGGTCGGTGCCGACGATCTGGGCACCCGCTCTGGTCCCGTCGATGAACACGGCCGTGATCTCGGCCTGCTCGTCGCGGGTGGCCTGCGAGACGACGTGGTTGTTGGTGAGCACGTAGCCCTGCTGGTCGATCACCACGCCGGAGCCGAAGCCGCCGGACTGGCCGGACTTGACCTCGATCGACACCACGGCGGGCGAGACGCGCTTGGCGATGTCGGCGATCGAGCCCGCGGCCCGCTCCTTGCCCGCGTCCGCCTCGGCGACGTTGAGCTCACCGGTCAGCGAGTCGCCCGCGCTGGCCAGTCCCCAGCCGACGAGTCCTCCGACGGCGCCGATCAGCAGCGCCACCACACCGAGCACGGCGAGCGCCCTCGGCCGGACCCGCCGGCCGAACAACACCTCGGGCAGGCTCAGCAGGGCACCGCGCGGCTTGTCCTCGTTCTCGGAATCCTCGTCGTGGGTGAGCACGGCGGGGCCGCCGAGCATCGCCCCCGAACCCGGGTCGCGCCACGGGTCGCCCGACGACGACCACAGCGGGGTCTCGGGATCGCCGTTGGCGCGTGCGCCGTTGTCGTCGGGCGCGCGCTGCAGGAGCACGTTCTCGGAACCCTCGGGCTTGCCGAAGGCCTCGGCCAGCGACTCGGGAGGCGGCGGCGCGCCCTGCGCGCCGTTGCGGCCGGGGTCGGGCGTGTGGAGCTGGTCGAACGAGCCGTCCACCCCTCGCGGCCTGCCGAACGTCGCGGCGAGCGACGGGTCCACGGAGGGACGAGCGATCGGGCGCGGCCCCAGCCGCGGCTCGTGCTCGCCCGGTTCCTCCTGTGGTGAGTTCGGTGGCTGGTTCATCATTCCCCGACAGACAGACGGCTTCAGTGCTCGGTGGGTGCGTGATTGCCCAGAGCGACCCTACGCGCCGAGGCTCAGCACTCGAGATTCTGCCGCCCCGACGGTGAAGTCGGCGTTGCTCAGCGAGGTCCGTCCATCGGCGCCACGGCACTGGTCGGTGTCAGCGTGGGCACCGGCGTCGTGGTGCTGACGCTGGTGGTCACCGGCGTCGTCGTGGGAGCGGTGGTGTGTCCGAGGTGGGCGCGCAGCACGCCTGCGGGCGGCGACGGCGTGTTGCCGTTGCGTTCCGCGCCTGGCTGCTCGTCGGCCCCGACCGTGGCGACCAGTGCGAGCGCGCTCAGCACGAGCCCGGACACCACGACGCCCGCGCCCTGAGCGGTGCGGCGGCGCGACGAGCCGAGCCGCGGCCCGGTACCCAGCACGTTCGCGGAGTTGCCCAGCGGTGCCGAGCTCCCCAGCGCACCGCCGGGCATGGCGTGGCGAAGGCCCGCGACGCGGTCCGGTCGCTGGATGGCCACGAGCTGCCCGTCCTCGCTGATCGCGAGGTTGTCGGGCGATGAGGGCAGATCGGTGTGCTCGGGTATCGAGCGCAGGCTCGCGAGGAAACCGGGAGACATCGACGGTGCCTCGGCGTGCTGCACCGCGGAGCGGGCCTGTCGCTGCGCGCGCACCTCGGCGGCACAGCCGGGACAGCGGGCGAGATGCGCCGCCGCCCGTTCGTGGGCACCCAGCGAGAGTTCCCTGTCGACGAACGCGACGACCGCGTCCGGCAGCAGGTGCGACTCGGGGAGACCCCAGCCCCGGTGATCAGTCATACGCTCGCCTCCAGCTTGAGCGCGCGACGACGCTCCAGTGAGGCCTTCAGGGCCTGCCGGCCACGGTGGATCCTGCTGCGCACGGTGCCGAGCTTAACGCCGAGCGTGGTGCCGATCTCCTCGTACGAGAGACCTTCGACGTCGCACAGGACGACGGCGGCACGGAACTCGGGCGGCAGCTCGTCGAGCGCGTCCTGCAGGTCCGGGTCGAGGTGCGTCTCGGAGTAGACCTGTTCCGGGCTCGGGTCGTCGCCGACGATGCGATCGGTGTCGTCGGGGAGCCCCTCCATGCGCACGCGCGAACGACGGCGCGCCATGTCGAGGAACAGGTTGGTGGTGATGCGGTGCAGCCAGCCCTCGAACGTGCCGGGCTTGTACGACGCGAGCGAACGGAACACCCGGATGAAAGTCTCCTGGGTGAGGTCCTCGGCGTCGTGCGTGTTGCCGGTGAGGCGGTAGGCCAGCCGGTAGACGCGGTCGGCGTGCTCACGGACGACCTCGTCCCAGGACGGCGGCGTCCACGCCACGTCCCCCTGGTCACCCGCGGCGCTCACCACTGCCGGCTCTGCCACCTCGGCATCGGTCGGCTTCGGCGCGGTCTGCGTGCTGTGTCTCGACAGCTGAGGCACCTCCATCGGCCTTCTCCCCCTGTTCACCCTGCCCAACGCGCTGGCCGCGTCGGGTGTTCCCATCCTTGAGACGAAGTGTGCAGTGCTTCCTTACGGTTTTAGTGAGACAGGACTGAGAGCAGCCTGAGAACACAAGTTCAGCGTGGTTGACCGAGTCACAGGGCCTGGTCGCGCTAACCTCTGCGCGTGAACTCCGAGACGAGCATCACGGGGCCGGTCGATCTCGGCGACTTCATCGAGAGCTACCTCCCCGACGACGAGCTGCTGGCCGCCACCCGGGCGCGGTCCGAGGAGCTCGGCTGCAGGCCGGTGTCGTGCGCGACCGGCGCCGCGCTGGGCTTTCTCGCCGCGACGTTGCAGGCCAGAGCCGTGGTGGAGATCGGGACCGGCACCGGGGTGAGCGGCCTGCACCTACTGCGGGGCATGGCGCTCGACGGGGTGCTCACCACCATCGACCTGGAACCGGAGTTCCATCGCTCCGCTCGCAGGGTGTTCCTCGACGCCGGCTTCCCGCCGGGGCGCACGCGGCTGATCATGGGCCGCGCCCTCGACGTGCTGCCGAGGCTCACCTCGGGCGGCTACGACCTGGTCTTCGCCGACGCGGCGAGGCTCGAGTACCCGAACTACTTCGACCTCGGTGTGCAGCTGCTGCGTCCCGGCGGCGTGATCGTCTTCCACAACGTGCTGACCGACGGCCGGATCGGCGACCCGATGGCGCGCCGCGACCCCGAGGTGATGGCGCTGCGAGAGGTGGCGAGGGCCGCCCGCGAGGACGAGCGGCTGCGCCCGGCGATCATCCCCGTCGGCGACGGACTGCTCGCGGCCGCGGTAGGCAGCTGAGCATCGCCAGCGCGAGCCAGGTGGTGACCACGGCGACGAGCCAGCCCCAGCCCGCATGGCCGTACACGATGCTGCCGAGCGTGCCGCCCACGCTGCTGCCGAGGTAGTAGGCGAGTGTGTACAGGCCGGAGGCCTGCCCGCGCGCGCCCTCGGGCGCCTCGGCCGCCGCCCACCCGTTGGCGACGGCGTGCGCGGCGAAGAACCCGGCGGTGAGCACCAGGAACCCGGCGACGACCAGCGGCAGCGAGTTCGGCAACGTCAGAGCGGCGCCCGCGATGGTCGTCGTCAAGGCGAGCCCCAGCGACCGCCGCCTGCCGAGCCGGTTGACCAGCCTGCCCGCGGTCGCCGACGACACCGAGCCCATCGCGTAGGCGAGGAACACGAGCGAGGCCACGGCGGGACTCAGCCCGAGCGGTTCGCCGGTGAGCCGGAACCCGGCGGCGTTGTAGAGCCCGACGAAGGCGCCCATCGCCAGCAGCGCGACGGCGTACTGGGCCAGCAGCACCGGCTGCCGCAGCGCCACGCCGATGCCGGCGACCACCCCGCGCAGCCGCTCCCGCACGGGGCCGTCCCGCGCGGGTTCGTCGCCGGGATCGCGCGGCGGCAGCGCGACCACGGTGAGCAGCGCGCACAGCAGGGACAACACGGCGACCACGGCCAGCGCGCCGTGCCAGCCGAGCAGGTCGGTGGTGAACCCGCTGGCGAGCCTGCCCGACATCCCGCCGATCGTGTTGCCCGCGATCATCATGCCGACCGCGGCCGCGACGCCCTTCTTGCCGAGCTGTTCCATGAGGTAGGCCGCGGCGACGGCGGGAAAGCCCGCGATCGCGATGCCCTGCAGCACCCGCAGCGCGAGCAGCAGCTCGAACGACGACACGAACGGCAGCACCAGGCCCAGCACCGCCGACGACAGCACCGAGGCGACGATGATCGGCCTGCGGCCGACGAGCTCCGAGAGCACCGCGAACGGCAGCACCGCGATGGCGAGGGCTCCGGTCGCGACGCTCACCGCCAGCGAGGCGCGGCCCGGGTCCAGCGCGAACTCGGCGGCCAGCTGCGGCAACAGCGGCTGCGGCGCGTAGAGCAGTGCGAACGAGGCCACCCCCGCCGTCGCCATCGCGACGCTGACCCTGCGCGACCTGCGTACCTGCGCCCGTTCCGGCGCGATCGTCACCACGTCGGCCGACGCTAAGCAGCGGCGACCAATACGTCCAATACGCCGATGGCCGATAATCAATACCGTGGTGGATGACTCGACGGATGCCCCGCTCACGGCCGACCTCGCGGCGCACGCTCCGCTCCTGCGCGTGCTCAGGGTCACCGGCAACGTCACCCGCGCGGCACAGCAGCTCGGCATCCCGCAGCCGACCGCGAGCAGGCGGCTGGCGCTGCTCGGCGAGCGCCTCGGCGCGCCCGTGATCGTCCCCGCGGGCCGCGGCATCCGGCTCACGCGCGCGGGCGAACTGCTCGCCGACGCCGCCGACCGCGCGCTCGACGTGCTCGACAAGGGCGTCCGGCAGGCCCGCGAGGAGATCGACCCGCAGCGCGGCCAGGTGGTGCTCGGCTTCCTGCACCTGATGGGCCGCTCGCTCGTGCCACGGCTGCTGCGCGACTTCCGCGCCACGCACCCGCACGCCCGGTTCAGCCTCGTGCAGGGCTCACGGCAGGACATCGTCGACAGGCTGCTCGCCGGCGCGATCGACCTGGCGCTGATCGCCCCTCCGCCCGAGGGCTCCGAGGTCGAGTCGGTGACGCTGACCGAGGAGGAGCTGTTCGTCTCGCTGCCACGAGGCCACCGCCTCGCCACGAGCGAGCGCGTGCGGCTGAGCGACCTGGCGGCCGAGGACTTCGTGCTGCTCGAGCACGGCTACGGCCTGCGGCGGATCACCGACGACCTGTGCGCGCGGGCGGGCTTCACCCCGAGGATCGCGTTCGAGGGCCAGGAGTCCGATACGGTGCGCGGCCTGGTCGCCGCCGGACTGGGCGTGGCCGTGCTACCGAAGTTCGGGCCCGGCACGCCGGCCGGGGTCACCGAGGTACCGCTCTCGCCCAGGGTCACGCGGGCGATCGGGCTGGCGTGGCCCTCGGCTCACCCACTGCCGCCCGCCGTCACGGCGTTCCGCGACTTCGTCAGGGACCGGGCTCAGCGACCGGCGTAGGACGCGGCGAGCTCCACGAGCGTGCGCGCGGAGAAGCCGGTGCCGCCGGGCACCACCTCGTCGTAGTTCTTCTCCGACCGCGCGGGGCCCGCGATGTCGAGGTGCGCCCACGGCAGGTCCGCGGTGAACTCGCGCAGGAACAACGCGGCCGTGATCCCGCCGGGACCGGGCGGAGCCTGCCGGACGTCGGCGATGTCGCTGCGCACGTCCTCGGCGTGGTCGGCCAGCAGCGGCATCCGCCACCACTGCTCCCCGGTGCGTTCCCCCGCGGCGAGCACGCGCTCGGCGAGTTCGTCGTCACTGGCGAACAGCCCGCCGGTGCGCAGGCCCAGCGCCACCTTCATGGCACCGGTCAGCGTCGCGACGTCCACGACCGCGTCGGGCCGGTAGCGCTGCACGCCGTACGCGATCGCGTCGGCGAGCACCATCCTGCCCTCGGCGTCGGTGTTGGCGACCTCCGTCGTCCGCCCGCCGTAGTGGCGCACCACGTCGCCGGGCCGGTAGGACGAACCGGACACGTGGTTCTCCGCCGCGGGCACCAGGCCGGTCACCCTGACGCCGAGCCGCAGCGCAGCGATGGCCCGCATCGCGGCGATCACCGCGCCACCGCCGGACATGTCGGTGCGCATCAGGTGCATGCCCTGCGCGGGCTTGATCGAGATGCCGCCGGTGTCGAATGTGATGCCCTTGCCGACCAGCAGCAGGTGCGTGGTGGCGCCGCGCGGCCGGTGGCTCAGCTCGATCAGCCGCGGCGGGCTCTCCGAGCCGCCGCCGACCGCGAGCACGCCGCCGAACGCCTGCGCCGAGAGCCAGTGCTCGTCCCGCACCGTCACCGAGAGCCCCGGCACCTCGCCGCCGACTCGCTCGGCGACGTCGGCGAGCCACGCCGGGTTCTTCACGTTGGCCGGGGCGTTGGCCAGGTCACGGGCCAGCGCGGACGCGGCGGCCAGCTCGCGGGCGCGGTCGACCGCCCCGGTGTACTCGGGCACCGCGCGCTCGTGCGCGGCCAGCAGCCGCACCGTGCGCACGCTCGCCGGGGGCTCGTCGGAGCTGACCGTGAAGCGGTAGCCGCCGAGCAGCGCGCCCGTGGCGAACGCCGCGACGTGCTCGGAGGACGCCTCGGCCGGCAGCGCGACGGCCACCCGCTTCGGGCTCCTCCGGCCCGCATCGGCCTCGGCCGCGGCGAACGAGCTGGCCGCGCGGACGAAAGCCGCGCCGGCGCAGCGGTACTGCTTCTCGGTGCCGTCGCCGACGCCGACGAACCACCGCGGGCCCTCGTCGCCGGGGACGAGCTGGACCTCACCTGCCTTGCCGGTGGCGCGCACCCTGACGGCGAGCTCGGAGTAGGCCGACTCGCCGTCAGGGGTGAGCACCGCCGCGAGCGGTTCCCCTCTGCGAGCGCTGTCGGCGACCTCGATGTCGAGCAGCCGGCTGGGTACGGACGGGAGCGGGGAGCGCGCCATTGACGGCCTCCAGGCACAGTGAAGACAGCCGGTCCGAACGTCGCCGGCCGGCGGTGGGGGCGGTTGGTACGTGACTAGCTGGTGGCCTCCTGAAGGGCCGCACCGAGGTCCTTGGCCTCCTCGGCCGACAGCTCGACGACGAGTCGCCCACCGCCCTCGAGCGGTACGCGCATCACGAGGCCCCGCCCCTCCTTAGTAACTTCGAGGGGACCATCTCCGGTCCGGGGCTTCATGGCCGCCATAGCGTGCTCCCTCCGTCTTCAAGCAGTGCCCGGCTCGCGCTCCTGGGAACAACCGGGTCGTGACCATTGTCCCCCATCAGCAACGGGCCGTGAACGCGGACCGATCTTAGCGTCGGCGCATCCACGCTGGTATGCGGCTCGCGGGGCTGTCAGACTCGCGTGGCCACCCAGACGAGAGGAGGGGTTTTCCCGTGACCACCGAGGACGTGCTGCTGCGGTCGGACCGCGACCGCGTGCGGACCCTGATCCTGAACCGCCCCAAGGCATACAACTCACTGACGGTCGAGTTGAAAGAGCGCCTGCTGGCCGAGTTGACGCAGGCTTCGGCCGACCCCGGCGTGCGGGCGATCGTGCTCACCGGAGCGGGCAAGGCGTTCTGCGCGGGCCAGGACCTCAAGGAGCACGTCGGGCTGTTGCAGGCCGGTGACGACGCGCCGCTGCGCACCGTCGGCGAGCACTACAACCCCATCGTCACGGCCATCGTCGAGGCGCCGAAGCCGGTGATCGCCGCCGTGAACGGTCCCGCCGCGGGTGCGGGCGCCGCGTTCGCCTACGCCGCCGACCTGCGCGTCGCGGCGAACTCGGCGAACTTCCTGATGGCCTTCGCCAACGTCGGTCTCGGCCCCGACTCGGGTGCCTCGTGGACGCTGCAGCGGCTGATCGGCTACGGCCGCGCCGCCGAGCTGATGCTGCTCGCCCGCACCGTCGGCGCCGAGGAGGCGCAGCGGATCGGGCTGGTCGGCGAGGTCGTCGCCGACGAGGACCTCGCGGGCAGGGCGCAGGAGGTGGCGGCGAAACTCGCCGCGGGGCCGACGGTCGCCTACTCCAAGATCAAGGGCACGCTCGCGACCGCCGCGGAGAGCACGCTGCGGGAGGCGCTCGCCGCCGAGGACGCCGCGCAGTCGGCGCTCGGGGCCACCGCGGACCACCACGAGGCCGTGGAGGCGTTCGTCGCCAAGCGCAAGCCGGACTTCACCGGCAGCTGAGCGAGGTCAGCCCGCGCGGAAGCAGCCCTCGACGTGGTCGTCGACCATGCCGGTGGCCTGCATCATCGCGTAGCACGTGGTGGGGCCGACGAAGGCGAAGCCGCGCTTCTTGAGTGCGCGCGCCATCGCCTTCGACTCGGCCGTCACCGCGGGCACGTCGGCCATCGTCGCGGGCCGCACGCGGCCGTCGCCGTCCGGCGCGAACGACCACAGCAGCTCGTCGAGCGGCTCGTCGAGCTCGGCCACCGCGCGGGCGTTGCCGACGGTCGCGGTGATCTTGGCCCGGTTGCGCACGATCGAGGCGTCGCCGAGCAGCCTGGCCACGTCGTCGTCGCCGAACGCGGCGACACGCTCCGGCTCGAACCCGGCGAACACCCGCCGGAACGCCTCGCGCTTGCGCAGGATCACCAGCCATGACAGCCCGGACTGGAACGCCTCGAGCGACAGGCGCTCGAACAGCGCGACCTCCCCGCGCAGGGGCACGCCCCACTCGGTGTCGTGGTACTCGGCGTAGTCCGGCGCCGAGTTGCCCCACGAACAGCGCCTGACGCCGTCCCTGCCGAGCAGCTCGCTCATCCGCCCACCGTGTACGACTCGGCGAAGCGCGCGAAGTTGTGCAGCGAACGGCGCAGGCCGAGGGAGAACGCGGGTTTCACCAGTGGCCAGCCGAGCCGTCCGACCACCCCGAACGGGAGCTCGAGCTGCTCGGACCAGATGAACACCGACTGGTTCGGGCCCTTGTCCTGCACGTGGAACGCGCCCGTCCCGCGCACGAGGAACCCGAGGTGGCGCACGGTGCAGCGCACCGGGGGCTCCCAGCTCGTGATCTCCATGGTGTCGGTGAAGCCGACACCGGCGAGCCCCGTGAACGCCTCCAGCCGCGAGCCGACGCTGCGGCCGTTGCCGGACACCACGCGCACGTCGGTGCCGAGCATCCATTCCCGCTGCTGGTGCCAGTCGGTGAGCGCGAGCCACGTGGTGCCTGCCGGAGCCTGGACGTCAACGGACACCACCAGGTCGGTCACTGGGACGCCTCGTGCTGGTTGCGCCGCGCGAGCTCGGCCTCGAGGTCGGCGACGCGCGAGCGCAGCCCGTCGATCTCCCCGCCGAGCCGCGTCATCACCCAGTCGACCTCCGACATCTTGTAGCCGCGCAGCACCAGCTGGAACTTGACCCCGCCCACGTCGTCACCGGTGATGTCCTCGGCGGGCAGCCGGGTCGGCGAGCTGCCGGGTGCCAGCGGCGCCAGTTCCTCGCCCCGCCCGAACACGACGGCCGCGAGCAGGAACACCACGGCGGCCACGAGCAGCATCACGACGAGATAGATGAGCGCGGTGGTCACGCCCCGATCGTGGCACACCACCGCCGTCCGCGCGGGAGAGCCACCGCGGTGAAGGGCACCTTTACCGCGTTGAATGCAGTAAAGGTGCCCTTCACCGCGGTCGGGGTGATCCGTTCCCGGGGGTCAGGACCTCACGCAGGGGTGGGCGGTCGGCCACCTCGACGTCGGTGTGTTCCGGCAGCCACTCCCCCGAGACCTGGGCGAACTGGGTCAGCCCCTCGCCGGAGGCCTCGATGCCGCAGCGGGCCAGTGCGGTGCCGAGGATCTGGCGCGCCATCACGCCGAGTTGCAGCAGCGAGCGGTTGCGGTGCTTGCGCACACCGAGGTTCACCTGCGCGAGCGCGTCGATCCCGTGCCGAGCCTCGGCGTCGAGCAACAGCCCGATCTCCACGCCGTAGCCGGTGGCGAACGGCACCGACTCCAGCAGCTCACGCGTGGCCGCGTACTCGCCGCCGAGCGGCTGCACCAGCCCGGACAGCGCGGGCCGCAGCGCTGCGAGCAGCGGCCTTGCCACGAGCTCGGTCACCCGCCCGCCGCCGGTGCCCAGCTCGGCGGTCTCGAGTCGCAGCGGCCTGCGGTAGAAGCCCTTCACCAGGTGCACGCCGTCTTCGCACAGCAGCGGCCCGAGCAACGCCGGCACGAAACCGGGGTCGGGCTCCACGAGGTCGGAGTCGAGGAAGACCACCACGTCGCCGCTGGTGGCGGCCAGCGAGCGCCACAGCACCTCGCCCTTGCCGGGCACCGGCGCCCACTCGGGCAGCACGTCCTCGCGGTGCACCACCCGGGCGCCCGCCGCCGCGGCGACCTCGGCTGTGCCGTCGGAGGAACCGGAGTCGACGACCACGAGCTCGTCCACGAGGGTGCCCACGAGCGGCAGCACCGACGCGACGACCTCGCCCACCGTCTCGGCCTCGTCCAGCGCGGGCAGCACCACGGAGACCGTGCGCGCACCCTTGGCCAGCCGCAGCTCATCGGCCGTCCATTGTGGATACTGCCAGGTTCGCCGGGCGAACCACCGCTCGTTCATGACATCCGATCGTGCCATGCTGGGTCGACTACGCCGCTGGAGGAGATGTGCTGCAACTGCTGATCCGCCGGATACTCGCGCCGCTGGCCAGGCTCGTGTACCGGCCGGTCGTGGTGGGTTCGGAACGGGTGCCGACGGACGGGCCGGTGATCCTGGCCGCCAACCACCGCTCCGCCGCCGACACCTTCGTGATCCCGATCGTGACGCCCCGTCCCGTGGCGTTTCTCGGCAAGGCGGAGTACTTCATCGGCAAGGGCCCGAAGGCCCGGCTGATGGCGGCGTTCCTCTCCGCGCTGGGCTACGTGCCCGTCGAGCGCGGCAACGCCAAGGCGGGACTGGCGGCGCTCGGCGCCGCGCGCAAGGTGCTCGACGCGGGCGGCGCGTTCGGCATCTACCCCGAGGGCACGCGCTCGCTCGACGGCCGCCTGCACCGCGGGCACACCGGCGTCGGCGCGCTGGCGCTCGCGACGGGCGCACCGGTGGTGCCGGTGGCGCTCGTCGGAACGCAACAGCTGCTGCCGCACGACAAGAAGATCCCGAGGCTCGCGAAGGTCACGGTGCGCTTCGGCGAGCCGCTGGACTTCTCGCGTTACGAAGGGCTCAAGGAGTCGCCCGCCATCCGCCGCGCGGTGACCGACGAGATCATGTACGCGATCATGGAGCTGTCCAAGCAGGAGTACGTGGACGCCTATCACAAGCGTCCCGACGCGGCCTGAGCTCTCAGTCCTGCGCCCACTTGTCCATCGGCACGGCCTCGTGCCGGGCGAACCTGTCGAGCAGGGCCACCGGGTCGGCGTCGATGGTGATCAGCTCGCGGCTGGCCCGGTTGAGGAACCCCTCGGCCGACATGTGGTCGATGAACTCGCCGAGCTTGGCGAAGTAGCCCGAGATGTCCACCAGGCCCACGGGCTTGGCGTGCAGACCGAGCTGCGCCCAGGTCCAGACCTCGAACAGCTCCTCGAGCGTGCCCGCGCCGCCGGGCAGGGCCAGGAACCCGTCCGACAGCTCGGCCATCGTGGCCTTGCGCTCGTGCATGTCCTCCACGACGCGCAGCTCGGTGAGGTCGTGGTGCGCGATCTCCACCCGCATCAGGTGCTTGGGGATCACGCCGATCACCTCGCCGCCCGCCGCGAGCGCGGCGTCGGCGACGGCGCCCATCAGGCCCACGCTCGCCCCGCCGTAGACCAGGCCGAGGCCGCGCTCGGCGAGCAGCGTGCCCAGCTTGGCGGCCTCCTCGGAGTAGTCCGGGCTGGTGCCCGCCGACGAGCCGCAAAAGACGCAGATCCGTCGCACTAGTGAGCTTCCTCCCACGCCTTGTATGCCTCGAGCACGATGCCCACAGCGTCGTCGATGTCGTCGGTGACGTGCAACAGCGCCGCGTCGCGCTCGCCGATCTTGCCTTCGGCCAGCACCGTGTCGCGGACCCAGTCGTAGAGCCCGCCCCAGTACTCGCTGCCGAACAGCACCACCGGGAACTTCGTGACCTTCTTCGTCTGCACGAGCGTGAGAGCCTCGAACAGCTCGTCCAGCGTGCCGAACCCGCCGGGCAGGCAGATGAAGGCCTGCGCGTACTTGATGAACATCGTCTTGCGGGTGAAGAAGTAACGGAAGTTCACGCCGAGGTCGACCCACGGGTTCAGGCCCTGCTCGAACGGCAGCTCGATGCCCAGCCCGATCGAGAGCCCGCCCGCCTCGGAGGCGCCGCGGTTGACGGCCTCCATCGCGCCGGGGCCGCCGCCGGTGATCGCGGCGAAACCCGCGTTGGCCAGCGCCGCACCGATGTCGCGGCCGAGCTGGTACTCGGGGTGCTCCCTCGGGGTGCGCGCCGAACCGAACACGGTGACCGCGCGCGGCACCTCGGCGAGCGCGCCGAAGCCCTCGACGAACTCGGCCTGGATGCGCATCACCCGCCACGGGTCGGTGTGCACCCAGTCGCTCGGGCCCCGCGAGTCCAGCAGGCGCTGGTCGGTCGTGGAGTCCTCGGCCTGCCGTCCCCTGCGGAGCACGACCGGACCGCGGTGGCGTTCCGGCGGGTGTTCCTCGTCGTCTCGGACGCTGTGCGTCACCTGGTCACTCACAGCGCCCAGCCTAGAGTCACGCGGCCAGGAACGACCTGAGCACCTCGGCGACACGGCGGATCTCGATGGTGGCCACGTGCTCCTGCTGCGTGTGCGCCAGCGTCGGGTCGCCGGGGCCGAAGTTCACCGCGGGCATCCCGAGCGCGGCGAACCGGGCGACGTCGGTCCAGCCGAGCTTCGCGGCCGCCGTGCCACCCGCCGCCGCGACCAGCTCGGCCGCCGCCGGTGCGCCGAGCCCCGGCAGGGCGCCCGGCGAGCTGTCGACCACGGTCAGGTCGAACCCGTCGAAGACCTCGCGCAGGTGCTGCTCGGCCTGTTCTGGGCTGCGGTCGGGCGCGAAGCGGTGGTTGACGGCCAGCACGGCCGAGTCCGGCACGACGTTGCCCGCGATCCCGCCGCCGATGCGCACGGCCTGCAAGCCCTCGCGGTAGGTCAGCCCGTCGATCTCCACGACCCTCGGCTCGTAGGAGGTGAGGCGGCGCAGCGGCTCGCCGAGCGCGTGGATGGCGTTGCTGCCCATCCACGCACGCGCCGTGTGGGCCCGCGTCCCCGCGGTGCGCAGCTCGACGCGCATGGTGCCCTGACAGCCCGCCTCGATCACGGCGTTGGACGGCTCGCCGACGATCGCGAGGTCGCCCTCGAGCCAGCCGGGCAGCTCACGCTCGATGCGGCCGAGGCCGTTGCGCACCGCCTCGACCTCCTCGCAGTCGTAGAACACGAAAGTCACGTCGTGCCGTGGCTCCGGCAGCGTGGCGGCGAGGTGCAGGAACACCGCGTCGCCGCCCTTCATGTCCACCGTGCCCAGACCGTGCAGCACCTCGTCGTCGCCGGTACCGGTGCGCTTGCCGGGCAGGTTCCCGTTCACCGGCACGGTGTCGAGGTGCCCGGCCAGCACCACCCGCGACTCCCGCCCCAGCGACGTGCGCGCCAGCACGGCGTCGCCGTCGCGCGTCACCTCGAGGTGAGGGGCCTGCGCGCGCAACGCGGTCTCCACGGCGTCGGCGATCGCGGCCTCCTCCCCGGAGACGCTGGCGATGTCGACGAGTGCGGCGGTGAGGTCGACGGGGTCGGCGTGCAGGTCGAGCGAGGCCATGGGCAGCACCGTATCCCGCGGTGCGTACGGTTGATACGTGCGTACCCGTGCTGTTCTGGTCGCCGCCGTGGCGGTGCTGCTGTCATTGTCGGGCTGTTCGCGCGAGGCGGGCCCGACCCCGAAGGGAGCCGCGGCCGACCCGGGCCCCGGCGCACTTCAGATGAAACTCGAGGCCCTCACCACCGACGTCTGCTTCACCGAACCCACGCAGGTGGACTCGCCCGGCTGCGAGAAGTTCGTGACGCAGCTCGGCACCATGCCGGGCATGGCGCAGAAGTTCGCCGGCACGGAGCATCCGGAACTCGCCGAGGCCGGCCGCGAACTCGACCAGCTGATCCGCGCGTACCGGGCCGGAAACTGCGGCAACGAGGGTTCCGACGAGTGCACGGACATCCTGGTCGACATGTCGACGACGCTCGGCCAGGTCGAGGCCGGAGTGTCGAAGTTGCCCGAAGTCACGACGCAGTCGAGCTGAGCCGCGGGTTACGGTTACGGCCGTGAGTGAGCAGACCCCCAACCCGGAAACCACCGGCGCGACCGGTGTCGGCCTGGCCACCGTCACCACCGACGGCACAGTGCTCGACACCTGGTTCCCGAATCCGAAGCTGACGACCGACGGCGAGTCGGGCACCACGCGCCTGTCGGGCGAGGAGACCGCCGAGCTACTCGGTGAGGCCGCCCTCGCGCTGCTCGGCACGGACACCGACCGCGGGGTCGAGGTCGTCGCCGTGCGCACCTCGATCGCCTCGCTGTCGAAGGCCCCCGCCGACGCGCACGACGTGTACCTGCGCCTGCACCTGCTGTCGCACCGGCTCGTCCGGCCCCACGGGCTCAGCCTCGACGGCCAGTTCGGGCTGCTGTCCAACGTGGTGTGGACCAACCACGGCCCCTGCCCGGTCGACGGCTTCGAGGCCACGCGCCTGCGCCTGCGCGCGAAGGGCCCGGTGACCGTCTACAGCGTGGACAAGTTCCCGCGCATGGTCGACTACGTGACGCCCGGCGGCGTGCGGATCGGCGACGCCGACCGCGTGCGCCTCGGCGCCCACCTCTCGAGCGGCACCACGGTCATGCACGAGGGCTTCGTGAACTTCAACGCGGGCACGCTGGGCGCCTCGATGGTCGAGGGCCGGATCTCGGCGGGCGTCGTGGTGGGCGACGGCAGCGACGTCGGCGGCGGCGCCTCGATCATGGGCACGCTCTCCGGCGGCGGCACCGAGGTGATCTCGGTCGGCGAGCGCTGCCTCATCGGCGCCAACGGCGGGGTCGGCATCTCGCTGGGCGACGACTCGGTCGTCGAGGCCGGGCTCTACATCACGGCGGGCACCAAGGTGGCCATCGACGGCAAGTCCGTGAAGGCGCGCGACCTCTCCGGCGTCTCGGGTGTGCTGTTCCGCCGCAACTCGGCGACGGGCGCGGTCGAGGCAGTCCCGCGCGAGGGCACGGGCATCGAACTCAACGCGGCCCTGCACGCGAACGACTGACCGGTGGGTGGCTACGCCCAGGCGTAGCCACCCGGCCCCGCGTGCCAAGGCCAGCCCGCGAGTCCCCCGCCAAAGCGCGCGAGTCCCCCGCTCCAGACCGCGAGTCCCCCGCTCAGGCGCGCGAGTTCCCCGCCAAGGCGTGCGAGTTCCCCGCCAAGGCGTGCGAGTCCCCCGCTCCGGCGCGCGAGTTCCCCATTCCAGCGCGCGAATTGCCCATCCGGGCACCGACCGCGTGCCCGATTGCGAGTCGCGTCCGCGGCGAGCACGTGGACTGGTGACCGGGAACGCGACGGCCGCCGCTCCACAGCGCGCCACTCGCCGCCCGGACTGCAGAACTCGCATGCCCGAGCGGGGGACTCGCGCGCCTGGGTGGGGGACTCGCGGCGCCGGTCAGGGCGTCAGGCGGGTTGCGGCTGTTGACACTCGTTCGTCGGTCGCCGTCAGGGCGACTCGGACGTGCTTGCCGCCTCGCGGGCCGTAGAACGTGCCCGGCGCGACCAGGATGCCTCGCTCGGCGAGCCAGCCGACCGTGTCGGCCGAGTCCTCGTCCCTCGTCGCCCACAGGTACAGGCCCGCCTCGGAGTGGTCGATGCGGAAACCGCTGTCCTGCAACGCCGTGCGCAGCACCTCACGCCGCCCCGCGTAGCGCTCACGCTGGACGAACAGGGCCTTGTCGTCGGTCAGCGCGACGGTCATGGCCTCCTGCACCGGCCTCGGCACGATCATGCCCGCGTGCTTGCGCACGGCCAGGACCTTGCGCACCAGTTCCGGGTCGCCGGTGACGAAGCCCGCCCGGTAGCTGGCCAGGTTCGCCGACTTCGACAGCGAGTGCACCGCGAGCAGCCCGTCGAGGCTGCCGCCGTTCACCTCGGGGTGCAGCACCGACACCGGTTCGCTCTCCCACGCGAGCGCCAGGTAGCACTCGTCGGAGACGACGATCGTGCCCCGTTCGCGCGCCCACTCCACGACCTTGCGCAGGTGGTCGACACCGAGCACGCGCCCGGTGGGGTTCGAGGGCGAGTTGAGCCAGAGCACCGCGGGCTTCTGCGGCCCGAGCTGCGTCAGACCGTCGGCGCGCAGCACCGAGGCGCCCGCGAGCAGCGCGCCGACCTCGTAGGTCGGGTACGCCAGCTCGGGGATGACCACGGTCGAGCCCGCGCCGGCGCCGAGCAGCGTCGGCAGCCACGCCACCAGCTCCTTGGAGCCGATGGTGGGCAGGACGGCGTCGGGGTCGAGCCCGTCGATGCCGTGCCGCCTGCGCAGCGCGTCCACCGCCGCGGCGCGCAGCTGTGGCGTGCCGTGCGTGGTGGGGTAACCGGGGATGTCCGACACCGAGGCCAGCGCGTCGCGGATGGCCTCCGGCACGGGATCCACCGGGGTGCCGACCGAGAGGTCGACGATGCCGTCCGGGTGGGCCCGTGCCGTCGCGGTGTGCTCCGCCAGCGAGTCCCAGGGAAAGTCGGGTAGCGCGGCGGTCATTCGCCCTGCGGGGGCAGGTCCTTGATCCACTGCGGGTCGTGGGAGGTCTTGCCGACCTTCGACGCGCCGCCAGGCGAACCGAGCTCGTCGAAGAAGTCGACGTTGGCCTTGGTGTAGCCGTTCCACTCGTCGGGGACGTCGTCCTCGTAGTAGATGGCTTCCACCGGACAGACCGGCTCGCAGGCTCCGCAGTCGACACACTCGTCGGGGTGGATGTAGAGCATCCGGTCGCCCTCGTAGATGCAGTCGACGGGGCACTCGTCGATGCATGCCTTGTCGAACACGTCGACGCAGGGCTCGGCGATCACATAGGTCACTGCGTTCTCCTGCTGTTTCTCTGGTCTGGCCCGCTCACGGACATTACGCGGTCCCGGCAGGCATTCTAAGCTGAGGCCACCCTTATCAGGGCCCTGTCAGAGGGGTCGGTCACAGCCTCTTGTCGCGGCCGGTCTGGGGCGGGGTCCGCATGTCCCCCGTGACCACGAAACGCGGCTGCTCCTGCGGCTCGGTGTCGCCCTCTTCCTTCTCCCGCTTGGCTCCCACCGCCCGGTTGAAGCCGTCGGAGATCTCTCGCACCAGGTCCTCGTTGTGCCGGTCGTCCTTGCGCGCGATGCTCATCAGCTCTCCTTTCGGCGTCTTTCGCTGTCTTTCGCTGCCTTTGGTACCAATCTAGTCGTGACCGAGGCCGGGCAGATCGAAAACGCGTGCGCGGACGCGTGGCCGGCGCTGACCGAGCGGCGTCTCGGTGGGTGGCGGCTGCGGGCGGCGGGCGGCTTCACGGGCAGGGCCAACAGTGCGCTGGCGGTCGGCGACCCCGGCACCGGCCTGGCCTCCGCGCTGGAGACCGTGTGTGACTTCGCCCACGCGCAGCGGATCGATCCCGTGGTGCAGACGATCAAGGACGGACCCCTCGAGCCGGCCCTGCGCGAGCACGACTGGCGGCCCTACGCCGAGTACGCGGGAGGCCACGAGGTCGCGGTGCTGCTCGGCGGCATCGACAGCACCACCAGGGACCCGCGCGTGCGAGTGCTCGACGCGCCGACTCCGGGCTGGTGGCGGCTCACGGTGGGCGGCACGGAGCCGACCGAGGCACAGCGGCGGGTGCTCACCAGCGGCCCCGCGGTGGGCTTCGGTGTGGCCGAGGTCGACGGCGGGACGGCGGGCTCCGTGCGCGGCGCGGTGGCCGACGGGCTGCTGCTGGTCGCGCGGCTCGCGGTGGACCCGGCCTTCCGCAGGCGCGGGCTGGCGACCGCGCTGATGTCGGGCATCGGCGAGTGGGGCGCGGCCCAGGGTGCTACCCGCTGTGTTCTGCAGGTCTCGGTCGGTAACTCCGGCGCACTGGACCTCTACGCCGGTCTGGGTTTCCGCGAGCACCACCGGTACCGCTACTGGGTTCCGTGGAAGGATCGGGCGTCGTGAGGGAAAGGCAGGCGCTGTGAAGGTTGTCGTTGTGGTCGGCGGGGTCGGCGGCGCCCGGTTCCTGCTCGGCGTGAAGGCCGCTCTCGGGCTGCCCCCGATCGGCGAGGGCGAGTCGCCGCACGAGGTGACCGCGCTGGTCAACACCGGGGACGACGTGTGGATGCACGGCCTGCGGATCTGCCCCGATCTCGACACCTGCATGTACACGCTCGGCGGCGGCATCGACACCGCCAGGGGCTGGGGGCACGCGGGCGAGACGTGGACGGTGAAGGCCGAGCTGGAGGCCTACGGCGCTGAGCCGACGTGGTTCGGGCTCGGCGACAAGGACATCGCCACGCACCTGATCCGCTCGCGGATGCTGCGCGCCGGCTATCCGCTGTCGGCGGTCACCGAGGCACTGTGCGACCGGTGGCGGCCCGGTGTGCGGCTGCTGCCGATGACCGACGACCGCGTGGAGACCCATGTCGTAGTGGACGACCCCGACGAGCAGGGCAGCCGCAAGGCGCTGCACTTCCAGGAGTGGTGGGTGCGCTACCGCGCCGAGCTGCCCGCGCACTCGATCGTGCCCGTGGGCGCCGAGGAGGCCGCCCCCGGCCCCGGCGTGGTCGAGGCCCTCGAGGACGCCGACGCCGTGCTGTTCGCGCCGTCGAACCCGGTGGTGTCGGTGGGCTCGGTGCTGGCGGTTCCCGGTGTGCGCGAGGCGCTGCGCAAGACGTCCGCGGGCGTCGTGGGCGTCTCCCCCATCATCGGCGACAAACCGTTGCGCGGCATGGCCGACGCGTGCCTGAGCGCGATCGGAGTGGAGACCACGGCCGAGGCGGTCGGCAGGCACTACGGCTCGCGGCAGACCTCCGACGACGGCCTGCTCGACGGCTGGCTCGTGCAGTCCGGCGAGACCGTGGACGTGCCGGGGGTCGCCGTGCGCGCCGTGCCGTTGCTGATGTCCGATGTGGAGGCGACGACCGGGATGGCGCGCGCGGCACTGGAGCTGTCTGGAGTGGACGTTGACTGACCACGGCGGCACCAGGCTGGAGATCATCCCGGTCGAGGGACTACCGGAGTTCCGCCCCGGCGACGACCTGACCGGAGCCGTCGTGCGGGCGGCGCCGTGGCTGCGCTCGGGCGACGTGGTGGTGGTGACGAGCAAGATCGTCTCGAAGGCCGAGGGCAGGCTCGTCACGGTGCCGAGCGATCCGGAGGCGCGGGACGCTGCGCGGCGCAAGCTCGTCGAGGAGGAGTCCGTGCGCGTGATCGCGAGGGTCGCGCGCACGCTGATCACGCAGAACCACCTGGGGATCGTGCAGGCCGCCTCGGGTGTCGACGCGTCGAACGTGGAGCGCGACGAGGTCGCGCTGCTGCCAGCCGACCCGGACGCCTCGGCGCTGGCGCTGCGCAACGGCCTGCGCGAACGGCTCGGCGTGGAGGTGGCCGTGGTGGTCACCGACACGATGGGGCGCGCGTGGCGGGTCGGCCAGACCGACGCGGCGATCGGCTCGTCGGGAATGCGGGTGCTGCACTCCTACGAGGGCAAGATCGACGGGCAGGGCAACGAGCTCGCCGTCACCGAGGTCGCCGTGGCCGACGAGGTGGCGGCGGCGGCGGATCTGGTGAAGGGCAAGCTCGGCGGCATGCCGATAGCGATTGTGCGCGGGCTGGAGATCGGCGACGACACGGCCACGGCACGCGACCTGGTGCGCCCGGTGGAGGAGGACCTGTTCCGCCTCGGCACCAACGAGTCGATCGCGCAGGGCCGCCGCGAGGCGGTGCCCGCACGGCGGTCGGTGCGCGAGTTCAGCCACGAGCCGGTGGCCGAGGAGTCGCTGCGCGCGGCGATCGCGTCCGCGCTGACGGCACCGGCTCCGCACCACACCCACCCGGTGCGCTTCGGGTGGCTGCGCAGCAGGCCGCAGCGCGACAAGCTGCTGGAGGCCATGCGCGACGCCTGGCGCGCGGATCTCGTCGGCGACGGCTTCACCGAGGAGCAGGTGGCCAAGCGGCTGAGCCGAGGCGACATCCTGTTCAACGCGCCCGAGGTGGTGGTGCCGTTCCTCGTCGCCGAGGGCGCGCACACCTACCCCGACGCGCGCCGCAACGCCTGCGAGCACACGATGTTCACGGTCGCGGGCGGCGCGGCGGTGCAGGGCCTGCTGGTGGCGCTGGCCGCGGAGGGCCTCGGCTCGTGCTGGATCGGATCCACGATCTTCGCGGCCGACATCGTGCGACAGACCCTGGGGCTGGACGAGTCGTGGGAGCCGCTCGGCGCGGTCGCGATCGGTCATCCCCTGCGAGCACCGGAGCCGCGCGAGGCGCGGGATACCGGAGATGGATTGGTGGAACTCTAGTGCCGCATTCGCTGCATGCCGATGTCGTGTCCACTCTGGACTCCTGGCGGCCTTCGAGCGGGGGCCAGGAGTCGCTGCGGCAGAGCTACCTCGGCTTCCTGACCGCGCGCGAGGACGCGTGCGCGCGCGAGTGCGTGCCCGGCCACATCACGGCTTCGGCCGTGGTGCTCGACGAGCCGGGCGAGCGCGTGCTGCTGACGCTGCACCCGAGGGTCGGGCGCTGGCTGCAGCTGGGCGGGCACTGCGAGCCGGGCGACGCCACGCTGGCCGACGCCGCGCTGCGCGAGGCGACCGAGGAGTCGGGCATCGCCGGGCTCAAGCTCGATCCCGAGCCGGTGCACCTCGACGTCCACGCGCTCACGTGCTCGCTGGGTGTTCCGACGCGACACTTCGACGTCCGCTACTACGTCCGCGCTCCGCGCGACGCCGCGCCGGTGGCCAGCGACGAGTCCGACGACCTCCGCTGGTGGCCGGTGGACGCGCTGCCCTCGGGCAGCGAGGATCTGGGCGAGCTGATCTCGGCCGCACTCGAACGCGCCTGACGCACTCGGTCTGGAGGCACTCGTGATCGTCACCGTGGACAGCACCTCGAAGGTGCCGCCCTTCGAACAGGTCCGCACGGAGCTGGCCCGCCAGATCAACGACGGCACGCTGGCCGTGGGCACGAAACTGCCCACCGTGCGCGGGCTCGCGACCGACCTCGGCATCGCGCCCAACACCATCGCCCGCTCCTACCGGGAGCTGGAGGAGGCCGGGCTCATCGAGACCAGGGGCAGGGCGGGCAGCTTCGTCGCGGCCTCCGGCGACCAGAGCCGCAGGCAGGCGCAGGAGGCGGCCGAGCGCTACGCCGAGACGGTGCGCGCCCTCGGCCTGGATGCCGACGAGGCAGTGGCGATCGTCGCCGCCGCCGTCAGACCCGCCTAAGGGATCTGGAACTCGGCGTCGCGGACGTCGGTGATCGCCATGTGGCCCGGCGCGTGGGCGATCGCGAACGACGGCTTCGACCGCATCACCGCGGCCTGCGGCGTCACCCCGCACGCCCAGAACACCGGTATCTCGCCCGGCCTGACCTCCACGGCATCGCCGAAGTCCGGAGTGGCGAGGTCGGCGATGCCGAGCAGCTCAGGCGATCCGATGTGGACGGGCGCGCCGTGCACCGCCGGGTAGCGCGAGGTCACCCGCACCGCCGTGGCCACCAGCTCGGCGGGCACCGGGCGCATCGACACCACCAGCGGACCCGAGAGCGAGCCCGCGGGCCTGCACTCGCGGTTGGTCTCGTACATCGGCACGTTGGAGCCCGCATCGAGGTGCCGGACCGGGACACCGGCCTCCAGCAGCGCGGTCTCGAACGTGAAGCTGCAGCCGATCAGGAAGGTCACCAGGTCCTCACGCCACAGGTCCGCGACCTCGGAGCGCTCGTCGACGAACTCGCCGTCGCGGTACACGCGATACGCCGGCAGGTCGGTGCTCAGGTCACCGGAGAAGATCGACGCGCTGCGCTGTCCCGGCTCGCTCACGTCGAGCACCGGGCACGGCTTGGGGTTGCGCTGGGAGAACAGCAGGAAGTCGTAGGCGTCGGCCTTCGGCAGGCTCAGCAGGTTGGCCTGCGTCCAGCCGGGGCAGTAGCCCGAGGTCGGCACCCGCAGCCCGGCGCGGAACCGCTCCCTGACCTCCGCCGGTGTCCCGGTCATCGGTGTCCCCTTCCCTTCACGGTGAACCGCACGCGCATGCCAGGACGCGCCTGAGCGGCCTTGTCGACATCGCAGGCCACGACCACGGCGATCACCGGATAACCGCCGGTCACCGGGTGGTCGGCGAGAAAGAGCGTCGGCCTGCCCGACGGTGGCACCTGCAGCGAGCCCATCACCATGCCCTCGCTGGGCAGTTCGTCGTCCCTGCTCCGCGCGAGCTCGGGACCGTCGAGCCGGATGCCGACGCGGTTGGTCTCCGAGGTCACCGCGTAGGACTCCCGCAGCAGCGCGGCGAACGCCTCGCAGGTGAACCAGTCCTGTCTCGGGCCCGGCACAACGGTGAGCACCAGCTCGTCGGCGGGCAACGGCGCGACCGGCGCGAAGTCGGTGACGGGGAGCTGTCGCGGAGCCGGGCCGACGGGCAGCTCCACGCCCGCGCACAGCTGCTCGGGCCCGAGTCCGGAGAGCACGTCGGTGGAGCGCGAGCCCAGCACCGGGTCAACGGCGATGCCACCGCGCACCGCGACGTAGGCGCGCAGCCCACGGTCGGGGACGCCGAGCCGCAGCACGGCACCGGCCGGAACCCGCACCAGCGCGTTCGTCGCCGCACCGCGCTCGTCGACGGTGACCGGGCACGGCGCGCCGGTGATCGCCACGGTGAGGTCGCGCAGCGCCCGCGCCGCGAACCCGCCGAAGGTCACCTCCACGGCCGCCGCGTTCTCGTCGTTGCCGAGCAAACGGTTGGCCAGCCGTAGCGACCCACGGTCGGCGGCACCAGAGCTGCCGACGCCGATCCCGGCAAGCCCGTGCCTGCCGAGGTCTTGCACCGTCGCCAGCGGACCCGGCTCCAGCACCTCGAGCCCCACGCTCGCCCGGTCCCGGTTCACTCCGCCTCCTCGAACCGCACGCGCACACCGGGCCGCAGCAGCGCCGGTGGCTCGCGGTCGACCTGCCACATCCGCAGCTCCGTGCGCCCGATGAGCTGCCAGCCGCCCGGCGACTCGCGCGGGTAGATCCCGGAGAACGAGCCGGCCAGCCCGACCGCGCCCAAGGGCACCCGCGTGCGCGACTCGACCCGCCTGGGCACCTCCAGTTTCGGCGAACCTCCCATCAGGTAGCCGAATCCGGGGGCGAACCCGCCGAAGGCGACCGTCCACTCCGTACCCGTGTGCTCGGCGATGACCTCGCGCTCGGTGAGCCCCGTCAGCTCTGCCACCTCGGCCAGGTCGACGCCGTCGTAGACCACCGGGACCCGCAGCAGCTCGCTGTCGGTGTCGGCGACCTCGCCCGGCCGGACGGTGCGCACGGCGTGCTCGATCGCGGTCACGTCAGCGCCGGGACCGAGCCGCAACAGCAGGGTCCTGGCCGCGGGCACGAAGTCGGTCACGCCCTCGGGCCGGTCGGCCTCGAGTGCCGCGTGCAGCGCCCTGACCTCGGTGAGGTCGTCGAGCTCGACGAGCAGCCCAGAGTCGGCACACGGCAGCACACGCATCGTCAGCTCCACAGATCGGCGATACCGCTCAGCGAGTTCCAGCCGAGGTACAGGGTCAGCAGCCACGCCAGCACGCCGATGATCAGCAGCCAGCGCGGGTAACGGTAGCCACCCAGCAGGTCGGAGCGGCGCGCGGCGACCCACATCAGCACACCGAACCCGACGGGCAGGATCAGCCCGTTGAGCGCTCCGGCGAGGATCAGCAGCGTCGTCGGGGCCTGGTCGAGCAGCAGGAACGCCACCAGCGAGATGGCGATGAACCCGCCGACCAGCCAGTTCTGCCTGCGCTTGAGCGCGGGCGAGAACGTCACCACGAACGACACCGACGTGTACGAGGCGCCGACCACCGAGGTGATCGCCGCTGCCCACAGCACGATGCCGAACAGCCGCAGCCCGACCTCGCCGGCGGCGTGGTGGAAGGCGTCGGCGGACGGGTTGTCCGCGGCGAGCGTGACACCGCCCGCGACCACGCCGAGGATGGCGAGGAACAGCACCACGCGCATCAGGCCGGTCACCAGCAACGCGACGACCGAGCTGCGCGAGACGTCCCTGACCTGCTCGACGCCGGTGGTGCCCGAGTCGACGAGCCGGTGCGCGCCCGCGTAGGTGATGTAGCCGCCGACGGTGCCACCGATCAGCGTGGTGATCACCAGGAAGTCGATGTTGTCCGGCAATACCGCTTGGGTGAGCGCCTCGCCGACGGGGGGACCGGACACGATCGCGACGTAGGTCGTCAGCCCGATCATCAGCACGCCCAGCACCACCACGAGGCGGTCCATCGCGACGCCCGCCCGCTTGGACAGGAAGATGCCGATGGCGATGATCGCCGAGATCGTGCCACCGATCTTGACGTCGAGACCGAACAGCGCGTCCATCCCCAGCGAGGTGCCCGCGACGTTGCCGATGTTGAACACCAGCCCGCCGACCACCACGAGCGCGGCCATCACGTAGCCGATGCCGGGCAGCACCTTGTTGCCGAGATCCTGGGCGCGCATGCCCGAGACGCCGATGACTCGCCACACGTTGAGCTGCACCGCGATGTCGACGAGGATCGAAACCAGGATCGCGAACGCGAACGCCGCGCCCAGCGAGGCCGTGAACGTGGTCGTCTGGGTGATGAAGCCGGGACCGACGGCGCTGGTCGCCATCAGGAAGATCGCGCCCATCAGCGCGCCACGCTTCGTCGCGGCGCCGAGCGTGCCAGAAGCGCCCTTCTTGTCGGATTTTTCGCTGGTGGGCGAGCTGGCTTCGTCGGCCATGAACGGCCTCCCATCCCGGGTCCGGTGTTTCAGAGAAGGTACGAGTTGTTCAACAATCCTGCAAGAGTCTTGTCCTACTTCGTTTTGTTAAGCTGCGGTCACACGAACATGGAGGGGTCATGGCCGCCACTGACCCGTGGGTGGAGCTACTCGCGGGCGATCGCACGTTGCTCGACCGCACGAGCACGGCCGAACGCGTCGCCGATTTGCTGCGCCAGCGCATCATCGAGGGCGCGATGCCCCCGGGTACCCGCCTGTCGGAGGAGAGCGCGGGCAAGGCGTTGTCGGTCTCGCGCAACACCCTTCGCGAGGCGTTCCGCCTGCTCGTCCACGAACGGCTGCTGGTGCACGAGTTCCACCGCGGCGTGTTCGTCCGCGTGCTCGACGCCGACGACATCGTGGACCTCTACCGCACCCGGCGCGTCATCGAGACCAGCGCAATCCGGTCGGGGCGCAAGGCCCGTCCCGAGCTGATCGCCGCGATCGACGCCGAGGTCGCCGTGGCCGAACAGGCCGCTCCGCAGCAGCGGTGGCTCGACGTCGGCACCGCCAACATCCGCTTCCACCAGGCGCTCACCGCGCTGATCGGCAGCCCGCGCGTGGACGAGATCATGCGCCAGGTCGTGGCCGAGCTGCGCCTGGGCTTCCACGTGATGGCGCGGCCGAGGGAGTTCCACGAGCCCTACATCGAGCTCAACCGCAACATCGCCGACCTGCTGACCAATCGCCAGTTCGCCAAGGCCGAGAAGAGCCTCGAGGCCTACCTCGACCTCGCCGAGAGCCAGTTGCTCGAGGGGTTCCGTCAGATCGCGCGGTAGTCCCTGACCGGATACCGGGGTCCGAACCGCGGCCGGGAGAACCCGGCGGCCTCCACGTAGCGCACAGCACGCTGCCGCTGCGGCGCGTACGGGGCGAGCACGGACTGCAGGCCCTCGTCGTCGAGCGCCCTGCCCACCAGCGCGTGGCCGACGACGGCCGGGATGTGGAAGTCGCCGAAGCTCACCGCGTCCGGATCGCCCCACGCGCGCTGCGCGACCTCGGCCGCCGTCCACACACCGATGCCCGGCACCTTCCGCAGCCACGCCCGGCCCTCGGCACCACGCAGTTCCACCGCTCGTTCGAGCCGGTGCGCCACGCTCGCGGCGGCGATCAGTGCCGCGCGCCTGCTCAGATCAACGCCCGCCCTGTGCCAGTTCCAGTCCACGATGGAGCGAATGGCCTCCGGCGTCGGCGGAAGGCGCATCCCGGCCGGAACGGGTCCCGGCGCGGGCTCGCCGAAGCGGCGGCACAACTCGCGCCACGAGCGCCTGGCCTCGATGCCGGTGACCTTCTGCTCCAGCACCGCGGGGATCAGCACGTCCCACACGCGGCCCGTCGCGCCGAGTCGCAGCAGCGGACGCTGCCGCCTGGACGCGGCGACGGCGTCGTGGTGGGCGACGAAGCCCGCGTCGTCATCGTCGGCTCCGAGCAGGGCGGGCAATCCGTCGAGCAGGACCTCCGCACCGCCGCCCCAGGCCTTCGCCTCGATGGCGCCGTCGGCGCGGCGCACGAACACGAGCGTGCCAGGGCCGCCCTCGGTGTTGGCGGTGAGCCACAGCCTGCCCGCCTCGTCCCGGCGCAGGCACGGATCACCCGAGCCGCGCCGCAGCGGAGCGACCGCCGAGGAGACCTCGACGGGAAACCCGGGTTCCCAGCGGCGGAACCGCTCAGGCATCGCTCGAGAACCGGATCGAACCGGACGGAAGCACCGCCTCCGGCCACACCCGTACGCCGTCGAGCAGCTCGCAGCCGTCGCCGACCGAGGCGCCGTCACCGAGCACCACGCCGCGCAGCACCGCACCGGCTCCCACGCATGCGCCGGAGCCCAGCACCGAACCCTCCACCACGGCACCATCATCCACCCGCGCGCCGTCGAAGAGCACCGATCCCTCGACCCTCGCGCCCTCGCCGACGACGGCACCCGCGCCGAGCGTCGTGCCACCGCACACGACGGCGCCGTCGGCGACGCTCGCGCCGTCGAGCCGCAGCACCTCACCGGTCGGGCCCGGCAGCGCCGACGTCGGCGCGAGCCCGCGCACCAGGTCGGCCGACCCGCGCACGAACGCCTCGGGCGTGCCGACGTCGAGCCAGTACGAACTGTCGACGAAGCCGTGCACGCGCGCCCCGGCCGACAACAACCCCGGGAACGTCTCGCGCTCCACCGAGACCGGGCGGCCGGCGGGAATGGACTCGACCACCTCGCGGCGGAACACGTAGCACCCGGCGTTGATCTGGTCGGTCGGCGGATCCGGGGTCTTCTCCAGGAACGCGGTGACCCTGCCGTCGGCGTCGGTGGGCACGGAGCCGAACCGGCTCGGGTCGTCGACGCGCTGCAGGTGCAGAGTGACGTCGGCCTCTGCCTCGCGGTGGGTCGCGACGAGCGCGCCGAGATCGGCGCCGGAGAGGATGTCGCCGTTGAAGATCACCACGTCGTCGGCTCGGAGCCGGTCGGCGACGTTGCGGATGGCGCCGCCGGTGTCGAGCGGTTCGTCCTCCACGACGTACTCGATCTCCAGGCCCAGCGAGGAGCCGTCGCCGAAGTAGTCCTCGAACACCTCGGCGCGGTACGACGTGCCGAGCACCACGTGCGTCATCCCGGCCTCGCGGATGCGGGAGAGCAGGTGGGACAGGAAGGGCACACCGGCCGTCGGGAGCATCGGTTTCGGCGCGGAGAGCGTGAGCGGGCGCAGGCGAGTGCCCTTGCCACCGACCAGCACCACGGCATCTGCTCCGGTCACGGAGGTCATCCGGGCACCTTCCCTTTCCCTTTGGTGATCATCCGGCGACAAACCGGGGGAAACTCTAACGGTCCGTGGCCGGAGGCCCTACCCTAGACAGCAACGCGGCGGCCCCGGCGAGAGAGGGCCTCGGTGAAGTATCGGGGAGGCGAGGGCATGGATCCCCGCGATCGGGCTGATGCCGTACTGATCCGCGCCCAGGCGCGCGACGGCGTGGTGACACCGGACAACATGACGTCGCCGATGGATGCCGCGAACACGCAGCAGATCCCGGCGTCAGTCGTCCAGTGGCTCGACACGGAAGAGGACCCGGACACGACCACGAAGCTCTCGGCGGCGTTCATCCAGAGCAGCGACTCCCACCTGGCCGACTCCCAGCCGACGTCGCGGCTCGACGCGCCGGAGGCCGAGGACGCAGGCCCGGAGGAGACCGAGATCAGCGGATTGGTCCCGACCACACGGACGAAGCAGGCCCAGTCCACGATGGCCCGCAGGCTCGAGGGCCTGTAGGTCCCCCATCGACAGCGAAGGCCGTCCCCACCGCGAGGTGAGGACGGCCTTCGTCGTGTCGGGGACGCGGACTCAGCCGCGACGGGTCTCCAGGCGCAGCCGCACCGCGAGCCCGGCTCGGATCGCCATGAGCACGGGCTTCCACAGCACGCCCTTGCGACGGTCGGAGAGGTAGCGGTAGGCGCTGTCGTGGTGTGCGGCGAGCATCTTCGCCGACGCCTTGGACGTCGCCTGTCCGCCGATGTGCATCACCGCGGCGGAGGGCGCGTAGACGTTGTGCCAGCCCGCGCGGCCGAGCCGGTCGCCGAGGTCGACGTCCTCGAAGTACATGAAGTAGCGCGGGTCGAACCCGTCGATCGAGTCGAACGCCTCCCGCCGCAGGAGCAGGCACGAACCGGACAGCCAGCCCGCGACCCGCTCGGTCGGCGCGCCCTTCTCCTGGCGGTACGCGCGCGTCCACGGGTTGGAGCGCCACACCTTGCCGAAGACCGCGTGCCCGATCCCGCGCCTGAGCTCGGGCAGCAGCCGGGCCGACGGGTAGACGGTGCCGTCGGGCTCGCGGATCAGCGGTCCGAACGCCCCGCCGCGCGGCCAGCGCTTCGCGACGTCGAGCAGCTCGTCGAGCGAACCCGGGTCCCACTCGAGGTCGGGGTTGGCCACGACGACCCAGCCGTAGCCGTCGTCGAGTTCGGCGACGCCCCGGTTGGCCGCGGTGCCGTAGCCGAGGTTCTCGCCGGTGCTGAGCAGCTGCACGTTCTCGCGCTCGGCGGCCCGCTCCGGCGCGCCGTCGACGGAGCCGTTGTCGGCCAGCACGACCCGCACGTCCCGGTCGGTCGCCTTGGCGAGCGTGTCGAGGAAGCGTTCCAGCGTCTCCCCCGGCGAGTACGTCACTGTCACCACGGCGACGCCGTCGCCGTACGTCTTCGGCTCGGTCACGCGGCCATTGTGCACCCGGCACGCCGGATGGCTCTCCTCGCCTCCGGCGGCGGAGCGTCCCGGCTCGTCAGGATTCGCGGGTGCGGTGCAGGTGCCAGGCCTTGTCGTAGGCCAGCTGGTGGCCCTCGGCGCTGGTCTCCCAGGAGAACTCCTTGGCCCTGCGCTGTGCGGCCTCGGCGAGCGTGGCCCTGCGCGTCGGGTCGTCCAGCAGGTCGCCGAGGGCCGCGGCCACGTCGCCCGCTCCGACCCCGCAGTAGGCCACGGCGTCGCCGCCGACCTCGGGCAGCGCGAGCCTGCGCGTGGTGAGCACGCACGCCCCCGACGCCATCGCCTCCAGCACCGGCAGGCCGAAGCCCTCGCCGAGGCTGGGGTAGGCGACGAGCTCGGCGCCGCCGAGGAACCCGGCGAGTGTGCCGAAGGGCAGATATCCGGCGCGGATCACCCGCAGCCGGTGGGGCACGGCGTCGAGCGCGTTCTCCACCTGCCGGTCCCAGCCGGGCTGGCCGGCGAGGACGAGCGCGGGCGGATCGGGCCGGTCGGCGACCGCGAGCGCGAAGCCCCTGATCAACGCGGGCACGTTCTTGCGGGGTTCGAGCGCGCCGAGGAACGCGACGTAGGGCGTGTCGCCGAGCCCGACAGCGTCACGCGCGGCCTGCGTCTCCTCCGGCGCGGGCGGGTGGAACCGGTCGGTGTCCACTCCGTGCTGGATGATCTCGACCTCGGCGGTGCGGGTCCGCGTGACGCGGGTGAGCTCCTCCGCGGTCGCGGCGCTGGGCACCACGCACAGCGAGGCCCTGCGCAGCGCGGCCACGGTCCATGCCCGGAAGAAGCGCGCCTTCACCGACGAGTGCAGCACGGCGTCGGTGAAGAACGTCGCGTCGTGCAGCGTGACGACCGAGGCCGCCCTGCTCCCGAGCGGCATCGTGTAGTGCGGCGAGTGGACCACGTCGACGCCGAGTCTGCGGACGAGCCTCGGCAGGGTGGTCTGTTCCCAGGTCAGCCGCGCGGTCCTGGTGGCCGTCGACTCGGCGGCGCTGACGATCCGGGAGCGGGGCGCGAGGCCCGCGTACAGCTCGGCGTCGCGGGGCTGGCACACGACGGTGAGGTTCGAACCGGCCTCGTCGAGCGCGGCGACGAGCGAATCGACGTACCGTCCAACGCCACCACGATCGGCCGGCACGGCCGTGGCGTCGATCAGCACGTGTGGTTCTGCCACCCGTGCAGACTACGGCCCCCCGTACTCCGAGCGGACAGGATCCGACGAACTCGCCCCACTATGCAGTGACCAGATGGCCTCGGCGGCCGCTCGCCACGAGAACGCGGCCGCTCTGGCCCGGCCGGCCTTCCCCAGCTCACGGGCGAGATTCGCCGAGCCGAGCACCTCGCGCAGCGCCGCGGTCAGCGCGTCGGCGTCGCCGCGCGGCACACTGCGGCCCGCTCCCCCGGCGACCTCCACGAGGGCGGGCGCATCGGAGTGCACGACCGGTACCCCTGCGGCCATGGCCTCGAGCACGGGCAGCCCGAAGCCCTCGGCGAGACTCGGCGCGGCGAGCACGGTCGCGCCGCGCAGCGCGGCGGCGAGCTCGGCGTCGGTCAGCCTGCCGAGCACCCTGACCTGGCCGGGACGCAGCCCGGCCCGCTCGCCGAGCCGGACCGGGTCGAGCTCACCCCAGCCGGGCTGGCCCGCGAGCAGCAGCGGTTCGTCGAGCCCGGCCACGGCCCGGACGAGCACGTCGATGCCCTTGCGCGGTTCGAGCGTGCCGACCGCGAGCACGTAGCGGGGCGGCAGCTCCAGCGGCGCCGGTGCGGGCAGCTCGGTGACGCCGTGTCCGATCACGTGGGCACCGTCGGCGCCGGGTACGTGCTCGGCCAGCTCGCGCGCGACCGCGCGCGTGGGCACGACGAGCGCGGTGGCGGTGGCCGCTGCCCTGGTGATGGCCGAGATGTGCCACGCGACGCCGCGCGGGGTCAGGGTCTCGGGATGGGTCCACGGCACGGTGTCGTGCACCGTCACCGAGAGCGTGCGGCCCCGAGGTGTTCTCGGCGGCGCCAGCGGGGTGGGCGCGTGCACCGCCGACCCGCCCGGCCACAGCGGCAGCCCGAGCTGCCAGGCCGCGATCAGCGCCCGCCGCGGCAGGGGCAGCACCCTCGGGCCCGGCACGCCATCGAGCCTGGCGCGCTCGACGTCGGAGTGCCTGGCCACGGCGCTGGTGAGCGCCCAGCCTTCCGGCACCGTGGTCGCCAGAGCACGCAGCAGCTCGGCCGTGTAGCGGCCCGTGCCACCCGGCACGGGCGCGAGCAGCTGCTCGGCGAGCACGACGAGTTCACGCACGCCGCTATTCTGCCCGCGTGCCCGCAACCACCGTCGTCGTCGTCACCTGGCGTGGCGCGGCGCACCTCACCGACTGCCTCGACGCCCTCGCGGCGCAGGATCGTCCACACCGGACCCTGGTGGTCGACAACGCCTCCGACGACGGGTCGGCACGCCTGCTCGCCGAGCACCCGTCGGCACCCGAGGTACTGCGGCTGCCGCGCAACGCGGGCTACGCGGGCGGACTCGCGGCCGCCTTGTCCGCTGTGGACACCGAGTACGTGGCCTGGCTCAACGACGACGCCGCGCCGGAGCCGGGCTGGCTGGCCGCGCTGGAGGACGCCATGTCGCCCGGTGTCGCCGCGGTCGCCTCGCGGCTGGAGTACCCCGACGGCACGCCACAGTCGCTCGGCGTGCGGCTGACCGCCGACGGCCACGGCGCCGACCTGACCGAGCACGCCGAGTCGTTCGGCTTCTGCGGCGGTGCCGCGCTGCTGCGCACCGGGGCACTGCGGGCCGCGGGCTCGGTGCCCTCGGCCTTCTTCTGCTACTACGAGGACACCGACACCGCGTGGCGGCTGCGGCTCGCCGGCTGGGACCTCGTGGTGGCGAAGGACGCCGTCGCCCGGCACCGGCACGGCGCGAGCACCCGGCCCGGCTCGCCCCTGTTCCACCGCTGGAACGAGCGCAACCGGCTGCTCATGCTCGTCCGCTGCGCTCCCGCGAGCGTGGCAGCCCGCGAGTTGGCGCGCTTCGCGGCGCTGACCGCGGTGCTTCCGCTGCGCCGCGACGTGCCGGACGCGGCGAACTTCCGCCTCGGACTCCGCTGCCGCGTCCTCGCCGAGGTGGCGGCGCGGCTGCCCGCCGCGCTGCTGGCCCGCCGGGGCGTCGGCGGGCGCTCGGTGGTGGCGCGAGGCGTCCTCTGGCGGCGCTGGGCAGGCCGATAGGCTCTGACCAAGTAGACGCGAGGAGCGCAACCTTGGTACAGCCGCTGGTCTCGGTGGTCGTGGTCAACTACCGCGGCGCCGACGACACCATCACGTGCCTGCGCGCTCTCGGCGAGCACGACTACCCACGGCTCGAGATCATCTGCGTCGACAACGCCTCACCCGGCGACGACGCCGCCCGCATCCGCGCCGCCGTGCCGGACGTGCGCCTGATCGAGTCCGGCGAGAACCTCGGCTTCGCCGGCGGCTGCAACCTCGGCGCGCGGCAGGCCGAGGGCACCGTGCTCGCGTTCCTCAACAACGACGCCCGCCCCGCTCCCGGCTGGGTCGACGCGGCCGTGTCGGCGCTGCGCGACGAGCCCGGTGTGGCCGCCGTGGCCAGCAAGGTCCTCGACTGGGAGGGCACCGGCACCGACTTCGTCGACGGCGGGCTCACCTGGTTCGGCATGGGCTACAAGCGGCACGCGGGCTCGCCCATCGCCGACGTGCCCGCCCGCGAGCACGACACCGCCAAGGACGTGCTGTTCGCCACGGGCTCGGCCATGTTCGTGCGCGCGAGCGTGTTCGCCGAACTGGGCGGCTTCGACGAGCGCTTCTTCATGTTCTACGAGGACGTCGACCTGGGCTGGCGGCTGAACCTGCGCGGCTGGCGGGTGCGGTACGTGCCGGAGTCGCTGTCCTACCACCACCACCACGGCACGATGTCCGAAGTGGACACACCGGACAGCGGCCGGGAGACGTTCCTGCTGGAGCGCAACGCACTCTGCGCGCTCTACAAGAACCTCTCCGCCGAGACGCTGGCCACCGCCCTGCCCGCCGCGCTCGCGCTCACCGTCCGCCGCGCCACCGCGCGCGGCGAGCTCGACGCCACGCAGCTGGACCTCCAGCGTGGCGTCGGCCCCGCCGAGACCGAGCCGGTCCCCGTGCCGAGGAGCGCGCTCGCCGGGGTGCTCGCCGTCGACCAGTTCGTGGAGCTGCTGCCCTCGCTCGCCGAGGCCAGGGAGACCGAGCAGGCCGCTCGCGTGCGTACCGACGCCGACCTGCTTCCGTTGCTGCGCAACGCACTCGAGCCCGCGTACCCGCTGCCGCGCTACCTCGCGGCGCACGACATCCTGGTGTCGGCGTTCGGCATCGAGAAGTCGTTCGGCAAGCGCCGCAGGGTCCTGGTGATCACCGGCGACGCGATCACCGAGCGCATGGCGGGCCCCGCCATCAGGGCGTGGAACATCGCCGAGGTGCTCTCCGGCGAGCACGAGGTCAGGCTCGTCACCGTCAACCCGCTCGCCGACCCGCCGCCGGCGCCGTTCGCGGTCAGCGCGGCCCGCAGGCGCGACCTCGCCGAGCCCGTCGAGTGGGCCGACATCGTGATCCTGCAGGGGCACGTGCTGGAGCTGGCTCCCGCGCTCAAGAACGAGCACGCCCACAAGATCGTGGTGTGCGACCTGTACGACCCGATGCACCTCGAACTGCTCGAGCAGGGCAAGGAGACGCCCGACGACAAACGCGCGGCCGACCTCGTCGGCGTCACGAAGGTGCTCGACGCGCAGCTGGAGCGCGGCGACTTCTTCCTGTGCGCCTCGCAGCGGCAGCGGCACTTCTGGCTGGGCCACCTCGCCGCGATGGGCAGGCTCACCCCGCGTCTCTACGACGCCGACCCCACCACCCGGTCACTGCTGTCGGTGGTGCCGTTCGGCCTGTCGCCGAGGCCGCCGCAGCGCACCGGGCCCGGCCTGCGAGCCTCGCTCGACGGCATCGCCGAGACCGACCACGTGGTGCTGTGGGCGGGCGGGGTCTACAGCTGGTTCGACCCGCTCACGCTCGTGCGCGCGATCGAGCGCCTGAGCACGACGCGCGCCGATGTGCGGCTGGTGTTCCTCGGCATGCGCCACCCGAACCCGGAGGTCGCCGAGATGGACATCGGCGCGCGGACCATCCGGCTGGCCGACTCGCTCGGGCTCACCGGCAAGCACGTGTTCTTCAACGAGCAGTGGGTGCCCTACGACGAGCGGCAGAACTGGCTGCTCGACGCCGACTGCGGAGTCACCACCCACTTCGAGCACGTCGAGACCACCTTCGCGTTCCGCACCCGGGTGCTCGACTACCTGTGGTCGGGGCTGCCCATCGTCACCACCGACGGCGACGCCTTCGCCGACCTGGTGCGCGAGGAACGTCTCGGCGTGGTGGTGCCGCCCGAGGACAGCGAGGCACTGGCCGACGCGCTGGAGCGCTGCCTCTACGACACCGAGTTCGCGCAGGGCTGCCGGGAGCGCATCGAGCAGGTCGCGCGCCGCTACACGTGGCCGGTGGTGCTGGAGCCGCTCGTGGAGTTCTGCCGCGACCCGCGTCCCGCCGCCGACCGGCTGCCGGGCGCCGCCGACCTGACCGTGGCGGATCCGGTGCGCGGCGCGGAACTGGTGCGCCGCGACCTGGCGCTGGTGAAGGAGTACCTCACCGCGGGAGGTCCCACCGAGCTCGCGCGGCGCGCGGGCGGCCGAGTGAAGAAGCTGGCCAGGCGGGGTCTGCGCCGTGGCTAGCAAGGACCTGCGCGTGCTGCTCGACGGCACCCCGCTGCTGGGAGACCGCACGGGGATCGGCCGCTACACCGCCTCGCTGTCCGAGGAGCTCGCGTCGCTGTCCGGTGTGGACACCCGCGCGGTGGCGTTCACGTTGCGGGGCTGGCGAAAGCTGCGTTCGGTGCTGCCGCACGGCGTGCGGGCGAGGGGGATGCCGGTCGCCGCGCGGCTGCTGCGCAAGGCGTGGCTGCGCTCGACGTTCCCCCCGGTGGAGCTGTTCGCCGGAGCCACCGACGTCGTGCACGGCACCAACTTCGTACTGCCGCGCACGTACCGCGCGGCCGGGGTGCTCACCATCCACGACCTCGCGTTCTTCGACGCACCGGACGAGCTGCCGCCGAGCGATGCCGAGCTGCCCGAACTGGTGCGGCGCGGCGCTGCCCGCGCCGACGTGATCTGCACGCCCACCGCCGCGGTCGCCGACCGGGTGGCCGAGCGGCTCGACGTCGACCGCGCCAAGATCGACGTGACCCCGCTGGGCGTCGACGCGGGCTGGTTCGCGGCCCGCCCGCCGAGCCAGCAGCTCAGCGAGCGACTCGGCCTGCCTGGCAGGTACCTGCTCTTCGCCGGGGCGCCGGGACCGCGCAAGGGACTGCGCTGGCTGCTCGAGGCGCACGCCGCCGACCCGGACCTGCCGCCGCTGGTGTTCGCGGGACCCGGCACGTTTCCCGCCGCCGAGCGCACACAGCACGTCGGCTATCTGTCCGATCTGGACCTGCAGCGTGTGGTGGCCGGGGCGTCGGCACTGGTGCTGCCCTCGCGCGACGAGGGCTTCGGCCTGCCGGTGCTGGAGGCGATGGCGTGCGACGTGCCGGTGGTGTGCACCGACGTGCCCGCGCTGCGGGAGGTCTCGGCCGGGCTCGCCCACCTCGTGGGCTACGGCGATGTGGAGGGCCTGACCGGAGAGCTGCGTGCCGCGGTGGACGAACCCGACGCGGCGTCGACGGCCGCCGCGCGCAGGGCGCACGCGGCCAGCTTCACCTGGCGGCGCTGCGCCCAGGCGACCGTCGCCGCCTACCGCCGGGCGGTGGGCTGACGCAGCGCCTCGCGGTGCGCGGCGACGAAGGCGTGCAGCGCCTCTCGCCACGGGCGCAGCGGGGTGAGTCCCGACTCGCTCCACGCCTCGTTCGACAGGACCGAGTAGGCCGGCCGCGGCGCGGGCCGGGGGAACTCGTCGGTGGAGCACGGGTGCACCCTGTCCGGATCGGCGCCCAGCTCCTCGAAGATCGCCCGCGCGAAGCCGTGCCACGTCGTGTCTCCGCCGCCGGTGCAGTGCAGCACACTGCGCTCGGGCCCTCGGTCCTCGGCGATGCGGCCGGCCAGTTCGACCAGGCCCGCGGCGAGGTCGGCCGACCACGTCGGCGAGCCACGCTGGTCGTCCACAACGGACAACGTCTCGCGCTCGCTTTCCAGCCGTGCCATGGTTTTCACGAAGTTCGCGCCGGTCGCGCCGTAGGCCCAGGCCGTACGCACGATCCACGCGCTGGCGCCGGAGCCGAGCACGGCGTCCTCGCCAGCGGCCTTGGTGCGGCCGTAGGCGCTGTGCGGGCCGAGCGGCGAGTCCGGCTCGTACGGGCGGTCCCCGTCGCCGGCGAAGACGTAGTCGGTGGAGACGTGCACGAGCGGAACCCTGCGCGAGGAGCACACCGCCGCGAGGACCCTCGGACCGTCGGCGTTCACGGCGAACGCCCTCGCCTCGTCCTCCTCGGCGGCGTCCACGGCCGTGTACGCGGCGGCGTTGACCACGACGGGGAAGCTGCCCGCCTCCCTGGCACGCGAGGCAAGGTCGGTGACGGCCTCGACGACCGCACCCGTCTGTGTCACGTCCAGCGCCGCGGAGCCGGGAGCCCGCACGTCGACGTCATCGCTCGTGAGCGCGGCCAGATCACGCCCGAGCTGCCCGGAACCCCCGGGCACGAGCAGAGCCAGTTTCGCCAAACCTGATCACCTTTCCGTGAGCGCGGCGCGCCCCTTGAGCTGTTCCCACCACACGCGGTTCTCCGTGTACCAGCGCACCGTGTCGGTGAGGCCGGTGGCGAAGTCGACGCGCGGCCGGTAGCCGAGCTCCGTGCTGATCTTCGTGATGTCGACCGAGTATCGGCGGTCGTGTCCCTTGCGGTCCTCGACCGGCTGCACCATCTCCCAGCCGACGCCGACGGCGGCCAGCAGCCGCTCCGTCAGCTCCCGGTTGGTGAGTTCCGTGCCACCGCCGATGTTGTAGATCTCGCCCGCCCTGCCGTGCTCGGCCACCAACTGGATCCCGTGGCAGTGGTCGTCCACGTGCAACCAGTCGCGCACGTTGAGCCCGTCGCCGTAGAGCGGCACCTGCAGGCCGTCGAGCAGGTTGGTGACGAACAGCGGGATGACCTTCTCGGGGAACTGGTACGGCCCGTAGTTGTTCGAGCACCGCGTGACGCACACCGGCAGGCCGTAGGTGCGGTGAAAAGAGCGCGCGAGCAGATCCGACGACGCCTTCGACGCCGAATAGGGCGAGTTCGGCTCGAGGATGTGCTCCTCCGTCCACGAGCCCTCGGCGATCGAGCCGTAGACCTCGTCGGTGGAGACGTGCACGAACTTGCCCACACCCGCGTCGTAGGCGGCCTGCAGCAACGTCTGCGTGCCGAGCACGTTGGTGAGCACGAAGTCCGCGGCGCCGAGGATGGAACGGTCCACATGCGACTCGGCCGCGAAGTGCACGACGAGGTCGACGCCCCGCATCACCTCGGTGACGGTGGCGGGATCGCAGATGTCGCCACGGACGAAGCGCAGCCGATCGCTGTCGGCGACAGGCGTGAGATTCGTCTCGCTACCCGCGTACGTCAGCTTGTCGAGCACCACGATTTCGGCGTCCCGCAGCGCCGGATACGCCCCGGAGAGCGCCTGCCGCACGAAGTGCGAACCGATGAACCCGGCACCGCCCGTGACCAGGACCCGCATGCTTTGCCTCCCGTGTTCCCCCATGGCTCGTCCGGGCAGTGTGCCACGGCGCCGGTGCGAGCGAAGGCAACATCCGGGCAACGTTTCGGATTTGAACGTCCCTCTCACGTCCGCATCAGTAGGGTTGACTGCGGGACTGACGGGGAGGAGCGCACGTGACCGGCTGGCCGCGGGGACCGGTCGAGGCGCCCACGGTGCACCGCAGGGGACGGGTGGGCACGCTCGCGCTGCGCGGTGGCAAGGTCGTCGTCTCGCTGCTCTCTGTCACTGTGCTGGCTCTGACCTGGTACCTGTGGCAGTTCATCGGCGGCGTGAACGACGGTGTCACCACCACCGACGTCTTCGGCTCCGACGTCGACCCTCAGGCCGAACCACTCGACGGAGCCATCGACATCCTGCTCGTCGGCCAGGACAGCCGCACCGACGCTCAGGGCAACCCGCTGCCGCAGGAGGTGCTCGACCGGCTGCACGCCGGCGAGGCGACGGGCGAGCGCCAGACGGACACGATGATCCTGGTGCACATCCCCCAGGACGGCACTCGCGCCACCGCCATCTCGTTCCCCCGCGACACCTGGGTGGAACTGGCGGGCGGCTACGGCACCCACAAGCTCAACAGCGCGTTCGTCTACGCCTACAACGACACGTTCAGCACGCTGCAGAACGAGGGCGAGACCGACCTCGAGGAGATCGACGAGCAGGCCAAGGTCGCCGGCCGCAAGAACCTGATCGCCACCATCGAGCAGCTGCTCGACAAGCCGGGACTCATCGACCGCTACGCCGAGGTGAACCTGGCCAGCTTCTACGAGGTCACCAAGGCGCTCGGCGGCGTCGAGGTGTGCCTGAACGAGCCGGTGCGCGAGCGGAAGTCCGGCGTCAACCTGCGCGCGGGCGCGCAGACGATCGAGGGCGTGCAGGCGCTCGCGTTCGTGCGGCAGCGCTACGGGCTGCCCAACGGCGACCTCGACCGCATCGCGCGGCAGCAGGCGTTCCTCTCCGGGCTGGTCCGCAAGATGCTCTCCCCCGACACGCTGTTCAACCCCGGCAAGATCGGTGACGTGGTTGGCGCGGTGCAGCGCTCGGTGGTGCTCTCCCAGGACTGGGACCTGTTGCAGTTCGCGGCGCAGATGCGCAACCTCAGCGGCGGCAACGTCGAGTTCCGCACCATTCCTGTGGTGGGCAACGCGCGGTTCGGCGCCGCGCTGGCGCTCGAGATCGACGTCGACGAGGTCAGGAAGTTCGTCGACGGCCTCGTCGGCTACGAGGACGACGAGGCAGGCCCGAACGGGTCCGCGGCGCCTACCACCATCGAGGGGGCCGAGAACTACACCGTTGAGATCTACAACGCCTCCGGCGACCCCGGTCTCGGTGAAGAGATGCGGGACAAGTTGCAGGACAACGGTTTCCTCGGCGAGAGTTCGGCCACAATGGACCCGCAGACCGCCACCGTGGTGCGGTACGCGCCGGGCGACGAGGTGGGTGCCGAGCTACTGAAGCAGGCACTCGGCGGCGAGGTCGCCGCCGAGCCCGACGACACGGTGCCGAGTGGTCAGCTGCAGGTGCTGTTCGGCACCGACTTCCAGTACGGCTCGTCGGTCGAGGCGCGGCCGGCCAGCTTCACGGGCCACGCGCGGCAGTACTCCGAACCCACCACCACGAGCCAGGAGCAGACCTCCGAGGATGACCCGGCCGAGGAACCGATAACGGCCGGTGGAGTGCCCTGCGTCAACTAAACTGATCGTTCGGATCGCACGCGGGGTGGGGAGGAGCCAGCGTGGACGAGCGCGACGAGCGCGAGGGTGGGGAACCGGAGGCGAAGGAGCCTGCCGACGAGGCGGTGGCCCGTCCGGTTCCGACGCCGTACCCCCGTCCCCGTCCCGCCCCCGCGCCGCCACGCCGCAGCAGACTGCGGGCGGTCGGCAGGGGGACGGTCCGGACTGTGGTAGCCCTGTTGTCGGTGGTCGCGCTCGCCGCCACCGGCTACGCCTACACCACGCTGGACGACCTGCAGGACAACGTGCAGACCACCGATGCGCTGCAGCAGAACGTCGACGACGAGGACCCGGACACCCCTCCCCCTCCGCCGCAGGACGACGGCGCCACCGACATCCTGCTCGTCGGGGCCGACTCCCGAAACGACATGCAGGGCAACCCGCTGCCGCTGTCGATGCTCAAGGAGCTGCGCACCGAGGACAAAGCCGGCGTCAACACCGACACCCTGATCGTGCTGCGCATCCCCAAGAACGGTGGGAAGCCCACCGGCATCTCCATCCCCCGCGACACGTGGGTCGACGTCCCGCAGGGCGGCAAGGGAAAGATCAACTCGGCCTACGGTGCCGCGAAGGTCGCCGAGTCGCAGCGGCTGCGCGCCGAGGGCATGACCGACCACGCGCGGGTCGAGCGCGACTCCGACCAGGCGGGCCGCCGGGCGCTGGTCCGGACGGTCCAGGACTTCACCCAGGTCCGCATCGACCACTACGCCGAGATCAACCTGCTCGGCTTCTACCTGCTCACCGAGTCGCTCGGGGGCGTCGAGGTGTGTCTCAACGCCCCCACCGTCGACAAGGACTCGGGCGCCGACTTCGCCGCGGGCCCGCAGGTGGTCTCGGGCGGCGAGGCGCTGTCGTTCGTGCGGCAGCGCAAGAACCTCCCGAGGGGTGACCTCGACCGGATCGTCCGCCAGCAGGTGTTCCTCTCCTCTGCGCTGAACCAGGTGCTCTCGGCCGGCACGCTCACCAACTCGGAGCGGCTGGGCCAGCTCACCGAGACGCTGCGCCGCTCGCTCGTGCTCGACCCCGGCCTCAACCTGCTCGGTTTCGCCGAGCAGGCAAAGGGAATCGCCAACGGCGACATGGAGTTCGTGACGATCCCGGTCGAGCAGGTCGGCGCGCGCAGCCAGGACGGGCAGAGCATCGTCACCGTCGATCTCGGCGAGGTGCGCGGCTTCGTCGACGACCTGGCGAAGCGGGATCAGCAGCAGCCTTCGGGCGGTGGATCGGCGCCTGCCGCAGCGCCGATGCGGGCCACGGCGCCCTGCGTGAACTAGTTACAGTCGTGGCCGTGAGTCTCACCGAGCACCTTCTCCGGCCCCTGCTGTCGTCCTCCGCCCGCCCGGTGGTGACGCACTACGACGACGCGCTGGGCAGCCGGATCGAGCTGTCGGTCGCCACCCTCGTGAACTGGGCGGCCAAGACCGCGAACTGGCTGGTCGAGGAGCTCGACGTGGAGGAGGGCGACGCCGTCGCCGTGGACCTGCCCGCCCACTGGCAGACGGCCGGGGTGTTGCTGGGCACGTGGTGGTGCGGGGCGCACGTGGTGGCCGGCGCGGCCGGGGCGCGCGTGGCGTTCGTGGGTCCCGACGGTGCCGCGGACCAGGTGGGCGAGGCGGAGACCACGGCGGTCGTCGCGCTCGACCCGCTCGGCCGTGGACTCGGCGGCGCGACGCCGTCCGGTGCGCTGGACTACCTGTCGGAGGCCCGGCTCTCCGGCGACGACTTCTCGCCGCTGCTGCCCATCGCGGGTGATACGCCCGCGCTGCTGGGCTCGACGGTCGACGAGGTTCTCGCCCAGGCCCGTGCGCGGGCGGGCGAACTCGGGATCGGTGGGGGCGATCGGGTGCTGTCCACCAGGGAGTGGACACTGGCCGACGGCGTGCTCGACGCGCTGCTGGCACCGCTGTCGGTGGGTGCGCACCTGGTGCAGGTCACCGGTTCCGTGCCGGACAAGCTGGCCGCGCACCGGGAGGCCGAGCGCACCACCGTGGAGCTGACGTGATCGGTCCTGCTCGACGCTGAGCAGGACCGGCGCCGGTCGTCAGGCGGTCTGGAGCTCGGCGTCGGCTTTGTTCGCCGCGCGCTTGCGACCGAAGACCAGGTGGTCGATCGAGAGCCTGCCGCCGTTGAAGCCGAGGGCGAGTCCGGCGAGCGCGAGCACCAGCACCAGTTCGTAGCCGCCCTCGCCGAGCAGCCCGTTGTCGAGGTGCACGTAGAAGACCGCGCCGAGGCCGGTGATGGCGTAACCGATGCCGACGAGCGGCAGCGCGAGCCCGGCGATGAACAAGATCGAGCCGATGACCTCCACCGCGATCAGGAAGACAGCGGTCACCGTCGGCAGCGGGATGCCCATCGACCCGACCATGTCCGCGGTGCCGCCGATTCCCGTCTCCCACTTGTCGAGTCCGTGTGCGAGGAACACCACGCCGATGGCGACACGGCCGACGAGCGCCGCGACGTCCTGGATCCGACTGAACATGCCGATCAAGCCCCCTTATAGTGGAACATTCAACTACTGGGTGATCGTAACCGCGTCAGGTAAAGCGGACGGAAAGAACCTCACCGCTCCGGTAACGGGTCATCGAAGCCTTTTCTCGAACCAGTGCTGCGCGTAGGGCTCCGCGTTGTAGGCGGGAATCTCGCGGTAACCGTGCTTGGCGTAGAGACCGCGCGCCTCCACCAGGTCGCCACGCGTGTCCAGCCGGATGACGGATGCGCCCTGCTCGCGCGCGATGCGCTCGACCTCGGCCAGCAGCCCCGCGGCGATCCCGCGACCACGAAAACCGGGCAGCACGTACAACCGCTTGAGTTCGGCGAAACCGTCGCGATGCGGCCGCAGCCCCGCGCACGCCACGGTGCGACCGTCGATCCGGGCGAGCAGCAGCACGCCGAGGCCGTCGCTCGGGTCCTCCGTCATCGCCTCGTCGAGCTCGGCGTCGGTGGCGGGCCTGCCGTAGTAGCGGCCCGCGATGTCGGCGAAGTAGGCACGCAGGATCCCCGCGGCCTCGGCATCATCCACCGGAACCCGGCTGACCTGCAGCGTTGTCACGGCCACGATCCTGGCACGCGCCGCCGTGCGGGCGCGAGCGAAATCCAGTGGTCCAGACCGGTTTCCGGCGCTACGGTTTGCCATGCTGGACCGGACCTACCGCGTGCTCGTGCGCGGCACCTTCGCCGGGCTGTCCGACGACACCAGGGCACGCCTGCGCGCCGAGGCCGACGAGCACAGCCTCCTGCGCAGCGGCTTCACCCGTGAGGGGACGCTGACCTACGACCGATCGCTGCGGCCGTTCACCTTCCGCATCGAGGTGTCGGTGCCCGCGGGCGAACGCGAGGAGCGCGACGCCGCCGACGAGGGCGAACTCGCGGCCATCGAGACGCTGGCGGCGGCGGGCTACCCGCACGGCGAGCTGACCACCACCGCGACGAACCAGGACGACATCAAGATCCGCAGTCGCTGAACTGGAGATCCCGGTGACCGACTTCCTCACCCGCACGCGAGCGTCCTACGACACGATCGCGGCCGACTACGCGGTGTGGATCGAGGCCGAACTGGCGGCGAAACCGCTGGACCGGGCCGTGCTCGCGGCGTTCGCAGAGTTCGTGCGCGACGCCGGTGCCGTCGCCGACGTCGGCTGCGGCCCCGGCAGGATCACGGCCCACCTGCACGCGCTCGGCGTGCCCGCGTTCGGCATCGACCTGTCGCCGGAGATGATCGCGCGCGCCCGCGAACGCCATCCCGGACTGCGGTTCGAGGTGGGCTCCATGACCGAACTGGCGCTCGACGATTCCTCGCTCGGCGGCGCCGTGGCCTGGTACTCGCTCATGCACGTCCCCCACGTGGAGGATGTGCTCGCCGAGTTCCACCGCGTCCTCGCGCCGGGCGGACACCTCCAGCTCGCGTTCCCCGCGGGCGAGGGAGTGCTGCACAAGAAGACCGCGGGCGGACATCCGGTGGACCTCGACTTCCACCAGCGCCACCCCGACCACCTCGCGCGGCAACTGCACGACGCGGGCCTGCCGGTGAGCGCCAGGCTGCTCCGCGAACCGGACTCCGAGGGCGACTACCCCGAGACGACGCCCCAGGCGTACCTGCTCGCTCGCAAGCCCGGCTGACTCAGCATGCCCGCCGTACCTCGGCAAAGCATCGCGTTGGCGCAACGCAATCACCAGAACACGGAAAGTTAAGATTCGCTCGAATGGCAGACGCAACGTCGCCAATGGAGGCTTTACGTTGGCTCGGTGTCGCTGCTCCACGCCTTCATTGACGAATCGGGACAGCGAGCCCGCGGAAAGAAGGCAAGCGCTCACTTCATCATGGCCGCCGTCATCGTCGCCGACGAAGACCTGACACACGCGAAAGAACTGCTGGCCAGGCTTCGCCTCGACCTCCGTCGGAGACCAGGCGATCACCTCTCGTGGAAGAACCTGAAACCACACGGGCAACGACTTCACGTCGCGAAGACGTTGGCAAGTCAACCGTGGCTCACCGTGTCAACAGTGGTGGTGTGCAAGCAGCATCTGACCGGCGAGCCGCTCAATGAGGACCAGAGCTACCTTTACACCTTGCGATTCCTGCTGGAGCGACTCTCGTGGATCGCCCGCGACAGAAGGCGCATCTTGCACTACACGATGGCGCACATTCAGCGGTTCAAGATCGCAAAGCTTCGCGAGTACGAGGAAAACCTGCGCAAAAAGCCCGACACGTCCATCGAGTGGGGACATCTGAACCCACGGGGCGGCCGAATGGACCAGCCCCAGAACTTCGAACTTCTACAACTCGGCGACCTTGCCGCATCGGCTTGTGGTTCGGCGTTCAACGTCGACGGCTTCGGCAATACGGAACGCCGATATCTTCAGGAACTCAGTCCGTGCCTGTACCGGCGCGGCAGTGGCCCTGCATGTCTGACGTCCTATGGCCTCAAGATGCATCCGCGATATGAGACCACAAAGGCCGCCTACCCGTGGGTGGCGACCTTGTGAGGCGCGTCGACCGGCTTAGCCGCTGCGAAAGCGGAAGCCAGTGTCTCCACCAGCAGACGGCCGTCCGCGCCCACCTAGGTTAACGCACAAACACACTCGATCGCCACCATCTGCGGGGCTCGGCGGCCCCGAGGAGGCCAGGAACGTCGTCAGTCCCCCACCCGTTCCGGCCAGGACGCTCTCCCCTTGCCCGAGAGAACGTCCTGGCCGGCGGATCACTTGAGCAGCTGGCGGGCCATCACCATGCGCTGGATCTGGTTGGTGCCCTCGTAGATCTGGGTGATCTTGGCGTCGCGCATCATGCGCTCCACCGGGAAGTCCCGGGTGTAGCCCGCGCCGCCGAAGAGCTGCACCGCGTCCGTGGTCACCGACATGGCGATGTCGGAGGCGTAGGTCTTGGCCGCGCTGGCCATGAAGCTCGCCCTGGAGTCACCCCGCTCGGTGGCGGCGGCACTGGCGTAGACCAGGTGCCGCGCGGCCTCGATCTTGGTGCCCATGTCGGCGAGCATGAACTGCACGCCCTGGAACTCGCCGATCGCCTTGCCGAACTGCTTGCGGTCCTTCACGTAGGCCACCGTGGCGTCCAGCGCACCCTGCGCGATGCCCAGCGCCTGCGCGCCGATCGTCGGCCGCGTGTGGTCCAGCGTGCGCAGCGCCGTCTTGAGTCCAGTGCCCGGCTCGCCGATGATCCGCTCGGCCGGGATGGTGCAGTTCTCGAAGTAGATCTCCCGCGTGGGCGAGCCCTTGATGCCGAGCTTCTTCTCCTTCGGGCCCACCGTGAAACCGGGATCGTCCTTGTGCACCACGAACGCGGAGATACCGTTGGACTTCTTCGGCGCGTCGGGGTCGCTCACCGCCATCACGGTGTACCAGGTGGACTCACCGGCGTTGGTGATCCAGCACTTCGTGCCGTTGAGCACCCAGTTGTCGCCGTCGCGCTTGGCGCGCGTGCGCATGGAGGCCGTGTCCGAACCGGCCTCGCGCTCGGACAGCGCGTACGACGCCGACGCCTCACCCGAGGCGATGGAGGGCAGCACGAGCTTCTTCACCTCGTCGGAAGCCGACAGCAGGATCGGCTGCGTGCCCAGCTTGTTCACGGCCGGGATGAGCGAGGCCGACGCGTCGACGCGCGCCACCTCCTCGATCACGATGCACGCCGCGATCGCGTCGGCACCCTGACCCTCGTACTCCTCCGGGATGTGGATCGCCTGGAAGCCGGCTTTGCTGAGTGCCTCGCTCGCCTCGACCGGATACCGCTCGTCCTCGTCCACCTCGGCGGCGTAGGGCGCGATCTCCTTCTCGGCAAGGGCGCGCACCGCGGCGCGCAGCTCCTCGTGCTCCTCTGCGAGCTGGTAGAGGCCGGGGCCGTCGGTCACCTGCGCCACCTTTCGTCGGGACGGTCGGAAAAGCTCTGTCGATGTTAGTGGCCGTTTACTCGGACATCCTTGTGTTCTTGGCCGCACCATCCCTACTGTCGAGTGATGTCGATCACAACGACGTTGCGGCCTCCCGGCCTCCCCGCCTCTCTCTCCTACCCGGACTCACCCGTCGGCTCGCTGCTCGCGGGCTCGGCCCGCCGCTTCGGCGACCGCACCGTCTTCCAGCACGGCGACGAACGCCTCAGCTTCGCCGAGCTGTGGCGCGACTCGTGCCGCTTCGCCAACGCGCTGCACGCGCGCGGCATCGGCAAGGGCGACGTCGTCGCGCTACACCTGCCGAACCGCCTCGCCTTCCCCGTCGCCTACTACGGCACGCTGCTCGCGGGCGCCACGTTCAGTCCGGCCAACCCGCTGCTGCCGCCGCGCGAGCTCGCCACGCAACTCGCCGACTGCGGCGCCGTCGCCGTGGTGACGTACGGACCGGTCGCGAAGGCCCTCGAGGGCACCGGTGTGCCGACCGTGCTCGTCCACCGGCCCGTCGAGCGGGGCCAGATCGACTTCGACGAGTTCGTCGCCGGTGCCCCGGACCACCCGCCGTCGGTGGACCTCGACGTGCACCGAGACCTGGCCCACCTGTCGTACACCGGAGGCACGACGGGCCGGTCCAAAGGCGTGCGGCTCACCCACCGCAACGTCGTGGTCAACACCCTGCAGTACGCGTGCTGGGGCTCCGGTGCGGTGCCGGCGACCGACGACGTGGGCAACCCCGTGATCGACCAGATCGGCACCGAGAGCGAGTGGCCGGTGCGGCTGGGCACGGGCATCGGCATCACGCTCACCCCGTGGTTCCACGCGATGGGCACGATCGGCGCGCTCAACGTCATCGTCCTCAACGGCGGCACCACGGTGCTGCACGACCGGTTCGACCCGCTGACCTACGTGACCGACGCCGAACGGCTGCGGGTGACGACGATCGGCGGCGCGCCCGCACTGTTCGCCGCCCTGCTCGCGGTCCCCGAGTTCCACACCAGCGACCTGTCGTCGGTGCGCACGATCACCTCGGGCGCGGCACCGCTGGCCCACGAGATGCTGAGTGCGCTGGGCGAACGGTTCCCCGACGCGGTGATCGCCGAGGGCTACGGACTCACCGAGGTGACGATGGGTGCCACGCTGTCGCCGACCTGGCGATCGGGTGTGCGCAAGCTCGGCTCGGTGGGAGTGCCGACGTTCGACACCGAAGTCAGGATCGTGCCGGCGGACGGCGGCGACGGGACCGTGGCGCAGAACCTGCCCGGCGAGGTGTGCGTCAGAGGGCCGCAGGTCATGCAGGGCTATCACCTGCGGCCCGACGAGACCGCGGCGACGCTCGTCGACGGCTGGCTGCACACGGGCGACATCGGCGTGCTCGACGACGACGGGTATCTGTCCATCGTGGACCGCAAGAAGGACATGCTCCTGTACAAGGGCTACAACGTCTACCCGCGCGAGCTGGAGGAGCTGCTCATCGCGCTACCCGAGGTGGCCGCCGCGGCGGTGGTCGGCAGGAAGGCCCCCGAGGTCGGCGAGCTGCCGGTCGCGTTCGTCGTGCGCGCGCCGGGCCACGAGCAGGCGGAGCCGGACGCACTGCTCGAAGCCGTCAACGCCCAGGTGGTGCCGTACAAGCGGCTCAGGGAGCTGCGCTTCGTGGAGGCGATCCCGGTGTCGGCGGCGGGCAAGGTCCTGAAGAGGGACCTGAGAAACCAACTGACCTGACCACTCGCGAGTCCTGCACCCCAGCCCGCGAGTCCCCCGCTCCAGCCCGCGAGTCCCCCGCTCGAGAGCGCGAGTTGCGCGCTCGCGGCGCGCGGAGGCAACCAGGACGGGACGAGGCGGGACGAAGCGCGCTAAACCGGGAACGGGGAACTCGCGCGCCTGAATGCAGGACTCGCGCGTCGGAGCGGGGGACTCGCGGTCTCGAGCGGGGGACTCGCGCGCCTGAGCGGGGGACTCGCGGCGGGGCGGGGTTAGCGGGTCAGTTTGGACTTCAGGGTCGCGTCCTTGTCCAGGACCAGTTGTTCCAGGTCGGCCTGGAAGGTCGTCATCTTCGCGCGCAGGGTCTCGTCCGCCGCGGCGAGGATCCGCACCGCGAGCAGGCCCGCGTTGCGCGCGCCGCCGACCGACACGGTCGCCACCGGCACGCCTGCGGGCATCTGCACGATCGAGAGCAGCGAGTCGAGCCCGTCGAGGTACTTCAGCGGCACCGGCACACCGATCACGGGCAACGGCGTGGCCGAGGCGACCATCCCCGGCAGGTGCGCCGCGCCGCCCGCGCCGGCCACGATCACCTTGATGCCCCGCTCCGCAGCCGTCCGTGCGTAGTCGAGCATGCGCTGCGGGGTCCGGTGTGCCGAGTAGACGCCGACCTCGTAGGGCACCTCGAACTCGTCGAGTGCCTGGCCCGCGGCTTCCAGCACCGGCCAGTCCGAGTCACTGCCCATGATGACGCCGACGACGGGGTTGCTCACGATCTTCGTACCTTTCAGTGGATCTGGTAGCCGTCGAGCCATTCGGCGTGCGACAGCCAGTGCGCCGCGAGCCGGGCGCGCTGCCGCAGCTCGTCGTCCAGCGTGCCGAGCAGGTTCACGTGGCCGAGCTTGCGCCCCGGCCGCTCGCCCTTGCCGTACAGGTGGACGCGCGCGTCGGGGTACCGCGCGAAGAGGTGGTGCAGCCGCTCGTCCACGCGCATCGCGGGGGTCTCGGGCGCGCCGAGGATGTTGGCCATCACGGTGGGCGAGAGCAGGTCGGTGACGCCGAGCGGGTAGTCGAGCACGGCCCGCAGGTGCTGCTCGAACTGCGAGGTCCGGCTGCCGTCCATGGTCCAGTGCCCGGAGTTGTGCGGCCGCATGGCGAGCTCGTTGACCAGCAGGCCCTCGTCGGTCTCGAACAGTTCGACGGCCAGCACGCCCACCACGCCGAGGTCGGCGGCGATCCGCAGGGCGAGGTTCTGGGCCTCGTGCGTGCGGCTTTCGGACAGGCCCGGCGCGGGCGCCAGCACCTCGGTGTTGATGCCGTTCGACTGCACGGTCTCCACCACGGGCCACGCCGCGCCCTGCCCGAACGGCGAGCGGGCCACCAGCGCGGAGAGCTCCCTGCGCATGGCCACCTTCTCCTCGACGAGCAGCGACATGCCCGCGTCGAGGAGCTCGGGCACGAGGCCGCGGGCGTCGGCGGCCTCGTCGACCATCCAGACGCCCTTGCCGTCGTAACCGCCGGTGGCGGCCTTGAGGACCACCGGCCAGCCGTGGGTGTCGCCGAACTTCAGCACGTCGTCCACATCGGACACCTCGGCGAACGCGGGGCCGGGCAGGTCGTGCGCGGCCATGTGCTCGCGCATGAGCAGCTTGTTCTGCGCGAACGCGAGCGCGCCGGGGCCGGGCCGCAGCAGCACGCCCTCCTGCTCGAGCGTCTGCAGGTGCTCGCCGGGGACGTGCTCGTGGTCGAACGTGACGACGTCGACTCCACGCGCGAACGAGCGCAGCGCCTCCAGGTCGGTGTGGTGGCCGTGGACCACCTCGCCTGCGACGAGGCCCGCCGACTCGTTCTCGCCCGCGGCGAGCACGCGCAGCGACTGGCCGAGTGAGATGGCCGCCTGGTGGGTCATCCTGGCGAGCTGGCCGCCGCCGACCATGCCGACCACGGGAAGTCCGGTGCGAGTATCCATAGCGCGTTCAGCTTACGGGCAGCTCACCGAAATCCCGTCGGTCAAGGGGCCGGGGTGAGATCCTCGGCACGCTCGGCTCGCTCCCGCCTGCGCCGCAGCAGCCACCGGCCAGCCAGTACGCCGGTGAGCACCACCGGCATGAGGATGTAGGCGCTGCCGAGCACGTACTGCCAGAACGCCCAGTGCAGTTCGAGGTTTCGTCCGTTGGGCAGCACGAGCAGCACGCAACTGACGAACACGACGGTCACGGCGCCCACCGCGAGCCAGCGCTTGGTGGCCGTGGCCGGTGTCGTCTGCGGCAGCCGCGAGATCAGCAGCACCAGCAGCGGCACCGCCCACACCCAGTGGTGCGACCAGGACACGGGCGACACCAGCAACGCGTAGAAGGCGGTGACCAGCAGCGCCTCGAGCGGACGTCCCCGGCGGTGGAACCGCAGCATCAGCCAGATCGCGGGCGGGGCCAGCAGCGCGCCGATGCCGAGCGCGACGGTCGACGACCACGGCGCGAGGTCCGAAAGGCGGTTGACCAGGCCGTTCAGCGACTGGTTTCCCGCCCAGTGCATGGGCCCGATACGACCCTGGTCGGACACGGTGTGAGTCCAGAACCGCCATGCGTCGTTCGGGATGAGCGCGAACATCAGCGCCTGCATCCCGAAGAAGGTGGCCAGCGCGCGCAACGCGTCCATCTTCTTGCCGGTGAACAGCAGGTGCGGGATGAAGATCAGCGGGGTCAGCTTCACGGCGGCGGCGACGCCGACGAGCACGCCGCCCCAGCGGCTGCCCCTGGCGCTGATCACCAGCACGTCGAGCACGACCAGCGCCATCAGGATGAGGTTGATCTGGCCGAGGAAGACGGTGCGCCACACCGGTTCCAGGCCGAAGAAGACGATGGTGAAGATCAGCGTGGTCCGCGCGGGCGAGGCCCAGCGCGGCAGCTCACCCGATGGCCGGGGCAGCACGCCGATCGCGACGCGGATCACCAGGGCCATGGCGAGGAACGAGACCGCGGAGACCACGCCCCACGCGACCTGGACCGGGAGCACGGCCAGCGGCACGAACAGCAGCGCCGCGGTGGGCGGATAGGTGAACGGGAGCAGCGCCCACCAGGGCTCCGAGCTCAGCGTGTTGCCCTCGTACAGCGGGTCGCCGTTCAGCAGTGTGACAGCGCCGGCGCGGTAGACGGCGCTGTCGACGCCGAGCCGCCAGTCCAGCAGCCAGCCCAGGATCCCCGCGACGATCGCCAGTGCGGGCAGCGCCAGGAGCAGGGCGATGGACCGGGGACGGGTGAACAGCCGCAGCAACGAGGTGCGCAGCGCGAGCGACCGCTGCTCCGGGTCGGGCTCGGTGTCCGATCCGGTCTCGGTGGGCAGGACCTGGTTCACGGTTCTTGAATCCCCGCAGTCGAAGTCATGTGTTCCGGAGTGCCGCCTAGCCGTTCTCTGGCTGCCTCACCACTCAAGGAAAGCACGAATCGACATCGGGCCGTGCACAAGCCCCGGGGTCAGTTCCTGCTCAGCGTGTCGAGCAGTTCACAGGCGGCGACGTGGTCGCCGGGAAGGCGCACGACGTTGATGCGGGGCTTGCCGACCTCGCGCAGCTGGGCGTCGACGGCGAGGCGCTCGGCGAGCTCCCTGCGCAGCCGCACGGCCCTGGTCGCGACGCCCGCGTCGCGGGTGGCCACGGCGGCGACGGTGGAGGGGCCGAGCACGGCGAGGCTCTCGCCGCCGTCGAAGGCCACGCGCAGCGCGTCGGCGGCCAGGATCATGCCGGTCAGCCGCGACCAGCCCGCCGATCCGGCGAGGTTCATGGTCACCACCACGAGCGTGTGGTCGTCGGCCACCTGCGCGTCGTCACGCTCGGCCAGCCGGTAGAGCTCCGCGAGCCTGGTCCGCAGGTAGGAGCCGGTGGGCAGCCCGGTGAGCGGGTCGCGCACCTCGGCTCTGGTCAGGTGGTCCAGCGCGACGTCCGCCCAGGCCACGGCGGTCACGCGGAGCAGCCGGGCCGGGGTCGCGTCGACGTCCGGCGCGACGAACCCGTCCGCGGAGTCCGGGTCGGCGAGCACGGCGTGCAGGGCGGCCAGGTCGGTGAGTGTCTCCTCCAGACCCGCGCCCGAGGCGGCCCTGGCCCTGCCGAGCCCGGCGAGCGCGGGCAGCGCACCGTCGGCGCCGCCGTGTTTCACCACGGCGGCGCACACGGCGTCGACCTCGGGAAGTCCCCAGTCGCTGGGAAACCGCCAACCGGAGGCCAGACTCGCCGTGCGCCAGCGGGCCCGGAGCGCGCGCAGGTAACGGTCCTGCACGGCCCGGCGCGCGGCGTCCGGGCTCGGGCCGTCCGGATCGGACAGCGGACCGGTGGCTGGCGCGTCCACTCACACCCCTTCCTACTGAAAAACTTCGCTGATCACGTGACGTGCCCGGGGCCGCCCCGTGACGCCGGTCCGACGAAAGATCGAGTGATCTGGTTGCGCCGGCCGGGGCACGGTCTGCCCCGTGGCGTGACGCCGTCAACTCGATCCGTCACACTTGGCGCCATCGAGCGTCTCAGCAACATGTTCGCCAGAAGAGGAGAGCCGTGACCACCGCCCCCGCCGACCCCAGCGGTCCCAGCGACGCCGAACTCATCGGGGCGGTCAGAGCGGGAAAGCTCGAGTCCTACGGTCCGCTGTACGAGCGGCACGTCTCGGCCGCCTACAACCTCGCACGCCAGCTCGCGCGGTCGTCAACGGAGGCCGACGACCTGGTCTCCGAGGCGTTCTCCAAGGTGCTCGACGCGCTGAGGGCGGGCAAGGGTCCCGACAGCGCCTTCCGCGCATACCTGCTGACCGCGCTGCGGCACACGGCCTACGACAAGACGCGCAAGGACAAGCGCGTCGACCTCTCCGAGGACATGGCCGACATGACCACGGTGGGCGGCGCGGGCGCCGAGGCGCTCACGGTGCCGTTCTCCGACACCGCGGTGGCCGGGCTCGAGCGCACGATGGCGGCCAAGGCGTTCGCGCGGCTGCCCGAGCGCTGGCAAGCCGTGCTGTGGCACACCGAGATCGAGCAGCAGTCGCCGGCCGAGGTCGCGCCACTGCTCGGCCTCACCCCCAACGGCGTCTCCGCGCTCGCCTACCGCGCGCGTGAGGGTCTGCGGCAGGCGTATCTGCAGGTGCACCTCGCCGAGGTCGCCACCGATCGTTGCCGCGCCAGCGCCGACAAGCTCGGTGCCTGGACGCGGTCGGGACTGTCCAAGCGCGAGCGCCTGCAGGTGGAGCAGCACCTCGACGAGTGCGCCGACTGCCGCGCGCTCGCCGCGGAGCTCGCCGATGTCAACGGCGCGCTGCGCGCGATCGTCGCTCCGCTGGTGCTCGGCGGCGGGGTGCTCGGGTACCTCGCGCTGGCAGGCGCGGGCAAGGCGAGCGCCGCGACCGCGGTGGGAGCCGGTGCGGCGGCCGGGTCGGCCGGCGCCGCCGCGAGTGCCGCGGCCTCCGGGCCCCGCCAGTTCGTCGGCGTGGCCGCCTCCGGTGTCGCGATGGCCGCGGCCATCGCCGTGGCGCTCACCGCGGGCGGGCAACAGCAGATCCCGGCGGCCGAGGAGCAGCCGCGGCCACCCGCGGCGGAGGCTCCCGCCGAGCCGCCCGCACCTCCGGCTCCCCCGGCACCGCCCGCACCGCCTGCTCCGCCGGAGCCCCCTCCCGTGGAACCACCAGCACCACCGGCGCCGCCGCCCGCAGAGCAGCCGCCTCCGCCCGCGGAGCCCGCACCGCCGAACGTCACGGCGGACTCACCTGCCGAGGGCATCGCGCTCGACCCCGGCGGCGACGCCGTCGAGCTGCCGATCACCGTCCGCAACGACGGCGAGACGCCCTCCGACCCCGTCGAGATGACGCTGAACCTGCCGCAGGGCGTGTCCGCCGTCGGGCCCGCGTCCGGTGGCGGAGGCGCCCCGGCCGGGGCGAGCCCGCTCGCGCGCCAGGCGCAGGCGGGCGAGCGCGTGACCTGCCCCGGCGGCACGGGCACCGTGACGTGCCGGACGCAGGAGGGCCTCGAGCCCGGCGAGACGGCCACCCTGGTGTTCACGCTGCAGGCCGCGGCAGACGCCCAGTCGGGTCAGATCACCGGCACGCTCAGCTCGGGCAGCCCCGTCGAGGTCTCGATCCGCGTCCCGGTGCGGGTCGCGCCCGTCGAGGACGCGGTGTTCCTGAGCGTCGACAAGGCCTACCACCCGTGGAGCCGCACGCTGCTCGTTCAGGTCCGCAACGACGGCAAGGTGGCCCGTGAGGCGAGCATCTCCGTCGACTCCGACGCGCACGCGCTGCTGGTCGACGAGAAGGCCGACTGCGACGACGGCAACAGCACGCTGACCTGCACCACCACGAAGCCACTCGAGCCAGGCGAGGACGTCAAGCTGCTGGTGGTGCTCCACTCGCGACTGTCCGAGGAGACCGACGTCACGGTCACCGGCACGGTGGGCACCGCGAGCCGGACGCAGACCGAGCGCTTCGAGTGCTGGGGCCACTGGTGCCACTGGCCGGACCGGCCAGGGCCGCCGGTGCCCACCGAGGTTCCGGCACCGCCTTCGACGACCACGCCGACGCCCACCACCACGAGCCCGGCCGAGCCGCCGGAGACCTCCGAGACCACGGCACCGACGAGGCCGTCGGCACCCTCGTGGCCGAAGCCGTCGTGGCCGTCCTGGCCGTCGAAGCCGCACCGGCCGAGCCCGCCCGCCACGCCTACGTACGAGCGGCCGGAGCCGCCGAGGCCTGAGAAACCGAAGCCGTCCCCGACCTCCGAGAAGCCGCAGCCGCCGCCCACGTCGAGGCCCCCGCTGTGGGACTGGACGGGCTGGTTCGACTGATCGGCCCAGATGACGCTGCGTAGACTGCGTGCGTGGCCGTCGTCGAATCCGTGCTCGCCCGAGTGCCCGAACCTCTGCGGTCGGTGCTGATCAAGCACCGAGAGCTGCTGAAGTTCGCGGTCGTGGGCGGCACGACGTTCCTCGTCGACAACGGCGTCTGGTACCTGCTGAAGCTCACGGTGCTCGACACCAAGCCGACCACCGCGAAGGCCATCGCGATCATCGTGGCGACGATCGTGTCGTACGTGCTCAACCGCGAGTGGTCCTTCCGCACCAGGGGCGGCCGGGAGCGCTCCCACGAGGCGGCGCTGTTCTTCCTGATCAGCGGCGTCGCCGTGGGGGTGAACCTCATTCCGCTGCTGGCGTCACGTTACGTCTTCGACCTGGAACGGCCACACGTGTCGCTGTTCGTGCAGGAGTCGGCCGACTTCATCGCCGGGTCCGTGATCGGCATGCTCCTCGCGATGATGTTCCGCTGGTGGGGCCTGCGGAAGTGGGTCTTTCCCGACGAGCTCGGCCGCAGGCACCGCGGCGACGACGAGCTCGCCACCCACCGCTGACGAACCTGCTCAGCGCGGCATTCGCTCCGCGGGCCAGCGGACCGCCGCCACGTCGGCCGGGCTCGGCACGCGCAGGAACAGACTGAACGTCGCCGTCGTCTTCCCGGACAGCTCCAGCCTGCCGCCGTCGGCCTCGGCGAGTGCCCTGGCCAGCGCGAGCCCCACGCCGAACGACCCCGCGCCGGAGAAGCCGCGCTCGAAGATGTGGGGCGCGAGCTCCTCGGGAACACCCGCGCCGGAGTCGGTCACCTCGATCACGACGGTGCCTTCGGTGTCGCCGCGCCGGGCCGTGAGCGTCACGTTGCCCGCGCCGTGGCGCAGCGAGTTGTCCAGCAGCACCCCGATGATCTCGCGCAGCCGTGCCGGGGTGGCCCTCGCCATCAGCCCGTCGGCGACGCGCAGCCTCAGCTGACGTCCCTCGGCCCGCAGCAGCTGCCGCCACTCCTCGCTCATCTCGGGCAGCACGGTGGACAGCTCCACCGGCTCCGCGCCGACCTCGCTCGCCGCCCTGGCCGCGGCCAGCAGTTCGTCGAGCGCCTCGGCCAGCCGGTCGGCCTGTTCCTGGGCGGCCTGGGCGTCCTCCGCCACCTCGGCGTCGGGATGGGTGGTGAGGGCTTCCAGCCGCAGCTGCAGCGCCGTCAGCCTGCTCCGCAGCTGGTGCGAGACGTCGCCAACGAGCTGCCGTTCGCGTTGCACGAGCTGGGCGAGCGCGGTGGCGGAGGCGTCGAGCGCGTCGGCGACCATGTCCAATTCGGCGACCTCGTAGCGCCGCCCGTCCGGTTTGAAGTCGCCGCCGCCGAGGCGGGCCGCCCGGTCCGCGACGTGCCGCAGTGGCTTGGCGAGCCTTCGCGCGGTCACCGTCGCCACCACCGTGCCCGTGCCGACGGAGAGCACCACCAGCAGGATCACGGCCATGGCCACCTGCCATTGCCGCGTGCGCAGCGGCCCGGCCGGGATGGCCAGTTCCACCGTGCCGCCCCTGGCGATCGGCACGGTCTCCACCACGACCTCGGAACCGGGGTTCGCGCCGTAGGTCAGCTCCGGTTTGCCCGGCTGCTGGACGGTGAGCTCACCCGACTGCGGAACAGCCGCCCTGACCTGCTGGAGGTCGAGCGGCCGGTTGTCGGCGAGCTGGTCGTCGAGGATCGCGGCGATGCGCTGGGCGCTCGACGACAGGTCCTCTCTCGCGAGGTTGCTCACCAGCAGCCAGCCCGTCACCCCCAGAGGGCTGGCGAGCGCGGCGCCGGTGACCGTGACGGCGAGCAGGATGGCGAGCAGTATCCGTCGGCGCATGGCTCACTCGGTGTTGAAGCGGAAACCGACGCCGCGCACCGTGGCGATGTGCTCCTCGCCCGAGCGGCGGCTCGACCCGTTGTCGCCGGCGATGGAGAGCTTGCGGCGCAGCCACGACATGTGCATGTCCAGCGTCTTGGAGGTCTTGGACTCCAGGTCGTTCCACACCTCGGAGAGGATGTCCTCGCGGCTCACCACGTGGCCCGCCCTGCTCATCAGCACGCGCAGCAGCTCGAACTCCTTGTTGGCGAGCTGGACCTCCTTGCCGTCGACGGTCACCATGCGCGCGGCGACGTCCATCCGCACACCGCCGGCGTCGAGCACCTCCGGCGCTCGCCTGCGCAGCAGCGCCCTGATACGGGCGAGCAGCTCGGCGAGGCGGAACGGCTTGGCCACGTAGTCGTCGGCACCCGCGTCGAGCCCCACCACGAAGTCGACCTCGTCGGTCCTGGCGGTGAGCATCAGCACGGGCAGCTCGGTGCCCTTCGCCCTGAGCCTGCGGCACACCTCGAGACCGTCCATGCCGGGCAGGCCGAGGTCGAGCACCAGCAGGTCCACGCGATCGCGCGAGGTCAGCTCCAGAGCGGCGGGCCCGTCGCCCACCACCACGACCTCGTATCCCTCCCGCTGCAGCGCCCTCGACAACGGCTCCGCGATCGCGGGATCGTCTTCGGCAAGTAGGACCATGCTCACCTCGCCAACCTTACGGCCGGGGGCCGTGAAAACATCGGTGCCGTGTCCAGCCGTTCCCCCGATCTAGCCCTGGCCGGCAGGCTCGCCGACGCCGCCGACGCCATCACGTCCGCGCGCTTTCGCGCCCAGGATCTGCGCGTGTCCAGCAAGCCGGACCGCACTCCGGTGACCGACGCCGACACGGCCGTCGAGGACGCGATCAGGGAGCTGATCGCGGCGGAGCGCCCCGGCGACACCGTGGCGGGTGAGGAACGCGGCGGCTCGGCGAGCACGACCGGCCGGGTGTGGGTACTCGACCCGATCGACGGCACCAAGAACTTCTCGCGCGGCAATCCCGTGTGGGCCACGCTGATCGCGCTGGTCGAGGACGGCACGCCCGTGGTCGGCATGATCAGCGCCCCGCTGCTCGGCAGGCGCTGGTGGGCGAGCGCGGGCGGTGGGGCGTGGCTGCGCGACGGCACCGGTGAGCACCGGCTGTCGGTCTCCGGCGTCGCGTCGCTGGCCGACTCGTACGTCTCGACCACCGACCTCGGCACGTGGACCGAGTACCACTCGCGCGAGGCCTACCTCACCTTCGTGGACGCGTGCTGGGAGAGCAGGGCGTTCGGCGACTTCTGGCACCACTGCCTCGTCGCGGAGGGCTCGCTCGAGGTGGCGGCCGAGGCGATCGTCAACCCGTGGGACGTCGCGGCCGCGCAGGTGCTGGTCACCGAGGCGGGCGGGCGGTTCACCGACCTGTCCGGAGCGGAGCGCTTCGACGGCGGCTCGGCCCTGTCGACCAACGGACGAGTCCACGACGCCGCGCTGGAACTGTTGCGCAAACCCTGAAGCCGCACCCGACTGCGGTGAAGGGCACCTTTACTGCGTTCAACGCAGTAAAGGTGCCCTTCACCGCATGTTGTGGGCACGCTCAGGGGAGGACGCCGACCGCGCCCCGGGCGACCTGCGACCACGTGAGCCTGCCGAAGAGGTAGTGGCAGGCGACCTGTTCGTTGGTGAAGCGGGCCCAGTCGTAGCGGTTGCCCTGCTCGCGCCAGAACACTTCCCACGCCACCTCGCCGTCGTCGCCCTCGGGCTCGGTCCGCAGCAGGCACCAGGCGTTGTCGGCCTCGCCTCCGACCGACACGACCTCGGGCGGCACGCCGACGGCCTCCAGCCACCGCATGATCGACTCGGTGTTCATGCCCTCTCCTCGAACGTGATGTCGGCAAGGTAGCCCAGCGTCACCAGCTCGGCGGCGGAGTACACGGCGCGGTAGCGCTCGCCGCCGCCCTGCTGGCCGAACCAGCCCGCGGAGTCGGCCTTCCACATCGGGACCTCCCTGACCACGCGGTAGCGGCGGTACCCGGCGTCGAGGTGGCCCGGCGGCAGCGAACGTCGCGCGAACGGGGTGCCGTCCGCGGCGAAGACGCGGCCGTGCGCGGTGCCGAACCGGTCGAGCAGCGTGCCCTCGGCGAGCACCACGGGCTCGCCGTCCTCGCAGCCGCCCTCGGGGTACTGCTCGCCGGGCGGCCAGGAGTACTCGGGCCGCTCACAGTCTTCGCCGCCCTGCACCACGTAGCGCCGGTCCCACTCGCGTTCGTCGAACTCGGCGAGCGGGTCGTAGCCCTCCGTCAGCTCGGAGGGCGGGCAGGGCAGCACCTCGGCGGGCGGCGGTGCGGGCTGACGCCAGCCGTTGCGCAGCCACGCGAGCGCGTGTCCGGGGTCGACGAGGTCCGACCGCGGATGGTCGTGCGGCGGGAACCGCAGCCACACCGCGGTGGCCTCCTCGTCGGGCACGGGCAGCTGCCGGGCGGGCCGGTCGGCGGCGACGGGCAGGTGCCCGATGGGGAACATGTGCACCAAGAACAGCGCGACGATGCTCTCCCGTTCCTGCCGCGGCGAGCCGAGGGGCACGGGCGCGGCGGGCTGCGGACGGACCGGTTCCGGCGGGCGGCCCTGCGGAGGATAGGGCTGCGGGTCCGGCATCGGAGCCCAGCGCCCGGGCGCGGCGGGTGCGGCGGGCGCCCCGCGTGGCGGCACCGGAGCCATCCCCGGCGGAGCCTGGGGCTGTGGGCCGGGTCCTGGCGCGGGTGCCGCGCCGCCGTACGGGGCCTGCGGAGCGCCGAAGTGCTGGCCGGCAAACGGTTGCGCGGAATACGGCTGGGGCGCGAACTGCTGACCCGGCGGCAGCATCGGCTGTGCCGGCGGAGCCATCGGAGCCATCGGTGACGGGGCCGCCGGCGCGCCGGAGAACCCGGCGAGGTGCGTCTGGGCCGGTGGCGTCGGCATGCCCTGTGCGGGCGCGGAGAAGCCGCTCGGCGGAGTGGGCACGTCGTCGAAGCCGCCCTGCGGCAGGAACCCGCCGTAGGTGCCCCTCGGCGGGGTCGGGGCGTCGGCGCCGGGCAGGGCGATCGGGCCGGTGCCCTCGTCGCCGGGAACCGACACCGGTGGTGGGCCGGGCTGCGCTCCCGCACCGCCCCGCCCGTCGGATGAGCCGTCCGGGAGCAGCCCGTCGGGTCCACGCCCCGGGAGCACTCCGTCCGGTCCCCGCTCTGGCAGCGGTCCGTCGGAGGAGCCGGTCCCCGGCAGGAGCCCGTCGGGCAGGAGTCCGTCCGATCCGCGCCCCGGCAGCACTCCGTCCGGCAGCACTCCGTCCGATCCGGTCCCCGGCAGCAGCCCGTCGGGCAGCAGCCCGTCCGATCCACGCCCCGGCAGCAGGCCATCGGGTCCGAGCGCGTCCGGCACGAGGCCACCCGGCTGTCCCTGTCCCTGCCCCTGCGCGCCCAGCGGCAGCCCGGCCTGTCCGGCCAGGTCCTCGACCGGCGCAGCGACGTCCTCCACCGATGTCCGCGCCGCGTCCACGACCGTGGCGGGCAACCCGGTCGCGGCGCCGAGCAGTCCGGAACGGCTCTCGGACGCGCCGGGGTTGGGGTCCACGACCTCGCTCGTCGCGGCGAGGGTTCCGTTCGCTCCGGCTCCGACGGCCTCGACGAGGCCACCCGACACGGCGGTGAGGTTGGTCGCGGCGCCCCGCAGCGTGGTGTCCAGCCCGGCCAGCGCCGCGGGATGCCCCGAGTCGGCCGCGGCGACGGCGGCGTCGCTGTTCCTGGCCGCGTCCACGAGCTGCCGGACGAGCTCGACCTTCGCCGCGCCCACCTGCTCGGCGGCGTCGTCGAGGCGCTGCGCCGCCTGGTCCGCTCCCCGGGCCGCCACCGACAACGCGCCGCTGTCGGGCTCGGCGAACCCGGACCACCGTTCGCGCGCGGACTCCGCGGCAGGCCCGGCCATCGTGCCGAGGGCCTTGCCAGCGACAGCGTCCGCGTCGGTGGCCAGCGTGTTCAGCTCGCCCGCGGCCCGCCGCCAGGCCTCCGCCTGCTCGCGCATGCCGTCCTCGTCGGCCTCCGGCCAGCTCACGCCCGTCCGCGCCGCGATGTCCGCCAGCTCGGCGGGCAGCTCGATGCCCATCCGCGCGCCCCTACCCGGCCGAACCGGCGTCGCTGAGATCCCCGGCCGCGTCCGCGTCGGCGGTGGAGTACGCGCCCGCCGCCGACGCCAACCTGGTGCCCATGTCGCCGAGGCCGCCCGCCAGCTCGCCGAGACCGCCCAGCGCCTCGCCCGCGGGACCGTCGTGGGCGCCCGCGAAGCTGCGGCCGACCTCGTCGGAGCCCCACGGCGCGGGCGTCGCGTCGAGGCTGCCCCGCAGGTCGGCCACGATCCGCGCGGCCCGGTCGGCCAGACCCTCGAACTCGGCGGCGTGAGCGCCGAGCCGCTCGGCGTCGACCTCGAAGCCCGGTCCCTCGCCGCTCATCGCGTCCTCGGCCAGTCGGCCTGGGCGAGCCAGCTGCGGTCGTCGAAGCTCTCGTCCTCGTCGTCGGGCACCTCGTCGGGGGCCAGCTCCTCGGCGGACAGGTCAGCCGTGCCCAGCAGCAACGCCTGCGGGTCGGTACCCGAGGGCAGCGCGGGGGCCAGCACCTCACCCGCGCCCTCGAACGCCTTGACGGTGGCACCGCCGGTGAGCTTCACGATCTGCGCGGCGAGCTCCACGGGCCGGTACTTCTCGTACGCCTCGTCGGCGATCACGAGGCCGGTGAGGACGCCCCTGGCGCCGACGGTCGCGGTGATGAGCCCGTCCTCACTGGTGGCCGACTCGCTGATCGACGCGAGTTCGCGATGCACGGAAGCCAGTTGGTCCCGACTGCGCCGGTAGTCGGCGAGGAGCTGGTCCACCTGCGCACGATGGTCGGTCACGGCACTCTCCCGACGTCCGTTGGTCTGCTGTCACAGCGGACAGCGGTCGGCAACGCATCAGACGCAGCGTGCTGGCGCGCGGTTCCACTCGCAACCGAAACGTTGTGCCGTAGAGATCGGCAGCCACGCGTCTCTTCTTGAGCTGCGGCTAGCCGCCCAGAGCCCTGACCACGCGCGAGGGGCTCGGCCGCCCGAGCTGCTCTGCCATCCACGCGCTGGTGGCGACCAGCGCGTCGAGGTCGACGCCGTGCCCGACACCGAGGCCGTCGAGCAGCCACACCAGGTCCTCGGTGGCGAGGTTGCCGGTGGCCGACTCGGCGTAGGGACAGCCGCCGAGCCCACCCGCCGAGGAATCCACAGTGGACACACCACGGCGGAGTGCGGCCAGCGTGTTGGTGAGCGCCTGGCCGTAGGTGTCGTGGAAGTGCACCGCGAGCGAGCCGACGCCGACGCCGTTCTCGGTGAACGTGTCGAGCAGCCGCTCGACCTGGCCTGCCGTGGCCACGCCGATCGTGTCGCCCAGCGAGAGCTCCGAGCAGCCCAGTTCCAAGAGCCGCGTGCCCGCGCGCGCGACCTGCGCGGCGGGCACCGCGCCCTCCCACGGGTCGCCGAAGCACATCGAGAGGTAGCCGCGCACCTCGAGGCCCTCGGCCCGCGCCCGCGTGATCACGGGCTCGAACATCGCGAACTGCTCGTCGAGCGTCGAGTTGAGGTTGCGCTGGGCGAAGGTCTCCGTGGCGCTGGCGAACACCGCGATGTGGCCGACCCCGGCGGCCAGCGCCCGGTCCAGGCCACGCGCGTTGGGCACGAGCACCGGGTAGCGCACCCCGTCGCGCTGGGTCAGGTCCGCGAGCAGCTCCTCGGCGTCGGCGAGCTGCGGCACCCACTTCGGGTGCACGAAGCTCGTCGCCTCCAGCGTCGTCAGTCCGGCGGCGGCGAGCCGGTCGAGGAACTCGAGCTTCACCGCGACGGGCACCACGGACTTCTCGTTCTGCAGTCCGTCACGGGGGCCGACCTCCCAGATCGTCACGCGCGAGGGCAGCTCCCCCTTCGGCGGGACGACCTGCTCCGGCAGGCCGAGATCACGGGTACTCACGGCTCAGCGTCCCCTCCCCCGCGGCGGCCTCGGCGGCGGAGGCTCCTGCTGCCCGTACGGCAGCTGGTCGGTCTGGACGCCGTAGTCGTCGTACGGGTTGTCGTTGACCTGGCGGTAGATCACGGTGTGCACGCGCTCGACGCCGGGGATGTCGTCGAAGGTCAGCGGCTCTTCGGAGGCCGACTCGATGACCAGCGTGCCGCAGCCGAAGACGCGGTCGAGCAGGCCGTGCTCGAACCGGACGCTGTTGATGCGCGCCATCGGGATGTCGATGCCGGTGCGCTTGATGACGCCCTCGCGCGCGATGACGCGGTCGGTGGTGACGATGAAGTGGGTGGTGCGCCAGCGCACGAACGGCACGAGCACCAGCCACACGATGAGCAGCACCCCGACGGCGCCGATCGTGATCAGACCGACCAGGTCCCACGGTGGCTCGGCGTCGCCCACCACCACGGCGGCCCAGATCCCGAGACCGAGCGTCACGAGCAGCGCGAAGATCGGGAACACCAGCATCTTGAAATGCGGGTGCTTGTGAGTCACGACTTGCTCGCCTTCGCTGAGCAGATCGTCTGGATAGGCCACCTCGAACACTCCCCCGAACTCGGTCCTACGCCGTGCGCTCACCGTACCGCCACGGAGCTCTGTTCACCCCGCAACAGGACGCAAGTGCACGACATCTCCCGCGAAGATCGTCCGTCGGTCACCGTCGGCCGTCGCGACCACGAGCGCGCCCGTGCGGTCGAGATCGACGGCGGTGCCGACGAGGTCCTGCCCGCTCGCGACGACGACCCTGACCTGCTGGCCCAGCGTCGCGCAGTGCGCGCGGTACTCGTCGAGCAGCCCGGCCGCGCCGAGATCGCCCGCCGCGGCCAGCCACGCGCTCTCGCGCCGGTGCAGGAACGTCAGCAGCAGCCGCGAGATCTCCGTGTGGTCGGTGGTGTTCGCGCCCAGCTCGGCCAGCGACGACGGCGCCAGCCCGCCCGGCCCCGGCCGCGCGGGCTCGCGCGCGGGCGAGACGTTGATCCCGATCCCGAGGATCGCGCTCGGCTCGTCCGACGACGAGGCCTCGGCGAGAATGCCGGCGAGCTTGCCACTGCCGGCAGCGGCCAGCACGTCGTTGGGCCACTTGAGCACCGCCGCGACGTCGAGCTCGCGCGTGAGGTCCATGAGCGCGAGTCCGGCCACCGAGGCGAGTGAACCGAGCGCGGCGAACGGCACGCCCTCGGGCCGGAACAGGACGCTGCAGTACACGCCCGCTCCCGACGGGGAGACCCACGTGCGGCCCCGTCTGCCGAGTCCCGCGGTCTGCTCCTCGGCGATCAGCACCGTCCGGTCTGCCGCCCCCGCGACCAGCGCTTCGCGCAGGTCGGCGTTGGTGGAGCCGGTGCTGGCCACGACGTCGAGCGTGGCGAACGGTCCCGCGGGCCGGACGAGACCCGCGCGCAGCCGGGCTGCATCGATCGGCATGTCGATCGGCATCATGACGTCAACCCTAGGACGTTGCTTACGCCACACTTGCGGCAACGGGCCCGGGGCTAGGCTGCGGTTCCATGAGCAGTGCAACGGAGCCGATCGGGACGCCGCCCGACGAAGAGCCGGACATCCACACCACGGCCGGCAAGCTCGCAGATCTGTACCTGCGCTACGAAGCAGCCGTGAACGCAGGCTCGGAGAGAGCCGTCGAGCGACAGCACGCCAAGGGCAAGAAGACGGCGCGCGAACGGATCGACCTGCTGCTCGACCCCGGTTCGTTCGTCGAGCTCGACGAGTTCGCCCGGCACCGGTCCACCAACTTCGGCCAGGAGAACAACCGGCCGTACGGCGACGGCGTGGTGACCGGCCACGGCACGGTCGACGGCAGGCCCGTGTGCGTGTTCAGCCAGGACGTCACGGTGTTCGGCGGCTCGCTCGGCGAGGTCTACGGCGAGAAGATCGTCAAGGTCATGGACCTGGCGATCAAGACCGGCCGCCCGATCATCGGCATCAACGAGGGCGGCGGCGCCCGCATCCAGGAGGGCGTGGTCTCGCTCGGCCTCTACGGCGAGATCTTCCGCCGCAACACGCAGGCCTCCGGGGTGATCCCGCAGATCTCGCTGATCATGGGCGCCAACGCGGGCGGGCACGTCTACTCCCCCGCGCTCACCGACTTCGTGGTGATGGTCGACCAGACGTCCCACATGTTCATCACCGGCCCCGACGTCATCAAGACGGTGACGGGCGAGGAGGTGACGTTCGAGGACCTCGGCGGCGGCCGCACGCACAACACCAAGTCCGGCAACGCGCACTACCTCGGTTCCGACGAGGACGACGCGGTCGCCTACGTCAAGGAGCTGCTGAGCTTCCTGCCCGGCAACAACCTGTCCGAGCCGCCCGTGTTCGAGGCCCCTGAGCCCTCGGGCGACTCGATCGCCGACGGTGTCACCGACACCGACCGCGAGCTCGACACGCTGGTGCCGGACTCGCCGAACCAGCCCTACGACATGCACGAGGTCGTCAACCGCGTCGTGGACGACGGCGAGTTCCTCGAGGTGCACGAGCTGTTCGCGCCCAACGTCATCGTCGGGTTCGGCAGGGTCGACGGCCAGAGCGTGGGCATCGTCGCCAACCAGCCGACGCAGTTCGCGGGCTGCCTCGACATCGACGCCTCCGAGAAGGCGGCCCGGTTCGTGCGCACGTGCGACGCGTTCAACGTGCCGGTGCTGACCTTCGTCGACGTGCCGGGCTTCCTGCCTGGCACCGACCAGGAGTGGAACGGCATCATCCGGCGCGGCGCGAAGCTGATCTACGCCTACGCCGAGGCCACGGTCCCGCTGGTCACCGTGATCACGCGCAAGGCCTACGGCGGCGCCTACGACGTGATGGGCTCGAAGCACCTCGGCGCCGACGTCAACGTGGCGTGGCCGACCGCGCAGATCGCCGTGATGGGCGCGCAGGGCGCGGCCAACATCGTGCACCGCAAGCGGCTCGCGTCGGCGGCCGAGGGCGGCGAGGACGTGGAGTCGCTGCGCGCGGCGCTGATCCAGGAGTACGAGGACACGCTGTGCAACCCGTACGTCGCCGCCGAGCGCGGTTACGTCGACGGCGTGATCCCGCCCGCGCACACCCGCGGCTACGTGGCCCGCGCGCTGCGGATGCTGCGCGACAAGCGCGAGACGCTGCCGCCCAAGAAGCACGGGAACATCCCGCTGTGAGCGCCGGCGACGAGCAGGTGCAGACAGAATCGCTGCGCGTCGTGCGGGGCAACCCGGACGACGCGGAGCTCGCCGCACTCACCGTGGTGCTGGCGGGGCTCGGCTCCGGCGAAGAGCCGCAGGCCGAGCCACCCGTCCGCTCGCGCTGGGCCGACCGGGCGGCACTGGTCCGCGCGCCGCTACGCCCCGGCCAGGGTGCCTGGCGCGCGTCGGCCCTTCCGCGCTGAACCGGTCGCGGGCGGCAGCACGCCCGCGTGCCGGTGCAGCAGCACGACGCGGCTGAGCCCGCCGAGGGCGAGCACGAGCGGCACCGCGAACGAGAGCCGGTGGGCCGTCGAGGCGCTCACGCCCGCGCCGACGAGCGCGTCGAGCACGATGCCCACGCCGAACTGGGCGATCACGGCGAAGGTGAAGCCGCCCATGTTGGCCACGCCGGTGGCGAGGCCCGAGCGGTGACCGTGGTTCGAGGAGCGGGCCAGGTCGAACGCGAGCATGCTGACGCCTCCGCACGCGCCGACCAGGAACAGCACCACGGCGAGCACGGCGGCCGACACCCGCTCGGGCAGTGCGACGAGCAGCGCCGAGCACCCGATCGCGACGAGCGCGGCGCCCAGCACCAGCGGGCCTCGCACGCCGGGCCTGCGGGAGGCCAGCTGCCCCGAAGCGGTACTGACCAGCACGAACCCGATCACCAGCACACCCAGCAGCGTGCTCGCCGTGCTCTCGGACAGTCCGTGCGCGCCGACGAGGTAGGGCTGGCCGAGCACGGCGCTGAACGAGACGAACGTGCCCATGAGCGTGAAGTGACACCACAGCGCGTGCCGCGTGCCCCGGGTCCGCCACACGTGCCGCAGGCTCTCGCGCAGCGGTTCGCGTTCGGTGCGCTCGTGGTGCACGGGCGCGGGGCTCTCACGCAGCGCGAAGCCCGTCACGACCAGCAGCACCACGGTGATCACGGCGGCGATGAGGAACGTCGGCGTCCAGCCCCGCGCGGCCAGCAGCGCCGACAGCGGAGCCGTGGCGATCAGCTGCCCGAGCCCGCCGATCATGCCGGTGAGCGCGGAGACCAGCGCGTAGCGCCTGCCGGGAAACCAGTTGTGGGCGATGCGCAGGACGCTGACGAACATGCACGCGTCGCCCGCGCCGATCAGCGCCCTGCCCGCCATCGCCATCGGATAGGCACTCGCGAGCGCGAAGACGACGGTGCCGCCTGCCAGCAGTGCCATGCCCGCGAGCAGCAGCTTGCGCGGGCCGAGCCGGTCGCTGCCGACGCCGACGGGGACCTGGAGCGCGGCGTAGAGACCGAGCTGCACGACGGAGAACGCGGCGAGCCCGGTGGCGTCGATGTCGAAGCGCTGCTGCGCGGTCAGCCCGGCCACCGAAAGGCTCATGCGGTGGAACAGAGCCGTGAGATAGCACAGCGCGCCTAGGCCCCACATGGCCCACGGCAGCCAGCTTCTCGCCCGCACCTCGACTCCTTCTTGTATCTATGTTGCATCTAAGTTGCACGCTACGATGCGCGGGTGTCAACGAGCGACCGGTCACAGCCGAAAGCGGCGAGCGAGCGCGCCTACGAGTGGGTCAAGAACCAGATCCTGGACGGCCACCTCGAAGGTGGTCAGCTGCTCAGCGAGGGCGAGGTCGCGACGGCACTGGAGCTCTCGCGAACACCGGTGCGGGAGGCGTTCCTGCGCCTCGAGGTCGAGGGACTGCTGCGGCTCTATCCGAAGCGCGGCGCGCTCGTGGTGCCCGTGTCGGCCAGCGAGGTCGCCGAGGTCACCGAGGCCCGCATCCTGCTGGAGTCCCACGCCGCGGCCACCGTGATCGCCCGCGGCGACCAGGCCGCGGTCGTGCGGCGCATGCGGGCGACGCTCGGCGAGCAGCGCGCCCTCGACGTGCCCGCGGAGACCGACGCGTTCTCGCGCCTGGACCGGCGGTTCCACGCCACGCTCGTGGAGGCCGCGGGAAACGGCCTCATCACGCAGTTCTACTCCGGGTTGCACGACCGGCAGGTGCGCATGGCCACCTCGGCGCTGCACCGCGCACCGAGCCGCTACAGCGCCATCCTCACCGAGCACGACACGCTCTGCGAACTCCTGCTGGCCGGTGACGCGGAGGGATTCCGCGCACGGTTGGGCGTACACATCGGCGGCACCCACGGCGCGCTGCTCGACAGCTGACTGAAAAACGGCGCTTGCTCCGCCTCGCGCGACGCGAGTGCAATGAACCGCGGGGGGACCGGTCGTCTCACCCAGGCGGAGCCCGATGATCAAGCGAGCCAGCCCCTGGGCCGCGCTGTCGGCGCTGTGCCTCGGGTTCTTCATGATCCTGCTCGACACCACCATCGTGTCGATCGCGATCCCGGCCATGCTGCGCGGGCTGCGGACCGATCTGAACTCGGTGGTCTGGGTGATCAGCGTGTACCTGCTGACCTACGCGGTGCCGATGCTGTTCACCAGCAGGCTCGGCGACCGCTTCGGGCCCAAGCGCGTGTATCTCGCCGGGCTGTTCGTGTTCACGGCCGCGTCGCTGTGGTGCGGGCTCGCGCACGTCGCCGGGCTGCTGATCGCCGCGCGAGCGGTGCAGGGCCTCGGCGCCGCGCTGTTGACACCGCAGACTCTGGCGTTCATCACCCACCTGTTCCCGCCGAAGAAACGGGGCCCGGCCATGGGGCTGTGGGGCAGCGTCGCGGGGCTGGCGACCATCACGGGACCGCTGCTCGGCGGAGTGCTCGTCCAGCACCTCGGCTGGGAGTGGATCTTCTTCGTCAACGTGCCCATCGGCGTGGTCGCGATGGTGCTCACGGTGCTGCTCGTGCCCGACTGGCAGCCCCGCCGCTCGCACCGGTTCGACGTACTCGGCATCGCGCTGTCCGGCGCCGGGCTGTCCCTCGTCGTGTTCGGCGTGCAGAACGGACAGCACTACGACTGGGGCACGGTGTTCGGGCCCGTGAACGTCCTGATGCTCATCGGCGCCGGACTGGTGCTGCTCGCCGCGTTCGTGTTCTGGCAACGGATCAACCGCAACGAGCCGCTGCTGCCGTTGCGGATCTTCGGGGCCAGGACGTTCTCGGCGGGCAGCCTCACGGCCATGACCGTCGGTTTCACGCTGACCGGGATGTTCCTGCCACTGGTGATCTACATCCAGGAGGTGCTCGGGCTCTCGCCGACGATGGCGGGCGTGCTGACGGCACCGATGTCGCTGCTCGCCGGGATCACCGCGCCGTTCGCGGGCCGCCTCTCGGACCGGATGACGCCCAAGTACCTGCTGATGTTCGGGCTCATCGCGCTCGCAGCGGGGCTCGGCGTGCTGTCGCTGCAGGCGAGGGTCGACAGCAGTCCCTGGTCGTTCGTGCCCGCCCTGCTGTTGTGCGGACTCGGCATCGGGTTCATCTTCTCGCCGATGTCGAACGCCACCATGGGAGCGGTGGAGCCGAGCCTCGCCGGCGCCGCGTCGGGCATCTTCAACACCGCCCGTCAGGTGGGTGGCGTGCTCGGCAGCGCGGCGACGGGCGTGCTGCTGCAGGCCAGGATCACCGCGGCGGGTGGCCCCACCCACGACGGCCTGACGACGGCGGTGCGCGAGACGCTGCTGCTGCCGATCGTCGTGTTGCTGCTGGGGGTGCTCGCGGCGGCGACGATGCGCGAGCCGGGCAGGCAACGGGCCCCGGCACCGTCGAGGACCTCGGCGTGAGGATCCTCTAACCTCGGCGCGTGCGTTTCGTGCTGGCCTCCGCGTCCCCCGCCCGCCTCGCCGTGCTGCGCGCGGCCGGAATCGACCCGAGCGTGGTCGTGTCGGGCGTCGACGAGGACGCGCTGGCGGCCTCGCTGACCGATCCGACCCCGGCCGAGCTGGTCACCGCGCTGGCGAAGGCGAAGGCCGAGGCAGTCGCCGCCACCGCGGGCATCGCGGGCGGCGACGCGGTGGTGGTGGGCTGCGACTCGATGCTGGCCATCGGCGGCGACGTGGTCGGCAAACCGGGCACGCCCGAGATCGCCCGCAAGCGCTGGGCCGCGATGGCGGGCGGCAGCGGCGACCTGCTCACCGGGCACGCCGTGCTGAGGCTGCGCGACGGCGAGGTGACCGCGGTCGCGGCCGGGCACCAGACCACCACGGTGCACTTCGCGAACCCGAGCCAGGACGAGCTCGAGGCCTACCTCGCGACGGGCGAGCCGCTGGCCGTCGCGGGCGCGTTCACCCTGGACGGCCTCGGCGGCTGGTTCGTCGAGCGCATCGAGGGCGACCCGTCGAGTGTGGTGGGAATCAGCCTCCCGTTGACCCGCCGCCTCCTGGCGGAAGTCGGTGTCCCGGTAACCCACCTCTGGCGCCCCGCGGGCTAGCCACCCCACATGCGGTGAAGGGCACCTTTACTGCATTGAACGCAGTGAAGGTGCCCTTCACCGCGTCCCAGCGCTCCCAGGATGTGAGACAGATCCGCGCCAGGAAGCTCGCGGACCACTCACGCGTTGTTCACTCCGGCAGATTCGAGAATCTCTTTCAGATATCGGAGCGGACGCGTGTCTTTCCTGCGCACCTACACCAAACCCCCGGTCTTCGCGGCCGCGGTCATCGGCTCACTGGTCGCCGGTGCGCTGCTGGGCGCCCTCGCCAGGGCCACCGAGACCGGCTGGCTCACCGAAGTACTCGACCAGATCGGCTCGGTCTTCACGACGCTGCTGCAGGTCGCGGTCATCCCGCTGGTCTTCACGGCGATCATCGTCGGCATCAGCAGCCTGCGCAGGCTCGGCGGCGGGCGCACCGCGGCCAGGCTCGGCGGCAAAACCGTGCTCTGGTTCGCGATCACCTCGTTCATCGCCGTGCTGATCGGCATCGCCGTCGGGCTGATCTTCAACCCGGGCAGCGGCGGGCTCGGTGACGCGCAGGCCACGGCGGAGAACGCCGAGAAGGCCGCGGGCAGCGTCGAGAGCTGGGGCTCGTGGACGGCCTTCGTCGAGGGCATCGTGCCGAGCAACTTCATCGCGGCCTTCGCCGAGGGCGAGACGCTGCAGGTGCTGTTCCTCGCGCTGGTCATCGGCGCCGCCGCCTACAGCCTCGGCGACCGCGCCAAGCCGTTCGTCGACCTCACCACCAGCATCTTCGAGATCATCCAGCGCTACCTCGGCTGGATCGTCCGCCTCGCCCCCATCGGCATCCTCGGCCTGATCGGCGCGGCCGTCGCGAACTACGGCGACTCGCTGTTCCGGCCGCTGCTGTCGGCCACCGCCTCGGTCTACGTCGGGTCGCTGCTGGTGCTGTTCGTCGTCTACCCGATCCTGCTGCACTTCGTCGCCAAGGTGAGCCCGGCGCGGTTCTTCGGCAAGGCGTGGACGGCGATCCAGTTCGCGTTCGCCTCGCAGTCCTCGGGTGCGACGCTGCCGCTGACCAGGCAGACCACGGTGAACCTCGGCGTCGACCCCGGCTACGCGGCCTTCGCGACGCCACTGGCCAGCGCCACCAAGATGGACGGCTGCGCCGCGGTGTTCCCCGCGATCGGCGCCATCTTCATCGCCAACATCTCCGGGGTGTCACTGAGCTTCGGGCAGTACATCGGCATCGTGGTGGTCGCCGTGCTGGGCGCGTTCGCGACCGCGGGCACCACGGGCTGGCTGACCGCGCTGACCCTCACCACCACGGTGATCGGCCTCGACGCGGGCCAGGTGGCGCTGGGCATCGCGCTGATCTACTCGGTGAACCCGATCATGGACATGATGCGCACCGCCACCAACGTCGCCGGCCAGATCGTGGTGCCGACGCTGGTCGCCCGCAGTGAGGGCCTGCTCGACGACGAGGTCCTCAACTCGCCGAGCACCCCGCCGCTGCTGAGCGACACGGGCGAGACCGCGGCGAAGGCCCCCGCCACCGCCTCGGCATAACGGCGACAACGGCGAGGACTACGAAGGGCACTCCGACAGCTCGTACTCCTCGACATCGACGTCCGGCCAGCCGCGCAGGGAGCCGGGTGAACCGTAGGTCCCGGTGCACCCGATCTCCCCGCCCTGCAGGTCGAACACCTTCGCCAGCACGGGCGACTGCTCGCACGCGTCCTCGGCGTCGCCGCACTCGTGGCGCACCACCACGACCTCGGGTGTGGCGTCGCCGGACGCGTCGTCGAGCACGACGTTGCCCGCGTCGGAGAAGTACGGCCGGGGCGCGGGTTGCCAGCTGTCGCCGCGCCACACGTGGACCTCGCCCGCCATCCCGCCGTCGTGCGGCCCTCGGACGAGGCACACGGGGGTCTCGGTCTCCGCGCACCGCAGCGAGTCGTGGTTGAGCTGCACGCCCATCGTGGTGATCGAGACCTCGGAGACGGTGCCCGACGCGGGGCCGCCCGCGCGCAGGCGACCCGTGCCGCCATCGCTGTCGGCGAGCAGGTCCACCTTCATCCCGTTCACCGACGTCCCCGCGATCACCTGGCACGGCTCGTCGCCACAGTTGGTGGCCGAGGTCGACGGCACTGGATGAGCGATACCGCCCGCGGCAGGCGCGGGCGTCTCCGGGCGCAACAGCAGTGCCGACACCAGCGCGCCCACGATGACGGCCGAGGCCAGCACGGCGGTCAGCAGGACGGACCTGGGCAGCGCCGACTCGGACACCACGGATCTCCTCCCCCTCGGTGTACCCGGACGAGCGTAAGTCAGGTGACGCTGCGCGCACGTCTATGTTGACGGCGTGACGAACCCACACCTGCCCCCGATGCTGTACCTGCCCACCGGCCCGCACGCCGTAGACGGCACCGGCGAGACCACGGTCGAACTGCGCCGGACCGAGGACGGCCGGGTCGCGCTGCTCGCCTACACGGCCGTCGACCGCCTGGTGGAGTGCTGCGGCGAGCACCAGCCGTGGCTCATGGTCCGCTCCGAGCACCTGCCGAAGCTGCACGAACGCCAGCCCTACGACGTGATCGTCCTCGACGGAGAAATCCCCACCGAGTGGCGGCATCAGGCTTCCCCGATGGCGTGAGTCTCCTCTCACCTCCCGGCCTTGGCGGATCCGTAAACTCCACCTTTGAGCAGCTAACAGGGAGGTAAGCGTGCCTGAGCCAGCCAGCGTGACGAAGGTGCTCGTCGCCAATCGCGGCGAAATCGCCGTCCGCGTGATCAGAGCGGCCAAGGACGCAGGATTGGCCAGTGTGGCCGTCTACGCCGACCCGGACCGCGACGCCCCGCACGTGCGACTGGCCGACGAGGCGTTCGCGCTGGGCGGCACGACCGCGGCCGACAGCTATCTGGTGTTCGACAAGCTGCTCGACGCCGCGAAGCGCTCCGGCGCCGACTCGGTCCACCCCGGCTACGGATTCCTCTCCGAGAACGCCGACTTCGCGCAGGCCGTGCTCGACGCGGGGCTGACCTGGATCGGGCCGAGCCCGCAGGCCATCCGCGACCTCGGCGACAAGGTCACCGCGCGCCATCTCGCGCTGAAGGCCGGCGCCCCGCTGGTGCCCGGAACGAAGGACCCGGTGGAGACGGCCGAGGAGATTGTGGCCTTCGCCGAGGAACACGGTCTTCCCGTCGCCATCAAGGCGGCGTTCGGCGGTGGCGGTCGCGGCCTCAAGGTCGCCCGCACCAAGGAGGAGATCCCCGAGCTGTTCGAGTCGGCCACCCGTGAGGCCGTCTCCGCGTTCGGCCGCGGCGAGTGTTTCGTCGAGCGCTACCTCGACAAGCCGCGCCACGTGGAGGCACAGGTCCTCGCCGACAAGCACGGCAACGTCGTGGTGGTCGGCACCCGCGACTGCTCGTTGCAACGCAGGCACCAGAAGCTCGTGGAGGAGGCGCCCGCGCCGTTCCTGACCGACGAGCAGCGCGCCACGATCCACACCTCGGCCAAGGCCATCTGCAAGGAGGCCGGCTACTCCGGCGCCGGCACGGTGGAGTACCTGGTCGGCGTCGACGGCACGATCTCCTTCCTCGAGGTGAACACGCGCCTGCAGGTGGAGCACCCGGTGTCGGAGGAGACCACCGGCATCGACCTCGTGCGCGAGATGTTCCGCATCGCCGAGGGTCACGAACTGCCGTTCACCGAGGACCCCACGCCGCGCGGGCACTCCATCGAGTTCCGCATCAACGGTGAGGACGCGGGCCGCAACTTCCTGCCCGCTCCCGGCACGGTCACGAAACTCGTGTTCCCCGAGGGTCCCGGCGTCCGCGTCGACTCCGGGGTGGAGTCGGGAAGCGTCATCGGCGGGCAGTTCGACTCGATGCTCGCCAAGGTGATCATCACCGGAGCCGACCGGACGCAGGCCATCGAACGCAGCAAGCGCGCACTCGCGGAGATGGTCGCCGACGGCCTGGCCACGGTGTTGCCGTTCCACCGCGCGATCCTCGAGGACCCGGCTTTCGTCGGCGACGACGAGGGTTTCTCGGTGCACACGCGCTGGATCGAGACCGAGTTCGACAACCAGATCGAGCCGTTCACGGCCCCGGCCGAGGCCGGCGAGGAGCCCGAGGAGCGGCAGAGCGTCGTCGTCGAGGTCGGCGGGCGACGTCTCGAGGTGTCGCTGCCCGGCGGGCTCGCGCTCGGCGGCGGATCCGGTGGCGGTGCGGCCAAGGCCAAGCCCCGCAAGCGCGGCGGCGGCACGAAGACCGCGGTCAGTGGCAACGCGGTGACGGCGCCGATGCAGGGCACCATCGTCAAGGTCGCCGTCGCCGACGGCCAGCAGGTCGAGGCGGGCGAGCTGATCGCGGTGCTCGAGGCGATGAAGATGGAGAACCCGGTCACCGCACACAAAGCGGGCACCGTCACGGGTCTCACGGTCGAGGTCGGCAGCGCGGTCACACAAGGTTCGGTCCTGCTCGAGCTCGAGGACTGAACAACAATCGGCCTTCGGAGTTGAGAAGACGCTCAGTTTCGTGGCAGAGCGCGTGGCGACGGACCTACCATCGAAACGTGGCCGTCGAACGACCGGAGTACCGGCTCAGCGACGCTGAGCGGCAGGAAGCGCTGGACGCGCTCTCCGAACACGTCCGCACGGGCAGGCTGGACCTCAGCGAGTTCGACGAACGCTCCCAGCAGGTCAGTGCGGCGAAGTTCCGCCGCGACCTCGCACCGCTCTTCTCCGACCTGCCGGATCCGAAACCGCCTGTGCTGACCCCGGGGAGGCGCGCGCCGACACCGGCGCCGCCTACGCCGTCGCCACAGACGTGGCAGCAGCGGCTCGCGTCGAGCGCGGTGCCGATCGCGGCGATCATCGCGGTGATCCTGTTCTTCACGCTCGCCCGCGGGGTGATCTTCGTGTTCCTGCTGCCCGCGATCGTCGCGATGATCGCGGGGTCCTTCGCCTCGCGAGGGCCTCGGCGCTACTAGGTGGAACCCGTCGAGATCGACGCCGGCGCGTACCGCCTGCGCCGGTTTCGGGCCGATCACCGGCTCGACGACCGGCAGGCACTCGTCGAGGCCTTCACCGATCCCGTGCAGCAGCGGTTCGTGCCCGGCTACATCGTGGACACGTTGCACGCGGCGAGCGCCTACGTGGAGCTGCGCGAGAGCGAGTGGGACAGCGGGAAGCGGTGCTCGTGGGCCGTCGCCGAGCGGCCGGACGGCCCGCTGCTGGGCGAGATCGGGTTGAAGGAGCTCGACCTCGACGCGGGCACGGCCGAGGTGGCGTTGTGGGTCCATCCAGCCGCGCGGGGCAGGGGCATCGCCGCGGCTGCGGTCGAGGCCGCGCTGCGGTTCGGGTTCGGAACGCTGGGCCTGCGTGAGGTCGACTACCTGCACGACCCGGGCAACCACGCCTCGGCGTCGGTCGCGCGCCGCTGCGGGTTCGTCCGCACGGGCACCGACGAGGCGGGCGAGACGCGCTGGACGCGCCGGGCGTCATGAGCTACTTCCTCAGCCGGGTCCTCGAGGTGCTGGAGCGGGGCGGCGACACCACCGCGTTCGTCCACGACGGCGTCGGCACCACCTACGCCGAGTCGGCCGAGCTGCTGCTGCGCCTGCACGGCACGCTCGCCGGCGAGGGACTCGGCGAGGGCGATCTGGTCGCGGTGCTCGGCGGCAACCGCCCCGAGACGATCCTCGGCCAGCTCGCGGCACAGCTGCGGGGCGCGAGCGTGCTGCTGGTGCCCGCGTCGGCGAGCGCCCCGGAACGCGAGGCGGTGCTCTCCTCCCCCGGCGTCACCGCGTGCTTCGCCGAACCCGGCCGCGAACCGTCCCCGCCCGCCCGAATCGTTCCACTTCGTCCGTCCGGTGTGGAACAGCCTGGGCCGCTGCCCTCCGGCGTGCACACGGTGTTCGCCTCGGGCGGCACCACCGGCACACCCAAGCTGATCAGCCATCGCGGCATCTACGACGGCATGGCCCACATCTTCCGGCCGGACCCGGCCGGCCCGAACCGGCTGCTGCTCGTCGCCCCGCTGTCGCACCTCACCGGCAACTGCGCCGCGCTGGGAGCTCTGCTGTGCGGCGACACCGTGGTACTGCACGACGGCTTCGACGCGGGCGCGGTGCTGGACGCCATCGGCACGCACGGGATCACCCAGCTGACGTTGACGCCGCCCCGGCTGGCGCGGCTACTCGACCACTCCGCGCTCGCGGACACCGATCTCTCCAGTGTGCGCAGGCTCTCCGTCGGTGCCAGTCCGTTGCCCGCGCGCAGGCTCGCCCAGGCACTCGAGGCGTTCGGCCCCGTGGTGGGCCAGGGCTACGGGCTCACCGAGGCGCCGATGATCGCGAGCATCTCCGCCGACGAGGTCGCCGGGCGCCCGGAGCGGCTGCGCTCGGTCGGCCGGATCGTGCCCGGAATGGAGGCGCGCGTCGAGGACGGCGAGGTGCTGGTGCGCGGGCTCGCCCTCATGGAGGGCTACCACGGTGATCCGGAGCTCACCGCGAAGGCCGTCACGGACGGCTGGCTGCGCACGGGCGATCTGGGCCGCTTCGACGACGAGGGCTACCTGTACCTGCTCGACCGCGCCGACGACGTGATCGTCACCGGCGAGCACGGCACCAAGGTCTACTCCTCCGTCGTGGAGAACGCGATCGTCGCCCATCCCCGCGTGCGCGAAGCCGCCGTCCTCGGGGTCGACGGCGAGGACGGCAGGCTCGTGCACGCGGTGGTGGTCGCCGAACGCGAACTCTCCGCCGAGGACGTGCGCACCCACGTGCGCGACGCACTCGGCGGAGAGCACTTCGTCCCGGCGAGCGTCGAGTTCGCCGACTCCCTGCCGCTGACGCCCATCGGCAAGGTCGACAAGGTCCTGCTGGCTAGCTCACGGGCTCGATGAGCTTGTCGCGCGCCTCCGGTGCCGCGGATCGCCTGGCATCGGCCGCCTCGTCGCTGGGCTTGGTCTGCGAGTCGCGCTCGGCCTCGACCCTCGCCCGGTAGACCTCCACCTCGCGGGCGGTCGTCTCGGCCGACCAGCCGAGCACCTCGCCCATCAGCTCGGCCACCTGCTGCGCGCAGTCGACGCCGCGGTGCGGGTACTCGATCGAGATGCGCGTGCGCCTGGCGAGCACGTCCTCCAGGTGCAGGGCCCCCTCATCGCTGGCCGCGTAGACGGCCTCGACCCGGAGGTAGTCCGGCGCGTTCTCGATGGGCTTGAGCAGTTCGGGCCTGCCGTCGGCCAGCGCGAGCACCTCGCCCACGAGCGAGCCGTAGCGGTCGAGCAGGTGCCGCACGCGGTACGGGTGCAGTCCGTGCTCCGCCGCGAGGTGGTCGACCTGGTTCACCAGCGCGTGGTAACCGTCGGCGCCGACCAGCGGCACCTTGTCGGTAATGGACGGCTGCACGCGCGAGGGCAGGTCCACCGCGGCCGCGTCCACGGCGTCGGCCGCCATCACCCGGTAGGTCGTGTACTTGCCGCCCGCGATCGCGACGAGCCCCGGCGACACACGTGCCACGGCGTGCTCGCGCGAGAGCTTGGAGGTCTCCTCGCTCTCTCCCGCCAGCAGAGGCCGCAGTCCGGCGTAGACACCCTCGATGTCGTCGTGGGTCAGCTGTGTGGCGAGCACCGAGTTGACGTGCTCGAGCAGGTAGTCGATGTCGTGCTTGGTGGCGGCCGGGTGTGCGAGGTCGAGGTTCCAGTCGGTGTCGGTGGTTCCCACGATCCAGTGGTTGCGCCACGGGATCACGAACAACACGGACTTCTCGGTGCGCAGGATCAGCCCCGACTCCGACACGATCCGGTCGCGCGGCACCACGATGTGCACGCCCTTGCTGGCACGCACCCGGAAGCGGCCCCTGCTGCCCGAGAGCCGCTGGAGCTCGTCGGTCCACACACCCGTGCAGTTGATGACCGCGCTGGCCTGAACCTCTGTCTCGGCGCCGTTCTCGACGTCGCGCACGCGCACGCCCGAGACGCGGTCGGCCTCGCGCAGGAACTCGATCACCTGGGTCGAGGTCCGCACCACCGCCCCGTAGTGCGCCGCGGTGCGGGCCACGGTCATGGTGTGGCGCGCGTCGTCGGCCTGCGCGTCGTAGTACCGGATGCCGCCGATCAGCGCGTCGCGTTTCAACGCGGGCACCATCCGCAACGCCCCGGCCTTGGTGAGGTGCTTCTGGCCGGGCACCGATCGCGCGCCGCCCATCGTGTCGTACAGGAAGAGTCCGGCCGCGGTGTAGGGCCGCTCCCAGACGCGGCGCGTGAGCGGGTACAGGAAACTGACCGGCTTCACCAGGTGCGGCGCCAGCGTCGTGAGCATCAGCTCCCGCTCGCGCAGCGCCTCCCGCACGAGACCGAACTCGAGCTGCTCGAGGTAGCGGAGCCCGCCGTGGAAGAGCTTGCTCGACCTGCTCGACGTCCCCGAGGCGAGATCGCGCGCCTCGATCAGCGCGACCCGCAGGCCACGCGTGGCGGCGTCGAGGGCCACGCCCGCGCCCACCACGCCTCCACCGATGACGACGAGGTCGAAGGTCTCCTTGCCAAGTCGGTCCCAGGACGCGGCACGGCTCAGGGGGCCCAGTCGCGCCGGTTCGCTCTTTCGGGGGTCGTTTTCGCGCTGCGCGGTCACGTGGTCCTCCTCGCCTCCGACATCCGGCGCACGTGTCCAGCATGGCACGTTCCCGGCTGCTCGCATCGCATGGAAACAGATTGCGACACTCAGCGCTTGGAGCGATCACTCACAGGCGGGTAGCGTGCGAGACCTGTGGGTCGGCAACGGCGCCATCACAGGCCGCCACGGCCCTGCGCAAACGGTGTCCAGTGTGGAGGGCGGAGCCATGAGTGCCGGTGCGATTTTCGTCTGGGAGATGATGGGCACTGCGGTGCTCGTCTTGCTGGGTACATCCGTGGTCGCGAACCGCGTGTTGCGGAACACGCTGGGAAGCAACGAGAGCTTCCTGTTCGTGAACGTCGGATGGGGTTTCGCCGTGTTCGTGGGCGCGAGCATCGCGAACCCGACCGGAGCCCACATCAACCCGGCCGTGACATTGGGGTTGGCGGTCGCCGACAAGCTCGACTGGTCGGACGTACCGATCTACTGGGCGGGGCAGATGGTCGGTGGTGTGCTCGGCGCCGTCCTGACCTGGCTGACCTACAAGCTGCAGTTCGACAATCATCCAGAACCCCAGAACACACTGGGAATCTTCTCCACCGGACCCACGCTGCCCGGCAAGGCGTGGAACACCGTGACCGAGGTCATCGGCACGTTCGTGCTGCTGCTCTGGATCCTGCTCACCCCCGTGGCCGCCGCCAGCGAGGAGGGCGTGCCCATCTTCGGCAACGCGGCACTCGGCTACGCGGGTGTGGCGTTCGTGGTCCTGGTGATCGGTACCTCACTCGGTGGCCCCACCGGCTACGCCATCAACCCGGCGCGCGACCTCGGCCCCCGTATCGCTTACGCGTTCATCCTGCCGATCCGAGGTAAGGGAGATGCCAACTGGAGCTACTCCTGGGTCCCGGTCATCGGCCCGCTGGTCGGTGCCACGCTCGCCGCACTCCTGTTCCTGGCCGTTGACGGCCTGACCTGATTCTGGAGCGAACAATGCCTACCTACATCGCCGCGATCGACCAGGGCACCACGTCGACCAGAACGATGATCTTCGACCACTCCGGCAGGGTGGTCGCCGTCGACCAGCGCGAGCACGAGCAGATCTTCCCGCAGGCGGGCTGGGTCGAGCACGACGCCGAGGAGATCTGGGCCAACGCCAGGGCCACGGCGGCGGGTGCGCTGGCGAACGCCGACATCACGGCGGCCGACGTGGCCGCCGTCGGCATCACCAACCAGCGCGAGACCACGCTGGTGTGGGACCGCAAGACGGGCAAACCGGTCTACAACGCGATCGTGTGGCAGGACACCAGGACCGACCGCATCGTCAACGAGCTCGGCGCGCTCGGCGGCGGGCAGGAGCGCTACCGGCAGAAGACCGGCCTGCCGCTCGCCACGTACTTCTCGGGTCCGAAGATCAAGTGGATCCTGGACAATGTGGACGGTGTTCGGCAGCGCGCCGAGGCCGGTGATTTGCTGTTCGGCAACATGGACACCTGGGTCCTGTGGAACATGACCGGCGGGACCGACGGCGGAATTCACGTCACCGACCCGACCAACGCCTCGCGCACCATGCTGATGGACCTCGAGACCCTGTCGTGGGACGAGGGCATCGCCGCCGACATGGGCATCCCCATGTCGATGCTGCCGGAGATCCGGTCGTCGTCCGAGGAGTACGGCAAGGTCCGCGAGCGCGGCGCGCTCGGCGGCGTCCCCATCGCCGGCATCCTCGGCGACCAGCAGGCGGCCACGTTCGGGCAGGCGTGCCTGTCGCCCGGCGAGGCGAAGAACACCTACGGCACCGGCAACTTCGTGCTGCTGAACACCGGCACCGAGAAGGTGCTCTCGCAGAACGGTCTGCTCACCACGGTCTGCTACAAGATCGGCACGCGCGACACCGTCTACGCGCTGGAGGGCTCCATCGCGGTCACCGGCTCGCTGGTGCAGTGGCTGCGCGACAACCTGGGCCTGATCACCTCGGCCGCCCAGATCGAGGAGTACGCGCGCACGGTGGAGGACAACGGCGGGGCCTACTTCGTGCCCGCGTTCTCCGGTCTGTTCGCCCCGTATTGGCGGTCCGACGCGCGCGGCGCGATCGTCGGCCTCACCCGGTTCGTCAACAAGGGCCACCTGGCCAGGGCCGTGCTCGAGGCCACCGCGTTCCAGACGCGCGAGGTGATCGACGCGATGAACGCCGACTCCGGAGTGCCGCTCAAGACGCTCAAGGTGGACGGCGGCATGGTCGTCAACGACCTGCTGATGCAGTTCCAGGCCGACATCCTCGGCGTCTCGGTGATCCGCCCCGTGGTGAACGAGACCACCGCGCTCGGCGCCGCCTACGCGGCGGGCCTCGCCGTGGGCTTCTGGGCCGGCGAGGAGGACATCCGCAGCAACTGGGCCAAGGACAAGCAGTGGGACCCGGCGATGGACGACATCCGCCGCGAGCGCGAGTACCGCAACTGGAAGAAGGCCGTCACCAAGACGTTCGACTGGGTGGAGACCGACGACTGAGGCCAGACCTCGGCGTCGGGCACCCCCAGCCGGCGCCGCCATGAGGAAGCCCGTCGCTCGCGCGGCGGGCTTCCTCGTGTCAGGACGCGATGACCCGGAAGTAGACGCCCTGGTTGTCGGTGACCAGCGCCAGCCTGCCGTAGGGCGAGTCGGACGGCGCGCTCACGACAGCACCGCCCAGTTCGGTGATCCGGTGCACCGCGGCGTCGGTGTCGGCCACCGCGAAGTACGTCGACCAGTGCGGGGGCACGTCGGCGGGCACGGTCTCCGGCAGCTGGCCGATGCCGCCCACCACGGCGCCGCCGACCTTGAGCGTCGCGTACCGGAAACCGTCGCCGGACTCATCGTCGAAGGTGTAGCCGAACAGCCGGGCGTAGAACTCGCGGTCGCGGTCGTAGTCGCGGACGAGGCACTCGTTCCAGGTCGGGGCCCCTGCCACGTTCGCCACGCGGATGCCGATGTGCTCGCCCGCCTCCCAGAGGCCGAAGGCGGCCCCGGCCGGGTCCTCGGCCACCGCCAGCCTGCCCGCCGAGGCGGCCTCCGTCGGCGCCACCAGGACCCGTCCGCCGTGCTCGCCGATGGCGGCGACGCTCCGCTCGAGGTCGGACGTCGCCAGGAACGTCGTCCACGCCGCGTGCTGGTCCGGCCGGTCCGGCGGGATGCCCAGTACACCGCCGACCTCCCGCCCACCGAGTGCGGCGAGCAGGTAGTTGTCCAGTTCGTCGCCCAGGTCGGTGAAACTCCAGCCGAACAGGGCTCCGTAGAAGTCGATGGCCATCCGGGGATCGGGGACCATCAGGGTCAGCCAGCTGGGTGTCCCGTCGGGCCACGGGGTGTCGCGCGTGACCATGTTCCGCCTCCCCCGGTCGTCGCTGACCAGTGTCACCCCACGGGCAGGCCGGGCGGGACGCGGAAGTTTCAGTCCAGGTCGTCGTGGCGCATCAACTGGCGGCCCGCCTCGGTGATCGAGCCGGACAGCGACGGGTAGACCGAGAACGTCAGCGCCAGGTGCTCCACCGTGAGCTGGTTCTGCACGGCCAGTGCGATCGGCAGCACCAGCTCGCTCGCGGTGGGCGCCACCACGACGCCGCCCACCACCACGCCGGTGGCGGGACGGCAGAACAGCTTCACGAAGCCCTGGCGCAGGCCCTCCATCTTGGCCCGCGCGTTGGTGGCCAGCGGCAGCATGATCGTGCGGGCGGGCACCTCGCCGGAGTCGATGGCCTGCTGGCTGATGCCGACCGTCGCGATCTCGGGGTGGGTGAAGACGTTGGCGGCCACCGTCCGCAGGCGGATCGGCGCCACGCCCTCGCCCAGCGCGTGCCACATCGCGATGCGGCCCTGCATGCTGGCGACGGAGGCGAGCATCAGCACACCCGTGCAGTCACCCGCGGCGTAGACCCCGGGCGCGCTGGTGCGCGACACGCGGTCGACCGAGATGAACCCGCCGGGGCCGGGCTCGATTCCGATGCGCTCGAGGCCGATGTCCTCGGTGTTCGGGATGGAGCCCACCGTCATCAGCGCGTGGCTGGCCTCGATCTGCCTGCCGTCGGTGAGGTGGATCAGCACGCCCTTCTCGGTGCGCTCGACCTTGTCGGCGCGAGCGTGCTTGACCACCGTGGTGCCGCGCTGGGAGAAGACCTCCTCCAGCACCGCGGCCGCGTCGGCGTCCTCGTGGGGCAGCACGCGGTCCCTGCTGGAGACGACGGTGACCTTGACGCCCATCTCGGTGTAGGCGGAGGCGAACTCGGCGCCCGTGACACCCGAGCCGATCACGGCGAGGTGCTCGGGCAGCTCGGGCAGGTCGTAGAGCTGGCGCCAGTCGAGGATGCGCTCGCCGTCGGGGACGGCACCGGGCAGCACCCTCGGAGTGGCGCCGGTGGAGATCAGCACCACGTCGGCCTCCAGCACCTCGTCGACGCCGGGGCCCGTCACGGCGACCTTGTGGGTGGCCAGGCCGGTCTCGTCGTCGCAGAAGCGGGCGGTGCCGTTGATCACCCGCACGCCCTCGCGCTGCACGCGGGCACGGATGTCGGCCGACTGGGCGAGCGCGAGCCCGCGCACGCGGCCGTGCACGGTCGGCAGGTCGATGCTGGTGTCGGCGGCGCCGGTCGCGATGCCGAGCTCGCCGAACCCGTGCAGGCTGGCGCGGGCGCCGGAGGACGCGATGAACGTCTTGGAGGGCACGCAGTCGTACAGCACGCACGCGCCACCGAGGCCGTCGCGCTCCACGACGGTCACGTCAGCTCCGTGTTGTGCCGCGACCAAGGCCGCCTCGTAGCCGGCAGGTCCGCCGCCCATGATCACGATCCTGGTCACGCTGGGTCCCTCCTCGTCACGGCCGTCGCGCCCACTCTAGGCGGGCACATCCGGAGTGCGTCCTTTCGGGTGAGCGCACGGCGGTTAGGCTGTGGCCGTGCCCTTGTATGCCGCGTACGGGTCCAACATGGCCCCCACGCAGATGATGGAACGGGCTCCGCACTCGCCGATGGCGGGCAGCGGGTGGCTCGAAGGCTGGCGCCTGACGTTCGGCGGCGAGGATCTCGGCTGGGAGGGTGCGCTCGCGACGATCGTGGAGGATCCGTCGTCACGGGTGTTCGTGGTGCTCTACGACGTGACCAACCCCGACGAGTCGACCCTCGACGTGTGGGAGGGCGGCGAGCTGGGGATGCACAACAAGATCCGGCTCCGCGTGCAGACCATGGACGGCTCGGTGCTGGCCTGGCTCTACGTCCTCGACGCCTACGAGGGCGGTCTCCCGTCCGCCCGCTACCTCGGCGTCCTCGCCGACGCGGCGGAGGACGCGGGCGCCCCGGCCGACTACGTCGAAGCCCTCAGAACCCGCCCCTGCAAGGGCATAGGCCCCTAACCCGCGAGTCCCCCACCCAGGCGCGCGAGTCCCCCGCCCGGGCACGCGAGTTGCGCGCTCAGGTGCACTGGCAGCCCACTCCCGCATCCGACACGAGCTAAGCGGCAAGCCCCCGGCGCCGGAACGCTGCCGTGACGGCCCCGATCAGCCGCTGCGGATCCTTGAGATCGGCGGCATCGGCGCGCACGACGATCCAGCCACGTCGCGTCAGGTCGGCTTCCCGCGCGGCGTCGGCCGCCCCTCGACCCTCATGAGCCTCATACCCGTCGTACTCGACCGCCACCCGCAGCTCCGGCCACGCGAAGTCCAACCGGTAGATGTCGTTGCCCGCCAGATCGGTGATGCGGTACTGCTGTTCGGGAATGGGCAGATCGGCCTCGGCCAGCGCGAGCAGTGTCCAGCTCTCCGCCGGCGACTCCGCGAGTCCCGTCGCAAGATCGAGCAGGCCCTGCGCCTGACGCCGCCCTCTCGGATCAGGTCTCGACCGCACTCGGTCCTCCACCCACGCGCGGAACTCCACACGAGCCGGCTCCGGGATGAGTCGCAGGGCCTGATCAGCGCAGGCGATCGCCGTCCGCCGGGCGCCCCGGCTCAGCACCTCCGCCAGCGCACAGTCCATCGCGAGCACCCGCAGCCCCGCGACGGTCTCGACGTCCTGCTCGTCGAACCTGCCGTGGTGAACGACCATGCCAGGCCGCGGTCTCGGCTTGGTGCCGTACGGCACCAACATGTGGATAGGTGCGATGTCAGCGGCCGCGCAGCCGTGAACGGCCAGTGCGCTGTGACCGGCCAAGACGGCTCGCGGCCCGGCCGTCAGCACGCAGGCCGCAGCCCTGGTCGCGAAGTCGGCCGCGCGGCGGGGGTCCACGAGCACGGACCGAGAAAACCTGGTCAGACGGCCATTGCTCAGCGCGGACCTGACTTCCGACAGGCCGATCAGCCGAACGAGATCGTCTCTCGAGTGGGCCCCGTGGAGGCCATCGGGTAGTGATGCCATGTCCCCACGGTCCGCTGTCGCGGAGCCTCCAGGGGACCCAACCCGCAATCTGTGGATAACTCGACCGCTTGTGGATAAGTCGCTCACCGCCCCAGCGCGCAACTCATGTGCCGGAGCGGGGAACTCGCGGCCCGGAGCGGGGGACTCGCGCGCTGGGGCGGGGGACTCGCGCGCTGGGGCGGGGGACTCGCGGGTTACGCCAGGGAGGCCAGGGCGGTGTGGACCATCACGCGGATGCCGGTCAGCAGGGCTCGCTCGTCGGCCTCGAAGGTCGGCTGGTGGAGGTCGCGCATGGCGCCCTCTCCGGACCACACGCCGAGCCGCGCGAACGCGCCGGGGACGTGCTCCAGGTACCAGCCGAAGTCCTCGCCGCCCGACGACTGCTCGGTGCCCGCCGTCGCTTCCTCACCCAGCGCCGCCTCGACACCGGCCCGCATGAGCGCCGTGCTGTCCTCCTCGCTCACCACCGGGGGCACACCCCGCCGGTAGTTCAGCTCGTACCCGACGCCGGTCGGGGCGAGCAGCGACTGGATCGAGGACGCCACCAGCGGTTCGAGGGTCGTCCACGTCTCGTGGTCGGCCGTGCGCAACGTGCCGCGCAGCAGGCCGTCCTGCGGGACGGCGTTCGCCGCCTCGCCCGCGTGCACGGCACCCCACACGAGCACGGTGCCCGACCTCGGGTCGACCCGGCGCGAGAGCAGCGCGGGCAGCTGCGTGATCACGGTGCCCAGCGCGTGCACCAGGTCGGCCGTCAGGTGCGGCCGCGACGTGTGCCCGCCGGGCGAGGTGAGCCGCAGTTCGATCAGGTCGGCGGCCGAGGTCAGCGCGCCGATGCGCGTACCGACCTGGCCCACCTGGAGCCGGGGGTCGCAGTGCAGGCCGAAGATCCGGTCGACACCGTCGAGCGCGCCCGCGTCGATCGCGTCGAGCGCACCGCCCGGCATGACCTCCTCCGCGGGCTGGAACAGGAGCCGCACGCGGCCGGGCAGTTCGGGGGCGGTCGCGAGCGCCATGCCCGCGGCGAGCAGCACCGTCGTGTGCAGGTCGTGCCCGCACGCATGCGCCACGCCGTCGACCGTCGAGGAGAACGGGAGTCCGGTCGCCTCGGTGAGCGGCAGCGCGTCCATGTCGGCGCGCAGTGCGACGCACGCGGGACCGCTGCCGATGTCGCAGACCACGCCGGTGCCGCCGGGCAGCACCTTCGGCGCGAGGCCCGCGGAACGCAGGAGGCTCATCACCAGCTCGGTCGTGCCGTACTCGCGGCGCGCGAGTTCGGGGTTGGCGTGGATGTGCCTGCGCCAGGCCACCACGTCGCCCGCATGGGCCTTCAACCACTCGTCGAGCCAGAACGGGCCTCTGCCCTCGCCCAGATCGTCCAAGGGAGCCATGCTCACACCACTCTCGGTGAGCATTGCGCCGGACGAGTCGGCCCGGGAGCCACCGGGCTCCCCGGGTTTCTCGGGTCGCGAGTCGAGCACCGTCACGCTGCACCTCCGCACGAGCCCAGCGCAGCGCGGACCGGCACACCGGTCTTCCGCTGGGAAATCATTGTCGTACGCATTTGCATCCAGTCTTGCACCAAATAGGTGATCAGTAGACCCGGATGTCCTAGTGACAAGACAGACGGTAGCCGACCTGCGCTGAGCGGCTACGCAGAGTTCGGCCTCACTGTTCGTCGCAGTCAGCTCGCCGTCGACAGATCCCACAACGGCCGAGGGCGGCTACTTCTTCTTCTTGGCCTTCTTCTTGCTGCGGACGTGCCTGCCCCAGATCACGATGCCGAGCAGCAACGCGGCGGCGACGCCCACGATCAGCTTGCTCCTGGAGTTCCTGGCGTCGGCCTCGGTCTGCGGATCGTCCAGGGTGGGTCCGGGTTCGGCCTGGGCCAGCGCGGGCGCGGCCGCGGCGACCGGGCCGACGGTCACCGGCGACGCCGATACCGAGGACGGCGCGCCGACGACGAGCGCACTGATGACGACGGCCAACACACCAACCAGGACGGCAAACCTGCGCACGGGACACAGTCTGCCTTGTCCACCCGGCTGCCGTCAGCCGCCACGCGGTGACTCTCCGCCGAACGCCTCGAGGATCCGCTCGGCGGCCAGCGTCGCGGTGAGCCGCCCCTCCCGCACCTCGCGCTCCACCTCGGGCACGATCGCGCCGACCTCGGGATGACCGGCGAGCCGGTCGAGCAGCTGGTCCCGCACCATCGCCCACGTCCAGTCCACCTGCTGGGTGCTGCGTTTGCGCGCGAGCTCACCCGAGGCGTCGAGGGTCTCGCGGTGCCTGCCGATCTGCTGCCACACGGTGTCCAGGCCCGTGCCGGTCAGCGCGCTGCAGGTGAGCACGGGCGGCGTCCACTCGGCGTCGGGGCCGTAGATCATCCGCAGCGCGCCGGAGAGCTCGCGAGCGGCTCTGCGCGCCTCGGGTTCATGCTCGCCGTCGGCCTTGTTCACCGCGATGACGTCGGCGAGCTCCAGCACGCCTTTTTTGATGCCCTGCAGCTGGTCACCGGTGCGCGCCAGGGTGAGGAACAGGAAGCAGTCGACCATGTTCGCCACGGCCGTCTCGGACTGCCCGACGCCGACGGTCTCGACCAGCACCACGTCGTAGCCCGCGGCCTCCATCAGCACGATCGTCTCGCGCGTGGCCCTGGCGACGCCGCCGAGCGTGCCGGAGGTCGGCGAGGGCCGGATGAACGCGGCCGGGTCGACGGCAAGACGGGCCATGCGGGTCTTGTCGCCGAGGATGCTGCCGCCGGTGCGGGTCGACGAGGGATCCACGGCCAGTACGGCGACGCGGTGACCGGCCTCGGTGAGATCGGTGCCGAGCTGGTCGATGAATGTCGACTTACCGACCCCTGGCACGCCGGTGATGCCGACCCGCTGGGCGCCTCCGGCGTGCGGGAGCAGCTCGACCAGCAGCTCCTGCGCCTGCCCCCGGTGATCGGCCCTGCTGGACTCGACCAGGGTGATGGCCCGCGAGAGCATCCCGCGGTCACCGGCGAGCACGCCCTTGGCGTAGGCGGCGACGTCGATCGAGCGAGGCATGCCTACGAGTGTCGCGCGTCGAGCTGGTCGAGCAGGCCCATGGCGGCCTCCGCGATGACCGTGCCGGGACCGAAGATCGCCGCCGCGCCCGCCTCGCGCAACTCGTCGTAGTCCTGCGGCGGGATCACACCGCCCACCACCACCATGATGTCCTCGCGGCCCAGCGCGGCGAGCTCACCGCGCAGCGCGGGCACGAGCGACAGGTGACCGGCCGCCAGCGACGAGACTCCGACGATGTGCACGTCGGCCTCGACGGCCTGCCGCGCGACCTCGGCCGGCGTGGAGAACAGCGGGCCGACGTCGACGTCGAAGCCGAGGTCGGCGAACGCGGTGGCGATCACCTTCTGGCCCCGGTCGTGTCCGTCCTGCCCCATCTTGGCCACGAGGATGCGCGGCCTGCGCCCCTCGGTCTCGGCGAACGCGCCGACTCGCTCACGCGCCGTCTCAACGCCCTCCGACTTGCCGACCTCGTCCCGGTACACACCGGAAATGGTACGAATCTGACCGGAGTGCCTGCCCCAGATCTTCTCGAGCGCACCCGAGATCTCCCCCACGGTCGCCTTGGCCCTGGCCGCGTCGATCGCCAGCGCCAGCAGGTTGCCGTCGGCCTCGGCGCCCGCGGTGAGCCGCCGCAGCGCGTCCTCGACGGCGCCCGCGTCACGCTCCTCGCGGAGCCTGCGCAGCTTCTCCAGCTGCCGGGCCCGCACGTCGGCGTTGTCCACCTTGAGCACGTCGATCTGTTCCTCGGCGTCGACGCGGTACTTGTTGACGCCGATCACCGGCTGCCTTCCCGAGTCGATGCGCGCCTGGGTGCGGGCCGCGGCCTCCTCGATGCGCAGCTTGGGAATGCCCGCGTCGATGGCACTGGCCATGCCGCCCGCCGACTCGACCTCGCTGATGTGGGCCCACGCCTTGCGCGCGAGGTCGTAGGTGAGCCGCTCGACGAACGCGCTGCCGCCCCACGGGTCGATCACGCGCGTCGTTCCGGACTCCTGCTGCAGCAACAGCTGCGTGTTGCGGGCGATGCGCGCGGAGAAGTCGGTGGGCAGCGCCAGCGCCTCGTCGAGGGCGTTGGTGTGCAGCGACTGCGTGTGCCCCTGGGTGGCCGCCATCGCCTCGACGCAGGTCCGGACCACGTTGTTGTAGACGTCCTGCGCGGTCAGCGACCAGCCGGAGGTCTGGCAGTGGGTCCGCAGCGACAGCGACTTCTGCGACGCGGGCGAGAACTGTTTGACGAGCTTGGCCCACAGCAGCCGGGCCGCCCGCATCTTGGCGACCTCCATGAAGAAGTTCATGCCGATCGCCCAGAAGAACGACAGCCGCGGCGCGAACTTGTCGATGTCGAGCCCCGCGTCCAGCCCCGCGCGGATGTACTCCACGCCGTCGGCGAGCGTGTAGGCCAGCTCGAGATCGGCCGTGGCTCCGGCCTCCTGCATGTGGTAGCCGGAGATGGAGATCGAGTTGAACCGCGGCATCCGCTGAGAGGTGAACCCGAAGATGTCGGAGATGACCCGCATCGAGGGCTGCGGCGGGTAGATGTAGGTGTTGCGGACCATGAACTCCTTGAGAATGTCGTTCTGGATGGTCCCCGTGAGCTGTTCGGGTTCGACGCCCTGTTCCTCGGCGGCGACGACGTAGAGCGCCAGCACGGGCAGCACGGCGCCGTTCATGGTCATCGACACGCTCATCCGGTCCAGCGGGATGCCGTCGAAGAGCTGGCGCATGTCGTAGATCGAGTCGATCGCCACGCCCGCCATGCCGACGTCGCCGGACACGCGCGGGTGGTCGGAGTCGTAGCCACGGTGCGTCGCCAGGTCGAACGCCACCGACAGGCCCTTCTGGCCGGCGGCGAGATTGCGGCGGTAGAAGGCATTGGACGCCTCGGCGGTGGAGAAGCCCGCGTACTGCCGGACGGTCCACGGCTGGTTGACGTACATGGTCGGGTAGGGCCCGCGCAGGTACGGCGCGATACCGGGGTACGTGCCGAGGAAGTCCACATCGGACAGGTCGTCGGCGGTGTAGAGCGGTTTGACGCCGATGCCCTCCGGCGTCTCCCACGTCAGCGCGTCGGAGCCCTTGCCGGTGGCCGTGTGCAGCGCCTCGGCCCAGGCCTGCCGGTCGCCCGGCCTCGGGGTGCCGAGCTCGACGTCGGTGAAGTCGGGAATGGTCATCAGTCGACTCCCAGCGTGTCGAGGGTGCTCCTGAGTACGGCGAGCGCGTCGCAGCCGACGTGGACGTAGCCGGTGACGCCGTCGTGCTCGCCCGGCTTGCCCGCGAGCAGGACCACGGTGGCTCCCGCCTCCCGCAGCGCCGTCGCGACCTCGCCCGCCTGCTCGGTGTAGGACCGGTCGCTGCCGCACAGGCACGCGACGGTGGTGCCGCTCTCGCGGAAGGCGGCGACGAGGGCGGCCACGTCGTCGGTCACTCCGGGGTTGACCGGCTGCAGGCCGCCCGCCTGGAACAGGTTGGCGGCGAAGGTGGCGCGCGCGGTGTGCGCGGACAGCGGGCCGAGCGTCGCGAGGAAGACCGACGGCCGGTGGCCGTGCGCCGCGAGGTGGGCGTCGGCACGGTCGCGCAGGTGTTCGTACTCCTGTGCGTACCGCCTGCGCGGCAGCCCGCCACCGTCCACAGCGGACGGGGCGGGGTCGCGCTCGAGCAGCGTCTCGTCCAGCAGCGGGAACTCGCTGACGCCGGTGATCGGGTCCTCGCGGGTGGCCAGCCGGGCAGCGCGCGCGTCCCATGTCCGCGCGAGGCGTTCGGCCAGTGCTCCGGAGTCCAGTTCGGCCTCGATACCGCCCGCCTTCTCGATGGCGGTGAACTCGCGCCACGCGGCCTTGGCCAGCTCATCGGTGAGGTTCTCGACGTACCAGGAGCCGCCCGCCGGGTCGATCACCCCGGCCAGCTTGGACTCCTCCAGCAGGATCGACTGCGTGTTGCGGGCGATGCGCCGCGCGAACTCGTCGGGTGTGCCGATGGCCGCGTCGAACGGCAGCACGGTCACGGCGTCGGCGCCACCGATCCCCGCCGCGAAGCACGCGACCGTGGTGCGCAGCATGTTCACCCACGGGTCGCGGCGCGTGAGCATGGCGGGCGAGGTGACGGCGTGCTGGCGCATCGCGACGCCCTCGGTCCCGGACACCTCGGTGACCCGGGCCCACAGCCGACGCGCGGCGCGGAGCTTGGCGATGGTGAGGAACTGGTCGGCGGTGGCCGCGTACCGGAACTCCAGCTGGTCCGCCGCGTCCTCCACGCTCAGGCCCGCCGAGGTCAGTGCGCGCAGGTAGGCGACGCCGGCGGCGATCGACGCGCCGAGCTCCTGCGCGTCGGAACCGCCTGCCTCGTGGAAGGGCAGCGCGTCGACGACCACGGTGCGCAGCTGCGGGTACCGCGGCGCGATGCGGGCGGCCAGTGCGGCGGCCGGGGCGAGGTCGTGGGCCGCTCCGGTGCGGGCCCGCAGGCCGATCGGGTCGGCGCCGAGGTTGCCGCAGGCCGCACCTGCGGGAGTGCCGCGCTCGGCGAGTACGGCGAGCAGCGCCTCGGCCGCGGCCTCGTAGTCCTCGCCCGGCTCCAGCGCCACGGGCGCGAGGTCCAGCAGCACACCGCGCAGGGCCCGGCCCAGTTCGGCGACGGGCAGCGCCGCGTCACCGACGCGCAGCCAGACGGAACCGACGCCGCGCTCGAGGTCGCCGAGCATGTCCTCGTTGACCGAGGCGGCGTTCGAGCCGGAGTGCAGCGTGCGGATGTCCCAGCCGGTGCTCACGTGCCCTTCGGCGTGGCCGCCGCGCACGAACGGCGACAGCCCGGGAAAGCCGGAGGACGGCGCCTCGTCGTCGGCGGTGTAGAGCGGCTGGATCTCGATGCCGTCGTAGGTAGTGGTGGCGAGCAGGCTCTGCGGGGCGCCGGTGAAGCCCTCCGGCAGCGCGCCGCTCTTGGTCAGCACGCCTGCGACGAGCCGCTCCCAATCGCCCCGGCCTGGGGTTTCGAACTCGGCCGCGAGCGCGAGCTCAGCGGGCGCGGACGCCGATGTCCCAGCCGTTTCGGTCATAACTCGTCATGGTAGGCCCACGCATAGTGGCGAAAATGTGACGCTGATCCCGGCGAAGTGCACCGGGCGGACGTGGACTGGATCGGGCGTTCGCCACAATGGGAGCCGTGCCCGCCTCATCCGATGAACGTCGCGCCGTCGCCGGTCGCTACCGGTTGCGCTCGGTGCTCGGTTCAGGGGCGATGGGCACAGTCTGGGGCGCCTTCGACGAGTTCCTCCACCGGCAGGTCGCGGTCAAGGAGGTCAAGATGCCGCCCGGCGTCCCGGCCAACCAGGCGGGCGAGCTTCGCGAGCGCACGCTGCGCGAGGCCAGGGCCATCGCGGGGCTGTCGCATCCCAACGTGATCATCCTCCACGACGTGGTGCTCGAGCACGGCGATCCGTACGTGGTGATGGAACTGCTGCCCTCGCGCAGCCTGGCCGGACTGCTGCGCGACGGCAGGCGGCTCTCGGTCGGGCAGGCCGCGGCGGTGGCCGACGCGGTGGCCGCGGCGCTGGGCGCGGCCCACACGGCGGGCATCACCCACCGGGACGTCAAGCCGGGCAACGTGCTCGTGGCGCAGGACGGCCGCATCAAGCTCACCGACTTCGGCATCGCCCGCAACGTCTCCGAGGTCACCATGACCCACACCGGGACGATGCTGGGCTCGCCCGCGTTCATCGCGCCCGAGGTGGCCTCGGGCGGTGCCGTCACCTACACGGCCGACCTGTGGGGTCTCGGCGCGACGCTGTTCGCCGCGACGGAGGGCCGCCCGCCCTACGACGTCAACGGCGATCCGCTGGAGACCGTGTCGAGCGTCGTGCACGACGCGGTGCCGAACCCCTCACCGGGCCCGCTGGCCGCGGTGATCCGCGGGTTGATGGCGAAGGAGCCGTCGGCGCGGATGTCGCTGCCGGAGGTGCGGCGCAGGCTGTACCCGTTCCTGGCGCAACCGCGGCACACACTGTTCGGCCCCGAGCTGTTCCGCGACGACGGCCGCGCCCACGGACCGGACGCAGGCGTGACCAGGGTGATCCCGGCGATGCCCGCAGCGCCGAAGCAGCCGGAACCGGAGGCCGACGGACAGGACGGCGGAGCGCTCGCCGCCGACCCGGGGCCGTTGCCGTTCCTCGACGGCGGTGAGTCGCCGGGCGGGACCAACGGCGAGGAGTCCCGCGCGCAGGGCCGGTCGACGGCCCGCACGATCGCGCTGGTACTGGTGGTGATGCTGCTGTTCATGGCCGCGCTGGCGGGTGGCTTCGCGCTCACCCGCGTACTGGCGGGCCAGCCGTTGTCAGCGCCGGAGAGCACGGACTACGTGCGGCGCGTGAGAACACCGTCGCAGGAGGAGCAGCGGCTGGTGACCCGCGAGGGCGACGCCACCAACCTGCAGGGCGCGAAGGGCGGCCTGTTCTCCGTCGACGTGCCCGAGAGCTGGACCAGGTTCGTCACGCAGCAGCCCGAAGGCGCACTGCCCACCAGCACCCGCGTGCAGTTCGTGTCGGCCGACGGCGCGCAGGTGCTCGGCGTGGAGCGGTTCTCTGGCTACGGCGACTCCGCGACCGTGGACGACTACCTCGACACGATCGCTTCCACCTGGGCGCCCGGTGACTTCACGCTCGTGCGCTCCGAGGATTTGCCCGACCGCGACGGCCTGCTGGTGACGTACCGGACGGCGGAGCGCGGCGCGAGCGGCGAGCGCGCGATCAACCGGACCACGGTCGCGGAGGTGTTCCTCAGCGGGTCGAGCCTGTGGGTGGTGAGCGTGACCGTGCCGGTGGAACAGGAACGGCTCGGCCGCAACGAACTCTTCGACCGCTTCGTGCCGACGTTCACGATGACCGACTGACAGCGCCCGTGACCGCGGGCAACTAGGCTGCACGACCGTGAACGAGACGATCAGCCAGCAGCCCAGTGACCTCGCCGCCGCCGCGGCCTCGGTGCTCGCCGAGCGGACCGGGACGGACCGGCACGACATCGCCGTGGTCCTCGGCTCCGGCTGGCGGCCCGCCGCCGACGTGATCGGCGAGCCGGAGGCGGAGGTCTCGCTGGGCGAACTGCCCGGGTTCGAGGCGCCCAGCGCCGTCGGCCACGGCAGCACGGCCAGGTCGGTGAAGATCGGCGACAAGCGGGCGCTGGTGCTGCTCGGCCGCACCCATCTCTACGAGGGCAAGGGCGTCGCGAGCGTGGTGCACGCCGTGCGCACCGCGGCCGCGGCCGGGGTGCGTTCGGTGCTGTTGACCAACGCCGCGGGCGGCCTGCGCGAGGGCTTCCAGGTGGGCCAGCCGGTGATCATCTCCGACCACCTGAACATGACGGCGACGTCGCCGATCACGGGCGCGAACTTCGTCGATCTCGTCGACCTGTACTCGAACCGGCTGCGCGACGTGGCCACGGAGATCGACCCGACGCTGGCCGAGGGCGTCTACGCCGGACTGCCGGGCCCGCACTTCGAGACACCGGCCGAGATCCGGATGCTGCGGACGCTGGGCGCCGACCTGGTCGGCATGTCGACCGTGCTGGAGGCGATCGCCGCGAGGGCCGCTGGCGTCGAGGTGTTCGGGTTGTCGCTGGTGACCAACCTGGCGGCGGGGATGACCGGGGAGCCGCTCAACCACGAAGAGGTCATCGAGGCGGGCAGGGCTGCCGCCGAGCGCATGGGGGGTCTGCTGAGGGAGCTCGTCCAGCGGGCCTGAGTGGCGTCACTTCCCCGTGGACACCGGCGTGGTCGTGATGGGCACGTCGGCCATTTCCCTGCTGAGCATCGAGTTCCCTTCTCGCGCTTTTCCTTGTGGCAGAGCCAATCTGACCGATACTTGGCGCCGCGACAATAACCCGATCGTGTGCTGACGAGGGTTTTTCGCATTGACTCTGCGCGACTTGTCACGCGGCTGACAAAAGCGCGGGAACCCGTACTCACGGGGCTACGGGCGGGCTACTCCGGTCGAGTGTGACGCAGCCGACGAGCACGCAGGGCGACGGCGATGGCGAAGCGCTCGTCGGGGTCGCGCAGCCGCTCGCCGTAGAGCTCGTCGAGCTGATGGATCCGGTAGCGCACGGTCTGCGGGTGGACGTTGAGCTGTCCCGCGATCTCGGGTGCGCCGCCCCGCGTCTCCAGCCACGCGGACAGGGTCTCGGCGAGGCGCTCGCGCTGGCGGGCGTTGAGCCCGTCCAGCGGCGCCTGCGCCCTGGCGACGAGCTGGTCGGCGAGTCCGCGATCGCTGAGCAGCCACAGCGTCAGCAGGTGGTCGGCGCACGACACCACGGGCGCGCCCTCCACCACGCCGTCGGCGATGAGCCCGGCGAGCTGCCGGGCCCAGCGCAGCGAGTCACGCGCGTCGGCGAGCAGGACAACGGGGCCGAGCACGCACCGCCAGCCGCGCAGCGAGTCGGCGAGGTCGGGCACCTCGCCGCCGGGCGCGGGCACGACCAGGCACGGCGCGTCACTCTCCAGGTCCACGAGCACGTCCTCGGCCAGCTCGGGATGACCGGTGCGCCCGTCGTCGACCTCGAGCACCACCACCGCGACCCGCTCCGGTGGCGTCCAGGCCGCGGCCTCGGCGTGTTCGAGCAGCACGGCCGCTGGCGCTCGCTGGTCGGACAGCAACAGCTCCAGCAACCGTTTGCGCCTGCGTTCCTGTGCTCCGGCCGCACGGGCCTGCGCGGCGACGTAGCCCTCGTGGGACAGCGCGGACAGCTCGTCGATGTAGGCGAACAGGGCCGCCGCGAGCTCGCACATCGTCTCGACGGGAAGGCCCATGCGCAGCCCGAACTCGCTGAGCGCCTGCCAGCCGACGCGCCCGCCGACCCGGTAGGCCGACTGCAGCACGTCGATGCCCCTGCCCTCGATCACCTCGTAGCGGCCGAGGTGCCGGAAGAGGTCGGCGGTGCCGTTGCCGGCGGCCTCGGGGTCGAGCAGGCGGTCGAGGAACTCGAGCACTCCCTGCTGGACGCCGTGCAGGATCGCCTTGCCGAACGTGCCCTCGATGGGCCGCGAGTACGCGGGGATCGTGAGCTGGATCTGCTGCAAGATCAAATGTGCAACATCGGCGGACCGTCGCCGCATCGCGGGAGCCAGTTCGACCAGCTCCTCGCGGGCGGATACTCCGATCAGCGCCGTGTCGTTGCGCATGATGGCCGAACCCCCTTGGCGAGCGGGGGCGACGGTAGCGGCATTCGGTGTCCTTGACAACATTGCTCGGTGACCGAACAGTCGAGCAGGCTCACACCCGCCGTGCGTGACCAGGCCTTTCGCTGGATCGCCGACGACCCGGACCCCGCCACGCGCACGGAGCTGCAAACCGTGCTGGCACAGGCGATGAGCGGCGACGCCGCCGCGGTCGCCGACCTGGCGGAACGCATGGAGGGACCGCTGACGTTCGGCACCGCCGGGCTGCGCGGCCCGGTGCGCGCCGGTCCGAACGGGATGAACACGGCGGTCGTGGTCCGAACCACCGCGGGTGTCGCGTCCTGGCTGCGCGGCCGGGGCGAGGCGGGCGGCACCGTGGTCGTCGGCCGCGACGCCAGGCACGGGTCGGAGAGGTTCGCGGCTGCCGCGGCGGAGGTGCTGACCGCGGCCGGGTTCGCGGTGACGGTGCTGCCCGCTCCCCTGCCGACGCCGGTGCTCGCGTTCGCGGTCGGGCACCTCGGCGCGGTGGCCGGCATCCAGATCACGGCGTCGCACAATCCGCCGGCCGACAACGGATACAAGCTCTACGACGGCAGTGGCGCGCAGATCGTGCCTCCCTCCGACCAGGAGGTGGAGGCCGCGATCGCCGGGGCGCCCGCCGCGGTGTCGGTGCCGCGCGCGCCGGGCACCACGACGGCGGGCGGCGACCTGCTGGAGGCCTACCTCTCGCGCTGTGCCGTGCTGCCGAGGGGCACCTCGCGCACGGTGCGGGTGGCGGCCACCGCGATGCACGGGGTCGGCGCCGACGTGCTGGAGCGAGCGCTGGCCGCGGCGGGCTTCACCGACGTGCACCTGGTCGCAGAGCAGGCGAGGCCGGACCCGGACTTTCCCACCGTGTCGTTCCCGAACCCCGAGGAGCCGGGCGCGACGGACCTGTTGCTGGCGCTGGCCGCCGAGGTCGACGCCGACCTGGCCATCGCGCTCGACCCGGACGCCGACCGCTGCGCCCTGGGCGCGCGTGAGTCCGACGGCACGTGGCGGATGCTGCGCGGTGACGAGACTGGCGTGCTGCTCGGCGACCACGTGCTGTCCACAGTGAACGGTGCGGACGCGCTGGTGGCGACCACCATCGTGTCGTCGTCGATGCTCGCGGACATCGCGGAGACCTACGGCGCGCGCTACGCCGAGACGCTCACCGGCTTCAAGTGGCTGGCCAGGGCTGGCGACGGTCTGGTGTACGCCTACGAGGAAGCGCTCGGCGTGTGCGTGAACCCGGACTTCGTGCGCGACAAGGACGGCATCGCGGCGTCGGTGCTCGCGTGCGATCTGGCCGCCACCACGAAGTCGGCGGGGCGGACGCTGTTCGACGCGCTCGACCACCTGGCCGTGCGGCACGGCGTGTACCTGACCGACCAGATCTCGGTCCGGATCCCGGATCTGCGCGCGCGGGCCGAGCTGATGGCGCGGGTGCGCGCGGAACCGCCGTCGACGCTCGCGGGCACGCCCGTGACCGCCGAGGACCTGCTGCCCGACGCCGACGTGCTGCGCCTGCGCGGCGACGGCGTACGCGTGGTGCTGCGGCCCTCTGGCACGGAACCCAAGCTCAAGGTCTATCTGGAGCTGACGGCCGAGGTCGCCACCGAGGACGACCTGCCTGCCGCGCGGCGCACGGCTACGGACCGGCTCGCCACGCTGCGCGAGGAGATCTCGAGCCTGCTCGGGCCGGTCAACGGCTCCCCCGCGAGTTGAGCCGGGCGGCCTGCCGCGTCAGGTGATCGCGTTCCGCGAGGTTGGGGGCCTTGCGCGCCGCCTCGGCGTAGAGCCGCGCGGCCGTCTCCAGGTCACCGTCGCGCTCGTGGAGGTACGCGGCTACCGCCGTGTACCTCGGCAACGACCCGTCCAGCGCCGCGAGCTCCGCGAGTCCCGCCCTGGCTCCGTCGGCCTCACCGACGGCGACGGCGCGGTTGAGCCGGACCACCGGACTGTCGGTCAGGCCCACGAGCTCGTCGTACCACTCGACGATCTGCACCCAGTCGGTCTCCTCGGCGGTGGGAGCGTCGGCGTGCAGTGCCGCGATCGCCGCCTGTGCCTGGAACTCGCCCAGCCGGTCGCGGGACAGCGCTACCTGCAGGATCCCGACACCCTCGGCGATCAGCCCCGTGTCCCACGTGCCACGGTCCTGCTCTGCGAGCGGCACCAGGCTCCCGTCCGGCGCGGTCCGCCCCGCGCGCCGCGCGTGGTGCAACAGCATGAGCGCGAGCAGCCCCGCCACCTCGGGATGGTCGAACGCGGCCGCGAGCTGCCGGGTGAGCCGGATGGCCTCGGCGGCCAAGTCGACGTCGCCGGAGTAGCCCTCGTTGAAGACGAGGTAGAGCACGCGCAGCACGGTGGCCACGTCGCCGGGCTGGTCGAACCGCACGCCGGAGACCGTGCGCTTGGCCCTGCTGATGCGTTGCGCCATCGTCGCCTCGGGCACCAGGTAGGCCTGGGCGATCTGCCGCGTCGTCAGCCCGCCGACGGCGCGCAGCGTGAGCGCCACCGCCGACGACGGCGACAGCGACGGGTGCGCGCACAGGAAGTACAGCTGGAGCGTGTCATCGGTGGAGCCGGCGGGCCCCGGCTCCGGTTCCTCGTCCACGAGGTCCTCGCGCCTGCGCCGCGCCGTGTCGGCCCGCGTCGCGTCGAGAAACCGGCGCCACGCCACGGTGACCAGCCAGCCCTTCGGGTCCCTCGGCGGGTCGCCCGGCCAGACCCGCAGTGCCTCGAGCAACGCGTCCTGCACAGCGTCCTCGGCCGCCGCGAAGTCGGCTCCGCGGCGGACGAGGATCGCGAGCACGCTCGGGGTGAGGCTCCGGAGCCGGGCCTCGTCGATGGCGGAGCTCACTCGGTGACGGTGGGCGGCGCGGTGAGGAACGGGCGCAGTTCGAGCCACTCGTGGATGGGCTTGCCGTCCTTGCCGGGCGCCGCGGAGAGCTCGCCCGCCAGTTCGA
>NZ_JAENJH010000011.1 GCF_016595675.1 Prauserella cavernicola | reverse complement strand
ATTACGACGCTTGAGCTCCCGCAGCTCAGCTGCCGCATCCGACGACACACCCGACTTGACTCCGTCTTCGACGTCGGCCTGGCGCAACCACTTGTGCAACGTCATCGGATGCACACCGAAGTCGCCGACGACCTGCTCGATCGTCACACCCGACTCGCGGTTACGCGCGACCCGGACCACGTCCTCACCGAACTCACGCGGATACGGCTTGGGCACAATGACATCCTTCCAGCCTGCTCCTCAGCAAGCGAACTCAGATGTCACAGAACCCTTCAGCAGCCCCCGTTCCTGTGCCGACCGTGCGGCCGACCGCCTACGTCGTCTCGTGCCTGCCGGAGGACGACGTCAACGCCCACGGGTTCGAGGTGCGCGTCGAGTACCGCGGCGCCGGGCTGTGGGCGGTCCTCAGCAAGGGCAGGTTCCTCGGACGCGACGGCAGCTGGTCGTGGGGCTACGTCTGGCGCGACGGCACGCAGGAGCCCAACACCGATGCGGAGTTCGCCGAGTACAGCAGCGGCGAGGACTCCTGGCGGACCGATCACCGGTTCGACCTCGACACCGCGCTGCGCATGGCCAAGAAGGTCGCGCCGACGGTGTGGTGCAACGGCTACACCCTCGCCGACGCGCTCGAGGAGCGGCAGCCGTGACGCAGCAGGCGTGGCGCGAGTTCGTCCAGGAGCACGGCGACGTCATCGGCTACACCACCAACCCCGACGTCACCGACCACCCCGCCGTGCCCCGCGGCGCGCGCACCGACGACCCGCTCGTCGACATCGCCCACGCCCTCGGCCTCGACGTGTACCCCGTTTACGGCATCCTCCCGGAGGCGCACCCATGACCACGGTCGAACTCCCCCGCATCCCCCGGCAGGTCCCGGACTGGCACGCGCAGGGGGCGTGCCAACTGTTCCCCGAACTCGACTGGGTAGAGGCGAAGGGCCCGGCCGCGCTCGCCTGCCGAGTCGTGTGCGCGGCGTGCCCCGTGCGTGCCCGCTGCGCCACCGAAGCACTAGAGCGGGGCGAGCCCTGGGGCATGTGGGGCGGCCTCGACCGCCGCGACCGCAAGGCCATCGCCCTCGAATACGGGTTCCCACTGCCCGCAGTGCTGCCCGAGCACGGCACCAACAGCCGCTACGCCAAACACGAATGCAGGTGCCCCGAGTGCACTACGGCGCACGCGGTCTACGAGGCCGACCGGCGCGCCACCGCCCGCGAAAAGGCCAAGCGCCGCAACCTGTGGCTCGACCCGCCGGTCGTCGAGCAGCGCCGCCGCGTCGGCCGCCGCTGGGTTGAGGCCGGCCAATACATGCTGCCCCTGCCCGGAATCGTCCAGATTGCCGAACGCCGGACCACACCCAGCCGCCCCTACCTGCGACTAGTCGCCTAAGCCCGGCCAGCCCAAGGCGTCATCTCGCCCGGCGAAACCGTGCGAAGGTCTCTTAGCGGGGCTCCGGGCCGGTCGACTACACCAATCGTGACGTCGCCATGCGCGGCGACTGTGACCCGCTGTTCCGGAAAACTTGCTCGCCAACCACGCACGACATCATCATCGATCACCAACTCGACAGGCTCCCACGGGGCATGCCCGTCGGCTAACGCTCCGGCGATCCCCTCGGGGGACTCTGCATTCGCGTCGTCGACCGCGAGCAGTGCCATGTGCGCCGAAGGGACGAGCATCCCGTACTGTCCCGGCGGCACCTCGTCATCGGGTTGGCGCGCCGGCCTGGTCTGCACGATGACCTCGCGCGCGGTATCTGGGTCGACCACAAGGCTGACGTAGTCGAGAAGGCCCGCAGTGTTGCTGTCGGGGATCGGGCTCCACAAGCCGAGGTGGTCCGGGTGCGGTGGCGTGTCGGCGACGCTCAGCACCGGGAAGCTCGGCACGAATGGAAGTGGTCGAGCGGGCAGCATGGTTCCCCAAGGTTCGTACGGCTACGGCCAACTCCAGGGTAGTGGGTGGCGGTTGGCGACTGAAGTAGCACGCGAGTCGCCAACCGCCATCCTATTTAATGCGAGATGTTGTCGCTACCACTGCAGAACACCTTATCACCGCGCTCATTTGTGATCTTTGTAAAAACAATCCAGCCACTCTGAGCCGGACTAACAAGAGCACTCACGCCTTCACGCCGAGACGCACCGTAGACCGCCTGCTTCACGACTCGCTGCTGCATGTCCTTCACAGTGACACGAAGCAATAGCGCACCAACGCGACTCTTTCCGACAATTTGGCGAACAGCCGCCCCCGTGGCCCAAATTCGGATCGTATTCGAGTTGATACCACGCCATTGCAAGCCGTTGCAGTACTTCGGTGCAGCAGCATCGACCGCCTGGCCCTGCGCTGCAATTGAAGCGCCTTGTGGGCTAGCTGCAGCCGTGGCCGGAAAACCGAGCAAACCGATCAGTAATGCAATTGCGAGATTCAATCGGATTCTTGAACGCACAAAACCTCCCCAAGTTTGCACCTTCATACATGCGGCCACGGGCCGAGAAAGAAACTAAGACCTCGCGAAAAGATCGAATTTCCCCCGCGGCACCGAACCGACTCACCGGACATTACCGACGAGAATCCAGCGGTCAACCGACCACAGTGAAGGCAACACGATCGAAGGGCAACTTCCGTCGGATGCAACGTGGGATGGTAGCCGCCCTGCGATTGTCACCCACCTGACTGAACGCGCCCAAACAAAGCGCCTCGCACTCATCGCCCCGCGACCATGGCCCAATGAGCCTGCAACCTCTACCCGAGTACGAGCCACCCAGCAAGCCCTACCCACCGCCTCCTCTCGACGACGTCGGGTACGAGCGGCGTCAGTGCGACGCGGCCCGAGACAGATCCGGACATCACGATTTCCAGCGTCTCGGCCGTGCGCGCCGACAACGTCAACACCATGCACCCGACCGTGCCGGGCTCCGGCGGCGGCATCAGTGTCGATCTGCGGTTCCCGGACGACGAGCAGCCCGACGCGCGGGCCGCGCTGGTCCGCTGGTGGGTCAACGCTGGCCAGCCCGCTGCCTACCTCGGCGCCTACATCGGAGGGAACACGTCGTCGTTCCTGCTGTCGGGACTGGCCTACTCGGAACGGAACACGCACCGCACGAAGCGTTCGGACCCGGATGAGGTCGCGCTGCGCGGGACGCGGGCCGTCGAGCTCGGCGACTCGGACTGGCGGCAGACCAAGGGCAGCGTGGACGTGATCATCGACAACCTACTCAAGGACACAGTGGACCCGACGCCGCTCGTCGAGCCCGTGACGATCCCGGCAGATCCGCGTATCCAGCTGCGGGACGTGATCCGCCTGACCAACGAAGGCGGCATCGCTGGCGCCCTGTACGCGCAGGTGATCGGGATTCAGCGGGAGGACGGGCCGGGCGGCTCGGTGGACACGCTGTCGTTGCGGATCGTCCGCACGCCGGGTGTCGCGATCTGGGATGACCCCGACCTCGGTTGGGACGTCGGAAGGTGGGGTGAGTGATGGCGTTCTCGGATGACCTCGAGGTGGTGTCGGGTAGCGAGGTGTCGGTCAGCCGTTTCGGCAATGTGCTCAAGGTGTTGCTGAACAACCTGAACGACAGGGATTTCGCGCGACAGTCGGAGATCAACGCACTCAACGCGAACCTCGGATCCTGGTCCGGCGGCACCGCGATCTCGCGTGTGTCCGCATTGGAGTCCCGGACGACGAACACCTCGACGTCGGGCGGAATCGGCAATCAACGGCTCGCCGACCGGCTCGGCACTGCGGTCGGTACGGGCACGAACGTGCTCACGGGATCGGCCTCGTCGCAGCTGGCCGATCTTCGCGCGCGCGTAGCGCTGCTGGAGTCCGCCGCGCCGGGCGGTATCAAGGCCTTGACGGTGCCGCTGCCTGAGAACATCACGCAGCTGGTCGCGGAGGTCGACGAGGTGTGGGGCTCACCGCTCACATTTCCGAATCCGGGGCGTCCGGTCGCGGTCGTCGCATGGGGCATGGGGACGGGCATCAACGATTCCGGAACGGGCGCGTATGTGGCGATGCGCCTGTCGATCTCGCTCGACGGCGGCGCGACGTGGACCTCGGGCAAGCAGAGCCGGGACCAGGTAGGCAACACGAACGGCGTGGGCGCGAGCACGCGACGCGGGTCGATGTCGCCACACCACGCGAGTTTCGGCACGGCGTCCGGCGATGTGCTGGTGCGCGCCGAGCACGCGTCGAGCCGGGCGTCGGTGGGCGGGCAGAACCCCGCGTTCTTCTACGGCCAGGTGACCGCGTTGATGATCCCGACGGGCTGACCACCTCGTTACTCCCTGCTACCCATGGAAATCTCCGGGTGACACTCTGACGTCACGGTCATGGCGACACCAGGAGGTCGCCATTCCGTCCACAGTAGACACCTACGCCGACTACACGCGCATGTTCGAGCGCGCCGCCGGGCAACACTGGAACGCGAGCAAGGCCGAGGGGCAGTGGGCGTGGGAACCCGTGTCCGCCACCGAGTCACGCATCCGCTGGGGTCACCCCGACACGTGGGGCACCGAGCAGCACCCGTACAAAGAGCACTTCCGCCGCGACGGCGACTGGGTGATGCTCGACGGCTGGGAGGGCAACGGCACCTACTACGAGCTCAACGTCGCCGTGCAGTGGCTCGCGGGCCTCGACCTCGTCACGAACCGTGTCGCGCTGCCTCCGGGCGCGCAGCACTACGCGAAATGGACAGTCCCCGCGCTCGGGCAGGGCTACAGCCTGTTCGCGCTGGGCACGATCATCGAGCAGTCCTCCGGCAAGCGTGTAGCGTTCGCCCACGAACAGCGCTGGTGCAACGTCGGCCCGACGACCAACCCCCACCTCGGCTCCGCGCCCGCGCTACGGCAGACCGAAAAGTGGTGGGACGACAACGGCGAACGCCCGTTCGGCATGCGCCTGCACCGCGACGTGTACCTCGCCAAGGGCCACGGCATGGCCTACCGGATCCAGAACCGCGACGCCCTCTCCGGCGCCGCCACGAACCGCATCGACCTCCGCTACGCCTGGACGTACTGACCGGTCCGACCTATTCCGCAGACCACTCGTACGACAGTTCGTATCGGTTCGCGGGCAAGGTCATGTCGTTCATCTCCAGCGGGGTCCCGTCTTCGCGGTAGGCGACCCGAGTCACCGTCACGACGGGGATGCCCGGCCCGAGCTCCAACTGCGACGTCTCATCCGGGGTGGGCATGCGGGCACCGACGTTCTCGACGTACGAGCCGATCAGGTGGCCCGCTTCCTCCAGCCGGGCGTAGGCGCCGCCCTCGCCGGTGTCGACCTGCTCGATCGCGGTGTCGCGCGTGTACTGCCGGGAAAGGCGCGACACCGCGAGTTGAACGACGAGCCCGTTGGCGCGCATCACCCGATCTCTCACGGTGATTTCGGTGCCGACGTCGATGTCGAGGATGCTCGCGGCGCGCTCGTCGGCAGGCTCAAACCGCACTCTCACCGACGATGACGGGGTAAAGCCCTTCGCCGCGGCGTCGGCGAGAAACGCTCCCCGATTCTCAGCGCGTGCGGCGCGGGACAGCCGTGAGCGGGCAAGCCGCTGGATCTGCGCCGGCGGCCGGACGAACACGTCCTTGCCGTGCTCCGAGACGAGGAGGCCGTCAGTGCGCAGCAGACGGATCGCTTCGCGGATGGTGTGACGCGACACCCCATAGGAGTCCATGAGCGCTGGCTCGGCGGGAAGTTGCTCGCCGGGCGCAAAGGTCCCCGCGGTGATCTTCTCGCGCAGGTCAGATGCCACCTGCCGATGCAGTGGCACACCGCTGGATTTGTCCATCGGCCCATTGTTCCACTCATACGGACGACTGGACTATCGTGCCCGACGCGTGTCACAGTCATACGGACGTCCGGATGAGTTGAGGAAAGGGGTCGGTGCAGGATGTTCGACGGTCAATCAGCCGAAGGAGCCGACCGTGACGACATCGAGACAAGGAGTTGCCATGAGCGGCCCACCGATGACAACGTGCCCGGTATGCCTCGGTTCGGGGCTCGCCCCGAACCGGAAGGACCCGTGTGATCGCTGTGGAGGAATTGGAGAAATCCCAGACGGCTGGTGACGCCTGCCAACTGTGCCACGGCACGGGCGTCATGTCCTGGGAACAGCCCCTGCCGAGCGGCACCGAGCTGCGCACGATCGAGATGGACTGCCCGAACGGCTGCGGCGGCTACTGGAAGCACCCGCACGCCGAGCGGCGCCGAGTCGTCGAGCAGTCCGACGACAGCCCGGAACGAGCTCGCGGCCTGGCCGACGAATCCCAGGAGATCGGCGCGGACTTCATCCGAAACGCGCTGACGCAGTGGGGCCTCGGGCCCCGCGATTCCCGCTGACGACCACGCACCACACCCCGAGGCCCGGCCGGCACCGGCATCCGTGACGCGCGCCGCCCGGGAGAGGTAGCGCGCCGTGGTCGATTCGACCAACGAGCTGGAGACCAGTGGTGAGCTGGCTAATTCACAGTGACGGCCGCGTATCCAAGGTCGGCCCCGACGGGTGGCCCGCGGCTACTTCACCGGACAAGATCCCCGAGCACCTGGTCGGCGCGGATGACCCCGACTCCGCGCCGGCCAGGGTCACACGGCGGGATCAAGCCCAGGGAGCAGACCAGTGACGGGCCGTCGGCAAGCAGTGGCCGACGTACCCGCACAGCACGAACGGTCGGTGCGCACCACCGTGCGCCTGTCCAGCGCACCGGCCGGTGCGGGCACGGTCGACACGGCGGGCCCGGTGAACGCGCGCGCCGTGCCCTCGGACGAACTGCGCGAGACGGCACGCCTGCTCGACGAGTGCGACCGCAGCCTGCGGCTCACCAGGTTCAGCCTTCACCACGCGACGGTCGAGGACGGCATCGTCCTCCTGCGCGACTGGATGCTCGCCGCAGCCGACGACCTCGAGGGGATCACCGACCCGCCCGTGAACGCGCTCGACGCCGACGTCTACGAGCCGCACCGGCGCCTCGTCGAACTCGCCCGCGAGATCGCCTCACGGCTAGCCCGCTGATCAGCGCATACCGTGATCACGAACGAGGGACGCGGAGACGAGAGGGGCGGCATGGAGGACGATTCAGGCCCGAGACGGTGCCGGCGCTGCGACGGCCACGAGCAGGTGCGCGTCGAGACCCACGTGTGGGGGCGCCGGTACGTGTTCGAGCGGACATGTCCGCGCTGCCGCGGCACCGGGCACGAACCCCGCCGGTCCTAGCCGGCCTTGCTGCGCGCGGCGCGCGTGGCCGCGGACTTGGCCGCGAGCCTGAGCATGTGGGCGCGCATGGCGCTCTCGGCGCGCTGGCGTCGCTCGTCGGCGGGCAGCTGCCCGCCGGGGTCGATCTGCTGCTCGAAGCGGCGTAGCCGCGCCTCGGCGCTCGCTCGGCCCTTCGCGCCGCGGTCGGTGGTGGTGGCCCACGAGGTGTGGCCTGCGATGCGGGCGCGGAGCGACCGCTGCTCGGGGGTGAGGTTCGTGGAGGCTGCCATACCCCCGAGCATGCGGTTCGCTTGTCACCGCTAGACGCGGTCTCCGAGCTTCATCGAACGATGGGCCTGCTGCGCGCGCTGCTGCCCGGCCGAGGCGCCGTAGTGCAGCAGCATGTCGCGCGATTCCCAGCCCATGAGCCGCATCAGGTCGGTTTCGTTGCCGCCCTGCACTAGCCACTCGTGGGCGAGGGTGTGGCGGAATCGGTGGGCGTGCATGCTCCCGTCGAGCTGTGCCTGCTTCCCGCGCCGCCGGAGCATGATCTTGACTCCGGAGTGGCCGAGCGGTTTGCCGACGCGCTCGGCGAGCCAGAGCTGGTCGAGGTCGGCACCGCGGTGCTTGGCGCGCACCCGCAGGTAGCGGGTGAGGGCTTGCCCGGTCTTGGGCCCGAACGGGATGGCGCGCTGCCTGTCGCCCTTGCCGATGACGCGAAACAGGTCGACCTTGAGGTCGAGATCGTCGAGGGTCAGGTTGGTGATCTCGGCGAGTCGGCCGCCGGAGTCGAACAGTGCGCGGATCAGGGCGGTGTCGCGGCGGTCGACGAACGACTTGCCGGAGCAGGTCGCCAGGAGCGCGGAGACGGCGTCGTCGGGGACGACCGGCACCAGGCGCTTCGGGACCTTCGGTTGTGGGATGCGGGCGAGCGGTGACGCAGCCATCTCGTCCTCGTTCGCGAGGTAGCCGAAGAACTGCTGTAGGCCCTTGAACTTGTTGCGGGCGGTGGACGCCGAGCGGGTGTCGATCATCCAGGCGATGAACGATTCGACGTGGCCCTTGGTGGTGTCGGTGGGGTCGTCGGCGGCGTCGATGGCGTCGGGGTCGGGCGAGTGCTCGGCGAGGTAATCGGCGAGCTGGGTGGCGGCGAGCTGGTAGTTGTAGCGCGTGGTGTACGGGTGCGGGACGGCGCGCGTGGCGCGGTCCCACTCGTCGAGGTAGGTGGACCAGACGCGGTTTCTGGGGCGGGGAAGGCGTTCTTCGGGCATGGCGCCAACTTTCGAGTCAAGGTGTCACTGAGCGAAGCGCTTGACCACGAGACCCGTGCCAGAACAAAAAAATGGCGGTCTCCGTAGGTGTTAACCTGCGGAAACCGCCTGCCGGTCGGGCTGACAGGATTTGAACCTGCGACCCCTTGACCCCCAGTCAAGTGCGCTACCAAACTGCGCCACAGCCCGGCCATCTCCTTCTCTCGAAGGCGATGAGAGAACTCTACCCTGCCCCCTCCCGCGCCTTCACGGCGGGTGCACCCTCGGTGAACAGCAGCGCCACCGCGGCGGCCCCCGCGGCCAGCAGGGCCACTACTCCCGCGAGAACCGCCTGGTAGCCGAGGGTGCCCGCGACCGTCACCGCCAGTGAGCCGACCGCCAGCGAGATGCCCGTCGCCAGGGTGGTCAGCATCGTGAAGTCCGTGCCCGCGCTCGTCTGCCTGCACAGGTCCACCGTCACCGTCACCGCCGCGGCGTAGCAGGCGTGCAGCAGGCACATCAGCCCCGGCGGTGGCCACCGCCGGGGCGTGGCCCGACGCGAGCGGGAACAGGGAGGCCACCACCGCGACAGCGCCAGCAGCGCACGGCGCCTCGTGATCCTCGTCAGGATCACCCCGGCCGCGAGACCGCCCGCGATCGCCGCCAGATTACCGAGCACCGTGCTCACCAGGCCCAGTTGCGACAAGCGACCTCTCGGCCTGTCCCCGAGCCGGTATGTGCGCGCGATCCGCACCGAGGCCGCCGCCCAGCTGCTGTTGTCGAGCGAGCTGCCCCCGGCGGCCGTCACTCGACGCTGCGGATTCGGCTCCACCGAGAGCACCCTCGGCATACCGCCGCGCACCGACGCCAGGACCAGCCCGCCCGGTGAGGACCGCCGGTGTCGGCGACCATGGTGGAATGCCAGGAACCCACCGGATCGACGTGCTGCTCGCGGTGGCCGCGGGCGGCGCACTCGGCAGCCTCGCCAGATACGGGCTCGCGGTGGCACTGCCCCATCCGCCCGGCGGGTTCGCCGTCGCCACGCTGCTCGCCAACGTCGCAGGCTGCCTGCTGATCGGCGTGCTCATGGCCGTGCTGCTCCGGGCGAGGCGGCCGCATCGGCTGCTGCGCCCGTTCTTCGGGGTCGGCATGCTGGGCGGGTTCACCACGTTCTCGACCTACGTGCTCGACGCCGTCGAGTCGGTGCAGCTCGGCCGTCCGGCAATCGCGCTGCTCTACGCCACGATCTCGGTGCTCGTCTCGCTCGCCGCCGTCGCGGCCGGGTGGTCCGCCGCGCACGCGCTGCTGCGCCGCCGCGTTCTCACGAGGAGTGCCTCGTGACGGTCCTGCTCGTACTGCTCGGCGGCGCCGTCGGCGCGGTGCTGCGCTACGTGATCGACCAGCGCGTGCAGCGCGGCCACGACTCCGCGTTCCCGTGGGGCACGCTCACGGTCAACGTCGCGGGCTCCGCCGTACTCGGCCTGCTCGCGGGCTGGGTGCTCGCGGGCGGCGACTCCTCCGCGCTGCAGGCGCTGGTCGGCACCGGGCTCTGCGGATCACTCACCACGTTCTCCACGTTCGGCTACGAGACCCTGCGGCTGCTCACCGAACGCGCCCGGCTCTACGCCGTCGCCAACGTGGTGATCACCGTGCTCGCCGGATTCGGCGCCGCCGGAGCCGGGCTGGTGCTCGGCTCCGCGCTCTGGAGCTAGCGCGGCGCCAGCGCCTTCACCTGCTCCACGGGATCCCCTCCGGTGGGCAGCAGGGAGATCACCGGCGTGGTGAGCCCGTTGTCCACATAGGATTCCAGCCGTTCGCGGCACGCGTCGGGACTGCCGTGCACGATGAGCTCGTCCACGACCTCGTCGGGGATCACCGCGTTGGCCTTCTTGCGCTCGCCCGCGGCCCACGCCTCGTGCATGGGCGCCAGCAGCTCACCGCGCCCGAGCCAGTCGTGGAACGCACGGTACACCGGCACCGTGAGGTAGCTGCTGATGAGCAGCCTGCCCAGGTTGCGCGCGGCCTCGGCGTCCTCGGTGGGGCACACGAAGATCCGCGCCACCAGCTCGAGGTCGGGCCCGATCTCCGCGCGCACCGTCGGCACGTCGCCGGGAGCGAGCCAGTTGGTGATGGCTCCGTCGGACTCCCGTGCCGCCAGCCGCAGCATCCCTGGCCGCAGCGCGGCGAGCATGATCGGCGGCGCCGGATCGGCGGCCCGCTCCAGCCGGAAGCGGTTCACCGAGAACGTCGGGTACTGCTCGGTCACCTTCTCCCCCGCCAGCGCCGCACGCAGGAACCGCAGGGTGTCGCGGGTGCGGGCGTAGGGCTCGGCGAACTCGCCGGCGTTCCAGTTCTCCACGATCACCGGCGACGACGTGCCGATGCCGAGCACGAACTTGCCGGGCGCGCACTCGGCGAGCGTGGCCGCGCTCATCGCGAGCAGGCCGGGGCCGCGCGTGTAGACCGGCACGATCGCCGTACCGAGCCGGAGCTGCGGCGCCCACTGCGACGCCAGCAGCAACGGGGAGAACGCGTCCGTTCCCGCGGTCTCGGCCGACCACGCGTCGGTGTAGCCGAGGTCGGGCAGCTGCTCGACGATCTCCCGGTGCTGCGGCAGCGGGATGCCGGTGAGCGGAACGGTCAGTCCCCAGCGCTTCATCATGCCTCCAGTAGTCCGCGCGACACCCGCACCCGGTCGGCACCGGCGACGGGGCCTGCGCCAGTGTCGGTCACCGTGCCTCCAGTTCCCGCTTGAGCCAGCGCACCTGCGTGAGCATCAGGTTCTCCGCGACCTCCTCGGTCTGCGGCGTCATGTGCGTCGCGCCCGCCAGCGGCAGGAACGTGTGCGCCCGGCCCGCCGCCAGCAGCTCGGCCGACAGGCGCAGCGCGTGCGCCACGAACACGTTGTCGTCGGCGAGACCGTGCACGATCAGCAGCGCCCTGCGCAGGTTCGGCGCGTCCGCGAGCAGCGAGTTGCGCTCGTAGCTCTCCGGTTGCTCGTGCGGGAGCCCGAGGTAGCGCTCGGTGTAGTGCGTGTCGTAGAGCGACCAGTCCGTCACCGGGGCGCCCGCGACGGCGGCGTGGAAGACGTCGGGCCTGCGCAGCACGGCGAGCGCGGCGAGATATCCGCCGTAGGACCAGCCGCGAATCGCGACCCGGTCGAGATCGAGGTCCGGGTACTCGGCGGCGACCGCCCTCAGCGCGTCGACCTGGTCGTCGAGGGTGACCTCGGCGAGCCTGCCCGCGATCTCCTTCTCCCACACCGGCCCCCGCCCCGGCGTGCCACGGCCGTCCGCCACGACCACGGCAAAACCCTGGTCCGCCAGCCACTGCGAGGTGAGAAACGCGTTGCGGCTCTGCAGCACGCGCTGCGCGTGCGGGCCACCATAGGGATCGAGCAGCACGGGCAGCTTCGCGCTGCCCGGCCGGTGCCCGGTGGGCAGCAGCAGCGCGGCACGCAGGCCGCGCTCGCCCACCGTGAGCCAGACCGGCTCCGGTTCGAGGCCGGGATCGACGGTGCGGGAGCCGACCGCGGCGATCGGCGCGCCGTCGCGCAGCACCGACACCCTGGGCCCGCTGTGGTCGAGGCTCCACGACGAGAGCACCGTGACGGCGGCATCGCCGGATCCGATGTGGACACCATCCACAGTGGACAGCCTGCGCACGGAACCGTGCTCGGTGCGGTAGACGTGGATCTGGGTCGGATCGTCCTCGGATGCGCTGAACAGCACCTCGTCGCCGACATGGAGCACCGAGCGCACCTGCACGCCCTCGTCGGTGACGGGCTTGCCGTCGAGCAGCAGCCGGTAGGCACCGTCGGCGGCGCTGACGTGCACGAGCCTTCCGTCGGCCGTCCACGAGGGCACGCCGGGCACGATCTCCACCCAGTCCGGGTCGCTCTCGGCGTGCACGAGGCTGGTCGAGCCGTCGGCGGGGTCCACGGCGTAGACCTCGAGCCGTCGCTGGTCGCGCGGCTGCACGGTGATCAGCGGCGCGCCGCCCGCCGACCAGTGCACGGCCACCAGGTACTCCCAGTCGCCGCGCTCGACGTCCACCCTGCCGCCATCGAGGCCGAGGAACGACAGGGAGACCGAGGCGTTGGTGGTGCCGGCCGCCGGGTAGGCGACGGTGTTGACCGGGGCGTCGGGGTGGACGGGGTCGGCGATGGTCCAGCGCGGCACGTCGGAGCGGTCGGTGCGCTGCACGAGCAGGCTGCGGCCGTCGGGCGCCCACCAGTAGCCGCGGACGCGGCTCATCTCCTCCGCCGCGATGAACTCCGCGAGGCCCCACGACACGTCCTCGCCCGGCTCGTCCACGAGCAGGGTGTCCTCGCCGGTGACGAGGTCGATCACGCGCAGTCGCCGGTCGGCGACGTAGGCGACGTGGGTGCCGGCCGGGTTGGGCCGAGGGTCCACGACCGCGCCGTCGACGCGCAGGCTCGTCTCGCCCGTGCGCAGGTCGGCGGTGTAGAGCCTGCCCGAGAGCGGGAACGCCACGACGCTGAACGCCTCGTCCACCGCGTAGCCGACCACGCCGCCCGAGGTCTCCCTGGCCCGCTCGCGCCGGGCGCGCTCCTCCGGCGGCAGCTCCTCCTCGCCGGGCAGCAGCTCCGCGGCGTCGACGATCTTCGACTCGGTGTCCGTGCGCAGGTCGAGCTGCCAGAGGCTGTTGCGCCGGTCGAAGCCGGACTCGGCGCGCAGGTACAGCAGCCGGGAACGGTCCGGGGAGACCCGGAACTCCTTCGGGGCCCCGAGGGTGAACCGCTGTGTCCGCGCCTGCGTGCGCAGGAAGGAGAGATCGTCTGTCACGAGGCCCCACTCTTGCAGACCGGGCCGAGGTCACGCCAACACCAAGGCTTACGCAACGATTCGCATGTCCCAGCCGCGATATACGCAATGATCCGCACGTCGACAGACGTTCTCGCGGCTGATGCGATCGCGGGATTCGACCTAATCTGAACGTATGACGACCTTCGCCGACGGCACCACGAACACCACGACCGCCGGGCTCATCGCTTTGGACGAGCGGTGGAGCACGCACAACTACCACCCGCTGCCCGTGGTGATCGCCGACGCCGAGGGAGCGTGGGTCACCGACGTGGACGGCAAGCGCTACCTCGACTTCCTCTCCGGCTACTCGGCACTGAACTTCGGCCACCGCCACCCCGCGCTCGTCGCCGCCGCGGTCGAGCAACTGGGCCGGGTCACGCTCACCTCCCGCGCGTTCCACCACGACCAGCTCGGCCTGTTCTGCCAGGAGCTCGCCGCTCTGACGGGCACGGAGATGGTGCTGCCCATGAACTCCGGCGCGGAGGCGGTGGAGTCGGCGGTGAAGGTGGCGCGCAAGTGGGCCTACCGCGTCAAGGGCGTTCCCGACGGCCAGGCCGAGATCGTGGTCGCGGACTCCAACTTCCACGGCCGCACCACGACCATCGTGTCGTTCTCCACAGACGAGACGGCCCGCGCGGACTTCGGCCCGTTCACACCCGGTTTCGTGGTGGTCCCCTACGGCGACGCCGAGGCGCTGGCAGGCGCCGTCACCGAGCGCACGGCCGCGGTGCTGCTGGAGCCGGTGCAGGGCGAGGCGGGCGTGATCGTGCCGCCGCCCGGCTACCTCGCGCACGCCCGCAGGCTGTGCGACGAGGCCGGTGCACTGCTCATCGCCGACGAGATCCAGTCCGGGCTCGCGCGCACCGGGCCGGTGCTCGCGCTCGACCACGAGGGCGTGCGCGCCGATCTCTACACGCTCGGCAAGGCGCTGGGCGGCGGCATCGTGCCCGTCTCCGCGGTCGCGGGCAGGGCAGACGTGCTGGGTGTGCTGCGGCCCGGCGAGCACGGCTCCACGTTCGGTGGCAACCCGCTCGCGTGCGCGGTCGGCAGGGCCGTGGTGCGGCTACTGGACTCCGGCGAGTTCCAGGAGCGCGCCACCACGCTCGGCGCGCGGCTGCACGCGCGGCTGGCCGGGTTCGTCGGCCACGGCGTGAGCGAGGTGCGCGGGCGCGGGCTGTGGGCCGGGGTCGACCTCACTCCCGGCGGACCCGGCGGACGCGAGGCGTCGGAGTCGCTCATGGCGCGAGGCGTGCTGTGCAAGGAAACCCACGGCGCCACGCTGCGCATCGCTCCCCCGCTGGTGATCACCGAGCATGAGCTCGACCGGGGACTCGACGCGATCGAGGCGGTGGCGCTGGGCCGCTGAGCGGTCGGCGGTCGCGATTACCTGCCCGCAACATCGGCCCTGTTTGGCTGACTCGCATGACGATCACACGACGGGTCCGGGTGTTGGTGGCGGGTTGTGCGGGAGCGGCTCTGTTGTCGGGGGGAGCCGCTCCCGCCGCGGCCATCAGCGGCGGAGAGGAAGCCACGGGCGCGTATCCGTTCATGGCCTCGCTGCAACAGCGCGCGGACGGCGAGCACTTCTGCGGCGGGACGCTGGTGGCTCCACAGTGGATTCTCACCGCGAAGCACTGCCTGGTGGACGGCGAGGGCGAGCGCACCGATCCCACGTCGATCACGGTGCGACTCGGCAGCAACGACCGCACGCAGGGCGGCGAGGTGCGCCACGGCGAGCGGATCGAGGCCAGCGCCGGCGGCGAGATCTACGGGCAGGACGTGGCGCTGCTCCGGCTCGACGCGCCCGTCACCGCCACTCCCGCCGCGCTGCCGAGCACCGAACTGGAGCCGGGCGAGGAGGTGCGGGCGCTGGGCTGGGGCAGCCACGAGCTGCCCGAGAACCCGGGCGATCCGTGGCCGCCGCTACCGGAACGGTTGCGCCAGCTCGACACCTCGATCCTCGATCCCGACCGGTGCCCCGGACTCAGCGGCGAGCCCATGGCGGACAACGAACTGTGCATGTCGTCGTTGCCCGGCGAGGGCAAGTGGCCGCAGACCACCCGCACCGGCGACTCCGGTGGTCCGCTGCTGACCCAGGTCGACGGCGAGTGGACCGTCCACGGAACCTGCTCGCGGGGAGTTCCCGACCAGCACGGGATCTTCGGCTCCGTGCACGACAGTCGTGAGTGGATCCTGTCGATGATCGGCGGCTAACTCGCCAGCGCGGCGGCCGCTCCGTCGACCTCGGCCACGGTGCCGTCCTCGGCGAAGTGCAGGTACCGGTCGAACGAGGCGGCGAACCAGCGGTCGTGCGTCACGGCCACCACCGTTCCCTCGTAGGTCTCCAGTGCCTGCTGCAGCGCCTCGGCCGACACCAGGTCGAGGTTGTCGGTCGGCTCGTCGAGCAGCAGCAGGGTCGCGCCCGAGAGCTCCAGCAGCAGCACCTGGAACCGGGCCTGCTGCCCGCCGGAGAGCGTCTCGAACCGCTGCTGGGCCGACGCGGCCAGGCCGTAGCGGCTCAGCGCCGCGGTCGCGGTGCCCCGGTCCATGCCCTGCCGGTCGCCCTCGCCGCGGTGCAGGATGTCGAGCAGGGTCCTGCGTTCCCATTCGGGGTGGTCATGGGTCTGCGCGAACAGGCCCGGCACCACCCGGGCGCCGAGCCGGTGGCCGCCGGTGTGGCGGACGTCGTCGCCCGCCAGCAGGCGCAGGAAGTGGCTCTTGCCGGAACCGTTGGCGCCGAGCACGCACACGCGGTCGCCGAAGAACACCTCGAGGTCGAACGGCGCCATGAGACCGGTCAGCTCCAGCGACTCGCACGTGATGGCCCGCACGCCCGTGCGCCCGCCGCGCAGCCGGGGCTGGACGCGCTGTTCCTTCGGCGGCAGCGGCGGCGCGCCCTCCTCCTCGAACTTGCGCAACCGCGTCTGCGCCGCCTTGTACCGGTTGGCCATGACGTCGCTCATCGTCGCGGCGCGCTGCAGCGAGCGCACCAGTTCCTTGAGCTGCTCGTGCTTCTCGTCCCAGCGCCTGCGCAGTTCGGCCATCCGGTCGGCGCGGGCCAGCCTGGCCTCGTTCCAGTCGCGGAAGCCGCCGCCGTGCACCCACGCCGTGCCGCCCTCGACGGTCACGAGGTGGGTCGCGGCGCGCGCGAGCAGCTCGCGGTCGTGGCTGACGAGCAGCACGGCCTTGCCGGTCTCGATGAGCCGGTCCTCGAGCCAGCGTTTGCCGGGCACGTCGAGGTAGTTGTCCGGCTCGTCGAGCAGCAGCACCTGCTCGGGACCGCGGAGCAGCGCCTCCAGCACGAGCCGTTTCTGCTCGCCGCCGGAGAGTGTGCGGACCTCGCGGAAGCGGGCCCGGTCGTAGGGCGCGCCGAGCGCGGCCACGGTCACGGTGTCCCACAGCACCTCGGCCTGGTAGCCGCCCGTCTCGCCCCACGCCGCCAGCGCGCTCGCGTAGCGCAGCTGGCTCGCCTCGTCGTCGGTGTCCATGAGCGTGAGCTCGGCCGCGTCGAGCTCCGCCGCGGCGTCGCGCAACGCGGGCGGCGCCACGGCGAGCAGCAGGTCACGCACGCAGCGGTCGTCGCGAACCGAGCCGATGAACTGCGGCATCACGCCCAGCCCGCCCTGCGAGGAGGTACCACCCACGACCGGCGGCAGTTCCCCGGCCAGGATGCGCAGCAACGTCGTCTTGCCCGCGCCGTTGTCGCCGACGAGCGCCACGACCTGGCCCGCTCCCACCCGGAACGAGACGTCCTCGAACAATTGCCTGCCGTCGTCGAGGCGGTACGCGAGCCCGCCGGCCTCCAGATATCCCACGGACGGCATGGTCTCCGATCACGCTCGCGGCACGCGACCGATTTCCCGCGGCGCGCCGTGCGGCAGCATGGACGGGTGCCGCCCCGCCACGCACTGCCCGTCGCCGCCGCCTGCGCGGTCGTCTTCGCCGTGCTGGGCGTGGTGTTCGCGGGCGAGCGCACCCCGGGCGCCGTGGACGGGGCCGTCGCGAACACGATCGAGGGCCTCGCCGACGGCCTGCTGCGGGTGTTCGTGCTGCCGACCGAGCCGCCCGTGCTGCTGGCCGTGCTCGGTGTCCTCGTCGCGGTCACCGTGTGGCGGCGGGACCGGGCGGCGCTCGCGCTGGTGGTCGCCGCGCCCGCGGTCGCGGTGTCGGTCAACACGTGGGTGCTCAAGCCCGCGTTCGGCCGCGTCTACGACGACCACCTCGCCTACCCGAGCGGGCACACGGTGAGCCTCGTGGCCGTGCTGACGGTGCTCGCCGTGCTGGCCCGGCCAGGACCGCCGCGCGCCGCCACGGTGGTGACCGGCGTCGTGCTCACCGCGCTCGCGGGCATCGGGATGGTGGGCCTCGAGTACCACTACCTCAGCGATGTGCTCGGCGGAGCGGCGTTCGCCGTCGCCGCGACGCTCGGGCTCGCCGCACTCGTCGGCGCGTCAGCGCGGCACCGGAGAGGCGGCGGCGTCGCGGGCGAGCGCGGTGAGCCTGCTGACCGCGCGTAGGTACTTCTTGCGGTAGCCGCCCGCGAGCATCTCCTCGGTGAACAGCCCGCTCAGCGACTCACCGGACACGAGCACGGGGATCGCCCGGTCGTAGAGCCGGTCGGCGAGGGCCACCAACCGCAACGCCAGCGACTGGTCCCCCGCGGGCCGGACCCCGCGCAGGTGCACCGCGGCCACGCCGTCGACGAGCCTGCCGTAACCGGACGGATGCAGGGTCGCCAGGTGCTCGCACAGGGCGTCGAAGTCGTCGATCGTGGACCCCGGCCTGGCTTCGGCCGAGGCCAGCAGCTCCTCGTCGGTCACCGGCGCGGGCGGGTCGGGCAGGCCGCGGTGGCGGTAGTCGGGGCCGTCGACGCGCACCACGCCGAACTTCGCCGACAGCGCCTGGATCTCGCGCAGGAAGTCCTCGGCGGCGAAGCGGCCCTCGCCCAGCTTGTCCGGCAGCGTGTTGGACGTCGCCGCGACGAACACGCCCGCGGCCGTCAGCTCGCGCAGCAACCTGTTGACCAGCATCGTGTCGCCCGGGTCGTCGAGCTCGAACTCGTCGATCGCGAGCAGCCGGTGCTCCGAGAGCCGCCGCACGGCCTCCGCGAAGCCCAGCGCGCCGACCACGTGGGTGAGCTCCACGAACGTGCCGTAGGACTTGGGCCCGGGCACCGCGTGCCAGATCGAGGCGAGCAGGTGGGTCTTGCCGACGCCGAAGCCGCCGTCGAGGTAGAGCCCCGGCTTGCCCTCCACCTCGGGCTTACGGCCGAACAGCGAACGCCAGCCCGACTTCTGCTGCCCGCTCGCGGCCACGCGGTCGGCGAAGGCCGAGCACGCCTCGACAGCCGCCGCCTGGCTCGGCTCGTCGGCGTTGGGCACGTAGGTGGAGAAGCGGACGCCGTCGAACCGCGGCGGCGGCACGAGCGTGGTGACCAGCTCGTCGGCACCGATCTCGGGACGGCGGTCGGTCAGCTTCTCCACAGGCATGGCAGCCAGGTTAACGGCCCGGGATGGCCACTGATCCCCAGCCGTGCTGGGATGTGATCCGTGCACCTCGTCTGGCCCTGCCCTGCTGGTTCCGGCCCGCTCTCCGACGCCGACCTGGAGCGGCTCTACGACTACCCAGCCGGGCTCACGCGGCCGTGGGTGCAGGTCAACTTCGTGTCCTCCGCAGACGGGGCGGTGACGGTCTCCGACCGTTCCGAGGGCCTGTCGCACCCGGCCGACAAGAAGATCTTCGGGCTGGGCCGCGACCTCGCCGACGTGATCCTGGTGGGCGCCGGCACGGTCACCGCCGAGAACTACCGCGGCGCGAAGCTCTCCGAGCGGCGCATCGCGCGCAGGCGCGAACGCGGGCTCGCCGACGTCCCGCCCATCGCGGTGGTGAGCGGACGCTGCACGATCGACCCCGGGGCCGCGCTGCTCACCGACACCCGCGTGCCACCGCTGGTGCTCACGACCGAGGCCGCTCCCGCCGAGCGCAGGGCCGCGCTCGCCGCGGCGGGCGCCGAGGTGCTCGTCGCCGGCGAGCACGACGTCGATGTCAGGACCGCGCTCGGGGTACTGGCACAGCGAGGGCTGTACCGCGTCAACTGCGAGGGGGGACCCAACCTGTTCGGGACGCTCGTCGCCGAGGACCTCGTCGACCAGCTGTGCCTGACGATCGCGCCGCTGCTGGCCGGGGCCGGCGCGGGCCGCATCGTCGCCGGGCGCCCCACCGACCCGCCGCGCGGGCTGGAGCTGGCGTCGATGCTGCAGGAGGACGGATTCCTGATGCTGCGCTACCGCAGGTCCGCAGGCGGCCGGACGGGCTAACCCGTTCGGGGAGGTGTTGGCCGCCACCGCGCGGCGCAGCCGTCCGGGACGGCATCGCCGGGGTTCCATCCGGGGACCGCCATCGCGAAGGGAGCGGCCATGACGTTCGTGGCGCACGACGGCAATCCCGCACAGCCGGGCGATCCCGGCGCGCCGGGGGCCGGACACGGACCTGCCTCGCGCACGGTCGAACAGCTCGCCGACGCGATCGCGGCGGCGGTCGCGGCACATCCCGGCGTCGTCGAACTGGGGGCCGGCTCGATGGGCCTGGTGGCCACGCGGCTGCCGCACCGCAGGATCGTGGGCGTGCGCCTGAGCCACCCCCGGGCGCCGATCGTGCTCGGCGTGGTGCTGCGCGAGGGCAGGCCGCTGCCCGAGGTGGCCGCCCAGCTGCGCGACCTGACGCGCTCGATCGCGGGCGACGTGCTCGTGAACGTCGAGGTCACCGGCGTCGCCTCCACTGTGGACTCCTGAGCCGTTTCGCGTACCGTGAGCGCATGTCGCTGCCGGTGCCGCCGCCCGTCAAACCGATGCTGGCCAAGGCCGCCAAGAAGATCCCGGACTCGGCCGAGCTGCTGTTCGAGCCGAAGTGGGACGGCTTCCGCTGCCTCGTCTTCCGCGACGGCGACGAGCTCACCCTGCAGTCGCGCTCGCTCAAGCCGCTCAACCGCTACTTCCCCGAGGTGCTCGCCGAACTGGCCGAGACCCTGCCGCCGAAGGTCGTGCTCGACGGCGAGCTGGTGATCGGGCTCGGCGGCAGGCTCGACTTCGACGCTCTCACCGAGCGCATCCACCCCGCCGCCAGCCGCGTCGCACTGCTCTCGGAACAGACCCCGGCGAGCTTCATCGCGTTCGACGTGCTCGCGATCGGCGACCGCTCACTGCTCGACGAGCCGACGAGCACGCGCAGGCAGGCACTGACCGAACTGGCGGGCGAGGAGATCCGGCTCACCCCCGCCACCACCGATCCGGCCACCGCCCGGCACTGGTTCGAGCTGTTCGAGGGCGCCGGGCTCGACGGCGTGATCGGCAAACCGCTGGCCGAGCCCTACGTGCCCGGCAAGCGATCCATGTTCAAGTACAAGCACTCCCGCACCGCCGACTGTGTCGTCGCGGGCCTGCGCTGGCACGTCGACACCGAGCCCGGCGAGGCCGTGGGCTCACTGCTGCTGGGCCTGCACGACGAGAACGGCGTGCTGCACCACGTCGGCGTGGTCGGGGCGTTTCCCGTGGCCCGGCGGCGGGAACTGGCCGCGGAGCTGGCGCCGCTGGCCACCGAGGAAGCGCACCCGTGGCTCGGCGACGCGGTGGTCGAGCACCAGCGCCTTCCCGGCGGCGTCAACCGGTGGCGTCCCAACGAGCAGCCGTGGGTGCCGCTGCGGCCCGAGCGCGTGGTCGAGGTCGGCTACGAGCACACCGAGGGCGGTCATCCGTCGCGATTCCGGCACACCGCGCAGTTCGCGCGCTGGCGGCCCGACCGCGACCCGGCCTCGTGCGACTACGCCCAGCTCGACCAGCCCGCCCGCTACGACCTCGACGCCGTGTTCCACGGTGAGGTCAGGCGAACCCGCTAACGTCTGCCTCACCGCCCGCATGCGAGGGTTGAGCTCGTTGCAGGCTCCGTCATAGGGGAAGTGAGGACCCAGCCAGTGCCGCGCCGTGGTCGTGCCCGAGTTCTGACCGTCGCCGCGCTGGTCCCGCTGATGATCGTCACCGGGTGCACGGCGGGTCCCTCCACCCGCCCCGCGGTGGTCGAGAACGACGGGCCGCCGCCCACGCAGCAGAGCGCCGCGCCGCAGGACGTGCCGCTGCCCGAGCTCGAGGAGCCGAGCGCGAGCGACATCCCCTGGGGCGACTGCACCGACACCACCCGCGCCCGGCTCGGCGGCGGCCAGGCGGCCGGTTCGCAGAGTTTCGAGTGCGCGCGCATCACCACCACGCTCGACGCACCCGACCTGCCGCGCCGCGGAATCACGCGCATGGCTCTGCTCAAGGTCGGCGAAGGGCCGATCCCGCTCGCGGTGGTCAACGACATCGACGGCGAGCCCGGCACGCTCTACGCCGCACGGCTCGCGCAGTCGCTACCGGACGAGCTGCTGAGCAGGTTCCACCTCATCGGCGTCGACCGCAGGGGCACCGGCGACTCCGACGCCGTCCGCTGCGTCCCACCGGAGACGCGCGCGGCGCTGCTCGGACACGACCCGCAGCGCGGCGTCACGCCCGCACTCGACGAGGCGCGCACCGCGGGCCAGCAGTGCGCGATCAACCTCGAGGAGGAGCAGGGCGCGTTCGACAGCTGGCGCGCGGCGGGAGACCTCGACGAATTGCGACAGCAGCTGGGACTCGAGCGGCTCAACGCGCTCGGCCACGGCGAGGGATCCAAGGCCGTCGCGATCTACGGCGCCCGCTATCCCGACCGCGTGGGCAGGGTCGTGCTCGACGGCGTGCCCGACCCCTCCACCGACCTGGCCTCCGTGCTCGACGGCGTCGCGGGCGGCGCCGAGGCGACCCTCGACGCGTTCGGCGAGGACTGCGCCGACCGGGACTGCCCGCTCGGCGGCGACGCGCGCGGCGCGGTCACCGAGCTGACCGACCGGCTCAGGACCAGCCCGCTGCGGACCGACGAAGGCCCTGACGGCATCGTGCTCGGGCCGGGGCTGGCCCTGCGCGCGGTGCTTGACGGACTGGCCGAGCGGCAGCGCTGGCCCGAGCTCGCCGATGCCCTGGCCGCCGCGCGCGGCGGCGACGGCGCACCACTCGCCGCGTTCGTGGCACCCGCGCTGCAGGACGACGACCTCACCGCGCCCCGGTTCGACGGCGTGCTCGCGACGCGCTGCAACGACTCCTCGGCCCGGCTGCCCGCCGACCAGCTGGAGCAGGTCACCGGTCAGCTCGGCGACGAGCACCCGGTGTTCGGCGCCGTCGTGGCGCAGGAGCTCACGTGGTGCAGCCCGTGGCCGAGCAGGCGCGAGGCACTGCCGGAGATCGGCACCGACGGCGAGCCCCCGATCGTGGTGGTCAGCACCGCGACCGACCCGGTCACCCCCGAGGAGGGCACGATCCGCGCGGCCGAGCAGATCCCCAGCGCGGTGCGCGTCGCGTGGCAGGGCACCGGACACGGTGCGCTCGGGTCGCCGTGCGTGGCCGAGGCGGTGCGGGCGTTCCTCGCCGACGGCACGGTGCCCGAGGACGGCACCCTCTGCCCCGCGTAGCTAGCGCCCCGGCCTCCGCGGGGTGAGCTCCGCGAGCACGGGCCGGTGATCCGAGGCCTCGGTCGCGGGAACCGACACGGCCCGCGCGGCGAGCGGGCCCGCGAACGTCACGTAGTCGATCCGCGAGTCCGGAGCATGCGCCGGGAACGTGTGCCCCGCCCCCGCGCCGGCCGAGGCCCACGCATCGCGTGCGCTGGCGAACAGCGGTGCCAGCTCGGGCGCGCCCGGTTCCGCGTTGAGGTCGCCGAGCAACACCTGCCGCGCTCCCGGCGGGTCGCCGTCGAGCAGGTCGACCGTCTCGCGCACCTGGGTGGCCCGTACCGCCGGATCGGGCCGGTGGTCGAGGTGCGTCGCGTAGACGTGCACGGGCCTGCCACGCACCGACACCACCGCCTCGGCGAAACCGGGCATCGGCTCGGCCACCGGGTCGGGCTCGACCGTGGACAGCCGCGTGAGCGGGTGGTTCACGGCGGCGACGATCGGGTGCCTGCTGAGGATCGCGACTCCGTAACGTCTGCGCTCGGTGTGGCCGGGCTCGGGATCGAGGTCGTAGATCGGCGCGAAGAACACGTGCCTGCCGGTGAGGCGGCCGAGCTCGGTGGCCTGGTCGGCGTATCCGCTGCGGTCGGACCAGTGCACGTCGACCTCCTGCAGCCCCACGACATCCGCGCCGCTGTCCCTGATCACGGCCGCGGTCCGCTCGAGATCGAGAACGCCGTCGGTGCCGATCCCCGCGTGGACGTTGAAGCTCAGAGCCCGCAACACCGGCTCCTCGCGCGCACTCGCCGGAACGGGCGCGGCGAGCAGTAGCACAACGACGCCGATGACGATCACCCTGAGCCCTCGCATGACGATCAACTTACGGGCACTTGACGCGGACCGTGGGGAGTGTTTCGCTGGCGCCCGGTGAATCTTCTGTCGTTGCTCGCCGGCCTGACCAAGCGCGACCCGCACGCACTCATCGCGATCGACGCCGATCCCGGACTGCCTGTACACGTGAGCCGCTCCGAACTGTGGCGGCGCACGCTGCAGTTGCGCGCGGATCTCGCGACGGCAGGTGTCGGCCGTGGAGACGGGGTGGCCGTGTGGCTGCCCAACTGGAGTGTGCTCCTCGACTGGCACATCGCCGCGGCGTCGCTCGGTGCGCACGTGGTCGGCCTCGACCCGCGCTCGCCCGCCGACGCCATCGCGCCGGTGCTTGGCCGGACCAGGCCGAGGGTCGTGGCGCTCGCGACCGGGCTCGGGCACGACCTCGTGGAACCCCTGCGCCAGGCCGTCGCGACCTCGGGCGCGCCGGTGCCCGCGGTGTCGGTGGTCGCCGGGCCGCACCGCAGGCAGCCCATCGACCCGTCGCCGTGGGACGTCGGCGGTGGCGCGTGGCTGCCGAGCGCGACGACGGCGGGCATGCCGATGCCCCAGACCCGCGGCGACGAGCTCGCCGTGGCCTTCGCCCCTGGCCTCGCCGCGTACCGCGAGTCGGTGGTCGTGCGGCACGCGCAGGCCGCGGCCGCCGCGCTGGGCATCCGCGACGACGACCTGGTGGCGTGCAGCCAGCCGATCACCACCGTGCCCGGCTTCGGCCTCGCCGTCGCCGCGCTGGCGGGCGGAGCGGGCTGCCTGCTGGAACCCGGCTGCGACGAGGACACCCTGCTCGACGACATGGCCCGGTTCGGCGCCACCCACCTCGCGGTCGACGACGGCACCGCCCATCGCCTCGCCGAGGCCTGGCGCCGCAGGCACCGCGACCTGCCGACCTGGCGCTGGTTCGGCGTCACCGGCGCGCCCGAGGGCGCCCCCGAGGCCTCGGGCTGGGCCGAGAAGGAGTTCGGCGTCACCAGCACCGGCGTCCACGGCTCCTCGGAGGTACTCCTGCCCGCCGCGGTGTGGCCGGACGACGCGCCGACACCCCGGCGCTGGCAGCCGGGAGGGCGGCCGGTGTCGCCCGAGCTCGAGGTGCGGGTCGCCGACCCGGTGTCGGGACAGGCCCTGCCACCCGGCGAACAGGGTGAGCTGCAGTTCCGAGGGCAGGGCGTCGTCGACGCGGTCCTCGGCTCTCCGGAGCCCGCGGCGCCCTCGCTGACCGCCGACGGGTGGTTTCCCACGGGCTCGCTCGGCGTGCTCACCGAGGACGGCGGCTTCCGCAGTCTCGGCGGAGTCGGTGATCAGCCCACGTGAGGACTTTGTGCCCTATGTCCCGTCCGGGGCCGACCGAATACTGCACCCCATGAACGACGCCGCCCCCCGGCGCATCGAGAAACTCACCAGCATCGCGGCACTCCGCCTTCTCGGCACGGTGTCCTTCGGGCGGGTCGCTTTCACGCTGCACGCGTTGCCCGCCATCCGCCCCGCCGGGCACACGCTCGACGGCGGTGACGTCATCATCCGCGGCCACTCGGGCTCGGACCTCGACTCGGCCGCGGGCCAGATCGTGGCCTACGAGGCCGACGTCATCAGCCCCGAGGACCACCTCGGCTGGAGCGTGAGCGTGACGGGCAAGGCGGAGCTGGTGCTGGGCGTCGACGCCATCACCCGGTGCGAGAGCCTGTTCCAGCGCCCCGAAACCGGGCCACGGCAGAGCGTGCTGCTGCGCCTGCCACCGGAGTTCGTCACCGGCTACACCGTGCGCGACGGCGCGGCCTGAGGCGCTCAGTCATCGCGGGCCCTGCTGGGCTGCACCCGCTTGGGCTCGCCCGCCATCTTCGGGTAGTCCGGCGGGTACGGCATCTCGCCCAGGCCGTGGTCGCGTTCGTCGCGGGCGTAGGCCTCCAGCAGCGCGTCGATACCGAACGCCTCGGCGTCGATCCCGGCGTGGGCGTCGCCGTACTCGGCGAGCAGACCCGCCGCGGTGAGCACGTCGAAGTCGTCGGGGTCGGCGTCGGCCAGTTGTTCCCAGGTCAGCGGCATCGAGACGGTCGCGCGCGGCGTGCCCCGCACCGACCATGCCGAGGCGACGGTGCGGTCGCGCGCCGCCTGGTTGTAGTCCAGGAACACCCGGCCGGCGCGTTCCTCCTTCCACCACGCGATCGTCGCCCGGCCCGGGGTGCGCCGCTCGACCTCCCTGCCCAGCGCGATCACGGCGTGCCGCACGTCCACGAAGTCCCACTCCGGCCGGATCCGCACGAGGACGTGCACCCCGCGTCCACCCGAGGTCTTCGGATAGCCCACCAGGCCCGCGTCGGCCAGTACCTCGCGCACCACGCCAGCGACGTGCACGGCGTCCGCGAAGCCCGCGGTGTCCGGCGGGTCGACGTCGATGCGCAGCTCGTCGGGGTGATCGACGTCGGCGCGGCGCACCGGCCACGGGTGGAAGTCGAAGGTGCCGAGGTTGGCGGCCCACGCGAGTACGGCGGGCTCGGTGGGGCAGACCTCGTCGGCGGTGCGCCCCGACGGGAAGGTGATGCGGGCGGTCTGAACCCAGTCCGGGGCGCCCTTGGGCACCCGCTTGGCGTAGAACGCCTCGCCGGTGACGCCGTTGACGAAGCGCTTCAGCGTGGTAGGCCGATCGCCGACGGCGCGCATCAGCGGCTCGGCCACATCGAGGTAGTGCTCCACCACCTGCCTCTTGGTGATTCCCCGTTCGGGGAAGTAGACCTTGTCCGGATTGGACACCCGCACCGTGCGTCCACCGACCTCGTACTCCACCGCTTCACCGCGTTTCGCCACGGTGTGAGCTTAGGCCGTGCCCGCGCGTGCACTACCGTGAAGAGGTGGCGGGAAGAACCAAGCTGATCACCGGGCTCGTCCTGGTCGTGGCGGCCGTGGTGGCGGCGATCATCCTGCCCATCCCGAGCCCGGCTGAGCTGCGCACGATGGCCCAGGACGCGGGCCCGGCGGCCGTGGCGCTGTTCCTGCTGGCCTACGTCGTGTTCACGGTCCTTCCCCTGCCTCGCACGGTCTTCAACCTGGCGGCGGGCCTGCTGCTGGGCGAGGTCGTCGGCGTCGTCGTGGCACTCACGGCCACCGCCCTCTCGGGGGTGCTGGGCTTCCTGCTCGCGCGCGGCCTCGGCAGGGAGGTCGTGCTGCGGCACCTGCATCGCGCACCGGTGCGCTCGGTGAACGCGCGGCTCGCGGGCGGCGGCGTGCTCGCCGTGGCCTCGCTGCGGCTCATTCCCGTGATTCCCTTTGCTCCGCTGAGTTATCTGTGTGGAGTCTCCTCACTGAGGCTGCGGCCGTACCTGATCGGCACGGCGCTCGGCAGCTTCCCCGGCACGGTCGCCGTGGTGGTGCTCGGCGACGCGCTGACGGGGACCACACCACCGCTTTTGGTTGCCTGCTATGTGGTCTTCGCCGGGCTGGGCGCGCTAGGGTTGCTACGGGTCATCCGCACCACACAGCCGCATCCCGCTGAACCTGAACGTGCGCTGAACTGATCCGGCGCTCACCGGCGGTTCACGTGGATCACCGAGAGGGCACCGCTACACTCGGTCGGGTGCGCGAACCGGATCATCGCGCTGAGTCCATTCACGATCGCGAGAAGTAGCCGAGGAGAAGGCGTCATCGACACCGGTCAGTTGATCGCAGGCCACTATCGCCTCGTTGAGCACATCGGCAGTGGTGCCATGGGCACCGTCTGGCGAGCGATCGATGAGCGTCTTGAGCGTTCGGTCGCCGTCAAACAGATCCTGACGCAGCCGGGGCTCTCCGAGTCGGAGCGGTCCGTCGTCCGCCAGCGCGCCATGCGCGAGGCGAAGAACGCCGCCCGCTTCCAGCACCCGAACGCGATCGTGGTGTTCGACATCGCCGAGCACGACGGTGATCCGTGTCTCGTGATGGAGTATCTGCCCTCGAAGAGCCTCTCCGCGATCCTCGCCGAGCGCGGCACGCTGCCGGTCGGCGAGATCGCCCGGATCGGCGAGCAGGTCGCCGCCGCGCTGGTCGCCGCGCACCGCGCCGGGATCGTGCACCGCGACGTCAAGCCGGGCAACATCCTCATCGACGACAACGGCGTGTGCAAGATCATGGACTTCGGCATCTCCCGTGCCGCCGGGGACCTGACGCTGACCCAGACCGGCCTCATCGGCGGCACGCCCGCCTACCTCGCCCCCGAGCTGGCCCGCGGCGCCGATCCGAAGCCCGCCTCCGACGTGTTCTCGCTGGGCGCGACGCTGTACCACGCCATCGAGGGGCTGCCTCCCTACGGCGACAGCACCAACCAGCTGGCCCTGCTCTACGCCGCCGCCAGCGGCAAGCTGAACCCGCCCACCCACGCCGGCCCGGCGACGGCCCTGCTCATGAACTTGCTGCGGGCCGAGCCCGAGGAGCGGCCGACGATGAGCGAGGCGCGCGACCGGCTCGCCGCGCTCGCCGCGGGCGAGAGCAATGGCAAGGCGCTGGGCGCGACCAGGGTCGCTCCCCCGATCGGCATGCCGCAGTCGGGTCCACAGCCCGCTGCCGTGGCCGCCGCGGCACCCGTCTCGCCGCCCTGGCAGCGTGGTCAGTCGCCCAGCGGCCCGCCGCGCAACCCGACCACGGCCGGCACGCCCGTGCCGCCGCCGCGCCAGCCCTCCGGCCCGAACGGCGCCAGACGCAAGCCGCTCGTGTTCGGCGCCCTCGGTGTGGCGGTGCTCGTCATCGCGGCGGTCCTGACCATCGTGCTCACCTCGAACGGCGACAACGGCGACACGAACGCGGGCGGCACATCCCAGAGCCAGAACAACCCCCCGCCGTCCGAGAGCTCGCCCAGCGCCCCGGAGTCGTCGGGTAACGCCTCCAACAGTGGCGCGCCGGTCGACTGGGGGCAGGCAGGCAACACCGCGGTCGCTTTCTACAGCGACCCGGAATCGTCGTGGGACCGGCTGACACCCGCCGTCCAGGCCAAGTTCGGCGACCAGCAGGCCTTCGAGGACTTCTGGGACGAGCAGGACGTCAACGACATCCGGGGCGCCGAGGCGTACAAGCGCCAGAACAACGCGGACGGCTCCGTCGACATCCGGATCGGCGTCGACTTCGGCAACGGCCTGCAACAGATGTACCTGCGCGTGATCGACAACGGTGGCGGGCTCGTGATCGACAGCGACCCGAGGCCAGGCCACAACTCCCAGAGCTGACGGGCCGCTTCGCTCCGGCCCGGGCGTGACCTACCGTGGAGCCATGACCGACGACCAGGCCCACCGCCACTCGCGGTTCGACGACGAGCTCGTCGGCCTGGATCCGGACGACCCCGACGCCCAGGCCTTCGCGGCCCATCTCGACCGCATGCAGCGCTGCGACCCGGCGTTCACCATCGAGGGCTCGCTGCGCGGCGTCTCCGAGTTCGCCGAGGGCAGCAACCGCGCGGGCGGGCTGCGCTGGCTGGTCGCCGTGCTGGTCGTGTGCCTGATCCTGGCCGGGGTCCTGTTCACCGCGTGGGACACGCTGGGAAACCTGATGAACTGGCTGACCAGGTAATCTGGAAGGCATGGAACACGCCGCCGGAACCACCCCTCGCGTTCAGAAGACCGACCAGGAATGGCGCGCCCAGCTCAGCCCCGAGGAGTACGCCGTGCTCCGCCAGGCGGCCACGGAGCGGCCCTTCACCGGCGAGTACACCGACACGAAGACCACCGGGGCCTACGAGTGCCGCGCGTGCGGCGCCGAGCTGTTCCGCAGCGACACGAAGTTCGAAAGTCACTGCGGCTGGCCGTCGTTCTTCGACCCCGCCGACACCGATGCCGTGATCCTGCGCGAGGACCGCACGCTGGGCATGGTGCGCGTCGAGGTGCTGTGCGCGACCTGCCACAGCCACCTCGGTCACGTCTTCGAGGGCGAGGGCTACGACACGCCCACCGATCAGCGCTACTGCATCAACTCGGTCTCGCTGCGCCTGGTGCCGTCCGAGGGCTGAGCGCGAGGCTCACACCACCTCGACCACGCACGGGAGGCGGTGAGCTCGCGCGAGCCGGGCGTCGCAGGTGAGCAGTGGCAGCTCCAGCCGGGCGGCCAGCGCCACGTAGAGCGCGTCGTAGAACCGCACCCGGTCGCGCAGCTCCCACGCGGCGCGTGCCAGCGGGCCAGCATGCGGGTAGCGGGCGTCGAGCACCGCGTCCAGCGACCACAGCGCCGCGGCGGCGACGTCCTCGGCCAGTCGGCCGTGCAGCGCCTGGCGCCGCACCACGTCGCCCACCTCGGCGTCCAGCAGGTGCGGGGCGTGCAGCTCGGCGGCACTGAGCCGGTCCGCGAGCTCACGGGCCCGCGGACCGGAGCCGGTGAGCGCCTTCACCATCGCCGACGCGTCGACGACCAGCTCGTCAACCACGCGCGGAACTGTCGGAACCGTCGCCGGGCCACGGACCCCTGATCGCGTCGAGGTCGGCGACGATGCTGTCGGTGCTCACCCCGCCGCCACCGTCGTCGGCCACGGCGGAACGGACCGTGTGGAACGCGGCCCGCTTCTTCGCCCTGCGGGCCAGCACGGAGGCCTGTTCCTGCATGTACGCCTGCAGCGACTTGCCCTCGGCCTCCGCGGCCTGCCGCAACGCCTGGTAGTCCTCGTCGCGGACGTTACGGATCTGGATCGTCGCCATAGCGCTATTTTAGCGCTATTACGGCAGGTTGCGGATCAGTTCGCCTGGCTCCACGCGCGTGCCGGTGTAGAACGGGATCTCCTCGCGCACGTGGAGGCGGGCCTCGGTGCCGCGCAGGTGCCTCATGAGGTCGACGATGCGGTGCAGCTCGTCGGCCTCGAACGCGAGGATCCACTCGTAGTCGCCCAGCGCGAACGACGCCACCGTGTTGGCCCGCACGTCCGGGTAGTCGCGGGCTTCCTTGCCGTGGTCGGCGAGCATCTTGCGGCGCTCGTCGTCCGGGAGCAGGTACCACTCGTAGGAGCGGACGAACGGGTACACGCACACGTACTTGCGGGCTTCTTCACCGGCGAGGAACGCGGGGATGTGGCTCTTGTTGAACTCCGCGGGCCGGTGGAGCGCGACCTGGCTCCACACCGGCGTCGAGGCACGGCCCAGCGGCGTGTGGCGGAACCCGGTGTAGGCGGCCTGGACCTGCTCGATCTCCTCGGCGTGCCACCAGATCAGGTAGTCCGCGTCGGCCCGCAGACCCGCGACGTCGTAGACCCCGCGCACCACCACACCCTTGTCCTCGAGCGCGTCGAGGTAGGCGGTGGTCTCCTGCGCCGAAGGGCCACGGTCCTCGGGCAGCGTGCCCGCGTTGACCTTGAAGACCGACCAGGCGGTGTAGCGGATGGTGTCGTTGAGTTCTTGGTAGTTCAGGCGCGCCATGCGCCTATCGTCCCACCACGCGCTGCACGGCGGCGTCGGCGGTCGCGATACAGGCGGGCACTCCCACGCCGTGCAGTGCCGCGCCCGCGAGGGCGAGGCCGGGCACGTCGGCGACGGCGCGTTCGATCCGCGCGACGCGCTCGACGTGGCCGACGCCGTACTGCGGCAGCCCGCCGCCCCAGCGCCGCACCACCGCGTCCACCGGCTCGGCCGTGACGCCGGTGAGCTCGGCGAGGTCCCGGCGCACGAGCCGCAACAGCTCGTCGTCGGTGGCGCGCAGGGTCCCGGTGTCGCCGAAGCGGCCCACGGAGCCGCGGAGGAGCACGGGTGCGCCGTCGGCGGTGTGGTGGGCCCACTTGCGCGCGGAGAACGTGAACGCCTTGGCGGTGAACAGCCCGCCGTCGGTTCGGCGTTCGCGGGCGCCGATGAGCACCCCGGACGCCTGGGGCAGCTCCGTTCCCGGCGGGAGCGCGAGCCCGATGACCGCCATGGAGGCCAGCTCGATCGCGGCCAGCTCCGTGGCGGCGGCCGGGACCACGTCGGCGAGCAGCCTGCTCGCGGCGGACGGGGGCACGGCGAGCACCACGGCATCGGCGGTCAGCTCGGCATCGGCGGGCGCGTGGGCCGCGGCGGCCGCGCCGAACGTGAGCCGCCAGCCACCCTCGGACAGCCGCGTCAGCTCGCGGACCGGCTCGCCGAGGCGGAGGTCGGCCGCGGACTCCTTCGCCAGGCGCTCCACGAGCGTGCCGAGTCCCCCGGTCAGCGTGGCGAAGACGGGCGCGGTGCTCGGGTTGGCGGGCAGCTGCGCCGCGGCGGCCTCGGTGAGCGACGCGGCACCACGGTCGATCGCCGCCGCCAGGCCCGGCAGGGTCGCGCGCAGTCCGAGTCCATCGGCACCGCCGGCATAGACGCCGCCGAGCAGGGGGTCGACGAGCCGGTCGACCAGTTCGTCGCCGAAACGCTCGCGCAGCAGCCCGCCCAGCGAGACGTCCGAGTCGGCGCCGTCGGGCAGTGTCAGGCCCGGCAGCGTCGACTCCGCCTCGACCCTGCGGCTGCCCTCGTCCGACAGCAGTCCCGCCACGGCGTCGCCGCGGGCTGGCACGCCCATGAGCGTGCCGCGCGGCAGCGGCAGCGTCCGGCCTCCGGCCCGCACGGTCGCGGAAGCGGGAGTCGGGTGGTCCAGGTCGGCCTCGAGCCCGACCTCGCGGGCGAGCGCGAGCGCCTCGGGCCTGCGGGCCAGGAACGCCTCGGCGCCGACGTCGAACGGCCGCCCGGCGAGCTCGGCGGTGTGCAGCTTGCCGCCCAGCACGGGACTCGACTCGCACACCGTGATCGTGGCCCCGTCTCCGAGCCGCTGCCGCAGCCGGTAGGCGACGGTGAGCCCGGAGATGCCACCTCCGACGACGGCGACCCTCACACTGCCCTCGCTCTCCCGGTCACAGGCTGTGGACCAGCTCCACGACCCTCGTCAGCACTTCGGGGTCGGTGTCGGGCAGCACGCCGTGGCCCAGGTTGAAGATGTGCCCGCCGGCCGAGCGGCCCTCGGCGACGATGCGGCGCACCTCGGCCTCGATCACCGGCCACGACGCCATCAGCAGCGCCGGGTCGAGGTTGCCCTGCACGACCGGCGCGGGCCCGTCGGGCAGCGCGAGCCTGCGGGTGGCCTCGTCGAGCGGCACGCGCCAGTCCACGCCGACGACGTCGGCGCCCGCGTCGCGCATCGAGGGCAGCAGCTCGCCGGTGCCGACACCGAAGTGGATGCGCGGCACGCCGTAGTGACCGACCCCGGCCAGCACCTTCGCCGAGTGCGGCAGCACGAACTCGCGGTAGTCCTTCGGCGAGAGCGCGCCCGCCCACGAGTCGAACAGCTGGATCGCGTCGACCCCGGCGTCCAGCTGGGCGCGCAGGAACGCGAGGGTGATGTCGGCGAGCTTGCCGGCCAGCTCGTGCCAGAGCTGCGGCTCGGCGTGCATGAGTGCCTTGGTGTGCTCGTGGTTGCGGCTCGGCCCGCCCTCGATGAGGTAGGACGCGAGCGTGAACGGCGCGCCCGCGAAGCCGATCAGCGGCGTGGTCCCCAGCCGCTCCAGCAGCAGCCCGATGCCGTCGCTGACAGCGGCGACCTGGTCCGCCTCGAGCGAGGGCAGCGCGGCGACGGCCTCCCGCGTGCGCACCGGCGAGGCCACGACGGGGCCGGTGCCGGGCACGATGTCGATGTCCACACCAGCGGCGTGCAGCGGCACGACGATGTCACTGAACAGAATGGCCGCGTCGACGTCGTGCCTGCGCACCGGCTGCAGCGTGACCTCGGCGAGCATCTCCGGGTCGGCGCACGCCTGGAGCATCGACACGCCCTCGCGCAGCTTCCGGTACTCGGGCAGCGACCGGCCCGCCTGGCGCATGAACCACACGGGTACTCGCGAGGGACGGCCTCCGCGCGCCGCGACGAGCAGCGGAGCGTCGGCGAGGTCACGGCGCGGCGTCGAGGTGCTCGCGCGCGAGACCGGAGGGGAGATCGGAGGCGTTGTCATCATCGTTATCGTGCCATGACCTGTTCTCGGCGCGTCCTCGCCGGTCCCCGTCCGGCAGCGCTCTACAGTCGGGCGGTGACCGCCATGACGCAGGCTCCGGAAGAGTTCCGAGATGCCGTAGCAGCACTGCGATCGGTGCGGCCCCGGCCCGAGGTGACCCTCGAGCCCATCAGGGCGCCGCAACGGCTCGCCCCGTGGTCCTACGCACTGGGGTGCGAGACCACCGGGCCCGAAGACGTGGCGGTGTCTGGGCGACTCGTCCTGCTGCACGACCCCGAGGGCCAGGAGGCCTGGGACGGCGTGTTCCGGCTCGTCGTCTACGTGCGGGCCGGCCTCGACCGCGAACTGGCCACCGACCCGTTCCTGCCGACCGTGGGCTGGGCGTGGCTGACGGACGCGCTGGAGTCGTCCGGGGCGTCCTGGACCGCGCTGGGCGGCACGGTCACCGAGACCTCGTCCGCCAGGTTCGGCGACATCTCGGGCCCCACGCGGACCGACGATCTCGAACTGAGGGCGTCCTGGACACCCACGAGCGCGGAGCTGCTCGCGCACGGCGAGGCATTTTGTCAGGTCATGGCGAGCTACGCAGGTCTTCCGCCGGTTGGAGTAACGCTGTTCGAACAGCGCCAGTCGTCGTAGCGAGGCCCCCGCACGGGGACCGTTGCGGCCCCCGCCGATACTTCAGGTCGTACCACCGGCTCGCGACAGCCTGTGCACGCGGCGTCTGCATGAGCCGTTTGACCTCCGCAAACTAGTTACATCGCCGTTGATGCGCCGTCCGTTAACCACCCCATGCGCATTAACCCGAACGTGCTACATGAGCGGCAGCGAGTAACTACCCGATCGGGATCGATACCCGTTCGATCCCCCCACTGACCCACTCGGGCGGCTAGAGTGCATCCGACGACACCACTTTCGGTCTAAAGCTGGCGCGGCTGATTGGCCGAAAGTCCCGGTGCCGGTCGGGGGGCACGACCGACTCCAGGGAGGTAGTGACGTGGCTGCCGTCGGCTTTTCGCAGGCCGTTCGTTCCACGCCAGCCGGTGCTTTGCCGGCGAGCATGGTTCCGCATCCGCGGGAAGAGTTGTTTTCCGTGCTGGTGGTCGATGACCACCCACTTTTGAGGGAGGCGATTGCCGCACGACTGGCGCAGATGGGCGCCGGAACGGTTCACGAGGCTGCCACCGTAGCCGAGGCAAGGGCGAGAGCGGCGGCCACGGGTCCGTGCGACCTCGCCATCCTCGATCTCGGACTTCCGGACGGAAGCGGTATCGAGCTGGTCACCGAACTCCGCAGCAACGGGTGGCCCAGGGTCGTGGTGCTCGCCTCGTCGGACGACCCGTACGCGGTTCGGTCGGCGTTCCAGGCGGGTGCCCAGGCCTACCTGCTGAAGTCCGCATCGCCGGTGGTCGTCACCGACGGTGTGCGCAGGGTCCTCGAGGGCGGCGTCTACGCCGACCCGAGCGTGGCCCCTGTGCTGGCCACCGGCACCAGGGTCGCAGGCACCGACAACACCCCGCGTGAGCTCTCGGCGCGCGAGGTCGAGGTACTGCAGCTGGTCGCCGACGGGCAGTCCAACAAGGAGATCGGTGAAGAGCTCAGCCTCTCCGCGCTCACGGTGAAGTCACACCTGTCGCGGATCGGGCGCAAGCTGGGCACCGGCGACCGGGCCCAGATGGTGGCGCTGGCCATGCGTGCCGGCGTCATCCGCTAGGCACAGGACGTCCCTGCGGGACGGGCGAGCCAGGCGCGGCAAGCTCGTCCCGTAGGGTTCATTCTTGTGGAAAACGCAGATCACGCCTCCGAGACGCTGGAGGAGTCTGCGCCCATCCCGCTGACCGAGCCCGCCGGTGGAACCCCGCCGGTGATCTCGGACGCCGCCGCGCTGCGCGAAGCGTGCGACGCGCTGGCGGCGGGCAGCGGCTCGATCGCCGTCGACACCGAGCGGGCCTCCGGGTACCGGTACTGGCCCAAGGCGTACCTGGTGCAGGTGAGACGCGAGGGCGCTGGCACGTTCCTCATCGACCCCATCCCCGTCCGCGACGAGCTGAAACCGCTCGCCGAGGTGCTCAGCGGCGCCGAATGGGTGCTGCACGCCGCCTCCCAGGACCTGCCGTGCCTCGCCGAGCTCGACCTGCATCCGCCGTCGCTGTTCGACACGGAGCTGGCCGGCAGGCTCGCGGGCTACGAGCGGGTCGCTCTCGGCACGCTCGTCGAGGTCCTGCTCGGCTACCAGCTGGAGAAGGGCCACAGCGCCGCCGACTGGTCGAAGCGGCCGCTGCCGCCGGACTGGCTCAACTACGCCGCCCTCGACGTCGAACTGCTCGTGCCGTTGCGCGAGAAGCTGGAGGCCGAGCTCTCCGCACAGGGCAAGCTCGAGTGGGCCCAGCAGGAGTTCGAGGCCGTCCGCACGGCACCGCCGCCCGCGCCGAGGGCCGAGCCGTGGCGGCGCACCTCGGGCATCCACAAGATCCGCACCGCCAAGGGACTCGCGGCCGTGCGCGCGCTGTGGGAGGCCCGCGACGAGCAGGCCCGCAAGCGCGACCGTGCTCCGAGCCGGGTGCTGCCGGACAGCGCGATCATCAACGCCGTGCTCGCCGACCCGCGCACCATCGCGGAGCTGCAGGAGCTGCCGGTCTTCAGCGGCCGAGTGCAACGCCGGTACACGAACAACTGGCTACGGCACCTCCAGGCGGCCCGCGTGCTGCCCTCCTCGGAGCTGCCGAGCCCGTCGGTGCCGAACGACGGTCCTCCCCCGCCCAACCGCTGGGCGGACAAGGACCCCGACGCCGCCGCCCGGCTCTCCGCCGCGCGCGCGGCGCTGACCACGCTGGCCGAACACCACCGGCTCCCGGTCGAGAACCTGTTGCTGCCGGACCTGCTCCGGCGGACGTGCTGGCGGCCGCCGGAGGACCTCTCGCCCGAGGGCGTCGCGGCGACGCTGCGGGAGAACGGCGCGCGGCCGTGGCAGGTGGAGCTCACCGCGGCGGAGATCAGCAAGGCGCTGCACGCCACGGCGTGAACCACCCGACAGGGGCTCCCGCCTGGTTACCGACGGGTAACTGAGGCTAGGGTGCGGATATCCGAGTATCTCGACCTTCCGCACCAAGGAGCATCCGTAGCCGCAACCGCGCGCAGCGTCGCCTTCGTCGAAGGGGTGCGAACCCCCTTCGGCAAGGCGGGTGAGAAAGGGGTCTACGCCCACACCCGGGCCGACGACCTCGTCGTCAAGGTCATCCGCGAGCTGCTGCGGCGGCACCCCGAGCTGCCGCCCGAGCGCGTGAACGAGGTCGCCGTCGCCGCGACCACGCAGATCGGCGACCAGGGCCTGACCATCGGCCGGACCGCCGCGCTGCTGGCCGGGCTGCCCAAGTCGGTGCCGGGCTTCGCCGTCGACCGGATGTGCGCGGGCGCGATGACCGCGGTGACCACCACCGCGAGCGGCATCGCGTTCGGCGCCTACGACGTGGTGGTCGCGGGCGGCGTCGAGCACATGGGCAGGCACCCGATGGGCGAGGGCGTCGACCCGAACCCCCGGTTCCTGGCCGACAAGCTCGTGGACCCCTCCGCGCTGGTGATGGGCCAGACCGCCGAGAACGTCCACGACCGCTTCCCCGCCATCACCAAGCAGCGCTGCGACGCCTACGCCGTGCGCAGCCAGGAGCGCTTCGCCGACGCGGTGAAGGCGGGCCACATCGGCCCCGACCTGGTGCCCGTCGCGACGCGGCACCCCGAGCTCGGCTGGGGCCTGGTGACCGAGGACGAGCCGCCGCGGCCCGGCACCACCCTCGAGGGCCTCGCCGGGTTGAAGACGCCGTTCCGCCCGCACGGCCGGGTCACCGCGGGCAACGCGGCAGGCCTCAACGACGGCGCCACCGGCGCGCTGCTCGCCGAGGAGTCGGTGGCACGCGAGCTGGGCCTGCCCGTCGGCATGCGGCTGGTCGGCTACTCCTTCGCCGGGGTCGAACCCGAGGTGATGGGTGTCGGACCGGTGCCAGCCACCGAGAAGGCACTGGCGCGGGCAGGGCTGTCGATCGACGACATCGGCCTGTTCGAGATCAACGAGGCGTTCGCCGTGCAGGTGCTGGCGTTCCTCGACCACTTCGGCATCGCCGAACAGGATCCGCGCGTCAACCAGTGGGGCGGCGCGATCGCGTGCGGCCACCCGCTCGCCTCGTCCGGCGTGCGGCTCATGACCCAGCTCTCGCGCCAGTTCGCCGAGCGCCCCGACGTGCGCTACGGCCTCACCACCATGTGCATCGGCATCGGCATGGGCGGCTCGGTCATCTGGGAGAACCCGAACTGGGAGGGGAACAAGTGATTACCGCGGAGCAGGCCGCGCAGGCCTTTCCCGACGAGGTGGTCACGCGCGCGGTGACCCGGCTGGTGCCGGTGCCCGGGCTCGAGGCGCCCGTCGCCCTGATCACCATCGACAACGGCCACGACCACACGCGGCCCTCGACGTTCGGCCCGCAGAGCCTGGTGAGCCCGAACACCGCGCTCGACGAGGCCGTCGCCGCGGGACCTGCCGCGATCGCCGTCACCGGCAAGCCGTTCGTGTTCGCAGTCGGCGCCGACCTCTCCGGCATCGAGCAGGTCTCCGAGCCCGGGCTGGCGCGGCTGATCGCGCAGGCGGGCCACGACGTGTTCCGCCGGTTCACCGAGTCGCCGATCCCGACCTTCGCCTTCGTCAACGGCGCGGCGATGGGCGGCGGGCTCGAGCTCGCACTGTCGTGCCACTACCGGACGCTGTCCGACAACACCGCGGCGCTGTCGTTTCCCGAGGTGTTTCTCGGTCTCTTCCCCGGCTGGGGCGGCACGCAGCTGCTGCCGAACCTGATCGGGCCCGACGCCGCGGTGACCGTGGTCCTCGAGAACGCGCTGAACCAGAACAAGATGCTCAAGCCGGCGCAGGCCGCCAAGCTGGGCATCGTCGACGAGCTGCTCGGCTCCGCCGACTTCCTGGAGCAGTCCCTGCTGTGGGCGGCGAAGGTCGTGCGCGGCGAGCACTCCCCCGCACGTCCCGAGATCGACCGCGGCGAGGCGTGGGACGCCGCACTGGCCCGGGCACACTCGCTTGTGGACGGACGGACCAAGGGCGCCTCGGCGGGCGCGACCAAGGCCGTCGAGCTGCTCGAGCTCGCCAGGACCGCCGACCTCGACGCGGGCTACGCGGCCGAGACCGACGCGCTGGCGGACCTGCTGCTGAGCGACCCGCTGCGTGCGGGGCTGTACTCGTTCGATCTCGTCAACAAACGGGCCAAGCGGCCGGCCGGCGCACCCGACCGGTCACTGGCCCGGCCCGTGAACAAGGTCGGCATCGTCGGCGCGGGTCTGATGGCGAGCCAGCTGGCGCTGCTGTTCGTACGCAGGCTCAAGGTTCCCGTGGTGCTCACCGACATCGACCAGCAGCGGGTCGACAAGGGAGTGTCCTTTGTGCACGACGAGATCGGCAAGCTGCGGGACAAGTCGCGGATCTCGCCCGACGAGGCCAACCGGCTGACCGCACTGGTGTCGGGTTCGCTCGACAAGGCCGCGTTCGCCGATGCCGACTTCGTGATCGAGGCGGTGTTCGAGGAACCCGGCGTCAAGCGCACGGTCTTCGCCGAGGTCGAACAGCACGTCGGCCCCGAGGCGATCCTCGCGACCAACACGTCCTCGCTGTCGGTCACCGCGATGGCGGCGGAACTCCGGCACCCCGAGCGCGTGGTCGGGTTCCACTTCTTCAACCCGGTGGCCGTGCTGCCGCTGCTGGAGATCGTGCGCGGCGAGTCGACCGACGACGCCGCACTGGCGACCGCGTTCGCGGTGGCCAAGCAGCTGAAGAAGTCGAGCGTGCTGGTGAAGGACGCGCCGGCGTTCGTGGTGAACCGGCTGCTCACGCGCTTCCTCGGCGAGGTGCTGGCCGCGGTGGACGAGGGCACTCCGTTCGAGGTCGCCGACTCCGCGCTCGACCCGCTGGGGCTGCCGATGTCGCCGCTGACGCTGCTGCAGCTGGTCGGCCCGCCCGTGGCCCTGCACGTGGCGGAGACCATGCACGACGCGTTCCCCGACCGCTTCGGCGTGAGCGAGAACCTGAGGCGCTTCGTCGGGGCCGGGAAGTCGGCCGTGTGGCAGTGGGACTCCTCGGGTGACCAGACGGTCGACCCCGAGGTCGCCGCGCTGTGGCAGCAGGGCGACGCGCCCTCGACCGCCGAGCAGGTGCGGGAACGGGCGCTCGCCGCGCTGGCCGAGGAGGTGCGCATCATGCTCGACGAGGGCGTGGTCGCCGAGGCGCAGGACATCGACCTGTGCCTGATCCTCGGCGCCGGCTGGCCGTTCTGGCTCGGTGGCATCACGCCGTACCTGGACCGCGCGGGTGTGTCGGAGGCCGTGAACGGCAAGCCCTTCCTGGCGCCCGGCGTGGCGTCGGTCCCGGCGTCCTGAGCCTGGTCCTGTACCGGCGGCTCCCTGGGGCGCGCGCCCCAGGGAGCCGCCGTATAGATCGTTATACGACTAGCTGAGCGTGTCCGGGTCCGGGCCCAGGCGCTCGCCGGCCTCCAGCGTCGCGAACGCCGCGAGGTCGTCCTGGTCGAGCTCGAAGTCGAAGACGTCGATGTTCTGCGCGATCCGCTCCGGCGTCACCGACTTCGGGATCACGATCGTGCCGAGCTCCAGGTGCCAGCGCAGCACCACCTGGGCCGGGGTCTTGCCGTGCTTGCGCGCGGCCGCGCCGATCACCTCGTTGTCCGCGAGCCGCTCGCCGCCGCGCGCGATCGGGCTCCACGCCTCGGTGGCGATGCCGTGCTCGGCGTGGAACGCGCGCAGCTCGGCCTGCTGCAGCCACGGGTGCAGCTCGATCTGGTTCACCGCGGGCACCACGCCGGTCTCGGCGATGAGCCGCTCCAGGTGCGCCACCTGGAAGTTCGAGACGCCGATCGTGCGGGCGCGGCCGTCGGAGGCGATCTTCTCGAGCGCGCGCCACGTGTCGACGTAGCGATCCTTGCTCGGCACCGGCCAGTGGATCAGGTACAGGTCGACGTAGTCGAGCGCGAGTTCGCCCAGGCTGGCGTCGAACGCGCGCAGCGCCTCGTCGTAGCCCTGATCGGTGTTCCACAGCTTGGTGGTGACGAACACGTCCTCCCGCGCGAGCCCGGACTTCGCCACGGCCTGGCCGACACCCCGCTCGTTGCGGTACAGCGTCGCCGTGTCGATGGATCGGTACCCGGCCTCGAAGGCCGTGGTGACGGCGGTGACCACCTCGTCGTCCGGGATCTTGTAGACCCCGAACCCGAGCTGGGGAATGCGTGCGCCGTTGTTGAGCTCGACTTCGGAAACCATGCCCCGACCGTAACCCGCTACGGCGACGGGGGCAGGTGGACCGTGACCGAGAGCCCACCACCGACCACCGGCTCGGCGGTGACCACGCCACCGTGGGCCTGCACCGCGGCGCGCACGATCGAGAGCCCCAGTCCCGCGCCCGAGCGCGCCGTGCGCGCGACCCCGGCCCTGCGGAAGGGCTCGAACAGCTCGGAGACGGTGGCGGGGTCGATGAGCGGGCCCGACGAGCGCACGCGCAACGTCACCCTGCGCGGGCCCTGTTCGGTGGCGACGTCCAGCCAGCCGCCATCGACGTTGTGCCGCACGGCGTTCTCCAGCAGGTTGCCCGCCACCCGCTCCAGCAGCGCGGAGTCACCCGTGGTGAGCGCGGGAGGCAGGTGGAACTCCGCCCGCAGTCCCCGGCCCTCCGCCTCGGTCTTCACCGCGCTCCAGGCGCTGCTCGCCACCGCGGCGAGGTCCACGGGCTCACTCAGCACGAGGCCCGCACCGTCGGTGCGCGCGAGCAGCAGCAGCGAGCCCACGAGCTGCTCGGCCCGCTCGGTGGCGTCGCGCACGACCCCGGCCATGCGGCGCAGCTCCGGCTCGTCGGCCTGCTCGTCGGACAGCGTCACGTCCAGCTCGGTGCGGATCACCGCCAAGGGCGTGCGCAGCTCGTGACTCGCGTTGGCCACGAAGTGCCGCTGGGCCTCGAACGCGGCCTGCAGCCGGTCGAGCATCGCGTCGAAGGTGTGGGCCAGCTCGGCGAGTTCGTCGCGAGTGGACAGTGCACCGATGCGCTCCCCCATGGACTCCACGGAGAGCCGCTGGGCGGTGTCGGTGATCTCGCGCAGCGGGCGCAGCACACGCGAGGTGAGCGTCCACGCCAGGACGCCCGCCGCGGCCACCACGAAGCAGAACGCGATCGACCCCGCGACCAGCACCCGCTGCCGCGCGGCATCCTTGAGGTGCTCGGCGAGCACCGTGGCCTCCACCTGGTTGCCGTCGACCCGCACCAGCGTGCCCGGCGGCAGGTCGGGCACCGCGGCCACGGCGTCGCCGACGAGGGTCCACGCCAGCCACAGCAGCACGACGCTGACGATCGCGGCCAGCACGGTCGCGAGCACGGTGATACGAGCGCGCAGGCTGCGCACCGGAAGTCCCGTACGGCGGATCACTCCGCGAGCGAACCAGACCCCATACTCGAGCCCGCGCCCGGCACCCGGTAACCGGAGCCCACGACCGTGTCGATGATGCCCGGCTCACCCAGCTTCTTGCGCAGCGTCATCACGGTGACGCGCACGGTGGTGGTGAACGGGTCGGCGTTCTCGTCCCACACGCGCTCGAGCAGGTCCTCACTGCTGACGACGGCGCCACCCGCCGAGAGCAGTACCTCCAGCACCCCGAACTCCTTGCGGGTGAGCTCCACGAGTTCACCCGCCCTGCGCACGGTGCGCCGCGACGGGTCCAGTTCGACATCGGCCGCCGTCAGCACCGGCGGCGTGGCCGGCGTCGCGCGCCTGCCCAGCGCGCGCACGCGCGCCACCAGTTCGGGGAACGCGAACGGCTTGCCCAGGTAGTCGTCGGCGCCCAGCGACAGTCCCTCGACGCGGTCGGACACCGCACCGCTGGCGGTGAGCATGAGCACGCGCGTCAGCTCCCCGGAGGTGACGATCTCCTTGCAGAGATCGTCACCCGACATCCCCGGCAGGTCGCGGTCGAGCAGCACGACGTCGTAGCGCGTGATGGCCGCCTTCTCGTGGCCCTCGTCGCCCGTGAACGCGACGTCCACCGCCATACCCTCGCGCCGCAGTCCGCGCGCGATCGCCTCGGCCAGAGGCGCCTCGTCCTCAACTACCAATACCCGCACGTCAACACCGTGTCACAGATATCTGAGAGCTTCCTGTGTGAAGGAGGAATGGGATTTCTAGGACCCACACGGCCCCTCAGTCCCGCGGCGACTCCACGGGGCCGGGAGCGGGCTGCGCGTCGCCGAGCCGGTTCGCGGCCCACTCGGTGACCTTGCGCGCCACGTCCTGTGCCGTGAGGCCGATCTCGGCGAGCACCTGATCGCGCGTCCCGTGCTCCAGGAAGCGTTGCGGCACACCGAGATCACGCAGCGGGACGTCGCAGTCCGCGTCGCGCAGCGCGGTGGCGAGCGCGGAACCGAAGCCACCGTGCCGGCCACTGTCCTCGACGGTCACCACGAGCCGGTGGTTCGCGGCCAGTTCGACGAGCTCCCCCGGCACCGGAAGCACCCACCTCGGGTCCACCACGGTCACGCCGATGCCCTGGTCGGCCAGCCGGTCCGCCGCGGCGAGACCGAGCTGCGCGAAGGCACCCACGACGACCAGCAGCACGTCCTCGCTGGCCCCGCGTCGCAGCACGTCGACGGTGCCGACGCGCTCCTGCGCGGGCACCGACCGCACCACGCCACCACGCGAGAAGCGCAGCGCCGTCGGACCGTCCGAGACGGCGACGGCCTCACGCAGCTCCTCCCGCAACGTGTCGGCGTCGCGCGGCGCGGCCACCTTCATACCCGGCACCATGCCGAGCAGTGAGAGGTCCCACATGCCGTGGTGGCTGGGGCCGTCGGGACCGGTGATGCCCGCGCGGTCCAGCACCAGCGTGACGGGCTGCTTGTGCAGCGCCACGTCCATCAGCACCTGGTCGAAGGCCCGGTTGAGGAACGTGGCGTAGACGGCGACCACCGGATGCAGTCCGCCCATCGCGAGGCCTGCCGCCGAGGTGACGGCGTGCTGCTCGGCGATGCCGACGTCGTACCAGCGGTCCGGGTAGGCCTCGGCGAACTTGTGCAGCCCGGTGGAGCGCAGCATGGCCGCGGTGACGGCCACGACGTCCTCGCGGTCGGCGCCAATGCGGGCGAGCTCGTCGGAGAACACCGACGTCCAGCTGGGCCCTTTCTTCGGCGGCAGGCCCGTCTCCGGGTCGATCGGATCGGTCTGGTGCATCTGGTCGGCCTCGTCGTTGACGGCCGGCGGGTGCCCGTGCCCCTTCTCCGTCACCGCGTGCACGATCACCGGCCCGCCGAAGGACTTCGCGTTGTGCAGCGCCTTCTCCAGTGCGGCGATGTCGTGGCCGTCGACCGGGCCAAAGTACTTGAGGCCGAGGTCGGAGAACATCACCTGGGGGCTGATGGCGTCCTTGAGGCCCGCCTTCGCCGCGTGCAGCGCCGTGTAGAGCGGCTTGCCGACCACGGGGGTGTGCTGCAGCAGCTCCCGGCCCCCGTCGAGGATGCGCTCGTAGGCCGGGCGCAGGCGCAGCGCCGCGAGGTGCTCCGCGAGCCCGCCGATCGTCGGCGAGTACGAACGGCCGTTGTCGTTGACGACGATCACGACCGGGTGCTCGGGGTTGGCGGCGATGTTGTTGAGCGCCTCCCAGCACATCCCGCCGGTGAGCGCACCGTCGCCGACCACGGCGACGACGTGCCTGCCGCCGCCCGCGAGCTGGTAGGCCTTGGCCAGACCGTCCGCGTAGGACAGGGCGGTGGAGGCGTGGCTGTTCTCGACGTGATCGTGGTCGCTCTCGGCACGCGCCGGGTAGCCCGCGAGGCCCCCCTGCTGGCGCAGCTGGTCGAAACCATCGCGGCGCCCCGTGACGATCTTGTGCACGTAGGCCTGGTGACCGACGTCGAACAGGATCGAGTCGGTCGGCGAGTCGAAGACGCGGTGCAGCGCCATCGTCAGCTCGACGACCCCCAGGTTCGGCCCCAGGTGACCGCCGGTCGTGCACACCTTGTCGACAAGGAACTGCCTGATCTCCTCGGCCAGCACACCCAATTGCTCGTGGTCCATCCGCCTGAGGTCAGCCGGCCCGTGCACGGACTCCAGCAACGTCACGCTCCACCTCGCTCGCCCGTTGGTTCGATACCTCGTCCGCCTAGTCTAGGAGAGCCTCACGGCGACGAACTCGGCCTCGACCGGGTGGAGCCGTCACCAGGGCAGCGGTACGGTCGTGAACCATTGTCGAACTACGGAGAAACTCACACATGGCGGACTTCTTCATCGGCGGCGAGTGGGTCGGAGCGGCCTCGGGCGGCACGCGGGACATCCACTGCCCCGCCGACGGCTCCCTCGTCGCCACAGTGGACGAAGGCACCGCGCAGGACACCACGCGCGCGATCGCCGCGGCCAGGGCCGCTTTCGACGCCGGTGAGTGGCGCTCCACCTCGTCCTGGGAGCGCGGCAGCCTGTTGCTGCGCGTGGCGGAGCTGCTCGAACGCGACCGCGACGCCTTCGCCAGGGCCGAGTCGCTCGACACCGGCAAACGCCTGGTGGAGAGCGAGATCGACATGGCCGACATCGCCGCGTGCTTCCGCTACTTCGGCAAGCTCGCTGGCCAGGACGCGGGCCGCGTGGTCGACACCGGTTCCGCCGACGCCTTCAGCCGGATCGTGCACGAGCCCGTGGGCGTGTGCGGGCTCATCACCCCGTGGAACTACCCGCTGCTCCAAACGGCGTGGAAGGTCGCTCCCGCGCTCGCCGCGGGCAACACCTTCGTGCTCAAGCCGAGTGAGCTGACCCCCCACACGGCGATCCTGCTCATGCGGATTCTCACCGAGGCGGGCCTGCCAGGCGGGGTCGCGAACCTGGTGCTGGGCGCGGGCGCCGCGGTCGGTGCCCCGCTGTCCGAGTCGCCCGACGTCGACCTCGTGTCGTTCACCGGCGGGCTGGCCACCGGGCGCGTGATCGCCGCCTCAGCCGCGGCGACCGTGAAAAAGGTCGCACTGGAGCTGGGCGGCAAGAACCCCAACGTCGTGTTCGCCGACGCCGACTTCGAGACCGCCGTCGACTACGCGCTGACGGCGATCTTCCTGCACTCCGGCCAGGTGTGCTCCGCGGGCTCCCGGCTGATCGTGCAGGACGAGATCCACGACGCCTTCGTCGCCGAGGTCGTGCGCCGCGCCGAGCTGATCCGCCTCGGCGGACCGTTCGACCCCGAGGCCGAGACCGGCCCCCTCGTCTCGGCTGCGCATCGTGAGAAGGTCGAGCGCTACGTCGAGACCGCGCTGACCGAGGGCGCCGTGCTGCGCACCGGCGGGCGCAGGCCCTCCGACGAGAAGCTCGCCGCTGGCTTCTACTACCTGCCGACCGTGCTCGACGACGTCGCGCAGGGCAGCACCGCGGTCACCGAGGAGTCGTTCGGACCGGTGCTGACGGTGGAGACTTTCACCGACGAGGACGACGCCGTGCGCATCGCCAACGACACCCACTACGGGCTCGCGGGCGCGGTGTTCACCTCCGACGTCTCCCGCGCGCAGCGCGTCGCGGACCGGCTGCGTCACGGAACCGTCTGGATCAACGACTTCCATCCATACCTGCCGCAGGCCGAGTGGGGCGGGTTCAAGCAGTCCGGCTTCGGACGGGAGCTCGGGCCGGCGGGGCTGGCCGAGTACCAGGAGGTCAAGCACATCTATCAGAACCTGCGGCCCGAGCCGCCGCGCTGGTTCTCGGGAGACGCCTGACGCGAGAGGGACGGCCATGAGCGCTGACAGGGTCGATGACGGGCTCGCCGGATTCGGTTACAAGCCCCAGCTCCAGAGATCGCTCGGCAACTTCCACACCTTCGCGGCCGGGATCAGCTACATCTCGATCCTGACCGGCACGTTCCAGCTCTTCTACTTCGGCTTCGGCTTCGGCGGGCCCGCCTACTGGTGGTCGTGGCCGATGGTGTTCGTCGGCCAGCTCATGGTGGCCCTGTCGTTCGCCGAGCTCGCGGCGCACTACCCGGTGGCGGGCTCGATCTACAACTGGTCGAAGCGCATGGGCAGCAGGCACGTGGCGTGGCTGGCGGGGTGGATGATGCTCACCGCCTCGATCGTCACGATCGCCGCCGTGGCGCTGGCCTACCAGATCACGCTGCCGCAGATCTCGGACATCTTCCGGTTCTCCGGCGACGACGCCCTCAACGCCGTCATCCTGGGCACGGCGCTGATCGTGTTCACCACCGCCGTCAACGCCTACGGCGTCAAGCTCATGGCGCGCATCAACAGCGCGGGCGTGTTCATCGAGCTGATCGCGGCCGTGCTGCTGATCATCCTGCTGGCCGTGAACATCACGCGCGGGCCCGGCGTGGTGTTCGAGACGCAGGGCACCGGCGAGGGCCGTCCCGGCGGCTACCTGGGCGCGTTCCTCATCGCCGCGCTCGCCTCGACCTACGTGATGTACGGGTTCGACACGGCGAGCTCGCTCGGCGAGGAGAGCCACAACCCGCGCCGCAACGCTCCCCGCGCGATCTTGCGCGCGCTCATCGCGTCGTTCCTGATCGGCGGGCTTATCCTGCTGTTCGCACTCATGGCGGTGGGTGACATCACCGACCCGCGCATCGCCGAGGGCGGACTGCAGTTCATCGTGCTGAACACGCTCGGCAGCGGGCTCGGCACGGCGCTGCTGTGGTCGGTGGTCATCGCGATCACGGTCTGCAACCTGGCCGTGCAGTCGGCGGCCATCCGCATGATGTTCGCGATGGCGCGCGACAACAACCTGCCCGCGGGCCGGATTCTGGCCACAGTGGACCCGAAACGTCGGACCCCGGTGGTGCCCGCGCTCGTCACCGGCGCGCTCGCCGTGGTGATCCTGGTCGTCAACGTCGGTCAGCCCCAGATCTTCACCGTGATCACCAGCATCGGCATCGTCATGATCTACCTGGCGTACCTGCTGGTGACGATCCCGATGCTCGTCAAGCGGCTGCGCGGGCAGTGGCCGCCACCCGACACCGGCGGCGGGTACTTCTCGCTCGGCCGGTGGGGGCTTCCGGTGAACATCCTCGGCGTGCTGTGGGGCGCGGGGATGGTCGTGAACCTCGCCTGGCCACGTCGCGACGTCTACAACGCGGAGCCGCCCTACCACTGGTATCTGCAGTGGGGTGCGGTGCTGTTCATCGGCATCGTCGCCGCGCTCGGGTTCGCCTACTACTGGTTCTTCCTGCGCCGGGGCAGCGGAGTGCTACCCGACCACGCGCTCGATTCGCCCGAGGACGAGCCCGAGGACAAGGAGACAGCGTGACCCGCGAGTTCGACTACGTCGTCGTCGGCGGCGGCACGGCCGGATCGGTCGTGGCGGCCCGCCTCTCGGAGAACGAGAACGCGACCGTGTGCCTGCTGGAAGCCGGACCATCCGATGTGGACGCGCCTGCGGTGCTGGAGCTGACCAGGTGGATGGAGCTGCTGGAGTCGGGCTACGACTGGGACTACCTCGTCGAGCCGCAGGAGGCTGGCAACTCGTTCCTGCGGCACGCGAGGGCGAAGGTGCTCGGCGGCTGCTCGTCGCACAACTCGTGCATCGCGTTCTGGGCACCTGCCGAGGATCTCGACGAGTGGGCCTCGCTCGGCCTGCCCGGCTGGTCGGCCGCCGACGTCTTCCCGCTGTACCGCGAGCTCGAGACCAACGACGGGCCCGGCGAGCACCACGGCCGCTCGGGTCCGGTGACGATCCGCTCGGTGCCGCCGAAGGACCCCACGGGCGCCGCGCTGCTGCAGGCGTGCGAGCAGGCGGGGATCCCGCGCACCGAGTTCAACTCCGGCACCACCGTGACCCACGGCGCCAACTGGTTCCAGATCAACGCGCGGGAGGACGGCACGCGCTCGTCGGCGTCGGTGTCCTACCTGCACCCTATCCTGGGAAAGCGGTCCAATCTGGAGGTTCGCACCGGGGTGCGGGCCAAGCGGCTCACGTTCGACGGGCTGCGCTGCACCGGCGTGGAGGTGCTCACCGAGGACCTGCTGCACAGCGAACGGATCGTGGCACGGCGCGAGGTGATCGTGAGCACCGGCGCCATCGACACGCCCAAGCTGCTGATGCTCTCGGGGATCGGGCCGGCCGAGCACCTCATCGGGCTCGGGATCGAGGTGCTGGTGGACTCCCCCGGCGTCGGCGAGAACCTGCAGGACCATCCCGAGGGCGTCATCCAGTGGGAGGCGCGCAGGCCGATGATCACCGAGTCGACGCAGTGGTGGGAGATCGGCATCTTCACCAGGACGGACCCGAGGCTCGACCGGCCGGACCTGATGTTCCACTACGGCTCCGTGCCGTTCGACCTCAACACTCTGCGGCACGGCTACCCGACCACGGAGAACGGGTTCTGCCTGACGCCGAACGTCACCCGCGCCCGTTCCACCGGCACGGTCCGCCTGCGCACCAGGGACTTCCGCGACAAGCCGAAGGTGGATCCGCGGTACTTCACCGACCCGCACGACCTGGCGGTGATGACGTACGGGATCCGGCTGGCGCGCAAGATCGTGTCCCAGCCCGCGATGGCCGAGTGGGCGGGACCCGAGCTGGCGCCCGGGGTAGACGCGACGAGTGACGACGAGATCGCCGACTACCTGTGCAAGACGCACAACACCGTCTACCATCCCGCGTGCACGGTGAAGATGGGGCCCGCGAGCGACCCGTTGGCTCCGCTCGACGAGCGGCTGCGGGTGCGCGGCGTGGAGGGCCTGCGCGTCGCCGACGGCTCCGCCATGCCGTTCCTGGTGGCGGTGAACCCGTGCATCACCACGATGGCGATCGGCGAGAAATGCGCCGACCTACTGGCGCAGGACGCAACCCCCTAACCCGCGAGTTGTGCACTCGGGCGCGCGAGTCCCCCACTCCGGCTCGCGAGTCCCGCACTCGGGCGCGTGAGTTGCGCGCTCCCGCTCGCGAATCGCACCTTCCGGCCGGATGGTCGCGCCGCCGGCTCCGCGGGTCGTGCATTCCAGAGTGCGTGTCGTGCGCCCGGGACCGCGAGTCGTGCAGAGCCGCGCGCGAGTCGTGCATGCCGGACCGCGAGTCGTGCACTCCCGACCACGAGTCGTGCGCTCCAGACCGCCAGCCGAACCGTCCGGCGTCGCGACCGGCACGTTCGCGGCTACCGTGGCGGTATGGCCTTCGCCGCACCGCCCGCGAGCGCCGCGTGGTCACACGAGCTGGCCCGGCTCGGATTCGAGGTCGCCTACTTCGAGCGAGCCGGCGACGGGTACCGGATCCGTGGCTGCACCACCGCGGTCGAGCACGAGGTTCCGTGGATCGTCGGATACGACATCACCGTGGACGGCGGCTGGCGGACGCGACGCGCGGAGGTGACCGCCCGCTGGGCGACCGGCGCGCGCACCACCGTCCTCGACGCCGACGGCGACGGCCACTGGCGCATCGACGACGCCGCCGCGCCCCGGCTCGACGGCTGCCTCGACGTAGACCTGGAGTCCTCGGCGATGACCAACACCCTGCCGGTGCACCGCCTCGCGCTGGCCGCCGGAGACCGCGCGGCGGCGCCCGCGGCGTACGTCCGCGCGGCGGATCTCACCATCGAACGTCTGGAACAGGCCTACCGGCGTCTCGACAACGACGGCGGCAGGCAACGCTACGACTACGCCGCCCGCGCTTTCGAGTTCAGCTGCACCCTGCTCTACGACGAGTCCGGACTCGTGCTCTCCTACCCCGGCATCGCCGCCCGCGAGGCCTGACGGTCGAGTTCGCCGTCAGGACTGCACAACTCGCGGCCTGGAGCGCACGACTCGCACCCGAGCGCAGAACTCGCAGTCTGGAGCGGGGGACTCGCGCGCCCGAATGCAGAACTCGCGCGCCGGAGCGGGGGACTCGCGGGCCCGAGCGGGGGACTCGCGCCGGGCGCGTTAGCGGCGCCAGAGGGGGAGCATCGCGTCGCGGACCTCCGCGAGGAGTTCTCGCATGCCGTCCTCGGCGTCCACGGCGCGGCCGCCGGCCACGGCGGCGGCGACCTCCTCGTGCAGGTCGAGCGCCTCGGGCACCGGCTGGTGCGGCATAAGCCCCAGCTGGGTGCGGCCGCGCAGCACCGCGGCCACCACGTCGGCGAGCGCGCCGAACATCTCGTTGCCGCTCGCGCGCAGCAGCACCTCGTGGAAGGCGATGTCGAGTTCGAGGAACTCATCGAGCTCGCCCGCCTCGCCCAGCACCCGCATCTGCGCCCCCACCTCGACCACGCGGGCGCGCTCCGCCGCCGACGCGCTGCGCGCCGCCGCGCCCGCCGCCAGCGGCTCCACCGCGATGCGCAGTTCGGTCAGCGAGCGCAGCTGCTCGTCACGGCCCGTCCCGGACAGCCGCCACCAGATGACCCTGGGGTCGAAGACGTTCCACGAGTCGCGCGGCTGCACGGTGATCCCCACCCGCCGCCGCGAGATGACCAGACCCATCGACTCCAGGATCCGCATCGTCTCGCGCGCGACCGTGCGGGAGACGCAGAAGCGTTCCTGGATGCGGTCGAGCGTGAGGACGTCGCCGGGCGCCAGCTCGCCGCACGTGATCTCGAGCCCGATGGTGTCCAGCACAGAACTGTGCCTGACCTCGACACCAGACTCGTATCCCACGTCCACGGTCCGAGCCTATCTCCGAGGGGTACTTCCCCCTCGTCCGCCAATGGTGTTATCTTTCGGCGCCAAAGATAGTACCTTTCAACGAGGAGCGGTCATGACGTCGACGTGCCTGGTGGTGATGGGTGTGTCCGGCTCGGGCAAGACCACCATCGCCGAGCTGTTCAGGGACAGACTCGACTGGCGCATGGCCGAAGCCGACGAGTTCCACCCGCGGTCCAACATCGAGAAGATGTCGGCGGGCACGCCGCTCACCGACGCCGACCGGGAGCCGTGGCTGCGCGCGATCCGCGACTGGATCAGCGAGTGCGACGCCGCGGGCGAGAACACCGTCGTGACGTGTTCGGCGCTCAAGCGCGCCTACCGCGACATCCTCCGCGAGGCGACCGCGCACGTCCGGTTCGTCTACCTGCACGGCACCACCGACACCGTCGGCGCCCGCCTGGCCGCGCGCTCGGGGCACTTCATGCCGCCCTCACTGCTCGGCTCCCAGTTCGCCGACCTCGAACCCCTCGCCACCGGCGAGGACGGCGTCACCGTCGACGTCACCGACGGCCCCGAGCGGGTCGCCGCGACCGCGCTCGCGCGGCTCGGCCTGCCCGCCTGAGCAAGTCCCTCTCACGCACGGAAGCAACGGAGCTCACGTATGAACACCGACGAGTGGACCCAGACCCTCGGCGCCGGTCCCCTCCTGGCCATCGCGGGCGGCGCGATCGCCGTCCTGCTGTTCCTCATCATCAGACTGCGCGTCCATCCCTTCCTGGCGCTGGTGACGGTCAGCATCGTCACGGCGTTCGCCACCGGGATCCCCTCGGGCCAGGTGATCGATACCCTGACCGACGGGTTCGGCTCGACGCTCGCGGACGTGGCGCTGCTCGTCGGGCTCGGCGCGATGCTCGGCAGGCTGGTCGAGGTCAGCGGCGGCGCGCAGGTGCTGACGGACTCGCTGATCAACCGGTTCGGCGAGGAACGCGCCCCGCTCGCGCTGGGAATCGCGTCGCTGATCTTCGGTTTCCCGATCTTCTTCGACGCCGGCCTGGTCGTGATGCTGCCGGTGGTGTTCTCCGTCGCGAGACGGCTCGGCGGCGGCGTGCTGCGCTACGGCCTGCCCGCCGCGGGCGCGTTCTCGGTGATGCACATCTACGTCCCGCCACACCCCGGCCCGGTCGCGGCCAGTGGCCTGCTCGGCGCCGACGTCGGCCTGGTGATCCTGCTGGGCCTGATCGTCGCCATCCCCACCTGGTTCGCCACGAGCTACCTCTACGGCCTGTGGGTGGGCAAGCGGATCGTGCTGGACGTGCCGGACATCCTGGCGGGCGGCACGCAGGAGGAGGACGTCGAGAACCCTCCCAAGGCGGGCACGGTCGTCGCGCTGCTGCTCCTGCCGCTGGTGCTGATCTTCGCCGACACGGGTCTGAACACCGCGGGAACGGCGAGCTGGCTCGACGAGAACGCGTCGTGGTTCCAGCTCGCGCAGGCGATCGGCTCCACCCCGGTGGCACTGCTGATCACGGTGTTCGTCGCCACCTACGTGCTCGGCACGCGGCGTGGCCGCGGCAGGGAGACGGTGGAGAAGCTCCTCGACTCCGCGCTCGGCCCGGTGTGCTCGATCATCCTGATCACCGGCGCGGGCGGCATGTTCGGCGGAGTGCTGCGGGCCAGCGGCATCGGTGACGCGCTCTCGGACACGATGTCCGACCTGGGCCTGCCGGTGATCGTGGCCGCGTACTTCATCGCCGCCGTGCTGCGGATCGCGCAGGGCTCGGCGACGGTCGCGCTCACCACCGCCGCGGTGCTGGTGCAGCCGCTGGTGCTCGGCGCCGGGTTCAACGGTGTGGAGCTGGCCGCGCTCGTGCTCGCCCTCGCCGCGGGCTCGGTCACGGCCGGGCACGTCAACGACTCCGGGTTCTGGCTCGTCGGCCGGTTCTTCGGAATGGACGTGAAGACGACGCTGAAGACCTGGACCGTCATGCAGACCACGATCGGCCTCATGGGCTTCGCCCTCTCGAGCCTGATCTTCGTGCTCGCCTGAACCGGGAGAATCCTTTGTCGCACACACTGTTCGACCTCACCGGCCGGGTCGCGCTCGTCACCGGCAGCAGCCGGGGCCTCGGCAGGGCGATCGCCGCGGGGCTGGCCGCGGCAGGCGCCACGGTCGTGCTCAACGGCCGTGATCCGGACCGGCTCGAAGCCGCGCGCGCCGAGCTCGGCGCCGAGGCGGTGGCGTTCGACGTCACCGACGAGGCGGCCGTCTCGGCCGGTGTCGCCGCGCTGACCGAGCGCCACGGTGGCATCGACATCCTCGTCAACAACGCGGGTTTCCAGCACCGGCAGCCGATGCTGGAGCTCGCGCTGGCCGACTGGGAGGCGGTGCTGCGCACCGACCTGACCAGTGCGTTCGTGGTCGGCAGGGCCGTGGCCAGTGGCATGCTCGAGCGTGGCCGGGGCAAGATCATCAACATCTGCTCGGTGCAGACGGCGCTGGCCAGGCCGTCGATAGCGGCGTACACGGCGGCGAAGGGCGGACTGCGCAACCTCACCCAGGCCATGACGGCCGAGTGGGCGGGGCACGGCCTGCAGGTCAACGGCATCGCGCCCGGCTACTTCGACACCGAGCTCACCGCGGCACTCGTGGCCGACGCCGACTTCAGCGCCTGGGTCACCGGGCGCACGCCCGCGGGGCGCTGGGGCCGGACCGAGGACCTGGTGGGGCCCGCGGTCTTCCTCGCCTCCGACGCCTCGGCGTTCGTCAACGGCCAGGTCCTGTTCGTCGACGGCGGCATGACCGCCGTCGTCTGACGCGAACGAGAACGGAGCACCCCGTGGAGTACCGGGCACTGGTGGCGCACGCGGCGGGCGACCTGCGCGTGGAGACCCGCACCCTGCGCGAACCGGCGCCGCACGAGGCGGTGGTGGCCATCGCCCACGGCGGCGTGTGCGGTTCGGACCTGCACTACGACGCGCACGGCGCCGTCGGAGAGTCCGTGCTGCGGGGGCCGATGGTGCTCGGGCACGAGGTGTCCGGGCACGTCGCGCGAGCGGCCGCCGACGGCTCCGGCCCCGCCGAGGGCACCCCCGTCACGGTCCATCCCGCGACTCCGTGCGGCACCTGCCGCTTCTGCGCCGAGGGCCGGCAGAACCTGTGCCCGCACACGAGCTATCTCGGCTCCGCGGCGCGGTTCCCGCACACCGACGGCGCGTTCGCGGAGCGGCACGTGGTGGACGCGAGCAGGCTCGTGGCACTGCCGGAGGGTCTGGACGTGCGCACGGCCGCGCTCGCCGAACCGGCGTCGGTCGCCTGGCACGCCGTGTCGCGAGCGGGCGAGGTGGCAGGCAGGCGCGTGCTCGTCGTCGGCGCGGGGCCGATCGGCGCGCTCGTCGTGGCGGTACTGCGCCGGGCGGGCGCGGGCGAGATCGTGGTGAGCGACCTGCACGAGCGCCCGCTGCGGCTGGCCACCGAACTGGGCGCCACGCGCACGGTCCTCGGGAACGCGCCCGAGGACCTCGAGGCCGACGTCGCCATCGACTCCTCGGGGTCCGCGGCCGGCGTGTCGACGGCCGTGGGCGCGCTGCGCCGCGGCGGGCGGCTCGTGCTGCTCGGCCTGCCCCCGACGCCGGAGCAACCGTTCCTGTCCGGACTGGTCGCCACCCGCGAGCTGACCGTCACCGGGTCGTTCCGGTTCCACGCCGAGCTCACCGAGGTGGTCGCCGCGATGGCCGACGGCTCGCTGCACACGGCGCCGGTGATCAGCCACGAGTTCCCATTGTCCGAGGCCGCCACCGCGTTCGCCGTCGCCAGGGACGCCTCCGCCTCGGGCAAGGTTCTGCTCGGCTTCTGAGCACCGGAACTGCTACCGTCAGCGGTCGGGAGGTGACTCCATGTCCGCCGACGCACACCCACAGCGACGACGCTCGGGCAGGTTCACGCTCGCCGCGGGAGTCCTGCTCCTGGCCGGTGGCATCGTGCTGCTGGTACTGGACCCCGGGCCCACCGAGGCCGCGTTCATGCTGATCGGCGCGGGAATCACCCTCAACGGCGTCTCCACCGTGGCACTGCCCGGCGAGTCCGAGCGCCACGCCGTGGTGCGCACCGGGCTCACGGCGTGCGCGCTGCTGCTGTTCGCCTGCGCTGTGGTGTTCTCCCTGTACGCGCTCCTGCGCTAGCGGCTCAGCAGCGCCACGCACTCGACGTGGTGCGTCATCGGGAAGGCGTCGAAGGCCCGCAGGCACCGCAGGTGGAAACCGTGCTCGGCCAGTGTCGCGACGTCCCGAGCCAGCGCTGCCGGATCGCAGGCCACGTAGACGATCCGCTCCGGCTGTGCCTCCACAATGGACTTCACGACCTCGCGGCCCGCGCCCTTGCGCGGCGGGTCGAGCACCACCACCTCGGCCTGCCCGGCCAGCGAGGCCGAGGCGTCCTCGACCCGCGCGCACTCCCAGTGCACCTGCGGCAGATCGGCCAGGTTCGCCCTGCCGTCGGTCACCGCGCGCCGGCCAGACTCCATCGCCAGCACCCGGCCCTGCGGCCCCACCTGCCCGGCGAGCACCGAGGCGAACAGCCCGACTCCGGCGTAGAGGTCCCACACCGTCGCGCCGGGCGACGCGGCGGCCCACTCCCCCACCACACCTGCCAGCGTGTCGGCCGCGGCGGGATGCACCTGCCAGAAACCGTCCGACGCGAGCCGCCACCGCCTGCCCGCGGCCCGCTCGACGGCCGTGCCGCCGCTGAGCTGCTTGAGCTTGCCTCGCGAGGGCACCTCGGCGACGTGCACCCGGCCCGTGCCGTCCTCGGTCGTCTCGATCTCGGTGCTCGGGCGCTTGCGGCGCGACAGGCCCGCCGACGCCGCACCCTCCAGCGTGATCGGGCAGTCCTCCAGCGGGATCACCCGGTGGCTGCGGTGGGCTCGCAGCCCCGGCCTGCCGTCGCGGCCCGCCACGAACCGCACGCGGGTGCGCCAGCGCGACGGTCCCGGCAGCGCCTCGACCTCCACCGGCCACTCCAGCCCGGCGAGCCTGCTCAGCTGCTCGGCCACCACCGCGGCCTTGAGCTCGCGCTGAACGGCGGGGCTCGCGTGCTGCCAGTCGCAGCCGCCGCACCCACCAGGCCCCGAGGCCGGGCACGGCGCGTCGACGCGGTCCGGCGAGGGCCGCAGCACGCGCACGGCGTCGGCGCGGCAGAAGCCCTTGCCCTTGTCCTCGGTCACCTCCGCGACCACGAGCTCGCCCGGCAGCGCGTGCCGCACGAACACCACCCGGCCCTCCACCCTGGAGACGCAGTGCCCGCCGTGCGCGACCGCGCCGACCTCCAGCTCCAGCGTGCGGCCCGTCCAGTCGGGTTTCGCCTCGGTCATCGGGTTCGCTGCGTTCACCGTGCGGAGTTCCTGCCGTTCGTGTCGTTCTTGCCGGGTTCGCCGTTCTTGTCGGCCGGTCTGCGCCCAGGGGCCGAGACGCCACGCCGGACGTCACCGGCCACCGGGCGAGCCCGCGCCCGGTCGGCGCGCGAGAGCGCACGCTCCGAGGACTCGAGCTGCCACGGCACGCTCGTCACCATCACCCGCGACTGGAACAGCAGCCTGCTCTTGAGCCTCAGCGCGCTCTGGTTGTGCAGCACCTGCTCCCACCACCGGCCGACAACGTACTCGGGGATGAACACGGTGACGACGTTGCGTGGCTGATCGCCGCGGATGCGCTTGACGTAGTCGAGCACGGGCCTGGTGATCTCGCGGTACGGCGACTCGACGACCTTGAGCGGGATCGAGAACCCCCTGCGCTCCCACTCGTCGATCAGCTTACGCGTATCGGCGTCGTCGACGTTCACGGTGACCGCCTCCAGCACGTCGGGCCGGGTCGCCTTCGCGTACGCGAGCGCGCGCAGCGTCGGCCGGTGCAACTGCGAGACCAGCACGATCGCGTGGTTGCGGGCGGGCAGGGTCACCGGCTCACCCTCGGCGTCCTTGAGCTCCTGGGTCACCCGGTCGTAGTGCTTGCGAATGCCGCCCATGAGGAAGTAGATCGCGCCCATCGCCACGATCGAGATCCACGCGCCGGCCAGGAACTTGGTCGCGAGAATCACCACGAGCACCGAGGCCGTCATGAACAGCCCGAAGCCGTTGATCAGCTGCGCTCGGCGCATCTGACGGCGGGCCGCCGGATCGGTCTCGTCGCGCAGCTTGCGGTTCCAGTGCCGGATCATGCCGCTCTGACTGAGCACAAAGGACACGAACACACCGACGATGTAGAGCTGGATCAGCTTGGTCACCTCGGCGTCGAACGCGATCACGAGCACGATCGCGAACCCGGCGAGGAACAGGATCCCGTTGCTGAAGGCCAGCCGGTCGCCCCGGGTGTGCAGCTGGCGGGGCAGGAACCGGTCCTGCGCCAGGATCGAGCCGAGCACGGGGAAACCGTTGAACGCGGTGTTGGCCGCGAGCACCAGGATGAGCCCGGTGAAGAAAATGACGTACCAGACGCCCGGCGAGAACCCCGTGAACACGGCGTCCGCCAGCTGCGCGACGAGGGTTTTCTGCTCGTAGCCCGCCGGTGCGCCCACGAGCTGGCGCGCCGGGTCCTCCGCCATGATCGCGCCCGTCACGTGGGCGAGGAAGAGCAGGCCGAGGAACATCGTCACCGCGAGGGTGCCCATCCACAGCAGCGTGGTCGCCGCGTTGCGGCCCTTCGGCTTGCGGAACGCGGGCACGCCGTTGGCGATGGCCTCCACCCCGGTCAGCGCCGCGCTGCCGGAGGAGAACGCGCGCAGCACCAGGAACGCGAACCCCAGCCCCACCAGATGGTGGTCCTCGGCGACCAGGTCGAAGTCGGCGCTCTCGGCGCGCATCTCGTCGCCCAGCACGATCGTGCGGAACGCGCCCCAGCCGATCATCGCGAGGATGCCCACCACGAACGCGTAGGTCGGGATGGCGAAGGCCGTGCCCGACTCGCGCACGCCCCGCAGGTTGATCGCCATCAGCACCAGGATCGCCGCCACGGCGAACTGCACCTTGTGGGTGGCCACGAACGGCACGGCGGAGCCGATGTTGGCCGCCGCCGACGCGATCGACACGGCGACCGTGAGGATGTAGTCCACGAGCAGCGCGCTGCCCACCACGAGGCCCCAGCGGGGGCCGTGGTTGACGGTCGCCACCTCGTAGTCGCCACCGCCGGAGCCGTAGGCGCGCACGTTCTGCCGGTACGACGCCACGACCGTCACCATCACCAGCGCGACGACCAGGCCGATCCAGGGGCTGTAGACGTAGGCCGAGGCGCCGGCCACCGACAGCACCAGCAGGATCTCCTCGGGTGCGTACGCCACGCTCGACATGGGGTCGGACGCGAACACCGGCAGCGCGATCCGCTTCGGCAGCAGGGTGTGCGCCAGCCGATCGCTGCGGAAAGGCCTGCCGAGGACGAGGCGCTTCGTGACGGTGGCGAACTTGGACACGCGCTGAGCGTAAGTCCTCCGCGTGCCGCAGCCGGATCAGGACCGGGGACGACTCGCGCGCCAGTCTTCGATCAACGCGGGAATCGAGCGCATCAGGTGCGCGTAGAAGTCACGCATCTCGGTGAGCCTGCGACCCGCGGGGCCGTCCTCGGAGACGGTCGCGATGCCGTCGTCGGCGGCCTCGAGCATCTCCTCCAGCACCCGGTTGCGGACCATCATCAGCCTGGGCCACGCGTCGTCGGGGAAGCGGTAGTGCTCGCGACGGCCGCCCCGCACCGGCGCTCGCTCGACCATGTCGATCGCCTCGAGCATCTTGATGCCACCGGACACCGACCCCGGGCTGACATCGAGCCGTTCGGCGATCTCCCCCGCCGTGATCGTCTCCTGCTCGGTGAACAGCAGCACGCACAGCACCCTCGCGGTCATCCGGTGCATGCCGTGCCTCGCGAGAATGACGGCCATCCGTTCGGCGGGATCCCGCGCATCGGCCACGGGTGAGCTCCTCTCCTGGTCCGGTCCGTCATCCTACGTTCTGGGTCTTCGCAACGTTGTGAACGCTCGCGGGGAACGCTTTCGCGACCGGCACGCGGACCCGGCCCGGATCGGGGTAGGTTCTGCGCTGTCACCGACGCAGAGCGAGGAGGCACGGGCGTGCACGTGGTGATCATGGGATGCGGCCGGGTCGGCTCGTCCCTGGCGGCCGCCCTCGAGCGGCTCGGCCACGACGTGGCCGTCATCGACCGCGACCGGGACGCCTTCCGACGCCTCGGCAGCGACTTCCACGGCCAGCAGGTCGTCGGGATGGGCTTCGACCGCGACGTGCTGGTCGAGGCGGGCATCGAGCACGCGGGCGCGTTCGCGGCCGTGTCCAACGGCGACAACTCCAACATCATCTCCGCGCGGGTGGCCCGCGAGGAGTTCGGCGTCGACCACGTCGTCGCCCGCATCTACGACCCCAAACGCGCCGCCGTGTACGAACGGCTCGGCATCCCCACGATCGCGACCGTGCCCTGGACCACCGACCGGTTCCTGCGCACGCTGCTGCCCGAGGGCGTGGCCACGTCGTGGCGCGACCCGACGGGCACCGTCGCGCTGCTGCAGCTGCCGCTGCACGAGGACTGGATCGGCCGCGGCGTGCGGGAGCTGGAGGAGGCGACGGGCTCGCGCGTGGCGTTCGTGATGCGCTTCGGCACCGGCGTGCTGCCCGACGCGAAGACGGTGCTGCAGGCCGACGACGCGGTCTACGTGGCCGCGCAGTCCGGCACCGTCGGGTACGTGACGAGCGCGGCGGCGAGGAGCCCCGAGGAGGAGAGCTAGATGCGGGTCGCGATCGCGGGCGCGGGCGCGGTGGGCCGCTCCATCGCCGCCGAGCTCATCGAGGCCGGGCACACGGTGATGCTCATCGAGCGCCAGGCTGGCCAGTTCACGCCCGGCACCGTCGAGCAGGCCGACTGGGTGCTCGGCGACGCGTGCGAGGTGTCCACACTCGAGGACTCCGGCGTGCAGCTGTGCGACGTGGTGATCGCCGCGACCGGTGACGACAAGGCCAACCTCGTGGTGTCGCTGCTGGCGAAGACGGAGTTCGCGGTGCGGCGAGTGGTGGCGCGGGTCAACAACCCGGCCAACGAGTGGCTGTTCACCGAGAGCTGGGGCGTGGACGTCGCCGTGTCGACTCCGAGGATGCTCGCGGCGATGGTCGAGGAGGCCGTGAGCGTCGGCGACCTGGTGCGGCTCATGACGTTCCGGCAGAGCCAGGCCAACCTCGTGGAGCTGACGCTGCCCTCCGAGACGCCGCTGGCGGGCAAGCCGGTGCGCGACCTCGCCCTGCCCCGCGACGCGGCGCTGGTGACCATCCTGCGCGGCGACCGGGTGATCGTGCCGCAGCCCGACGACCCGCTCGAGGCGGGCGACGAGCTGCTGTTCGTGGCCGCGGCCGACGTGGAGTCCGACGTCCGCACGGCGCTGGGCTACTGAACCCCGCTACTGGGGCGTGCCGGGCGCGGGACTCTCGCCGTACTTCACCCGCAGGCGCGCCTCGATCTCGGCGTCGGAGAGCTCTTCCTCGGTGTCCAGCTCCTTGAGGCGCTTGTCGGCGCGGCGCACGGCCCAGACGACGACGAGCAGCGCGAGCCCGTACAGCGGGTAGCCCATCGCGATCTTGGCGAACGCGAGCCAGCCGGTGTAGTCCTCGGCGTAGAGCCACTGCTGCACCACGAAGCGGGCCGCGAACACGGCCGCGAGCGCGAGCGTGGCGATGTCGTAGCCGCGCCGCGACACCTTGTCCTTGCGCCAGGCCATGCCGCTGCCGTTGAGGTAGCTCCACACGACACCGGCCAGCGGCCAGCGCGCCAGCACGGAGATGACGAGCGCGCCGCAGTACACCAGGCTGGCCCAGATGCCGAAGAGGAAGAAGCCCTTCGCCGAGCCCGTGCGGTACGCGATGAAGGCGGCGATGGCGACACCGAAGAAACCCGAGATCGCCGGCTGCAGCGGCTCCTTGCGCACCAGGCGCAGGATCGTGATCGCGACAGCACTGCCCAGCGAGGCCCAGATCGCGGTGGTGAGGTTGAACAGGCTGTTCGCGAGGACGAACACGATCACCGGCACCGACGAGTAGAAGAGTCCGGAGACGCCACCCATCTGTTCCAGCAGAGTCGGCTCGCGCTCGGCCTCCGGCTTCTGCTCGGTGGCGTGCTTGGTGGCGTGCTTGGTGGCGTGCTTGGTGGCGTCGTCGCCGGCCTCGGTAGTGCGGTCGGGTTCAGTCACGCGCGGTTACTCTCACTAGGTCGTCTGCAACAGTTCGTAGTAGGGGTTGTACAGCACCTTCCGCCCGTTGCGATCGGCCAGGCGGCCACGGGCTTTGATGGTGCGCCCCGGTTCGATCCCGGGGATCCTGCGACGGCCGAGCCACACCAGCGTGACCTCGTCGGTGCCGTCGAACAACTCCGCCTCCAGAGTGGCGGCATCGCTGCCCGGACACAAATCAACACTCCGCAACCGGCCGAGTACGGTCACTTCCTCGCCCGACCGGCAGTCGCAGGCACGCTGCGCCCCACCGGCTTCTGACTTCTCGGAAAGGTCGTCGGCGTCCAGCTGCCCGATGTCACTGGTCAGTTTGCGAACCAACCGGCTGAAGTAGCCGCCGTCTTTGGCGGACATAAGCGCCAGCTCCTGTGCTCCGGGGCCCGTCGACCGGACCGGCCCGTACCTGTTCAGCGTAACTCTGCCGCAGCAAGAGAAGCCGAGTTGCGCCACTATCGCAACGTGACCTCAGTTATGCCCGGATCCACCGCCGTGATCCTGCCCGGAACGGGCTCTGACGAGGTGTTCGTCCGATCCGTGTTCGCCGCGCCGCTGGCCTCGCTCGGCATCGAGCTCGTCGCCCCGCCCCCGCCGACGGGCGGCGACGTGGTCGCCGGCTACCTCGAGCTGCTCGACCGGTGCGCGGCGACGGCGCCTGGCCCGGTGCTGGCGGGCGGGATCTCACTGGGAGCCCACGTCGCCACCGAGTGGGCGCTGCGCGCGCCGGAGCGGTGCGCGGGTGTGCTCGCGGCGCTGCCCGCGTGGAACGGCGACCCCGGTGCGGCACCCGCCGCGCTGGCGGCGCGCGCGTCGGCCGAGCTCGTCGAGCGCGAGGGCCTCGACGCGGCGCTGGCCATGTCCACCGCGGGGATCGCGCCGTGGCTCGCGGCCGAGCTCGACCGCGCCTGGCGCGGGCACGGCGAGGGCCTGTCCGCCAGCCTCCGCTCCGCCGCGGCGCACCGGGCCCCGGAGCTGGACCGGCTGCGGGAGCTGGACGTCCCGGTGGGGATCGCCGCGTGCGCGGACGATCCCGTGCACCCCGCGGCCGTCGCGGACGCCTGGGCGGCGGCGCTGCCACGAGCGAGCGTGTGCGCCACGACCCTGTCCTCGTTCGGCACCGACCGGGAGGCACTCGGCCGCGCGGCGCTGCTCGCCCTGCTGCGCGCGGTCACCGAGGAGCGGGCCGCCTGAGCGGCCTGAGCAGGCTCAGCTCTGCTGCGCCTGCTGCTCGGCGATGTGCGCCGCGATCGACTCGGGCAGCGTGATCGGCAGCGGCGTGCGCACGGGCATCGGCGAGTCACCGCGCACCACCACGGACTGGCGCACGATGTCGCGCAGCGTGTCGGGCGCCTGCGCCGACTGCGACTGCGGACCGGCGATGACGCCGCGCAGCATCCAGCGCGGGCCGTCGACGCCCACGAACCGCAGCGCGACCTCGCCCACGATCGCCGAGAGTTCCATCCCCCACTCGCCACGGCCGGACGTCACCTTGGCGCCGTCCGCGCGCAGCTGCTCGGCCAGCTCGGAGCTGACCTCCCTCCACAGCCCGCCGGAGCGGGGCGCGGCGTAGGCGCTGATCGTGACCTGGCCATGCGTGGTCACCACGTGCACGGCGCGGACATTGCCGCTCTGCTGGTCCATCTCGACCTGCACCTGCGAGCCGTCCGGCACCGGGACGCGCACCGAGCCGATGTCCATGCGCGGGCGGCCGTCATCGGGCGCGTCGGCGACGTCGTACGGCCCGGCCCCGTCGTGCCCGGCGTGATCGACCTGGCCGTCCTGGCCGTCCTGGGCGGCGTGGTCACCACTGCCGTCACCGTCGCCGGCGTAGTCCTCCCGCTCGACGTGCTCGTCGCCGCGCTCGCGCCCTGACTTGCGCTTGCGTCCGAAAATCCCCACTACTTCTCCGTTCCCAGGGCCGCGTGCCCACCCGTCGAACCGTAGCCCCCCGCGCCACGCTCCGTGGCTTCCAACTCGGACACCTCGACGAACTCGGCGTGCTCCACCCGCTGCACCACGAGCTGCGCGACCCGGTCTCCTCGCGAGAGCTCGACCGGCTCCTTGGGATCGTGGTTGACGAGGCACACCTTGATCTCGCCGCGGTAGCCCGCGTCGATGGTGCCCGGCGTGTTGACGATCGAGAGACCCACCCTGGCGGCCAGACCCGAGCGCGGGTGGACGAACCCGGCGTACCCGGACGGCAGCGCGATCGCGATGCCGGTGCCGACGGTCGCCCGTTCCCCCGGCTGAAGCACCACGTCGGACGTGGTGACCAGATCGGCGCCGGCGTCGCCGGGACGCGCATAGGAGGGAAGCGGGACTTCGGGATCAAGGCGGGAAAGCAGGACCTGCACGCTGGACACGACACGCGAGACTACCCTGAGGCGGTGAGCAGCAGTACACGTGCGCGAACCAACGCTTCCCTCCGCCACTCGGAGCGGCTGTACCTGGCGTGGTGGGGCTGGCCCCTGCCGCTGCTCGGCGCCGCGCTGCTGGCCGCGGAGATCCACATGGGCTATCCCGGGATCCGGGCCTGGTTGCCCTACGTGGTCCTGCTTCCCGTGGCGGTGCTCCTGCTGCTCGGCATGGGCAGGCTCAAGGTCCAGGTCACCGACGGCGACGAGCCGGAGCTGTGGGTCGGCGACGCGCACCTGCCGCTGCGCTTCGTCGGCGCGGTCGAGGTGATCGGCAAGACGGGCAAGCGCAAGGCGCTCGGCCCCGAGCTCGACCCGGCGGCGTTCGTCGCCCACCGCGGCTGGGTGCCCACCCTGGTCAGGGTCCACCTCACCGATCCCGAGGACCCCACGCCGTACTGGGTCATCAGCACGCGCCACCCCGAGCGGCTGGCGGCGCTGCTGCGGGGCGAGCAGGGCGGCACCTGAGAAAGCGCACACGAAAAGGGTGGCCGAGCATCGCTCGACCACCCGTTCGTGAACCCCGTCCCTCCGGGTACCGCGTCACCCCCGCGTGCCGCGCCTGCCGTCGCCGGTCAGGCGCAGTCGCGACAGATCAGCTGTCCGCCGGCCTCGTCGGCCAGCCGGCTGCGGTGGTGCACCAGGAAGCACACCGAGCAGGTGAACTCGTCAGCCTGCTTCGGGACGACCTTGACCGTCAGGTCTTCACCCGACAGTCCCGACAGGTCGGCCCCCGGAAGTTCGAAATTCTCGGCGGTCGCGTCCTCATCAACGTCGACCACGCCGGACTGCGTCTCGTTACGCCGCGCCTTCAGTTCCTCCAACGAGTCTTCGGCAAGCTCGTCGGCTTCGCTGCGGCGCGGAGCGTCGTAGTCGGTCGCCATTGTCCTTCACCCCTGCGATCAGCTTCGATATCAGTACTTCAGACACCCGAGCCGCCGCTCGTGAGTCCTTCGTGTCGCTGGTCAACGTTCCAGCGCCCGTGTTTGTGCCCGAAATGGCAGTGAGCGTCGTCTCTTCTGGAAGGCACTCACTGTCCGCCCGGAGCCCGGAGAGGGTAGCCCACGGCTTACCCCAACTCGAAACGGGTCACCCAAGCCCTGAAATACGTCACCCATCAGGGCTAATCCGAGTTTTGTCGACCGCTGCCCGTCCGGGTTGCACATCGGTATCAGGTGGCTGGCCGGAGGCGTGATCGGCTTGCCCGGCGAGTGGCCCCCGTGGTGCCATCCGAGGGGGCTGCGGGAGTCCGTCCTGTAACGCCTAGGCTGATCAGCAGCGACGTGTGGGGCAAAGGCAGGGATCGGAAGGGACGGCGCAGTGGTGTCGGGGACCGGGGGCGTCCGGAACAGGCAGGTCAAGCCGTACCGGAGGTACAAGCCGCTGCCCGCCTTGATCGTGATCGGGGCACTGGGGCTCGTGGCGGCGTTCGTGTGGGTGAACGCCATCTCGTCGAACGAGGACTTGCAAGAGGCGATGCGGTGCACGCCTGGACCGACTCCCACGGAGGGGGTCCAGTACAGCCCGCAGCCCTACGACGCGCTCGCGACCACGCAGCCCACGCCACCCGACCGGGTCGCGGTGCGCGTGCTCAACGCGACCGGCACGCGCGGCCAGGCCGCGATGACGACCGAGGGCCTGCGCCAGCTGGGCTTCACCCAGATCGCCGAACCGGAGAACGACCCCGCCTACGCCGACGTCGAGGCCAACTGCCACGGCCAGATCCGCTACGGCGACAACGGCGAGGGCGCCGCCCGCGCGGCGCTGCTGATCGACCCGTGCATGGAGCTCGTGAAGGACAACCGGCAGGACGCCACGGTGGACCTCGCGGTCGGCACGCAGTTCAACGACGCGCGCCTGACGCCCGCCACCAAGGACGTGCTCAACCGGCTCACCGAGTGGTCGGAACAGAACCGCAACACCGGCGACAGCGAGCAGTCCGCGGGCCGGGGCCCGAACATCGACCAGGAACTGCTCGACGACACGGTCCCCGAGTTCTGCTGAGTCCGGCCGGTGCGGCGCTCAGACGCCGCCCGCCCCGCACGTGATCGCGGCCGCCCGCAGCGCGTCCGCGATGGCGGGAGAGGCCGCCAGCGTGCCGTCCAGGCCCAGCTCCGGGTCCTCCCCCGGCAGCGACACGACCGCGCCCGCCTCCGCGGCGATCAGCGCTCCCGCCGCCCAGTCCCAGCGCTGCAGGCCGTGCTCGAAGTAAGCGTCCGTCCAGCCAGCCGCCACCGCGCACAGATCCAGCGCCGCGGAACCGGGACGCCGGATGTCGCGCACGTGGCCCAGCAACCCGGCGACGAGCTGAGCCTGCCGCGCCCTGCGCTCGGCCTGGTAGGCGAAACCGGTGGCGAGCAGCGAGAGTTCGAGCCGCTCGGGCCGCGACACGCGCAGCGGCCTGCCGTCGAGCCACGACCCGGCGCCGCGCGTGGCCGTCCAGCGCCTGCCGCTGACGGGCTCGACGACGGCGCCGGCCACCGACACCCCGCCGATCTGCGCCGCGACGGAGACGGCGAACTCCGGGATGCCGTAGAGGAAGTTCACGGTGCCGTCGATGGGATCGACGACCCAGGTGACGGCGTCGCCCGCCCGGCCGCCCTCCTCCTCGCCGAGCACGGGCTCGCCGGGACGCAGCTCGGCGAGCCTGCCGCGGATGAACTGCTCGGACTCCCTGTCCACGGCGGTCACGACATCGGTGGCGCTGGTCTTGGTGTCGACAGCGACCTCACGACCCGCGAGCATGGACTCACGCGCGTTCCGGACGAGTTCGGCGGCCTCCGCCGCCACCTGTTCGGCCACGCTGGTCAGAGCGGCCGCGTCGGCTTCGATAGCTCCCACTCCACCATGGGATCACACCCGGCTAAAGTCTCGGCCAATGGCTTCTGAATCGAACAGGAAGGGACGACGCCAATGACGGCGACCCGTGGATTCGGCATCGACATCGGTGGCAGCGGCATCAAAGGCGCCCTTGTCGATCTGGAGAAGGGCGAGCTGATCGGCGACCGGCTGCGGATCGACACTCCGCGCCCGGCGACGCCCGACGCCGTCGCCGAGGTCGTCGCCGAGATCGTCGACCACTTCGGCTGGGACGGTCCCGTCGGCATCACACTTCCCGCGGTGATCAAGAAGGGCGTCGCGCAGACCGCGGCGAACATCGACCCCAGCTGGATCGGCACGGACGCCGACGCACTGTTCGCCAAGCGCCTCGGCAGGCACGTCGACGACGTCGCGATGCTCAACGACGCCGACGCCGCGGGCATGGCCGAGATGCGCTTCGGCGACCCCACGGCCCGCCACGGCGTGGTCGCGCTGCTGACGTTCGGCACGGGCATCGGCAGCGCGATGTTCCACGACGGCAAGCTCGTCCCGAACACCGAGTTCGGTCACCTTGAGGTCGACGGGCACGACGCCGAGAAGAAGGCCGCCGCCTCGGTCAAGGACAACGAGGACCTGTCCTACCCGGAGTGGTCCAAGCGCGTCGATCGTTACCTGACTGTGCTCGAGAACCTGATCTGGCCGGATTTGTTCATCGTCGGCGGTGGAGTCAGCAAGAAGTCGTCGAAATGGGTTCCGCTGCTCGACATCCGGACGCGGGTCGTAGTCGCATCGTTGCAGAACAACGCCGGGATCGTGGGTGCGGCAGCGGCCGCCGCGGAGGGCATCGAACACTGACGCCGGACCCGCCGGGAGAACTCCGGCGGCACCCCGGTCCGGCAGTGGAAAGTTGATCGCTTCGCGACGCTTCCGCACATCGTCGTTACAATGGAACACGGCCCTCGGCTGCGGGAGGCAAAACCGCAGGCCGGGGCATGTTCCCCGAATCTAAGGCAGCCGGGACGCACGCGTACCGGTTCGTCATGATCGACCGCTGTGAAAGGGCGTACGTGGCAGCCGCAAAGACCGCAACCCGAAGCGGAACGAAGACAACGAGCGCCGCCGAGGAAGCGACAGCCGAGGACAGCACGGCGGCCGCGAACGGTACGGCGACGGGTGCGAAGACCCCCGCAGACAAGCCGGCCGCGAAGAAGGCGCCCGCGAAGCCCCGCAAGAACGCCAAGGGCGACAAGGCGAAGCCGAAGGGTGCCGAAGGGGACCCGGAGGACGTCGACGCGGCCGAGCTCGAGGACGTCGACCTGTCGGACCTCGACGTCGACGCCGTAGAGGTCGACGTCGTCGACGCGACCGTCACCGAGGAGGACTCCGAGGAGTCCGAAGGCGACGAGGAGACCCCCGCCGCTCCCGCGACCACCAGCAAGACGTCGCGGTCCTCTAACGACCCCGACTTCGTCTGGGACGAAGAGGAGTCGGAGGCGCTGCGGCAGGCCCGCAAGGACGCCGAGCTCACCGCCTCGGCCGACTCGGTGCGCGCCTACCTCAAGCAGATCGGCAAGGTCGCGCTGCTCAACGCCGAGGAGGAGGTGGAGCTCGCCAAGCGCATCGAGGCCGGGCTCTACGCCGCCGAGCGCGTGCGCGTCGCCGAGGACGAGGGCGAGAAGCTCACCACTCAGATGCGCCGCGACCTCAAGTGGATCGTGCGCGACGGTGAGCGGGCCAAGAGCCACCTGCTCGAGGCCAACCTTCGCCTGGTGGTCTCGCTGGCCAAGCGCTACACCGGCCGTGGGATGGCGTTCCTGGACCTGATCCAGGAGGGCAACCTCGGTCTGATCCGCGCGGTCGAGAAGTTCGACTACACCAAGGGCTTCAAGTTCTCCACCTACGCCACGTGGTGGATCCGGCAGGCGATCACCCGCGCCATGGCCGACCAGGCGCGCACCATCCGTATACCGGTGCACATGGTCGAGGTGATCAACAAGCTGGGCCGTATACAGCGTGAGCTGCTGCAGGACCTCGGCCGCGAGCCGACTCCCGAGGAACTCGCCAAGGAGATGGACATCTCCCCGGAGAAGGTCCTCGAGATCCAGCAGTACGCCCGTGAGCCGATCTCGCTCGACCAGACCATCGGCGACGAGGGCGACTCGCAGCTCGGTGACTTCATCGAGGACAGCGAGGCCGTGGTGGCCGTGGACGCGGTGTCGTTCACGCTCCTGCAGGACCAGCTGCAGTCCGTGCTGCAGACCCTGTCCGAGCGCGAGGCCGGCGTGGTCCGCCTGCGCTTCGGTCTCACCGATGGCCAGCCGAGGACTTTAGACGAGATCGGCCAGGTCTACGGTGTGACCCGCGAGCGCATCCGCCAGATCGAGTCCAAGACCATGTCGAAGCTGCGCCACCCGTCGCGGTCGCAGGTGCTGCGCGACTACCTGGACTGACGCGACAAGTCGACACCCCTCGTGAGGTTTTCCGGCCTCACGAGGGGTTTTTCTTGCGCCGGGCCGAGCCGATGCTCGCCAGGACCAGGCCCACCAGCGCCAGCGCGACACTCGCCGGGATGTGTGCGGCCTCGGGCAGCAGGTGCAGCTGCACGAACCAGCTGTGCGTGGAGCTGTCCGCGATCCGGTTGACGAGCCCGCCGACGCCCTGGACGACGAGCAGGATTCCCAGTAGTTCGATCACGCCCCCAGCGTGTCGTCGCCGCCGGGGCCGGACATCGGCGAACGGCAGGACCCGGCCGTCATCAGTTGGGAGGACGCCGAACGCTCGCCCGATGTGCTGAGATGGTCGGGTGCCGCCGCGTTTCCTCCCGCTCCGCGGGCTGCCGCCGCTGGGCCAGGACCTGGCCATCGCCGTGGGCTACTTCCTGCTCGGCTGTGTGCTCTACGCGGCGGGCCTGCATTCACTGTTCGGCGGCGACCACATTCCGATGTGGACTCGATATCTCGTGTTCGGCGCGCTGTGCTGTTTGTTGTTGCTGCGCCGTCGTTTCCCGGGGTTGCTGCTGTGCGTGGCACTGGTGCCGCTGGCCGTGGACGCCGCGCTCGGCGTGACGGTGCCGGTACTGCTGGCGTTCGGCGATCCGCTCTACGGGGCGACCGTGTACGGGTCGCGGCGGCTCAGCAGGGCCATGGTCACCATCACGGCGCTCGGCGCGCTCGGCGCGTCGGTGGGGGCGCTGCTCATCGTGGCGGACTGGCGCGTGGCGGTGCTCGCGATCGTGCTGTACGTGCCGTTCATCGCGGTTCCGGTGTGGTGGGGCACCGAGATCCGCTGGCATCGCGAGCTCATGGAGACCGAGCGGGAGAACGCGGCGCAGGCCGCGCGCATCGCGGAGCTCGACCGCGACGCCGCCGTGGCGATCGAACGCGCCCGGATGGCGCGGGACCTGCACGACGTGATCGCGGGCCACCTCTCGGCGATCGCCCTGCAGTCGGAGGCTGCTCTGTCCACAACAGACCCTAAGGCCGCCAGAACGGTACTGACGTCGGTGCGGGAGAACAGTGTGAGCGCACTGGAGGAGATGCGAACGATGATCGGCCTGCTCCGCGACAACACGGCAGGGGAGGTCACGGCGCCCGCCCGGCTCGACGGGCTCTCCCGGCTCACCGAATCGGCGAGAGCGAGCGGGATGCGCCTGGACGTCCATACCGACCTCGACGAGCGCGCCACGCTGCCCGCCGCCGTGGACCTCACCGCCTACCGCATCGCGCAGGAGGCGCTGACCAACGCGGCCAAGCACGCGCCGGGAGCCGGGGCGTCGCTGACGATCCGGCACACGGGCGGCCTGGTCACCGTCGAGGTGACCAACGAGCTCACCGGATCCGCCCGCCCGCACGAACCCGGCACCGGGCTGCTCAGCATGCGCGAACGGGCGTCCGCCGTCGGCGGCTCCTTCGACGCGGGTCCCGGCGGGCCGGGCTGGCGGGTGCGCGCGGTGCTGCCGGTGCCGGAGGCGAGCGCATGAGCATCCGCGTCGTCGTGGCCGACGACCACGGGGCGATCAGGGCGGGCATCGTGATGATCCTCGCCGGCGCCGACGGCATCGAGGTGGTCGGCGAGGCCGCCGACGGCGCCGCCGCGATCAGGCAGGCCCGCGCGCTCAAGCCGGACGTGGTGCTCATGGACGTGCGGATGCCCGACGTGGACGGCATCACCGCCACGCGCGACCTGGTCGGCCAGGGTCTGTGCGAGGTGCTGGTGCTGACGACGTTCGACCTCGACGAGTACGTCTACGGCGCGCTGCGGGCCGGTGCGGCCGGGTTCCTGCTCAAGTCCGTCGAGGCACCCCGGCTCATCGAGGCCGTACGGCTGGTCGCCGCGGGCGAGGGCGTGGTCGCGCCGCAGGTGACGCGCAAGCTGATCAGCGCGTTCGCCGAGGCCGCTCCCCCGCCCGCGCGGCCCGCGGGACTGGAACAGCTGACCGGACGGGAGCGGGAGGTGCTCGCGTGCCTCGGCGAGGGACTGTCCAACGCCGAGATCGGCGCGAAGCTGTTCATCGGCGAGACGACCGTGAAGACCCACGTGTCGCGGGTGCTGACGAAGCTGCACCTGCATTCCCGGGTTCAGGCGGCGCTGCTAGCCAGCGAACTGGACGGCTGATCACGCGTTGCCCAGCGGGCGTTGCTCACCTGGATTACCGTGTCGCGGGTGGGAATTTTCCGGACGCTCAACGTCGACGACGTTCTCCAACGGCAGGAATCGGGCGACCTGAAGCGGCGGCTGAAGAGCCGGGATCTCGTGGGCTTCGGTGTCGGGATCATCATCGGTACAGGGATCTTCACGCTCGCAGGGGTCGAGGCGAAGAACCACGCCGGTCCCGCCGTGACCCTGTCCTTCGTGATCGGCGCCGTGGTCGCCGGGCTCGCCGCGCTCTGCTACGCCGAGCTCGCCTCCAGCGTGCCCACCGCGGGCAGCGCCTACACCTATGCTTTCGCCACGCTCGGCGAGGTCTTCGCGTGGATCATCGGGTGGGACCTGCTCCTCGAGTTCGCGCTCGGCGCCGCCGTGGTCTCGAGAAGCTGGTCCGGGTATCTGGCGAACCTGCTCGGGCTACCGCCGGAGCTGTTCGGCGAGGAAGCGGTCGTCAACATCGGCGCGGTGCTCATCATCGCGGTGCTCACGGTGATCGCCGTGGCCGGAATCCGGCAGTCCTCCGTGGTCACCAACGCGCTCGTCATCGTCAAGGTCGCCGTGTGCGTGCTGGTGGTCGTGGTCGGCGCGTTCTTCGTCAAGGCCGCGAACCTGACACCCTTCATCCCGCCGGCGCAGCCCACCGACGACAACACCGGCACGCTGTACCAGCCGGTGGTGCAGGCGGCACTAGGCCTCGAACAGTCGGTGTACGGCCTCGCCGGGATGCTCACAGCGGCGGCCGTGGTGTTCTTCGCCTACACCGGTTTCGAGGCGCTGGCCAACCTCGGTGAGGAGACGCGCAACCCGGGCCGGGACCTGCGGATCGGCATCCTCGGCGCGCTGGCGTTGTGCGCGGCGCTCTACGTCGCCGTGTCGCTCGTGCTCACCGGCATGATCCCGTTCACCGACATCGACGAGGGCGCACCGTTGGCGGCGGCGTTCAACTCGGTGGGACAGCACTGGGTCGGCGCGGTGATCTCGCTGGGCGCGGTCACCGGACTCACGTCGGTGATGATGGTGCAGCTCGTCACGATCGGCCGGATCGGCTTCGCGATGGGCCGGGACGGTCTGCTCCCGAAGGCTCTGGGCAGGGTGCACCCACGCTGGGGCACCCCGCACCGCATGACGATCGGTGGCGCCGCGCTGATCGCGGTGATCGCCGCGGTCGTGCCGATCAGCGAACTCGCCGACATGGTCAGCATCGGCGCGCTGTCCGCCATGATCATCGTGGCGATCGCGGTGCCGGTGCTGCGCCGGTCGAGGCCCGACCTCAAGCGCCCGTTCCGGGTTCCGTTCTCGCCGGTGCTGCCGATCATCGCGGCGCTGGCGTGCCTGTACCTGATGCTGAACCTGGACGTGCTCACGTGGCTGCGGTTCGGCGCGTGGCTGCTGCTCGGCCTGGTGATCTACCTGGTCTACGGCCGCAAGCACTCGCGGCTGGCGGTCGAGGAGCGCGAGCAGGAGAAGCCGCTCAGCTGAGCGAGGCGGGGCTGCCGTGAAGGGCACCTTTACCGCGTTGAACGCAGTAAAGGTGCCCTTCACCGCAGCGGGGCGGGGCTGCCGTTGTCCCAGAGTTCGGCGCGCAGTCCCGCGTCCGCCACCACGGCACCGGCCGCCTCCGCCGCGGTCGGGGGGACGACCAGCAGCGCGCCACCGGGTGCGCCACCGTCGCGCCGCAGGGCGGCGGCCAGATGACCGACTGGTTGCAGGTGAACACCGTTGTACCCCAGCGACTCATAGGTGTCCACAACGGACACCAGCGTTCCCTCGACACTCGTCAGCGCACCGGCGACGAGCACGAAGTGGCCGACCCGCCAGCGGGATGTCCACAGTGGAACGATTCCGGTGTCGAGGTAGTCACGCAGGGCTCGTTCCGGGGTATCGGGTGCGGCGAACGAGCCCGTGTCGACGTTGGCGATCAGCGCGACCAGCGGCAGGCCGCGCGCACCCGCCAGCAACGCACGGACCGAGGACTCCGTCCAGTTCCCGCTCGCGGGCACGGCGCACAGTGTGCCGCCCGAGAGCGTCTCGATCGCCCGCGCGACGCCGATCGCGGACGTGCCCGCCAGCTCCTCGTCGGCCGTGCCCGGCAGGGCCAGCCGGAAGTCCGCGCGGCCCTTCTCCCCCGGTGGCAGGCTCGCCGAGCCGTCCTCGGCCAGCACGGTGCCCGCCGCGAGCGCCACCTCGTCCTGGTCGTTCACCTCGACGCCGTGGGCCCGCAGCGCCACCAGACCGGCGAAGGCGCCGCACAGCTCGTCCTTCTGCGGACGCTCGGCGCTCGCGTTCGCGAGGATCTCCTCGGCACCGGGCAGCGGGTGCACCTCGTCGAGCAGGGACACGGCGTCAGTACCGCCACAGGTGCGCGTCGACGAGCTCGTCGATCCGCTTGCCGTTGGCCCAGTCGGCGTCGGAGGCCCTGACCGCTTGGAACGCGCCCAGCAGCTCGTCGCCGAGCACCCCGGACACGCGCGGCGACGCGGCGAGCGCGGCCGCCTGCTCCGCGGGCGACGACGGTAGCCGGTGCACGCCGTGGGTCTCGCGCTCGGCGTCGTCCCACGTTCCGGGGTCGGCGGCGATCGGAGGGGGCGGTTCCAGCCCATCCTCGATGCCCGCGACGCCGGCGGCGAGCACCACCGCGAGCGCCAGGTACGGGTTCGCCGAGGCGTCGCACGGCTTGTACTCGACGTTGGCGTGCTCGTCGCCGAGCAGTTGGGTACCGGGGACGTAGCGCAGCGGCGCCTCACGGTTCTCCGTGCCCCAGAACGCGTGGGCGCTGGCGAAGTAACCGGGGCGCAGGCGCGCGGTGGAGGGCACGCTCGGCGCGGTCACGGCGGTCAGCGCGGGCAGGTCGCGCAGCAGGCCCGCGACGTAGGCGGCGCCGTCGGTGTCCGGGACCTCGCGGCCGGCGAGCAGGTTGCGGCCCTGCCGCCACACCGACGTGTGCAGGTGCCAGCCGTTGCCCGCGGCCTGCGGGCTGACCAACGGCGCGAAACTGGCTCGCAGGCCGTGGGCGTGCGCGGCGGCGTGGATGGTCTGGCGGGCGAGCAGCTGGTCGTCGGCGGCCGAGAGCGGATCGGTCGCGGCCAGGCTCAGCTCCAGCTGGGCGAGCCCGTACTCGGCGTGCAGCTGGCCGATCCGCAGCCCATTGGCCTCGACGTCGTGCAGCAGGGCCGCCACGAACCCGTCGAGCCCGACGAGTGCGTGCGGGCTGTACGCCGGGCCGGTGTGACCGGGCGCCGCCGTGATGCCCGAGCTGCCGAGCGGGGCGATCGAGAACTCGAGTTCGAAGCCCGCGCGCAGCTCAAGGCCCTTCGCGGCCGCCTCGGCGACCTGGCGTTCCAGCACACCGCGCTGGCAGTACGGCCACGGCGAGCCGTCGGGCGCGACCTGCCGGGCCGGCGCCCACGCGAGCGCGGGCTGGCCCGCGAGCCTGCGCAGGCGCTCGAGCACCGGGAACAGCCGGACATCGCCCGAGGGCGTGCTCAGCCCGGCGTGGGCATAGGTGATGCGGTCGTGGGTGTCGAAGACGGCGAACAGCGTGGTGGCGCCCACCCCGCGGCTCGCGGCGTCGGCGAGGCCGCCGATCGGCACGATCCGCGAGCGCGGAATGCCGTTGTTGTCGGCCCAGGACAGGTGCACGCCCCGCACGCCGGCGAGGGCGAGGTCCTTCGCCGTCGCCGATGCCGCCTTGCTCATCGACTCATCCTGCCAGCGGCACGGGCGCCGGTCACGCCGCTGGCGGCTACGGCGGTTCACGCACCGCGGGCTCGTCGCGCGAGCGCAGCGCCACCCCGCCGACCACGGCGAGGATGCCCAGCGCCTCCAGCAGGCTCGGGACCTGGCCCAGCACCACGATGCCGGTGAGCGTCGCCGTCACGGGCAGCAGCGCCAGCAGCACCGCGAACCGGGCCTGCCCGACGCGGCGCAGCACCACCTGGTCGAGGACGTAGGGCACCACGGTGGACAGCAGGCCCACGCCGATGCCCAGCGTCAGCAGGTCCGGGTGACCCCACACGCCGCCCGTGCCGAGCGCCAGCGGCGAGAGCACCACGGTGGCCACGGCGAAGCCCACCGCGAGGCTGTCGATGCCGTTGCCACCGAGCGCGACCTTCTTGCCGAGCAGGATGTAGCCCGCCCATGCCGCGGCGGCGGCCAGCGCGAAGGCCACGCCGGCGGGACTGCCCCTGAGCTGGACGTCGGCGATGCACAGCACCCCGGCCGCCACGAACACCAGCGCCGCGATGTCGCGGCGGCCCCGGGAGCCGAACGCGGCGACCACGACCGGGCCGACGAACTCCAGCGCGACGACCGTGCCGAGCGGCAGCCGGGCGATCGCCTCGTAGAACACCACGTTCATCCCGGCCGTGACCACGCCGAACGCACCCGCGAGGAGCAATGGGCGACCACGCCACGCGGCCCTACCCGGTCTACGCCACGCCAGCAGGATCAACGCGGCACCCAGACAGCGCAACCACGCGACTCCGGACGGTGACGACTCGGGAAACAGCCACACCGCGAGCGCCGCGCCGACGTACATGGAAATTCCGCTGAGAACGAACAAGATCGGGGCCGGTAGCCGGTCGATCCGTCGTTTCGACGCCGCGATGTCCACGCCTTGATGGTGCCTGACCATGGCAAACGTGATCGACGGGGTGATCGTTTCCTGCATTCCGGGATCGATCTAGGACATCTGGGGTAATTCGGCGTGACACACCTCCCACACACACGGGAACACTTGCGGGCCGCGAAACGTCTGCAAGAGTGGAGGCAGCGAACACCGAGGGAGGCACTCCGCCCGACGAGGTGATCGCGGCTGAACTGATGGCATCGGCTCCCGATGCCGGGACGGAGGGAGACCCCCATGACTTCACCGACGCTCACCCGCCCCGACCTGACCGCTGCGGACCGTTGCGACCGCTGCGGGGCAGCCGCACAGTTGCGCGCAGTACTCCCAAGCGGCGGAGAGCTGCTGTTCTGCGGGCACCACGGACGCGAGTACGAAGCCAAGCTCAAGGAGCTGGAAGCCGACATCCAGCGCTGAGCCGCCACAACCAGCCGCGAGAACGGGCGGGGATCCTGACGAGGGTCCCCGCCCGTTCTGCTACACAAGGGACAGTGACAAGAACCACACCCTGATCTTGCGGGAACCAGGGAGCTCCGGCAGGCGACCTGACAGTCATGTCGACCGAGGCCGAGATCGAGAAGCCGAGCGCCGAGCCGCCATCCCGCTGGACTCTGCGGCCGCTGCTGTTGCGGCTGCACTTCTACGCCGGCATCCTCGTCGGCCCGTTCATTCTCATCGCCGCGCTGACGGGGCTGCTCTACATCTTCTCGCCGCAGCTCGACGAGGCGATCTACGACCACGAGCTGCACGTGACGCCCGAGACGACCTCGGTGGCACTGTCCGAACAGGTCGCGGCGGCCGAGGCGGAACTGCCCGACAGCACTCTGTCCGCGGTCCGCCCCTCCCCCTCGCCGACCGACACGACACAGGTGATCTTCTCGACGCCGGGGCTGGCCGAGAGCTACTTCCACACCGTGTTCGTCAACCCCTACGACGGCGAGATCCGCGGGGTGCTCGAGACCTACGGCTCGGGGCAGGCGCTGCCCGTGCGCGCGTGGCTCGACCAGCTGCACCGGGGTCTGCACCTCGGCGACGTCGGCCGCCTCTACAGCGAGCTCGCCGCCAGCTGGCTGTGGGTCGTGGTGCTCGGCGGGCTCGTGCTCTGGTGGGGCAGGCGGCGCCGCAAGCGCCTCGTGCCCGACCGCACCGCCACCGGGCGGCGGCGCACGCTGTCCTGGCACGGCGTCACCGGGACCTGGGTGGCGCTGGCGCTGTTGTTCCTCTCCGCGACCGGGCTCACGTGGTCGCAGTTCGCCGGGCAACGGGTCACCGATCTCAGATCGTCCCTGTCGTGGGAGACCCCGACGGTCTCGGCGTCGGCCGGTGAGCACGCCGAACACGGCGCCACCGGTACCGGTACCGGGACCGGTGACGGGACCGGCGACGGCACCGGCGAGCACAGCGGGCATGGCGAGCACGGTGACCACGGCGACCACGGTGCCGGTGCCGACGCACCCGACATGCCGGTCACGAACTCCGGGATCGACCGCGTGCTGGCCGCGGCCAGGAGCGAGGGCTTCGAGGATCCCGTGGAGATCAGGCCGCCCTCCGGCGAGGGCGAGGTCTACGTCGTCCAGCGGGTCCCCCGCGTGTGGCCCTCGGCCCAGGACGCCGCGGCCATCGACCCGAACACCGCCCAGGTGCTCGAGGTGGTGCATTTCGACGACTGGCCGCTGATGGCCAAGCTCGCCCGCTGGGGCGTCGACGCGCACATGGGCCTGCTCTTCGGGCTGCCCAACCAGCTCGTGCTGACGGCCGTGTGCCTCGCGGTGATCACGCTCGTGGTGCTCGGCTATCGCATGTGGTGGCAGCGCAGACCCACGAAGGACGCCGGGTTCGCGCTGGCCAGGCCGTTCCCGAGAGGCGGGTGGCGGCGGGTGCCACCGTGGGCGCTGGCGTTACTCACGGTCGCGGCGGTCTTCGTCGGCTGGTTCCTGCCGCTGCTGGGAGTCTCGCTGGCGGGGTTCCTGATCATCGACGCGCTGCTGGCCGCACGCAAACGCCGCCAGACCGCGGCCCGGCGGTAACCACGCGCGCAGTCGCTCAGACGCTGTCGAGGACGCCCTCGAAGGCGGCCTCGGCAGCGCCGAGCAGCTTCACATCGGCGCCGAGCGAGGACTTGCCGATCCGGACGCCACCGACCGCACGGCTCACCATGCTGCGCTTGCGCACCTCGTCGCTCACCTGTTCCAGGATCACGGGTGGCAGGGCCGCGAACAGGTCGCCGAGCACCACCTGCTCAGGTCCGAACAGATTGACGACGTTGACCAGTCCGAGGGTGAGCCACTCGGCGAACTCGCCGAGCACCTTGACCGACGCGACGGGATCCGCACCGAGTTCCCGCAACTCCACGATGATGGCGCCCCGCGGACTGGTCGCGGGCAGCGACAGCGCGGTGCGCAGCGCCGACTCCCCGATCTCGGTCTCCCAGCAGCCGATGTTGCCGCAGTAACAGGGCCGCCCACCCGGGTGCACGATCATGTGCCCGAGCTCGCCGAGGAAGCCCGAGGCGCCGCGCAACGGAGCGCCCTGGGCGATCACTCCCCCGCCCACGCCGATGTCGGCGGAGACGAACACGAGATCCGAGGTGCCCCGCGCGGTCCCGCGCAGGTACTCGGCCAGTGCGCCGAGCTCGGCGTCGTTGCCCACCACCACCGGCACGTCGAGCGCGCCCGACATCCGGGAGCCCAGCGCGACGTCGGACCAGCGCAGGTTCGGCGCCTCGTGCACCCGGCCGTCGGCGCGGCGCACCACGCCCGGAACCGAGATGCCGCACGCCACCGGAGTGAGGTCGAGGTCCGCGGCCAGCAACGACGTCGACTCCAGGACGTGGGTGATCACCTCGCCGGGCTCACGGGTGCGCCGGTGCAGGTTCCAGCTGTTGCGGCCCAGGATGAGCCCGCCGAGACCGACCAGTGCGATCGCGACGTGCTCCACCTGGATGTCCACCGCCAGCACCACCGCGGCCTGCGGTTGCGGCAGCACCAGCAGTGACGGCCTGCCCGCACCGCGCCCCGGCCGGGGCACCCGTTCCTCGACCACGCCGGCCTCGGCGAGACCGTCCACCAGCGTCTTGATGGTGCTGCGGTTGAGCCCGAGCTCCGTCGCCAGCCTGGCCCTCGTGACCGGGCCGCCCACGTGCAGGAGACGGAGCAGACTCGAACGGTTGTACCGGCGCACCTCGTCTGGTCGGGACACGGGTGTGCTGGTCACGACGTTATCGTTCCATCACCCGAACTCATCGTGCCGCGGAGGCCGCGCGACGACGCGACAGCGCGTCGACGGTCGCGGCGAGCAACAGCACCAGGCCGGTCACGATGGACACCACCGCGGCGGGCTGGGAGAGCAGCCCCAGACCGTTGGCGACCACGGCGAGCACTGAGCCACCGATGACCGCGTCGGAGACCCGGCCCCGGCCGCCGAACAGCGACGCACCACCGATCACGGCCGCACCGACCGCGAACAGCAGGGTGTTGAGGCCACCGGCCTGCGGGTCCACCGAACCGACCTTCGACGAGTAGACGATCGCACCGAGCGCGGCCACCGACGAGCACACCACGAACACGCTCGCGCGGATCTTGGTGACGTTGACGCCCGCGCGGCGCGCGGCCTCGCGGTTGCCGCCGACGGCGTAGATGTGCCTGCCGTACTGCGTCCGGTTCAACACGTAGGTGCCGATGACGAGCAGGCCGAGCACGATCGGCACCACGTAGGGCACGCCGGTGATCACGATGTTGTCGTTGGGCGCGCGGTTGATCGTCAGCAGCGCGGTGGCCGCGATGCCGATCGCCGCCATCGCGCCCGCTTTGAAGAACACGATCGAGGTCGGCTGGGTGACCAGTCCCCGCCGCAGCCGCGAGTAGTGCCTGCCCAGGGTCAGCGCCGCGAAGCCACCGACCGCGACAACGCACAGCACCCAGCTGCCGAGCACCGACAGGTTTCCGTTGGCGACCTGGTTGAGCACCGGGGAGCTGCTGATGCCGATCACCCCGCCCTCGCCGATGAACTGCAGGATCACGCCCTGCCACGCGAGGAACAGCGCGAGAGTGACCACAAAGGACGGCATGCCGATGCGCGACACGAGGTAGCCGGTGATGCAGCCGATCGCCGTGCCCGTGCACAGCGCGAGCAGCATCTCGATCCACGGGTTGGCGGCCATCCCCGAGGCCGCGATCACGATGCCCAATACGGAGATCGCGGTACCGGCCCAGATGCGCAATAGCGCGGCGAGCACCGCCCCGAGCCCCAGTGCGGCCAGGAACAGGACGAAGACCGTGGAGCCCATCCCGCCCATCAGGTTGCCGTTCTCCGCGAAGTGCATCGCCAGCACCGCGCCCGCGACACCGGACGCCGTACCCGCCGACAGGTCGATCTCGCCGACCAGCAGGACGAAGACGATGCCCATCGCGATGATCGTCTGCCCCGCCCCCTGGGCGAGCAGGTTCGCGAGGTTGTTGAGCGACAGGAACACATCGGACAGTGATGCGAACATGATGACGAGCGCGACCAGGCCGAGCAGCGCGGGCAGCGACCCGAGCTGGCCTGCGCGGAGCCGGGAGACGTAGTCCCGCACCGCCTCGGACGTCGACATGGTGGTGGTGTCGATGCCGAAGTCGGTGATCGCCGTGTTCGACGACTCCGTGGGAGTTTGAGTCATGGTGGGTTCTTTCTGGTTCACGGGATCGTTCACCGGCTCACAGCACGGCGTGCTCGGGCCGGGCGAGGCCGATGTCGCCGGAGCGGCCCGCGGTGATCAGCTCCACGACCTGCCCGTGGGTGACGTCCTTGGTGTGGACCTCCGCGACCATCCGGCCGAGGTAGAGCACCGCGATGCGGTCGGCGACCTCGAAGACGTCGGCCATGTTGTGGCTGATCAGCACCACGCCGAGCCCCTGCTCGGCGAGCCTGCGGACCAGGTCGAGCACCTGACGCGTCTGTGCGACACCGAGCGCCGCCGTCGGCTCGTCGAGCAGCACGACCTTGCTGTCCCACAGCACCGACTTGGCGATCGCCACGGTCTGGCGCTGTCCGCCGGAGAGTGCGGACACGGGTGTGCGCACGGACTTCACCGTGCGCACCGACAGCGACGCGAGCGTCTCGCGCGCCGCCTTCTCCATGCTGGCCTCGTCGAGCAGCCACGAGCTGCCGCGCTCGCGGCCGAGGAACATGTTCTGGACGATGTCGAGATTGTCGGCCAGCGCGAGGTCCTGGTAGACGACCTCGATGCCGAGCTCGGCGGCGTCCTTCGGGCTGCGGATGTGCACCGGCTTGCCCTGGAACTCGACCGTGCCCGAGTCGGCACCGTGGATGCCCGCGATGCACTTGACGAGCGTCGACTTGCCGGCACCGTTGTCGCCGACGAGGGCCGTGACCTCACCCGCACGAACGTCGAGGTCGATGTCGTGCAGGACGTGAACCGGTCCGAAGGTCTTGTTCAGACCGGTGATGTGCAGGATGGGCTCGCTCATGCTTGTCCCTGTCGAGTCTTTCGTGGGGCCGGGACGGGACGCGTTGTCGGGGTACGCGTCCCGCCCCGGAGATCGGGCACCGGTCAGGAGATGCCGAGTTCCGTGCAGGCCTGCTGCAAGTCGCCCGTGCACACCTCGTCGGCCTTCACGTAACCTTCGTCGATCACGCGCTTGACCTCGTCCCTGGTGATCAGCGTCGGCTCCAGCAGCACGGACTTGACCTCGCGGTTGCCCTCGGGGTCGTTGCTCGTGTCCTTCGCGAGCTCGTCGGCAGCCGCCGTGTCACCGCTGGCCAGCGCCGCCACGAGCTTGGCCGTGGCCTCCGCCTCCTGCTGGATCGGCTTGAACACGGTCATGTACTGGTCGCCGCGCAGGATCGCCTTGAGGCCGTCCGGGGTGGCGTCCTGACCGGTCACCGGGACGGCGCCGCCGCCCATGCCGTTCTTCTTGAGCACGGTGATGATCGCGCCGGCCAGGCCGTCGTTGGCGGCGACGACACCGTCGACCTTGCCGCCGTTGGACGTCAGGATCTGCTCGAAGGTCGTGCCGCCCTTCTGGTTGTTCCAGTCGTCGATCGGCTGGCTCTGCACGAGCTCGAGCGTGCCGTCGTCGTAGAGCGGCTTGAGGACGTTGCGCTGGCCCTCGTGGAAGAGCGTCGCGTTGTTGTCCGTCGGCGCGCCCTCGATCTCGATCACCTGGGCGCCGCGCTTGCCCTCGAGCGCCTGCACGAGGCCCTCACCCTGCAGCTCGCCGACCCGCACGTTGTCGAAGGACACGTAGTAGTCGGAGCCGCCACCGAGGTTGAGTCGGTCGTAGTCGATGGTCGGGATGCCCGCGTTCTTCGCCTTCGTGGCGACCGCGCTGCCGACCTCGCTGTTGATCGAGGCGATCACGAGCACCTTGACGCCCTGGGCGATCATGCCGTCGGCCAGTGTCGAGAACTTCTGGACGTCACCCTGGGCGTTCTGGACGTCGGGGTCGAAGCCCTCGGCGCGCAACGCCTCTTCGAGCATCGGCTTGTCGAAGCCCTCCCAGCGCGCCGACGTCGCCGTCTCGGGCAGGATCACTCCGACCTTGCCGTTCGGGCCGGCTTCGCCCTGCGCGGACGAGTCGCCCGCGCCGCCCTCGTCGCCGCCCCCGGTGTTGGCGCCGCACGCCGCGAGCGTCAACGTAACGCCCAGGACAGCAGCGGCGAATGCAAGAGGTCTCTTGGTCCGCATCCGTAGAACCTTTCCGGAATTCCAGCCGACGAGCGGCGGCCCGGAAAGGGCCGGCGCACCGTCGCGCAAATGTTGTGGCCGACAACATATGCCTGCCATCCGGGTACCCGAAAGAGTTCTGGAACGATTAAGTCCGCTCGAACCGGACACGGTTTGGTAACCCAACGGGCACCTCAGGTTCCCGAGAGTCCCCGCCCATCCGCGCGAGTCGTGCAGTCGGGACGTCGGTGGATATCGACCAGGTCCTCGACGGGACTCGCGCGCGGGGCGGGTCCGCCTCGCCACGGGATCGCCAGCCCCAGCGCGGAACTCTCTGCCCCACCGCGAAGCCCGCTCGCCAGTACAGGGCCTCGAACATTGAACCGGGACTGATTGAGGGCACAGAACATTCATCGACTGGGCCTGCGGTTGCGGCACGGAACGGGCCGGAGCGCAGGACTCCGCACGGTGGCGTGCGGCGGTGGCGGGATTACCAGCTGCGGAGGGTGGCTATGCGTTCTTCCAGTTGTTCCACCGTCGCCATGGCGGTGGGCGGGCCGCCGCAGATGCGGCGCAGCTCGTTGTGGATCGCGCCGTGCGGCTTGCGGGTGCGGTGGTGGTACACGCCGACGAGCGCGTTCAGCTCCTTGCGCAGCGAGTGGATCCGCTCGCCCACCGACCTCGGCCTCGGCGTCACCTCGGCCGGGCCCGCGTCGGCCTCCGGCTTGCGCCGCTTGGAATCGGCGAGCTGCTCCTCCTGCCGCTTGCGCAGCAACGCGCGCACCTGGTCCGGCTCGAGCAGCCCCGGCAGGCCCAGATACTCCTGCTCCTCGTCGCTGCCCGAGAACACCGCCGTGCCGAAGGAGTTGCCGTCGTAGATCACCTGATCGAGCTCGGCCGAGGCGCCCAGCGACGTGAACGCCTTCTCCTCCTCGCCCGGCTCGTCCTCGGTGCGGTTGGCGGCGACCAGCAGCTCGTCGTCCCAACCGTCCTTCTCGCGGTGCGGCTTGCCGAGCACGTGGTCGCGCTGAGCCTCCAGCTCGCTGGCCAGCTCCAGCAGCACCGGCACGCTCGGGAGGAACACGCTGGCCGTCTCGCCCGGCTGCCGCGATCGCACGAACCGGCCGATGGCCTGAGCGAAGAACAGCGGTGTCGACGCGCTCGTCGCGTACACGCCGACGGCGAGCCGGGGAACGTCCACGCCCTCCGACACCATGCGCACGGCCACGAGCCAGCGATCGTCGGTGTCGGAGAACTCGCCGATTCGCCTGGTGGCCTGGGGATCGTCGGAGAGCACCACCACGGGTTCCTCGCCCGAGATCCGGGTGAGGATCTTGGCGTAGGCGCGCGCCGACTCCTGGTCGGTGGCGATCACCAGCCCGCCCGCGTCCGGGATCCCGGCCGCGCGCAGCTGGGTGAGCCGCGTGTCGGCGGCCTGCAGCACCGACGGCACCCACTCCCCGCCCGGGTCGAGCGCGGTGCGCCACGCCCTGGCCGTCTGCTCGGCCGTGAGCGGCTCGCCGAGCCGCGCGGTGAACTCGTCGCCCGCACTCGTGCGCCACGACGCCTCACCCGAGTAGGCGAGGAACACCACGGGCCGGACGACGCCGTCGGCGAGCGCGTCGGCGTAGCCGTAGGAGTGGTCCGCCTTGCTGCGCAGGGACCCGTCCGCGTCCGGCTCGTAGGAGATGAACGGGATCGGCGAGTCGTCACTGCGGAACGGCGTACCGGTGAGTGCGAGCCTGCGCGCCGCGGGCGTGAACGCCTCCGAGGTCGCGTCGCCCCACGACTTGGCGTCGCCCGCGTGGTGGATCTCGTCGAGGATCACCAGCGTCTTGCGGTTCTCGGTGCGCACCCGGTGCAGGTTCGGATGGGCGGCGACCTGGGCGTAGGTGACCGCGACGCCCTGGTAGTCCGACGAGGTGACGCCCGTGGTGTTGCGGAAGTTCGAGTCGATGGCGATGCCCGCCCCGGCGGCCGCGATCGCCCACTGGTGCTTGAGGTGCTCGGTGGGCGTGACGATGGTGATCGCCTCGATCGTGCGGTCCGACAGCAGCTCCGCCGCGATCCGCAGGCCGAACACCGTCTTGCCCGCGCCGGGTGTCGCGACCGCGAGGAAGTCCTTGGGCCGCTGCGTCAGGTACCGGGTGAGTGCCCTGCGCTGCCACGCGCGCAGTGGCCGGGCGGTGGAGTCGTGCTGGGGTTCGGGCGCGGCGAACCCTGGCTGGGTCTGAGCCGTGTCCGACACCGCCGCTCCCACTCCTCTCGCCGACTCGCCCGCGCGTTCGCGGACACACGAAGGCCCCCACGAGGGGCGTCCCCGGCAGCCGTGCCGGTTCCGCGGTGAGGGCGCGCCGACGAGAGTACCTGCCACCCACGACATCGGCGCCCGGCGCCACGCCGGATAGGGACCCGGCGCGCCAAACTCCAGCGCATAGACCATGCTTGAAGCGCGATGGAGACACGAGACCCGGACAAGCAGGACGAGGGTGGCCGCGCGCCTGAACCCCGGGTCAGGCGCAAGGGGTTCCGCCTCGTCAGCCGAACGCTGAGCAAAGCGTGGGCCGGCAACATCTTCTCGGAGGCCGCCGAGGCGGCGTTCTGGCAGACGTTGTCGCTGCCCCCGCTGCTGCTCGGCCTGCTCGGCAGCCTCGGCTTCATCGGCGACTGGTTCGGCTCCACCATCGTGGGCCAGGTGCACGACAACATCATCGACTTCTCCGAGACGATCTTCTCCGGCAGCGTCGTGCGCCAGATCATCGAACCGACCGTGGACAACATCCTGACCACGGGAAAGAGTGAGATCGTCTCGGTCGGCTTCCTGATCTCCCTGTGGGCGGGTTCGTCGGCGATGTCGTCGTTCGTCGACGCCATCACGGTGGCCCACGACCAGTACGGCGTGCGCAACGAGGTGTGGCAGCGGATCTTCGCGCTGCTGCTCTACTTGGCGAGCCTGGTGCTGCTGGTGGTCGGCCTGCCGATCGTGGCGATCGGGCCCGACCTGCTGCCGGAGTTCTTCCCCGTCGACTGGCGGCCCACCATCGCCGAATGGGTGGGCACCCTCTACTACCCCACCGTCGCGCTGGTGCTGGTGCTCGCGCTGGCCACGCTCTACAAGCTGGCCCTGCCGCGCAAGCTGCCGTGGCACCGCGGGCTGCCCGGCGCGGCGCTGGCGATGGGCATCTTCCTGCTGTCCAGCATCGGGCTGCGGATCTACATCAGCTGGATCACGACCACCGGCTACACCTACGGGGCGCTGGCGACGCCGATCGCGTTCCTGCTGTTCACGTTCTTCATCGGCCTCGCGATCGTGGCCGGCGCGTATTTCAACAGCGCGATCCAGGAGATCTGGCCCGCGAAGATGACCCGCAGGCAGCGCCGCCGCTGGCGCAGGCTCGAGATGGAGCGGGCGGGCGAGCGCATCCGCGAGCAGGAGGGCATGAGCCTCTGGCAGCGGACGACCATCCCGCTGCGCAGGCCGCGCAAGCCGGAGCCAGAGGCGCCGGAGGAGTCAGCGGAGCCGACCGAACCCGCTCAGCCGACCGAGCCCACGGGGCCGGAGGCCCGCAACGGCAAGGCCGAGGAGAGCCCGTCGGACGGGTCGGCCGGCGAGCCCGCCGGGACGGAGTCCCCGGCGGGCGAGACCCGGAGGGCCGACCCCGAGGACGCGGACTACTCGTCGCCGCCGCCGGGCGGCAGACCCTCGTAGATCTTCTTGCAGTCGGGGCACACGGGCGCGCCGGGCTTCGGCGACTTCGTCACCGGGAACACCTCACCGCACAGGGCGACCACGTGGCTTCCCATGACCGCGCTCTCGGCGATCTTGTTCTTGCGCACGTAGTGGAACATCTTCGGTGCGTCGTCGTCGGTGGAGTCGGTCCCCTCGGGCCGGGTGTCCACCTCGGGCAAAGTCTGCGTACTCACGCATCCATCATGCCGCATGAACGCCCCGGCCGGCTCACCCGATCACCCACCCACCGGCGGTTCCCGACCGGCCGGTAGGCCAGGATGCGTAGCGTGATCAGCCCCGCTTCCCACCGTCTCGCCATGTCCGCCGAGGTCGCGGACGCACTCGCGGACGGCGTCGCCGTCGTCGCGCTCGAGAGCACCATCCTGTCCCACGGCCTGCCGCCGGGCCGCAACCTCGACGTCGGCCACCGCCTCGAGCGGACCGTGCGCGAGGGGGGAGCCGTGCCCGCCACGATCGCCGTGCTCGATGGGCAGGCGCTGATCGGCCTCTCCCGCGCCCAGCTCGAGCGCGTGTGCGCACCCGACGCGGACCTGGACAAGCTCTCGCTGCGCGATCTCGGTGCCACGATGGCGCTCGGCGGTTCCGGGGCCACCACGGTGGCCAGCACCGCCTCGCTCGCCCACGCGGCCGGTATCGGCGTGTTCGGCACCGGCGGGCTCGGCGGCGTGCACCTTCCCCTGCCCGGCACCACGACGACGTGGGACGTCTCTGCCGACCTCGGCGCGCTCGCGCGCACGCCCGTGCTGGTGGTGTGCTCGGGCATGAAGTCGATCCTCGACATCCCGGCGACGCTGGAGGTGCTGGAGACCAACTCAGTGCCGGTACTGGGGTACGGCACCGACGACTTCCCGAGCTTCTACCTGCGCTCGTCGGGCCTGCCCGTGCCGCACCGGGTGGACGACCCCGCACAGGTCGCCGCGGTCGTCTCGGCGCACCGCCGGTTCGCCGACTCCGGTGTGCTGCTGGCCAACCCCGTCCCCCGCGAGTTCGAAATGGACAGAGCGCTGCACGACCGGCTGCTCGCCGAGGGAATGGAACTGGTGGCCTCCCGCGACGTGCACGGCGCGGACGTCACGCCCGTGCTGCTGGAGCACTTCCACACCGCGAGCGGCGGCGTGAGCCTGGACGCGAACGAGGAGCTCGTCGTCTCGAACGTGCGGCTGGCCGCGCAGGTGGCCGTGGAGCTGGCGTCGTGAAGGTGGTCGTCGTCGGCGACGCCGGCCTCGACGTGGTGGCGCGGCACGACGGACCCGTGGTGCACGGCGGCGACACCCGAGCCCGGGTGCGGCTGACCGGCGGCGGTGCGGGGGCCAACACGGCGCTGTGGCTGCGCACGGCGGGCGCTCAGCCCACACTCGTCGCGCGGATCGGCACCGACCTGGGCGGGCACGCCGTGCGCACCGGACTCGAGGCCGCGGGCGTCGAGTGCGCCTTCGCCGTCGACGCCGAGGCTCCGACGTGCTGCGTCGTGGTGCTCGTCGACAACGACGGCCAGCGCAGCATGCTGCCGGACCGGGGAGCCAACGCGAACCTGTGTCCCGAGGACGTCGACGCCGGGGCGCTGGCCGGTGCCCGGCACCTGCACCTGTCCGGCTACGTCCTGCTCGATCCGTCGTCGCGGCCCGCGGGACTGGCGGCACTGGCCGCCGCACGCGAGGCCGGGCTGACGACGTCGGTCGACCCGCAGTCGGCGGCACTGCTCACCGACCCCGCCGCGTTCCTCGACGACGTGCACGGCGTGGACGTGCTGCTGCCCAACGCGGTGGAACTCGAGGCCATCGCGGGCGAGCCGGGCGTCGACGCCGCGGCCCGGTTGCTCGACACGGTGGGAGCCGTGGTCGTGACCACCGGACTGGGCGGCGCGTCCTGGGTGGGCCGCGACGGTGTCCACAGCGTGCCGTCGGATCCCGTGCCGTGCGTGGACAGCACCGGAGCCGGCGACGCCTTCAACGCGGGCCTGCTCGCCGCGTGGCTGCGCGGAGAGTCCACAGAGGACAGCCTGCGGACGGGCGTGCGGCTGGGCTCGCTGGCGGTCAGCCGCGTGGGCGCGCAGCCTCCCGAGAACTGACCCTCGCTCAGCCGTCGATGACGCGGTGGTCGCGGTCCTCGATCTGTTTCGCCTCACGCTGGTAGCGGCTGACCTCTTCGGCCTTGCGCGGCGGGCGGTCGTTGGCGATCAGGACCGCGATCCACGGCAGCGGCACGGACAGCACGATCAGCGCCAGTGCGAGCCACCACGTCTGGTAGAAGATGCCGGCCAGAATCAGGCACGGAAACCGCATCCCCATGGTGAGGACGTACTTGCGCTTGCGGGCGGCCAACTCGTCGTCGTAGGAGGGTGCTGCAGCGGTGATCAGCACCGGATCGGTCCGCTTCTCGTGCTCGTGCACTGGCCTCACCTCCACCAACTCATGCTCCCACCGTCCGGGCTCACGCGACAGGCGGGGAGGCGAGTCGGTCCAGCGCCGCCACCACAAGAGTCTCCACACCCGTGCGCAGGGTCGGATGCAGAACCGGGGCAAACCGGGACGAATGGTTCGAGGGAACGTCGGTCTCGAACCGGCCCGCGCCCAGCGCGTCGAGCACCATCCGCTCGTCCAGCCCGCCGACCAGCCAGAACACCGAAGGCACCCCGGCCCCGGTGCCCAGCTCGCCGAAGTCCTCGCTGCCGGTGACGAGTGGCGCATCCCACACGCGGCCGTCGGGAAAATACTCGCTGAACGCGGCGGTCAGGCGTGCCGTGGCCGCGTCGTCGTTGGCGGTCACCGGAAACGACGCGAGTTCGGTGAGGTCCGGTTCCCTCGGCGAGCCCGCGGCCTCGGCCTCGCCGCGCACGATGCGCGCGACCGCGGCGAGCACCCGCGCGCGGACCTGGGTGTCGAAGGTACGGATGTTGAGTTCGAGGGTCGCGTCGTCGGGGATGATGTTGTGCGCCGTGCCCGCGTGCAGCGACCCGACGGTGACCACCGCCGACTCGGTGGCGGCCAGCTCGCGCGAGACGATCGTCTGCAGCCGTTGCACCACCGACGAGGCCAGCACCACCGGGTCCACGGTCGTCTCGGGACGGGAGCCGTGCCCGCCGCGGCCGTGCAGGGTGACGCGCAGCGCGTCGGTCGCCGCCATGAGCACACCGGGCCGGGTGAGCACCCAGCCCGCCGGCCCCGGCGTGACGTGCTGGCCGAACACGAAATCCGGCGTGCCCGCCCGCTCGAACAACCCGTCCTCGACCATCGCCCGCGCGCCGCCGCCGGACTCCTCCCCCGGCTGGAACACGGCGAGCAGGGTTCCCGACCAGTCGGCGCGGCCCTCGGCGAGCAGCGCGGCGGCGCCGGAGAGCCACGTGGCGTGCATGTCGTGCCCGCACGCGTGCATCACGGGCACCTCGGTGCCGTCGTCCCCGGCGGCGCGCACGGTGCTGGCGTAGTCGAGCCCGGTGCGTTCCTCCACCGGCAGCGCGTCGATGTCGGCGCGCAGCAGCACGGTCGGGCCCTCACCGTTGCGCAGGACGCCGAGCACGCCGGTACCGCCGATCCCGGCGTGCACCTCGAAACCGGCCCCGCGCAACCGCCGCGCGAGCTCGGCCGCCGTCCTGGTCTCGCGGAACGACAGCTCCGGATGCCGGTGGAGGTCGACGTAGAGCCGCTCCAGGTCGGGCAGCGTCTCGTCGAGTCCGGACAGCACGCTCGTCACTCGGGTCCCCATGCGCACATCTGACCACGCGGGGCCGGAGCGCGCCCGGTACCGAACGGCGCCGCGGCGCATGTGCCGTGGGACGATGACACACCGTGAGCGACGTACTTCCGGATCTGTCCCCCGATCTCTGCGCCCGGCTGCGGGAGGCCTTCCTCGCGGCGCGCTACGACACCGACGGGGTGGTGGAGGCGCTCGGCGGTGCCGCCCACGCCGCCCTCGGCCGTGGTGAGCCGGTGCCCGCGCTGCGGGCCAGCGGCGACGCGGGAACGCTGGGCACGTTCATCCGGCTGTTCCTGCTCGGCGAGGCGGAGCCGGAGCGCGCGGTGCGCTCGGCACTCGGCGGCCTTCCGGTGGAGGACGCCGTCGCCTCGGGACTGCTGCGCGCCGACGGCGGGTACCTGCGGGCGGGGCTGGACGTGCGCCCGCACGGCGACGACCAGGGTTCCTGGTGGGTCGTCTCCGATCTGGACTCCGACCAGCTGGGCGCGGCCGTCGGCGAGGACCACGTGCTCGGGGTCGGGCACGCGTCGCTGAGCCTCGTCAGGGCCACCAGCCGTCGCCCCGTGGACACGCTGCTGGATCTGGGCACCGGCAACGGCGTGCAGGCGCTGCACGCGAGCAGGCACGCGCGGCGCATCACCGCCACCGACGTGTCCGAGCGAGCACTGCGGCTCGCGCGGGGCACATTCCAGCTCAACGAGCTCGACGTGGAGCTGGCGCGCGGCGAGTGGTTCGCTCCCGTGGCGCGCAGGCGGTTCGACCAGATCGTGTGCAACCCGCCGTTCGTGGTCGGGCCGCCGAGGGTCGACTACACCTACCGCGACTCGGGACTGGCCGGTGACGACGCGAGCGCGCTCGTGGTGCGCCAGCTGCCCGCGTTCCTCACCGACGGCGGCGTGGGCCAGCTGCTCGCGTCGTGGCTGCACGTGGAGGGCGAGGACTGGTCCGACCGGGTGAGCCGGTGGCTGCCGCAGGGCACCGACGCGTGGTTCGTGCAGCGCGACATCGCCGAGCCCGCGCTCTACGTCGGCACCTGGCTGCGCGACGCGGGCATCGACCCGCGCTCGGCGGAGGGCAGGACGAAGGCCGCGGCGTGGCTCGACTGGTTCTCCGAGCACGACGTGGAGGGCGTCGGCTTCGGGTTCGTGACCCTGCGCCGCACCGAGGGCGTGCCGACCATCGTGTGCGAGGACCTGCGGCAGGCCTACGACGACCCGCTGGGCACCGAGGCGGCCGGATGGCTCGATCGCGTGGAGTGGTTGCGCGGCCACGGTTCCCGCCTGCTGGACACCGTGTTCCGGGTACCGGACTCGGTGGTGCTGGAGCGCGTCGACGAGCCGGGCGACGACGGCTGGCGGACGGCGATCCGGCGGCTGCACCGCATCGACGGCCCGGGCTGGCAGCACGAACTCGACGAGCTGGCGACCGCCCTGCTGGCGGGCTGCCGGGGTCTGCTGCCGCTGTCGGATCTGCTGGGGCTGCTGGCCGTGGCGCACGGCGAGGACGAGACCGAACTCGAGGACGCCGCACTGCCGGTGGTCGCCGAGCTGGTCCGGCACGGGATGCTCGAGGTGGTGGCATGAGGGCGGTCGCGGCCCGCGTCACGGAGGCCTCGGTGACCGTCGAGGGCGAGGTCGTCGGCGCGATCGACGAGCCCGGCCTGTTGGTACTGCTGGGAATTCACACCGAGGACACACCGGAGCAGGCCGCCACGATGGCGCGCAAACTGCACGAACTCCGCATCCTGCACGACGAGGAATCATGTGCGAGCGCCGATGCACCGCTGCTGGTGGTCTCCCAGTTCACTCTCTACGGCGACACCCGCAAGGGCCGCCGTCCATCGTGGACCGCGGCGGCCAGGCCGGAGGCGGCGGAGCGGCTCGTGGACTCGGTGGTGAGCGAGCTGCGCGAGCGCGGCGCCACGGTGAGCACGGGCAGGTTCGGGGCGATGATGGCGGTGCACAGCGTGAACGACGGGCCGTTCACCGTGCTGGTCGAGGTTTAGACCAGGTTAAGAAAACCGGCCGGAGTGCCCCGGTTCCCGCCTTCTCAGGAAAACCTCAGCATTGCTTCAACGTGAGGCGCTCAACACAGCGTCGCGCTCGGGAACGATTCGGCGTGCACCGGCGTTGATCCGAGTGTCCAGCCAGCAAGCTGGGCTCGCGCCGGTGGGTTCCACAGGCTTTCCGGGGCGAAGCGCGACGCAGGCGTGGGTACGCAGCACACGTCAGCCCGTTGACCGGGGAGGCAGAATGTCCGTCCAGACTCTCGACCGTGAGGCCCGCGGGATCCGCGAGCGCGACTTCCCACTGGCCGCTCGCGAGGACGTGGCCACTATTCCCACCGCGGAGCCCGACCTCGACGCCCAGGGCCCCGCCGCGGACCTCGTCCGTGTGTATCTCAACGGCATCGGCAAGACCGCGCTGCTGACGGCGGCGCAGGAGGTCGACCTGGCCAAGCGGATCGAGGCAGGCGTGTTCGCCCAGCACATGCTGGACAGCACCGACGACCTCTCCGCCCAGCGCAGGACCGAGCTCACCGCGCTCATCCGCGACGGCAGGGTCGCCAAGAACCACCTGCTGCAGGCCAACCTGCGGCTCGTCGTGTCGCTCGCGAAGCGCTACACCGGCCGGGGGATGCCGCTGCTCGACCTGATCCAGGAGGGGAACCTGGGACTGATCAGGGCGGTGGAGAAGTTCGACTACTCCAAGGGGTTCAAGTTCTCGACGTACGCGACGTGGTGGATCCGTCAGGCCATCACCCGCGGCATGGCCGACCAGGGCCGCACCATCCGCCTGCCCGTCCACCTCGTGGAGCAGGTGAACAAGCTCGCCAGGATCAAGCGTGACCTGCACCAGCAGCTCGGCCGCGAGGCCACCAACGACGAGCTGGCCGCCGAGTCGGGCATCGCCGCCGAGAAGGTGTCGAGCCTGCTCGACCACGCGCGTGACCCGGTGAGCCTCGACATGCCGGTGGGCACCGAAGAGGACGCCCCGCTCGGCGACTTCATCGAGGACTCCGAGGCCACCGACGCCGAGAGCGCCGTCATCTCCGGCCTGCTGCAGGACGACATGCGCCGCGTGCTCGCGACGCTCGATGACCGCGAGCAGCACGTCATCCGGCTGCGCTACGGCCTCGACGACGGCCAGCCCCGCACGCTCGACCAGATCGGCAAGCACTTCGGCCTCTCGCGCGAGAGGGTGCGCCAGATCGAGCGCGAGGTCATGTCCAAGCTGCGGCAGGGCGAGCGCGCCGACCGGTTGCGCGCCTACGCCAGCTGACGAACTCCGCCCTCCCCGCGAGGGCGGGCCAACCCCCGCGTCGTCCTGTGATGCGGATCACGTGAAGACAAGTGGGTGGCGGGGCAACGGCCTCGCCACCCACACGTCTGCGTGGTCGAGGACTTCGCGGACGGTGTCTAGTCACATCGATCGCGTGCCCGGAAGGTCGGGTCCGTCGGGGTGGGCCCGGCCTTCCACATGTCCGGGGTCTGCGCAGGTGATCTGCGTCGCGCGGCGGCCCGGGTGCAGCTCCACCGATGACCACGCGCGGTACGGTCGAAGCCACTTTTCCGACTTCACCACGTGCGACGGAGCCCGAGCTGTGACCCCACCCACCACCCAGTTTCAGCACACCGAAGTCCTGCCGCTGGGCAAGGACACGCGCACCGAGTACCGGCTCGTGACCGACGAGGGGGTGCGGATCGTCGAGGCGGGCGGCCGTCGCTTCCTGCAGATCGAGCCGGAGGCGCTCACCACCCTGGCCCGCACCGCGATCACCGACATCCAGCACCTGCTGCGCTCCTCGCACCTGGAGCAGCTGCGCGCGATCGTCGACGACCCCGAGGCCAGCGGCAACGACCGGTTCGTGGCGATGGACCTGCTGCGCAACGCGGCCATCTCCGCGGGAGGCGTGCTGCCGATGTGCCAGGACACCGGCACGGCCATCGTCGTCGGCAAGCGCAGCGAAGGCGTGCTCACCGGCGGCACCGACGAGGAGGCGCTGTCCCGGGGCGTCTTCGACGCCTACCAGAACCTCAACCTGCGGTACTCACAGATGGCCCCGGTGAACTTCTGGGACGAGCGCAACACCGGCACCAACCTGCCCGCGCAGATCGAGCTCTACCACAAGGATGGCGAGAGCGACCCGTCCTACGAGTTCCTGTTCATGGCCAAGGGCGGCGGCAGCGCCAACAAGACGTTCCTCTACCAGGAGACCAAGGCCGTCCTGAACCCGAAGCGGCTGGCCAGGTTCCTCGACGAGAAGCTGCGCGGTCTCGGTACGGCGGCCTGCCCGCCGTACCACCTGGCGATCGTCGTGGGCGGTACGTCGGCCGAGTACAACCTCAAGGTCGCCAAGCTGGCGTCGGCGCGCTACCTCGACGACCTGCCCTCCGAGGGTTCCCCGCTGGGCCACGGGTTCCGCGACACCGACCTCGAGCAGCAGGTCCTGGAGATGACCCGCCAGTTCGGCATCGGCGCCCAGTTCGGCGGCAAGTACTTCTGCCACGACGTGCGCGTGATCCGCCTGCCCCGCCACGGCGCGTCGTGTCCCGTCGGCATCGCGGTGTCCTGCTCGGCCGACCGCCAGGCCAAGGCCAAGATCACCGCCGACGGCGTGTTCATCGAGCAGCTGGAACGCGACCCGGCGCGGTTCCTGCCCGAGGTCACCGAGGACGACCTGTCTGAGGAGGTCGTGTCCGTCGACCTGAACCGGCCGATGGCGGAGATTCGCGAGCAGCTGTCGGCGCTGCCGGTGAAAACCCGGCTGAGCCTGACCGGCCCGCTGGTGGTGGCGCGCGACATCGCCCACGCCAAGATCGCCGAGCGGCTCGACGCCGGCGAGGACATGCCGCAGTACCTGCGCGACCACCCGGTGTACTACGCCGGTCCGGCCAAGACGCCGGAAGGCTACGCGTCGGGCTCGTTCGGCCCCACGACGGCGGGGCGCATGGACTCCTACGTCGAGCAGTTCCAGGCCGCGGGCGGCTCGATGGTGATGCTCGCGAAGGGCAACCGCTCGGCCAAGGTGACGGCCTCGTGCCAGCAGCACGGTGGCTTTTACCTCGGCTCGATCGGCGGCCCCGCGGCGCGCCTCGCGCAGGACTGCATCAAGAAGGTCGAGGTGCTGGAGTACCCCGAGCTCGGCATGGAAGCCGTGTGGAAGATCGAGGTCGAGGAGTTCCCCGCCTTCATCGTCATCGACGACAAGGGCAACGACTTCTTCGCCGAGACCTCCGAGCCGGTGCTGCAGATCTCGTTCCGCTGACCCACACGACTCGGCCCCGGACGGCGTGCATCGTCCGGGGCCGAGTCGTCTGCGTATCTGTACTACGTGCCGTCTGCGCTGAACATCTCGGTGAGGCGGTCGAGCGTCTGCCGGATGCCCTTCTTGTTCTTCGCGGGGAACCGGGCGAGCTCGATCAGGAACGGCACGCGGGCGGTGGACCAGTCGAAGGTCTCGGTGACCTCGGTCGTGCCGTCGCCCGCCGGTTCGAGCTGCCAGCGCCAGCGGTGGCCGTTGAAGTGCCGCCACGCGATGAGCCGGTCCTTCTCGTACTCGACCACGGTGTTCTTGATCTTGTACGAGGCGCCCATCTTCATGTCCATGCCGAACTCGGAGCCGAGCTCCAGGCGGTCCGGGTTGCCGTCCCTGGCAGCCCGGACCGTGCCGGAGCCGTCGAGCAGCGCATGCTTGGCCGGGTCGGTCAGCAGGTCGAAGAGCTGCTCGGGCGTGGCAGCGATGGTCGCGGTGACGGAGACCTGACGGGAAGTCATGGCGTCACCCTAAACGCCGTTCACTCCTCGCGCTCGGCGTATTCCAGCTGCACCATCCTGTCCTCGAGCGGCTGGTCGAGCCGCACGGTGACGGGCGGGTAGCGCATGTCCATCGTGCACATCGTGTTCTTGTCCGCGGGTTTCGTCTGCACCATCGTCACGGTGACACGGTCGCCGCGCTGCTCGCCGACCTCGGCGCTGGCCTTGCTGCAGCCGCCCTCCTGGCCGGTGATGGTCAGCGTGCGGCCGTCCGCGGCCACCTCCACGGGATAGCCCTCGGGCAGCTCATCGCCATTGATCTGCGCGGCGGGCACGGGCGTGCCCTTCTGCTCGTCCGCGGGCGGATCGGCTGGTTCCTTGGACAGCTCCTGCGAGGCAGGAGAAGGCTCGGCCGCCGGACTCGCGGTCTCGGCCTGGCCGCCGCACGCGGTGGCGAACGCCAGTACCGCACCGGCACCGATGAGCGTCTCTTTCCACCTCACGACGAATCTCCCCTTTCCGCTGATCGGTCATCTGCTGGTGGGGAAGACGTAACGGGCGCCACGTTAGGTTGCACGGCATGACAGCGAATTCCGGCGGGCTCGCCCGCAGGCTCGGCACCGGCGACGCCGTGGTGGTGGGCCTGTCCTCGATGATCGGCGCCGGTGTGTTCGCCGCGTTCGCCCCCGCGGCCGGGGTGGCGGGCTCGGGACTGCTGCTCGGGCTCGCGGTGGCGGCCGTGGTCGCCTACTGCAATGCGACCTCATCGGCCCGGCTCGCCGCCCGCTATCCCGCCTCCGGCGGGACCTACGTCTACGGCCGCGAACGGCTGGGCCCGTTCTGGGGGCACTTGGCGGGCTGGGGATTCGTGGTCGGCAAGACGGCGAGCTGCGCGGCGATGGCGCTCACGGTGGCGCTGTACGTGGCGCCGGACGCGGGACAGCCGTGGCGGAGCCTGCTGGCGGTGGCCGCGGTCGCGCTGGTGACGGCACTGAACTACCGGGGAGTGCACCGCTCGGCGTTCGCGGCGAAGATCCTGGTGACGGTGAGCCTGCTGGTGCTGGCCTCGGCGGTGGTGGCGATGCTCGTGGCCGGCTCGCCCTCGGCCGAGCGGCTGGCGCCGTTTCCCGGCACCGGGGTGACGGGAGTGCTGGAGTCAGCGGGACTGCTGTTCTTCGCGTTCGCGGGGTACGCGCGCATCGCCACGCTCGGCGAGGAGGTGCGCGACCCGGCCCGCACCATCCCGAGGGCGGTGCCGCTGGCGCTCGGGATCGTGCTCGTGGTGTACGCGGCGCTGGCGGTGACGCTGCTGCTCACGCTCGGGCCGTCGGCCCTGGGTACCGCGACCGACCCGGTGGCGCGCGCGGTGGAGACGACGTCGTGGTCGTGGCTGGTGCCGGTGGTGCGCGCCGGTGCCGCGCTGGCCGCGCTCGGCGCGCTGCTGGCGCTGGTGCTCGGCGTGTCCAGGACCGTGCTGGCGATGGCTCGCGACGGCCATCTGCCGCGCCCGCTCGCGGCGGTCCACCCGCGCTTCGCCGTGCCCCACCACGCCGAACTGGCGGTCGGCGTGGTGGTTGCCGTGCTGGTGTCGACGGCCGATCTGCGCGACGCGATCGGGTTCTCGTCGTTCGCGGTGCTCGTCTACTACGCGATCGCCAACGCGAGCGCGTGGACGCTGCGGGCCGACCGCGTGGTGCCCGCGCTCGGCCTGGCCGGGTGCGTGCTGCTGGCGGTGCACCTGCCGCTGTCGTCGGTGCTCTCCGGCGCGCTCGTGCTCGCGATCGGCGCGGTCACCTACCTCATCCGGCAGGGCGCGCAGCGCTGACGAGACCCGGAGGTCTCAGCTCCCGCGCACGCCGTCGAGCCGGTCGACCGCGCTCTCGAAGTCGGCCAGCAGTCCCTCGATCACGTCGGCGACCGCGCGGATCTCGGTGAGCCTGCCGACGATCTGGCCCACCGGCATCGACACCACCGACGGGTCGGCGGCGGCGTGGATGCGGTCGTGGGCGGGCGCGACGAGCAGGTTCTGCAGCGGCATCGGCAGCGGCTCGGGCGCCTCGGGCGACGACCACGCCTCGGTCCAGCGCGTTTTGAGCAGCCGCGCGGGTTTGCCGGTGTAGATGCGGGTGCGCACCGTGTCGGCCGAGGTCGCGCCGACCAGCGCGCGCTGCATGGCCTCGGACTCCGGCATGGTCTCCAGGTACTCCCTGGTCGCGAGCCACAGCGAGCCCGTCCACACGCCCTCGGCGCCGAGCGCGAGCGCGGCGGCGGCCTGTCTGCCGGTGCCGATGCCGCCCGCGGCGAGCACGGGCGCCCGCTCCCCCACCGCGTCGACGATCTCGGGCAGCAGCACCATCGAGGCGATCTCGCCGGTGTGCCCGCCCGCCTCGTAGCCCTGCGCGACGACGACATCGACGCCGTTGTCCACGTGCCGCACGGCGTGCTCGGCCTTGCCCGCGAGCGCCGCCACGGGCACGCCGTGGTCGTGGGCCTGCGCGATGACGTCGGGCGGCGGGGAGCCGAGCGCGTTGGCGATGAGCGCGATGGGGTGTTCGAGCGCCACCTCGACGTGCGAGCGGGCCACCGAGTGCAGCCAGCCGAGGACCCCGGCCCGTTCGTCGGTGCCCTCGGGCAGCTCCGGCACCCCGAGCTCGGCGAGCGTGCGCTCGACGAACGCCCGGTGCTCGTCCGGGATCAGCTTGGTCAGGTCGACCGAGCTGCCCTCGGTGGGCACCGTCGAGGGCATCACGACGTCGACGCCGTAGGGCTTGCCGCCGGTGTTGGCGTCCATCCAGTGCAGGACCTTGTCGAGCTCGGCGGCGTCGTTGAACCGGACGCAGCCGAGCACGCCGAGACCGCCCGCCCTGCTGATCGCGGCGGCCACGTGTTCCGAGGGGGTGAACCCGACGATCGGCAGGTCGATCCCGAACCGGTCGCACAGCGCGGTGCGCATTCCTGAGGTCCTCCTACGCTTTGAGCATCTCGACGGCCGGCTCGTGCTCGGCCGCGTACCGCTGGGCCCACGGATAGTCGGGCTTGCCACTGGGCGAGCGCGAGATCTCGTCGGCCAGCCACAGGCTGCGCGGCACCTTGTACCCCGCGATCTCGGTGCGCACGTGCGCCTCGATCGCCGCGAGGTCGGTGGCGGCGCCGGGCCGCACCTGGAGCACGGCGCCGACGCGCTGGCCGAGCCGTTCGTCGGGCACGGCGATCACGAGCGCGTCGAAGACGTCCGGATGCGACTTGAGCGCGCCCTCGACCTCCTCGGGGAACACCTTCTCGCCGCCGGTGTTGACGCACTGCGAGCCGCGGCCCAGCAGGGTGACGGTTCCGTCGTCCTCGTAGCGGGCGTAGTCGCCCGGCACGACGTAGCGCACGCCGCCCGCCTCGACGAAGATCGTCTCGCTCTTGGCGGGGTCCTTGTAGTAGCCGAGCGGCACGTGCCCCCGGCGGCCGATGCGGCCCACGGCGCCCGCCTCGGCGGGCACCACGTTGCCGTCGTCGTCGAGCAGGATCGCGTCCTTGCCGAAGTTCACGCGCGGGCCGGCGGAGTGGTCGGCGTCCTTGGCCATCATGCCGATGCCGGTGAAGCCGCTCTCGGAGGAGCCGATCGCGTCGGTGAGCACGGTGTTCGGGAAGGCGTCGAGGTACTCCTGCTTGACCGACTGGGAGAACAGCGCCGCGTGACTGGAGACGGCGACGAGCGAGGAGGCGTCGTAGCCGCCCTCGCGGTAGGCCTCGATCAGCGGGCGCGCCATCGCGTCGCCGACGATCGTGAGGACCTGGACCTTCTCCCGTTCGATGGTCCGCCAGATCTCGTGGGCGTCGAACTGCGGGACGAACACCACGATGCCGCCGGAGAACAGCGCGCCGAACGCGGCCCACTGCGCGGCGCCGTGGATCAGCGGCGCGGTGGGCAGGCGCACGAGCGCGCCCTGCTTGCCCTGCTCGGCCATCGTCCACTCGTCGGGCACGTACTCGCCGGTGACGAAGTCGATGCCGCCGCCGAGCGCGCGCCACACGTCCTCGTGGCGCCAGATGACGCCCTTCGGGTATCCGGTGGTGCCGCCGGTGTAGAGGATGTAGAGGTCGTCGGGGCTGCGCTCGCCGAAGTCGCGCGCCGGCGAGGTCTGCGCCAGCGCGTCCTCGTAGGCGATGCCGCCGTGCGCGGCGAAGTCGGCGTCGCTACCGTCCTCGATCACTAAAACATGTTTCAGTTCGGGCGTCTCGGGCAGCACAGCGGCGACCTTGTCGGAGTACTGCCGCTCGTGGACGAGCGCCACCAGGTCGGCGTTGGTGAACAGGTAGGTCAGCTCGCCGTGGACGTAGCGGTAGTTGACGTTGATCGCGATGGCCCGCAGCTTGTACGCCGCGAACATCGTCTCGATCATCTCGATGGAATTGCGGGAATAGACGCCGATGTGATCACCCTTGCCGATCCCGTTCGCGGCGAGGTGATGGGCGAGGCGGTTGGCGCGCTCGTCCAGTTGCGCGTACGTCAGGCGCCTGCCGTCGCAGACGACCGCGGTGCGATCCGGCACGGCGTCGACGGCGTGCTCGAGCAGATCTGCGATGTTGAATGCCACGAGACCAAATTAGAACATGTTATTGTTTCGGGCAATGGTGCTGGACCGATCCCGCATCGGCCCCGAACGACGCCGGACGAGAGGCAGCGATGACCGACGCGCACGCCCTGGTGGAACAACGCGGGCACACACTCGTGGTGACGATGAACCGCCCGCACGCCCGCAACGCGCTCACCGGCGAGATGCTGGCGATCATGGTCGAGGCGTGGGATCGCGTCGACGAGGACCCGGAGATCCGCAGTTGCGTGCTCACCGGGGCCGGCGGGGCCTTCTGCGCGGGCGCGGACCTCAAGTCGATGAGCCGCGACAGCCCGTCCACGGCGTTCGAGCGGGGCACCTTCGACCCGAGCCGCATCGACGGCCTGCTCAAGGGCCGCAGGCTCACCAAACCCCTGATCGCCGCCGTGGAGGGGCCTGCGATCGCGGGCGGCACGGAGATCCTGCAGGGCACCGACATCCGGATCGCGGGCGAGAGCGCGAAGTTCGGCGTCTCGGAAGCACGGTGGGGCCTGTTCCCGCTCGGCGGCTCCGCGGTGCGCCTGCCCCGGCAGATCCCGTACACCCTCGCCGCCGAGATCCTGCTGACCGGCAAGCACCTCTCCGCGGCCGAGGCCGCGGACATCGGGCTGATCGGCCGCGTCGTCCCCGACGGCACGGCGCTGGACACGGCACTGGAGATCGCCGACGCTATCGCCGCGAACGGACCGCTCGCGGTGCGGGCGATCCTGCGCACGATGCGCGACACCGAGGGCATGCACGAGGAGGAGGCCTTCAAGCTCGACGCCCAGTACGGCGTCACCGTCTTCGCGAGCGAGGACGCCAAGGAAGGTCCACGCGCCTTCGCGGAGAAGCGCAGGCCCGAGTTCCGCGGCCGCTGACGAGGCGGTTCCTGGAGCGGTGCGGGGCCCGTGCTCACGAGCTCCGCATCCGTGCTCAGATCAGATGGCGCGTTCGCGGCCCTGCCAGTACGGGTCGCGCAGCGTGCGCTTGTAGAGCTTGCCGTTGGGATCCCTCGGCAGCGCCTCGACGTAGTCGACACTGCGGGGCAGCTTGAACTTCGCGAGCCTGCCGCGCGCGTACTCCAGCAGCTCGCCGGTCAGCTCCTCGGAGGGCTCGACGCCGTCCGCGGGCTGGACCACAGCCTTGATCTCCTCGCCCCAGTCCTCGTGCGGAACGCCGAACACGGCCACGTCAGCGACCTTGGGGTGCAGCACCAGCTCATTCTCGATCTCGGCCGGATAGATGTTGACCCCACCCGAGATGATCATGTCGTTCTTGCGGTCGTGCAGGTAGAGGTAGCCGTCCTCGTCGAGGTAGCCGATGTCGCCGAGCGTGAACAGGTTGCCCACCCTGGCTTTCTCGGTCTTCTCCCTGTCCTTGTGGTACTCGAACGACGAGTCGCCCATGCGCATGTAGACGGTGCCGGCCTCGCCCGGCGGTAGCTCCTCACCGTCGTCGTCGAGCACCTTGATCGTCGAGCCCGGCCACGGCCTGCCCACCGATCCGGGTTTGCGCAACCATTCCTCGCCGTTGATCGCGGTGCCGCCGCCCTCCGTGGCCGCGTAGTACTCGGTGACCACGGGCCCCCACCAGTCGAGCATCCGGCGCTTCACCTCGTGCGGGCACGGCGCGGCGCCGTGGATCATGGTGCGCAGCGACGACACGTCGTAGCGCTCGCGCACGTCCTCCGGCAGCGCGAGCAGCCTGCGGAACTGGGTGGGCACCATGTGGCTGTGCGTCACGCGGTGGCGCTGGATCAGCTCCAGCATCCGCTCCGGGTCCCAGCGGTCCATGAGCACCGCGGGATGTCCGAGCTGGATGGAGATCGCGACGAAGTTGAGCACCGCCGTGTGATAGAGCGGCGAGCCGCACAGATGCACGTGCCCGTCGAACGGCGCGAGCCCGAAGATGCCGAAGAACCACGTCGACGCCGCGGGCACGGAGTCGGGGTCGGCACCGGTGAGCGGGCGCCGCACGCCCTTGGGCCGCCCGGTGGTGCCGGAGGTGTAGAGCATCGGCGAGCCCGCGGTCCGCTGGTCGGGCCTGCCCTGCCCGCCCGACGCGGCCAGTTCGGCGACGTCACGGAAACCGGGGACGGCGCCGACGGCGAACCGCGTGCCGGCGGCGAGGCCCGCCTCGTCCGCCGCCGCGACGGCGACGTCGGCGAAGCGCTCGTGCGCGAGGAAGGCCCTGGCGCCGGAGTCTGTGATGATGTAGGCGATCTCGGGGCCCACGAGGTGCCAGTTGACCATCACCACGTAGAGCCCGGACTGCAGCGCGGCGAAGTAGGCGGCGAGCAGCTCGGCCCCGTTCGGTTGCAGCACCACGATCGCGTCCCCGGCCTCGAGACCGAGCGCCCGCAGCCCGCGCGCGTAGGCGTTGGCCTTGGCCGCCAGCTCGCCGTAGGTGAGCTCGGTGCCGTCGGGATCGACCACCGCGACGAGGTCGGGTCGCTCGGCCGCGAGGTTCCACAGGCCGATGGTGTCCAGTGCCTGGGCGGAGGTAGTGGGCATGCCCCAAATCTAGAACGCGTTCCACTATTGAGCAAGCAAGGCCAGCTACACGCGCTTGGTAATTCTTGCCGAGATCACGAGAACGTGTTTCACTTCTGTCGTGACTGCCGCCGAAACCGAGACCCCGCTGTCGGCTCCGCTCGACGTGGGCTTCGACTACACCCGCTCGGTCGGTCCCGTCCTCGGGCGCTTCGTCAACGCGCTGCGCGAGCGGCGCGTGCTCGGGGTGCGCGGCGACGACGGCCGCGTCCACGTGCCGCCCGTCGAGTACGACCCGGCCACGGCCCGTGCGCTGACCGAGTTCACCGACGTCGCCGACGAGGGCACCGTCGAGTCCTGGTCGTGGGTCGCCGAGCCGCTGGACGGCCAGCCCCTGCGGCGTCCGTTCGCGTGGGCGCTGATCCGCCTCGACGGCGCCGACACGAGCCTGCTGCACGCCGTCGACGCCGGCTCCCCCGCCGGCATCCGCACCGGCATGCGCGTGCGGGCCCGCTGGGCCGACGAGCCGGTGGGCCACATCCGCGACATCGTGTGCTTCGTCAGCACCGAGTCCCCGCCCGGGGACCCCGCACCCGCGCCCGCGCCGCCACCGGTGGCCGACCGGGCCGAGGGCGATCCGGTGAGCACGGTCATCACGCCGATCCACCTGAACTTCCTGCACTCCGCGTCGCCGGAGGAGAGCCGGTACCTGCGCGGCCTGGCCGAGGGGAAACTGCTCGGGCAGCGTTGTCCCGCGTGTGGCAAGGTCTACGTCCCGCCGCGCGGCGCGTGCCCCACCGACGGCGTGCCGACCACCGACGAGGTCGAGCTGCCCGACACCGGGACCGTCACCACGTTCTGCATCGTCAACGTGCCGTTCCTCGGCCAGCGCCTCAAGCCCCCTTACGTCGCGGCCTACATCCTGCTCGACGGCGCCGACATCGCGTTCCTGCACCTCGTGCTCGGCTGCGAGGCCTCCGAGGTGCGCATGGGCCTGCGCGTGCGGGCCAGCTGGAAGCCGCGCGAGCAGTTCTCGACCACGCTGGAGAACATCGCGCACTTCGAACCGACGGGCGAGCCCGACGCGCCGTACGAGTCCTTCGCCCACCATCTGTGAGGAGTGTCGCTGCCATGACCGAGGTTGCGGTGGTGGGGTTCGCGCAGTCGCCGAACGTGCGCAGGACCCAGGGCACCACCAACGGTGTCGAGATGCTCGTGCCGATCTTCACGGAGGTCTTCGAGCAGACCGGCTTGTCCACAAAGGACATCGGGTTCTGGTGTTCCGGTTCGTCGGACTATCTCGCGGGCCGCGCGTTCTCGTTCATCGCCGCGGTGGACGCGATCGGCGCGTTCCCGCCCATCCACGAGTCGCACGTGGAGATGGACGCGGCGTGGGCGCTCTACGAGGCGTGGCTGAAGATCCGCATGGGCGAGGTGGACACCGCGCTGGTGTACGGCTTCGGCAAGTCCTCGGCCGGGCAGCTGCGCCGGGTGCTCGCGCTGCAGCTCGACCCCTACGTCGTGGCGCCGCTGTGGCCGGACTCGATCTCGGTGGCCGGCATCCAGGCCCGGATGGGGCTGGACTCGGGCCGGTGGAGCGAGCAGGACCTCGCCGAGGTCGCCGCCCGCAGCAGGCGCGACGCCGCGGGCAACCCGTTCGCCCAGGTCTCCGGCGACACCGACGCCGCGACACTGCTGGACGCGCCCGTCGTCGCGGATCCGTTGCGGGCACACGACATCGCGCCCGTCACCGACGGCGCCGCCGTGATCGTGCTGGCCTCCGCCGAGCGGGCCCGCGACCTCGTGGAACGGCCCGCCGTCGTCACCGGCATCGACCACCGCGTCGACTCCCCCGCGCTCGGCAGCCGCGATCTGACCCGCTCCCCCTCGACCGAGCTCGCCGGCCGCGCGGCCGGGGTGGGCACGGACGTCGACATCGCCGAGCTGCACGCGCCGTTCACACACCAGGAGCTGATCGTGCGCGACGCGCTCGGTCTCGGTGACGGCGTGCGGGTGAACCCCTCGGGCGGCGCGCTCACCGGCAACCCGATGTTCTCGGCCGGGCTGGTCCGCATCGGTGAGGCCGCCCGGCAGATCCTCGCGGGCAACGCGCGGCGGACCGTCGCGCACGCGACGAGCGGGCCCGCGTTGCAGCAGAACCTCGTGGCAGTACTGGAAAGGGGCTAAGGCGTGGCCAAGCAACTCGCCGCCGTGCTCGGCACCGGACAGACCCACCACCGCGCGAAGCGCACCGACGTGTCGATGCCGGGGCTGCTGCGCGAGGCCGTCGACCGCGCGCTGGCCGACGCCCAGGTGGACTGGCCCGAGATCGACGCCGTCGTGCTCGGCAAGGCGCCCGACATGTTCGAGGGCGTGATGATGCCCGAGCTGTTCCTCGCCGACGCACTGGGCGCGAACGGCAAACCACTGCTGCGCGTGCACACCGCGGGCTCGGTGGGCGGCTCGACCGCGCTGGTCGCGGCGAGCCTGATCCAGGCCGGGGTGCACCGGAAGGTGCTGACGGTGGCGTTCGAGAAGCAGTCCGAGTCCAACGCGATGTGGGCGCTGTCGATCCTGCCGCCCTTCCAGATGCCGGTCGGAGCGGGCGCGGGCGGGTACTTCGCGCCGCACGTGCGCTCCTACCTGCGGCGCTCCGGCGCGCCCGAGCACGTCGGCGCCATCGTCGCGGCGAAGGACCGGCGCAACGGCGCGCTCAACCCGTTCGCGCACCTGCGCCAGCCCGACATCACCGTGGAGTCGGTGCGGGCGTCGCAGATGCTGTGGGACCCGATCCGCTACGACGAGACCTGCCCCTCCTCCGACGGCGCGTGCGCGATGGTGCTCGGTGACGAGTCCTCCGGCGACGCCGTCGAGGGCGGTGCGGCGTGGATCCACGCGACGGCCATGCGCACCGAACCCACCACGTTCGCGGGACGCGACCAGGTGAACCCGCAGGCGGGCCGGGACGCGGCCGCGGCGCTGTGGAAGGAGGCCGGGATCACCGACCCGCTGTCCCAGGTGGACACCGCGGAGATCTACGTGCCGTTCTCCTGGTTCGAGCCGATGTGGCTGGAGAACCTCGGCTTCATGGCGGAGGGCGAGGGCTGGAAGCTCACCGAGGCAGGCGAGACCGCGCTGGGCGGACGGCTGCCGGTGAACCCGTCGGGCGGCGTGCTCTCGTCCAACCCCATCGGCGCCTCGGGCATGCTGCGCTTCTCGGAGGCGGCCAAGCAGGTGATGGGCCGCGCGGGCGACTATCAGGTCGACGGCGCCCGCACCGCACTCGGCCACGCCTACGGCGGCGGCTCGCAGTACTTCTCGATGTGGGTGGTCGGCTCGGCCAAACCGGGCAGCTGAGCCCGAGGCCCCGGAGCCGAACGACGCGCCCTCGCCAAGCCGGGGCGAGTTCGGCCGAGACCCTGTGCGCGCGGGGTGCACGGCGCCGGTCGTGCACGGCGGTGGCGCGGCCCGGCGCGATCGGCGATCACCAGCCGAACCCGGGCTCGGGCCGGGCACAGTCCTGCTCGCGCGAGACGACCCGCGATGTGTTTCGGGACCCGGGCCGCGTCCGCCGTCAGGCCCCGCAGCGTGCCCCAGAGCCTGGGCGCCTCGACAGCGTCGCGGTAGCCGACGGTGGGCACACGACCTCGTGCGTCGCGTGCCGGGCACGCGACGCACGAGGTCGCTGGAGCGAGCCGGCTCTACTCGTAGGCCACCCGGTAGTGCTTGATGCCGTTGAGCCAGCCCGAGCGCAGCCGGTCGGGCTGTTCGAGCTCGCGGATGTTCGGCATCTCGTCGGCGATCGCATTGAAGATCAGGTCGATCTCCAGGCGCGCCAGGTTGGCGCCGATGCAGTAGTGCGACCCGGTCCCGCCGAAGCCGACGTGCGGGTTGTCCTCGCGCAGCACGTCGAACTTCTCGGGCTCCTCGAAGACCTCGGGGTCGAAGTTGGCCGAGCTGTAGAACATGCCGACCCGGTCGCCCGCCTTGATGTGCTGCCCGCCGAGCTCGGTATCGCGGGTGGCGGTGCGCTGGAACGAGACCACCGGCGTGGCCCAGCGGACGATCTCGTCGGGTGCGGTCTTGGGCCGCCGATCCTTGTAGATCTCCCACTGGTCCGGATGGTCGAGCAGGGCCTTCATGCCGTGGGTGATGGCGTTGCGGGTGGTCTCGTTGCCCGCCACCGCCAGCAGGATCACGAAGAAGCCGAACTCGTCCGACGACAGCGACTCACCGTCCACATCGGCCTGGACGAGTGTGGTGACGATGTCGTCCATCGGGCAGCCCCGGCGCTGTTCGGCCATGTTGAACGCGTAGCCGACGAGCTCGGCCGACGCGGCGAGCGGTTCGATGTCGTACTCGGGGTCGTCGTAGCCGATCATCTGGTTGGACCAGTCGAAGATCTTGAGCCGGTCCTCCTGCGGGATTCCGATGAGCTCGGCGATGGCCTGCAGGGGCAGCTCGCACGCGATGTCGGCGACGAAGTCACCGGAGCCCTTCTCCTTGGCGGTGCGCACGATCTCCTTCGCCCGCGACCGCAGTGCCTCCTCGAGCCTGCCGATGGCCCTCGGCGTGAACCCCTTGGACACGATCCGCCGCAGCTTGGTGTGCTGCGGCGCGTCCATGTTCAGCAGTACGAGCCGGTTGGCGTTGAGTCCGTCCTCCGTCATGTTCTCGTCGAAGCGGATGATGGCGGTCTTCTCCCGGGACGAGTACAACTCGCTGTCCCGGGACACGGTCTTGACGTCTTCGAGCCGGGTGACCACCCAATATCCCTCGTCCTGGAACCCCGCCCTGTTGAACGGCTGGGGGTTCCACCAGACGGGAGCCGTCTGGCGCAACAGCGCGAACTCCTCCAACGGGAGCCTGCTCGCGTACAGATCGGGATCGGTGAAGTCGAATCCGGTGGGCAGTAGCGACGAGCTCATGCGCCGTACCTCCGACAGCAGTGTCGTGGAACACGTTCTAGAACTCGATTGAAGCATACGGCGTTAACTCACGGAAGATGTCGAGTGAACCCCGTTTACTTAATCGGTGAGGATCTTGAAACTCCTGGTAGACAACGCCGGTGCGATCGGTAACCGAACGGCGGTTGACCTCGCCGGGCGTTGCCAAGATTAAGAACGTGTTCTAGTTTTGACCGAGATTCCCCGGAGGCCTGAGGAGAGCAGCGTGGGCGTACCCGTCATCGTCGAGGCCGTGCGCACCCCCATCGGCAAGCGCGCGGGCCTGCTCGCGGGCCTGCACGCGGCGGAACTGCTGGGCACGGCCCAGTCCGCCGTGCTGGAGCGCGCGGAACTGGACCCCGACCTCGTCGAGCAGGTGATCGGCGGCAACGTCACGCAGGCCGGCGAGCAGGCCGGCAACGTCACGCGCACCGCGTGGCTGCACGCCGGGCTGCCCCAGGAGTGCGGAGCGACGACCGTGGACGCGCAGTGCGGCTCCGCGCAGCAGGCCGCCCACCTCGTCGCCGGGCTGATCGCCGCCGGCGCGATCGAGGTCGGCATCGCCTGCGGCGTCGAGGCGATGAGCCGGGTGCCGCTCGGCGCCAACACCGGCGTGGACGCCGGGTCGCGCAGGCCGCCGACGTGGTCGATCGACCTGCCCGACCAGTACCGCGCCGCCGAGCGCATCGCGACGCGACGCGGCATCACCCGCGCCGACGTCGACGCGTTCGGCCTGGCCTCGCAGCGCAAGGCCGCCGCCGCGTGGGAACAGGGCCGCTTCGACCGCGAGGTCGTGCCCGTCAAGGCACCGGTGCTGGGCACGGACGGCACGCCGACCGGCGAGACCCGGCTGGTCGCCCGCGACCAGGGCCTGCGCGAGACGAGCACCGAGGCGCTCGCGACGCTCAAGCCCGTACTCGAGGACGGTGTGCACACCGCGGGCACGTCCTCACAGATCTCCGACGGTGCCTCCGCGGTGCTGCTCATGGACTCCGACCGCGCCGAGGAACTCGGTCTGCGCCCGAGGGCGCGGCTGCGCGCGCAGGCCCTCGTCGGTGCCGAGCCGTACTATCACCTCGACGGGCCCGTGCAGGCCACGCGCCGCGTGCTCGAGCGCGCGGGCATGACGATCTCCGAGGTGGACCTGTTCGAGGTCAACGAGGCGTTCGCGTCGGTGGTGCTGTCGTGGCAGCGGGTGCACGAGCCCGACCCGGCGCTGGTCAACGTCAACGGCGGCGCGATCGCGCTCGGTCACCCCGTCGGCAACACCGGCACGCGGCTGCTCACCACCGCGCTGCACGAACTCGAACGACGCGACGCCACGACGGCGCTGGTCTCGATGTGCGCGGGCGGCGCGCTGTCCACCGCCACGATTCTCGAGCGGGTCTAGACGCGGTCGTCGCGGACCACGTCGAGGTTGTGGAACACCGGAGGACCGTCGCAGAGCGCGCTCATCTTCTCCGCGAACTTGCTCGTCTCCGGCAGGTTCGAGTTCGCCATGGCCTCGTCGTAGGACGGGAACTCCACGATCTCGAGATAGGTGCCGGGGTGGTCCCGGTCCTGCGTCATCACGGCATGGGCGGCGGTGCGCTTGCCCTCGGTCTCGCGCAGCCAGCCGTCGATGAGCGAGTTCATCTCGTTGTAGCGGGTCGTCTTGAACTCGATGAGTTGCACGAACGTCATGGCTCACACCCTTTCCGTCGCACTGTGGCCCCCGCGTCCGCAGAGTGCGCCGAGTCCCGCACCACGTCAACGAGCGGATTTTCAGCCGCGCCCCAGAAACGGCATCGCGGTGGCGGTGAGCGTCAGGAACCCGACGTTGGCCGACAGCGGCAGCGCGGCCATGTGCAGCACCGCCTCGGCCACGTGGGCGACGTCGAACGTCGGCTCCGGCCGGATCGAGCCGTCGGCCTGCCTGGCCCCGGTCGCGATTCCCGCGGTCAGCTCCGTCGCCGCGTTGCCGATGTCGATCTGTCCACACGCGACGTCGAAGGCCCTGCCGTCGAGCGAGATCGACTTGGTGAGCCCCGTGACCGCGTGCTTGGTCGCCGAGTACGCCACGGTCTCGGGCCGGGGCGCGTGCGCCGAGATGGAGCCGTTGTTGATGATCCGCCCGCCCCGGGGCTCCTGCTCCTTCATCAGCCGCACCGCGTGGTGGGCGCAGAGGAACATGCCCGTCAGGTTCACGTCCACGGTCCGGCGCCAGTCCTCGACCGACAGCGTGTCGACCGAGCCGGGCGCGCCGAAGGTGCCCGCGTTGTTCACCAGCACGTCGACCCGGCCCCACCGCTGACGCACGGCGGCGAACAGGGCGGCCACGGCGTCGTCGTCGGTGACGTCGGTGGGCACGACCAGCGCCCGCTCAGAACCCACCGCGCCCTCGGCGGTCTCGCGCAGGGGTTCGGGGCGCCTGCCGGCGAGTGCCACCCGGTAGCCGTCGGCGAGCATCGCCCGCGCCACGCTCCTGCCGATCCCGCTGCCCGCCCCCGTCACCACTGCCACGCGCTCGTGAGTCATGCAGCGTTCTTACCGCATGCCTCGATCGCTCAGAACCAGTCGTCGGGGCGCGGCCAGGTGAACAGCTCGCCCACCGCCTCGGTCTCGGTGACCGTGTAGCGGCCCCGGTAGAACAGCAGCGGCCGGGCGCCGGAGTCCTCGCCGAGCGCGGTGACCCTGCCGATGACGACGTAGTGGTCGCCCGCCTCGTGCACGGCCTCCAGATCGCAGTCGATCCACGTCAGCGCGCCGGTGAGCAGCGGCGCGCCGCTCGGTGCCCTGCTCCAGTCCACGGCGTCGAACTTGTCGGCGCCGCGCGCCCCGAACGTCACGCTCACGTCGCGCTGCCCGCCGGACAGCACGCTCACCGCGAACCGGCCTGCCCGCTCGATCACCGGCCACGTGCGCGAGGTCCTGGCCGGGCAGAACAGCACGAGTGGCGGGTCGAGTGAGAGCGCCGCGAACGACTGGCACGCGAAGCCGACGGGCTCGTCGCCGTCGCACGCGGTCACCACGGCCACGCCCGTGCAGAAGTGCCCGAGCACCGAGCGGAACCGTGCCGGGTCGAGCGTCACCGACGTCATTGCCCGTGCGCCCCGACGGAGAAGTCGTGGCCCCACAGGCTCACGGCCGTGCTCTCGCGCGCGATCCACGCCTCGTCGTCGACCTGCCTGCCCTCGCAGCCGAACTCGACGTCGAACCCGCCGGGCGTCTTCATGTAGAACGACAGCATCAGGTCGTTGACGTGCCTGCCCAGTGTCGCCGACATCGGCACCTTGCGGCGCAGCGCGCGGTCGAGACACAGGCCCACGTCGTCGGTGTTCTCCACCTCCACCATCAGGTGCACGATCCCGCTCGGCGTGGGCATCGGCAGGAACGCGAGGCTGTGGTGGCGTGGGTTGCAGCCGAAGAACCGCAGCCACGCCGGATCGCCGTCGGCCGGCCTGCCGACGAGCTGCGGCGGCAGGCGCATCGAGTCGCGCAGCCGGAAGCCGAGCACGTCGCGGTAGAACCGCAGCGCCGCATCGTCGTCGTGGGTGGAGAGCACCACGTGGCCGAGGCCCTGCTCGCCGGTGACGAACCGGTGCCCGTACGGGCTGACGACCCGGCGGTGCTGCAGGGCGACGCCGTGGAAGACCTCGAGCGTGTTGCCGGAGGGGTCGTCGAAGGTGATCAGCTCGTAGACCCCGCGGTCGGCCTTCTGCTCGGCGGTGCCCTCCTTGAAGGGCACGTCGTGCGCGGCCAGGCGCTGCCGCACCTCCTCCAGCTCGGCGGCGTTGGCGGCCTCCCAGCCCACCTGCGCGAGCCGGTCGCTGTCGCCGGGCGCGATCACCAGGCGCGCGGGGAAGTCGTCCATCCGCAGGTAGAGCGCGTCGGGGTCGGTGCCCGTGCCCTCGACCATGCCGAGCACCTTGAGTCCGTACTCGCGCCACGCGGCCATGTCGGTGGCCTCGATGCGCAGGTAGCCGAGTGAGCGAATACCCATCAGTCGTCCTTCAGAAAGTCGATGGCCAGCCTGTTGAACTCGTCGAACTTCTCCAGCTGCGCCCAGTGCCCGCACCGGCCGAACACGTGCAGCTGCGCGCGCGGGATCGTCTTGAGCGCCAGCAGAGCGCCATCGAGCGGGTTCACCCGGTCCTCGCGGCCCCACACCAGCAGCACGCGCTGACGCAGCCGGTGCGCCTCCCGCCACAGCAGGCCCTGTTCGTAGGTCTCGGGCCGCGCGAACGAGGCGCCCATCGCGGCCATCGCGGCCAGCGACTCCGGCGTGTTCGCCGCGGCGAAGCGCTCGTCGACGAGCTCGTCGGTGATCAGCGACTGGTCGTGCACCATCACGCGCAGGAACGCCTCGAGCCGCTCACGGCTGGGCGCCCCGCCGAACTTCGCGAGGTTCTTCACACCCTCGGTGGGATCGGGCGCGAAGACGTTGAGGCTCAGCCCGCCCGGCCCCATCAGCACCAGCCTGCCCGCGCGGTCGGGGTGGTCGAGCGCGAGCCGCACCGCCGCTCCCCCGCCGAGTGAGTTGCCGACGAGGTGGGCCTTCTCGATGCCGAGCGCGTCCATCAGCCCGACGACGGCGTGCGCGCTGTGCGTGAAGTACTGCGGATGGTCGGTCGGTTTGCCGGAGCGGCCGAATCCTGGCTGGTCGACCGCGAGTGTGCGGAAGGACTTGCCGAACACCCCGAGGTTGCGGGAGAAGTTGCTCCACGCCGAGGCACCGGGACCGCCGCCGTGCAACAGGATCACGGTCTCGGCGTGCTCGGCGCCCGCCTCGTGGTAGTGCAGCCGCAGCCCTGGCCGGGCCTCGACGTAGGAACCCTCGGTCATGCTCACACCATCGCGTTCTCGACGGGCAGCCCGAAGGCGCCGGTGCCGAACATCGTGTAGGCCCGCTCGGGATCGTTGGCGGCGTGCACGCGCCCGGCGTGGGCGTCGCGCCAGAACCGCTGGATCGGCGTGCCCGCCCGCAGCGCGCGGCCGCCGGAGTTCTCGAAGAGCCGGTCGATTGCGCTGATCGCACGCTCGGTGCCGCGCACCTGGTCGCGCCGCACCCGCAGTCGCGTCGCGAACGGAAGTTTCCCGCCCTCGCAGGCGATCTGGTACAGCTCGTCGATGTTGTGGGTCAGCTGCAGCCACGCGGCGTCGATCTCGCTGGCGGCCTCGGCGATCCGCACCTTCGCGAACGGGTCCTCTTTGGACTGCTCACCCATGTAGGAGGCTCGCACGCGCTGGCGCTGGTACTCCACGTGGGCGTCGTAGGCGCCCTGGGCCATCCCGATGATCGGCGCCGTGATGGTGCTGGGGTGCACCGAGCCGTACGGCAGCCGGTACAGCGGCCCCGGGTTCACCTCCTGGCCCGGCGTCCGGCACTTCGACGTCGCGACGAAGCTCAGCGCGCGGTGCTGGGGCACGAACACGTCGTCGACGGCCACGTCGTTGCTCCCGGTACCGCGCAGGCCCACGGTGTCCCAGACGTCCTCGATCGCGTAGTCGGCGATCGGCAGCAGGTAGGTGCAGAAGTCCACCGGCTTGCCGTCGGCGTCGAACGCGGGAGCGCCGAGCAGGACCCACCTCGCGTGGTCGCAGCCCGAGGAGAAGCTCCACTTGCCGGAGAGCCGGTAGCCCCCGTCCACGACCGTCGCCTTGCCCATCGGCGCGTACGACGACGAGATCCGCGTGTCCAGGTCGTCGGCCCAGACCTCCCGCTGTGCCTCGGCGTCGAAGAGCGCGACGTGCCAGGGATGCACGCCGAGGATCGACGCGACCCAGCCGGTGGAGCCACACGCGCTCGCGATGAGCTTGACGGCCGTGTAGAAGGTCACCGGGTCGGCCTCGTAGCCGCCGTAGGGCTTGGGCTGCAGCAGTTTGAAGAAACCGGTCTCCTGCAGGGCCTTGATCGACGCGTCGGGAATTCGGCGTGCGTCCTCGGCCTCCTGCGCGCGCTCGCGCAGGACGGGCAGCAGTTCCCCGATCCCGGCGATCACCGCGTGGGTGCCCTGCTCGCTCATACCTGCCTCGTTCCTGGTCACGAACCCGTGCGGGTCTACCTGGTCTGACGTAGCCAAGACTAGAACACGTTCTCGTTTTTGTCACCCCGACACGGCCAGTCCCGCCCTTCTTCCTGAGAACACACAATCCGCGAGCGAGAGGCCACTGACGTAGGAACTGGAACAGATTCCCACCGCGGTGCGTCCCGCCGCGTACAGCCCGGCGATCGGCGCGCCCTCGCCGTCCCGAACCTGACCGGTGTCCTCGTCCACGACGAGCCCGCCGAGCGTCAGCATCGGGCACGGGTACCCGATGTTCGGCCGGATCGAGAGGTCCACGAGCGAGTACGGTGGCGTCGCGAGCGGCGCCACGAACTCGGCGGGCTTGCCCAGCGGGTCGGCGTCGTCGGCCCGATAGGCACGCACTGACTCGACCAGGCCGTCGGGGTCGACACCCGCCTTGCGCGCGACCTCGGCGAGCGAACCGGCGCTCACCCGGCCCCGGCGCAGCAGGAAGACCGTCTGCAGCCACTGGAACCACTGGCTCTCCCCGCGCACCCCGGCACGCGCCCTGCGCACGATCTCGTCGTCGACGAGCAGCCAGCCCCTGCCCTGGTGCGCGTGGATCATGGCCTCGCCGATCGCCGCGCCGTAACGGGACTCGTCGATGAACCGCCCGCCGTCGGGCCCCACGAGGATTCCGCCGAGGAACGCACTGGGCGGGGTGAGGAACCGCCACGCCGAGACCTTGTCCAGCGCGGCGGTCGCCGCACCGGCTCCGGTGCCGAGCCGCAGGCCCGAGCCGTCGTCCCCGGCCGTCCCGAGCGGCAGCCCGCCGCGGTAGGCGGGGGCGTGCTCGCGCACCAGCGCGCGGTTCGCGATGAAGCCGCCCGCGGCGAGCACCACGGCGCGGCGCGCCGTCAGCGCGGCCTCGCGCGCGTACCGCCGCTCGATCCGCTCGACGCCGCGCTGCAGCACCCGGCGGAGCGCGGGCACGTAGATCCCCGGCTTCGCGGAGAGCCCGCCCAGCAGGCGATGGGCCCCGCGCGCCCAGCGCGGCGCGTCGCGCAGCGTCCGCACCCGCACGCCGGTGACCGCGCCGTCCTCGGTCATCAGCTCGTACGCGGTCGTGCGCGGCAGCACCCGCACGCCCCGGGCCTTCGCCGCACCGGCGAGGCCAGCGAAGAGCACCTTGCCGGAGGTGCCGCGCCCACGGGCCCGGTGCCCGCGCGCGGCTGGCTTGGCGGCGTCGCGGAACCCGCCCGCCGACTCACTGCCGGAGTAGTAGAGGTAGTAGTCGTTGTTCGGGTAGGAGGTCTTGACCGGGCACAGGCTGCCCTCGAAGGGCACGCCGCGCTGCTCCAGCCACGTGACCATCTCCGGGCTGGAGTCGCAGAAGCGGCGCAGCGTCCGCTCCGACACGGCGTCGCCGACCTCCAGCCGGAGGTAGTCGAACATCGCGTCGGCCGAGTCGTCCACGCCCGCGTCGCGCTGCTGCACGGTGCCTCCGCCCGCGTAGACGATGCCGCCGCTGAGCGCGCTCGCCCCTCCCCCGCCGAAGCGGTCGAGCACCAGTACCTCGACGCCCGCCTCGGCGGCCTCGATGGCCGCGCACGCGCCGGCGGCGCCGAATCCAACGACAATCACATCCGCATGACCGCTCACGACGACTACCCTAGAACTGAAACACGTTCTCGTCTATCGTGACCGAAGCGCCGTCAACCAGCGGCGCAGTCGCCTATAACGTGTTCCAGGAGGTGGCATGGCAGGGGACGCCGACCGCTCCGCGGAGTTCGACGTCGCCGTGGTGGGCAGCGGAGCCGCGGGGATGACCGCGGCGCTGGCCGCCGCCCACGAGGGTCTCGACGTCGTCGTGCTGGAGAAGGCCGCGTGCTTCGGCGGTTCCACCGCCCGCTCCGGCGGCGGTGTCTGGATTCCCGGCAACGAGGCGCTGCGCGCGGCGGGCGTCACCGACACCCCCGAGGACGCGCGCCGCTACCTCGAGTCGATCGTCGGCGACGTCGTGCCCGCCGAGCGCAGGCAGGCCTTTCTCGACCACGGCCCCGACGTGGTCGCGTTCGTGCACGAGCACACCCCACTGCGGCTGCGCTGGGTGCGCGACTACTCCGACTACCACCCCGAGGCCCCCGGCGGACGGCCCGGCGGGCGCTCCGTCGAGCCCGCCCCGCTCGACGGCAAGGTCCTCGGCGCCGAGCTCGCCCACCTCGAACCGCCCTACAGCGCGCCGCCCCTCGGCGTGCCGATCACGCAGGCGGACTTCCGCTGGCTGAGCCTGCTGGCCCGCCACCCGCGCGGGCTCGCCCGGCTGGTCGCGCTCGGGCTGCGCTGGCTCAGGGGCAGGCTCACCGGACAACGGCTGCTGTCGATGGGCCAGGCGCTCTCCGCGGGACTGCGCGCCGGGTTGCAGCGCGCCGACGTGCCCGTCTGGCTGTCCACGCCGATGACCGGCCTGCGCACCCAGGACGGAGTGGTCACCGGCGTGCTCGTCGACTCCGGCGGCGAGGAGCTGCTCGTGCGCGCCCGCCTCGGCGTCGTGCTCGCCTCCGGCGGGTTCGAGCACAACGAGCAGCTGCGCCAGAAGTACCAGCGGCAGCCCATCGGCACACAGTGGACGGTCGGAGCCGTCGGCAACACCGGCGACGGCATCACCGAGGGACTGCGGCTCGGCGCGGGTGTGGACCTGATGGACGACGCGTGGTGGGGGCCGTCGCTGCCGCTCACCGGGGGGCCGTGGTTCGCCCTCGCCGAGCGCTCCCGGCCCGGCTGCGTCATGGTCAACGCCCGCGGCGAGCGCTTCGTCAACGAGTCCGCGCCCTACGTGGAGGCCGTGCACGCGATGTACGGCCCCGGCGACGGACCCGCGCACAACATCCCGACCTGGCTGGTGTTCGACCAGCGCTACCTCAACCGCTACATGTTCACCGGCCTCGGCCCGCGCCAGCCGCTGCCCGGCCGCTGGTTCAAGGCGGGCGTCGCCGCGAAGTCCTCGACGCTGGAGGGACTCGCGGAGCGGATCGACGTCCCCGCCGACGCGCTGGCCGCCACCGTCCAGCGGTTCAACGGCTTCGCCCGCCGGGGCGTCGACGAGGACTTCGGCCGCGGCGCGAGCGCCTACGACCACTACTACGGCGACCCGCGCACCAGGCCCAACCCGAGCCTCGGCGCACTGGAGCGGGCACCGTTCTACGCGGTGAGGATCGTGCCCGGCGACCTCGGCACCAAGGGTGGTCTGGTCACCGACGTGCACGCGCGCGTCCTGCGCGAGGACGGCACCCCGATCGACGGCCTGTACGCGGCGGGCAACACCAGCGCCGCCGTGATGGGCCGCACCTACGCGGGACCCGGCGCGACGATCGGGCCCGCGATGGTCTTCGGATACCTTGCGGCACGCCATCTCGCCGCACAGAATCGAGCACAGCCCACGGCACGACACGCTGGAGGTCCGCAATGACGCAGGCAGCCGTTCGCACGATCGACGCGGGCGCACCGCCCACCCGATTCGCCCGCGGCTGGCACTGCCTCGGGCTCGCGGACACCTTCAAGGACGGCAAACCCCACGCCATCACCGCGTTCGGCACCAAGCTCGTGGTGTTCCAGGGCGAGGACGGCGAGGTGCACGTCCTCGACGGCTACTGCAGGCACATGGGCGGCGACCTCACCCAGGGCAGCGTCAAGGGCAACGAGATCGCGTGCCCGTTCCACGACTGGCGCTGGGCGGGCAACGGCAAGTGCGTCTCGATCCCCTACGCCAAAAGGGTTCCACTGCGAGCGCGCACGCGGTCGTGGCTCACGCTCGAGGAGAACAAGCAGCTGTTCGTGTGGCACGACCCGGAGGGCAACCCGCCGCCGGACGACATCGTGATCCCGCGCATCGACGGCGTCTTCAACGGCGAGTGGAGCAACTGGACGTGGGACTCGGTGCTCATCGAGGGCGCCAACTGCCGCGAGATCGTGGACAACGTCGTGGACATGGCCCACTTCTTCTACATCCACTTCGCGTTCCCGACCTACTTCAAGAACGTCTTCGAGGGCCACGTCGCCACGCAGTACCTCAACACCAAGGGCCGCCCCGACGTCGGCATGGCCTCCAACTACGGCGGCGAGGAGAACCTGCTGCGCTCCGAGGCCTCGTACTTCGGCCCCTCGTACATGATCAACACGCTGCTCAACACCTACAACGGCCTCGAGATCGAGAACGTGCTGATCAACTGCCACTACCCCGTCTCAGAGAACTCGTTCGTGCTGCAGTGGGGCGTGATCGTCAAGAAGCTGCCCGGTGTCTCCGACGAGCAGGCCGACAAGATCGCGGGCAAGTTCGCCAAGGGCATCGGGGTCGGGTTCCTGCAGGACGTGGAGATCTGGCGGAACAAGACGCCCATCGACAACCCGCTGCTGTGCGAGGAGGACGGGCCGGTGTACCAGCTGCGCCGCTGGTACGACCAGTTCTACGTCGACGCGGCCGACGTCACCGACGACATGACGCAGCGCTTCGAGTTCGAGGTCGACACCACGCGCGCCAACGAGGTGTGGGAGCGGGAGGTCGCCGACAACCTGGCGCGTCAGCAACAGGAAGCCGGGGTGTCGTAGTGCGCGCCGAGACGCTGGCCGACCGCGACGACTTCCTCACCGCCAGGCTGGTCCCCGTGGCGTGTCGCTCGTGCGACACGACGGTGCTGGCGAAGAAGAACAGCCCGGCGCACACGAGCATCCAGTGGACCACCGACGCGGCCACCAGCTGCCCCGTGTTCGCCGCGCGGGTCGCCGAGGGCGCACACCCCGCGCTGCTCGACTCGTGCGAGAAGCTGGGCGAGAGCATCGACGAGGCGGCCAGGGAAGGCACCTTCGCCCATGACTGAGGTGCGATCGATGCGCCTGCGGGTGTCCACTGTGGTCGCCGAGACCGCCGAGGCGTGCTCGGTGGTGTTCGACGCCGACCTGGACTACCGGCCGGGGCAGTTCCTCACCGTGCGCGTCCCCAGCGACGAGTGCGGCTCGGTGGCACGCTGCTACTCGCTGTCGAGCTCGCCCAGCACCGGCGAGGCCCCGCAGGTCACGGTGAAGCGCGACGGCTACGCGTCCCACTGGATCTGCGATCACGTCACCGAGGGCACCGAACTGGAGGTGCTGCCGCCGAGCGGGCTGTTCACCCCGGCCTCGCTCGACGCCGACCTCGCACTGTTCGCGGCGGGCAGCGGGATCACTCCCGTGCTCTCGATCGTCAAGTCCGTGCTCGCCGCGGGACGCGGCGCGGTCACGCTCGTCTACGCCAACCGCGACGAGCGCTCGGTGATCTTCGCCGACGCGCTGCGCGAGCTCGCGCTCGCCCATCCCGGCAGGCTCACGGTGGTGCACTGGCTGGAGACGCTGCAGGGCCTGCCGGACCCGGAGCGGCTGCGGGTACTCGCCGCGCCGCTCGCCGATCGCGAGGCGTTCGTGTGCGGCCCCCGCCCGTTCATGGCGGCGGTCACCACCGCGCTGGGCGAGCTGGGCGTGCCCCGCTCGCGCGTGCACGTGGAGAAGTTCGTCTCGCTGGAGGGAAACCCCTTCGAGGCGGTGGCGGACGAGGCATCCGCCGGGGACGAGGCCGGGGAGGAGCCCACGGCGCTGGCGGTCTCGCTCGACGGCCGGGAGCACGCGTTCGCGTGGCCGCGCAGGCGCAGGCTGCTGGACCTGCTGCTCGACTCCGGTCTCGACGCGCCGTACTCGTGCCGCGAGGGTCAGTGCAGCGCGTGCGCCTGCCGGATCGTCTCCGGCGAGGTGAAGATGCTGAACAACGACGTGCTCGACTCCGACGACATCGCCGAGGGCATCGTGCTGGCCTGTCAGTCGCTGCCGCTCACCGACGAGGTCACGATCAGCTACGAGTGAGGGAGTTCCTTTCGTGCCCATCGACGCCGACACCGCCATCGGGGCCGACCTCGGCGAGACGTCGTTCGCCTGGACCTCGTCCGACGTGCTGCTCTACCACCTGGCACTGGGCGCGGGCGCGGATCCCGGCGACGAGCGCGAGCTGCGCTACGCCTACGAGCGTGACCTGCGGGTGCTGCCGAGCTTCGCCACCGTGGCCCCCAACCTGCGTGTGTTCTCCCCGCCCGCGGTGACGTTTCCCGGTATCGACGTGGACCTGGCCAGGGTCGTGCACGGCACCCAGGAGGTGGTGCTGCACCGGCCGATTCCCGTCGAGGGCGCGGCGAGGGGCCGCTCCCGCATCGTCGACGTGCTCGACAAGGGCAAGGCCGCGGTGATCATCTCGGAGCTGGAGGTCCGCTCCGAGTCCGGTGATCCACTGTGGACGTCGCGGTCGAGCATCTTCGCCCGCGGCGAGGGCGGCTTCGGTGGCAGGCGCGGCACCTCCGACCGCGTGGAGCCGCCAGGCCGGGAGCCCGACGTCGTGCTCGACACCCCGACCCTGCCGCAGCAGGCGCTGCTCTACCGGCTCTGCGGCGACCGCAACCCGCTGCACGCCGACCCGGAGTTCGCGAGGGCCGCCGGGTTCGACGCGCCGATCCTGCACGGCCTGTGCACCTACGGAGTCGTTGCCAAGGCCGTCACCGACGCGCTGCTCGACGCGGACGTGACGCGGGTCGGGTCGTGGTCGGCGAAGTTCGCCGGCATCGTGCTGCCCGGCGAGCCGCTGCGCACCCGCGTCTGGCGCGAGGGCACGCGCCTGCTCGTCATCACCACGGCCCCCGAGCGCGACGACGCGCCCGTGCTCTCCGACGCGGTGCTGACCGAAGCCGGGTGAATTTTCACAGGCCTGCTCAGAGCGCCGCCGCGAACAGGTAACCCATGCCCAGCCCCATCACGACGCGGCAGAGGGTGCGCGAGCCGAAGCCCTCGGGCAGCGACGCCGCCGCACCGCCGCGCACCGTGTGCAGCGCGCGCACCCCGGCCCGCACGCCGTCGACGGCGAAGTACACCGCGGCGAGCACGGCCACCACCGGCCACGCGAGGCTCGCCGGGTCGTCTCCCGCGACCATGGTGGGCCACGTCCCGTGCCCGCCATGCGGCATCGCCGTGAGCATGTAGAGCATCGCCACGGCCGAGAGCGCGTGGTGCAGGTCGCAGCCGCGGCACACCCCTTCCGCGCGGCGGCCGCGCACGGCGCCGACCAGGAACCAGCCCGCCGTGAGCAGGAACAGCGCCTGCCAGCCGGGTACGGGCACGGGCGCGCCGACCGGCGACACCATGGCGACCATCGCCAGCGTCATCAGCAGCGCGGCGAGGTCGATCTGGCGCACGCCGCCGCCGAGGCGGACGTAGTCGAGCCGGACGAGGCGCAGCACGCAGGGCAGGGTGAGCAGCAGAAAGGCCCCCGTCAGCAGCCACGCCACGCTTCCCGGAATCCCCATCGCCACCTCACTCGCCGCGCCGTGGGTCCACGGTGGCACGCGCGCGAGCGCAAGCCAAGAGTCGCCCGGGTGAGGTAGCCGGCTCAGTCGGCGGAGAGGACCAGTCCGCTCGTGGGCACCCCGGTGCCGGCGGTGACCACGACGGTGCGGGCGCCGGCGACCTGGTTCACCGCGGTGCCGCGCACCTGCCGCACGGCCTCGGCGATGCCGTTCATGCCGTGGATGTAGGCCTCGCCCAGCTGGCCGCCGTGGGGGTTCAACGGCAGCGACCCGTCCAGTTCGAGCTCGCCGCCGGCCACCAGGTCCCCGGCCTCTCCACGGCCGCAGAAGCCCAGCTCCTCCAGCTGCATGAGCACGTACGGGGTGAAGTGGTCGTAGAGCACCGCGACGTCCACATCGGAGTGCTCGAGCCCGGACTGACGCCAGAGCTGCCTGCCCACGACACCCATCTCGGGCAGCGCGGCGAGATCGTCGCGGTAGTAGCTGGTCATCGTGTACTGGTCGGGCCCGCTGCCCTGCGCGGCGGCCGCGACCACCACCGGTGGCCGGGCGAGATCGCGGGCACGCTCGGCACTGGTGACCACCAGGGCCACCCCGCCGTCGCTCTCCTGGCAGCAGTCGAGCAGGTGCAGCGGCTCGGCGACCCAGCGGGAGGCCTGGTGCTGCTCCAGCGTGATGGGCTTGCCGTGGAACCAGGCGTTCGGGTTGGTCGCGGCGTGTTTGCGGTCGAGCACCGCGACCCGGCCGAAGTCCTCGCTCGTGGCGCCGTAGGTGTGCAGGTAGCGCTGCGCCACCATCGCGACGGTCGCAGCGGGCGTGGCCAGGCCCATCGGATAGTGGAACGCGTTGTCCACGCCCGAGGTGTTCACCTGCTGCGCCGCCGCCGACGACACCTGCCCGAAGCGCTGCCCGGAGCGCTCGTTGAACGCGCGGTAGGCCACCACCACGTCGGCGACCCCGCTCGCCACGGCCATCGCCGCCTGCTGCACGGTCGCCGCGGCCGCGCCGCCGCCGTAGTGCACGCGGCTGAAGAACGTCAGCTCCGGGATGCCGAGCTCGCGCGCCACGGCGATCTCGGCGTTGCCGTCCATCGTGAACGTGACCAGTCCGTCCACATCGGCTGGTGTCAGCCCCGCGTCCGCGAGCGCGGCGCGCACGGCCTCCGCCGCCAGCCGCAGCTCACTGCGCCCGGAGTCCTTGGAGAACTCGGTGGCGCCGATGCCCGCGATCGCCGCCCTGCCCGCCAGGCCCGTCACGACGCGCCGCCCGGCAGCAGCACCCGCACCGTGCCCGTGACGTGGTCGCCCAGGTCGCCGGTGGCCGTCACGGCGATCTCGGCCTCGTCGCCGTCGACGTCGGAGACGAGGCCGGTGACGTGACCGGTGAAGGTGAGCGTGTCGTAGGCGTAGCAGGGCACGCCGAGCCGGATCCTGATCGAGCGCACGAGAGCCTCCGGGCCCGCCCAGTCGGTGACGAAGCGCTGCACCAGGCCGGTGTCGGTGAGGATGTTGAGGAAGATGTCCTTCGAGCCGCGTTCCACCGCGGCGTCGCGGTCGTGGTGCACGTCCTGGAAGTCGCGCGTGGCCAGCGCGGTGCTCACCACGAACGTCGGCGTGGCCTCGATGGTCAGCGGTGGCAGTTCGGTGCCGGGGGTGACGGTCATGGGCGCACCTTCCACGCGGGCAGGGTCAGCTCGTCGTCGACGCGCAGGAACGCCGCCTCGACGGGAAGCCCGATGTGGACCTGTTCCGGGTCCGCGTCGAGCAGCTCGCCGAGCACGCGCACACCCTCGTCGAGTTCCACGAGCGCGACCACGAACGGCAACGTCTTGCCCGGCACCTGCGGGTGGTGGTGCACCAGGTAGCTGTAGACGGTGCCGGTTCCAGCGGCCACGACGTAGTCCGGTTCGGCGGAGAGATCGCCGTCAGGCGGCATCGGGCCCGGCGGGTGACGCAGCGTCTCGCCCCAGCGCTGGATGCGCAGCTCGCCCTTGCGGGTGCCCTCCCAGAAGAACTCCGTGTCCCGGCTGATCACCGGCCGCAGCACGGCGCCGGGGTCGGGCACGGTCCCTGGCCGGGCGGCGGGGCTGAACTTGAGGATGCGGAAGAGCATCTCGGCCACGGCCTCGTCGCCGACGTACCAGGTGGTTCTGGTGGTGACGAACCAGCCCTCGCCCAGCGCGGTGCGCTTGGGGCCGGTGACGTCCTCGAGCACGATGGAGGACGACACGTGCTCGCCCGGCCGCAGGTAGCGGTGGTAGGTCTGCTCGGAGTTGGTCGCCACCACCGACGTGTAACCCGCGTCGTCCAGTATCGCGATCATGGCGCCGAGCGGATCGTCGGTCGCGCGGGCGCCGTGCAGGCCAGCCATCGACCACACCTGCGCCATCGCGGGCGGCGCGACGAGTCCACCGTGGACGGAGCGCTCGGCGAACTCCGGGTCGGTGTAGACCGGGTTGGTGTCGCCCAGTGCCTCCGCCCAGTTGTTGACCATCGCCTGGTTCACCGGGTCGCGGGAGAGCCTGCGTCGCGAGGGCCCCTTGTCGGCGATCCGCCGCGCCGCGGCGGTGATGTCGGTGATGTCGGTGACGTCGGTGATGTCGCTCATCGCGGCACCCTCGGCAGTCCCAGTCCGAACATGGCGATCAGCTCCCGTTGGATCTCGTTGACGCCGCCGCCGAAGGTCAGCACCAGGTTGCGCTTGGCCAGCACGTCCAGCCACCGCGCCAGCTCGGCGGTGGCTGGCTCGGCCGGGTCGCCGTGCCTGCCGACGACCTCCTCCAGCAGCCTGCTCGCACGCTGCTGGCGATCGGAGGAGAACACCTTGGTGGCGGAGGCGTCAGCCACCGATCCCGCGTCGGAGACGGCGACCTGCCAGTTCAGCAGCTCGTTCACGCGCACCACGGCGAGCGTCTCGGCCAGCGCCCTGCGCACGTCCGGCAGCTCCAGCAGCGGGGTGCCGTCGGGGATCGTGCGGGCCGCGGCCCAGTCGCGGACGCGGTCGTAGAGCCCGCCGATGCGCCCGGCCGGCCCGAGCATCACGCGCTCGTGGTTGAGCTGAGTGGTGATGAGCTTCCAGCCCCGGTTCGGCTCGCCCACCAGGTTGGCCGCGGGCACGCGCACGTCGGAGTAGTACGTGGCGTTGACGTGGTGCGCGCCGTCGCACGTGATGATCGGCGTCCACGAGAAGCCAGGGTCGGCGGTGTCCACGATGAGGATCGAGATGCCCTTGTGCTTCGGCGCGTCCGGATCGGTGCGCACGGCGAGCCAGATGTGGTCGGCGTCGTGCGCGCCGGTGGTGAAGATCTTCTGCCCGTTGACCACGTAGTCGTCGCCGTCGCGCACGGCGGTGGTGCGCAGCGAGGCCAGGTCGGTGCCCGCCTCGGGCTCGGTGTAGCCGATGGCGAAGTGCACCTCGCCCGCCAGGATCTTCGGCAGGAACCGCGCCTTCTGCTCCTCGGTGCCGAACTGCTGCAGCGTGGGCCCGACGGTCTGCAGAGTCACCGACGGCAGCTGCACGTCGGCGCGGGCGGCCTCGTCGGCGAACAGGTGCTGCTCGACGGGGCCGAAGCCGCGGCCGCCGTACTCGACGGGCCAGCCGACGCCGAGCCAGCCGTCCCGGCCCATCCGGCGCACGATCTCGCGGAAGGTCGCGCCGTGGCGCTCGCGCAGCATCGACTCGCGTTCCTCCGGCGAGACCAGCCCGGCGAAGTAGCTGCGCAGCTCGGCCCGCAGCTCCCGCTGTGCGGCGGTGAGCTCGACGTCCATCACGCACCTCCCACGAGCGCGCCGACGCGCTCCAGCCGCGACTCCACGCCGCCGAGACCGCGCACGAGGTCCTTGACGAGCGAGGAGTAGCGGTGCAGCGGATAGGTGACGTCGAGTCCGACGCCGCCGTGCAGGTGATGACACGCCGCGAGCGCGCGGGGCGCTTGCTCGGCGAGCCAGTAGGCGGCGATGTCGAGCTCGCCATCGGGGTCGAGTCCGGCACCGAGCCGCCACACCGCGGAGGTGGCCGCGAGGTGCACGGTGCGGGAGGCGACGTAGACGTCGGCGATCTCCTGCGCCACCGCCTGGAACGTCGCGAGCGGCCTGCCGAACTGCTCGCGCGTGCCGAGGTGGCCCGTGGTGAGCGCGAGCGCGCCTGCCAGCGCGCCGTCTCCGATCGCGGCGGTGCCCGCGAGCGCGAACCGGTGCAGGGTCCGCAGCGCCCGGCCCGCGCCGGCGCTGCCGAGCAGGTCGGTGTCGGCGACGACGGCGCCGTCGAGCCGCAGCGTGTGCTCGGGTGAGCCCGACGAGGTGGGCGTGGCGGTGAGCGTGACCCCGTCACCGTGCGGGTCGACGAGGAACACGCCCGTGCCGCCGGGCAGAGTCGCGGGCACGAGCACGCGGCGCGCTGCTCCGGCGTACGGGACACCGATCTTGGTACCGGTGAGCCGCCACGCGCCGTCGTCGGCGACGGCGGTGGTGGCGGGCCGGATCGTCAGCGGGTCGGAGGGCTCGTGCAGCGCCGCGGTGAGCACGGCGCCCGACTCGGCGGCCTCGGGCAGCAGTTCCGCGCGCTGGCCCGGCGTGCCGAGCGCGCCCAGCGGCAGCACGCCGAGCGCGAGCGTGGCCAGTGCGGGTACCGGCGCGGCGACCCGGCCGGTCTCGGTGAGCACGGCGGCGACCTCGGCGACGCCGAGCCCGTCACCGCCCAGCTCGGCGGGCAGCGACAGCGCGAGCAGCCCGGCCTCGGCGAGGCCGCGCCAGGCCCGGTCGCCGTCGTCGCCTGCCTTGTCCAGCACGCCCGCGGTGAGCTCGGCGATCTCCCGCTGCGTCTCGTCGGGGGTGAAGTCCACACTGCTCCTCACGGCCAAGACTGAAACACGTTCTAGTCTTAACCACGGGAGCCGATCCGGGCAACCCCGGGATTCAGGGCCTGGCGTCGAGGAGTTCCGCGAGCGCGTCCGGGACGGCGTCGGCGAGGTGCCACAGATCTGGAACGAGTTCTCGTGCGGCGAGCAGGCCGATGTCCACGGAACCGCCCTGCGAGAGCACCGTGATGTTGAGGCCCGCGCCGTGAAAGACCGGCCCGAGCGGGTAGAGCCCCGTCACCTTCGCGCCCAGCAGGTACAGCGGCACCGGCGGGCCGGGCACGTTGGAGATCACCAAGTTGTGCACCACCGGATGCTTCTCCGCCAGGCGCAGCGCCGAGTAGGCCCGCACGGCGAGCCCGAACGTCGTCGCCGCCGCGAACTGCGCCCAGTCCTGGAGCATGTCGGCGTCGATGGCGTGGTGGTGTTCCTTCGAGAGCCGGTTGTTCTCCGCGAGCATGAACACCCGCGCCGCCGGATCGGCCAGGTGGGTGGGCAGGGAAGCGAAGAACGCCGAGATGCGGTTGCTGCCCTCCTCGCGGTCGCTGCGTTCCTGCACCGACACCGGCACGGTCGCCACCAGCGGGTCCTCCGGCAGCTCCCCGCGCTCCAGCAGGTACCGGCGCAGCGCGCCCGCGCAGATCGCCAGTACCGCGTCGTTGACCGTGACGGAGAAGGCGTTCTTGACGGCCTTCACGTCGTCCAGGCCGACCGTGGCGAACGCGACCGCGCGCTCGGCGGTGATCGTGGCGTTGAACGACGTGCGCGGTGCCGTGAACGGCGTGGCCATGCCCTTGCCCTGCAGCGAACGGCCCACCCACCGCGGCACCAGCTCGAGCAGCCCCGGCAGCAGGCGCGCGAACTCCACCGGCTTGCGCGCGACGTCGAGCGCACTGGTGCGCAGTATCGCCAGCGGGCCGGGCGGCGCCGGGTTCACCGCATCGCCGGTCCCCGGATCGGGTGGTGGCGAGTCGGGTTCGAGCCCGGCGAGGAAGGTCAGCAGGTTCGCTCCGCTGACGCCGTCCACGCTCGCGTGGTGCATCTTCGCGAACACGGCGACGCCGCCGCCGGACAGTCCTTCGAGGACATGGATCTCCCACAGCGGGCGCGAACGGTCCAGCGGCGTCCCCGCGATCCGCGCGCACACGGCGGCGAGCTGCTCCCGGCCACCGGGCGCGGGAACCTCGTCGCGGACCAGGTGCCGGTCGAGGTCGAAGTCCTCGTCCTCCACCCACACGGGATGGTTGAGATTCAGCACCGGGTTGTGCAGCCTGCGCCGGAACGCCGGGTGCAGCGCCACTCGCTCGGCCAGCCGCGTGCGCAACCGGTCGAAGCCGTAGCCACCGGGCACGGTCGACGGGTCCAGCGTCACCAGCCCGCACACGTGCAACAGCTGCGAGGACGTTTCCAGGTAGAGGAAGCTCGCATCGAGCCCGCTCAGTCGCTCCACTCGCCTAGCGTAAGCGACCGACGTCGGTACGCTCTCCGATCATGCACCCGTCGTTCCGCACTCGCCGGGCGGCGCAGCTGGCGCTCACGATCAACGCCCTGCGCCCGTTGCGCGGCAGCCGCACCGCGTTTCCCGCCTTCTTCGCGGGCTGGCTCACCTCGGAGCTGGCCCCGCACCTGCTCGCGCTCACCGCCGCCGACACCGCGGCCCACGTCGCCAAGCACGGTGTGCGCGGCGCCGACAAGTCCGGCCTCGCTTTGGCGGGGCTGTCCGCCGCGGGACTGGGCGGGCTGGTCGCGTCGGCGAGGCGCGCCAAGGGCGCCGTCGAGCAGGCGCTGATCGAGGTGCTCGGACCCGGCTACCACGAGGGACTGCACCGGCCGCCGAGCCCGCAGGACCTCGCCACGCCGTGGGGCCGGCTGGTGCTGCCCTTCCGCATGCGCAACAAGGACGTGCGGATCGACCGCGACATCGCCTACGCGCGGGGCGGGCGGCGGTTCCTGCTCGACGTCTACCGGCCGCGCGAGCCGGTGTCGGGCAGGCCTGTGCTGCTGCAGGTGCACGGCGGAGCCTGGACGGTCGGCAACAAGGACCAGCAGGGCGTTCCGCTGATGCTGCACATGGCCCAGCGCGGCTGGGTGTGCGTCGCGATCAACTATCCGCTCTCCCCCAGAGCGCACTGGCCCGATCATATCGTCGCCGCCAAGCGCGCGCTGGCGTGGATTCGCGAGCACATCACCGAGTACGGCGGCGACCCCGGCTACGTGGTGGCCACGGGCGGCTCCGCGGGCGGGCACCTGTCCGCGCTGCTCGCGCTCACGCCCAACGACCCGCGACTGCAGCCCGGCTTCACCGACATCGACACGAGCGTGCAGGCGTGCGTGCCGCACTACGGGGTCTACGACTTCGCCGCCACGAGCGGCTCCACGGCCAGCACCGCCCGGCGGCGGCTGCTCTCCCGCTTCGTGGTGGGCAAGGACCCCGACGAGTTCCTCGACGACTACGTGGCCACCTCGCCGCTCGACCGGATCACCGACAAGGCACCGCCGTTCTTCGTCATCCACGGCGAGAACGACACGCTCGTGCCGGTGCGCGAGGCGCGCGAGTTCGTCCACAGGCTGCGCGAGATCTCCCCCAGCACGGTCGCCTACGCGGAGATCCCCGGCGCGCAGCACGCGTTCGACCTGTTCCCCTCCATCCGCAGCGCCCACGTCGTGCGCGGCGTGGAGCGCTTCCTGGAGTGGACCTACCTGCACCACCTGGCCGAGACCCGCTAGCCGCGGGGCAGGCCCAAGAGCCGCTCGGCCACCACGTTGAGCAGCACCTGCGTGGTCCCGCCCGCGATGCTCAGACACCGGGTCAGCAGGAACTCGTGCTGCGCGGCCGAGGTCGACTCGTCGACCGCGACCGCCCGCTCCCCCAGCGCGTCCAGGGCGGCCTCGGCGACGTCCTGCCGGTGCCGCACGCCCAGCAGCTTCGACACGCTCGACTCCGGCCCCGGCTGCCCGCCCTCGAGGCGGCGCACCGTGTCGCGCAGTCCGAGCACCGACACCGCCGAGCCGCCCACCACGAGCGCACCCAGGCGCTCGGGATCGAGCGCGGATCCCGAGTCCAGCAGCTCCTCCACGGCCTCGCCCACCGACGAGCCGCCGCCCAGCGCCACCCGTTCGTTGGCGAGCGTCGTTCTGGCCAGCCGCCAGCCGTCGTTCACCTCGCCCACCACGTCGACGTCGGGCACGAACACGTCGTCGAGGAACACCTCGTTGAACCGCGTCTCGCCGGTCAGCTCCCGCAGCGGGCGGATGTCGAGGCCCGCCGAGCGCATGTCCACGAGGAAGTACGTGATCCCCTTGTGCTTGGGCGCGTCCGGATCGGTGCGGGCGAGGCAGATCGCCCAGTCGGCCTCGTGGGCGAGTGAGGTCCACACCTTCTGCCCGCTCAGCAGCCAGCCGCCCTCGGCGCGCGTCGCCCGCGTGCTCAGCGACGCCAGGTCGGATCCGGCGCCGGGCTCGCTGAAGAGCTGGCACCACGTGAGCTCGCCGCGCAGGGTCGCTCCGGTGAACCGCTCGCACTGCTCCGGCGTCCCGTGCCGCAGGATCGTCGGGACCGCCCACGCTCCGATCACCAGATCGGGCCTGCGCACTCCGGCCGCGCGCAGTTCGGCGTCGATCAGCAGCTGCCGCACCGGTGTCGCGTCCAGTCCGTACGGGCGCGGCCAGTGGGGCACGAGATAGCCCGTCTCGGCCAGCCGCGCGCGCACCCGAGGCTCGTCCTGGCCCGCCAGTTCGGCGGCCAGCTCCGCGGCCCCGCGGGCGACGGGATCGTCGCCGTGCCCGGCGAGGTCAACGTCGAGCGCGCGCCGGGTGCCCGCGAGCGCCAGCTCCGCGGCCCGGCGTCGCCAGCGGGCGGAACCGCCGAGCAGCTGGCGCAGCGACAGCGCGCGGCGCAGGTAGCGGTGCGCGTCGTGCTCCCAGGTGAACCCGATGCCGCCCAGCACCTGGATGCAGTCCTTGGCGTTGTCCACGGCGGCGTCGAGCGCGCCCGCGGCCGCCACCGCGGCGGCGAACGCGTGCTGGCCGGGGTCCTCGTCGGCGGCGCTGGCCGCGTCCCACGCCAGTGCCGAGGCCAGTTCGGAGCGGCACAGCATCTCCGCGCACAGGTGCTTGACGGCCTGGAACGCGCCGATGGGGCGCCCGAACTGCTCGCGCACGACGGCGTACTCGCTCGCCGTGCGCACGCACCACGCGGCGACCCCCGCGGCCTCGGCGACGGCGAGTGTGGCCGCGAGATCTCCCACCTCGGCACCGGGCAGCTGCGACTCCGGTGCCACGGTGACGTCGCGCAGCTCCACCGTGGCCATCGGCCGGGTCTCGTCGAACGCGCTCACCTCGGTCACCGACACCTGGTCGGCGGAGACGAGGAACCACGCGACGTCGGCACCGTCGTGGGCGGCGAGCACCAGCTGGTCGGCCTCCGCCGCGTCGGGCACCACCGGCGTGCGGCCCGAGACCACCAGCGCGCCGTCGGTATTTCTGGTGCCGGTGGCCTCTCCCGGCGCGAGGGCGACCGCGGCGCGGACGGTGCCCTCGGCGAGCGCGGGCAGCAGTTCCTTGGCCACCGGCGAGCCGGGGAACCGGGCGAGCACCAGCCCGGCGAGCAGGCTGCCGAACAGCGGTCCCTCGGCGAGCGCGGCGGCGGTCTCCTCGACACCCGCCGCCAGATCGGCCACGCCCGCGCCGGCGCCACCCAGCTCGCAGGGCACGGCGATCGCGGCCAGCCCGATGCCGGCGAGACCCTCGGGGTCCCGCTCGCCCGCGGCCCACGCGCGGATCGAGGTGGCCAGTGAACGCTGTTCATCCGTGATCGCGATCGGCACGTGAGCAATTATAGAACGTGTTTCAGTTTTTTGGGTGGCAACCCCGTGGCCGATCCCGGCCCGACATTAGGTATCCTCAGCACGCAAAGTGAAACAAGTTCTGCACATGGGGAGACTGCGGATGGCAAGCAAGCCCAAGGCTGCCGCCAAGAGCCGAAGCGCGCTGAACCCGATCGGCGGCGAGGAACTGGGCTCGGCCGCGCAGCGGGACCGGCGCAAGCGCATCCTCGACGCGACACTCGCACTCGCCGCCAAGGGCGGCTACGACGCCGTCCAGATGCGCACGGTCGCCGAACGCGCCGACGTCGCACTCGGCACCCTCTACCGCTACTTCCCGTCCAAGATCCACCTGCTCGTGTCGGGACTGGCGCGCGAGTTCGAACGCGCCCAGGACAAGCTCGACCGCGGCTCCATCCCCGGCGACACGCCCACCGAGCGGCTGCTGTTCGTCCTCGGCCGCAACACCAGGATGATGCAGCGCGACCCGCACCTCACCGAGGCGATGGTCAGGGCGTTCATGTTCGCCGACACCACCGCCGCCGCCGAGGTGGAGCAGGTCGGGCTGCACATGGAGAACATGTTCGCCAAGGCGATGGGCATCGACGACCCGACGGAGCAGGACCGCGACGTCTTCCACGTGATCGCCGACGTCTGGATGGCCAACCTCGTGGCGTGGGTGACGCGCCGGGCCTCGGCCACCGACGTCGCCAAGCGCCTCGAGCTCTCGGTTCACCTGCTGCTCGACTGAGACTCGCCGAGCACGTCGCCCGCTCGCAGCGCGGCCTGGGTCCTGCTGGCGACCCCGAGCTTCGCCAGCACGTTGCCGACGTGCACCTTCACCGTGCGCTCGGCGAGCCCGAGCCGTTGGGCGATGTCGCGATTGGACAGTCCGGAGCCCAGTAGCGACAGGACGTCCCGCTCGCGGAGCGTCAACCCGGAGGGACCGGGAGCGCTGAGCTCCGCGGCAGCGGCCGAGCTGATCACGGTGATCCCGTCCTGGGCGCCGCGCACGGCGGCACCCAGCTCGGCACCGGTCGCGTCCTTGAGCACGAAGCCCGCGGCGCCGTCGGCGAGGGCCTGCCGGATCTCGTGCCTGCGGCCGATGGTGGTGAGCATCAGCACCGCGGGCGGTTCGGCGATCTCCGTGCGCACTCTCCGCAGGGTCTCGAGGCCGTCCATCCCGGGCAGGTAGAGGTCGAGCAGCACCACGTCGACCGGCTCGGAGCCCGATGTCAGCACGCTGAGCAACCCCGCGCCGTCGGCGCTCTGGCCCACGACGGTGATGTCCGGGTGCGCGTCCAGGACGAGCGCGAGCCCCTCGCGCACCAGGGCGTGGTCGTCGACCACGACGACACGAACCACGGAGATCACCTCGCTGGACGACGCTCTACTGTCGGCACTGTGCTTCGCCGGATCGGTACCTCGTCGGCCGTGTTGACCGATCTCGGCATGATCCTCATGGTCGCACTGCTGTTCTGGGCGGGCGGGCTCTGGACCGGAGGCGACTGGCAGGCGCTCGCGGTGGGCGCCGCACAGATCCTGCCGCTGGCCGTGCGGCGACGGGCGCCGGGCATCGTGCTCGCGGCCGTCACCGTCGCGACCGTCGCACATCTCATGCTGGGGCTGACCCGCAACATCGGGTACGTGCCCGTGCTCGTCGCGCTCTACACGGCGCCGAGTTCGCCGCAGCGGACGGTGCGCTGGGAGCTGCCGGGCGCCGCCTCCCTGGCCGTCGCACTCGCGATGATCCCGGCCAAGGGACCGGTGGACGGCGCCCTGCTGGCCGTCGTCGCGTGCGGCGTGGCATGGACGATGGGTGTCGAGCACAGGCGGCACGTCGCCGACCGCACTCGACTGGTCGAGCACGAACGTGCCCGTGCCGAGGCACAGCGGCGGGAACGCACGGCACGCCACCTGCACGACACGCTCGCGCAGACCACCGCCGTCATGCTCGTGCAGGCGGAGGCACTCCGTACCGCCAACGACCTCAGCGAGCGCGACCGGCAGCGGGTGGACGCGATCCTCTCGGCAGGCCGCGACGCGTTCACCGAGGTCAGGCGCACGCTGCGCGGCCTCGCCGACGCCTCGGACGCGGCCTCGGACACGGATCTGCCCGCGGTACTCGACCGGCTGCGTACCGCCGGCCTGCGCCTGCCCGCCGACCCGGTCGCCGCGCTGGCCGGTCTCGACGGACAGGCCAGGGAGCTCTCCGAGCGTGTGCTCGCCGAAGTGGCCACGAACGCCCTGCGACACGCCGGACCGGGCACCCTGCTCGAACTCGACGTGCTCGTGCGGGACGACGTCGTGCACATCGAGGCCGCCAACGACCTCGCCGATCCCGCCCCGGGCGCCCCGGCAGGCGGATTCGGGCTGGTGAGCCTCGCCGGTCAGCTCCGCGACCACGGCGGGCACCTCGACCACGGCCCGCGCGGCCACCGCTGGGTGGTCACCGCCACCGTGTCACGACGGGGGTGACGGTGCCCGTCACCGCAGTGCCAGCAACTCCGACACCGTGACGAAGCGGTAGCCCTCGGCCCGGAGCCGCTCGATCAGCGGGCCCACCGCGAGCCGGGTCTGCTCCCTGCTCGAGTACATGCCGTGCAGCAGCACGATCGAACCGGGCCGGACGCGCTCGACGGTGTGGCTCACGATCCCGGCCGCGCTGGCCGCGACCTCGGGATACGAGTCGGGCTCCACGTCCCACATGATCGTCTTGCGGTCGTGCCGGTCGAGATAGGCGGGCAGCGAGAACAGCTTCTTGCCATTGGGCGGGCGGAACGTGATCTCCCCGCGGTAGCCGGTCCGCCGGATCAGCACGTCGGTGCGCTCGATCTCGTCGGCGACCGTACCGGGACTCACCATGACCATCCGCCGGTGCGAGTAGGTGTGGTTGCCGAGCTCGTGCCCCTCGGCGGCGATCCTGGCGCCGAGCGCGGGGTTCTCGGCCAGCTCACGACCGGTGACGTAGAACGTCGCACGCGCCTCTGACCGCGCGAGCGTGTCGAGCAGGGTCTCCGCGCCCGCGGGGTCGGGGCCGTCGTCGAACGTCAGCGCCACGACCCGGTGCGGCGTCTCGACGCGGGCGGTGACACCGCCGAACAACTGGACCGTCCTGGCGTTGAGCAGCAGGTTCGTACCGTAGGCCGATCCGGCCAGCACAACGACGACGATCAGGCTCGCGGCGAGGGCTCTGCGGGCGCGCCGCGAGCGGGCAAGGACACGCATGGCGAGCAACCTGCCGCAGTGCCTGGCACCGCGGAAGCCGCCGAGGTACTAGTACCCAGGGACGAGAGGAGGCCGCCCCGCACGATCTCGGGGCGGCCTCCCTCGACGACTACGCCTCGCTCAGCGGTGTGCCTCGGCCACCTTCGCCAGCTCGTCGAGCTTGCTCAGCGTCTCGCTCTCACCCTTGGTCGGCAGCAGGAGGTTCACCTGCTCGACGCCACCGTCGGCGTACGCGGAGAGCTGCGCGGGATCGGCCGGGGCGCCCCAGACGGAGAACGGCACGCCGGTGCGGCCGTGGTCGGCCAGCCACTTCCGGACCCGCACCAGCTCGTCGGCGGAGGTCCCCGGGCGCGGCAACCAGCCGTCGCCGTAGGTCGCGAGCCGGTTCAGCGCGGCCTCGCTCTCGCCGCCGACGAAGATCGGCGGATGCGGCTTCTGCACGGGCTTGGGCCACGCGAACACCGGGTCGAAGTCGACGTGCTCGCCGTGGAACTCGGCCTCATCCTTGGCCCAGATCTCCTTGAGCGCGGCCAGTTGCTCGTTCAGCAGGGCGCCGCGCGTCGTCGGATCGGTGCCGTGGTTGCGCATCTCCTCGCGGTTCCAGCCGACCCCGACCCCGAACTCGAAGCGGCCGCCCGAGAGCAGGTCCAGGCTCGCCACCTCGTTGGCGGTGTGGAACAGGTCGCGCTGGATCAGCAATGCGATGCCGGTACCCACGCGCAGCGTCGTCGTGGCCGCCGCGGCCGCGGTCAGCGCCACGAACGGGTCGAGGGTGCGGTAGTAGACGCTCGGGAGGTCGCCTCCGCCGGGATACGGCGACTGCCTGCTCGCCGGGATGTGCGAGTGCTCGGCGATGGACAGCGTGGTGAACCCACGTTCCTCACTCGCCCTGGCCAGCACGTCCGGCCGGATGCCGTTGTCGGTCACGAAGGTGGCGATTCCGAAGTCCATGTTCGTGGGCAACTCGCCATCCGAGCGGCCTATTCCCCGGTGGACACCATCCAGCGACGCCTCCGGCTCACACGTTGCGGCGGTACTGGCCTCCGACCTCGAAGAACGCGTCGGTGATCTCACCCAGCGAGCAGACCCGCGCCGCGTCCATCAGCACCGCGAACACGTTGTCACCCCGCGTGGCGGCCGCGCGCAGCCGCGTGAGCGCCTGCTGCGCCTCCTCCCGGTTGCGCTCCTGGAAGCCGGCGAGCCGGTCGAGCTGCGACTGCTTCTGCTCCTCGGTGGCGCGAGCCAGCTCGACCTCCACCTCCTCCTCGTCGGCGTGCGGGTTGCGGAAGGTGTTCACACCGACGATCGGCAGCGAGCCGTCGTGCTTGAGCCGCTCGTACAGGATCGACTCGTCCTGGATCTTGCCGCGCTGGTAGCCGGTCTCCATGGCGCCCAGCACGCCGCCCCGCTCGGAGATGCGGTCGAACTCCGTGAGCACCGCCTCCTCCACGAGGTCGGTCAGCTCGTCGATCACGAACGAGCCCTGCAGCGGGTTCTCGTTCTTCGACAGGCCCCATTCCTTGTTGATGACCATCTGGATCGCCATGGCGCGGCGCACGGAGCTCTCGCTCGGCGTGGTGATCGCCTCGTCGTAGGCGTTGGTGTGCAAGGAGTTCGCGTTGTCGTAGAGCGCGCACAGCGCCTGCAACGTGGTGCGGATGTCGTTGAAGCTCATCTCCTGCGCGTGCAGGGAGCGACCCGAGGTCTGCACGTGGTACTTGAGCTTCTGCGACCGCTCGTTCGCGCCGTACTTCTCCCGCATCGCCACGGACCAGATCCGCCGCGCCACCCTGCCCAGCACCGAGTACTCGGCGTCCATGCCGTTGGAGAAGAAGAACGACAGGTTGGGCGCGAACTCGTCGATGTCCATGCCGCGCGCGAGGTAGGACTCGACGTAGGTGAACCCGTTGGCCAGCGTGAACGCCAGCTGCGAGATGGGGTTCGCCCCGGCCTCGGCGATGTGGTAGCCCGAGATCGACACCGAGTAGAAGTTGCGCACGCCCTGCTGGATGAACCACTCCTGGATGTCGGCCATCATCCGCAGGCTGAACTCGGTGGAGAAGATGCAGGTGTTCTGGCCCTGGTCCTCCTTGAGGATGTCGGCCTGCACCGTGCCCCGCACCTGCTTCAGCGTCCAGGCACGGATCTCCTCGGCCTCCTCGGCCGAGGGCTCGCGCCCGTGCTCCTCGCGGAACGCGTCGAGCTTCTGGTCGATCGCGGTGTTGAGGAAGAACGCGAGGATCGTCGGCGCGGGCCCGTTGATCGTCATCGACACCGACGTGCTCGGCGCGGTGAGATCGAAGCCGTCGTAGAGCACCACCATGTCCTCGAGCGTCGCGATGGAGACGCCGGAGGTGCCCACCTTGCCGTAGATGTCGGGACGCGTGTCCGGGTCGAACCCGTAGAGCGTCACCGAGTCGAAGGCCGTCGACAAACGCTTGGCATCGGAGTCGGACGAGAGGTACTTGAACCGCCGGTTGGTGCGGAACGCGTCGCCCTCCCCCGCGAACATCCTGGCCGGGTCCTCGCCCTCGCGCTTGAACGGGAACACGCCCGCGGTGTAGGGGAAGTAGCCGGGCAGGTGCTCGCGGCGCAGGAACGACAGCAGCTCGCCGGGATCGGAGTGGCGCGGCAGCGCGACCCTCGGCACCCGGTTGCCGGACAGCGTCTCGCGCCACAGCTGGGTGCGGATCTCCTTGTCGCGCACGGTGAACACGAGCTCGTCGTCGCGGTAGGACTCGGCGAGCCCCTGCCAGTGCTCGAGCAGCTCCGTCGTCGCCGTGTCCACTCCGGACTCGGCGTCGGCCAGCAACCGTTGCAGATCCTCGGTTCCGGCACCCGCGGCGGTCAGCTCGTCGCGCGCGGCGGCGAGATGCCCGCGCCTGCGCACGGCCTCCACCTGCTTGCCGGTCTGCTCGTGGTAGCCGCGCACCGTGCCCGCGATGTCGGCGAGGTAGCGCGCGCGGTCGGTGGGGATGATCGTGGCGAGCTCGCTGGAGACCTTGCTCTCAACCTTCGGCAGCACCCCGGCCGACACCGACAGCCCGCTGCCGGCCAGCAGATCACGCAGGTGCTGGTACAGCGCGGTCACGCCGTCGTCGTTGAACTTCGCCGCACTGGTGCCGTACACCGGCATGTCCTCGGGCGCGGAGTGGAACGCCTCGCGGTTGCGCACCAGCTGGCGGGCGACGTCGCGCCGGGCGTCCTCGGCGCCGCGCCGCTCGAACTTGTTGATAGCCACGGCGTCGGCGAAGTCGAGCATGTCGATCTTCTCGAGCTGCGAGGCGGCACCGAACTCCGGCGTCATCACGTACAGCGCGTGGTCGACGTGGTCGATGATGCCGGCGTCGCCCTGGCCGATGCCCGGCGTCTCGACGATCACGAGGTCGAAACCCGCGGCCTTGCACGCCAGGATCGCCTCGTCGAGCCCCGCCGGGATCTCGCCGCTCGACGTGCGGGTGGCCAGCGACCGGAAGAACACGCGGTCGCGGTCGAGGCAGTTCATGCGGATGCGGTCGCCGAGCAGCGCGCCACCACCCTTGCGCCGCGACGGGTCGATCGCGAGCACCGCGATCCGGAGCTTGTCCTCCTGGTCGAGCCGGAACCGCCGGACCAGCTCGTCGGTGAGCGAGGACTTGCCCGAGCCGCCGGTGCCGGTGATGCCGAGCACCGGCACCGTGCGCGTGCGCGCCGTCTCCTCGATGCGGGCGAGCCACTCCGGCGGCAGGACCTCCTGCTGCAGCCGCGTGATCGTCCGCGCGAGCGTCGGCACGTCGCCCGAGAGGAGCTGCTCGACCGAGCCGTTCTCCTGCACCGCGAGGTCGGAGTCGCACTCCCGCACCATCAGGTTGATCATGCCGGGCAGGCCCAGCTGGAGCCCGTCGTCCGGCGAGAAGATCCGGGCGACCCCGCGCGAGTGCAGCAGGTCGATCTCCTCGCGGACGATGACCCCGCCGCCCCCGCCGTAGACCTTGACGTGCCCGGCCCCCCGCTCGCGCAGCAGGTCGACCAGGTACGTGAAGTACTCCACGTGCCCACCCTGGTAGGCACTGATGGCCACGCCCTGGACGTCCTCCGAGATCGCCGCCGTGACCACCTCGTCGACCGAGCGGTTGTGCCCGAGGTGAACCACTTCGGCGCCCTGCGACTGCAAGATGCGCCGCATGATGTTGATGGACGCGTCATGGCCGTCGAAGAGACTCGCGGCGGTCACGAACCTGACGGGGTGCGCAGGCCGGTGCAGTTCGGAGGTCATCCCTCCAAAATACTTGGACTTCCTACTGTTTTGAACCCAAGTACTACCGTGACGGCGGTCTCAGCCGTCCGGTATCGATTCAGCCAGCGGGGGTCGCGGAACGCAACGCGATCCACTGCCGCATGGCGTACTCGACCATCGTGATCAGCGTCTGCTTGGTGCTCTCCCGGTCCCGGGCATCACAGCGAACGATCGGGATGGACTGGTCGATCGACAGCGCCTCCCGCACATCGTTCAGATCGTGGTGCACGACGCCGTCGAACGTGTTCACGCCGACGATGTAGGGCAGTCCCCTGTCCTCGAAGAAGTCGACGGGGGCGAACGAGTCCGCGAGCCGTCGCGTGTCCGCGAGCACCACGGCGCCGATGGCACCGCGGACCAGGTCGTCCCACATGAACCAGAAGCGCTGCTGCCCTGGCGTCCCGAACAGGTAGAGGATCAGATCCTCGTCCAGCGAGACGCGGCCGAAGTCCATGGCCACGGTCGTCGTGGCCTTATTGGGCGTCGCCTCGAGATCGTCGATGCCGGTACTCGCGTCCGTCATCATCGCCTCGGTCGTCAGCGGCACGATCTCCGACACCGACCCGACGAAGGTCGTCTTGCCCGCACCGAAGCCCCCGGCCACCACGATCTTGGCCGACGTCATCGTCTTCGGCGCGGCATCGCGCGGTGCCTTAAAGCCGACGGAGTCCACTCAAAACCCTTTCCATCAACATCAGATGCGCTTCGGCGCCCTCGTCACCAGAGATGGTCTTGTGTACCGCGACCAGCCCCGTGTCCGCCGCATCGCTGATCAGCACCCGCGCCACGCCGAGCGGGACACGGAGAGCCGCAGCGATCTCGGCGACCGAACGTGGGGTTCGACATTCTTCCATGATCAGCTGGTGCTCGATCTGGTCGGGCACCGCCATCACGGCGGCCTCACGAGTGGAGACCAAGGTTTCGAGCTCCAGCGGGTAGTTCGCCTTGGTCCGGCCACCCGTGATGGCGTACGGACGGACGAAACCAGTCTCCTCCGCTGGATGCGGCGGCGGCACAGCCGGCATGACTGGGATGGCTTCGGCCGACACAAACTGCTCCTCTCCGGTCTGTGACCGGGTCTCACCGTGCTCCTCCGCCTCCATGGGCGGGGGCTGCGGTGGTGACTCCCGGCCATGTTCGGTACCGGGATCATTACTGCGTGTGCCTCGGGTCCGACGGCCGCGACCAGAGTTCGACGCGAATCCGCCCGGCACGTCGGCATACGTGCCCGGGTCGTGTTCGCCCGAGAATCCGGCCCCCATGCTCATCGCCTCGATCATCCCACCGGTTCGCCGACCAGCGGACCGGCCGCACCCTGCAGCTGAGCACGCAGCTCCGGCGTCAGGATCTGCCCGACGCGGTCGACGAGCAGCGTCATCTCATACGCCACCTGGCCGATGTCGCAGTTGGGCGCGGCCAGCACGGCGAGGCACGAACCGTCGCTGATGGACATCAGCACCATGATGCCGAGTTCCATCTCCACGACCGTCTCGTTCACCGCGCCCGCCTCGAAGCAGCGCGCGGCACCCTGGGTGAGGCTGACGAGTCCGGACGCGACGGCCGCGAGCTGGTCGGCGCGGTCGAGCGGGAGCCGGTTGGAGGCGGTGAGGAGCAACCCGTCCGCCGACACCACCACGGCGTGCGCGACGCCGGGCACTCGCTCGGCGAAGTCGTTCACCAGCCACCCGAACTGATTCTGCTGGGGCTGAGCCCGTTCCGGCGCGGTCATTCACCCTCCACTTTCTCTTGACTGCTCTCGGTCGCCTGAGCGGTCCGATGCCGGCCTCGGCGAATTCCTTGCTGGAAGCTGCTGAGCCTGCCACGGACGTCCGCGGGATCGCGTTCCGTCCTCGGGCGGTTCCCAGTCGTACTGCCCGGCGAGGACATGCTGCCCGGCAGCAGCTGTTCCCCCCTGCGGCGCCTCGGCAGTCCCGCCGACGTGAAGCTCGCCGGAGAGGAATCCGCCACCTGCTGTACCGTGCGCCACGAGTCGTCGGTGGCGAACGCCCACGCCGAAGCGGGCGCGGCGTCGGCGATGTCCTCGCCTGCCGGTCCCGCCTCAGCCGCCCGCGCGGGGGCCGGCTGCTCCGGCAGCTGCCTCGGATCGGCGACCGGGGCCGCCTTCTTCCTCGGCTGCCGCCGGGGCAGACCCGACGCGGTGGTCTTCGGTTTCTCCTCGGGCGTGGCCGCCTCGTCCGCCTGGGGCTTCTGCGGCGACGCCTGGCCCGGAATCTCGGCCTTGTCCTGAGTCTCGGCCTTGCTCTGGGTCCCGGTCTTGCTCTGGGTCGCGGCCTTGTCCTGAGTCCCGGTCTTGCCCTGGGTCGCGGCCTTGTCCTGAGTCTCGGCCTTGCCCTGGGACTTGGTCTTGTCCGGAGTGCCGGCCTTGCTCTGGGGCTTGGTCGTGTCCTCGGGCGTGGTCGTGTCCTGGGCTTCGGCCTTGCTCTGGGACTTCGCCGCGGTCTGCGACTTGGCCTTGTCCTGGGCGTTCGCCTGAGCGTTGGCCTGAGCCTTCGCGGCCGCCTGAGCGTTGGCCGTGGCCTGGGCCTTGGCCATGCTCGACGACCCGGCGGCACTCTGCGGCTTCGCCGAGCTCCGCGACCCGCCCTGGGACTTGGCCGTGCCGCGAGGCTTGGCCGTGTCCCGGGACTTCGCCGTTCCCTCGGCTGCGGTCGTGTTCTCGGACGCCACCGCATCCTGAGGCTCGGCCGTGCTGTCGGAGGTGCCGCCATCCTGTGCCGCCGTCGAGCCCTGGGATTTCGCCGGGGTCTGAGCCGGGGCCTGAGTGGACGCCTTCTCCTGAGGCGTCGCCGTGCTCGCCTCGTCCTGCGACGTGGTCCTGCCCTGCGACGCCGTCTCCTGGCCGCTCTTGTCCTGCGCGGCGTCGTCCGGTGTCTGCGGCTGAGCCGGGGTGGCCCCCGGCGGCTGCTGCTCCGCAGGCGTGCGCTGGCGGCGGCCCCTGCTCACACCCTGCTGGAAGCTGTTGAGCCTGCTGCGCACATCGACGGCGTCGCGTGCGGGCACCTCCGGCTTGGCCTCCTGCGCTGGCGCGACCGGAGCGGCCTTGGCCACGGGCTCCTGCGCGGCGGGAACCGCGCTGCCCGGCAACAACTGCTCACCCTTGCGGCGCCTCGGCAGGCCGGCGTCGGTGTAGTCGGCGGGCGCGTTGCCCGCCACCGCCTGCACCGTGCGCCACCGCTCGTCCGCGGCGAAGTCCCAGCCGCTGCGGCCGCTCTGCGGCGCAGTCTCGGCGTCGCTGCGGAACCACACGGAGAGCATCTCGTCGAAGATCGGTGTCGTCTCCGACGGGTCCATGCCCTGCGTCGCCTTGCGCTCGGCATCGCTCTCGGTGGTCGCCGCGCTCCACCAGTCGCTGACGACTGTGCTGTTGGCGGCGAACAGGTCCTTGCCGCTCAACGCCTCGTCGATCAGCCCGGCCTGCACGGAGTCGTCCGCGCCCTCGGCGTCGGGCGTCCCGGCGGGCTGGCCGGGGGCACCGTCCGCTGTGGACTGCTCGGGCTGGCCCGTCGCCTCGGTGTCCGGCTCGGCGACCGCGTCGGCGGACGCGACCCCGTTGACGGTGGGCGGTGCCTCCTCCCTCGGCTGCGGCCACTGCGGCGCACCGCGGGACTGTTCCGGCAGCGGTTCGTCCCTGCCGATCGGAGTGAACAGCGCAGTCCCGGACACCTCGGCGGCCGACGGCGGCGACGGTGGGGTCTGCGAGAACGCGGGCAGCGTGTTCGGCCTGCTGACGCCGTTGGTCTTCCGGCGCGGCAGCCCGCCGGGGCCCTGTCCCGCGGGAGCCGATGGCTGAGGTGCCGCCGGCAACTGCTGAGTCGGCTGGTCCTGCTGCGACAGTCCTGGATGGACGGCCTGGCCGCTCATCACGAGCTCGGCCGGCACCAGCACGGTCGCGCGGACACCGACGATGTCCTTGCCCCCGTTCAAGGTGACGCCGAACCCGTGCCTGCTCGCGAGTCGTCCGACCACGAACAGTCCCATCCGCCGCGACGTCGCGAGATCGACCGACCCCGCTTCGGTCAGGCGTGCGTTGGCCTCGGACACCTCGGCCTCGTTCATGCCGATCCCGCGGTCCACGATGTCGATGGACAGCGAGTTGTCGTCCATCAGTCGCGTCGCGACCGTCACCTGGGTCTCCGGCGCGGAGAACGCGGTGGCGTTGTCGAGCAGCTCGGCGACGAGCCGGACGAGGTCGCCCGCCGCGTAGCCGACGATCCGCTGCTGCGGTGGCGTGCGCACCGAAACCCGTTGGTACTGCTCGATCTCCGACACCGCGGCCCGCAGCACGTCGGTGGTGCTGACCGGCTGGCCAGACCGGCGGCCAGGCTCGGCGCCCGAGAGGACCATGAGGTTCTCGTTGTTGCGCCGCATGCGGGTGGCGAGGTGGTCGAGCTGGAACAGCGTGGCCAGCTGGTCGGCGTCCTCCTCGTCACGTTCGAGGCGCTCGATCAGCTGCAGCTGCCGCTGCACGAGGCTCTGGCTGCGGCGGGAGAGGTTGACGAACACGCTCGCGTAGCCGGTGCGCATGCCCGCCTGCTCGACGGCGAGCCGCAGCGCCTGGCTGTGCACCGCGTCGAACGCGCGCGCGACCTGGCCGATCTCGTCGTCGGTGAGCACGGGCACGGGCTGCACGTCGGTGCTCTGCGAGCGGCCCTCCTGAATGGTGCGGACCGCGGCGGGCAGATCCTTCTCCGCGACCTCGAGCGCCCTCGTCCGCAGCAGCTTCAGCGACCGCAGGAGCTGTCGCGTGATCAGGAAGACCACCGCGGCGGCCAGCAGCAACGCGACGACGAGCACCACGGCCAGCACCACCACGCCGGTACCCGCACCGTCGGCGAGATCGGTGGCGGCGCTGGTGACCTGGCCACCCAGCCCGTTCGACACCTCGCCCAGCGCGGTGAACACCGCACCTGAGGTGTCGGCCCACTGCTGGGCCGAGGTCGAGCCGAAGCTCGCGGAACCACCGGAGTCCTGCCCGGCGAGCACGTTGTCCACCACGCGGTCGAGATCGTCGAAGGCCTCGCCGCTGACGGTCGAGTCGAAGTCCTGGCGCTGCGCGTCGGTGGCGGCGATGCGGAACTCGGCGAGCCGGTCGGTCAGCCGCACGTCGGAGGTACGGAGCTGGTTGAACTCGCTCGGCGCGAGGCCACCGCGGCCGACGCCGTAGCCGATCAGCGCCTGCTGGACCGACACCTCTTCCTTGGCGACGAGCAGGTCGTGCAGCGCACTGGGCGTGCCGCCGATGCCGTCGTCGCCCATGCCCGCCACGAGCGCCACGTCGAGGTTCAGCAACGCCGACGAGATCGAGGAGTACTCGGTGAGGGCCTGCACGGCGCCGAGCTGGCCGGCACCGACCTGCTCGCGCAGCTCCGCGAGCCGGCCCAGCTGGTCGGTGACGTCCTGGCGCTGGGCGGCGATGCCGTCGGGGTCGGCGGCGCTCGCCGCACTGTTCAGGGCGGCGACCGCGCGGTCGACTTCGCCGCGCACGGTGTTCAGCTCGGGTGACTCGGGGCCCGATCCCGCGGTGAGCAGCTCCGCGGTCTGCGCGCGCTCCCGCTGGACCCCGTCGAGCGTGGTCCTCGCGGCGGCACCCAGCTCGGCGAAGCGCGCGACCCGGTCGTAGCGGTCGGAGCGATCCAGCTGGCTGCCGAGCGTGATCCCGCCCAAAACCAGCGCGATGACGATGGGAACGAGGGTGACGGCCCCGAGCTTGACGGGCAGGCTCCAGTCGCGCCACCGCGCGAGGGAACGCCACTTCGACGGCTTGGGGGCCGGCTGGCCGAGAAGCGTCCCCACGGACACTTGACCTTCTCCAGCAACGGTCACGAAGGTGACTCCTCCTCCGGCTTGCTCGCTGTCTGCCGACGGCTCATGACGTCTCGCCTACCAGGTGCCGCGAAGTAGGGCCGTGTGTCGTACGCGACCGGTCGTGTACAGCATGTGAGCCCATCCTTCGCCGCTGGATGTCCAGCGTTCGCCGTCGTTGTCCGTGCACCGGCCGACGTCCGTCAACCCCCGGAGGGCACCGCACATCGCATCATGCGAACTGCACAGCGTCCAGGCGTAACAGTGCCCAATTGACTTCGGTCGAGGTGAAGAAAGCGTACACCAATCGGGTACTCGGCAAATGTTGTCGAGCGGCACCCCGTGACCAGCGGAAATACAGATTTCCACTCGTCGGTGGGCCGCCCATTCACCCGGAGGCGATGCCCCGGACCGCAATTCGGTTACCGCATTCATCATGGACCGAGCATCAAGGGTCACCCACATAGAGCAAGGCCACCCCATTCGGCCACCCGAACGGCCTAGCCGACGCGCCGTCACGGTGGAGTGAACACCCCAAAGAGTCCCCGATGTTGTGGCTTCGACGAACGGGATCACCCCGGTGGTTCTTAACGAGTTCAGTGGCTCCGCCAGGGGATCTTCACCGAAGCGTGATCCACTGGACAGACGCCGGACAACGCGCTTCCCTCATCTTGGCGTGCTACCCAGGGTAATTCGCAGGGGGACCGTCGTCGAGCGTTCTTCACCCGTTCGACACCTGTACGCGGCGGGGCATGACGGAGCGCCATCTGGGACTCCGCCAACCCGGGTGAACGGCGCGATCCGCCTGGACTGACCCCACGTCCGGCGGCGCGGGCGCTCCGCTCGCGCGCGGCGCGCACCACCGCCGGCCCGGCGACACCCTCCCCTCGCCCGTTCAGGGCAGTCCGCCTCGCCGCGAGGCGGCCCCGCGCCCATTTTCCGCATCCGCGAATTGCGAATACCGGACCCCGCGGAGCCCGGATAAATCGATGACGACGTTGTCATGAATCGCTTTCCGAGGCACCGGACGCACCCTTTTCCGAAAATCCGGACAGAATGCCATCGCCGGGAAATCGGCGGCCGGTCCGCGACGCCCGTGCGGCCCCGGCCGAGGTCAGGACTGCAACTTCCGTTCCGGAGGTCCCGCTTGCTCCGTGCGGCGCAATGCCGCGTACGCGGAATGGAGGTGCGTTCGCGCCGACGCCGGACGGAGGTGACACGCTGGGCCGAGTGAGTACTACGCGTGATCGAATTCGCGGCTTCCTCGCCGAGCACGACCCACCCACTCCCTGTCTCGTGATCGACGTCGAGACCGTGCTGGAGCGCTACCGCGCGCTGGCCGCGACGTTCGCGGACAGCCGCATCCAGTACGCGGTCAAGGCCAATCCGGAACCAGCGGTGCTGCGGGCCCTCGCGGCAGAGGGCGCGACCTTCGACGTGGCCAGCCCCGCCGAGATCGAGCTCTGCCTCGCGGCGGGCGCCGCGCCGGAGACCCTGTCGTACGGCAACACCATCAAGAAGCGGGCAGACATCGCCTTCGCCCACCACGCGGGCGTGCGGGAGTTCGCCGTCGACGCCGAGAGCGACCTGGCCCACGTCGCCACGCACGCGCCCGGCGCGCAGGTCTCGGTGCGCCTGCTCGTGGAGACGCCGGCGTCGGTCACCCCGTTCGGGCAGAAGTTCGGCTGCGCGGGAGCGGAAGCGGTCGAGCTGCTGCTGCGCGCCGCCGAACTGGGGCTCGACCCCGTCGGCGTCAGCTTCCACGTCGGGTCGCAGCAGCTCGATCCCACGGCGTGGGAGCTGGCGATCGCCGCCGCGGCCAAGGTGTTCACCGCCACGGCCGAGCACGGCGTCGTCCTGCGCAGGCTCAACGCGGGCGGTGGTCTCGCGATCGGCTACACCGGCCCCGCGCCCGCGACCGCCGACTACGCCACCGCCATCGGCGACGCACTACGGGCGCACCTGCCGGGACAGGAGCCGGAGCTGGTCCTCGAACCGGGCAGGGCGATCGTCGCCGAGGCCGGACTGATCCGCAGCGAGGTGATCCTGGTGTCGCGCAAGGCGGCCGGCGACCCGCACCGCTGGGTCTATCTCGACGTCGGCCGCTACAACGGGCTCGCCGAGACCGAGAACGAGGCGATCACCTACCGGCTGGAGGTTGTCACAGATCACTCAGGCGAGGACGGACCGGTGATCATCGCAGGCCCGACGTGCGATGGTGACGACGTGCTGTACCAGCGGACGCCCTACCGGCTGCCGCTCTCCTTGCGTCCCGGCGACCGGATCGACATCCTCGCCGCCGGCGCCTACACCGCGAGCTACTCGTCGGTGGCGTTCAACGGAATCCCGCCACTGCGGACCCACTGCATCCCCGCCCAGGAAGGGAGGAACCCCGGTGCCGACTGAGTTCGCCGGAGTCGGAGCGTTCTCCGGCAGACACGTCCTGGCCGAGCTCGACGGAGTCGCGCCGGAGCGGCTCGACGACGAGCAGTTCCTGCGCACCACGCTCGCCGGGGCGCTCACCTCGGCCGGAGCCAGTGTGCGCGAGGTGGTCGCGCACCGCTTCGAACCCCAGGGCGTCACCGTGCTCGCGCTGCTCGCCGAGTCGCACGCCTCGGTGCACACCTATCCCGAGATCGGGGCGCTGTTCGTCGACGTATTCACCTGCGGCGACCGCGCCGACCCCGAACAGGCCGTCCGGCTGCTCGCCGCGGCACTCGGCACCGACTCGGTGTCCATGACCACCGTCCAGCGCGGCCGCGAGGCCGCTACCGCGGGGAAGTGACGTGACCCAGCAGATCTCCGAGCCGCTCGGCCCCGGCCTCACCCGGGTCTGGGAGGTGTCCGACACCGTCCTCGACACCCACACCGACTTCCAGCACGTCGTGATCGGCACGACCGAGCAGGGCGTCACGCTGTTCTGCGACGACGAACGGCAGAGCACCGAGCAGAGCCAGCTCGTCTACCACGAGGCACTGCTCGTGCCCGCGCTCCTGCTGGCCGAGCGGGTGCGTTCCGTGCTGATCATCGGCTCCAGCGAGGGCGTGGCGAGCGGGATCGCCGTGGACCACGGCGCCGAGCTGGTCGATCACGTCGACATCGACCAGCAGGCCGTGCGCGCGTGCGCCGAGCACCTGCCCTACGGCTACTCCCCCACCGAGCTCGCCGACGCCGAGCGCGGCGATGGCCCGGTCCGGATCCACTACCGCGACGGGTTCGAGTTCCTCGCCACCACGACCACGCGTTACGACGTGGTGGTGATCGACCTGCCCGACGAGAACACGGACGAGAGCGCCCAGCACAACCGGCTGTACGGCGCCGACTTCCTGCGCCGCTGCGCCGCGGTCCTCGCCCCCGGCGGCGTCGTGACGTGCCAGGCGGGGTGCCCGACGCTGTGGCGCAACGACACGCTGATCGCGGCGTGGCAGCGGTTCCACGACGTCTTCGGGACGGTCGTGTACTTCGGCTCCGACGAGCACGAGTGGGCGTTCCTGTCGGGCAGGCCCGACCCGGTCACCGACCCGGTGGACGTCATGACCGCGACGCTGGCGGCGGGAACGGGCTACCGGCCGCGCTCGATCGACGCGGAGACGCTGCGCGGGTGTTCCGTGGCGCCGTACTCGGTCAGAGCTTGCGGCCCGCGGTGACGCGCTGGGTGACCTTGCGCTCGACATAGAACGACAGGAGCGGAACACAGCCGGCGAGCAGCACGCCCACGGTCCCCTTCACCGACCAGCGAGCCTTGAGCGCGAGGTCCACCGCCACCACCAGGTAGATCATGTAGATCACGCCGTGGATCGGCGAGTAGATGGCCGAGGGGTCGGGGTTGTCGAAGACGTAGCGCACCACCATCACGACGCACAGGCCCAGCAGCCCGATGCCGGTGGCGAAGGCCGCGATGCGGAACCGCTTCAGTGGTCCCTGCAGGGACGTCGCGGCCGGAGCCGCCTGCGTCTCGTCGCGGTCGGTCGTCACCATGTCATGTCACCTCTTGGTCGCGGGCGTTCAGCTCGGCCAGGTACCGGTTGTACGCGGCCAGTTCCTCGTCCTCGTCGTCGACGGGCCGGGGCGCCTGCCGGATCGACGGTCGCGGTGGCGGAACGTCGGCGGGCCGGTGGCCCCACTCGCTCCGGCCACTGCTCGGTGTGCCCTGCTCGCTGCCCGGCGACTCGGACCCGGGTGCGTTCTCGGCTCGATGCTGGCGGTTCAGCCTGCGGATGCGCCAGAACATGAAGGCGGGGAAGAGCCCGAACAGCGGCCACTGCAGTACGTAACCGAGGTTCTGGAACGAGCCGCCCGCCGAGGAGAACCGCTCCCACTGCCACCACGCGAGGCCGAAGCAGATGAGCACGCTCAGCACGCTGACGCCGACGATGGCGAGCCGGCGGGCTGTCGTGGAGCTCAGGGACACGCCTTCGAAGTTAGCACCCTGGCCAGGGTGGGGGCGGCCACAGGGCACCCTTCTACGACACGCTGTAGGTCATCCCTGGGCGGTCTGCGCCTGCGTGGCGTAGGCGTCGGCGAGTGCGAAGACCTTCTGCGCGTACTCCACCGAGTTGTTGTACGACATGATCCCGGCCCACCAGCCCTCGGCGGAGGCCATGTCCCTGCCGCCCGCGCACAGGTACCGCGCCGCGGCCAGCGCGGCGTCGTCGATCTGCTGCGGGTCGCCCGCCCCGTCGCCGTTGGCGTCGCTGGCCCAGCGGGCCCAGGTGCTGGGGATGAACTGCATCGGGCCGACGGCCCTGTCGTGCACGGGATCGCCGTCGAGAGAGCCGCCGTCGGTGTCGGGAATCGCCCGCACCCCGGCGGAACCGTTGAGCGGCACACCGATGATGGGACTCGACGGCCTGCCGTCCTCACCGAGCTCGACTCCGCCGTAGCGGCCGTGGTCGGACTCGATGCGGCCGATCCCGGCGAGGGTGGCCCAGGAGACCCGGCAGTCCGGCTGACTGGCCCGCACCGCCAGTTCGGCGTTGCCATAGGCGCGCAGCGCCCTGGCGGGCACACCCACCGCGGCGGACGTGCTCTCCGCCCAGTCGCCGAGCGGATCGGCGCCGGACTGTTCCTGCTGAGGTGGCCGGATGTCGCTGCCGCCGGTGCGGGCGCCCGCGACCACGTCGGCCGCGGGGACCACGGAACCGGGCTCCACCTGGGCCGGTTCCACTTGGAGCGCGGGAATGTCGGTGGTGATCGGTCCCGCCTCCGGAGTGCCGGCGCGGGCGATGAGCCACGCACCACCCGCACCCACGGCCAGTACGGCCACGACGACGACCAGCCGGACGAGGGCCGCCCGCCCCGGACGCGTCACCTCGCGCGTCCCCGGATCTTGCACCGCTGGGCCCTCCACTAGCCGACCTTGTGACTCACTGCCAACAACGAGTCAGCGCAGACTAGCGTTACGGGCCCCGCGGAGATCAGCTGGCGGCGTCGCGACGCTGCCGGGAGAGCCGGGCGACACACCACGCGGGAGCGCTGCCCCGGCGGAGGTGGTCCAGAACGGTGAGCGGGCCGAGCCGCTTGCTCAGGTCCTCGGGTGCCAGTCCCGCGGCCCGGTAGTCGAGCGCGCGCTGATCGAGCGGGCTGATGCCCGCGTCCCACCACGCTTCGGCCTCGCTGACGCTGCCGATCATCTGCCACCAGCCCGCCGCGGCGGTCAGCAGCTCGTCGGGTGCGTCGGGAACCCGCTCGCGCATGGCGGCGAGGTAGCCCGGGTCGGCGGCGTCGACGGGGGCCCAGCGGCCCGCGCCGGTGTTGCCTCGCTGTCCCGGAATTCCCGGGGCCGGCTGGGAGGCCTGAGGCGCCTCCGCGAGCCACGCCGAGGCGATCCGGTTGATCTCGCGGTCCTCCGCGCTCTGCTGGCGCTCGGACGTCCACTGCCGGATCACGGCGTCAACTCCGGGATCTCGCATCCCTGCCTCCTCTGCCACGCAACTGCTGTCGTATCGCAAAAGACTGGTCGAGCAACGGTGTTCGAGATGTGAAGCGTGAGGCCTGGGGAACCGGCCGATCACGCAATGTGAGCACCGTATGAGAGCGAGCCGCGACTCCGCCAGACCCTCTCGCCGACGAATCCGTTGACCAGCGCCTTAACCACATGAATCCACCCGGATGGTGGAGCAATCAAGCCTCCGGGCGGGATTTCGCGACAGAGAGTCACCAGACACGTGTGCGCGCAACAAAAGAACCGGCACCGCGACGCGGTGCCGGTCGGCCGTGGTCTGGACTAGGAGAAGAGGCTCTGCACGAACGTCACGATCGCTTCGGCTCCGTCGCGCAACCAGCTGAGCGCCGTCTGCACGGCGTCGGCCGACTCGTTGGGGCGGCTGATCAGGAGGAACAGGACGAGCGCCACCACGCCGAAAATGAGGACTTTCTTGAGACCCGGCGACATGGCTCCATCCGATCCATCCGGGCGGTGCCAGGCACGGCGACCGCGCTGCTCTCCCGCCAAGTACCCCGTCATGATGCCTCACCACAAGGCATCCTGACGGGTAATCACGCGAACGGGCGTCAGCGGTGACTACCCGTAGATCATGAAATCCCTTCAATCCGCAGGACACCGTCACCTTAGGCGTGATCACCACAACGGCGCCGCTGCGACACGCCGCCGTGTCGCAGGCCTCAGGCGAGCGCTCCCGCGGCGCGCAGTGCCGCGATCTCGCCGGGGTCCAGACCAAGCTCGTCGAGGACCTCCCCGGTGTCCGCGCCCTTCTCGTGCGGCGGCTCCGGAGTAGCGGGCGGGGTGCGGTCGAACCGCGGGCCCGGCGCGGGCTGGACCACTCCGCCGATCTCGACGAAGGTGCCGCGCTCAGCGTTGTGCGGGTGCCGCGCCGCCTCCTCCGGCGTGAGCACCGGGGTCAGGCACGCGTCCGTGCCCTCCGCCTTGGCGACGAGCTCGTCCCTCGAGTACTTGGCGATCTCCGCCGCGAGGATCTCGCGCAGCCGCGGCCACTCCCGCTGGTCGAGGTGCACCGGCAGGTCCTCGGCGTCCAGATCGAGCACCTGTACGAGCGCGGCCCAGAAGCGCATCTCCAGCGCCCCGACGGCGACGTACTTACCGTCGGCGCACTCGTAGGTGTCGTAACACGGCGCACCGCCGTCGAGCAGGTTCTGCCCGCGCTCGCCCTCCCACACACCGCTGGCCTTGAGCCCGTAGAGCTGTGTGGTGAGCAGCGCCGCGCCGTCGACCATCGAGGCGTCCACGACCTGCCCCCTGCCGGACGAGGTCCGCTCGTAGAGCGCCGCGAGCATTCCCATCGCGAGGAACAGCCCTCCCCCGCCGAAGTCGCCGAGGAAGTTCACCGGCGGCACCGGGCGCTCCCCGGCCCTGCCGATTGGCTCCAGCGCGCCCGCGAGGCCGAGGTAGTTGATGTCGTGACCGGCGGCCTGCGCGAGCGGGCCGTCCTGACCCCATCCCGTGACCCGGCCGTAGACCAGCCTCGGATTGCGCGCGTGCACCTGCTCCGGCCCGATCCCCATGCGCTCGGCGACGCCCGGCCGGAAGCCCTCCACGAATGCGTCGGCCTTCTCGGCGAGCGTGAGCACCAGCTCCACGCCCTCGGGCGTCTTGGTGTTCACGCCGATCGTCCTGCGCCCGCGCAGCAGCGGGTCGTAGGGCAGACCGAGCACGTCCTCGCCCGGTGTCGCGCGGTCGACCCTGATGACGTCCGCGCCGAGGTCTGCGAGGATCGTGCAGGCGAACGGCGCCGGGGCCAGCCCGGCGAGCTCGATCACCTTGAGGCCACTGAGCGGCCCAGCCTTCATCGCCCGACTTCCTTTCAGAGTGTGCGCGAGATGATGTCCTTCATGATCTCGCTGGTGCCGCCGAAGATCCGCGAGATGCGGACGTCGGCCCAGGCCCGCGCGATCGGGTACTCCATCATGTAGCCGTAGCCGCCGAAGAGCTGCACGCAGTCGTCGATCACCTTGTTGACGCGCTCGGTGGTCCACAGCTTCGCCATCGCCGCGCCCTGCACGTCGAGCTCGCCCCTGAGGTGGCGCTCGATGCACTGGTCGAGGAAGGCACGCGCGACGGCGGCCTCGGTGGCGGCCTCGGCCAGCGTGAACTTGGTGTTCTGGAAGCCGAAGATCGGCCGGCCGAACGCGGTGCGCTCCTTGGTGTAGGCCAGGGTCTGCTCCACCGCCGCCTCGAGACCCGCCACCGCGGTGACCGCGATGATCAGGCGCTCCTGCGGCAGCTGCTGCATCAGCTGGATGAAGCCCTGCCCCTCCTGATCGCCCAGCAGGTTGGCCACGGGCACGCGCACGTCGTCGAAGAACAGCTCCGCGGTGTCCTGGGCGCGCAGGCCGACCTTGTCGAGCACGCGGCCGCGGCGGAAGCCGGGCGTGTCCGTGGGCACGGCGATCAGCGACACACCCTTGGCTCCGCCGTCGGGGTCGGTCTTCACCGCCACCACGACGAGGTCGGCGTGGGCGCCGTTGGTGATGAAGGTCTTGGCACCGTTGATCACGTACTCGTCACCCTCGCGCACGGCGCGGGTCTTGATGCCCTGCAGGTCCGACCCGGTGCCCGGCTCGGTCATCGCGACGGCGCCGACGAACTCGCCGCTGGCGAACTTGGGCAGCCACTCCTTCTTCCGCTCCTCCGAGGCGTAGGCGAGCAGGTAGTGCGCGACGATTCCGTTGTGGACGGACACGCCCCAGCCGCCGTCGCCGCTGCGGGCCTGCTCCTCGTAGAGCACGGTCTCGTGGGCGAACGTGCCGCCACCACCGCCGTAGGACTCCGGAATGGACAGTGCGAGCAGCCCGACCTCGCCGGCCTTGGTCCACAGCTCGCGGTCCACCTGCTTGGCCGCGATCCAGCGTTCCTGATGAGGCTTGAGCTCGTTCTCGCAGAACGACTTGGCGAGCTGCCGGAAGTCATCGAGCTCGGTGTTCAGCCACGAGCTTCTCTGGATCTGCAGCGGCACAGCCCTGCCCTCCTGGTCTCCGGCACTGGAAAACAATCCAGTTGGAATGTAAATTCTGCTCGGAATGTACATCCGCTCGGCCGACAGGTAAAGGGGGCGCCATGACCACGGCGCGGGGCCACCGCACGCAGGCGCAGCGGCGGGAGCAGACGCGGGCGGCGCTGCTCGACGCCACGATCGACTGCCTGGTCGAGCTGGGCTACCCGCGCACCTCGATGCAGGAGATCTGCGCCCGCGCCGGCGTCTCGAAAGGCGCCTTCCAGCACCACTTCGCCGCCAAGACCGAGCTGATGGCCGCCGCCGTCGAGCACCTGACCCTCAAGCTCAAGGAGCAGCGGGCGCCCGAGATCGACCGGCTGCCCGAGGGACCCGAGCGCGTCGCCGCCGCCGTGGACCTGCTGTGGGAGTCGTACTCGGGCACCCTGGCCACCGCCGCGATGGAACTCTGGATCGCGGCGCGCACCGACGGTGAACTGCGCGCCGCCATGCGGCCGGTCGACCGCGCGCTGGGCCGCTCGACGCTGGAGCACATCGCACGGCTCTCCGGTGACCTGCCCAGGGACAAGGTGGAGACGCTGTACTGGCTCACCGTCAACCTCACCCGCGGGCTCGCGCTGGACGCCGAACTGGGCGGCGATCCCGCGCGGCGCACGCAGTTGCTCGACGAGTGGAAGCGCATCGTGGTGGCCCACTTCGCACACTGACGCGCTCGCGGCCATACCCACGGTATGCTCTACTCGTCGGTAACAACGTTGCTATCGGAGGCGGCATGACGAGCACCGTTCCCGTGCGGACCGAGCGGCCGGACACGATCGGCGGGGTGGCCGGAGCGCCGCCGACGAGCAGGGCCACAGCACTGCTCCAGCGCGTCGCGGGAGGCACGGACTCGGCCCCCGCGGAGATGAAGGCCCCGTTCACGGGCCTCACCACGGCGGTCCTGCCCCAGGCCACCGACGCCGACGCGCGCGCCGCGTTCGCCACCGCCCGGCGCGCCCAGCGCACGTGGGCCGCCCGGCCGGCCGCCGAGCGCGCCCGGATCCTGCTGCGCCTGCACGAACTGGTGCTGCGGCACCAGGACGAGGCGCTCGACCTGGTGCAGGTCGAGGCGGGCAAGGCCCGGCTCGACGCCTTCGACGAGGTCAGCGCCACCGCGCTCGTGGCGGCCTACTACGGCAAGCGCGCCCCGCGCCTGCTCGCGCCACGCCGGGCTCCCGGCGCGCTGCCGGTGCTGACCACGGCAGGCGAGCTCCGCCATCCCAAGGGCGTCGTCGGCATCATCTCGCCGTGGAATTACCCGCTCGCGCTCACCGCGATGGACGTGCTGCCCGCGCTCGTCGCGGGCAACGCCGTGGTGCAGAAACCCGACAACCAGACCGCGCTCTCGGCGCTGTGGCTGCACGAGCTCGCCGAGCGGGCCGGGCTGCCAGCCGACGCCTGGCAGATCGTGCTCGGCCGGGGCTCGCGCATCGGCGACGCGATCGTCGAGGAGTCCGACTACGTCTGCTTCACCGGCTCCACCCCCACCGGCAAGGACCTCGCAGGGCGCATCGCCCGGCGGCTCACGAGCTACTCGCTGGAGCTGGGCGGCAAGAACCCGCTGATCGTGCTGCCCGACGCCGACGTGCGCAAGGCCGCGGCGGGCGCGGTCACCGCGTGCTTCGCCTCGGCGGGGCAGCTGTGCGTGTCGGTGGAGCGGATCTACGTCCACGACAGCATCCGCGAGGAGTTCGTCCGCGAGTTCGCCGCGCGCACCGAGGCACTGCGCCTCGGCGCGGCGCTGGACTACGGACCCGGCATGGGCTCGCTCACCTCGCCGGAACAGCTCGCCACGGTCTCCGCGCACGTCGACGACGCGAGGTCCACGGGGGCGACCGTGGTCACCGGAGGGCGCGCCCGGCCCGATCTCGGCCCCCTGTTCTACGAGCCGACCGTCCTCACGGGAGTCACCGAGCGGGCACAACTGTTCGCCGAGGAGACGTTCGGCCCCGTCGTGTCGGTGTACTCCTACTCCGATGTGGACGATGCCGTCGGCCGCGCCAACGACACGCCGTTCGGGCTCAACGCGAGCGTCTGGACGAGCGATGCCCGGCGCGGCCGGGACGTGGCCGGGCGGCTCAAGGCCGGCACGGTCAACGTCAACGAGGGCTACGCCGCCACGTTCGGCACGATCGGCGTGCCGATGGGCGGTATGAAGGACTCCGGAGTGGGCAGGCGCAACGGCGCCGACGGTCTGCTCCGCTACACCGAGGCCCAGGCGATCGCCGTGCAGCGCGGACTGCGGCTGCGGCCGCCGCGCGGACTGCCGCCGAAACTGTGGACCTCCGCGATGACCGTGGGCATGAAAGCCCTGCGGCGCCTGCCCGGCCGGTAGCCGCAGGCTACGGAGCCGCCCTGGCGAGCAGTCCCCTGTCGTAGGCGATGGCGACGGCCTCGGCGCGCCTGCTCGCACCGAGCTTCGCCATCGCCCGCGACAGGTGCACGCTCACGGTCTTCTCGCTGATGTAGAGCTCCTCGCCCACCTGACGGTTGGTCCGGCCGAGCGCGACCCGCTCGAGCACCGCGCGTTCCCGTTCGGTGAGCAGGTCCACGACGTCCCTGGCCGGTGCCAGGCCAGGCAGCTCCACGCGCGCCCTGCGCGCGAGGTCGCGCACCGCCGTGCGCAGCGGTCCCGCCTCGAGCCGCTCGGCGAACGCGTGCGCCTCGCCGAGCTCCTGCGCCGCGGGCGCGGTGTCGCCCGCGGCCAGCAACGCCTCGGCGTGCCGCAGGCGGCAGATCGCCTGCTCGTACACGGCGCCGTAGCCGAACGCCTCGACCACCTTCGCCCACAGCGACGCGTCGGCGGGCCCGGCGAGCCCGCTCGCGGCCGCTTCCGCTCGCAACAGCCACGCCTGGCCCTCGGGGCCGATGGTGCCCGAGCGCGGCGTGCCGTGCTCGACGCAGTCCCTCACGTGCGCCAGCAAGGCCGCGCCCAGCTCGCCCGCCTCGGCGACCGCCGCGGTGTCGCCGCGCAGCCGGGCCTCGGTGGCCCACGCGGCGGCGGCCTCGAGACCGAGCGCGCAGATCCGGATGCCGCCCAGTGCCCGGGGATAGAACTCGTCGAACCGCGCGACCCCATCCCGCACCAGACGGGCCGCCCGCTCGTACTCGCCCTGCCAGTAGGCGAGCTCCGAGCCGGACGCCGTGGCCGCCATCGCGATCCAGAGATCAGAACGCCAGTGGGCGCGCAGATCGGCCACGAGCCGTTCCGCCTCGGCGAAGCGCCCCCTGGCGACCATGAGGTGGACCCAGGCCGTGTTCATGATCGTGGTGACCGTGCTGGAGACCGGCGACCTCGGCCGCTCGACGGCGTCGTCGGGCCAGTCCCCGACGAGATAGCGCACCGAGACGTAACGCAGCCGCGAGTTCAGGCCGAACGCGCTCCACGCCAGCCCGGTCTCCTCTGCCCGGTCGGCGCCACTGCGGTAGAGCCGCAGCGCCTGGTCGAGCTCGCCCTGGTCGTCGTGGCTCAGCGCGAGGTAGTACATCGCCCGCAGCTCCACGTGCAGCGCCCCGGTGGAGCGGGCCTTGGCCACGCCCTCCACGAGCCGCTGCCGAGCCTGGTCGACCTTGCCGTCCGAGTCGGCCAGCGCGCCCAAGGTGACCAGTGCCGAGGCCTCCGCGTCGCCGATGCCCACGGTGCGCGCGTCGGCGACCGCGTTCTCGGCGCTCCACCTCGCGTCCTCCAGCCGCAGCTCCGCGCGCTGGATCTGGGCTCGCGTGGCGAGCACCCACGCGCGCGCCCGGCTCGGGCCCGCGTCGGCGACGAGTTCCCACGCACGCTCGATCGTCGGCGGCGCCTCGTCGAACGAGCCGTCCAGTGACAGCAGGGACTCGGCGAGCCTGCGCCACACCATCGCCGCGCTCCCGCGGTCGAGATCGGGCGGCAGGGCCTCGGCCGCTGAGCGCGCGAAGGCGATCGCCCGCTCGGGATCACCGGACGCGCCCGCGTAGTGCGACGCCTCCATCAACAGCTTCAGCTCGCCGTAGCCCTCCGGCCGCGCGGAGTCGGGCACCGCGTCCCAGATCTCCAGCGCCTGTTCGAGATGCCGCAGCGCCGTGCCCGGCGCGCCGAGCCGCGCAGCCTCGTCGGCGGCCTGCACCAGCGCCGTCAGCGCCGTAGGGAAGTCCTTGCTCCGCAGGCTGTGATAGGCGAGTTTGGCCTCCCGGCCCCGGCCCTGCGGGTTGGTCCGGACGCGCGTGGCGTAGGCCGCGTGCATGCGGGTCCGCTCCCCCGGCAACAGATCGGCGTAGACCGCCTCCTGCAACAGCGCGTGCCGGAACTGGTAGAAACCACGCTCGATCACGAGCGCGTGGTGCTGCACGGCCTCGCGCAGCGCCTCGTCCAGTTCGAGCTCGCCGAGCCCGGAGACCTCCGCCAGCGCCGCGTGGGCCACGCCCTCACCCGCGACCGCGACCACGCGCAGGACCCGGCGCGTGTCCTGGCCGAGCCGTTCCAGCCTGGCCAGCAGCACCTCGGCCAGCCCGGCGGGCAGGTCGTCGCAGTCGTCACTCGAGGCCAGCAGCTCCTCGGCGAAGAACGGGTTGCCCTCCGAGCGCGCGACCATGTCGGCCAGCACGTCGGGCGGCAACGGCTTCTCGGCCAGCGCCTCGACGAACGCGCGCGCGTCGGCCTCGCCGAACGGCCGCAGCTCCACGCGCTCGACTGCGGGCAGTCGCACGAGCTCGACGAGCAGCCCGCGCAATGGATGCCGCCGGTACACGTCCTCCTCGCGATAGGTTCCGACCATGAGCACGCGCTGCGCCCGCAGCCGCGAGATGAGGAACGACACCAGGTTCCGGGTGGAACCGTCGGCCCAATGCAGGTCCTCCAGCACCAGCACCACCGGCCGGTGTTCACTGATCTCGCTGAGCACACCCAGCACGGCGTCGAACAGTTGCAGCTGCCCCAGATCCACCTCGGCACGCAGCCGCGGCCGCACGTCGACGTCGCCGGCCATGGCGAAGTCCGGCGCCGCGGCGGGTGCCTCGGGAACCAAGGGCAGCAGGCGCCCCAGCGCCGGTCGCGCGCGCACGGCCCGCGCGACCGGGTCGTCGCCCGACGTGGCCAGCGGGGCCAGTGCCTCGGCGAAGGGCAGGTACGGCAACCCGCCCTCCCCGACGTCGAGGCACCGGCCCGTGAGCACCAGCGCGCCCTGCGATTCGGCGTGGCCGCCGAGCTCGGTCACCAGCCGGGTCTTGCCGACCCCGGCGTCGCCGGCCAGCAGCACCGCGGCGGCCTCGGCGCGGCGCGCGCGATCGACAGCGGCGCGCAGGCGCGCCAGCTCGTCGACACGGCCGACAAGCGGGATTCCAGAACCGAGACGGGGCACGTGAGGCATTGTCTCCTACCCCACCGACAACCCCGACACGGTTTTCGCACAGAGCATGACCGCCCCGCCTCAGCTCGGGCGCGGCAGCGACGTGGCCCGCTCCGCGTCGTGCTCCGTCACCCGCTGCTCCGGGATCCGCACCTCTGTGGTCCCGCGACGGCCCCAGCGGCGCCCCCGCGCCCGTCCGCCGCGGCCCGACTTGCGCAGCTCCTCCTGGCGGTAGGCCACCTCTGCCTGCACCGCGTCCCAGGCCCATCCCGCCGGCATCCTCGTCATCCCTCTCAACTCCTCGTTCCTCGTGATGAGCACGAGAGTCGTCCTGAGGAGCAGGCGCGGGCATCGGTCGTTCACGTCGGGCGGAGACGATCCGGCCCCTTACCCGGCGCCACGACGAGCGCGGCCGGGGTAAGGGGCCGGGGAATTGCGGGAGAACCGGAGGTCAGCGCAGGTTCAGCTCACCCGAGCGCGCCGCGCTCAGTAAGGCGTCCCACCCCGCCGCGGGCAGGCTCAGCGCCCCCACGGCGGGGTTCTTGGAGTCGCGGACAGCCGTGCCGTCGGCGGTGAAGGCGATCTCGACGCAGTCGTTGCCGCCGCCGCTGTGGCTGCTCTTGCGCCAGTGCAGACCGGCGCTGTCGACCTTGGTCCCCATGACCCCACTCCTTAGTTCGCTTCGTTGGTTCCGCAGGTGTCGAACCGCCGCGCGGCGGCCTCGATCAGCCGGATCGAATCGTCCGGTCTCAGTGCGGTGGCCCGCAAATGATCGAACATCAGCGCGTATCGCCGCACGTCGGGCTCGAGCTCCAGGTACAGCCCCGTGCTGGTGCTCTCGACGTACACGACGTCGTGATCGGCCTGCTCGGGAAAGCCCAGGATCAGAAACGGGCCTTCCATTCCCGGGTGCGCGCCCGCCTCCAGCGGAACCACCTGAATGGTGACGTGCGGCAGCTGGGCGAGCTCGGCGAGCTTGGTGAGCTGCTCGGCCATCACCTCGGCGCCGCCGACACACCGGTGCAGCACGGCCTCGTCGATCACCGCCCAGTACTCCGGCGGGTGCGAGTCGCGCAGGAGCTGCTGACGTTCCCTGCGCGCGTCGACCCGGCGGTCGATCTCACTGTCGGCGGCGTCCGGGCGCATCGCCCTGATCACAGCGTGCGCGTAGCGCGTGGTCTGCAACAGACCCGGCACCAGCAGCGCCTGGAACGCCCGCAGTGAACTGGCGTCGGCCTCGAGCCCGACGAAGGTACCGGTGAACACCTCGTTGTACGCGTGCCACCAGCCGCGTTTGCGCGCCTCCCTGGCGAGCTGGACCAGCGCCTCCTGCTCGTCGCCGCGCAGGCCGTAGAGCTCGAGCATGTCCCTGGCGTCGCGCGGGGTGACACCCACGTGCCCGGTCTCGATCCGGCTGACCTTGGAGGCCGAGCACTCGAGTTTCTCGCCCACCTCGTCGATGGTCAGCTCGGCCGCTTCCCGGAGCCGCCGCAGCTCGCTGGCCAGCCTCCGCCGCCGCACGGTCGGGCCTTGCCCTCGGGTCATGGCTTCACCTCCGGTTCACGAGCGTCCCCGTTCGACATCTAACCAGCAGCTTCCGAAACGGGTGATGCATTGACGCTGGCACGACAGGCAACGTTGCCCAATCGGTGGACTGCAATTTGCAGAATCCCAGGGTAGGCTCCGGGCGTTGGTGGCTGAAGAGTTCCACGCAATGAAACGCAGGTGAGATCCACGTGCCCGGGCGAGACCACATCGTCAACCCGCTGCAGGCGAGCGTGCACCGCAAGCTCGACGACGTCACCCACACGGTGAACGCAGGCTCCTCACACCAGCACTCGACGTTGCTCGTCGCCGCACTGAGATCCGTGCTCTCCGAACACCGCCTCGACACCACCGGGCACTGCTCGGTGTGCCACGGCAGGCGGCCCCGGTTCTTCCCGCGCAAGCGCGGCAAACTGCCGTGCCGCGCCTACCTCGCCGCACACCTCGCGCTCGGCCCCGACATCGAGGAGGCCACGCGCGGCGAGACGGACCCGGCGCGCCATCACCGGCGCGGCCGGGCCCCGCTGCACGTGGCCAGCTGAGACGACCCCGAAGTCCAGGGATGCGGCCGCTGCGGTGAGGGCCACCTTCACCCGAGCACCGGGTGGTCTTCACCGCAGTCGCGACCTCAGAGAACCCTGATCAGACCCTCCTGCACGACGGTGGCGAGATGCCTGCCGTCGCGGGAGAAGAACCGGCCCGTCGCCAGCCCGCGCGCGCCCGACGCGGTGGGCGAGCCACTGTCGTAGAGGAACCACTCGTCGGCCCGGAACGGGCGGTGGAACCACAGCGCGTGGTCGAGACTCGCACCCAGCACACGGTCCAGGTCCCAGTACACGCCGTGGCTCGCCAGCACGGAGTCCAGCAACGTCATGTCCGAGGCGTAGGTCAGCACGCACACGTGCAGCAGCTGACTGTCGGCCAGCATGCCATCGGCCCGCATCCAGACCTGGTTGCGCGATGGCCGTTCCCCGCTCTCCCTCGTCACCCACGGCGGGTCGTTGACGTAGCGGATGTCGATCGGCCGCGGCTGCGCCCGCAGCCCGAGCTTGTCGGCGTACTCCCCCGTGCGCTCGAGCAACGTCGGCAGCGACTCCGGGTCCGGGACGTCGGGCATCTGCTCGGAGTGCTCCACACCGTCCTCGTCGAGCTGGAACGACGCGGACAGAGCGAAGATCGCCTTGCCGTGCTGCACGGCGGTGACGCGCCGGGTGGTGAACGAGCGACCGTCGCGGATGCGGTCGACCTCGTAGACGATCGGGACCTTCGGGTCGCCGGGCCGGATGAAGTACGCGTGCAGCGAGTGCACCGTGCGCTCCTCCGGCACCGTGCGGCCCGCGGCGACGAGGGCCTGTCCCGCGACCTGCCCGCCGAACACCCGCGTCGGCGAGTGCGGCGGGCTCACGCCGCGGAAGATATTCTCCTCGATCTTCTCCAGGTCCAGCAGCCCGACCAGCCGGTCGAGCACCTGTTGCCCGCCGTGGCCCGCCGCTGTGTCCAGTCCTGTCGCGGCTGCTCTCGCCAGCTCAGTCATGCCCGGGATTCAACACGCTCGCGCCGCGCCCCGCCCCTCAGGCGTGGTCGTCCTCACCGAGCCGGTGCACCCGGATCAGGTTGGTCGAGCCGATGGTGCCCGGGGGCGAGCCCGCGACGATGACCACGAGGTCGCCCGCCTGGTAGCGGCCGGTCTCGAGCATCGCGTGGTCGACCTGCTGGATCATGCGGTCCGTCGAGTCGGCGTGCGGCACGATCCGCGCCGTGGTGCCCCACGTCATCGTCAGCTGGCTGCGCACGCTCTCCAGCGGCGTGAACGCGAGCAGCGGCAACCGGGTGTGCAGCCGCGCCAGCCTGCGCACGGTGTCACCGGACTGCGTGAACGCGACCAGTGCCTTGGCGTTGAGGCGCTCGCCGATGTCGCGGGCGGCGTAGGAGATCACGCCCCGCTTGGTCCGCGGCACGTGGCTCAACGGCGGCACCGACGGCAGGTCGGCCTCGACGGCCTCGACGATGCGGCTCATCGTCTCGACCGTCTCGATCGGGTAGCGGCCCACGCTGGTCTCGCCGGAGAGCATCACCGCGTCGGCGCCGTCGAGCACGGCGTTGGCCACGTCCGAGGCCTCCGCGCGCGTCGGGCGCGAGTTGTTGATCATCGAGTCGAGCATCTGCGTCGCGACGATCACCGGCTTGGCGTTCTCGCGGGCGATCTGGATGGCCCGCTTCTGCACCAGCGGAACCTGCTCGAGCGGCAGCTCGACGCCGAGGTCACCGCGCGCCACCATCACGCCGTCGAAGGCCAGCACGATCGCCTCGAGGTTGTAGACGGCCTCGGGCTTCTCGAGCTTGGCGATGACGGGCGCCCTGCCCTTGCCGACCCGGTCCATCACCTGGTGCACCAGGTCGATGTCGGCGGGCGAGCGCACGAAGGACAGCGCGACGAAGTCGACACCCAGCTCCATGGCGAACTCGAGGTCCTCGACGTCCTTGTCGGACATCGCGGGCACCGACACGTCCATGCCCGGCAGCGAGACACCCTTGTTGTTGCTGACGGGACCGCCCTCGGTCACCTCGCACAGCACGTCGGGGCCTTCGACGCCCTCGACCACGAGACCGACCTTGCCGTCGTCGACCAGCAGGCGGTCGCCCGGCTTGGCGTCCTTGGCGAGCCCCTTGTACGTCGTCGAGACGCGGTCGTGGGTGCCCTGCACGTCCTCGACGGTGATGCGGACCCGGTCACCGGTACGCCACTCGACGGGACCGCCCGCGAAGGTACCGAGCCGGATCTTGGGGCCCTGCAGGTCGGCCAGGATTCCGACCGCGCGGCCGGTCTCCGCCGCCGCGTTCCGGATGAGGTCGTAGACCTGCTTGTGGTCGCCATGGCTGCCATGGCTGAAGTTCATGCGTGCGACATCCATACCGGCCTCGACGAGCGCACGGACCTTCTCCGCCGTCGCCGTCGCAGGGCCGAGGGTGCATACGATCTTCGCTCGTCGGCTCACACCTGAGCAGCCTAGTCCCTTACTCCGCGCACGTCTGTACCGATCCCGAGATCGTTAAGGATTCCTTCACCGCCGCGGGAGCTCGCTCGGGCCCACGTGGTCGCGCGCCCACTCGTTGAACGGGCGCAGCTGACGCCACGCCTTTCGTACCCGATCGAGGCACGTGCGCTCGTGCAGCGCGTCGTCGGGTTCCCACACGCGCACCGCGTACACCGAGCGGTGCCGCAGCAGGTCCAGCCGGGGATGGTCGGCGTCGAAACCGCGCGGCTTGGTCTTCAGCGCGTCGCCCGCGATCTCCCAGCCCTGCCGGCGGAGCGTGGCGAGCACCTGCTCCAGCGCCGCGCCGTGGATCTCGGTGTCGACGGCCTGGCGGTACCGGGCGAGCTGGTCGGCGGCGAGGTGGAAGCAGCCGCCGCCCACCCGCAGCCCGTCGGGGCCCACCTCGACGTAGTAGGCGCCGCCACCCCTGCCCTGTTCGATCACGCCGCCGCAGTGGGTCTTGTACGGCGTCTTGTCCTTAGCGAAGCGCACGTCGCGGTAGGGGCGGAACACCTTGCCCTCGCCGAAACCCTCGCCGAACTCGGGCGCCAGCTCCGCCAGCATCGCCTCCATCGGTGCGCGCACGTCGGACTTGTACGTCGCGACGTTGGCGTCCCAGTAGGGCTTGGAGTTGTCCACCACCAGGCCGTCGTAGAAGTCGATCGCGTACTCGCCGAAACCCCCGAACCGCATGCGCCAACCCTAGGACAGCCCTACGACAGCCCCTCGGCGGCGACCCGTGGTGGCGAGCCATCTCTAGAGTGATGACCATGTACCGCCGCACACTGACGCCGTCCACCCGCGTGCGACGAGTGCTGCTGGCGGCGCTCGCGCTCTGCGTGGCGCTCACCGTGGCGGTGTGGATGACGCGGGACGACGAGATGCTCGACGCCGTCATCGCGACCGTGGTCCTGCTCGGTATTCCGGTGCTGATGCTGGGAGTGCGGCACCGCATCGACGTCGACGACCGGCGGGTGGTGCTCGAGGTCGCACCCGTCTTCCGCAAGGTGATCCCGAGAGCCGACATCATCGGCGTCGAGGTACTCGACGAGGTGCGGCCGCTGCGGGACTTTCGCGGCTACGGCTACCGCCCGCTCGGTGCCGGCGAGGTGGCGTTCGTACTCGAACCGGGTCCCGCCGTGCGGGTACGCACGCGAGCGGGAAAGTCCTTCGTGATCAGCGACCTCGACAGGGAACTGGCCCGGCTGCTCCCCTGACGGCAAGTCCGATGTGGACGCCGCTATCGCCGACGGGCACGGGAATGCCGTGCCCGCCTGCGATCGCGGTGCTCAGCCGAAGAAGACCTCGGCCTCGGCGTAGCGCTCCGGCGGCACGGTCTTGAGCTCGGCCGTGGCCTCGGAGAGCTTGACGCGCACGATGTCGGTGCCGCGCAGCCCCACCATCACGCCGAAGTCGCCGTCGGCGACGGCGTCCACCGCGTGCAGGCCGAACCGCGTGGCGAGCACCCGGTCGTAGGCCGTCGGCGTCCCGCCGCGCTGGGTGTGCCCGAGCACGACGGCCCGCGACTCCTTGCCCGTGCGCTGCGCGATCTCCTCGGCGAGCCACGTGCCGACACCACCGAGCCGGACGTGCCCGAAGGCGTCCTTCTCGCCGCTCTGCAGCAGTTCGGCGCCGCCCTCGGGCAGCGCGCCCTCGGCCACCACGATGATCGGGGCGTACTCGCGCTCGAACCGGCGCTCGACCCACTGGACGACCTGCTCCACGGAGAACGGCCGCTCCGGCACCAGGATCACGCTCGCGCCACCGGCGAGGCCGGAGTGCAGCGCGATCCAGCCCGCGTGGCGGCCCATCACCTCGACGACGAGCGCACGGTGGTGCGACTCCGCCGTGGTGTGCAGCCGGTCGATCGCCTCGGTGGCGATGTGCACCGCGGTGTCGAAACCGAAGGTGTAGTCGGTGGCACCGAGGTCGTTGTCGATGGTCTTGGGCACACCGACCACGTTCACGCCGTCGTCGGTGAGCCGCTTGGCCACGCCGAGGGTGTCCTCGCCACCGATCGCGACCAGCGCGTCGACACCCTGTTCGGCGAGCACCTCCTTGATGCGCTCCGAACCGCCGCCGTCCTTGTAGGGGTTGGTCCGGGAGGACCCCAGAATCGTGCCACCGCGGGTGAGGATGCCCTCGACGTCGTCGCGGCCCAGCGGCCTGCTCTCGCCGGTGAGCGGTCCCTGCCACCCGTTGCGGAAGCCGACGAACTCCCAGCCGTGCGCGTCGATGCCCTTCAGCACGACCGCACGGATGACGGCGTTGAGCCCGGGGCAGTCCCCGCCACCGGTCAGCACACCGACTCGCATCAGATCAAACCTCCGCGTTTGTCTTGCGTTTGTTTTTCGTCACACTTGGCGCCGCCAGCCTAGCGGTTTTCCACTTGATCGGTGCAGGTGGATCGGCTCCCCGGTCACGACCGCACTGTCAAGGATGGCCTCGGATTTCTGTGCCCGGGTCCGCATTCGCCGCGGGCGGCTGTAGTGTGACCGCCGTGAACGAGTTCACCAGCGCGGACGCCCGCCCCCTCGCGCGGCGTCGTTATTTCTGGTTTAGCAGGCCGGCCCCGGGTGGGCCGGTCGGCGACACCGTGCGCTGACCACCTCCACCTCGAGCCGGATGCCAAGCCGGCTCGAACTCGGGGCGGCTTGCGGAAAGGAAGCCACCCCATGTCACCCAGCGCAGCTCCCGCGGACGTCACCGATCCCGCCGCGCAGCTCGACGAACAGCGCACCACGCACGTCAGCCCGCTGCTGTCCCCCGCCCTGCTCCGCGAGGAACATCCCCTGGACGCCGCGGTCGCCAAGACCGTCGCGCAGGGCCGCGCCGACACGATCGACATCCTCGACGGCCGCGACGACCGGCTGCTCGTCGTCGCCGGTCCGTGTTCGGTGCACGACCCCGAGGCCGCGCTCGACTACGCGCGCAGGCTCGCCGAGCACGCCGACAAGGTCCGCGACCAGCTCCACATCGTGATGCGCGTGTACTTCGAGAAGCCCAGGACCACGCTCGGCTGGAAGGGCCTGATCAACGACCCCGACCTCGACGGCAGCTTCGCCGTCAACAAGGGGCTGCGCCTGGCCAGGCAGCTGCTGCTCGACGTCTCCGCGCTGGGACTTCCGGTCGGCTGCGAGTTCCTCGACCCGATCACGCCGCAGTTCATCTCCGACATCGTCAGCTGGGGCTCGATCGGCGCGCGGACGGCGGCCAGCCAGGTGCACCGGCAGCTGTGCAGCGCACTGTCGATGCCGGTGGGGATCAAGAACTCCACCGAGGGTGACGTGCAGGTGGCCGTGGACGCGACGCGCGCCGCCGCGGCGAGCCACGTGTTCCCCGGCATCAACTCCGACGGGCTCGCGGCGCTGTTCACGACGGCGGGCAACCCGGACTGCCACGTGATCCTGCGCGGCAGCAGCGGCGGACCCAACTACGACGCCGCGACCGTGGCCGACACGCTGTCCCGGCTGGCCAAGGCCGGACTGCCCGAGCGGGTCATCGTCGACGCCAGCCACGGCAACAGCGGCAAGGACCACCACCGCCAGGCCGGTGTGGTGAGCGAGCTGGCCGGGCGCATCGGCTCCGGCGAGCGCGGCATCGCCGGGCTGATGCTGGAGAGCTTCCTCGAGGGTGGGCGCCAGGACCTCACGCTGGGCGAGGCCGACGAGCTGACCTACGGCCAGAGCATCACCGACGCGTGCGTCGACTGGTCCACGACCGAGGGGCTGCTCGACGAGCTCGCCGCCGCGGTCCCGTCGCGCTGAGGACCCGCCCGCAGGCCACCTCCCGACGACGTGAGGTGGCGCGGGCGGCTCAGGCCGCGGGGAAACCCTTGCGCTTGCGGATCTGTTCGATCACTTTCCAGCGCTCGAGGTTGTGCCGCGCGTCGGCGAGCGCGTCGTGAGCGTCGGACGGCGGCGACGGCAGCCGCGGCTTACCGACGTCCTCCCAGCGCTGGCGCAGGTCGTGGGTGAAGCGCGGGAGCTGCCTCGGCAACGCGGGCATCGGGCCCCAGAGCTGGGCGAGGGCGACGTGGTCGTACGCGGCGAACCACGCCCACAGCTCGATCCCACCCGGCGGGGTGCCGAAGAAGTCGAGCAGCTCGGCGCGGATCTGTTCACGGCCGCGCCACGCGGGGTCCGCGGGCGAGGGCAGCTTGTCCAGCACGTTCTCGCGCACCCACGGGCCCGCCTTCGCGGGATCGAACTCGGTGGAGACGGCGTAGTACTCGCGGCCGTCGGCGTCCACGACACCGATCGACACCAGGTCGATCGTCACGCCGTCCTCGATGAACTCGGTGTCGTAGAAGAATCGCACCGCAGCACGGTACTCGAAGGCTCAGCCTGCCTTGCTCTGCGGGAGCCGCGTGGCGTCGCGCGCGTCCGCCTGCATCGGCACGGCGGGCCGCACGCCGGCCTCCTCGGCGGCGAGCAGCTCCTTGGCCTTGGCCGCGTAGATGTCGACGTACTCCTGGCCGGAGAGCTCCATCAGCGCGTACATGATCTCGTCGGTGATCGAGCGTTCCACGAACCGATCGCCCGAGAGCCCCTCGTAGCGCGAGAAGTCCAGCGGTGCGCCGAAGCGGATCTCGAGCCTGCGCGGCCGCCACATCTTGGAGCCGATGGGGTTGACGCCGTCGGTGCCGATCATCGCGACCGGGATGACCGGGGCCCGCGACTCCAGTGCGATGCGCGCCACACCGGTCTTGCCCTTGTAGAGCCTGCCGTCGGGCGAGCGCGTGCCCTCGGGGTAGATGCCGAGCAGGCGGCCCTCCTGGACGAGCCGGGTGGCCGTGTCGAGCGCGGCCTGCGCCGCCGAGCCTCCGGAGCGGTCGATCGGGAACTGCCCGACGCCGGTGAAGAACCACTTCTTGAGCTTGCCCTTGATGCCGGGCTCGGTGAAATACTCCTGCTTCGCCGGGAACGTGACGCGACGGTGCACGTAGAGCGGCATGAAGAACGAGTCGGCCACGGCGAGATGGTTGCTGGCGACGATCGCGCCGCCGGTCTCCGGGATGTTCTCCAGGCCCGTCACCTTGGTCGGCCAGAACAGGCGCAGCAATGGACCGAGCAGCACGTACTTCATGAGGCGATACAGCACCGCGTTCAGACCCTCCTTCTGTGCACACCCGGCCGCAGGAAAGCCTACGAACCGTGTGTGCCGTGGCACAACCGCCTACACCCGCTTGCCCTGGCGCCGCGATCGATCTCACAGCCGGGCCGGTCCTCCACGGAGGCCGCCGCGCGTGCGAACATGGGACCACGTAGCTCGCAGGGAGGGCGATCGGGCATGCCTGTGCTCGCCGGCGCTGAGCCGTTCTCGCACACCGACTCGACCGAGGTCGGCGTGCTCTTGTGTCACGGTTTCACCGGCAACCCGGCCAGCATGCGGCCGTGGGGCGAGTTCCTCGCCGGGCGGGGCCTCACGGTCAGCTGCCCCCGGCTGCCCGGCCACGGCACCACCTGGCAGGAGTGCAACCGGACGCGGTGGACAGACTGGTACGACTGCGTCGACGCCGAGTTCACGGCGCTGAGCCGGCGCTGCGAGTCGGTGTTCGTCTTCGGCCAGTCGATGGGCGGCACGCTCGCGCTGCGGCTGGCCCAACGGCGCGGCGACGCCGTCGCCGGGCTCGCGCTGGTGAACCCGTCGGTGCTGACCCGGCGCCTCGACGCCAAGTTCCTGCCGGTCCTCGCCCCCGTACTGCCCTCGGTGAAGGGGCTCGGCGGGGACATCAAGAAGCCCGGCGTCACCGAACTGGCCTACGATCGGACCCCGGTGCGGGCGGCCGAGAGCCTGCGCAGGCTCTGGAAGCTCGTGCGCGCCGACCTTTCCCTGGTGACGCAGCCGCTTCTGCTGCTGCACTCGGTCGTTGACCACATCGTGGAGCCGGTCAACTCCGAGGTCGTCGCGCGAGGGGTGCGCAGCGTCGAGCTCGTCGACGTGCCGCTGCGCGACAGTTACCACGTGGCGACGCTCGACAACGACGCGCCGTTGATCTTCGAACGCAGCGCGGAGTTCGTCCGCGAGGTCAGGCAGGTGGGTGCCCGGTGAGCAGAACTGCAGGGTCGGACGGTCCGGAGGACGTCGACGCGACCTTCGAGGAGATCATCGCCGACCTGCGCGCCGAGGGCTTCGGCCTGGAGACGGCGGGCAGTCCGGGTCCTCGCTCGGATCCGGATCCGGAACCGAAGACCGACGCCGCAGCCGAGCGCGCGGAGGCCGCCCCGGAGCCGGAGCCGCGCAGGCCCCAGACCGACGACCCCGCGCCCGCGGGCGGCGGCTGGCGCGAGGGCGGCTCGGGCTGGGACGAGACGATGCTCGGCCCCGACCCGGCGAGCGACGACGAGCACTACGTGCCACCGGAGCCGCCTCCCCTGCCGAAGCCGCGCAAGGGCGCGTTCGTGGTGTTGCTGTTCTTCGTGGTGGGCCTGCTGCTGCTCATCGCTCCCGGGCTGATCGGGCTCACCGCCACCCTGGGCACGCCGCTCGGCATGCTGGCGCTGGCCACCGGCATCGCGTTGCTCTTGCTGCGGGTGAAGCAGGGTCCGCCCGACGGCGCGGATCCGACCAACGGCGCCCAGGTCTAGGACGCGGCCTCACACGCGTCGAGCAGTCCCAGCAGCGCCGATGGCGCGACGAGGGCGGCGCCCTCCGCGCGCACGCGTTGCCCGAGCAGCCGGTCCGCGGTCACCACGACGACGTGGTCGCGAGGGCGCTCGCGGCGCAACGCGGCCGTGGTCGCGACGATCGCACTGTCGCCGTCGTGCTCGGCGGACACCACCTCGACGGCGGCACTCGCCTCCGTCCGCTTCGCCTTGCCCTCGACGACGAGCACGATCCTCGGCCACCACAGCCACCGGCCCTCGTGCTCGAGATCGAGGTCCGCCGTCTCGACGCCGGTGCGGGTGAGCACCGCGAGCCGGTCGCGCAGCCGCACCGCCGCGCCCGCCCGGTCCCGCCACCAGCCGTCCGGTCGCGAGCCCACCACGTTGGCCCCGTCCACCACGAACACCAGCTCGCGGTCGAGCTGTGCGCGCAGGCTCGGCCACGCGGCCGCGAAGTTGCGGTGCAGCGGGTAGTTCTCCACCTCGGCGGGATCGACCCAGTCCAGCGCGGTGCTCTCGGCGTTGGCGACGCGCGGGAGCACGGCGTCGCGGACGGTGGCGAGCACGGTGGTGTAGCTCCAGCTGCCGTGGTCCTCGGCGCGCGCGGCGAGCAGGCGTACCGAGCACGCGGGTACCGCGGTCTCCTCTTCCGTCTCCCGGGTCGCCGCCTGCGCGGGCGTCTCGTCGGAGCGGATCGCGCCGCCGGGAAGCGCCCAGGTTTCGCCGTGGTGGGTCCAGCCGGCGCGGTGCTGGAGCAACACTCCGCGCCCTGGGTCGGTCAGCAGCAGACCGGCCGCGCCGTGCAGCCCCCAGTGCCGCTCACCGCACAGGCAGCTGACGAACCCGTCGCCGTCACCGAGCAGCATCCCGCCAGCCTAGCGATTCGAGCGGGCGGTTTCCTCCCTCGCGAGCGTCGCGGCCCCCACGATCGCCGCCTCGTCGCCGAGCTGGGCCGTCCTGATCCTGGCCAGCGGGCGGTGTCCCGCGCCGGTCACAGCGTGCGCGTAGTGCTCGCGCGCCTCGTCGAGGAACAGCGGCGCCGACTCCGACACCCCGCCGCCGAGCACGATCACCTCGGGGTCGTAGACGTCGGCGACGAGCGCGAAGCCCTCCCCCAGCCAGCGGGCCAGCTCGGCCAGCGCGAGCCGGGCGACCGGATCTCCGTCGCGCGCGGCTCCGGCGACCCGGCGTCCCGTGACCGAGCCCGGATCGCCGCGGTGTTCCCGCGCGAGCACGGTCGAGCGGCCGGGATGACGCGCGAGGAGCTCGATCGCGGTGGCCGCCAGCGCGGTCCCGCTGCAGTAACGCTCCCAGCAGCCGTACTTGCCGCACGAGCAGATCCTGCCGCCGGGCACCACGCACAGGTGCCCGAGCTCGGGGGCGACGCCGTGCGCACCGCGGAAGATGCGGCCGTCCAGCAGCAGCCCGGCTCCGATTCCGGTGCCGAGTGCCACGAGTGTCGCCACGCCCGCACCCCGGGCGGCGCCGAAGCGGTGCTCGCCGAGCGCCGCGGCGTTGGCGTCGTGTTCGAGTGTCACCGGCAGGCCGACGCGTTTGGCGATGCGGTCGCCGACGGGCGCCGCGCGCCACGCCAGGTGCGGCGCGTACAGCACTCCGCGCCGGTCGGGCCGCACGAACGCCGCCACCGCGAGGCCGACGGCCCCGATCTCGTGCCGGTTGCGCAGTTCCTCGACCACGCCGGTGATCGCGTCCTCCAGCGCCACCTCGCCGCCGGGCGTGCCCACCCGCGCGGTGTCGAGGAGCGCGCCCTGCTCGTCCACGACGCCGGCCCGCACACTCGTGCCACCGACGTCGACGCCGATCGCCAGCATCTAGGACTCCTGGTGCTCCCACTCGGCCCTCGGCCGCACCGCCACGTGCTGGACCCGGGGCGCCGCGCCGTTGCCAGCGGGCTCGGGGCGGGGTTCGGGCTCGAAGCCCGGCATGTGCACGCCCTCCTGCGGCTGCCAGCGGTCGGCCAGCACGGCGCGCAGCAGGGCGACGAGCTGCGCCGCCTGTTCGAGCACTCGCGCGGCCAACTCGGGGCGTTCGCCGCGCACCACGGCCACGACCGCGCACAGCGGGCACCACGAGCACGCACCCTGCCGGGGCCGGGGCTCGCCATCGTGCTCACCGCTGTGCTCACCACTGTTCTCGCCGCCGGGTTCCTCGGTGCCGTGCCCGGCGGCGATCACACCCTCGAGCCACGGCGCCGCGCGGTCGACGACCAGGTCGACGAGCAACCGGATCTCCTCGGCGAGCCGGGCGCCGTCGTCGTTGCCCGTCACAGTCAGGTCCTTTCCAGATGCACCAGCAGTCCGCGGGAATCGGACTCGGCATCGGCGATCCGGCACGTCCGCAGGGTCTCGGGCAGCGCGACCAGGCGCCGGAAACCGTCCACGGTGATGGCGAGGTCGTCGTCGATGCGAGCCAGGTCGACGACGCTGTCCCTGGTGAGCGGTAGTGCCACGCGCAGCTCGTAGCCGCCGTCCACTTCGGACATCGTGAGCAGCGGGGCGGGGTCGTCCCCCGCCCCGGCCAGCGGCGTGGCGTCGCCGTAGAGCTCGCGGGCGATCTCGCGCAGCGCGGGCAGGCCGACCGGCTCGGCGGCGCGGTGCTCCACCGAGCTCAGCATGCCCTCGCCGAGCGCCGAGCGGGACAGCTCGGCCAGCACCTCCTCCTGCTGGGCGCGCCGGGTGCGCAGCCACGTCGCCGCCGACCCGCGCCACATCCCGGGCGCCGGCATCAGGCGGTTGACGATCAGGCCGTCGACGCGAACGCCGCGCAGGGCGAGCGAGGTCAGCGTCCGGCGCGTCTCGGCCACCACCACGCGCTCGGGCGTCAGCACCAGCCGCACGCTCGTGGTGACCGGGTCGGTGAGCAGCGCGCGCAACGACTCCAGCTGGGAGGCCAGCTTGTCGACCGACCTCGCGACGCCGGACAGTTTCGTCTTCCAGCCGTACATCCTCGTGAGGTAGCCCGACACCGCCTCGGGCAGCGACAGCAACCGCAACGTCTCCGCGGTCGGGCCGCAGTCGACGACCACGACCTCCCACGGCCCGGTCTCGGCGAGGCGCCGCACCTCGCCGAGCGCGAGCAGTTCGTCGACGCCGGGGACGACGGTCAGCTCCTCCGCGTCGAGGCTGTCGAGCCCCGCGCCCGTGACGAGCGCCGAGCGCAGCTGTGCGCGCAGCGTCTGCCAGGCACCGTCGACGAGCGAGCGCGAGTCGATCTGCGCGGCGTGCAGCCCCGGGTCCACCTCGGCCGGCTCGCCGGTGAGCGGCCCGCCGAACGCGTCGCCGAGCGAGTGCGCGGGGTCGGTGGAGACGACGAGTGTCTTGCTGCCCCGGCTCGCGAGCGCGGCCGCCGTGGCCGCGGCCAGCGTCGTCTTGCCGACGCCGCCCTTGCCGGTGAACAGCAGGACCCGCACGCTACTCCTCGTCCTTGTCCTCGTCCTCGACGCGGCGCTTGAGCTCCTTGAGCGCCGTATCCATGATCATCTTCTCGGCCTTGCGGCGCAGGAGGCCGATCATGGGCAGCACCAGCTCCACGGAGAGCGTGTAGGTCACCTTCGTGCGGTCGCCGACGGGCTGGAGCAGATAGCGCCCGTTCTGCGCCTTCTGCATCTGCCCCTTCACGAGGTGCCAACTCACCGAGAGGCCATCGGCCGCCCAGTCGTATTCCAGGGTGTACACGTCCTTGACGGGGCCAGAGTCCAGAGTGAACTTGACCTGTTTCGCCCTGCCCGCCTCGTCGGCGGCGAGCACCTCGGTCTCCTGGACGGCCTTGGCCCACTCCGGATACGAGGACAGGTCGGCGATGACCGCCATGATCTCCTCTGGCGCGGCGTCGACCTCGATGGACTGCGTGGACTGCTCGGCCATGGGCGTCAGCGTAGCGGTTGCGCCGCCTACCAGCGCAGCACGTACGGGCGCGCCGTGTGCTTGAAATGACCGACGTTGCGGCACTCGGTCCGGCCGGACCGCGACCGGGCCGCGAGCGGCTGGTGGACGTGCCCGAACAGCGACCACCGCGGCTGCTCCGCGGTGATGAGCCCGAGCAGCGCCTCGGAACCGATCTCGGCGCGGCGCGCGACCACGTCGTAGGTCAGTTCCGGCACGGCGGGCGGGATGTGGCTGCACAAGACGTCGATGCCGCGCAGTTCGGCGGCGGACTTGTCGAACTCCTCGCGCGTGCGCAGGTACGGCCGCCAGATCCCATTGCGCCGGGGCACCACGCCGTCGGGCAGCAACGCACCGCCGATGAAGCCGAAGCGCAGGCCGCCGATCTCCACCACCTCGCCGTCGGTGAGGTGGATTCCGGGTCCCGCGAACTCGGGCCACAGTCCGGGCGCGTCGACGTTGCCCGGCACGGCGTAGGTCGGAGCGGTCATCGCGCCGAAGAGCTCGGCGTACTGCGCTCGGATGGCCTCGTCCACGGCGCTGCCTGGATCCTCGAGGCTCGCCCACAGCGAGCGGGAGAAGGCGACGGTCTCGTCGCGGGTGCCCTCACGGCGGAGCCGGGCGAAGGTGCCCACGTTGTCGGCGCCGAACAACGCGCCGAGGATGCCCTTGCCGTGCTCGTGATAGTCGACGAAGTCGATCAGGTCTCCGAGCACCACGAGCGCGTCGGCGCCCTCACCGGCGCGGGCGAGCGCCTCCGCGTTGCCATGCACGTCGGAGACGACATGAACCCGCACGTCTCCAGCCTACCCAGCCTGCTCGGCACGGGGCGGCACACCCGGGGCCCTGCCGTCCTCGAGGACCTGCTTGAGGCCGAGCGCGATCGTCTTCGCGGCGCGGGCCCTGCGGTCGAACTCGCGCCGCAGCTCACGCGGGCGCAGTGCGGTCTCCGGGGTCGCGCGGAGGAAGTAGTGCAGCAGGGTGCCGTCGAGCACCGGCTCCAGCCACACCTCCATGGTGCCGACGAGCGCGCCGCGCACCGTCCAGCGCAGTCCCTGGTCACCGCGATCGGTATACACTTCGAGCACCAGGTCGGGCCAGTATCGCGCCCACGACCGGGGATCGGCGAACGCGGCGGCGACCGTGCCCGGCGGCACCGCAAGGAACGTTTCGTCAACGATGTCCAGCGCGGGGGCGTTCTGGGAAGCCAACACGGGTGCAGAATGACATGCTCACCGCACCGCCGTGACCTGCCCATGGTCAACCCAGGGACGGACCGGGGACAAACCATGGTCAAACGGGCGGCGTGCGGCTAAGTTGACCGGCGAGTAACACAGTGGGACACGGAGGTTCACGTGCGCGAGTACAGCGCCCCCGCCAACCGAGCAGTTGGCGACGACGAGAACGCGTCGGACGTCGTGTGGGCCAACGCCGAGCGCTTCGGCGACACCGTGAGTTTCCGCAGGCAGGACGACGGCTCGTGGCGGGACGTGACCGCGCGCGAGTTCGCCGCCGAGGTGCTCACCGTCGCGAAGGGTCTGCTCTCGGCCGGGATCCAGCAGGGAGACCGGATCGGGCTCATGTCCAAGACCCGCTACGAGTGGACCCTGATCGACTTCGCGATCTGGGCCGCGGGCGGCGTCACGGTGCCGATCTACGAGACCTCGTCGGCCGAGCAGCTGCACTGGATCCTCTCCGACTCGGGCGCGAAGGCCGTGTTCGTCGAGACGGCCGAGCACACCGCCACGCTCGCGACGGTCAGGGACAAGCTGCCCGCGCTCGACCACGTGTGGCAGATCGAGGGGGCCACGCCCGCGCTCGAGGAGCTGGGCTCGCGGGGCGCCGAGGTCACCGACGACGACGTGCACACCCGCCGCCGTGCCGTGAAGGCCGACGAGGTGGCCACGATCGTCTACACGTCAGGCACCACGGGCAGGCCGAAGGGCGTCACGTTGACGCACCGCAACCTGCTCGCCGAGGTACGCGCGGACCTCGACGCGTTCCCGTCGCTGATGGGCGCGGGCAACTCGCTGCTGCTGTTCCTGCCGCTGGCCCACATCCTGGCCCGCGCCATCGCGCTGACGGCCTTCGCCTCGCGCGCGACGCTGGGGCACACCGCCGACATCAAGGACCTGGTGGCCGACCTCGGCACCTTCCGGCCCACGTTCGTCGTGGCCGTGCCGCGCGTGTTCGAGAAGGTCTACAACGGAGCCAAGCTCAAGGCCCACTCCGAGGGCAAGGGCAAGATCTTCGACGCGGCCGAGGCCACGGCCGTCGCCTACAGCCAGGCCGCGGACTCCGGCGGGGCCGGGCTGGGACTCAAGCTCAAGCACACCGTGTTCGACAAGCTCGTCTACACCAAGCTGCGCGCGGCGCTCGGCGGACGCTGCGTCGCCGCCGTCTCCGGTGGCGCCCCGCTGGGTGCCCGGCTCGCGCACTTCTTCCGCGGCATCGGCGTTCCGGTGTTCGAGGGCTACGGGCTCACCGAGACCAGCGCCGCGGCCAACGTCAACACCGAGGGCGCGTTCAAGGTCGGCACGGTCGGCAAGCCGGTGGCGGGCACCTCGGTGCGCATCGCCGACGACGGCGAGGTGCTGCTCAAGGGCGACATCGTGTTCACGTCGTACTGGAACAACGCCCAGGCCACCGCGGAGTCGCTCGAGGACGGCTGGTTCCACACCGGCGATCTCGGTGAGCTCGACGACGAGGGCTTCCTCAAGATCACCGGCCGCAAGAAGGAGATCATCGTCACCGCGGGCGGCAAGAACGTCGCACCGTCGGGGCTCGAGGACACGCTCAAGGCCGATCCGCTGATCAGCCAGGCGATGGTGGTGGGCGACCAGCGTCCGTTCATCGGCGTGCTCGTGACCATCGACGAGGAGTTCTTCCCGACCTGGAAGTCACAGCGGGGCAAGCCCGAGGGCGCCTCGGTCTCCGACCTGGCCGACGACTCCGACCTCAGGGCGGCGGTGCAGGCCGCGGTCGACGAGGCCAACAAGCTCGTGTCGCACGCCGAGTCGATCAAGAAGTTCACGATCCTGCCGTCCGACTTCACCGAGGCGGGCGGCGAGATCACGCCGAGCCTCAAGCTCAAGCGCAACGTGGTGAGCAAGAACTACGCCACGGCGATCGACTCGCTCTACGCGAAGTAAGCACGCGGCACGGGGGCCACTCTCACCGACCGGGGAGAGTGGCCTCGATGCCGGCGAGCAGGCGCTCCAGTGACCGCTCGAAACGCCGCTCGGGGTCGTCGTGGGGGCCTTGGGCGTCAGTGATCACCTGCGTGAAGTAGGGGTACTCACCACTGTCCATGACCGCCTGCACGTAGGGCCCCATCGCCCGCTGCACCTCCTCGTCGTCGACGTCACCGAAGTAGGCGCGCAGTGCGAGCTCGCTCTGCACGTGCCCGTCGATCCAGGCGTTGAGCAGCCCGATGGTCTCGAACATGTCGTCGATGCCGAGGCCGAGTCCGTCCAGAATGGACATCGTGCGTTCGAACCCGCGCAACATGTTCGGCCCGATCGCGGGCATGCCCGACCAGACACGCGAGAGCCACGGACGCTCCAGCAGGGCGCGTCGCTGCCCGCGCGCGAAGTCACCCAGGTCCCGCTTCCAGTCGCCGGTCAGCTCGGGCCAGCCCTCCCTGCCGACGATCCGGTCGCCCATCAGATCGATGAGCGAGTCCTTGCTCTCGACGTAGCGGTACAGGCTCATGGCGCCGGTGCCGAGGCGCGCGGCGACCTTGCGCATGGAGACCGACTCCAGCCCCTCCTCGTCGGCGAGCTCGATGGCGGCGTCGGCGATCTGTTCGCAGGTGTAGGCGGGCGCGGGACCGCGCGTGCGCTGCGTCTGATCCCCCCACAGACGCGACAGGTTCGACAGCCGCGCCTCGCTCTTGCCTGCCACGCGTTCTCCTCCGGCGAAACCTAGTTGCGTACGTCGTACTCGGTTGGCTATCTTGGTTACCGCGTACATCGTACTCACTTCAGGGGACTTCATGGGGACACACACAGGCGACGCGGTGGTCGTCGCCGAGGGACTACGAAAGAGGTTCGGGCAGACGCAGGCCCTCGACGGGCTCGACCTCACCGTGCCCGCCGGCATGGTCTACGGCGTGCTCGGCCCGAACGGCGCGGGCAAGAGCACGGCTGTCCGCGTTTTCACGACACTCACCAGGCCCGACGAGGGCACGGCCACGGTCGCGGGCCACGACGTGGTGCGCGACGCACCCGCCGTGCGCAGGCAGATCGGGCTCGCAGGACAACACGCCGCACTCGACGAGCAGCTCACGGGCCGGGAGAACCTGCGCATCTTCGGCAGGCTCTTCCACCTCGGCTCCAAGCGGGCCCGGGCGCGCGCCGACGAGCTGCTCGAGCGCTTCAGCCTCGACCACGCGGGCGACCGGCTGGTCAAGACCTACTCAGGCGGCATGCGGCGCAGGCTCGACCTGATCTCGAGCCTGATCATCTCGCCGACCGTGCTATTCCTGGACGAGCCGACCACGGGACTGGACCCGCGCAGCCGCAACGAGATCTGGGACACCGTGCGCGAGCTCGTCGCCCAGGGCACCACCGTGCTGCTCACCACCCAGTACCTCGACGAGGCCGACCAGCTCGCCCAGAATATCGCGGTGATCGACACCGGCAAGGTGATCGCGTCCGGCACTCCCGACGAGCTCAAGGCCCGGATCGGGGGCCGCATCGACGTGACCGTGGGCGACGCGGCCGAGATCGGGGAGGCCGCGCGGGCGCTCGCCGTGCTCGCCAACGCCGGGGTGGAGCCGGACGTCGATGCCGACCGCCTGCTGCTGAGCGTGTCGGTGGGATCCGACTCGCTCGCTCTTCCCGACATCGTGCGCCAGCTCGACCAGGCGGGTGTCAAGGCGGTGGACGTCGGTATCCGCAGGCCCACCCTCGACGAGGTGTTCCTGACGCTGACCGGCAAACCCACCACCACGACCACCGAGGAGGCGGCCCGATGACCGCGCCCGCACCCGCGTCGGCACCCGCGTCGGCACTGCGCTCCGGCCTCTCCGACGGGCTCGCCGTCATGAGCCGCAACCTGCTCAAGCTCAAGCACCAGCCGGGCCAGATCGCGGCCACGTTCGCGTTCCCGCTCGTGTCGGTGATCCTGTTCGGCTACGTCTTCGGCTCCGCCATCCCGATTCCGGGCGGCGGCAACTACCGCGAGTACCTCATGCCGGGGCTGTTCGTGATGAGCACCGTGTTCGCCGTGATGGGCGCGCTCACGGTGATCGCCAAGGACAACGGGCTCGGCGTGATGGACCGTTACCGCTCAATGCCGATGGCCCGCTCCGCCGTCCCGTTCGGACAGACTGCCGCGGACCTGATCATCGCGATGGGCAGCCTCGCCATCATGGCCCTGTGCGGCCTGCTGTTCGGCTGGCGCGCGCACAACGGCGTCGGCGCCACCGTCGCCGGGTTCGCCCTGCTGCTGTTGCTGCAGTACGCGGTGTCGTGGGTCGGGGTGTTCCTCGGGGCGCTGGCGAAGAACGAGGAGACGGCCGCGCGCATCGGCCCGCTGATCATGCCGATCACGATGATCTCCAACATCTTCGTGCCCACCGACGGGATGCCCGCGATCCTGCAGACGATCGCCGACTGGAACCCGGTCAGCGCCGCGACGGCCGCCTGCCGCGAGCTGTTCGGCAACCCCGGGCTGCCCGCGGGCGACGTGGCCTGGCCCATCGCCAACCCGGTGCTCGCCACCGTCGGCTGGTGCGTGCTGCTGCTGGTGATCTTCGTGCCGCTCTCGATCCGGAGGTTCCGCCTCGCCGGGCTCTGAGCCCGAACGCGACGACGGCCCGGCGCTCCTCGGGGGAAGCGCCGGGCCGTCGTCGTCTGTCGCGGGTGTCCGAGGTGCCAGGTCTGTGCCAGGTCTCAGCCTGCCTGGATCAGCGGCACGACCGGAGCCGGCTTGTCCGACAGCGGCAGCTGGTAGCGCTGCGCGAGGTAGGACGAGATCTCCTGGAACAGCGGCGCCGCCGAGGAACCCTCCGGCAACGTCGTGTCCGGGGCGTCCAGCCGGATACCCACCACGAACCGCGGCTCGTCCGCGGGCAGGATCCCCGCGAACGTGATGTTGTAAAGATGATCGCTGTAGGCGCCGGTGTTCGGGTCGACCTGCTGACCGGTGCCGGTCTTGCCGGAGATCTGGTAGCCCTCCAGCGCCGCCTGCGGCGCGGTGCCCCGGTGGTAGGTGTCGCCGTCCTGGACCACCGCGCGCAGCATGTCCTTGACCGTGTCGGCGGTCTTGGCGCTCACCACACGCGTCGACTTCGGCTTCGGCTCGGGAACCCGGTCGCCGTCCTGGTTCACCTTGGCGCTGACGACCCTGGGCTCCACGCGCACGCCGTCGTTCGCGATGGCCTGGTACATGCTCGCCATCTGCACCACGGTCATCGACAGGCCCTGCCCGATCGGCAGGTTGCCGAACGTCGTGCCGGACCACTGGCTACGCGGCGGAATGTAGCCGGGGCTCTCGCCGGGCAGGCCGATTCCGGTGCGCTTGCCGAGCCCGAACTTCTTGAGCATATCGAGATAGCGGTCCGGTCCGAGCTCCTCCGAGAGCATCAGCGTGCCCACGTTGGACGACTTCGCGAAGATGCCGGTGGCCGTGAACGGCTGGGTGCCGTGGTCCCACGCGTCGTGCACGGTGTGGTCGGCGATCTTGATCGACCCCGGCACCTGGCGGATCGAGTCCGGCTCCACGAGGCCGTGCTCCACCGCCGCCGCCGCGGTGACGATCTTGTTCACCGACCCGGGCTCGAACGGGGTGGTGACCGCGGTGTTGTTCATCAGGTCGGGGTCGAGCGAGCCCGCGTTCGGGTCCAGCGACTTGTCGTTGGCCAGCGCGTAGACCTCACCGGTCTTGGCGTCCATGATCACCGCGCTGCCGCCCTGAGCGTCGGCGGCCTTGACGTACTCCGCGAGCTTGTTCTGCAGGTCGTACTGCAGGTCGGAGTCGATCGTCAGCTCCAGATCGGAACCGGGGATCGCGTCCTGCAGGTCTCGCTCGGTACCGGGGATCACGACCCCGTCCTGTCCCTGCGCGGTGTCCACGATCTGCTGCCCCGGAGTTCCGGCCAGGTCGCTGTCGCGCATGTTCTCCAGACCGGAGAGCCCGTGGACGTTGTGCTTGGACACGTCCGGATCGTCGGTACGCCAGTTGGCGAAGCCGACGAGGTTGGACGCGAGCGTTCCACCCGGGTACTCGCGCTTGGCCCGCTTCTCGAAACCGATCTCGGGGAACTCGGCCTTGATCTCGTCGGCGACCGAGGGCTCCACCTCGTCGACGAGATAGGTGAACGACGCGTCCTTGTGGAACTTCTCGAGCAGCTCCGCCTCGGTGGTCTTGCCGGGCAGCTTCGCCGCGATGAACTCGGCGATCTCCGCGACCCGCGTCTTGTAGTCCTCCCCCGTCTCCGGGTTCTCGCGCGCGAACTCGTCCCACGTCTTGCGCATCAGCCGCAGGTTCGCCCACAGCATCCGCGTCTCCACGCTGAACGCCAGCTCCTGCCCGTTGCGGTCCACAATGGAGCCGCGCTGGGCCGGGATGTCGATGGTCGTGGTGCGCTGGCGCTCGGCCTTCTCAGACAACGCCTCGGCCTGGAAACCCTGCACCTGCACGAGTTTCAGCCCCGCCGCGACCAGCAGGACGACCAGGAAGATCCGCCCGGCCACGAACCGGGTCCGGTTGCCACCGTCGCTGCTGGGCGCGCCCCCTCTGCGCGCCTTCGCCGAGTAGGTGCGGCGGGTTCCGCCGCCGCCCCCTCGCGATCGTGCCTGGCCTGGCATCAGTCCCCTTCGGTCGCTGCCTGTTCCTCCTGTGACCGGCCCTCGGCCGCGTCACCGGCCTGCGGGTCCTGGCCCTGGTTCTCCCCCTGGGCCCCGTCCTGGCTCTCGTTCTGCCCCGCGGGGGCCTCGCCCTGCTCCCGCCCCTGAGCCTGCTCGCCCTGTGCCTGCTCACCGTCCGCCGGAGCGGGCGGTTCCGGCTGCTCGGGCGCGGGCGGCGGCGCGGGTTCGGTCGCCTCGGTGGGCTCGCCGACGACGCGCAGCGAACCGTCGGGGTTCACCACGATGCGGGCCGGGTTGCCGCCGGGCACCATGCCGAGCGCCTTGGCCCGGTCCGCCAGCGAGCCGGGCGACTCGGCGGAGGAGACATCGCGCTGCAGCTGCTCGGAGTTCTCGGCGAGCTGCGCGTTGTTCTGCCGCAGCTCTTCCAGCCGGTAGGAGTCCGCGATGGCCTGAGTGGACAGCCACAGCGTCGTCGCCACTCCCGCCACCATGAGCGCCATCAACAGCAGCACGAACGACGCGCGGGAACGCGGCCAGCGCAGGCGCAGCTTCAGCCCCTGGGCCTGTGGCTCGCGGACGGCCTCCTGGCGCAACTCCTGTGCGCGCTGCGCGCGGCGGGCGTAGGCCCGTTCCGCGGCGGAGCTTCGCCGCTTCGGCGAACCGACGACCTCCGGTGCCTCGGGCGCGGTGGTGACGGACGCGCGTGCTCGCTGCCGGGTACGGGTCGCGGACTGGGAGCGGGAACGTGTGCGGGTGCGTGCAGGTGCGGTCATCAGGCATCCGCTCCAATCCGTTCGGCCGCGCGCAACCGCACCGAGGCGGCACGCGCGTTGTGTTCGATCTCCCGCTCGTCGGCCTTCTCGGCTCCCCGGGTGAGCAGGCGCAGCTCGGGACCGTGGCCCGGCAGCTCCACCGGCAGCCCCTCGGGGGTGCGCGAACTCGCCTTCTCGGCGAACGCGCGCTTGACGATCCGGTCCTCCAGCGACTGGTAGGACTCCACGACGATGCGGCCGCCGGGAACCAGTGCGTCGATCGCCGAGGGCACGGCGGTCCGCAGCGTGTCCAGCTCCCCGTTGACCTCGATGCGCAGAGCCTGGAACGTGCGCTTCGCGGGATGCCCTCCGGTGCGCCTGCTCGGCGCGGGCACCGTGTCGTAGAGCAGTTCGACGAGCCGTTCGCTGCGATCGAAGGGTTGCTTCTCGCGCTCCGCGGCGACGGCCTTGGCGATGCGGTGAGCGAAGCGTTCCTCGCCGTACTCGCGCAGGATCCGCGTCAGGTCGCCGACCGCGTAGGTGTTGAGCACGTCGGCCGCGGTGCGTCCCGTGGTCGGGTCCATGCGCATGTCGAGCGGTGCGTCCTTGGAGTAGGCGAACCCGCGCTCGGCGAGGTCGAGTTGCATCGACGACACGCCCAGGTCCATCAGCACGCCGTCCACATGCGACAGCCCGCGCTCCTCGAGCACGTCGGGCAGCCGGTCGTACACGGCGTGGACGAACTCCGCGCGCTCCCCGTGGCGGGCGAGCCGTTCACGGGAGCGCTCGAGCGCGTTGGGGTCCCGGTCGAGTCCGATCAGGCGGAGCGAGGGATGTGCGGAGAGCAGGGCGTCGGCGTGTCCGCCGAGCCCGAGCGTGGTGTCGACCAGCACGGCGTCGCGGCCGGTGAGCGCGGGAGCGAAGAGCTCCAGCACGCGGTCGAGCAGCACAGGCAGGTGCGCGGTGCCGTTGTTCACAGGCGCCGCCCCCTTTCGCCTCACCGCCCCGTTTTTTTCACTTCCAATGCGGATGCCGTCAGGTTGCGGACCTGATACCGGGGAAGGTGCATCAGGGCCGCAGCCTGACGGCATCCGCGTCGGAACTTCGTCGTTCCCTCAGCACGATCAGCGGGAACCCGCGCCTCCCGACCACGCGGGTGTCCCGGCCGATCGTCAGAACACGCCGGGCAGGATCTCCTCCTGCGCCTTGGCGTAACTGTCTTCGTGTTCTTCCAAGTAGCCCTGCCACGACGGGGCGTCCCAGATCTCCAGCCTGGTGATCGCTCCGATCACCACGCAGTCCTTGTTGAGCCCCGCATAGCGACGGAGCTCGTTGGCGATGGCGATGCGCCCCTGGCCGTCCGGACGCTGTTCGTCGGTTCCCGCGAACAGATACCGCTGGTAGGCCCGCACCGATTCGTTCGTGAACGGCGCCTCGGCCACCTTGCGCGCCATCTGCTCGAACTCCGCACGCGGGAAGACGTAGAGGCAGTGATCCTGTCCCTTGGTGATCATCAGCCCACCCGCCAGCGCGTCACGGAACTTCGCGGGCAACGTGAGCCGCCCCTTGTCGTCCAGTTTCGGGGTGTGGGTGCCGAGGAACATCGGCCTCCACCTCCCCTACCGACCGCCGTCGATCCCCACGTGCCCGCGGATTTCAGCGAGATCGGCCACGAGGCTTCCCTTCCGCCCCACTAGTCACCACCGTACCCCACTTTTCACCACAGTCAACGTAGAAACAGCTCGATCGTGCACGTGCATTCAGAGTTTGCGCAGGTCAACGAGGTGGGGATCAGGTGGGGGCCAGTGGGGGGAGATCGCCGCCGCGGGTGAGTGGACACGTGCGTCTGAGGGTTTTCAGAGGCACCGGAGCCCGCAGGAACGGACCTTCGGGGTCCCGGTGGCGGAAAGTGGGGGGCGTGGTGGGTGGTGGGGGAAGCGGGGGCTCAGGCGTCGACGATGTCGGCGAGCCGGGCAGCCAGGCGCGACTGGTCCACCGGCGCCACACTGATCCAGTCCTCGTCGCCCCGGCCCGCCGCGACGGTGCCGAGGTAGGCGCCCACGTCGGTGACGAACCAGCTCACCCCGCCGAGCCGGTGCAACCGGTGTCCATCTCGGACACTCACGGAGAACTGGCCCGCGGCGAGCGCGGGCCTGGCCTGGATGGCGAGCACCTCGCGCACCTGCCGCTCGTAGGCCGCCGAGCCACGGGAGGCGCTGTCGTACACGGGATCCGCGGCGGATCCCAGCGCCGAGGCCGGCAGGCTCACGCCCTGGCCGGGGCCGGGCTCCAGCTCCGGCAGCACGGACACGGCGGCGGAGAACAGTTCGCCCTCCCCGATCGCCGACAACCCGATGGTGCGCTGAGGCTGCACGGCCAGCACGCCGTCGCGGCCACGCGCGGCGGCGACGGCCCGCACGGGCTCCGGCTCGTCCAGGTCCAGCAGCGCTTCACACTCGACGTAGACCGACGCGCTCGCCAGCAGACCGAGCCGCTCGCGCAGCGCCTCGTCGGGCCCGCCGCGGGTGAACAGCCCGCGCTCGGCGAGGTTGTCGTGCACGGCGCGCCGGATCTCCGCACGCTCGGCGTCGGTCTCGCCCACGCTCGGCACGTGCAACGGAGCAGGTGGGCTGCCGTGCCCGAGGTCGGACCAGAGGATGTCGAACGCCGATGCCGACAGCCGGATCAACGCGGGACCGGCCCGCCCTGCGCCGATCCGCTCGTGAGCGGCGGCGGCGCCGAGAACGACGACGGGGGCACGGCCTCGCGCAGCGCGGCGTCGCGCGCGTAAAGAACGTCGATCGCCCGTTGCCTGGCGGCCTCGGACTCCTCCCGCATGGCGGACAACATGCCGGACAGCCCCGCGAGCGCGCCGATGTCGCCTGCCGCCACGGCGCTGCGGATCAGGTCGCCGGGTTCGTAGGGCACCGGTTCCGGCATCTCGGCGCGGGCCCTGGCCGCGGCCTCGGCCTGGCTGCCCACCGCGTCACCCAGGGTCTGCGACACGGCCGCGACCTCGCGCGACCACCCCGCGGCACTGGCCAGCACCCGGCGCAGCGCGTCGCCGCCCTGTCCGGTCCAGGCCTGTTCGCTCTCGCCGGACATCCCGGTGATCGCGTCGCCCGCGTCGCGCAGCGCGCCGGCCAGCTCACTCCACTCGCGACCGATCTCGCCCGCCTCGGCGGGCTCGTTGCCCGACTCGACCTGTGCCTTGAGCGCCTCGTGGCTGTACCACTCGTAGCGGCGGTCCGTGCTCGGTAGCGCCCGGCCGGTCATGACAGCCCTCCCGGCAGTTTCGGTTCGATCAGCTCGGCCACCGTGTCCGCCCGCGTGCACGCCTCGGCGGTACCGGTGAAGTTCGTGTTGGACACGTCCACGTGCACGCTCGCGGACTCCCCCGCCGCCAGCAGGACCGCGCACGTGCCGTCGTCGGCTTCGGCGTCGGCGACCCGCAGCGCGTCGTGGGTGCCGATCCTGAGTTCCTCGGCGGACTCGTTCTCGCCGGTGCGCAGCTCGTCGAGCCCGGAGGTCTCGTCCAGCGTGATGGTGACGCCGTGGGAACCGGTCTCGGTGTAGTCGCACGCCTGCGCGCCCCCGATGGACTTCGGCTCCCCCGGAGAGGTCAGACCGGCGGTCGAGCGCTCCGCGGGAGACAGCAGCCCGCACGGATCGGCCGCGGCAGGTGGCTGGGTCGTGGACTCGGAGGGGCTCGAGGACTCCGAAGCAGGCGCCGACGGCGCACCGGTGCGCGCGCCGATGCCGTCGGCGCCGGAGGGCTCGCCCTGCACCTGGCCGCAGGCGACCGCGAGCCCGAGCAGGGAGACGAGGGGAAGGAGGAGAGCGAGGCGGCGCATTGGTTCAGCCGCCGCCCACGCAGTCGACGCCGTCCGCGGAGGCCTCGTCCTCGGAGCTGTATCGCTCGAGCGCCGCGGTGATCTGGACCTTGAGGTCTTCGAGCTCGCGGCCGAAGCGGGTGAGCGACTCGGCGGCGGACTCCTCGCCGCCGAGGCCGTACTGCGCCATGAAGTCGCCGACCTCGCCCGCGTACCCGCTGCCGAGCGGCACCGAGCGGCCCAGTACTTTGGCCTGCCGCACCAGCTGGCCCACCACGTCCTGCAGCTCGCTCAGCCGCTGGAACGCGTCGCCAGCCAGTTCCGGTGACACGGCGAACGCCTCGGCCGGCACCGGCGACACCCCGGGGGCCGCCAGTTTCACGTCGGTCATCGGCTCGCGCCTCTCCGTAGTCGCCTGGTTCCGGTTCGGAGCATAGGTCAGAACCGAGGGTCATCGGGAGGGCTTCGCCGGGCTCACCTGATCGGGCCATCGGCGCTGGTGACCTTGTGTGACCGCAGGGTTGAATCATGGAGTTCGCCCGCGTTTGACACACTTCGTGGGAGGCTTGTCGAGGGTGAGGAAGTCTTCCCACGGATGATCACCACACGTTCGTGGCATGTGTGAGTGCACTGGCACAGGAGGTCGTGTGACGTCGAGACCACAGTCTGCTGCAACCGCCGAGCTGAACGGCGAGCAGACCACCGAAGCGGCGCCATACCCGGGTGGGTCGTACCCGGGTGGCGGCAACGGGCAGGGTCCCGCCGGGCTCGACGAGCTGCACGACACCGTCCGGCGCATCGCGAGCAACGTCGAGCGCGTACTCGTCGGCAAGCCAGAGGTCGTCCGCATCGCGCTCGTCACGCTGCTCGCCGAGGGCCACCTGCTGGTCGAGGACGTGCCGGGCGTCGGCAAGACGTCGCTGGCCAAGGCACTCGCCCGCTCCATCGACTGCACGGTGAGCCGGATCCAGTTCACGCCGGACCTGCTGCCCAGCGACATCACCGGCGTCTCGATCTACAACCGGCACTCCTCGGACTTCGAGTTCCGCCCCGGCCCGGTGTTCGCCAACATCGTGGTGGGCGACGAGATCAACCGCGCCTCGCCGAAGACGCAGTCGGCGCTGCTGGAGTGCATGGAGGAGCGGCAGGTCACGGTGGACACCGCCACCTACCACCTCGACGACCCCTTCATGGTGATCGCGACGCAGAACCCGATCGAGATGGAGGGCACCTACGCCCTGCCCGAGGCGCAGCGCGACCGGTTCACCGCGCGGGTCTCGATCGGTTACCCCGACCCCAAGGCCGAGCTCGCGATGGTCGACGAGCACGCCGGGCACAACCCGATCGACGACCTGCAGCCCGTGTCCGACGGCGCGACCGTGCACCGGCTGATCGAGACCGTGCGCGGCATGCACATCGCGCCCGAAGTTCGCCAGTACGCGGTGGAACTCGCCTCCGCGACCCGCCAGGTGCCCGAGCTGCGGCTCGGGGCGTCGCCACGCGCCACGCTCCAGCTGGTCCGCGCCGCCCGCGCGCAGGCCGCGCTCTCCGGCAGGGAGTACGTGGTGCCCGACGACCTGCACGCCGTCGCGGTCCCGGTGCTCGCCCACCGGCTCGTGCTCACCACGGAGGCCCACGCCGCACGCCGCTCCGCGACCGACGTGATCCGGGGCGTGCTGCACCGGGTGCCGGTCCCGCACGGCGGCAATGGACTGGGCCACCGGTAACGACCCGGGAGACGGACCCACGTGACCAGGTCATCCCCAGCTGATCCGGCCACCGCGCCGACCCGCTCGCGGCAGGCGCCGTGGCGCACGCTCTCCGGGCTCACGACCCGGGGTCGCTGCCTGCTCGCCGCTGGCGTCGCCGCCGCGGTGTGCTCGGTCGTGCTCAACGAGCGCGACCTGCTGCGCGTCGCCGTGTTCGTGGTCGCGCTGCCACTGTTCGTGGCATTGCTGGCCTCGGCGTCGAAGGTGCGCATCGGCGCCTCGCGCACCCTGCTGCCCGAACGCGTTCCCGTGGGCGGCCACGGCGAGGTTCAGCTCGACATCTGGCGCAGCGGCCACCTGCCCGCAGGCAACATCCTGCTCGAGGACGGCATCCCCTACGCGCTCGGCTCACGGCCCCGCTTCGTCGTGGAGCGGCTGCCCCAGCACCGTTCGGTGGCACTGCGGTATCCGCTGCAGCCCTCGCTGCGCGGTGTCCAGCAGATCGGGCCGCTGCGCGCGACGATCACCGACCCGTTCGGCCTGTGCGAGTTCGAGCGCGAGCTGATCTCGCACTCCCGGCTCGTGGTGGTGCCCCGGGTCGTGCGGCTGTGGGGGATGCCCGCAGGCGCAGGGATCGGCTCGGGCGACGACGGCAGCATCCGCCTGCACGCGGGCCAGGGCGAGACCGACGTCATCGTGCGCAACTACCGGCAGGGCGACGACCTGCGCAAGGTGCACTGGCGCTCCACCGCGCGCCGCGACGAGCTGATGGTGCGCGTCGAGGAACGGCCGTGGCGCGGCGGCACGACAGTGCTGCTCGACCACCGGGCCGCCGCCCACCACGGCGCCGGTCCCGGCGCGAGCCTGGAGTGGGCCGTCGAGTTCGCCGCGAGCGTCGGTCTGCACCTCGGCCGCGCGGGACAGCGGGTGCGGCTGGTCAGCGAGCATGGCCGAGTGCTCGCCGACACCCCCGGCGGAGGCGGCCCGAACCACGACAACGTCGTGCTCGACGCGCTCGCCGCCCTGCAGCCCGCGCACGAGCGCGACATCACCACGGGCTTCGACCCGGCTCAGGGACAGGAGCTCATCGCCGTGCTGGGCACGATCAGCAACGACTCCGTGCACGAGCTGACGAAGTTCCGTCCGCGCGGCACCCGCAGCCTCGCCGTGCTGCTCGACACGCCCGCGTGGGCGGGCGGCGTCAGCGCACCGGAGCACCGGGCTGCCGCCACGGACGAGTCGGCCGCGCTGCTGCGCGCGGCGGGCTGGGGCGTGGTGGTCGCGACGCCGGCGATGGGGATCCCACAGGTCTGGACGGAACTGTGCCGCGCGGTCTCCCCCGGCGCCTCCCTGCTCGGCGGCTACGCATGACGGCCGGCGCACCGCCGCGGCCGCACCCGGCGCCACCGACGCCGCCGTCGGAGCCGCCGCAGTCGCTGCCGGGGACCACGATCGTCACGCCCGCGCTGGCGGGCCTGGCCACCATCGGTGCCGCGACCTCGCTCACGGGAGTGATCCAGGGGCTCTCGTGGCTCGGCTACATCATCGTGGTCACGTTGCTCGTCGGCTGCACGGGACTGGCGCTGCGGACGGTCCGCACACCGGCTCCGCTCGTCGGGCTCGCGCAGCTGCTGGTGCTCTTGTTCCTGGTGACCGGCGTGTTCACCAACAGCGGGATGCTGGCGATCATCCCCGGCCCCGAGGCACTCGCCGAGCTCAACGACGTGCTGGTGGCGGCGTTCGACGAGATCCGCACCGGGCTGCCTCCCGTGGAGGCGAGCCCGCCGATCCTGTGCCTGGTCACGATCGCGATCGGACTCGTCGCGGTCCTGGTCGACACACTCGCGGTGGCGGCGACGGCACCCGCGGCGACCGGGCTGATCCTGCTCTGCGTGTACGCGGTGCCCTCCGCACTCGCGGGCGACCTGCTCCCCTGGTGGACCTTCGCCCTCGGAACCGCCTCGTTCGCCGCGCTGCTCGCCGTCGACGGCGCCCACCGCCAGCGCACGTGGCGCAACCGCACCACCCCGGGGATCGGCGCCTCACCCGGCAGCGCGTCGGCGCCGGTCGCGGTGGTGGCCGCGGCGCTCGTCGTCGGGCTCGTGGCAGGCTCCACCGTCACCGCGATCGGCACCGAGGGCAGCCTGCCCGGCTCGTCCTCGGGCGGGGACAACGCGCCCGGCGGGCTGGGCGTCAACCCGTTCACGTCGCTGCGCGGAATGCTCGACCAGGGTTCGAACGTCGAGCTGTTCCGGGTGCAGGGACTGGGCGAGGACCGGCGGCTGATGCGCGCGTTCACGCTCGACACCTACCGTCCAGGCCAGGGCTGGGGGCTGCCGGACGGCCCAATGCCGGCCGGGGTGCCCGCCAACGGGCCACTGCCCGCGGCTCCCGGGGACGACGGCAGCGGACCGAGCCGCGAGATCCGCATCGAGCCGGTGAACTGGTTCGACCTGTGGCTGCCGACCTACGGCTCTCCGCGCGGCCTGCGCAATCTCTCCGAGGGCTGGTACTACGACAACACGAGCGGCACGGTGTTCCGCGAGCGCAGGCAGCGCCCCGCGCCGTACATCGAGGTCGCCTCGCTCGAGGAACCGTCGAAGGACGACCTGCGGGTCACCGACCCGAAGACCGAGGAACTGCCGCCCGTCTACACCACCGCCGACGACGTCGACCCGCGCGTGGTGGACCTGGCCGAGCAGCTCACCGAGGGCGCCACCAACAACTTCGACAGGGCCGAGGCGATCTGGCGTTACTTCGGCGCCGAGAACGGGTTCGTCTACGACACCGAGACGGCGCCGGTCACCGACCCCGATGCGCTGGCCGACTTCGTGCTCAACGGCAAGCGCGGCTTCTGCGAGCAGTACGCCTCGTCGATGGCCGTGATGCTGCGCGCGATCGGCATCCCCTCCCGCGTGGCGATCGGCTTCACCACGGGCTACCCGACGGGTGAGGGCCGCACCATCACCTCGCAGGACGCGCACGCCTGGGTCGAGGTCTACTTCGGCGACCGCGGCTGGGTGACCTTCGACCCGACGCCGCTCTCCGACGGCCGCGGCTACGTGCCGCCATACCTCGCTCCTGAGGACACCCCGGACGCGCCGTCGTCCTCGGCGCAGGACGACGTGCCGACCTCGTCGTCGAGCGAGCAGTCCTCGCAGAACCCGGTGCCGGAGGACCAGGCGCAGGGCGGTGGCGGCCCGAGGGACGAGCCGTTCTACACCGCGCCGTCGTGGTCGGGCTGGGGCTCTCTCGTCTCCGCCGTCCTGGCGGTGCTGCTGACCGCGGCCGTGCTGGTGCTGGGCAGACGGATGACGAGCGGGCGCCACACCTCGACCGGTCCGCCCCTGCCGAACTGGCTCGCCCCGCTCGCGGGCGCGCTGTGGCTGCTGTCGTTGCTGTTGCTCGCCTGGCAGTGGCACTGGAGCGCCGCGCTGGCGTTGCTCGTGCTGGCCGGTCTGGGGCTCACCCCGTCGCTGCTGCGGAAGCAACGACGCCGCAACCGCCTGCGGACGATCGAGGACCGGCAGCCCACTGCGGCGAGCGCGGCATGGGACGAGCTGCTCGACGAGTGTGCCGACCGCGGGATCGAGATCCCGAAGACCGACACGGTGCGCCTGGCCGCGCAGAAGGTCGCTCAGCGCCACCACCTCGACGAACAGGGCAAGAACGACCTGCGCACAGTCGTCGGCGTGGTCGAGCGGTCGTGGTACAGCCCCGATGCCGGGGAGAACGACCCGGAGTTCGCGCGCGCGTTCCAGAGCCTGCGCGCGAGCCTGCGCCGCACGGCGCCGCTGTCGTGGCGCGGCAGGCTGCTCCCCCGTTCGCTGTTCCGCAGGCGCGCGGAGAGCTGACCGCCGGACTCCGGCGGCTCACCGGGCCCGCACCTCTGACTGTGCTCAGCACGAAGGACCCCTCGGCCGCGGTGGCCGGGGGGTCCTTCGTGCTGAGCTGAGCTTTGCGAGCAGCGGGGTGTGCAAACGAGTGAGCAGGGTGCCGTGGTGCGGCACCCTGCTCACGTCGACACTGTGAGGCCGGAGCTAACGATCTTCGAAACGCTGCCGGAAACGCTCTTCCATGCGCTGGGTGAAGGAGCTGCGGCGCGGCTGTTTCCCACCGCTGCCTCCGCCCCCGCCACCGGCGCTCTTGGCGTCCTTCTCACTCGGCTCCCCACGGGCTCGCATGGCAGTGACGGCAACCAGAACCCCGAAGAACATGACGAGGAACCCGAGCACGCTGATCAACGGAATCTCGGCGACCCGGAACGGCACCACGACACCGAGCACCAGCAATGCGACGCCCACCACGAACAGGGCTACCCCCTGGATGCGCCTCCGGCGCGTGGGGCGTCGCATCTTGCTGCCACGTACCGTTGATGCGAACTTGGGGTCCTCGGCATAGAGCTCGCGCTCGATCTGATCGAGCAGCCGCTGCTCATGCTCGGAGAGTGGCATCTTTCCTCCTCCGGCACAGCGTTGTCTCCGACCCCATGGCGGGCGCCGGACCGCGCAACGTCGTGGACCCAACGACCCCCCGATCGGGGGTGTCCCCACCAGGATACGAGCCCCGCGCCCGAACGACTACCCGATCTCGCATCAAGCACGTAGAGATTTGCACGAAAGGCCCGGCTGCGGACGTTCGAGCACAGCAGCGCGACGAATGTCACCCCTCATCGGGTGATAACAACGAGGCTGGTCGGATGGCGGCGGCGCCGAATTTGGACCGCGCGACGTCGGCGGCGATCTCCGCTTCCCGCCAGCGGGGGGCCGGCGTGTCGAAGCTGAGTTGCTCGCCACCTTCGCCGGTGGACAGACCTTCGACCCGGACCCCGAGCAGCCGCACGGCCGCGCCGGAGGCCGCTTCGTCCAGCAGCGCGACGGCCGTGGTGTGCAACTCCCGGGCCACGTCCGTCGCCGAAAGCAGAGTACGCGCGCGGGTGATGGTCCGGAAGTCCGCGAACCGAACCTTGATCGACACCGTCCGTCCGCGCACGCCCTTGGCGCGCAGCGTGGCCGCGACCCGCTCGGCCAGGCGCAGCAGTTCGCGGTGCAGCAGCGCGCGATCGTGCTGGTCGACGTCGAAGGTGTGCTCGGCGCCGATGGACTTGTCCTCCGACTCGGGCACCACGGCGCGGTCGTCGAGCCCGTTGGCCAGCGCGTGCAGGTGCTCGCCGAGTGCCGTGCCGAGGCTGCGCCGCAGCCGGTCCGGCGGCGTCTTCGCGACGTCGGCGATGGTGTCGAGACCGAGTCTGCGCAGGTTCTCCTCGGTCTTCTTGCCCACGCCCCACAGCGCAGAGAGCGGCAGCGGGTGCAAGAACGTCAGGGTCTGGGCCACCGGCACCACGAGCATCCCGTCCGGTTTGGCCATGCCGGAGGCGAGCTTGGCGACGAACTTGGCTCCCGCGACGCCGACCGAGCAGGTGATGCCGTGCTCGGCGGCGACCCGCTCCCGGATGAGCGCGCCGATGCCGGCCGGGGTGGTGCCGAGCCTGCGCAGTGCACCGCTCACGTCCAGGAACGCCTCGTCGAGGCTCAGGGGCTCCACGAGTGGCGTCAGGTCCCGAAAGATCGCCATGACCCCACGGGAGACCTCGCTGTAGGCACCCCTGCTCGGCGGGATCCACACGGCCTGCGGGCACAACCGCCGCGCCGCGCCGACCGGCATCGCCGAGCGCACGCCGTAACGCCGCGCCGGGTAGTTCGCCGACAGGACCACCGAACGGGGTCCCGCCCCGGCCACCACCACGGGCCGGTCGACGAGTTCGGGCCTGCTCCGGAGCTCGACGGCGGCGAAGAACGCGTCCATGTCGACGTGCAGCACACCGCAGCCGGTGTCGTCCGGTGTGCTCTCCCCCGACGCGCGGAACCGCTCGAAGCCCGCGGGCAGCGCCGCGTTTCGTCCCATGCCCGCAGGCTATCCGGCGCCTCCGACAAACTCGGGACGCCGTGGGCTCACGCCGGGCGGCGGGCCAGCGCGTGCAGCCTGCTCGCGATGTCGCGCAGCGGCGGGGTGCCCGCGGCGAGGGCCTCGAACTCGGCCACGTCGGACTCCCACGACGCCACCTCGTTCGCCGACTCGGCGGCGAGGCTGTGCACGGCGTCGGAGACCACGCCGTCGCCCTGGACGAGCGCGACGTCCAGACCGGCTCCGGTGAGCAGCGTCTCGAGACCTGCTGCGTCGAACCGGCGCAGCAGCGTCTCGGCGTCGTCGGTGAGCACGCCGTCGGGCTCGCTGAGCAGCCTGCGTGCCTCACCGAGGCGGCCGGCGAGTGCGCGGTGCAGCACGGCCGCGTGCCGGTTGGCGACCAGCACCGACACCGCACCACCCGGCGCGACGACGGCGGCGAGCGCGGAGATCGTGCGCGCCGGGTCGTCCACCACCTCGAGCAGCCCGTGGGCCAGCACCAGGTCGGCCGAACCGTCGGGCACGCGGGTGCCGAGCGCGTCGGAGTCGTCGGCCACCACGGTGATCAGGTCGGAGACGCCGACCTCGGCGGCCCTGCGCTGCAGGGTTGCCAGCGCGTTCGGGTTGGGCTCCACGACGGTCACGAGGCAGCCCTCGGACGCGAACGGGACCGCCCACACCCCGCTACCACCGCCGACGTCGATCACCCGGGGTCGCTGGGCGCCCCGGTCACGCGCGGCGCGCAGCTCCGCCTCCAGCACCTTCCGGACGGTGGCCGACCCGTGCCCGGCCGAAGTCTCCGTTCGCATGGTCCGCAGCGTAGTTGGGCCACTCGTGTCCACTCACCTCGACCGGCCACGACTCCGCTCCGGATACGACTACGCTCGCAGTCGTGCACACGGTGGCCGTACTGAGCCTCAAGGGAGGCGTCGGTAAGACGACAGTTGCGCTGGGTATCGCCTCGGCTGCGCTGCGCAGGGGGTCCCGCGCGCTCGTGGCGGACCTCGACCCCCAGGGCAACGCCACCGCGACGCTGGACCCACCGCTCACGGAGGCGACCCTCACCGACGTCCTGGAGACGCCGAGGCTGGCCGTGATCGAGCAGGCGCTCGCGCCGAGCGGCTGGAGCGAGGACCTCGACGTGCTCGTGAGCTCCGAGGACCTCGAGCTACTCAACGAGCCCGGTCCGAACAGCCGCAGGCTCGACAACCTGGCCAGGGCGCTCGACGAGCTCACGACGTCGCCGCCCGGCGACCCGTACGAAATCGCGATCCTCGACTGCCCGCCGTCGCTGGGCAGGCTCACCCGCTCGGCCCTCATGGCCGCCGACACGGCGCTGCTGGTCACGGAGCCGACGATGTACGCCGTGTCGGGCGCCGAGCGCGCGCTCGAGGCGATCGAGACGATCCGCGCGGAGCACAACCCGCGGCTGCGGCCCGCCGGGGTGCTGGTCAACCGGCTGCGAGCCCGCTCGTACGAGCACCAGTACCGCGTGCAGGAGCTGCGCGAGTCCTTCGGCAGGCTCGTGATGCCCACCGCGATCCCCGACCGGCTGGCGATCCAGCAGGCGCAGGGCGCGTGCGTCCCGATCCACGAGTGGAAGTCGCCGGGCGCGCAGGAGATCGGGCTGACATTCAACATGGTGCTCGCCAAGATCCTGCGCTCCAGCAGGGCGGGCAGGCACCGCCTCGACCACGAGCAGCCCGAGACCGCCGAGGGCGCCGCAGCCGTCGAGACCGCCGAGACCGCTCCCGACGAGCCCGCCGCGGCCGAGACGACGTCGGAGTTCCCCGCGCTGCGCGAGCTCGCCGAGCGCGAGATCGGCTGAGGATGCCCGAGGGCGACACCGTCTTCCTCACCGGCAGAAAACTCGACAGGGGGCTGACCGGCAAACAGCTCACGCGCACCGACTTCCGCCATCCCGCGCTGGCGACCAAGGACCTCGCCGGACGCGACGTGCTCGGCGTGCGCACCGTCGGCAAGCACCTGTTCATCCGGTTCTCCGGCGAGCTGAGCCTGCACAGCCACCTGAAGATGGACGGCTCGTGGCGGGTCTTTCCCCGCGGGGCGCGCTGGAGCATGCCGGGACACCACGCCCGCGTGGTGCTGACCACCGACACCACGGAGGCCGTGGGCTTTCGCGTGCACGACCTCGCGCTGCTGCCGACGGGCGAGGAACAGCGCCTCGTCGGCCACCTGGGCCCGGACCTGCTCGATCCGGAGTGGACGGACGAACACGCGGAGACCGCCACCCGCGCGCTGGCATCGAGGCCCGCGCTGGAACTCGGAGTGGCCTTGCTCGACCAACGCGTGATGGCCGGTGTCGGCAACCTCTACAAGTGCGAGATCTGCTTCCTGCTCGGCGTGACACCGTGGACCCCGGCGTCCGCGGTGGACGCTGCCGAGACGGTGGCGCTGGCCAGGAAGCTGTTGCTGGCCAACGCCTGGCGGTGGGAGCAGAGCACCACGGGCGAGACCGCGCGCGGCAGGCGCAACTGGGTGTACGAGCGCACCCGGCAGGGCTGCTTCCGTTGTGGAGGGCGGCTTCGCGTGGGCACGCAGGGCGACGGCGCGCAGGGCAGGCCCACGTGGTTCTGCCCGCACTGCCAGCACGGTCCCGCTCCGGCGCGGTAGCCACTACAGGATACTCGCCATCCCGCGACACCGGTGGTGATCGACAGACTCTCGTGACGGAACTGAAAATCTGTTGCCGGACAACGCTTGTCTCGCATAGCGTTGGGGCACACGAGAAAGGAGGTGGTCCGAAGTTGAACGGCTATAGGACTCGTGAGGTGGCTGTCCGCTGACGGGCAGCACACGGACCACCTGGGCACGCTGACCGCGAGGTCGCGGGCCCGCAGTCGTGACGTGTGCCTGGCGGTGAATACCAGGCAGCCACCGGCCCCCTGCAGTTTCCGAGCTTGGTCCGGCTCGGGCCCGAACGGCTGACGACGTTCGGGAGTCGCGCAGGGGGCCTTTCACGTTCCGGGGCCCGTTCGGTCCCGCAGCGCGATCAGGCAGCATGGTCGCGTGCTCTTCGACAAGATCGTGCGTCCCGCGCTGTACCGCCTCAGCAAGTCCGACCCCGAGGTGGTGCACGAGCGCACCGTGCGCGCACTCGGCGGACTCGGCTCCGTCCCGCCCGCGCTGGCCGCGCTGCGCCGGGTCTACGCCGCCGCCGACGACCCGGTCACCGTCTTCGGGATCCGCTTCCCCAACCGCGTCGGCCTCGCCGCGGGGATGGACAAGGACGGCCGCGCGCTGCACACGTGGCCCGCACTCGGGTTCGGGTTCGTGGAGGTCGGCACCGTCACCCGGCTGGCCCAGCCCGGCAACCCCCGCCCCCGCCTGTTCACCCTCGCCGACAGCGACGCCGTGATCAACCGGATGGGCTTCAACAACGCGGGTGCGGACGCCCTCGCGGCTCGCCTGGACGCGCGCGGCACGCCGCCCGTTCCGCTGGGCATCAGCATCGGCAAGTCCAAGGTCACCCCGCTCGAGGACGCCGTGGCGGATTACCAGGCCTCCCTGCACGCGCTGAACCGCTACGCCGACTACGTGGCCATCAACGTCAGCTCACCGAACACCCCGGGGCTGCGGGAGCTGCAGGACCGCACGGCACTGGCCGAACTGCTGGCCGAACTGCGCGGCATGACCGTCGCACTCGCCGAGGAGGGAACGGCGCCGACCCCGCTGCTGGTGAAGGTCGCCCCCGACCTGTCCGACGAGGCGCTCGGCGAGCTGCTGGAGGTGTGCCTCGAACACGACGTCGCCGGGATCATCGCCACCAACACCACACTCGGCCGCGAAGGACTCGCACCCGCCGACACACCCGTGGCCGCTGAGGCGGGCGGGCTGTCCGGCAGGCCGCTCACCGAGCGGGCGCGCGAGGTCGTGCGGTTCGTCAGCGAAGAGGCGGGCGACCGGCTTCCCGTGATCGGCGTCGGCGGCATCTCAGGCCCCGACGACGCGCAGCGCATGCTCGACGCGGGGGCGAGCCTCGTCCAGGTCTACACCGCGTTCGCGCTGCACGGCCCCGACGTGGTGCGGCGGATCAACCGGACCCTGGCCGTGCAGAACAAGCCCCGGCGCTGACGGGCGCACGCCCGCTGGTGACAGGTCACCAGCGGGCGGCGGCGTCAGGACAGTTCGCGCAGTGCGAGTGCCAGACCGGCGAGACGGTCGGTCGCGTCGGTGAGCGACTCCTTCGCGGGGCTCACCCCACTGCTGCTGGCCGCGACGGCACGGCCGGCGGCGGCGACGAGGCTGCCGTAGCCCTCGACGCCGTCGTCGAGCTGTTCGGTGAGCGCGCGGACCGCGGAGTCCAGTGCCGGGCGCTCCCCCGCCGGAGCCGACGCCTTGGCGCGCTCGATGGACTGGATGCGGGCGGCCAGGGAACGCAGGGTCGTCGCCGCCTCGGTGGCGGTGGCCCTGGCGTCCTCGACCGACACCTCCGGCACGGCGCCCGAGGCGCCGTGCGCGGGCGTGGCGAGCTGCCCGAGCAGCTCCGTCAGGGTCGCCTCGCTCTCGGCGAGACGCTCCATCGGCTTGCGTGCGGCGGAGTTCGCCGACGGCATCCGCCGCGGGGCCGCCGGGGCGGGCACCTCGGTGCGCTTGAGCTGACGCAGGCGCATCCCGGTGCGCACCCCGAGAACTCCGAAGATCACCACGGCGGTGATGCCGCCGAAGGCGCCCTCGAACCCCTCCTGGGAGCCGGTGATCCCGAAGTAGCCGCCGACGGCCCACAGCACGGCCAGCAGCGTCAGGATCATGAACAGCGTGACGGCCTTCGAGGTCCTGCGCTTGCGGCGCTCCAGCTTGGCGGCCGGGTCGTTCCAGCGAGCCCACTTGTCGCGCACGTCCGTGATGGCCGCGACCTCACGAGGCCGCAGCGGCGCGTTCGCCGTCCTCGGCTGCTTCTCCTGCTCCTCGGGACGCTCCGTGGTCTCGTCCCGGGTAGTGCTCTCGTCCCGCGAACCGCTCCGGTCGCCGGACTGGTTCGGCAGGTACTTCTGGTACTTCTGAAGCTTTTCCTGGGCCTTCTGGGCGTAGTCGGGCAGCCGCTCGATGTGCTTTTCCAGCTTCGCGTTGAACTCGCTGAAATTACCCTTGCCCGGCTTGCCCGACCCGCCCTCGGCCATGATCGTCGTCCCCAGCCTGCCGCTCAGGCCTCGTTCTTCTGACGCTCGGCGTCGACCCTGGCCTGGATCTCCTTCTGGACATCCGGGCCGGAGGACGCCGCCGGGGCCGCCGAACCGGACGCCGCGGAGCCGTCGGTCACCTGCGCCACCGACTCGCCCTTCATCGACGCACGGATCTGCTCGAGCCTGCTGTGGCCGGCGAGCTGCGTCGTGGAGTGCTGAACCTCCATCATGCGGCCCTGGACCGAGTTCTGCGCGAGCTCCGCCGAACCGAGCGCCGTGGTGTAGCGCTTCTCGATCTTGTCGCGGATCTCGTCGAGCGACGGCGTGTTGCCGGGCGCGGCCAGCTCGGTCATCTGCGTGAGCGAGGCGGAGACCTGCTCCTGCATCTTGGCCTGCTCCAGCTGCGACAGCAGCTTGGTGCGCTCGGCCAGCTTCTGCTGCAGCATGCTGGCGTTGCGCTCCACGGCCTGCTTGGCCTGGGCGGCCGCCTGCAGCGACTGGTCGTGCAGGGTCTTGAGGTCCTCGATGCTCTGCTCGGCGGTGACCAGCTGGGCGGCGAAGCCCTCGGCCGCGGTCTCGAACTCCTGGGCCTTCTTCTCGTCGCCCTTCGACCGCGCCTCGTCGGCGAGGACCAGCGCCTGGCGGGTGGACGCCTGCAGCTTCTCGACCTCGCCGAGCTGCCGGTTGAGCTTCATCTCCAGCTGCCGCTGGTTACCGATCACCGAAGCCGCCTGCTGGGAGAGCGCCTGGTGGTTGCGCTGCGCCTCCTCGATGGCCTGCTGGATCTGCACCTTCGGGTCGGCGTGCTCGTCAACCTTCGACGAGAACGCCGCCATGAGGTACTTCCAGAACTTCACGAAAGGGTTGGCCATCTCCTCCGCCTGCCTTCTCACGTCCCACGGGCTTGTTGTCCGGTGCTGTCACCGCTCGCCTGTGTCCTGGCAACGCGCGACCCCCGGTGTTGGGTTCCATCGTGTCAGGTCAACGACCGTCATTCCAGGCGACCCCGGGGGAATTCAGGGATGGCCCTGAGGGCCGACCGGGCCGCGCCGTCCGCGACCCCCTTCCCGCACGTCACGCGGCGAGGACGGCCTTGGAGTTCGGCGCGTGGATGGTGGTGCGCAGCGTGGGCGAGAGCCGCAGGTCCGCCAGGTCGTTGCCGCCGACGCCGGTGACCATCCGGCCGCCGGACACCATGCGGCCGCCCTCGAAGCCGCGCTCTCCGGCACTCGCAGTGGCGGGCTCGCCGCGCTCGGCGGGCTCCACCTGCTCGGCGACGTCGGCCGTGTCGACCTTGTCCAGTGCGGAGACGTCCGCGGCGACGTGGTGCAGGAGCTCGCCGAGTGGCAGGTCCAGCGCTTCGCAGATGGACGCGAGCAGCTCACTGGACGCCTCCTTCTGGCCTCGCTCGACCTCCGAGAGGTACCCCAGGCTGACCTTGGCGGCGCGGGAGATGTCGCGCAGCGTCCGACGCTTGGTGGTGCGGGCATGGCGGAGCCGATCACCGATCGCCTCGCGCAACAGCACGGTCATCTCGCGCCTCCCTTCAGCTACTGACCACGTTACCGAGACCAGACGACAGAACGCAGGTGTTGACACGAGCGTCCGCCAAGGGCGAACGCGCGGATCACGCCAATTGTTCCCCGAGCAGTCCGAGCGCGCCGGTCACCGACGCCCTCCGCACGGCCTCGCGGTCTCCGTCAATCCGCAGCGTACGCGTGGTGCGCACCCCCGCGCCCGCCACGGCGACGAAGACGGTGCCGACGGCGACGCCGTCCTGCGGATCCGGTCCGGCCACACCGGTGAGCCCGAGGCCCCAGTCGGCCCCGCAGCGCGTGCGCGCGCCCTCGGCGAGCTGGGCGGCGACCTCGGGGTGCACGGCGCCGTGCTCGGCCAGCAGCGCGCCGTCGACGCCCGCCAGCGACTCCTTGAGGTCGGTGGCGTAGACGACCAGACCGCCGCGGACGACGGCGCTCGAACCGGGCACCTCGGTGAGCACGGCGCACACCAAACCCGCCGTGAGCGACTCGGCCGTGGCGACCGTCTGGCCTCGCCGGACCAGCTCGGCGACCAGCCTCGCCGCCTCCATCAGGCGCCGCGTCCCGCCCGCAGCCGGACTGCCCTGACCACGTAGTCGAGCCCGGTCGCGACGGTCAGCACCAGCGCGAGGCCCATCAGCGTCCAGCACACCGGGTCGGCCCACGTGCCCAACGGCAGCAGGTACGACCCGATCGCGATGCTCTGGGCCAGTGTCTTGGCCTTGCCGCCCCGGCTCGCGGGGATGACGCCGTGCCGGATGACCCAGAACCGCAGCAGCGTGACGCCCAGCTCGCGCACCGCGATGACGATCGTGACCCACCACGGCAGCTCGCCGAGCACGCTCAGCCCTACGAGGGCGGCGCCGATCAGCGCCTTGTCCGCGATCGGATCGGCGATCTTGCCGAAGTCGGTGATCAGGCTGTACTTGCGCGCCACCCAGCCGTCGACGCGGTCGGTGAGCGCGGCGAGCGCGAACACCGCCGTGGCGACATAGCGCCACACCGGATCGGTGCCGTCGGCGGTGAACAGCGCCAGCACGAACAACGGCACCAGGACCAGCCGCGACAACGTCAGCACGTTGGCCGCGTTCAGCGTCGGCACCGCCGCCACGGCAGGGGTCGCCGCGACGTCGCCCACCTCGGGTTTCCGGTCGGCGCCGCCTGTCTCGGCACTCACGGTGCGCTGCCGGCGACGGGCTCGAGGGGACGCACGACCAGGTCCACGCCCGCGCTGTCCACGACCTCGCATCGCAGCAGCTCACCCGGCTTGCAGCCGTCCGCGTCGAGCACCACGCACTCGCCGTCGACCTCGGGCGCCTGGTGCGCGGCCCGGCCGGTCACCTCGTCGTCCACGGTCTCCACCAGTACGTCGACGACGGTGCCGATCCGGTCCTCGGCGCGCTGCGCGGTGAGCTCCTCCACCAGCGCCGAGAGGCGGCCGACGCGCTCCGCGACGGTCTCCTCGTCGAGCTTGCCGTCGAAGCCCTCGGCCTCGGTGCCGTCCTCGTCGGAGTAGCCGAACACGCCGACCGCGTCGAGCCGCGCGCCGGTGAGGAAGCGCTCCAGCTCCGCCACGTCGTCCTCGGTCTCGCCGGGGAAGCCGACGATCACGTTGGTGCGGATGCCCGCCTCGGGCGCGTACTCGCGGATCTGGTCCACCAGCGCCAGGAACGAGTCGGTGGAGCCGAACCGGCGCATCCGGCGCAGCACCGCCTCGCTGGAGTGCTGGAAGGACAGGTCGAAGTAGTCGGCGACGCCGGGCGTCGTCGCGATCACGCGCACCAGGTCGGGACGCGTCTCGGCGGGCTGCAGGTACGACACGCGCACGCGGTCGATGCCGTCGACGGCCGCCAGCCTCGGCAGCAGCGCCTCCAGCGCGCGGGTGCCGCCGAGCTCGCGGCCGAGGTCCTTGCCGTACGACGTGGAGTTCTCACTGACCAGGAACAGCTCGCGCGCGCCCTGGGTGGCGAGCCACTCGGCCTCGGCGACGATCTCGTCGGGGTGGCGGGACACGAACGAGCCGCGGAACGACGGGATGGCGCAGAACGAGCAGCGGCGGTCGCAGCCGGAGGCGATCTTCAGCGCGGCGACCGGCGCGTCGTCGAGGCGCGAGCGCAGCACGCGCGGGCCCCAGCCCGCGTGGCCGGGCACCGTGACCTGCTCCGCCGCCGCGGGCCGCTCCACCGGGCTGATCGGCAGCAGGGTCCTGCGGTCGGCAGGCGTGTGCGAGGCGATCTCGCGGCCCTCGGCGATGTCGGCGAGCCGATCGGCCAGCGCCGGATAGTGGTCGAACCCGAGCACCGCGTCGGCCTCAGGCAGGTTGTCGGCCAGCTCGCGCCCGTAGCGCTCGGCCATGCAGCCCACGGCGACGACCTTCGCGCCCGTGTCGGAGGCCGCCAGCAGCGTGTCCACCGAGTCCTTCTTCGCGGCCTCGACGAAACCGCAGGTGTTGACCACGACGACGTCGCTGTCCTCCGGGTCCGCGGAGAGCTCCCAGCCACCGGCGGTGAGCCTGCCGGCGAGCTCCTCGGAATCGACCTCGTTGCGGGCACAGCCGAGGGTCAGCAGGGAGACCCGGCGACCGGGGGAGGAATCAGCGGAAGACACCGGACCAGGGTAACGAGCAGACCCTGGTCGGTGGCGCGGAGGCCGCCCGCTAGCGTCTCGGGGGTGGAGTCACCGCACATTCGCCGCGCTCGTATCGCGGACGTCCGCAGGATCAAGGCGCTGGTCGACTCCGACGCGGGCAAGGTGCTCCTCGAGAAGGAGCTCGTGACCCTCTACGAGGACATGCAGGAGTTCTGGGTCGCCGACTTCGACGGCGAGATCGTCGGCTGCGGCGCCCTGCACGTGCTGTGGGAGGACCTCGCGGAGATCCGCACGGTCGCCGTGGAGCGCTCGATGCGCGGCCACGGCATCGGTCACCTGCTGGTCCGCAGGCTCATCGACCTGGCGGTCGACCTCGGGCTGCCGCGGATCTTCGTACTGACCTTCGAGACCGAGTTCTTCGCGGGTCACGGGTTCCGGGCCATCGAGGGCACGCCGGTGCCTCGCGAGGTGTACGAACAGATGCGGCGCTCGCTGGACACGGGCGTCGCCGAGTTCCTCGACCTGCCCTTCGTCAAGCCCAACACCCTCGGCAACACGCGCATGCTGCTGGAGCTCGACGGGCATCGCCGCGAGTAGCGGCACGTAGTCGGCAATTCACCCACTGTTCGCGCGTCCGGCGGTGGTGGTGGCAACCGGCGCACCCGAAGCTGATCACGACCGTCCCCGTGACTGATCAGCGAGGAGCCCCGCCATGCCCGCGTCCGCCCTGCGCCGCACCCTCCGCGGTGCCGTCGGTACCGCCGCCGTCACCGTCACCCTGTTCCTCGGCTCGGGCGTGGCGCCCGCCGCGAGCGCCCAGGAGATCACCGACGACTACCTGTACGACCTGTCGCTGTCGCAGTTCAGCACCACGCGAGCGACGGCTCCGCACTCGGACGTGCTCGACTGGTCGTCCGACGCGTGCTCGTGGTCTCCGGACAAGCCGCTCGGCTACGACTTCACGGCCGCCTGCCACCGCCACGACTTCGGCTACCGCAACTACAAGTCGCAGAGCCGCTTCACCGAGGCCAACCGCAAGGCCATCGACGACAACTTCCACGCCGACATGAAGACGATCTGTGCGGGCCGCTGGCAGTGCGACGGCGCCGCCTGGACCTACTACCAGGCCGTCCGCCAGTTCGGCGCCAGCTGAGTCCTGGCACGTGAGGTGAAGGGCACCTTTACTGCGTTCAACGCAGTAAAGGTGCCCTTCACCTCAACTAGCGCTAGTCCAGGTCCTCGTCGTCGGAGCCGGCCGCGTCGCCGCCACCGCGGATCAGGGCAAGCGTGCCGGGCAGGTCCTCGGGCTTGACGAGCACGTCGCGCGCCTTCGAGCCCTCCGAGGGCCCCACCACTCCCCTGGTCTCCAGCAGGTCCATGAGCCTGCCCGCCTTGGCGAAGCCGACCCGCAGCTTGCGCTGCAGCATCGACGTGGAGCCGAACTGCGACGTGACCACCAGCTCGGTGGCCTGCAGGAGCACGTCGAGGTCATCGCCGATGTCGGCGTCGATCTCCTTCTTCTCCCCTGCCTTGGCCGCGGTGACGCCGTCGGTGTAGTCGGGCTCGGCCTGGTCCTTGGTGAAATTGACGATCGCCGCGATCTCCTCGTCACTGACGAACGCGCCCTGCACGCGGGTGGGCTTGCCCGCACCCATCGGCAGGTACAGCGCGTCACCCATGCCGATGAGCTTCTCGGCGCCCGGCTGGTCGAGGATCACGCGTGAGTCGGTCAGCGACGACGTGGCGAACGCCAGCCGCGACGGCACGTTGGTCTTGATGAGGCCGGTGACGACGTCGACCGACGGCCGCTGCGTGGCGAGCACCAGGTGGATCCCGGCGGCGCGGGCCTTCTGGGTGATGCGCACGATGGCGTCCTCGACGTCGCGCGGGGCCGTCATCATGAGGTCGGCGAGCTCGTCGACGATCGCCATGATGTAGGGATAGGGCTGGTACTCGCGCTCGCTGCCCGGCGGTGCGGTGATCTCGCCGGAGCGCACCTTCTTGTTGAAGTCGTCGATGTGGCGCACCCGGTTGGCCTGCATGTCCTGGTAGCGCTGCTCCATCTCCTCGACGAGCCAGGCCAGCGCGGCGGCGGCCTTCTTCGGCTGCGTGATGATGGGCGTGATCAGGTGCGGGATGCCCTCGTACGGCGTCAGCTCGACCATCTTCGGGTCGATGAGGATCATCCGGCACTCGTCGGGCGTCGCGCGAGCGAGCAGCGACACCAGCATCGAGTTGACGAAGCTGGACTTACCGGAACCGGTGGAACCGGCCACGAGCAGGTGCGGCATCTTCGTCAGGTTCGCGGTGACGAAGTGGCCCTCGATGTCCTTGCCGAGGCCCATGACCATCGGGTGGCCGTCGTTCGCCGCCGTGGACGAGCGCAGCACGTCGCCGAGCCGCACCATCTCGCGGTCGGAGTTGGGCACCTCGATGCCGACCGCGGACTTGCCGGGGATCGGCGCGAGCAGGCGCACGTTGTCGGTGGCCACGGCGTAGGCGATGTTCTTGGTGAGCGCGGTGATCTTCTCGACCTTGACACCCGGCCCGAGCTCCACCTCGTAGCGCGTCACCGTGGGGCCCCGGGTGAACCCGGTGACCTGGGCGTCCACATTGAACTGTTCGAGCACGCCGGTGATGGCCTCGATCATGGCGTCGTTGGCCTTGCTGCGGGCCTTCGGCGCGTCGCCGAGCGTCAGCAGCTCCGGCGACGGCAGCGTGTAGTCGCCCTCGACGGTGCGGGTCACGGTCATCGCGGGCTGTTCGGCCTTGCGCTGCTTGCGTTCCGGGACGTCGGCGGGCTTCGGCTTGGCAGTGGGCTCCGGTGCCGGCTCGGCCGCCAGGTCGTCGAACAGGCTCGGGTCCTCGGCGGCCTTGTCGGCGCTGGACTGGCGGCGGCGCGAGGGCTTGCGCAGCCGCACCGACGCCGGGTCGGCGTCGGCCACCGGATCGTGGCGCGCCTGCTCGTCGGCCTCGAGGTCGGCGGGGTCGACGCCCCATTCGCGCAGGCGGCGCGGGATCTCGCGCACCGGCGTCGCGGTGAACACGAGGATCCCGAACGCGAGCGTCAGGATCAGCAGCGGCACCGCGACCCAGATCGTGACGCCCCTGGCCGGCAGGTCACCGGCGAACCAGCCGAGCCAGCCCCCCGCGTACATCTGGTCGTCGTGGCCCTGAGGGCGGCCGCTGAACAGGTGCAGCAGACCGAGGATCGACAGCGTCACCAGCAGCGTGCCCACGACCATGCGGGGCCGCGTCTCGGGCTGGGCCTCGGAGCGCATCAGCGCCACGGCGGCCACCACGAGCGCGAGCGGCACCGCCACGGCGCCCGCGCCGAAGATGCTGCGCATGCCGACGGTGACCCACTCGCCGACCGGACCGGCCGCGCGCCAGAACACGCCGACCGCCGTGACGAGGCCGAGCGCGATCAGGCCGAGCGCGATGCCGTCCCTGCGGTGCTCGGGTTCGAGTTCGCGGGTGCGGCCGACCGCGCGCGCGAGGCTGCCGGTTCCCTTGGCGACCAGGCCCCAGCCGCCGCGCACGGCCTTGCCGAACGTGCCCGGCGTCGAGGAGGACCTGCGAGGTGGCGGCTTGCGAACCGAGGGTCGCGACGTCCTCGTCGACGACGAGGACGAGGAGGAGGACGGCCGCGACCGCGCGGCGCCCTTGGCGGGCGTCCTGCCCTTGCCACTGCCGCCACGTGCGGTGTTTCTCCCCTTGGTCACCGACCCGCTCGCCATTCCTCTACGGTAACCGGCTCGCCACGGCATTCACATGTGCCACTCACGGCACACCGGAAACAATTCCGGCATGATCCCCTGACGAGTGGCGGTCACACCCGTGGCATCCTTCCCCCCATGGTGGCGCTGCACCCCGAGGAAGACAGCACGACACGCCCTGAGCGCGACGGCGCGACTCCGGCGATCTGGCGGGCGATGCTCGCGATCGACCAGCGGGTGGTCGGCCTCGCGGGCAAGCTGCGCGTGACGGGCGGTGTCCCGCGCGCCCTGCGCGACCGTCCGCTGCTCATGGCGGCCAACCACATCGGCGTCTTCGACGCGTTCGTGCTCATGGCCGCGTGCCGGCGAATCGGCATCGCGCCGAGGTTCCTGCTCGCGGGCGGTCTATTGGACGCCCCGGTGATCGGTCCCGCCCTGAAAGCGAGTGGCCACCTGCGCGTCGACCGCGGCTCGGCCTCGGCGGTGGACCAGTTCGGCGCCGCCGTCACGGCGATGCGCACCACGCGGGCGCCGATCATCGTCTATCCCGAGGGCCGGATCAGCCACGATCCCGGGCTGTGGCCGGAGCGCGGCAAGACCGGCGCCGCACGCCTCGCGCTGGCCGCGGGCGTGCCCGTGGTGCCGATCAGCCAGTGGGGCGCGCACGAGGCCGTCTACTGGGGCACCGAGCGCGTCGACGGACCCGCCGACCTCGTGCCGCTGCTGCGTTCCGGGTTCACCTCGCCGCTGCGCAGGCCGACGTTTCGCGTCCACTTCGGCACCCCGGTGGACCTCTCCGCCTACTCCGGCGGCAAGCCCGGCGACGGCGTGAAGGCCCACGGCGCGATCATGCGCGCCATCACCGAGGGCCTCGTGCCGCTGCGCCGGAACGAGCCCGACCTGCCGCACTTCCACGACCCCACGCGGCCCACCGACACACGCAGCCCGTGGCGGCCGTCACCGCAGGCGTAAACGAGGCGAGAACCGTCGCCCTCGGGTTCTAGAGTCCGGGTGTGTCCGCCCACGTCACCGCCGCACGTTCCACTTTCGTCGCCCACCGGGGCCGCGGCACGGCCTTGCTCCTGCTCGCTTCGCTGTGCTTCGGCAGTTCCGGGGTCATCGGCAAACCGGCCATGCTCGCCGGGCTGTCGCCCCAGCAGGTCGCCGCGGCGCGCATCGGGCTCGCGGCGGTCGTACTGCTCGTGGGCGTCGCACTGGTCCGGCCCAGCCTGCTGAAGGTGCCCGCGGGCCAGTGGCGGCTGCTGCTGGGCTACGGGCTGCTCGGCGTCGCGGGCGTGCAGCTGTGCTACTTCATCGCGGCGTCGCGGATCCCCGTCGGCGTGGCGATCCTGCTCGAGTTCAGCTCGCCGGTGCTGGTGGCGCTGTGGGTGCGCTTCGTGCGCCGCGTGCGGCTGCCGAGGGCGATGTGGGCGGGGATCGCGCTCGCCGTGCTCGGGCTCGCGATGGTGGCCCGCGTGCACGAGGGGCTGCAGCTCGACGCGATCGGCCTGCTCGCGGGCATCGGCGCGGCACTGTGCTCGGCGGCGTACTTCCTGCTCGGCGAGCGCGGCGTGGCGAACCACCACCCGCTGGGCATGGTCACCTGGGGCATGGTGGTGGGCGCCGTCGCGGTGTGCGCCGTCGCGCCGCCGTGGACGTGGCCGCTGGGGATCGTGACCGGCCCTGCCGACTTCGGGCCGTGGCAGCCGCCGGTCTGGGTGCTGCTCGTGGCCGTCGCCCTGTTCTCCACGGCGCTGGCCTACTTCGCCGGCGTCTCGTCGCTGCGGCACCTGCCGGTCGCCGCGGCCAGCGTGCTCGCGCTGGTCGAACCGCTGATCGCCACGGCGGCGGCCTGGCTGCTGCTCAACGAGGCACTGACCTGGATCCAGCTGCTCGGCGCGGCGGTGCTGCTCGGCGGCGCGCTGCTGGTGCAGCTCACCTCGCCGGGCACACCACAGCCCACACCCGCCGAGCCCTTACCCGTCGAGAGCCCGCCGGATCGTTCCCTCGACGGGAACGGAACCGGCGGCTCCCGCGACTAGTCCACCGAGTGAGCAACGCGCACCTACTGGGGAGACCACATGAGCCGTCCCACCCGTGTCGAACAGCGCCGTGCCCGCCGAGCCCTGCTGGTGCAGGCCGTCATCGTGGTGGCCGCCCTGCTGGTGGCCAGGGCTAGACGGAGATGACCGTGGGCACGATCATCGGACGCCGCCGGTAGGTCTCGGCGACCCAGCGGCCCACCACCCTGCGGACGGCCTGCGCGATCCGGTGGGTGTCGGTGATGCCCTCGAGCTCCGTGCGCGAGAGCTCCATCTCCACGAGCGACACGGCCGCGTCGAGCGCCTTCGGGTCGTCGGAGAAGCCGCGGCCCGCCACGGTCGGCGGAGTCACCGCCCTGCCGGTGGCCGAGTCCACCGCCACGTTGATGGCGATGAAGCCGCCCTCACCGAGGATGAGGCGGTCCGACAGCGTCGACTCGCCGACATCGCCCACGGAGAGGCCGTCGACGTAGACGTAGCCGACCTCCACGCGTCCCGTGGTCGAGGCCTTGCCGTCGACCAGGTCCACCACCACGCCGTCCTCGGCGAGCACCACGTTCTCCGCCGCCACCCCGGTCCGCACCGCGAGCTCGCCGTTGGCGCGCAGGTGCCGCCACTCGCCGTGCACCGGCATGACGTTGCTCGGCCGGATGGCGTTGTAGAGGAACAGCAACTCCCCCGCCGACGCGTGGCCCGACACGTGCACCTTGGCGTTGCCCTGGTGCACCACGTCGGCACCCAGCCGCACGAGACCGTTGATCACGCCGAAGACCGCGTTCTCGTTGCCGGGGATCAGCGAACTGGCCAGCACCACGGTGTCGCCCGAGCGGATCGAGATCTGCCGGTGCTCCCCCCTGGCCATGCGCGACAGCGCCGACAGCGGCTCGCCCTGCGACCCCGTGGACACGAACAGCACCTTCGACTCGGGCAGGTTCACCGCCTCGTCGAGGCTGATCAGCAGGCCCTCGGGAATGTCGAGCAGGCCCAGGTCGGCGGCGATGTCCATGTTGCGCACCATCGATCTGCCGACGAACGCGACGCGCCTGCCGTGCCGCACGGCCGCGTCGAGCACCTGCTGGACGCGGTGGACGTGGCTGGCGAAGCACGCCACGATCACGCGCTGGCGCACCCTGGCGATCACGTCGTCCAGGACGGGGCCGATGTCCCGCTCGGGCGTCACGAAGCCCGGCACCTCGGCGTTGGTCGAGTCGACGCAGAGCAGGTCCACGCCCTCGTCGCCGAGCCGCGAGAACCCGGCGAGGTCGGTGAGCCTGCCGTCGAGCGGCAGCTGGTCGAGCTTGATGTCACCGGTGTGCAGCACCAGCCCCGCCGGCGTGCGGATCGCCACCGCGAGCGCGTCGGGGATGGAGTGGTTGACGGCGAAGAACTCCAGGTCGAACGGGCCGACCGTGCGGCGCTCGCTCTCGGTGACCTCGACCAGCACGGGCCGCTGCTTGTGCTCCTTGCACTTGGCGGCCAGCAGCGCGAGCGTGAACCGCGAGCCGTACACCGGCAGGTCCGGCCGCAGGCGCAGCAGGAACGGCACGGCACCGATGTGGTCCTCGTGGCCGTGGGTGAGCACGAGCGCGTCGATCTCGTCGAGCCGGTCCTCGATGGCCCTGAAGTCGGGCAGGATCAGGTCCACGCCGGGCTGGGCGTCCTCGGGGAAGAGCACGCCGCAGTCGACGACGAGGAGCCTGCCCTCGTACTCGAAGACGGTCATGTTGCGGCCGACCTCGCCGATGCCGCCGAGAGCGACGACGCGCAGCCCTCCCTCGGGCAGCTTCGGTGGAGCGTTGTTGGGTCCGGGTCCGGGTACCAGTTGCGTCACCGGTGAATGGTCCCAACGCTCGTGTGGGTCGTCGACGCGACGTAGGCCGCGGCCGAGTCCGCCTGCGCGACGCGGGAGCCGGCCCAGTCACTGGTCGGGTGCGCCTCCAGCGGAACACCGGCGGCCGTGAGGTCGGCGGCGATCGCCTCGATCTGCTCGGCGGCGGCGGGCACGATCGGCAGCCTCGGCTCGCCGACCTCGTAGCCACGCAGCCGCAGGGCCGTCTTGCTGAACACGACACCGCCGACCCGCGAGAACGCCCGGTACACGGCGAGCATGCCGCGGTGGTTGGTGCGCGCGGTGGAGGTGTCGCCGTCCTCGTAGGCCTCGATCATGGCGCGGATCCGGCCCGCGACGACGTGGCCGATCACGCTCACCACGCCCGCGGCGCCGACGGACAGCCACGGCAGGTTCAGCGCGTCGTCACCGGAGTAGTACGCCAGGTGTGTGTTGGCGATGACCTCGCTGCCCGCGAGCAGGTCGCCCTTCGCGTCCTTGACGGCGACGATGCGCGGGTGCTCCGCGAGGCGCCGCAACGTGTCCACCTCGATCGGCACGATCGAGCGCGGCGGGATGTCGTAGAGCATCACCGGCAGCCCGGTCGCGTCGGCGACGGCGGTGAAGTGCGCGTACAGCCCGGCCTGCGTGGGCCGCGAGTAGTACGGGGTCACCACGAGCGCGCCGTGCGCGCCCGCCTTCTCGGCGGCCTGGGCCAGCTCGATGCTGTGCGCGGTGTTGTAGGTGCCCGCACCCGCGATCACGCTCGCGCGGTCGCCCACGGCCTCGACGACGGCGCGGATCAGGTCGGCCTTCTCGGCGTCGGTGGTGGTGGGGCTCTCGCCGGTGGTGCCGTTGAGCACGAGCCCGTCGTTACCCAGGTCGAGCAGGTGCACGGCGAGCTCCTGAGCCCGCTTCAGATCGACGGCACCCTCGGCGTCGAACGGAGTGACCATGGCGGTGAGCACCCGGCCGAAGGGTCTTCCCGGCGCGGCGGTCGGCGGGGTGGACGGTGCGATCGACATGATGCTGACGGTACCTCCTCGACGGCCCGGTGGGTGCGCCGACCGAGCCGATCGCGAGTGCCGCCGCGTGATCGCGCCGCGGGGCGGAGGATCGCCCGTTCCGCCTGCCCCACGCCGGAATTTCTCCGGAAGCGAGGGCCTAATCGACCTGGTTGGTCTGGAACCCGTTGAGCCTGCCGCCGTCGGCCGGCACCACGAAGCAGTAGACGTTGCGCCTCGGGTCGTCGGTGCCGTCCATGCGGCGCTGCCACTCGCCCTGCGACGGAACCATCGCCTGGTACTTCAGGTTCGGCCGGCTCTCGTCCCGGATCCGGTTGGAGTGAAAGGCCATCCCGCACTTGGCCTCGGCGAACGCGGCGAGCGACTCGTCTCCCGGGAAGCTGGCGGGCACGGTGTCCTGCTCGGTGGAGAGCCCGTAGGCCGCCGCGCTCTCGTAGAGCTGGGCGTCGTGGTCCTCGTCGCAGTCCACCCAGTTCTCGCTGGTGATGGAACGCCCGGCGCCGATCGGCGTGTTCACGCAGTAGTAGGAGCTGCCGGAGAAGTAGTAGCTCCGCATGTCGCCGCTCCTGCCGTAGGTCAGGGTCGGCAGCATCGCGTCGTCGACCGACGGGCCCCACACGGGCTTGCCGAGGAAGAACCCGCCCGCCAGCAGGGCGACGGCCGCGAGCACGCCACCGACCGTCAGCGCTCGGCGCGCGGCCGTGCTCCGCCGCGGCGCGGGCGGCGGCTGCGGCGCGAAACCGGTGGGCGGCGGGCCCATCATCGTGGGCGGCTGGCCCCCCGCGTAGGCCGCCGTGTGCTGACCGCCCGGCGGGGTGGACGGCGCGTAGCCCGGCTGCTGCGCCGCCATAGCGAGCAACCCCTTGGCCTGCTCCGCCGTGATCCTGGCCTCGGGCGTGGAGATCAGCATCCCCATGATCGCCGACGCCAGGGGGCCCTGCGCGTGGGTGAGGTACGGGACCTCGTTCATGATCGCGTGCAGCGTGGCCGCGGTGGTGGAGCGCTCGAAGGGCAGAGTGCCCTCGACGGCGAAGAACAGCGCCGCGCCGAGCGACCACAGGTCCGAGGCGGGCAGCGCCTCCCTGCCCGCGACGCGCTCGGGCGCCATGAACGCGGGCGAGCCGACGAGCATGCCGCTCGTGGTGAGCCGCGGGTCGTCCACCGCCTGCGCGATGCCGAAGTCGGTGAGCTTCACGCGGCCGTTCTGCCCGACCATGATGTTGCCGGGCTTGACGTCGCGGTGCACGATGCCCGCGTTGTGCGCGGCCTGCAGCGCCGCCAGCACCCGCTCGCCGATCAGCGCGACCTGGTGCGGCGGCAGCGGCCCCTGGCTCCGGACCACCGTGGACAACGTGGGCGCCTCGACCAGTTCCATCACGATGAACGTCGCGTCGCCGTCGGCGATCACGTCGTACACGGTGACCACGGCGGGGTCGTTGAGCTTGCCGCCGGTGCGCACCTCGCGCAGCACGCGCTCCTGGAACACGCCCGCGTCGTCGGCGGCGTCGGGCAGCCGCAGCTCCTTGATGGCCACGTGCCTGCCGATCACGGTGTCCTCGGCGCGGTGCACGACACCCATGCCACCGCGACCGAGCTCGGTGAGCAGCCGGTACCTGCCCGCGAGCACCCGGGGAACGGCGGCCGCCCGCGTCGTCTGCGTCTGCCGGAGCTGCTCGTCGGTCACCGTGGTCGTCCCCTCGTCGTGTGGCGCCCAGATCGTAGCGGGCGGCCCCTCACGCCGGATCAGACTCCGTGAACCTCGTGCCCCGCGCCCGTCAGCGCCGCGACCGCACGGTCGAGCTCGGCGCCCTTCACCAGCACGTGGTCGGTGTCGAAGGTGGACAGACTGAACAGCGCGACACCCGCGGCGGCGAGCTCGCTCGACAACGCCGCGATGATTCCCGTGAGGGTGAACGCGAGCGGTCCGCGCACGCTCAGCAACCGCCAGTCACCGTCCACATCGGCCCCACCGGGCACCAGCGCGGCCGGGCACACCACGGAAAGCTCGTCGCTCGTGCGCGTGAGCGACACGAGCCCGTCATCGGCGCCGAGCAGGGACGGCGGCACCTCCGCCTTCGCGTCCAGCCGGGCCACGGCGTACTCGCCCGGCTGGACGTCGATCACGAGCCGGCGCACGCGTCAGCCCTCGAGAACCTTCGGGCTGGACGCGACCTCGGTGCCGTCGGGCAGCGTCGAGATCGTGAAGTCGGCGAACACGTTCTCCGCCGCCTTCTGCAGCTGCCGCAGGCATTCCACGGCGAGAGCGCGGATCTCCACGTCGGCGTGCTCAGTGGCGCGCATGGCGATGAAGTGCCGCCAGGCACGGTAGTTGCCGGTGACCACGATGCGGGTCTCGGTGGCGTTGGGCAGGATCGCGCGCGCGGCCTGGCGGGCCTGCTTGCGGCGCAGCGTGGCGCTCGGCGCGTCGTCGAACTTCCGCTCCAGCCCGGCGAGCAGGTCGGTGTAGGCGTCCACACTGGCCTGTGCCGCGGCGAGGAACTTCTCGTGCAGCTCGGGATCCTCGGCGATGACGTCGGGCTCGACGAACGCCGCGTCCCGCTCGGGCACGTACCGCTGCGACAGCTGCGAGTACGAGAAGTGCCGGTGCCGGATCAGCTCATGGGTGAGCGAGCGCGAGATCCCGGTGATGTAGAAGCTCACCGAGCCGTGCTCGAGCACCGAGAGGTGGCCCACCTCGATGATGTGGTCGATGTAGCCGGCGTTGGTCGCGGTCTTCGGATTCGGCTTCTTCCACGACTGGTAGCACGCCCGGCCCGCGAACTCCGCGAGCGCCTGACCCCCGTCGGCGTCCGTCGTCCACGGCACGTCCTCCGGCGGGAAGAACTCCGTCTTCGCGATCAACCTCACCGTGGGTGACACCGTCTCGGCCACGTCCGACTCCCTCCACCTCGCTGACTCCGGGGGGCAGCGTAACGCCCGCACCCGACGATCCCGGGGGTGACGTCACCGACGCCAGAACGATGGTTGCGTGATGTCAGAAGTGACGTCATAGTGGCGTCATGGACTTGACGCCGTATCTCAACAGACTGCGGGAGGACCTCGGCACCGCGGCCTCCGCGGGCGACGAGCAGACGCAGCGCGCCGCCGCCGTGCTGTCGGCGGCGCTCGAACCCGCCGCCCGCCTGACACTGATGAACGCACTGGCCGACCTCGCCGCCGAGGTCACCGCCAACCTGCCGGACCAGGTGGTGGAGGTCAGGCTCGACGGCCGCGACGTGCGCGTGGTGGTCACCGGGGGCGAGACGGAGCCCGCTACCGGCCCGTCCTCGGCGGCCCCTCCGCCACCGCCGCCTCCGCCGCCGCCCGCCGACGCGGGTGACATCAGCCGGATCACGCTGCGACTGTTCGAGCAGATCAAGTCGCAGGCCGAGCAGCAGGCCGCGGCGCAGGGGGTCTCGCTGAACACGTTCGTCTCGCAAGCCGTCCAGGGCGCTCTGCAGGGCGCTCAGCAGCACCAGCACTGGGGAGGACCGAAGCCGCGCGGCGGCAACCGGTCGCATCTGCACGGCTGGGTGGAAGGGTGATCATGACCGAGCAGCCACAGGACGCGCCCGAGGAACTGGTGCGCACCCAGAACTTCGACGCCGAGGGGCCGCTGGAGCTGGACGTGGACGTGAGCGTGGGCCGCGTCGACATCCGGCTCGGCGACGGCGAGACGCTCGTCGAGGTCCGGCACGAGCCGTCGGCGCAGGCACCGTGGACCGAGGGTGTGTCGAGCCTGCTGAACTGGGTCGGCGAGCGCTTCGGCGGCCAGTTCGGCACCGACTTCTCCGGCTCGCCCTCCGACGCCGTCGAGCAGAGCCGGATCGAGCTGACCGGCAACCGGCTGGTCGTGAAGGGGCCCAAGCCGCTGCCGTTGCGCAACACACCGCTCGCCGTGACCGTGCACGCGCCCGCCGGCTCGGAGCTCACGGTGCGCGGGGGCACGGCCGACGTCACGGTGACCGGCACGGCGGGCCGCGTGGACCTGTCCACCGGCTCGGGCGCGGTGAGCCTGGAGGGCGCCGAGGGAGCGGCGACCGTCCGGACCGGCAGCGGGGCCGTGAAGCTCGGGCCGCTGCCCGCCGGCCTGCAACTGCGCTCGGGCAGTGGTGACGTCGAGGCGTCCTCGGTGCCGGGTTCGGCCACCGTGGCCACGGGCACGGGCGACGTGTGGCTCGGCGAGGTCGCCGGCGAGGTGCTGATCCGCACCAGCAGCGGCGACCTGTCGGTGGCCGACGCCGCGGGCGGCTCGATCGAGGCGATCACGGGGTCGGGCGACATCCGCATCGGGATCCACGACGGGGTCGCGGCCGAGATCGACCTGTCCTCGGGGGCGGGCAGGGTGTCGAGCGAACTCGACGTCGCCGACGCACCGCCCGCGGGTGCCGTGCCGCTGACGGTCCGGGCCCGGACGGGCTCCGGAGACGCCGTGATCGTCAAAGCGGCGAGCTGAACGCCGGAACGTGAGGGGGAGGGAGCAGGGCCACGCCCGGTCCTGCTCCCCGTCACCGGAGCCGGGGTGCCCGTCGCGAGCACCCCGGCTCCGGCCTTGCCGGCAGTGGTGGCGTCAGCCCGCCGCCTCGCGCAGTGCGGGCGCGAGGTCGCCCCGCTCCCCCACGGCGACACCGTCGAGGCCCAGCCAGCTCGCCATGTGCCCGAGTTCCGCGGCCAGGTCCTCGGCGACGCGGCCGTGGTCGGCGCCCGGTTCGGCGAACGCGCCCTGCGCGCGCAGCACCCCGGCCGCCCGGTCGGACTTGAGGTCCACCCTGGCCACGAGCTCGCCGTCGAGCAGGAACGGGAACACGTAGTACCCGTGCACGCGCTGCGGCTCGGGCACGTAGATCTCGATGCGGTACCGGAAGCCGAACAGCCGCTCCGTGCGGGCACGCTCCCAGATCAGCGGGTCGAACGGGCACAGCAGCGCGCGCCCGCTCACGGCCCTCGGCGTGCTCGCGTCGCGGTGCCGGTAGGCCCGCTGCTTCCACGTCGCCACGCGCACCGGTTCGAGCGTGCCCTCCTCGACCAGCTCCTCCACGGCCTGCCTGCACACCTGCGGGCCCAGCCGGTAGTAGTCGCGCAGGTCGGTCTCCGTGGCCACCCCGAGCGCGGTCGCCGAGTTGGCCACGAGTCGCCGGGCACCCTCGTCGGCGTCGACCCGGCGTGCCAGTACCTCGGCGGGCAGCACCCGTTCGGTGAGGTCGTAGAGCCGTTCGAACCCGCGCCGTGTGCCCGTGGTGAGCTGCCCCATCCCGAAGAGCCACTCGCAGATCCGCTTGACCTCCGAGCGCTCCCACCACGCCCCGGGAGCCCGCCGCGAGGCGCCCGCCACTTCCTTCTCGATGGCGCCCGCGCCCACCGGACCGAGCTCCTTGACCACCGCGAGCACGTCGTCGACCAGCGACGGCGACTGCTCGGCGAGCGCGCCGTAGTGCCGCCACCAGCCCTGCCGTTTGGCACCGGACTGCAGCAGCGGCCAGTCGTCCACCGGCACCAGGCTCGCCTCGTGCGCCCAGTACTCCACGAGCATCCTGGGCTTCCTGGCGGTGTCGGACCAGGCCGCGTCGTCGATCAACGCGGGCTCGTAGGCGCCGAGCCGGGCGAACAGCGGCGCGTAGTGGGCCCGGACGGCGACGTTCACCGAGTCGAGCTGGATGAGCCGCACGCGCGACAGCACGCGCTGCAGATGCCGTCTGGTCGGCGCTCCCCGCGGGCGCGGATCGGCGAATCCCTGCGCGGCGAGCGCCGTGCGGCGCGCCACGGGCAAGCTCATGGTTCTCACGGTCGGCCATGCTGCCAGGACCCTCCGACACTTTCCCGGCGAGCCGCCGGAGCTCAGGCCACCGGCACCAGTGTCAGATAGGCCAGGCCCAGGACATCGCGATAGCCCCGCAGCCACCTCCGGCGGTGCCGGTCCACCCGCTCCCGGGTCTGCCCGGCCAGCGGATGCCCGGCATTGGCGGCGAGCCACTCCTCGACATCGGCCTGGTAGCCGGACTCGAACTGCTCCCACTCGTCCCGGCTCGCGGTCTCGATCCACTCGGGACGGAGACCCTCCGCGACGGCGAGGTCGACGAGACCCGCCAGGTCGGTGAACTCGGCGGCGGAGGCCTCCGGCCACATCGCCGACAGCTCGTCACCCGTGGGCGGGCGCTGCCAGAAGCTCTCCCCGAGCAGCACGCGGCCGCCAGGCCGCACCAGGCCGCGCAGCGCCCGCAGCGCGGCCGGGACGTGCTCGGGCGGCGGCGCGTCGCTGAGCGCGTGGCTGGCGCCGAAACACAGCACGACATCGGCGCGGCCGGTGGCGGGACCGGAGACGACGTCGGCGGCGGACTCCTGAACGAAGCGGACGCGCTCGGCCAGGCCCCTGGCCTCGGCGTTGGCGCGCCCGCGAGCGAGGTCCACCTCGTTGACGTCGACTCCGACGCCCGTGGAGCCGGGAGCCGCCTCGAGCAGGCGCAGCATGAACTCTCCCCACCCGCAGCCGAGGTCGAGCACCGAGAACGGGCCGGGCCGATCGGCGAGCCTGCGGATCATCCTGCCGGCCCGGTCGTCGGAGAGCGGGCCGTGGAACGTGAGCCTGGTCAGGCGCGGTGGGGCGTGCGTGTCGTTCATGATCGGCGACCATAAGGACCCGCGGTCCGTCGGCGACACCGGTTTTCCGGCGGGGCATCCGGCTTCAGTAGCGTGCGCGTATGAGCACCGCCGCGGTCCACCTCGCCACTGTCGCCGACGCCACCGAGATCGCGCGGATCCAGCAGGTCACCTGGCGCGCGGCCTACGCGGAACTTCTCGGCGCCGCGGCTCTCGACGCGCTCGACGAGGCCGAGCTGGCCCAGCACTGGCGCGAGGCCGTCGAACACCCGGCCACCGACGTCTACCTCGCCCTCGAGGGCGAGTTCACCGTCGGCTTCTGCGTGGCGGGACAGGCGCCCGGTGAGGAGGTCGCCGCCGCCGACGGCTCCCTGCCCGCCGACGCGGATCGCACGGGCCTGATCGCGACCGTGCTCGTGGAGCCGCGCTGGGGCCGCAGGGGTCACGGCGGGCGCCTGCTCGCCGGTGCCGCGGCCGGCCTGCGCGAACGCGGCGCCGAGCGCGGCATCACCTGGGTCGCGCAGGCGGACCCGGCGTCGCTGTCGTTCTTCCGGCGCGCGGGCTGGCAGCCCGACGGCACCGTGCGCACGCTCGACACCGGCGAGCGCACGGTCAAGGAGCTGCGCCTCACCGGCGGTCTCGACCTCGAGCTGGACGGCTGACCCGGCGGAGGGGCACGGGACCCCCGGGCCGGGAGTGGACCTACTGACCGGGTCGCGCGGCCGCCACCGCTGCGGGGCGCCGGGGCTCGGCGAACACCACCCAGCGCATCACGGTGTACATGAACAGCCCCTCGCAACCGCCCGCGAGGATCCTCGCGAGGTGGTAGTCCAGGCCCAGCCCGGTCAGTCCCGCGCCCACGCCGAGGATGAACGCGACGTAGTTGATCACCACGGCGATGGCGTAGAGCACCGCCTGGCGGCCCGCGGGGGCGTGCGAGCGGAAATTGACGGTGCGGTTGAGCACGAAGGCCAGCCCGAACGCCAGCGCGTAGGCGACGGAGACCGACAGCGCGATCGGCACGTCCAGCGCCCCGTGCAGCAGCGTCAGCAGCACCAGGTCGACTCCGAAGGTGAAGCTGTTGATCAGCACGAACCCGAGGAACGTCGGCGGCACGATCCGGGCGAGACCGAACGGTAAACGGGCTGTCACCGCTGCGCAGAAACGGGCGAACCGCTGGGCAGCACGGGACGTGGAGGGGTGCTCGTCGGCGGACGCGGCCACGACGCTAGGTTGCCACCCTCAGGTTTCCGGATGTTGAAGCACAGGTGATCGTCCGGGGAGTTCACTTCCGTGAAAAATCTCGAAAACGTCACGGTTTTCTCACCTGATCGCGTTACCGTGAACCGGTCACTGACTCAGGAGGCTCTTCGTGCTCGCTTGGCTGGCTCTCACGTTCGGGGTCGCGTTCGGCTCCGCCGTGATTCCGGTCATCAGTATCGAAGTTTTCGTCATCGGACTCATGACCAGCGGGAACGGCATCCCGTGGGTGGCCGTCGGCGCCGCGGTCGCGGTCGGGCAGATCGGCGGGAAGCTGCTGTACTTCCTCGCGGCGCGCGGCACCATCCGGCTGCCCGGGGTGCTGCACCGCAGGCTGCATCGCGAACGACCTCCGTCGGCCCGCCGCGACCGCTGGCACCTGCGCACCAAGCGGCTGCGGTCGTGGCTGGAAGCGCTGCGCGAGCGCTGCCACCGGCACCCGCACTGGATGAACGGCACCTACGGCATCAGCGCGGTGCTGGGACTGCCACCCTTCATGGCCACGAGCGTGCTCGCCGGGCTGATGCGCATGAAGATGGCGATGTTCGTGGGAGCAGGGCTGCTGGGCCGGTTCGTCCGGTTCAGCATGCTGGCGGCGTCGCCGGCGCTGTTCGCGAACCTCCTGCACGCCTAGCCGTACCGGCCCGGCGCGCTCAGCGCTCTCAGTGCTCGGCGGCCTCCAGTTCGATGGCCTTGCGCATCGTGGCGCGCGCCCGGCGCCGGTCACCCGCGATGTCGTAGGCGTGGGCGAGCCGGTACCAGCGGCGCCAGTCGTCGGGTTCGGCCTCGACCTCGGCCCTGCGCTCGTCGAACCACGAGTCGGCGGCCTTGCGGTCGACCCGGCCCGAGGGCATCCGCGGCAGCCCGGAGACGTCCGGTAGCTCACCATCGGCCTCGAGCCTGCGGGCCAGGCGCTGGATCCGGTTGCCGGAACGCCACGTCGCCGCCAGCATCCACGCGCCGAGCAACGGCAGGATCAGCACCGCCACACCGAACAGCATCGGCATCGGCTCGCCGGTGCGCAGCAGAGCGACCGCGCGGCCCGCGAGCAGCACCAGGTACACCGCCACCGCGACGGTGAGCAGAATGGCGACGTTGCGCGCTCTCACTGCGTTCTCACAGTCCTCACGGCCTTCACAGCTCCAGCACGTGTTCGAGGCCGACGGTGAGCCCCGGACGGGTCCGCACGGCCCGCACGCCCAGCAGCACGCCCGGCATGAACGACGAGCGGTCCATCGAGTCGTGCCGGATCGTCAGGGTCTCCCCCTCCGCGCCGAACAGGATCTCCTCGTGCGCGACCAGGCCGGGCAGGCGGACCGAGTGCACGCGCACGTCGCCGACGTTCGCGCCGCGCGCGCCCGCCATCTCCGACGTGGTCGCGTCGCTGCCGGGGGCGAGCCCGGCGTCGGTGCGGGCCTGCGAGATCAGCTGCGCGGTGTGCGCGGCGGTGCCCGACGGGGCGTCGGCCTTGCGGTTGTGGTGCAGCTCGATGACCTCGGCCGACTCGTAGAACCGGGCGGCCTGCTGCGCGAAGCGCATCGCCAGGACCGCGCCGAGAGCGAAGTTCGGCGCGATCAGCACGCCCAGTTCGGGCTTGGCGCCGAGCCAGCCGGTGACCGTCCGCAGCCGGTCCTGGTCGAAGCCGGTGGTGCCGACGACGGCGTGGACGCCGGCGTCGATCGCGAAGCGGAGGTTGTCCATGACCGCGTCGGGGTGGGTGAAGTCCACGACGACCTGGGCCTTCGCGTCGACGAGCGCGGCGAGGTCGTCTCCCGCGTCGAGCGCGGCGACCAGGTCGAGGTCCGCGGCACCGTCGACAGCGCCGACGGCCTGCGCGCCCATCCTCCCGCGTGCACCGAGCACGCCGACCCGGATCAGTTCCTCACTCATGCGATCACCTCGTGCAGTTCCGCGGGCAGGTCGTCGTCGTGAGCGTACGGTCCGACCACGACGGCGGTCGTCGGGCCACCCGGCCTGCGCAGCAGCGCGCGGGCGAGCGCGGCGACCTCGTCGGCGGTGACGGCGTCGATGCGCTCCACCGTGCCGCTCACGCTCAGGTAGCGACCGTAGTTGAGCTCGTTCTTGCCCAGCCTGGTCATGCGGGAGGCGGTGTCCTCCATGCCCAGCACCAGGCCGCCGCGCAGCTGTCCCTTCGCGCGGCTCACCTCGGCCTCGCTCAGCCCGTGCTCGGCGACATCGGCCAGCACCTGGCGGATCACTGTCGTCACCTCGCCCAGGCGCTCCGGCTGACAGCCCGCGTAGACGCCGAGATGCCCGGTGTCGGCGTAGCTCGCCACCGACGAGTACACCTGGTACGCCAGACCGCGGCGTTCCCTGATCTCCTGGAACAACCGCGAGCTCATCCCGCCGCCGAGTGCCGCGTTGAGCACCGACAGCGCGAACCGGCGCTCGTCGTGCCTGCTCAGCGACGGCATACCGAGCATCACGTGGGCCTGCTCGGTGTCGTCGGGGCGTAGCACCAGCTTGCGCGGCGTGCGCACCCTGGCCCGCCCGTCGCGCGGCGCGGCAGGAGTGTCCGAACCGGACAGCCGGTCACGCAACGCCTTGCGCACCAGGCGAATCACGCGCGCGTGTTCGACGTTGCCCGCCACGGCGAGCACCATCTTCGGCAGCGTGTACCGGCGCCGGTAGAACCCGCGCAACGCCGTCGGCGCCATGCCGGTGATCGAGGCCTCCGTGCCGAGCACGGACCGGCCGAGTGCGTGACCGTCGAGGATCGTCTCGACGAACGTGTCGTGCAGCAGGTCCTCGGGATCGTCGTCGCGCATGGCGATCTCCTCGAGCACCACCTGGCGTTCGGTGTCCACATCGGAGTCCGCGCAGCGCGCGCCGAACACGACGTCGGTCACCAGATCCACCGCGAGCGGCAGGTCCTCGTCGAGCACCTGCGCGTAGTAGCAGGTGTGCTCCTTCGCGGTGAAGGCGTTGAACTCGCCGCCCACCGCGTCGATCTCCTCGGCGATCCGCGTCGCGTCGCGGGTGCCGGTTCCCTTGAACAGCAGGTGTTCCAGGTAGTGCGCGGCACCGGCGACGCTGGGCTGCTCGTCGCGCGAGCCGATGCCGACCCACAGGCCGACGGTCGCCGAGCGCACACCCGGCACGCTCTCGGTGACCACCCGCAGCCCGCCGGGCAGCACGGTGCGCTTCACGAGCGAGCCGTGCGCACCGTCTGTGGGTGACTCCAGCGTGCGGGTACTGCCGATGGGCTGCTCGTGCCCGGGAATGCTTCGCGCCATGAACCTTTGCCGGTCAGTCGGAGAACGGCCCGTCCCCCGTCGTCCGACGGGAGACGGGCCGTCCGTCACAGATGGGTCGTCCCGCTCAGGGACCTACTTGGCGTCAGCCGTGTCCTCAGCCTTGGCCTCGGCCTCGGCCTGCTCGCCGCCCTCGGCCTGCTCCTCGTCCTCCTTGACCAGGACCAGGCTGATCTTGCCGCGGTTGTCGATGTCGGCGATCTCCACGCGGAGCTTGTCACCGACGTTGACGACGTCCTCGACCTTGGCGATGCGCTTGCCGTTGCCCAGCTTGGAGATGTGCACCAGGCCGTCCTTGCCCGGCAGCAGCGAGACGAACGCGCCGAACGCGGCCGTCTTGACGACCGTGCCCAGGAAGCGCTCGCCGACCTTCGGCAGCTGCGGGTTGGCGATGGCGTTGATCTTGTCGATCGCGGCCTCCGCCGACGGGCCGTCGGCCGCGCCCACGTAGATCGTGCCGTCGTCCTCGATCGAGATGTCGGCGCCGGTCTCCTCGGTGATCGAGTTGATCATCTTGCCCTTCGGGCCGATGACCTCGCCGATCTTGTCGACCGGGATCTTCACCGAGGTGACGCGCGGGGCGAACGGGCTCATCTCGTCGGGGCCGTCGATGGCCTCGGCGATGACCTCGAGGATCGTGAGCCGGGCGTCCTTGGCCTGGTCCAGCGCACCGGCCAGCACGTCCGACGGGATGCCGTCGAGCTTGGTGTCCAGCTGCAGCGCGGTGATGAACTCCTTGGTGCCGGCGACCTTGAAGTCCATGTCGCCGAAGGCGTCCTCGGCACCGAGGATGTCGGTCAGCGCGACGTACTCGGTCTTGCCGTCGACCTGGTCGGACACCAGGCCCATCGCGATGCCCGCGACCGGCGCCTTGAGCGGCACACCGGCGTTGTACAGGCCCAGCGTCGAGGCGCAGACCGAACCCATCGACGTCGAACCGTTGGAGCCGAGGGCCTCGGACACCTGACGGATCGCGTAGGGGAACTCGTCGCGCTTCGGCAGCACCGGAACCAGGGCGCGCTCGGCGAGCGCACCGTGGCCGATCTCGCGCCGCTTCGGCGAGCCGACGCGGCCGGTCTCGCCGGTGGAGAACGGCGGGAAGTTGTAGTGGTGCAGGTAGCGCTTCGTCGTCTCCGGCGAGAGCGTGTCGAGCTGCTGCTCCATGCGGAGCATGTTCAGCGTGGTGACACCCAGGATCTGGGTCTCGCCGCGCTCGAACAGCGCCGAACCGTGCGCCCGCGGGATCACGGCGACCTCGGCGGACAGCTGCCGGATGTCGGTGAGACCGCGGCCGTCGATGCGCACCTTGTCGCGCAGGATGCGCTGGCGGATGAGCTTCTTGGTCAGCGCGCGGAAGGCGGCGCCGACCTCCTTCTCGCGACCCTCGAAGGCCTCGCCCTCGGCGACACCGACCTTCTCCAGGACGGCGGCCTTGACCTCGTCGGTCGCGTTGTCGCGGTCCTGCTTGCCCGCGATGGCCAGCGCCTTGGTGAGGTCGTCGGTCGCGATGGCGGCGACGGCGTCGAACGCGTCCTGCTGGAAGGGCAGGAACACCGGGAAGTCGCCGGTCGGCTTGGCGGCCGCCTCGGCGAGCCGCTGCTGCGCCTCGCACAGCACGCGGATGAACGGCTTGGCGGCGGCGAGACCCTCGGCCACGACCTGCTCGGTCGGGGCCGTGCCGCCGTCGGCGACCAGGTCGAGCGTGTGCTCGGTGCCCTCGGCCTCGACCATCATGATCGCGACGTCGTCACCGACGATGCGGCCGGCGACCACCATGTTGAAGGTGGCCTTCTCCAACTGCGACCAGGTCGGGAACGCGACCCACTGGCCCTCGATCAGCGCGACGCGCACGCCGCCGATCGGACCCGAGAACGGCAGGCCGCTGATCTGGGTCGAGGCCGACGCCGCGTTGATCGCGAGCACGTCGTAGGGGTCGTCGGGGTTCAGGCTCTGGACCGTGATGACGACCTGGATCTCGTTGCGCAGGCCGTCGGCGAACGACGGGCGCAGCGGGCGGTCGATCAGGCGGCAGGTCAGGATCGCGTCGGTCGACGGGCGGCCCTCCCTGCGGAAGAACGCGCCGGGGATCCGGCCGACGGCGTACATGCGCTCCTCGACGTCCACCGTCAGCGGGAAGAAGTCGAAGTGCTCCTTCGGCTGCTTCGAGGCCGTGGTGGCCGAGAGCAGCATGGTCTCGTCGTCCAGGTAGGCGACGACCGAGCCGGCGGCCTGCTTGGCCAGCCTGCCCGTCTCGAAGCGGACCGTGCGGGTGCCGAACGAGCCGTTGTCGAGCACGGCCTCGGATTCGTGCACGGTGTTGCCGCTTGCTTCTGTCATGGGTGACTTACTCCTCTTGATTACCTCTCGGACGGTGCGCACATCCCCCACCCGTCGGGGGCGACGCTCGAGGTACGAGGCCGGTCATCGATCGAAGCCCTCGGGAGATCCCGGGAGCCACTACCGAGGACCGGCTTGGGCGTCCTCGCGCGGTGCGGCGTCCTATCGTTTTTTCTGCTTCTTGTGCCGAGGGGGGAGCGACCCGGCGGGTCACTCCCCCTCGGAGCTCGTCAGCGGCGGAGGCCGAGACGCTGGATCAGCGACCGGTACCGCTCGACGTCCACCTTCATCACGTAGTTGAGCAGCCGGCGACGACGGCCGACCAGCAGCAACAGGCCGCGACGGGAGTGATGGTCGTGCTTGTGCATCTTGAGGTGCTCGGTGAGACCGGTGATCCGCTTGGTGAGCAGGGCCACCTGGGCCTCGGGCGATCCCGTGTCGGCGTCGTGGACGCCGTACTCGGACAGGATCTGCTTCTTCTCATCGGTGGACAGCGCCACTCGTCACTCCTTGGTTATGTGCCGTGTAAGTAAGGACAGTCCCGGCCGCCACGGACCGCAGCCGGACTCAACTATCGAGGGTATCAGGAGGGTTCTCCGTCGACCGGTCGGCCGAGCGCGAACCGCTCGACCGTGGTGTAGGTGTGCCCTCCCCGACCCGGATCGCTGCGCAGCAGCGTCACCTCGCCCGCGATCCATTCCGGACTCCGGTAGTCCGAGAGCAGCCGCGCCCACGCCGTCAACGCCGGGTGCCGCGAGCCCCTCGCCAGGGTCAGGTGCGCGTGGAAAGGATGGTCGTCGCCTCCGGGCCTCGCGGCCTCGGCCAGCGCGGCGAGTCCGCTCCCCCGCACTCCGGCCCAGAGTACTCCGCGGAAGGTGCCGCCTCCCTCGAGCCGCAGCACCGGCGCCCCGAGCCCGGCGAGCCGGGCGCGCAGCCAGCCCGCCCTGCTCGCGAGGTCGTCGGTGCCGTAGAAACCGAGCGTGACGTGCCTGCCCTTCTCGGCACTCCAGCGCAGTCCCTCGGACGGCCCCTCGGAGTGCCGGGCGAGTTCGGCGCGCAGCGAGCGGAGGACGTGCTCCGGCGGCACCAGCGCGCTGAACAGGCGCGCGACGCCGCTCACGCCGTCTTGCCGGCCCGGCGCAGCAGGTCGGCGATCGCCGGGAACTCGGCGTCGAGCAGCTCCGCGGCGTCGAGCAGGTTCTCGTCCTCGGCGACCTCGCGCAGCGCCGCCAGCACCGACTGGTCGTCGGGACCCGCTCCGACCGGGAAGTTGTCCCTGCTGACCGTGGGCCTGGCGGTCTTGACGTCCTCGAGCGCGGCGCGGATCGCTTCCTTGCTGCCCGCCGCGACCTCGGGGGTGAGCACCTTGCGCTCGAGCATGATGAGCCGCGACAGCACCACGGGGTTGCCGATCTTCGCGCGCCTGCCGCTCATCACCTGGCTCAGCATGGGCGCGCTGATGCCGAGGACCTCGGCGAGGTAGGCCTGCGAGACGTCGAAGGCGACCACCAGTCTGCGCACCCGGTCACCGAGTGGTTCCCCGTACCACTCGCGCTGCAACGCGACGTTGCGCTGGACGATCTTGTGGTCCTCCACTGTCCGCCTGCTCCCCTCGGCACTTCTGTGCAGACCCCGTTTGTTGTTCGTGAACGCATCTTGCCAGGCCCGTTCACACCCACGGGCCGGAACCGACCAGCTGTTCGCTTTTGCACCCGGCCGGGTACGGGCTCAGGTGAGCCCGAGCAGCTCACGCGTGCGCGTGACGTCGCCCGCCATCTGCTCGACGAGACCGTCGGAGCTGTCGAACTTGATCTGGCCGCGCAGCCGCGCGACGAAGTCGAGCGCCACATGCTGGCCGTAGAAGTCCTCGTCCACGTCGAGCACGAACGCCTCGACGGTGCGCTCCCGGCCGGAGAACGTCGGGTTGGTCCCCACCGACACGGCGGCGGGAAGCCGCTCCCCCGGGTGGGTGGAGCGCTCGAACCAGCACGCGTACACGCCGTCGGCGGGGATCGCCGCGAACCGCGGGGCCGACAGGTTCGCCGTCGGGTATCCGAGGTCGTGTCCCCTGCCGTCGCCGCGCACCACGATGCCCTCGAGCCGGTGCGGGTGGCCGAGCGCGTCGGCCGCGGCCGAGACGTCGCCCGCGTCGATGCACGAGCGCACGTACGTGGAGGAGAAGGTGATCTCGCCGTCGTCCTGCTCGTCGCTGGGCAGCGTGCGGCCCTGCAGCTGCGCGCCCTGCGCCACGAACCCGAACCGCTTGCCGAGCGTGCGCAGGGTTTCCACGTTGCCGGCGGCGTGGTGGCCGAAGGTGAAGTTCTCCCCCACGATCACGGCGGCCGCGTGCAGCTTGTCGACGAGGATCTCGTGCACGAACCCGTCGGCGGTGAGCCGCGAGAGCTCGGGCGTGAACGGCAGCACGGCGAACACGTCCACCCCCAGCTGCTCGACCAGCTCCGCCTTGCGGCGCAACGTGGTGAGCTGCGCGGGATGGCTGCCGGGCCGCAGCACCTCGGACGGATGCGGGTCGAACGTGAGCACCACGCTCGGCACGCCCCGCTGCCGCGCGGCCTCCACCGTCCTGCGGATCAACGCCTGGTGTCCTCGGTGGACCCCGTCGAAGACCCCGATCGTGACGACGCATCGCCCCCAGCCACCGGGCAAGTCCGTCAAACCCCGCCAACGCTGCACGAGAAACACCCTAGGCCGGAGCCAGCACGACCACCGGGCGGGTCACGTCCCGCGCGTCGGCCGCGAGCGCGAGCACCTGCCCGGCCGGATCGAAGACGCCGTACGTGCCCTCGATGCCCGCCGCGGGGATGGCCTGCCCGTGCCGCACGGCCCTCGCCGTGGCCGCGTCGACGTCGCGGCGGGGGAACGCGGCGGCGACGGCCTCGTCGAGCGTCAGCGACAGACCCGGCTCGGCCTCGACGGCGTCGAGCGTGCGCGCCGAGGCGAGCGTGAACGGCCCGACCGTGGTGCGGCGCAGCGCCGCGAGGTGACCGCCGACGCCGAGCCCGGCGCCGAGGTCCCGCGCGAGCGCCCGCACGTACGTGCCGGACGAGCAGTCGACCATCACGTCGAGTTCCACGCGGCCCGCCTCGCGGCGGGTGGCGAGCAGGTCGAACCGGTAGACGCTCACCGGCCGCGGCGGCAGTGTCACCTCCTCGCCTGCGCGCACGCGCGCGTAGGCGCGCTTGCCGTCGACCTTGACGGCACTGACGGCGCTGGGCACCTGCTGGATGTCACCGGTCAGTGCGGCGATGCCGACCTGGACGCGCTCGTCGGTGACCGCCTCGACCGCGCCGGGCTCGGCCTCGCTCAGCAGCTCGCCCTCGGCGTCGTCGGTGGTCGTCGCCGAGCCGAGAGCGAGGGTCGCGAGGTAGGTCTTGCGGTCGAGCGCCAGGTGCCCGAGCAGCTTGGTCGCTCGCTCGATACCCAGCACGAGCACGCCCGTCGCCATCGGGTCGAGCGTGCCCGCGTGGCCGACCTTGCGGGTGCCCATGGCCCGGCGGGCCCTGGCGACGACGTCGTGGGACGTCATGCCGCTCGGTTTGTCGACGATCAGCAGGCCAGGAGGCGGAGGAGGCGGTTTCGGCACGGCCGCACACTGTAACGAAGCCCGCGGCTCACACGGGCGCGGCCACCCGGTCGGGCACCGGGACGCAGGCGTCCCAGCGCCTCCTGCGCAGCTGCACCGGCACCGGCTCACCGCGTTCCTCCGCGGCGAACACGGCCGCCCGAGCCCGCCGCCACCAGACGGCCATGCGCCACGAACCGAGCGCCAGCATGGCGACCACCGACAGCAGCGCGATCCGGAAGTTGCCTCCCGTCGCCTCCAGCAGCAGTCCGATGAGCAGCGCCGTCACCGTGGTGGCGACGAACCCGCCGACGTTGACCACGCCGGTGGCGGTGCCCACGCGCGGCAGCGGGTTGTAGTCCCGCGCGAGCGCGAAGCCGATGGCAGAGACGGGCCCGCCGAGCGACAGCACGGCGAACGCGGGCACGAGCACGCCCAGTGGGATCCGGCCGGGCCAGCTCAGCAGCACCGTCCACGTCAGCCCGCTCGCGATGAGGAAGGTCACGACCATCGGCATCCTGGCCTCGGGCCTGCGGCCGATGTAGCTGCCGACCAGTGGCCCGCCGACCATCGCTCCGATCACGAAGACCGCGAGCAGGCTGCTCGCGGTGGTCACCGCGTAGCCCTGGCCCTGCACGAGGAACGGCACGCCCCACAGCAGTACCAGGACGTTCTGCCCGAACATCGTCGAGAAGTGGGTCCAGAAGCCGAGCCGCGTACCGGGGACGCGCAGGGCCGTCAGCACCTGCCTGCCGACGTCGCGCATCGGCACCGACTCCGTCGAGGCCACGCGGACGTGCGGGCTGTCGTGCACGCGCCACTGCACCACCACCACGAACAGCATGGTCACCACGCCGGCGATCAGGAACGTCGGCAGCCAGCCGGGACCGGCGAGCAGCAACGTCAGCGGCAGTGTGGCGGCGAGGCTGCCCGCGAAGCCGAGCGCCCCGGTGAACGACGTGACGAGCGTGTACTGCCTGGCCGGGAAGTGGTTGGCCGCCAGCCGCAGCACGGAGACGAACGTGAGCGCGTCACCGACACCGAGCACGCCGCGGGCCAGCAGGCCCAGCGAGTAGGTGTCGGCGACCGCGAGCAAAATCTGCCCCGAGCCGAGGAAGACGAGCGCGACGCTGAGCAGTGCGCGGGGGCCGAAGCGGTCGACGAGTACCCCGGCGGGGATCTGCATGGCGGCGTAGACGCCCACCTGCAGGACGGTGAAGGTGGCGAGGGCGGCGGCGCCGACCCCGAAGCGGTCGGCGGCCTCGATACCGGCGACTCCGAAGGAGGCGCGGTGGAAGACGGCGAGTATGTAGACGAATGCGGCGGTCAACCAGATCAGCCACGACCGCGCACTGGCTGGCGCGGCCGCCGGACTCCGGGACGGCAAGGATCCCCCTTGGGTCATCGATGTGAGCAGCAGGATGGGAAGGCACGTCGCCGTCCCCAGTAGTTGTATCGGCTAAACAATGCCGATCAATACCAGGATCGGGGGTGCCATCGGCCACACTCACACGCGCACCGCGCCTACGACCGCCCAGTTGCCCGAGCGCCAGCGCACGAGGACGAACACCAGTCGCAGGAGCATGAACAGCGACAGACCCGACCAGATCCCGGCCAGTCCCCAGCCGAACCCGAGCGACGCCCAGATCAGCGGCAGGAAACCGAGGATGGCGCTGGCGAGCGTGGCGTTGCGCAGGAACGCGGCATCGCCCGCGCCGAGCAGCACGCCGTCGAGCGCGAACACCACGCCGGCCACGGGCTGCAGCGCGACGAAGAACCACCAGGCTCCCGGGATCTCCGCCAGCACTCCGGCATCCGAGGTGAACGCGTGCGGAAGTACCTGCGACACCGCGGCGAACAGCACGCACAGCGCACAGCCGAGGATCAGCCCGTAGCGCACGATCTGGGCCGCCACCCCGCGTGCCGTGCGCTGCGACCCCCCGCCGAGCGCGGCGCCGACGAGCGACTGCGCGGCGATCGCGACCGAGTCGAGCACCAGCGAGAGGAACGTCCACAGCTGCAGCACCACCTGGTGCGCGCCGACGGCCTCGGTGGAGGTGCGGGCCGCGACCGTGGCCGCGGACAGGAAGCACGCCTGGAAGCCGAGGCTGCGCAGCACGAGGTCGCGGCCGAGCTTCAGCTGCTCCCACATGACGACAGGACGGGGCCGCAGTCGCACGCGCTCACGCGCCAGCGCCCACAGGAACATGCCGCCGGACACCGACTGCGCGATGACGTTGGCCACCGCCGAACCCTCGAGCCCCATCCCGGCCGGGTAGACGAGTACCGGGCACAGCACCGCCGACAGTCCGTTGCCCGCGAGCACGTACCGGAGTGGACGCACCGCGTCCTGCACCCCGCGCATCCAGCCGTTGCCCGCCATCGTCACGAGGATCATCGGCGTGCCGCACAGCGCGATCCGCAGCCACGACACCGCCTCGCCGGTGACGGTGTCGTCGCCCGACATCGCCCGCGCGACGGGTTCGGCGACGAGCTGCCCCAGACCGCACACCACGAGCCCGACGGCGATCGCGACCCACGTCGCCTGCACGCCCTCCTCCACCGCCTCGGCGCGCCGTCCCGCGCCGTGCAGCCGGGCCGTACGCGCCGTGGTGCCGTAGGACAGGAACGTCAGCTGCGTCGACACCAGCGACAGCAGCACTCCGCCCAGCGCGAGCCCCGCGAGCGGCAGTGCGCCGAGATGGCCGACGACCGCCGTGTCCACGAGCACGTACAGCGGTTCGGCGGCGAGCACACCGAGCGCGGGCACGGCGAGGCCGAAGACCTTGCGGGCGGGGACGCGTTCCTCCACGGGGTTGACCACGACCGGAAGCGTAACCAGGGCCACCGACACCCTCCGTTACGCTCATCGGCGATGCCCGAGTACGCGATCCTCATCCTCCCGTCGGCCAACCGCGTCTACACCGAGACCTCCGGCGAGCTACTGCGCGCCGAGCTGGCCGTGTTCGGGGCGACGGTGCTGTCCACCCCCGTCGCCGAGATCGGCCGCAGCGACATCGGTGGCGCCGGTTACGTGACGTTCACGACGGAGTCCGCGCTGTCGGAGACCGACGTCGCGCACCTGTCCAACCTGTCGTCGGCGTACGTGCTCTTCGAGCGCACCGGTGAGCTACTGCGGCCGTTGCCGCTGCGGCCGACCGCGGAGTTCGACTCGGACCTGCTGACGATCCAGAAGTACACGGGCAAGACCAACGAGCTGTTCACCAAGCTGCTGCTGAACCTCACCGTGCTCGCCACCGACCGCCCCACCGCGCTGGTGGAGGGTGGGCTGAGCCTGCTGGATCCGTTGTGCGGCAGGGGAACCACGCTCAACCAGGCGATGATGTACGGCTTCGACGCCACCGGGCTGGACGTCGACGGCAGGGACTTCGAGGCCTACGAGCAGTTCATCAAGACGTGGCTGCGCACCAAGCGGGTCAAGCACACCGCCGACGTGAGTTCGCTGAGCAGGCAGAAGGTGCGCCTCGGCAGGCGCCTCGACATCACCTACGCCGCGACCAAGGAACGGTACAAGGCGGGCGAGAAACGCTCACTGTCCTATCTGAACTGCGACACGCTGCGTACCGACGAGGTGCTGCGCCGCGCGTCGGCCGACGTGATCGTCACCGACGCCCCCTACGGCGTGCAGCACGGCAGCCGCACCCAGGAGGCGGGTCTCGCCCGCAGTCCGCGCGACCTGCTGGCCGCCGCGGTTCCGGTGTGGACGAGGGTGCTGCGCACCGGGGGCGCGCTCGGGCTGTCGTGGAACACCAACGTCGTCTCCAGGGACGAGCTGGTGGCGATCCTGGCCAGGGCAGGGCTGACGGTGTGCGAGGGCGGGGCGTACGAGCAGCTCGCCCACCGCGTGGACCAGGCCATCGTGCGCGATGTGCTGGTGGCGCGGAAGTAGCGGCCTTGTCGCGCGAGGCGCCGCCTCGCGGACCCGGACACCACCGGATCCGCGACGGCCTGCCTCAGGCCTCGTCGGGCTTGTCCTCGCGCGGCTCGCGGTAGGGATCGGCCTCACCGGCGTGCTGGGCACTGGTCGCCTGGCGTGCCACCTCGGCGTCGGCCTCCCTGGCCTTCGCGAGGAGCTCGTCGATGTGCCGAGCGTCGGAGGGCACGTTGTCGGGCACGAACGTCAGCGTCGGCGTGTAGCGCACGCCGGTGCCCTGCCCGACCTTGGTGCGCAGCACCCCGCGCGCGGACTCCAGCGCCGCCGCGGCACCCGCGAAGTCCGGCACCGAGTCGAGGTTCTCACCGAGCACGGTGTAGTACACGGTCGCGTCCCTCAGGTCACCGGTGATCTTGGCGTCGGTGACGGTCACGTTGCCGAGACGCGGGTCCTTGACCTCGTGCTCCAACGCCGACGCGACGATCTGCGCGATCCGCTTGGCCAGCCTTCGTGCGCGAGCCTGATCGGCCACGGCGCACCCCCTTACTCGTGTTCTCAACCAGCCACTAGTCGTCCGGGCCGAGCAGCCGGCGGCGGGCCGACAGCAGCTCCAGCTCGGGCCGTTCCGCGACGACACGTTCGCACGCGTCGAGCACGTCTCTCACATGCTCGCCGTCCGCGGCCACGACGGCCACTCCAACCAGCGCGCGCCGGTGGAGGTCGAGGTGGCCTGCCTCGGCCACGGACACGTCGAAACGCTTGCGCAGATCGGCGAGCAACGGTCGCACCACCGACCGCTTCTGCTTCAGCGACCGCAGGTCGCCGAGCAACACATCCAGTTCCAGGGCACCGACGAACATCGGATCCTCACCTCGGGAGGCACAGACGGACTGGGCGGGGACTCGCGCCCCCGCCCAGCCTGTTCGCCTGTGTCACTCGCGAGGCTTCTCGCGCTGCTCGTAGGTCTCGATCACGTCGTCGACCTTGATGTCCGAGAACTTGCCGAGCGTGAGACCACACTCGTACCCGTCGCGGACCTCGACGACATCGTCCTTGAAGCGGCGCAGCGAGTTGACCGGAAGGTCCTGCGCCACCACGACGTTGTCGCGGAGCAGGCGCGCCTTGGCGTTGCGCCTGATCTGGCCGGAGGTGACGAGACAACCGGCGATGGTGCCGTGCTTCGAGGACTTGAAGACCTCGCGGACATCGGCCCTGCCCAGCTCGACCTCTTCGTACTCCGGCTTGAGCATGCCCTTGAGAGCCTGCTCGATCTCCTCGATCGCCTGGTAGATCACCGTGTAGTACCGGACGTCGACGCCCTCGCGGTTGGCCCGCTCGGTCGCCTTGCCCTGTGCCCGCACGCTGAATCCAAGGACGATCGCGTCGGAGGCCGCGGCCAGGTCGATGTCGCTCTCGGTCACACCACCGACACCGCGGTGGACGACGTTGAGGTCGACCTCGTCACCCACGTCGATCTGCATGAGCGATGCCTCGAGCGCCTCGACGGTACCCGAGTTGTCACCCTTGATGATCAGGTTGAGGGTGTTGGTCTCCTTCAGCGCGGAGTCCAGGTCCTCCAGGCTGACGCGCTTGCGCTTGGCCGCGTTCTCCGCGTTGCGGATGCGGGCCTGGCGGCGCTCGGCGATCTGCCGGGCCACCCGGTCCTCCTCCACCACGAGGAACGTGTCACCGGCGCGCGGCACCGACGTGAAGCCGATGACCTGCACCGGACGCGACGGCGTCGCCTCGGTGACGTCGCGGTTGTACTCGTCGACCATGCGGCGCACGCGGCCGTAGGCGTCGCCCGCGACCACGGAGTCGCCCATGCGCAGCGTGCCGCGCTGGACCAGCACCGTCGCCACCGGACCGCGCCCGCGGTCGAGGTGTGCCTCGATCGCGACACCCTGGGCCTCCATGTCCGGGTTGGCCCGGAGGTCCAGTGCGGCGTCCGCGGTCAGCAGGATCGCCTCGAGCAGGGCGTCGAGGTTGATGTTCTCGCGCGCCGAGATGTCGACGAACATCGTGTCGCCGCCGTACTCCTCCGCGACGAGGTTGTACTCGGTGAGCTGCTGACGGATCTTCTGAGGGTTCGCACCCTCCTTGTCGATCTTGTTGACCGCGACCACGATCGGAGCCTTGGCGGCCTGGGCGTGGTTGATCGCCTCCACCGTCTGCGGCATGACACCGTCGTCGGCGGCGACCACGATCACCGCGATGTCGGTGGCCTGCGCACCACGGGCACGCATGGCGGTGAACGCCTCGTGACCAGGGGTGTCGATGAAGGTGATGAGCCGTTCGTTGCCCTCCAGCTCCGTCTCCACCTGGTACGCACCGATGTGCTGGGTGATGCCGCCGGCCTCGCCCTCGTGGACCTTCGTCTTCCGGATCGTGTCCAGCAGACGGGTCTTACCGTGGTCGACGTGACCCATGACGGTCACCACCGGAGGCCGGACCTGCAGGTCCTCCTCGTCACCGGCGTCCTCGCCGTAGGTGATGTCGAAGGCCTCGAGCAGCTCGCGGTCCTCCTCCTCGGGGCTGACCACCTGCACGTTGTAGTTCATCTCCGTGCCGAGCAGCTCGAGCACGTCCTCGGAGACGGACTGCGTGGCCGTGACCATCTCGCCGAGGTGGAACAACACCTGCACCAGCGAAGCCGGGTTGGCGTCGATCTTCTCGGCGAAGTCGGTCAGCGAGGCACCGCGCGGCAGCCGGATCGTCTCGCCGCCACCCTTGGGCAGGCGAACGCCGCCGACGCTGGGCGCCTGCATGTTCTCCATGTACTCCTGGCGCTTCTGCCGCTTCGACTTGCGGCCCTTGCGCGAGGGTCCACCGGGACGACCGAACGCACCGGCCGTGCCACCACGGCCACCGGGCCCGCCACGGCCACCGCCGGGACGGAAGCCACCGCCACCGCCGGCCGGAGCGCCGCCGCCGGGGCGGAAACCGCCGCCGCCACCGCCGCCGCCACCGGGGCGGAAACCGCCGCCGCCACCGCCGCCACCGGGTCCACCGCGACCGCCACCGGGTCCGCCACGGCCACCGCCGGGTCCGCCACGGCCGCCACCGGGTCCACCACGGCCACCGCCGGGACCACCCGCGGGACGGGCGGGCCGGGTCGGCATCATGCCGGGGTTCGGACGCGGGGGCATGTTGCCGGGAGTCGGCCGGTTGCCGCCGCCACCGCTGGGAGCGCCGCCGCGGGGACCCGCAGCCGGACGCTCACCGCCGGGCCGCTGCCCGCCGCCACGCTCGCCCTGCTGGCCGCCACCGGGGCGCGGCCCGGCCGGACGGGGAGCCGGCGAACCGGAACCGACGCCGAACGGGTTGTTGCCCACCCTGGGCGGCCTCGGACCCGGCTTCGGGCCGGGCTTGGGGCCCTGCGGCTTCGGCGGAACGACCGAGCCGCCGGAGGGCTGCTGCGGTTGCTGCTGCTGGGGCTGCTGTTGCTGGGACTGCTGCTGGGACTGTTGGGGCTGCTCCTGCTCGGGAGCCGCCTTCGCCGCCGGGGCCTCCTCGACCGGGCGAGGTGCCGGGGGCTTCGGGCCCGGCTTGGGACCGGGCTTCGGAGCCGGGGGTCCGGGGCGCGCAGCCTGCGACTGCTGCGGCGCGGACGGCTTCGCGGTGGGCGCGGAGCCATTCCCACTCGGCGCCGACGGCCGCGGACCGCGGCCACCCTTGCCTTCCTTGGCGACGAACGCGTCGCGAAGCCGACGGGCGACGGGCGCCTCGACGGTCGACGACGCGGACTTCACGAACTCACCCTGCTCCTTGAGCTTGGCGAGAACTTCTTTACTCGTAACACCGAGCTCTTTAGCGAGCTCATGCACGCGGGCCTTGCCTGCCACTGCTCTCCTCAACTGATGAGGTCTGACAGGCACGCACCCGCAGACCTCGTCCTATCGTCGCGCGTTCATGGCTTCAGCTTCACGGCTGACTCATGACGGGTCGACCTGCTTCCTTGTTCCGACTAGGGCCCGGGAAGTTCCCGGACCCCCACTCGCTGCGCGAGCCGCTCCAACTGGTTCCGCACGCCGTCGGTACCGAGCGTTCCCTGGACTCTGAGGGCCCTGGGAAACGCTCGCCGCCGTTCGGCCTTGGTGAGGCAGTCCGGTTCGGGGTGCAACCACGCACCGCGACCCGGCAGCCTTCGACGTTCGTCGACGACCACTACCCCGTCCACCGCGACCACTCGCAGCAGCTCGCTGATCAACGCCCGCTGCCGGCATCCCACGCAGGTACGAACCGGTGTCGCTTCGTGTTCCTGGTGTGCGGCATCCGGCCGCGGGCGCTGCACCTTACCCAGTTTAGCTCCTGGCCAATCACTCGGCCGAACCGGTTGCCGCCGCGTGTGGCGACTCGTCCGGTTCGGTCGATCGCTGGCTGGCGGAAGCGTCCGGAGCAGCATCGCTGCGGATGTCGATCCGCCATCCGGTCAGCCGCGCGGCGAGGCGGGCGTTCTGCCCTTCCTTGCCGATGGCCAGGGACAACTGGAAGTCGGGGACGACGACCCTCGCCGTCTTGGCGCGCTCGTCGACCACCTTCACCGACACAACCTTGGCGGGAGACAGCGCATTCCCGACGAAGCGAGCCGGTTCCTCCGAGTAGTCGATGATGTCGATCTTCTCACCACCGAGCTCGCTCATGACGTTGCGCACACGCGCGCCCACCGGGCCGATGCACGCACCCTTGGCGTTGACACCCGAGACCGTGGAGCGCACCGCGATCTTCGACCGGTGCCCCGCCTCGCGGGCGACGGCGGCGATCTCCACCGTGCCGTCCGCGATCTCGGGCACCTCGAGCGCGAAGAGCTTGCGCACCAGGTTCGGGTGCGTGCGCGACAGCGTGATCTGGGGGCCGCGCGCGCTGCGCGAGACGCCGACGACGTAGGCCTTGAGCCTGCTGCCGTGCTGGTAGGACTCGCCGGGGACCTGCTCGGCCGCCGGGAGCACACCCTCGGTGTCGCCGACCTGGACGATCACCATGCCCCTGGCGTTGGCCCGCGCGTCGCGCTGGATCACGCCCGCGACGATCTCGCCCTCCTTGGCGGAGAACTCGCCGTAGGTCTTCTCGTGCTCGGCGTCGCGCAACCGCTGCAGGATGACCTGGCGCGCGGTGGTGGCGGCGATCCGGCCGAAGCCCTCGGGCGTGTCGTCCCACTCCTCGGCGACCTCCCCGTTGTCGTCCAGGGTGTGCGCGAGGACGCGGACGTAGCCGGTCTTGCGATCGATGTCGATCTTGGCGTGGGGCTGGTGGCCCTCCGTGTGCTTGTACGCCGTGAGCAGAGCGGTCTCGATCGCTTCCAGGACAGTCTCGAAGGGGATGTCCTTGTCGCGTTCGATCGCGCGCAACGCCGCGATGTCGACGTTCACTTCGACTCCTCCTTCGGTTCCGCGTCGTCGTCGGTCGTGCCGGAGGCGTCGGCCTCCAGCAGTTTGAGTTCCTCCGCGGGTGGCTGTTTGAACTCGATCTCGAGCACTGCCTTGGCGACGTCGGCGTAGCGGACGTCGCGGATCACCCCGTCGACGAGGATCCGCGCCGAGGCCGACCCCGCCTCACCGGCTCTGCCGACGTACTCGGCACCTTCCGTGGGGGTCACGCGCACGAGCCGGAACTTGGCTCTGCGCCAGTGGCGCTGAGTGGTGAGGGGGCGGTCGACGCCCGGGGAGGTGACCTCAAGGGTGTACGCGCCCTCGATCAGGTGATCGTGGGCGTCGAGCACCGCGGAGACCGCCCTGCTGACCTCGGCGACCTCGTCGAGTCCGACCCCGTCGTCACCGTCGACCACGACCTTGACGAGCTTGCGCCTGCCTGCCTGCTGCACGTCCAGCGCGTCGAGATCGAAACCCGCGGCCGTGACGGCTTCGGCCACGACGGGCTCGAGCCGGCTGGCGAGTTCGTTGGGCACCGTGATGCTCCTGTTGTCCTTATTCGAAGTGGTGGTTCAGCTTATCGTGCCGGGACCCGGTCGCGCCGACCAGCAGGCGCCGCCTGGCAGGATGACTTCTCGTGACCTCCCGAGCTCCGCTGAACCGGCGTGCCGTCCTGCGCGGCGCGGCACTGGCCGCGCTGGCGATCCCCGTCGCGGCCGCGGCGTCCGCGTGCTCCGGCTACGACGACAGTCCCGACCAGCTGCTGCCACTGCTGTTGCGCGCCGAGGCGGACACGGCGGCGGCGGGCGCGCTCGCCGAGGCGGGCGGGGACCAGGCGGAGCTGGCCCAGCAGGTGGCCGCCGCGCGCTCGGGGCAGGCTGATGCGCTGCGCTCCGAGGTCGACCGGCTCAACAAGCCCAGGCCCGAGAACGTCGACGCGCCCGCGGACTCCGTGGCCGACGTGGCCGCGCTCGCCCAGCGCCTCGCGGAGGCACGCGAGCAGGCCGCCACGCTGGTACCGACGCTGCCCGCCCACCGCGCCGGTCTCGTCGGCTCGGTGGCCGCGGGCTGTGCCGCGGTGCAGCAACTGTCGCCCGAACTGGGCGCCGAGCAGCCGGGCACCGTCGACAAGGCCACCACGGGCACGCTGACACAGGAGGCCGTGGACGCGCTGCAGCAGGCACTGGCCGCCGAGCACGCCGCGGTGTGGGTGTACGGACTCGTGAGCGCCTTCCTGTCCGCCGACTTCGCGAACGGCCTCGACTCAGGGGCCGCGGCGCACCGCGACCGGCGCGACGCGTGCGAGCGGGTGCTCACCGCCGCGGGCACCGATCCCCGCCCGCCCGAGCCCGCCTACGTCCCGCCCGAGCCGGTGAGCGACGAGACGTCGGCGACGGCGGTGGTGATCACGGCGGAGACGGACGCGGCCTCGGCGTGGCACGGCGTGCTGGAACGCACCGACGACGTCGCGCTGCGCACGCTGGCGACGCAGGCGCTGATCGGCTCCGCGACGCGGTGCACGAGCTGGCGCATGGAGGCGGGCGAGCAGCCGGCCGCCCTCGCGCTGCCCGGCCGCGCCTAGGGAGTGACCGACGACCTCCCGCCGGTAGCGGAACTGCCCGCCGCGCCTAGGGCTGGGCCTCGGCGAGGCGGAGCGCGTCGTCGCCGATGCGGGCGATCAGCTCGTCGTCGGTGTGCTCGCCGAAGAACGCGGCCTCGACGATCGTCACCTTCTTGTCCTCGGCCCGGGAGGCGTACTCGCCCTGGGCGACGTTGGGCGCGCCGGGCAGCGACACGGACTCGTCGCGCACGAGATCGTTGACGTTGCCGGTGCCCTCGGTGTCGGTGACGGCCTTGAGCTGCTGCGCGTCACTGGCCTGCGGCATGGTCACCACGACCACCGACACCAGCGCGCGGGCCCCGTCGGTCTCGGTGGTGTAGAGCGCGCGGGAGACCCGTTCGCACGGGTGGTCGGCGAACCAGTCCACGACGTCGCCGTAGGAGTTGGCCTCGCAGTCGTCGGACACCTCAGGCCCGGCGACCGTCGTGTAGTCGAACGCGCCGCTCGTGAGCGGGTCCTCCTGCGTCGGGGTCGGCTCGATGGCCGCTGTCTCGTCCGAGCCGGAGCGGATGAACCACCACACGAGCCCGGCCACGAGCGCGACCGCGAGCAGCCCGGCGCCCTGCACCAGCTTGCCCGGCCCGCCCCGGCGCGGTGGCTCCTGGCCCGGCGGCTGCTGGGCCCGCGGCGGCTGCTGACCGGGTCGCTGAGCCGGGGGCTGGCTCGGGTGCGGCGAGTGCTGAGCGGGGTGCTGCTGTTGCTGCTGGATCGGTTGCTGTTGCTGCTGCTGTTGCTGTGGCTGGTGCTGGACAGGTGGCTGAGCCGGGTACTGCTGGCGCGGAGGGTGCTGGTTCGGCTGCTGTGGGTGTTGCTGCGACGGCGGCTGCTGCTGCCGGACCGCCTGCATCGGGGCCGTGTCACTCACTCCGGGGATGTACCGCTGCTGTCCAGCCACGCAGGGGGACGGTAGTCGACGCCGTTCACGCGAGAGCGTCCAGCACCCGCTGGACGTCGTCGGCGGTGTTGTACAGGTGGAAACCGACGCGCGCCCTGCCCGCCCGCACACTGGCCCGCACACCCGCCTCCGCCAGCCTCGGACCGGCGTTCTCGGCGGCCAGTGACACGATCGCGCTACCCGAGGGCGGCAGGCCGAGCGCGGAGCGCAACTGGTCTGCCAGGCCCGTGCAGTGGGCGTGCACGGCCTTGCGGTCGAGCGAGACGAGATAGGGCAGCGCCACGGCCGCGCCCGCGTAGGACAGCCAGGCCGGCGAGAGGTCGTAGCGGCGGGCGCCCTCGGCCAGGCGCAGCGGCAGCCCGTAGATGGCCTGCCACGGGTCCTCCCCCGCGTACCAGTTGGCGGACACCGGCACGCCGCGCTCGAGCGCGCGGGGATGGACCGCGAGCCACGCGGCGCCGCGCGGCGAGAGCAGCCATTTGTAGGAACCGCCCGTGACCCAGTCGGCCCAGTCGAGCTCCAGTGGCAGCCAGCCCGCCGCCTGGGTGACGTCGAGCAGCACCGGGACGTTCGCGGCCGCGGCGGCGTCCCGCAGCGCGGCGACGTCCACGAGCGCGCCGTCCGCCGACTGCGCGACGCTCACGGCGACCAGATCGTGTCCCTCCACAGTGGACGGAAGGTCGGCGAGCGGCGCCTCGCGCACGGTGACGCCCCGGCGCGCCTGCGCCGCGAACGGGAAGGTGACGCTGGTGAACTCCTGCTCCGCGACGAGCACGCGCGCACCGTCGGGCAGTCCCGCGGCGACTGCGGAGATCGCCTGCGACACACTGCCCGCGATGGCGACCCGGTCGGCGGGCACGCCGCTGAGCCGGGCGAATCCCTCGCGGGTCGTCTGCACGGCGCCGTCGAAGTCGGCCGGGGCGTCCGCGCCCGTGCGCCAGCGCCGCACCGTCTCGACCACGGCATCGGCCACGTGGGCGGGCGGGACGCCCACGCTGGGCGTGTTGAGGTAGCCGGGCGGGACGTCGAAGTCGGCGGCGAAGGCGTGGCGCATGTCCCGACACTAGAACGATCTCCACGGCCCCGGAAAGTTTCTTTCCCGGTCAGGTCGAGATCCCGCGCCGTGCTTCGTCCCCGGGGTGAGCGCGACCAGAATGGGTCGCACCAGGACCGAGGAGAACCACGATGGCCAAGTACCTGATGCTCAAGCACTACCGCGGAGCTCCGGACGCGGTGAACAACGTGATGATGGACCAGTGGACCCCCGAGGAGAT
>NZ_JAENJH010000010.1:209769-268209 GCF_016595675.1 Prauserella cavernicola | reverse complement strand
CGTTCGACTTGCATGTGTTAAGCACGCCGCCAGCGTTCGTCCTGAGCCAGGATCAAACTCTCCAACAATGCATTAGAGAAAAACCTGGCTATATTCAACATATAGCCTCAAGCAAACCCACCAAAAAAGGCGAGCCAAACTCAAAGACTACAAGCTCACAAACACACTGTTGAGTTCTCAAACAACACAAAGTTGCATTTCCAGCTATTCGGGGCGCCAGTATACCCAGCTAAAACCTTGCGGCCTATCTGGGGGCTTGTCGCTCCATCGAGGAACGCCCACTCTACCACAACAGTAGAAGCTTGGTTCGCATTCCTCAGCCTGGTAACCCGCGCCCTGTGGTTTCCCACCGGCCCGGTCTCCCCGGCAACGAAGAGAACATTACACCGCCTCAGAACCCCTTTCACAGGGGGGTCCCTTAACTACGTAACCGCAGGTCAGGGACCCCGCTGCGGGGATCAGGCCACGACGCGCACGCCGGCGAGGTTCCGCTTGCCGCGGCGCACCACGAGCCATCGTCCGTGCAACGCGTCGTCCGCGCTCGGCCGCCAGTCGTCCGCGGCGATCTTGGCGTTGTTGACGTACGCTCCGCCCTCCTTGACGGTGCGGCGCGCGGCTCCCTTGCTGTCGACGAGACCGCCCGCGACGAGCAGGTCGACGATCGTCGGCTCATCGGACAGCGTGACCTCACCGGTGGGGATCTCGGCCAGGGCCGCGTCGAGCGTCGGCTCGTCGAGCTCGCCCAGCTCTCCCCTGCCGAAGAGCGCCTGGCTCGCGGCGATCACCTGCCGCGTCTGCTCCTCGCCGTGCACCAGGTCCGTGAGCTCCTGCGCCAGCCTGCGCTGCGCCAGCCGGGCCGCGGGCCGTTCGGTGGTCGCCGCCTCGAGCTCGGCGATCTCCTCCTGCCCCAGGAAGGTCAGCAGCTTCAGGTACTCCACGACGCTCGCGTCCGGCAGGTTGAGGAAGTACTGGTACCAGGCGTACGGCGTGGTCATCTGCGGATCGAGCCACACGTTGCCGCCGCCCGTGGACTTTCCGAGCTTGCGTCCCTCGGAGTCGGTCACCAGCGGAGTGGTCACCGCGTGCACCTGCGCGCCGTGGGTACGGCGCACCAGGTCGACGCCCGCGACGATGTTGCCCCACTGGTCGGAGCCGCCGATCTGCAGCTTCACACCGTGCCGCTCGTAGAGCTCCCGGTAGTCCGTCGCCTGCAGCAGCATGTAGCTGAACTCGGTGTAGGAGATGCCGTCGCCCTCGAGCCTGCGCTTGACGGTCTCGCGCGCCAGCATCGTGTTGACCGAGAAGTACTTGCCGATGTCGCGCAGGAACACGGGGACGGACATGGTCCCGAGCCAGTCGAGGTTGTTGACCTCGATGGGCGGCACATCGGCGTGGTCGAAGTCGACGAACGTCGCCAGCTGGCCGCGCAGCCGCTCGGCCCACTCCCGGACCGTCTCCTCCGAGTTGAGCGTGCGCTCTCCGACGTCACGGGGGTCGCCGATGAGCCCGGTACCCCCACCCGCGAGCAGCACGGGCCGATGCCCCGCGTTCTGGAACCTCCGCAGGACGAGCATCTGCACGAGATGGCCGGCGTGCAGACTCGGCGCGGTCGGGTCGAACCCGATATAGACCGTCACCGGACCCGCGTCCAGATCGCGCCGCAGCGCGTCGAGGTCGGTGGACTGCGTGATCAGCCCTCGCCAGGCCAGCTCGTCAAGAATGTGCTCAGTCACGCACTGGATTTTCCCCCACGCCTCGCGGCGCCGGTCAGCGGGCGCGAACCCGGCCGCCGCGCCGGTAGGTGCCGACCGCGGGAGAGCCGTCGATCCAGAACCGCCAGGGGATGTCCATCGCCGCCGCCACCCCGACCCGGGGGCCGGTGCGGATCCGCTCCTCGGGCACCGGGGTGCCGTCGAAGAGCCGCACGGACGAGTCCGGATCGGTGAGGTCGATGCCGTTGTGCGCCCTGTCCACGCCGAGCACCGACGTGAGCACGGCGGGGCCCTTCGCGACCGCGCCGTTGCCCCTCGCGGTCGGACGTCGCATCCTCGCGAGCTCGCTGCCCGTCTCCACCTCGCCCGCTCGCAGCAGCACCGCGCCGGGCTGTCCCTCGGTGAGCCCGACGATGTTGGCGCAGAAATGCATGCCGTAGACGAAGTAGACGTACAGGTGCCCGGCCGGGCCCCACATGACCTCGTTGCGCGGGGTCCGGCCCCGATAGCAGTGCGACGCCGGGTCGTCGAGCCCGCGGTAGGCCTCGACCTCGGCGAGCCGGACCCGCACGGTGCCCTGCTCGCTGCGCGACTCCAGCACGCGGCCCAGCAGCCGCCGGGCCAGCTCGACCGGATCGATCGCGAGCTCGTCCCGCGTGAGCTGACGGCTCATCGCGACCCGGACCTCTCGGTCGGCAACGGCACGGTTCCCCCAGCGGTCTCGGTCGGACAGGCCAGCCGACACTCTAAGAGCCCGCCGGGGCGAGCGATCACCGCGTCGCCCACTCCCGGTGCTCTGCCAGCCGCGCCACCAGCCGCTCGCGCTGCTCGGAGACCCGCGCGGGCGCGGTGCCGCCACGGGCGTCGCGCGAGGCCACGGAGCCCTCCACGGTCAGCACCTCACGCACGCTCGGGGTCAGCGCGGAATGGATCTTGGCCAGCTCGTCGTCGGTCAGCTCGTCGAGGCCCGTGCCCTTGCCCTCCGCGACGCGGACGCACTCGCCCGCGGCCTCGTGCGCGCTGCGGAACGGCACGCCCTGCCGCACGAGCCACTCCGCGATGTCGGTGGCCAGCGTGAACCCGGCGGGCGCCAGCTCGGCGAGCCGCTCGGTGTGGAACGTCAGCGTGCCGAGCATCCCGGCGATCGCGGGGAACAGCAGCTCCAGCTGCTCGACGGAGTCGAAGACCGGCTCCTTGTCCTCCTGCAGATCCCGGTTGTAGGCCAGCGGCTGCGCCTTCAGCGTGGCGAGCAGGCCCGTGAGGTTCCCGATCAACCTGCCCGACTTGCCCCTCGTCAGCTCCGCGACATCGGGGTTCTTCTTCTGCGGCATGATCGAGCTGCCGGTCGCCCACGCGTCGTCGAGCGTGACGTAGCCGAACTCGGCCGTGTTCCAGACGATGACCTCCTCGGCGATCCGCGAGAGGTTCACCGAGAGCATCGCCACGGCGAACGCGAACTCGGCCGCGAAGTCGCGCGAGGCGGTGCCGTCGATCGAGTTGTCCACCGAGGTGGAGAAGCCCAGCTCCTCGGCGACGGCCTCGGGGTCGAGACCGAGCGAGGAACCCGCCAGTGCGCCCGAGCCGTACGGCGACTCCGCGGCGCGCACGTCCCAGTCCCGCAGCCTGCCGACGTCACGCAGCAGCGACTGCGCGTGTGCCTGCAGGTGGTGCGCGAGCAGCACCGGCTGCGCGTGCTGCAGGTGGGTGCGGCCCGGCAGGATCGCCTCCGGGTACCGGCTCGCCTGCGCGACCAGCGCGTCGACGACGTCGAGCGTGCCGATGACGACCCGGCGGGCCGCGTCGCGCAGCCACATCCGGAACAGCGTCGCCACCTGGTCGTTGCGCGAACGTCCCGCGCGCAGTTTGCCGCCGAGCTCCGCGCCGGCGCGTTCGAGCAGACCGCGTTCGAGGGCCGTGTGCACGTCCTCGTCCGCGATGGTCGGCGTGAACGCGCCGGACGCGACGTCGTCGGCCAGCGTGCCGAGTGCGACGAGCATGGCGTCCAGCTCGTCGCCGGTCAGCAGACCCGCCCTGTGCAGCACGCGGGCGTGTGCCCGCGAGCCCGCGATGTCGTAGGGCGCCAGTCTCCAGTCGAAATGGGTCGAGGCCGACAGGGCCGCCATCGCTTCGGCGGGCCCGCTCGCGAACCGCCCGCCCCACAGGGCAACCGGCTGCCCGCTGTCCTTCTCGGTCACGCTGTCACTCTCTACTGTCGTTGCCGTCAGTTCTTGCTCTGCTGCCGCTTCGCGGCGATCTTGCTGGGCAGGCCCCACAACTGCACAAAGCCCTTCGCCAGCGACTGGTCGAAGGTGTCGCCCTCGTCGTAGGTCGCCAGGTTGAAGTCGTACAGCGACTCGTCGCTGCGGCGGCCCGTGACGGTGGCGGTGCCGCCGTGCAGCACGATGCGGATCTCGCCGGTGACGTGCTCCTGGGTCTTCGCGACGAAGCCGTCCAGCGCGTCCTTGAGCGGCGAGAACCAGAGGCCGTCGTACACCAGCTCGCCCCAGCGCTGCTCGACCTGCCGCTTGAACCGGGCGAGATCGCGCTCGACGGTGACGTTCTCGAGCTCCTGGTGCGCGGTGATGAGCGCGATCGCGCCAGGCGCCTCGTACACCTCACGGCTCTTGATGCCCACCAGCCGGTCCTCGACCATGTCGAGCCTGCCGATGCCGTGCGCACCCGCCCTGGTGTTGAGCTGCTGGATGGCCTCCAGCATCGTGACCGGCTTGCCGTCGATGGCCACCGGCACGCCCTTGTCGAACGTGATCACCAGCTCGTCGGGAGCCTGGAAGTGCACGGTCGGGTCCTGCGTGTAGGAGTAGACCTCCTTCGGCGGCGCGTTCCACAGGTCCTCGAGGATGCCCGTCTCGACCGCGCGGCCCCACACGTTCTGGTCGATGGAGAACGGCGACTTCTTGGTGACGTCGATGGGCAGGTCGCGCTCGTCGGCGTAGGCGATCGCCTTCTCGCGCGTCCACGCGAAGTCCCGCACCGGGGCGAGCACGTTCAGGTCGGGCGCCAGCGCGCCGATGCCGACCTCGAACCGCACCTGGTCGTTGCCCTTGCCCGTGCAGCCGTGCGCCACGGTGGTCGCGCCGTGGTACTTGGCGGCCTCGGCGAGGTGCTTGACGATCACCGGCCGCGACAGCGCCGACACCAGCGGGTACCGGTCCATGTACAGCGCGTTGGCCTGCAGCGCGGGCAGGCAGTACTGGTCGGCGAACTCGTCGCGCGCGTCGGCGACGACGGCCTCGACGGCGCCGCAGTCCAGCGCGCGCTTGCGGATCGTCTCCAGGTCCTCGCCACCCTGCCCGAGGTCGACGGCCACGGCCACCACCTCGGCCCCGGTCTCCTCGGCGATCCAGCCGATCGCCACCGAGGTGTCGAGCCCGCCCGAGTACGCGAGCACCACCCGGTCAGTCATGGTTGTTCTCCTCACTACCGTTTACGTCCGAAGTAGACGATCGCTGCGCCATGCCGGCGAAGCGGTCTGCCAGGTCCTTGCCCGACAGCGGTTCCCTGGCGATCACCGCCACCGTGTCGTCGCCCGCGATCGAGCCGACGACCTCTTCCAACGCCGCCCTGTCGATCGCACTGGCCAGGAACTGCGCGGCCCCGGGAGGGGTCCGCAGCACCATCAGGTTGCCCGAGGCGTCCACCGAGACCATCAGCTCGGCCAGCAGCCGCGACAGCCGTGACGTGCCACCCTGCACCCCTCGCACCGGGCTGCCGTCCTCCGGGATCACGTACACCGGCGCACCGGAGTCCGCGCCCCGCAGCTTCACCGCACCCAGCTCATCGAGGTCTCTGGACAAGGTAGCCTGCGTGACGTCGATGCCTTCGGCGGCCAGCAGCTTCGCGAGCTCAGTCTGGCTGCGCACGGCCATTGTGGACACCAGCTCGGTGATCCTTGCCTGGCGGGCGGCTCTGCTCATTGCGCCTCCGCCGGAGGGAGCACGTCGGCGCGGCTCATCGTCGTTCCAGCAACCACACCAGCAACGCCTTCTGTGCGTGCAGGCGGTTCTCCGCCTCGTCCCACACCGCGCTGGCCGGGCCGTCGAGCACCTCGTCGGTGATCTCCTGGCCGCGGTGCGCGGGCAGGTCGTGCAGGACGACCGTGTCCTTGCCCGTGCGGCCCAGCAGCTCGGTGTTGACCTGGTAGGGCCGGAACGGGCCGACCCTGTCCTTGCCGTCGTTCTCCTGCCCCATCGAGGTCCACGCGTCGGTGGTGACCACGTCGGCGCCGTCGACGGCGGCGTGCGGGTCGGTGAGCACCGTCGCGCTGCCGCCCGTCTCCGCCGCCCGCTTGGCCACCGTGTCGAGCAGCCACGGCGCCGGGTGGAAACCCTCGGGCGCCGCGACCCGCACGTGCAGGCCCGCGGTGACGCCACCGAGCAGCAGCGAGTGGGCCATGTTGTTGCCCGCGTCGCCGAGGTAGGTCAGCGTCAGCCCGGCGAGAGTGCCCTTGCGTTCCCGCACCGTCTGCAGGTCGGCGAGGATCTGGCACGGGTGGAACTCGTCAGTGAGCGCGTTGACCACCGGCACGCTCGACACCGACGCGAGCGAGTCGATCCGGGCCTGCGCGAACGTGCGCCACACCACCACGTCGACGTAGCGGGAGAGCACTCGCGCCGTGTCCTCGATGGTCTCCTCACGGCCGAGCTGCATGCTGCGCCCGTCCACCACCACCGGGTGGCCGCCGAGCTGGGCGATGCCCACCTCGAACGAGAACCGGGTGCGGGTCGAGTTCTTCTCGAAGAGCACCGCGACGGCCCTCGGGCCGGCCAGCGTGTCGCGGAAGGGCTGCTTCTTCAGCTCGTCGGCGAGGTCGAGCACCTCGAGCTGCTCGGCCGGGCTGAGGTCGTCGTCGCGGAGGAAGTGGCGGAGCATGTCAGTCGGTGTCCTTCGTGGTGGTGGAGTCGAGCGCGCCAGGAAGCGCGGTCAGAAACTCGTCGGCCTGCTCGTTGCCGAAGATCAGTGGCGGAGCGAGCCGGATCACGTCCGGCTGGATCGGGTTGATCAGCAGGCCTGCCCGCTGCGCCGCCGCGGCGACCTGTGCCGACACCCGCTCGCGCAGCAGGATACCGATCAGCAGGCCCGAGCCACGGACCCCGCCGATCAGCGGGTGGTCGAGCCGCTCGACGCCCGCGGCGATCTCCTTGCCGAGACCGGACACGTGCTCGAGCAGTCCGTCCGAGGCGATTGTGCCGAGCACCGCGAGTCCCGCCGCACAGCACACGGGATTGCCCCCGAACGTGGTGCCGTGCTGGCCGGGCTCGAACAGCTCGGCCGCCTCGCCCATCGCGATGCAGGCGCCCAGCGGCAGCCCGCCGCCGAGGCCCTTCGCGAGCGTGACGACGTCGGGCACGATGCCGGCCTGCTGGTAACCGAACCAGCTGCCCAGCCTGCCGATGCCCGTCTGCACCTCGTCCACCACCAGCAGCGCGCCGTGCTTCGCGGTGATCGCACGGGCGGCCTGCAGGTAGCCCTCCGGTGGCACGACGACGCCGTTCTCGCCCTGCACAGGCTCCACGACGAACGCGGCCGTGTCGCCGTCGACCGCGGCCTCCAGCGCGGCGACATCGCCGAACGGAATGTGCTCGACGCCGGGGACGAGCGGTTCGAACGGCGTCCGCTTGCCTGCCTGACCGGTGAGGGCCAGCGCGCCCATCGTGCGGCCGTGGAAACCCCCCTCGGTGGCGATCACCTTGGTGCGGCCGGTGCGCCGGGTCAGCTTCAGCGCCGCCTCGACGGCCTCGGCGCCGGAGTTGCAGAACAGGACCTTGCCCGCTCCGTCCACGCCGGACAGATCGAGCAGACGCTCGGCGAGCTTCAGCGCGGGCTCGTTGATGTAGAGGTTGGAGGTGTGGCCGATCGTGGAGATCTGCGTCGTCACGGCCTCCACCACGGCAGGGTGGGCGTGCCCGAGCGCGTTCACCGCGATGCCCGTGAGCAGGTCGAGGTAGCGGTTGCCGTCGGCGTCCCACACCACGGCGCCCTCACCGCGCTCCAGTGTCAGCTGCGGGGTGCCGTAGTTGTTCATCATCGCGGCCCGCCACCGCAGCTGGTTGTCCTCGTTGGACACTACGCTCCCCCGTCTCTCGGCAGGACCATCGTGCCGATGCCCCGCGACGTGAACACTTCGAGCAGAACCGAGTGCGCGATCCTGCCGTCGATGACATGCGCCCTGCTGACGCCGCCCTCGATCGCGCGCAGGCACGCCTCCATTTTCGGGATCATCCCGCTGGCGAGCTCCGGCAGCAGCTGCTCGAGCCGGTCGGCCTCGATGCGGTCGATCAGCGACGAGCGGTCGGGCCAGTTCGCGTACAGGCCCTCGACGTCGGTGAGCACCACGAGCTTCTCCGCGCCCAGAGCCGCGGCGAGCGCTCCGGCGGCGGTGTCGGCGTTGACGTTGTGCACCACGCCGTCGATGTCGGGCGCCACGGTGGACACCACCGGGATCCGGCCCGCGTTGACGATGTCCAGCACGGCGTCCGGGTTGACGCTGGCCACCTCACCGACGAGGCCGACGTCCACGGCCTCGCCGTTCACCGTCGCGTGCTTGCGCTCCGCGGTGAAGAGCTGGCCGTCCTCGCCGGAGATGCCGACCGCGTACGGGCCGTGCGTGTTGATCAGTCCCACCAGCTCACGGCTGACCTGGCCCACCAGCACCATGCGGACCACGTCCATCGTCTCCGGGGTGGTGACGCGCAGCCCGCCCTTGAACTCGCCCTCGATGCCGAGCCTGCCCAGCATCGACGTGATCTGCGGACCGCCGCCGTGGACCACCACCGGCCGCAGGCCCGCGATCCGCAGGAACACCATGTCCTGCGCGAAAGCCCGCTTGAGGTCGTCGTCGATCATGGCGTTGCCGCCGTACTTGATCACCACGGTGGCGCCGTGGAACCGCTGCAGCCACGGCAGCGCCTCGATCAGCACGCCCGCCTTCTCCGCGGCGGTCGCCAGCCGTTCGTCCGCGGGCACCAACGATTCGGCCCCGGTCATGTCGAGTACGCCGAGTTCTCGTGCACGTACGCGTGCGTGAGGTCGTTGGTCCAGATCGTCGCCTTCTCGGTACCCGCCTTGAGATCGACGACCACGTTCACGGCGCGCTCGGTCAGGTCGACCTTGTCGCGCGACTCCCCCGGCTGGCCGTCGCGGCAGATCCAGACGCCGTTGAACGCGACGTCCAGCGCGCCCGGTTCGAAGACCGCGTTGGTGGTGCCGACCGAGGCGAGGATGCGGCCCCAGTTCGGGTCCTTGCCGAACACCGCGGTCTTGAAGAGGTTGCTGCGCGCGATGGAGCGGCCCACCTCCACGGCGTCGTCCTCGGTCGCCGCGTTGACGACCTCGATGGCGATGTCGTGGTCGGCGCCCTCGGCGTCGCCGAGCAGCTGCTGGGCGAGGTCGTGACAGACCTCGGTGAGCCGGGTGGTGAGCTCGGCCTCGTCCGGCGTGACCCCCGAGGCGCCGCTGCACATCAGCAGCACGGTGTCGTTGGTGGACATGCAGCCATCGGAGTCGAGCCGGTCGAAGGTCGCCCTCGTGGCGGCGCGCAGCGCGCGGTCGGCGGTCTCGGAGTCCACCTGCGCGTCGGTGGTGACGACCACGAGCATCGTGGCGAGCGCGGGCGCGAGCATGCCTGCGCCCTTCGCCATGCCGCCGACGCACCAGCCGCCACCCTCGCGCAGTGCCTCCTTGCTACGGGTGTCGGTGGTCATGATCGCCTCGGCCGCGGCGAGCCCGCCGGTCCCGGAGAGCCCCGCGGCCGCCTCGGTGATGCCGCTCATGAGCTTGTCGGACCGCAGCTGCTCGCCGATCAGGCCGGTCGAGCACACGACCACGTCGATGGCACCGATGCCGAGCTTCTGCGCCACCAGCTCCGCGGAGGCGTGGGTGGTCTGGAAGCCCTCGGGGCCCGTGTAGCAGTTGGCGCCGCCGGAGTTGAGGACGACGGCCTTGGCCTTGCCGCCCTCCAACACCTGCTCGCTCCACAGCACCGGGTTGGCCTTGCAGCGGTTGGTGGTGAACACGGCGGCGGCGACGTCGGAGGGCCCGTCGTTGACGACTAGCGCGACGTCGGACTTGCCGCTGGGCTTGAGCCCCGCGGTGACGCCTGCGGCCCGGAAGCCCTGGGCTGCGGTGATCGTCATGGTGCGACTCCTACCGTCGGAAGCCCCGTGGTCTCGGGCAGTCCGAGTGCGATGTTCATGGACTGGACGGCACCGCCCGCGGTGCCCTTGGTCAGGTTGTCGATGGCGGCCACGACGACGAGGCGGCCGGCCCCCTCGTCGATGGCGACCTGCAGCTGCACGTTGTTGGAGCCGACGGTCGCCGCGGTGGTCGGCCACGAGCCCTCGGGCAGCAGCCGCACGAACGGCTCCGCGTCGTAGGCCTTCTCGTAGGCGGCCCGCACCGAGGCGAGGTCGGCACCCGGCCGCAGCGGTGCGCTGGCCGTGGTGAGGATGCCGCGCGGCATGGGCGCGAGCACCGGCGTGAACGAGACGGTCACGCGCTCACCCGCGACGAGCCCGAGGTTCTGGGCGAACTCCGGGGTGTGCCGGTGGGCTCCGCCGACGCCGTAGGCGCTGGCCGAGCCCATGACCTCGGAGCCGAGCAGGTGCGGCTTGAGGCTCTTGCCCGCGCCGGAGGTCCCGGTCACCGCCACGACGGTGACGTCGGGCCGCACCAGGCGCTCGGCGAAGGCGGGAGCCAGCGCCAGTGAGCCTCCCGTCGGGAAGCAGCCGGGCACGGCGATGCGCGCCGCTCCTCGCAGCTTCTCCCGGGCACCGGGCAGCTCGGGCAGGCCGTAGGGCCAGGTCCCGGCGTGGTCGCCGCCGTACCAGCGCTGCCAGTCGCTCGCGTCGGCGAGGCGATGGTCGGCGCCGAGGTCCACGACCAGCACGTCGGGCCCGAGCTTCGCCGCGATCTCCGCGGAGTGCCCGTGCGGCAGCGCGAGAAAGACCACGTCGTGGCCTGCGAGCGTCTCGGGGGACGTCTCGGCGACGATGCGCTCCGCGAGGGGCGCCACGTGGGGCTGGTGCTGCCCCAGCGGGGAGCCCGCACTGCTGGCGGCCGTCAGCGCGCCAATCTCGATTTCCGGGTGGGCGAGCAGCAGGCGGAGGAGCTCCCCGCCCGCGTATCCGGTGGCACCGGCCACCGCAACCTTCACCGTCATACGAATGATTATGCATCAGCACGAAATATCAATCAAACCGGTTTCGCGGTGACAGCTCCGTTGGCGCCGATCGCCGTTCAGGGGGCCGGTTCTGTCGGTGCCCCTTCCTACGGTCGGTCAGATCAGCGAGAACGACAACCGGAGGCATGATGACCGAGCACCGACACTCCGAGGAGAGGCAGACCGGGGATGACGCATTCGCTGGTCCGGGCGGTCCGCAACGGGCTGGCGGAGCTGGCCGACCCGGTCAAGGCACCCGACATGCGGCGGTACATGAAGTCGGAGCTGCCGTGTCGTGGAGTGCAGAAGCCCGCTCGGCAGCGGTTGGGCCGGAGGCTGTTCGCCGAGCACCCGCTGCCCGACGTGGAGACCTGGGAGTTGGTCGTCCGGCAGCTGTGGGACGAGGCGGCCTACCGCGAGGAGCGCTACCTGGCCGTCGATCTCACCGGCCACCGCTCGTACCACGGCTGGCAGAACCCGGAGCGGCTGGCGCTGTACGAGCGGCTGATCGTCACCGGCGCGTGGTGGGACTTCGTGGACGAACTCGCCATCCACCGCGTCGGCCCGATCCTGCGTGCCGAGCCCGCGACGGTGGCTCCGCGGCTGCGCACCTGGGCCCGCGACGACGACCGCTGGAGACGGCGCAGTGCCGTGATCTGCCAGATCGGGTCCAAGGGGGCGACCGATCGTGACCTGCTCGCGTTCTGCGTCGAGGCCACGGTGGGCGACCCGGACTTCTTCCTGCGCAAGGGCATCGGCTGGGCCCTGCGCCAGTACGCGCGCACGGATCCCGGCTGGGTCCGGACGTTCGTCACCGACCATCCGGAGCTGTCACCGCTGTCGCGGAGGGAGGCACTCAAGCATCTGAGCGCGTCGTGACATCGGCCACGGGCAGGAACGCGAACCGCCTCCGGCCCGGGTGGTCCGGAGGCGGTCGCTCGGTGTGCTCGGTGTGCTCCGTGTGATCAGCCGCGGAGCACGGCTCCGAAGCGCTCGGCCGCGGCGGCGACGGCGGCATCGCGGGCCTGTGTCGCCTCCTCGACGGTGAGCGTCCGGTCGGGAGCGCGGAAGCGCAGCTTGTAGGCCAGCGACCGCTTGCCCTCTCCGACCTGCTCGCCGGTGTAGATGTCGAACAGGGCGACGTCCTCGATCAGGTCGCCGGCACCGGTGCGCAACGTGTCGGCGAGCTCGGCCGAGGCCACGCCGTCGTCGGTCACCAGCGCCACATCCAGCAGCACGGGCGGGAAGGGCGAGATCGACGGCGCGGGCCGCGCGTCCCGCAGCGGCACGGCGTCGAGGTCGAGCTCCATGGCGACGGTGCGCTTGGGCAGGCCGAGCGCCTCGACGACCTTGGGGTGCAGCTCGCCGGCGTGACCCACGGTCGCGTCTCCGACCACCAGGCGCGCGCAGCGGCCAGGGTGCCACGGCAGTAGGTCGGCGGCCTCGGCGCGCAGCTCGACGCCACCGGCTTCGGCGACGGTCCGGGCGGCCTGCACGGCGTCGGCCCACGTGGCCGCGTCGCCGGAGCCCCACCAGCCGGAGCGCTGCCGCTGCCCGGTGAGCACCACGGCGACGTGCTGCGGCTGGTCGGGCACGGACTGCTCGAGCTCGGCGATCTCGTCGTCACTCGGCCTCGCGCCCACGCCGGGGTCGGGTGCGACGGCCTTGCCCTCCGCGGGCAGCACGACCTGTCCGATGTGGAACAGCGCCAGATCGCGGAACCCGCGCGAGATGTTGCGCTGCACCGTCTCCAGCAGTCCGGGCAGCAGCGACGTCGCGAGCTGGAACTTGTCGGCCTCGAGCGGGTTGCGCACGGTCAGCCCACGACGGCGGGCATCGTCGGCGGGCAGGCCGAACGCGTCCCACACCGACGGTGCGACGAACGGGAACGGCAGCACCTCGATGTAGCCGTCCTCGGCGAGCGCACGGGACACGGTGCGGCGGCGCCGCTGCGTCTCGGTGAGCCCCCTGCCCGCGGGCGCGGGCGGCAGGGTGGACGGGATGCTGTCGTAGCCCTCTAGCCGCAGCACCTCCTCCACCAGGTCGGCGGGCTGCACGAGGTCGCTACGCCAGCTGGGCGGCACGGCCGTGACCAGCGCGGTGCCGTCGTCGCCGCTGCCCACCGCGACCTTGCAGCCGATCTGGGTGAGCCTGCTGACGGTGACGCCGCGCTCGTAGCGCACGCCCGCGATGCGGTCGGGCAGGTTGATCGGCATGGTGATGGCCTGCGCGGCAGGCACCTCACCGACGTCGGTGCGGCCGGGCCGGATGGTCCCGTCGCCGTACTGCCTCAGCAGCCGGGCGGCCCGCTCCACGGCGACCGCGCACAGCTGCGGGTCGGTGAAGCGCTCGAACCGCTTGGCGGCCTCGGAGAAGAGCTTGTGCCTGCGCGCGGTGCGGCTGATCGACGCCGGGTCCCAGTGCGCGGCCTCGAGCAGCACGTCGGTGCTGTCGGAACCGATCTCGGTGCCTGCGCCGCCCATGGTGCCCGCCAGCGAGATCACGCCGCTGTCGTCGGCGATCACGACGTCGTCCACGTCGAGCGCGCGCTCGACGTCGTCGAGGGTCGTGAGCTTCTCGCCCTGCTTGGCCCTGCGCACCACCAGGTCGCCCTTGATGGTGCCGGTGTCGAACGCGTGCAGCGGGTGCCCGAGCTCGAGCATCACGTAGTTGGTGACGTCCACGGCGAGCGAGATGGACCGCATGCCGGAGAGCAGCAGCCTGCGCCGCATCCACCACGGCGTCGGCGCTCCCGCGTCGAGGCCCGTCACCCGGCGCAGCACGAACCGGCGGCAGCCTTCGGGGTCCTCGAGGTGCACGGGCCAGGCCTCGCCCTCGGCCTCGGGCACCTCGATCTTGGCCGGGTCGCCGAGCGGCACGTCGAGCGCGCACGCCAGCTCCCGGGAGAGCCCGCGGATCGACAGCGCGTAGCCGCGGTCCGGGGTGGGGGCGAGCTCGAGGATCGTGTCGGCCAGGTCGAGCACGTCGCGGGCGTCGTCACCGGGGCTGGCGGTGCCGGACGGCAGCACGAGGATGCCGCTGTGGTCCTCACCGAGGCCCAGTTCCTTGGCCGAGCAGATCATGCCCTCGCTGACGCGGCCGTAGGTCTTGCGCGCCGCGATCGTGAAGTCGCCGGGCAGCACGGCACCCGGCAGCGCGACGACCACCAGGTCGCCCTCGGCGAAGTTGCTGGCGCCGCAGACGATGCCGTTGGTGCGGGGGCGGCTGGGGTCGACGTCCTCGTCGTCCTCGCCGGACTCCTGCGCAGCGGTGTCGTCGGCGTCGGCGTCCGCGTCGTCCAGATCGTCGGGGTCGTCGAGGTCGACGTCGCCGACCTCGACCCGGCAGTACCGGATCGGCTTCTTGAACTCGGTCAGTTCCTCGATCTCGACCACGCGGCCGATGACGAGCGGACCGGTGACCTCACCGAGCGGCTCGACGTCCTCGACCTCGATGCCGATCCGCACGAAGGCGTCGACGAGCGCGTCGGTCGTGACGTCGTCGCTGAGCTCGAGGTGCTCCTTCAGCCAGCTGACGGGGACTCGCACTTGCCTAGGCCTCCGTTCCGAAAGGAAGGGTGAACCGCACGTCGCCCTCCACCATGTCGCGCATGTCCGGGATGCCGTTGCGGAACTGCAGGGTCCGCTCGAGGCCCATGCCGAACGCGAAACCCGAGTAGACGTCGGGGTCGACACCGCAGGCGCGGAGCACGTTGGGGTTGACCATGCCGCAGCCGCCCCATTCGACCCAGCCGGCGCCGCCCTTCTTCTCCGGGAACCACACGTCGACCTCGGCCGAGGGCTCGGTGAACGGGAAGAAGTGCGGCCGGAACCGCGTGCCGGACTCCTCACCGAACATCGACCTCGCGAAGGCGTCGAGCGTGCCCTTGAGGTGGGCCATCGTGATGCCCTTGTCCACGGCGAGACCTTCGACCTGGTGGAAGACGGGCGTGTGCGTGGAGTCGAGCTCGTCGGTGCGGAACGTCCGGCCAGGGCACACGATGTAGACGGGCAGGTCGCGGTGCAGCAGCGCCCTCGCCTGGACGGGCGAGGTGTGCGTGCGCAGCACCAGGTTCGAGTCCTCGTCACCCACGTAGAAGGTGTCCTGCAGCTGCCGGGCGGGGTGGTCCTTGCCGAAGTTCAGCGCGTCGAAGTTGAACCACTCGGCCTCGAGCTCGGGGCCCTCCGCGACCTCGTAGCCCATAGCCACGAACACGTCGGCGACGCGCTCGGCGACGGTCGTGATCGGGTGCCGGGCACCGCGCGGCGTCTTGCCCCACGGGAGGGTGACGTCGACGGCCTCCTCGCGCAGCACCCGCTCGTCCCGCTCGGCCTGCAGCGCGGCGAGCCGGGCGTCGTAGGCGGACTGCACGGCCTGCCGGACCTCGTTGACGCGCTTGCCGGCCTCGGCCTTGCGGTCCTTGGGCAGCGCGCCGATCTCACGGCGCGCGAGCGAGAGCGGGGCCTGATCACCCAGGTGGGCGGGCTTCACCGTGGCGAGCGCGTCCAGGTCCGCAGCGGCCGCGAACGCCTCCTTCGCCGCCGTGACGGCGGCGTCGAGCGTCTCGGAGGCGAGCGCGTCCACCTGTGTGGACTCTTGCTTGTCGACTTCGGACATGGCTCCTCAGCGTCCGCTGACAGTTCGGGAAGCACCACGCAGGCGCGAGCGAACGTGGGCAGAAGGACGGGGAGATTCTAAGTGATCCGGGTTGGCCACCCAGCGGTCACCCTCGGTCAGGGCTCGTTTCGCAAGGCGCTCGCGTAGAGGCAGACGGCGGCGGCGGTCGCGAGGTTCAGGCTCTCGGCCTTGCCGTAGATGGGCACCTTCACGACGCGGTCGGCCGCGGCCAGCACGTCGTCGGGCAGCCCGTGGGCCTCGTTGCCGAACAGCCACGCCGTCGGCTCGGCCAGTCCCGGCGCCGAGCGCAGGTCCTCGTCGGCGTGACCGTGGGCGGCGACCACACTCAGTCCCGCGCGCGAGCACGCGGTGAGCACGGCGGCCACGTCGCGTTCCCTGGCGACGGGCACGTGGAAGAGACTGCCGGTGGAGGCGCGCACGCACTTGCCGTTGTGCACGTCGACGGTGTCGCCCGCGAAGACCACCGCGTCGGCTCCCGCGGCGTCGGCGACCCTCAGCACGGTGCCCGCGTTGCCGGGGTCCGCGATGCCTGCCAGCACCGCGACCAGCCGTGGTGTCCCGGCCAGTGCGGTCTCCAGCGGCACGGTGACCGGATCGCACACGGCGACGAGGCCCTGCGGCGAGACGGTCTCCGAGAGCAACTCGGCAGCGCGCTGGTTGATCAGCGACACGCGCGGCGCGTCCGCCAGCAGGTCGGCGTGCCTGGCCGCGGCGGCCTCGGTGACGAACACCTCGTGCACGCGCCCGTACCGCAGCGCCTCGCTCACGGCCTGCGCTCCCTCGGCGAGAAAGCGGCCCGCCTCGTCCCTGCCCTGCCTGGTGGTCAGGCGCCGGGCAGCAACGACCCGGGGTGTCCGGTGCGTGAACACCGTGACGTCCCCGGGTCGGTTCTGGCCGGTGATCAGGCCGACTTCTTCTCTTCGGTGTTGACGTTCTGCTTCGCGACCTCGGCGAGCGAGGCGAAGGCAGCCGCGTCGTTCACGGCGAGCTCGGCGAGGATCTTGCGGTCGACCTCGACACCGGCGGCCTTCAGGCCCTGGATGAACCGGTTGTAGGTGATGCCGTTCTCGCGAGCCGCGGCGTTGATGCGGGTGATCCACAGCTGCCGGAAGTCGCCCTTGCGGGCACGACGGTCCCGGTAGGCGTAGTTGAGCGAGTGGAGCGTCTGCTCCTTGGCCTTGCGGTACAGCCGCGAACGCTGACCGCGGTAGCCGCTGGCCAGTTCGAGAGTTGCGCGACGCTTCTTCTGGGCGTTCACCGCCCGCTTGACGCGTGCCACGGGTCCATCCTGTCGATCAGGGGGCGCCTCGCGCCCCGGTGGTTACGGCGGGGTTCGTCTGCGGTCAGCGACCGAGGAGCTTCTTGATCCGCTTCACGTCGGAGGCGGCGACCTCGGTGGTGCCCTCGAGGCGGCGCGTGACCCGGCTGGACTTCTTCTCCATCAGGTGGCGGCGGCCGGCCTTCTGGCGGCGGACCTTGCCGCTGCCGGTGAGGCGGACGCGCTTCGACATCCCGCTGTGAGTCTTGTTCTTCGGCATTCTTTCCTCTTTCAGACGGCAGCACACCGAGAACCGGTGTGCTGCTGTGCGTGCATTCGGCCGACGCTGGCCCTCACGACTCGGCGGACTCGGTCTCCTTCGCCGCCTTCGACTTTGCCTTCGCGTTCTTGTGCGGCGCCAGCACCATGATCATGTTGCGGCCGTCCTGCTTCGCCGAAGCTTCCACGAAGCCGAGCTCGGCGACGTCGTCCGCGAGCTTCGCCAGAAGCCGGAAACCCAGCTCGGGCCGCGACTGCTCCCGACCGCGGAACATGATCGTCACCTTGACCTTGTTACCAGCGGCGAGGAAGCGGGACACGTGGCCCTTCTTCGTCTCGTAGTCGTGCTGGTCGATCTTGGGACGCAGCTTCTGTTCCTTGATGACGGTCAGCTGCTGGTTCCGGCGCGACTCGCGGGCCTTCTGCGCGCTCTCGTACTTGAACTTGCCGAAGTCCATGAGCTTGGCCACGGGCGGACGTGCTTGCGGGGCGACCTCGACGAGGTCGAGGTCTGCCTCCTGGGCGAGCCGCAGTGCGTCCTCGATGCGGACGATGCCGACCTGCTCGCCGTTCGGCCCCACGAGGCGAACCTCGGGGACACGGATGCGCTCATTGATGCGCGTCTCGGAGCTGATGGGGCCTCCTTGGTCCAAGTGTCGCTGTTCTCATCTCGACCCTGGTGCCCACATACCACGGGCCCCGGTCACACGTACTCTTCGTACTGGTGTGCGGGGCCCTTGATCCGATCGATGCCTGGGGGTACCAGGCGTTCCGCCAACGCAGGGAACGAATGAATCCGCTCGTACGTTGCGGGACCGGACCCGGCCGCCTCATCGTGCGCGGCGACTCGGGTGGGAGCGGGGCTCCACTTGCGGCCCCCGATCGCTCGGAGGCTGGTCGCTCGTGGAAGGGTACCAGACGTGGTGCACAACGCTTCTCAGCAGCCCGAAAATTCCCCGGAGGACCGCGAGCTCCGGGAAATCCCCAGCGTGGAGGTCATCAGCAGGGCGGCGGTCATGCTGCTCTCCGCGGGAGCGGAACGGCTCGGCCTCGCCGACCCCGACCCGGAGAACAGCCCGCACCGCGACCTCGACGAGGCCCGCAGGCTCATCACGGCGCTGGCCGGGCTGGTCACGGCCTCCGGTGAATACCTCGGCCTGCACGCGGCTCCGCTGCGCGACGGCCTGCAGTCCCTGCAGAAGGCGTTCCGGGAGGCCTCCGCGGTGCCGGACGCTCCGGGTCAGGGTCCCGGCGAGAAGTACACCGGTCCCGTCTACTGACCGGCGCTAGTCGAGTACAGCCAGCGCGTCGACCTCCACGAGCAGCCCCGCCGGGAGCCCGACGTACACGGTCGTGCGCGCCGGGTAGGGCTCGACGATGAGCTGGTTGTAGGTCTCGTTCAACTCGGCGAAGTGCGCGGTGTCCGTGAGATAGACGCGCATCATCACGACGTCGGCCATGCTCGCGCCCGCCGCCTCGAGCACAGCCTCGAGGTTGGCGAACACCTGACGGGTCTGCTCGGCGACGCCGCCCTCGACCACCGAACCGGTGGCGGGGTCGATGCCCACCTGACCCGCCAGCTGCAGGATGTTGCCCTTGCGCTTCGCCTGCGAGTACGCGGCGACCGGCTTCGGCGCGGCGTCCGTGCTGATCGCACCGTTCGTCATCGGCTGGTTCCTCCCTGTTCCTTCTTCGACCATCCACAGCGGACGGACGCTTCCTCCGCGGCAGCCAGCAGGTCCGGGACCAGTGCCAGCAGGCCGTCGATGTCGAGCAGCATCGTGGGCACCGACAGCGACAGCGCGGCGAGCACCTCGCCGCGGGCTCCGCGCACCGGTGCCGCGATGCAGTGGATGAAGTCCTCGTGCTCGGTGGCGTCGAGCGCGTACCCGCATGCGAGCACGCGGTCCAGCTCGGCGAGGTAGGCCTCGGCGTCGCCGATGGTGCCGGCGGTGAACACCGGGTACTCGAGCGAGCGGGCCAGTTCTTCGCGCCGGGCTGGCGGCAGCGCCGCGACCAGCACCTTGCCGACGGCGGTGCAGTGCAGCCGGGCGCGCTTACCGACGCGGGAGTACATGCGCACCGAGTGGTGGCCCTCGAACTTGTCGATGTAGACGGCCTCGTCGTCCTCGAAGCTCGCGAGGTGCACGGTGTGCCCGGTGCGCTCGTTGAGCGCGGCGAGCGCGGGTTCGGCGCTGCGCCGGACGTCGCGCTGTTCCAGCGATCGGTTGGCGAGATCGAACAGCGCGCTGCCGAGGCGGTAGTGCCGGGCACCCTCGCGGTGCACGAAGTGGTGGGACTCGAGCGTGCGCAGCAGGCGCAGGACGGTCGACTTGTGCACGCCGACCTCCTCGGCGAGCTGGTCGAGGGTCTTGGTCTCGTCGGCCAGCGCGGCGACGAGAGTGAGCGCGCGGTCGAGGCTCTGGCTCATCCGCGCACCGTCGCCTCGCCGGAGAGCCGGGCCGCCGCCCACGCGGGGTCGTCGGCGCGCAGCAGTCCGGCCACGACGTCGGAGGGAAGCGGCCTGCCGACGTCGTCGTGGGTGAGCAGCGTCGCGGCGGCCTGCAGGTGACCCGCACGCAGCCGTGTGCGGGCGTCCTCGCCGCGCAGGGTGGCCGCGAGGAACCCGGCGGCGAACGCGTCGCCCGCCCCGACGGGCTCGACCACGTCGACGGCCGGCGCGGGTTCGAACACCGGCGCACTGCCGTGCTCCAGCAGCGTTGCCCCGCGTTCGCCGTGCTTGAGCACCACCGTGGCCGGCGAGGGCAGCAGCTCCCGCAGCCTGCCGGGATCGCCGGTGCCCCACACGTGCACGGCCTCGTCGTCGCCGGTGAGCACCAGGTCCGCTTGCGCGGCGAGGTCGGCGACCTCGGCCGGGTCGCGGCCCGCCCACAGTGCGGGCCGCCAGTTGACGTCGAACGAGACCAGCCATTCCCTCGGCGTCGCCAGCAGCGCGCGAACGAGGTCGTGGCAGCCGGGCGAGAGCGCGGGCGTGATGCCGGACAGATGTACCAGCCTCGGCGCGAGGGAATCCACTGTGGACACCAGGCTCGGGTCCATGGCCGAGGCGGCCGAACCGCCGCGGTAGTAGCGCATCGGGCTGCCGGAAGCGGCACTTTCCTTGACGTAGAGCCCGGTCGGCCGCGCGGGATCGGTGTAGGCGCCGGTGACGTCGACGCCGTCGGCGGCGAGCTCGGCGAGCAGTGCCCGGCCGAACGAGTCGTCGCCGACCGCACCGGCCCACGCGCTCGGCACGCCCAGCGCGGCAAGTGCTCTGGCCACATTGGACTCCGCGCCGCCGATGGTCCGCCGCCAGGTGCGCACCGCGTGTGCGGGCCCCGGCTCGGCCGGCGCGAACACCGCCATCGCCTCGCCGACACACAGCACCTCGACCACGTGTTGCCCTCCGAATTCAAGCGTTGACCTTGCTGCGAGCGCGATGCTACACCTTTCGAATGCGTTCTACGCAATCAGCGTTGCACATGATGCAACGCACTCCCGCGACGCTGGACACCGACGCCCTGCGCGCCCTCGGCGACGAGCGGCTCGGCTGGCGGTTCAAGGCCCTGCCCTCGAACTGGGAAGGCCTTCCGCTCGCCGAGGCGGCGGCGAGCGGGGCCAGGCTCTTCTCCGACGGCTTCGTCGGGCCGATCGTGGTGCTCGACGGGCCCGCACTGGAACACAACCTGCGGGCGATGGCCGGCTGGTGCGCCGAGCACGGCGTGGCACTCGCCCCGCACGGCAAGACCACGATGGCGCCGCAGCTGTTCGCGAAGCAGCTCGAGCACGGTGCGTGGGGCATCACCGCCGCCAACGCCAGCCAGCTGCGCGTGTACCGCGCGTTCGGCGTCTCGCGCGTGCTGCTGGCCAACCAGCTCGTCGACCCCGTCGCCCTGCGCTGGCTCGCCGCCGAGCTGGACCGCGACCCGGGGTTCGAGTTCTGCTGCTGGGCCGACTCCGTGCGCGGGGTCGAGCTGATGGCCGAAGCGCTGGCAGGTGCGTCCCGGCCCGTCGACGTGCTGGTCGAGCTGGGCGCGAGCGGCGGGCGCACCGGTGTGCGCGACCGCGGGACAGCGCTCGCCGTCGCCGCCGCCGTGCGCGACAGCCCGGCTCTGCGGCTGCGCGGCGCGGGCGGGTACGAGGGCGCGCTCGCCCACGACACCGGCCCTGAGGCACTGGCCCGCATCACGTCCTACGTGAACGAGCTGCGGGCGCTCACGATCGCGCTGGCCGAGGGCGGCTTCTGCGCCGAGGACGAGCCGCTGATCGCCACCGCGGGCGGCAGCGCCTACTTCGATCTCGTCGCCCAGGGCCTCACCAGCGGGTGGCCCGCCGGCCTCAGCGTGCTGCCGGTCCTGCGCAGCGGCGCCTACCTGACCCACGACGACGGCATCTACCGCGCGAAGTCCCCGCTCGGGGCGACGCCGCGGGTGGAGGGCACGCCGCTGAAGCCCGCGCTGCGCGCGTGGGCGCAGGTGACGTCGCGGCCGGAGCCGGGCACCGCGCTGCTCACCCTCGGCAAGCGCGACGCGTCCTTCGACGAGGGCATGCCGGAGCCGCAGCTGCACCGGCCCCTCGGCGGGCCGGTGCGCGAACTGACCGGCCACACCGTCACCAAGCTCAACGACCAGCACGCGTTCGTGGCGCTGCCGCCCGGCTCCGCGCTGGAGGTCGGCGACTGGGTGGGGCTCGGGCTCTCCCATCCCTGCACGGTGTTCGACAAGTGGCCGGTCGTGCCCGTCGTCGGCGAGGACGGCGACACCATCGTGGATCTGGTTCGCACCTACTTCTAGGAGGCCGAGATGGACACGGTCCTGCGCGGCGCACTGATCGCCGACGGCACTGGTGGCGAGCCGTACGAGGGCGATGTGAGCATCGGCGAGGGGCGCATCGCCGCGCTCGGCGAGCCGGGCTCGCTCACCGCGACGCGCGTCATCGACGGCACCGGGCTGGTGCTGGCACCGGGGTTCATCGACATGCACGCGCACTCCGACATCCAGGTGCTCGCCGAGCCGGACCACCTCGCGAAGGTCTCGCAGGGCGTCACCACGGAGGTGCTGGGCCAGGACGGGCTCTCCTACGCGCCCGTCGACGACACGACGCTGGCGGCACTGCGCGCCCAGCTGGCCGGCTGGAACGACGACCCACCCGGGTTCGACTGGAACTGGCGCTCCGTGGGCGAGTACCTCGACCGGCTCGACGAGGGCATCGCCGTGAACGCCGCGTACCTCATCCCGCAGGGCTCGGTGCGGATGCTCGCGGTCGGGTTCGCCGACCGGCCCGCCACCGAGTCCGAACTGGACACCATGCGGCGGCTCGTCGCCGAGAGCATGGGCCACGGCGCGTTCGGCCTGTCGTCGGGGCTCACCTACACGCCGGGCATGTACGCGAGCACCGACGAGCTCGTGGCGTTGTGCACGGTGGCGGGCGAGCACGGCGGGTACTACAGCCCGCACCACCGCAGCTACGGCGCGGGCGCGCTGGAGGCGTTCGGCGAGATGGTCGAGGTGTCCCGGCGCTCGGGCTGCCCGCTGCACCTGGCGCACGCGACGATGAACTTCTCCGTCAACAAGGGCAGGGCGCCGGAGCTACTGGCACTGCTCGACGACGCGCTCGCCGACGGCTGCGACATCACGCTCGACACCTACCCGTACCTGCCCGGCGCGACGTATCTGTCCGCACTGCTGCCGAGCTGGGCCGCCGAGGGCGGACTGGACGCCACGCTCGCTCGACTGTCCGATCCGGACACTCGCGAGCGGATCCGCGCCGAGATCGAGGAGACCGGTTCCGACGGCGCGCACGGGGTGCCGATCGACTGGGCCGCCATCGAGATCAACGGCGTCCGCGACCCGGCCAACGCGCACCTCGTCGGCCACAGCGTCGCCGACTCGGCCACCGCACAGGGCAGGCCACCCAGCGAGCTCTACTTCGACGTGCTGCTGGCCGAACGGCTCGGCACGTCGTGCCTGATGCACGTGGGCCACGAGGAGAACGTGCGCGCGATCATGCTGCACCGCACGCACACCGGAGGCAGCGACGGGCTGCTGGTCGGCGATCGTCCGCACCCGAGGGCGTGGGGCACGTTCCCGCGCTACCTCGGCCACTACGTGCGCGAGCTCGGTGTGCTCTCGCTCGCCGAGTGCGTCGCGCACCTCACCGGCAGGGCCGCCCGCAGGCTGCGGCTGCCCGACCGCGGGCTGGTCAGGGAGGGCTACGCCGCCGACCTGGTGCTGTTCGATCCCGGGACCGTCGCCGACACGGCGACGTTCGACCAGCCGAGACAGCAGGCCGAGGGCATTCCGTACGTGTTCGTCAACGGCGTCGCCGCGATCGACGACGGCAGGCCCACCGGAGCCCTCGCCGGTGGCTCTCTGCGCTGCCCAGGGAGGACCGCGTGACGGGATTCGTGACCTGGCTCCAGGAGTCGACGGCCGGGCTGCTGACGCTGGCCGGGGTGTCGATCGCGGTGCTGTTGCTGCTGATCATCCGCGCGAAGCTGGAGCCGTTCATCGCGCTCATCGTGGTGGGCCTGCTGACCGCGCTGGCCGCGGGCGTGCCGGTGGGCTCCCTCGTCGGGTCGGCGCAGAGCGCGTCGGACTCGCTGCTGGAGTCCGGGTTCGGCGGCGTGCTCGGGCACATCGCGGCCATCATCGGGCTCGGCACGATGCTCGGCGCGGTGCTGGAGAAGTCCGGCGGCGCGCAGGTGCTCACCTCGGCACTGCTGCGGGCCTTCGGCGAGAAACGGGCTCCGCTCGCGATGGGCATCGCCGGGCTCATCTTCGGCGTGCCCGTGTTCTTCGACATCGGCATCTTCGTCCTGGCGCCGCTGGTCTACGTGGCGGCGAAGCAGGGCGGCAAGTCGATCCTGCTGTACTGCATGCCGTTGCTGGCCGGGCTGTCGGTGACGCACGCGTTCCTGCCGCCGCACCCGGGCCCGGTCGCCGCGGCGGGGCTGCTGGGCGTCGACCTCGGCTGGGTCATCCTCATGGGCGCCTTCGCGTCGCTGCCGGCGTGGTTCATCGGCGGCGTGCTGTTCTCGTCGTGGATCGGCAAGCGCATCGACGTGCCCGTGCCCGAGGAGATGCTGGCCGCGTCCAAACAGGAAGGCCCCGGCGCCGCCACCGGCGCGCCCTCGCTGGGGCTGGTCTCGTCGATCATCGCGGTACCGCTGGTGCTGATCCTGCTCGGCACGTTCGGCAGCATCTGGCTGCCCTCGGGCTCGACGCTGACCGGTGTGGCGACGTTCGTCGGCACGCCCGCCGTGGCACTGACGATCACGGTGCTGCTCGCGTTCTGGCTGCTCGGCACCCGGCGCGGCATGACGGCGAAGGATCTCAGCGAGCTGTCGAGCACGGCGCTGCGGCCGGTGGCGATGATCCTGCTCGTGGTGGGCGCGGGCGCGTTCTTCGGCACCGTGCTCGCGGAGACCGGCATCGGGGACGCCGTGGCGAACTCGCTCGACTCGGCCGGCCTGCCCGTGATCCTCGCCGCCTACGTGATCAGCTGCGGCATGCGCATCGCGCAGGGCTCGGCGACGGTCGCGATCGTGACCACCAGCGGCATCGTGGCGCCGACCGTGGCCCAGCTCGGCTACTCCCAGCCCCAGCTGGCACTGCTCGTGGTCGCCATCGCGGCGGGCTCGATCATCGCCTCGCACGTCAACGACGGCGGGTTCTGGATCGTCTCCCGCTACTTCGGGATCTCGGTGCAGGACACGTTCAAGACGTGGACAGTGCTGGAGACGATCCTGTCGCTGGTCGGCTTCGGCATGGCCGCGCTGCTGATGGTGTTCGTGTCGTGACGCGTCACGACAGCGGCGAGTACCTGACCTCGGGACGGCCCACGCTGCCGTAGTGCGGCCTGCGCTCGGCGAGCCCGTTGTCGGCGAGGTACTCGAGGTAACGGCGCGCGGTGACGCGCGAGACGCCCGTGGACGTGGCGACGGCCGCCGCCGACAGCCCGTCGGCGGCCTCGACGAGCACCGCGCTGATCGCGTCGAGAGTCGCCCCGCTCATGCCCTTCGGCAACGCGCCGTGGTCGGGCGTGCGCAGGGTCGCGAGCATCCGGTCCACATCGGCCTGTCCGCTGACCTCGCCCGGTTTGGCAATGTGCTCGCGGAACATGGCGTAGCGCTCCAGCTTGTCCCGCAGCGACGCGAACGTGAACGGCTTGAGCAGGTACTGCACCACCCCGGCCGACACCGCGGCCCGCACCACCGCGAGGTCGCGCGCCGAGGTCACGGCGATCACATCCACCGGCGTGCCCGCGGCGCGCAGGGCCTGGCACACGGCGAGGCCGTGGGTGTCGGGCAGGTAGAAGTCGAGGAGCACGAGGTCGACGCGATGCCGTCCGCAGAACCGCACCGCCTCGTTGCCGGCGTGCACCACCCCGGCGACGGTGAAACCGGCCACGCGCTCGACATACTGCCGATGTGCGTCGGCCGCGACCGGGTCGTCCTCCACCACGAGCACGTTGATCATCGGGTGACGTCCCTTCTCGCGGAACCGTAACAGCAGCTCACCGGAGCGGGATCCGCACGGTGAACACGGCGCCGGGATCGTTGACGACATTCACGGTGCCGCCGTGCCTGCGCACGGCCTGCCCCACCAGCGCGAGTCCGAGGCCCCTGCCCTCGGCTCCCCCGCCGGGTTTGGTCGACCAGCCCCTGCGGAAGATGTCCGTCGCGTCGGCGTCGGCGATGCCCGGCCCGGTGTCGGCCACGCGCATCAGCAGTTCGCCGTCGTCGGTCCGCACGGTGACCGTGATGCGGGGCGCGCGCTCCGCCGCCTCCTCGATCGCCGCGTCCACCGCGTTGTCGATCAGGTTGCCGACGATGGTCACCAGGTCGCGCGAGTCGATGTGCGGCGTGGTGTCGTCCATCGCCGTGTCCTCGGTGAGCACCAGCTCGACGCCGCGCTCGCTGGCCTCGCTGGACTTGCCCAGCAGCAGCGCCGCGAGCACGGGCTCCGCGACCGCGCCCACCACCCGGTCGGTGAGCTGCTGCGCCGTCTCGAGCTCCGCCGTGGCGAACTCGACCGCCTGCTCCACGCGGCCCAGCTCCACCAGCGACACCACGGCGTGCAGGCGGTTGGCCGACTCGTGCGCCTGCGAGCGCAGCGACTCCGCGAAACCGCGCACGGTGTCGAGCTCGCCGGTGAGACTCTGCAGTTCGGTGTGGTCGCGCAGGGTCACGACGGTGCCCATCGCGCGGTCGCGCGAGCGCACGGGCACGGTGTTGACCAGCAGCACCCGCGTCTCGGTCACGTGCAGCTCGTCGCTCGCGGGCTCTGTGGAGACGAAGGTGGACACGAGCTCAGGCGCGAGGCCGAGCTGGCCCACCGCCCTGCCCCGGATGTCGTCGGGCAGGGCGAGCAGCTCGCGCGCGGCGTCGTTGCACAGCACGACCCTGCCGTCCCTGCCGACGAGCACGAGCCCCTCGCGCACCGAGTGCAGGATCGCCTCGTAGTACTCGAACATGCCGCTGAGCTCCGCAGGCGCGAACCCGCGCGTCTGCCTGCGCAGGCGCGCGCTCACCAGGTAGCTGCCCGCCATGCCGACCACGAGCACACCGCCTGCCACGGCCAGCACGGGCGGCAGTCGCTGGCTCAGCTCGGCCGAGATGGCGTCCACGGTGATGCCCACCGACACCAGTCCGAGCACCTTGCGGTCGGTGCCGAACACGGGCAGTACCGCACGGACCGAGGGTCCCAGCGTGCCCGTGTAGGTCTCGGTGAACACCTCTCCCCGCAGCGCGGGCGCGGTGTTGCCGATGAACCGCTTGCCGATCAGCTCCGGATTCGGGTGGGTGTAGCGGATCCCCGCCCTGTTCATGATCGTGATGAAGTCGACGCCCGTGTCCGCCCTGACCTGCTCGGTGAAGGGCTGTAGCTCGGCGCTCGGATCAGGCGAGGTCAGCGCATCGCGGACGCCCGGAGAGTCGGCCAGCGTCGCCGCCACCGACACGACCTCGTCGGTCGCCTTCTCGTCGGTGGCCTGCGCCGCGTCCAGATAGGCGAGCAGGGCACCGCCGCCCACCAGCAGGCTCACCAGCACCACCTGCAGCAGGAGCAGCTGGCGGGCGAGGCTCCAGCCACGGCGGGACGGGTCGGTCGAACGCAGACGCACGCGCACATGACATCACAGCCACCGGCGAACGAAATGAACACAACCGTGACCCTCACCCGGCCGGTGCCGATAGTCGTCCTGACGAAATTTGACCCGAGGAGGCAACGTTGCCTGAACCGTCGACAACGGCAGGCCAGGCGCCGAAGCGTCGCGACCGCATGCACTACCTCTACATCGCGGTGATCGCCGCTGTGGTGCTCGGTATCATCGTCGGGTTCGCCGTTCCCGACTTCGCCAAGGAACTCAAGCCGCTCGGCAGCGGCTTCGTGGACCTCATCAAGATGATGATCAGCCCGATCATCTTCTGCACGATCGTGCTCGGCATCGGCTCCGTGACCAAGGCCGCGAAGGTCGGCAAGGTCGGCCTGCTGGCCGTGTCCTACTTCCTTGTGATGTCCACGTTCGCGCTGGGAATCGGCCTCGTGGTGGGCAACATCCTGCACCCGGGCGAGGGCATGCAGCTCGACCCCGAGGCCGCGGCGACAGTCCGCGACCAGGCCTCCGAGGGCAGCGAGAGCACCGTCGACTTCCTGCTCGGGATCATCCCCGAGAGCATGGTGTCGGCCTTCACCGACGGCTCGGTGCTACAGACGCTGCTCGTCGCGCTGCTCGCCGGGTTCGCGCTGCAGAAGATGGGCCGCGCCGGCGAGCCGGTCCTGCGCGGAATCGAGCACATCCAGCGGCTCGTGTTCCGCATCCTGGCGATGATCATGTGGGCCGCGCCGGTCGGCGCGTTCGGCGCGATCGCCGCCGTGGTCGGCGAGACCGGCTGGGGCGCGCTGCGCAGCCTCGCGGTCATCATGATCGGCTTCTACGTCACCTGCCTGCTGTTCGTGTTCGGCGTGCTGGGCTCGGTGCTGTGGTTCGGTGCGCGGATCAACGTGTTCAGGCTGCTGGGCTACCTCGGCCGCGAGTTCCTGCTGATCGTGTCCACCTCGTCGTCGGAGTCGGCACTGCCGAGGCTCATCGCGAAGATGGAGCACCTCGGGGTCAGCAAGCCGGTGGTCGGCATCACCGTGCCGACGGGGTACTCGTTCAACCTCGACGGCACCGCGATCTACCTGACCATGGCGACGCTGTTCATCGCCACGGCCCAGGGCAGCCCGCTGGGCATCGGCGAGCAGATCTCGCTGCTGGTGTTCATGGTCATCGCGTCGAAGGGCGCGGCGGGTGTCAGCGGCGCCGGCATCGCGACCCTGGCCGGTGGCCTGCAGTCGCACCGGCCCGAGCTGGTCGACGGCGTCGGGTTCATCCTCGGCATCGACCGGTTCATGTCCGAGGCCCGCGCCCTGACCAACTTCGCGGGCAACGCGGTGGCCACGGTGCTCATCGGATCGTGGACCAAGGAGTTCGACCGGGAGCAGGCACACCGCGTGTTCTCCGGCGAGGACCCGTTCAACGAAGCGACCCTCGTCGACGATCACAAACCCGAGGCGGATCCCGCCAAGGAACCGGCGACCGTCTAGCGCGGCTCCGGAGCCGGCGTACTCGTCATCCCCCGGCCGGCCCCGAGGAACTCCAGCACACTGGGGTTCGACCGACCGCCAGGTCCTGCTCGCGATCGCGGGCAGGACCTGGCGGTTTTCTCTGTCCGGACGGTTCAGTCGAGCCGCGCGCGCAGGCCATGCAGCCCACGCCGCATCATCGCCGCGTGGTTGACCCGGAACACCGGGTGCGCGACGGGCGAGAGCACGCGCAGCAACCGCTTGCGCACCACGACGTGCTGCGCGATCTCGAGCCACGTGCCGTCGGCGCACGGCTGGACGTGCCCGGTGAGCGAGCCCTCGAGGTCACCGGTCAGCGCGACGCCGAGCCGCCCCGCGCGCTCGTCCTGTTCGACGCGGGTCATCCGCAGCCGCAACGCGAACGGCAGGCTCGCCCTGCACACCAGCTCGGCCGTGCGCTCGTCGACGCGGCTCACCGAACGCACGTCCGGCCACCACACCGGGTAGTTCGCCAGGTCGACGAGCTCGGCGAACACCCGCGGCGCGGGTGCGCCGAGCAGCCACGCGGAACGAAACCGGTAACGGGTCAGCGGCACACCGCCAAGTATGCCGCGCGAACTCAGGCCAGTACCGGCTTGAGGAACTGCCCGGTGTAGCTCTCCTCGGTGTCGGCGACCTGCTCCGGGGTGCCCTCCGCGATCACCATGCCGCCACCGGAGCCGCCCTCGGGACCCATGTCGACGATCCAGTCCGACGTCTTGATCACGTCGAGGTTGTGCTCGATCACGATCACCGTGTTTCCCTTGTCCACCAAGCCGTTGATGACACCGAGCAGCTTCGAGATGTCCTCGAAGTGCAGGCCCGTCGTGGGCTCGTCGAGCACGTACACGGTCTTGCCGGTGGAGCGCTTCTGCAGCTCGCTGGCGAGCTTCACGCGCTGCGCCTCACCGCCGGAGAGCGTCGGCGCCGGCTGACCGAGCCGGACGTAGCCGAGGCCGACGTCCACCAGCGTCTGCAGGTGCCGGTGGATCGCCTTGATCGGCTCGAAGAACTCGGCGGCCTCCTCGATCGGCATGTCCAGCACGTCGGAGACCGTCTTGCCCTTGTAGTGCACCTCGAGCGTCTCGCGGTTGTAGCGGGCGCCCTTGCAGACCTCGCACGGCACGTACACGTCGGGCAGGAAGTTCATCTCGATCTTGATGGTGCCGTCACCCGCGCACGCCTCGCACCGGCCGCCCTTGACGTTGAACGAGAACCGGCCGGGCTGGTAGCCGCGCACCTTCGCCTCCGTTGTGGCGGCGAACAGCTTGCGCACGTGGTCCCACACACCCGTGTAGGTGGCCGGGTTGGACCGCGGCGTGCGCCCGATCGGCGACTGGTCGACGCGCACGAGCTTGTCGACGTTGTCCAGGCCGCGGACCCGGGTGTGCCTGCCGGGCACCTGGCGCGCGTTGTTCAGCTTGTTCGCGAGCACCGTGGCGAGGATGTCGTTGACGAGCGTGGACTTGCCGGACCCCGAGACCCCGGTGACCGAGATCAGGCAGCCGAGCGGGAACGACACGTCGATGCCGCGCAGGTTGTGCTCGCGCGCGCCGACGACGGTCAGCTGGCGCTTCTTGTCCACCGGGCGCCGGATCTGCGGCACATCGATGACGCGCCTGCCCGCGAGGTAGGCACCGGTGAGCGACTCCTTGTTGCGCAACAGCTTCTTGTAAGGTCCACTGTGGACGATCTTGCCGCCGTGCTCGCCCGCGCCGGGGCCGATGTCGACCACCCAGTCGCTCGACCGGATGGTGTCCTCGTCGTGCTCGACGACGATCAGCGTGTTGCCGAGATTGCGCAGGCGCGTCAGGGTCTCGATGAGCCGGTGGTTGTCGCGCTGGTGCAGGCCGATCGACGGCTCGTCCAGCACGTAGAGCACGCCGACCAGGCCGGAGCCGATCTGCGTCGCCAGCCGGATGCGCTGCGCCTCGCCACCGGAGAGCGTTCCGGCCGCGCGGTCGAGCGAGAGGTAGTCGAGACCGACGTCGAGCAGAAACCGCAGGCGGGCCTGGATCTCCTTGAGCACCGCGCCCGCGATGATCGTCTCGCGGGGACCGAGCTCGAGGTCGTCGAGGAAGCCGGAGGCCTCCGCGACCGACAGCGCGCACACCTCGGCGATGGAACGCTCGCCGTGCTCGGCGTGGGCCAACGTCACGGCGAGGATCTCGGGCTTGAGCCTGCTGCCCTGGCACGCGGGGCACGGCACCTCGCGCATGTAGCCCTCGTAGCGCTCGCGCGCGAACTCGGACTCGGTCTGCTCGTGGCGCCGCTCCAGGAACGGGATGACGCCCTCGAAGTTCGCGTAGTACGAGCGCCTGCGGCCGTAGCGGTTGCGATACTGGACGTGCACCTGCTCGTCCACGCCGTGCAGCACGGCCTTCTGGACCTTGGCCGGCAGTTTGCGCCACGGCTGATCCATGCGAAAGCCGACGGTCTCGGCCAGCGACTCCAGCAGCCGCTCGAAGTAGTCGGCGCTCTGGCCGCCCGCCCACGGGGCGATGGCGCCCTCGCCGAGCGACAGCTCGTCGTCGGGCACGACCAGCTCGGGGTCGACCTCTTTGCGCACACCGATACCGGTGCACTCCTGGCACGCGCCGTAGGGCGAGTTGAACGAGAACGAGCGCGGCTCGAGGTCCTCGATCGCCAGCGCGTGACCGTTGGGGCAGGCCAGGTTCTCGGAGAACCCGCGGACCCGGTGTGGATCGTTCTCGGGCAGGTCGACGAACTCCAGCTCGACCAGACCGTCGGCCAGTCGCAGCGCCGTCTCCACCGAGTCGGTGAGGCGCTGCTTCGCGCTGGTCTTGACCGCGAGCCGGTCGATGACCACCCCGATGTCGTGTTTTTCCTGCTTCTTCAGCTTCGGCGGCTCGGTGAGCGAGTACACCGTGCCGTCGACGCGGGCGCGCGCGTAGCCCTGCTGCTGAAGGTTGGCGAACAGGTCGACGTACTCGCCCTTGCGGCCGCGCACGACCGGGGCGAGCACCTGGAACCGGACGCCCTGCTCCATCTCCAGTACCTGGTCGACGATCTGCTGCGGCGTCTGCTTGCTGATCGCCTCGCCGCACTGCGGGCAGTGCGGCTTGCCGGCACGCGCGTAGAGCAGGCGCAGGTAGTCGTAGACCTCGGTGATGGTGCCCACCGTCGAGCGCGGGTTGCGCGAGGTGGACTTCTGGTCGATCGACACCGCGGGCGAGAGGCCCTCGATGAAGTCGACGTCCGGCTTGTCCATCTGGCCGAGGAACTGGCGGGCGTAGGCGGACAGCGACTCCACGTAGCGGCGCTGGCCCTCCGCGAAGATCGTGTCGAACGCCAGGCTCGACTTGCCCGAGCCGGAGAGCCCGGTGAACACGATCATGCTGTCGCGCGGCAGGTCGATGTCGACCCCGCGCAGGTTGTGCTCGCGGGCGCCGCGAACTACGAGGCGATCAGCCACCCGAAGGTCCCTTCACTGGTCTGTGGAGTGCCGAAAGAATCGGCCGCCACCATGCTAGGTCGCACCACCGACAGAAACCGTCGGCTCGGGGCTCGGCCGGAGCTGCGCCTCGGGGACGGACCTCTTCTTCCCGGGGCGCGAACCGGTGAGCACACGGTACGCCGGTCGTTCGACGAGGACGGTCACGAGCCAGCCCAGAACGACGGCGAACGCGACCACCACGGACAAGCGTAACCACCACGGCCCGAAACCGGCTTCCGAGAGGAGCCTGGCGAGCTGGAAACCCAGCGCCTGGTGAATGAGATAGATACCGAAGCTGATCCCGCTCAGCCACGCGATCGGCCTGCGCAGTTTCCGCAGTACAGCGACGTCCCAGTCGGGCCCCTTCGCCGCGAGGCACATGAGCGCGAGCATGACGGTGAACCCGATCACCGGCACGATCACGGATTCACCGGTGCGGAACGCGTACAACCCGATCGTGGCAATGATCATCGGCACGAGGTGGGCGGTCGAGAGCCGGTCGCGCTGCCACAGCCAGATGGCGAGCCCGACCGCGAAGAGGTGGGCGTAGTAGAAGCCGGAGGCCGTCGGCAGCACCTCGATGGCGAGGCTCAGCACCGGCGACGCCGCGGAGAGGCCGATCACGGCCCACAGCACCGTGTGCGGGCGGAACCGGTGCCGGGCGCGGCTGCGCCAGAGCAGCGCCGCACCCGCGAAGGCCAGCACCTGGATCGGCATCGTCCACCACGACCCGTCGATGCGGTGGTACGGATCCGGATTCCACAGGTGCAACAGCGTGCCGTGCAGGATCAGGTCGGCCAGGTCAGGCACGTGCCACGGCGGCAGCGTGCCCGGCGCGGGCTCGGCAGGCACGATCGGCGCGCCGAAGAGCAGTCCGGACAAACCGGGCGGATGCCGCCAGCCGTTGAATCCGACCACCAACAGGCGCGCCGACACGTAGGTGATCAGCAGGGCCACGAGGTAGGCGGGCAGCACCCGCGCCAGCCGGGCCCGGAACCACGTGCCCGCGGCGCCGCGGCGGATGGTCGGGCCGATGAAGTAGCCGGAGAGCACCAGCAGGGTGGCCGTGCCGAACGGAGCACTGAAGGCGACGGGATAGGGCTCGATACCGGGCACCCGTGCGGCCAGTGCCGTGACGTGACCCGTCACCACGAAGACGATCGCGATCACCCGGATGACGTCCCAGCTGAGCCGCCGCGACGACGCACGGTGAGACCGCGAGAACGTCGTCACAGATTTTCCTCATTGCCGGTGATCTCGATCAGCGCACACTAACCGGGAGTGCGGGCGTCCCCTCGATCGGGGCGCGATCACCTACTACCGTGGGCCTGGTGAACGTCGTTGAGGAGTACACCGGCCACGTCGAGCCAGGGGGCGACGCCGCGCGGCGCACGCTCGACGCGCTGACCATCACCAAGATCTCCGTCGGCCCGATGGACAACAACGCCTACCTGCTGGTCTGCCAGGCCACCAACGAGGCGCTGTTGATCGACGCGGCCAACGACTCGGAGCGCATCTCCGATCTCATCGGGCACGGTCCCGACCGGCCCGCGCTGCGCAAGATCGTCACCACGCACCAGCACGGCGACCACTGGCAGGCGCTGGGCGCGGTCGCGGGCGCGAACGGGTCCTACACCGCCGCCCACCCCGCCGACGCGGACCCGCTGCCGGTGCCGCCGGACTTCCTGCTGGAGCACGGCGACACCATCACGGTCGGCGACTGCACGCTCGAGGTCATCCACCTGCGCGGCCACACGCCGGGCTCGCTGGCGCTGCTGTACCGCGACCCGGCGGGCCACCCGCACCTGTTCACGGGCGACTCGCTGTTCCCAGGCGGCGTCGGCAAGACGAACTCGCCGGAGGACTTCACCTCGCTGCTGAATGACGTCGAGGAGCGGGTCTTCGGAGAGCTGCCCGACGAGACGTGGTTCTACCCGGGCCACGGCGACGACTCGACTCTCGGCGAGCAGCGCCCGAAGCTGGAGGAGTGGCGCGAACGCGGCTGGTGAGCGCGAGCCCGGCTCAGACGGCGATGATCTCGATCATGCCGCCCAGACCCTGGAAAGTCCCGGCATTGCGCGTGTAGAGCGGCAATCCCCGTGACGACGCGATCGCGGCGATCATGAGATCCATGCGCCGCGGTCGCGGATCCCGGTTCGCGGCGATGACCAGGGCGACCAACGTCCCGTACCTGGCGGCCGCGTCGCTGTCGAAGGGCAGCGGCACGAAATCGACGATGGCGGCGCCGAGCTTCTCGTTGCGCGCCGCGCGGACGACGGCATCCTGCGCCGTGGCCACGCCCTGGTGCAGTTCGGCGATGGTGATCGCGGTGAGCTCCGGAACGGTGGGCAGCGCCGCCGGGTCCAGCAGACCGAGGTCGATGTAGGTGCAGGTGTCGAGCACTCCGGTCTCGTGCTCAGCCACGACCGCGGTTCCACGTGTCGTCGGCGTCGACCTGGTCACCGCCGAGGAACTCGTCGGCTTCCTCTCGCAGGTGCACGGCGTCGACCGGCGCGAGCCTGCGATGCCGCTCGACCAGTTCCCCGGCGGTGAGACGACGCCGACGCGCAACCGGCCGGAGTTCCGCCACCTCCACGCCGTTGCGGGTGACGTGATAGGTCTCCCCCGCCTCGACGGCGTCCATGACGGCGGCGGAGTTGTTCCGGAACTCGCGCTGCGTGATCACCTTCATGCCCTCAAGCGTAGCCAGGTGTAGCACACGGGGCTACACCTGTGGCAGCTGTCGTCGGCGGTCCCGCGCTCAGCCCGCTCGGCCCGCCAGTGCTCTGATCGACTCCGTGCCCGGCCCCGACGGGAGGAACGGCAGCAGCGTCGACGTCGGTGTCGGCACCGACGCGCGGAGCCTGCGCAGTTCCGGTTCCTGGTAGCGCACACACTTGTCGTGCCATTCCAGGATTCCCGACATCCAGTCCTTCAGACCGTGGGCGTGGCGGGTCAGGATCTCGCGCACCGGCTCGTCCACGTCGTGCTCGGCGAACAGTGCGGGCAGGCCCTCCGCCACGAGCGTCTCGAACTGTCTCATCCGCTGTTCCATCAGGTGCGCCACCAGGTCGCGCGCGCGAATCCGGTCGGTGTTCAGGAATTTCTCGACCACCAGCACCATGTTGTGCACCTCGCCCTCGAACTCCACCTCCTTCTGGTACGAGTAGAGGTCGTTGGTGAAGCACGCGTAGTCCTGCGCCGCCGTCTCCAGCTCTCGCAGCACCCTGGTCTGGTACAGGAACGCGGGCACCTCGTCGGCGTGGGCGAGCCGTGCCAGGCCGATCGTCATGTCCGAGCCGAACGTCCTGCGCCGCATCTCCACGTAGTCCACCGGATCCGGGATCCGGTGCTGTGCCTGGTTCGCCAGCTCCCACAACCAGCTCGCCGTCATGTCGCGCACCGCGGTGCGGAACTGTTCGCGCGCGAAGCCGGGCATCGGTCGCGCCGTGCGCTGCCACAGGTCGGCCAGGCCGCGTTCGAGCGCGGTCAGCGGCTCCGGGGTCTCCCCCGCGTCGAGCGGCATGAACAGCGCCAGCCTGTCGTCACACGCCTTGGCCGCGGCGAGATCGCGGCTCGCGCCGAACACGGCCGGGTAGTAGTCGTCGCCGAAGGTGCCCCAGCTCAGCCAGTCCGTGGACAGGTACAGCTGCTCCGGTTCGGCGTCGGCGTGGATCATTGACGCGCAGTGCGCGAGGTCGAGGCCGGCGAAGCGCTGCTCGTCCCACACCCCACCGGCCTCGACGCCCGGCACCGAGTCGAGCAGCCCCACTTCTCGCGCCCACGCCAGCGAACTGCTGCGCGCGTCGTCGAGGTGGGGGCTCATGCGGAACGCGTACGGCAGGTAGAGCTCCGGCACCGGGAGCGGGCCCACGGGAGCGAACGGCACGTGGGAGTGAGCCCGGACCCGGTCGCGAACGCCGGGTGCGAGGTTGAGCCGCGCGGACCCGGCGGCACCCTCGTTCATGTACCTGCTGGACATCGCGTGCCACTCGTGACCGCCTGCCTGCCAGTCCTGCAGTCCCTTGGCGTAGGCGAGTACCGCGGCCTGCTCGTGCGGCGGCGCGGCGTGCTCGGCCAGCAGCGCGGGCACCTCGGTGAGCGCGGTGTTCTCGAACTGCTGCAGACGCGAGGTCAGCAGGTCGTTGACGAGGTCGGCCGCGCGCTGTGTCGGACAGTCGAGGAACCGCTCGAACACCAGCACCGCGTTGGAGTTCTCCCCCTCGTCACAGACCTCGCGCTGGTACGAGAACAGGTCGTTGCGCAGGTGGACGGCGTCGGAGAACGTGTCGGTGAGCACCCGCACCGGGCGGGCGTGCGCGAGCGAGGCAGGCAGTTCGGCGCGCACGGCGTACTCCACGAGGTTCGCCGACCACGGCGCCCCGCCGACCCTGCGCCGCATCTGGATGTACTCGATGGGGTTGGCGATGCGGCCCTGGTCGATGTTGTCGAGCTCCCACATCGACTCGACCATGAGGTTGTGCGTGCTGGTGCGGAATCGCCTGCGCCAGGCGGGCGACATCGCGGGCACGGTGCGTTCCCACAGGTCCCTCAGTCCCGATTCGGCGGGATTCTCCGGTTCGGGTGGCCGCTCGTCGTCGGTCATGAACAGCTCGAGCCGGTCGAGGTAGGCCTGCGCTCCGCCGAGGTCGCGGGAGTACTTGAACTGCTCGAGGAAGTGGTCGTCGAAGAAGAACACCCAGACGTACCAGTCGGTGATCACGTCGAGTGCCGGTCCCGAACAGTCCGGGTGGGTGAAGGCGCACATGAGCGCATAGTCCATTGTGGCCAGATCCTCGTCCGTCCACACCACACCGCCGCCGGGTTTCGGCGCGTCGAGCATGCCCATCCGGCGCGCCCAGTCGGTGCTGTGCGTGCGGGTGCCCTCCAGGTTCGGGTTGATCCTCGCGGGATGGGGCAGGTAGAAGTCCGGCAGCGTGAAAGCCTGCATGCGCGTTCCAACTCCTCGGGGCCGACGGCGGTGCTGCGCTCCGGACTCGACGCTCGCAGTCGCCCGCCGCACCGGGCTACGGCCGCGAGGGGGAACCGGCGGGACGGTGGGAGGACCCGGCGAGAACACGGTCCGTGACGGCAGTGGTGACTTCCTTCCGACTTTCGACGGGTTGCCGCCAACTGTTCACAGCCACCAGCCTGACCTCATGTCGAAGACTCGCCGGGTATCCGTCGCCGCCGCCGGCCTTGGCCTGCTCCTCGCAGCCACCGTGCCCGCGACCGCGCAGGAGTCAGCCGAATCGGTGTACGAAGCGCGTACCGCCACCGCCGAGCAGCGCAGCGCGATCGCCGCCACGGGCGTCGACGTGCTGGGCGCCCGCGACGGGACCATCACGTTCGTCGCCGACCAGGAACGAGCCGAGCAGCTGCGCGCCGACGGCTTCGGCCTCGAGCGCGTCGGCGACGCGCCCGCGCCGGACACCGCGAAGACCACGGAAACCACCGCCGCGGCGGACTTCCCCGAGGGCGACGAGGGTTACCACACCTACGCCGAGCTGACCGACAAGCTGGAGCAGGCCGCGAGCGACCACGGCGACATCGCCCAGCTGTCCTCGGTCGGCGACTCGTTCGAGGGCAGGGCCCTGCACCTGCTGAAGATCAGCGGCAACGCCGCGCAGGACGAGGACGAGCCCGAGGTCCTGTTCACGTGCAACCAGCACGCGCGCGAGCACCTGACCACGGAGATGTGCCTGCGCATCGTCGAGCGCTTCACCGACGGCTACGGCAGCGACCCCGCGATCACCGAGTTCGTCGACAGCCGCGAGATCTACGTGATCCCCACGGTGAACCCCGACGGTGCCGAGTACGACATCAGTGGCGGCGAGTACCAGGGCTGGCGCAAGAACCGGCAGGACCAGGGCACCGACGTCAACCGCAACTGGGGATACGAATGGGGCTGCTGCGGCGGTTCCAGCGACGATCCCGCCGACGAGACCTACCGCGGCACCGAGGCGTTCTCGTCACCGGAGGCCAAGGCGGTGGCCGACTTCGTCGACTCGCGCGTGGTCGGCGGCGCCCAGCAGATCACGGCGCACATCGACTTCCACACCTACTCCGAGCTCGTGCTGTGGCCCTACGGCTACACCTCCGACGACACCGCCGAAGGCATGACACCGGAGGAGGCCAAGCGCTTCGCCGACGTCGGCACCGAGATGGCCGAGAGCAACGGCTACACGCCACAGCAGTCGAGCGACCTCTACATCACCGACGGTTCGATCAACGACTGGATGTGGGGCGAGCACAAGATCCTGAGCTTCACCTTCGAGATGTACCCGGCCTCGGGCGGCGGCATCGACGGCTTCTACCCGCCCGACGAGCAGATCGGGCCGCAGACCGAGCGCAACGACGAGGCCGTGGACATCCTCCTGCGGGAGGCAGGCGGCACCGCGGCGTCCGCACGGTCCTAACCGGACTCGCGGCTGACCGTGCCCGTGCTCGCGGGCACGGTCGGCCGCGCTTCAGCCGTAGAGCTGGGCCAGCTCCTCGGCCCGGTCGAACGGTGACCAGTCGACGTCGCGGCCGTCCAGCTGGGCGAGCATCACCTCCAGGCCCGCGTGCCAGCCCGCGGCGGCGGGCGCGAGGGTGTCGCGGTCGTCGACCACGTTGGTGAAGACCACGTGGCAGCCGCCCTCGCCGTCGGACGTGAGCTCCCAGCGCAGCAGCTCCTCGCCCCACGTGAACTCCAGCAGCTTCGGCGGGTCGGCCCGCAGCACCTCGCCCTCGGTGACGTGGCCGGGATCCATGCCGTAGCGCCGGATCTGTTCCGGCGTCACGCCGAACCGCAGCCGCGCGCCGGGGCTCAGATCGAACTCCACGACGGCGGGAAACCACGACCGCAGGTGCTCGGGCTCGGTGATCGCACGCCACACCTTCTCCGGCGCGTGCCGCACGTGCCGCTCGAACCGCAGCGCGGGCCTGCCGTCACCGGTCTCGATGACGGAGCCCCGCTCCAGTTCGGCAGCATAGGCAACGCGCAGGCTCTCGGTGCGCTCGGCAGGCCACGGGCACCGGATGTCGCCGTGCAGCGCCGCGAAGAACAGCTCGAGATGCGTCTGCCACGCCGCGAGCGCGGTGGCGCGCCGCTGGGCCAGCTGCGCGGGCACGGTCTGGGTCACCACCAGGCGCGTGCCGACCGGCTGCTGCTCGCGCAGCTCGAACCGCACGTGCCCGGCGGGCGCGCCGTCGTGCAGCCACGCGTACTCGACGACGCGGCCCTGCTCGACGAGCGTCACCTCACCGGGCTCGTCATAACCGTGTGTGAACCGGATCGGAGCCTGCTCGCCCGCACTCGGCTCGTCGCCCTCGGCGAGCGCGCGCCACACGGATTCGGGCGCCTGCACCAGATCGCGCTCGAAACGGATCAGGTGGCCGGACCCCGTGGGCCTGGTCTGGCCTCGGCCGAGACCGAAGCGCTCGACGTAACGCTCGGCGCGGGCGAGGAACACCGCGGGGCCGATCTCGGGCGCAGGCGTGCCGTCGAGCCACGCGCTCAGCTGGCCGAGGCAGAGATCCCAGCCGGGAGCCTGCCGCGCCACCGACGGGACGTCGCCCGCCGTGCCGGTGCCGCCGAGTGTGTGGCTGAACCGCAGCAGGCAGCCCGCGCCGTCGGGCACCAGCTCGAACCGCAGCGCCGAGTCCGCCCACCGGAAGGCGTACACCCTGGGCGGGTCGAACTCGAGCACCTCGCCTTCGGCGAAGTCTCCCTCGGCGGCCTGCTCGCCGAAGCGGAAGCGCATCCGTGCGCCGATCGCGGGCTCGGTCTCGATCGCGGCGGGGAACCAGTGCGCCGACTCGGCGGGGTCGGTCACTGCGCGCCACACCTTCTCGGGCGCGTGGTCGAGCCTGCGTTCGAAGCGCAGCACCGGTTTTCCGGCCACGACGTCCAGCGTGCCCAGCGACTCGAGATCGCCGAGCACGGTGTCCACCAGCACCTCGAGACACTCAAGCCAGCCCTGCCGGGTCTGCTGGGCCCAGTCGTTGTCGGCGAACGAGTGCAGGAACGTGAGCACGCAGCCGGTGCCGTCGGACTCGAGCTCGAACCGGAGCCGGTGCGTCCCCGTCTCGTCGTCGAACTCGTCGAACGCGAACACCGACGGCTCGGTCAGCTCGGTGATCTCGGCGCGGACCTCGTTGCCCTCCTCGTCGCGGAACCGGATCACGCCACCGACCCTCGCGTCGAACTCGGCGGCGGCGAACGGGTACCACCGGCTCAGGTGCTCGGGTTCGGTGAGCGCGCGCCACACCTTCCGGCGCGGGTGCGCCAGGCGACGTTCGAAGCGCAGCTCCCACCCCTGGTCCACGCGCCGCATCTCGTCGTTCACGAGTCGTCCTTCCCATCGAGGTCGTCGTCGGGCATCGCGTCGAGGTGCCGCTCCAGCGCGTCGAGCCGCTCGTCCCAGAACCGCCGGTAGGGCGCGAGCCACGACTCGACCTCCAGCAGTGGTTCGGGGCGCAGCCGGTACCAGCGGCGCTGGGCGTCGTGCCGCACGTCGACGAGCCCGGCCTCGCGCAGCACCTTGAGGTGCTTCGACACGGCGGGCTGGGTCAGCGTGAGCCGGTCCACGAGATCGCCCACCACGCGCTCCCCGTCGCGCAGCAGGTCGAGGATCTGCCTGCGCCGGGGCTCGGCCAGGACCTCAAACGTTGTTGCCACTCCAGTAATATAACCAACTCGGAATACACGGGCAACCTCACGACCGCCGCCACTGCGCGTGCAGCCGGCGGAAGGCGACCAGCTCCACGGCGATCAGCACGGCCACCGATTCGGCGGCCAGCAACCCGATCAGCACGAGCAGCTGGGTCACGCCCGCCTGCACCGGCCCCGCGCCACCCAGCAGCACCCCGACGAACGCGCCGGGCAGCGTCACCAGCCCCACCGTGCGCGTCTGGTCGAGCGGCGGGATCAGCGCGTGACCGGCCGACGGCCTGCAGATCTCGAGTGCCGCGGCACGCTGGGGCAGACCGAGCGCGAGCGCGGCCTCGTACTCGCCGTAGCGGGTGCGCAGCTCCTCGACGGCCCTGCGCGCGGCCTGCGACGTCGCCGTCATCGCCCCGCCGATCACGATGCCCGCGATGGGCACCACGGCCACCGGGTGCAGCGGCACCACGCCCGAGGCGAGCACCAGCCCGAGCACCGGCACCACCCCGCCACCGAGCGCGAGCGCCACCCACGCCGCGTCCCTGGGGGCGCCGATGCGCTTCGCGGCGGTGAGCACCGCGATCGTGAACATGAGCAACACGAATCCCGTGGTCAGCCAGCCCGAGCGCAGGATGCCGACGATCACCAGCGAGACCGCCGCGAGCTGCGCGGCCGCCCGCACGCCGGCCACGAGCACCGAACGCCCGGACCCGAGCCCGCCGAGCCACACGACCACGGCGGCGATCGCGAGCAACAGCACGAGCACGACCACCAGCGCCGGACCGGCGACGACAGCACCATCAGTCACACCAAGAATCGTGGCCCACGACGGCGCTAACCTCGACCCCGTGACCCAGAACGAGGCCGCAGAGCCCGAGTACCCGCAGACCCGCTTCCAGCCCCCTCCCGGAGCCGCCAGCATCCTGCTGGTCCGCCACGGCGCGTCGGCCCCGGCCCGCGAGAGCGAACCGTTCCCGCTGGTCGGCGGCCAGGGCGACCCCGAACTCGCACCGGAGGGCCGCGACCAGGCCAAGCTCGTCGGCGAACGACTCGCGGGAGAGTCCTTCGCCGCGCTGTACGTGACGACCCTGCGCCGGACCGCGCAGACCGCCGCGCCGCTCGCGGACCGGCTGGGACTCACCCCGGGCGTGGTCGCGGACCTGCGCGAGGTGCATCTCGGCGAGTGGGAGAGCGGGATCTTCCGCAAGCACATCGCCGAGGGCCACCCGATCGCCCGCGAGCTGGCCGAGAAACAGCGCTGGGACGTCATCCCCGGGGCGGAGTCCACCGACGCGTTCGCGGCCAGGGTCCGGGGCGCCATCGACCGGCTGGCGGCAGCGCACGCCGGCGAGCGGATCGCGGTGTTCACCCACGGCGGGGTGATCGGCCAGGCCCTGGCGCTCGCGAGCGGAGCGAGGCCGCTGGTATTCGCGGGCGCCGACAACTGCTCGATCTCGGAGCTCGTGGTGACCGAGGGCCACTGGCTGGTGCGGCGGTTCAACGACACGGTCCACCTCGACTAGCGCGCGTCGTCCGGCAAGACTGTCGGACCCCGGCGGCATCATGGGCGCATGTACCGCGAAACCGCTGCTCCCGCCGGGCTGCGCGGCATCGTGCGCTGCCTGTGGGAGAGCAGGCTGGGCGGGCCGAAGCGGATCGTGCCCGACGGCTGCGCCGACCTGATGGTCGCGGGCGAGCGGGTGTTCGTCGCAGGACCGGACACCGGGCCGTGGGACAGCGACCTGCCCGAGGGCACCGTCGTGCACGGCATCCGGTTCCGGCCGGGCCAGGCGCCGCGGGCACTCGGGATGGCCGCGGCCGAGCTGACGAACCAGCGCGTAGCGCTGGCCGATCTGTGGGGCTCGCGCGGCGCCAACGCCACCGAGCAGCTGCTGCACCGCCCGGCCGCGCTGGCCGAGGTCGTGGCCGGTGTGGCCGACCCGCGTCGCGACCCCGAGTTGGAGCTGCTGCTCCACCGGCTCGACGCGGGCGCGCCCCGGGTGTCGGACGCCCTCGACGGGCTGGGCGTCGGCGAGCGGCAGCTGCGCCGCCGGTTCACCCTCGCCGTCGGCTACGGCCCGGCCACGTACCTGCGGGTCGCCCGCCTTCGGCGCGCGATCGCCCTCGCCGGGAGCAGCGGCGATCTCGCGTCGCTCGCCGCCGCGGCAGGCTACGCCGACCAGGCACATCTGTCTCGCGACTGCCGCGAGCTCACCGGCAGCACTCCCGGGGCCTACTTCGCCCTCAGCCGCGCGGCGTGACCGTTCTCTTCAAGACCGGGAGAGCGCGCGCTGACAGGCTCGCGGCATGAGCACCTCCGCACTCGAGCGCGCCCGCGACTTCCTGCTCCTCAATGCCAGGCTGCTGGAACGGCGCCTGGCCGAGCTCTGGCTCGGGGAACCGGCCCCTGCCGCGGCGCACGCCGTGCTCGCGGCGCTGGCCGCGTACCGCAATCCGGACGGCGGGCTCGGGCACGCGCTCGAACCCGACGCGCGGGCCCCGGAGAGCCAGCCGCTGGCCGTCGACTTCGCGCTCCGCGTCGTCGAGCAGGTGCTCGATTCGCCCGCGGGCGACGATCCCGGCGTGCGCGCCGAGATCACCGCGTTCGCCGCGAGCCTCGTGCCGTACCTGGAGTCGGTGGCGGCTCCGTCCGGTGGACTGCCGATCGTGCTGCCCTCGGTTGCCAGGTACCCGCGGGCGCGGCACTGGGGCGACGGTGTCTTCCCGCCGGGGCTCAACCCGACCGCCGGCATCGTCACGTGCCTGCGCAGGGCCGGGGTGCGTGCGGACTGGCTCGATGCCGCCGACGTGTTCTGCCGCGAGCGGGTCGACGCACTCACCGACCTCGACGGGCACGCCGCGCACAACGCGCTGCACTATCTCGGCCACGCCCCTGACCGGCCCTGGGCGCTGGCACACCGGGACGCCATCGCGGCACGGCTCGGCGAGCTGCCCTACTTCCACCTCTATCCCGGCGAGGGCTACGGCCTGACATACGGCCTGACGCCGCTCGACATCGCACCCCTACCGCAGGACCCGCTGCGGGAGCTGATCCCCGCCGGCGCGGTGGCCGCGCACCTGGCCGAGCTCGCGGCCGGGCAGCAGACCGACGGCGGCTGGGCGTTGTCCTGGGAGCCGCCGGGCCCGGCGGCCGAACTGGAGTGGCGCGGGGTGGTCACCCTGCAGGCCGCGCGCGTGCTCGCCGCGAACTGAACGACGGCCCCTCGACAGCGGCACGAACCGGCGGGACACTGAAATTTCGCCTACGCGGCGTGTTTGGCTTTGTGCATCGAGTATTACTTCCGGTGAAAGCTCGCACATTTGAGACAAAAAAGCGCACGAACCCGCACAGGCAGGTTAGTCTGGGCGCATGTCCGTTGCGCTCGAGAATGTCCTCGCCAAGGCCGGTCTGAGGGTCAGCACCTCGCAGTTCCTGGCGCTGGTCGAAGAGGCGGCCCGCAGGCTGTCGCCGCCGAACCCGGAGCCGGCGCACTACTTCTCCACGGAACAGCAGCAGGCGCTGAGCGACGTGGGCCTCGATCTCGCGCCCCACCGTCAGGGCGAGACCGACTACCGCGCCCGCAGCGTGGCCGAGCACGCCGTGCTCGCCGACTCCGCGCTCACCGTGCTCGAGGCCTCGCGCAGGCTCGGCGTCGACGACAGCAGGATCCGGCACCGGCTCACCAAGGGCAGGCTCACCGGCTGGAAGGACCAGGGCGGCTGGCGGCTGCCCGCGTGGCAGTTCACGGCCACGAGTGTCCTGCCCGGGGTGGAGACCGTGCTCAAGGCCGTGCCCGCCGACTCGCCCGCGCTCGTCGTCGCGGCGTTCATGGGCACGCCACAGCCCGATCTCGTGATCAACGACAAGCCGGCCACGCCGCGGCAGTGGTTGCTCGCGGGCGGCGACCCCGAACTCGTCGCCACGCTCGCCACCACGCTCGGCACCCCGGCCTGATCCCAGCGACCGCACGAAGGAACGGTTAGTCACGCCCCATGGCAAGGCTGCCACTGCCACCTGCGCGCGCCGTACTGCTCAACGAGCTGCGCAGAAACGAGGACATCGTCGCCGTGCACCCGGCCACCCGCCTGGTGCGCGTCTTCACCGCGCGCGGAAACCACCCGCAACGCTGGGACACGTTCCGCTACACCGGCCCCCTGCCCCACGGCCGCTTCGACCCACAGCAGCCGCGGCACGGCGAGTCGGTGCACGATCCGCACAACGGCGTCCTCTACTTCGGACTGTCCGTGCGCACCAGCATCGCCGAGGTGTTCCAGACCACCTCGACCGTCGACCGCAAGACACGTGGCCCCCACCTGGTCGTCGTCCGGCCCTCACGCACGCTGCGGCTACTCGACCTGTCCGGGCTGTGGCCCACGCGCGTGGGCGCCTCGCAGGAGATCTCCAGCGGCCCCAAGAAGATCACGCAGGCGTGGGCCAGGGCGGTGCGCGCGGCGTTCGGCGACCTCGACGGCGTCTGGTACCGCTCGTCGATGGACTCGGGCTCGCCCGCGATCTGCCTGTGGGACCCGCCCGCGGGCGGGGCACTGCCCGTCTCGCCGGACGTCCTGCTGCCGCTCGACCACCCCGGCCTCGACGTGCCGCTCAGCCGCGTCTGCCAGGAGCTGAACTACCTGATGCTCAACTAGTCCTTGACGGGCAGGTGCCGCGACCACCACTCCAGGATCGCCTCGAAGCGCTGGAGCCGGTGCCGCGGCGTGCCCGACCGGCTGAGCTCGTGGCCCTCACCGGGGAACAGCAGGAACTCCGTGGGCGTGCCGTTCTTCTTGAGCGCCACGAACATCCGCTGCGCCTGCTCCAGCGGGCACCGCCAGTCCTGTTCGGAGTGTGCCACGGCGAACGGGATGTCGATGTCGGCGGCGTAGCTCAACGGGCTGCGCCTGCGCTGTTCCGCCGGGTCGTCGCCGACGTAGCCCTCAGTGAAGAACCAGCCGATGTCGGAGCTGCCCGAGAACGAGTCCCACGCGTTCACGGCGCGCTCACTCCACGCGGCGCGGAATCGCTGTCCGTGGTGGGAGGCGAGCCAGCCGGTCATGAACCCGCCGTAGGAACCGCCCATCACGCCGACGCGTTCGCTGTCCACATCGGAACGCTCGAGCGCGGCGTCGAGCAGCGCCAGCAGATCGTCGGCGTCGACGGTGCCGAGTGCCCCGATCACCGAGCGGCCGTGCGACTCGCCGTAGCCCGCCGAACCGCGCGGGTTGCCGAGCACCACGGCGTAGCCGGCCGAGGCGTACACCTGGGCCTCGTCGAAGAGGCTCCACTCGTAGGGCGCGAACGGTCCGCCGTGGATCACGAGCAGGACGGGGTGGGGGCCCTCGCCCTCGGGCGCGACCAGCCAGCCGTGCACCGGGTAGCCATCCGGCGCGGTGGCGGTCAGCTCCTGGGCGGGCAGCAGTGCACCCTGGTCCCGCAGTGGCGCGGAGAAGTCCGTGAGGGTCTGCGTCGTGTCGCCGGAGACCAGCACCACCTCGCCCGCGTCGAGCGGCCCGGCCTGCACGAGGGCGATCCGATCGCCGGACACGGCGTAGGAGCGCACCGCGGCCTGCTCGCCCGCCAGCAGCGGGAGCGCGTCGAGCTCGGCGTGGTCGGCGGTACGGGGCACGGAGCGCAGCTCGGCTGCGCCGCGGTGACGCACCACCACGAGCACACCGTCGCCGTGCGGCACCGGTTCGCCCACGGACTCGGCGCAGTCGACGGTCTCGGGGTCGGTGAGCCTGCGCGGTTCGGTGTCGCCGCCGCGCCGCGCCGCCCACAGCCCCGCATTGCGCGCGACGCTGGCGAGTCCCTCGAACTCCGTGCCGAGGTAGTAGATGGTGCCGTCGTCGGCGACCGTCGGATGCGACGCGGCGCCGCGGGTGCGCACGGCCAGCACGGGCTCACCGCCGTCCGCGGGGACCTCGTACAGGTCGTCGTGCTGCGTTTCGACACGTCCCCAGTCGCGCGGGGCGACGACGAGCACGGCGCGGCCGTCGGGAGTCCACGCCGGATCGGCGACGTCGATCTCGCCGGTCGTCAGCTCGACGGGTTCGGCATCGGCGTCCAGCGCGTCCACGACGAACAGCCGCTTCGGCCGGTCGCGCAGGAAGCCGACGTCGTCGATGCGGTAGTCGTAGCGGGTGATCCGCCTCGGCGCCTCGGCGCCTGCCTCGGGCGCGGTGTCCTCGTCCTGGCGCGCGAGTCCGTAACGACCGGGCTCCGGCACGCGCGCGGTGACGGCGATCCGGCGCGAGTCGGGCGCCCACACGGGTGCGTCCGCGCCGAGCGGGAGTTCGGTGATCCGCCTGGCCTCGCCGCCCGCGACGGGCATGACGTGGACCTGCGGCTTCGAGAGCGGACCCGAGGTGCCGGTCGCGCGCAGGAAGGCGACCCAGGCGCCGTCCGGCGAGACGGCGGGTGCGCTGTCGCGCTCACCGTGGGTCCACGGGGTGTCGACGCAGTTCGGCCCGACCCGGCGCAGCGAACTCCGGTAGGAGTCGCCGGCCAGATCGGGCCGAGACAGTGCGACGAGGATCGAGTCACCGGCGAAGGCCGGCCTGCCGGGGGCGGCGATCAGTTCGAGGTCAACGGGGCGCACCACCCCGACAGTACCCGATCCTTAGCGAAACTAACGAGTTATTTCTCGGTGCGCGAGCCGGCTTCCTGCTCGCTGTTGTCGTCCTGCTCCTGCTCCTCACGCTGCTCCGGAGCAGACGCCTTGAGGTCCATCCCGCCCGAGGCGGCAGCCTCCGGATCGCGCTTGGCCTTCATGAGGCTGGCGATCGTGGTGATCGTCAGTACCGCCACGATGACGCCGAGCGACATCCAGTTGTTGATCTCCAGCCAGGCCGGCGTCACGTGGTACTCGTGCAGCGCGTGCAGCACCAGCTTGGCACCGATGAAGGCCAGGATGATCGCCAGACCGTAGGACAGGTAGACGAGCTTGTTGACCAGTCCGCCCAGCAGGAAGTACAGCTGCCGCAGACCCATCAGAGCGAACGCGTTGGCCGTGAACACCAGGAAGGCGTCCTGGGTGATGCCGAAGATCGCCGGGATCGAGTCCACCGCGAACAGCAGGTCGGCGCTACCGATGGCCACGATCACCACGAACATCGGCGTGATGTAGCGCTTGCCATCTTTCTTGACGATCGAGTGGTGACCGACGTAGTCGTCGGTGACCGGGAAGACCTTGCGCACCCAGCGGGTGACCGCGTTCTCGTTGTACTCCTCGTGCGAGCCCGCGCTGCGGACCATGCTCACGGCCGTCCACACGAGAATCGCGCCGAAGAGGAAGAAGATCCAGACGAACTGGTTGATGAGCGCCGCGCCGACGGCGATGAACCCACCGCGCATGACGAGCGCGATCAGGATACCGATCAGGAGCACGCGGTGCTGGTGGATCGCCGGCACCTTGAACGACGCCATGATCACCATGAAGATGAACAGGTTGTCGACGGACAGCGAGTACTCGGTGATGTACCCGGTGAAGAACTCGACACCAGGGTCGTGCCCGCCGAACACCCATACGCCGATGCCGAAGAGCACGGCGCACGAGACGTAGAACGTCACCCAGCGAGCGGCTTCGCCCGTCGTGACCTCATGTGGTTTGCGGTCCACGATCACGAGGTCGATGGCGATCAGGACGAGCAGACCACCAATAGTGGCGAACCACAGCCACAAAGGCACCGTCATGTAACAAATCCTCCGGTTAGCGGGATAGCGGCCACTACCCGGAGGTCTCTTCCACCGGATGCACCGGCCAACGGCGCCGGGTGCCCTGCCGGGCGGCCGTGCTGACGACGCCGTCGCGAAGGAATACTCCCCTCCACAACGCCTCCATCATCGCGGGTCGAACTCCGGAAAGCCAGACACGATCACGCACGTCACGTTGTTTACGTGCGTAACCTCTGTCACAGGCGGCAACCCTATTCCTCTTCGGCCGGGTATGCCCGTCGAGAGTTCTCAGGAAACGCCCAATACTGTGAACTCCGTGCCCCGAACTCCCCTGCCACGCAGCCGTCGTGGACGCCTGCTGACGCTGCTCGCCGTGGTCGCCGTCCTGGTCGCGGGCGGAGGCGTCTGGCTGAGCTCCGGCGACGAGCCCGTCCGGTTCAGCACCCAGGACGCGACGATCGACGTGGCGGCGGCGCCCGGCTCCGAGGAGCGCGTCCAGCTCGACGCGACGCTGTACGTGCCCGAGCAGACGCCCGCGCCCGCCATCCTGCTGCCGCACGGCTTCGGCGGCGACAAGAACAGCGTCAGCCGGGACGCCGAGGAGCTCGCCGACCACGGCTTCGTGGTCCTGACCTACTCGGCCAGGGGATTCGGCCAGAGCACCGGCCAGATCTCGCTGAACGACCCCGACTACGAGGTGGCCGACGCCTCCCGGCTCGTCGACCACCTGGCAGGACTGCCCGAGGTGCTCAAGGACTCCGACGGCGATCCGCGCGTCGGAGTCACCGGCGCCTCCTACGGCGGCGCGCTCGCCCTGATGCTCGCGGGCACCGACGAGCGGGTCGACGCGATCGCCCCGGTGATCACCTACAACGACCTCGCGCAGTCGCTGCTGCCCAACGCCGCGACCAGCGGCCAGATCCAGGCAGGCACGCCCTCACCCGGCGCGTTCGGCGACAACGGCGTGCTCAAGCAGGCCTGGGCGGGCACGTTGTTCGCAGCGGGCCTCGGCGTCCCCTCACCGTCGAGCGGTCCCGGGCCCGACGCCGTCGAACCCGGCGACGAGGGCGACAACGACGACGTCGGTACGAGCGGCGGCGCGGGCGGCGCCTCGTCCCCGGCGGCGGCACCGCGCGGACAGCAGCGGCCCGGCGCGGACCAGCGCAGCGGCACGTGCGGCAGGTTCACCCAGGAGGTCTGCGCGGCCTACACCGACGTCGCCACCGACGGCCAGGCTGAGCAGAGCACGCTCGACCTGTTGCGCCGCGTCTCCCCCGCCTCGGTCACCGGCGACATCACTGTGCCGACGATGCTGGTGCAGGGCGAGAGCGACACCCTGTTCGGGCTCGACCAGGCCGACGCCAACGCCAGGCAGATCGCCGAGGCGGGCGGCCAGGTCTCCACGATCTGGTACACGGGCGGTCACGACGGCGGCGGCCCCGGAGCCCAGCTGCGCGGCAAGATCGCCGACTTCCTGCACCACCACCTCACCGGCGAGGGCGACGACCCCGGCACGCCGTTCACCTACGACGTCCAGGGTTCGTTGCGGGCCAACGGCGCGCCCTCGGTGCGCAGCGTCGAGGCCCCCGCCTACCCGGGCCTGACCTCGGGTGTCACCCAGCGGCGCGACGTCGCGCTCACCGGCGGCGAGCAGCCGGTCGTGCGGCCGCCGGGCGGCACCCCGGCCGCGGTCAGCGGCATCCCCGGGCTCAACCGCGTGGTGGCGGGCTCGTCCCGGCTGTCCGGGCTGTTCTCGGTGGATCCGCCCGGCCAGTCCGCGACGTTCACCTCGCAGCCGGTGGACTCACAGCTGCTGGTCGCGGGCTCCTCGACGGTCCGGCTCCGCGTCGCCGCCGAGGGACCGGCTCCCGAGGGCGGCGCGGTCCTGTTCGCCAAGCTCTACGACGTCAACCCCGATGGCAGCCGCACGCTGCCCGGCAGCGCGATCGCCCCGATCCGCATCCCCGACCTGCCCGCCGACGGCTCTCCGGTCGAGGTCACCGTGACCCTGCCCGGCGTGGTGCGGCCGATCGAGTCGGGTCACGCGCTGCAGCTCGTCGTGGGCACCACCGACCAGTCCTACGCCACGCCCACCGCACCCGCCGCCTACCGCATCTCGCTGGCCGGGGATCCGGCGCTGGCGGTGCCCGTGGTCCCCGGCACCACGGTGACCTCCGGCTGGCCCGTGCCGCAGCTGCTCGGCATCGCGGGCACGCTGCTCGCGGCGGCCGTGGTGGCCGCGATCGGCGCGATGCGGCGCAAGCGCTCGCACCGGGTCGACCCCGAGCTGGCCGAGACACCGATGGTGATCGAGGGGCTCACCAAGTCCTACCCCGGCGGGCTCACCGCGGTGAACGACCTGTCGTTCCGCGTCGAACCCGGCCAGGTGCTCGGTCTGCTCGGCCCCAACGGAGCGGGCAAGACCACCACCCTGCGCATGCTGATGGGGCTGATCACGCCGAGCAAGGGCGAGATCAAGGTGTTCGGCTACAAGATCACCCCCGGCGCGCCCGTGCTCTCGCGCATCGGATCGTTCGTGGAGGGTTCCGGCTTCCTGCCGCACCTGTCCGGCGAGGCGAACCTGCGGCTGTTCTGGCAGTCCACCGGACGGCCCGAGGAGAAGGCGCACTTCACCGAGGCACTCGAGATCGCGGGACTCGGCGACGCCGTGCACCGCAGGGTCCGTACCTACAGCCAGGGCATGCGGCAGCGGCTCGCGATCGCCCAGGCCATGCTCGGCCTGCCGGAGCTGCTCGTACTCGACGAACCCACCAACGGGCTCGACCCGCCGCAGATCCACCAGATGCGCGAGGTGCTGCAGCGCTACGCGGCGACCGGGCGCACGGTGGTCGTGTCCAGCCACCTGCTGGCAGAGGTGGAGCAGACCTGCACGCACGTGGTCGTCATGCACCGCGGCAGGCTCGTGGCCTCCGGCGAGGTCCACGAGATCGTCGCCGCCGGCGGCGAGGCGACGTTCCGGGTCGACAACCCGGAGGCGGCCGCCGAGGCGCTGCGCGCGGTCGGCGGAGTGTCCGATGTCGACATCGAGGGCTCGCTCGTGCACGCCGATCTCGACGGGCTCGCCCGGTCCGAGGCCGTCGCCGCGCTCGTCCGAGCGGGCGTGTCGGTGGAGCAGGCGGGGCCGCGGCGCAGGCTCGAAGACGCGTTCCTGCAACTGGTCGGGGAAGAGAGCAGCTCATGAGCAAGGCGAGCAATGCGGCCGAGGACAACGCCCGCCTCGACCACGGCGTGCACACCGACCCGTCGGCGCTGGAGGAACTGACCGACGCGGCCAGTGCCGAGGCCACAGCGGTGGCCGAGGACGGCGCCGTCGGCGGCTACCGCGCGAGCCGGACCCTGCGCCTCGGCGTCGAGCTGCGCAGGCAGCTGCGCAGGCGGCGCACCCAGCTCGTGTTCGCCATGGTGGCGCTGCTGCCGTTCATCCTCGTGGTGGCGTTCGAGATCGGCGACGCGAACCCGAACCAGCGTTCGGGCGGCTTCATCGACCTCGCCACGGCGAGCGCACCGAACTTCGTGGTGCTGGCGCTGTTCGTGTCCGGCTCGTTCCTGCTGCCGATGATCGTGGCGCTGTACTTCGGAGACACGGTGGCGAGCGAGTCGTCGTGGTCGAGCCTGAAGTACCTGCTCGCGATCCCCGTTCCACGGCACCGGCTGCTGCGGCAGAAGGCCATCACCTCGGCACTGCTGTCGGCGATGACGCTCGCGGTGCTGCCGCTGGTGTCGCTGCTCGTGGGCGTGCTCTGGTACGGCGCGGGCCAGGCGATCAGCCCGACCGGCGACTCGATCTCGTTCGGACAGAGCCTGCTCGCGATCCTGTTCGGCAGCGTCTACATCATGATCCAGCTGTCGTGGGTCGCCGGGCTGGGACTGCTGCTGAGCGTGTCGACCGAGGCACCGCTCGGGGCGGTCGGCGGCACGGTGCTGGTGTCGATCCTGTCGCAGATCCTCAACCAGATCACCGCGCTGGGCGACCTGCGGCAGTTCCTGCCGACGCACTACTCGTTCGCCTGGATGGACCTGATCGCCACCGACATCGACTGGACGCAGATGGCCAGCGGCGCGCTCTCGGCCGTCGTCTACGCCACGATCTTCGGCCTGCTCGCGGCGCGCAGATTCGCTACAAAGGACATCACCAGCTAGCCCGTCCGAAGGGATCCCGATGACGTCGATCCACCTGGAACCAGCCGACGGGGTCGCCGTGCTCCGCATCGAGCACGGCAAGGCGAACGCGCTCGACACCGAGTTGTGCCGCGACCTGGTGGCGCGTCTGGACGCGCTGGCCGGCGACGACACCTACCGCGCCGTCGTGCTCACCGGAACCGGCGGCGTGTTCTCCGCCGGAGTCGACCTGAAGCGGATCGCCGACGGCGGCGCCGAGTACGTCGCGGAGTTCCTGCCCGCGCTGTCCGACGCGTTCCTCAGCGTGTTCGACTTCCCTCGGCCCGTGGTGGCCGCCGTGAACGGGCACGCGATCGCAGGCGGCTGCGTGCTCGCCGCCGCCAGCGACCACCGGGTGATGAACTCCGAACACGGCCGGATCGGGCTGACCGAGCTCCTCGTCGGCGTGCCGTTCCCGCTCGTGGCCACCGAGGTCGTGCGCTGCGCGTACGGCACGCAGCGCCTGCCCGCGCTGACCTACACCGGCCAGACGCTGCGGGCGGCCGACGCGCTCTCGCTCGGCGTCGTCGACGAGGTCACCGGAGCCGACCAGGTGCTGCCGAGCGCGCTCGAGGTGGCCCGCACGCTGGGCACAGCCTCGGCGTCGGCGTTCGCGCACACCAAGAACCAGATCCACCGGCCCTACCGCGTGCGCATCAGCGAGCAGCGCGCCTCCGACGACGCCAGGGTCGAGGAACTCTGGTCGGCGCCGGAGACGCTCGCCGCCATCAAAGAGTACGTGCGCTCCGTGCTCGGCTGAGGGGTCTCAGCCCCACTGGTACTTCAGGAACTTGCCGTCGAGGGTCACCACCACGCGCTCGCCACCGGGGTCCTCGCGACGGTCGACGTCGAGCTTGAAGTTGATGGCGCTCATGATGCCGTCGCCGAACTTCTCGTGGATCAGTTCCTTGATCGTCGGCCCGTAGACCTGAAGCACCTCGTAGAAGCGGTAGATCGTCGGATCGGTCGGCACGGCGTCCTCGAGCGCGCCGCGGGAGGGCTGGGCCCGCAGGGCCTCGACGACGTCGGGCCCGAGTTCCAGGACGCTCGCGGCCGCCTCGGCCTGCTCGGCGCTCATGGGGTGTTGCCCGAGCAACGCGGCGGTGGTCCACGCGAGTGGCGCGTCCAGGACGTCGGCGAGCTTCTGCCAGGTCAGCCCCAGCCGCGTCTTCGCCTCGACGACGGCACGGCCTGCTTCCATCTTCGTCAGCATGGCGCCGAACGTAGTGCCGCCGTGTTGCGCGAACGTTTCGGCGCGAGCGGTGCTGGAAAACGGTTTGACCACATGCCCGCCGCCCGCCGAGCATGACGCGACCGATCGAGCACCGAGGAGCGTGTGAAGCCCGTGGCACTGACCCCAGCACAGGTCGAGCAGTTCGTCCGCGACGGCTTCGTGCGCCTCGACAGGGCCTTCCCCAGCGACGTCGCCGGCCAGTGCCTCGACGAACTGTGGGCGGAGACCGGGTGCGACCGGAACGACCCGGCCACGTGGACCCGGCCCGTCATCCGGCTCGGCGGGTTCGCCACCGAGCCGTTCCAGCGGGCCGCGAGCACCACGGCGCTGCACACGGCGTTCGACCAGCTTGCGGGCGAGCGCGCGTGGGTGCCCAGGCTCGGACTCGGCACGTTCCCGGTGCGCTTTCCCGTGCCCGGCGAGCCCGGTGACGACGGCTGGCACCTCGACGCGAGCTTCGCGGGGCCCGAGGGAGAGGCCCGCATCAACCTCCGGTCCAGGGAACGCGCGCTGCTGATGCTGTTCCTGTTCTCGGAGGTGGGCCCCGACGACGCCCCGACCCGGATCCGCGTCGGATCCCACCTCGACGTGCCGCCGCTGCTGAAGGACGACGGCGACGAGGGCCGCGAGTGGCTGCCGCTGTGCCAGGACGCGGTCGCCGCCTCCGAGCACCGCCCGGTCGAACTGGCGACCGGCGATCCCGGCGACGTCTACCTCTGCCACCCGTTCCTGGTGCACGCCGCGCAGCCGCACCGCGGGCGGACACCGCGCTTCATCGCCCAGCCGCCCCTGCACTCCCGGGCCCCGCTCGACCTGGACGCCGAGCGCCCGAGCCCGATCGCGCGAGCGGTGCTGGACGGTCTGAACGCCTGAGCTTCACTGCACGCAGAACTCGTTGCCCTCCGGGTCCTGCAGCACCAGACAGCGACCGGCGGGCTCGTTCACCTCGCGCAGCACCGAGGCACCGGCCTGCTTCAGCACCTCGGCCCGCGCCAGCACCTGCTCCCAGCCCTGCTCGGTGCCGTGGTGCGGCGCGCTCGCGTTGATGTCGAGGTGCACGCGATTCTTCGCCGTCTTCCTTTCGGGAACGCGCTGAAAGAACAACCGCGGCCCCTGGCCCGCCGGGTCGACGACGGCGGACTTCGAGTCCCATTCCTCGGGTGGGAACCCGAGCTTCTCCGCGAACTCCTCCCACGACGCGAACCCCGGAGGAGGCGGCTGCACCTCGTAGTCCAGTGCCAGCGCCCAGAACTCAGCCAGCTTCCGCGGATTCGCCGCGTCGAAGGTCACCTGCACGCCCAGAGCCATGTCGTCTCCCCGTTCTGTCGGGGCCCAGTGTGCCCGGGGGCACCGACAATTCCGGGGGGCCTACATCGACCGCCACGTCGCGACCAGCGTCTTCGCCAGGTTCGCCGGTGTCCCTGGCAGGCGACGGAGGTTGTCCTGCCCGTCCGCGAAGACCAATACGCGACCCTCGTCCCGGACATCGATCACCGAGAACGGTTTGCTGCGACGGAACCGGCCGTCCGCGACGCCGGCCGCATAGACCTGGTGCACCGCATCCCGCGGCGCGGCGAGCTGCTTGGCGAGTTCCTTCGCCGGGTTGGGCCCGGAGTCCAGCGGGTCCCCCAGCTCGTGGCGCGCCTCGAAATCCCGCGTCGCGACCGCCAGCTCCCGCACGGGCGCGGCCGGAACCCGCGGCAGCTCCTCGACGAACTCCTCGACCAGCCGCCGCTCGTCGATCGGCACGATCGACACGGTCTCCCCGCGCACCTGCATCGCCACGGCCTCGCCGCCGCTGGCACTGGCCAGGAGCTTGCGATCCAGGCGATCGTCGGCGTGGGCGCTCCAGCAGTAGAGTTCCCGGTCCGACGACGCCAGCACCCGCAGCACGACCCGGAAATCGCGGGTGAGTGCCCCGTTCTGGGCGAGCCCGAGCTCGGTAAGCGCCCGGAAGCACTCGCGCGTGAAGTCGCCACGTGCGTCCTGCGGCACGAAGAGATCGAACCCGCCGAGCACGGGATGCGCGTCGCCGAGCTGCTCGAGCTCCCACAGGTACAGCAACACGGCGCGCGGCACCGTGATGGGACGGGTCAGTACAGGCACGGCCGGTCAGCCACCGATGGTCGGCGGCGTGACGACAGCGCCGGTGTTCGGGTCGCGCAGGGGCTCGTCGTCGTCGGTGAGGCTGAACGCCTCGTCGGTGTCCTGCACGTACTGGCGCTGGTGTTCCTCGTCGTCGGAGCCGCGGCCACGTCCGGCGCCGCCGCCCATCGCGCCCATGCCGCCCATGCCGCGTGCGCCGCCGCTTCCGCCTGCCGAGCCGCCGACCGCGCCGCCGGCCTGACCGCCGGGGCCGAAGGGAGCCGCGCCGGTGCCCTTGCCAGCGCCGAGGCCACCGGCCGCGCCACCGGGAATCCCACCGCTCCCGACCCGACCCGCGGCGCCGCCTGATCCGCTTCCGGACCCGCTACCGACTCCACCGACGGAACCACCCGAAGCACCACCCGCACCGGGCCCGGAGAACCGGCCGCCCGCCGCACCTCCGGGAGGCCCGAATCCGGGCGGAGCGTAGGCGTTGCCCGAGCCGAAGTTCGATCCCTGACCGCTCCCTGGCTGGTAACCGGGTGTCTGCACGTTCGGCGAGTACCCGCCGGGACCGGTGCCGCCCGGCGGCGTGTAGCCGGCCGCCGAGGTCGAGTCATCGGGCTGGGACGCCGCGGGCAGGTTCGACGCGAAGTTCTGGCTGCCGCCGGTGTTCACCTGACCGCCCGAGCCCCCAGGACCAGCCGGAGTCACGGACGACCCTCCCGGCTGCGCCTGCTGCTGACCGCCAGACTCGTTGAACGTGATGACCCCGGTACCCGAGCTTTCCTTGCCGGTGGTCCCCGTGCCGAAGTCGATCTTGCCGAGCCCGCCGTCGAGCGGCCCGAGGGACCCGAAGTCCTTCTGCACGCCCTGCTGCGAGGACTTCATGGTCTGCTCGTAGGCCTGGTAGGTCTGGCGGTTCTGCTCGAGCTGCGCCTTGTACTGGTTGATCTTGTCTTCCTGGTCGGTGTCCCAGGGAGTCAGGTTGTCCCATGCGCTGCGCTCCGGCGCCTGGTCATCCATGGCCGTGAGCTGCGAACGCACGTTGTCGAAGGCGTGGGCGCTGTCGGTGTACTGGCGGGCGTTGGCGCCGTAGACCTCCGAGGAGGTCTGGGTGGCCTTCAACCCGGCGCGGATCTTGTCGGCCGCGGCCTCGGCCCCGTCCCCGGTCCACGCACTCTCGAGGCCGCGCAACATGCGAGTACCGCGGTCACCGGCGTCATCATGACCTGTCACCAGGCCGTTGGCCTGTTGCGCAGCCTCGTGCCACCGCGCCGAGTCTCCCTGGTGCACGCGCCGGACCAGCTCCGGCAGCGGCATGATGCCCTGCTCAGCCAGGAGCTCCCACATCACCCCGGTGGCAGCCGCCTGATTACCGAACAGCCCCATCGCTACTCCCCCTTGAGGTTCCCCACAGCCATGGCCGCGACCCGCTTCGCGGGCTCGCACGCGTCGTTGCCTTCATTCGCCCGGCTCAACGTCACCACGATGCCTACCGCGTACTCATCAGCCAGGCCGACCGCGAATCCGCATGCGACGTCGTCCTCGGTTGTCTTGTATTCGACCGCTGGAAGGCCGTCAATGGGCCCAGCGTCTCGAAAAACCGCCGACTGTGGCTGAGTATTCGCGTAGTAAGCGCTCAAACCTTGGCGCGTCTGATTGCTGAAGGTCAATGAGAAACCGCCCCCGGTGGTGGGGTCAGACCAAGAACACCGTGGCCCCACGTCGTCAAGATCCTTGCGCTCGCCCTGAGAGGCACCGTCGCCCAAAGCTTCTTCAACCTGTTGCGCCGTCAGCGCCTCGCATGGATCGCCCGAGATCACGGCCTCTGGTAGTGGGTTCGCCACCGCAGGTGCCCCGCTGTGCGGCAACTCGGAATTATCGGACGACGCCCCCGTAGAAGAGGTTCCCGACGACTGCGGCGCCGGCAGCGCCTCGCCACCGGTTCCCCCTGAGCATCCGGCCACCAAAAGCACGCTGAATCCCACCATCGCCGTGGAAACGCGCCCCATCAGATCAACCCTCCGCCTGAATCCTTCTGCCTGCCGGACTTGCCGATGTCCTGGCCAGCTTGTTCGTCAGCTTCCTGGTAAACCCCGAGTGCCTTCTCCAATGCCGTTACTAAGCTGCGCCAGTAGTCCCGCTCCGCCGCAACGTGCTGAGCCCCGTTGCCGAAAGCCTCAAGGCCAACCTGGTTGAACCCCATCGTGGCCGGATCGTCAGCCGGTGCTTGAGTCTGCTGCAACTCCATTGCACCTTCCGCCTGCTCCGCCAGGTCGGCGGCGACACCTCGGGCTTCTTCCAGCGCGGCCTCGGCTTCTTCTCGGCTCATCGAGAAGCCACCACCCGCGCCCGGGCCCGACGACGACTTGCCGTCGACAATGAAATTCATGTTGTTGAACGTCGCAAGCGCGCCACCCACCGCGGCACCACCCGGCATCACCGACATCGCAGCCTGCGCCGCGGCGGTATCCACCTGACCGTTC
>NZ_JAENJH010000010.1:0-209672 GCF_016595675.1 Prauserella cavernicola | reverse complement strand
GCCCGACGACGACTTGCCGTCGACAATGAAATTCATGTTGTTGAACGTCGCAAGCGCGCCACCCACCGCGGCACCACCCGGCATCACCGACATCGCAGCCTGCGCCGCGGCGGTATCCACCTGACCGTTCCCCTCCGCCATCGAAGCCTCCCCAGCAACACTCGGCACCCCAGCGTAACCGCCCGCTCACACCGAGACGGCCGGAACACCTCACAAGCTCGCCAGCCTTACTTCCTGCGCGTTACACCAAAACCCCCGATCACACTGCCATCAGCGCGTCACCCAGATCTCCGCAGAACAGCAAGTACTTAAGTGATGCCCCATTAGGTGAGCTGAACACGACGACGGTGGTGACTTCATGCCTACCGAACAGCCCCATCGCTACTCCCCCTTGAAGTTCGCCACGACCCACGTCGCGACAGTCTTCGCGGGCTCGCACGCGTCATTGCCTTCATTCGCCCGGCTCAACGTCACCTGAATATCAATTGCGTATTCGTTGGAAAGGCCAACGGCCAGGCCGCACTGGATATCATCTTCACTATCTTTGTATTCGACCGCGGGAAGCCCGCCTATTGGATCCACTTCACGAAAGATCGCAGTCTGTGCCTTAGTGTTGGCATAGTAGGCGCTCAGCCCCTGGCTCAAATTGGTGCTGAATGCCAGCAGGAAACCGCCACCAGTAGCCGGATCGGACCAATCGCAGTAGGGACCGACCTCATTTTCACCACTGCGCCCCTGAGCAGCACCGTCTCCCAGAGCTTGCTTGATCTGCTGTTTCGTCAGCGCTTCGCACGGTCCTGCGGACAACGCCGACTCCGGTACTGGATTCGTCACTTCGGGCGCCCCACTATGTGGCAACTCGGGATTGGAAGCAGACGATCCGGGAGTCACGGACTCAGACGTCGGCACAGCCTCGCCGCCCGTTCCCCCCGAACAACCCGCAGCCACAACGGCACCGCACACCGCCAGCGCGACAAGACGCCTCATCAGATGAGTCCTCCACCGTTACTGTCCTGGCCACCCGAACCACCAACATCCTGGCCAGCCTGCTCGTCCGCCGCCTGGTAGACGCCGAGTGCCTTCTCCAAGGCCGTCACCAGGCTGCGCCAGTAGTCTCGCTCCGCTTCGACGTGCTGAGCCCCATTACCGAGAGCCTCGAGCCCGACGTTGTGAAAACCCATGCTTGCCGGATCATCAGCCGGAGACTGCGTCTGCGCCAGCAATCGCGCCTCTCGTACCTGAAAAGTCAGGTCATCGGCGATGCCTCGCGCTTCTTCCAGCGCGGCCTCGGCTTCTTCTCGGCTCATCGAGAAGCCACCACCCGCGCCCGGACCCGACGACGACTTGCCGTCGACAATGAAATTCATGTTGTTGAACGTCGCAAGCGCGCCACCCACCGCGGCACCACCCGGCATCACCGACATCGCAGCCTGCGCCGCGGCGGTATCCACCTGACCGTTCCCCTCCGCCATCGAAGCCTCCCCAGCAACACTCGGCGCCCCAGCGTAACCGCCCGCTCACACCGAGACGGCCAATTCGGGCGAACTCACCACGTCCGAGGCCGCCGTCCTGGAGCCGGGCAGTTCGATCATCGTGCAGGCCGAGTCGATCATCAGACCCGGGGTTACATCGTCTCGGGCGTCAAGCGTCCGGTCAGGGCACACATCAGCTGCTCAGAGCACGTGAACCGCCAAAAAGCTCGCCAGAGACGGTTCGAGATCCCCGGGCAAGCGGCGTGACGCCGGGCTCAGCGTTTGCACGCCAATGGCGAGGCTCGACGTGAAACGGCGCGATCAGGAAGCTCCGAGCCGCGGGGCAGAGCGGCCCTGCGTGAACAGGGACACCAGGACCCGGGCCGCCGAGTGGCTACTTCACGCCCGCGGCGTCCATTCCCCGCATCTCCTTCTTCAGCTCCGAGATCTCGTCGCGCAGCCGGGCCGCCAGTTCGAACTGCAGGTCGCGCGCGGCCTGCATCATCTGCTCGGTCATCTGCTGGATCAGGTCGGCCAGCTCCGCGCGCGGCATGCTGCTGACGTCGCGGTCGGTGAGCACTCCGGAACTGCGCACCTTGTCGCCCTGTTCGGGCTTCTTGCCGCGCGAGGCGTTGCGACCGGAGCCGCCGACGGCGATCTCCTCCTCCGAGTCCTCGGCCTCGGTGTAGACGCGGTCGAGGATGTCGGCGATCTTCTTGCGCAGCGGCTGCGGGTCGAGGCCGCGTTCCTCGTTGTAGGCGACCTGCTTCTCGCGCCTGCGGTTGGTCTCGTCGATCGCGTACCGCATCGAGTCGGTGATCCGGTCGGCGTACATGTGCACCTGGCCGGAGACGTTCCTGGCCGCGCGGCCGATCGTCTGAATCAACGACGTGCCGCTGCGCAGGAAGCCTTCCTTGTCCGCGTCGAGGATCGCCACGAGCGACACCTCGGGCAGGTCGAGACCCTCGCGCAGGAGGTTGATGCCGACCAGCACGTCGAAGTCGCCCGAGCGCAGTTGCCGCAGCAGCTCGACGCGACGCAACGTGTCGACCTCGGAGTGCAGGTAGCGCACCCGGATGCCGAGTTCCAGCAGGTAGTCGGTGAGGTCCTCGGCCATCTTCTTGGTGAGCGTGGTGACCAGCACGCGCTCGTCCTTCTCGGCGCGCGTGCGGATCTCGTGCACCAGGTCGTCGATCTGCCCCTCGGTGGGCTTCACGACCACCTCGGGGTCGACGAGGCCGGTGGGCCGGATGACCTGCTCGACGAACTCGCCGCCGGCCTGGCCCATCTCGTACGGGCCGGGGGTGGCCGACAGGTACACGGTCTGCCCGATGCGGTCGGAGAACTCCTCCCACGTCAGCGGCCGGTTGTCCAAGGCGCTCGGCAGCCGGAAACCGTGCTCCACCAGCGTGCGCTTACGTGACGCGTCGCCCTCGTACATGCCGCCGATCTGCGGCACCGTCACGTGCGACTCGTCGATGACCAGCAGGAAGTCCTCGGGGAAGTAGTCGATCAGCGTCGCGGGCGCCGACCCCTGGTCTCGTCCATCGACGTGGCGCGAGTAGTTCTCGATGCCCGAGCAGAAACCGACCTGGCGCATCATCTCGATGTCGTAGCTCGTGCGCATGCGCAGCCGCTGTGCCTCCAGCAGCTTGCCCTGCTTCTCCATGTCGGCGAGCTGCTGCTCGAGCTCGGCCTCGATGCCCCGGATGGCCCGCTCCATCCGTTCCGGTCCCGCGACGTAGTGGGTGGCCGGGAAGATGCGGACGTCCTCGACCTCCTTGACGATGTCGCCCGTCAGCGGGTGCAGGTAGTAGAGCTTGTCGATCTCGTCGCCGAAGAACTCGACCCTGATGGCCAGCTCCTCGTACGCGGGAATGATCTCCACGGTGTCGCCGCGAACCCGGAACGTGCCGCGCGCGAAGGCCAGGTCGTTGCGCGTGTACTGCACGTCGACCAGCGCCCGCAGGAACGCGTCGCGCTCGACCTCCTGTCCGATCTCAAGCTTCGCCGAGCGGTCGAGATAGGACTGGGGCGTGCCGAGTCCGTAGATGCACGACACACTCGCGACCACGATGACATCGCGCCGCGAGAGCAGGTTCATCGTCGCGGAGTGCCGCAGGCGCTCCACGTCGTCGTTGATCGACGAGTCCTTCTCGATGTAGGTGTCGGTCTGCGGGACGTAGGCTTCCGGCTGGTAGTAGTCGTAGTAGCTGACGAAGTACTCGACCGCGTTGTTGGGGAACAGGTCCTTGAGCTCGTTGGCCATCTGCGCGGCCAGCGTCTTGTTCGGGGCCATCACCAGCGTGGGGCGCTGCACGCGCTCGATCAGCCACGCCGCGGTCGCGGACTTACCGGTACCCGTGGCGCCCAGCAGCACGACGTCCTTCTCGCCCGCGTTCAGCCTGCGGTCGAGGTCGTCGATGGCGGCCGGCTGGTCACCCGCCGGCTGGTACTCGCTGACCACGGTGAAGCGGCCGTCGGACCTCGGGATGTCCGTGACGGGCCGGAACTCGGAGTGCGCCAGCACGGGGTGTTCGGTTGCGAAAGCCACGATGCCCAGGGTAGGCGCACCCACCGACAAAACGCCGTGGACCGCCGTGAGCAGCGGTTACGACGCGTGGACGAGCCCGGGAGACAGCGTGCGCGCGGAGAGAGCCAGGCAGGTCTCGCACGGCATTCCGCGGAAACCGGACAGCAGCTCGGCCTGACCGGGCAGGATGCGCTCGCCGCACAGCGCGGTGATCTCGGTGGGCGTCTCGCTCACGTCGGGCACGGGGACCAGATGACACACGCGCCTGGTCTCGCCGACGACGCCCCGGCGCAGGCGGACGACCATCATCGCTTCACCTTGTTCTCGCACCACAGACCCCATAGCAGGAGAGACTAGGAGCCACGACGGCAGGATGCTTCGTGCGCCCCGACCAACAATCCGCGACACGACTGGTCCGGCAGACCGAAAAGTTGTCGCACCCGCGCTCACCTGGCCCCTGTGGCATGTCAGGCCCGGCGCAGGACGGCGCTGCCGAGCCGGTGGCAGAGGTTGAGCGCGAGCTCGACGTCGAGCCGGTCGCCGGACACAGGCCTGCCGAGGAGTTCCTCGGCCTTGCGAACCCGGTACTGGACCGAGTTCTTGTGCATCAGCAGGCGGGACGCCGCGGCGGTGTAGCTGCTGCCGGTGGCCAGGAAGACGCGCAGGGTCTCTCGCAGGCGTTCGTGCTGCTCGTCGTCGACCGCCAGGTCGCGCAGCGTGTCGTCGACCCACATCCGTGCGGCCGCGAGGTCGGACGTCATCAGCGCCATGGCCCCCACGTCGCGAAACGTCAGTGCGCGGTCGCAGCCCTTGCCCGCGGCGACGGCGAGCGCGTGCACGCGGACGGCCTGCCGGTGGGTTCGACGGAAGCCCTCGACGCCGCGACCGGGCGCACCGAACGCGATGCGCACGTCGGGATCGTCGGCCAGTGCCCGCTCGATCTCCTCGGCGGCGGGCATGGCCGGATCGGCGACCGGCAGCCACACCCACGCGCACAGTTCGTCGTTGGGCACGAACAGCGGCCGCGCGGCTCCCGAGCGCGTCGCGGCGAAGCCGCCTGCCAGCGCCTCGAGCCCGGCGAGCGGGTCGATCGGGTGCGCGTTCTCCGTGTACCAGACCACGAGGCCGACGTGGTCGCCGCGCAGCCGGTAGCCGAGCGCGGCCTCGCTGGCGCCGATGTCGGCGCTCTCCTCGTCGAGCAGCGCCCGCACCCGTGCCGCCCGCACCGCACTGCGGTTGAGCAGCCAGTTGTCGCGCTCCTCCTCGTAGGCGGTCACGACCTGCTGGGTCACGCGGTCGATGAACGTGAACGCGCCGGACAGGGCGTCGCGCATCGCGTCACCGAGCGCCTCCGCCTCGTCGAGCTGGCGGGTGGCCTCCTCGATCGCCAGGTCCAGCATCGCCATCTGCCCGAGGTAGTAGGCGCGGATCAGGTGGATCACCGGGGTGCCGCGCTGGGCGAGGCGGCGGGCGTACTCGACGGCCGCGGCCGGAGGTTCCACGCGGCTGGGATCGATGCCGTGCTCGAAGATCCGCACGGCCGTATCGATGTTCTGGTAGACGCTCGCCGACAGGAGGCTGACCATGCTCTCGTCGTCGTTCACGAGGTTCGGGAGCTCGCGCTCGTAGAGGCTCACGAGCTCAGCGGTGACGTCCGCGGCGCGTTCGTTCAGCGCCGCGGCGATCCGTGAGAGTCTCTGCGAACGAACGGCCGCGTTCTCCACGTGATCACTCTAGGCCGTGACGCTCGCCCCGCGGATGTAAACCCCGCAAGATGGCACCCATGCACCCGCCGAAGATCGAGAAGTTCGACGTGGCAGCACGGACCAACACCGACCCGAAGGGCGTCGTCAGAGAGGTCGAGGAGTACCGCGTGACTCCGTTCGGCCTCTACCTTGCCCGCCCGACGCCCGGCCGGGCGCAGTTCCACTACCTCGAGTCGTGGCTGCTGCCGTCACTCGGGCTGCGGATCACCGACTTCTGGTTCAACCCTGGCCACGAGCGCGACCAGGACTTCTACCTCGACGTCGTGGCCGTCGAGACCGAGGGCGACGCGTGGCTGGCCACCGACCTCTACCTCGACCTGGCGCTGCGCCTCGGCCACGGGCTCGAGGTGATCGACACCGACGAGCTGCTGGCGGCGGCCGGGCAGGGACTCGTCACGCGGGAGCAGGCCCAGCTGGCGCTCGAGACGACCTACGCGACGGTGGACGGGCTGGCCTCCCACGGCTACGATCTCAATGCCTGGTTGTCCACTGTGGACATCGAGCTGGGCTGGCGCCGGCATCCACCGAACGGTTGATGCGCACTCATCCCTAGGTTGACCGCGCTGTGGCCGCCAAGACGATCCGAGCGCGGCGTTGACCAGGCGATCCTGGACGCATGCCGATTATCGACGTGCAACGACTGCACAAACGCTATGGCGACAAGGTCGCCGTCGAGGACGTCTCCTTCTCGGTCGAGCGCGGGGAGATCTTCGGGATCCTGGGGCCCAACGGCGCGGGCAAGACCACCACGGTGGAGTGCCTCGAGGGACTGCGCAAACCCGACGGCGGCGCCGTGTCGGTGCTCGGCCTCGACCCGCAGCGCGACACCACCGAGCTGCGTCAGCGCCTCGGCGTGCAGCTGCAGGAGAGCGAGCTGCCCGAACGCCTGAAAGTCGGGGAGGCGCTCGATCTCTATTCCTCCTTCTACCGCAACCCCGCGAACCCGGACGAGCTGCTCGACATCCTCGGCATCGCCGACAAGCGGGACACCGCCTACAAGAAGCTCTCCGGCGGCCAGAAGCAGCGGCTCTCGATAGCCCTGTCGCTCATCGGAAACCCCGAGGTGGCCGTGCTCGACGAGCTCACGACGGGACTCGATCCCCAGGCCCGCCGTGAGGTGTGGGACCTGATCGAGCACGTGCGCGCGAGCGGCGTGACCATCGTGCTCGTCACCCACTTCATGGAGGAGGCGGAGCGGCTCTGCGATCGGCTGGCGCTCATCGACTCCGGCAAGGTCGCCGCCATCGACACCCCCGCGGGGCTCGTCGCGGGCGTCGACGACGAGCAGCGCATCCGGTTCCGGCCCTCGCAGCCGATCGAGGACTGGGTGTTCGCCGAGCTGCCCGAGGTGCGCAGCGTCGAGCGCAGGGGCTCCCAGCTCGTCATCACCGGCACGGGAAACGTGCTGCACGCGGTCACGTCGGTGCTCGCGCGCAGGCAGATCATCGCGGGCGAACTGCGGCTCGACCAGGCCAACCTCGACGACGCGTTCGTCGCACTCACCGGCAAGAAACTGGACTGAGGGGATCTCGACGATGTCCGCACTGGGCAAGATGACCGCCACCGAGGCGAAACTGTTCCTGCGCGATCCCGGCGCACCGATCACCGTGGTCGGCATACCACTGGCGCTGCTGCTCGTGTTCAGCCTGATTCCCGGGGCGAGTCAGCGCACCGAGGAGTTCGACGGCAGCTCGGTGATGGCGAACCTGATCGCGCCGCTGTCGGTGGCGGTCCTGCTGGGGATGCTCGCGCTGACGATCTTCCCGACGTTCATGGCGACCTACCGGGAGAAGGGTGTGCTGCGCAGGCTCGCCGCCAGTCCGGTGTCGCCGAGCACCCTGCTGAGCGCGCAGCTGATCGTCAACCTGGCCGCCGCGCTGGTCGTGGTGCTGCTGGTGATCGTGGTCGGCACGGCCGTGATCGGCATGGAGGCACCCGCGAACCCGCTGGGCCTGACGATCTCGGCGGTCCTCGGGACGGCGTCGCTGTTCGCCATGGGGCTGCTGATCGCGGCGGTGGCGACCACGGGCCGCGCCGCGGGCGCGATCGGCTCGGCGGCGTTCTTCCCGATGCTGGCGCTGGGCGGGGTGTGGGTGCCGAAGGAGAACCTGCCGTCGTTCCTGCAGGGCCTTGCTGACGTGCTGCCCATGGGGGCCACGTACAACGCGCTCCGGGAGACGTGGGCGGGCGGCGACCCGCTGCTGCTGCAGCTGGGCTCGATGGTGGCCTTCACCGTGGTGTGCCTCGTGCTGGCGGCCCGCCTGTTCCGGTGGCAGTGACCGCGGAATTGCCGCTGGTGGGACCTGCCGGGCGCGTTCACCGTGATAATGGGCAGGTGGAGGACTGCGACGAGCGGCCATCGGCGTTCCTGAACAGCGCGTCGGACTCACCGTGGCGCCCGTGGTTGCTCCGGTTCGAGCAGGTCATGCCACTGGTCCTGCTCGCGGCGGCCACGCTCACGAGCCTGCTGCAGCAGCAGTCCCGGGACCACCTGTCGGACACGCTCGTACTGGTGGGCCTGGCGCTGGTCTGGGTTCTCGCGACCGACACGTTCGTGCCCGAGCGGCTGCGGGTGACATCGGTGCGCGTCGTGTCCTTCGCGGGGATGCTCGCGCTGGCGGGCCTGCTGATGGCGGGCGACGTGGTGTTCCTGATCTTCATGATCGCGTGCTTCTTCAGGGCGCTGACGCTGGCGCGGATGCCGCTGATCCTGCTCGGACTCGCCGCGACCTCGATGTTCATCAACAGCCTCAGCTCGGGTGGTCCATTGCAGGCCCTGCGCGACTGGCCCGTTCCGTTCGTGGCGATCGTGGTGATCCAGACCGCCGCCATCGCGGGTGGACTCGGCCTCTCGCGGCAGCTGGCGGAGCAGAACGAGCAGCGCCGCATGGCCGTGACGGAGCTGGAGGCCGCGCTCGAGGAGAATGCCGGGCTGCACCGGCAGCTGCTGTCGCAGGCGAGGGAGGCCGGTGTGCTCGACGAGCGGCAGCGCCTCAGCCGGGAGATCCACGACACCCTCGCCCAGGGTTTCACCGGCATCATCACCCAGTTGCAGGCCGCGCAGCAGGCGAGCGACGATCCGCCGGAGTGGCAGCGGCATCTCGACGCCGCGTCGGCGCTGGCCCGCGACAACCTGCGGGAGGCGCGGCGTGCGGTGCACGCGCTGAACCCGGAGGAGCTCGAGCACACGGGACTGCCGGAGGCGCTGTCCGGCATCGTGCACCGGTGGTCGGCGCGCACCGGCGTGCCCGCCGAGTTCGTCACCACCGGCACCGCGGCCACGATGCACCCCGAGATCGAGGCGACGCTGTTGCGCGTCACGCAGGAGGCGCTGGGCAACGTCGCTGAGCATGCCGCCGCGCGACGGGTGGGCCTCACTCTGTCCTACATGGAGGATCAGCTGACACTCGACGTCCGGGACGACGGCGTCGGGTTCGACGTGGAACGCCTGCGCCGCAACGGAAAGGACCATCGCGGCTTCGGGCTGACCGGGATGCGCAAACGCGTGCAGCGGCTGGCGGGCTCGCTCGTGGTCGAGTCCGAGCCCGGCGGCGGCACCGCGATCTCGGCCACCGTACCCGCCATTCCCGTGAAGGAGCCCCAGTGAGTGCCTTGATCAGTCTGTTGATCGTCGACGACCATCCGATCGTCAGGGACGGGCTGCGTGGGATCTTCACCGGCGAGGCCGGGTTCGAGGTGCTCGGCGAAGCAGGCAACGGCGACGAGGCCGTGACGCTGGCCGAGCGACTGCGCCCCGACGTCGTACTGATGGACCTGCGGATGCCGGGCAGCAACGGTGTCGCGGCCATCGCCGAGCTCGCGCGGCGCGGCAACCCGACGCGCGTGCTGGTGCTGACCACCTACGACACCGACTCCGATGTCGTGCCCGCGATCGAGGCCGGTGCGACGGGCTACCTGCTGAAGGACTCCCCGAGGGAGGAACTGTTCCGCGCCGTACGGGCGGCGGCCAAGGGCGAGTCGGTGCTCTCCCCCGCCGTGGCGAGCCGGCTGCTGGGCCGCGTGCGCGCGCCCGCCGAGGAGCCGCTGAGCCAGCGCGAGGTCGAGGTGCTGGAGCTGGTCGCCCGCGGCTGCACGAACAAGGAGGCCGCGCGCAAGCTGTTCATCAGCGAGGCCACCGTGAAGACCCACCTGCTGCACCTCTACGCCAAGCTCGGCGTGAAGGACCGCGCGGCGGCCGTGGCCATCGGCTACCAGCGCGGACTGCTTCAGGCGTAGGCCGCGAGCTCGGCGCCGAGCACCACCTCGAGTGCCTCGCGCGGAATGCGGCTCGACAGGCCTGGCCGGTTCGGCGGGAGTTGGCGTGCGTCCGACAGGCACGCCCTATGACGCGTCCTCCACGGTCCAGCCGGTGCGCGAGGCCCAGACCTCGGCGCGCACGAAGCCCGCGTCGACCCACGCCTGCTTCTCCTCGGCGTAGTGCTCGACGGTGCCGTCCCCGGAGTGCGCCCTGGCGAGCCGGTGCTTCACCTCGGTGTAGGCGGCGACCTCGTCGGGGTTGGCGCGCAGCCAGTCGCGGAACAGCAGCGCGAGCCGCCACGCGGGACCGCGCGCCGAGCGCACGTGGAGGTTCACCATCGTCGCCGGGTCGGCGCCGTAGTGGAACCGCTTGTGCCACAGCTGTTCCGGCGCGGCACCGCCGTCCTGCGGGTAGTCGAACCAGTGCCCCTGTGCCCGGACGAACCCGGCGTCGGACAACGCGTCGGCGATCGCGTCCGCGTCGTCCAGAGTGGACACCGTGAGCTGGAGGTCGAGCACGTCCTTGGCCGCGAGCCCCGGCACGGCCGTGGACCCGATGTGGTCGGCGCGCACGGACCGCTCCCCGGCGGCCAGCCGCACGCGGGCCAGCGCGCGCTCGGCCTGCGCGGGCCACGTCTCGTCGTACGGGGAGATCTCGGGCGAGCGTGGCTTGCGCGGCTTGCGCAGCCGGACCGCCGCTTCGAACGGCACCAGCCGGTCGGCCCACAGCTCGTCGACCTGGGCAAGGACGATGTCGCGGCTGCCACTGTTGTCGAGCCACACGTCGGCGGCCGCCCTCCGCTGCTCAGGGCTCGCCTGCGCGGCGATCCGGGCGCGGGCGTCCTGTTCGGACATGCCGCGCGACTCGGTGAGCCTGCGCACCCGCACGTCCTCGGCGGCGTCCACCACGAGCACGAGGTGGTAGTTGGGCGCCATCCCGCCCTCGACCAGCAACGGAACGTCGTGGACGACGATGGCGTCCGGCGCCACCGCGGCCATCAGCTCCACGGTGCGGTCACGAATGCGGGGGTGCATGATCGCGTTGAGGCGCAGCCGCGACTCGTCGTCACCGAACGCCCTCGCGGCCAGCGCGGGCCGGTCGAGCGCACCCTCGGCGTCCAGGATCCCGTGGCCGAACGCGGCGACCAACTCGGCCAGTCCCTCGGTGCCCGGCTCGACGACCTCCCGCGCGATGCGGTCGGCGTCGATCAGCACGGCACCGTGCTCGGCGAGCCGCGCGGCGACCGTCGACTTGCCCGCGCCGATTCCCCCTGTCAGCCCCACTCTCAGCATGCCCGCAATTGAACCAGGCATCGCCCTGCCGCTGACTCTCAGCCATCAACCAGATCGTGACGCAATTAGTTAGGGTGACACGCCGAGCGGTTCCCGCGATTATTCACACCCGTTGCGTACGGTGCCGGGCGTAGGGGTCGCCCACCCGGAGGAACGATGCCAGCCAGCAAGTACGTGGGAAGACACCGGCTCGGTGCTCCCGGTCTGATGCACTGCGTCATGCACCGCCCCGTGGCGACCGCTCTCGAGGAATACCGCCGCAACTGGCTGACCGCACTCCTGGTACCCGCGAAGCACAGCCTGGCAGGCCTGCGCCGCCGCGCCAGTGCCGCGGCCCACGAACGAGCCTGGGCACCGGCGACCACATAGGACCGGCTTCACCACGAAGGCCCGCACTCCCCACAAGGGACTGCGGGCCTTCTGCATTGTGGAGCGACGTGAGTCCCCAGTGCACGAAAAAAGCGGTGGCCCCGGTCCGCATCGGACCGGGGCCACCGCCCTCACTCAGCCTTCTCGGCTAGTCACGCACCACCGGAGAGCTTCTCGCGCAGAGCCGCGAGCTGCTCGTCGCTGGCGAGCGTGCCGCCCGTGCTCTTCGAGCCCTGGTCGGACTGACCGCCCGAGGTGTAGCTCTGGTCGCCACCCTCGATACCGGCAGCGCCCTCGGCCGCGGCAGCGGCGTTGGCCTGCGCGGCCTCGGTGACCTGACGCATGTGCTGCTCGTAGCGCGAGTGGGCCTCCGCGTACTGCTTCTCCCACTCCTCACGCTGCGTGTCGTAGCCTTCCTGCCACTCCTGCGTGTCGGGGTCGAAGCCCTCGGGGTAGATGTAGTTCCCCTGGTCGTCGTACTCCGCCGCCATGCCGTACTGCGTGGGGTCGAAGTCCGAGTCCGAGGTGAAGCCCTCGTTGGCCTGCTTCAGCGACAGCGAGATGCGACGACGCTCGAGGTCGATGTCGATGACCTTGACCATGACCTCGCCGCCGACCTGCACGACCTGCTCCGGGATCTCCACGTGGCGCTCGGCCAGCTCGGAGATGTGCACCAGGCCCTCGATGCCCTCCTCGACGCGGACGAACGCGCCGAACGGGACGAGCTTGGTGACCTTGCCCGGCACGATCTGGCCGATCGCGTGGGTGCGGGCGAACTGACGCCACGGGTCTTCCTGGGTGGCCTTCAGCGACAGGGACACGCGCTCGCGGTCCATGTCGACGTCGAGCACCTCGACGGTGACCTCCTGGCCGACCTCGACGACCTCGGACGGGTGGTCGATGTGCTTCCAGGACAGCTCCGAGACGTGCACCAGACCGTCGACGCCGCCGAGGTCCACGAACGCACCGAAGTTGACGATCGAGGAGACGACGCCCTTGCGGACCTGGCCCTTGGCGAGCGCGTTGAGGAACTCGCTGCGCACCTCGGACTGGGTCTGCTCCAGGTAGGCACGGCGGGACAGGACCACGTTGTTGCGGTTCTTGTCCAGCTCGATGATCTTGGCCTCGAGCTCGCGGCCGACGTAGGGCTGCAGGTCGCGGACGCGACGCATCTCGACCAGCGACGCGGGCAGGAAGCCGCGCAGGCCGATGTCGAGGATGAGGCCGCCCTTGACGACCTCGATGACGGTGCCCTTGACGGGCTCGTCCTTCTCCTTGAGCTCCTCGATCGTGCCCCAGGCGCGCTCGTACTGCGCGCGCTTCTTGGACAGGATCAGCCGGCCTTCCTTGTCCTCCTTCTGCAGGACAAGGGCTTCCACCTCATCACCGACGGCGACAACCTCTGCCGGGTCGACATCGTGCTTGATGGACAGCTCACGAGACGGGATGACGCCTTCGGTCTTGTACCCGATGTCGAGCAGCACTTCGTCGCGATCGACCTTGACGATGGTGCCTTCGACGATGTCGCCATCGTTGAAGTATTTGATCGTCTTGTCGATAGCTGCGAGGAAGTCTTCCTCCGTCCCGATGTCGTTGATGGCGACCTGCTGCGCCTGCGCGGGGGCACTCGGGGCGGTGGTGGTGTCGATGGTCATTAGGTGGGTTGCTCCGGTTACGGATTGGTGTAGGAGAAGTGCGGTTGCGTAGCGCATCGATGGGAACCAAGGCGACTACGATGCAAACGTTCACCCACGAACGGCCGCGAGCATCACCTCGAGGTGCGCGACCCTTGACCACCCAGTAAGAACATCTGAGCCGAAGGCAGCGCGAACCCACTGCGCTAGAGAACATCGTACGCGGCGCGCGGTGCAGGACACAATCAGGGTCCACCGAGAATCACCGGTCTGCCGAACGGGAAGATGACGCCGTGTCCACACCACCCTCCAGCGAGCGCCACGACCACGCTGAGCAGCAGCTCGGCGTCGCCGGCGTCGATCACCGCGCGGTGTCGTCGGCCGAGGCGATGACAGCGAACTCGGCCTGGTGGGACGCCGACGCCGACGAGTACCAGGCCACTCACGGCCGATTCCTCGGCGACGCCGACTTCGTGTGGTGTCCCGAGGGCGTGCGCGAGTCCGACGCCGGTCTGCTCGGCGCCGTCGCGGGAGCCGACGTGCTGGAGATCGGGTGCGGCTCGGCTCCGTGCGCCCGGTGGCTGACCGCGCGGGGCGCGCGGACCGTCGCGCTCGACCTCTCGGCGGGCATGTTGCGCCACGCCCGCGAGGGCAACGAGCGCACCGGCCTGCACCCGGTGCTGCTGCGGGCGGGTGCGGAGCAGCTGCCCCTGCGCTCGGACAGCTTCGACGTCGCGTGCTCGGCGTTCGGCGCCGTGCCCTTCGTCGCCTCGATCGACGCGGTGTTCTCCGAGGTGGCTCGCGTCCTGCGGCCGGGCGGGCGCTGGGTGTTCTCGGTGACCCACCCGCTGCGCTGGATCTTTCCCGACGATCCCGGCCCGAACGGGCTCACCGCCACGCAGCCCTACTTCGACCGCACGCCCTACGTCGAGGTGGACGGCGACGGCGCGGCGACCTACGTCGAGTACCACCGCACACTGGGTGACTTCGTGCGCTCGCTGGACTCGGCGGGGCTGCGGCTGGTCGATCTCGTGGAGCCCGAGTGGCCGGAGGGACACACCCGCAACTGGGGTCAGTGGAGTCCGCTGCGGGGCAAGCTCTTCCCCGGCACCGCGATCTTCAGGACGGTCTTTCGCCCGTGACCGGGTTCGCGGCGCTCGATCCGCTGCTGCCGGACACCGTCGATCCCGGTGCCGGTGAGCGGCTGACGGCGTCGCTGCCCGGCGGCCGCGAGGTCGCGGGTGTGCTCTACCGCGCCCGCTACGAGGGCTGGGCGGGTCTCTGGCGTCCGGCAGTGGCGTGGGAGCTGACCCCCGTGGACCCCGGGCTCGGCGTCGACGGCATGTCGGCGCTGCTCGGCGCGCTGCGCCGCGGGCTCGCCGGGCAGGCTCTGGGGCCCGACTCGGCGTGCACCGTGACGTGGCCGAGCCGCGATACGGCCATGACGCCCGCGTTCCTGTCCCACGGGCTGAGCCCGAGCACGGTGCTCGCGGTCAGGGAGCGCGGGCCGGTGCCCGACGTGCGCGTGCCCGGCGTCGAGGTCAGGGCGGCGACCGTGGCGGACGTCGACGAGCTGACCTCGCTGTGGCTCGCCGAGCTGCGCTACGCCGCGCTCGTCGGCTCGGCCGTGGAGCGCCCGGGTGCCGCCGACCGGCTCCACGCGGAGCTGCTCCGCACACTCGGCACGGGCGAGCCCGCGTGGCTCGCCGAGTCGCACGGGATGGCCGCCGGGCTCGCGCTGTGCGCGTGGCCCGCGCCCACGCCGGACCGGATCGCTGGCGGGGCGTGGGCCCACGTCGGCACGGTCTCGGTCGCCGGGCTCGCGCGCGGGTCAGGGATCGGCCAGGTGTTGCTGGCCACGGCGCACCGCGAGCTGCTCGCCCGGGGCGCGCGGGGCACGTACCTGTTCTACAGTCCGCACAACGCGCTGTCGTCGGTGTTCTGGCACCGGCAGGGATACCGTCCACTGTGGACGACGTGGGAGGTCCGGCCCGCGGGAGCGCTGAGGTGAGCTGAGCGAAGGAGAGCGCGTCGTGAGGGAGGGCACCGATCTGGTCGCCGAGCAGGCGGGACGGTTCGGCGCGATCGACCCGTTGCTGCCGGTGATCACGGACCCGCCCGAGGGCGAGACGCTCGTGGCGACGCTGCCCGACGGCGGGCGCGTGACCGGGGTGCTGCGGGTGACGTTCACCGACCCGGCCGCGCCGGAGGCGTTGTGGTCGGCGCTGGAGGTCTGGGAGCTGACACCGATCGTCGGCGAGCGCGGCACCGAGGGGATGGACGCCGTGCTGCGCGCGTGCCGGGCTCGCCTGGACGCGGAGCGGCCGGGCGAGGACTCGGCGTGCCTCGTGTCGTGGCCGAGCCGGGACGCGGAGGGCACCCGGGCACTGCTCGACCACGGGCTGGTGCCGCTGTGGGCGCTCGGGGTGCGCACGGCCGAACCGCCGGAGGCGCCCGGTTCTCCCGACGTGCGCGTGCGCGAGGCGGGACCGGGCGACGTCGAGACGATCCTGCGGCTGGAGCGCGCCGAGGTGGAGTACTCGGCTCAGGCGGGCAACCTGCGGGCGCGCACGGGCTGGGAACACCGGCGCCGGGAGTCGCTGCGCGAGCAGCTCGCCGGGGACTCGTCCGGCTGGCTCGCGGAACTCGACGGCGAGCCGGTCGGGGTCGTCGAGGGCGGCATGGTCACGGTCGAGGAGGGAACCTGGCTCGGCACGGTGCTGCCTGCCGGGCGGTGGGGCTACGTGCACAGCGCCGCGGTGCTGCCCGCGATCCGGGGCCGGGGCGTCGGGCGCGCTCTGCTGGCTGCGGCGCACGCGCGGCTGGCGACCGACGACGCGCGAGGCACCTACCTCTACTACAACCCGTTGAACCCGCTCGCGTCCGTGTTCTGGCACCGGCAGGGCTACCGCCCGCTCTGGACGGTCTGGGAGGTTCGCCCGGCTTCGATGTTGCGCTGACCACCCGATAAGGTGCCCCACCTTGCGGACGCTGCGCCGAAAGGCCTAATTTTGCACTGACGAGTCAGTTCAAAAGGAGGCGTCATGCAGGTGCTCGCCGATCGGGTGTCCGTCGAAGGCCCGCACGGCACACTCGTGCCGGAGACCTCGCTCCGGGTCGCGAGCGGCGAGCTCGCACTGCTCCACGGCGACCCCGGCACCGGGCTCACGGCGTTCGGGCTCGCGCTGGCGGGCAGGCTCCGGCCCTCGACCGGCACGGTCACCGTCGACGGCGCCGCGAACGCGGCCCGGTTGCGTGAGCTCGTCGCCGTGGTGGACTCCCCCGGCGTGAGCGAACCCGACGAGGCGCTGCCGCTGCGGGTCGTCGTGGGCGAGGAACTGGCGCTGGCCGGGCTCCCTGCGAACCAGGCCGAGGTGACGCGCTGGCTGGAACGCCACGACAGCGCCGCCTACGCGCGCACCCGGTTCGAGAACCTGACCGCCGAGACCCGCACCCGGTTGCTCACCGCGCTCGCCGCGAGCAGACCGGGCATCGGCCTGCTCGTCCTCGACCGCCCCGACCGCCACACCAGCGACGTCGACTCCTGGTCGATGCTCGCCCACGAACACGCCGAACGCGGACTTGCCGTCGTGGTGCTGACCGCGACCGTGCCGGTGGCAGCGCTGCTGAGACCACCCGCACTCGTCGGAGCGCTCGACCAACCCGAACCGCAACGCTGCCGCCTCGAGCAGGAGGAGATGATCCCGTGAGCCCTCTGCGGATCGCCACCGGCGAGCTGCGCAGGCTGACCAGCGGCACGCTGCCGAAGCTCGCGGTGGCCGCGCTCGTGCTCGTCCCGCTGCTCTACGCCTCGCTCTACCTCTACGCCAACTACGACCCCTACGGCAGGCTCGACAAACTGCCGGCCGCGATCGTCAACGCCGACAGCGGCGCGCAGGACGGCGAGGGCCAGCAGCGCGAGCTCGGCAAGCAGGTGAGCGACGAACTGGTGTCGTCGGGCAGTTTCCAGTGGCACGAGGTCTCGGCCGACCGGGCCGACGAGGGCGTGCGCGACGACGACTACTCGTTCACGATCACGATCCCGGAGGGCTTCTCGTCGGCGCTGGTCTCCAGCGGCGAGCTCGATCCCCGCCAGGCCGCCATCACGCTCACCACCAACGACGCCAACAACTACCTGTCGCACACGATCGCCACGCAGGTCGCCGAGCAGATTCGCGACACGATCGCGAAACAGGTCGGAGAAGAGGCCGCGAACCAGTTCCTGGTGGGCTTCTCGACCATCCACGGCAGGACGCAGGAGGCGGCGAACGGAGCTTCCCAGCTCGCCGACGGAGCCGGGCGGCTGCGCGACGGCCAGCAGGAACTCGCCGACGGCGCCCAGCGGCTCGCCGGTGGGAGCACCCAGCTCGCGACCGGGCTCACCACGCTGCGTGGCAGCACCGAGTCGCTGCCCGAGCAGACCCGCAAGCTCGCCGACGGAGCCGGCCAGGTCGCTACGGGCAACACGCAGATCGCCACGATCGGCTCGGCGCTCGCGGAGCGCTCGGCCCAGCTGTCGAGCGAGCTCGACGGCGCCACCGGGCAGCTCGCGCAGCGGCTGCGCGACGGCGGGCTGGCGGAGGAGGAGGTGCAGCACGCACTCGGCGTGGTCGGCGAGCTGCGCGCGCCACTCGCCGACGCCAACGGCCAGATCCAGCAGGCGGCCGGTCAGCTGAACACACTCGCCGACGGGTCGAGGCAGGTCGCCACCGGTGCCGAGCAGCTCGCGGCGGCCGCGCCGGAGCTGACGAACGGCATCGCCGATGCGTCCGACGGCGCCAACCAGCTCGCGGGCGGAGCGGCGAGCCTCACCGAGGGCGAGGCCACCGCGTTGTCCGGCACCCGCGACCTCGCCAACGGCGCCGGCGAGCTACGGGACGGGCTGAACGAGGGCCTGCAGCAGATCCCGAACGCCGACGAGGACACGCAGCAGGCCACGGCCAGCACGATCTCCGACCCGGTGGCGATCAAGTCGGTCGGCGTGGCCTCGGCGGACACGTACGGAGCCGGGCTCGCCCCGTTCTTCATCGCGCTCGCGACGTGGATCGGCGCGTTCGTGCTCTTCCTGCTGCTGCGGCCGCTGTCGACGCGGGCACTCACCGCGGGGGCCTCTCCGCTGCGGGTGGCGCTGGGCGGCTGGCTGCCAGCGGCGGTGCTCGGCATCGCGCAGGTGCTGGTGCTCTTCGGCGCGGTGACGTGGCTCGTGGGCATCGACGTCGCCAAACCGGTGGCGGCGATCGGCTTCACGCTGCTGGCCTCACTGACGTTCACCGCGATCCTGCACGGGCTCAACGCGCTCTTCGGCGCTGTGGGCAAGTTCCTCGGGCTCGTCCTGCTGGTGCTGCAGCTGGTGAGCGCGGGCGGCACGTTCCCCTGGCAGACGATCCCCGACCCGCTGTACCCGCTGCACGTGGTGCTGCCGATGGGCTACGTCATCGACGGGCTGCGGCACCTGCTCTACACCGGGGCACCCGCACAGATCCTGCCGGACGTCCTGGTGCTGCTGGCCTGGCTCGGCGTCGCACTGGCACTGTCGGTGTTCGCGGCCCAGAAGCGTCGCGTGTGGACGGTGCGGCAGCTGAGACCGGAGCTGGCGCTGTGAGCCCGCGCGCGGAGGCCACTCGCCGCAAGCTGTTCGAGGCCACCATGCGGCTCGCGCGCAGCCGCGGCCTCGCGGCGGTGACGATGGACGAGATCGCCGCCGAGGCGGGGGTCGCCAAAGGCACCGTCTACTACAACTTCGGCAGCAAGGACGGGCTCGTCGAGGCGCTGCTGCGCTACGGCATCGACCTGCTGTCACAGCGCCTGCGGGCCGGCGCCGCCGAGGACGACCCGGTGACCGGGCTCGAGGTGCTGGTCGACGAGGCACTGGAGTTCATCAGCGAGTACCCGGGCTTCTCGCAGATCCTGGTCAGCGAGCTGTGGCGGGGCCCCGGCCAGTGGCACGCCACACTGCTGCCACTGCGCGAGAACATCGTGTCGGTGCTGGAGGAGCAGCTGCGCCGGGTCGCCGAAGCGGGGCGGTTCCCGCAGGGCGTGCCACTGCGCACCGCCGCGGCGGCACTGTTCGGCACGCTGCTGGTGGTGGCGCTGGACTGGCTCGTGTTCGAACCGGGCCGCAGCCGCGAAGAAGTGCGCGACTCGGTGATGACGCTGCTCTCGGCCCGCGCTCAGTGACCGACGACGGGCCTGCGCTCCCCGATCTGGTGCAGTGAGGTCGGCTTTCCCTCCAGTGCGCGCTCGACGGCCTCGAGCACGCCCTCGCCGATCTCGTCCTGGCCCAGCGGCCGCGCCAGGTCCGACACCGCGCCGAGCAACACCTGCTGCGTGGGGTGACCGAACAGCAACGGTTCCGGTTCGTCCGGAGGCACCGTGAGGTCGGCGAGCGAACGCACCTCGACCACCGGAGCCGTCGGCGACAGCAACGGCTCCACCACGCCGAGCACGGAGCGCCGGAACGACTCGTGGACCCAGACGACGAGCAGCTCCGCCGGCGCGGTGAGCACGTTCTCCACCTTGCGGGCCAGCTCCTTCGGCCGGTCCCAGTGGGCCTCCACCCAGATGGCCTGCCCCTGCCCGAACCGGTGCCGACGGTAGCTGCGCGACCACCGCGGCCGGTGGGTGACGGACTCGTCGGTCACCGGCAACGGGCTGTAGCGCCTGCTGGGCGAGACCACCCGCCACCCATCGGCGGCGAGGTCACTCGCCACGACGCTGAGCATCCCGGTTCCGGCGAGAACGAGCGCGTTGCGGGCCGTCATAGGTGTGAACGTACCCGTTTTTCGCTGTGATCATCCCACCGGAAAGCGGGCTTTCAGGTGGAATCGGGCGCCTGGTCCCCGGCGTTCAGTGCGCCGCGTCGTTCCACGACTGGCCGAATCCGACGGACACCTCCAACGGGACGGCGAGCTCGTAAGCGGCCCCCATCTCCTTGCGCACCAACGCCTCCACGTCGGCGTGCTCGCCCTCGGCGACCTCCATGACGAGTTCGTCGTGCACCTGCAGCAGCACCCGGCTGCGCAGCTCCGAGTTCTCCAGCGCGCGGTGCACGCCCAGCATGGCCACCTTGATGATGTCGGCCGCGCTGCCCTGGATCGGGGCGTTGAGCGCCATCCGCTCGGCCATCTCGCGACGCTGCCGGTTGTCGCTCGTGAGGTCGGGCAGGTACCGGCGACGACCGAAGATCGTCTCCGTGTAACCGACCTTCGCCGCCTTGTCGACCACCGTGTGGAGGTAGTCGCGGACGCCGCCGAACCGGGCGAAGTAGTCGTCCATCAGCGTGCGGGCCTCCTCGGTGGAGATCCGGAGCTGCTGCGAGAGCCCGTAGGCCGACAGGCCGTACGCCAGCCCGTAGTTCATCGCCTTGATCTTGGCGCGCTGGGCGCCGGTGACCTCGGCGGGCTCGACGGCGAACACGCGCGCGGCGGTGGCGGCGTGGAAGTCGAACCCGGACTGGAACGCCTCGATCAGCTCGGTGTCGGCCGACAGGTGAGCCATGATCCGCATCTCGATCTGGCTGTAGTCGGCGGTCATCAGCTGCACGTAGCCGCCGCCGACGACGAACGCCTCGCGAATCCGGCGGCCCTCGTCCGTCCTGATCGGAATGTTCTGCAGGTTCGGGTCCACTGAGGACAGCCGACCGGTCGCCGCGATGGTCTGGTGCAGCGTGGTGTGGATGCGGCCGTCGTCGGCGACCGACTTGATGAGCCCCTCGACCGTGGTGCGCAACCTGGTCGCGTCGCGGTGCTCCAGCAGGTGCTGCAGGAACGGGTGCTCGGTCTTCTCGAACAGCGTCTGCAACGCGTCGGCATCGGTGGTGTAGCCGGTCTTGGTGCGCTTGGTCTTCGGCATGCCCAGCTCGTCGAAGAGCACCACCTGCAGCTGCTTGGGCGAGCCGAGGTTGATCTGCTTGCCGATGACGGCGTAGGCCTCCTCGGTGGCCTGCTTCACGCGGCTCGCGTAGTGCGCCTCCAGCGTGGTCAGCTGCTCGAGGTCCACGGCGATGCCAGCGGCCTCCAGCTCGGTGATCACGCCGAGCAGCGGCAGCTCGATCTCGGCGAGCAGCGTCGCGCCACCGATCTCGGTGAGCTCGTCGGCGAGCGCGCCCGCCAGCTCGGCCACCGCGCGGGCGCGCACCAGCTCGCCGTGCACGATCTTGGCGTCGCCGTCGGGGTCGGACGCCGTGTCGAGCAGCGACAGCTGCCCGTCGTCACCGGAGCTCTCGGAACGCAGCTCGCGGTGCAGGTAGCGCAGCACGAGGTCGTCGAGCTCGAAGGAACGCTGGCCCGGCCGCACGAGGTAGGCGGCCAGCTCGGTGTCCATCGTCAGGCCCGCGAGCTTCCAGCCCCTGGCCAGCGCGGCGTGCAGTGGGATCTTCAGCGCGTGGCCGACCTTGCGGGCCGCCGGGTCGGCGAGCCACGCGGTGAGGACCTTCTCGTCGGCCTCGTCCAGCGTGGACACGTCGAGGTAGGCGCCCTCGCCGTCGGCACCGGCCAGCGCGACCGACTGCACGTCGGCCGACACCGACGCGCCCGTGGTGCGGAACGCGATGCCGGTGGCGCCGTCACCGGCCGTGTGCTCGGCGAGCCAGTCGCCGAGCGCGCCGGGTTCGAGCGCGCCGCCGTGGATCTCGAAACCCTCGTCGGCCTCCGGCTCCGCGCTGGACAGCGAGGCGAACAGCCGGTCGCGCAGCACGCGGAACTCGAGCTCGTCGAAGAGCCGGTGCACGGCGTCGCGGTCCCACTGCTGCACCTCGAGGCCCGAGGGAGCGGCCTCCAGCGGCACGTCGCGCACCAGCTCGGTGAGCTGGCGGTTGAGCAGCACGGCGTCGACGTGTGCGCGCAGCGCGTCGCCGACTTTGCCCTTCACCTCGTCGATGCGGTCGACGAGGTCGCCGAGCGAGCCGAACTGCTTGATCCACTTGGCGGCGGTCTTCTCCCCCACACCTGGGATGCCGGGCAGGTTGTCGGACGGGTCGCCGCGCAGCGCCGCGAAGTCGGGGTACTGGGTCGGCGAGAGGCTGTACTTCTCCTCGACGGCACCCGGGTCGAACCGCACCAGGTCGGACACGCCCTTGCGCGGGTAGAGCACCGTCACCGCGTCGGTGACGAGCTGCAGCGCGTCGCGGTCGCCCGTACAGATGAGGACCTCGAAGTCGTCGGCCGCCGCCTGGGTGGTGAGCGTGGCGATGATGTCGTCGGCCTCGAAGCCCTGCTTCTCCAGCACCGGGATGGAGAGCGCGGCCAGGATCTCCTTGATGAGCTCGACCTGGCCCTTGAAGTCGTCGGGCGTGCTCTGCCGGTTGGCCTTGTACTCGGCGAAGGTCTCCGAGCGGAAGGTCTGGCGGGACACGTCGAACGCCACCGCGAGGTGGGTGGGCGCCTCGTCGCGCAGCAGGTTGATGAGCATCGAGGTGAACCCGAACACCGCGTTGGTCACCTGACCGGTGGACGTGCGGAACCGGTCGGCCGGCACGGCGAAGAACGCGCGGTACGCCATCGAGTGACCGTCGATGAGCAACAGCCGGGGTGTGTCATTCGCTACTGAGGTGTTTGCGTTCGGGCTCACGCCCGTGAGTCTAGGGTGAGGCCCTGACAGTCCTGCCTGTCGTGTCGACCTAGGAGCGCTGAGTGACCGAACACGTGTCGGAAGAGGAGATCCGCGAGCAGCTCGCGGGCATCAGCCCCGAGATCGCGGAGCAGCAACTCAACGACAAGGTCGGCCTCCGGTTCACCGAGCTGAACCCCGAGCGCGTCGTCGGCACCATGCCCGTCGCGGGCAACCTGCAGCCCTACGGTCTGCTGCACGGCGGCGCCAACGCGGTGCTCGCCGAGGCGCTGGGCTCCACCGTGGCGGCGCTCAACGCGGGAGCGGGCCGCGTGGCGATGGGTCTCGAGCTCTCGTGCACGCACCACCGGGCGGCGCTGCAGGGTCTGGTGACGGGCGTGGCCGTGCCGCTGCACGTCGGCCGCGGCACCAGCACCGCCGAGATCACGATCACCGACGAATCGGGCAAGCGCACCTGCACCGCCCGGCTGACCTGCATCGTCAGGGACCGGCCTCCGGGCTCCTGAACCGGTGGCGCCGACCGATAGCCTGGCCTGATGGAGCAGGACAACGTCGGCGCCGTGATCGGCGAACTCACCGCGTGGGCGGACAAGGCCGACCGGGTGCCCGCACTCGATCTCGATGACGCGGAGCTGGCACTACAGCTGCTCTCCGACGAGCTCGGAGTGCACGATCTCGCCCAGCTGGAGCCGGGCCAGCTCGATGAGCTCCTGCTCGGCATCTATCCCGAGGCCGTCGAGCCGGGGCACGCGCCCGCCGCGCTCGTGGCGCTGCACCACCTGCTCACTTTCGCGGGCGAGACCGGCCGCCTGGACGAGGCCGCCGTGGCCGCGCTGCGCGGCGAGCTCGACGAGATCGAGCCGGAGCTGTCCGACGGCGAGGTGAACCTGAAGGAGGCCTACGGGCTTCCCGACCGCATCGGCCCGCTGCGCCTGCCCGCCGACGACGAGCTCGCCGCCACCGCGCGCGGCATCGCCGTGCTCGAGCGCGCGCGGGAGCTGGCCGTGTGGTGCGGCGACGGGCGCGCCACCGTCGAGTCCGTGGGGCTCGACGACGAGGACCGCGCCGCCGCGGCGGCCGAGCTGGGCCGGTCCGAAGAGGACATCGTCCAGCTCTACCTGATCGCCGAGGACATCGGCTTCATCGTGCCAGGCGAGGACGGCACGCTCGTGGGCGAGTCCGTTCAGGACTTCCCCGACGGCGCCGACGAGGACGTGCTGGAGCTGTGGGACCAGGCTTTCGCCGCAACGCTCGCGTGGAGCCTGCTCACCGACGCCGACCTCGCAGGCGAGGAGGCGCTCGACTTCGAGGGCGCGGGCGCGTGGTTCATGCCGTTGTTCCTGTCGCGCCACCGCGGCCTGCCCACTCCCGCCATCAGCGAGATGATCTTCGACCTGGCCACAGAGGAGCTCGTCGCCGACGAGGCGAGGCAGCGGTGGGACGAGTGGGTGCGCGTGCACGGCGACCCGGCCGAGGTCCTGCTGGCCAGGCTCACCGAGCTGGGTGCCGTCGAGGTGACCGAGGGGATCGTGCGCGCGACGCCGCTGGCGGTGGCCGCCATGCGCGAGGAACTGGTCGAGTCCGGCGTCGACGTGCCGGTGCTGCCGCCGGAGGACGAGATGACCGCCGCCGACCTGATCGAGGTCGGGCTGTCCGGAATGGACGGTGAGCTGGAGGTCGAGGCCGAGGTGTGGCTCGTCAGGCGCACCGGCGACGCCGCCGCGGCCGAACTGCTCGCCGTCGCCGCCGAGGGCGGAGCCGCCGAGCGGACCGTGGCCGCTGGTCTGATCAGGGAACGGATCGGCGCCGAGGCCGAGGCGCAGTGGCGCGCCGCGCTCGACGTGCCCGTGCTGAGCAGGCACGCCAAGGCATCTCTGGAACTGCTGCTCGGGCCGGACCCCGAGTTCGCCGCGTCCGAGGACGACGCCGCGTGGCTGGTGGTCGACGAGCTCGCGGGCACCGTGCACGGCGTGGCCGAGGGCGATCTGCCGATGCTGCTCGACGCCTCGTTCGCACCGCAGTACGCGCCGCTGTTCGAGCGCATGTGGCGCCTCGACCACCCCGACGCGCACGAGGTGCTCACGCTGCTGGGCACGCACCACCCCGACAAGGCCACCGCGAAGCGGGCCCGGGCGGCCGCGCACAAGGCGGCCGGCCGGGCCGGCTCCGGTCAGGCGACGCCGAGGTAGGCCTCCTTGATGGAGTCGTCGGCGAGCAGTTCCTTGCCGGTGCCCGTCTTGGTGATGGACCCGGTCTCCAGCACGTAGGCCCGGTGCGCCCGCGACAGCGCCTGCTGCGCGTTCTGCTCGACGAGCAGCACGGTGGTGCCTTCGCGGTTGATCTCGGTGATGATCCGGAAGATCTGCTGGATGAACTGCGGCGCGAGCCCCATCGAGGGTTCGTCGAGCAGCAGCAGCTTCGGCTTCGCCATCAGCGCCCTGCCGATGGCGAGCATCTGCTGCTCACCGCCGGACAGCGTGCCGCCCATCTGGCCGCGCCGTTCCGCGAGGCGCGGGAACAGCGTGAAGACGTGGTCCATCTCCGCCGCCAGGTTCTTGCGCTCCTTGCGTGCGTAGGCGCCCATGTCGAGGTTCTCGAGCACCGTCATGCCGGGGAAGATCCCCCGGCCCTCGGGCGCCTGCGAGATCCCGCGCACCACTCGCAGGTCGGCCCGCAGCCGCGTGATGTCCTCGCCCTGGAACGTGATCGAGCCCGACGAGACGGGACGGATCCCGGAGATCGCCCGCATCGTCGTGGACTTCCCGGCCCCGTTGGCGCCGATCAGCGTGACGATCTCGCCCTCGTTGACACTGATCGCCAGGTCCGAGACCGCCTTGATTCGTCCGTAGTGGACGGACACACCGGACAGCTCAAGCAATGTCATCGTCGGGAACTCCCAGGTAAGCGGCGATCACGGACGGGTTCTCCCGGATCTCGGAGGGAGCACCGTCGGCGATCTTCTTGCCGAACTCCAGCACCACGATGCGATCGGTCACACCCATCACGAGCTTCATGTCGTGTTCGATGAGCAGGACCGTGTACCCGTCGTCGCGGATCTTGCGGATCAACCCCATCAGGTCTTCCTTCTCGATGGGGTTGAACCCGGCGGCGGGCTCGTCGAGGCACAGCAGCTTCGGCTCCGTGGCCAGCGCGCGGGCGATCTCCAGCCGGCGCTGGTAGCCGTAGGGCAGGTTCTTCGCCTTGTCCGCGGCCCGGTCGACGATGCCGACGAAGTCGAGCAGGGCCATGGCCCGCTCGATCGCCTCCTTCTCCTCCCGGAAGTGCCGCGGCGAGCGCACCAGCGCGCCCATGACACTGGTCTTGTGCCGCGCGTCGGTGCCGACGACCACGTTCTCCAGCGCCGTCATCTCGCCGAAGAGGCGGATGTTCTGGAAGGTCCGCGCGATGCCGCGCCGGGTGATGTTGTGCTTGGCGAGCTTGCCCAGCGGCTTGCCCTCCAGCAGCACCTGGCCCGACGTCGGCCGGTAGACCCCCGTCATGGCGTTGAAGCACGTCGTCTTGCCCGCCCCGTTGGGACCGATCAGCCCGAGGATCTCGCCGCGGCGGATCCCGAACGACACCGAGTCCAGCGCCGTCAGACCGCCGAAGCGCATCGTCAGGTTGTCGATGTCGAGCAGGGTCTCGCCGACCTCGACCGCGATCTCCCTGTCGGGAGCGACGACCTCGGCGACCTCGGCCTCGTGCTCGATGAGCTCGGCCTCGGTCATGTGCGCCAGCTCGGCTGCCAGACCGCCCTCGGCGGGGACCTCGGGGCCGTTGCCGTTGTTCGGTTCCGTCATCACTGGCCCCCGTTCTTGTCGGTCGCGACCGGAGCGTCCTTGCTGATCTGCTCGCCCTTGCCCAGCAAGCGTTGGTACGCCTGCCTTCCGTAGGTCAGCAACCGCTGCCGCGCGCCGAGCAGGCCCTGCGGGCGGAAGATCATCAGCACGATCAGTGCGAGACCGAAGATCAGGAAGCGGTACTCGGCGATGCCGAGGAACCGCGCCGGGATGTAGGCGACGATGATGGCGCCGAGGATCACTCCGACCTTGTTGCCCGACCCGCCGAGAATCACGGCGGCCAGGAACAATATCGACGTCACCACGTCGAACTTCTGGTTGTTCACGAACGCCAGCTGCCCCGCGTACAGCGCGCCGGAGAGCCCGCCGATGGCGGCGCCGATGACGAACGCCCAGATCTTGAACTTGAACGTGTTCACGCCCATGATCGAGGCGGCGTCCTCGTCGTCGCGGATCGCGACCCACGAACGGCCGACTCGGCTGCGTTCCAGGTTCCCGACCAGCATCAGCACCAGGATGATGATCGTGACCGTGAGCCAGTACCACGGCGTGCCGTCGGTGTTGTTGAAGATCGCCGAGCCGTCGGCGTTGGTGCCCGGCGGGTGCCCCACCTGCTGGAAGCCCTGGTTGCCGCGCAACGGCTCCAGGTTGTCGGCCAGCAGGCGCACGATCTCACCGAAGCCGAGCGTGACGATCGCGAGATAGTCCCCTCGTAGCCGTAGTGTCGGTGAGCCGAGGATGACGCCGAACACCATCGTGATCGCCATCGCGATCGGCAGCACGGCCAGGAACGGCAGCTTGGTGAGCATCGAGTCCGGGCTCGTGAACAGCGCGGCGACATAGGCGCCCACCGCGAAGAAGCCCACGTACCCGAGGTCGAGCAGACCGGCCTGACCGACCACGACGTTGAGTCCGATCGCGATCAGCGCGTAGCGCGCCACCTCGAACATCGCGATCGGGAAGTCGTAGCCGGGCTCGGTCGTGAGGATCGGCGGGTTGAGCACCGGCAGCGCGTAGATGAACACCACCAGCGGGATGAGGATCGCCCACTGCTGCGGCCGGTTGAGCGTGTTCCACCACTCGCTGAGCGAACGGCGGCCAGAGGTCGTCGTTTTCGTCGTCGTGGTGGTCATACCCGCGCCTTTCCGAGGGACTCGCCGAGGATGCCGGTCGGGCGGAACATCAGGATCACAATGAGCAGCACGAAGGCGACGACGTCACGCCATTCGCCACCGAAGAGCGACTGCCCGTAGTTCTCCATCAGCCCGAGCAACAGTCCACCGAGGAGTGCGCCGCGCAGGTTGCCGATACCGCCGAGGACGGCGGCGGTGAACGCCTTGAGACCGAGCAGGAAGCCACCCTGGTACGAGGCGCCCTGCGGGATCTTCATCATGTAGAACAGCGCCGCGGCGCCGGCGAGCAGACCGCCGATGAGGAACGTCAGCATGATGACGCGTTCCTTGTTGACGCCCATCAGGGTCGCCGTGTCGGGGTCCTGCGCGACGGCGCGGATGCCTCGGCCGAACCGCGTGCGGTTGACGAACGTGTCCGCGATGAAGAACAGCAGGATCGACGCGAGCACGATGATGATCGTGATGTTGGTGATCGCGACGCCGAAGACCTCGAACACCGGTTCCGGGCGCAGCAACCGGATCGCCTGCTCGGGGTTGCCACCGCGCCAGATGAAGATCAGCTGCTGCAGCACGAACGAGGCACCGATCGCGGTGATCAGGAAGACCAGCCTGGGGGCACCGCGGTTTCTCAGTGGCCGGTAGGCGACGCGTTCCAGCACCACGGCCGTGGCGCCGGAGACGAGCACCGCGGCGAGCAGTGCCAGCAGTAAGAAGCCGATGAGCTCGAAGACCGCCAGCTCCGGGGTGGGACCGGGGCGGAAACCGAGGCCGTAGAAGGTGAACCACGTCGCGTAGGCGCCGTAGATGAACACCTCGGAGTGGGCGAAGTTGATCAGTTTCAGCACGCCGTAGACGAGCGTGTAGCCGAGCGCGACGAGCGCGTAGATGCTGCCCTGGGACAGACCGTCGACGGTGTTGGCCCAGAACTGGTCGACCAGACCCGCGACGTCGAAGTTGATCACGCTGTCGTCCTGCGCGAGATACAGCGCGGACGAGTGATGAATGGACAATTCGTTCTCCACGTGGGGGTCGGGACGCGGCCCGGCGGGATCGTCCACCGGGCGCGCGCCCCGACTACAAAGTGCCTGACCCGATGATCAGCTGGGCTTGATCTCGGTGTTGCGGACGATCTTTCCGTCCTGGACCTCGTAGGTCCAGACGGTGCTCTCGGCGAGCTCGCCCTTGTCATCCCACTTGAAGCTCTTGGTCAGCCCCTGACCCTCGTAGTTGTTGACGAAGTCGAGCATCCCGGCGCGGTCCGTGACACCGGAGTCGATGCCCTTCAGCAGGATCGTCGCGAGGTCGTAGCCCTCGGGCGAGTAGGTGCCGGGCTCACGGCCACCGGACTGCTTCTTGTAGCCCTCGTTGAACTCGGTGAACTGGTCGGCGGGAACGCACGGGCAGGTGAAGTACACGCCCTCGGCGGCGTCACCGGCGCCCTTGACGAACTCGTCGTCCTTCACCCCGTCCGGGCCCACGAACTGGGCCTCGACACCGGCGTCGAAGAGCTGCTGCGCGAACGGAGCGGCTTCCTGGTAGTAGCCCGAGAAGAAGATCGCGTCGGGGCTCGAGCCACGCAGGCTGTTGACCACGGCCGAGAAGTCGGTCTGCTTGGTCTTGATCTGCTCCTGGCAGGTCGCCTTGTCGCCCAGTTCCTCCGTGATCGAGTTGGCGAGGCCGATGCCGTACTCCGAGTCGTCGCGGATGACGCAGACGTTCTCGGCGCCGAGTTCCCCGGTGATGAACTGCGCGGCGGCCGGCCCCTGCGTGTTGTCGTTGCCGAGACCGCGGAAGAAGGTCTTCCAGCCGTTCTCGCTCAGGGCGGGGTTGGTCGCCGACGGGGTCAGCTGGACCAGACCCTTGTCGTTGAAGATGTTGCCCGCTGCCTTCGACTCACCCGAGAACGGAAGGCCGACGACGCCGATGATGTCCTGCGTGTTGACGATCTGGGTGACGATGCCGGGGGCGCGGTCGGGCGTGCCCTCGGTCTCGAACTCGGCCAGTTCGACTTGGCAGTTCGGGTTGTTCGAGTTGTGCCTCTCGACCGCGACCTTCACGCCGTTGAGGATGTTCTGCCCCAGGGCCGCGTTGGCGCCGTTGATGGTGCCCGCGTAGGCCAGCTTCGCGCCGGCGTCGCAGGTCGCGTTGCCGTCGCCCGCCGGGTCGGCGGCGTTGGCTGCTTGGGCCGGCGCGCTGGCCTGCGGCTGCGAGTCCGGCTCGTCGCCGCCACCGTCGTCACCGGTACGCGCGGCGCACGCGCCGAGAACCAGCGACGCTGCGGCCGCCAGCAGCACAACCCGCCCAAACCGTGCTCTTGACACTTTTCCTCCCGATGTCCTTCAAAGACCGCAGGACACGACCGCCGCCCCGAAGGTCGAGACCTGACTGGGCGATGAACGTAGCCCGACCGGTGTCAGTTGCCCAGCAACTGCAGCCGTTGTATCCACATCGTGACGGTGCTGGGGGCCGTTAACCGACAGTTAACGCCCGATCGAAGCATTGCAACAATCGGGTCTGAACCATCAGTAATCAGCGGGCGCTCACGAGCGCGCACCGCCACGGTGCGAATAACGAAGAACCGTACATGACCCAGGTCACCCGAAAGTAGTGCGCGGGGCGCCGATGCCCGGCATGAGCAGCACTGTTGCACAAAAACACCCCGCCCCTGTGATCTGCATCACAGGGGCGGGGTGTTGTGAGTTTCGGACGAGCCGGCCGGCCCTACTTGTCGATGTTGTCGACGACGGCCTGCGCGACCGCCTTCATCGTGGTCCTGCGGTCCATCGCGGTCCGCTGGATCCAGCGGAAGGCATCGGGCTCGGTGAGGCCCTGCTGCGACATGAGCAGGCCCTTCGCGCGGTCGATCAGCTTGCGCGTCTCGAGCCGCTCGCTGAGCCCCGCGACCTCGGACTCGAGCGCCTGCAGCTCGGAGAACCGGCTGACGGCGAGTTCGATCGCGGGTACGAGGTCGCGCTTGGCGAACGGCTTGACCAGGTAGGCCATGGTGCCGGCCTCGCGGGCACGCTCGATCAGGTCGCGCTGGCTGAACGCGGTGAGGATGACGACCGGGGCGACCCGGTCACCGGTGATCTTGGCCGCTGCCTCGATGCCGTCGAGTTTGGGCATCTTGACGTCCAGGATCACCAGATCGGGCTTGAGATCGGTGGCGAGTTTGATAGCTTCTTCACCGTCGCCGGCCTCGCCGACCACCTCGTAGCCTTCCTCGCGCAACATTTCGACGAGGTCAAGCCGGATCAGTGCCTCGTCCTCCGCGACGAGCACACGACGCTGCGGTGCAGTGGCAACACCGTTGGCCTCGGCCTCGGTAGCCGCTTCGGTCACCGGGGTCCTCCTGGGCGATCGACTGGATGTGAATACATGCGGCGTGCCGCAGGCTCCAGGCTACCGGGCAAACGCGCTACGGGAGAGATGGCGTTCGCCACGTGCGGTGATCGTCGCGTTGGTTCCGTGGCGGAAACATTTCCGTGGTAGCCCGAATGCCGGGGACGGTTCGACGGCGAGTAAAGTCCACGTTCACGCCCCCGTAGCCCAATTGGCAGAGGCACACGACTCAAAATCGTGCAAGTGTGAGTTCGAGTCTCACCGGGGGCACACCTACGGATCATCGGGAGAAGGCCTTCGCCGCGTACCTGCGACGAAGGCCTTTTTCGTTTCACCGCCCCGGTTCGCGGCAGCATGCGGTCACGCCCCGCCGAGCCCGCGACCGCATGCCAACAATCCGGGTGTGCGACGGCCTGGGGCGGCAACGGTGGACGAGTGGATGGCGGGCGGCTCCCGTCGGTGCGGCGGGCAGTCCTGACATGACGGGCGGTGCGGAGCTGGACCAGGCCGCCACCGGGGCCGCGATGGCGGAGCTGCGCGCCGCGGGCGAGGCGTTCGTGTCCGGGTGGGCGGAGGCCGATGCCTCGATCGCCACGCTGGCGGGCACTCTCGGTGGCGGTCCGGTGGGGCAGGCGTTCCTGAGCACCTACCGGCCCGGTGCCGAGGCGGTGTCGAGTTCGGCGGCCGAGGGCAGCGCGCTGCCCGGCCAGTACGCCGACATCGGGCGCCGGTGTGTCGCGGACTACCTCGGCGCCGACGCCGCGGGGGCCGTCGCGCTGGAAACGGCGGGCGGCGATGGGACTTCCTGAACCGACGGGCGAGCTGTGGAGCCAGGTCACGGCGATCTGGGATCCCTGGCCGCCGGACGACGAGGACGCCGCGCTGCGCCTCGGTCAGGCGTGGCAGCAGGCGGGGGCGACCGCGCAGGCGGCGGGGCAGCGGACCATCGCCGCGGGCACCGCGGCGGGAGCGGCGTGGCGCGACGAGGCGGGCGGGCTGTTCGACGCGACCGTGCGGCGATACGGGCACCAGGTCGAGGTGCTGCGGCGGGGAATGCTGCCGCACGCGGGACACACCGGACTCCGGGTTCACGCCCACGATCGTGCTCGAGGGCGAGGTCCGCTCGGACGGCGCCGCGCTCGCGACGATCGCCGACGAGTCGGTGGCGACGTTGAGCGCGGCGGGTGCCGGGGTGAGCGTGGCGAGCCGCGACGACGTCGGCGGCGCCGGAGCCCCCGGGCTCACACAGGACCTGCGGGTCACGACGCCGTCGGGACCGGTGCGCGAGCTGGTCCAGTCGCAGCTCTACCTCACCGTGCCGGATGCGCGCGATCCCGCCGTGCGTGCGCTGCTCACCGTCGCCGATGCCGACTTCGCCGGGGTGATCGGCGACTTCCGGTCGTTCGCGGCGTCCATCCGGCTGGACACCGAGCGACTGTGACCGAACGCGACTGTCGCGTGTAGACCGTCAGCGGTGCCTGCCGTAGGGCACCGCGCGCAACAGCGTCACGCGCACCGTCGCTCCGCTGGGCACCGGGTAGGCGCGCTGTTCACCCGGCGTGGCTCCGGCCAGTGCCCTGCCCAGTGGCGACTCCGGCGAGTAGACCTCGAGCCCGTCGGCATCACCGCCGTCGCGCACGCCCAGAAGGAACGTCTCTGGCTCGTCGTCTCCCTCGAAGGTGACCGTGAGGACCATGCCCGGTTCGGCCACCCCGTCGTCGGGCGGCGGCTGCTCCACGACGGCGTGGTGGAGCAGCTGTTCGAGCTCGCGGATGCGCGCCTGGCGGCGGTGTCCGTCCAGGGCCTGGTCGTCGCCGGAGCCATTGGTGTGGCCGGGTTCGTCGCGGTGGTGGCGCAGGGCGGCGAGCTCCTGCCTCAGCCGGTCGTAGGCGTCGGCGGTGAGCCAGCGGCGGTGGGTGTCGGTCATCGGCCGTCCTCGGTTCGTGCTGTGCTGGTGTGCGGTGAGTCGCGCGAGCGCGGTGACGCCCGCGTCCTCGGCGAATCCGGTGGCGACGCGTTCGAGGACGTCGCGCTGGGTGCGCAGCAGCGCGTTCTCCGCGCGCAGCCACTCCAGCTCGGCGCGCTCGGTCGCGTCGAGTGGTTTCTCCCCCGCCATCAGCGCAGGGGGTCGAAGTCCCGCAGCGCCCCGGGCTTGACGCCCGTGGCGATCTGCTCGGCCAGCAGGCGGCCGGTGACGGGTCCCTGCGTGAGTCCCCACATGCCGTGGCCACCCGCGACGTACACACCGGGCTGCGCGGTCTCGCCGATCACCGGGTTGCCGTCGTGGGTCACGGGGCGCGGCCCGACCCACTCGTCGTGGCGGTCCTCCCAGCGCACGCCCGTGAGCAGCGGCCGCGCGGAGGAGACGATCGCCTCGATCCGGCTCGCGTCGAGCGGCGCGTCGGGTGGCCGGAACTCCATGGTGCCCGCGATGCGGAGCCCGTCCCGGTACGGCGTGCACGCCACGCGGGCGGTGGGCAGGTACACCGGTCCGGGCACGGGCTGCTCCGTCGGCACCGTGAACGAATAGCCGCGGCCCGCCCGCACCGGAACGCGGACCCCGCAGCGCCGCGCCAGCCCGCCCAGCCACGCGCCGGTGGCGAGCACCGCGACGCTGGCCGACACCGAGCCCGCCGACGCCGAGCGCAGCGCCACGGCGTAGCGCTGGGGCCGCACCTCCACGACGTCGAACCCGCCGCGGATGTGCCCGCCCCTCGACCGCACGGCCTCGGCGAGCGAGGTGACAAAGGCGCCGGGGTCGACGTAGCGCTGACCCACCAGCCGCACCCCGGCGCCGAGTGAGTCCGACGCCTGCGGCAGCGCCTCGCGCAGTTCGCTCTCGGTGAGGCCGGAGAACGTGAGTTCCTGGCCCGCGTCGCGCAGCCTGCGCAGCTCGGCCAGCAGTCCCGCGGCGTGCTGGGCCGACTCGAAGACCGCGGTGATCGGCGCGGGAACGGTCGGGGTCGGCACGCCACCGGCGGTGAGCGCGTCGTAGGCGTCGAGGCAGGCGGTGTTGAGCGCGAGGTTGGCCCTGGCCACGCGGTCCCACGACCGCCACGTGCAGCGCGCGGCGAAGCGGAGCAGGAACCGCCACAGCGCCGGGTCGGGAGTGGCGGGAACGTGCAGCGGCGCCGTGCGGTCGAACAGCGCCGAGAGGCCGAAGCGCAGCACGCCGGGATCGTTGAGCGGCAGCGCCAGTCCCGGCGACAACCAGCCCGCGTTGCCCCACGAGGCACCGGAGGCGACCCCGTTCCGGTCGACGACGGTGACGTCGATGCCGCGCTCCTGCAGGAACCACGCCGTGGAGAGCCCGACCACGCCGGCCCCGACGATCACCGCCGAACGCGGTCCGCGGGGGTCCCGCGCGATCTCACCCATGAACACCTTCCCGGTAGCGGCACAACTCCTCTATCGCGAGCATGGGTGAACGAAGCCTTTACCCGATTGTCGAGATCGAACAATCGCAACGCGCTGGCTTGTCCGGTTCCGCCAGCGCTAGGATCGGCCCACCGGGCTCGCCCACCGGCTCGGCACGAACTTTTCCCTGGTGAGATGGGTCGTCGAATGGTCAGACTCGATCGCCTGATCAACATCCTGGGCGGGTACGGCATCCGGGTGACAGGCAACCGGCACGGCCGCGACGCCGAACTGCACAGCGTCGCCATGCACGACCCCACAACGCCGGGACCCACCGTGGGAGACGCGCTGCTCGCCGTGGGGATCCCGGAACTGCGCTCCGCCGTGGAGCTCGCGGTGACGGCCCAGGCCAAGGTGGTGCTGGTCCGTACAGAGGAGGAGCCGGCCGCCGACGTCACCGCGCTGGCGCTCGAGCACGGCGTGTGCGTGCTGCTGGCGGACCCGCGCGTGTCGTGGAACCAGGTGGCGGGCATCGTCTACGGCCTCGTGCTGGAGGGCCGCGAGACGGAGTCCGGCCGGGGGCCGAGCGACCTGTTCGCGCTGGCCGACGCCATCGCCGCGGCCGCGGGCGGGCCGATCATGATCGAGGACCAGCTCTCGCGCGTGATGGCGTACTCGAGCCTGCAGCACGAGCCCGATCCCGCGCGCCTCGACACGATCCTGGGCAGGCGCGTCCCCGAGCCGGTGCGCGCGCTGTTCGAGGAGCGCGGCGTGTTCACGCACCTCGCCACGTCCGACGCGCCGCTGTTCGTCGCGGAGGCGCCCGAGCACGGCATGCGCGGGCGCACGGTGGTCGCGGTCAGGGCGGGCAGCGAACTGCTCGGCTCGCTGTGGGTCAGCTGCGAGGCCCCGCTGGACCCCGTGCACGCGAGGGTGCTGACCGACGGCGCGCACACGGTCGCACTGCACCTGCTTCGCTCGCGGGTGAGCGCCGACCTGGAGCGCCAGGTGGAGTCGGAGCTGGTCATCCAGCTGCTGGAGGGGACACCGGACGCCACGGCGATCATCGGCAAGCTCGGGCTCGCGCCCCGGCCGCTTCGGGTGATCGCGCTGCAGGCCCACACCCGGCATGAGCGCCACGCCGCGATCCTGCTGGCGTTCGAGCGCGCCACCACGGGCTTCGGCTGGTCGCGGCCAGGGCGCACCACGCTCTTCGGCAACACCGTCTACACGCTGCTGCCCTGCGACGACGACCCCGAACCTGCCCGCGACTGGGTCCGCGACCTGACGCGCGGCCTGCCAGGCCACGTGACGCTGAGCGCGGGCGTCGGCGCGGTCGCCGAACCGGCCGAGGTCCCGGCCAGCAGGCAGGAGGCCGACGAGAGCCTCGCACTGCACTCCCGCAGGCCCGGCACCCCGCCGGTCTGCTACGACGAGGCGTGGGACGAGATCCTGTTGCAGCGCCTGCGCACCGCGGCCTCGGCGGGCCGGATCCCGTCCCGGGGCCCGATCGCCGAGCTCGCCCGCCACGACGGCGCGCACTCCACCCGGTTCCTGGAGACGCTGCGGGCGTGGCTTGAGGCGCAGGGCGACCCGAATGCCGCGGCCACGCGGCTCGGCGTGCACCCCAACACGGTGCGCTACCGCATGCGCAAGATGGCCGAGATCGCCACGCTGCGGCTCGACGACCCGCGCACCCGGCTGGCGATGCTCATCACGCTCGCGGTCGACGACCAGCAGCCCTGACCGGGGGTTCCACTGTGGACCACCGTTACGAGCCATCGCCCAGCAGGCGGCGGATGGTGCCGGCGAGCTGCCGGGGGTCGTCGGTGGCGTGACAGCTGAGACTGGCCTGCGCGCCCGCCGCACTGCGGACGGTGAGCGAGAGGGTGTGCACCCCGTGATGATGCGTGAGCCAGGCCAGCACCGAACTCGCAAACGACGACGCCGCGGCGGGCGGCAGCACCGTGACCACGGCGTCGAGCTCGCTCGACGGTTCACCCCGGTGTGCGGGAGCCTCCTCGAGCTCGACCCTGCCTCGGAACTCGTCCTCGGACCGCAGCCAGAACGCGAGCGAGCGCAGATCGTGCTCGGAGCCGCCCGTCGTGGCGGCTACCACCCCGGCCTCCACCATTCGGAAAATGCTAGCCGCGAGCACGCGCGCGCTGAACGGCAATTGAAATTCACGAGTGCGGCGGTACGCGACCCGATTGGCGGCGCGAAACGACTCGTCCGGAGTAGACGGACCGTCGGCGACCAGGAGTGATATCACCGATCAGGCGACTGACGCGGAGCGGTGGTTGTTCCTAGGTTGATCGGTGTGGGCGCGCTGCACCGGAGGACCGAACCAGTTCCTCAGCGCGGCCGCGAGGCGGCCAGGGTCAGGGCCCGGCGATTTCTCACCGGTGCACCCGGCGTTCCCGGCGAATTGCTCGCCTCCGTTTTCCATCGGGACGGTTTCTACCGAAAACTCGCCGACCAGCTGCTCGACGACCTGCCGTTGCGCCGACGCGTGCTGCGGGGGCACCGGCTGTGCACACAGCTCGACCAGCGGGCCGCCTACCTCGATCCGACCGCGTACACGATGCTCGCGCAGACTCCGGTGCGGGAGGCGCTGCTGCGGCTCGGGTTCCCGAAGTACCTCGCCGACCCGCTGAGCTCCGAGAAGGCGCTCGGCGCCAGGTGCATCCTGGTGGCGGTGGCCAGGACCGACCTGGAACCCGCGCTGCGCACGCTGATCGCGCTGGTCTGCCCAGCGCTGGAGGACTGCCCGGCCTGCCTCGCCGTGCACACCACGTTCGCCACCCCTGGCGTGGACGGGCGGCTCGCCGAGCTCGCCGGACACCGGCCCGCGCGGCCGCGGATCGCGCGTGAGGGTCGCTAGCTCCGTCCGTTTTCGGGGGCCGTCGCGCTGCCCGACCCCGCGTTCGGGTGCAGCGGGGTGCCCGCGACCGCGCAGTGCACCCGCACCGGGCTCGCCTCCGGCTCGGGCGGGCGCTTGGCGAGCCTGCTCGGCACCCAGATCACCGCGATGAGGGCGCCCACCACGAGCAGGCCCGCGCAGATCAGCATCGCCGCGTGATAGGCGGGTTCGAGTGCGACGGGATCGGTGAGGCTACCCGTGCCGAGTCCAGCCGCGAGCGGGAGCACCGCCACCGCGAGCAGGCCCGCGGCCCTGGCGACGGCGTTGTTCACCCCGCTCGCGATGCCGGCGTGCCGGTCGGCGACCGAGCCCAGCGCGGTGGCCGTCAGCGGTGCGACGGTCGTCGACAGCCCGAGTCCCAGCAGGATCACCGGCGGCAGCACGTCGCCGAGGTAGCTGGCGTCCGGCCCGATGCGCGACAGCAGCACGAGCGCGCCCGCGCACACGAGCGGGCCGACGGTCATCGGGATCCTCGGCCCGATGCGCTGGGACAGCGCGCCCGCGCGCGCCGAGAGCAGCAGCATCAGCACGGTCACCGGCAGCAGCGCGATGCCGGCCTCCAGCGGCGGGAAGCCCGACACGACCTGCAGGTTCAGCACGACCAGGAAGAACACTCCGCCCAGCGCCGCGTACACCGCGAAGGTCACCAGGTTGGTGGCGGTGAAGGCGCGTGAGCCGAAGATGCTCAGCGGCAGCATCGGATGCGCGGAACGCCGCTCGGTCAGCACGAAACCGACCATGCCCGCGACGCCGAGGCCCAGGCTGCCGAGCACCACCGCCGAGCCTGGCCCCTGGTCGGGCCACGCGGTGAAGCCGTAGGTGAGCCCCGCGAGCCCGAGCGCGCCGAGCACCGCGCCCGCGACGTCGAGCTTGCCCTGCACGGTCGGGTCCCTGGTCTCGGGCACGTGCCGCGCGGCGACGACCCACACCACCAGCGCCACCGGCACGTTGATGAGGAAGATCAGCCGCCAGCTCGCGAGCTCCACGAGCCAGCCACCGAGGAACGGGCCGAACGCGCCGGCGACCCCGGCCAGCCCGGACCACGCGCCGATGGCTCTCGCACGGTCGTCGGGGTGGAACGACGCCTCCAGGATCGCGAGGGCACCCGGGGTGAGCAACGCGCCGCCGACGCCCTGCAGCAGCCGGGCCGCCACGAGCACCTCCACGGTCGGCGACACAGCGCACAGCAGTGACGCGAGCGCGAACCACGTGACGCCGACGAGGAACAGCCGCCGCCTGCCGAAGCGGTCGCCGAGCGAGCCGCCCAGCAGGATGAGCGCGGCGAGGCTGAGCGTGTAGCCGTTGACCGTCCACTGTAGAGCCGCCGTGCTCGCGCCGAGGCTCCTGCCGATGTCGGGAAGCGCGATGTTGACGACCGTCGCGTCGATGAACGTCAGGCCCGACCCCAGCACCGTGGCCAGCAGCACCCACCGGCCCGCGGCCTCCTTGTAGCGCAGGGCGGGCGGGGCCGCGCCACTCGTCGTCATGGAGGTGATGGTCGTCCGCGACCGGAGCGCGTGCAAGACGCGCCCCGCCCGCGGACCCGTCACGGCACGGCGGCCGTGCGGCGCGCGGCGACGGCCTCGCGCATCTCCTCCTGGGCGAGGTCGGCGTTGATCACCGCACCGGCCCCCAGCCCCGCCGCGGCGGAGGCCATCACCTGACCACGCGGATCGGTGATGTTGCCCGCCACCCACACGCCGGGCACCGACGTGGCGCCGATCGGGTCCGAGGGGACGTAGGTGGCGATGACCTGGCCGCTCACCTCCAGCTCGGCGGTCTCCAGGCCCAGCCCGGCGAACCCGTCGATCCTGGCGGTCGTCCGGGTGGCGACGGCCAGCGCCGCGCGCGCGACGACCTCCCCCGAGGCCAGCCGGACGCCGGTGAGCCGGTCGCCGGTCACCTCGATTCCGGTAACCTCGCCGTCCACCACCGCGATGTCGCGCGCGGCCAGCTGTTCGCGCTCGTCGTCGCTGAGCGCGGGCCCGGTGTGCGAGAACACCGTGACGTCGTCGCTGAGCTGGCGGAACAGCATCGCCTGGTGCAGCGTCATCGGGCCGGTGCCGAGGATGCCGATCGCCTGGTCGCGTACCTCCCAGCCGTGGCAGTACGGGCAGTGCAGCACGTCGCGGCCCCAGCGCGCCGCGAGCCCCGGCACGTCGGGCAGTTCGTCGACGAGGCCGGTCGCGAGCAGCAGCCGCCGGGCGCGCACCGGACCACGCTCGGCGAGGACGAGCCCGAACCCGCCGTCCGCCAGCGGTTCCGCGGCCGTGACGTGGTCGGCGACGAGCTCGCCGCCGTAGCCCGTGACCTCGGCGCGGCCGCGCCGCACCAGCTCGCCGGGTGGCGTGCCGTCGAGCCCGAGGTAGTTGTGCACTCCGTCGGCGGGGGCGTTGCGCGGGTCGCCCGCGTCGACCACCAGCACCGACCGGCGCGAGCGCGCCAGCGCCACGGCTCCGCTCAGCCCCGCGGCGCCGCCCCCGACCACCACGACGTCGTATGTCTCGTTCACCGTGCGACTCCCTCCACTGGTCCTGCTCTTCGCACTATGCGCGCGCGTCGACAGAACCGGCAAACGAAATTGCTGAAACGGCAAACCTCAGGCGCGGGCGGCCCAGCGCCCGTCCTCCCGCGTGATGCGCACGGGGTGGTCGAAGGCCTTGGTGACGTGGTCGCTGGTGAGCACCTCGTCCGCGACGCCGGAGGCCAGCACCCGGCCTTCCCGCAGCAGCAGCGCGTGGGTGGTGCTCGCGGGCAGTTCCTCGAGGTGGTGGGTCACCAGTACCGTCGCGAGCTCGGGCTGCTCCACCCGCAGAGCGTCGAGGCTGCTCAGCAGCTGCTCCCTGGCGGCGAGGTCGAGTCCGGTGGCCGGCTCGTCCAGCAGCAGCAGGGTCGGGCGCGCCAGCAGTGCCCTGGCGATCAGCGCCCGCCCACGTTCGCCCTGCGACAGGACCGGCCAGCGAGCGTCACGGCGCGTCGCGAGCCCGAGCATGCCGATGAGCTCGTCGGCCCGCGCCACCTGATCCGGCGTCGGCTGCCTGCGCGGCACCGGCTCCGTCGTGTTCGTCAGGCCCGTGAGCACGACATCGAGCACGCGCAGCGGCGTGGTGAGCGGGTAGCGAGGGTCGACGTGGCCGACGAACGCGCGCAGCTGCCGCAGGTCGACCTTGCCGAGTCGGTGGCCGAGCACCTCCACCGTGCCGCGAGTGGGATGCGTGCGCGCCCCGAGCAGCCCGAGCAGGGTGCTCTTGCCAGCGCCGTTGCCGCCGAGCAGCGCCCAGTGCTGTCCGCGCGACACGGTGAGCGACACCGACCGGAGCAGATAAGCGCCCTGGCGCACGAGGTCGACGTCACGGACCTCCAGTACGGGTCCGGCGCCGGACAGGTGCACGGTCACGGGCGCCCCGCGCTCTCGAAGTCGTTCACGAACGCCTGCCTCTCGTCGATCACCGGGCGGGACCCTAACAAGGCCAGGGGCCGCCGGTTCAGCGGACGCGCACCGTCGAGCGTGGCCGCGGCGGCAGCCCCGCCGCGCGGTAGCAGTCGTCGACGAGCCGCGTCGTCGCCAGCTCGTGCACGTCGTCCACGGGCAAGGGCGTGCCGGTGCGCAGGTGCTCGGCGAGGGCGTCCAGCTGGTAGGCGAACGACGAGCGCCGCCCGAGGTGCTCGGTGCGCGTGCCCTCGCCGGTGGTGATCGTGACGGCGTCGTCGAGATCGGGCCGGACGAACGATGCCGCGACCGCCTCGCCACGCGAACCCGTCAGCCTGGCCGCGAAGCGCATGTCCTCGCCCGCCAGGTGGCACCGCAGCGCACCCGTGGCGCCGCCCGGGAAGTCCAGCGTCGCGTCGAGCCACTCGTCCACACCAGGCCTGCCCGCGCGTTCACCGGCCCGCGCCCCGAGCACGCGCGGGGCGCCGCCCGCCCACGACGCCAGCAGCTGGTGCAGGTGCAGGCCGTAGCAGCCGACGTCCATCAGCGCGCCGCCCGCGAGCTCCAGCGACCAGCGCGGGTCGTCGTCAGGGGGCGCGGCGATGACCGTGTCGGTCTCCACCGCGCGCAGCTGCCCCAGCTCGCCGGAGCCGAGCAGCTCCAGCAGTCGCCGCGTCACCGGGTGGTGCAGGTAGTGGTAGGCGGGCAGCACCGTCACGCCCGCGCGCCGCGCGGCGTCGAACACCTCGGCGGCCTCGGCCGGGTCGCACGCGAACGGCTTCTCGCTCAGCACGTGCTTGCCCGCGCGCACGGCCGCGAGGTTCCACGGGCCGTGCAGCCCGTTGGCCAAGGGGTTGTAGACCACTTCGACCTCGGGATCGGCGAGCACGTCCGCGTAGTTCTCCAGCACGCGTTCGACACCATGCCGGGCGGCGAAGTCTTCGGCCCTGGACCGGTCGCGGGCCGCGACGGCGACCAGCCGGTGTCCGGCGGCGTCGGCGGGGACGGCGATGGCGGACTCGGCGATCCTCGCCGCGCCCAGAACTCCGATGCGAAGCGGTTCCACGCGAGGAGCCTATCGGCGCCGGGAATAACGTCCGATTCGGCGGCCGCGAATTGTGACGAACAATTCGCGGGCGAGCCGCCCACACCGTGGGATCACCTCCACAGGCGGCTTCACGGTGGCTTAACCTGGCGGTGATTCACCTACAGCATCTCCCTCTTGGAGCTCCCTTGTCCGCACCGACAGACAATTTTTCGGGCCGCAATTTTTTGCTGAAGTCACCCACGTCGTGTGCCGCGCCACAACCGGCCCCCGAAGAGCCGGTCAAGGTGGTGCCGCTCGCGATCTCCGGGGTACTGGCCGTGGGGCTGAGCTCCTACGTCTGGGCGGTGCACGGCGAGCGGTTCGGTGCGCTGCTCGTGATCGGCCTGTTCCTGGGCGGGGCGCTGTTCCACTCGCGCTTCGGGTTCACCTCGGCGTGGCGGCAGCTGATCTCGGTGGGCAACGGTGAGGGGCTGCGAGCGCACGCACTGCTGCTCGGCACGGCGGCCACGCTGATCGCGCTGATCGCCACCACCGGGTCAGGGTTGTTCGGCGCCACGCCCGAGTTCACGGCGGGGCCGATCGGACTGCCACTGTTCATCGGCGCCATGGTGTTCGCCATCGGTATGCAGCTCGGCGGGGCGTGCGCGTCCGGAACGCTGTTCGCGGTCGGCTCGGGTCAGTCGACGATCGTGCTGACACTGGGCGGGTTCATCGCGGGCTCGGTGATCTACACCGCCGCCTTCCCCGCGTTCGACGGCTGGCCGGAGATCGAGGGCGTGGCACTCGCCGACCACGTGGGCTGGTTCGGTTCGTGGGCGATCACCATCGCCGCTCTGCTCGCCATCGTGGTGGTCACCAGGATCGTGCAGTCGCGCCGCAACCCGCCGCCGATCGGTGCCGTGCCCACCGCCCGCGGGTTCGCCCGCGTGTTCCGTGGCTCGTGGCCGCTGCTGGTCGGCGCGCTGGTATTGGGCGTGCTGGCCGCCGCCGTGGTGCTCGTTTCGGGTGGCATCTGGGGTGTCACGTTCTCGTTCGCGCTGTGGGGAGCAAAGCTCCTGCAGCTGTTCGGCCTGCACCCGGAGACGTGGGAATTCTGGCAGACCACCAAGAACGCCGAGGCACTGGCGAGTCCGGTGTGGACGGACAAGACCACGCTGACCAACGTCGGCATCATCCTCGGCGCCGCGATCGCCGCGTCGCTGGCGGGTGCGTGGAAGATCCACTCCGAGATCCCGTGGCGCACCGCGGTCGCCGCCGTGCTGGGCGGGATCCTGATGGGCATCGGCGCTCGCCTGGCGGGCGGCTGCAACATCGGCGCCTACCTCGGCGGCATCTCCACCGGCAGCCTGCACGGCTGGCTGTGGGGCCTGTTCGCGCTGGGCGGCACGTGGATCGGCCTCAAGCTGAGGCCGTTGTTCCGGCTCGCCACGCCGAAGCCGGCCGACAGCGTCTGCTGACCCACGACCCGACGAAGGCCCCCGCGAGGTTCGCGGGGGCCTTCGTGCCGTGTGCTCAGAACGTCGGCGGGAGTGTGCCGGGTACCGCGGCGCGGGCGCGGCCAGCGCCTGCCACCGCGAGGTGCGCGGGTCCCGTCCGAGGACCATGCGACCTTGGCTCGGCCTTGTGGGTGGTGTCGTCCTGCTCGCGATGTCCGCGTGTCTACCGCACCCGGGCGGCGGCGACACCCCGATCTGGCACCGAGGGCGTCTCTGAGGGGTTCCCTGCCGAGCGAGCGGAGATCAGCGCGTCGGAGCGCAAGGCGGAGGGCTGCCGCCCTTGTACTGGGCGGTACTCGGGCTGTCCCGACAACGCGGCGAGCCTCGGCGCTCGCTCCGCACAGCCGGTAGCGGAATCGTCCGACGCGCCCTAGATGCCGAGCGCGGCCTCGATGGCGTCGGCGACCTCGGCCGACTCCGGGTCGGTGCGCGGACGGAACCTGGCGAGCACCTCACCGTCGCCGGAGACGAGGAACTTCTCGAAGTTCCACTGGATGTCGCCCGCCTCGCCGTCCGCGTCGGCCGCGCGCACCAGCTCGGCGAAGAGCGGGTGCCTGCCCTCGCCGTTGACCTCGAGCTTCTCGAACATCGGGAAGCTGACGCCGTAGGTCGCGGAGCAGAACTGGGCGATCTCCTCGGAGGTTCCCGGTTCCTGGCCCATGAACTGGTTGCACGGGAACCCCGCCACCGAGAAGCCGCGCTCGGCGTAGCGCCGCTGGAGCCGCTCGAGGCCCTCGTACTGCGGCGTCAGGCCGCACTTCGACGCCACGTTCACCACGAGCAGCGCCTTCGCCCCGAGCCCGCCGAGCGTCGCGGGTTCACCGGACAACGTGCGCAGTTCGATCTCGGAAAACGCCATGCCAGCGACCCTACCCGCCACCACCCAGCGCACTGCCCGCCTGCGGTGAAGGGCACCTTTACCGCATCCAACGCAGTAAAGGTGCCCTTCACCGCGGTCATCACACGCACCAGGGGCGGGGCAGCGGGGTCAGGCGGCGACGTACTGGCGGAGGTGGGTCGCCGTCAGGGAGTCGCCGCGCTCCACCAGTTCCGAGGGCGTGCCCGTGAACACCACGCGGCCGCCGTCCTGTCCCGCTCCGGGGCCGAGGTCGACGATCCAGTCCGCGTGCGCCATCACCGCCTGGTGGTGCTCGATGACGATCACCGTGTTGCCGTCGTCGACGAGCCGGTCCAGCAGCGCCAGCAGCTGGTCCACATCGGCCAGGTGCAGGCCCGTGGTCGGCTCGTCCAGCACGTAGGTGCCCGCCTTCTCCGCCATGTGGATCGCCAGCTTGAGCCGCTGGCGCTCACCGCCGGAGAGGGTGTTCAGCGGCTGCCCGAGGCGCAGGTAGCCGAGCCCGACGTCGGCGAGCCTGCCGAGGATCGCCCGCGCAGGGCCGGACTCGAAGAACTCGCCCGCCTCGGCCACCGACATGCCGAGCACGTCGCTGATGTTCTTGTCCCGCAACGTGTAGGTGAGCACCTCGGCCGTGAACCGCTTGCCCTCGCACTGTTCGCAGAGCGTCGCGACGCCCGCCATCATCGCGAGGTCGGTGTAGACCATCCCGATGCCCTTGCACGTCGGGCACGCGCCCTCGGAGTTGGCGGAGAACAGTCCGGCCTTGACGCCGTTGGCCTTCGCGAACGCGGTGCGGATCGCGTCGAGCAGGCCGGTGTAGGTGGCGGGGTTGCTGCGCCGGGAGCCGCGGATGGCCGACTGGTCGACCACCACCACGCCGTCGCGTTTCGGCAGGTGCCCGTGGATCAGTGAGCTCTTGCCGGAGCCCGCCACACCGGTGACGACGGTCAGCACGCCGAGCGGCAGCTCGACGCTGACGTCCTTGAGGTTGTGCAGGTTCGCGCCGGTGATCGACAGCTGACCCCGGTGCGGGCGCGGCCACTCGCGCAGGCGCGCGCGGTGGCCGAGGTGCCTGCCCGTGAGCGTGCCGGAGGCGCGCAGCCCGGCGAGGTCGCCGGTGAAGCACACGTGCCCACCGTTGGTTCCCGCTCCGGGCCCGAGGTCCACCACGTGGTCGGCGATCTCGATGGTCTCCGGTTTGTGTTCCACGACGAGCACGGTGTTTCCCTTGTCGCGCAGGCGGATGAGCAGTCCGTTCATGCGCGCGATGTCGTGCGGGTGCAGCCCGACGGTGGGCTCGTCGAAGACGTAGGTGGCGTCGGTGAGGCTGGATCCGAGGTGGCGCACCATCTTCACTCGCTGGGCCTCGCCGCCCGAGAGCGTTCCGGACTCGCGGTCGAGGCTGAGATAGCCGAGCCCGATCTCCACCAGCGAGTCCAGCGTGCCCCGCAGCGTCTGCAGCAGCGGCGCCACCGACTCGTCGTCGAGCTCGCCGACGAACCGGGCGAGGTCGCTGATCTGCATGGCCGCGCACTCGGCGATGTTGCGGCCGTTGACCTTGGCCTCGAGCGCCGCCCGGTTGAGCCTGCCGCCCTCGCACGCGGGGCAGTCCGTGTACTTCACCGCCCTGTCCACGAACGCCCTGATGTGCGACTGCATCGACTCGCGGTCCTTGCCGAGGTAGATGCGGCGCACCTTCACCAGCAGACCCTCGTAGGTGATGTTGCTGGTGCCGATCTTGACCTTGGTGACGGGCTTGTGCAGGAAGTCGTGCCACTGCTGCTCCGTGAACTCCTTGAGCGCCACGTCCGGGTCGACGAACCCGGCGTGGGCGATGGTCTGCCAGTACCACGAGCCGACGGTGAACTGCGGGACCGTGATCGCGCCGTCGTTGAGCGACTTCTCGACGTCGATCAGCTCGTCGAGGTCGATGTCGGTGACGTGCCCGAGGCCCTCGCACTCGGGGCACATGCCCTCGGCGTTGTTGAAGCTGAACGCGCTCGACGTGCCGACGTGGGGTGTGCCGAGGCGGGAGAAGATGATCCGCAGCATCGTGAGCGCGTCGGTCGCGGTGCCGACCGTGGACCGCGAGTTGGCGCCCATGCGCTCCTGGTCCACCACGATCGCGGCGCTGAGGTTGCGCAGCGCGTCGACGTCGGGCCTGCCGAGGCTCGGCATGAACGACTGGATGAACGCCGTGTAGGTCTCGTTGATCAGCCGCTGCGACTCGGCCGCGATGGTGCCGAACACCAGCGACGACTTGCCCGAGCCCGAGACTCCGGTGAACACGGTGAGCCTGCGCTTGGGGAGGTCGAGCGAGACGTCGGCCAGGTTGTTCTCCCTGGCGCCGCGGACCTCGATCACGTCGTGCCCGTCCGCGGGGTGCCGCAGGCCGTCCGAAGTCATACTTCTCCCCCTGTATCTTTATGCCGTAAAGAGATGAGGGCGCTACTTTATGCTGTAAAGAGTTCGGGCGGCAAGTCACGCCGGCCGAGCGCGCCGAACACGTCTGGAGGCACCGTGGTCGTCTTCGCCGCACAGGGCGACGCCCGCCGTTCCATGGCCCTGCTCTGGCGCGGGACGGACCCGGAACCCGTGCGCCCCGGTCCGCGACCGGCGCTGAGCGTGGACGCCATCGTCGACACCGCGATCGAGGTCGCCGACGCCGAGGGCATGGCCGCGCTGTCGATGCGCGCGGTCGGCGAGCGGCTCGGCCGGACGGCGATGGCGCTCTACACCTACGTGCCCAGCAAGAGCGAGCTCGTCGACCTCATGTACGACCGCGCGTTCACGGAGCTGGGCGAGCCCTACGACCTGAGCGAGGGCTGGCGCGCGGCCGTCACGGCGTGGGCCTGGGACCTCTGGGCGTTCTTCGTGCGGCATCCGTGGGTACTGCAGGTGTCACAGGCGCGGCCGGTGCTCGGTCCGCACGAGTACACGTTCCTCGAGAACCTGGTGACGATCGTGCGCGAGACCGGCCTGCCTGCCTCGCGCCTGCGCAGGCTGGTGTCGACGCTGGTCCACTTCGTGCGCGGCTCGGCGCAGACGGCGTCCGACACCCGCAGGGCGCCCGACGCGACGGGGATGTCCGACGACGAGTGGTGGTACGCGCGCTCGGCGGAGCTGGAGACCGTCGCGCCCGACTTCGCGCAGCGCTTCCCCGCGCTGACCGAGATGGAGTCGCACGGCGCGTTCGAACTCGACGACGAGTCGGTGCCCTACCTGGAGCAGGAGGCCAGGGAGGCGTTCACCTACGGCCTCGAGGTGCTGCTCGACGGCGTCGACGCGCGGCTGCGGACCTGAGTCAGTCGGCGTTGTCGGTAGCGTCGGCGGTGTCGGCAGCGCAGCGGAACCCGAGGTTGCCGCTGGAGCTGTCCGGGGTGTTGCCGGTGCGCGCGGCCACGCGGTAGCGGTTGCAGTAGGAGTCGTGGCACAGGTAGGAGCCGCCGCGCATGGCCCGGTGCTCCGGGTCGAACGCGCACGCGCACCACTCCCACACGTTGCCCGCCACGTTGTGCAGGCCGAAACCGTTGGGAGGGAAGGAATCCACGGGCGCGGTGCCGACGAAGCCGTCCTCCTCGGTGTTGCGCACGGGGAAGGCGCCCTGCCAGATGTTGCACCGGTGCTGCCCGTCCGGGGTGAGCTCGTCGCCCCACGCGTAGCGGGCGCCGTCGAGCCCACCGCGCGCGGCGTACTCCCACTCGGCCTCCGTCGGCAGCCGTGTACCCGCCCAGGAACAGTAGGCCTGCGCGTCGTTCCAGGAGATGTGGACGACGGGGTGGTGCTCTCGCCCGTCGAGGGCGCTGCCAGGGCCCTCCGGCTCGCGCCAGTACGCGCCCTGCACGCCACACCACCACGGTGTCTGCTCCGGCCGGGGCGAGTTCTTGCGCAGCGCCCCGGGCAGGAACTTGGCGAAGACGTAGCTCCAGCCGAACCGCTCCGCGTCGGTGCGGTAGTCCGTGGCCGCGGTGAACGCGGCGAAGCGCTCGTTGGTGACGCAGTGGGCGTCGACGGCGAACGACGCCACGGTGACCTCGCGCACCGGGCCCTCGCCGTCGCCGGGGAAGCCGTCGCTGTCGTCGGTGCCCATCCGGAAGGTTCCGCCCGGCAGCACGAGCGGTCGGTCGAGAGCGGCCAGACCGCCGTCCTCCCGCGCGGCGACGACCTGCGCGGCTACGGCGGGATCACTGGAGCGGGAGGGCGGGCAGCAACCGGACACCCGGCCACCCTAACCGCCGAGCGCGTCGTCCAGTTCGGCGAGCAGCCGGGCCTTGGGCCTGGCGCCCACGAGCATCCGGATCGGCTCGCCGTCCTGGAAGAGCACGAGCGTGGGCAGCGACATCACCTGATGGTCGCGGGTGGTCAGCGGGTTCTCGTCGGAGTTGATCGAGCGGATCGTCAGCATGTCCGCACGCTCGGCGGCGATCTCGGCGAGCACCGGCGCCACCATGCGGCAGGGCGGGCACCACTCGGCCCAGAAGTCCACGAGCACGGGCCCTGGCCGGTCGAGCACCTCGGCGCGGAACGTGTCGTCGGTGACGGCGAGGACCTCGCCCGTCCGGTTCGCTGTGGTCATCTGTCCTCGTCCCCTGTCGCGGAGTTGTCGGAGTGATCACCGCCGGGCACGACGCACGGCAGCGGGCGGCGCGCGAGCGCCTGCGCGAGCTTGGCCACGAGGCCGGCCCGCACCTCGCCGAGATGGGCGAGCACGTCGTCCACCTCGGCGATCTTGCGTTCGTAGACCTCGATCGAGTCGGCGCACGCGTCGCCGGAGTCGTGCCCGGCGCGCAGGCACTCCACGAACGGTCTGGTGTCGTCGAGGCTCAGGCCGACCTCGCGCAGCGTGAGGATCTCGCCGACCAGCCGCACGTGGCCCTCGTCGTACTCGCGGTAGCCGTTGGCCGAGCGGGCCGCCGTGAGCAGTCCCTGCTCCTCGTAGAACCGCAGCGCCCTGGTGCTGGTCCCGGCCCGCCTGGCGAGTTCGCCGATTTTCATGAGTCGAGCCTAGGGATTGACGTGGACGAGAAGGCACGACAACAGTGACTCAGGTCACAGCGCATTCGGGTCGTTCCCTGTCGAAGTGCGCTCGGCGGCTCCGACATACCAGCGTGGCCTCGCGAGGCCACGCACACCGAGACGACGAGTCAGGAGCAGACGATGAGCAAGATCTCCACCTTCCTCTGGTACGACGGCGCGGCCAAGGAGGCCGCCGAGTTCTACGTGTCGCTGGTGCCCAACTCCACGGTCGGCGAGGTGACCACCGGCCCCGACGGCTCGGTCATGCTGGTGACCTTCGAGCTCGACGGGCAGCGGTTCGCGGCCCTGAACGGCGGCCCGGCCAACGCGTTCACCGAGGCGACGTCCATCTTCGTCAGCTGCGACTCGCAGGCCGAGGTCGACGAGCTGTGGGACAGGCTCACCGAGGGCGGTTCGGACGGCCAGTGCGGCTGGCTCAAGGACCGCTACGGCCTGTCGTGGCAGATCATCCCCAAGCGGCTGCCGGAACTGCTCGCGGACCCGGATCCCGCCCGCGCGAAGCGGGCCATGGAGGCGATGCTGACCATGGGCAAGATCGATCTCGCCGCGATCGAGGCCGCGGCAGGCGCCTGACCCGGGCGCGCGGCGGGTTTTCCCGGTGGAGCCCGCCGCGCCCGCCTGGCAGGGTGTGGTCATGTCCGAGTCACTTCCGGCACTGAGCATCGGCACGGTCGTGCTCGGCGTCGACGACGTGCCCCGCGCGGTCCGGTTCTGGACCGTCGCACTCGGCTTCATGCCCCGCGACGACACGACTGACACCGACTGGGCGGTGCTCGTGCCGCCGGGCGGTTCCGGCACCGGCCTCGCGCTCGGCCGCAGTGAGTCCCCCGTGCAGCCCGAGCCGCGCGTGCACCTCGACCTCTACACCGAGCGGCCCGAGGCCGAGGTCGAGCGGCTGCTGGGCCTCGGCGCGACCCGGGTCGACTGGGACCGCTACCCCGACGACGCGGACTTCGTGGTGCTCGCCGACCCGGACGGCAACCGGTTCTGCGTCATCGACAAGCGCGGCTGAGGCCCGGTCACCTCGTGCCTTCCCCTGCGGGGCACCGGTTTCACGGGTTCGTCCTCGACCGTCTCGTCGAGCGGCGCCGCCATGAGGACGGCGCAGATGGGCACCGCCATCGCGATCGCGGCGATCACGAACACGGGGAACAGGAATGAGAACACCTCGACCCCGGCCGGGTCGGGTGCCGCCGGGTCGAGGTCCACGCGCACCGCCGCCATGCCGGTGTAGTGCATGCCGGTCACCGCGAGTCCCATGACGAGACCGGCGAGCAGACGGTGGGCGAGCTTCTTCGTGATCACCGTGAACCACAGTGCCGCCGTGGCCGCCACCACGGCGATCAGGATCGAGAGCGTCACCAGACCCGCGTTGTAGCCGATCGCGCCCTTCACCTGCACCGCCCACATTCCCGTGTAGTGCATGAGGTTCACGGCCAGCCCGGTGATGAGCCCGGCAACACCGAGCCGCCACCACGAGAACCGCGACCGCACGCCGAACACGAGCAGCCCGCCGAACACCGCGCCCACCGCGAGCACCGCCGACAGCACCGTGCGCGTGATGTCGTAGCGCACCGGCAGACCCGGCGTCGCGAACCCGAGCATCGCGATGAAGTGCATGACCCAGATGCCGGTGCCGCCGATCGAGACGGCGGCGAGCGCGAGCCACGTGAGCCTGCGGCGCTGGTCCAGCGTGTAGCGGGCCTGCAACGTGCAGGCCAGGCCGAGCGCACAGCCCACCACCGAGGTGAGGTAGGCCAGCACCATCAGCCAGCCCCCGAGTTCGAAGTGCAGGACGTGGTGGCTCACGACGGGCTCCTCTCCGCGTGCAGCCGCGCGATGGCGTGCTCGCTGGCGGTGATCAGGGTCAGCTTGGTGGACTCGGTGGACCTGGCGTCGCACGTGATCACGGGGACGCCGGGGGCGAGCGCGAGCGCGTCGCGCACGTCGTCGACCGCGTGCTGGCGGGATCCGTGGAACTGGTTGATGGCCACCACGAACGGCAGCGCGCGCGACTCGAAGAAGTCGATGGCGGCGAAGCTGTCGGCCAGCCGGCGGGTGTCGGCGAGCACGACGGCGCCGATCGCGCCGCGCACGAGGTCGTCCCACATGAACCAGAACCGGTGCTGGCCGGGCGTGCCGAACAGGTACAGCACGAGGTCGCCGCCGAGGGTGATGCGGCCGAAGTCCATCGCCACCGTCGTGGACGTCTTGTCGGGCACGGCCCAGTTCTCGTCCACGCCGATGCCGGCCGACGTCAGCACGGCTTCCGTGCGCAGCGGCACGATCTCGGAGATGGCGCCGACGAATGTCGTCTTGCCGACCCCGAATCCGCCCGCGACCACGATCTTGGCGGAGCTGATGCGGGCGGCCTCAGAGCGTGCGTAGTCCACTCAGGACCCTTTCCAGCAGGTCGTGACGCTCGTCCCAGCTGGCGTCCTCGCCGAGGGTGTCGCGCACGATCACGTATCCGGAGCCGAGCAAGTCGCTGACGAGTACCCTCGCCACGCCGAGCGGCACCGAGAGATGGGCGGCGATCTCGGCGACCGACCGCGGTTGCAGGCACAGCTGGGTCACTGTCGACGCGGGGCTGGCCCTGTTGAACGGAACGGCGTGGCCGTCCGCCGTGGTCTGTACCAGTGCCTCGATGGCCAGCTCGATGACCGGCCTGGTGCGACCCTCGGTCCACGCGTAGGGACGCGCGAGCCCCGGCACGGACCGGGTGCTCTCGCGCCGGGAGCCGGATCGCTCGGCCTCACTCACGGCCTGGCCTGGTGCCTGCGGGTTGGCGCACCGGTGTGTCGACCATCTTGCCGACCCGGTCGACGAGCAGGGTCATCTCGTAGCCGACCAGGCCGATGTCGCAGCCGGGGCTGGCGAGCACGACGAGGTTGGATCCGTCACCGACGCTCATCAGCAGGAGGAAGCCCTGCTCCATCTCGATGACCGACTGCACCACGCGGCCCGCCGTGAACAGCTCGGCCGTGCCCACCGCGAGGCTCGAGAGACCGGAGGCGATCGCGGAGAGCTGGTCGGCCCTGTCCTGCGGCAGGTTCCGGTCCGCGGCCACGAGCAGGCCGTCGGCCGAGACCAGCACGGCGTGCGCGACGCCGGCGACGTCCTCGCTGAACGCCGACACCAGCCAGCCGGGGCCCTGCTGAGCGGCGGTCTTCGAGTCGGTCCTGGTCCCTGCCCGTCGTCGGGGCAGCCCGTTCGCCTGCGGCAACGCCGAGGCCCCTGCGTCGTTCATCGTGGGTCCGCCTTCCCCTGGTCGGCCGTGCCGGGTTCGGTGTCCGCGCGACGCCTGGCCGCGCGCATGCCGTTGTAGTGCCGCGAGAGGTTGTTGCGCACGGCGTCGGGATCGCGGAAACCCGTCGCCGGGCCCGTGCGCCCGCGGGGCGCGGCCGCACCGGGCGCGAGCTGGGCGCCCGGCCGTCTGGTCGGCAGCCCGGCGGGGGTGAGCGCGGGCGACGACGACGGCTCGATCGCGCTCTCCGCGGCGCGGCGAGTCTCGTCGGCAGGGCTCACCCAGTCAGTGGTCTGCGCTCGCGACGCCTGCTCCGCGGAGGTCTCGGTGAACCAGTTCGACACGAGGTTCTCGTAGATCGGCGTGCGCGCGGGCGGTGCGACCGGTCTGCTGCGGCCGAGCGCCAGTTCGGTGATCGGCGAGCCCGGCGCGGCGGGGCGGGCGCCGTTGACGGCGGGCGCGAGCTGAGCCGGGCGGGCGCCGTTGACCGCGGGCGCGAGCTCACGGCGCGGTGGCGCGGCCTGCCCTCCGTCGGCGAGCACGAGTTCGCCAGGCACGTGCACGCTCGCGGTGATGCCGGCGGCGCCCGACGTGCCCTGCGTCGTCCGCAGCCGCACCGTGACGCCGTGCGGCGCGGCGAGCCTGCCCACCACGAACAGGCCCATCCGCCTCGCGGTCTCGGGGCTCACGGTGTCGCCGGAGGCGAGCCTGCGGTTGGCGTCGGCGAGGTCGTCGGCCGCCATCCCGAGCCCGCGGTCCACCACCTCCACCAGCAGTCCGCCGTCGGAGCCTCGATCGGCGGTGAGCACCACCTTCTCGTCCGGCGGTGAGAAGCGGATCGCGTTCTCCAGCAGCTCGGCGAGAATGTGCACCACGTCGGCGGCCACGTGCGAGCGCACCGAGCAGTTGGGTGCGTTGACCACAGTGACCCGGCGGTAGTCCTTGACCTCGGAGGTCGCGCCGCGCAGCACCTCGATCGTCGAGACGGGACCGAGGTCGCGCCTCGACGGGGTGCCGCCCGCGAGCACCTGGAGGTTCTCGCCGTTGCGGCGCAGCCGGGTGGCGAGGTGGTCGAGCCGGAACAGTTCCTCCAGCCGCGCCGGGTCCCGTTCCTCGGCCTCCAGGTCCTCGATGACGCCGAGCTGCAGCTCCACCAGCGACTGGCTGCGCCGCGACAGGGTCATGAACATCTCGCTGACCTGCTTGCGCAGCTCGGCCTGTTCTCCTGCCAGCAGCACGGCCTGGCGCCGCATGTCGTCGAAGGCGCGGGCGAGCTGGCCGATCTCCTCGTCACCGTCGACCGGAACGGGCTCCACGGTGCGCCACGAGACGTGCTCGCCCGCGCGCACCCTTCCGATCGTCGCGGGCAGCGTGCGCCGGGCCGCGTCGAGCGCGGCGGCGTGCAGCGCGCGCACCGGCCGCACGAGCGAACGCGCCACCAGCAGCGCGATGGCGAGCGCACCGAGCAGTGCCGCCATCACCAGCGCGGTGTCGCGCAGGGCGTCCGACCTGGCCTCGTTGGTCCGCTCCGTGACCGTCCCCGTCAGCGAGCCCGCGAGACCGGTGACCAGGACGTCGATCGCCTCGGCCTCCCGCGCCAGCGGGGTCACCAGCGCGGACAGGTCGGCGACGCGGACACCGGTGAGCGCGTTGCGCAGCGCGCCCTGCCGCGCCGAGGCCGAGGCCACCACCGACTGGAACCGCTCAGCGTCCTCATCGGACATCGCGCGCTGGATCTGTGCGCTCAGCACGGCTTCCTCGGCGGCTACCCGGTTGGCCGCCGCCAGGGTGGTCCGGTCGCCACCCGAGTTGAGCAGCGCCTCCTCGACGGCCAGGTTCATCCGCAGCTGCATCATCGAGCGCGTGGTGGCCGCCGTGGCGTCGAGATCGCTGCTGCCCGCGTCGGAGATCAGGCCCGGCACCAGCTCGCTGAGGGTCAGCACCACCTCGCGGTAGCCCTCGGTCAGCGCGATCGGGTCGGCGACGCCGGTGCGCAGCCCGCTGAGCCAGCCGAGCGCGGTGTTGAGCTCGCGCCCGGTTTCCGTTGGCAGACCGGCGAAATCGGCGTCCCGCTGCACCGCGACGACCGCGGCGTCCACCTCGTCGACCATCGCGCGCAGCGCCCCGCTGCCGGGCTGGGTCGTGGCGGTCACCATCTCGTCGGCCACGAGCCGGGACAGTTCGATCGTGCCGTTGAGCACGGGCAGCCGGTCGCGCACGGCGCTGAGCCTGCTGGCCTGGTCCAGTCCTGTCTGCACGCGGACGCCCGCCAGCACTAGGGCCACCACCACGGGCAGCAACAGCACCACCGAGATCTTGGTGCGCAGACTCCATGCCTTCGGATGCCACGGCGCACCGGTCTGGCGACCCGGTGCCTGCGCTGTCTCGTCCATGGTTTCGTGGCCCGCCCAGTTCGTCGCCCCGCCCCGGCCCCCGCGTACGTGGGCCGCGGTGTCCGGACCGGGACATTCGTTGCCGTGAAGGTGCGCCCCGCGAATAACCGAACAATTCTTTCGCGAGCGATCGATTCGGCCCCCGCGCCGATCGCTCACTCAGCGATACGTCCCCACGTGATCAGTCACGAGGAGACAACCGCAGCCGGATGCCGTTGTCAAGACGACGACGTGATTCTATTGCCGGTTGTAAATAAACCCCGGGAACCATTCGTCCAAATGGCCGCAATGATCGTGAACAATGATCAACTTCGGCCGCCGGTATTGTTGGAAAAACATTGTCGAGTCCCCGGCCGTGACACCGGGAATTCACTCACCACGTGGTTCGGACAATGAATCGGCCGATCCAGTTGATCCCGCATCCCGGGTGAGCGTCCGGCCACGTTTGCGGCCGGTTCCCGAGCGGGCGCATACTGCCTGAATGGCGATGAAGGCCGCGACCGGGCGCCAGACGCCGTGAGTACCGATTCCGGGCAGCCCGAGCAGCAGGCGGAGCGGGAGCTGCTCGCCCACGAGCGCGACCTCCTCGCAGTCCAACGCGACAAGATCGCCGACGAACGGGAACTGGCAGCCAACACCCGTGAGCACGACGCCGACGCGCGCGAGCGTCTGGCCAACCGCCGGGAACAGCAGCTCGACCAGTGGGAATGGCGGCTCGATCGCACCGCGCGTGAGGGCAGGCCCACCGCCGCCGTACGCCGGGCCCGTGCCGAGGAGGCCGTCGAACGGGCCCGTGCGCTGTTGCACGCCAGCTCCAACCGGCTCGACCGCACCGAAGCCGCACTGCGCCGCACCGAGGCGGCGGACGCACGAGCCCAGCACGCCATCGCCCAGGAGCACATCCGCACCCGGCTGGTCCAGGGGCGGCGCGATCCGCCGGAGACCTCACTCGACGACCTGGTCGCGGGCCTGCGCGCCCGGTTCGTCTCGGTCGCGGTCGAGTTCGCCAACGCCGCGGACCTGCTGGTCGCCGAGTGCGAGGCCGCCGTGTGCGACCAGCCGGACGAGGCCACGGACCACCGGCACCGCGCGCTGGACGCCGAGCACGCGGCCAGAACGGCGCGGGAGGCCGTCGACCGGCTCGACGGGCCACACTCGGACTCCGTCACCCGGAACCCGGTCCCCTAGCCTGACGGGATGCGGATCGTCTCGCTGCTGCCCGCGGCCACCGACATCGTCGCCGAGCTGGGCAGGCTGCCCGACCTCGTCGGCCGCACCCACGAGTGCGACTGGCCGGAGGAGGTCGCGGCCGTGCCCGTCGTCACCGCCGATCACCTCGGCACCGGCCACGGCAGCAGGGAGATCTCCGACGCCGTCGGCGGCGCCCATCGCGGGTCCGCTCTGTACACAGTGGACACTGGGCTGCTGGCCCGGCTCGCGCCGGACGTCGTGCTGACACAGGATCTCTGCGACGTCTGCGCCGTGTCCTACGCACAGGTGTCGGACGCCGTGCGGTTGCTCGACAGCGGACCACGGGTGTTCAGCCTCGAGGCGAAGACACTGCCCGGGGTACTCGGCTCCGTGCGCACGATCGGCGAGGCGCTCGGCTCGGCCGAGGTGGCCGCCGGCCGCGTCGCGGCGCTGACCGCGAGACTCGACGACGTGCGCGGCCGGGTCGCGGGCAGGCCGAGGCCCCGGGTGGTGGCGATCGAATGGCTCGACCCGCTCTGGCCCGCGGGTCACTGGGTTCCCGAACAGATCGACGCCGCGGGCGGCACCCCACTGCTCGCCGAACCGGGAGAGCACACCACTCCGATGCGCTGGCAGGACGTGCTCGACGCGCGGCCCGACGTGCTGCTCGTGCTTCCGTGCGGGTTCCCGCCCGAGCGCACCCTCGCGGAGCTGGACCTGCTCACCGGCTTGCCGGGCTGGGCCGGACTGCCCGCCGTCCGCGACGGCGCCGTGTGGATCCTCGATGGACCCGCCTACTTCAACCGGCCCGGGCCGAGGGTGGTGCGCGGCGCCGAGGTGCTCGCGCACGTGCTGCACGGCGTGGCACCGGCGGTCCCGGTCACCGAGGCCGAGGCCCGCCGCGTCGGCTAGCCTGCCCGGTCTAGGCGGGCGCGCCGGACAGGCCGGCCCTGCTCAGCAGCCGCTCCGCGCGCAGCACCACCGGACGGTCGACCATCGTTGACTCGAACACACCCACCGCGCCGTCCGTGGTCGCCACGGCCAGCACACCCCTGGCCCAGCGCAGCTCGTCCGCCGAGGGCTCGAGCGCCGCGTGCACGGCGGCCACCTGGCGCGGGTGCACGCAGAGCTTGCCGGTGAAGCCCAGCGCGACGGCGTGCTCGGTGTCGGCCACCAGCCTGGCCTCGTCACCGATCGCGGCGGTGACCCCGTCCAGCGGCGGGGCGCATCCGGCACCGGCCGCGGCGAGCACGAGCGTGGAACGAGCCGTGGCCAGCGCGGTGTGGGAGTCGGGATCGACACCGAGCTGCGCTGCCAGGTCGATGCTGCCGAACGCGGGCCGCACCGCGGCGGGCGCGGCACAGATCTCGCGGGCCCTCAACACGCCGTCCGCGGTCTCGATCAGCGGCACGACACCGGTGCCCGAGCCGAGCACGGCCGCCGCGGCGGTGACGTCGCGCGCGTGCTCCGCCTTGGGCAGCATCACCACGGTGGCGAGTCCGCCGAGTGCCGCGAGGTCGGCGTCGTGGTGCTCGGTGTCGGCGGCGTTGACCCGGACGACGGCCTGGTTGCCCTCGGCGAGCCAGGTCCGGACGTGCTCGCGCGCGGTGTCCTTGTCCTCCGCGGCGACGGCGTCCTCGAGGTCGAGCACCACACCGTCGGCACCCGCTGCCGCCGCCTTCGCGAACCGGTCGGGCCGGTGGCCCGGCACGAACAGCAGAGTGCGAGCGGACGCGACGTCGTTCAACCGCATCGGGCAGATCCCTTCGTTGCTCACCGATACCCAGCGGACTGCCACGCTACGCGACGTCCCGTCGCGGGCCGCCGGGGTCGTCAGACGCCGGGCAGCGGCACGCGCCAGCCGAACCGCGTGCCGCCCTCGGGACGAGCGGTGAGCACCACGTCACCACCGCGCGCGTGGGCACCCGCCCTGAGCTGGGCGAGATCCGCCGTGCCCGCGTGCTCGTCGGCGTCGCCGTCGTCGGCCACCTCCACCACCACGTCGTCATCGACGGTGATGTCGAGGCTGATCCACGTCACGGACGCGCGCAACGCCACGCCGAGACCCATGCGGACCGCTGCCTCGACCTGGCCGGTCAGGTCGGCGGGCACGAGCGTGTCCACGGCCCCGCTGATCCGGACCGACGGTGACACGGCTGTGCGCTCGCTGAGGTCGGCCGCGATGTCGAGCAGTCGGCGGCGCAGACTAGCCGACTCGCCCCGCTCCCCTGAGGAGTTGAGGTCGAAGATCGACGTGCGGATCTCCCCCACGGTCTGGTCGAGCTGCTCCACGGCGGCGGCGATGCGCTGACGGGAGTCGAGATCGGTGACCTTGCGCATCGTTCCCTGCAGCGCCATCCCGGTCGCGAACAGCCGCTGGATCACGTGGTCGTGCAGGTCGCGGGCGATGCGGTCGCGGTCGGCGAGCAGAGCGAGCTGGCGCTCGTTGTCCTGCTTGTCCGAGAACTCCAGCGCCACCGTGGCCTGATCGGCGAACGACGACAGCACGGGCAGCAGATCGGTGCCGAACTGCGGCGCCTCGCGCTCCCGCACGGCGAGCAGCACTCCCCCGATGCCGCCCGCGTTGCGCAGCGCGGTCACCACGGCCGGCCCGAACGCGGCGCCCAGCAGGGTCGGTTTGGCACGGGGCACCAGGTTGAGATCCGCGATGAGCGTGGTCTCCCCGGTGCGGAAGACGTCGCACACCACCGGATCGGCAGCGGAGACGCTGACTCCGGCCAGCGCGTCGGCGCGCTCGCCCGCGGCCGCCGCGATCGCGAGCCCGTCCCCCTGCCCGCCGAGCAGGATCACCGTGAGGTCGGCGTCGGAGATCTCGGCGGCGAACTCGGCGATGAGGTGCAGTGTCTCGTCGGTGGCCGCGTCGGCCAGTATCGCCGCGTTGACCGTCCCGATCGCCTCGAACCAGCGCTCCCGCATACGCGAGTACTCGAACAGCCGCGCGTTCTCGACGGCGACGCCCGCGGCCGCGGCGAGCGACTGGAGCACGATCTGGTCGTCGGCGGTGAACCCGGTACCGTCCCGTTTCTCGGCGAGATAGAGGTTTCCGAACACCTCGTCGCGCACCCGCACCGGGACGTCGAGCACGCCGGGACCACGCGGTGGCTCGCCGAGCCGCTCCTGCACGTCCCCGCTGCCGTCGTAGACGAAACGCCGCAGCCTGGTCCGGTCGTCGCCGAGCACGCCCAGCACGCCGTGGCGCGCGCCCACCAGTTCCGTGGCCGCGTGGACGATGCGCCGCAGCGTGGAGTCCAGTTCCAGCCCGGCTCCCACCGCGAGCACGGCGTCGAGCAGCGCCTGCAGCCGGTCGCCGGTCCTGCCGAGTTCGGCGAGGCGCTGCTGGACACCGGAGAGCAGGTCGTCGAGTCGCAGGCCGGTCAGTGCTTCGGACACGGACCGGGTGCGATGACCGTCGAAGTATTCGGACCTGGAAGACATCCTCGGCGGGGCTCCCATTGGGGACAGGGGGACGTGGGTCCCGGCGATCACCGGGAACGAGGGCGACACATCCAAACCTAGCCGCTCGCGTTGTCGCAGGACAACGACGCTCCGACGGTCAAGTCAGTGGCCCCCTGCCACCGAGCGCTAGCGGAGGGTGACGGGCAGGTGCTCGACGCCGTAGACGATCGAGACCTTGCGGAAGTCCAGTTCGTCGGCGTCGCAGGCGAGGCGCATGTCCGGGAACCGGCGCACCAGCGCGGGATAGGCCTGCCGCAGCTCCATGCGCGCCAGCTCCGCGCCGATGCAGCGGTGCACGCCGTGACCGAACGCCAGGTGCTTCGTGGGCACGCGCGTGCCGTCGAAGCCGCCCATCGCATGGCCGAGCAGGTCGTCGCGGTTGGCGCCGCTCAGCGACACCACCACCATGTCGCCCTGCTTGATGGTCTCGCCGCCGATCGTCACGTCCTCGCGCGCGAAGCGGGGGAACGCCACCTGCACCACGGTGAGGTAGCGCAGCAGTTCCTCCACGAACCCGCTGACGTACTCGTCGTCGTCGCGCACCTTGGCGAACGCCTCGTTGTCCTGCAGCAGCACCAGCGCGCCCAGCGCGAGCATGCTCGCCGTGGTCTCGAAGCCGCCGGTGAGCACGCCGTCGGCGAGACCGGCCAGCTCGCGGTCGTCGACCTCGTCGCCGTGCTCGGTGATGATCATGCCGAGCAGCCCGTCGCCGGGGTTCTCGCGCTGCGCGCGGACCACGCCGAGCAGGTAGTCCAGCGACTCGGAGATCGCCCCGAGCGAGGCGCCGGCACCGCCGAAGAGGTCGAACCGGGCGACGGCCAGGTGCTGGAAGGCGTCCCGCTCCTCGTAGGGCACGCCGAGCAGCTCGCAGATCACCAGCGACGGGATCGGCAGCGCGAACTCCTCGACGAGGTCCACGGGGCCTTCGGCCTTCGCCATGTGCTCGAGCCGCTCGGTGACGATCGCGTCGATGCCGGGCCGCAGCCGTGACAGGCGCCGCATCGTGAACTCCGGCGTCAGCAGCTTGCGCAGGCGGGTGTGCACGGGCGGGTCTGCGAACCCGAGGCCGCCGGGGTTCTCGTCCGCGCCCTCGGCCTTGCCGACGAGGTGCTCGAAGTCGTTGCTGAACGACTTGGCGTCGCCCAGCACGGCCTTGGCCTCCTCGTAGCCGCTGACCAGCCAGACGTTCAGGCCGAACGGCACCGGCAGCTTGGTGACGGGGGTGTCCTCCCTCGCCCGGTCCAGCTCCCTGACGGGGTCGAGCCCGTCGCGCTTGAGCGGCATGAGCGCCGCGTCGGGCAGGACCGAGAGCTTCGACAGGTCGAGGCCCTTTTTCTGCACTCTGGCCAGGTACCTGCGCGTGGCCCACGAAACGATGCGTGTACGGAGACTCCCCACAAATCCGACGTTACCAACCGCTCAGTAATGGCCGCAGCCGCCTCGGCCCCCATGAGAGCTGTTCCACGCCGTCCATTTCGGACGTCGGTAACGTCCTCGGGGTGAGGTTCGGGATTTTCACGCTGGCAGGCCGGTTCCCCGGTCAGGACGACACCGAGGCGCTGCTGCGGTCCGCGGAGGCGGTGCGCGCGGCCGAGGACGCGGGCTTCGACGACGCGTGGATCGCCGAGCACCACTTCATGTCCTACGGCGTGTGCCCCTCGGCCGTGACGTTCGCCGCACACGCACTGGGCGCCACCAGCAGGATCACGCTCGGCACCGGCGTGAGCGTGCTGTCGACGGCGCATCCGGTGGCGCTCGCCGAACAGGTCGCGCTGCTGGACCGGCTCTCCGGCGGACGCTTCCACCTGGGCGTCGGCCGGGGCGGGCCGTGGGTGGACCTCGAGGTGTTCGGCACCGGTCTCGACCGCTACGAGCACGGGTTCGAGGAGAGCCTGGACCTGCTGCTGCGGTGCCTCCGTGACGAGCGGGTGAGCGCCGACGGCGCGCGGTTCGCGTTCAGGGAGGTGCCGATGGTGCCGCGGCTCCCGGTGCCGCCGCCGGTGACGGTGGCGTGCACCTCCCGCCCGACGGCCGAGCTCGCGGCGGTGCGTGGTCTGCCGATGCTGCTGGGCCTGCACGCGGGCGACGACGAGAAGGCGGCGCTGGTGCGGACCTACGAACGGGCGGCGGCCGACGCGGGCCGCGACCCCACGGGTGTGCCGCACGTCTCGGCGATGCTCTGTCACGTCGCCGACGACCGTGAGCGGGCACGACGGGAGCTGAGGGAGGCGATGCCGGGGCTGGCTCACCGAGGGACTGGCTGGCTACGTCCCCGTCGACGACCGGCCGCGCACCCGCCGGGACCCGCACGCCTACACGGACCTGCTGTGCTCACTGCATCCGGTGGGCAGCCCCGCCCACTGCACAGCCCGCCTGCGCGAGAGCGTCGAACGCACGGGCATCGAGCACGTGATCCTGATGGTCGAGGGCTGCGGCTCCCGCGAGCGCACGCTGGACACCATCGCGCGACTCGGCGCGGAGGTGCTGCCCGCGCTGCGCGGGAGCCGCGGTCCCGAGGATCGGGTCTAGCAGTCGCGCAGCTCGGGGCTCTGGTTGAGCAGCTGACCACGGACGGAGATGAAGTCGCGGTAGTCGGCACTGTCCACGGCGGCGGGCCGGAACGCGCCCACGCGGTGGCAGTTCTGGAAGGCGAGCTTCACACCGAAGTGCCGCTCCAGTCCGCCGCGGATCGAGTCGGAGGCCAGCGCACGCAGCAGCTGACCGCGCTCGGCCTCGCTCGGCGGCGGCGTGGAGTCGTCGGCGAAGGGCTCCCTGCCGGTCTCGAGATCCGCGACCACGCCCGAGACCACCTGCCACGCGTAGGGCAGCGACTCGCGCACACAGGCGACGAACTCGGCGTCGGTCACCTCGCCTCGTTCGGCGCGGTCCAGCAGCTCGGTGGGCACGTTCAGCGACATCAGTCGGCCTCCAGCCTCTCAGCAGTGGGATAACCAGCACTTCCAGTGCTACTGGTGATGATCATCGTTTGCAAGAGAGGCGCGACGTGACCACCGGGACGGAGGAGCGGGCACGTCACCTGTGCCCACGAGCGCCCGGTCGCGCTCAGGATCCCGCGGCCGGCTGGATCACCGGTGGCGAGATGTCGCGCTGCTCGGGCAGCGTCGACGGCGCCCTCGGTTCGGGCGAGGGTCGCCGCGACTCCGGATCGGGCTCCGGTGCCGCCGTCGCCCTCACCTCGTCCTCGCCCTCCAGCGGCTCGGTCAGCGGGATCGCCGCCGCCAGCACCTCGCGGGCCGTGCGCAGCTCCTCGGCGATGCGGCGCCGGAGCGCGTCGCACTCCCGCGCCCGCTCGGTCGCGTCGGCCACCAACCGCTCCGCCTCGGCCTTCGCCGCGGCGTCGCGTTCCTCGATCAACCGCGAGGTCTCCTCGCGCTGGCGCAGCATCGCGGCCGCGAACTCGCGCTCGGCCTCCTGCCTCCTGCGCGCGGCCCGCTCGTCGAGCTCCCTGCGGTGCTGCTGCGCCCTCTCGGTCATCGCCTCGATGTCGGCGCGGGCCGTGGTCATCAGCTCGCGGTGCTCGGTCTCCATCTGCTCCCGGCGCTCGTCCAGGTCGACCAGCATCCGGTCGTAGCGCTCCCGCAACCGTTCCGCGGCCTCGTGCGCGCGGGCCCAGCTCTGCTCGGCCTCCGTACGGGCGTGCTCGATGATCTCGTCGGCTTCGGCGTGGGCGAGATCGACCATGCCCAGCAGTCGTTCCGACAGTCCGTCCGACTCGATCGGTGTGCGCATCACCCGTTCGAGACGTTGCTGTAACTCGTCGTTCTCGGATCGGGCGGCATCCAGATCATCCGCCAGCCGTTCGGCGGTGTCGGCGGCCGAGTCGCGGTCGGCGGCGAGCAAGCGCAGCTCTTCCTCCACCGCCCGCACGTACTTGTTGACGCGGCCGCGATCGTATCCACGCCACACCAAGGTGAACTCGGTGCGAACAGGCAACACACCGCTGCGGCTCTCCGTGATCGACATGTGCCACCTCCGGGTCGTGGCCCGTGTTCCGAATCGGACTCGAGGCCTGGACGAATCAATTCTCCTGGCGTACTAAGGAATTGTGAAGCCTGCGGCGACCGCGGTGAAACCTTTGCCAAGGTTTTCCCGTCCCGCCGGGGGAGGGCAGGCGGCCGCCCGTGCGACCGCCGTTTCAGCAAGCTCGCACGGCTGAAGGAGCGGTTGTGGACGCGCTCGAGCTGACCCATTCCGACTGCCTCCGACTCGTCTGCGCACACGGCCACAGCCACACGGCGATGGTCGCGGTCGACGGGGAGACTCCCGTGCCACTCGCCTGCTTCGTGCAGGACGGTGGCGACGTGCTGGTGCCCACCGGCATCGATCCCACGCTCACCCGCGCCGCCACGGGAAGGCCCGTGACGATCTCCTTCGCGGGTGAGCACTCCAGCTGGACGGTCACCGGGGTCGGGCTGGCCCGTCCGCTCGATCATCACGATCGCCCTGCCTTCCAGCACGTGCTGGCGTTGCGTTATGCCTTCGACAACGGCATCCACGTGCGGATCGCCCGGCTGTCCGGCCAGCGCGTCGCCCTGCTGCCCATCCCGGAGCAGCGGGACTCCTCGCCCGCGCCCGCCGGACGTCAGCGCCGCGCGAGCCCGGACGCGTCGTCGTCGACCACTCGGTGAGTGAGCTCGTTACGCACGTGCACGACGCCGAGCACGTGCTCGGCCAGGCGCTGCGCGAGGTCGGCCTCGGAGCGGCTGCGCACCGTACCCACCAGCGTCACCACCCCGCGGTCGACGGCCACGTCCACCCCGCCGGGGTCCGCGGCCAGCGCCCGCCCGAACACCTCGTGCAGTACGTCGTGCCGGAGCTCGTCGCGGATCTCGTCGTCGGACCGGACGAAGGCCTTGAGCAGGTCGCCGCGGGTCATCACGCCCGCGAGCAACCCGTCCTCCAGCACGTACAGCCTGCGCACGCCAGAGCGGCCGAACTCGCGCGCCGCCGCGCCGAGTGAGTCGCCCGCGTCGAGCGTCAGCACCGGGGTGGTCATGAAATCGACCGCCCGCGTGACCCACGACCGGTTCCACCGCTGCCGCGCGCGCTGCCGGGCGAGCACCGGCGGCTGCTCGTCGCGCGCTGCGAGCTCCTCGTGTTTGAGCACCAGGTCGGACTCCGCGATCACGCCCAACAGCACCTGCTCGGCGTTCACGACGGGAACCGCGCCGAAGTCGTGACTCATGAGCAGCTCGACGATGACCCTGAAGTCGGCGTCGGGCCCAACCGACACGGGATCGCGCGTCATCACGGCACCCACCGTGGTCTGGTACATGCGGGACTCCTCACTGACCCCTCGGCCGTGGTCCACTCCACGGTCTTGGGTCGGGTTCCGCCGCACTAGGGCCTTAGGACCCGCCGTCCCCCGGCAACCGGGTCGTCATCGAGTCACGAGCGCGACGACGAACAGCGCGCAGGCGGCGAGGGAGGCCAGGGTGCGCACGTGGTTCCACGCCGTCCAGACCGGCACGTAACGCGCCCAGAACGCCGCCGCCTCACCACTGTCCGGATCGATGCGCCCCAGCGCCTCGTTCCGCGGAACGTGCACCACGGCCGTGAGGACGAACGAGCCTGCGACGTAGGAGACGCCTGCGGCGAGCGACCAGCCGCCACCGTGGTCCGGCCAGCTCACCACCGACAGCACCGCGAGGACGGCCGACAGCAACGCCGTGCCGCCGAACACCGACAGGAACAGCGGGTTGAGCACGGTCCGGTTCACCGACCGCATCGCCACGGCACCGGTCGCGGCGGGCAGCCGGGCGAACGCGGCCATGACGAACGTGGAGAACGCGAAGAACACCCCGGCGATCAGGCCGCTGCCGAGCGCCGCGAGCAGGGTCAGGGTGACGAACAGCCCGTCGGTCATGCCGAGCAGTCAACCCGGGCGGCGTCACCACGCCCATGGCCACGACGCTCGACTGCATCAGCGCGCGTCTGGCCGGCTCAGGTCAGTGCGAGCGACGGCGAGCGCAGGCCGAGCCGGTCGACGAGCTCACGCGTCGCCTTCGACCGGTTGAACGTGTAGAAGTGCAGCTCGGGCACACCCTCGTCGAGCAGCTGCGAGCAGAGCTCGGTGACCACGTCGAGGCCCTCGGCGCGAAACGCCTTGGGGTCGTCGGCCAGCGGTTCGAGCCGCTCGAGCAGCCTGCGTGGCGGGGTGGCCCCCGACAGCTCGATCGTCTTGCGCAGGGTCCGGGGCGTGGTCAGCGGCATGATGCCGGGCAGCATCGCCGCGTCGCACCCCGCCGCGGCCACGCGGTCGCGCAGCCGCAGGAAGTCGTCGGCCTCGAAGAACAGCTGCGCGATGGCGAAGTCGGCGCCCGCCCGCAGCTTGCGCACCAGGTAGGTGGTGTCGGTGTCGAGGTCGGCCGAGCGCGGGTGGCCGTAGGGAAACGCCGACACCCCGACGCAGAAGTCGCCGAGCTCGCGGATGAGCCGCACCAGCTCCTCGGCGTAGTTCAGGCCCTCGGGGTGGGCGACCCACTCCCCCATCGGGTCGCCGGGCGGGTCGCCGCGCAGCGCGAGGATGTTGTGCACCCCGACCGCCGCGAAGTGGCCGATGACGTTGCGCAGCTCAGCCACGGAGTGGTCGACCGCCGTCAGGTGCGCCATCGGCACGAGGGTCGTGTCGGTGGCGACCCTGGCGATGTTGCGGATGGTGCCGTCGCGGCTGGAACCACCGGCGCCGTAGGTGATCGACATGTACGCGGGATCGAGCGGCTCCAGCTCCCGGATCGCCCGCCAGAGCACGGCCTCGTCCGGCTCGTCCCTCGGCGGGAAGAACTCCACCGAGAACGTCGGACCGTCAGCCGCACTCAACCGGTCGGCAACCCTGCGCACGAAGCACCTCTCTCACTCGCTCGAACCCAGCAGAACCCTGCAGAACCGCGGTGAAGGGCACCTTTACCGCGTTGAACGCAGTAAAGGTGCCCTTCACCGCAGGTGACTCAGTAGCGGTAGTGCTCGGGCTTGTACGGGCCCTCCACGTCGACGCCGATGTAGGCCGCCTGCTCCTTGGTGAGCTTGGTGAGCTTCACGCCGAGCGCGTCGAGGTGCAGCCGGGCCACCTTCTCGTCGAGGTGCTTCGGCAGGACGTACACCTGCTTGTCGTACTCGCCGGGCTTGGTGAACAGCTCGATCTGCGCCATCGTCTGGTTGGTGAAGCTGTTGGACATCACGAAGCTCGGGTGACCGGTCGCGTTGCCCAGGTTCAGCAGCCTGCCCTCGGACAGCACGATGATCGAGTGCCCGTCGGCGAACGTGTACTCGTGCACCTGCGGCTTGATCTCGACCTTCTGCACGCCCTGGGTCTTCTCCAGGCCTGCCATGTCGATCTCGTTGTCGAAGTGACCGATGTTGCCGACGATTGCCTGGTGCTTCATCCGCGCCATGTGCTCGGCGGTGATGATGTCGAAGTTGCCGGTGGTGGTCACGAAGATGTCGGCGGTCTCCACCACGTCCTCGAGCGTGGTCACCTGGAACCCGTCCATCGCGGCCTGCAGCGCACAGATCGGGTCGATCTCGGTGACGATCACGCGCGCGCCCTGGCCGCGCAGCGACTCGGCCGAGCCCTTGCCCACGTCGCCGTAGCCGCACACCACGGCGACCTTGCCGCCGATGAGGACGTCGGTGGCGCGGTTGATGCCGTCCACCAGGGAGTGGCGGCAGCCGTACTTGTTGTCGAACTTCGACTTGGTGACCGAGTCGTTGACGTTGATCGCCGGGAACAGCAGGTCGCCGGTCTTGGCGAACTCGTACAGGCGGTGCACGCCGGTGGTGGTCTCCTCGGTGACGCCCTTGATGCTCTCGGCGATCCGGGTGAACCGCTTCGAGTCGGCGGCCAGCGAGGCCTTCAGCGTCGAGAGGATGACCTGGTACTCGTGCGGGTCCTCCTCGGTGGGGTCCGGCACGGCACCCGCGGCCTCGAACTCGACGCCCTTGTGCACGAGCAGGGTCGCGTCGCCACCGTCGTCGAGGATCATGTTCGGGCCCTGGTCACCGAACTGGAAGAGCTGCTCGGTGCACCACCAGTACTCCTCGAGCGTCTCGCCCTTCCACGCGAACACCGGGACGCCCGCGGGCTGCTCGGGCGTGCCGTTCGGGCCCACCACGATCGCGGCCGCGGCCTCGTCCTGGGTCGAGAAGATGTTGCACGACACCCAGCGCACCTCGGCGCCGAGCGCGACCAGCGTCTCGATCAGCACGGCGGTCTGCACGGTCATGTGCAGCGAGCCCGCGACGCGAGCGCCCTTCAGCGGCTGGGAGTCCGCATACTCCCTGCGAGTCGCCATCAGGCCCGGCATCTCGTGCTCGGCCAGCCTGATCTGGTGCCTGCCCGCCTCGGCCAGCTTCAGGTCGGCGACGGCGAACTCGAGGCCGTTGACCTTCTGCAACTTCGCGTTCAAGAACTCTCTCCTCACGTGTTGAAGTACTTCGCTTCGGGGTGGTGGGCGACGATCGCGTCGGTGGACTGCTCGGGATGCAGCTGGAATTCCTCGGACAGCTCGACGCCGATGCGCTCCGCCTCGAGCAGCTCGACGATCTTGGCCCGGTCCTCGAGGTCGGGGCACGCCCCGTAGCCGAGGGAGAACCGCGCGCCACGGTATCCCAGCTTGAAGAACTCCTTGACGTCCGCCGGGTCCTCGTCCGCGGCCGAGGAGCCCGACGAGAACAGCAGCTCCTGGCGGATGCGGCGGTGCCAGTACTCGGCGAGCGCCTCGGTGAGCTGCACGCCCAGGCCGTGGATCTCCAGGTAGTCGCGGTAGGCGTTCTTCGCGAACAGGTCGTTCGCGTAGTCAGCGATCGGCTGGCCCATGCTCACCAGCTGCAGGGGCAGCACGTCGACCTGCCCGGTCTCGATCGCCTTCTCCTTGGACCGGTAGAAGTCGGCAAGGCACAGCCGCCGGTCGCGGCGCTGCCGGGGGAAGGTGAACCGCAGCCGCTCGGGGGCGTCCGGCTCGTCCTTGTCGAGCACCACGAGGTCGTTGCCCTCGGAGTAGCACGGGAAGTAGCCGTAGACCAGCGCCGCGTGCTGCAGGATGCCCGCGGTCGACAGCTCGTCGACCCACGCGCGCAGCCGGGGCCTGCCCTCGGTCTCGACCAGCTCCTCGTACGAGGGCCCCTCGCCCTTGCGCGCGCCGCGCAGGCCCCACTGGCCGAAGAACGTGGCGCGCTCGTCGAGCAGCGAGAGGTAGTCGTTCACCGCGACGCCCTTGACGACCTTCGAGCCCCAGAACGACGGCGTCGGCACGGGCGCGTCGGCGTCCACATCGGACCGGGTGGTGTCGTCGAGCGTGGGCTCGTCGCCCTGTTCGGCCTTGCGCTTCTCGGCGATGCGCAGCGAGCGCTCCCGCCGGGCCTTGCGCTCGGCCTTCTTCTCCTGCTCGGCGGCGTCCTCCTCCGGAGTGTCACCACGCTTGATCGCCATCAGGCGGTCCATCAGCGTCAGGCCCTCGAAGGCGTCCTTGGCGTAGCGGACGTCGCCCTCGTAGACCTCGTCGAGGTCGTTCTCCACGAACGTCCGCGTGAGCGCGGCACCACCCAGCAGCACCGGGTACTTGGCCGCGACGCCGCGGGAGTTCATCTCCCGCAGGTTGTCCTTCATGATCACCGTGGACTTCACCAGCAGGCCGGACATGCCGATGGCGTCGACCCGGTGCTCCTCGGCGGCCTCCAGGATGGCGTTGATCGGCTGCTTGATGCCGATGTTGACCACGTCGTAGCCGTTGTTGGAGACGATGATGTCCACCAGGTTCTTGCCGATGTCGTGGACATCGCCCTTGACCGTGGCGAGCAGCAGCCTGCCCTTCCCGCCGGAGTCGTCCTTCTCCATGTGCGGTTCGAGCTGGGCCACAGCGGCCTTCATCACCTCGGCCGACTGGAGCACGAACGGCAGCTGCATCTGCCCCGAGCCGAACAGCTCGCCGACCACCTTCATACCGGCGAGCAGGTTCTCGTTGATGATCGCCAGCGGCGGCTTCTCCGCCATCGCCGCGTCGAGGTCGGCGTCGAGGCCGTTGCGCTCGCCGTCGACGATCCGGCGCTCCAGCCGCTCGAACAGCGGCAGCTTCGCCAGTTCCTCGGCGCGCGACGCCCTGCTCGACGAGGCCGTCTTGCCCTCGAACAGCTCCATGAGCTTCTGCAGCGGGTCGTAGCCCTCGCTGCGCCGGTCGTAGACCAGGTCGAGCGCGACCTTCCTCGGCTCCTCCTCGATCTTGGTCATCGGCAGGATCTTCGAGGAGTTCACGATCGCCGAGTCGAGCCCGGCTTCCCGGCACTCGTTGAGGAACACCGAGTTCAGCACCTGCCGCGCGGCCGCGTTGAGCCCGAACGAGACGTTCGACAGCCCGAGCGTCGTCTGCACCTCCGGGTGGAGCCGCTTGAGCCGCCGGATGGCCTCGATCGTCTCGATGGCGTCCTTGCGGACCTCCTCCTGGCCCGTGGTGATCGGGAACACGAGGCAGTCGATGATGATCGCGGAGGCGTCGAGCCCCCAGTTGTCGGTGAGGTCGGCGATGGCGCGCTCGGCCACGCGCACCTTCCAGTCCGCGGTGCGGGCCTGGCCCTCCTCGTCGATGCAGGTGACCACCACGGCGGCGCCGTGCTCGACGGCCATCTCCATGACCTTGTGGAACCGGCTCTCGGGCCCGTAGCCGTCCTCGTAGTTCACCGAGTTGATCGCGCACCGGCCGCCGAGGTGCTCGAGCCCGGCCTCCACGACCTCGGGCTCGGTGGAGTCGACCATGATCGGCAGCGTGGACGCCGTGGCCAGCCGCGAGGCCAGCTCACGCATGTCGCGCGTGCCGTCCCTGCCCACGTAGTCGACGCACAGGTCCAGCATGTGGGCGCCCTCACGCGTCTGCGCCTTGGCGATCTCCACGCAGTCGTCGTAGCGCTCCTCGAGCATCGCCTCGCGGAACGCCTTGGAGCCGTTGGCGTTGGTGCGCTCGCCGATGTTGAGGATCGACGCGTCCTGCTGGAAGGGCACCGACTGGTAGACCGACGACACCGACGGCACCACCTCGGGGGTGCGCGGCCTCGGCTCCAGCTCCGCCACGGCCTCGGCGACGGCACTGATGTGCTCGCCGGTGGTGCCGCAGCAGCCGCCCACCAGGCGGGCGCCGAACTCGGTGACGAAGCCGCGCAGCGCCTGGGCCAGCTCGTCGGGCTGCAGCGGGTAGACGGCACCGTTGGGACCCAGCTCCGGCAGGCCGGCGTTGGGCATCACCGACAGCGGAATCCGCGCGTGCTGCGCGAGCACCCGCAGGTGCTCGCTCATCTCGGCGGGCCCGGTGGCGCAGTTCATGCCGATCAGGTCGATGCCGAGCGGCTCGAGCGAGGTCAGCGCGGCGCCGATCTCGGAGCCGACCAGCATCGTGCCCGTGGTCTCCACGGTCACCTGGGCGATGATCGGCACCCGCCTGCCCGCCTGCGCCATCGCGCGCTTCGCGCCGATGATCGCGGCCTTGGTCTGCAGCAGGTCCTGCGAGGTCTCCACCAGCACCGCGTCCGCGCCACCGTCGAGCAGCCCCAGCACGTTGTCGACATACGCGTCGCGCAGCGCCGCGTACGGCGCGTGGCCGAGGGTGGGCAGCTTCGTGCCCGGCCCCACCGAGCCGAGCACGAAGCGTGGTTTGTCCACAGTGGAGAACTCGTCCGCCGCCTGCCTGGCCAGGGTCGTGCCCTTCTCCGCCAGGTCACGGATGCGCTCGGGGATGTCGTACTCCCCGAGGTTGGCGAGGTTGGTGCCGAACGTGTTCGTCTCGATCGCGTCGGAGCCCGCCTCGAGGAAACTCCGGTAGACCGCGCTCACCACGTCGGGCCGGGTCTCGTTGAGGATCTCGTTGCAACCCTCGAGCTGGGCGAAGTCGTCCAGCGTCAGGTCGTAGGCCTGCAACGCGGTGCCCATGCCACCGTCGGCGACCAGCACCCGTCGTTCCAGCGCGTTCAGGAACGAACTCTCCATGCTCACACTCGCAGTTTCGACTCGATCTCGGCCGCGGCGTCATTGCCGTAGGTCCTGGCGACGCGTTCAGAGAGGTCAGCCCTGTCCAATGTGTACTCCTGGGTCCCGACGCTCTCCAGCACGATCGCAGCCAGCGTACAGCCAACCTGGGCAGACCTCTCCACCCCGAGCCTCGCGTGGACGCCCCACAGGAAGCCCGACCGGAAGGCGTCGCCGACGCCGGTGGGGTCGGTCTCCTCCGTCACCTTGTGTGCCGGAATGGTCACCGATTCGGCATCCTTGCCCTCGATCCGCACCCCGTCGGGACCGTGGGTGCGGACCCACAGCCCGACGCGGTCGAAGACCTCCTTCTCGGACCAGCCCGTGACCTTGAGCAGCAACGACGTCTCGTACTCGTTGGTGAACAGGTACGACGCGCCCTCCACCAGCGAACGGACGTCCGGCCCCTCCATGCGGGCCAGCTGCTGCGACGGGTCAGCGGCGAAGGCGTAGCCCCGCTCCCGGCACTCCTGGGTGTGCCGGACCATCGCCACCGGGTCGTTGGGGGCCACCACCACGAGGTCGAGCCCGCCGAGCCGGTCGGCGACCGTGCGCAGCTCGATGTCACGGGCCTCCTCCATCGCCCCCGCGTAGAACGAGGCGATCTGCGCCTGCGTCTCGTCGGTGGTGCAGAGGAACCGCGACGTGTGCCTGGTCTGCGAGACGTGCACCGACTTGGTGTCCACCCCGTGACGCTCCAGCCACGATCGGTATTCGTCGAAGTCGGTGCCCACGGCGCCGACCAGCACCGGCGTCATGCCGAGGCTGCCGAGCCCGAACGAGATGTTGGCCGCGACACCGCCACGGCGGATGTCGAGCTGGTCGACCAGGAAGGACAGGGACACCTTCTCCAGCTGGTCCTCGACGAACTGGTCGGCGAACTTGCCGGGGAACACCATCAGATGGTCGGTCGCGATCGAGCCGGTCACAGCGATGCGCATGACAGGGGCACACTCCTCGGGTCGTCTTGGCGGGGCTGCCGTGCGGTGCGGCTCACGCCTTCGCGGCGTCCTTCAGCGCGGGAGCCCGGTCGGTACGCTCCCACGGCAGGTCGACGTCGGTGCGCCCGAAGTGCCCGTAGGACGCGGTCTGGGAGTAGATCGGCCGCAGCAGGTCGAGGTCGCGGATGATCGCGGCGGGACGCAGGTCGAACACCTCGTCGATCGCGGCCTGGATCTTCTCCGGCGCCACCTTCTCGGTGCCGAAGGTCTCCACGAACAGGCCCACGGGCGCGGCCTTGCCGATCGCGTAGGCGACCTGGATCTCGGCGCGCTCGGCCAGGCCGGCGGCGACGATGTTCTTGGCGACCCAGCGCGTGGCGTAGGCCGCCGAGCGGTCGACCTTCGACGGGTCCTTGCCCGAGAACGCGCCACCACCGTGACGGGCCATGCCGCCGTAGGTGTCGACAATGATCTTGCGACCCGTCAGGCCCGCGTCGCCCATCGGCCCGCCGAGCACGAAGCGGCCCGTCGGGTTGATGAGCACCTTCGGCTCCTCGGCCGAGAGCCCGAGCGAGGCGATCTCCGGCTTGAGCACCTGCTCGGTGAGGTCGACGGCCAGCATCTTGTCCAGGTCGATGCCCTCGGCGTGCTGGCTGGAGATCACCACGGTGTCGAGCCGGACCGGCTGGTCACCGGCGTACTCGATGGTCACCTGTGTCTTGCCGTCGGGACGGAGGTACGGGATCGTGCCGTTCTTGCGCACCTCGGTCAGCCTGCGCGAGAGGCGGTGGGCCAGCGCGATCGGCAACGGCATCAGCTCCGGCGTGTCCGAGCACGCGTAGCCGAACATCAGCCCCTGGTCACCGGCGCCCTGCTTGTCGAGGTCGTCGAGCGCGTTCTCCAACCGCGACTCGTACGCGGTGTCCACACCCTGCGCGATGTCCGGCGACTGCGAACCGATCGCCACGTTCACACCGCACGACGCGCCGTCGAAGCCCTTCGCCGACGAGTCGTAGCCGATCTCCAGCACCTTGTCGCGCACCAGCGTCGGTACGTCGACGTAGGCATCGGTGGTGACCTCGCCCGCCACGTGCACCTGGCCGGTGGTGATCAGGGATTCCACCGCGACGCGGCTGCGGGGGTCGGCGGCGAGCATCGCGTCCAGAATGGAGTCGCTGATGGCGTCGCACATCTTGTCCGGGTGGCCCTCGGTCACCGACTCGCTCGTGAACAACCTTCGATTTGCAGTCACAGTGTTTCCTTTGCCGTTGGGGGGACGGGGACTCTCGGGCTCACGCGCGGACGTGGAAGATCCCCCACGCCAGGTTGCCCGCACGACCACCTTCGACCCAGTTCTTCAGTCCGATCTTCATCCGCGTCAGATATTCGGTACTAACGTTGCCAGAGAGGTCCCCGTTACGTCGCTCGGTCTCCTCGAGAACCCGTCCATAATGCGTCGCGAGCTGCTGAGTGTGGTCCTCGAACTCGACCGACGACATGCCCAGCCTGGCCAGCTCGCGGCGGTAGAACGACGGCGATCCCATCGTATCGAGGTGCAGGCGGTCGAGGATGGGCCGCAGCGACATCTTGTCGCAGTCGTCGGCGGCCATCGGGTCGGTGAACAGGAACTGGCCCCTCGGCGTGAGGACCCTGGTCACCTCCTGCAGCACGCGGACCCGATCGCCGCTGTGCAGCATCGCGTCCTGCGACCACACGACGTCGAACTCGTTGTCCTCGAACGGCAGATCCTCGAACGACCCGTCGACGACCTCGATGAGGTGCGACAGTCCCTGTTCCTCGGAGAACCGGCGGTTCCGCTCGTTCTCGACCTCGCTGAGGTTGAGACACGTCACCTTGCACCCGTAGGTCTTGGCGAGGTAGCGTGCCGCGCCTCCGTAGCCGGAACCGATGTCGAGCACGCGGTCGCCCTCGGCGAGCCCGAGTTTGCCCGCCATCCGTTCCACCGTGCGCCTGCTGGCCGGGGCGATCTCCTCCTCGGGCGCCTCGTACAGCCCGACGTGGATGTCCTCGCCTCCCCAGACGTGGTAGTAGAAGTTGTCCGCGTCCCCGGAGTTGTAGTAGTCGCGGGCGACGTTCACCGCGGTCGAGTAGGTCCGCGACTCGTCGCCCGCCTCGACGTAGCGCTTCTCGGCGACGTGGATGAAGAAGTCGGGATCCTCCGCGCTCACGGTCTCCTGGAAGTCCCCGAAGGTCTCGACGCGCTGGAAACCGACCTCGCGCAGCAGTGTGCGCGTGTAGTCCTTGCGCAGCGGGAACATGTTGAGGTGGTACTGCGAGTTGTCCGGGAACTGGTACCGGAACCGCGCGAGGCCCTCGTCGACGTACTCCGGTTCGGCGGTCACGGCCTCGCCGCAGTAGTAGTACGTGTGCTTGCTGCTGAAGCCGTTGTCCAAAATGGAGTCATAGTTGCGCTGGTCGAGGATCAGCACGCCGTCGTGCTTGAGCACGGCGTAGAACTCGGCGAGCGCCTTGCGCCGGTCGCGTTCGGAGAACAGGTGCGTGAACGAGTTGCCGAGGCACACCACGGCGTCGAACTGGCCGTGCACATCGCGGTTGAGCCAGCGCCAGTCGGCGTGCACCACGCGCAGGATGTGCCCGCCGTAGTCGAGCCCGTTCTCGAACGCCTTCGCCAGCATCTCCGCGCTGCCGTCGACGCTGACCGTGTCGAAGCCCTCCTCCACGAGCCGCACCGAGTGGAACCCCGTGCCGGTGGCCACGTCGAGCACCGACTTCACCCCACGGGACTTGAGCAGGTCGACGAAGAACCCGCCCTCGCTCTCGTAGCGCTTGCGCCAGTCGATGAGCTCGTCCCACTTCTCGACGAAGCCCTTCACGTACTCGTTGGTGTAGTGGCCGGTCTCGCGCACGGTCAACGGATCCGCCCCGAACTCCTGCGCTGGATGCGCCTGCTGCCGGGACGTCTCCGCGGTCACGGCTGTCTGCACGTCCGTCTGGTCGGCCGTTGATTCCTTCATCTACGCGTTGCCTCCTCGGTCACGGCTCGCTGTCACGGCTCGCTTCGATTCGCCGGAAAATGGCACCCGAAATAGAACAGGCCGGACCCACGATTTCGCGGTCAGTCCGAAATGCGGCCTGCGGCGCGCTGGTGAGCGCAGCCGACACCGGGTCTCCCGCAAGACCCGTTTCCTCCACCCCGACTCGGCCGGGTTGCGCACATCGGCGCTGATCTGTGCAAACCGCCTGAAACCAATCTATTGATGTGAGCGGCACCCGATCAATGCGTCGATTGCGTGACGTGCGATTTCACCCCATGTATAGCGCCGTGGGACGCATTCCGTACCGCCGTGCACTGCGCGAACACGGCCCCCACACGCACCCCGTACGCGTATACCGCGTGGTAGGAGCGTTGTGGCGCCGCGATACCGTTGCCCACTTGACACCCCGTCCAAGCGAAATGTGCGCCATGCAACAAAATAACTCGTTTGGAGTAGCCGATGCTACTCAAGGTTGCCCTGGGTCGATATTCCGGCGGATTTCTCGCCCGAACTTCCGACAGGCGGGCTCACGCTGAGTTCGTAGCGTATTCAGCAACAGGTTGCGTAATGATCAACACAAGCGGTTTTGGCGACCCCGGGTACTCGCCCGCGCACCCGGGGTGGACCACCGTGGCAGGCCGTCCCACGGCACGCAACCCCGTTCGCGACAGCATCGGAGAACGGGTGGCGCCGCGATTTTCCGGATCGCGCGCGCCGGGGACAGGTCCCGCCGGAAATTTCGTCGCGCTCGCGCCGCCGGCCGGGAAAACGGGGCAGATCAACCACCACCCCCAGAATCGTTTCGATCCGCGGGGCAACGTGGCCCCGGCAAATCCACGACCTCGCATTCTCCGCCCGTGGATGTCCACACCAGACAGTCAGAACCCGGTGATCGAGAGACGGAGAATCACGCCACCGTCGCCGCGACGCTCACCGCGGGGCCCTTCTCCAGCCGTTCGACGACCACGTCCGACACGGCGAACCCGTTGCCGGTCAGCACGGCGCTCAGCCGCGTCGCCGTCGGCGCGGCCTGCGCCGGGTCCAGCGGCTGCCCGATGACGACGAACCGGCCACGCGGCGCCAGCAGTCCACGCACGACGGCCAGTTCCCGCGCGGGGTCGCCGCGCAGGAACACCGGGACGTGGATCGCGAAGACGACGTCGAACCGGGCGGAGCCGAACTCCGCATCGAACTCGGCGTCCAGCAGCGAGGTGGCCGCGAGCGTGGCCGTGCCGCGCTCGACGTGGTCAGCGTTGCGCCGCGCCGCGTGCTCGATCATCACCGGCGAGCGGTCGATCGCGGTGATCGAACCGCCCCGGAGCCGCCCGCACACGAGCGAGACGGCGACGCCGTGACCGCAGCCGATCTCCAGCACCCGGTCGCCGGGGCCGACGCCGAGGGTGTCCACCGCCCAGCGCAGCCGCTCAGCCGCTGTCGCCATGTCGCGAACCTACTGCAGGACCGGGGCGCCCTTCGGCAGGTGAACGCCTCCGCCGCGCCGTCCCGTCGTCGCCGCCGTCGGGTTCCGGCAGGCCGAACAGCGCGCCGACCGCGGGGATCGCCCGCCTCCGGTGCTCGGCACGATGGGAACGGCTCACAACGCGCGCTCGTCGAAGCGGCCGTGGAGGTGCTCCGTGCTCAGCACGCCCCCGGTCACGTGGTCGCGCGCCTACTCAGCGAGGTCACGCGAGCACACAATTCAGTAACGGTCACCTGTTGTCACTACTGCTCAGTAGCTGTTCAACAGAACTTCAGCTGGATGGCCTAAACAGGAAGGTGACAGTGGTGCGCGCCAGGTTGATTGCGCTGTTATTGGTGTGTAACTATCAGGCAGCTTTTCACTGATGCGGGCCAGAAGCGGGTGAATATTCGGAGCGTGGGAGTCGGTGTGAACCAGGTTCGCTTCGCGTTCCAGCCGCTGTACAGCCTTCACACGGGCGGGGTCGTGGCGGTCGAGGCACTGGCACGCCCGGCGTCCGGCGGCGTCGGCGACCTGCTCGGTTCCGCCCTCCGGCGTGGCCGGCTGGTCGAGGTCGACGTCGGTCTCGCCGCCCGCGCCGTGCTCGACGAGGCACCGCACGCCACACTCCTTCCCTTGCACCTCAACGTGACGGCACTCACGGCGGCCGCGCCCAAGCCCGCGCTGCAGGCTCTGTTCGACGCGCTCGGCCAGACGAGCCGCCGGCCCCGCGAGGTCGTGCTCGAGATCGGCCCGCCCTTCCACGGCATCGCGCCCGGCGCGCTGCTCGCCGGCCTGGCGCGGCTGAGCGAGCTCGGCTTCCGGCTGGCCTTCGACGGTCTCGGCGCCGGCGATCTCCCGCTCAACCTGCTCGCGGAGTCGAAGGTCGATCTCGTCAAGATGGACCGCACGGCGCTGCGCAGGCTGCCCGACGACCCGGCGACGGTCGCGCTCGTGGAGTCGCTCGTGCATTTCGCGGCCCGGACCGCCGTCCGCCTGGTGGCCACCGGGATAGAGACGGAGGCGCAGCTCGACACCGTCCGCAGCCTCGGTATCCGGATCGTGCAGGGCAATCTGTTCGCCCCCGCTCGCAAGGGCATGGTGTCGACGGGCTCCATCACTCTCGCGACACCGGAAGGGCATCAGGGCCCGCACACGTTCGCCCCGACGAGCACCCCCACGGTCAAGGACTACCTGCGTCCCGCCACGACGCTGCCGCTGGACGCGACGTGCGAACAGGTCCGCAACGTGCTCATCGACAACGACGCCCCGACGGGCATCGTCGGACTCGACGACGACGGCCGTCCACAGTGGTCGATCGACCGCACCCGGTTCCTGCTCGCGGTCACCGGACCGTTCGGCCACGCACTGCACGCCAACCGGCCAGCCGAGCGGCTCGCGGACGCTCCGCACGTGATCCGGCACGGCGCCGCGGCGCTGGAGCTGCTCGACCTGGTGACCGACGCCGACTGGGACCGCACGGCCGACGACGTGGTGGTGATCGACGACACCGGACGTTGTCAGGGCGTCGTGCTGGTGCACGAGGTCGTGCGCGGGCTCGCGGACGCCAAGATCGAGGAGGCGGCCGCCCTCAACCCGCTGACGCGGCTGCCCGGCAGCGATACGGTCGCCCGCGACGTCGACCGGCGGATCGCCGCGAACCAGCCGCTCGTGGTCGGCTGGATCGACGTCGACGCCTTCAAGAAGGTCAACGACACGGTGGGGTTCGCCGCGGGCGACGACCTGATCAGGGCGCTCGGCCGCAAGCTCGGCGACCTGGCCGCGAAGCTCGGCGGGGTCACGGTCAGCCATGTCGGAGGCGACGACTTCCTCATCGCGTGCGACGTCGACAAGATCACCACCGTGGCCGACCACCTGCTCGACTCACCGTGGTACGCCGAGGGGCTCGCCGTCACGGTCTCGCTCGCGACGCTGGTGTGCGCGGGCGCGTCGGTCGGTTCCTACCGCGAGATCTCGCGCCTGCTCGCACCGCTCAAGAAGAGCGCCAAGGACGTGCAGGGGTCGAGCTGGGTCAACAGCTGGCCCGGCACCGAGCGGATCGAGATCCTGCGCGGGCTCAACCCGCAGCAGATGCCCAAGCAGCGCCCCGCGAGCTGAGCCGGGGCAACCCCGGAGAGCACAGTGCCCCGGTGCTGCTGGGGGTTCAGCACCGGGGCACTCTCAGGTGCCGGCGCCCTGGGGAGGGGGACTCTCGGGCGCCGGACAGGCTACGCAAACATGAAACTCTTTGCGATCAGCTTCATGTTTGAGCATACGCCATCGGTGATGTTTTGCATAGATTTCCATCGTCGTGCATCTCCTGTCTGGCCGGGCGCCGACGACGTATAGTCGAGCGTGCTGGTGGTTCGTCGCGTCCCAGACCGGGACCGGCGAGGCAAGAGGGAACCTGGTGTGAGTCCAGGACTGCCCCCGCAGCGGTGAGCGGGAACGACCGCCGTCAAGACGCACTGGGCACACGCGGCCTGGGAAGCGACGGCCAGTAGGAACGCCGGAGACGATCCGGCGCACGCCCGCGAGTCCGAATACCTGCCACCGCCGCGCGTACCGCCGGTGCGCGCGTCTGCACCAGTCTCGCGAGGAGAGAGCTGAGGCAATGTCGCAACACAGTCATGCCCTGAACGAGTCCATCGGTTCCACCGTGCTCGGCTACCCGAGAATCGGCCCGCGCCGGGAGCTGAAGAAGGCCCTCGAGTCCTACTGGGCGGGGCGCATCGACTCCGACGAGCTCCAGGCCACCGCGGCCGAGCTGCGCAGGACGACCTGGGAGAAGCTCGCCGCGAGCGGGCTCGATTCGGTTCCGGGCAACACGTTCTCGTTCTACGACCAGATGCTCGACACCGCGCAGCTCTTCGGCGCGGTGCCGCGGCGGTACCGTCATCTGTCCACAACGGACGCCTATTTCGCGATGGCCCGCGGGCGCGACGACCTCGCCCCGCTGGAGCTCACCAAGTGGTTCGACACCAACTACCACTACCTGGTGCCGGAGCTCTCGCCGGAGACCCGGTTCGCGCTCACCACGGACAAACCGATCGCCGAGTACCGCGAGGCCTCGGCCCTCGGCATCGTCACGCGCCCGGTGCTGCCGGGACCGCTGACGTTCCTGCTGCTGGCCAAGGCCGCACCCGGCTCCCCGTCCGGCTTCCAGCCGCTCGACCTGCTCGACGGGCTGATCGAGAGCTATGCGGAGCTGTTGTCGCGGCTCGCGGACGAGGGCGTGGCGTGGGTCCAGCTGGACGAACCCGCGCTCGTCGCCGACCGCACCCCTGCCGAGCTGCGCGCGCTCGAGCACGCCTACACGCGGCTGTCCGCGCTGCCGTCGCGGCCCCGGCTGCTCGTGGCCGGCTACTTCGGCAGGCTCGGCGACGCGCTCGGCGTGCTCGCGGGCACCGATGTCGAGGCGCTGGCCGTGGACCTGGTCAGCGACGAGCGGGCACTGGCCGAGGTGAGCACCGAACGCAAGCTGCGCGACAAGACCGTGGTCGCGGGGCTCGTCGACGGCCGCAACGTGTGGCGCACCGACCTGCGCGCCGCGGTGAGCACGGCGGCCGGGCTGCTCGGCTCGGTCCGCGATCTCGGCGTCTCGACGTCGTGCTCGCTGCTGCACGTGCCCTACGACCTCGACGCCGAGCACGACCTGGAGGAGCCGCTGCGGCGGCGCCTCGCGTTCGCCGAGCAGAAGGTGGCCGAGGTCGTGACCATCGGCAGAGCCCTGCGCGAGGGCCCCGAGGCCGTCGCCGGGCAGCTTTCCGCCGCCGACGAGGCGACGCGGGTCGAGGGCAGGCGCGACGACCAGGTGCGTGCCCGGCTGGCCGCGCTGCGGCCGGAACACCGCGCCAGGGCGAGTTTCGAGCGGCGAGCCGACGCGCAGCGGCGCAGGCTCGGGCTGCCCGAGCTGGCGACCACCACGATCGGTTCGTTCCCGCAGACCGGCGAGGTGCGTGCGGCCCGCGCGGGACTGCGGACGGGTCGTCTCGACGCCGCCGAGTACACGACGGCGATGCGCACGGAGATCGAGCGGGTGGTGCGCCTGCAGGAGGACATCGGGCTGGACGTGCTCGTGCACGGCGAGCCCGAGCGCAACGACATGGTGCAGTACTTCGCCGAGCAGCTCGACGGGTACGCGGCGACCGAGTTCGGCTGGGTGCAGTCGTACGGGTCCCGCTGCGTGCGGCCGCCGATCCTGCACGGTGACGTCTCGCGGCCACGGCCGATGACGGTCGACTGGAGCACCTACGCGCAGTCGCTCACCGACCGGCCGGTGAAGGGCATGCTGACCGGGCCGGTGACGATGCTGGCGTGGTCGTTCGTGCGCGCCGACCAACCGCTCGCGGAGACCGCCGACCAGGTGGCGCTCGCCCTGCGCGACGAGGTGTCCGACCTGGAACGGGCCGGGTTGCGGATCATCCAGGTGGACGAGCCCGCGTTGCGCGAACTGCTGCCTCCCCGGCGCGACCGGCAACAGGAGTACGTGGAGTGGGGTGTCGCCGCCTTCCGGCTGGCGACGTCCGGGGTCGCCGACGCCACCCAGATCCACACGCACCTCTGCTACTCCGAGTTCGGTGACGTGATCACGGCCATCGACGCGCTCGACGCCGACGTCACCTCACTGGAGGCGGCTCGGTCCAATATGGAGGTCGTGCAGGACCTGGCCGGCATCGGGTTCGGCAGGGCCGTCGGCCCCGGCGTGTACGACATCCACTCGCCGCGGGTGCCCGGCAGCGAGGAGCTGCGCACGTCGCTGGCGGCCGCCGTGGCGGCACTGCCCGCGGAGCGGTTGTGGGTCAACCCGGACTGCGGGCTGAAGACCCGGCGCTATCCGGAGATCGAGCCCGCGCTGCGGGCGCTCGTCGACGCGGCGAAGGCGGCACGTCAGGACTCCGCGACGGAGAGCCGCCGGTAGATCGCCGCCTGGTGCCGTAAGCGTTCGGCATCTTCACCGCGGTTCTCGTCGTCGAGGTGACCGGCCAGCCGGTCGGCCTCGGCGGCGAGCCGCCGCAGTTCCGAGGGCGGCTTGCCCTCCGCGATCGACCGGGCCCGCTCGGCCGCGTTCCGCAACGCGGCCGAGCGGGCCTCTCGCGCGGCGTCGGGGACCGCGCAGTCCGCGGCGTCCCGGTGGAACGCCGCGCGAAGGTGTTCCGCCGCCCGGCCGAGTACCGAGGCCAGCGCGCCGGGCAGGCCGGTGTCGTGCTCGGCGGCGTCGTAGTCGTCCCACAGCGCACCCGCACCGAACGGGCCAACACCGTCGGCGGGGTGCACCCAGTGCCCGTCGGCCGGGCTCGGGTACCCGTCGTCGGCCTCGACGGACGTCACCGTGGCGACTTGTCGACCGGTTCCGTCCACAATGGTCCCGGCCAGCTCGTCCGCCCTCGGGTGGGCCTCGCCCGGTCCGGCGAGGAACCGCACCCGCTGACGGACTCGCCAGTACCCGAGCCTCGTTCCCGGTGGGAGCGGGCCGCGCGCTACGAGTGCGGGCTCGTTCCGCTCGCCGTGCCGGGCGAGCAGGCGCGCGCGGCCCGAGGTCAGTGAATCGGCATAGTGGTCGACGTGCGCCCGCTCGAACGGGCCGTACGGTTCACGCCGCGCGAGGTACTCCAGAGCAGACCACGGGTAGTCGGCGTCGAGACGTTCGCGCTCCCCCTTCGCCGGTTCCCCGCACCGCTCCGGAGTGTCCACGTAGTACAGCGACGGCCGATCGCCGGTGCGGTGGAAGGGATGCCGCAGATACCCGGCGAGCCGCAGCTGCGCGTCGTCCTCGTCGAGGGCGGCCGCGCGGACCTCGAGCCGCGCGGTCCAGAGCCGCACGGCCCTGCCGCTCCTGCGCCGCTCCCACGCCTCGATGTCGGCGACCTCCCGGCGCGCCCGGTAGGCGAGGTCGCTCCAGTCGTCGGGGGCGAACCGGTCGGCCCGCACGCGGGCCTCTTCCACCGCCCTCGCGAGCCTGGCTCGATCGCCTGCGCCACTGATACTCACGGACTTCCCCCATCTGGTCCCGGCAAGGCGGTTTCCCGCCTCACACACCCGGCGTGGCACTGCGGCCACCGGACCTCCTCCCGGCCGACGACGTGGTTGCACCGGCGACGCGACCGCGTTCCAGGGGGTGTCACGGCCGCGGCCACCGGGGGCTAACGTGACAGGTGTCAACAGCACGAAGCCTCGCCCAATGTAGCGCGCTACGTATGTAGTCCGCTACAGCCCGGCGTGGCCAATTCGGGTGAACGCTGCCGCGTACCCACCCACGCCGAGAGGTGGCGACTTGGTCGAGCCGGGCAAGACCGCGGTGAGAAGAGCAGTCGGCCGCGAGCTCAAGCGCATGCGCAACGCCAAGGGCCTCAACCTCAGGGCCGCGGCCGAGTCGACGGAGGAGACCGGCGACAAGGCACTGATGCAGGTGGAGCGCGGCCGCAATCTCCCCCAGCTCGCCGACGTCGACGCACTCCTGTCGACCTACGGCTGCCGCGACCAGATCCCGAACTTCCAGTCGCTGCTCGCGAACGCGGGCAAGCGCAGCTGGAAGGACTGGTGGGAGAACCGGTTTCCCGCCGACTTCGTACCCGAGCACGCCAAGCTTCTGCTGAGCTGCGAGGCCTCCGCCGTCACGGTGCGCAGCTACCAGGCGCAGTTCGTACCCGAGCTGTTCCAGACCCGCGACTACGCCACGGCGATGGTGCGCGCGAGCATGCCGCACGCGAGCGACGACGAGGTCGAGCTGTGGAGCAGGCTCGCCGAGGGCAGGCAGGACGTGCTCGACCGGGCGGATCCGCCCGAGGTGCTGAGCGTGCTCGACGAGTCGGTGCTGCGCAGGCGCGTCGGCGGCGAGGACGTGTTCAAGGCCCAGCTGGCGCACCTCGCCGAACTGGCGACGCGGCCGAACATCGACATCCGGGTGCTCACCGAGGACTCCGGCGCGCACGCCGGCGCGGGCGGGAGCTTCACGCGCATCGCGCTGCTGCCGGAACTGCCGACGTATCCGGGAATCGTGCACGTGCGCACCGCGGCGCACGATCTCTACTACGAGGATCCGCAGGACATCGATCCCTTCGACGAGGTGTGGACCTTGCTGGAGGAGCGGGCGCTGCCGACCACCGACTCGCGCGCGCTGATCGAGGAGTTCGCGGGCTAGAGTGACCGGCGAGCTTCGCCCGTGACCCCAGCGCCGAAGGACGGTCCCCGTGGTCGCACCGACCCCTGTCGTCACCGCGGACTGGTTCGCCGCGCGCATCGCCACACTGCGTGAGGCCAGCGGCCGCACTCCCGGCGAACTCGCCGCGGCACTGGGCAGGAGCGCCTCGGGCGTGCGCCATTTCGAGTCCTCGACCCGCCTCGTCGGCAGGCGTTACCTCACGCTGGTGCTCGAGGAGCTCGGACACGGACATCTCGTGGGCCCGTACTCGACCGTCATCGACCGGTCACGAGCGAGAACCCTGTGGTGGCAACAGATCCTTCCCCAGGTGAAGCGGTCCGAGAAACCCGCCGAGTTGCACCAGCTGGAACTACTGGTCAACTTCGAGTCCTCGGCGACCGCGATCTGCTGCTACGCCCCGCACACTGTGCCCGATCTGGTCCAGACCCCGGGCTATGCCGAGGCGCTGCACCGGATCGCGGAGCCGGCACTGCCGGAACTGCACCGGGCACTGCTGCCGGGCAGGCGCGCGATCCTCGACCAGGACGAGCCACCCGAGCTGACCGTGATCATCGACGAATCCGTGCTGTGCCGCGAGATCGGCGGGCCGGACGTGCTGACCGAGCAGCTCGCCCGGCTGGACGCCCTGGCCGAACGTCCCGGCGTCACGATCAGGATCGTCCCGTCGGACGCCGCAACCGGCGTGGAAGGCAACTTCTCACTTCTGGAGCTGACCGCCGAGCTCGACGATGACCCGGGCGCCGTGTTCGTCAAGACCGCGGCGGACTGGGTGCATTTCCGCGAGCCGGGCAAGGTCGCCCGGTACCGCGCGCGATGGTCGGCCCTGCTGCGGCACGCGCTCCCCCTGGAGCAGTCGCGAGAGACCATCGGCCGGCTGCTCCGGCGACGGCACGCTCCTTAGCCACACCCCCTTCGATCGGCCCCGGCGCTGTCAGGTGGCGACGTGGCCGGAACCCGAAAGGAGCACTGGCCACGCCGCCCGCGGCCACGTGTTGCGGATGAACGGTCCTGAAACAGCAGCCGCGGTCAGCGTAGCAGCCTACTCCGTGCCGCGCTACACCGCGTTGGTCAGGCGCACGCCACCACGAAATCCACTGTGGACAGGGGAGTCCGGCCCGAGCCCTGACGCCCGGTCGACCAGCCAGCGGTCCAGCGAGCTCCCGGGACGCGACTCGGCGCTCTCGGCAGCCCCTCGCCGAACCGCGGACCGAGGCCGGGCGCGGACCGCATGTCGCCGTCCGGGATCAGCGAAGCCTGCGCCCGCACCGCACCGCGGCGGCGAGCTCCTCGCTGGGCACGTCGAGCGCGGCACTGAGCCAGCGGCGCCAGTACGGCCCCGGCACACGCTTTCCGCGTTCCCAGCGCGCCACCTCGTCGCGGCTCACGCTCTCGTTGGACGAGAGGTCCACGAGCACGTCCGCGAGCTGGTACTGCGTCAGTCCGCGCAGCTTGCGGACCCGCCTCACCAGTTCCCAGATGGGCTCCTCGCCGCTGTCGTCCTTCGCAGGCTCGGGTTCCTTCTCCGCAACAGGCCGGCCCTCGACGACGGGCATACCCTCCGTTACCGGCGAGTCCACCGCGGGCGGACCGGCCACGACGGGCGGGTCCGCCGCGACAGGCGGGTCCGCCACAACGGCGCGGTCCGCCTGAGCGGGCAGGTCCTCCGCTCCCGGAAGGTCCTCCAGGCCGGGGTGGTTCTCCATGATGGGCGGGTTCTCCACGACCGGGAATCTCGGGCTCGTCACCGGGCCGTCGTACTTCTCGTCGCGCTCTTCGTGCGCATTGTATGAATACATGATCATCGTTTAGGCGGGGTCCGGGATGGAGTCTCGTTGTCCGGGTGGCGGAACGTGATGGCGAACGACCGTACGTGCGACGCGTGATACTGCAATGTCTGCGGATTCCCTGTCCGCGGTGCCCTCACACTCGCGCCCGCCTCGGGCGCGAGACTCCCCATGCGTGGGCCTGCTCCAGGTAGCTCTCGATGATCTCGACGAACCTGCCGAGATCGCACAGCGTCGCCTCGATAGCCGAGGTAACTCGTCCCCAGTCGTCGAGCCGGGTCGTCGTCGCCCTGGCGTCGCGCTCTCAGGCCCAGTCGGTCGAGATCTTTCGAACCGGCTTGAAAGTCTGTGAATCATGAACGCGCCCGGGGTGTCGATCGGGACTCGGCTTTCCCCGCTTCACCTCCTCCGAAGCTAGCGTCTTTCGGCCCAGGGGCCGCTGGTACCACCAAATGGGTGTGGTTTGCGATCAGCAAATTGCAGATTTCAACGCCTTGTGCCATACCCACTCCTGCCGCGAGAACACTCGCGGCAGGAGCTCGGACTCCGACCTGCTCCACCCCTGACCGCAGCGGCGAGGGGGCCGACCAGATCCCTTGGTGTGCGTGGATTTCCAACTCGGCGACCGTGACCGTCCGACAGAGCGCGCGCGAGAGCGCCCGCGCGCCGACGCGGCTGCGGATCGCCCTCTCATGGCACATGCCCGGCCCCCACCCAGAAATGAATAGTTCATTCAATGAATCGCGAGTACGACCAGTGGTTCACCTGCGAAACGCGTCCTGCTGAGTCAAACGCGCATCACGCGCGCTGACGAGGCCGCATTCGCGACAGTCACCGCGTCGAGAAGTTTACTCGCGGCCATTGGACCGGTCCAACAGTCGGTTTTTCAGTTCGACCACCCGTCCACACTGGCGCCGCGGCAGCCTTGATGGCGGCGACCCCACGCGTAGCCGAGGTGGCGGCGAACGGCGCGGACCCGGCCGAGTCGAACTCCCCGCAGGCGCCGATCGTCTCATGTGGAGTGTCCTCGTCCGGGCCGGCGACGACGGTCGGGCACCGCCGCCCTCCATCACCCGATCCGGCGGCGACCTCCGCCGACCAGACCGGCGCACGTCGCGGAGTTGAGCCACGGCAACAGAAAGACGTCGGCCGGACGAGCCTCACTACCAGGAGCCTGGCAGGCCCGCCACGTGGTCGGACCACTCGCAGGGCCGCGCTCGGCACACCATCGTTCCCACCTGCTGGCCCCCTGCTTCACCAGGTGAGACGCGCTAGGCTTCTGAAATGTCCGGTCCGATTTTCTGAGGGGAAGTGAGCACGCTGCCACGGCGAAGGAACCAGGGGCAGAACGGGAACTCGGACGAGGCTTCCATCGGCGAAGAGCGGGACTACACGGTTCGCGCGGTGGAACGCGTCTGCTCGATTCTGAACCTGCTGCAGAATTCGATCGACGGGGTGTCCCTGATCGAAGTCGGACAGGCCACCGAACTACCGAAATCCTCCGCATTCCGTTATCTGTGGACGCTCGAGGCTCACCGCTACGTGGAGCGTGACGAACAGACTGGCCTGTACCGCCTCGGCCTCGGGTTCGTCGGCATGCAGTCGCGCCACCTCGAGGTGCTGCGCGAACGGGCCAGACCGTGGCTCGAGGAACTGCGCGACGAGTTCGAGGAGACCGCCAACCTCGGCATCCTCGACGGCGACCACGTGATCTATGTGGACATCGTGGAGAGCAGGCACAAGGTCCGCTCGGCGGCCTCGCGCGGCGACCGCGACCCGCTGCACTCCACGGCGCTCGGCAAGGCGATCGCCTCGCGGCTGCCCGAGGCCCGCCTGCGGGACCTGCTGCAACGCACCGGAATGGAACAGCACTCCGACAACACGATCACCTCCATCGAGGCCTATGTGGACGAGCTCGCCAAGGTGCGCAGGCTCGGCTACGCCGTCGACAACGGCGAGAACGCTCCCGACGGACGGTGCATCGCGGCGCCACTGCTCGGTACCCACCTGCCCGCCGCTCTGAGCATCAGCGCGCCGTCGGCACGGTTCACGCTCAAGGACGTGGAGAAGGCGGCCAAGAAGCTGCTCGACGTCGCCGAGCAGATCACCACCAACCCGATCGCAGACCTCCAGCTCGACCAGACGCCCGCCTGACCGGCGGGTCGCGGTGTCACTACCCCGCGGCTGCCCGGCACCCACGATGCCGGGCAGCTGTCGTTCTCGGCGGCGCCAGAAGTGCCGCACCCTAGCGCGCTACCCCGCGTTCTGCCACTTCGTGCAGCTCAGGACCGTTCTAAGGTTCGCTGTATGAGCGGTCCCGCCAAGAAGTACAACCCCGAGAACAAAACGGGGTACGAGTACGAGCTGCTCGCCGAGCACCTGGTCGGCCTGATCGAGAACGGCGAGTGGGCCCCCGGCAGCAGACTGCCCGGCGAGCGGGCGTTGTCCGAGGAGTACGGCGTCGCGCTGGACACCGTCCGCAAGGCGACCCAGATCCTGCGCGACCGTGGCCTGGTGCAGACGCTGAAGTCGAAGGGCACGTTCGTCGCCAGACGCTGAACCGCCGCTCCTGGTCAGCCTGCTCCACAGTGGAGCCCTGAACGTCCTCAGCGCCCGCCGCTGACGTCCACGATCGTGCCTGTCACGTACGACGCCGACGGTGAGAGCAGGAACCGGATCGCCTCGGCCACCTCGTCCGCCCGTCCGCCCCTGCCCAGTGGCACAGACGGCCCGAGCCGCGCGACGCGCCCCGGCTCCCCGCCGCTGGCGTGGATCTCGGTCTCGATGAGCCCCGGCCGGACCGCGTTCACCCGGATCCCGTCGCCCGCGACCTCCTTGGCGAGCCCCACCGTGAGCGCGTCGACCGCGGCCTTGGCCCCCGCGTAGTCCACGTACTCCCCCGGCGCGCCGAGCACGGCCGCTCGCGACGAGACGTTGACGATCGCCGCACCGTCGCTCATCCGCCGCACGGCCTCCCTCGCGCACAGGTACGCGCCCAGCACGTTGACCGACAGCACGCGCTCGATGCGGGCCGCGTCGAGGTCGGCGACCCGCGACTGCGGGGCCACGACACCGGCGTTGTTCACGAGGCCGCGCACCGGCCCGAGCCGGTGTTGCGCCTGGTCGAACAGTTCCACGACGTCGGACTCCACCGCGACGTCGGCCCGCAGCGCGAGCGCCTCGACGCCGTGCGCCCTGCAGTCGGCGGCGACCTTCTCGGCGGCGTCGGCCTCATCGCGATAGCCGACGCAGACGTCCCAGCCGTGCGCCGCGAGCAGCCGCGCGGTCGCCGCGCCGATACCCCTGCTGCCCCCGGTGATGATCACAAGTCCGCTCACGTGCCCGAGTATGCCCTTACGATGGCCGGATGCCGCAGGTCGTTCGCAGCGAGGTCGCCGGAGCACTGAACGCGTTTCCCTCGGTCCGCGAACCGGCGAACGGCAAGCGCGCCGCCGCCGTCGCGATCACGCTGGTCGAACGCGACGGCGAACAGGGCGTGTGGGTCACCAGGCGCGTACCCACGCTGCGCGCGCACGCGGGCCAGTGGGCGCTGCCGGGTGGTCGCCTCGACGAGGGCGAGGACGCCGTGACAGCGGCGCTGCGGGAGCTGCACGAGGAGCTGGGCGTGGAGCTCGGCCCCGACCACGTGCTCGGCAGGCTCGACGACTACGTGACGCGCTCGGGCTACGTCATCACGCCCGTGGTGCTGTGGGCCGGCGCCGAGCCCGCGACCAGCCCCAACCCCGACGAGGTCGCCAGGCTGGTGTTCCTCTCGCTGGCCGAGCTCGACGTGGACGCGCGGTTCGTGCACATCCCCGAGTCCGACCGGCCCGTCATTCAGCTGCCGGTGCTCGACACGCTGTTGCACGCCCCCACCGGCGCCGTGCTGCACCAGTTCCGCGAGCTCGTCCTGCGCGGCAGGACCACGCGGGTCGCCGGGTTCGAGCAGCCGGTGTTCGCCTGGCGTTAGCGCGTCCGAACGGGCGGGAAACCACTGCCGCATCGGCGGCACACGTGCCAGGCTGGGGCCATGACCGATCGCAACGTGCTCGGCGGGAACCTGGAGCCCTGCGGCACCGATCCCCTCACGGGGTTCTACCGCGACGGCTGCTGCACCACCGGACCCGCCGACCTCGGCAATCACAGCGTCTGCGCGGTCGTCTCGGCGGAGTTCCTCGCGCACCAGAAGGCGACGGGCAACGACCTCGTCACCCCGAGACCCGAGTACGGCTTCCGTGGGCTGGTTCCCGGCGACCGGTGGTGCGTGTGCGCCGCCAGGTGGCTCGAATCGTACGAGGCGGGTCACGCGCCGCCCGTCGTGCTGGCCTCGACGCACGAACGCGCGACCGACGTGATCCCCCTCGGCGCACTGCAGGAACACGCCGTCGACGTACCCGCTGATCCCAGCGGGTTGTGGTGACCGAGCCGGCGAGCTCGGGAAAGGCGGGGCTGCCGCTGCCGCGGGGGCTCGTCGTGCTCGTCGGGATGGCCGCGCTCGTGGTGGTGGTCGCGGGCATCCGCAGCCTGGGCGGGATCCTCGGCCCGGTCTTCCTCGCGCTGATCCTCACGCTCGCCGTGAGCCCCGTCGTCTCGTGGCTGCGGCGTCGCGGTGTTCCCGCGTGGCTCGCGGCGACGGCGGGCATCCTCACCGCGTACCTGCTGCTCGCGTTGCTGGCGGGCTCACTCGCGTTCGCCGTCGCCGAGCTGGTGCGGCAGCTGCCCGCCTACAGCGACCAGTTCAACGCACTCGTCGACCAGGTCACGGATCTGCTCCAGCGCCTCGGCATCCAGCAGACCCAGATCCAGGACGCGCTGGCCCAGCTCGACCTGGGCAGCGTGGTCGGCGTGCTGCAGAACGTGCTCGGCCAGGTCGCCAGTGTCGCCTCCGACCTGCTGCTGATCGTGCTCGTGGTGCTGTTCATGGGCATGGACGCGGTGAGCTTTCGCAGCAGGCTCACCGGGATCGCCGGTGAGCGCGGCGACGTGGTGACGGCGCTGTCGTCGTTCGCCTCGGGCACCCGCAGGTTCCTGTGGGTCACCACGGCGTTCGGGCTCGTCACCGCGTTCTTCGACGTGATCCTGCTGCTGGTGCTGGGCATCCCGCTGGCGTTCGTGTGGGGACTGCTGGCGTTCATCACGAACTTCGTGCCCAACATCGGTTTCGTACTCGGCCTGGTACCGCCCGCGCTGCTCGCACTGCTCGAGGGCGGTCCCGGGACGATGCTGCTGGTGATCGTGCTCTACATCGCGATCAACTTCGTGGTGGAGAGCGTGGTGATGCCCAAGATCGTCGGTGACGCGGTGGGCATCAGCGTCACTCTGTCGTTCCTCGCGCTGGTGTTCTGGGCGTGGGCGATCGGGCCACTCGGTGCGCTGCTGGCCATCCCGTTGACGCTGATGGCCAAGGCCCTGCTCATCGACGTGGACCCGAACAACCGCTGGATCGGCGTGCTGCTCGCCGCGAGGCCCCCGAGACCGCCACCGAAGGCCGAGCCCGACGAGCAGTCCTCAGTGGACGACGACTAGCACGGGTCAGCTCGCCCGCGCGACGGCGGCCTCGGCGAGCCGCTCCCGCAACCAGCGCGGGATGTACTCGTCGGCGCGGGGAAACGACTCGAGGTCGCGGGCGAACACCGCGGCGGGAACGTCGGGCAGCCAGCGCGGGTCGCGGTCGAAGTTGAACCCGGCCTCAGGCGGCTCACCGGCTCGCAGATCGAACCACGCCGAGAACCAGGTGCCCCTGTCCGGCGCGTACATCTCCCGGCGCAGCTCGGTCAGCGTGCCCGTGAGCTCGGGCGGCGTCTCGACGGAGGCGGCCTGCCCGTCGGCGGTGCCGACCGAGAACTCGAGCCGGAAGACGACGACGCTGGCCCACACGTGGAGCCGCACGCGGCGGGAGCCGCCGGGCACAGCGGCCACGAGCGTGTCGCAGACCTCCTGGATGAGCTCGGCATCCCTGCCCGTCATGACACCACCTTCCTGAGCCGGCGCCCGAGCGTACGCCACGATCAGGTGACTCGCGGTCCTCGGCGTTCAGGCCGGGGTCGGAGTCACCGCATTACCGCATGACGCCGTCGAGCCACGTCTGCCACGAGCCCGTCAGCGAGGCCCCGTCGACGTCGGCGCCGTACCGGTAGATCGTCACGTTGACCATGCGGTGGGTGCCGCCGCCGAGCCCGAGGAACCGGTAGAGGCCGTCCGCGGACCGGACGCCCAGCACGCCCGGCTCACGCACGTCGAGCACGCCGTCGACCGGCGCGGGCCCCGCCGGGCTGAGCCGGACCCGCTCGCCGGGCGCCGCCGACGTCGCCACGCCCAGCGCGCGGTGCAGGCGGTCGGACACCTCGTCGCCGCCCAGCTCCGTGAACGCCGTCGCCACGGCACCCGTGACGGGAAGACCCGCGAAGTGCTCGAAGTAGGCGACGAGGTTGCGGAAGAACAGGTCCCAGCCCCTGCTGTGCTGCCCGTACTCGTCGGCCCAGTCCTCGTCCCCCGCAAATCCACTGTGGACGAAACGGAGCACGGTGCCGCCGCGGTCCCTGCCCTCGACGAGGAACTCGAGCGCGACGGCGGCCGTCTGCTCGGACTCGTCGTCAGGGCCGCCGTAGACGACGCGCCTGCCCTCTTCCCACGCGAGAACCTTGCCCGCCTGCGTGTTGCCGTCGCCGAAATCGGCGGAGACCTCACCCGACTCGTCGGCCTGGTGGGGCACGAACCACACCGAGAGCCCGGCGGTGGTCGACACCGCCTCCCAGACCTCCTCGGGGCTGGCGTCGAGCTCGATCCGCTTCTCCAGCCTGCGCCGCTCGCTCACGTGGCCCCCTCAGCCCGACACGATCATGATCAGGTTGCCGCACGTGTCGTCGAAGACGACGGAAGCGACCTCGCCCGTGTACGCGGGTTCGCCCTGGAACCGCACGCCCAGCGATCGCAGCCGCTCGTACTCCTCGGGCACGTCGTCGACCGTGAACGTCGTCCACGGGATGCCGGCGTCGTACAGCGCCTTCTTGTAGACCTGCGCGGCCGGCCTGCCGTCGAGCACGACGGCGGGGTTGGCGTCGGGTTCGAGCAGCAGCTCGACGTCGCCGGGCCCGTCGGGCGCGACGACGGTCAGCCACTTGGCCCCGCCGGCCGGGAACTCGTTCTTCTTCACGAAGCCGAGCACGCCGGTGTAGAAGTCCAGCGCCTTGTCCTGGTCGTCCACCAGCACGCTCGTGAGGTTGATCCTCATGGGGTCTCCTTCGTGACACCCTCGGCGCAGGGGTGCACGGCGACGACGATCCGGTGGTCTCGGCCGCCGGGCGCGTTCTCGTCGTGGTACTTCGACACGAGGCCAGTGACGGCGGCGGCCAGTTCGTCGGCGAACGCGGCGCGGTCGGCGGCGGAGGCGAAGCGGACCTTGCCGTCCACGGCGAACGTCGCCAAACGCTTGCGCGCCTTGGTGGCACCGGTGATGAGCTCGCCCATCTCGCGCACCATCCGTGAGGCCAGCGCCAGCAGCCAGCGAGCGGACAGCTTGTCTGGCGAGTCCTCGGGATCGGGCTGCACGGCGCCGAGGACGTTCGGCGAGATCACGTAGGACGCCGCACTCGCCCGCAGGACGCGTTCGGTGACGTTGCCCTTGCGCCGTTCCTCGACCAGCTCGACCAGACCGTGCCGCTCCAGTGCGCGCAGGTGGTAGTTCACCTTCTGCCGGGGCAGGCCGATGCGCTGGGCGAGCGTGCTGGCCGAACCGGGCTCCGCCAGCTCGGCGAGCAGCCTGGCGCGCACCGGGTCCAGTGAGACCTCGGCCGCCTCGGGGTCCTCGATCACCGCGACTTCGTGCATGCGGCCACGGTTTCACCGACAAGAAGTCTTGTCAAGACATGTCCTGTTGTCGGACTCAGACCGCCTTCCTCGCGAGGACCCTCAGCACCAAGCTCTGCTGCCGCGTGTGCACCGTGGCGGCGCCGCTCGCGTGCAGCGTCTCGGCCAGCTCGTCACCGGTCAGCAGTCGCACGCCCGCGGGCTCCGCGACGAGCCCGCCCAGGCGCGACGTGAGCCTGCCGCCGGGGCTCGGCACCATGATCGCGAGCCTGCCGCCCGGCGCGAGCACGCGCATCAGCTCCGCCACCACCGCGAGCGGTTCGGGGATCAGCTGCAACACGGCCAGGCACGTGATGGCGTCCACCGTCCCGTCGGGAAACGGCAGCCGCCGCGCGTCGGCGCGCAGAAAACCCACGTTGGGCGATCCGTACGCACGCACGGCCCTCGCCAGCATGGACTCCGAGACGTCGACGCCCAGCGCCAGCCCGTCGGGGCCGACGACGCGTCCGAGTTGGGCCGTGACCCCGCCAGGGCCGGACCCCACGTCGAGCGCGAACCCTCCCTGAGGCAGGCGCAGCGCCCCTGCGGGCGGCCGCAGTGAGGAGAAGATCCGCCGCCCCAGTCCCTGCGCGGCGTCGTAGCCGGCCGTGCCCGCGGAGGACTCCCACAGCGCCTGGACCGGGCCCGGTGGTTCGTGCGCCGTCGAGCCGAGGAGGTCGAGGTAGCCACGGCTGACGTCCGGCGCCCGCGGCGCGTCGCGCAACAGCGGGAGGGCTCTGGCGATGGCGTCCGGCAGTTCTGCGTCCTCACGATCCATGCCCGCAGACAGTAACGTCAGGGGCTTGGCCACGCAGGACACCGAGCACGACGAGGGAGAGGGCGAGAATGATCGAGAGGGAAGCCAAGTTCGAGCTGGACCTGGACGCCGCGGTACCCCGCCTCGACGGTGTCGGCCCGGTGTCCAGGCAGGCCGAACCGGTGAAGTCGGTGCTCGAGGCGACCTACTACGACGTCCGCGACCACCGGCTGCTCGGCTCCGGCATCACACTGCGCCGCCGCACGGGCGGCACCGATGCGGGCTGGCACCTCAAGCTGCCGCGCCCCGACGGGCACCGGGAGGAGGTCGCCGAGCCGCTCGGCTCCACGAGCTCCATCCCCGCCCCACTGGCCGAGAAGGTCCGCGACCGCACCGGCGACGAGCCACTGGTGCCGGTCGCCCGCATCACCACGACACGGTTCTCCTACTCGCTGCTCGACGGCCAGGACCGTCCACTCGCGACGCTGGTGGACGACCACGTGACCGCCGAGGCGGGCAAGGGCACCGGGCCGGACAGCTGGCGGGAGCTGGAGGTCGAGCTCACCGACGACGCCGACGACAGCCTGCTCGACCAGGTGACCGAGGCGCTGCGCGGCATCGGCGTACTGCCGTCGACGTGGCCGTCGAAGCTGCGGCGCGTGCTGGGCGAGCACCTGCCGCCCGCCGCGGGCTGACCGGCTACCGGGCCGGTGCCAGGAACTCGGCGAGCGCTCCGGTGAGCCTGGCCGGGGCGTCCTCCTGGGCGAGGTGGCCCGCGCCGTCGAGCCGCGTCAGCCGCGCGCCCGGGATGCACGAGACGAGCTCGGCGCCCCGTTCGATCGGCAGCCACGAGTCGGCCGTGCCCCAGCACACCAGCACGGGCAGGTCCAGTTCGCCGAAGCGGTGCTCGATCTCGTCGGTGTAGCGCTGGTCGGCCTGCGCGATCTGGCGGTAGAACGCGGCCTGGCCCGCTTCGCCGAGCCACGGGAGCGTCAGCGCGTCCAGCGTCTCCGGGTGCAGGCCGGGCCCGCTGGCCGTGCCGACGTACTCGCGCACCAGTGCCCGGTGCAGGTTCGGTGGCAACTGCTCGAACACCTCGGCGTTCTCGGCGACGAGCCGGAAGAACGGCGAGCCCCACGGCGCCAGCGCCACCACGTCGACGAGCGCGAGCCTGGCGTAGCGCGCGCCGTGCAGCAGCCGGGCGCGCAGGGACACGGCACCGCCGAAGTCGTGCGCCACCACCGACGGGGCGTCGAGGCCCCAGTGCTCCAGCAGGTCGGCGAAGACCGCGGCCTGCGCGCGCAGCGAGACGTCCTGGCCATCTCGCATGTCCGAACGGCCGTAGCCGAGCATGTCCCAGACGTAGACCTCGTGGTGCTCGGCGAGCGCGCGTCCGACGTCGCGCCAGACGTAGGACGAGAACGGGGTTCCGTGCAGCAGGACCACGGGCGATCCCTTGCCGAAGCGGGTCCAGCGCACCGTCCCGCCCTCGGTCTCGAACTCCTCCGGCAGCTCCCAGTCCCCCATGCGTCCTCCTCGGTTACCGTCTAAGACTCTTAGACGGTAACATCGTCGGCATGGTCTACGCACGCTCCGGAGCACCGGGAGAACTGGGCGAGCTCGAGGCGCTCTGCAACTCCGCACGCCTGCTCTACACCGAGGACGCGCTCATCACCTCCGCCAGCGCCGCCGCCTGGCTGCGCGAGCAGGGACGCGACCTCGGCGAGCCGAACCGCAAGGAGCACGACCTGCTGGTGACGCTGCGCGAGACCGTGCGTGAGCACCTCGCAGGCACTTCGCCCGAGGCGAGCGCGACCACACTGAACCGGATCGCCAAGTCCACTGTGGTCGGAATCAGGTGGTCACCGGAGGGCGAGCCCGTGCTGCCGCCCAAGCGGCCCTCCGGCGTGGAGACCTACGTCGCGGAGCTGCTCGGCGCACTGTTCACGGCCGGGCTCTCCGGAGAGCTCGACAAGCTCAAGGTGTGCCGCAACCCCGCGTGCCGCTACGTGTTCTACGACCGTTCCCCCGCGCAGAACAGCGTCTGGTGCAGCATGGACATCTGCGGCGCCAGGAACAAGATGCGCACCTACCGGTCACGCCACGTGGGCTAGCCGCCTCGGCCTGACAGGCCTGGACCGCGCGAGGAAGACGCCCGCGAGCACCAGCACCGCACCGGCCAGGGTGTGCCAGCCGATGTCCTCGCCGAGCAGCAGCACGCCGATCGCCGTGGACCACAGCGGCGTCACGTAGGTGACCGTGGACGCGACAGTCGGGCCCGCGGTCCGGATGACGTTGAGGTTGAGCACGTACGCGAACCCCGTCGCGCCCGCGCCGAGCAGCACGAGCGCCAGTGCCGGACCCGCGCCGGGCCAGGTGGGCGCTCCCGCCACGAACGGTGTGACGAGCATCAGCTGCGCCGTGGCCGCACCGATCTGCGTCGCCGACAACGCGGCGGCCGATTCCGCTCCGCCGGAGAAGAACCGCCTGGTGTAGGCGAATCCGGCGCCGTAGCAGGTGGTGGCGGCCACGCACGCCAGCGCGCCGGAGAGCACGTCGCCGCCCCCGCCGCGCCAGGCTCCGAGCAGCACCAGCACACCCACGAAGCCCGTGACCAGGCCGCCGACCCTGGCGAGCGTGGGCCGTTCGTCGGCGACCAGCGCCATGGCGAACAGCAGCGTCGTGAGCGGGGTCGTCGCGTTGAGCACGCCGGCGAAGACCGAGCTCACCTGCGTCTCGCCGTACGCGATGAGCGCGAAGGGCACGGCGTTGAGCAGCAGCGCCACCACCGCGGCGTGCCCCCAGGTCCTCGGGTTGCGCGGCAGCGGCGTGCGCAGCACGGCGCACAGCACGAGCAGGGTCACCGCGCCGAACAGGCAGCGCCACAGCGCCACCCAGAGCGGAGCGACCCCGGCGTCGACCGCGATCTTGATCAACGAGAAGCTCGCTCCCCAGACCGCGGAGACCAGCACGAATCCCGGAAGCCACCGAACCATGGTCCCCACTCTCGCCTCAGCCCGGTCCGAGTGACCGGCGCCTTTCGGCCATGACGTTGCCCGATGCGCGATAGTGAGTCCAACAAGTACTTCGTGGTCGACTATGAGGGTTGCTCATGAACCTGCACCTGGCTCAGCTGCGCGCGTTCGTGGCGGTCGCGGACGAAGGCGGCTTCAGCGCGGCGGCCGGCGCGCTCGGCGTCAGCCAGTCCGCCGTGTCGCACGCCGTCTCCGCGCTGGAGCGCACGCTCGGTCTGCCCGTGCTCTCCCGCGACCGCAGGCCCAGGCCCACCGCCTTCGGCGAGGGCATCCTCGTGCACGCGCGCGCCGCGCTGTCGGCGACGTCGGCCATCGCCACGCTTGCCACGGAGCGCACCGGGGGCGCGAGCGGCATCGTCCGGCTCGCCGCACCTCCGAGCGTGTGCCAGGGACTGCTGCCCGGCCTGCTCGAGCACTGGAGCACGGAGTTGCCGCGGGTGCGGGTGCAGCTGTTCGAGGGCGACGACGACGAGGTCGCCGACTGGCTCGGCAACGGCACGGCCGACGCGGCGGTGCTCGTCGATCCCGGCCGCGACACCGGCGTGCTGGTGGGCGAGGACGTGTTCCACGCCGTGCTGCGCGAGGATCATCCGCTGGCCGGCGAGCCGGCGATCTCGGTGGCCGACCTCGCCGACGACCCGCTGCTGCTCTCGGCCGGTGGCTGCGAGTCGCACGTGCGGCGGCTCTACCGGGAGGCGCGCACCCCGCTGCGGGCGACCCACCACGTGCGGGAACTGGGGACGCTGCTGGCGATGGTGGCCCACGGAGTCGGGGTGTCCGTCGTGCCGGGGCTCGTCTCGGCGCTACTCGGCACGGGACTCGTGCTGGTTCCGCTGCGCGAGCGGGTGACACGCAGGCTGGTACTCACTGGTCCACACCACCAGCCGTGGCAGCCCGCCACGACGGCGCTGGTCGCGGCGGCCCCTCCGCGGCGGTGAGGCTCAGCCGCCCGCGCCGACGGGCAGCCGGACGACGACGGCCGCCACGGCGTCGCCCAGCTCGGCGAAGACCGGCAGCGAGCGGTCGAGCCCGGTCACCTCGAGGGGCCGGAGCACCGGCCTGCCCCCGGTGAGCGCCCACGGCAGCTCACGCTCGCCGGCCTGGGCCGAGAGCCCGACCAGCAGCGACAGCCCGGCGGCGCCGAAGAATCCGACATCGGTCAGATCGAGGACGAACGCGCTCGCGCTGCCGAGCTGTTCGTCGACACAGTGGCGCAGCGGTGGGATGGCGATGATGTCCACGTCGCCCGCGACGTGGGCGACCACGAGCCCCGCGGGCCGGGGCTCCACTCTGATGTCGAGATTCGGGCCGTCATCCATTTGTCCGCCGCCTTCCGGTTGTTCATCACGTCCGGGGAGTCGGCTGGGATACGGAGAGAAAACAGCTAACCACCTCGGGTGACCGTACGCGCCCGGCGCGCCGGGCCGCAAGGCCCGTTGGCCAGGAAGTCTACTGTGGACGGTTTTGCCGTCGCACCGCCCCGGGTACCCGGCGGGGCCCAGCACGCCTGCGAAGGAGTGACGATGTCCGAACCTCGCACGCACGGCCCCGCCCTCGTCCGGGAGGGCCAGAGCGGAGCACCGGCGATTCTGGTGCTCGACCCGCTCGGCGAGGCCAAGCACGGTGACCTCCCGCCGACGTGGAGCGGCCTGGTCGCCGACCGGCACGTCTGCTGGTGCAGGCTGCCCGCCGACGGTGCCCGCACCGAAGCCGAGGACCTGCTGGCCGACCCCGACGCGATCGGCTACACCGTCGATCTGGTGGTCAGCGGGCCGGTCGCGTTCGAGGGCCTCGGCATGGCGGCCCGGCACCCTGACACCGTGCGCTCGGTGCTGCTCGTCGCCCCGGAGAGCCACAGCTTGCACGACGGCGAGGACCTGATCGCCGCGAGGACGACCGAACTCGAGTCGGAGGGGGTCGTGGTGACGGTCGTCGCGCGCAGCTTCGAGGGCGAGCGCGACCGCATCGGGCCGCCGCTGCCGCTGGGACACCCGGACGTCGCCGTCGCGATCCACCACGCCCTCACCGCACGGGACCGTGCCTGAGCAGAGCAGCCACGTCACCACCGAGCACGACCACACCCCGGCGCAGGGCCGGGAGTACGAGGACGTGGCGGCCCTGCTGACCGAACTCGCCCGCCTCGACGACCAAGACCCACGCCATCCGGCGCTGCGGGAGGAGATCGTCACCCGCTGCCTGCCGCTGGCCGAGCACATCGCGCGCAGGTTCTCCGGCCGGGGCGAGGCCCGAGACGATCTGGTCCAGGTGGCCCGGGTCGGGCTGCTGAACGCGATCGACCGATTCGACCCCGCACGCGGCACCGGGTTCGTCGGGTACGCCGTGCCCACGATCATGGGTGAGGTCCGCAGGCACTTCCGCGACACGGGCTGGGCGGTGCGCGTGCCCCGCAGGCTCAAGGAGCTGCACCTGACCCTGAGCCAGACCAGCGGCAGGCTCTCGCAGACCCTCGGCAGGGCGCCCACGCCGAGCGAGCTGGCCGCCGAGCTGGACCTGGCCCCCGAAGACGTCTGGGAGGGTCTGCTCGCGGGCAACGCCTACCAGTCGGTGTCGATGGACGCGGCCCAGCACGACGAGTCGACACTGCCGCTGTCGGAGACGGTCGGCGAGGAGGACTCCGCGCTCGAGCACGTCGACTACCACGAATCCCTGCGGCCCCTGCTGGCCCAGCTACCCGAGCGCGAGCGGCGGGTGGTGCTGCTGCGCTTCTTCGGGAACATGACGCAGACCCAGATCGCCGAGCGGATCGGGGTGTCGCAGATGCACGTCTCGCGCCTGCTGTCGCACACGCTCGAACACCTGCGCGTGCGGTTGAGCGAATGAGTCGTTTGGCCCTGGACGGCGCCGGGTATCTGCGAGCCATGGTGAGCAGCGCCCGCGCCGCGATCCGGGACAGCCGCGGATCGCGCGGGCCCCTGGGCTCGGCAGCACCTGCCGTACACCCGAGGCCCGGTCCGGCCGGATCGGCCTCGCCACTCACCACAGCCGCGACCCGCACGCCGATCCGCGCTCACCCCGTCGTGATCGCGAAGGCCGCGGCGACCGCCGTCGTGCGCCGCCACGGTGGGTCCACCCTCAGCCCCGGGGCAACCGGGGCGCCCGACGAGCGAGCCACCGGCGCGCGCCGACCCCCACGCGTCCGGCCAGCACGCACTCGGCGGGGCGGTGGATCACCGCGAGGCGGCGCACGGCGGCCCAGACCCGCGCACACCGACCGTCCGGCCACGGACCGGCCACGGCCGGACGGAACGGCACGACACCGCATCTCGTCGAGTGAACCCGGACGAGCACGGAGAGGAGGACGCCCGTGAGCAGGCCACCGCAGACGCAGCAGCCACCCGGCGACAGCGCCGCGATGACCCCGCGCCCGCAGGACTCGATGGCCGCGTACGTGGGCAGGGACCTGTTGCGGGACCGGCGAGCCCTGATCACCGGCGGCGATTCGGGCATCGGGCGCGCCGTCGCGGTCGCGTTCGCCAAGGAGGGCGCCGACGTGGCGATCGCCTACCTGAGCGAGCACGCCGACGCCGAGTACACGAGGCGGCTCGTCGAAGAGCAGGGCAGGCGCTGCGTGCTGCTGCCGGGCGACCTCGCGCGGGCGCGGCAGTGCACGGACGTGGTCGAGCGCACCGTGGCGGAGTTCGACGGCCTCGACCTGCTCGTCAACAACGTCGCCACGCAGCTCGCACTGGAGTCGTTCGAGGACCTCACCGACGAGCAGTGGACCCACACCTTCGACGTCAACATCCACAGCTACTTCCGGGTCACGGCGGCGGCGCTGACGTACCTGCCCAAGGGCAGCGCGATCGCCTGCGGGGCAACAAGAAGCTCATCGACTACTCGGCCACGAAGGGTGCGATCCACGCGTGGACGATGGCGCTGGCGCAGTCGCTCGCCCCGCGCGGCATCCGCGTCAACCGCGTCGCCCCGGGTCCGGTGTGGACACCGCTGATCCCGTCGACCATGCCCGGGGAGCACGTCGAGAGGTTCGGCGAGCAGGTCCCGTTCGGCCGCGCCGCGCAGCCCGACGAGCTGGCGCCGTCGTACGTGTTCCTGGCCGCGAATCAGCTGTCGTCGTACTACACCGGTGAGGTCATGGCCGCGCTCGGCGGCGAGACCACCCCGGGCTGAGCGGGGCGCGAAGTCCGCACCGGTTCGCACCCCGGCTTCGCACCGATTAGCCTCGCGGCATGGCAACTCTGGTCACCTTTCACGCGCATCCCGACGACGAATGCATCGGCTGCGGCGGGATCATGCGCAAGGCCCACGAGCAGGGACACCGGGTCGTGCTCGTCGTGGCCACCCGGGGGGAACGCGGGGAGGTGCCCGACGGATTCCTCGATGAGGGGGAAGAGCTCTGGCAGCGGCGTGTCGCCGAGACCCAGGCGGCCGCGGACATCCTCGGGGCGCAGCGCGTGGAGTTCCTCGGCTACGTCGACTCCGGGATGATGGGCGAACCCTCCAACGACGCGCCCGGCTCGTTCTGGACGACTCCCGTCGAGGACGCCGCGCAGAAGCTCGCCGCGATCCTGCGCGAGGAGTCCGCCGACGTGCTCACGTGCTACGACCACAACGGCGGCTACGGCCACCCCGACCACATCCAGGTGCACCGCGTGGGCATGCGCGCCGCCGAGCTGGCAGGCACGCCCCGCGTCTACCAGAACACGATCAACCGCGATCACATGGCGCACGGCATGCGCGAGCTCGCCGAGCGGCCCGAGTTCGCGGGCGTGGACATGCCCGAGCCCGACGCGAACTTCGGCCAGCCCGAGTCGGTCATCACCGCGGCCGTCGACGTCACGCCGTACCTCGGGCACAAGCGCCGCGCGATGCGCGCCCACGCCAGCCAGATCAGTGAGCAGTCGTTCTTCCTCGCCATTCCCGACGAGCCGTTCGCGTTCGCGTTCGGCACGGAGTGGTTCATCCGCGAGGGACACGGACCTGGCATCACCGAAACCGACCTCCTCGCCGGGCTGTGAGGCCCGACATGACCGTCTCCATCGCACTGTTCACGCGCGACCTGCGGGTCCACGACAACCCCGTCCTGCACGCCGCGGCGACCTCGGCCGAGCACGTGATCCCGCTGTTCGTGCTCGACCCGGCGATCACCGGTGGCTCCTTCAACCGGCCCAACCGCGCCGCGTTCCTCGCCGACTCCCTGCACGACCTGGACGCGAACCTGCGCGAGCTCGGCGGCCGCCTCGTGGTCCGCGAGGGCGAGGTCGCCGAGGTGGTCGCCACGCTCGCCGACGAGCACGACGTCGCCGAGGTGCACGTGGCAGGCGACGTCAGCGCGTTCGCCCACCGGCGCGAAACCGCGCTGCGGCAACGACTTCAGCAGAGCAGGCGCGAGCTGCGCGTGCACGACGCCTCGATCACCGTCGTGCCTCCGGGTGCGATCACTCCGTCCGGCAACGACCACTTCGCCATCTTCACGCCCTACTACCGGCGGTGGGCGGCCGAGCGGAAGCGGCCCGTGCTCGCTCCGCCGGAGCGCGTCTCGCTGCCGAAGGTGCGGGCGGGCACGCTGCCGAAGACCGCCGACATCTGCACCGGCGACACCGCCCCGGACCTGCCCGCGGGCGGCGAGCGGGCGGCGCGGGACCTGCTGCGGCACTGGCTGGACGGACCGGTCGACGACTACGGCAGCAGCAACGACGACCTCGCGGGCGACGCCACGTCCCGGCTGTCGGCGCACCTGCACTTCGGCACGCTCTCGGCCACCGAGCTGGTGTCGGGTGCGCACGGCTCGCCTGAGTTCGTACGCCAGGTGTGCTGGCGCGACTTCCACCACCAGGTGCTCGCGGCGAGGCCGAAATCGTCCACACAGGACTATCGAGGCCATGGCGACCGCTGGCGGCGCTCGGAGAAGGACCTCACGGCGTGGCAGGAGGGCCGCACCGGCTACCCGATCGTCGACGCCGGGATGCGCCAGCTCCTGCGCGAGGGCTGGATGCACAACCGTGCGCGGCTGATCGTCGGCAGCTTCCTCTCCAAGACGCTGTACCTGGACTGGCGACTCGGCGCGCGGCACTTCCTCGACCATCTCGTGGACGCCGACGTCGCCAACAACCAGCTCAACTGGCAGTGGGTGGCGGGCACCGGCACCGACAGCAGGCCCAACCGGGTGCTCAACCCGATCCTGCAGGCCAAGCGCTACGACCCGGAGGGCGAGTACGTGCGCCGCTACGTCCCCGAGCTGGGCAAGGTGGCCGGTGCCGCCGTGCACGAGCCGTGGAAGCTGCCCGAGGCGATGTTGAAGGACTTCGGCTACCCGAAGCCGATCGTCGAGCTCAAGGAGGGCCTGGACCGCTTCCGCGCCGCACGCGGCAAGGACTGACTCACGGCGCGGGCGCGCCGACCGGGTTGGGAAACGGCACCACGCCCGCGGCGATGGTGCGCGCGAACGGGCGCAGGAATGCCGCGAGCCGGTCGAGTTCGGCGTCGGAGGCGACGGCGTAGGGCGGCGCGGCGAGCACGTCGGTGCGCCGTTCGACGTGCTCGCGCAACGCCACGCCCTGATCGGTCAGCGCACCTGACGCGGAGATCAGGCCGCGCTCGCGCACGCGGTCCGCCGCGTCGGCCCACTCCCGCGCCGTCCAGCCCCGCGCGGGTTCGGTCAGCGAGCGGCTGCCGTCGGCGGCGTCCCTGAGCACGTGCGCCTCGATACCGTTGATGCCCTCGGACACGAGCACCGCGACATGCCCGTCACCGCGGTGTTCGCGCAACGTCGTGGCGGCCTGCCACAGCGCGGCGACGCCGTCGTCGGGCCTGGCGAGCGCGGCGTTGGCGGCGGCCAGCGGGCGACCCGCCCACGACACGGCGTCGGCGATGCGGTGCAGCAGCTCGACGATCCCTGGCAGGTGCGGGTCGGTGCGCAGCTCGGGAACGGCGGCGTCGAGCGCGGCCACCGCGCCCTCGGACCGCGCGGCGAGCGCCGTCGCGGGCGGAGCCAGCTCCCACACGGCGGGCAACGACCTGGCCAGGAACGCGGGCGCGAAGTTGTGGAACGCGGCCGTGACCGCGCCGAGGCTCGCCTGCCCGAGCGGAGCCGCGCGCATCGCGACATAACCACGCCAGAACCCGCGCAGCCCCACGGCCTCGTGCGAGGCGCGCGCCTGCGGGGCGAAGTAGGTGACGTCGTGCACCGGTTCCAGCAGCACCCACGACGACCGTGCGACCTCGGGATCCACCTGACCAGTATGCCCCGGCGTGGGATCATGGCGGAGTGCCGAACGCCGGGGACCGTCGCCTGATCGACCCACACCGGGTCGAGGCCGCGCTGGCCGGGCTCGGTGAGCGCGAGACGGTACAGGAGTGGGCCGAGCGGTTCTCCGTGCTGGCCGACCCCTCACGGCTGACCCTGCTGGTGTGCATCCACTACGCGCGCGAGATCTGCGTGTCCGACCTCGCGGTGGCCGCGGGCATGAGCGACACCGCGGTCTCGCAGGCACTGCGGCTGCTGCGTGCGCACGGGCTGGTGACGGCCACCCGCAGCGGCAGGGTCGTCTACTACCGGCTGGCCGACGACACGGTGCACGAACTGATCCACCACGTGCGGCCGCACACCACGGCCGACTAGGCACGCGATCTCAGTCGAGCCGGAAACCCCACGGCAGCTCGAGGCGATGGGCGGCGAGCAGCGCGGAGTCGGCGAGCAGATCGCGGGTCGGCCGGTCGGCCACCACCACGCCGTCGTCCACGAGCACGCCGCGCGGGCAGAGCTGCAGCGCGTAGGGCAGGTCGTGGGTGACCAGCAGCATCGTGCGCTCCAGCGTCAGCAGCAGCTCCGCGAGTTCGCGCCTGGCAACGGGTTCGAGGTTGGCCGAGGGTTCGTCGAGCACCAGGACGTCCGGCTCGCACGCGAGCACGGTGGCCAGCGCGACGCGGCGCCGCTGCCCCACGGACAGGTGCATCGGCGAGCGCACCGCGTGCTCGGCCATCCCGACCGCGGCGAGCGCGGTGGCCACCCGCCCCGGCACGTCGGACTCGGCGACTCCGAAGTTGCGGGGGCCGAACGCCACGTCCTCGGCGACGGTGGGCATGAACAGCTGGTCGTCGGGGTCCTGGAACACCACGCCGACGCGACGGCGGATCTCCGCGAGCGTCCGCTTGCGCACGGCGATCCCGGCCACCTCCACCTGACCGCGCTCGGCGGTCAGGACGCCGTTGAGGTGCAGTGCGAGCGTCGTCTTGCCGGCGCCGTTGGGGCCGAGCACGGCGACGCGCTCCCCCGGCTCCACGCGCAGGTCGACGCCCGCCAGCGCGCGGTGCCCGTCGGGGTAGGTGTAGGCCAGGTCCTTGACCAGTACGGCGGGAGTCACGTCGTCCACAGCGCCACCCCGCACGTGAACGCGACCACCAGCGCGGGCAGGACCCCGGCGAGCCAGCGCGCCACGCTCACCGGAGCCGCCGGCGGCGCGGGCTGGACCGGCTGGGCCCCCGTCCAGCCGCGCGACAGCATCGCCAGGTGCACGCGCTCGCCGCGTTCGTAGCTGCGCAGGAACAACACACCGATGCCGCGCGCCGTCGCTCCGGCCTGCCAGAGGAACCGCGGGTCGTGCCCCCGGCACACGCGCGCCGTGCGCATGCGCCGGGCCTCGGCGACGATCACCTCGGCGTAGCGCAGCATCAGGCTCGCGATAGTGGTCAGCAGCCGCGGCACGCGCAGCCTGCGCAGTCCTGCCACGATGTCGCCGGGAGACGTGGTGGCGGCGAGCGTCAGCGACACCAGCACGCCGAGCGTGCCCTTCACGAGGATGTTCCAGCCCGCCAGCGCCCCGTCGACCGAGACGGACACACCCAGCACGTCTGTTCTCGGCGCCGCGCCGGTGAACGGCAGCACGAGCGCCAGGAGCACGAACGGCACCTCGATGAGCGCCCTGCGCGCGAACCAGCCCACGGGCACGCGCGCGATCGTCCACACCGCGAGCAGCACCAGCAGGTCCACCCCGAAAGCCCAGAACGCCTCCCTCGGCGTCGCCACGACGCACAGCACCGCGGCGAACGCGCCCACCACCTTCACCTCCGGTGGCAGGCGATGCACCGGCGAGTCGCCAGGCCGGTGCAGCACCGTGGCGGTCACGATCGGTCGCGGCGTCCCTGCCCGCCGCGGGAGCCGGATCGCGCGCGCAGCAACCAGAACAGCCCGCCCGCGATCAGCAACGTCGCCAGCACGCCCAGGATCCCCGCGACGCCGAGGAACCCGTCGTCGCCATCCACCGCGTAGTCGGCCAGCGGCGAGCCGGCCAGCGCGTGCTCGCGCGCGTGCTGTGCGGGGCACGAGCCGTGCAGCGCTCCGCCGACCTCCGTGCAGCCCCTGGCCGTCACGTGGTCGAGCCCGTCGGGGTTGCCGGAGGCGAAGTAGGACACCACCCCGGCGAGCAGCAACGCGACCGCCACCGCGACGGCGGCGAACAACAGTCCTCGCCTGCTGACCCTGGAGCTCACGACGTCACCTCCCTCGCGGCCGTGCGATCGCGCAGCAGGTACACCAGATCCGGCCGCACCGACGCGACCGCTCCCACCGTGAGCGCGGTGAGCACGCCCTCACCGATGCCGATCAGCGCGTGCACCCCGAGCAGTGCCGCCGCGAACCCGCCGAGCGACACCGCACCCTGGCCGCCGAGGGCGTACTCCACGACGAACCCCGCCGAGGCCACCACGGTGTTGACGAACGCGGCCACGAACGCCACTCCGAGCAGCCCGGCCCGCGACCGTGTCGCGACCGACCGCAGCGCCACGGCCACGAGATAACCGGCCGCGGTACCCAGCAGCGCCATGTTGATGATGTTGACGCCCAGCGCGGTGAGCCCCCCGTCGGCGAACAGCAGGGCCTGCACCACGAGCACGACGCTCACGCACAGCGCGCCGACCCACGGTCCCACCAGGATCGCGGCCAGCGCGCCACCGAGCAGGTGCCCGCTCACACCGGGCAGCACGGGAAAGTTGAGCATCTGCACGGCGAAGACGAACGCCGCCACGAGACCGGCCAGCGGCGCCGTCCGGTCGTCCAGGTCCGTGCGCGCTCGCACCAGAGCCACGGCGACGCCGAGTACGGCGACCGCGCCGGTCGCCAGGGAGGTGGGGGCATTGAGCAGGCCGTCACTGGCGTGCATCGCGAGCGTGCTCATCGGCGGACTCCGAGGTGCTCGGTTCATCACCTTTTCAGCTGCTCAGATGTTAGGCGTGGCGACCTCGGAAAACCACTACTAGCGTGAACGGCATGATCGGGTTACCGAGCACGATCACCGCGTGCCTGTTCGACCTGGACGGCGTGCTGACCAGCACCGCGACCCTGCACATGCAGGCCTGGAAACAGACCTTCGACGACCTCCTGCGGCGCCGCGACGGCGGCGATTTCCAACCTTTCACAGAGCGGGACTACACGGCCTACGTCGACGGCAGGCCCCGGCTCGACGGTGTCCGGACCTTCCTCGCCTCGCGCGACATCGAACTACCCGAGGGCGGCCAGGACGACAGCCCGGACGCCGTGACGGTGCACGGCGTCGGCACCCGCAAGAACGATCTCGTCGGGCGCATCCTCGAGGAGCAGGGCGTGCAACCGTACGCGGGTTCGGTGCGCTACCTGGAGGCCGTCGAGCGGGCCGGGCTCGCGATCGGCGTGGTCACGTCGTCGGCCAACGCCGTGAGCGTGCTGTCGGCCGCGGGGCTCGACCGGTTCGTGCGCGCCCGCGTCGACGGCAACACGATCTCCGAGCGCGGGCTGCGCGGCAAACCGGCGCCCGACTCCTTCCTCGCGTGCGCCGAACAACTCGGCGTCGCGGCCGCGCACGCGGCGGTGTTCGAGGACGCGCTCGCCGGTGTCGAGGCGGGCAAGGCGGGCGAGTTCGGGTACGTGGTGGGGGTGAACAGAGCCGACCAGGCGGGCGCCCTGCACGAGCGGGGCGCGAGCACCGTGGTGGACGATCTCGCCGAGTTACTGGAGGAATCGCCGTGACCGATCCCGCACGTGGTTACGAGTGCTCGCCGTGGGAACTGCGCTGGCGAGGGCTCGCGGTCGACCAGCTGCAGCGAACGGAGTCCACCTTCGCGCTGTCCAACGGCCACATCGGCATGCGCGGCACGCTCGAGGAGGGCGAGCCGCGCGGACTGCCGGGCACCTACCTCAACGGGTTCTACGAGGAACACGAACTGCCCTACGCCGAGGCGGGCTACGGCTACCCCGAGGCGGGCCAGACGGTCGTGAACGTCACCGACGGCAAGGTCATCCGCCTGCTGGTGGAGGACGAGCCGCTCGACATGCGCTACGGCCACGCCACGGCGCACAACCGGGTGCTCGACTTCCGCTCGGGCACCCTGCGCAGGGAGACGGACTGGACGTCACCGACGGGGCGTCGGGTGCGCGTGCGGACCGAGCGGCTCGTGTCGTTCACCCAGCGCGCGGTGGCGGCCATCCGCTACGAGGTGGAGCCGCTGGACGACGAGGTACAGCTGGTGGCGCAGTCGGACCTGCTGGCCAACGAGCCGATCGAGTCGGACACGGGCGACCCGCGCGTCGCCGCCGCGCTCGAGGCGCCGCTGCAGTCCGAGTACGTGATGGCCGAGGACTACCGCGCCGTGCTGGTGCACCGCACCAAGCGCTCGGGCCTGCGCATGGCCGCCGCGATGGACCACCAGGTGGAGACCGGCGACGGACTGCGCACCGAGATCACGTGCGAGGAGGACCTGGCGCGGCTCACCCTCGCGGTCGACGTGCCGCTCGGGCAGAAGCTGCGCGTCACCAAGTACCTCGCCTACGGCTGGTCGGCCCAGCGCTCGATTCCCGCGCTGAGGGCACAGGTCGACGCAGCGCTCGCGGGCGCGCTGCAGACCGGCTGGGACGGCCTGCTCGCCGAGCAGCGGCAGTTCCTCGACCAGTTCTGGAGCACCGCGGGGGTGGAGGTCGACGGCGATCCCGAGCTGCAGCAGGCGATCCGCTTCGCGCTGTTCCACGTGCTGCAGGCCGGGGCCCGCGGCGAGAGCCGCGCGATCCCCGGCAAGGGACTGACCGGCCCCGGCTACGACGGGCACGCGTTCTGGGACACCGAGAGCTTCGTGCTGCCGGTGCTCACCTACACGCTGCCCGACGCCGCGCGCGACGCGCTGCGCTGGCGTCACTCCACTGTGGACAAGGCGAGGGACAGGGCTGACCAGCTGGGGCTACGCGGCGCGTCGTTCCCGTGGCGCTCCATCAACGGCGCCGAGTGCTCGGCGTACTGGCCTGCCGGCACGGCGGCGTTCCACGTCAACGCCGACATCGCCGACGCCATCGCGCGCTACCTCGCCGCGACCGGCGACGCCGAGTTCGAACGCCAGCACGGCACCGAACTGCTGCTGGAGACCGCACGCCTGTGGATGTCGCTGGGACACCACGACCCGCACGGCGGGTTCCGCATCGACGGTGTCACCGGACCCGACGAGTACTCCGCCGTCGCCGACAACAACGTCTACACCAACCTGATGGCGCAGAAGAACCTGCGCGAGGCCGCCGACTCGTGCGACCGGCACCCCGACATCGCCGAACGTTTCGAGGTGAGCACCACCGAGATCGCGGGCTGGCGAGAGGCCGCGCGCACGATGCTGGTGCCCTACGACGAACTGCTGGCCGTGCACCCGCAGTCGGAACGGTTCACCGAGCACGCGCGGTGGAACTTCGCCGACACGCCCGCGGACAGCTATCCGCTGCTGCTGAACTTCCCGTACTTCGACCTCTACCGCAAACAGGTGGTGAAGCAGGCCGACCTCGTGCTGGCGATGCATCTGCGCGGCGACGCGTTCACGCCGGAGCAGAAGCAGCGCAACTTCACCTACTACGAAGGACTGACCGTCCGCGACTCGTCGCTGTCGGCGGCCACGCAGGCGGTGCTCGCCGCGGAATGCGGGCACCTGGACCTGGCCTACGACTACCTGGCGGAAGCGGCGCTGACCGATCTGCACGACCTGCACAACAACGTGCGCAACGGCCTGCACATGGCCTCGCTCGCGGGCGCGTGGATCGCCGTGGTCTCCGGGTTCGGCGGCATGCGCGACCACGGCGGCGAGCTCACGTTCCGACCGCGCATTCCGTCCGCTGTGGACCGGATCGCGTTCCGGATGTGCTTTCGCGGCTCGCAGTTCGGCGTGGAGATCGAGCAGGACAAGGCGACCTACCAGCTGCTCAGCGGCGACGGGCTCACGATCACCCATTACGACACCGAGGTGACGCTCACCGAGCAGGCCACCCCGCTGCCGCTGCCCGCGCTGCTCGTCACCGAGCACCCGGCGCAGCCCGAAGGGCGGGCCCCGCAGCACCGGGGCGACGGCGTGCCGCGCGAGGGCGACACCATCCAGCCCTGGTACGCGCGCGAGGTGCAGTGACTGCGCCGGTCAGTCCGGGGGTTCGAGCTCGCCCGCGTCGGGGGTGACGTCGTCGCCGGTCTGGATCTCGTTCTTGTTGGGCGGCTCGGGGACGTCCTCGGTGCCGTGGTCGAAGTCGTGGCCGGGCGGAGCCGGGACATCCGGCGACAGCTTCCGCTCCGGTTCCTCGCGGTTCACGTCGTCGCTGTGCATGTCTCGATCTCTACTCTCCTCCGCGGTCGTTGTCAGGTGGCACGGCCTCATGCGACCGACAAGCACGGATCTTCCTGCTCGGCCTGGTCGAGCAGGGTCAGCAACAGGCCCTGGGTCGTGGACCACGGGCACACGACCAGCGAGCCGCCGAGCACGGTCAGCAGGGCTTCCGCGACCACGGCTCCGGCCAGCGCCTGGTGCGCGCGCGAGCGCGAGATACCGGGCAGGTCGGCGCGGCGAGCCGCCGGCATCACGGCGAGCCGGGGAATCCAGGTGCGCAGGTCGTCGACGTGCAGCTCCACCGATGCCGCGGCGCGGCCCGGCCTGGCGCCCGTGAGGCGCGCGAGCTGGTTCAGCACCTTCGAGCAGCCGATGGTGCGGTAGCCACGCAGCTCGGGCTCCGCTTCGGCGAAGGCGGCCCTGGCGCGGTCGAGGGCGAACCCGCGCAGTGCGTCGATGCTCTCGCGTGACGGCACCTCGGCGTTGAGCCAGGTCCGGGTGGTCTCCCTGGCGCCGAGCCGCAGCGAACGCGCGAACGCGGCCTGCCCGCCGTCGCCCGCGGCGAACTCGACCGTGCCGCCGCCGATGTCGAGCACGGCCAGCGGTCCCGCCGCGGCGCCGAACCAGCGGCGCGCGGCGAGGTAGGACAGCTCGGCCTCGCGCTGGCCGCTGAGGAATCGCAGTTCGGTCCCGGTCTCGCGGCGCACTCGCTCCACGACCTCGGCCGAGTTGCACGCGTCGCGGATCGACGAGGTGGCCAGCGGGAACACGGTGCTGACGCCGTGCCGTGCGGCGAGCCCGCTCTCCTTCGCCACGGCGGCGATGATCGCCTCGACGCCCTTGGTGCCGAGTCGTCCCGAGGAATCGAGCGCGCGGTCAAGGCGCAGGCGAGTCTTGTGGCTGAACACGGGGTCGAGCAGGGATCCGCCACGCGCGGCCACCAGTAGCCGAGCGCTGAAGCACCCCACGTCGAGTACGCCCACCGTCGTCGAGGTCGTCGTTGTCGCCGCCGTTCTCACCCTGTCCTCCTGTCCGCCGCCAATTCGGACATTCCCACTACTGTAGGCGGATCACGACTGTATAACCCGAATGAGTGACATTTAATCGTGTGACGCTAGGGGCCGTAACGCCACATACCGGTTGGTGCGATCAGCAGGCATCGAGTGTCCGACGGCGGCGCCTGCCGACGGGACAGAGCGGGAAACTCCAGGTGGAGGGGGCGGCCATGAGCCGAACGCGTGCCGTGGTCCGAACGAGCGGCGAGCTCCGGTGTCTGTGACCGTAAACACACGTGACGACGCGGGCAGGCTGGGGGCTGTGGCGGCCGCCGTGGTCGTCACGCTCGCGGCGGTGCTGACCACCGTGACGCTCGCGCGCTCGCAGCCCGCCGACGAGGCACTCGACCACGCGACACCGCTCGGCCCCGGCACGCTGACCGACCGCGGCGAGGTACTCGACGGCCCTGTCCCTCGCGCCCACGATCCCCTGCCGGCGTCGGTGCCCGGCTCGCTGCACGTGCCCGAGATCGGGCTCGAGACCGACGCGCTCGCCGAACTGGGCCGCACCCCCACCGGGGTGCTCGAGGTGCCTGGCACCGCGGCGACCGTGGGCTGGCTGGCTGAGAACGGCACCCCCGGCGAACGCGGCGCCGCCGTGCTCACCGGGCACACCGACTTCGCCTACGAACACGGGGCGTTCTACCCGCTCGGCGACGTGCGGCCGGGCGCGGAGGTGTCCGTGGGCAGGGCCGACGGCACCACCGCGGTCTTCACCGTCTACCGCGTGCAGACCGTGGCCCACGACGCGGCGCGGGCACTGGCCACCGCGCCCAGCGACCACCCCGACCTGCGCCTGCTCAGCGTGTCCGGCCAGTTCGACTCCTCCGCCGCCGAACCCGACGCCGTGGTGGTGTTCGCCAGGCTCACCGGCGTGGCCCGCTAACCGGCCGAGGCAGAGGCAGCCACCCAGTCGGCCACGACGTCGGCCAGCACCGACATCGGCACCGCGCCGACGCCCAGCACCAGGTCGTGGAAGGCCTTGATGTCGAAGCGCTCACCGAGTGCCCGCTCCGCGTCGGCCCGCACGCGCTCGATCTCGAGCCTGCCCACCATGTACGCCAGCGCCTGGCCCGGGTAGACGATGTAGCGGTCGACCTCGGCGATGACCTCCACCTCGGTCATCGGCGAGTTGGCCAGCAGGAAGTCGATCGCCTGCTGCCTGCTCCAGCCCAGCGCGTGCAGGCCGGTGTCGACCACGAGCCTGCCCGCCCGCGTCGAGTCGAGGCTGAGCATGCCGAGCAGCGCGAGGTCGTCGGAGTAGAGCCCCATCTCGTGGGCGAGCCGCTCCGAGTAGAGCCCCCAGCCCTCCGAGTACGCGTTGAAGTTGCCCAGCCTGCGCAGCAGCGGCAGGTCGGTGAGCCCGAGCGCGGTGCTGAGCTGGAAGTGGTGGCCGGGTACGGCCTCGTGGAACGCGGTGACCTCGGCCGTGCAGCGCTGGCGCTCGGTCACCTCGTAGGTGTTGGCGAAGTACGTGCCCGGCCGGGAGCCGTCCGCGGAGGGCAGCAGGTAGAAGGCCGCCACGGAGCCGGGCGCGTCGGCGGGCGGCACCGGCTCCACGGCGCACGGCTGCTCGGGGATGCTGCCGAACCAGCCCGGCGCGGCCTGTTCGGCGCGCGCGATCGCCGAGCGCGCCGTGTCCAGCAGCTCGTCCTCGGACTTCCAGCGCAGCGCGGGATCGGTGCGCAGGCGCGCGAAGATGTCGGGAACGCTGTGGGTGCCGAACGCCCGCCCGCCGATCTTGGAGTACTCCACGGCGAGCTGTTCGATGATCCGCAGCCCGGTGGCGTGCAGCTCGTCGGGGCTGCGGTCGGTGGTGGTGTGCACGCGCGCGAGGGCGGCGTAGGTCGACTCCCCGCCGGGCAGGTGACACAGACCGGGCCGCTCGTCGGACCTGCCGTGCGGCAAGATCTCGGCCTCGAGCACGTCGCGGTAGGCCGCGAACGCCGGGTGCACGACCTCGGACAGCAGCGCGGACCGGCGCTCGGCGAAGTCCCCGTCGGGTGCGGTCTGGCGCGCCAGCGGGTCGGCGTCCGGTTCGGCCAGGTAGCGGTCGAGGTGCTCGATGGCGCCCCGCACGAGCCGCGCGACCGGGACCCGGCCAGCGGCCACGCCGTCGCGGTGACGCTGCGCCACCTGCTCGAGGAAGGCAGGGATCGCGGCGAGCCGGTCGAGCTGGGCGGCGGCCTGCACGGCGTCGCCCACCGGCACCATCGGCAGGAGGTTCAGCAGGCCTGCCACGGGCACCACGAACAGCGGGCTGATGCTGAACTCGGTCAGTCGCGCGTCGATCTGGTCGATCGCGGCCGTGGCCGAGATGATCAGCACGTCGCGCGTCACGCGGTCCTGTGGCGCCAGCGCGGCGGAGTCGAGTTCCCTCGCCCGCTCGGTGAGCTCGAGCAAGGACGCGCGGTGCCGCTGCTCGGCCTCCTCGCTGAGTTGCTCGAGTCCGTTCCTCGGCGATTCCATCCCCAGCAGAGCGGGCCACAGCGGGTCGGCGTCGAACAGCAGGTCCATGTACTCGTCCGCGAGCGCGGCCACAGCGGTCATGGCCGCAGCATACTGACGGGGGGCCATCCGACTACGCTTCTCCGCGTGGCTGTGACCGACCCTCTCGACGCCCGCCTGCTCGCGGCTCTCGCGGAGCTGGGCAAGGCCGCGGTGCACGAGGTCGCGGCCAAGGTGGGCATGGATCCGCGCGACGTCGCCTACCGGCTCGTGAACCTCTCGGCCAGCGGGCTGCCGCTGCTCGTGGGTGTGGAGAGCGACCCGAACGGGCTGCGCGCCGCGCTCGCGGGTGGCTGGGGTGCCCCGCCACAGCCACCGCAGCCACCGCACCCCCACCCGCAGCAGCAGACACCGCACCCGCAGCAGCAGCCGCATCCGCAGCCCGGTGGGCCGCAGGCCGTCCACGGAGCCCCGAGTGGCGCCTACCCGGTCCAGGGCGCGCCGAGCGGCGCGTATCCCGTCCACGGGGCTCCCAGCGGCGCGTATCCCGTCCAGGGCCCGCACCCCGGGCACGCCGCCCACGCGGCACAGGGCACGCCGTCCGGCCGCTACCAGCCGCCGCCTCCCGCGCAGCAGCGTCCACCGCTCGCTCCGCAGCAGCCGCCGCCACCGGACCCGGTGATGACCACGTGGGGCCCTCCGCAGAGCGCCCTGTGGGCGCGTGGCGACCAACCACCGTCGGCACCGCCCCCCGCGCCCGCCACGCCGCGCACCGGCCGATCCGGCGACGTGCTGCAGACCGAGGGCCTAGAGGGCGAGCGCCTGGCGGTGCAGCTGCTCGAGGTGCAGGACCCGGCCGACTATCTCTTCGGCGCCGCGGGCTACCGGCTCGACGAGGGCGAGCGCGCCGTCGTGGTGCACACCGAGATCACCAACCGGGGACCGATCCCGTTCGCGTCACTGCCGGACAACTACCTCGAGCTGATCACCACCGACGGCGCGGCGATCGCGAAGGCGCCCGTCTCGCTGAGCTCCCGGCCCCCGCACAAGATCGGCGTCGCGCCGGGCGAGACCACGGGTGGGCACACGGTGTACGTCCTGCCCGACGCCACACGGGTCGTGTCGGTGCGCTGGAGCCCCCGCCCGGAACCGGACGAGCGCTCCTTGCTCTGGTCGATCGACGACTGAGAACGACCCAGAACTAGGACTCGGCGCGCAGGACGTCGAGCGCCGCCGCGAGGTCAGCGGGGTACTCGCTCGTGAACTCCACGTGCCTGCCGTCGGCGGGGTGGGCGAACCCGAGCGTGCGGGCGTGCAGCCACTGTCGCGACAGGCCGAGCTTGCGCGCCAGCACCGGGTCGGCGCCGTAGGTCAGGTCGCCCGCGCACGGGTGGCGCAGCGCGGAGAAGTGCACGCGGATCTGGTGCGTGCGGCCGGTCTCGAGTTTCACGTCCACGAGCGAGGCCGCCCGGAACGCCTCGATCACCTCGTAGTGCGTCACCGAGGCACGACCGCCCGCGACCACGGCGAACTTGTAGTCGTGCCGGGGATGCCGGTCGATGGGCGCGTCGATGGTGCCTCGGATCGGGTCGGGATGACCCTGCACGAGCGCGTGGTAGCCCTTGTCCACCGTGCGTTCCTTGAACGCGCGCTTGAGCACCGTGTAGGCGTGCTCGCTTTTGGCCACCACCATCACGCCGGTGGTGCCCGCGTCGAGCCGGTGGACCACGCCCTGGCGCTCGGCGGCGCCGGAGGTGGAGATGCGCAGCCCCATCGAGGCCAGCCCCGCCACCACGGTGGGCCCGGTCCAGCCGGGGCTCGGGTGCACGGCGACGCCGACGGGCTTGTCGACCACCACGATGTCGTCGTCGTCGTGGATCACCTTGAGGCCGTCGACGGGCTCGGCGACGACCTCCAGCGGGGCGTCCGGCTCGGGCAGTGTCACCTCGAGCACGCCGCCCGAGGTGAGCCGGTCGGACTTGCCGACGGGCCTGCCGTCGACCAGCACGTCACCCGACGCGGCCAGCTCGGCGACGACGGTGCGGGAGAGTCCGAGCAGCTTCGCGAGACCGGCGTCGACCCGCATGCCGTCGAGCCCTTCGGGCACCGGCAACATCCGCGCGCTCACGCCTTGTCCTCCCCAGCCTGCTGCTGTTCCTGTTCCTGTTCCTGTTCCTTCTCCTGCTCCTTGCGGGACTTCGTGGTGCTGCCGTCGTAGTCACGGCCCATCAGCGAGAGCACCACGATCAGCACGGCGCCGATGGTGATGGCCGAGTCGGCGCCGTTGAACACCGGGAAGAAGGAACCGTTGGGCTCGAAGGCGGAGATGAAGTCCACGACGTGGCCGTGCAGCGGCCCGGGGGCGCGGAAGATGCGGTCGGTGAGGTTGCCGAGCGCGCCGGCCAGCACCAGGCCGAGGCCCACGGCCCAGCCAGGGGAACGCAGCCTGCGGGCGAACCAGATGATCGCGCCGACCACCCCCATGGCGACGATCGCGAGGATCCAGGTGCCGCCGAAGTCCATGCCGAACGCGGCGTAGGGGTTGCGGACCAGCTGCAGGTAGACGGCCCCGCCGAGGATGCGGATCGGCTCCTCGCCCTCCAGCGTCGCGGTGGCGACGATCTTGGTGACGAGGTCGACGGCGTAGGCGAGCACCGCGACGACGACCAGCAGCAGGATGCGCTGCCGGGGCGGCTCGGGGGCCGGGGGCTCCGCGTCGCTGGTTGACGGCTCGGGTGACTGCTCGCTGCTCACGGCTCCATTGTCCACGGCTGCCCCGCGCACCCGGCACGCAGCACCGGCACGCGGCTTCGGCACCGCCCGGCCCGTCGCCGTCGCCGCCGCGACGCGGGCACGCTCAGTCGCCCAGCTCGCCCCTCCACCTCGCGAGCGGTCCCGCCCTGTCCACGGCCCTGATCCTGCGTTCGGCGGCGGCCCGCACGTCCTGTGTGGTGACCACCAGAAGCTGGTCCTGTTCCTGCAGCCGCGTGGTGTCGGCGGGGGTGAAACCCTGGCCCCTGCGCACGACCAGGCTCACCCCGGAGCCGGTCGGCAGGCGCAGCTCCGCGAGGTACACCCCGTGCAGCCGGGAGCCGCGCTGGATGCGCACCTGCAGCAGCACGGCGCCGAGTTCGTCGAGCGGCGCGGCGTCGACCTCGATCTCCTCCGGCTCGGAGTCGGTGGTCAGCCCCAGCCATCTCCCGAGCGGCCCGATCAGCGCGCCCTGCAGCAGCGTGAACACGATGACGATCACGAACACGGCGTCGAGGAGCTGTTCGGCGCCTGGCACGCCCTCGGCGAGCGGGATGGTGGCGAGCACGATCGGCACGGCGCCGCGAAGCCCCGCCCACGACAGGAACACCTGTTCTCGCCAGGGCACGCGGAACGGCGTGGCCGACAGCAGCACCGACACCGGCCGCGCCAGCAGCAGCACCACGGCGCCCGCGACGAGTCCCGGCACCACGTTGTCCACCAGCCGTTCCGGCGAGGCGAAGAGGCCGAGCAGCACGAACAGCCCGATCTGGGCGATCCAGCCGAGCCCCTCCGCGAACGAGAGCGTGTCGGAGCGGTGCGGCAGCCTGGAGTTGCCCAGCACCACGCCCGCGACATAGGTGGCGAGCAACCCCGAGGCGTGCCCCGACTGGGCCGCCGCGTACGCCGCGAAGCACACCGCGACCGTGGCCAGCGGGTACAGCCCGGTGGCGGGCAGCGCGGCCCTGCGCAGCGTCTGCGCGCCGAGCCAGCCCAGCAGGAAGCCGATCAGCGCCCCGGCCACGAGCTCGTAGATCACCAGCAGCGGCAGGCTCCACGTCAGCGTGGCCCCCGACGCGAGCAGCACCACGGCGATGTAGGCCGGAGCGTCGTTGAGCCCCGACTCGAGCTCCAGCGTGCCGGTGACCCTGCTGCCGATGCCGGACGAGCGCAGCACCGAGAACACCGCCGCCGCGTCGGTCGACGACAGCACCGCGCCCCACAGCAATGCCGTGCGCCAGTCGTGGCCCAGCAGCAGGTGCAGCGCGGAGCCGGTCACCAGGATCGTCACCAGAACGGCCACAGTGGACAGTGCGATCCCCGGCCCCAGCGAGGGCCGCACCGTGGACCAGCGCGTGGTGAGACCGCCCTCGGCCAGGATCATCACGAGCGCGGCCAGCCCCAGGCTCTGGGTCAGCTGCGGGTTCTCGAAGTCGACGCCGAAACCGACCTCGCCGATGAGCAGACCGATGCCGAGGTAGATCAGCAGCGACGGCAGGCCCAGCCGGATCGAGAACCGGACGGCGAGCACGGAGGCGAGCAGAACGAGCGCTCCCGATCCGAGGATGACCGGAAGATCGTTCATGGCACCTCCCGTTCAGCCCGTTCGTGCGGTTCTGGGCCCTCCACAATAGATCCCGGCGGAGGCCACGGTGTCCGCAGGCGCGTTCTGTCAGGCGTTGTGCCCGCGCCGCAAGGAGATCACGACGAAACGCCCACCACCGCCACGGCGCGTGGCCACACCGGTACGCCACGTTTCCTTGTGGCCCCTGCGATGCCGCGAGGCCGAGCCGACCGCCCGGCCTCACCGTAGCGGGCTCACGCCGGCAGTTCGCGCAGAAAGGTCGACGCCGCCCGCACCCACGGATTCCGACGTTCCCGCGCTCTCCACCAGCACGGCGAACGCGACGTGGCCGCGGTATCCGGTGAACCAGCCGTGCGGGAGGGATCGGCAAGCTGCGTCGTGCCCGTTTTGCCCGCTGTGTCACCGAAAGCGGCGACTGTCGTTAAGGTCCTCGAGCGCGAAGCTCGACCTCACCCGCCGATAACCCCGTTCCCGGGATTGCGGCGAGGTGCCCTGACTCGACTCGCCCCGCAGCACCAGCACCCCAGCGGTGACGATCGCGACCACCGCCAGTGCGGCGCCGCCGAGCACCATGCGTTTCGTCCGAGCCCGCATCAGGCCCCCGGGGTTTTCAGTTCTCAGCCCGCTTCCGCGGCAACCCTGGCCACCGTGGCAAGGGCCGAGCCCACAAGAACGAGCCGGATGGCCCGTTCGGTCGCATCGGCCACCAGCTCCTCCGCCCGCTCGATGGCCTCCGTGAGCGGCACCGGCGCCGCGAGGATCCCGGCGTAGGCGTCGATCCCGGCGTCGTGGGTGGCGCGGGCGCCGCGGCCGATCGTGCCGGCCAGCGCGATCACCGGCTTGCCGTACCGCTTGGCGCGCCTGGCGACCTCGGCGGGCACCTTGCCCCTCGGCGTCTGGAAGTCGATGGCCCCCTCGGCGGTGATCACCAGGTCCGCATCGGCGAGGCGCGCGTCGAGTCCGGTGTGATCGAGCAGCACGTCGAAGCGGGAGAGCAACCGCGCTCCGAACGCGCCGGCGAGCCCCGCGCCGAGTCCGCCCGACGCACCGCCTCCGGCGACGAGCCGGAGGTCGGGTCCGCACCGGTGCTCGAGCACCTTGGCCCACTGCGTCATGGCCGTCTCCAGGGCGGCGACCTGATCGTGGCTCGCTCCCTTCTGCGGGCCGAAGACCGTGGCCACACCGGACGGCCCGGTGAGCACGTTGTGCGGGTTGCACGCCACCACGAGCTCGGTCTCCGCCATCCGTTCATCCACCGTGGACATGTCCAGCTCGACGGCACCGGCCAGCGCGTAGCCCCCGTCGGCGACGGGCTCGCCCGCCGCGTCCAGCGCGCGTGCGCCCAGCGCGGTGAGGGCTCCGGCGCCACCGTCGCACGTGCCCGAGTCGCCGCAGCCCACGAGGATCCGGCGGCACCCCGCGTCGAGCGCGGCTCTGATCAGCTCGCCGACGCCACGCGTGGTGGTCAGCCCGGGGTCGCGCGCGTCCGGCGGCACCAGGCGCAGTCCCGCGGCGGCGGCCATCTCGACGAACGCGGTCTTCGGGCCACTTCCGCCGAGCAGCGCGAAATGCGCGTCCACCGGATCGCCGACCGGCCCGGTGACCCGCACCGGCACGAGCGCGCCCTCGGTCGCCGCGGCGAGCGTGCTCGCCGAGCCCTCGCCGCCGTCGACGAGGGGAACGCTGTCCACCACGGCGCCGGGCACCACGCGGCGCAGTCCCGCGGTGATCGCACTCGCGACGGCCTCGGCGGCCAGCGACTCCTTGAACCCGCTCGGTGCTACGACGAAGCGCAGTGGCGTGATCGCGGTCATTGTTGTCTCCCTTGGGTCAGCGCAGCGGCAGGCCGAGCGCGGGCCAGACGGCCAGTGCGAACACGAGTACGAGCAGGATCACGAGCGGCCCGAGCACAGCCGAGAGCCGCAGCAGGTCGCCGCGCCGGTACGTCGGCACGCCCTCCACCGCGGCGAACATGGCGACCGGCTTGGCCGACGACGGCAACGTGTGGCAGAACCCGGCGGCGGCGGTGGAGGCGAACGCGATCGCGGCCGGGTTCAGCCCGGCGACCATCGCGAGCGGGATCACCAGCGGCACGAGCACCGACGACCGCGCGGAACGCGACTGCAACACCAGGTGTGCCGCGGCGCTGAGCGCCACCACCACGGCGAGGAACGCGAGCTCGTCGCCGATGCCCGCGGCCAGCGACCCACCGAGCCACGCGGCCGCACCCGACGAGGTCAGCGCCGTACCGAGCACCGCGGTGGTGACCATGAACAGCAACAGCGACCACGGCACCGAGGCGAGCGCGGGCCCGAACGACGTGGTGCCCAGCCTGGGTGACGTGGCCAGCACAGCGCCGACGAGCGCGACCAGTGCGGGTGAGGCACCGTGCAGGGACTCGGTGCACCACAGGACGATCACCAGCGACAGCACGCCGAGCGCGCGGCGTTGCTCCGGTGTCAGCGGTCCACTCACGCGCACGCCGGCGAGGTCCGCGACGTGGACGGGGTCGAGGCCGATCGGGTTGCGCCGGTCGGTCCTGCGAGTCATCAGCAGCAACACGAGCTCGGCGGCGAGGTGGGAACTCAGTACGGCGAACGGCATCCCGAGCAGCAGCCAGTGCGCGTAGCCGATGCCGGAGCCGGTCGCGTCGGCGAGCAGCTGGCTGGTGATCACGTGGGCGCCCGCGCCGGTCAGCGTCGCGACGGCGGAGAGCAGGATGACGGTGGGAAACAGCAGCGCGAGCGCCCGGACCACGGCGTCCCGGCCGGCGAGTGCCGTGGCGAGCGCGACGAAGACGGGCAGCGCCAGCGCAGCTCGCCCCGACGTGGCGGGAACCGCGAGGGAGGTGACGACCAGCGCGGCGGTGACGCGGTGGACGAGGCCCCGCACGGTGCGGGCGTTGCCGCACAGCGCCAGTGCGAACCGGGTGGGCAACCCGGTGCTGGTGAGCGCGGCCGCGAGCACGAACGCGGCGATGAGGAGCCAGATGGTCTCGCTGCCGAGTGCGCCGAAGAGCTCACCGGAGTGCAGCACGCCCGCGCCGATGAGCACGAGCACGGCGGCGAGCCCGATGTAGGTGTCGTCGAGGCGGCTGAACATCCACGCGAGCACGGCGACACCGAACACCCCGAGGGTGATCCAGCCGTCTACGGGAAGTCCTGCCATGTGAACAAGATTCGGACGCGGGGCTGAACAACGGGTGAAACGGACGTGAGCCAATCTTCATGCCCCACGCCCCGAACGCGGTGAAGGGCACCTTTACTGCATCTGATGCAGTAAAGGTGCCCTTCACCGCATGAGCAGAGCGCTCGACACGGCTCGTGGGTCAGCCCAGGCGGTAGCCCATGCCCCGCACGGTCACGATGTGGTCCTGGCCGATCTTGCGGCGCAGCGTCCGTACGTACACATCGACCACATTGGACCCGGGATCGAAGTCGTACCCCCACACGTGCGAGAGGATCTGCTCCCGCGAGAGAACCTGGCCCGGATGCCGCAGGAACAGCTCCAGCAACGCGAACTCACGTGCGGTCAGGTCCACCATCCCGTCGGGTGTCTCCGCGCGGCGGGTGCGCAGATCGAGCGACACCGGCCCGGCTCGCAGCACCGTCACCTCCGGCGCCCGGTCGGACGAGCGAAGCCGCAGCCGCACCCGCGCGAGCAGTTCCTCGAACCGGAACGGCTTGGTCATGTAGTCGTCCGCGCCGCCCTCGAGCCCCGCCACGGTGTCGTGCACCGAACCTCGCGCGGTCAGAATGATCACCGGCGTGGTGACCCTCGCCTGCCGCATCGCCTGCAGCACCGCGAACCCGTCGCGCCTCGGCAACCCGAGGTCGAGCACCACGAGGTCGAACTCACCGGCGACGACCTGGGCGAGCGCGGCGTCGCCGTCGCCCACCACCGTGGTCACGAAACCGTTGGCACGCAATCCCTTCTCGACGAACGAGGCGATACGCTGCTCGTCCTCGGCGATCAGGATCCGGCTCATCTGGTCATTCCCCCCGTGGGTAGTTCAAGTCCGAACGTCGCCCCCTGCCCTGGCTGCGACACCAATCTCACCTGGCCGTGATGCGCGTCGGCGATGGCCTTCACGATCGAGAGGCCCAGCCCCGCACCGGTGCCGTCCCTGGCCCCGGACTCCCCTCGCACGAACCGTTCGAAGATCCGGGCGGCGTCCTCGTGCGACACCCCGGGCCCGCTGTCGGTCACCCAGAACGACGTCGAGCCACTGTGGACGGCGGAGCCGACCCGGATGGTCGCACCCTCGACCGTGTGCTGCACGGCGTTCTGCGCCAGCTGCACCACCGCCTGCGTCACCCGCTGCCCGTCGATCCACACGTCACCCTCGCCCAGCGACTCCAGCACCCAGTTGCGGGGCGCGAGGGCCCTCACCTTGGCGTCGATGTCGCTCGTCAGCTCGGGCACGGACGTCCACTCGGGACGGACGAAGTCCGGTTGCTCGGCCTTGGCGAGCAACAGCAGGTCGTCGACGATGCGTGCCATGCGGTCGAGTTCGTCGGTGCACAGCCGCACGACCTCGGCCCGTTCGGCCGGGTCGTCGCCCATCACCTCCAGGTGCCCCCGGATGATCGTGATCGGGGTGCGCAGTTCGTGCCCGGCGTCGTCGAGGAACTGCCTGCGCGTGGCGAAGGCGCTCTCGAGCCGGTCGAGCATCGCGTTGAACTGCTCGGCCAGCGCGGCGATGTCGTCGCGTCCGTGCACGGGAATGCGGTGGGTCAGGTCCTGTTCGGTCAGCTCGGCCGCGGTCCGCCGCACGGTGTTGACGGGCGCGAGGATCTGACCCGCGACCGCCCACGACACCCCGGCGGCGAGCACGAGCGCCACGGCGCTGATCGCCAGCAGCGTGCGCACGGTGTCGTTGGCGTCGGACTTCGCGACGTCCACGAAGTAGCCGCTGACGAACCACGCGTTCGGCTGGTCGGATCCCGACGGCGGCAGCACGGCCATCCGCAGCCAGCGCAGCTCGCCACCGGTGGTCTCCGCCGTGCCTGTCGTCGACGGGTCCTCGACGATCCGGCGCAACAGCGCGTCGTCGAGCGAGACGTGGTCGAGCTCCTGGTCGCTCTGGCGCACCGTGTTGAGCCGGGTGCCCTGCTCGGTGATCCCGAGCATCATCTCCGCTCGATCGGGGTACTGGCCTGCCAGGTGCCGCGTCAGCAGTTGGTACGGGTCGGTCAGCGGTTGCCCGGTCGCCGGGTCACGCCCCATCCCCGCGACCTGCCGGAACTCGCGCACATCCTGTTCGAGCCCGCTGACGACCCTGCGGTCGATGGCGCGGTGCTCGAACTCCGCGACCAACAGCACCACGGTCGCGAGCCCCGCCGTCATCACGAGCACGAGCCAGCCCATGATCTGCACCCTGGCGGGAACGCGGGTGCCCTTCGCCGACTGCGGCTTGCCCGTGACGGGCTGGTACACGGTCGGCCGGTCGCTCATCGGGCCAGCGGGCTGGCTCCCCGAGCCGTCAGTCATCGTCGGGGTCGTCGGCGTCATCGGGACCGTCGTCATCGTCATCGTCGTCGTCCACCGGCGGTGGCGGCGGCAGCTGCACCCGGCTCGACGTGGTGGGCTCGCCGGAGGTGCTGGGCTCGCCGGACGTGGTCGGCGGCCCCGACGGCGGCGGGGTCATCTCGCCGGACTCGCCGATGCGCACGACGGGTGCGGTCTCGCGCGGCGGGCTCGGGTCCGAGAGCAGCAGCGTCGCGAGCACGGCCGCGACGGGCAGGGCGAGCACCGCCACGAAGGCGATGACTCGCGGGGTTGGGCTCATACCGGAACTCTCCCGCCCTGAGGAAAGGCCAGGATGAGCCGAAGATGAGGAATTCTTCATCGACGGCTCATCCCGGCCTGGTGTCTACCGCTTGACGACCGCGACGCTGACCTTGTCTCCGTCGCCGACCGAGCCTTCGAACCCGGCCTCGACGGCGCCGTACTCGACGTCGGTCGCGAGCGTCTCGCCCGCGACGAACTGTTCGTGCGCGCGCACGGCCGCGAGCACGTCGTCAGGCGCGTGCACGGTCAGCGTGATCCGGTCGGCGACGTCGAGGCCCGCGTCGCGGCGGGCCTGCTGCACCACGCGCACCAGGTCCCTGGCCACGCCCTCGGCGGTGAGCTCGGGCGTCACCTCGGTGTCGAGCAGCACCAGACCGGAGCCGCCGGGCAGCTCGGCCGCGGCGCCGGGGTCCCTCGCGACGAGGCGTCGCTCGTACTCGCCCTCCAGCAGCTCGATCCCGTCGGCCACCACGGCGCCCTCGGCGGTGGTGCTCCAGTCGCCCGCCTTGACCGCCTTGATCACGCGCTGCACGTCCTTGCCGAGCCTCGGCCCCGCCGCGCGCGCGTTCACCGCGACCTCGAAGCCGCCGTGGGAGGCGACGTCGGTGGTCAGCTCCACGGACTTGACGTTCACCTCGTCGCGGATGATGTCGGCGAACGGCCGCAGCAGCTCTGCGTCCTCCGCGGCCACCAGCAGCTTCGCCAGCGGCAGCCGCACGCGCAGCTTGTTGGCCTTGCGCAGCGACAGCGCCGAGGAGCACACCTGCCGCACCCGGTCCATCGCGGTCACCAGCGCCGCGTCGGCGGGCAGCTCGGACACGCTCGGCCAGTCGGTGAGGTGCACCGAACGGCCACCGGACAGGCCCCGCCACACCGCCTCTGTGGTGAGCGGCAGCAGCGGCGCCGCGGTCCGGCAGACCGCCTCGAGCACGGTGTGCAGGGTGTCGATGGCGTCCTGCTCAGCGGCCCAGAACCGGTCGCGCGAGCGCCGCACGTACCAGTTGGTCAGCACCTCGAGAAAGTCCCGCAGCGTGGCGCACGCGCCCGCGATGTCGTAGTTGTCGAGCGCGTAGCCGACGTCGGTGACCAGTTCCTGAGTCTTGGCGAGCACGTAGCGGTCGAGCACATGCCGCGAGTCCGTGCGGACCGAGCCCTCGACGCCACCGGCACCCGCGTACAGCGCGAGGAAGTAGTACGAGTTCCACAGCGGCAGCACAGCCTGGCGCACGGCGTCGCGGATGCCCTTCTCCGTGACGACCAGGTTCCCGCCGCGCAGGATGGGGCTCGCCATCAGGTACCAGCGCATCGCGTCGGAGCCATCGCGGTCGAAGACCTCGTTGACGTCCGGGTAGTTCCGCAGCGACTTCGACATCTTCTGCCCGTCCGAGCCCAGCACGATGCCGTGCGAGATGCAGGTGCGGAAGGCCGGCCGGTCGAACAGCGCGGTGGCCAGCACGTGCAGCAGGTAGAACCACCCGCGCGTCTGGCCGATGTACTCGACGATGAAGTCGCTCGGGTAGTGGTGCTCGAACCAGTCGGCGTTCTCGAACGGGTAGTGCACCTGCGCGTAGGGCATCGAACCCGAGTCGAACCACACGTCGAGCACGTCGGGGATCCGGCGCATGGTGGACTGCCCGGTCGGGTCGTCCGGGTTCGGCCGGGTCAGCTCGTCGATGTAGGGCCGGTGCAGGTTGTCCAGCCGGACACCGAAGTCGCGCTCCAGCTCGTCGAGCGAGCCGTAGACGTCGGTGCGCGGATAGGTCGGGTCGTCCGACATCCACACCGGGATCGGCGTGCCCCAGTAGCGGTTGCGCGAGATCGACCAGTCCCGCGCGTTCTCCAGCCACTTGCCGAACTGGCCGTCCTTCACGTGCTCCGGGTACCAGGTGATCTGCTGGTTCAGCTCGACCATGCGGTCCTTGAACTCGGTGACCGCCACGAACCACGACGACGCCGCTCGGTAGATCAGCGGGTTGCGGCAGCGCCAGCAGTGCGGGTACGAGTGCTCGTAGGTCTCGTGGCGCAGCAGGATGGCCCCCTGCGCCGCCGCGGAGCCCGTGCCGTTCTTGAGGTCACGGATGATGTTCGGGTTGGCTTCGAAGACGTTCTGGCCCTCGTAGTCGGGGACCTGTGCGTCGAACCGGCCTTTGGCGTCCACCGGCGTCACCGGGGCGATGCCCGCCGCGTCGGTGACGACCTTGTCCTCCTCACCGTAGGCCGGTGCGATGTGGACGATGCCGGTGCCGTCGTCGGTGGTCACGTAGTCGGCGCCGAGCACGCGGTGGGCGTTCTCGTGGCCCACGAAGTACGGGAACGGCGGCACGTAGCGAGTGCCGAGCAGGTCGGCGCCCCGGTACCTCCCGACGAGGGCGGGCTCCTCGCCGAGCTCCTTGGCGTAGGCGGCCACCCTGGCCTCGGCGAGCACGAACCGCCTGCCCTCGCCGTCGGCCACCTGGACGTAGTCGACGTCGGGGTTCACGGCGGTGGCCATGTTCGACGGGACCGTCCACGGCGTGGTCGTCCAGATCAGCAGGTGCGCGCCGTCGAGGTCGTTCTCGTTGCCCTCGACGCGGAAGCCGATGGTCACCGCGGGGTCCTGACGGCTCTGGTAGACGTCGTCGTCCATCCGCAGCTCGTGGTTGGACAGCGGCGTCTCGTCGCGCCAGCAGTACGGCAGCACCCGGTAGCCCTCATAGACGAGGCCCTTGTCCCAGAGCTGCTTGAACGCCCAGATCACCGACTCCATGTAGGTGACGTCGAGCGTCTTGTAGTCGTTGTCGAAGTCCACCCAGCGGGCCTGGCGGGTGACGTACTCCTGCCATTCCTTGGTGTAGCGCAGCACCGACTCGCGGCAGGCGCGGTTGAACTCCGCGATGCCCATCTCGTCGATCTGCGACTTGTCGGTGATGCCCAGCTGACGCTCGGCCTCCAGCTCGGCGGGCAGACCGTGGGTGTCCCAGCCGAAACGGCGCTCGACGCGCTTGCCACGCATGGTCTGGTAACGGGGAACGATGTCCTTGACGTAGCCGGTCAGCAGGTGGCCGTAGTGCGGGAGGCCGTTGGCGAACGGCGGGCCGTCGTAGAAGACGTACTCGTTGGCGCCGTCCGTGCCGGTCTCGCGCGCCTCCACCGTCGCCGCGAACGTGCGGTCGGACTCCCAGTAGGCCAGTACGTCCTTCTCCAGCTCGGGAAACGACGGCTGGGACGGGACCTGGTCGGCCGGCTGCCCGCCGACGGAAGCCTGGGGATACATCCGGGTGTGCTCCTCGCGGTTCATCGTTCTCGTACGGACTCGGTGAGCCCACACGGGGACGACACGGCGCCTCGGGCGCGCGTTCCGCGGTACCACCCCGCTTGCCCACGCGACACGGCGAGGGCCACTCGTTCGGCGGCGATGACGGGCCGCGACCGTCCGGTTCTACTGGGGCGCGGGCGCGCCCGTTCTTCCGGAGGCTCCCCGGTGATGGCCGGATCGACGCCTGTGCCTACCAGATTAACCGGTGTCGGCAAACCTTTTGTGCGCGGCTCCTCGGGGCGAGGAGTTCACTTGCGCGACTTGCGCTTCTCCCGGTGCTGCGCGGCCAGCGTGGCGTCGGGGCCGCAGAGCGCGCACGGCGTGAAGCCGAGCTCGCGAGCCTCCTTCGCGGGCAGCGGGATCGTGTCCTTGGTCTCGAGCCACGTGCAGCCGCTGACGTGGTAGCGCGGGAACTCGTCCACCACGAGGACCTCCGTCTCGAGCGACGAGATCACGAGCAGGTCCGCGGCATCGGTCTGTTCTTCGGCAGGCTCGCCCGCGACGGTCTTGAGCTCACCCGAGGCCGGCAGCAGCGCCGTCTGGTCCTCTCGCTCGGCCTCGGTCTCCGGCTCGGACTCCTCGTCGTCGTCTTCGTCGGAGTCGTCGGCATCGGTGTCGGCGTCGGTCGTGCTCGACGCCGGCTTCGCCGAACGCCTGCGCAGCCACTCGACGAGCAACACGAGCCCCGCCAGGACCGAGAACCCGACGGACACCCAGGCCCACAGCGAGTCGGCGGTGATGAGCGATGTGACCACCAGTCCGAGGGCGGCCAGCACCAGGATGAGGACGAAGTAGAGCACGGTGAATTACAACACGAGGGAAATGCAAAACGGCCCCGACCCTCCCACTGGGAGTGTCGGAACCGTTTCGTTGCGCGAGGTGAAGCGGGCGTCAGCCTGCTTCCGCACGGGGACCGAAGGAGTAGCCCTGGCCGCTGTTGGCGCCGGAGCCGCCGTTGCCGGACTGGCCCGACGCGGACGAGGACGCGGACGCGGGGGCCGCGGAACCACGGTCGTCGAGCTCACGCAGCTGGGACTCGAGGAACCCACGCAACCTCGTGCGGTACTCCCGCTCGATGGTGCGCAACTCCTCGATCTTCTTGTTCAGCGCGCCCTTTTCGGTGTTCAGGTTGTTCATCGTCTCGGTGTACTTGCGCTGCGCCTCGCGATCCAAGGTCGTTGCCTTGTCGCGGGCCTGGCGTTCGAGGGTCTCCGCCCTCGTCCGCGCGTCGTTCAACATGGTCTCCGCACGCGTACGTGCTTCATTGACCATCGAGTCCGCCTTCGAGCGGGCGTCGGAGAGCAACTGCTCCGACTTGGTCCGCGCCTCGGCGAGCATGCCGTCGGACTCGGTCTTGGCCTCGGCGGTCAGCCGGTCTGCCATCTCCTGGGCGAGGCCGAGAACCTTCGCCGCCTGGACGTTGGGCTCACCGCTGTCCCCCATGAAGCCGTGTGCCTGCGTCTGCTCCATCGACGAGGGCGGGGGCACGGGCGCCAGCCTGCGCGAAGGAGGCTCTGCCGGGGCCTGAGGAGCGGCGCCGACACCGGCCTTCGCGGACTCCAGCTCGCTACGGGTCGATTCCAACTCCGCATCGAGCTGCTCGACCTGCTGGCGCAGCTCGTTATTGTCCTCTATCAATCGGGCAAGTTCGGTCTCCACCAGGTCGAGGAACGCATCCACCTCGTCCTCGTTGTAGCCCCGCTTGCCGATTGGAGGCTTGCTGAACGCGACGTTATGCACGTCCGCAGGGGTCAACGACATCTGATCACCTCACGCACTCCATGGCCTTGCCGGACACCCGGGTTCCCCGTTACCCGGGATACGCCAGTTGCATCAGTATGAACACAACCAACAGCAGCACCATAATCGATAAGTCCAGCCCCACGCCGCCGATCCGCACTATCGGAATAATCCGGCGGACGAGTCGAACCGGTGGGTCCGTCACTGTGTAGATGGTCTCGAGCGTGACCGCAACCCCTCCGACGGGGCGCCACTCGCGGGCGAACGCTCGAACCAGCTCCACCACGATACGTGCCGTGAGCAGGAGCCAGAAGGCAAAGAGCAGCCAATAAAGGATCAACCGGACCGCATCCACGACACCACTCTGCCACACCCCGAACTCGCGCTCAGTGGCGGAGGAACAGTCCGCCCTCGGCGATGCGCCTGCGGTCCTCCGCCGTCACGTCAACATCGGGCGGTGAGAGCAAGAACACCTTGTTGGTGACCTTGTCCATGGACCCACGAAGCGCGAATGCCAGCCCCGCCGCGAAGTCGACAAGTCGCTTCGCGTCGGCGTTGTCCATCTGTGTGAGATTGATGATCACCGGGGCACCGTCGCGGTACGCCTCACCGATCTCCCGAGCCTCGAAGTAGCTCTTGGGGTGCAGCGTGGTGATCCGGCTCAGCGCGTCCCGGCCGGCCGACGACGCCGACGACAGAGCCGGCTCCGGCGCGGGGCGCAGCCGCGAGACCGGTTCCGGCTGCCGGTCGACGGCCAGCGCTCCGTGCGTCGAAGGCTCGCTCGCCGGCGCAGAACGGCGCGCGCGCACCGGCTCCGCCTCGTCGAACTCGTCCATGACGTGGTAGCGAGGCCGCGCGCGGCGCGACTCGGCGTACTGGGGCTCGTCGTACCGGTCGTAGTCGTCCTCATCGGAGTAACCGCGCCGGTAGTCGTCATCGAAGTCGTACTCGTCCTCGGCTGGGACCATCCCGAAGTAGGCCTTCAGCTTCTGCAGCGCGCTCATGCCCCTCCTCCGCCCTTCACGGCAGATCCATCCTGACGCTGAGTCACGCGCATGGATGCCGCTGTGGGTGAACCTCTCTATGGCGAGGCTAGACCGCGACCCCCGAGCAACGCAGTTCCGACACGCACACACGTCGAGCCGTGCGCAATAGCCTCATCGAGGTCACCGCTCATACCAGCGGAAATCTCGGTCGCGTCGGGATGATCACGACGAAGTGCCTCGGCGGCGCGCGCCAGCCGCTCGAACGCGCGGGCAGGCTCCTCGCCGAGCGGAGCGACCGCCATCAGTCCCCGCAAGTGGAGAATGTCACTCGACCGGGCGATTCGCTCCGTGAGCGCGGGCACCTCCGCGAGCGGGCAACCGCCGCGCGCGGGATCGTCGTCCAGGCTCACCTGCACCAGCACGTCGAGCGGGCCCTCGCGTTCCCCCGCGTCGAGCGCCGTCGGCACGGCCTTCGCGAGCGCGTCGGCGAGCCGGGGCGAGTCGACGGTCTGCACCACCGACGCCCACCCGGCCACCGAGCGGGCCTTGTTGCGCTGCAGGCTGCCGACCATGTGCCAGCGCACGGCCGCGTCGGGGCGAAGGTCCGCGACCGCGCGAGTCTTGGCGGCCGCCTCCTGGTCGCGGTTCTCGGCGAGCTCGGTCAGGCCGAGGTCGGTGAGCAGCGCCGCGTCCTCCGCGGGAAACGTCTTGGTGACGGCGAGCAGGCGGACATCGCCGGGCTCGCGTCCCGCCGCCTCGCACGCCGCGTCGATCCGCTCGCGGACGGCGGTGAGGTTCTCTGCCAGTTCGCGGCGCCGGTCCATGTCGCTCAGTCCTCGGTCCACGTGACGCCCGCGATGCGGCCGGTCGGCGCCTGCCTGCGGTGGCTGAACAACGTGTCGTCCTCGAAGGTGCACCGGGGATCGACGCCGATCCGGCCGACCCCGAGATCGGCGAGCTGCTGCCACAGGCCCGCCCGCAGGTCGAGGCCCGCGGTGCCCTTGCGGCTGCGGCACTTGCTGCCGGGCAGGTGCGCCTCCACGTCGTCGGCCATCTCGGGCGGCACCTCATAACACTCGCCGCACACCGACGGGCCGAGCAGCGCCTCGATCCGGTGCGGCTCGGCGCCCAGCGAGCGCATCGTCTCGACCGCGGCGGGCACCACGCCGACTCTCGCGCCGACCCGGCCGGCGTGGACGGCGGCCACGACCCCGGCCTCGGCGTCACCGAGCAGCACGGGTACGCAGTCGGCGACGAGCACGACGAGCGCGACACCACGCCGGTCGGTCACGAGCGCGTCGGTGGCCTCGGCAGGCTCGGTCTCGGTGCCGTCGACGACGGTCACCGTGCGGCCGTGGACCTGTTCCATCCAGGCGATCCGGTCCGGGCGCAGGCCGAGCTCGGTGGCGAGCCGCTCGCGGTTGGCGGTGACGGCGGCGGGGTCGTCGCCGACGTGGTCACCGAGGTTGAAGGAGTCGTACGGGGCCGTGGACGCACCGCCCGCCCTGGTCGTGACCACTCGCCGGATGCGCAAGACGCCAACCCTTCCCAATCTTTCTTCTGCCTCGTCGTCCCCGAGCCTAATAAAGGCCCCCGAGGGCGTTCCGGTGGTGGAACGCCCTCGGGGGCCTGAACTGAAGCGTGGGTCAGCGGCGCATGAACGGCGGAACGTCGACGTCGTCGTCGGACGGGTCGTCGGTCACCGGAAACGCCCTGCTGGGCAGGCTGCCCTGCGAACGCGGAGCCGTCGGGGACGCGGGCGGCACGTAGCCGCTGCGGTTGCCCGCACCCGCCTGCGGCGGCAGCGATCCCGACTGCGAGCCGTGCCCGTTGCCGGCCACCGGGTTCTGGGTGCGCGACACCGGCGGCGTCGGCTGCCCGCCACCACCGCCGACGGGCGGGGTCGCGCTGGGCCTGGTCTGCGGTTCGGCGGCGCCGCCCACCTGACCCGCCTCCGCGGTGGCCGTGGAGCCGCCGCGGGTGTTGAACGAGCCAGGGTCGAGCTTCTTGTGCGTCGGAGCGCCCGCGTCGAACCCGGCCGCTATCACCGTCACCCGCACCTCGTCGCCGAGCGAGTCGTCGATGATCGTTCCGAAGATGATGTTCGCCTCGGGGTGAGCCGACTCCTGTACCAGCGACGCGGCCTCGTTGATCTCGAACAGCCCCAGGTCGGAGCCACCCGCGATCGACAGCAGCGCGCCGTGCGCACCGTCCATGGACGCCTCGAGCAGCGGCGAGTTGATCGCCTTCTCCGCGGCCTGCACGGCGCGACCCTCGCCGCGCGCCGAGCCGATGCCCATCAGAGCGCTGCCCGCACCCGACATCACGCTCTTGACGTCGGCGAAGTCCAGGTTGATCAGACCGGGGGTGGTGATGAGGTCGGTGATGCCCTGCACACCGGAGAGCAGCACCTCGTCGGCCGAGCGGAAGGCGTCCATCAGCGAGACGCCGATGTCGCCGAGCTGCAGCAGCCGGTCGTTGGGGATCACGATCAGCGTGTCGCACTCGTTGCGCAGCGACTGGATCCCCTCTTCGGCCTGCCTGCCACGGCGCTTGCCCTCGAAGGAGAACGGCCTCGTGACCACGCCGATCGTGAGCGCGCCGAGCTTGCGCGCGATCTGCGCGACGACGGGAGCGCCACCGGTACCGGTGCCACCGCCCTCGCCTGCGGTCACGAACACCATGTCGGCGCCCTTGAGGACCTCTTCGATCTCTTCGCGGTGGTCCTCGGCGGCCTTCTGCCCGACCTCGGGGGCCGCGCCGGCGCCGAGGCCGCGGGTCAGTTCCCTGCCGATGTCGAGCTTCACGTCGGCGTCGGACATCAACAGCGCCTGCGCGTCCGTGTTCACCGCGATGAACTCGACGCCTTTGAGGCCGACCTCGATCATCCGGTTCACGGCGTTCACGCCGCCGCCGCCGATACCGACGACCTTGATCACCGCGAGGTAATTGTGCGGGGGCGTCATCGGGTTCGCCTTCCTGATCGTGGTGCTGTCCCTGCCTCCGCTGGAGGTCGACGGAATCTGGGTGAGGTTGAACCGTGTCCCCAAAAACTCTCAACCTCTAGTCGAGGCTTAGAGCTATGTCAACTACCAACGTTGATGTAGGACGGTAGGCATCGGAAAGGCCCGAATCCAGGAGCCACGCCGTGTGTCGCGGACGTCATTCGACACAACGTCTTTTCCGTGTCTTCTTCACGTTCTCGCGGCACCGGCGCTCAGGCGGGCATGTCGACCCTGAGGATCGGCGCCCCGGAGGGTGCGCCGGTCGGCGAGCCGCCCTGCTGTTCCACCGTCACCGCCATCCCGCGGGCCGTGTCGACCCCGTCGGCGCCGTTGGCGAGCAGCATCTCATCCGGCGGCAGCACCCCGGCGGAATGCATCTCGCCGTCCGGCTGGAGCAGCCACAGCTCGTAGTCGTGGCCCTGCTCAGCGGGCGGGAGGCCGCCGCCGAGCACCATCATGGCCTCGCGGGAGCGCGACACCAGCACCGTGGCCGACCCGCCGATGGTGGACTGCGCGTGCTCCACCCGCACGTCCGAGGCCGTGAGCAGGTCGGAGACCGGGGCGTAGCGGCCCGAGGCCTGCTCGATCTGCTGCTGGGCGGCGTCGTACTGGTTCTGGGCCCGCAACGCCAGGCCGCCGAACACCCCCGCCAGCGCGAGCCCGACCACGGCGGCCGCGGCCGCGGTGAGCATCGCCCACCTCGGCACTCCGGTGTCCCGGCTGGCACGCTTCGGCTCCGCGTCCGCGGCGGGCGGCACCTGCCGGGTGGCCCTGATCTCGGCCAGCACCCTGCCCTTCAGCTCGGGCGGCGGCTCCAGCGCGGCGGCCTCGCCGAGCCGGGCGGCGGTCGCCTGCAGCTCGCGCACCTCCTGCCTGCACGAGTGGCACTCGCTGAGATGCCGGCGGAAGCGAGCACTCTCGTGCTCGTCCAGCGCGTTGAGCGCATAGGCGCCCGCGAGCGTGTGCAGATCGGGCGAGGTCATGCGATCACCCCCAGGCAGTCCCGCAACCGGATCAAACCATCGCGCAGGCGGGTCTTGACGGTCCCCTGTGGCGTAGCGAGGACCTCCGCGACCTCGCGGTACGTGTAGCCCTGGTAGTAGGCCAGCAGCACGGACTCGCGTTGCAGCTCGGTCAGGTTCCCGAGACAACGGCGGACCTGCCTGCGTTCCCAGCGGCTGGTGACCTCCTCCGAGACCTCGTCGAAGGGCCGTGCCCTGCCCGCCTCGAAGGTGGCCCGCTGCTCACGGTCGGTGCCCGCCCTCGCCGAGCGGACCCTGTCGACGGCCCGCCGGTGCGCGAGCGTCAGCGCCCAGTTGAGCGCGCCGCCCTTGTCCGGCGCGTACCGCGTGGCGGTACGCCAGAGCTCGACCAGCACCTCCTGGGCCACTTCCTCCGACTGGGCGGGGTCGCGCAGCACCCGCCGCACAACGCCGAAGATCGGGGCGGCGAACCGCTCGTAGAGCTGTTCGAAGGCGCGCTCGTCGCCCTTGGCGACCTCGACGAGCAACTCCTCGTTCGTGGGTTCGTCCCGCTGCGCACCAGCGATCTCCGGCCCCGCGTCCGGCTCGTCCATGGGGCCTTCCCGGCCTCGCCTGCCCGTGTTGTGCACGCTAGTCGTTCGGAGCAGACGCACATTCGGATTGGCCTCGACCGCAAACCGTGGGTGAGTGCGCTCACCCACCGCCCACAGTGGACGTGACTCTCACGACACGGTCGGCAGCTCCGGGCTCGACACGTCGAAGACCTTGCCCTCGCGCGTCATGAGCGCGGCGAGGACCTTCGCCTTGCGGTCGGTCTGCTGGGCGTCACCCCACCGCACGACCTTGCCACCCTCGAGCGTGAACTCGACGCTGCCGGGGGTGTCGGCCCGCACGACGGTGACCCGCTCGCGCAGCTGCCCCGGCAGCGAGTCGAGCACCTCGGTCACCGCGCTGGTCGCGGGGTCGTTCGGCCCGACCTCGGAGAGCTTCAGCTCGGGGAAACCCTCGGGCGGCTCGCCGACCTGCTTGTAGACCACGCCGCCGGTGTCGACGAGGTACAGGGCCTCACCCGTGTTGTAGAAGCCGATCGGGGTCCGTTCGGTCACGGCGATCTCGATCGTCGAGGGCCACGAGCGCGACACGTCGACGGTGGCCACGCCGGGCAGCGTCGCGACGCGATCGGCGATCTCGTCGGTGTCCACCCGCAGCATCGCGCGCCGGTCGGGCACCTTCGCGACCTCGCGGACCTGGTCGGCCGAGATGCTCTGGGTGCCGACGACCTCGACCGAACGCACTCCGAGCAGCGAGGTGAAGAAGAGAATGTAGACCAGCGCGGCCGCCGTGAGCAGGCCCAGCAGCGCCACCCAGCGACGGCGCAGCGCCTTGCGCCGGGACACACCCGTGCCGGTGCGGGTCCTCGCGTTCTCCGGCCTTCGACCACGACGGCTGCGCACCTGCTCGGTCGTGCGCCGTCGCGACGGCGTCCGCCGTGCCGGACGCTGTCCCGCGCGCTGCCTCGTCGTGGTCATGGCGGCCGCCCGTTACGCGCCGCGGCGGTCGAGTTCGGCGAGGATCTCGGGGCCCAGCTGCGTGACGTCGCCCGCGCCCATCGTGACCAGCAGGTCGCCGGGCTTGACGAGGTCGGCGGCCAGTGCGGCCGCCCTGTCGAACGCGGGCTCGTAGTGCACGGCCGCGCCCGCGATGCGCTCGGCGACGAGCTCGCCGGTGACACCGGGCTCCGGCTCCTCACGGGCGCCGTAGACGTCGAGCAGGATCACCTCGTCGGCCAGGCCGAGCGCCTCGGCGAACTCGGTCGCGAAGGCCTTGGTGCGCGAGTACAGGTGCGGCTGGAAGACCACGATGACCCGGCCGAGGCCCGCCGCGTGGCGCACGGCGCGCAGCTGTGCGGCGACCTCCGTGGGGTGGTGGGCGTAGTCGTCGTAGACCCGCACGTCGGCCGCGCGGCCCTTGAACTCGAAGCGCCTGCGCACCCCGCCGAACGCGGCCAGCCCCTCGGCCAGCTCGTCGGCGGGCGCGCCCAGCTCGAGCCCGGCCAGCAGCGCGGCGACGGCGTTGAGCGCCATGTGCTCGCCGGGCACGGCGACCCGCACGGCGAGCTCGTCGCCGCCGAGGGCGACCCGCACCGTGCCGCCGTCCTCGCCGGGCGCGTAGTCGAGCACCCGCGCGTCGTCGGCGCCGGTGGCCGAGCGGCCGTAGCGGCGCACGCGCACACCGGCGGCCTCGGCGTGCGCGGCGAGCTCGTTGGCCGGCGCGTCGTCGGCGCACACGATCAGCACGCCGTCCGGCTCGATGCGCTCCACGAACCGCGTGAACACCGCGACGTAGGCCTCGGCGGTGCCGTGGTGGTCGAGGTGGTCGGGCTCGACGTTGGTCACGACGGCGACCGACGGCGAGTAGGTGAGGAACGAGCCGTCGCTCTCGTCGGCCTCGGCGACGAACAGCCCGCCCTCGCCGTGGTGTGCGTTGGCTCCGGACTCGTTGAGGTCGCCGCCGATGGCGAACGACGGGTCGAGCCTGCAGTGCTGCAGCGCGACGGTGAGCATCGACGTGGTCGACGTCTTGCCGTGCGTGCCCGCGATGCACGCCGTCCGGTGGCCCTCCATGAGGGCCGCGAGCGCCTGCGCCCGGTGCAGCACCGGGACGCCGCGCTCCCTGGCGGCGACGAGCTCGGGGTTGGTGTCCTTGATGGCGGTGGAGACGATCACGGCCGACGGTCCGCCCTCGAACGCGTCGAGGTTCTCCGCGCTCTGCCCCACCTCGATGCGGGCGCCCTGCGCGCGCAGCGTGAGGAACGCGCGCGAGTCCTTCGCGTCCGAACCGGACACCTGCGCGCCGCGGGCCAGCAGGATGCGGGCGATGCCGCTCATCCCGGCACCGCCGATCCCGATCAGATGGGCGCGTCGCAGCTCATCGCGAAGTTCCATGTCCCCCAGCCTCCAGCACCAGTTTCGCCAGCACCTCGTCCGCCTCACGATGCCCGAGTGACACCGCGGCCGCACTCATCTTCGCGAGCCGCTCCGGGTCGGTGGCGAGCGGGAGCACCAGCTCGGTCACCTTGTCCGGGGTCAGCTCGCCGTCGGGCACGAGCAGCGCGGCGCCCGCGTCGACGGCGGGCTCGGCGTTGAGCGCCTGCTCGCCGTTGCCGATGGGCAGCGGCACGAACACCGCGGGCAGGCCGACGGCCGACACCTCGGCGACGGTCATCGCGCCCGAGCGGCACAGCACCAGGTCGGCCGCGGCGTAGGCGAGGTCCATGCGCTCGAGGTACGGCACGGGGACGTAGGAGGGCCTGCCGGGGTACTCGCGCACCGCCACGGTGTTCTTCGGGCCGTGCGCGTGCAGCACGCCGACGCCCGCGTCGGCGAACTCCTTCGCCGCACCGGAGACCGCCGTGTTGATCGAGCGCGCGCCCTGGGAGCCACCGAAGACCAGCAGTGTGGGCGCGTCCGGGTCGAGGCCGAAGTGACTGCGCGCCTCGGCCCGCAGCGCGGCCCTGTCCAGCGAGGTGATGGAGTGCCGCAGCGGGATGCCGACCACCTCGGATCCCGGCAGCGTCGTGCCGGGCACCGCGACGGCGACCTTCGAGGCGAACCTGGCCCCGACCTTGTTGGCGAGCCCGGCGTGCTTGTTGGCCTCGTGCACCACGATCGGCACGCGCCCGCGCGCGGCCAGGTAGGCGGGCAGCGCGACGTAGCCGCCGAAGCCCACCACCACGTCGGCGCCGACGCGGTCGAGCACCTCGCGGGTGCGGCGCACCGAGTCGCGGACCTTGAGCGGCAGGCGCAGCAGCTCGGGCGTCGGCTTGCGCGGCATCGGCACGGGCGGAATGAGTTCGAGCGGATAGCCACGGGCGGGCACGAGCCGGTTCTCCAGCCCCCGCTCCGTGCCGAGCGCCACGACCTTGGCGTCGGGCCTCAGGCGCATCACGGCGTCGGCGAGCGCGAGCGCCGGTTCGATGTGGCCCGCCGTGCCTCCTCCCGCGACGACCACGGTCGGTGCCGCTGTCGAAGCGGCCTTCTCGCCCCCAGGTACGGGCTGGCTCACCTGCGTCCTCTCCGCGTTTGCGTTCCTCGTCGGGCGCCGCCTCGTGGCGTGCTCCGTCGACCGTACTCCGGCGCGGCTCGCCTGCGATCGGGCGTCGACGCCGAGCGTGCGCTGCGGGCGGCGGGCCTGCCGCCCTTGGCCGGGGCGCCCCGGCCGCTGCCCCTGCGCTTGGCGGGAGGGCGGTACGGGTCCGGCGCGGGCAGCCGCATCAGACGGCCGAACTTACCGGGTCCCTGCGTGCGCAGTGCCGCGACCGCCTCCGGTTCGTGCCGCGCGCAGTTGGCGAGGATGCCGAACAGCAGCATCGTCACGAGCAGCGAGGTGCCGCCGTAGGAGATCATCGGCAGCGTCACGCCCGTGACAGGCAGCAGGCCGACCACGTAGCCGATGTTGATGGCGGCCTGCGCCACCAGCCACACCGTCAGCGTGCCCGCGACGATGCGGATCCACGGGTCGAGGTTGCGCACCGCGATGCGCAGGCCCACGAACGCGAGCAGACCGAACAGGCTGATCACCACGACGGAGCCGACGAAGCCGAGCTCCTCGCCGATGAGGGCGAAGATGAAGTCGTGCTGCACGTTGGGCAGGTACGCCCACTTGGACTGGCCCTGCCCGAGTCCCTTGCCGAACAGGCCGCCGTCGGCCAGCGCGTACAGCGCCTGGTTGGCCTGCAGCCCCTTGCCGAGCGGGTCCTCGTCGGGGTTGAGGAACGTCATCACGCGGTCGAGCCGGTACTGGGCGACCAGCGCGAGGGTGACCACGCCGGCGACCCCGGCCGCGAAGATCACCCCGAACAGCCGTTTCGGCGCGCCCGCGAACCACAGCAGGGAGACGAGCACGACGCCGAGCGTGATCGTGCCGCCCAGGTCGGGCTGGGCCATCACGAGCGCGAACATCAGCAGCGCCACCGGCACGAGCGGCACGAGCAGGTGACGCCACTGGTGCAGGACGTTGTACTTCACCACGAGGATGTGCGCACCCCACAGCGCGAGCGCGACCTTGGCGACCTCGACGGGCTGCAGGGACAACGGCCCGATCACGAACCAGCCCTGGGAGCCGTTGACGCTGCGGCCCAGCGGGGTGAGCACGAGTGCCAGCAGGCCGAGGCAGACGACCACGCCTGCGGACGACAGTGTCCGGATGCGTTTGAGCGGCACGCGCACGCCGAGCCAGAACACCACCGTGCCGATCAGGCAGAACAGCACGTGCCGCTGGAACAGGGCGTAGACGCTGGAGTCGCTGCCAGGGCTGTACGACGAAACCGACGAGGCCGACAGCACCATCACGATGCCGATCGCACCGAGCATGCCGCACGTGGCGAGGATCAGGTGGAAGTCGGCCAGCGGCCGGGAGAGCCACGCGGTGAGCGCGCTGCGGACCGCCGCGAACCCGCGTTCGGCCCGCTCGCGTCTGCGACGGGGGACGCCCTCACGCCGTTCGTCGCCGCTGCTTCGGGCCTCGTCAACCGCCGTCACGGGGGTGCTGCCCTCTCAGCGCGCCCACGGCAGCGGCGAACGCGTCTCCACGCGCCGCGTAGTCGCGGAACATGTCCAGCGACGCGGCAGCGGGCGCGAGCAGCACCGCATCACCCGGGTGCGCCAAGGCGCGGGCCACCGTCACCGCCGAAGTCATGGGCTCATGGTCACCCGGACTCAGCCGCTTCACCGGGACATCCGGCGCGTGTCGCGCAACAGCGGTGGCGATCACGTCGGCGTCGGCGCCCAGCAGCACCACCGCACGCAGGCGCCCGGCGACCGTCGCCACCAGCTCCTCGACCGACGCGCCCTTGAGCAGGCCGCCCGCGATCCACACCACGGAGGGGTGCGCGAGCAGCGACCCGGCCGCCGCGTGCGGGTTGGTGGCCTTCGAGTCGTTGACGTAGCGGACGCCGTCGATCTCGGCGACCTCGACGGCGCGGTGCGCGCCGGGCCGGAACGCGCGCAGCCCCTCGGCGATCTTCCCGGCCTCGACGCCGTACGCCCTGGCCAGCGCGGCCGCGGCCAGCGCGTTCGCCACGTTGTGCGGCCCGCCTGGGCGCACGTCGGTGAGGTACGCGAGCTCGTCGGCGGTGGTGGCCGGATCGGCGACGAACGCGCGGTCGACCAGCAGGTCCTCCACCACGCCCAGCTCACCTGGCCGCGGGGTGTCGAGCCGGAACCCGACGTGCGCCGCGCCCTCGGGCGCGTGCGCGGAGGCCAGCCGCACCGAGGTGGCATCGGCGGTGTTGTGCACGACCGTGGCGGAATGGTCGTGGATCTTGCCCTTGGCCTCGGCGTAGGCGTCGAGGCCGCCGTGCCAGTCGAGGTGGTCCTCGGCGACGTTGAGCACCACCGACGCCGTCGGCGCGAGCGTATTCGACCAGTGCAGCTGGAAGCTCGACAACTCCACCGCCAGCGCCTCGTGCCCCGCCAGCACGGCGTCGAGCACGGCGAAGCCGACGTTGCCGCAGGCCACAGCGTTCACCCCGGCCGTGCGCAGGATGGCCTCGAGCATGCCGACGGTGGTGGTCTTGCCGTTGGTGCCGGTGACGGCGAGCCACGCGGGCGGGTTCTCCCTGCGCTGCGAGATCCGCCAGGCCAGCTCGACGTCGCCGATGACCTCGACGCCGCGCGCTGCCGCCGCGGTGAGCAGCGGCGCGTCGGGGCGCCAGCCGGGGCTGGTGACGACCAGGTCGGTGTCCTCGGGCGGTTCGGCGAGACCGGGGACCAGCGTGGCGCCGAGCCCGTCGAGCTCGGCGAGCCGCTCCGCGTTGCCGTCGGTGACCGTGACCTCGGCGCCGAGCGCGGTCAGCGCGGCGGTCACCGACTTCCCGGTGACCCCGGCGCCCGCCACGAGCACGCTCCTCCCCGCAGCGTCCGCGAGGTCCATGGGGCTAGCCTCCTCCGAGCCCGAGCTGCTCGCTGTAGAACAGTCCGAGGCCGAACATGCAGCAGATGGCCGCGAGCAACCAGAAGCGGATGATCACCGTGGTTTCCGCCCACCCGGCCAGCTCGAAATGATGATGGAACGGCGCCATGCGGAAGAGCCTGCGCCTGGTCGTGCGGAACACCGCGATCTGCAGCACCACCGAGATCATCTCGACCACGAACAGGCCGCCGATCACGATCGCGAGCAGCTCCGTGCGCGTGGTCATCGACAACCCGGCGACCAGACCACCGAGCGCCAGCGAGCCGGTGTCACCCATGAAGATCTTCGCCGGTGCGGCGTTCCACCACAGGAACCCGACGCACGCACCGGCGCCCGCCGCGGCCACCACCGCGAGGTCGAGCGGGTCGCGCACGTCGTAACACGCGGCCTGCGGCGACTCCACACAGCTGAGCCTGGCCTGCCAGAACGCGATCACCACGTACGTCGACAGCACCATCGCGGCCGCGCCGCCCGCGAGCCCGTCGAGGCCGTCGGTGAAGTTCACCGCGTTCGACCACGCCGAGATCAGCAAGTAGCAGAACAGGATGAAGATGGGCACCGGGAAGAAGATCAGTGCCAGGTCGCGCACGTACGACAGGTTCTGCGACGCCGGGGTGAGCCCGTTCTCGTCGGCGAACTGCAGCACGAGGATGCCGAACGTCACCGCCACCACGAGCTGGCCCACCAGCTTCGCGGTCTTGTTCAGGCCGAGGTTTCGCTGCTTGCGGATCTTGATGAAGTCGTCGAGGAACCCGACGATGCCGAGCCCGACCGAGAGCCCCAGCACCAGCAGTCCGGAGGCGGTCGGCCCGTCGTTGATGGAGCCGCGCAACCAGTCGGCGAGGTGGGCGACGAAGTACGCCACCACCATCGCGACGATGATCGCCACACCGCCCATCGTCGGCGTGCCGCGCTTCGACTTGTGCCCCTCCGGGCCCTCCTCACGGATCTCCTGACCGAAGCCCTGCTTCGAGAAGAACCGGATCAGGTACGGCGTGAGCAGGATGGAGACCAGCAGCCCGACCCCGGCCGCGATCATGATGCTGATCACGCGTTATCGCCTTCCAGTAGTGCATCGGTCACGCGCCACAACTGGACGGAGTTCGAAGCCTTCACCAGAACGACATCGTCGGGACGCAGCTCGTCGCGCAGCAGCGCGACCGCGGCGTCGGTGTCGGGCACCAGGACCGACTCCTCTCCCCAAGATCCTTCGTGGCACGCGCCGTGGTGCATGGCGGCGGCCTGCTGGCCGACCACGACGAGCCGGTTGATGTTGAGCCGCACGGCGAGCCTGCCGATGTCGTCGTGCGCGGACACGGTATCGGCCCCCAGTTCGGCCATCACACCGAGTACCGCCCACGACTTCTTGCTCTTCGACATCGAGGCCAGAGTCTTGAGCGCGGCGCGCATCGACTCCGGGTTCGCGTTGTACGAGTCGTCGAGCACGGTCAGCCCGTCGGAGCGGGTGACCACCTCCATGCGGTGGGCCGAGCGGCGCTGCGCGGTGCTGAGCCGCTCGGCGACCTCCTCGACGGACGAGCCGAGCTCGAGTGCCACGGCCGCGGCCGACAGGGCGTTGCCGACGTGGTGCTCGCCGACGAGCCCGAGCGTGACGTCGGCCTGGCCCTGCGGGGCGACCAGCCGGAACGACGCACGGGCCTGGTCGTCGAGGCGCACGTTCTCGGCACGCACCGTGGCGTCCGGACGTTCACCGACCCCGACGACGCGGGCCTTCGTGCGCGACGCCATCGCCGCCACCAGCGGATCGTCGACGTTGAGCACGGCGACACCGTCGGCGGGCAGTGCCTCCACGAGCTCGCCCTTGGCCTGGGCGATGCCGTCGCGGGACCCGAACTCACTGACGTGCGCGCTGCCGACGTTGAGCACCACCCCGATGCGGGGCGGCGCGATCGCGGCCAGCTCGGCGATGTGACCGACCCCGCGGGCGGACAGCTCCAGCACCAGGTGCCGGGTGCCCGCGTCGGCGCGCAGCGCGGTCCACGGGTGGCCGAGCTCGTTGTTGAACGAGCCGGGCGGCGCGACGGTCGGCCCCAGCGGTTCGAGCACCTGGGCGATGAGGTCCTTGGTCGACGTCTTGCCCGACGAGCCCGTGACGCCCACGACCGTCAGCTCGTCACGCGAGAGCACCGTGACCACGTGGCGGGCGAGCTTGCCGAGCGCCGCGAGCACGGCGGCGCCGGAGCCGTCGGTGTCGCCGGTGAGCGCGACCGAGCGCTCGTGGGCCTCACCCTGCGGCAGCGGCGGCACGATGACGGCGGGCGCGTCGACCTCGCGGGCCGCCAGCACCCCGGCCGCTCCCGCGTCGATCGCGCGCGCGGCGAACGTGTGCCCGTCGACCCGCTCGCCGGGCAGCGCCACGAACAGACCGCCCTCGGTGAGCGCGCGGGAGTCGAACTCGACGCCTCCGGTGACCCGCTCACCGCCGTCACTGTTGTGCAGCCGCCCGCCGACGATGTCGGCGATCTCGGCCAGGCTGAGCGCGATCACACGGTCACCTCGAGTTTGTCGCGGATCGCGGCCTCCAGTTCGTCGCGGTCGGAGAAGGGATGCACCACGCCGGCGATCTCCTGGCCGGTCTCGTGGCCCTTGCCTGCCACGAGCACGACGTCACCGGGCCGGGCCCGCTCGACGGCGGCGACGATGGCTTCGCGGCGATCGCCGATCTCCAGCACCTCACCGCTCTGGACGGGACCGACGGCGCGGGCGCCGTGCAGCATCGCCTCCCTGATGGCGGCGGGGTCCTCGCTGCGCGGGTTGTCGTCGGTGACGATCACCAGGTCGCTGCCCCTGACCGCGGCCTCGCCCATCATCGGGCGCTTGGCGGTGTCGCGGTCGCCGCCGCAGCCGAGCACCGTGATGATGCGGCCCTCGGTGCGGGCGCGCAGGGCCTGCAGCGCCTGCGCGACCGCGGCGGGTTTGTGGGCGTAGTCGACGACGGCCGTGAAGTCCTGGCCGAGGTAGACACGCTCCATGCGGCCGGGGACCTCGACGGTGGCCAGGCCCTCGACGATGTGCTCCAGCTCGATGCCCGCGGTGTCCAGGATCGCGGCGGCGAGCGCGGCGTTGGCGACGTTGAACGCGCCCGGCAACGGCAGGGTCGCCGTCGCGGTGCGGCCGTCGGGGTGGTGCAGGACGAAGCGCTGCTCCCCCGTCGCGACGATCTCGATGTCGGAGGCGCGCCACACGGCCGACGTGCCCGGCTCGGTGGAGACGGTCACGGTCTGCGGGGTGACCAGCTGCTGGCCCCACGCGCTGTCGACCACCACGGCCTCGTGAGTGGACCTGCCGTCGAACAGCAGCGACTTGGCGGCGAAGTACTCCTCCATGTCGCGGTGGAAGTCGAGGTGGTCCTGCGAGAGGTTCGTGAACGCTCCGACGGCGAAGCGGGTGCCGTTCACGCGGCCGAGCGACAGGGCGTGGCTGGACACCTCCATCGGCACGTGCGTGACGCCCTGCTCCACCATCACGGCGAGCAGCGCCTGCAGGTCGGGCGCCTCGGGGGTGGTGAAGGCGCTGGTGAGGCGCTCGCCCGCAATGCGCGTCTCGACCGTGCCGATGAGCCCGGTGACCCGGTCCGCGGCCCGCAGGCCCGACTCGACCAGGTAGGCAGTGGTGGTCTTGCCCGACGTGCCGGTGATGCCGAGTACGGCCAGCTGCAGCGACGGCTCGCCGTAGATCCACGCCGCGACCTCGCCGAGCACCGCGCGGGGGTCGGTGTGGACGAGCACGGGGACGTCGGTGTCGCGCAGCGAGGGGCGCTCGGCGCCGGCCTCGTCGGTGAGCACCGCGGCGGCGCCCGCGGCGATCGCGTCGGCGGCGAAGTCGGCGCCGTGCACGCGCGCGCCGGGCAGCGCGGCGAAGAGATCACCGGGGATGACGTGCTGCGCACGCAGGGTCGCGCCGGTGATCGCGATGTCCACGGCGGCGGGGTCGGCGATGAGGCGGGCGTCGGCGCGCGCGACCAGCGTCGTCAGCGGCACCGGTTCGATGCGGAGTGGACGCGGTGGCGCGGCGGAGACCTTGGCCGGGCTGTCCGGAACCCGCCCTGCCTGGGCGGACTCGTTGTTGTTGACAGACACGCGGGAAGGTTACCGGCGGCGCGCCCGGCCGCTGGAAGCGGTGCGCCCCTCGCGTGCGTCCCGCACGCCGGCGCGCGTCACCACCCCCGAGCCGACAAGCCAAGCCCCGCCCGCGAGTCCCCCGCCCAGGCCCGCGAGTCCCCCACTCCGGCACGCGAGTTGCCCGCCGAGGCACGCGAGTTGCCCGCTCCAGCCCGCGAGTTGCCCGCCCAAGCGCGCGAGTCCCCCGCTGCGGCGCGTGAGTTGCCCACTCTGGCGCGCGAGATCCCCGGCCAAGCGCGCGAGGTCCCCCGCCCAAGCGCGTGAGTTGCCCCTTTGGCGCGAGTCCCCCGCTCCAGCCTGCGAGTCCCCCATTTCCGCGCATGAGTTGCCCAGCTCCGGCCCGCGAGTCCCCCGCCCAAGCGCGCGAGTCCCCCGTTGCAGCGCGCGAATTCCCCGATCCGGCACGTAGGTTCCCGTTGCGGGGCGTGACTTTCCTGTTGCGACACGCGAGTTCCGTTGCCGGGTGGGAGTTCCCCGCTCGGGTGCGAGGATTGGCGTCGTCGCACTCGAGTGGGTTCACCGGGCCGGGACCACACCTGCGCCGGGGTGTCCGCCTTCCGCCGGACCGAATCGCGGGACGTGTCCACCGGGGCGGACGGCCCGCGCCTCCGGGATCGGGCAACTCGCGAGCCTGGGCGGGCAACTCGCCGATCGGAGCGGGGGACTCGCGTGCTGGAGTGGGGGACTCGCGGGTCAGAGTGGGGTCAGGGACGAGAGTTTCCAGGAGCCGCCCGCTCGGGTGGCCGCCACGGTCAGCGCGGCCGTGGTCGTGTCCTGGCGGTTGTCCTCGGCCGTGTGCAGGGTTTGCTGGTCCACCAGGACCACGACTCGCGCCTCGCTTCCCGCGAGCTCCTGCACGCCCACCGAGCGGACCGTGGTCGTGCGCACTAGACGTTGCTCCTGCGCCCGCGCCTTCGCGTCGGCGAAGCTGCGGGCGTACTGCTCGACCGCGCGGCCGACGAGCACGTCGTCCGCCGCGCGCTCCGTGCGCGCGAGGTTGTTGTAGTCGTAGGAGAAGATCGCCTTCAGTCCCGCGCTCACCTGCTCGGCGACCTCCCGCGTCGCCGCCTCGTCCGCCAGCGCCACGTTGCCGCCAGGGTCTCGCAGGCGCTGCGCCTCCAGCCCCGACCACACCGCCGCCCCGATCGCCAGCACGAGCACGGCGACCAGCGCCGCCAGGACCGTCGCCCGCCTGCCCGCTACTCCGCGCCGCGGCTCGGCGTCCTCGGGCGGCTCGGCCGTCTCTGCCGTCTCCGGCGCCGCCGGTCCGGGGCTTGGCTTCGGTCTGGCGGTGGGGCGGGGTCTGCGCGCCGGAGCGGGTGGCCTGGCCGGGTCGCCCTCGTCGTCCGGCTCGGGGGCCGCGGTCCGCTGCCCGGCGTCACTGTGCTCGGGAACCCGCCCCTCGGCGTCGCCCGGCCCGGAAGGCACAGCCCCCGCCTCGGCGTCGTCCGGCTCGGGGGCCGGCTCGTCGATGTCGGCCTCGGTTCGCTCCGTCATCCGCCCGCCGCCTGTACCTCGCTGACCTTCCAGACCTCGCCGGCGCGCTCCGCACCCACGGTCAGCCTGCTGCGCTGCGGCTCGGGCGGTTCGCCTTCGGTGCCCAGCCGCACGTCCAGCACCGCGACGAGCCGCGCCGTGCCCGCCTCGTAGTCCAGCTCCGTCACCGCTGCCTCCAGCAGGGTCGCCGACGCCACCGTCTTCGTGCCCGCCGCGCGGTCGAGTTGCAGCTGCCGGTCCCTGGCCAGCTCGTCGCCCAGCTCGCCCGTGGTCACCTCGATCCACCGGGCGATGTCGCGGTCGGCATGACGGTGGTCGATCGTGTGCAGCGCGACCAGACCGTCGCCGACAGCCGCGAGCACGGCGTCGCGTTCGCGCGCGACCTCGAGCCCGTCGTCGTTGGCCGCGCTCACCCACGTCCAGCCGAACCACGCCGCGGCCGCCACGGCGAGCGTGGCCACGACGGCCAGCGCCCTCATCGGTCCAGCCCCAGCAGCCCGCCGACGCCGCGTCCCGCGCCGCCGAGCAGTCCCAGCACGCCGGGCAGCGCGTCGTCGCGCGGCCTGCCGTCGGTGGTCTGCTGTTCCTGCCGCGACGCCTCCGGCACGTCCACCGGCATCCCCGCGAACGGTGCGTTCTGCGCGCCGCGCACGCTGCTCGGGCTGCCGGGCGGCTCCGCGCAGTACGCCTCGGTGTTGGGGGGCGCCTCGCTGGTGTCGTTGGCAGGCCGCTGTTCGGTGCCCTCGTAGCCGCGCGTGCAGGAGTACGGGTCGAACAGGTTGAGCACGAACCCGAGATGTCCTTCGCCGCCCGAGGTCACCGAGCGCGTGAACGCCGAGATCACCGGGTAGGCCACGAGCAGCTGCTCGATCGCGTCGGTGCGCGCGGTGGTGATGGTGGACGTCGTGAGCAGGTTGGCGATCACCACGCCGAGGTCGGTGCCCGACACGGCGAGCACGTCGCTGACCTCCTTGCTGAGCCGGGGCGCCTCGTCGATCACCTTCCGCAGGTCGGGGTCGGCGCCCTTCAGCTCGCCCGAGATGGTGCGCAGTCCCTCGGCGATCGCGCCGATGTTCTCGCCCTGCCTGCGCTGGGTGTCGAGCACAACGCGGCCGTCGGCGAGCAGCGCGCGCGTCTGCGGCAGGTTCTCGGTGGCCGTCGTGGTGAACGAGCTCGCCGAGTCGAGCAGCTGCTGCAGATCCGGCCCCGCACCGGCGAACGCGTCGTAGGTCTCGTCCACCACCGTGCGCAGCGATTGGGGGTCCACACTGGACACCAATTCGTCGAGGTTGGCGAGCACGGTGTCGGGCGCCAGCGGAATCGACGTGCGGGGCTGCTCGATCACCGACCCGTCCTCGAGGTACGGGCCGTCCTGGTGCCCCGGCACCAGGTCGACGTATTGCTCCCCGACAGCCGAGCGGTTGGACACCCTCGCCTCGGTATCGGCGGGGATCGGCTCGGCACTCGGCTCGACGTCGAGGGTGAGCTCCACGCCGCGCTCGGTCAGGTTCATCGCCACGACCTTGCCGACCGCGACCCCTCGGTAGGTCACCTCGGCGTTGACGAAGATGCCGCCCGAGTCGGCCAGCCGCACAGTGACCGCGTAGCCGCGGGTGCCGAACAGCCGGTCCAGCCCCGCGTAGTTGATCCCCGCGTACACCACGGAGACCACCGCGATCACCAGGAACGCCAGCAGTTTGAGGCGGTGTCGTCCGGTGAGCATCAGCCACCTCCCAGCAGTCCGCCGAGCAACCCGCCGAGCACGCCGCCCTCTCCCGGCTCCCGCTCCGGCGGCGTGATCTCCGGCAGCGGCAACGCCGGGGGCGCGGGTCCCTCGGGCAGTCCGAGATCCGGTGTCGGCGGTTGCAGCGGCGGCTGCGACGAGTTGGTGAAGTTCTGCAGCAGCAGGTCGAGGTTGAGGTCGACGCGCGCGGTGACGTTGGCGTAGTCGCCCCTGATCACCCTGCCCGCCGCGTCGGGGAACGGGTAGGTCGGCAGGATCCGCAGCGCGGTCGGCAGGTCGGTGCCCGCCTCGGCGAGCTTCTCCAGCGTCGGTGCGAGCGCGTGCAGGTTGGCGACGAGCTCATCGCGGCTCCGGTCGATGGTGTCCACCGCGACGCCGGAGAGCTGGTCGAGCGACTGCAGCATCCCGACGAGCTGGTCGCGCTGCTCGGTCACCACCCGTAGCCCGGGTTCGAGCTGGTCGAGCGCGGTGGTGAGGTTGCCGGTCTCGGCGACGAGCGTGCTGGAGAGGCGGTTGAGGCCGTCGATGGCGCGAATGATCTCGCCCTTCTGCCCGTCGAGTTCGGTGGCGAGCTCGTCGACGCGGGAGAGCAGGGCCTTGACCTCGGCCTCGTTGCCGGACAGTGCGGCGTTGAGCTCCTCGGTGATCGTGGACAGCTGCTCGATGCCGCCGCCGTTGAGCAGCAGCGACAGCGCGCCCAGCACCTCCTCGACCTCGGGGTTGCGGTTGGTGCGCTCGATCGGGATCCGCGCGCCGTCGGCGAGGGTGCCGGTGGCGCGCTCCCCCGCGGGCGGGCCCAGTTCGACGAACTTCTCCCCCAGCAGGCTCGACTGCCGCAGCCGCGCGTCGGCGTTGGCGGGCAGTCGCACGTCGCCGTTGACGGCCAGCGTGACGATGGCCGACTTCGTGTCCTTGGCGAGCTCCACCTTCTCGACCCGGCCCACGGCGACGTCGTCGACCTTCACCGACGCCTGGGGCACGAGATCGAGCACGTCGCCGAACTGCGCGGTGACGCGGTAGGGATTCTCGCCGAGGTCGGCACTTCCGGGCAGCGGAGTGTTGTACAGCCCGCCGAAGCCGCTGTCTCCGCCGCAGCCCGCCAGCAGCAGGCAGGCTGTGACCACAGGGAGCACGGGGAGCAGCAGTCGTCTCATCAGCCCGTCTCCAGCGGCGTCGTCAGGAGGTCGGCCACGGGCAGCGGCAACGGCGGGAGCTTGCCGTTCTGCAGCGCGTTGAGCGTCTCGGGCACCGACGGCAGGTCGAGGGTCTCGTCGAAGAACGGCGCCAGGCCGCGGCAGAGATCGCCGAGCGTGTCGGGCAGCTGCTCGGGCGTGCCCGCGCTCACGAGCTTGCACAGTGTCTCCATGAGCGGGTGCGCGAGCTCGTTGGCGTTGTAGCGCACCTGGATGCTGCCGGAGGCCGCGTCGTAGGTGTTGATGAAGTTCGTCATGCCGGTGGGCCCGACATCGAGCACCTCGGCGAGCGCGGCCCGCTGGTCCACGAGCACACCCGTGATCCCGGCCAGTTTGTCCACATTGGAGGAGAGTTGTTCGCGGTTGTCCTGGACGAACCGCCGCACGTCGGTGAGCGCGCCGCCCAGCGCGGACAACGCCGTGCCCACGTCGCCGGAGTCCTCGGCCAGAAAGCCCGTGACGTCGGCGAGCCGGTCGTAGAACTCGTTGAGCTGGGCGTCACTGCGAGCGAGCGTCGAGGTGAACGTCTGCAGGTTCCGCACGGTCCCGAACAGGTCACCCTTGGAGTTCTCGAGCGTGCTCGCGAGCCCGGCCAGCTCGGTGACGGTGTTGTTGAGGTTCTTGCCGTTGCCGTCGAGGTTCTCGGCTGCGGTGTCGAGCACGTCGGACAGCGCGCCGTCGGCGTTGGCACCGTTCGGTCCGAGACTGGTGGACAGCTCGTTGAGGCTGTCGTAGAGGTCGTCGAGCTCCACCGGCGTCGCCGTGCGCTCGCGCGGGATCACGGCGCCGTTGCCGAGTGCACGGCCGGTGTCGTAGGCAGGGGTCAGCTGCACGTAGCGGTCGCTCACCAGGCTCGGCGCCACCACGACGGCGCCCGCGCCCTCGGGCACGGGGACGTCCACCTCCAGGTCCACGCGCACCGAGCCGCCCTCGGGCGTCACGCCGGTGATCTGTCCGACCGGGACACCCAGCACGCGCACCGACGATCCGGCGTAGAGGCCGACGGTCTTGTCGAAGTACGCCGTCAGCCGCGTGCCGCCCGCCCTGCCCAGCCACCACAGCGCGGTCGCGAGCAGCAGCAGGGCGACGCACGCCAGCGCGAGCCAGCTGTAGACACTGCGCCGGGCCCGCGTGTCGACGGTCATCAGTTCCCCCCGACGCCCTGGTTCGGCGCCGCGATCGGCGGCGAGCAGCCCTCGGGGTTGATCTGCGCGCCGCCCACGGTGATCACGGGCGGGAGCAGACCGCAGATGTAGCCCTCGAACCAGCGGCCGTTGCCGGTCGCGTTGGCTCCGATGCGGGTGAACGGGGCCAGCATCTCGAGGCTGCGGTTGAGGTTGTCCTGGTTGCGCTGCAACAGATCCGTGACCACGCCGAGCTGTTCGAGCGCGGGCGTGAGCTGCTCCTGGTTGTCGGCGACGAGCCCGGTGAGCTGGTCGGAGAGCTGCTGCGCGCCGGTGAGCAGCCGGTCGATGGCCGTCTCCCGGTTCTGCAGTTCGGTCAGCAGGAGGTTGCCGTCGTCGATCACCTGCCGCAGCTGGGTGTCGCGGTCGGCGAGCACCTTCGAGACGCCGCTGGTGTTGGACAGCAGGCGGGCCAGCTCGTCGTCGCGCGAGGACACCGTCTGGGCCAGCGCGGACATCCCGCCCAGCGCGTCGCGCAGGTGCTGCGGGGTGTTCTCCAGTGAGTCGGCGATCACCTCGAAGCTCTGCGCGAGCTGCCCGGTGTCGATGTCGCCCACCGTCCGGTCGAGGTCGGAGAACACGTCCTGGATCTGGTACGGAGTCCTGGTGCGCTTCACCGGGATGGGCTCGTTCGGGTCGAGCGTGCCCTCGCCGTCGGGCCGCAGCGCGAGGAACTTCTCACCCAGCAACGTCTTCACCTCGATCGAGGCCTCGGTCCGCTCGCCGAGCCGGACGTTCTCGACCTCGAAGGTCACGTGCACCCGCTTGCCGTCCAGCGTCACCCCGTCGACCTCGCCGACCTTGACTCCGGCCACCTGCACCTCGTTGCCCGAGGACAGGTCGGCGGACTCGGCGAAGTAGGCGGAGTAGGTGGTGCTGTTGCTGAACAGCGGCAGGTCGTCGGAGTTGTAGGCGACCAGCCCGGCGAGCGCGATGAGCACGAGCGTCACGGCGCCCACCGCGGCCTGGTTGCGTTCCTTGAGTGGCTTCATGGTCCTGGTGGCGCTCCCGTCGGCTCGCACCTCTCGGGCTGTTCGGTCGCGGGCAGGGGCAGGAATGGCAGCGTGATGTTGAGCGAGGAGAGGCCGATCGTGCCGGTGAGCCCGCAGAGGTAGTAGTTGAACCAGCTGCCGTAGCTGAGCGTGCGCGTGAACTTCTCGAGGTTGCCCGGCATCACCTGCAGCAGGTGGTCGAGCAGTTCCTCGGAATCGGCCAGGTTGCCCGACAGCGCACCGAGCGCGGCGATGTCGCGTTTCAGTGGCGGCCGCGCCTCGCTCAGCAGGCCGGAGGTCGTGGTGGTGAGCTCTCCCAGCGCGGACACCGCCTCGCCGATGGGCTCGCGCTGCTCCGACAGGCCCGTCACGAGCTGCTGGGTGGCGTCGATGAGCCCGCCCAGCTGGGGCCCGCGCTGGTTCAGCGTCCCGAGCACGGTGTTGAGGTTGCCGATGACCTGGCCGATCACCTCGTCCCTGCTGGCGATCGTGGACGTGAGCGAGGCGGTGTGGGACAACAGGCTCTCGATCGTGCCTCCCTCGCCCTGCAGCACCGCGATGATCTCGTGGGAGAGCTGGTTCACCTGCTCGGCGTCGAGCGCGTCGAACAACGGCTTGAACCCGTTGAACAGCACGGTGAGGTCGAGGGCGGGCTGGGTGCGGTCGACGGGGATCGCGTCGCCGGGCCGGAGCGCGCCCTCGCCGGCGACGTCGGTGCCGAGTGAGAGGTAGCGCTGGCCGACGAGGTTGCGGTACTTGATCGTGGCCGTGACGCCGGAGGGCAGTTCGCGCACCTGTTCGATGTCGAAGCGCACCTCGGCGAGGTTGTCGTCGGACACGGTGATCTCGGAGACCTTGCCGACCTTGACGCCCACGATGCGCACGTCGTCGCCCGCCTGCAGGCCCGAGGCGTTGGTGAACACCGCCGTGTAGCCGGAGGTGGGCCCGAAGTTGGTGTTGGCGATGGTCGCGCCGAGGATCCCGGTGAGCAGCACGGTGACGACGGCGAACACCAGGATCTTCAGCAGCGACGGGACGAAGCTCCTCATTCGAGCCTCACCTCCGCTCCGCGATAGGCGGGTCCGACGAGCAGGCTGCCCCAGCCGGGAGCCTCGTCGGGCGCGATGCCGGTGGACGGTGCCAGCAGCTCGGCGAGCAGGTCGTGCTCGGCGGGCGAGTTCGCCAGCTCGGGAACCCCCGCCGTGGTGCCGCCGCCGTACCCGGCACGCTTCGGTGGCGGCGGATGCGTCGAGCCGTCCTCGATCGGGCCCTCGGGCGGGTACTGCGGCCACGCACCGGGCGGCTCGACCTGCGGGTAGCAGCGAGGCCCCCGTTTGTCGTCATAGCGTGGCTCGTCCTGGCCCGGCAGGTACTTGCCGCGGCTGGCGGTGATCCGGATCGTCACGTGGTTCATCTCGTCGGTGCCCTTGCCGAACGCCTGCTCCGCACGCGGCACGGCCTCGGCGAGCTGGCGCAGCAGGCACGGGTACTCGGGGGCGTACTTCGCGAGCACGTCCAGCGTCGGCTGCGCGGTGCTGGTGAGCGCGATCAGGTTGTCGCGGTTCACCTCCAGGAAGCGGCCGAGGTCCACCGACGCGCCGCCGACGCTCTGGTAGAGACCAGCAAGTTCCTCCCGCTTCTCGACGAGCGTGCGCGTGGTGGTGGTCAGGTCCGACAGTGCCTCCAGGAAGTCCGGCGCCGCGCGGTCGTAGGTGTCGGCGACGTCGGCGAGGCCGCTGATGTCGGCCTTGATGTCGGGCAGCGACGGGTTCAGCTCTCCCAGGTAGTCCGACAGCTGCACGAGCGTGTCGCCGAACTGCTCGCCCCTGCCCTCCAGCGCCGTGGACACCGCGCCCAGCGTGCTCGACAGCTTCTCCGGCTGCACCGCCTGCAACAGCGGCAGCACGTTGGACAGCACCTGTTCCAGCTCGACGGCGGAGCTGCTGCGGTCCTGCCCGATCACCGCACCCGCCGCGATCGGTGAGCCCGACCGTTCGGGCAGCTGCAGCGCCACGTACCGCTCGCCGAAGAGCGTCTTGGGCAGCAGCCGCGCGGAGACGTTGCCGGGGATGACCTCCACCTTGTCGGGTTGCAGCGCGAGTTCGAGCGCGGCGCCGTCCCCCGTGGTCTCGATCTCGCGCACCTCGCCGACGAGCATGCCGCGCACCTTCACGTCGGCGCCCACCCGCATCTGGTTGCCGACGCGGTCGGTCTCCAGCCGCACGCCCACGTACGCGGTGAACTCCTTGTTGTAGATCGCCACGCACAACGCGAGCAGCAACGCGGCCACGAGGAGGAACACCAGGCCGAGAACCTGGTGCCAGAGCCTGCGCAGCAGCGTCGCCCTCACCCGGAGATCCTCACCGTCGTCGAGGAGCCCCAGATGGCGAGGCTCAGGAAGAAGTCGATCACCACGATCAGCACGATCGAGGTGCGCACGGCCCTGCCCACCGCGACCCCGACGCCCGCGGGCCCACCGCTCGCGGTGTAGCCGTAGTAGCAGTGCGACAGGATCACCAGTGCACTGAACACGACCACTTTGAGGAACGACCAGAGCACGTCCTCGGGTGGCAGGAACAGGTTGAAGTAGTGGTCGTAGGTGCCCGCCGACTGGCCGTAGAACCACACGGTGATCTGCCGGGAGGCCAGATAGGACGACAGCAACCCCACCGCGTAGAGCGGGATCACCGCGGTGATCCCGGCGAGCACGCGCGTGGTGACGAGGTAGGGCAGACTCGGCACGCCCATCACCTCGAGCGCGTCGATCTCCTCCGAGATCCGCATGGCGCCGAGCTGTGCGGTGAACCCGCAGCCGACGGTCGCCGACAACGCGAGCCCCGCCGCGAGCGGCGCCACCTCGCGGGTGTTGAAGTACGCGGAGATGAACCCCGTGAGCGCTGCCGTGCCGAGCTGGTCCAGCGCCGAGTAGCCCTGCAGGCCCACGATGAGCCCGGTGAACAGGGTCATGCCGATCATCACGCCGAGGGTCCCGCCGATCACGGCGAGCGCGCCGGTGCCGAAGCTGACCTCGGTGAGCAGGCGCAGCATCTCGCGGCGGTAGCGGCTCAGCGTGCGCGGCGCCCACGCGAGCGCCCTGGCGTAGAAGGACAGTTGCTTGCCGAAGCCCTCGAGGCTCGCGCCGGGTCGCGCGATGATCTCCAGGGTCCGGTCGGACACCGTCGGCTCGCCGCTCATCACAAGGCCTTCGGGGGAACGATCTGGAGGTAGATCGCGGTGAGCGCGACGTTGATCAGGAACAGCAGCAGGAACGTGATGACCACGGCCTGGTTCACCGCGTCGCCGACGCCCTTCGGCCCGCCCGCCGGGTTGAGCCCGCGGAACGCGGCGACCACTCCGGCGACGAAGCCGTACAGGAACGCCTTGATCTCACTGATCACCAGATCGGGCACCTGCGCCAGTGCGTTGAAGCTCGCGAGGTAGGCGCCGGGCGTCCCGCCCTGCATAACGACGTTGAAGAAGTAGCCGCCGAGCACACCGACCACGCTCACGAGGCCGTTGAGCAACACCGACACCACGATCGCCGCGAGCACCCTCGGCACGATGAGGCGCTGGATGGGGTTGACCCCCAGCACCTCCATGGCGTCGATCTCCTCGCGGATCTTGCGCGCGCCGATGTCGGCGCACACCGCGCTGCCGCCGGCCCCGGCCACGAGCAGCGCGGTGATCAGCGGGCTCGCCTGCTGCACGATCGCGAGCGCGCTCGCCGCGCCGGTGAACGACTGCGCGCCGATCTGCTGCGTGAGCGAACCGAGCTGCAACGCGATCACCGCGCCGAACGGGATCGCGACGAGCGCGGTCGGCAGAATCGTGACACTGGCGAAGAACCAGCACTGCTGGATCCATTCCCTGGTCTGGAACGGCCTGCGCGGGATGGCCCGCAGCACCTCCCACGACAGGGTCGCGAGCCTGCCCACCTGGCTCAGCGCGGCGGTGCCTGGGATCCTCGTCGATCCCTGCTGGGCTGCCATCGCACCTCCGCCGCTCTTACCTGGTCACAGTTTCAACGCGTGGGTGGCCGTGGCGCCCCCGTCCGCCACGAACTCGCTGCCCGTGCAGTACGAGCTCTCGTCGCTCGCCAGGAACAGGGCCAGCGCGGCGACCTCGTCCGGTTGCCCGGCCCTGCCCAGTGCGAGCCTGCGGCCCGCGCGGGAGAAGTCCACGTCGACTCCTCCCGCCGCGTCGCTCACCATCTGGGTGTCGATCATGCCGGGGTGCAGGCTGTTGACCCTGATCCCGCGCTCACCGAGTTCCAGCGCGGCGACCTTGGTCATGCCGCGGATCGCGAACTTACTCGCCGTGTAGGCGACCAGAAACGGCATACCCGCGAGTCCCTCCACAGAGGACACGTTGACGATCGAACCACCACCGGCGGCCGACATCGGTTCAACGACCGAGCGCATGCCGAGAAACGCCCCGAACTGATTGATCCGCACGACCCGCTCGTAGTCGGCGAGCGCGGTCTGTTCCAGCGGCGAGATGTGCAGGACGCCCGCGTTGTTCACCAGCACCGTCAGCGAGCCGAACTCGGCGACAGTGCGCTCCACGACGCGTGACCAGTCGTCCTCCTCGGCCACGTCGAGGTGCGCGTAGGCGGCCGACGGGCCCAGCTCGTCGGCCAGCGCCTTGCCCTCGGCGTCGTTGACGTCGGCGATCAGCACCCGCGCGCCCTCGGCGACGAACCGGCGCGCCGCGGCGGCACCCTGGCCGCGCGCGGCGCCGGTGATCAGGGCGACTTTGCCCGCTAACCTGCCCATGCCCAGGTCACATCATCTCGTCGGTCAGCGGCAGGAACACCGACTTCAGCTCGGTGTAGGCCTCGATAGCGGACTGCCCGCCCTCGCGGCCGAGGCCCGACTGCTTGAACCCGCCGAAGGGCAGGTGCGGCTCGATCTGGAAGCCGTTGACGCCCACGGTGCCCGCCCGCAGCGCGCGCGTGACGCGGAAGGCGCGCTGCACGTCGGCGGTGAACAACCCGGCGCCCAGCCCGTACTCGGTGTCGTTGGCCAGCGCGATGGCCTCGTCCTCGTCGTCGAAGGGCACCACGGCCAGCACCGGGCCGAAGATCTCCTCCTGTGCGATGGTCGCCGAGTTGGCCACGTCGGCGAAGATCGTCGGCGCGACGAAGTTGCCGCCAGCCAGGTCGCCGCCGAGCCGCTCGCCTCCGGTGACGAGCCTGCCCTCGGACTTGCCCTGCTCGATGTAGCCCAGCACGCGCTCCAGCTGGCGTCCGTTGATGAGCGGCGCCGAGATCACTGTGGGGTCGAACGGGTCGCCGTAGGTCACCGCGGCGGCCATGCCCTGCGCGGCGCCGAGGAACTCGTCGTAGACGTCGCGGTGCACGAGTGCCCGCGTGTTGGCCACGCACGCCTGCCCGGACAGGCCCATCGTCACGGCACCGACCACGGTCGCGGCGGCGACGCCGACGTTGGGCGCGTCGGCGAACACCACGGCGGGGCTCTTGCCGCCGAGCTCGAGCGAGACCCGCTTGAGCGTGGTCGCCGAGGACCGCACGATGTGCTTGCCGACGTCGCGGCTGCCGGTGAAGCTCACCTTGTCGACGTCGGCGTGGTTGATCAGCGCCTCGCCCACCTGCTCGCCGGTGCCCGTCACGACGTTGACCACGCCGTCGGGCAGACCCGCCTCGATGAGCAGCTCGACCATGCGCAGCACGGAGAACGTGCAGTACTCCGAAGGCTTGAGCACCACGGTGCAGCCCGCGGCCAGTGCGGGAGCGAGCTTCTGCGCGAACAGCAGGAACGGCGCGTTCCACGGCAGGATCGCCGCCACCACGCCGATCGGCTCGCGGAAGGTCATCGCCAGGTGGTCGCCGCCCTGGTACGGCGGCAGCGTCTGGCCGCCGAGCTTGTCGACCCACCCGGCGTGGTGGTCGAACACATCGGCCGCCGCGCCCACCGAGGTCGCGTAGATGCCGCCGAACGACAGCGGCACGGAATTGTCCAGCGCCTGCAGGGAGCGCAGCTCGTCAGCGTGCGCGCGCAGCAGTTCGGCGTAGCGGTGCAGCAACCCGATCCGCACCCCCGCCCGCGAACGCGACCAGGTTCCCGCGTCGAACGTCCTTCGCGCCGAGGCGACGGCGGCGTCGACGTCGGCCGCGGTGCCGAGTGCGAACTCACCCACCTCCTCGCCGGTCGCCGGGTGATGGTGGGTCCAGGTGGCGCCGCCCTCGGCGGGGCACCAGCGGCCGTCGATCAGGAGCTGGCCGGTCTTGAGTCCCACGGACTCGCGGTGCGGCTGGACGGTGAGCGTCATCAGATCTCCTAGGGAAGCGACAGAACGTCGTCGGCTGCGAACATCCGATCGGGGTCACGGTCGGCGAAGTAGCCGCCGAGCTGCTCGGCGAGCTCGCCGGTGGTCCAGGTGGCTCCCGCCGCGTCGAAGCGCCGCTCCACGGCGGGAGGCGTCAGCAGCGCGACCATTCCCCCGTGCACCACGAACACCTGGCCGTTCACGGCCGAGGCCGAGGGCGAGGCGAGGTAGGCCACCAGCGGGGCGACGTGCTCGACCGACAGCGGGTCGATGCCGCCGTCGGGCGCGTCGCCGAAGACCTCCGCGGTCATCGCCGTGCGCGCCCGGGGACAGATGGCGTTGGCGCGCACGCCGTAGCGGGCCAGCGCCCGCGCGCTGGACACGGTGAGCGCCGCGATGCCCGCCTTCGCGGCGGCGTAGTTGGGCTGGCCGGGCGAGCCGACGAGGAAGGCCTCGGAGGCGGTGTTGACGATCCGCCCGTAGACGGGACCGCCCTCCATTTTGGACTTGGACCGCCAGTGCGCGGCGGCGCCACGGGAGAGCAGGAAGTGCCCGCGCAGGTGGACGCGCAGCACGGTGTCCCACTCGTCGTCGGACATCGAGAACAGCATCCGGTCGCGCAGCACGCCCGCGTTGTTGACGAGCACGTCGAGCCCGCCGAAGTGCTCGGTCGCGGCCGCGAGCAGCGAGTCAGCGGTGTCGCGCTCACCGACGTCGCCGGTGACCGCGAGGGCCTTGCCGCCGGCCGCCTCGATGTCGGAGACGGTCCGCGCGGCGCCGTCTCCGACGTCGTTGACCACGACGGCCGCACCGGCCGCGGCGAGCGCGAGCGCCTCCGCGCGCCCGAGCCCGGCGCCCGCACCGGTGACGATCGCGGTCCTGCCCCGCAGGCTCTGCTCGCTCACTCGATGGTCACCACCTGGCGGATCACGTCGCTGGTGCCGGCACGCAGCACGCCGAGCCCGTCGTTGATCTCGGTGAAGCCGAGGCGGCGCGAGATCATGCCCTCGAGGTCGAGCAGCCCGGCACGCCAGAACGTCAGCATCCTGCCGGTGTCGCGATGCACGTGGGCGGAACCGTAGAAGGAACCCAGGATCTTCTTGTCGTGCAGGAACAGCTCCTGTGCGCTGAACTGCACCATCGCGTCGGCCTTGCCCGCGCCGACGATCACGACCGAGCCGCCCCGGCGCGCGTTGTCCCACGCCGAGCGGATCGTGGCGGGCAGCCCCACCACGTCGAACCCGTAGTCGAAGCCCTCGTTGCCCGTCAGCGACTCCTTGAGCTCGGCCAGCCCCTCGGGTGTCGTGGCGTGGGTGGCACCGAAACGCCGCGCGAGGTCGTGCTTGGCCTCCACCGGGTCCACCGCGACGATGGTCGTGGCCCCCGCGATGCGCGCGCCCTGCAGCACCGAGATGCCGACGCCACCACAGCCGATCACGAGCACGGTCGATCCCGGCGCGACCCTCGCGGTGTTCAGCACGGCTCCGACGCCGGTGAGCACACCGCACGCGATGAGCGCCGCGGTCTCGAACGGCACGTCCTGGTCGACCTTGACCGCGCCGGAGGCCGGCACCACCACCTCCTCGGCGAACGTGCCGAGCCCGGCGTAGCCGAACAACGGTGAGTCACCCTGCTTGAAGCGGGGCGTGGTGAACGCGGCGATCGCGTGCACCGCGCACAGGTTGGGCTCGCCGCGCAGGCAGCTGGGGCAGCTGCCGCAGGGCGGCACGAACGAGACCGTGACGTGGTCGCCGGGAGCGAGGTGCTCGACCCCCGCGCCCACCTGCAGCACCTCGCCCGCGCCCTCGTGGCCGATGATGCCGGGCGCCAGCGCGGGCAGGGTGCCGTCCATCGCCGACAGGTCGCTGTGGCAGATGCCCGAGGCGCGCACGCGGAGCCGGACCTCGTGCGGTCCCGGGTCCACCGTCGTGACGTCGTCGCGCAGTTCGAGCTTCTCGTCGCCGATCGCGTTCAGTACGGCTGCTCTCACGCCGGCTGCCTCCCGCCAGGATCGCCGCGGACCGCCCTTGGCCCGCGTGTCACGCCAAAGACTAGAATCTGTTCTCGTTTAGATCAAGCCTCAATCAGTCCCCCTTGATCAGGGCATTTCGTGGGCACGATGAGATCGCTTGAGTAACAAGTTCTACTTCGTCGTTCGGCACGTCGTCCGCGAGCACGTGCAGCTCGTCGTCGTCATCCAGCTCGAACACGGCGGGCGCGATGCCCGCGCACACCGCGTTGGCCTCGCACAGATCCCGATCGACCTCGACCCTCATGCTCGACCTCCTCAAATAACTAGAACCTGTTCTACACTAGCCCGGCGGGCGAGCCCGGCACCATGCCCAACGCGCGAGCGGGAGGATCAGATGCGGATCGGTTTCACATCCGAGCAGGAACGGCTGCGCGCCGAGCTCCGGGAGTACTTCGCCGAGCTGATGACCCCCGAGCGCCGCGACGGCCTGTCGGGCGAGGGCGGGGAGTACGGCGATGGACTGGCGTACAAGGAGATCGTGCGCCGGCTGGGCCAGGACGGCTGGCTCGCCATCGGCTGGCCGAAGGCCTACGGCGGGCAGGAACGCTCGATGCTCGACCAGCTGGTCTTCACCGACGAGGCGGCCGTCGCCGGGGTGCCCGTGCCCTTCCTGACCATCAACACCGTCGGCCCCACGATCATGCGGTTCGGCACCGAGGAGCAGAAGGCGTTCTACCTGCCGCGGATCGCCGCCGGCGAACTGCACTTCGCCATCGGCTACTCCGAACCGGGCGCGGGCACCGATCTGGCGTCGCTGCGCACGAGGGCGGTGCGCGACGGCGACGAGTACGTGATCAACGGCCAGAAGATGTGGACCAGCCTCATCGAGTACGCCGACTACGTGTGGCTCGCCGCGCGCACCGACCCCGACGCGCGACGGCACAAGGGCCTCAGCATGCTCGTGGTGCCGACCACGGCCGACGGCTTCTCCTGGACCAAGGTGCGCACGGTCGCCGGTCCCGGCACCAGCGCCACCTACTACGACGACGTCCGCGTCCCGGTCAGCGCGCGCATCGCCGAGGAGAACGCGGGCTGGCCGCTGATCACCAACCAGCTCAACCACGAGCGCGTCGCCCTCACCTCCGCCGCGCCGCTGGCGTCGGCGCTGGCCGAGGTGACCGCCTGGGCACGCGAGACCAAGCAGGCCGACGGCAGCCGCGTGCTCGACGCCGAATGGGTGCGCACCCACCTCGCGCGCGTGCACGCCCACACGGAGTACCTCAAGCTGCGCAACTGGCGGATCGCGTGGGCGGCGGCCGAGAGCGAGCTGGGGCCCGCCGAGGCGTCGGGCACCAAGGTATTCGGCACCGAGCTCGCCACCGAGGTCTACCGGCTGCTGATGGAGGTGCTCGGCGCGGGCGCGGTCGTGCGCGAGGGCTCGCCAGGGGCGCTGCTGCGCGGCCGCGTCGAGCGCATGCACCGCTCAGCGCTGATCCTCACCTTCGGCGGCGGCACCAACGAGGTGCAACGCGACATCGTCGCCGCGACCGCGCTCCAGCTGCCCGTGACCCGCTGAAAGGAGCACCGTGGACTTCTCCCTCACCGAGGCCCAGCAGGACCTCGCCGCGCTCACTCGCCGCATCACAGGCGACCACGTCACCCCGGAGTCGCTGGGCCCCGCGGGATCGGGCGGCTTCGACCGTGCACTGTGGACCGCACTGGCCAGAGCCGGGATACTCGACGCCGCGCTGCCGTCCTCGGTCGGAGGCGGTGGCTTCGGGCTGCTGGAGCAGTGCTCGATCCTGGGCGAGCTCGGCCGGGCCGTCGCGCCCGTGCCGTACCTGCCGACCATCACGATGGCGGCGTCCGTGCTCGCCGAGTCGGGCGGGGAGCTGACCGAACGGCTGCTCGTTCCCGCCCTGCGCGGCGACCGCGTGCTCGCGGTCGCGCTGCCCGACACGGGGACGCCCACCGGGTTCACGGCCGAACGCGACGGCTCCGGCTGGCGTGTCTCCGGGGCCCAGAGCGCGGTGCCGTTCGGCGCGTTCGCCGACGCGTTCCTGATCCAGGCCACCTCGCCGGAGGGCGACGTCGTGGCCGTCACCGACGCCGACGAGCTCACCGTGTCGCCGCAGCAGGCCGTCGACCACGCCGACGCCGCGCTCGTCGAGACCTCCGGAGCGCCGGCCACGGTGCTCACCGGCCACGCCGCCGCGCGACTGCGGGCGCGCGGCACCGTCGGGCTCTGCGCGCTGCAGCTCGGTGTGCTGGAGCGGGCACTGGAGCTGACCGCGGAGTACGCCCGCGAGCGTAAACAGTTCGGGCAGCCCATCGGCGGCTTCCAGGCCGTGCGGCACCGGCTGGCCGACGCCCACCTCGACGTCGAGGCGGTGCGCCTGACGCTGTGGCAGGCGGCATGGAAGCTCAGCGAGGGCAGCGACGAGGGCGCCGACGCGCCCGAGGAGGTGGCCACGGCCAAGTACTGGGCCGCCGAGGCCGGTCACCGCGTCGCCCACACCGTCGTGCACGTCCACGGCGGCGTCGGCATCGACGTCGACCACCCGGTGCACCGCTACTTCGTGGCCGCGAAACGCCACGAGTTCACGTTCGGCGGGGCCACCGCGCACCTGCGCCGGCTCGGTTCGCTGCTGGCATGAACGACGTCCCGACGGTCACCGAGCTGCTGCTCGCCCGCGCCGGTGACGAGCACGCGGGCCTGCTTTTCGAGGACCGCACGTGGTCGTGGGCGGAGTACGTGCGCGACAGCGCAGTCCACGGCGCGCTCCTGCGAGACCTGCTGCGGCCGGGTTCGCCGCCGCACGCGGGAGTGCTCGCGGACAACGTCCCGTCGCTGGCGTTCCTGCTCGGTGGCGCGGCACTGTCGGGCACGGTGCTGGCCGGGCTCAACCCGGCCCGCCGTGGCCCGGCGCTGGCACGCGACGTCCACCTCGCCGACTGCCAGTTCGTGCTCGCCGAGTCGCACCTCGTCCCGCTCCTGGCGGACGCGGGAGTGCCCGTGCTGGACCTCGACGGTCCCGAGTGGACGGACCTGCTCGCCGCGCACGAGGATGCCGAGCTCGACCCCGTCGCCGCGGAGCCCGGCGACCTGCTGATGCTGATCTACACCTCGGGCACCAGTGGCGACCCGAAGGCCGTGCGCTGCACCCACGGCAAGATCGCCTTCCCCGGCCGCATGCTCGCCGAGCGCTTCGAACTGTCCGGCCACGACACCGTGTACGTCGCGATGCCGATGTTCCACTCCAACGCGATCATGGCCGGCTGGTCGGTCGGGCTCGCAGCGGGCGCCACGATCGCGCTGCGGCGCCGCTTCTCCGCGTCCGGCTTCCTGCCCGACGTGCGGCGGTTCGGGGCGACCTACGCGAACTACGTCGGCACGCCGCTGTCCTACGTCCTCGCGACCCCGAGGAAAGCCGACGACGCCGACAACCCGCTGCGACTCGTGTACGGCAACGAGGGTGCAGAGGCCGATCTCGCCGAGTTCGCCGAACGCTTCGGCTGCCACGTGGTCGACGCCTTCGGCTCCACCGAGGGCGGCGTCGGGTTCGCTCGCACCCCGGACACTCCACCGGGCTCGCTCGGCAGACCCACGCCCGGTGTCGAGGTGCTGCACCCCGACACCGGCGCACCGTGCCCGCCCGCGCGGTTCGACGAACACGGGAGGCTGCTCAACGCCGTCGAGGCCGTCGGCGAGCTCGTCAACACCAGCGGCCCTGGCTGGTTCGCCGGCTACTACCGCGATCCCGACGCCGACGCGCACCGCGTGCGCGACGGCCGCTACCACACCGGCGATCTCGCCTATGCCGACGAACACGGCTTCTGCTACTTCGCCGGGCGGCACGGTGACTGGCTGCGTGTCGACGGCGAGAACCTCGGCACCGCGCCGATCGAACGGGTGCTGCTGCGCCATCCCGGTATCGCGGAGGCCGCCGTCTACGCGCTGCCCGGCCGGGTCGGTGATGAGGTGGCGGCCGCGCTCGTGCCCGAGCCAGGAACCGCACTCACCCCGGCCGATTTCGGCGCGTTCCTCGCCGCACAGCCCGATCTCGGGCCGAAGCAGCTACCCCGCCATGTGCGAATCGTCAACCAACTACCGAAGACCGCCACGTTCAAGATCCTGAAACGCACGCTGGCCGAGGAGGGTCTGCGCTGCTCCGAACCGGTGTGGTCGCGCTCGGACGTGGCACCTGTTTACGAACTACGCCCCGAAACGGACGATTCTGGCCTACCGTGACCGCATGAGAAGCCGAAGATCACCCTCCGCTCTCTCCGCTCTCTCCGCGCTCGTGGTGCTCGTCGTGGTGGGCGCTCCGGCCCCCTCGGCGAGCGCGGCCCCCACCGCACTGGCCGCGAACGACTTCCGCCTGTCCGAGGGCGAGTACAACCCCGTGATCGCCCAGCTCGACGACGAACTTCCCGTCGCGTCGGTACCCGCCGTGCTCGACAGCGCCAACCGCGCCGCGACCACCAGCGGCTGCGACCCGGCCGCGACCGGACAGCTCGCCGCGTTCTGCTGGCAGTCGGGCGACAACAGCACGCCCGACTGGTACCCGCAGGGCATCAGCACCACCGCCGACGCCTACGACAGCGGCACCTACGAGGGCCGCACCGCGGTGTTCGTCAGCTGGTACTACAACGGCTCCGGCACCGACAAGGGCGCCCGGATCTCCTTTGTGGACTACGAGAACCCGTCCGCGCCGGAGTACCGGCACGTGCTGCTGGTGGAGCCCTACACCAACTCGGCAGGGCAACCGGACTTCCGCCCGGTGACGATCCACGCGGGCGGCATCTTCACCTACGGCCACTACCTCTACTCGGCCGACACGTGGGGCGGCTTCCGCGCCTTCGACCTGCGGCACCTGTGGAAGGTGAGCACCGGCGACGAGGCGAAGATCGGCCGCCAGTCCGACGGTTCCTACCACGCCTTCAACTACGCCTACGCCCTGCCGCAGGCCCAGAAGTTCACCGCGTCCACCACCAACGACGTCGCGCGGCTGCGCTACTCGGCCGCCTCGCTGGATCGCACCACCAGTCCCGACAGCGTGGTCGTGCCGGAGTACAACGCCGACGGCACCGGCTCGCGAGTGGTCCGCTTCCCGATCGATGACACCGACCGCAAGTTCGCCGAGTCCGACGACGGCTACACCCACGCCACCGAGGCCTACCGCACCGACATCCCCAGCATGCAGGGCGCGACCGCGATCGACGGCGAGTTCCTGGTGTCGGCCAGCGCGGGCTCGGGCAGCAGGGGCTCGGTGCACACGTTCACGGCGGACTCGGGCCCCACCAAGCATTCGAGCGCCCAGCCGATCGGTCCCGAGGACCTGTCCTACCGCGGGCCGGACCAGCAACTGTGGGGGCTGACCGAGTACCCCGGCACCCGCTTCGTCTACGCGATGGACCCGGCCGCGTTCTGAGGCGGCTCAGTCGGCTCAGTCGTCGAGCGCGTTGATCTGGCGCAGCCGTCGCGGCCCCGAGTCCGGCCGCGACGGTGGCGGGCCCAGCACCACGCTCGCGTTGGTCACGAACGCGCCGTCGGGCGAGGCGAGGATCGGGTCGAGGCTCAGCTGGCGCACCTCGGGGTTGTCCTCGGCCAGCGCGGCCACCCGCAGCACCAGATCCTGCAACGCGGCCAGGTCGGCCGGTTCGTCGCCGCGATAACCGGTGAGCAGCGGGGCCGTCCTCGGCTCGCGCACCACCGTGGCCGCGTCGACGTCGGTCAGCGGCACGGCGCGAAACGCCTGGTCGCCGAGCAGCGTGCTCACCACGCCGGAGAGCCCGAACGACACGAGCGTGCCGAACGAGGGGTCGTCCTGCAGCCCGATCACGCACGACACCCCCTTCGGCGCCATGCGCTGCACGTACACCACATCGGAGTCGGAGACCTCGCCCAGGCTCTGGTAACCGACGCGCACCGAGTCCTCCGACGTCAGGTCCAGCCGCACGCCCGCGAAGTCGGGCCTGCCCCGCAACCGGTCGTCGAACGCCTTGAGCGTCACCGGATACCCCAGCTCCGCCGCGGCGGCCACGGCGTCGTCGGCGCTGGAGACGAGCCGGAACGGCACCACCTCGATGCCGTAGCACGCCAGCAGCCGCATCACCTCGTCGTCGGTGAGCACCTTGTTGTGGTCCTCCGCGAGCAGTTCGTGCACGAGACCCTGCGCCTGTTCGGGGTGCATGTCGGCGGGCCGCACGATCGTGCCCTGCGGGCGCTGCCGCCACGCGGCATAGCGCACGGCCCTGGCGAGGGCGTTCACCGCGCGCTCCGGGCTCGGGTAGCTCGGGATCGACCCGGCCGACGGCGCGCCGTCGACGCCGGGCACGGCCAGCTCGGCGGGAACACCCTCGGCGGCGAGGAACGTCGAGACGATCGGCTTCTCCTGGTCGCCGCGGCGCGCCGACACCGTCTCGCGCAGCGCTCGCGCGTAGGCCGTGCCCGGCACCGCCACCGGCGGCACGAACACGGCCACGAGCGCGTCCACGTCCGGCGAGTCCAGCGCCTCCCCCATGGCGGCGGCGAACTCTTCCGGCGACGCCTGCGGGCCGATGTCCACCGGTTCGATGCCGAGGCGCAGGCCCTGCGCCCGCGCGGTGTCGGCCGCGAGCAGGCCGATCGCGCTGGAGTTGCCGACGATCGCGATCCGCGAGCCCGAGGGCAGCGGCTGGTGCGCGAACAACAGCGCGGTGTCGAACAGCTGCGCCAGCGACTCCACCCGCACCACGCCCGCCTGCTCGAACAACGCCTGCACGCTCGACTCGTCGATCTCGGTGGACGTGGCGGCCAGCTGCGGGCGCACCGCGTGCCGGCCCGACTTCACGGCCACGATCGGCTTGCTGCGGGCGAGCCTGCGCGCTAGCCGCGCGAACTTGCGCGGGTTGCCGAACGACTCCAGGTAGAGCAGCACCAGATCGGTCGTCGGGTCGGTCTCCCAATACTGCAGCAGGTCGTTGCCGGAGACGTCGGCGCGGTTGCCAGCCGACACGAACGTCGACAGGCCGAGCCCGCGCGCCTCGGCGTCGGCGAGGATCGCGGTGCCCAGCGCGCCGGACTGGCAGAAGAAGCCGGTGCGGCCACGCTTGGGCAGCCGCGGCGCGAGCGTCGCGTTGAGGCGGACGCCCGGATCGGTGTTGAGCACGCCCAGCGCGTTCGGCCCCACCACGCGCATGCCGTGCGCCCTGGCCTCGCCCACCAGCCGCAGCTCGGCGTGCTGACCGTGCGGGCCCGACTCGCCGAAGCCCGACGACACGATCAGCAGCGTCTTCACGCCCTTGGCGAGCGCGCCGTCGAGCACGGACTCCACCTGGTCGGCAGGCACCGCCACCAGTGCCAGGTCCACGGGATCGGGGATCTCCAGCACCGATTTGTACGCCCGCACCCCGCGCACGGACGCGTGCTCGGGGTTGACCGGGTACACCGTGCCCGCGAAGTCGGCGGTGAGCAGGTTGGTGAGCACCGCGTAGCCGATCTTGGTCGGATCTGTCGACGCACCGATCACCGCGACCGAACGCGGGTGCAGCAGGTTGTGGACGCTGCGCGCCTCGGCCGCCTGCTCCCGCGCCCTGGCCACCGCCAGCGACTCCTCCGTGGGATCGATGTCGAACTCCAGGTGCACCACGCCCTCCTCGAACGCGCGGCTCACGTGGTAGCCGGCGTCGCGGAACACGCGGACCATCGCCGAGTTCTCCGCCAGCACCTCGGCCACGAACCGGCGCAGCCCGCGCTCTGACGCCGCCGCGGCCAGGTGTTCGAGCAGAATCGAGCCGAGGCCACGGCCCTGGTGCGCGTCGTCCACCACGAACGCGACCTCGGCCGAGTCGTCGTCCAGTCCCTCGTACCTGCCGACCGCCACGATGTCGTCGCCGAGCAGCGCGACGAACGCGACCCTGCTGTGGTGATCGACCGTGGAGAACCGTTCGAGATCACGCGCGGGGATGCGCGGGTAGGCACCGAAGTAGCGCAGGTAGCGGGTGCGGTCGGACAACCTGCCGTGCAACGCCACGAGCCCGTCCGCGTCCGCGGGCACGACGGGTCGCAAGTGGACGGTCCCGCCGTCGGAGAGCACGACGTCGGCCTCCCACTGCCGGGGGAAGTCGAACGGGTCGAAGCTCTGCTCGCCGGTGTCGCTCGTCATCCTCGATCAGTCCCTCGGATCGTCGGGATCCAGGCCGTGCAAGGGGAAGACCGCCCTGCGGGTGTCGCGGACCGCGACGTCGACGGCGTCGTCGAGGCCATCGCCCCACGGCGAGTACCCGGTGTCGCCGCCGTCGGTCATGCGCAGCGGCAGCTCGGCGCGCGGAGCCGCCTCGCGCACGAGGTCCGACCACTCGGGTGGCAGCGGCGTGTCCGGGTCGACGTCGCGATCGAGGACCGTCGCGATCAGGTGCGTCCACGAGCGTGGCACCACGCGGATCAGCTGGTAACCGCCGCCTCCGACGGCGAGCCACCGGCCGTCGGCGTGGGTGTCGGCGAGCTCGCGCAGGGTGCGGTAGATCGTGCGGTGCCCGTCGACGGAGAGCGAGAGGTCGGCCAGCGGGTCCTCCTCGTGGGAGTCCACACCGCACTGGCTCACCAGGATCTGCGGGCGGAACTCGGCGAGCAGCGACGGCACCACGGCGTGGAACGCGCGCAACCACCCCGCGTCCTTCGTGCGCGGCGGCAACGGGACGTTCACCGCAGTGCCCTCGGCGCCCTCGACGCCGACCTCGCTGGAGTAGCCCGTCCCCGGGAACAACGTGAACGGGTGCTGGTGCAACGAGATCGTGAGCACGCGCGGGTCACCGTAGAAAGCGGCCTGCACGCCGTCGCCGTGATGCACGTCGGTGTCGACGTAGGCGATCCGGTCGAAGCCGTTGTCCAGCAACCACGAGATGGCCACCGACAGGTCGTTGTAGACACAGAAGCCCGCCGCGCGATCCCGCATCGCGTGGTGCAACCCGCCCGCGATGTTCACGGCCCGTCGCGCCTTTCCCTCGGCGAGGGCTCGGGCGCCGAGCAGCGTGGAGCCCACCACCAGTGAGGCCGACTCGTGCATGTCGGTGAAGATCGGGTTGTCGTCGGTGCCGAGGCCATGCCCGACGTCCCAGCCGGTCATGGGCGCCTGCCGCACCGCCTCGAGGTACTCCGCGGCGTGGGCGCGGTACAACTCGGCCTCGGTGGCGGGCTCGGGCACCAGCAGCGGCACGTCCTCGAGCACGCCGAGCGCGGTCGCGAGCTTGATCGTGAGGTGCAGGCGGACCGGGTTGAACGGATGCTCGCCACCCAGGTCGTAGCCGAGCAGCGCGGGGTCCCAGACGACGGCGGAGGGCGACATGGGACGAGCGTAGCCGCGCGCGGAGCCTCCTAGGGGGTGACGACGTGATCCGGTGCGCGGCCACCGGCGAGTGGCGCCGCCGCGACCGGCGGGACCTGGCGACCCGAGGTCACCCGCCCGGGCACACCCGGTCGCCGACCGCGGTGATAAGTGCCGCCGGACAACCGTGCCGCGTCGTTCCCGTCCGCCCACGTGCGAACCCCGCGCAGGACCGGACGCCCGAGATACACCACCCACCCGCAGTGATCAGGTGTCACCGGGCAACCGTGCCGCGTCGCTCTCGTCCACCGACGTGCGAACCCCACACAGGACCGGACGCCCGACATGCACCACCCACCCGCAGTGATCAGGTGTCACCGGGCAACCATGCAGGTCATTCCCGTCCACCGACGTGCGAACCCCACACAGGACCGGACGCCCGACATGCACCACCCACCCGCGGCGGCCGGTCCCGGGTCCGGATCCTCCACCGGCGCGGCGCCCGCGGGTGTCCCGGCAGCAGCGCTGCCGTCAGCCGGGTTCGCCGCCGGTGGCCGCGGGCCGTCCCGCATCGGCAGACCAGTTCGACCACGAGCCCGCGTAGAGCGCGGCGGGCTCGACCCTGCCCGCGACCTCCAGGGCCAGCACCACCGAACTGGCCGTGATGCCGGAGCCGCAGTAGGCACCCACCGGCACGTCCCCGGCGACGCCGAGCGCGGCGAAGTGCCGCGCGAGCTCCTCCGGCGAGCGCCAGCGCCCGTCGGGGGCGACGTGCGAGGAGAACGGCGCGTTGCGGGCTCCGGGGATGTGCCCTCCGCGCGGGTCAACCGGCTCCGTCTCGCCGGTGTAGCGCTGCGGGGCCCTGGCGTCGAGGAGCACACCGTTCCTGGCCAGCGCCGCCGCGGCGTCGGCGTCCAGCACCGGCAGCCCACCGGGGCGCACCTCGACGTCGCCCTCCGCGCCCTCCGCGAGCTCGGGCACCTCGGTGGTGACCGGCCTGCCCTCGGCCTCCCAGGCCGCGAACCCGCCGTCGAGCACGGCGACCTCGGCGTGGCCCGCCCAGCGCAGCAGCCACCAGGCCCGCGCGGCGACCGACGAGTCACCGTCGTCGTAGGCCACTACCGGGTGACTCTCGCGCACGCCGGCGGCGCGCAGAACGCGCTGCAGCGCGGCAGGGTCCGGCAGCGGGTGCCGTCCGCCGGGTCCGGGTGGCGAGGACAGCTCCGAATCCACGTCGACGAACACGGCGCCCGGCAGGTGTCCGGCACGATAGGAGTCGGACGCCGGCGGACCGGTCAGCCGCCACCGCACGTCGAGAACGGTGGGCCGATCCCGAGGATCTGCCTCGAGCAGTGCGGCGAGTTCGGCGGTCGCGATGACGGGACGCATACGCTCGATCCTCCTCCGGGCCGCGTCGTTCACGCAGCGTGGGCGGCCTTCGGTCCAGCTGGCAGTCGTTATCCGATCGCCTGCCGTAACCGTCAGGCCCAACGACTACCATGAGCATGGCGAACAAAGGGGACAGGCGTGAACGATCTCATCGACACCACCGAGATGTACTTGCGCACCATCTACGAGCTCGAGGAAGAGGGTGTCGTGCCGCTGCGCGCGCGGATCGCGGAGCGGTTGCAGCAGAGCGGCCCCACTGTGAGCCAGACGGTGGCACGAATGGAACGCGACGGGCTGGTGGTGGTCGCCGACGACCGGCATCTCCAGCTGACCGACCACGGCAGGGAGCTGGCCATCGCCGTGATGCGCAAGCACCGCCTCGCCGAGCGGCTGCTCGTGGACGTGATCGGCCTGGAGTGGGAGCACGTGCACACCGAGGCGTGCCGCTGGGAACACGTCATGAGCGAGGCCGTCGAGCGCAAGCTCGTGACGCTGCTCGACCACCCGACGACGTCGCCGTACGGCAACCCCATCCCCGGCCTCGACAAGCTGGGCCAGGGTGGTGAGCCCGCACCGCCTGCCGAGTCGGACCTGGTGCGGCTCGACGACGTGGCCCGCTCGGGCGGCGGCAAGGTGGAGATCCGGCGCATCGCCGAGCACGTGCAGCTCGACGAGACGCTGATGACCGAGCTGAAGGCCGTCGGCATCATGCCGGGCAAGACCGTGCGGGTCGGCAGGATCAACGGCGGGGGTTCGACGGTCGAGGTGTCCGACGACACCCGCTCGGCCCAGGTGCCCACCTCCGTTCTGCACGCCGTGCTGGCGCAGGCCCGGTGACCTCTGCCGACGCCGCGGCAGGCGCCTTCCGCACCGTGCACGGCTCCGAGCCGCGTGGGGTGTGGTCGGCCCCGGGCCGCGTGAACCTGATCGGAGAGCACACCGACTACAACGACGGCTTCGTGCTGCCGTTCGCGCTGCCCCACCGCCTCGCCGCCGCGGCGTCCCCTCGCGACGACAAGGTGCTGACGCTGGCGACGCTGGGCTCGGACGGCCGCATCCAGGAGGCCGAGGCCTCGCGGATCCCGGACCTGCGGCCCGGCGAGCCCGACGGCTGGGCCGCCTACCCGGCCGGTGTGGCGTGGGTGCTGCGCGAACACGGCATCGACGGCGGAGCCGACATCGTGATCGCGGGCGACGTGCCCACGGGCGCGGGCCTGTCGTCCTCGGCCGCGATCGAGTGCGCGGCAGCGCTCGCGTTGCTCGGCCTCGCCGGCCACGACGAGCCGGATCAGGCCCGCCGGGCCGAGATCGCCAAGTGGGCGCAGCGCGCCGAGAACGAGTTCGTCGGCGTGCCCACGGGCGTGCTCGACCAGACCGCGTCGATGTGCTGCGTCGAGGGCCACGTGCTGTTCCTCGACGTGCGCTCCGGCGAGATCGAGCAGGTGCCGTTCGACGCCGAGGGCGCCGGGTTGCGCGTGCTCGTCATCGACACCCGCGTCAAGCACGCCCACGGCGAGTCCGGCTACGGCGAGCGCAGGCGCGGCACCGAACGCGCCACGGAGCTGCTCGGCGTCGCTGCGCTGCGGGACGTCGACGGTGCGGGGCTGCAGGCCGCGCTCGACACGCTGCCCGAGGACCTGGCTCCGCTGGTGCGCCACATCGTCACCGAGAACGACCGCGTTCTCGAGGCCACGCGGCTCCTGCGAGCGGGCAGGATGGCCGAGATCGGCCCCGTGCTCGACGCCTCGCACGTCAGCATGCGCGACGACTACCGCATCTCGTGCCCGGAGCTCGACCTCGCCGTCGACGTAGCGCGCGAGGCCGGGGCGCTGGGCGCCCGGATGACCGGTGGTGGCTTCGGCGGCTCGGCCATCGCCCTGGTGCGCGAGAGCGACCAGCAGGCCGTCGAGGACGCCGTCAACGCGGCGTTCGAGCAGGCGGACTACCGCAAGCCGCGCCTGTTCACCGCGGTTCCCTCCGCGGGAGCGGGCCAGGAACGACCCTGATCCACACCGGGCCGCCGGCTGGGGCACACTGTGCTCCTTGCCGGCGCCCAACGGCCGCACGAGGTGCGTGCCACCATCGTGGGAGCCGCCCGGAACCGGGTTCGTGAGCGCCGGCATGGCGACGCGTCGGGCACGCACCCGCCGGGCACAGCGGCATCTCAGCGGCTGCCCAGTCCGGCTCGGACCGCGTATTCGTGTCGTTGCCGATAACCCCCGATCTTGTCGTTCCAACGAGGAAGGCCCGGAGTAGATGTCCACCGACACGGCCCCATCCGGAAAGCCCATGAAGCTGGTCGTCACGGGCGGAGCCGGCTACATCGGCAGCGTCTGCGCGACGCGGCTGCTCGAAGCAGGCCACAGCGTCACCGTCGTCGACGACCTGTCCACCGGCCACGAGGACGCCATCCCCGAAGGTGCCGAGTTCGTGCACGGCGACGCGGCCGAGGTCGCCGAAACGTTGCTGGGACAGGGTTTCGACGGAGTGCTGCACTTCGCCGCCAAGTCCCTCGTCGGCGAGTCGATGCAGGACCCGGGCATCTACTGGCGTGGCAACGTGCTCACCTCCCTCCGGTTGCTCGACGCGATGCGCACCCACGGCACCCCGCGACTCGTGTTCTCCTCCACCGCCGCGACCTACGGCGAGCCCGACACCGGCCTGATCCCGGAGACCGCGCCCACCAGGCCCACCAACACCTACGGCGCGACCAAGCTCGCCATCGACCACGCCATCACCAGCTACGCCCGAGCCCACGGTCTGGCAGCGGTGAGCCTGCGGTACTTCAACGTCGCCGGCGCGTACGGCCGCTTCGGCGAGCGGCACGCCACCGAGACGCACCTGATCCCGATCGTGCTGCAGGTCGCCACCGGCGACCGCGCCCAGGTGCAGATCTACGGCGACGACTACCCCACCGACGACGGCACGGCGGTGCGCGACTACATCCACGTCGCCGACCTCGCCGACGCACACCTGCTGGCGGTCGAGCACGCCATCGCGGGCGAGCACGAGATCTACAACCTGGGCAACGGCACCGGGTTCTCCGTGCGGCAGGTGATCGAGGCCTGCCGCGAGGTGACCGGGCACCCGATCCCCGCCGCGGTCGCCCCGCGCCGCGCCGGTGACCCCGCCGTGCTGGTCGCCTCGAGCGAGCGGGCCAGGACCGCGATGGGCTGGAAGCCCCAGCGGGCCGACCTCGCGGGCATGGTCGCCGACGCGTGGCGGTTCACCCAGGACCGCAAGCAGGCGAACCCCGCGTAGGCGGCGGGGCTCCGTCGTCGTCGGGGCCCCACAACGGGGCGGCATCGCAGGTGCCGCCGAGCTTGGCGAGCCGGTCCGGCGGCATCGAGTGCCCCAGCGCCTGCGACAGCAGCCCGGCCAGGACGTGGCCGGGATGAGCGTCCAGCGCCTTCGTGATCGCCATTCCCGCGAGCGGACCGTCTCCCCGGACATAGGCTGAGTACGCGAGCAGGCTCGCCGCCTCCGCACGTTCGGGCTCCGGGGTGGCGCGCACGAGAACGAGCCACAGCCGCTCGGCAGTCGTCGCCCTCGCTCCGCCCGGAGGTAGCGCCAGCGCCAGGCACGCGTCCCTGACCTCGGTGACGGTCAGCGCGAGCGCCAGCTCGGCGATCTCCTGGTCGGAGAACCCGAGCTCGCCTCGGGCCGCCCTGACCAACGCCGTCCGCACGACGGCGAACGCCTTGCCCGCCGAGGTTCCTCGCGAGCCCGGTGTCGTGGCGAACGCGTCCACAGCGGCATCGAGCAGTGCGGCGCGGCGAGCGAGCACCACGTCGTCGTCGGGAGCGAGCTGCTCCTCCATCGCCTCCCTGCTGGCATAGGTGACGAGGCCAGCGTGCGCGCTGACGGCGGCGAGCACCGACGAGGCGGGGTCGGGCAGCCGCCCGCCGCAGTCCGGTTCGTCGTAGCACCGCCATCTCTGTCCGGTGTGGATCTTCGGTACCCAGAGTGCGTGCACCAAGGGGATTCCGAGCTCCCCGAGCATGCTGGTGACGAGGTCGACGAACTCCGCGTACGGCGGCCCGGCCTCCTGTCGAGCTCCCGTCCCGCCGACCACGACGACCGTCACCCCGGCCGGTTCCCCCGCGAGCAGCGGAGTACGCAGCCGGTGCGCGAGTTCGAGCTCGGCTCCCGGCGGCGGCAGGTCGGCGCGCAGGACACAGCCCACGCGGTTGGCTGAGGCGCCGTTGTGCACCACCGCGACGAGTGAGTCGACGGGCAGGAATCCGACGAGGTGCGGTAGGGCCGCGAGCAGCTGTCCGGGTGTACGCAGGTCGACCGAGGTCACGCCGGTCGTGGATGAGGTGGTCATGGGTCCACGGTGGCGTGGGGAGGGTGGGTGTGGCGGGGGTGGGCGGAATCTGTGGACGGGTGGGGGTGGGTTGAACAAGGTGGACGTGGTGACCGGGTGGGGGCGAGTCGGTGTCGGTGGGCGGGGCTAGGATCTGCGGCCCCGCCCACCGGGCACCGCTCAGAACGCCTTGCGCAGCGCGCCCTTCCCACCGACGACCGGCAGCGTGACCGATGTCTTTCTGACGTCGATCGCGAGTCCGGCACCCGGCTCCGGCCTCAGGGTGAAGTCGTGGTCACTCGACAGCAGCGCGAACTCCAGCCGGTGCCCCTTCGCGAGCACGTAGTCCTTCGGCTGCAGCTCGAACGTCACGTCGTAGCTTTTGCCCGGCTTGATCGGCCGCGTGCGGTGCGGGCTCGTGCGGTTCTGCGGGTCCGTCCACCCGCGAGTGATCACCGTCGAGGTGCCGTCGGGTGCGCGGTCCACGAGCACTCCGGTGACGTTCGCGGCGGGCCGGTCGAACGAGACCTCGAGGTCCACCTCCGCGGTTCCGCTCAACCGCACCGGTTTCCGCGCTGGCTCAGAGGAGTACGCGAGCCGGTTGGCCGACGAGTCGGCGTCGACCAGCTGCTCGACGGTCTTGGTCGCGTCGTCGGTCAGGCGCTCCACGACGGGCTTTCCCCGCAGCGGGCCGCCCACGTCGAGCCCGCCCCGATCGGGACCGCCCGGCCGCAGGTACGCCGTCGCGTCGCGGGTTCCCGGCGCGGGCCAGTCGGCCTCGTCGGCCCACGAGAGGTCCTCGCGCTGCACCGTCGACCTCGGCTCGCTCTCGATGCCGTTGTCGACGTCGTAGAGGTAGTGCGAGAACCACCGGTTGAGCGTGCGCAGCCACTCCTGCTGCCGCAGCGTGTACGGGTCGGAGTGCCCGGACTGGTGCCACCAGATCTTGCGCTCCACGCCGGCCTCGCCCAGCGCCGCGTACCACTTCGCGGCTTGGCTGGTCGTGACGTTCCAGTCGTTGAGGCCGTGCACCACGAGCACCGAGGCGCGCACGCGATGGGCGTCGTCGAGATAGTCGCGCTCGTCCCAGAACGCGTTGCGGTCGCCGGTGACGCGGTCCTGCTCCCTCGCGAGCTCGTCGATCACGGGACGGCAGACCTCGCGGTCCTCCCGGGTGTAGACGTACTCGGCGAGCACGTCGGCGTCCTCGCCCTGGTACCCGCCGGGCGCGACGACCGCGCCGTCCTCGCGGTAGTAGTCGTACCAGTCGGAGATCGCCGCGATGGGCACGATCGTCTCGAGCCCTTCGACACCGGTGCTGGCGACCGCGTTGGGCAGGGTGCCGTTGTAGGACACGCCCATCATCGCGGTCTTGCCGGTGGACCACTCCGCGGCGACCGGCGTGCCCTCGGCATCACGTGCGGGCGCCCTTCCGTTGAGCCAGTCGACGACGGACCTCGCGCCGATCGTCTCGTTCTCGCCGCCCGTGGTCGGGCATCCCGTGGAGGCTCCGCTGCCGAGCGATTCCCCGTACACCACGGCGAATCCCCGCGCGAGCAGGTACTCCTCGTAGCGCCATTCGATCTGCGGTTTCGGCTTGCCGTGCCCGTCGGGGACGTGCAGCTCCACGTCCACGTTGTGGTTGGCGACATCGTTGCCGCCCGCATAGTAGGGGCTCGCCTGGTAGACGACCGGCACCCGCAGGCCGTCCTCGGTGGCCTTCGGCCGAACGATCTCGACGTGCACCTCGTCGTCGACGCCGTCCCGGTCACTGTCCACGGGTGCCCGCACCCACAGGTTCTCGCGCACCACGTCCTCGGGGTCGAACACCGGTTGCGCCTGCCCGTCCTCGAACACGGGGTTCTGGGGCGGATCCGCGTGTGCCGTGGCCGGAACCAGCGGTAGCGCGAGGGTGGCGGCGAGCAGGACGGCAAGGCGTGCAGATCTCACAGGGCCCCCAGTCTGACGACGATCGGAGAGTGGTTTGACCTTTCCGGCGGGCCACACACGTGTCAAGGAAACCGGGACAGATCCAGACGAAAGGCTGCGCGGAATGCGGCCGTACCGGCGACCGGCATGCCGTAGCGTCGAGGGATGCCCACCACGCTCGAGGCCCCGATCGTCGCGGTCACGGTGCATCCCCGGCACGCCAGGGTCACGCGCTGGGGCATCACCAGGCTCACCGGCGACCACCGGTTCGTGGTCAGTGGACTGCCGAGCGAGCTCCCGGCCGAGTCGGTTCGCGCGGGCGGGTCGGGGCCCGCTGCGATCGCCGGGGTCGACGTGGCGAAGGAGATCCGCGCGCAGGAGAGCGGGCCCGCACTCAAGGCGCTGCTCGACCAGCGGGACGCGGTGCGCGCGCGGCTCGACGAGCTCGTCGAGCACACCGATCTCGGCGAACTGCGGCGGAGGCTGGAGCTGGACCAGAGCGCGACCGCCGAGATCACGCTCGACTTCCGGGTCGACGTGGCCAAGGGCATCGAACTGAGCGGCTGGCGCGACTGACCGGTTGAGCCGGAGACGCCTGCAGCGGCCAGGCTAGGCTGTCCGGCGCCATGACGAAGCTGCGCCAACGGGTGGCCGATGCCGCCGAGACCGCCCTCTCCCGCCAAAAGTACGTGGCTCCCGTCGAGCTGTTGTCGGCTCTGGGCTGGCTGCCGTCACCGCGCGTCGACGAGTGGCGCTCTGGGCGCGTCCCGCACCTCGAACAGGCCGTGCCGGTGGACGCGGACAAGCTCGTGGACGCCGTGCGCCACCTGCACGCCTGGGCGGCCGAGCGCGGGCTGCTGCCGAGCGAGACGGCCTACGTCGCGCGCACCCGCGACGCGCGCGAACTGCGGTTCACCGCCGGCGGCGACGAGCGCGTCGAGGCGCTGTTCCGCACCCACTGGATGTCGCCGGAGCTGACGCCGAAACGCCTCGAATCGCTGCGGGCGAGGCAGAACAAGGCGCCCGATCTCACGGTGAGTCCCGCCGACCAGGCGTGGACGTGCGCGGACTGCGGCACGCGCGCCGACGCGGGCGAGTTCCAGCTCGTCGAGGACGCGGGCCCGCTGTGCCTGGAGTGCGCGGACTTCGACCACCTCGTGTTCCTGCCCTCGGGCGATGCCGCGCTGTCCCGGCGGGCGAAGAAGGAGAGCACGCTGTGCGTGCTCGTCGTCCGGTTCAACCGCAGGCGCAAGCGCTACGAGAGACGGGGCATTCTCGTGGAGCCGGCCGCGCTGGAACGCGCCGAGGAACAGTGCTTCGCCGACGAGGACCTCCGGGCCCGGCGCCGCGTGAGGGACGCCGAACGGCGGGCCGGACAGGACGTCGAGTTCCAGAGCCGGTTCGCCGCCGAGATCGTGCGCCGGTTCCCAGGCTGTCCCACTCCGAGGGCGCGGGCCATCGCCGAGCACGCCGCGACGAGGGGCAGCGGCCGCGTGGGCAGGTCGGCCGAGGGCAGGGCACTCGGCGAGGACGCGGTCCGGGCCGCCGTGGTCGCGTCGGTGCGGCACCTGGACACCGACTACGACGAGCTACTGATGTCGGGGGTGCCCCGCGCGCTGGCGCGCGAGCGGATCCGCGCCGACATCGACCGCGTGCTCCTCGGCTGGGAGTCAGCCGCCTGAGATGTAGGCCTCCAGCTGCTCCTGGTTCTGTTCCAGTTCGTCCATCCGGGTCTTGACGACGTCACCAATGCTGATGATGCCGCCGAGTTTGCCGTCCACGAGCACCGGGATGTGCCGGATCCTGCGCTCGGTCATCACGGCGCTGAGCTCGTCGACCGAGTCCTGTGGCGTGCACGTGGCCACCAGCGTGGTCATGATGTCGGCGACCGACCGCTCGAGCAGGTCGGGGCCGTGGTCGTGCAGGCGGCGCACGACGTCGCGTTCGGACACGATGCCCGACACCACCTCCTGGGCGTCCACCACCACGAGCGCGCCGACGTTGTGCTGGGCGAGGCGGGCGAGCAGCTCTCTGACGGTCGTCTCCGGAGCAACGGTGGCCACCGTCGACCCCTTGCTCCGCAGCAGATCGGCAATGCGCATGAACGTCTCCTCCCGCGGTGAACAGTGAGCTGCCTCACAACAGGCTACGGGCTGGGTGCGCGGCGGGAAAGCGCGCGAACGGGGTGCCCGCCCTCAGGCGACGTCTGCGGCAGGCACGGTCCACGTGTCGCAGGCGGCTGTGCCGTTGCCCTCGAACCCGATCTCGGCCCAGCGGATCTGGTTCGCGAGCGTGCCGTGGGTGTCGCTGTCGATGCTGTTGGCGAAGTCGGCGACGGCGGCTCTGGCCTCGTCCTCGCTGATGTCGCCCCGACCCGAGGCGGCGGCGAGGAACAGGCCCGCGAGGCAGTTGGCCTGCAGCTCGATCCGGCGGGTGATCTCCAGATCGAGCTCCGAGCCCGGTCCCGACAGGCCGCTGCGCAGGCCCGCGGACATCAGCGTGCCGCTGAGCTGCTGCACGTGGTGGCCGTACTCGTGGGCGAGCACCCCGAGGTGGGCGGGCTCGTAGAGGCCGAGGTAGTCCATGATCCGGGCCTTCGGCATGTGGATGACGCTGTCGGCGCCGCAGTAGAACGCCGTCGCCTCGTCGGCGCCGGGAACCTCACCACAGGAACTGGCGGCGTCCGAGGCGATCTCGATGCCCGCCTCGGCGAACGTCGCGCCGGTGCTGGTCAGTACCGGTTCCCACGCCGTGTCGAGGCAGGTCAGCGCCGCGGAGTAGAACGCCGTCAGTTGCTCGTCCGAACCGCCCAGCCCGGGCAGCTCGCACGCGACACCGGCCAGCACGACGCCCTCGCCCAGCAGGCCGCCCGTGGCCTCCGGCTCGGCGGAATCGGTGGGCTCGGCCGGCCGCGGCGGTTCCGGCGAGGCGGCCCGCGCCAGCGCGTCCGGCGCCGGCTGCGCGATGCCGCGGACGGGCGTGAGGGCGCGTCCCGTGAGCGCGACCACTCCGACGACACCCAGCACGAGCACCAGGACGCCGAGGATCGCGAACGGGTTGTTCTTCTCGGGCCGGACATCGAGGTTTCTGTCCACAATGCACGTCAGCTTATCCGTGGCGTCACCCGTCCGGGATCACGAAACGAGAACGCCCCGCCGCTGGCAGACTGGGGTCATGACCGACGCGACCATCCCCGTTGACGACGATCCGTACCTCTGGCTCGAGGACGTCACCGGCGAGACCGCGCTCGACTGGGTGCGTTCCCGCAACGCCGAGGCGGTCGAGCGGCTCGCGGGCGGCGAGCCCTTCGAACGAGCCCGCGACGAGCTGCGCGAGGTCCTCGACGCCGACGACCGGATCCCCTACGTCCGCCGTCGCGGCGAGTACCTCTACAACTTCTGGCGCGATGGCGCACACCCCCGCGGGCTGTGGCGGCGCACGACGCTGGAGCAGTACCGCACCGCCGAGCCGGACTGGCAGGTGCTGATCAACGTGGACTCGCTCGCCGAGGCCGAGGGCGAGAACTGGGTCTGGCAGGGCGCGGCCGTGCTACGTCCCGGGCTGAGGCGCTGCCTGGTCGAGCTGTCGCGCGGCGGTGCCGACGCCACCGTGGTGCGCGAGTTCGACCTGGAGCGGCTCGAGTTCGTCGACGATGGCTTCACCCTGCCCGAGGCGAAGAGCTCGGTCGCCTGGATCGACGAGGACCACATCTACGTCGGCACCGACCTCGGCGAGGGCTCGCTCACCAACTCCGGCTACCCGAGGGTGGTCAGGCAGTGGCGGCGCGGCACCCCGCTGGCCGAGTCGGCCGTGGTGTTCGAGGGCAAGCCCGAGGACGTGTCGGTGCGCGGCTACCACGACTCCACCGAGGGCTGGGAACGCGACTTCGTCCGCCGCAACGTCGACTTCTACCGCTCGGAGCTGTACCTGCGCTCCGGCGACGACCTGGTGCGCATCGACGTGCCGGAGGACGCGGGCGCGTCGGTGCACCGGGAGTGGCTGCTGGTGCGCACCCGCACGCCGTGGGGCGAGTACCCGGCAGGCGCGCTGCTCGCCGCGAAGCTCGACGACTTCCTCGCGGGCGCGCGCACCATGACCGTGCTGTTCGAGCCCGACGCCCACACCTCGCTCGACTACTACGCCTGGACGCGCCACCACCTGGTCCTGGGCACGCTCAACGACGTCAAGACCCGGCTGCGCGTGCTGACGCCTGCCAAGGACGGCTGGCGTGACGATCCGCTCGCGGGCGTGCCCGAGGTCGGCACCGTGGACCTCGTCGGCGTCGACGCACACGACAGCGACGAGTTCATGCTCGACGTCGCCGGGTTCACCGAGCCCTCCACGCTCGTGCGCGGCACGATCGGCGGGCCGCTCGAGACCCTGCGCCGGGCACCGGCGCGCTTCGACAGCGCGGGACTGTCCGCGGAGCAGTTCTTCGCGACGTCGGCCGACGGCACGCGCATCCCGTACTTCGTCGTGGGCGCGCGCGAGAACCAGCCGGGGCCGACCCTGCTCTCCGGCTACGGCGGGTTCGAGGTGTCGCAGACCCCGTACTACAGCGGCGTGATCGGCAGGGGCTGGCTCGCGAAGGGCGGCACCTACGTGCTCGCCAACATCCGCGGCGGCGGCGAGTACGGGCCCGACTGGCACAACCAGGCGATCAAGGCCCACCGTCATCGCGTGTACGAGGACTTCGCCGCCGTGGCGGCGGATCTGGTGGAGCGCGGCATCACCACACCGGCCCAGCTGGGCATCCAGGGTGGCAGCAACGGCGGGCTGCTGATGGGCGTGATGCTCACCCGCTACCCGGAGCGCTTCGGTGCGATCGTCAGCCAGGTGCCGCTACTGGACATGCGCCGCTACCACCTGCTGCTCGCGGGTGCCTCGTGGATGGCCGAGTACGGCGACCCCGACGACCCGGCCGAGTGGGACTACATCTCGCGGTACTCGCCGTACCAGAACGTCCACAGTGGACGTGATTACCCACCGGTGCTGTTCGTGACCTCGACGCGCGACGACCGGGTGCACCCCGCACACGCGCGCAAGATGGTGGCACGGATGCGGGAGTACGGCTACGACGTGCAGTACCACGAGAACATCGAGGGCGGGCACGGCGCCGCGGCCGACAACGCCCAGCTCGCGTTCAAGTGGGCACTGGTGTTCCAGTTCCTGTGGCAGCGGCTGGCGGGCGCTCAGAGTCGCTGAGCGAGGAACTCGGAGAACGTCACCGTGCCGTCGGTGTGTGCGGGCGCGAGGTGCACACCGTCGCGGAACGCGCGGAAGGAACCGCCAACCGGTGGCACGGTCAGTATCCGGCGGCGACGCCCCGCCGCCGACAGGTACGCCCGGGCCAGGTCTGTGAACTCGTGGACCTCGGGCCCGCCGAAGTCGGGGACACGGCCGGCCGGCTCGTCCTCGGCCAGCGCGGCGAGCCGCGCCCCGACCTCGCCGGCGTCGACGGGCTGCAGGCGCAGAGCCTTGGGTGCCACGAGCACGGGCGGCCGGGCCAGTGCGGACACGATGCGCAGCACGAGGTCGTGGAACTGCGTCGCGCGCAACACCGTCCATCCGAGACCGGAGCCGGAGACCACCTGCTCGGCGGTGTGCTTGGCGCGATAGTAGCCGAGCGGGTGCCGGTCGACGCCGACGATCGAGATGTAGATCAGGTGCGGGCACTCGGCGGCTTTCGCCGCGGACACCACGGATTCGGCGAGCCGAACCTCACCGCGCACCAGACCGGTGGCGCAGTGCACCACCGCGGAGGCACCCTCAATCGCGGCCGTGAGGCCGTCGCCGCGCCGGTAGTCCACCGTGGCCCACTCGTAGGGCACCGATCCGGGCGGCGCCTCCCGCCTGCTCGCGACGCGCACGGGCCTGCCGTGGTCCAGCAGGTGCCGGACGACGTGCTTGCCCAGCCTGCCGGTACCACCGGTGACGAGAATCGGAGCGGATGTCATGGGTGAGGCTTACGCCGCCCCGCACAACCGCGCAAGACGCCACCCGGCACGACAGGACCACACAAAATACAGCGGGGAGCGGGCGTGGCGCCCGCTCCCCGCTGTTTGTCCGTCAGCTGATCAGCTGCAGCCCGAGGTGGCTCCGCAGCCCTCGCACGCGTAGCACGACCCTGCCGGGCGCATCTTCGTGCCGCAGGTCATGCACAGCGGGGCGTCGGCCGCCTTGCCGAGGTGCAACTCCATCAGTTCCGTCGTGGTGTGCGCGTCCTGGAACTTCGCGGATGACTCCTCGTCGCCCTTCTCCAGCGCACGCTGGCTGGACGCGTCGACACTGGACCGAAGCTCCTCGAGGACCGCGCTCTCCTGAGCGTCGCCACTCGTGCCGTAGTCGGCCTCGACCTGCGCGGACCGCTCGTCGGCGGTGAAGATGCCGAGCTGCACGCGCTTGTCGTAGGGCAGGTAGTCCAGCGCCAGCCTGCGGAACAGGTAGTCGAGCACGCTCGTCGCCATCCGCACGTCCGGGTCGTCGGTCATGCCGGCAGGCTCGAACCGCAGGTTGGAGAACTTCGAGACGTAGAACTCCAGCGGAATGCCGTACTGCAGACCCACCGAGATCGACATCGAGAAGGCGTCCATCACACCCGCGAGCGTGGAACCCTGCTTGCCGAGCTTGACGAAGATCTCGCCGAGACCGTCGTCCGGGTACGAGCCCGCGGTCAGATAGCCCTCGGCGCCGGCAACGGTGAACGACACCGTCTGGCTCGGGCGCTTCTTCGGCAGGCGCTTGCGCACCGGCCGGTACTCGACGACCTTCTCCTGCTCGGCCTCGACCTTCTCCTTCTTGCCGCTGGACAGCGGCTGGCCGACCTTGCAGTTGTCGCGGTAGATGGCCAGCGCCTTGAGGCCGAGCTTCCAGCCCTGGAAGTAGATCTCCTCGACCTCTTCGACGGTCGCCGTCTCCGGCATGTTGACCGTCTTGGAGATCGCGCCGGACAGGAACGGCTGCACGGCCGCCATCATCCGCACGTGGCCGATCGGCGCGATGGAGCGCTCACCGACGGCGCAGTCGAACACCTCGTAGTGCTCGGGCCGCAGGCCCGGAGCGTCCACGACGTGACCGTGCTGCGAGATGTAGTCGACGATCGCCTCGATCTGCTCGTTCTGGTAACCGAGCGAGTGCAGCGCGCGCGACACGGCGTTGTTGACGATCTGCATCGAGCCGCCGCCGACGAGCTTCTTGAACTTCACCAGCGCGAAGTCCGGCTCGATACCGGTGGTGTCGCAGTCCATCATGAAGCCGATGGTGCCGGTCGGCGCCAGCACGCTGGCCTGCGCGTTGCGCCAGCCAGCCGTCGAGCCGACGTCGATGCCGCGCTTCCACTCACGGGTGGCCACGTCGCGCACGTTGACGTCGTTGGTGTGGTGCGTACGGATCGAGTCGTTGGCCGCGGCGTGCTTGCGCATGACACGCTGGTGCGCCTCGGCGTTGCGGGCGTAGCCCTCGTACGGGCCGACGACACCGGCCATCTCGGCCGAACGCCGGTACGACACGGCCGTCATCAGCGACGTGATGGAGGCCGCGAGCGCGCGACCGCCGTCGGAGTCGTAGGCGTGGCCGGTGGCCATCAGCAGCGCGCCGAGGTTGGCGTAACCGATGCCCAGCTGACGGAACTTCCGCGTGGTGTCGGCGATCGGCTCGGTCGGGAAGTCGGCGAAGCAGATCGAGATGTCCATCGCGGTGATGACCACCTCGACGGCCTTGGCGAACAGCTCCGCGTTGAACGTGCCGTCGTCCGACAGGAACTTCAGCAGGTTCAGCGACGCGAGGTTGCAGCTGGAGTTGTCCAGGTGCATGTACTCCGAGCACGGGTTCGACGCGGTGATCCGGCCCGACTCGGGGCAGGTGTGCCAGTCGTTGATCGTGTCGTCGTACTGGATGCCGGGGTCGGCGCACTCCCACGCGGCCTTGGCCATCTTGCGGAAGAGGTTCTTTGCGTCGACGCGCTCGATGACCTCACCGGTGAGGCGGGCGCGCAGACCGAAGTCCGAGTTGTCGTCGACGGCCTTCATGAACTCGTCGGACACGCGGACCGAGTTGTTGGCGTTCTGGTACTGCACCGACGCGATGTCGCTGCCGCCGAGGTCCATGTCGAACCCGCCGTCGCGGAGCACGCGGATCTTGTGCTCTTCCTTCGCCTTGGTCTCGATGAACTCCTCGACGTCCGGGTGGTCGACGTCCAGCACGACCATCTTCGCCGCGCGCCGGGTCGCACCGCCCGACTTGATGGTGCCCGCGGACGCGTCGGCGCCGCGCATGAACGAGACGGGGCCCGAGGCGGTGCCGCCCGAGGAGAGCAGCTCCTTCGAGGAACGGATGCGCGAGAGGTTCAGACCCGCACCGGAACCGCCCTTGAAGATGCGGCCCTCTTCCTTGTACCAGTCGAGGATCGACTCCATCGTGTCGTCGACGGAGAGGATGAAGCACGCGGAGACCTGCTGCTTCGACGAGGTCCCGACGTTGAACCAGACCGGGGAGTTGAAGCTGAACACCTGGTGCAGCAGCATCCAGGTGAGCTCGTGCTCGAAGATCTCGGCGTCGGTGGACGTGGAGAAGTAGCCGTGCTCGAGGCCCGCGGCGACGTACTTCTTCACGACTCGGTCGATGAGCTGCTTGAGGCTGCTCTCGCGCTGCGGGCTGCCCACGGCGCCCCGGAAGTACTTGCTGGTGACGATGTTGGTGGCGTTGACCGACCAGAACTCGGGGAACTCGACGCCCCGCTGTTCGAAGTTGATGCTGCCGTCACGCCAGTTGGTCATGACGACGTCGCGGCTCTCCCACCGCACCTCGTCATAGGGGTGCACGCCCTCGGTGGTGTACACGCGCTGGACGTCGAGTCCCTTGCGCGAGGCACCACTCTGGCGCTTCTTCCCCGACCTGCCGGGGGTCTCGGCGCCGACCCCCACGGTTTCTGTCATGAGTCCCACTCCCGCGTTCGCACTCGCGGCGACGTCACGCGTCGTCCGCACCATTCCCGCTGCCGGCCAGATCGGCCGTATCCGCAATCGCCTGCCGAAGATCCGAGATCTCCTTCTCGAAGTCCTCGATCGAGGAGAACGAGCGGTAAACACTCGCGAACCGCAGATAAGCCACAGTGTCCAGCTCGCGAAGCGGGCCAAGAATGGCCAGCCCCACCTCGTGGCTCGGAATCTCCGCGACGCCTGCCGCCCTGATCGACTCCTCGACGCGCTGCGCGAGCTGCTGCAGCGCGTCGTCGTCGACGGGACGGCCCTGGCATGCGCGGCGCACTCCCAGAACCACCTTGTCGCGGCTGAACTGTTCGGTGACCCCGGAACGCTTGACGACGGCGAGGACCATCGTCTCCGAGGTGGTGAACCGGCGGCCGCACTCGGAGCACGACCGGCGACGGCGGATCGCCTGACCTTCATCGACCTCGCGGGAGTCGACGACACGCGAATCGGCGTGCCTGCAGAACGGGCACCGCATCGTCGATCACCTCCTCATCGCACCGGTTCCAACCGGAGTCCGGACCCCCTGGACAGCGTCGCCCTGGTGATCATCTTGTGGACATCCGGTGGGTGAACACCGACAAGCTGTGGATAACTCTGTCGATTCTACCCCAACTTGTGGACCAACTACAGCCATGTAACTACTACATGTAGGGGTTGACTGTAAGAGTCGCAGGCTCTCGGCGCAAGCGGACACGAGCCCCCCGAGGGGGTGACGGCGAACATACGTGCCGCACGGGTAGAAGAGATTCTCGCGCGCCCGATCAGGCTTCGGCGGGGACCACGAGCGGGACGCCGGCGTCGACAGCGGCGCCCGTGAGCCCGTTCAGCTCCTGGATACGCTCGACCACGGCGGCGGGGTCGCTACCCGGAGCGGTGCGCTGGGCGACGTCCCAGAGGGTGTCACCCGGCGAGACCGACACGACCGCGGTGCCGACGGGAACCGTCGCCTCGCCGCCGCCCGCGACGCCGCCCGCGAGCGTTCCGAGCCCGACGACACCGAGGCACACCGCGGCGCCGAGCGCCAGCAGTAGCGTCCAGCGCGGCGCGACCGTCCTCGGCGCGCACGAGGCGACACCCGAAGGCCGCCTGCCTGCGACGACGCGTGCTCGCGTCGGCGGCCGACGCGTCTCCCCCGTTCGCGGCCTGCGCACGACCCTGCCCGGTCGCTGGACCCGACCGATCTCGTGAACTTCGCGCTCCACGACAACCGACATCGAAACCTCCTCGAACATGCGTTCTATCGAACGCCCGTGCGAAGGTCTACCACCCGGGTCCGACAAAATCGAGAGCGCGGCGGCGTGTCGATCGAACAAATGTTTGAAATCGCCGGTGAGGCGGGCTAGCGTCGGGAAAGGACAGCGGGCGTGCCCACGGGCGCAGGCGCGCAGCACGACAGCAACCCGGGGTACGGCGACGACCGGCCCTCGACTGGGAGGCAACGCGGTGGCACGCAAGACCAAGGACGACGGCGGCAAGGTGCACGCCCTTCCGGAGATCGAGGACCCGGACGACAGCCTGACTCCGCGCCAGCAGAAGGTCCTCGAGGTGATCCGGGAGTGGGTCAGCCGGTACGGCTACCCGCCCAGCGTCAGGGAGATCGGCGAGGCCGTGGGCCTCACGTCCACGTCGTCGGTGTCGCACCAGCTGCGCGCGTTGCAGCGCAAGGGCTACCTGCGCCGCGACGCCAACCGGCCGCGTGCGGTCGGCGTGCTCTCCGCCCAGGCCGACCGTTCCGCCGCGATCGCCGAGCAGCTGCCCAAGCCCGCGTTCGTGCCGCTCGTGGGCCGCATCGCCGCCGGTGGCCCCGTGCTGGCCGAGGAAGCGATCGAGGACGTCTTCCCGCTGCCGAAGGACATCGTCGGAGAGGGCGACGTGTTCCTGCTGAGCGTCACGGGCGACTCGATGGTCGACGCCGCGATCACCGACGGCGACTGGGTCGTCGTGCGGCAGCAGCCGAACGCGGAGAACGGCGACATCGTGGCCGCGATGATCGAGGGCGAGGCCACCGTCAAGACGTTCAAGCGCAAGGACGGGCACGTCTGGCTGATGCCGCACAACGAGGCGTACGAGCCGATTCCCGGCGACGACGCCAGCATCCTCGGCAAAGTCGTCGCCGTACTGCGCAGGCTCTGAGCGCCGGACCGGCTAGCGGCGGCGGAGTTTGCCGACACCGAAGACGAGCACCGCGGCCACGCCAACGGCGATCGCGATTCCCGGCAGCACCGGGACACCTGAGCTGTCCTCGTCCGACGCCGGAGCGGGGTCACCGGCCGACGGTGACGCCGCCTGCTCCTCGGACTCGGTGTTCTGGCCCGCCGTCGCGGCGAGGTCCGCGGCACCGCGCACGATCCGCACCGGGCTGCCCACGCCCTCACTGACCGACACCAACGAGCCGTCAGGGTCGAACGCGATCGCCTCGCCCTGTTGCTCGTCCGGCAGCGGGACGCGCACCGGCGACCGCCGCAACGCCGCGAGGACGTCGCCGTCCGGCGCGGGGTACAGGTAGGCGTCGGTGTAGGTCCGCACCGCGAACACTGTGGAGTCGGCGTTCGACGCCGCGCCCGTCACGAGCATCGACCCCACCGGGCCGACGGGCCCGCCCGGCGTGTCGGTGGTGGTGATCGCGAGCGAGCCGACGTTCTCCAACGGTGTGGGTCCTGGGCTGGTCAACGGCCCGGCCGGCCGGTAGACCACCGAGTTGCCCAGCACGTTCTTGGTGATGATGTACGGCGTTCCCGAGCGGTCCAGCAGCAGCGCTTCCGCGTCGTGCGCGCCGTCCGGGTAGGTCAGCCGGTACAGCGTCGACGAGCCGTCCGGCGACACCGCGTGCAGCGCCACGGTGTCGCGCCGCTTGCGGTTGTCGCCGGTGTCGCCGAGCCAGAGCGTGCCGTCCTGGGCCAGCGCCATGTCCTCGACGTCGTAGGGATCGGTGGGGTTCTCGATCACACCGCGCACCGAACAGTCCTTGCCCAGCACGAAGATCTCGATGCTGGTGCCACCGTCGTTGACGGCGTACCAGTTGTCCCCGTCCGCGGCCAGGCCGGACACCTCGTCGAGCCGCTCGTCGGCGAGCGAGCAGACCTGCTCGGGTGCGGACGCCTGTGCCGAGGCGGGGAGGACGCCGCACGCGAGCAGGCCGACGAGAACGGATGCGCCGACCGCCCAGCGAGGACCATGCACGCTCACACCGTCAGATCGCGGAACCGTCGGCGACGTAACTCCGCAACGCCGCGGCCAGGTCGGGGTGGACCCGGGCCTGCAGCCGCGTGCCCTCCGGCGTGTGCTCCTCGGAGAGCACCTCGCCGTCGGCGTGCGCTCGTGCGACGAGCTCGCCACGCGCGTACGGGACGAGGACGTCCACGGCCACCTCCGGACGGGGCAGCCGTCGGGAGACCTCGTCGACCAGTGCGGTGACGCCCTGACCGCTGCGCGCCGACACCACCATGGCGTCCGGCAGCAGGTGCCGGAGCCTGGCCAGCGTCAGCTCGTCCGCCGCGTCCGCCTTGTTGATCACGATCAGCTCGGGCGGCAGCGCGTCGGAGCGCCGGTGCGCGATCTCGTTGAGCACCTCGTGCACGGCCTCGACCTGCTCCTCCGGAGCGGGCGCCGAGCCGTCCACGACGTGCACGAGCAGGTCCCCGTCGGCCGCCTCGTCGAGGGTGGACCGGAACGCGTCGACCAGCTGGTGCGGCAGGTGCCGTACGAACCCGACGGTGTCGGTCAGCGTGTACGACCTGCCGTCCGGTGTCTCTGAGCGGCGGGTGGTCGGGTCGAGTGTCGCGAACAGCGCGTCCTCCACGAGCACGCCCGCGCCCGTGATGGCGTTGAGCAGGCTGGACTTGCCCGCGTTGGTGTAGCCGACGATCGCGACGCTCGGCACCTCGTTGGCCACCCGCCTGCCGCGCTTGGTGGCGCGGATGGTGTCCATCGACGCGATCTCGCGACGCAGCTTGGCCACCCGCTTGCTGATGCGCCGCCGGTCGGTCTCCAGCTTCGTCTCACCGGGACCACGCAGACCCACACCACCGTTCGCGCCTCCGGCACGGCCACCGGCCTGCCGGGACAGCGACTCACCCCAGCCCCGCAGCCGCGGGATGAGGTACTGCAGCTGGGCCAGCTCGACCTGCGCCTTGCCTTCCCGTGAGCGGGCGTGCTGGGCGAAGATGTCGAGGATCAGCGCGGTGCGGTCGATGACCTTCACCTTGAGCTTGGCTTCGAGCTGCCGTAGCTGGCCCGGCGAGAGCTCGCCGTCGCAGATGACGGTGTCGGCCCCGGTCGCGACAACGACGTCGGCCAGCTCGCGCACCTTGCCCGAACCGATGTAGGTGGCCGGGTCCGGCCGGCCCCTGCGCTGCACGAGGCCCTCGAGGATCTCGGAGCCCGCGGTCTCGGCCAGCCTGGCGAGCTCCTCGAGCGAGGCTTCGGACTGCTCGGCGGTGCCCTCGGTCCACACTCCGACGAGCACGACGCGTTCGAGCCGCAGCTGGCGGTACTCGACCTCGGTGATGTCGGTGAGTTCGGTGGAAAGTCCCGCGACCCTGCGCAGCGAGGCGCGGTCCTCGAGTTCCAGTTCCCCCTGGGAAAGCTCGGCGTCGACCTCGTCGACGTACTGGCCGAACTCGTCGAAGAGTTCCTCCGGCCGCGACTCCGCCGAGTCGAACTGTGCTTCCGCCCGCGAGTACTCGCGGGGATTCGGCTTGCTCACATGCCTCCAGTTGTGCTGCCGGGCCGACTCACCGATCGACCCTCTCTGCCCACCATGCTGCCACGATTCGACCGATTCGCCGAACCGATTAGCGACTGGGGTACATCCCGATGTACACCGCCACGCGCTCGGCGTCGGGGTCGGCGGGCCGGTTCCTGAAGTCCTCGAGCAGCTCCTCCAGCCGGTTCGTGAACTCCTGGCGCTGCTCCTCGGGGACCTGAGCGACGAACCGCCACTGCGACAGCTCCGCCTGCTCCACCTCGGCGATCTCGGCGAGGTAGGCCTCGAGGATCGCTTCGCGGATCCTGGTGTCGTCACCCGCGGAGTCGAGCCGCCACGACAGGCCGGTGGAGAGGTACGGGATCTCCGTCGCGCCACGGTTTCCCTTGCGGCGCGGCTGTGGTTCGAGAAAGCCCGTGTCCACCAGCTTGCGTACGTGGTGCAGCGTGGTGGCCGGATCGCGACCGAGCCGCTCGGCCAGTTCCTTGTTGGTCAGCGCCTCGGAGTAGGTCAACCGGATGATGCGCAGGCGTATTCCCGAGGCCAGCGCGTTCGCCTCGGCCTCGGTCGCTCTGCGTCGCCGCGGGTCCACTCGGTCAGCCTACGAGGCGCGAGTGATTGACACATTCCAATCACTCAATGACACTCGTGCGGGTGACCTCCCTGTGGTTTCATCGCGACTTCAGGCAGCTGTGGGCAGGCGATACCGCCAGCCAGTTCGGCACGTTCGTCGGGCACACCGTGCTGCCGTTGCTCGCCGCGACGGTGCTCGGGGCGACGCCGTTCGAGATGGGACTGCTGACGGCGGCCGAGCACGCCGCGTTCCTGCTGCTGGGGCTACCCGCCGGAGTCTGGGTGGACCGGATGCGCCGCAAGCCGCTCATGCTGCGGGCCGACCTCGTGCGCGGCACCCTGCTGCTCACCGTGCCGCTGGCGTGGTGGGCCGGCGTGCTCACCCTGCCCCACCTGATCGTCGTGGCCCTGCTCGTGAGCGTGTGCACGCTGTTCTTCGACGTCGCCTACCAGTCGTACCTGCCGTTCCTCGTCGGACGCGAGAAGCTGGTGGAGGGCAACGCGAAGCTGCAGGTGAGCCAGTCGGTCGCGCAAGTGACCGGACCTGGCCTCGCCGGAGTGCTCGCCCAGGTACTCGGCGCGGCCAACGCCGTCACCGCCGTCGGGCTGAGCTACTTCGCCTCGGCGGCGAACCTGCGCCGGATCCGCGCCGTCGAGCCGGAACCCGAGCCGAAGCGAGACCGCAGGCTGCTGCCCGAGATCGGTGAGGGCCTGCGCTTCGTGTTCGGCAACCCCAACCTGCGCGCCATCACCACCTGCACCGCCGTGGCCAACCTGGCGGGAGCCGGGCTCACCGCGGTACAGGTGCTGTTCCTGACCCGCCACGTGGGCCTGTCCCCCGCCGGTGTCGGCTTCGTACTCGCGGGCGCCGGGGTCGGCGGCGTGCTCGGCGCGCTGACCGCGAGCCGGTGGATGCGGCTGCTCGGGCAGGCCAGGGCCGTGTGGCTCGTACCGCTGCTGACCTGGCCCGCCCAGCTGCTCGTGCCGCTCGCCGCGCCGGGCTGGCGTGCCTCGCTGGCGGGCGTCGGCCTCGCCATCGCGGGAGTCGGCATCGTCGTCTACAACGTCGCGCAGGTCAGCTACCGACAGGCGATCTGCCCCGATCGCCTGCTCGGCCGAATGAACGCGAGCGTTCGGTGCGTCGTGTGGGGCGCGATGCCCATCGGCGCGCTGCTCGGCGGTGTGCTGGGCGAGTGGATCGGGGTGCCCGCGACCATGTGGGTCACGGCCTCGGTGCTCGTCTCGTCGGTGCTGCTGGTGGTGTGCTCACCGCTGCGGAAGCTGCGCGACATCCCGCGAACCCCCGCCGTGGCCTAGAGGCTGTTCCACCACGACTCGTCGAGCTCGCCCCTGCCGACGAACACCGCGGGCCCGGTGAGCGTGGAGGCGCCGCGCTCGACGGTGACCGTCACCCTGCCACCGGGTACATCCACAGTGGACTCACCGCTGTCGGTGCCTGCCAGATGCAGGGTCGCGGCGACCGCGGCCACGGTGCCTGTGCCACACGCCCTCGTCTCGCCGACCCCGCGCTCGTACACTCGCATCCGCAGCGACTCGGCGTCGAGGACGTTGACGAACTCCAGGTTGACGCCGTCGGGGAAGAAGTCACCGTCGTAGCGCGGGGCGTCGGCCAGCTCCAGCGTCGCGACGTCGTCGTCGAGCGCGGACACCAGGTGCGGGTTGCCGACGTCGACGGCGACTCCGGAGAGCTCGCGGCCACCGACGATCGCCACCGACGTGCCCGTGATCCGCGCCGGTCCCATGTGGACGGTGACGGAGCGGTCGGGGTGCACCCGGACCGGCCGGTCTCCCGCCCTGGTGCCGACGACGAAGTCGGACCCCTGCTCGAGGCCCGCCTCCACGAGGTAGCGAGCGAACACGCGCACACCGTTGCCGCACATCTCGGCGATCGAGCCGTCGGCGTTGCGGTAGTCCATGAACCACTCGCCCTCCGACTCGACGCCGAGGGCGGCCGAGCGGACGACGCGCAGCACGCCGTCGGCGCCGAGGCCACGGCGGCGATCGCAGAGCGCGGCGACCCGCGCCTGCGTCAGCTCCAGCCTGGCCGACGCGTCGGGCAACAGCACGAAGTCGTTCTGCGTGCCGTGCCCCTTCAGGAACTCGATCCCACCCATGACACCAAGATTACGGGGCGAGCCAGGAGAGGACGTGATCGGTCAGCCCCTCGGCCGCTCCGTCGAACCAGTGGATCCGCTTGTCCCGGCGAAACCACGAGCGCTGCTTGCGCACGAAGCGCCGGGTGGCCTGCGCGGTCGCCGCGGCGGCCCCCGCGAAGTCGGTCGAGTCCTCGTCGAACGCGGCGAGCACCTGCTGGTAGCCGAGGGCGCGGGGGGCCGTCTTTCCCTCACGCAGGCCCAGCTTCTCCAGCGCCCGCACCTCGGCGACGAGCCCGGCCTCGAACATGTGCTCCACCCGCAGGTCCACGCGGGCGTCGAGCTCGGCGACCTCGCGGTCGACGCCGACGAGCACCGTGCCGTAGCGCGGTTCGCCCGGTGTCGGCAGGTTGGCCGAGAACGGCTCGCCGGTGATCGCGATGACCTCCAGCGCTCGCACGATGCGGCGCACGTTGGTCGGCAGGATCGTGGCGGCCGCCGCCGGGTCGACCTCGGCGAGGCGGTCGTACAGCACCCGCGTACCCAGCCGCTCGGCCTCCAGCTCCAGTTCGGCGCGCACGGCCGGATCGGTGCCGGGAAAGCGCAGGTCGTCGAGCACGGCCTGCACGTAGAGGCCCGAACCGCCGACCAGCACCGGCACGCGGCCCGCCGCGAGCAACCGCTCGACCTCGGCACGCGCGTCGCGCTGGTAGGCGGCCACCGAGGCTGCCTCGGTCACGTCGAGGACGTCGAGCAGGTGGTGAGCGACGCCGCGCCGCTCGTCGGCGGTCGCCTTGGCCGTGCCGATGTCCATGCCGCGGTAGAGCTGCATGGCGTCGGCGTTGATCACCTCGCCGCCAAGCGCGAGCGCCAGCTCCACCCCGAGCGCCGTCTTGCCGGTGGCGGTGGGGCCGACGACGGCGACGGCGACGGGCCTGATCACGACCGCTCCCAGGCGGCCACGTGGTAGGCCACGCCGAGTTCGGTTCCGGAGTGGAGCAGCTCGGCGTGCCACGTGCCCGTGCCGGCCACGGCGGCCAGCACCTGCCACGACGCTCTGCCCTCGGCGCCCAGTTCGGCCGCGAGCACCGGGTCGAGTGCCCGCAGCGCGTCGCGGTCGGCGCCGGCCAGTGCCTCGCGCACGAGCGCGTCGAAACCCTCCGCCCGCTCGTCGGCGCCACCGGGCGACGCGGCGCCGTGGCGGTTCGAGCCGTCGCCGAGCACCAGCAGGCCCACCTCGTCCTCGCGCGCGGCGAGCCGTGCGCCGACGGCCGCGCACTCCGCGGGAGTCACCGACGGGGACAGCAGCTCGACCTCGACCGCGTCGGCCCCCGCACGCTCGCGCAGCCACCCCGCGAGCAGCACGGGAAGGGGCAGGTCGGCGGGTTCTCCCGCGTGGGGGGCCGCGTCGAGCGCGACGCGCACGTCGACACCGAAACCGCGGAACGTCCCGCACACCGGCGGCGGAATCGGGCAAGCTTGAGCGGTGGTTCCCACGGCGATCCAACGGGCCGGAAGCCGCTTCACAGCGGTCACACAGGCTTCGCGAAGACTGGCGGTCTCCTCCACGGCCCCCGGCGCGAGTTCGGGGACGAGGAGCGGGGGCTGGGGCACCACCACGGCACGCGTGATCACGCGTTCCGAGGTTACCCGGCGCGCCCGGAGAGGTACGTCTTGAGGCATGAGGTACCCAGAACCGCGCTGACCTGTTTGAATGCGGTCTTGGAACCCAACACGCAACACCCGGCCCCGCCGACAGCGGGGCGCCCGCGCAGCGGCGGGCCTACAGGCGAGAAGGAGCCGGCCATGGCCGAGCAGAACACCCCGAACGGCAGCGATGTTCCGGCGCCGCACCAGGTGCCGCACACCCCGGCTGGCGCGCACGCCGCTCCGGCGGTGCCGCCCGCCGAACCCCACCCGGAACGCTGGGGCCGCATCGACGAGGACGGCGCGGTGTTCGTGCGCTCGTCCGAGGGCGAACGGCAGATCGGCGTGTGGCAGGCAGGGTCGGCCGACGAAGGTCTCACGCACTTCGCCCGCCGGTTCGACGACCTGCGCACAGAGGTGGAGCTGCTCGAGACTCGCCTGACGTCGGGTGCGGGTGACCCCAAGCAGGCGCTCACCAGCGCGACGCAGCTGCGCGACGGGCTCGCCGAAGCCGCCGTCGTCGGCGACCTCGACGCCCTGCGGGCGCGCGTCGAGCACGTCATCTCGCACGCCGAGCGCGCGCTGTCCGAGGTCAAGCAGGAGCGCGAGCAGGCGAGGGCCGCCGCGGTCGGCCGCAAGCAGGCGCTGGCGGAGGAGGCCGAGGCCATCGCCGCCGAGTCCACCCAGTGGAAGGCCGCGGGCGACCGGCTGCGCACGATCCTCGACGAGTGGAAGACGATCAAGGGCGTCGACCGCAAGACCGACGACGAGCTGTGGCGCCGATTCTCCAAGGCCCGCGAGGCGTTCAACCGCCGCAGGGGCTCCCACTTCGCCGAGCTCGACAAGCAGCGCGCGACGGCGAAGCGCCGCAAGGAGGAGCTCATCGAGGAGGCGGAGTCGATGGCCGGCTCCACCGACTGGGGGCCGACGGCGGGCCGCTACAAGGACCTCATGGCCGAGTGGAAGGCCGCCGGCCGGGCGCCGAAGGACACCGACGAGGCGCTGTGGCAGCGGTTCCGCGCCGCGCAGGACGCGTTCTTCGCCGCACGCTCGGCCGCGTTCTCGGAGCGCGACGCCGAGTTCGCCGACAACGCCGCGCGCAAGGAGGAGCTGCTCGCCGAGGCCGAGAAGATCGACCCGGCGGCCAACCTCGACGCCGCGAAGTCGCAGCTGCGCAAGATCCAGGAGCGCTGGGACGAGATCGGGAAGGTGCCGAGGGAGCGCATCCGCGAGCTCGACGGCAGGCTCAAGTCCGTACAGGACGGAGTGCGCTCGGCCGAGGACTCGAAGTGGCGGCGCACCGACCCGGAGGCGCAGGCCCGGGTGGCGCAGTTCCGCGAGCGCGTCGAGCAGTTCGAGTCGCAGTCGGCCAAGGCCCGCGCGGCCGGCGACGAGCGCCGCGCCAAGAAGGCCGACGAGCAGGCCGCACAGTGGCGCGAGTGGCTGCGGGCCGCCGAGGCGGCTGTCGCCGACCGCTGACGTCGACGGGCACCGGTGCGCGGATCGCGCCGGTGCCCGATTGGTCTTGTGAAAGGCCGGGGATTTCACCACCGGCACCACGTGCCGAAGCGCTGCTCGACGCGGGTCCGGATCACCGGGACGGCACCTTTTCCGTTTCCGGCCGGATTCCTTGCGCCCCATCGGGAACCGCATCCTCGGCTACATGGAGCCGGTTCAGGAAACGCGGGCGCTTCGCCGCTACCGCATCGCCGCGATCGTTCTCGGAATTGGGTTCTCCGTCGCCACGGCGCTCGCGGTGTTGTTGCTGATGCAGCGCGCGGACGTCACCCCGCCCACGACCGAGGGCGGGATGACGTCCTTCTCGCGGCGCTGCTACTCCACTGTCGACCCGTGCTGAGCCAGGCCGGTCAGGCCCTGGCCCTGCGCGTGACGGCGGCGACCAGCGACACCCCGCGCCGCGTGCCGTCGGGGTAGGAGACGCAGCCGACCACGTCCGGCCTGCTCAGCGCGGCGTCGACGCCCTCGCCGCCGCCGTGCAGCAGGGTGAAGGGCAGTCCGTGGCGAGCGGCGAGCGCGGTCGCGATCGCCAGAGCGGGGCCCGCCGGTTCGGTCGCCTTGACGATCGCCGCGTTGCCCGCCAGCACCTGCACGAGCATCGCGTGCACCAGCGTGGCGGCCGGGCACTGTGCCTCGGCGATATTGCTGACCGGGCCGCGCAACGGATCGCGGCCCGCGATCAGACCCTCGATCCGCTCGGCGCACTCGCGGGTCTCGGCGAGCCCGTCGGCGAAACCCCCGCCACCGGCCAGCCGGTCGAGCAGCTCCCGGTGTGCGGCGAGGTCGTCGAGGGTGGCGTCGACGCGCAGCCTGCGTTCGGTGAGCGGCGCGAGGGTCCACGTGCGGTGTTCGTTGAGTCCGGCGCGCACGGCCCTGGCAGCGTCGGCGGCCTCGAGTTCGGGAACGCCGTCCGCGCGCCACAGCCCGCCCCAGAAGTTGAGCGGCCTGCCAGCCCGGAACGCCTCTGGCGCCACGGTGCCCGCCGCGGGCTCCACGCTGACCGTCATCGGGCACCTCCCTGTGCGGCGGCGAGCGCTGGCGCCGCTGTCGTGACGTGGACATTGAGCAGATCGGCGAGCGCGTTCACCACGCGCAGCGTCGGCACGGCGACGTCGGCCAGGTCTGCCAGCTCGACCACCGCGGCGAGGATCGCGTCGAGCTCGAGCGGCTTGCCCTTCTCCAGGTCCTGGAGCGTGGACGTCTTGTGCTCGCCGGTGCGCTCGGCGCCCGCGAGCCTGCGCTCGATGGAGACGTCGGTGCGCACGCCCAGCGCGGTGGCGACGTCGAGGGTCTCGCGCATCATCTCCACCACGAGCGCGCGCGTGTTGTCGTGCCGGCAGATCCCGGCCATCGTCGCTCTGGCGAGCGCACTGATGGGGTTGAACGCGATGTTGCCCATCAGCTTGACCCAGATGTCCTTGCGCAGGTCGGGTTCCACCGGGCACTTGAGCCCGCCCGCCACCATCGCGTCGGCGAACTCGGTGCAGCGCGCCGAGGTCGTGCCGTCAGGTTCGCCGATCGAGAGGCGGGTGCCCTCGAGGTGGCGCACCACGCCAGGTTCGGCGAGCTCGGTGGCCGCGTAGACCACGCAGCCGATGGCCCGTTCGGGCGCCAGCACCGCACTGACGGCGCCGCCGGGGTCGACCGCCTCGACGCGACGGCCCTCGTGCGGTCCCTGCACTCCGTGGAAGTACCACCACGGGATGCCGTTCTGTGCGGCGATCAACGACGTGTGCGGGCCGAGCAGTGGTTGCACCAGTGCGCCCGCACCCGCGTACTGGTTCGCCTTGAGGCCGAGGAAGACGTGGTCGACAGGGCCGATCTCCGCGGGGTTGTCGGTGGCGTGCGGCCTGGCCGCGAAGTCTCCCCTCGGACTGAGCACACGCACTCCCGACTCGCGCATGGCTTCCAGGTTCGCGCCGCGGGCGACGAGGTGGACCTCGGCTCCCGCTCGATCAAGGCTGGCGCCGACATACGCACCGATGGCGCCGGCACCGAGAACAGCAACTTTCACGGTGACTCCGTTCTTGGCCGTTTCTTCGCGCCGCCTCCGGGTGTAGAGAAGAGCAACACCGGAGCGGGCGCCGACAGGAAGGACGGGTCGCGTCCGAAGTGGAAGATGACTTGCCAGCAAGTTGTATGCAGTATACGGTATGGCAAGCTCCGGTCAATGGGTCCGACCAGGGAGGTGCGGTTCAATGAACGAACTGCGGAAGTGGACGGCGACCGTCTGCGCCGACCTCGGACTCGACGCCGATCAGTGCGACCACGCGCTGATACTGGCGCTGGCTCGCGACGCGGGCAGAACCGTCGCCCGACCCGCAGCTCCCATCACGGCCTTCCTCGTCGGCATGGCCGTCGCGCGCGGTCTCCCGCCAGCCGAAGCCGCCTCGCGGCTCGACGCGCTGACCCGCGACTGGCCCCGCTTCGACTGGCGCGACTGAGGAATCAGGCCAACCGGCTTTCGGCTCTGGACAACACGTTGATCGAGGGCCACGATAACTCCATATGGTATGCAGTATGCGGTAGTCAGCAAGGTCTGCACGGTCTAAGGAGTGACGACGCACATGGGGCAGATGTCCAAGACAGAGCCGGCCAGCGCGGGTCAGCCGAGCGAGCTGGCCGCCACGAACGGTGAGCCACAGCTGATCTCCGGCGGACACCTGGTGGCGAAAGCGCTGAAGGCAGAGGGCGTGGACGTGATCTTCACGCTCTGCGGTGGCCACATCATCGACATCTACGACGGCTGCGTCGACGAGGGCATCGACGTGATCGACGTACGGCACGAGCAGGTGGCCGCGCACGCGGCCGACGGCTACGCCCGCGTGACCGGGAAACCCGGGTGCGCGGTGGTCACCGCCGGACCAGGCACCACCGACGCCGTCACCGGCGTCGCCAACGCCTTCCGCGCGGAGAGCCCCATGCTGCTGATCGGCGGGCAGGGAGCGCTGTCGCAGCACAAGATGGGCTCACTGCAGGACCTTCCGCACGTCGACATGATGGCGCCGATCACCAAGTTCGCCGCCACCGTGCCGGCCACCGAGCGCGCGGCCGACATCGTCTCGATGGCCTTCCGCGAGTGTTTCCACGGCGCACCGGGGCCATCGTTTCTCGAGATCCCCCGCGACGTCCTCGACGCGAAGGTCCCGGTCGACAAGGCCCGAGTGCCCAAGGCCGGGGCCTTCCGTGCTTCTACGCGCAGTGTGGGCGATCCCGCCGACATCGAGCGCCTCGCCGACCTGATCGTCAAGGCCGAGAAACCGTGCGTGCTGCTGGGCAGCCAGGTCTGGACGTGCCGGGCCACCGACTCGGCCATCGAGTTCGTCCGCACCCTCAACGTGCCCGCCTTCATGAACGGCTCCGGACGCGGCACGCTCGCCCCCAACGATCCGCACCACCTGCAGCTGGCTCGCCGCTACGCGTTCCAGAACGCCGACCTCATCATCATCGTCGGCACGCCGTTCGACTTCCGCATGGGTTACGGCAAGCGGCTCTCCCCCGACGCCACGGTCGTGCAGATCGACCTCGACTACCGCACCGTCGGCAAGAACCGCGACGTGGACCTCGGCATCGTCGGCGACGCGGGCCTCGTGCTCTCCGCCGTCACCCAGGCCACGTCGGGTCGCGTCGACAACGGCGCGGTGGGCCGCAAGGCGTGGCTGGAGGAGCTGCGCGGTGTCGAGACCGCGGCCTACGAGAAGCGGCTGCCCCGGCAGCTCTCCGACTCGAGCCCCATCGACCCGTACCGGCTCGTGCACGAGATCAACGAGTTCCTCACCCCCAACTCCATCTACATCGGCGACGGCGGCGACATCGTCACCTTCTCCGGCCAGGTGGTGCAGCCGAAATCGCCGGGTCACTGGATGGACCCCGGTCCACTCGGGACACTCGGCGTCGGCGTCCCGTTCGTCATGGCGGCGAAGTACGCGCGGCCCGACGCCGAGGTCGTGGCACTGTTCGGCGACGGCGCGTTCAGCCTCACCGGCTGGGACTTCGAGACGCTCGTGCGGTTCAACCTCCCGTTCATCGGCATCATCGGCAACAACTCGTCGATGAACCAGATCCGCTACGGCCAGATCCAGAAGTACGGCGAGGACCGCGGCCGGATCGGCAACACGCTCGGCGACATCCCCTACGGCGAGTTCGCGAAGATGCTCGGCGGCTACGGCGAAGAGGTTCGCGACCCCGCCGACATCCGTCCCGCACTGGAGCGCGCCCGCGAGTCGGGCAAGCCGTCACTGATCAACGTGTGGGTCGACCCGGAGGTCTACGCCCCGGGAACGATGAACCAGACCATGTACAAGTAACGCCAAAGGGGCTTGCACCATGGGAAAAGCACTCGAGGGTGTCCGCGTTCTCGACATGACGCACGTCCAGTCAGGTCCGTCGTGCACGCAGATCCTGGCCTGGCTCGGCGCCGATGTCGTGAAGCTGGAAGCGCCGACCGGTGACATCACGCGCAAGCAGCTACGCGATCTGCCCGATGTGGACAGTCTTTACTTCACGATGCTCAACAGCAACAAGCGCAGCATCACCCTCAACATGAAGAGCGAAGAGGGCAAGCGGATCTTCACCGAGATGCTGCCGAAGTTCGACGTGCTCGCCGAGAACTTCGGGCCCGGCGCCGTCGACCGCATGGGCTTCACCTGGGAGCGCCTGCAGCAGATCAACCCCCGACTCGTCTACGCCTCCATCAAGGGGTTCGGCGACGGCCCCTACACCCACTTCAAGGCCTACGAAGTGGTGGCGCAGGCGATGGGCGGCTCGATGAGCACCACCGGGTTCGAGGACGGGCCGCCCCTGGCCACCGGCGCGCAGATCGGCGACTCGGGCACCGGCATCCACACCGTCGCCGGCATCCTCGCCGCCCTGTTCCAGCGGGAGCAGACCGGCACGGGCCAGCGCGTCACGGTCGCCATGCAGCACGCGGTGCTGAACCTGTGCCGCGTCAAACTGCGCGACCAGCAGCGCCTGGAACACGGGGCGCTGGCCGAGTACCCGAACGACGAGTTCGGCGACACGGTGCCGCGCTCGGGCAACGCCTCGGGCGGCGGGCAGCCCGGCTGGGCCGTGCAGTGCGCGCCGGGCGGGCCGAACGACTACATCTACGTGATCGTGCAGCCCGTCGGCTGGGGACCCATCACCAAGCTCATCGGCAGACCCGAGCTCGCCGACGACCCGGACTGGGCGACGCCCGAGGCCAGGCTGGACAAGCTCGACAAGATGTTCCAGCTGATCCAGGAGTGGAGCAGCAACCACGGCAAGTGGGAAGTACTCGCGCGGCTCAACGAGCACAACATTCCGTGCGGTCCGGTGCTGTCCACCAAGGAGATCATCGAGGACCCCTCGCTGGCCGACAACGACATGGTGCTGTCGGTCGACCACCCCAAGCGCGGCGAGTACAAGACGGTCGGCTGCCCGATCAAGCTGTCCGACTCGACCGTCGACGTCCTGCGCTCGCCGCTGCTGGGCGAACACAACGAAGAGATCTACGTGAGTGAGCTCGGCCTGGACACGGACCGGTTCACCGAACTCAAGGCGAATGGAGTGATCTGAGGATGCCGGCTCCAGACAAGGCAGCGGTCCGCGAGATCATCGACAAGGTACGCGCGGAAGGCCGCGAGGGACTCACGGCGCCGGAGGGCAAGCTGGTCGCCGACGCCTACGGCATCCCAACCCCCGCAGAGGGTCTCGCCACCACCGCGGACGAGGCGGCGAAGCTGGCAGGTGAGATCGGCGGCTCCGTGGTCTGCAAGATCGTCTCTCCCGACATCCTGCACAAGACCGAGGCCGGTGGCGTGATCGTCGGCGTCACCGGGGCCGACGCCGCGCGGGAGGCGTTCGACAAGATCATGGCCAACGCCAAGGCGTACAACGCCGAGGCCACGATCGACGGCGTCCAGGTGCAGCAGATGGTCGGCGGTGGCCAGGAGGTCATCATCGGCGCCACTACCGACCCGACGTTCGGCAAGATCGTCGCGTTCGGCCTCGGCGGCGTGCTGGTGGAGGTGCTCAAGGACGTCACGTTCCGCCTCGCCCCGCTCGACGCGGCCGAGTCGAGGTCGATGGTCGACGGCATCAAGGCCGCCGAGGTGCTGCACGGCGCCCGCGGCGCGGAGCCCGTGGACATCGACGCGCTCGCCGACGTGATCCAGAAGGTCTCCGCGCTGGTCACCGACTTCCCCGAGATCAGCGAGTTCGACCTCAACCCGGTGTTCGCGAGCGGCACCGGCGCGACCGCGGCCGACATCCGCATCCTCGTCGAGACCGGCGAGGTCGCCGAGCCCGTCCGCCTGACGCAGGAGGAGATCCTGTCGTCGATGACGCGGCTGATGAACCCGCGCGCGATCGCCGTCGTCGGCGCCTCCGACCAGGAGGGCAAGATCGGCAACTCGGTGATGAAGAACCTCATCAACGGCGGGTACGCGGGCGAGATCTACCCGATCAACCCGAAGGCGGACCAGATCCTCGGGCGCACCGCCTACAAGTCGGTGAGCGACGTGCCCGGCGACGTGGACGTGGCCGTCTTCGCGGTACCGGCGAAGTTCGTGGCCGGCGCGCTCACCGAGTGCGGCGAGAAGGGCATCCCCGCCGCGGTGATGATCCCGTCCGGGTTCGCCGAGACCGGCAACCAGGAGCTGCAGGACGAGGTCGTCGAGATCGCGCACCGGTACCAGATCCGCATGCTCGGCCCGAACATCTACGGCTACTACTACACGCCGCAGAACCTGTGCGCCACGTTCTGCACGCCCTACGACGTCAAGGGCGGGGTCGCGCTGACGTCGCAGAGCGGCGGCATCGGCATGGCGATCCTCGGCTACGCGCGCACCACGAAGATGGGTGTCTCGGCGATCGTCGGACTCGGCAACAAGTCCGATGTGGACGAGGACGACCTGCTGACCTACTTCGAGCAGGACGACAACACCCAGGCCGTCGCCATGCACCTCGAGGACCTCAAGGACGGCAGGGCGTTCGTCGAGACGGCCAAGCGCATGACCAAGAAGAAGCCCGTGGTGGTGCTCAAGGCGGGCCGTACGGCGCTCGGCGCGCGGGCCGCGAGCTCGCACACCGGCGCGCTGGCCGGCGACGACAAGGTGTACGACGACATCCTCCGGCAGTCCGGCGTCGTGCGAGCGCCGGGACTCAACGAGATGCTCGACTACGCCAGGGGTCTGCCACTGCTGCCCACGCCGCAGGGCGAGAACGTCGTGATCATCACCGGTGCCGGTGGATCGGGCGTGCTGCTCTCCGACGCGTGCGTTGAGGCCGGGTTGTCCCTGATGGATATTCCGCCGGACCTGGATGAGGCGTTCCGCCGCTACATCCCGCCGTTCGGCGCGGCCGGTAACCCGATCGACATCACCGGTGGCGAGCCGCCGTCGACCTACGAGGCGACGATCCGGCTCGGGCTGGAGGACCCGCGTATCCACGCGCTGATCCTGGGTTACTGGCACACGATCGTGACGCCGCCGATGGTCTTCGCCGAACTCACCGCGCGAGTCGTGGAAGAGGCACGGGCGAAGGGCATCGACAAGCCGGTCGTCGCGTCGCTGGCAGGCGACACCGAGGTCGAGAAAGCCAGCGATTACCTGTTCGATCACCGAATCATCGCCTATCCGTACACCACCGAGCGGCCCGTCGCGGTGCTCGGCGCCAAGTATCGCTGGGCGAGGGCAGCTGGCCTGCTCAGCTAACCGGGGGCAGCCACCTCGAAAACTGGAGGTCCAATGGTGGATTCTTCGAAAGTCCCCGTGTCGGGTGCCGGCCAGCCCGGCCCCGACACGGGCAAAGCAGAACGGGTGTGGCGAGCCGGCGGGCTCGATCCCATGCCGATCCGCAAGCTGCCCGACGCTCCACCGGCCATCCACATTCTCGGCCCGACCGTGTTCCTGGTCGCGCTCGGTGTGGGGATGGGCGAGTCCTACATGTGGCCGAGGCTCGTGCTCGTCTTCGGGCCCGAGATCAGATGGCTGTTCCTGATCGGTGTCACCCTGCAGGCCGTGGTGATGCTCGAGATGGCCCGCTACGCGATGGCCACCGGCGAGAGCATCTTCACGGGTGCCGCCCGGGTGTTCAAACCGTTGATGTGGTTCTTCTTCGCGGTGGCGATACTCGTCTATGTCTGGCCGGGGCATCTCTCAGCGGGCGCCGCCGCGTTCGAGGAGATCACCGGCATACCGTGGGTGCTGACGGCGTGTATCGCACTGGTACTGGTCGGCGTGGTGTTCACGCTGGCCAAGGTGATCTACAACCTGCTCGAGAACCTGTTGTCGGTCCTCATCGGCGTACTGGTGGTGGGCACGGCGATCGTGGCGTCACTGGTCGGCAGCTGGGGTGACCTGTCGAGCACGCTGACGGGCATGTTCGCCTTCGGCTACTTCCCGTCGGAGGCGATGTCGAGCACGTGGTTCCCGATCGTGGTCGGTGCCATCGCGTTCGCGGGACCCTCCGGTATGCAGCAGATGTGGTACACGCTGCACCTGCGGGACAGCGGCGCGGGCATGGGTGCGCACGTACCCAAGATCCGCGGGCTGCGGCACGCCGCCGAGCAGGAGGAGATGCCTGCCCGCGGGTTCATGTTCGACACCGAGGACCCCGAGGAGATGAAGAAGTGGAAGGGCTGGCGGCGCTGGGTCACCTTCGACGCGCTGCTGCTCTTCTGGGGCATCACGATGCTGGTCACCGTGTCCTTCACGGTGCTGGCACAGGCGGCGGCACGGGAGAACCCGAACGTCGCGAGCCTCATCGAGGGCGGTGATCGCGACGCCGCGCTGGGCGCGATGTCCGACGCCTTCGCCTCGGTGGGCGGATCGGTGCTCGGCGGCGTGTTCTTCGGGTTCATCGCACTGATCGGTCTCAACGCGACACTCGGCCTGTTCGACTCGTTCTCGCGAGGACAGGCGGACATGACGTACTTCTTCGTGCCCGGCGCCAAGCGGTTCAAGATCTCCCACATCTACGCGTTCTTCCTGTGGGCCGTGATCATCTTCGGCATCCTGATCCTGAACTTCGGACCAGCCGACGGACCGAGTGGCGTGCTCGACATCCTCGCGTTCCTGTCCACGTTCGCGATGGGCGCGTACTGCGTCGTGCTGTTGCTGGTGAACAACAAGATGCTGCCGAAACCGATCCGGCCCAAGTGGTGGGCCAACCTGATCATCGGCTTCGGCGCGGTGTTCTACCTGGGCATGCTGTTCTACAGTCTCCTCCGGTTCGGCGTGGTCGTGAGCTAGATGGACACGACACGCCTGCTCCGGCTCGGCGAGCTCGCCCTTCCCGGGCTCGCCGTGGGACTCATCGCCGGCGCCGTCGCCGGCGGGCTGGCCGGCATCGTCGGCCAGCCCGTCGGCTGGGCACTGGTGAGCATGCTCGCGCTCGGTGTCCCGCTCGCCATCCTCGGCGGCGGATACGGCCTGCTCGTGGCCTACCGGAAGGTGCGGATCGGCGCCTTCGCGCCGGTGGCACTGTTCTGGCTCGTCGGGTTCCCGCTCGCCAGGCTCACCCACGAGGTGCTGACCTACCTCGTGCTCGCCGGCGAGCCGAGACTGCCGCCCGACGTGCTGGGTTTCCTGGCCTACCAGGGAATCATCAGTGCCGGGTTCGCCATCGGGTTCCTGTGGCTGCACGAACGCATCGCACCGCGGTGGTGGCAGCGGATGGCGCCGCGCAACCCGGTCGCCGCCGACGTATACAGCGCCTACGCGGCCTACGCGAAGCAGGTCTACGAACAACGAGAGGCACGGCGGCGCTCCCGCGGCCGCGCCACGACCCAGCAGCGCTGACCCACCCCGCACCGGCACCGTCCGCCGCACGATCGGCGGACGGTGTGGTCGGGCGTGCGCTGGAAAGGGACGACAGTGACCATTCCCGTGTGGGTCTGGCTGGTGACCATCGCCTGCCTGACCGCCATCATCTGTTTCGACTTCTACCTGGTGTCCCGCAACCCACGGCACCCCTCGCTGCGTGAGTGCACCATCTGGGTCGGCTGCTACGTCGGCCTGGCCGTCCTGTTCGGCATCGGGGTGCTCCTCATGGCGGGGCCGCAGTACGGCGGCGAGTTCTTCGCGGGCTGGATCACCGAGTACTCGCTGTCGGTGGACAACCTCTTCGTCTTCGTGATCATCATGTCGAGCTTCGCGGTGCCCAAGGAGTACCGGCAGAAGGTACTGCTGATCGGCATCGTGGTGGCGCTGCTGCTGCGCGGCCTGTTCATCGCCGTGGGCGCCGAGGCCATCACGCGCTTCGACTGGCTGTTCTACGTCTTCGGGGCGTTCCTGCTCTACACGGCGTGGAAGCTGTTGATGCACTCCGACGACGAGGACGACGAGTTCAAGGAGAACGCCGTCCTGCGCACGGCGAAGAAGTTCCTGCCCGCGACCGACGAGTACAACGGCGCGAAGCTCACGGTCAGGGTCGACGGGCGCAAGCTCGTCACGCCGATGCTCATCGTGATGATCGCGATCGGCACCACCGACCTGTTGTTCGCACTCGACTCGATCCCGGCGATCTTCGGGCTCACCAGGGAGCCGTACCTGGTGTTCACGGCCAACGCGTTCGCGCTGATGGGCCTGCGGCAGCTGTTCTTCCTCATCGGCGGCCTGCTCGACCGGCTCGTCTACCTGAGCAAGGGCCTGGCGGCGGTGCTCGGCTTCATCGGGCTGAAGCTGATCGCGGAGACCCTGCACCACCACGGTGTCTCGTGGGCGCCGGAGATCCCGATCCTGGTGTCGCTGGGCGTCATCCTCGGCACCCTCACCATCACCACGATCGCGAGCCTGATCAAGGTTCGCAGAGATCGTGCTCGCGAGCCCGAGCGGAGCGACGACCCACCGGTGGCCGCCCACAAGTCCGAGTGAGAGCGGCCCGTCCTGGCCGCGGGCCGAGCTGGCCTCGTTGACAGCTCAGGCTCGCGGTTCAGGACGAGGTCGTGCTCGGCCGCTCCTGGGCGGCACTCTGGCGGAGGAAGTCCTCGACCTCCTCGCTCGCCTTCTGGCTCTCGCGCTCCTGCGCGGTGGCCAGGCCGAGGCCCAGCACGCGCCCCTCGGCACGGAAGCCTGCCGGCTCCTGCGTGAGGGACTTCAGAAACTCTTTCCAGGTACGCATGTGCTCCAACACCTCCTCTCGAGGGCGTCGTCGAATTCCGGTGTCCGCGTCGACGCGGATCCGGTGGTCTGGGTGGAGAGAGTGCGCGTCAGACGCGCGGCGCGGTGCGCCTGCGGCGCGAGCGGACCTGTACCGGCGCCACGTCCGGTTCGGGGTTCTCGCGGCGCTGTTCGAGGTAGGACTCGCGGGTGCGCTCGGTGTGCTCGCGCATCGCCTTGGCGGCGGTGTCGGCCTCGCCAGCCTCGATGGCGTCGATCAGCCGGGCGTGCTCCTGCCAGGACTTGTTGCCGCGGTGGCGCGCGATGGGCGTGTAGTACCAGCGCACCCTGCGGTCCACCTGTGAGACGAAGTCGAGCAGCACCTGGTTGCCGGACAGCTCGGTGACGCAACGGTGCAGTTCCGCGTTGGCGGCGACCATCCCGTCGATGTCGTCGGAGGCCACGGCGGCCTCACCCTGGGCGACGAGCTTGCGCAGCCTGGCCACGCCCTCGGTGTCGGCGTTCAGCGCGGCGAGGCGGGCGGATTCGGCCTCGAGCGCCGAGCGCACCACGAGCAGCTGGTCGACCTCGGCCTCGGTGGGCGCGTGGACGAACGCACCGTAACCGGGCCGCAGATCCACCCAGCCCTCCGAGTTGAGCAGCTGCAGCGCCTCGCGAATGGGCTGACGCGAGACACCGAGCATCTCGGCGAGTTCGCTTTCCACGAGGTGCTGACCGGGAGCGAGCTGCCTGGAGATGATCAGCTCCTGCATCGCCTGGTACACCCGCTCGCGGAGCGGAACAGGCCGGTCGATACGACGAGCAGACATCTGCTGCGGCAGCTCGGTCGACGGCATGATGTACTCCCAAAGTCCGGTGACGACAGTGCTTTTCCCGGTGTTATCGGCCAATCGGTCGACTGCCTACAGCATACAATGGGCAGAATGCCCGATACTGGTGACACCCATCACTACAGCGAGTGACACCGGTCTCGTTCTCATCCACAGGATTGACCTTCTCGGCTCACTGAAACCTCGACTTATGTATACAGAATACTGTATCCTTCTTGGTGAGGCGATGTCGACCGCGACACAACCGACGAAGGGTTGGGAGCCAGTGGATCTGTACGAGTACCAGGCGAGGGACCTCTTCGCCGCCCATGGTGTGCCGGTTTTGCCGGGTGCCGTGGCGAGTAATGCGGAAGAAGCGCGTGTGGCCGCCGAGGAGATCGGTGGGCCGGTCGTGGTCAAGGCGCAGGTGAAGACCGGT